>CAXXLG010000003.1:0-223555 GCA_963674495.2 Christensenellaceae bacterium | reverse complement strand
GATCTTCGTCGGTTACCTGTTCGGCATGACGGCAAAGATCCTCTTCGACATGAATTATGTGCTGATCTTTTACCTGTTCAACACCGCGTTCGTCGGCATAGACATTTTTTTTGTACTTTAAATACAAGCGGGCTGAGCATCGATATGATCTTGAAATAATTTCGATTCATACAATAAAATGAATAGCCGCGCGAGGCGGCTTCTATTTTTTTGAATCACACTGGTGATCAGTTTCTGGTTCTCATCAATCAGATCCGTCAGTCGTTTGCCCCAGGGAATCACCTCAATACCGAGCGCTTGCAAGCGTTTCCACCACGTCGAAAACGCTGGCGCACGCTATACAGGCGGAAAATTCCACACCGACCTGCATGGCCATTTTCATTTTCTCCTGCACAAGATCGTTTTCTGAAACGAGTTTTGTTGTACCGCCCCAGATGATGACCTTTACATGATCCCACCATCCCTTGAGCATACTGTTGGTCGCATACATCATGACCATGTGCATCGATGTATGGATGTCCGCATTGGTCCAAAGGATGTGCAGGGTCTTCTCGGTTTTCATCAGCCTATTCCCCTCCCATAGTCAACTATAAACCATAGATAATACGATATCAAAATTCCATCCCGGCAAATGCTTTGTCAAACTATGCCATAATGAACGTGTTCTCTCTATCCAATTGACGGCGCAACCACAACCCGGTCCCTACCCTCATTCTTTGCGCGGTACAGCGCCATGTCGGCGCTTTTCAATACTGTCTCGCTGGTTTGTCCATGCTCGGGATACGCGGAAACACCCAGGGAAATCGTACATGTACCAAGCGGTTTGCCAAGATGGTACACCAGCAGTTCTTTTACACCTTTACGAAGTTCCTCCGCCCGTATCGCGGTGGTTTTTGCATCCGCGCCCGGTAATACGGCAACAAATTCCTCTCCGCCATACCGGCAAATGATATCTCCGCCGCGCGTATTCTTCAACAAAAAAGCGCCCAACTCGCGAAGCAGTGCATCACCCCCGTCGTGTCCGACCAGATCGTTATAGTTCTTGAAATGGTCTATATCAAACATGATCACGCCTACAGGACTATTTTCCCGCGCCGCCCGCTTTAACTCCCTGGCTAAAGTTTCTTCCATATAACGGCGGTTGAACAAACCCGTTAAAATATCACGGATCGATTGCTGGCGCAATGCCTCACGTAACTTCAGATTTGACAAGGCCAACGCAATATGATCTGCCATCTCCAAAATAATTTCAATTTTATGATCTTTATATTTCACATTGTCCGCTCCGAGGCTGTCCTGACAATAGACGGCGCGGCTTAAGTGCAATATCCCTATGGTTTCACCTTGTGCCATCATGGGCGTGCATAGGTATTCGCCTTCTTTAGGCCCGATAATATGCCCGCAGAGCAATCCCGGATGCGTTTCATCCACCAAATGCAGCCGGTTCCTTCGTATCGCCCAGCAGTTTGCCGGCACGAACAATTTTTCCGTGGAAACAGGATCCCCCCACATTTCCACTGCTTCAGCCTGATCCTTGGACGGATTGATCAGATAAATGGCGCCATGACTGGCCGGGCATATCATACGGATGTATTGCGCACTGATGGCACTAGCTTCTTCCACGGTTTGACAGCTTTGGAGTTGCTCGCCCATGTCGCTGATGTATTTCATTTCCGTGGTTCTCTCTTCAAGTTCTTTCACCCAGCCGGCCAATTTCTCATTCGCTTCCTTCAGTTCGATCTCAGCCAGCTTGCGCTCGGTGATATCAATGCCAGTGGAGATGATATACTCCGCATTGTGTTCATTGTCCAGCAGTATGGTACTCGACCAGGAAATAAGGCGCTCATCCCCGTCCTTTTTCACCCAAACGCTTTCATGCTTTATGGGATAATCCCCCGCAATCAGTTCCGCTACCCTTTTCTTAGCATCTTCAGGCTCGTTGGATAGGCTCCCCCAAATATACTGTCCTTGTAATTCCTCCGATGTATAACCGCTTACGTTTTCACATTCTTTGTTAATCCTTGTAATTTTTCCTTCTCGATCGAGAACCAGTATCAGCGACGCGGTCGTATCCAATATCGCGTTGGTAAAGTCACGCTGCTTCGTGGATTCATCTTCGATCTTCATGATGTCCGTTATATCCCGTATTGAGTTTAACAGTATCTTCTCCCGCTCGTTATACTTGATCAGATCTGTATTGATCAGAACCGAGATTGCGTGGCCGTTCTTATGCCGAAACGTCGTTGCAAAATCGCGCACGGCGCCATTCTCCTCCGTTGCGTCCAGCAGGCGTTTCCTTTCCCCCTTATCCATGTAAAAGCTCAGGACATTCATTTTTTGCAATTCTTTTTCGGTATATCCCGTCAACTCCTGAATGGCTTGGTTGCTGTCAATGATCTTGCCTAGATAATTGGTAACGGTAATCCCAACCGGAACATTTTTAAACAGCAGCTGGTACTGGTCTTCCGTTTCCGTAAGCTCTTCCCGCATTCCTTTATACTGGCTGATGTCATAGATAGAGGTCAACAAAACCTCGGTATCGTCCAATACGATCAAATCCGAATTGATCAAAACAGTTGAAATGCTGCCGTCTTTTTTCTTGATATTTATTTCAAAATCCCGGATACCCTTCGATTCTTTGATTTTATCGATAAGGCGTTTGCGTTCATCGGGAATCGTATACAGGTCAATGATGTTCATCCTGTCAAACTCATGTTCGGAGTATCCCAAAAACTCCTGTGTCGCTTTGTTGACAACAAGAATAGCCCCCTGTAAATCCGTAATGCAAATCCCTATTGGCGCTTCGTGAAACAAGAAGCGATATCGTTCGTCGGTTGGTGCATATGGATTTGCCTGTTTTTTGGCATGTTCGTCAATCTTCACCGACAGTTCTTTGATCTGCGCGTCCAATGCTTCGATCTGCGCGATCAGCTGCTCTCTGGTCAACTCCTGAATGTTCATATGCCCCTCCCCCGTTTGTCAAACCGTTACGACGATTTTAGGTATATTTATAAAGCTAAAGTATACCACGTTTATCCTTTTCTGTTACACATAACCAATGTGTTGGTCGGTAAACCATACCCGCATCTCTCGTTTTCAACATTTTAAAACAGAGATTGGTATTTACCCTTGACAGTGAAGATATATAATATCAGCAGCACTCAGTGCTTAATTAGCTAGTTCCAGTAGGCAATGAATCTATCTCGTTCCCTGTTTAATTATAGCATATGGATGCGCGGCTTGAATAGTACACGTAGCACTCGTATTGTACTGTTATACCCAGGTGTACATCCACTTGCCAGCATTACACCGAAGCAGTTCGGAAAGTCTGGCAACATGCTTCTACCGCCCACGCGCCCAACCAACCCAATGGGCGAATCGGAGTCGATGATATCAGAAAACCACCGAAATAAATAGCAATCGGGCCGCTGGACATTCGGGTTTTCCTCGATTCAATATATAAATGGCATATTAATATCGGCTGCCACATTGTATACCGTTTTTAAGTACAATTCCCTGTTTTTGTGCCGTTGGTACCAGAGATTTGCTCTGCAAAGGATTCCTCACCCTTTGTAAGCTGGGTATGTGGCGTGTATTTCGTCTGATGCGAAATACACGGGGATTGCTATGATCCGCTGACCGTCTCCGATTCGATGGCAAACACCGCTTCGGCTTGTGTACGTCGGCTTTGCCTGATGGACGCAACATTGTAAAATACTACAGTGACAAGAACGAGCAATCCGCCAAACAGCGCCCATCCCCCCGGCCGTTCCCCTGTCAGCATGAACACCCAGACCGGATTGAGAAGCGGCTCTAGCGTAGCGATAAGGGAAGCCGAAACGGGTGGCGTCAGTTTGATGCCGATGGAAAACAACACATAAGCAAGACCGAGTTGGAATATGCCCAAAAGCGTTATGGACATGATCGCAACAGGCTCAAAGGTGAGGTTGGCAACGATAAAAGGTAGGCCGATTACAATGTTGACAATATGCCCCAACAGCAATGCCTGTTCTGGCTTGGCGTCGGGCGTTTGGTTGATCAAAAATACACCCGCGAAGGTAATGCCGGAAAAACAGGCCAGTATATTGCCCAGCATGGCGCTACCGCGCAGTTGATCGAAAAAGAACAAGGCAATGCCAAAAAACACGATCAGTACAGCGGTTATATCCAACATTTTCGGCCGCTTTTTCAAAAATACCATGGACAGTATGATGACAAAGATGGGGGCCGTATACTGCAACACGATGGCGTTGGCCGCCGTTGTCAGTTTGTTGGCAAAAACAAAGAGCACCGTTGTGCCCGACATGCATAGTGCACCTAGCACCACCGAAGGCGAAAACGTGATGCGCGGACGGCGCATGTATATCGCAAGTACCACAGCGGCAAAGATCGCGCGCGTACCGATGATGGTCATGGCGTCCCAGGGGATCAGCTTGATAAGCAGTCCGCCAAAACTCCACAGCACCGCCGTCGCGGCTATGAGCAACGGCCCCTTCGCCTTGCCCCGCATCTGATCATCCCCAAACGAATTGTTTTAAGCATTTATGATACCACCTGCCCCGTTCAAGCGCAACAATCGTTTTTCACATGTTTTTGCCAAAACTATTTCCGATGGAGAGGTTGACAATTTTACGGCGGCCCTGTACTATCGTGTATATACATCATTCGAGGAGATGCATGCGGGATGTCTGACATCAAACGGAATAGCAGCCGCTGTTATTGCATTAATTTAAGGCGTACGAGCGGCGTTGTCACCGATTATTACAATGCCATGCTCAAGCCTTGCGGCCTCACGCTGAATCAGTTCTCGTTGTTGTCCAGCATAGAGAAAATCAGACTTTGCAGCGTGAGCGATTTGGCCCATGCCGTTGGTCTTGAACGGACGACGCTGGCGCGTAATTTAAAGCATCTGTTCAACGATGGTTACATTGAAGATGTTGCTCCTGCCGGTACGAGAAGCCGGCAATTAAAAATCACGGAGAAAGGTTCTTCTACCCTTTCAGCGGGTCTGCCGCTATGGGAGAAAGCGCAGCGCGGCATCCAGGAACGCTTGGGAGAAGAAGCCATCGATCAACTGACTGCGATGCTTTCTGTATTGGAACACATCTGATGTTGCCTTTCGCCGTAAATGCAAAAGCACAAAAGTATAGCAGCTTTGAACTTGCGATTCCGTCCGGATACGCAAGACTTGACTTTGCAGGAATGAAACCGTACTTGAAATGGAGCGTATGTGAATGGATATAGGATTGATCATTGGTCAAGTTGTCGTATTGTTTGTGCTGATCCTTGTGGGCGCAGTCGCACGCAAGACAGGGATACTACCGGACGCGGGGCTGGGCACCATGACGTCGCTGACGTTGTATGTGGCGCTTCCCTGTACAATTCTGATCTCCTTTCAGAGCCCTTTTTCCAAAGAACTCTTGTGGGAAATGGGCCAGGCCGCGATTTGGTCATTTGGGCTGCACATCACGATGTGGCTTGTGGGCAAAAAGATTTTCAACCGGTTTGCACTGGACCAACGAAAAGCCATGCAGTTTGCTGCCATTTTTTCCAATGCGGGTTTCATGGGGTATCCCATTCTACTGGCAATCTTCGGCAATACCGGTTTATTGATCGGTGCGATATACGTTTCGATGTTCAATATATTCTTATGGACAGCGGGTATGTCCATCTTCATGCACCAAAGCGATTGGCGTAAGACAATCATCCCCGTGATCTCAAATCCCGGTATAATCGCCACGGTATTGGGCATTATTACCTTTATTTTTTCAATAAAAATTCCCACCATACCGCTCAAATCCGTAACGATGCTTGGCAGTATGACCACGCCACTATCCATGCTGGTTGTCGGTGCGCGCCTGATCGGCGTGCGTTTTCGCGAGGCGCTTTCCGGTGTGGGTGTCTATATCATCTGCGCGTTGCGTCTGCTGATCATCCCGCTGGTTCTGTTTTTTCTGATGAAACTGTGCGGTGTATCGCTGCTGCCACTCGGCGTCCTCACAATTCAGGCCGCCATGCCGGTTGCCGCCAATACGACACTGTTTGCCGAGAAGTTTGGGGGCGATTCAAAATTTGCTTCACGGTTGATCTTTCTTTCCACATTTCTATCCATCGCCACCATTCCTCTGATCATGCTATTGGTGCTATAGATGCCTAGTAATTTGGTTTATAAAACAAAACACGGGAATCATCGAATGTCGTTCGACATCTCCCCGTGGTTCATTTTCATTTGCCTAGCCATTGTGACCAGGAGGTTTGATAGCCGTCGTCGTTTTCCTTGCAGTACCGATAGAAGGATTCGATAAACACTGCCCGCTCTTTGTTGCCGGAATGCAGCAGGTTCTTTCCGCCCAACAACACCTGCCTGTCCATGATGTCCTCTATCTCCACCGTTTTGGCGTTCTTCATGGCATCGTACATCACCATGAACATCGTGGCTCTTCCCACGCCCTCCATACAATGGAAGTGCAGCCATATATCGTCCGGTTGCGATTGGATAAATTGGATGAACGCATCCACCACCTCATCTGTTGGCCTTTCGTTGTTGGCCACGGGCAGACGGACGTAGAACAATTCAAGATCTTCTGTCAATTGTCTCTCGCTCAGAACGCTTTGGACACTAACCTGGCTATCCCCATCCGTAGGGAACGTGACAACACCCATTTCTTCAAGCGCCTTTAGCTTGCTGTTTTCGTCTTCCGTCACCTGTGTGGGCGTCAATCCCTTGTTTGCTTTGTTGTCCTTGTCCATCCAGCTGAGCGCAATGCCGTTGACAAACCCATGTGACTCCTGCCTCAAGTCGACGATAACGATGCTTTTATCTCCGATCTCTCGTTGTACGAGTGCCAGTCCCTCCGCTGAATATTGTCCGCTTGCGGACACGCCAAGATCCGCCAGTCCTTCGACATTTATGGTCCTGTCGCCAATATGATTGTCGATCTCATCGTCGCATTTTCGGAATCTTCTGGGGAGATTGGCATCCTTGCAATCCATATTGATGTAGATCCCGTTTCCGTCGCCCGTTGGTGTCGTCTGATCCAAATTCGTGGGTGTGGAATTGCCGCTCCCTCTTGTCTGTCCCGAGCAGGCCGACAACAGAATAAAACACGCCAAACCTACAGTCGCGCATAGCGCTGCTTTTTTATGCCTTTGTCTGCCCGCTCTTTGCTTGATAATGTGTCCCATCTTTCCTCCATTTAACCTTTGTTATACGATCAGGTTCATGCTCACAAAGCCGCCACCGAGCGTTGTTGTGTGAAACCACTGCAATAGGTCGATCTTTTGTACGGGTCCTCCGTCCATAAATGTAACGATGGCTGTACTACCGTCCCGCTCATATTCCAACGCAACAATTGTCACCCAATGCCAAGAATCCAGCTGCGTTTGCGTACCATGATTCAGGTTCAAAAATGCGACGGGGATGTCATGCGAAAGAGCATGATCGATAAACGCAAGCACGCTTTTGAATTCGGGCCGTTTGGACCGGTTTTTGGGAATGTCCAGCATGTCGACAGTAACGGCTAATCCATGCCCGGCAGCATAGGACATGATGCCCTCCTGCAGCATTCTTGCCGATGAAATGCCGTGGACCGAAGGCGTCACATGCTCCCAGACGCCTTCCATGAAAACAAGCCTGCTTTCCCGTTCACTCAGGATCACATCCTTCCTTTCACCCGCCTGTTTCCGCTTTTGATAATACAGGATGTTCGCAACGGCGGTTGGGCCACAACCCGACTTGCGCTGCCACATGTTGGCATACCAAGTCTGATGAAAACCGTACGCAGTCCGCTGCCGTCTTTCATCCGGTACTTTAAAAGCCTCTATGTTGCAGATGGTTCTATGTACCATGTTCCTGCCCCTTTTATTGAATTCATTTGGTCAAGATGACAACGGTAACCCCTTCGTTGCAAGCGATCCTGCGGTCGTATTTATCCAAGGATCCACACATGGTAAGCATCTCTTTTTTTCTGCTTTGCCACTCTTCTCCGCCTGCATAGCCCCGGACAATGCCTCTCATGCTATTGTCTTTTAGCTTTCTTAAAACCGCTTTTTTGATGTTTCCACCGGTACCGGACGAACCGTATCCATGGATGAGAATAACCGCTTTGTAGCCCAACCTCTTGTATGTACCAAGCTGATTAACCATGTTTCGCATGGCACTTTCTACATCCGGTTTGTTTTCCTCCATGTTAATTTGTGCTATACGGCTTTCCCTCATCGTGCCCATCCCCTTTTGCGTGCACCTTTGTAATAGTCTATCACTTTTCCCAGAGGTTTCAAACCGAATATACGAACTTTCGTTCACGCCTTTGAAACTTATTATATTTGTATATCTTTGTGTTACTATAATAAAAGACCCCCGCTTTTCTGCGGAGGTCTTCAACTTATACGTTTTACAGATCCAGAATCTTCTTCGCGGTCTCATCACCCACATCGGTCAAGAAGCGTATGCCCGTTTCCTTTTCCGTTTCTCGGTTCTCTGCATACAAATCGTCCCTTGAGATGTGTCCCGCCGAGAATTTTCTGGCACCTGCCAAAAGCTGCTGTAAGCCCGAGCCAAGTTTATCCGAGAGCGTCCATACAGCAATGGCTCCGTAGGGGATGTGCTTCATCTCGTCGGCTCCCACTTTGCTTTCCATATCGTAGTACCCCGCAAAGATCTGTTCAGGCGATGAACCAAACTCCGTTGCGATGTTGTTGGGGAGCTCATTCCAGTTTCCGCACAGTTCTTCCCTCTTGTCCGGGTTCAATGCGCCTTCGATGTTCGAACCCAAGAAGCCCGGTATCATCAGCGAACGACCTCTACAGACGAGCTTTGTATACGGTGCGCCCAACGCCAACGCTTTGAACACATGACCTCCCGCGCCAAACCGCCACCAAACGCCATATCCACAACGTCGCAGCCCTTCTGTGCCAGAATGCCTGCATATTCGCGTGCTTTGGTATGCAGGAAAATGGAAGGCACACCCATGTTTCCATCATATTCCATGGGCTCATGCCAGTACCGCCGCCCGCGCCGTCCACGGTTAAAAGATCCAGTTTGGAATTTATCGGTTGAAAAAATATTCTCCACATACTTCTTTGACTGAGAATGTTAACGTGGTGCGTTTACGCTGCATTGGATATACAAACAACCAATTTTAATTCCCTCTTGAATTTGATAAGGATTTTGTGGTTTAATAATAAAATAAACATGATACTCTTCGCACAAATGAGTTGGTTGTTAAAGCTAGAACATCAATGTGCAGTTATGTTCTTCATCCACTCAATATGTTGTTTTAGATGACAAATGCGAGAGATTTCAATTGGAGGGAAAAAATGTCTTATGTAAATGATGCCTATCAGGTAGTTTTATCACGCAACCCAAACCAACCGGAATTCTTACAAGCTGTACATGAGGTCTTTACTTCACTCGAACCCGTGTTTGATAAGCGCAAAGACTTGGTGGACGCCAAGATTCTGGAACGTTTGGCCGAACCTGAACGCCAGATAATGTTTCGCGTCGCATGGACAAATGACAAGGGGCAAGCGCAGATCAACCGTGGTTTTCGGGTGCAGTATAACAGTGCAATCGGACCGTATAAAGGCGGGTTGCGTTTCCATCCTAGCGTAAACCTGAGCATCATGAAGTTTTTAGGATTTGAACAAACCTTTAAGAATAGCGGAACCGGTCTTGCAATGGGAGGCGCAAAAGGCGGCTCGGATTTTGATCCAAAAGGAAAATCCGATACAGAGGTCATGCACTTTTGTCAGTCGTTCATAACAGAATTGTACCGTCATATTGGTGAAAACACAGATGTCCCTGCTGGTGATATTGGCGTGGGTGGTCGAGAAGTAGGCTTTATGTTTGGCCAGTATAAGCGGCTAACTAATGAATTTTCTTCTATTCTAACTGGCAAAGGAATTCCATTTGGTGGAAGCTTGGGCCGTACAGAAGCCACGGGCTATGGTCTAATTTATTTCTTGGAAAACATGCTTGGTGCTCAAGGCAAGAGCATCAAGGGTGCCAAGATCGTTATATCAGGTAGCGGTAACGTTGCATTATATGCACTTCAAAAGGTTACAGAATTGGGTGGAACCGTTGTAGCAATGAGTGATAGCAACGGTTATATTTATGATCCAAACGGCGTAAATTTCAAAATACTGCAACAAATCAAGGAAGTGGAGCGCGGACGCATAAAGGAATATGCACAAAGAGTTGCGCCGGCAGAGTATCATGAAGGTTGCCGCGACATTTGGCAAATCCCCTGCGATATCGCTCTACCGTGTGCCACGCAGAATGAATTGCATAAAGAGGATGCGGAGAAATTGATTCAAAACGGCTGCTATGCCGTGGCAGAAGGCGCCAACATGCCAAGCACTCTAGAAGCAACGGATGTATTTGTACAAAATAAGATGTTGTTTGCTCCAGGTAAAGCATCCAACGCAGGCGGTGTAGCCTGCTCTGGACTTGAGATGGCACAAAACGCTGCGCGCTTGAGCTGGACATTTGAAAAGGTTGACCAGCAATTGAAGAGTATTATGAAAAACATCTACCAAAATGCATCCAAGGCGGCCAAAGAATTTGGTTATGAAGGAAATTTGGTCGTAGGTGCCAACATTGCAGGCTTCGTCAAGGTAGCAGATGCCATGATTGCACAAGGTGTCGTATAAGAACCAAAGAATCAAGATAGAATAAATAGCTGGTGCTTCCACTTTTTATTCTTAAAGCAATCTTGACATTCCCTTAAGGAAAATAGAGCATCCCAGGATTGTCTTTGTGATCCGACATACGTGGCTATGAAACGGCACAGATAATCTGTGCCGTTTTTTCTATATGTATAGTAGATCTTTGTTTGTCATTTCTCTTAATAGCTACTATAATTTATTCATTGCTGAACGTCAATTAATGCATAAATTAATGTAAATATCATGTTATCAAAGATGCCTGTCACATAATTTACAGGCCATTTTAACCTGAAAGGCTGGGTGTTACATGAAGAAGCTTTCGATCTTGATATTGACGGCTCTAATATTGTCCGTTCTCGGTTGTACGCTTACATTACAGCCCTCTGCTACTTCGCCAGAGCAGACCCAAATAGAGGCCATACCCACCGCAACGCCTTTTGGTGAAACACCCGATCAGGTAGGAAGCGGCGACGTACTGTTTGATATCTATCAGAAAACCGCGCTGGTTGATTTGGATATGGACGGTGCGGACGAAGAAGTGTCATTCAAAGCAGGTGATGAAGCAAGCGAGATTTATATCAACGGTGAAACGTATCCAGTCGACATCAAAGGCCTTGCGCAGCTTTTTGCAATCGCCGATGTGGACGATTCCGATGGGATGCTTGAGCTTGTATTCACCGACAAATACCGCGAGCTGTCCGGGACCGATAAGGTATCGTCCTATCTGTATTGGTGGGACGGTACACAACTCATCAAAATGGGCGCGCTAACGGACGTCAAGTTTGACGGCTCTTTCATATCCGCCTTCGATCCCGCTGAAGTCTTTGACGCGAAGGGTATGGTGATGTATCCCGTACAAACGCGGGAATTTGCCGATGTCTGGTATATGGGCCATTTTATCTGTGATGGTGCCGCGCGTATCCTTAAAGAGGATGCGTATACGGTCAAACCGCTCAACGCGCAAAGCTCCCTTACACTGAAAGAATACTGCGTATTGCTCAAAAAGATCGACTCGACGTACTTTGGGATGGACTATGCCGTCATTTGGGACTATGCCAGCGGATACAGCACGCTTGGACGCGATTATTCCGACGACATCGTATCCTTTATACCGCAGGCCGGAGAGGATCTAACCATAATTCAGGTGTACGGGGCGTACTGGTATAAGCTGCAAGCGACCGACGGAAAGACCGGTTGGCTCAAGTGCAAGGACGGCAAGGTGCAGGGCTACTATCAGGTGATGCATTATGCCGCATCCGATATTTTCGACGGCATCTGAGTATAGTCTGCCATTACCGCAGAATAAAGCAGCCCTACTGTGGGCTGCTTTTCAATGCCCGCAGCTACATCAATCGTTGATACGGATCAGATAGAGGCGGATCTGGAATCGCTTCAGCCAAAACTCATGGAACCTTATACTTGTCCGTGTTATGACATAGATCAACGCATACCCATCATCAGTGCCCGTCAACCGCTACGTGTGTTACCTTTCCCTTCTTCTTATAAGCCGTCGCATCCCCGGGCAAAAGCTCATAGTACACAGCCTGTGCACATCGCATTAACAGCCGTAGTGGATCACTGATCGCCTGCCGCTATACAACAGATAATTCTTCAGATACTGTACTTGCCCAATAGAGGCTTCCACTCTGACATGGGCAATCATTCGACGTTTCGATCCTATATCGATCATCAAGCCCGTCATCCGTTATGCTTTTAATGGATAACCTAAAGTTTCCTTGATTTTTTCATATGCCGAAAGGGTTGGAAAGTGGCATCGGCATGCAAAACCAAGGTCTTTGCACATTCAAGCATTGTATCTTTTTTGGAACTGGACAAGATGAAGGCAGGAGGTGTTTACAATGGCAAAGGCGGGTATGAGAAGACCCGATCCATCCGATCCCAAGAATCATGGGACCGAGAACCGCGAAATTTTCAAAGATCCAAACAATGAACAGCCGCCTGTTCCCGAGATTCAGGGGAAGGCAAAAACCGGCCATGAAAAGTCAAGGCCTAAATAAGGAGGTAAACCCATGCCAAAGGACAGCCAGGTTGACGACAAACGCAGCCGCAAAAAAAAGAGCAAGGGCCAGACATCCCTTGCCGAAGAAGGACAAAACCATAACCCGAACGCAAAGAAGCAGTCGAATAAATCCGAATGATGCCTTTTGAAATTGTCATATAGCAAGGATACACAAAAGCCGGCTTATTATGTAAGACGGCTTTCTCCATTACCACGACACTGTACATTACAGTAAGAATCCCAACACGGAAGCGCCCTTGATAACGGCATGATCCACCCGTATGGTATTTGTGTATATCCCACGTTCATTTTTCAGCCAATCGCCCAGAATCGCCCCGATTTCACGTTTTATGCCGGGCAGCCGTTGGTATGTGGAGCCTTCCACGCTGACGCAAACAGGATTTTGCGCAAGTCTTCCCTTGCCGCATTTTACGGCAGCACCCGCGACTTGCAACGCCGTGAGTTTGGCGGCGCGCTTGATCAACGAATGGATCAGGTGCAAAAGCACGATTTTGTCCCCAGTCTGCAAACAAGCATCATAGAGATCGTTCTTTTGTTCGTCGATAAACAGCGTCAAATCGGTTGTTCCTAGACATATCATCCTGCCAAACGCTCCATAGAACGCATCGGAAAGCAGCTGTTCCTGTTCGGATGCCTGGATGACATGATGGATAAGCGCGCCCAGATAAGCGCCGCTAATCATCTTTTCCAGCGTCTGTTCGCCCGGATTCTTCGTCGTTTGATCAAACGATATGTCCAAATCCCCTCTTGGTTGGTTGGCATAGTTGCCAGACTCGACGTTGATCAACATCGTTTCTCCATCGCCTTTTGCATAGGGCTTACGGATGTTTTCGGTTTTTTCGGCATAGCTGGTATTGATGCCGGTACCCAGTACAAGGCCGATAAAGCTGTCAGCCATATTCTCCTGTGTCATACCCGCCAGCGCTGTAGCAACGGTATCGTTGGTCACGAGCACGCGGCAGTCGGGAACGCCGTTATTATGCAGCGCCTTTTGCAGATTTTCGCCAAACATCAATCCCTCTATGCCGTTTATGCGCATCTCCTTGGACATCCGGATGATCCTGCCGTCAAGAGATGGCGTTGCTTCGGTTGGATAGGCAAAGGAAACGCAAACCGTTTTGCTCTCCTTGGCAAACGGTTCGAGTCGCCCCGCCAGAAGGCGGAAGAACGTCTTATGGTCGATCTCATCTTCGCATCCCGGCATCACATAGTGGCGATGGTTGCGTATGGATACCCGTCCCGTGCCGTCGGTAGTGCAAAGTGCCAATCTCAGATTTGTCCCGCCGGCATCCATCGCAACGACGCACTGGTTCTT
This sequence comes from Christensenellaceae bacterium, assembly GCA_963674495.2. Lineage (GTDB taxonomy): Bacteria > Bacillota > Clostridia > Christensenellales > QAND01 > RGIG3178. Next base: position 209,531 of record CAXXLG010000003.1, on the reverse strand, counting down.
TACAATGCCCCGACCCAACCCGACATAGGTCGGCAGCATTAACAGCATGCTGCCCGGTTCACGCAAGCCCTTGTCCATTTCAGTGACGTAATCATCAAGGCAAGTATCCAAATCGATGCTGCCGTGATGCATACCATGACACTTTAAAAAAGCGTCAACCCTGTCCTTTTGCCGTTTGGCATTCATGTTTTCCACCCATTATCCCGTCAGTTCACAATTTTATTTGTTCAATATGCCTTATATTACCAAATCTTTTATATTATTGTACTATGCCCTCTCATATTTGATCAACAAAAGCTCACGTCTTGGCGGCATCATAAACCAAGGATGCACGTCCAGAAATATGGGGCATCGGTCGCTGCTGGTTATTCTGCTGATCCTTGAAAATGGAAGGTTTGGGTGTGTCATTTTTAGTTTTATCCTCGGCAACTTCCATGCAGGCTTCTTGCAAGTCACGGATTAGCTGCAGGATAATCCGACCGGTCAAGACATAATCCCGTTGATATCCCACATACAAGGTCGCATCGCCTTCGACCATATCAGCGAATCGCTGCAGCGTTTTGACATACACCAGTAGGCCTTCGTGGTTGACCTTTCCGCCGAAAATGTATCCAGAAATAAAGTTAGGAATTTACGGGAAACAGCCATCGCGGGTACAATAAAACAAAACGAGGGGAAAGGTCATGGGACGTAAAAGGTATACGGCAGAACAGATCATCAATATGCTACGGGAAGTGGAAATCCTGCTAAGCCAAGGACAAACGGTAGCGCATGCAGCACGACATATCGGAGTTACTGAACAAACATATTACCGCTGGAGAAAAGAATACGGCGGTATGCAAGTGAACCAGGCAAAGCGCCTAAGAGAACTGGAAAAAGAAAACAGCCGATTGAAGAAGCTAGTGGCTGATCAAGCATTGGACATAGCGATACTCAAGGATATATCCTCGGGAAACTTGTAAGCCCGGACAAGCGGAGATACTTCGTCAAAGCCGCAATGGATACGTACAATATATCCGAAAGGCGAGCTTGCCGGGCTATAGGTCAAAGCAGAAGAATGCAAAGGTATACAGTGATTCGGTTGCCAGATGAGGATGCCGTAACACGTCGAATCGAAGAACTGGCAGCGCAGCACGGGAGATATGGTACGCCACGAATTACGGCATTGCTGAAACGAGAAGACTTTAAGATTAACCATAAACGTGTGGAAAGGATATGGAAGCAACAAGGGCTGAAAGTGCCTAAGAAACAGGCTAAGAGGGCTCGGTTGTGGAGCAATGACAGTTCCTGTATCCGGCTTCGAGCAGAATATCCTAACCATGTCTGGAGCTACGACATGGTGGAAGATAAAACGCATGATGGAAAGAAATTCAGGATATTGAACATCATTGACGAGTACACCCGGGAATGTCTGATGGTATATGTCGCACGGAGAATACGATCCAACGAAGTGAAAGAATGCCTGGTAAAGCTATTCATAAAACGAGGCATTCCCGAATACTTAAGATCTGACAATGGCAGTGAGTTCATTGCACAGAGGGTACAGGACTTCTTAACGAGGTTCGGGACAAAACCGACATTCATAGAGCCAGGCATCCCGTGGGAGAATGGCTATGTAGAATCCTTCAATGGTAGGGATGCGAGATGAATTGCTCAACGGAGAAATATTTTATACAATCAGGGAAGCACAGGTGATCATAGAACAATGGCGCAAATACTACAACACGGCAAGACCGCACAGCTCATTGGGCTACAAAAGCCCTGTGCCGCAATCGTATCTAATAGGCTCAACACCCAAAATGGCTGCCGGATCCTAATTTAAAAACTGGACACATTATTGGGGTAAGGCCATTGAAAGCGCTCAGATCCCAAATGTATTTTTCAATGAACTCTATTTTTGAATAGTCCAACATATCGACTAGGAATGGATTCACATCTTTAATCATTCCAGTTTTTGCATCGATAATAAGTATCCCGTCTCTAGCGGTTTCAAAAAGCCGTCTATGCCGGGGTTCAGACATCAGCAATGCTTGTTCAACACGCGTACGGGAAGTGTTGCTATACGTACTGCCATTATCCTTCATGATTTTGACCTTATCCCTTACCCAATAAGATACTTTGTTCTAAACATGCTGAATACAAACAGCATAGATACGCAATAAATATAGTCAATCGTGTGCGCAATTCGATTTTTATTATAAATTCCTTACCTCCCTTAAATGTAAATCTTTTAATAGAACCTAAAAAACGGCCTTCCTGTCGCATTTATCACTTTATTCCTTACAGCCAATGTTCACTACGAATTTTATAGATCAATATTATTTATTTTCTTATAATTCAGCCATTTCTGATATTATAATTTTATGTAATGTTTTTGGCAACGCCAAGATGTTTTCCTAATTTACTTCTATTGAGATAATATTTATCGTACATATCTATAACTTAATTTTCAGCTGTCGGCTTTTTGATCTCAAGTCCAGCAAAATCCCCTATGATATGTGTTTTTGTTTTTTTGTTCGCAATAGCGTGGTAATAGTGGATCATCTTTGTGCTATAATATATTTGAAAATCTACAAAAGGGGTATGGTATTCGCTATGAGTAACATTATTGATGCCTTGAATGCGTATTGTGACGAGGGATGCAAAATAAGAAATGTAGAAGTCACACCAGGTAAACACATACGCCTATTTATTGACTGTGAGGATGGCAGGCTTCCCACACTCAGCGTCCCCGAGTCCGAGTTGGATGAAATCCAAAATTGGCTCAAAGAGAAATTTCCGGATGTGGAGATTAAAGAGACTTGAACAAGGATTCCCTGATCAAGCAAAATGTTGCCAATGAAGATTTGAGAATCAATACGGGCGACCTTTGATATGCAATGGCATTAGCAAAAGAAGACGCAACAGCACAAATAACTTGGCCGTTTAATGTCGCTTTCTACAACAATCTATCAAACCGGAGGATACATAAAAGACCCGAGAACAGTTCATTCTCGGGTCTTTTTGTGGTCGAGGTGACTGGATTTGAACCAGCGGCCTTTTGGTCCCGAACCAAACGCGCTACCAAGCTGCGCTACACCTCGATGGAGCCAACATAGGGATTTGAACCCTAGACCTGCGCATTACGAATGCGCTGCTCTACCAACTGAGCTATGTTGGCTCAACAGTATTGGATTATAGCAGAAATCGCATTCCCTGTCACTACCTTTTTATACTGTGCCGCAGTGGGCAAACCTCGTTTAGCGGACGCTTTTCCATTTTCTTTGGCGCATGTACATGTATAGTTGGCACCGCATGTTTCCGTTGTAGAGTTTCCTTCGTCTGTCCGCCTTGCGCCCAAAGTGCTTTTCAAACGAAGGATCGGCAGAGATGACGAACATACCCAAGCGTGGATTGTCCCGTTTGATGCCCCCCAACGCCTGTTCCACTTCCATCGCTTCCCCCTGCGGCAAGCGCTCACCATATGGCGGATTGGTCACGACGACGCCGCTGTCCGCCGGCAACACAAGTTCCCTGATGTCCACCGCTTCAAAATTGATGAAGCCGTTGACACCTGCGCGCTTGGCGTGTCTGCGCGCCATGGATACGCAATCCGCATCGATGTCAGAGGCACAAATATGTGCAAATCCTGCGTCTTTCGCCTGTCCCTTGGCCTTGTCGCGCATTTTTGCCGCATCCTGTTCCCAGCTCTTCCATCCGTCAAACGCAAACGTACGCTGAAGACCCGGCGCCATATGTGCCACCATCATCGCCGCTTCAATGACAATGGTTCCCGATCCACAGCAGGGGTCAATCAATATCTCGGTGCCGTTGTAGTACGACAGCATTACCATCGCCGCCGCCAATGTTTCCCGAAGCGGCGCTGTGGTAGACAAATCGCGGTACCCTCGTCGGTTGAGACCCGCGCCGCTGGTGTTCATCCCCACCGTAATGCGATCGCGCAGGATACCGATCTCGATCTGGTACTGCTGCCCCGTTTCCGGGCAGTGATCATAGCCGTGTGCGTCGCACATTACATCGCACAGGGCTTTTTTTGCTAATTTTTGCACGTCACGTATGGAAACCAGATTGGACAATGCCGTTTTACCGGTCACCGTGATGCTGGCATCGGCGGGCAAGAGCTTTTGCCATGGCATTTCCCGTACGCCGTCGAACAGCTCTGTAAAACTGTTTGCAATAAAACTATGGAGTTCCACAAATACCCGGTCGGCGCACCGAAGCCACAGGTTTGCTTCAATAATGCCCTCGCGCTGCGCTTCGAACACGACGCGCGCATCCTCCACCTTGACAACGTCAAGTCCCAGTGCAACGAGTTCATCGCGCACCAACGCTTCGATGCCAAATGCACATGTGGCAAAACACCGCATCAGGACTGCTCTCCATTGGGCACACACGGCGCCGATTGCCCCTGGGCCAGATTGGGACTGACCGGCGTGTTGTTGATCAGCATGTCGTTGATGACCAACTCAAATTCACATCCTAAGAACCGGGACGCAAGCTCCACCAGCGACATGCGTGACATGTAAATTGTCAAAAATTCCTTGACCGAACTGGAATGATCCATATAACAATAGTAGCGTATGATGCGTTCATCCGGTTCCGCCGTCACCCTCGTCTTGCGAATGGCGTAATTGACGCGGTCATGGATATCGTTGAAATCGTAACGGCCGCGGCGCACGCGGGCCCTGTGTGCGTCCACCTTGTCTGCAATGATCAACGCAGCGGACAGCTCGCTCACCGGCGCGCCGTGCTGTTCGTCATGGTTTCCTATGGCGCTGCACACAGCCAACACCTCGTTTAGCGGCATGCCCATCTCTCGCAATACGGGTAACATCATCGTTGCGCCGTATTCGGCATGGCCGGTCCGGTTGATCAGATTGCCTACATCGTGAATCCAACCCACGATGCGCCCCAATTCAACCAACCGTTCGTCATAGCCCAGACTGTGCAAAATCTCAGACGTTATGCGCGCCACATAGCCCACATGCCGCGGGCCATGATCGGTATATCCCATCTGTTCCAAACATTTGTTGGCCTGCGCCACCATAGCGGACACGACAGGACTTTTTTGTATATCTTTCAATGTAACCCGTTTATCCATCCACACTTCCTCCCAAAACCATCATCAATCGTCCCTCTCCTTGAGGATCATATAGTCCCTGTCACCGGAAAATTCCCTTGAATCCACGAGCTCTCCCCCCAATTCCTCCACGGCATCGCGTATGGCAATATAATCATAATACGCCAGTTGGGGGTGTTTGGCGATCTGTATCAAGATGGGCAGCGCACGCTCATCGCCCGTTTTGGCAAGGCACTGTGCGAAAAAGGCGCGCGCGTCGGTACGCTGTGTTAACAGCGTACACAGCCGTTGATAGGCGCCTTCGCACGGTCCGCATACCGCTACAATATCCGCAAGCCTGTCCAACACCTTGTCGGACAGCCCTTCGCGTTCTAGCTGAATGAGGGCCAGTTTTGCAACGGGTTGTCCAAACAAAAGTATGGCCTGCTCAGCCTGGTCCGCCTTGACGTCATCCTGTCCCAAAACCAGGCGCATGCAAGGTTCAATCATCCTTTCCTCTTGCATCTCGCTCAACCGCTCCAAAACCGCCTGATTCTGTTGTGCGGTTAACGGCTCATCCAGTGCATCCAAAAGCAGCGGAACGCACGCCTGCTCTTCCATGATGGCGTCACACAGCGGATCAGGTATCGGTACGCGCTGTTGGGCATAGGCCAACAGCGCGTCCACCAGCGCTTCGCTGTCATAGCTGTCAAAATAATCCATTGGGGCTTTGCCATTGAATGCGTCCTGCGGCGTCTTGAGCCATACATCGTACAGTTCCGTCACCATGTCGTCAAGCTCTTCCTTGCTCTTGTCGGCAAACGATTCGGCCTTTGTACGCAACCATACCGCATACGCCTCCCGAAAATCAATCATGTCGTTTGCCCTCCTCCTGTTGTGTCAGTGCGCGTGATATCTTTGATACGCGGTATTCGATCAAACTTTGTTTCGTCCCGTATGCCATTGCAATGTGCGCAATATCCGCCGACTGTCCAATGCGACGCAGCGCCAGTACCTCCAGCGCCGCCGCCCATGCAGCCTTTTGCTGCAACTTCGGATAGGGCATGGACAGCCCTTTGATATACATCTCCCAGATACGCACCGCCGCTTCCACCACATCTTCCAACTTGCGGTGGCGCATATTTCTAACACAGATTTCCAGCACCGTCGTATAGCCAATCGGGATCTCGTCGCCCAGCGCCGCCACCAACGTGACCCGCGCTTCCACAACGCCCTGCCCGGTCCATGCCACATACGGTTCCTTTGCGCCCATGCCTTTAAGCGCCGACATCGTGCGGTTTTTCTGTTCGCGCAGCACATCCGGTGCCATCAGATACATACGCAACGTTTCCTCCGCCTGTGCATCACCCAGTATACCCAGAAGATCCACCATGGCATTTTGTACGTTGCAGTCTGATAAATTCAAAGCCCATTTCACGTAGCTACGAAACTGTAGATCCTCGCGCCACATCCTCCCGATCTGACGGACGTCGTGCTTTGTGTTTTCATTGAGATATTTGACACGGCGCACTGCCTCGTACAGAGGCACTTGCATCATCAACCCCAGCGGCGGCTCCACATCGCCTTCCAGTGCCCGTTTGGCAATCTGGCGGTAAAATGCGCCGATACCACCTTCCGCCTCCACCTGTGCCATGTCGTTGAAATAGCGCTGCGCTTTGGAATACTCGCTAGTGTTGTAGGCGCATACGCCGACACAATACAACGTGCGGGCGTCATACGGCCAAAATGTGAGCGCCTGCTCAAAGAACGCGCGTGCATCGTTCATCCTGCCCGCTTCGAACATGGTCAGCGCCGCCTTGTACGCCTCGTCCGGTGCTTGAGCCTGAAGGCACGATACCCTATCAAGGTATTTTTTAACCGTATCACTGGTCGAACCAAGCCCCCCAAAGATCGCAAGATTGCACAGCGCGTGGATATTCTCCTTCTCCATGTCCAGCACCATCTGCGCATGCTGCCCGGCAATGTCAGCTTTCCCCGAAAGATAATAAGCGAGCGCCAGATTGTTGCGCGCATAGTACAATTGTGGCGCCTGTTGCACCACCGGCTCGAGCAAATCGATAGCGGCCTGTACCTCGCCGCGGTCCAGCGCCACCTTTCCGGCATCCGCCTGTTCCTGCATCACATGGGACACGTTTTCATTCTGCTCACGCGCATCGATTTCATCTTCGATGAACATCAGCATATCCTCGGCGTCCAGCGCAAAACGTCCGTCTGGATCCTTTTGCAGGTACAACAAGAAGCTGTCCCGCGCCTGCATAAGATCCTGCATACCCAGGAAATTACATCCCATGCCATAATAGCACTCCGTCAGCTCGCTTTCGCTCTCGCGGACGATACGGAACAAGTATTGGTTGCTCTTTTCATAGCAATACATATCCGAATACAACGCCGCAAGGTTGAGTTTATGATCCATGTCCTTGGGCTCATCGGATACCGCGCGCCGGTAAAACGCAAGTGCCTGCAAATAATCGCCCTTTTCCGCATATCGATTGGCAATGCGGGCATGGAATTGTCCCTGGCGCTTGAATTCGAGAACTTTGTTCTCCTTTTTTTGTTTGAATTTTACGTTCATTTGCTCCTTTACGCGCGGGCGCTTTGATATAGCGCCTGCAAGTCCGATTCATTGAATCGGTAATGTTCGAGGCAAAAATGGCAGGTCAATTCCGTTTGTCCATCCTCCTCGACCAGTCTGTGCAGCTCCTCCTTGCCCAAGCTGATCAGCGCTCTTTCCATTCTTTCGCGCGAGCAGGGGCAAGTATAGGATACTGGCTTTTCATCCGTAATTTTCATATTCATACCGCTAAAGATCATTTCAAGACATTCTTTCAGCATCTGGCCTTGAGACAGCATGGCGGAGAGTTGTTTTGCCAATCCGATGCGCGACTCCAGTGCATCGAGCACTTGGCTGTGGCAATCCGGCAACGGGAACACCGCCAGACCGCCCGCACTTTTCACGCTTTGATCCCTGTCGATGACAACGCCGAGAAAGATCAGGCACGGGCGCTGTTCGCTCATCGCAAAATAATACGCCAGATCCTCCCCCACTTCGCCACTTTGAATGCTCACCTGTCCGATATACGGTTCACCGCCGTTGTCCTTTATAACCGTCATTCGGCCATCATTGCCCAAAGCCCCGGCTACATCCAACTTGCCATCCTCGCGTATGGGCAAATCAACCTCCGGCGCCGCCATGGTGGCGCGAACCGTTCCGTTTGGCGTTGCCACTGTCACCACTTTGCCGGCCGGTCCACCGCCGTTGAAACTGATGGTCACATCGCCGTTTTCATCCTTGATGTCCGAGGCGCATAGAAGTGCTGCCATCATAAGTCTTCCCATTGCGGCTGTGGTTGTTTTGGACATGCAATGAATGTCTTGGGCCTTCTGTACCGTTGCTTTTGCCGACACCGCTACGGCATAAGCCTGCCCATCCATGAGCATCGCTCGCAGCATCGTGTCGGTCTGTTGTGTTTCCATAAGGGCTCCTCCCATACTATGCACGGAGTGCCACAAACTGCCACCGTTCATCGGCATCTTTCGCAGCTTCCGTCGTGTTAAAGCCATAGGCTTTGATATCCGTAAATCCGTTGCCCGCAAGCAACGCCGTCAGCGTTTCCTTGTCAAACGCGGTTAAGACATGCTCTTCCTCGTCCCTTCGATAGGTACCGTTTCGCTGTTGGACAAACAGCGTAAGAAACATCCTTGATATCCGTCCTTCGCCGCTTGTTTTCAAAATATACGCAGCCTGGGGTTCCACCGACGCGTAACAACCGGTTGCGAGTACGTTTTGGTAGTAGTAGGGTGTGCATACGTCAAAGAGCAATACGCCACCCGGATACAACTTTTGCTGCACGCCTTGGACAAATTCCGCTACTTCCGACTCGTCGGTAAGGTAGTTAACCGGATCGCAGGCGCATGTAACTGCATTCACCCGCCCGCTTTGCGGTAAATCCCGCATATCCGCCTGTATAAGGGGCATGAACAATCCTTTTTCATGCGCGTTGTGTGCCGCCACGTCCAGCATGGCCGCACTTTGGTCCAGCCCGGTCACGCGGTATCCCCTCTCGATGAGCGACAAGCTCACGTGTCCTGTCCCACAACCGACATCCAATATCTTTTGCGGCGGTAACACGCCATTTTCTTTTAACAGCTTTACCAGATAGACCGGCCAGTCGTATTCATTTCGCCCACCCATCAACAGATCATAGACCCGTGCAAATTCGCCGTAGGAAGCCATCACGATCCCTCTCCGCGCTTATTGTCATCCATTACCTGAATGATCAATTATTATACCATAAAAAACAAAAAATGGTCACGCATTTGCTTCATATAACCGCGGTTTACAACGCATATCACAGATAAAAGCGCACATGCATATGTTGTTGTGGCAGGCCTTTTCACATTGACAACTTTTTGGATGGGTGATAGACTCTTGCTGAAACACTTCGTCATAAGGTCATCAGGCAGAACAGAGGCGCGTAGAGGCATGTGTACCGGCAGTAGGGGGCGGAACCCCATTGAACTGCCGCGAATGAGTCCTGCGCCGAAGGATCGTGGCATTCCGCCGCCCCGTTCCTGGACGAATACGCACAATGCGGTTCGTCTGTCACGAAAGTGGAGCGCTTTCTGCCCAAATCGTGGGGCATCCCTTGTATTTGGGCGGTACATTTGAGAATGTGCCGTTTTTTGTTCTCTTCGGCACTGGGAGGATTTTGTAATGAAAAAGTATCGCGTTGGCATCCTCGGTGCGACGGGCATGGTTGGCCGGCGCTTCGTATCACTGCTGAACGGACATCCCTGGTTTGATCTGTCTTTGGTTGCCGCCAGTGAACGATCGGCGGGAAAACCATACCGCGAAGCGGTCTCTGGCCGCTGGGGCTTTGACTGGCCAATCCCTGAAAATGCGGCATCGCTTATTGTAAAGGACGCATCGGATATCCATACCATCGCTCAGGATGTCGATTTCGTGTTCTGTGCGGTGGATATGAAAAAACACGAGATTGCAGCTTTGGAAGAAGCAATAGCCAAAACCGAAACGCCGGTGGTCTCCAACAACAGCGCACATAGATCAACACCGGATGTCCCCATGTTCATCCCCGAGATCAATGCGCATCACAGCGATGTCATTAACGCACAGCGCAAGCGTCTTGGCACGGCACGCGGATTTATCACCGTCAAGCCCAACTGCTCAATCCAGAGCTATGTCCCCGCTTTAACACCGCTGTTGGATTTTGGCATCGAGCAGGTCAATGTGTGTACATACCAGGCCATTTCCGGTGCGGGCCGGACGTTTAAAGAATGGCCACACATGGTGGACAATGTCGTTCCGTTCATCAGCGGCGAAGAGGAAAAGAGCGAGCAAGAGCCGCTCAAAATCTGGGGCAGCGTAAGGGACGGCGTTATCCAAAATACACAAAAACCCGTCATCAGTGCGCAGTGCATCCGCGTACCCGTAACCGATGGCCACATGGCGGCCGTTTCGGTGCGCTTTGTCAATAAGCCAGATGAGCAAACCATCCTTTCGCGATGGGATTCTTATGCGGGCGAACCGCAGCGGCTCCATCTGCCCAGCGCGCCGGATAAATTATTGACCTATTTTCAAGAGCAAGATCGGCCGCAGACCGCCCTTGACCGTGATCTCTATAGAGGCATGGGTGTAAGCATCGGTCGACTCAGACCGGATAATCTGTATGACTATAAATTCGTCTGTCTGTCCCACAACACGCTACGCGGTGCGGCGGGCGGCGGTGTGCTAACGGCGGAATTGCTCGCAGCACAGGGGTATATCGTCCACAAGTAGCAAGAGGAGGTCACAATGCGTATTTTCACTGGTTCCGGCGTTGCGTTGGTTACGCCTTTTACATCATCCGGCGTGGATTTTGAAGCATACGGCCGGCTGATCGAATTCCAAATCGAAAACGGTACGGATGCGCTGATTGCCTGCGGCACCACCGGCGAACCCTCAACCATGACCGTGGATGAGCGGCAGGCCGTTATTGAGTTTGCCATCCAAAAAGCGGCGGGCCGTGTACCCGTTATCGCTTCAACCGGCGGCAACAACACAAAAGAAGTGATCCACGCTTCCAAAGCAGCACAAGCGGCGGGCGCAAAGGGTTTGCTTGTCGTTACACCCTACTACAACAAATGCACGCAAAACGGTTTGATCGCACATTATACGGCGGTGGCTGATGCCGTAGACATCCCCATCATCGTGTACAATGTACCCAGTCGTACCGGTCTGAATGTATTGCCTCAAACACTTGCCGCGATGTCCTATCACCCCAATATCGCCGCGATGAAGGAAGCCAGCGGAAACATATCCCAGGTCGGTGAAATGATCCGCTTGTGTGAAGACCGGCTGTCGGTGTACTCCGGCGAGGACGGTATCGTTTTACCGTTGATGGCGCTGGGCGGCGCGGGCGTTATATCCGTCGTTGCAAACATATTGCCCCGTCAGATGCACGATCTCACCGCAGCCATGCTAAGGGGCGACCTTGATACAGCGCGTAAACTGCAGCATGGCATGAATCCCGTCATACGTCTACTGTTCTGCGAGGTGAACCCCATTCCCGTCAAGGCGGCGTTGTGCATGATGGGCATGTGCAGTGGCGATGTCAGGCTGCCGCTGACGACCATGGAGGATGCACACAAACAAGCGTTACGATCAGCCATGATCTCCTACGGTATGGATCTGTAGTCAATCAGCAAAAAGCCCTCGTACGAGGGTTTTTTTATTGCCGTCTTTCCCTACACAGTGCCCAGAAACGGCGCAAAGGATACGCGTACGAAATACCCCTGATCACGCTGGCAAACCGGGCACTGCACGGGCACATCCTTGCCGTGGTGTAGATAGCCTCAGTTCAGTCACAGATAGTTCCCGTGTGGAACAGCCGGTTGTTGGCTATATGATCCGCGATACGTAAAAACTTGTCTCCTTGCATCTTTTCAATGGCCGCTATGGTATAAAACGCCGCGGAAATCTTTGTATATCCCTCCTGCTCTGCCGTTTCGGCAAACGCCATGTTAACTTTCTGATATTCTAATATTTGTTGTAAAAGCGCCCGCAAAAGTTTTTTGGCTTGATTGTTTTGTCGACGGGATGGAGGCATAATTTTAATGTTTTCTCTAGCGGACGTCTTGATAAAATCCTCGAATATCTTGGTATGTTCCCGCTCCTGCTCGGCGGTCGACAGGAATATCTGTCGCACCGCTGTCAGCTTCTGCGCTTTGCACGGCGACGCCACAAAACTGTACCAGTTGTAAGCCTGTCTCTCGCCCGCCAAGGCTTTGAGCAAATTGGCTTTGATCCGGCTGTTCCGTAATTCCATGCACTTCCCTCCTCCTTTCCGTTATTCTGTGTTTGGATGCGCAAATATACGAGCAGGCATACAAAACGGGACTGCGCATAATATCCCGGTGAAACGACAAACGCAAGACCGGCTAAAATAATTTTGTCGATCTCTTAATGCCCAACATGTTTATACCTATCAGATATAGAAAAGCATACATAAAGCCCCGCTTAAAGCTAAGCGGGGCGTCTAATGATGGTACTATCCTACGCTTAAATTTCTTTTACTATTTTTTATTTTCGGCGGCTTGCCGTAGCGATACAAACGGCAGCCATGTCCGAATGGACTGCGCCTGTTCCTGCGTCAAATAGACATAGCCGGTCTGCGATTCATAACCATCCGGAACGCTTTGGCCCTGGATGGAAAGGTAGATTTCCAATACATAATCGCTTGGTTCCTGATCCATGGCGCCCCGAATCAGATTTAAAGCCGAAAACATGTCGTCATCCAAGGTCAGCATTCGGTCGTTTTCGTCCGCATCAAAAGAGCTGTTGTTGGTAGTCGTCTTGCCGTTTTGCAGGTCGTACAGCGTCAGGTTCATGTCGATGTCCGTATGGATAACGGGAGACGTTGGCAGACAATTGGCCAAACCGTTGTTCGTCTGCCTTTGAATCATTTGAATGAACAAAGAGAACGCGTTTGGCGTCAATGGCGTGATCTCAATGCTGCCCATATACGGCTGATAATGATACTGCCCGCTAAAGATAATCCGCCCAAACGATACCGCGCCTTTTTGTTGCGGCATCTCCCAGGGGTTGATGAGAAAGGCGAATTCTACATCGGACAGCGACGCCATTTCCTCGGTCAATGCATTGTAAAGTTCGGCCATCTGTGCACTCGTTAACTCGACGTATCCGGCCAAGTTTTCCGGCTCTATGCATTCAACATCGCCCAACGAGGGCAATTGGCGCAATGCGTTGGTATAGTTGGCATCCTGCGACAGCGCCGCCTGAAGCGACTCCATATCCCGCTCCGTAAAGCTGAGCAGGCGCACCATGTCCCCGCCGTTTTTCAGATGTATGCGCAATGTTTGCTGATACCGGTTCCCGCCGTTATAGGCAAAATAGTTTCTGTCCCCTTCCGCATCCGCAACGTTTTGCCTGAGCACGTCGGAAACGATAGCGTTTGCCTGATCGCTTTGAACAATCAAGGAACCCATGACAAGGTCGTAATAGTCTTCGTCGCTGTAATAGTGTCCTTCGGATTCCATTTCCAACTGTATGCCTTCGATTTCGTTCGCCTCGGGCAATATGTGAATGCGCGAGAACGCCAGGCCCTTGGCTCCTATCACGAACAGGACGCAGAATACCACCAGTACCACGTAGGACGGAAGCGTTTTCACGATGCCGCGCAGGCGTTTTTGTGTGATCACTTCATAGCTCAGATAGAGAATCAGCGAAATTACCAGCGCCACCACCAATAAACCGGGATGGTCGAAGATACCGCTGAACGAATATCCGCCGTATACAAACAACACGATGACAAGCGGCAACAGAACGGGCAGCGTGATACCGCACCGGTACAGCGTCTGCATGTGCGGATTGGACGCACTCTTTTCCGCCGTTTCGCTGTTGCGCCTATGGTAGAGTACAACGCCCAAAGCCGCGTACAGGATACCGATCAAAAAGGTGTAGAGTATCGGCCACAACGTTGTCATCATTCTGGCCATACTCCAGGCAAAAGAACCTTCGTAGAAAGAGGACACAAATAATTCTGCGACGGGCATCATAAGAGAGGCCGTTGCTATGTTGTAGGCCGGGTTGAGCAACATGCCGAAATCCTTCATGCTGACCACCGGCGCAAAGCACAGGATGGTTACGCTGAGCATCAACAGCAAAAAGCGGATCATAAACGCCATCAGGCCGGTCACCGCCAGCGCGGCAAAGCGCGTTCCGGTCAGTGCGGACGCACACAGTGCCGACGCGGCAAAGAACAACGATATCACGCCGTAGTAGCCGCAAAGCCATGGTATATAAGAGAAATACCACTGGCCGCATAGAAGGCCGTACAGTAAAACGGTGCCGAGCACGGTTACGATTATTATGCCCCACAGCCATGTAATGACCGCCAAAAACCGCGAGATACATACACTCATACGCTTTGTGGGCAGCGCATGGAAGATATCGCTGGCATTGCGGTGGAACAGGAACGAGAAGGCACTGTATACAATGGTGATGGCGCCTATTGACATCAAAAAGAACAGCACGGGAACGAAGGCCGTGATGTCCATCGCACTCCACGATTCCCCCATCAGCATCACGATGGGCGGGATCCACGAGATTGCCAGACAAGCAACAAGATAGGCGCTGCCCATCACCCTGAGCTGGCGCAGCGTATCCACATACAGTTTGCCGTTAAACCATGCGATGTTTTTCATGACCGGTCCTCCAAATCGTTCCACAGCTCAACGCCATAGCCAAGCGCCTGCATCTCATAGAGGAACACCTCTTCCAGCGTCAGCGGCAGAATTTCAAAAATGACGGGCTTCATTGCACGGACAATCCCTTCGCTTTTCTCCCGATCTCCGCGCAGGATCAAGGATGCGACACTACCCGTCTGTCGATAGGATACAAGATCTAGCCCTTCGAACCGGCTTTGGTCGTAGGCGTCCAAAAACGCCACCTGGACTTTATGGAGCGATGTCTTGAGGTTTTGCACTTCGCTCTCAAACAGGATGCCGCCCTTGTGTAGCAATGCCAGCTGATCGCATGTATCCTCTAGCTCGCGCAGCGAATGGCTTGAGATCACGGCGGTGGCGTTTCTCGCCTCGATGTCGTCATACAGCACGTTTTTGACCAAGCCTCGCATCACGGGGTCCAACCCGTCAAACGTCTCGTCCATAAACAGATAATCCGCCCGCGTGCTCAGTGCCAAAATCAGCGCGGCCTGTCGCTTCATGCCCCTTGAAAACGTATTGAGATTGGCGTTACGATTCAGCCGGAACATGCCGCATAGTTCTTCAAAGCGTTTGAAATCAAATTTTTTATAGTACGCGGCATAGAAAAGGGCCATGCGCGCCATGTTTGACTGGGGCAAAAAGTACAGTTCATCCGGCACAAACACAAACCGCTCCTTGGCCCCGGCGTTCTCGTAGACCGGCTCACCATTCAGGCAGATCTGCCCATCGTTTTGGCGATAGACGCCGTTGATCAGCCGAAGCAGCGTAGATTTTCCCGCTCCGTTGCTGCCCACAAGGCCATAGATACAGCCGCTTGGTATGTTGCAGCTGAGCGAATCCAGCGCCACAACGTTCCCAAACCGTTTTGTAATACGCTCAACGGTTATCATATTTCATCGCTCCTGTCTGCACCTTTTTCGTCCAATTGGATATCATCCATGGTTTCCGGTTCATTGCGCCTAAAGCGCTATTCCGTTGCATCACGGTGATCCTCCTTCGCCTGTTTTGCTGCGTCCCGTATGCAATCCAGCATCTCCTCGATGCCCACGCCCACATCGTAAAGCTCGTTTGCCAGTCGCTTGAGATCCTTCAGCTGCTCCTTCTTACGCTCTACAATGCTTTCCCTGGCCTCCGTCCGTACAAACCGCCCGCCCCCGGGAACGGCATAACAGACGCCACGCCGTTCCAGCTCGGCATACGCCTTTTGCAGTGTGTTTGGATTGATGTTCATGGTCTGTGATAGCGCTCGCACCGAGGGCATCTGTTCATCTGGCTTGAGAATGCCGCGTAGCACATACCGCTCCACCAATTCCGCCACCTGCTCATAGATGGGAACGCGTGCATATTTGTCGATTTGCCACAACTATGGTTCCTCCCTTGCGTCAAGCGTTTCGTATGGACTGTTTTGGATATTTGTATTATCTGTACTACTATGATTAGTACGGTTGTAGTATAATCGTTCCCACATGCGTTGTCAACACCTTTATTGGATGCCAAATAAAAGCGGCCTTGCACATCGGAAGAAATACAGCCGTTTGGCAATTCTTCCGATGGGCAAGGCGCTTTGGTTCCTGTGTTTATAAGCCCGCTTCTATTTTAGCGGGCATTCCTTGGCCGTCCAACGCTGCGCCTCAACGGCATACACCGCCGTTTTTGTCAGCATAATTTCGTCAAAGGCAAGTTCGTCCTCCGTGGCCTTGCCCAACATGGTAGAAAAAGCCTTGCGCTTGTCCGTCTGTTCGTCCAGCACGGACACGCGGCCGAACAGCATCACACTTTCATACGCAACGCCAAAATCACACGCCTTTTCGCCAATCTTCATGCCCAGCCCGCGGTCTATGCAAACCGTAACCGGACCTTGCTTGCTCAATATCTCAGCTTTCTTCCCTTCCTTCGCCCCATGAAAATAAACCGTGACAGTATCATTGCCGATTGAAAATCCAAAATTTACCGGCACCACATACGCCTCGCCCGCATCGTCTACCATCGCAACGTGTGCGATGTCGCAAGCATCCAATATCTCAACCATACGCCAAAACTCAGTAATCTCCCTGTCTCTGCGTCTCATGTTGCCTCCTGTTGTGCGTTGTATGAGCACGACCATGCAAACGTTTGCGGGTTCAGCCACAAAATGGTCAACTCCTGTGATACCGCATAAGCGATGGTGTTTTTGGTCCCGCCGTTTCCCCCGCCGTATACCGCGACAAGCACCGAAGATCGGTCCACCATGTAGCGGTTGCGTCGCATCATACAACCGCGCGTATACTTTTCGCCCAGCACCACGGCCTCATCCGCCTGCGAAAGAATGTTGCGATAACGCCTTTTATAGACCGGCGACCAACGGTGATCCTGACCACGGTACGGCACGGCGGCCACCAAACTAATATGGGAATACGTGCGCTTGCATGAAAGCACGGCTTCTGCAAAATATATGTCGCTGCCCTGCGCCATACCGCTGATAAATGTGGTATATCCCTGCTTGATCAGCCGTTGGACGCATTCGACCAGACTTTGTTTAAGCGCTATGCATTCCGGACGGCTTTCGTCATAGCCAAAGGCGAGCTTGTCCGGGCGATGGCCTGTAAAACAACAGGTACTCTCACGCATCGTTTTCTCCCTTATCGTGTTGTGCATACGCCTACTCTACCACAGATATCATGCGATTTCCACCAACCACCAGCGGCGATATTTCCCGCGCCTACGCGATAACACCCGAACATACATTCCCATACGCTTACGTTGCGGATTTTCTCAATATACGGTAAAATAAAGTGGATTTTGCAACGAAAGAGGGATTACTATGATTGATGTCTGTATCGTCGGTGCGATGGGACAGATGGGACAGGCCATTGCACGCGCCGTGGAAAAGGATGAAAGTCTGCGCATTGTCGCGGGCATCGATATCCAAACGACGGGTGCGTTTTCCTATCCCGTATATACCTCGCTGGATATGATGGAGGAATCGCCACACGTCGTGGTGGATTTCACCAGAGCAGATAATCTGAAAAACGTGTTGTCCTTCTGCCTTAAAAACGAGCTTCCGGCAGTGATCTGCTCAACGGGCCATTCGGATGAGCAAAAAGCGGCGATTGAAGAAGCCGCCACAGCGATACCCTTATTCTTCTCCTACAACAACTCGTTGGGTGTGGCACTGATGAAATCGCTGATCGCCACCTGCGCAAAGGTACTGGGCGATGGCTTTGACATCGAGATCATTGAAAAACACCATAACCGCAAGATCGATGCGCCCAGCGGTACAGCGGTCATGCTGTTCAACGCATTGAACGAGGTACACGGCGGCAAGCTTGTGCCAATCTACAACAGGCAGGGTGAAAGCCACAGGCGGCAATCCAGTGAAGTGGGCATGATGAGCTTTCGGGGTGGCACCATCGCGGGAGAACATTCGGTATTTTTCGCCGGAGAAAACGAAACCATCGAAATCCGCCACAACGTCACCTCGCGCGAGGTCTTTGCCGTTGGCACGCTGCGCGCCATGCGCTTTATGGCCGATCAGGCACCGGGGCTTTACAACATGAACGACGTGTTGGGATTGTCGGCACAGGGCTGAATTCGGGCGAAGTTTTGCCAATTATTCCTGTGACAATTTCACAATTCCCGTTGTACCGGTTGGCGTTTTATGGTATTATACTGATAACAACTGGCAGAAGCCGGTAAGTCGCATGTACATAAGTTGACTTGTTTACCACGAAGGTATGCGCTTTTATAAGCGATTACCTTCGTATTTTTTTTGAAAGGTTGTTGATTATTATGTCTTCAAACAACATCAGACGTCTCGTGCTTGCAGCGGTCTGTCTGGCCATTGCGCTCTATCTTCCCTTCCTGACGGGGCAAATCCCACAGTTCGGCAGCAAACTTTTGCCCATGCATATCCCGGTGTTGCTCTGCGGCTTTGTGTGCGGCTGGCAATACGGGATGGGTGTGGGTTTCATCGCACCGCTACTGCGGTTTTTGATCTTTGGCATGCCGCCGCTGTTCCCCACCGGCGTGGCAATGGCCTTTGAACTTGCAGCCTACGGCCTGTTCACAGGGCTGTTGTACAAGGCTCTGCCAAAGAACATAATCAATCTACTCATTTCGCTGGTCGTGGCCATGGTACTCGGCCGCGTCGTATGGGGCGTTGCCCAGGTTATTCTTTTGGGGATGTCCGGCTCCGCTTTCTCCTTTGCCGCGTTCATCGCCGGCGGATTCACCAACGCGATTCCCGGCATCATCACACAGCTCATACTGATTCCAATACTTGTGTTGGCTCTCAAGAGTGCCAACCTGTTGGTGGACAACGACAGGCGAAAGGCAGCATAAGTATATACCCGTTTGCCGCGGCGGTTACCCCCATTTAATAATCGTCACGGCATCCACCGATAAGAGAACTATGGGCAAAGCCTGCAGGAATATTTCTGCAGGCTTTGTTTTTATCCCATCTTTTGTGCGTACGAATACCATCAATTGCCCGTTGAGCGGGGGGTGTATCCGTACCTTACGATTGTTTCTTGATTACAAACTTGCCGATCTGCTTATACGTTATCAGCGTAACGATGCCGTTGACGCCCGCCTTGATGATGTTAAACGGTACGATAAACGGCACGATCATCGGCATGACGACGCTGCGCGGCACACCCATAAAGATGGGCGTAAAGATAATGTTCCAGATTACCATCGTTACCACCATCGTCAATGCGCCCACGCCAAGACCGATGGCAGCGCTCTTCCATGTCTTTTTACGGTTGTAGATAAGCCCCGCCACCAGCACGAATGCGCCCGTTGCGAAGATGTGCATCATGATGCCGATGACGCCGCTATGCGCGCTGACGGTAAGTCCCTGAACGACGCTGACCACGATGGTGAGCAGCAGGCCGTTCCATGGACCATAGATGAACGTACCGATCAAAATCGGCACATCCGCCGGATCATACTCTAAAAACGTCGCCCCGGGGAATGGGATGCGGATGAGGTAGACCAGGATGATGGACAATGCCGCCATCAACGCCATGGTAACGAGTTTCCTTGTGGACTGACTTGTGTTCATTGCAATAACCTCCGAGAAAATATTGAGGCTGTCAGGGCAAATAAAAGACCCTCAACACATCTGTGCCAAGGGCGCATGGTTGCTTATTCAGAAAAGCTGAACTTTGCAACCGTGTTTCTTCATCCGGACTGTACCGTCGGTTCAGGAATCGCACCTGAATCAGCCTAAAAGGCTCTCGGACTTGTAGCTTTCGCTCATTACCGCCGGTGAGGATTTTCGCCTCGCCCTAAAACATAACCAACATCATTATAGCGGATCAGCAAGCGCTTATCAACCCCCTGCCATTTATTTGCGCACCGGCGCGCCTGACCGTTATATTCCCTTACGATGATGTGATTCTATCGTTATCTAAAGCGCCCTTGTGCACCAACCGCTTATAACAGAACACAAGCAACGGCCGCATGGGGATCAGGCGCTGCGCAACATAGAACACTTTCATCTTAACCCCCGGTATGATAACGCGTTTTTTTTGGAACATCCGGCGGATCGCGTATTCGGCCACGAATGCGCTGGGCAACCCCTTGCCGCTGATGTGCACGGCCCTTGCCTTTTTGTTGAATTCCGTGGGCACGGAACCGGGACACAGCGCACTGATGTGCACATTGCTTCCCGCCTGCCGCAATTCTTCCCATATAGCTTGGCTCAACCACAGCACATACGCTTTGGACGCATAGTAGGTGGCCATCAGCGGGCCGGGCAAAAACGCCGCGGAGGATGACATGTTGAGGATGTAGCCGCGATCCCGCGCCTTGAAATCCTTCAATAACAGCTTTGTCAAAATATGTACCGCCCGGACGTTGACGTCGACCATCTGTAATTCCGCCTGCATGTCGGTTTTGTCAAACGCTCCCATCAGCCCAAAACCGGCGTTGTTGATCAAAATATCAATGGGTTCGCCCTTCACCTGCTCATACAATGCAAGGCAGTTCTCCTCTTTGCCCAGATCCAGCGCGATCACACGGACGTTGGTTTTCAGTTCGCTCTTAAGCACTTCCATCACTTCCTTGCGCCGGGCAACCAGAATCAAATCGTATCCCCGTTTTGCCAGCACGCGAGCCATGTCCGCGCCAATGCCGGAGCTGGCCCCCGTTATCAATGCCATCATCTTAGTTCATCCTCCGCTTTCCCAATATTACCGTTGCCCAAAGGCACGTGATTAATCAAAAATACGGGCATTGCCCGTATCCATTATACGGCATAACCCCCAATATGGGCGATTGCTTTTTGTATGGCCTTATCCCCATCGCACAACGTCCAAAAGACAGAGGCTACATAAATAGCATTGCACTCGTACTGGCTTTCTTACAAGCAGATTACAGACACCATCCAACGGGATTATACCGTTGGATACTTATTTACTATTATCATGTTAATTGCAATATAGGCATTGACTTTTGCAGGTCTATAACTTATTCTATATTTAGCGACCTGCAAAAGGAGGTGGGTGTTTGGGCGCAAAGAAAATAGGCCGTCCAACTGATAATCCAAAAGACATCACAATGAAGATTCGGTTTGATAAGGATACTTTCAAAAAACTGCATGAATGCAGTGAAAAATTGAAGATATCCAGAGCCGAAGTAGTTAGACGTGGTGTACGGAAAATGCATGACGGCCTCAAAGAATAAAGGAAGCGGTGCCTCTCCAACAAGATCAACACCACTTCCCCACTGCACACCTGCCCGAAGGCAAACGTACGTAAATAGTATAACATGCGTACCGGCTCCTCCACAAGCAGAGGTGCTCCACCTGAAAGGAGCGGCTGATATGGAACAATGTATCACGGATTTTTTGATCGACAGGATGGAAGAAATCACCCAAAACCTACGCAAAACAACGTCGAATACGCACAGGCGGTCAGGATGCAAATCGAGCTTTGGAACAGGATAGACCCCATCATCATGAGCAAACACGAACTAACTCTTAGCCCGGACGATTTTCAATCCTTCCGGCAGTTGTTCGAGCACGAACTCACCACCGCCGCCATCGAACAGCAAGCACTCTATAAACAGGGCTATCTGGATTGCGTGGAGTTGTTGGAGGGAATGGGGGTGGTGTAGTATTACCTTCCCCGATGTCGATACGTTGAATGAAGCGATTCGGTACAATTCTATGAAGAGGCCCGTGAATATCTATTCCTCGGGCTTCTTCCCTATCGGAGGCTCTGTTATAGAAAAGGCAGCCCAAATTTCAATTATTAAAACTAATGCCTAAATACAACCATTAGAGAAAGGCTAAAAGCTTTGATAAATAATAGCTAATATTGTTAATATTAAAATTTTACGGTAATATTTTATTGTATTATGATAAATATATGGCGGTCATCTTGCAATTGAATATTCAGACTTTGTAAATAAAGTAATTCCTGTTATATACAGAGGAATAAATGGAATACGAGAAAGAATGGAATATTAGCTAGTTGGGCTTTGCCCCAAATACGGGTATAACGTAATTTTACTTGAAGATAGAAATTGTCCAAGTTATGGTCATATTATTAAGAAAGGTTAAAATAATTTAATGAATGATTTTTATGATTTTAATGATGCTGCCAAGGAGTTGGATAAAATCGCTAATAGTGGTTTTTTTGGCGACACTATCAAAACTTTAAATAAGGCAAAAGACACTACTGATCAATCAGAATTTTTATATAATTGTATTGTTAATATGTTTAGCAATGATCAATATGGTGCACAAAATATCATAAGAATATCGATTCACATCCTTCATTAGCTCCTTAACATTGTCTCTTGAAAACGACCGGCACATTTCCTTTACGCTTCACGCTCTTGAATCCCATTCAAGCACTACACTCGGCCATTAAACATGACGTAGCTGAAATCTTTCCCTCTCCCCCACCCTCATCTTGAAAATCCTTACCATCCATTGTAAAATATTGTTGTATCTATCAACCATTTCTATTTGTTTTTCTTTTTAACATTCACCGGAAAGGATGAACTATGAAAAAGACGGGGTGGGTCATTGGCTCGGTTGTTTTAGCGGGTGCTTTTTTTGCGTTTACGGTATTGTCCATACTCAATATTACCAATCGTCAGGATGGTGGTGCATTAACGGCAAAGGATTCCCTTGCGCTTTGCGATTATGCCATCGAGGCGTTTTGCAGCGGAACATACTATACAAGCAGGGTGCTTGATCAAAACGTGTCCTACGATACGTATGACCAGTGGTATGATGAGCTTTCAAAAGCGCAGCAATACTATGATGCCGCGGCGCAATGCACAAAATTATTGCACGAGCAGGTGGACGATGATACGTTCCAATCCATGATAAGCGCACAAAATCAGCAAACGTTTTCATTCATCGAAACGGCCTATGCCGCCGAATCCAACGATATCATCCAGGTATTCGATTCCGCCCAAGCGGGCCAACGGCTCAGAACGCTGGCGGATTTTTTGAATTCCGATATGCAGTATGCCAATTCCGCACTGAAAACCGCCAACGGTGAAATCACCGCCGAGGCCTGGACTAACTTTGGCGACGTGGCGGCTTCGAGAGAAGTGGGCGCGCGCATTGTCAGAAGCGGCTGCAAGGTCACCGTGCTGATAGCGGCGGAAATGGGCATTGCCCCTGCGATACCTTTTGTTATCCCCAAAGGTATCGTGTCCCTTGGCGGCGCGGCAACCGCTGCACAGTTAACGGATGACGCTCTCTATCTATTCAAAGGAGAAGCCGGTTACGACAACTGCACATACACCATCACCAGTTTGCAGGGCAATGCGGTCAACTATGCAAAGGACGGGGCTAAATGGCTGTTCCTCAGCGACAGCAACGGAAACCCGGCCATCAGCGCTGCCAATGCAACCGAGGACATCCGGTCGCTTGTACTGAACGATCCGTTTGTCGGGATTAACCTGTCCAAAGACGGCGCAACGATGACAAGCGGCAATTTGGATGATGCGATTGCCTACGCGCAAGCGCTCAAGGACAGCGAAGGATTGTTGGATGAAATCAGGGCATTGCAAAACCAATTGGCCGCGTCAAACACGAATACGGGCACAACAACACCATCTACGCCTGTGTCGCCCGATGGCACGGTGAGCTTTGATGTTTCGGATTTGGCAGGCACATGGCAGATGGCATGGAATGTCACCCCGACCGCGTTTGGCCAACCGCTCAATCCAAACAGCAAAGGGCCAATCAGACGCTTGGTCGTCATCGACTAAGCGTTTGGTGACTATGCAGGCACCGCGTACTTTGAAAGCTACGATTCAAACGGACAGTTTACCGGCAAATGTTCAGGCAACATCCTCAGCCGCGATGACGGAATCTTTATCGATTGGTATGCAGGTTCGCTGAGCGCGTACATCTACCAACTGCGATTGCACGCAAACGGCTATCTATACATTGAGATCTACAACGACGACGGATCGTTTTATGCCAATCACAATGCAGTTGGCATTGGATTCATCCAATAAGCCGGTTTTATACCATTGCGCAAGAGGCCCCAATAAAAACAGGAGAATGTGCCTATGTTTTGCAAAAATTGCGGAAAAGAAATCGGAAACCAGGAAACATTCTGTACGCATTGCGGAAGCCCCGTACAGCAAGTCGGGAACCAACCGCCGCCAGTACAAACCCCGCCAATACAAACGCCGCCGGGCAAAGGACTGAAAATTGCTTTCTTCTCGATGCTGGGTTTGGCAGTGGTGGCCTTCGGTGTGTTTGCCTATTTGCAGTGGATACAACCCCAGTCCAATTCGCAGGCGGCGCTGTTGAACGGCCTGCCAAAGACGGATATGTCGGCGCTTTCCAATCTCGACACAGCTGAGCTTTCGCTCGCAGGTAACGGCACGACGGCAACGCCTTCCGCCGTTGCGCCAACGGAGAACCAGACGAAAATACTCGGCGCTTGGGAGTGGTGTTCGGAGATTGTATACTACGGAATTGAATTTTACAATAACGGCACCGCCTTGTATGTGGAAGACGACGATCAGGAAACCTATACCTATTCGATCGCGGGCAATACGCTGACGCTGACCGATTCGTCCGGCACATCCCAGGGAATAGCGTTTGAATTCCAGACTTATTACGGCGATGAATATCTGGCGCTGTCCTTAGGCGAAGAGTCCCTTGACTTCATTCGTGTTGAAAGCCTGTCCGTACAAACAGCGGCGACATCCCCTTCTTCCACCCCGGCTACGGGCGGACGCGATCCAAATATCGTGTTTGCCAACGGCTTTGAAATGGACATCGAAGCGCATCTGGATCAAATGTGGTGGGGGTCCACCGGAACGTGGGTGGACAATCCGGCGGCATCCGCCGCAGCGCCCGGATATCCCAAAACGTACAATTTGCGTCCCGGCGAGGTGCAATATGTCTTTGATGCAGATACCATGACGGTGCAATATATGTACATGGACGAAAACGGCGCGGTGACGGACAAAGGCCCAACCCCGTACGAACTAGATCCATACGGATTCTTCCTGTATGCCTATCAGCACACCCAAAACATCGCGGGCACCGACTATGAACTGCAAAGTATGTTCTTCGTATGCGACGGTGTTTTGTATGAGGTGGAAATGATAGACGGTACAGAGGTGTCCAACTATATCGCCTATGAACTGTATTCGCTATAAGATAGCAGGCCTTCTATACCATTTTGAAAAACCTAAAAGCCCGGATTATTCCCGGGCTTTTTTTCTGTCTAACGTTACCGATATGGATACAATGCCTTCTCCATCATACGCAACAGCACGCCCTGTCCAGGTCAGCGCAGAACAATATCCATTCATTAACGCCCTATGGGAACGCGTTCCACTGTTGTCATATGTGATTCACAGGTTCTTCGCTATCTGTTCCATTCAGCAAATGCTGTACCATTATTGCACATTCTATCCTTTTCTTTTGCAATATACAGCTAATCTCATTTGGTTCTTTTATGTTGCCATTCGTAAACCATGCATTTGCATGGCAACCTCCGGAACAAAAGAGTTTCGCCCAGCACTCTCTGCACTCTTTTTTTGTGGCAATGTTGTTTTCTCTAAATCTACTGGACACTTCATGGTTCGTAATACCATCATATACGTTGCCCATTTTAAAGTCTTTCTCTCCGACAAATTGATGGCATGGATAAATATCTCCTGTTGGTGATACTGCCAAATATTCAAATCCCGCGCCACAGGCAACAATACGTTTATAGAGGCAAGGTCCGCCGTACAAGTCCAAATTAAAATGGTAGAAACGAAAAGGTTTTCCATCCAGCATTCTTTGTAGATACTGCAATGCAAAGCGTTCGTACTCTTCAAGAATGTTAGGGACGTCAGAATCTGTGATAAAAAACTCTTTACCGATACCTACCACAGGCTCTACGGATATCTCTTTGAAACCGAGATCCGCCAGATGAAAAACATCGTTTGAAAAATCAATATTTTTCGATGTAAACGTGCCCCGGATAAAATAGCTTTTTCCCTTCCGTCCGTCCACAAGTTTTTTAGCTAGCGGCACAATCCGGTCATAACTGCCGCCACCGTTGACATCGTGCCTAACCGCATCATGAATTCTCTTTCTCCCGTCTATGCTGATCACGATATTGTCCATATTTGCATTGATGAATTCTATATTTTCTTCGTCTAGCAATGTGCCGTTTGTAGTCATTGTAAAATAGAACTGCTTATTCGTCTTTCGTTCAATCTCTCTGCCGTATGCAACCACTGCTTTGACTACATCAAAATTCATCAACGGTTCACCACCGAAGAAATCGATCTCTATATTACGCCGCTTTCCGGAATTCGCAACAAGATAATCCACCGATTTTAACGCAACCTCACGATTCATCAATGACCGGCCTGTACTATAATCCCCCTCGTCTGCAAAACAATATTCACATCTCAGGTTGCAATCATGCGCTACATGCAAGCAAAGCGCCTTTATGCTGTTGTCCCTTTCCCAATGGTTAATCACATCTTCTATACTTTGGTCGGATGTGAAAATAAGATCCTCCTTTATCAATTGCTGAATTTCATTATATGCCTCAGTGATATCCGTTTCACAGTATCGGTCCTTAAGCAACGCAATCGCTTCTTCATGCCCGAGAACTTCCTGTTTTCCGTCTAGAATATGAAAACTCAAGTCATCAAGCAGATGAATATTTCCACTGTTTCCGTCTACCGAAAAGTGGTATCCGTTCAAAGTAAATGTATGTACCATATAAATGCTCCTATCCCTGATATCTTTTCAGTTGACTTTTTGCCCGCAGCACGGTCCCATCAAATTTATTGCCATAACCGTCCTAGTCTAACATATGAATATGAAAGAGCTCAAGATAATCAGAGGTTTAAATATAACCATTCATTATAATGTTGCCGCGGAATTGATTGCATGTAGAATTATTTCCAACAATGGTGGGTTTTAATTACACATATTTCTATCTATCTCTATATAAGTACACAATATTTTTGCATTCTGTTGTCAATACCTCTTTCTGCCGTGCCGGCGGCAATTCCCTCTGCAAAACTTCCCTCTTCCTTCGGAGCAGGATATATTCCCTGATTTGCATTCCGGGCACAAATACTCGTCATCGTTAACCCGCATCATGTTTTCATAGCTTTCCGTCCACTGATAGCCACAGTCAAGGCATACAACTTGACAAATATTGCGCGTAAAATTACCGCCGGCGATGCGGATAGCTTTGCCGGCCACCAAGCTGTCCGCAATTTTAGAACGCGCAAGCATAAGTATCCGATGAAAAGTTGGACGCGAAACTTGCATCTTCGATGCACATTCTTCTTGTTCCAGTCCCAATAAATCCTTTAGCCGTATAGCTTCCAACTCCTCCAATTTCAACACGTTTTCCTCAAAATTCATTTGGCCCGGTTTGGCAGGCACAAAACGTTCAACGGTTGGATAATGGTCAATTTTTCTCCATTTTATAGGCCTCGCCATGTGTACTCGCTCCTTTGCCTTCAATATTTTTACTTCGTGCTTATTTTTTGCTCCCAAGTGCCTATAGACATAGTCATGCAACTTAACCCCTACTGATTCTAACAATACGGGGCATTAGGCTTTCAATAAAATTAAATCCTTTTTCCGCAGCCCAAAGCGTTTCAACGTTACGCTGTCCTTTGCTAATCACACGACCCGCACCATGCTGCACTTCCAAAAAACACGCGATCAAATATAGTTGTGCCGGCATTATCTTTAATACCGGGCAAGTATTTTGCTTCTTTTATGCGTTATCTGAAACAGAACAATTTGTTTGTTATAGGTTTCTCTTGTAAAAACGTTTCCCTTCATACGTATACGTACGAATAAGATCTTTCTCAATGAGACGGTCTATTACCAACCTGCCGATTTTTCTCTTTTTTAACAGTTTTTCGATAACTTCCTCCCTTACCGGGTGAACGGAAGATATACTCAATAGGTCATTTGCAATGTCATCCGTGAAATAAAAATCATCGTCCTCGTCTACCGTAACACACTCTACATCAAGGCCGCTTCGGCTCATGATGTCATAAGCATTTCTTAGCATTTCTCCGGTGGGTTTAACAGCAAATGTTTCTGCGGGCGGTCGTGTCGGTACAAGTAAATATGATTTTTGAGGAAGGATATCCGCCAGATATTCCGCAATGCCCTCTATGCACGCCTTGTGATCATTCAACCTATCCA
This sequence comes from Christensenellaceae bacterium, assembly GCA_963674495.2. Lineage (GTDB taxonomy): Bacteria > Bacillota > Clostridia > Christensenellales > QAND01 > RGIG3178. The sequence continues at coordinate 181,044 of CAXXLG010000003.1, read as the reverse complement.
CAAGCATTGTCTCCGACACAAGCGTTCCTGTATATTCCTTTGCAAATGAGGCAATTCCCTTTAGTATCGTATCCAAGATGAGTGTGCCATGCGGACGATCTATCTTCTTCCATATTTTATAGTCCACCGCATCCACCTTAACAGATACCCAGTCCGCTTTCATAACATCTTCTCTCACATCATCCATCCATAAAAGGGATGCGTTGGTTATCACTGCAATTTTTATACCAAATGTTTTAAGCCTGTCTATATGCTGGCCTAAATGAATATCCAGCGTCGGCTCACCGTCGGGAACAAAGGTTAGGTAGTCGACCTTTGCGCCGTTTTTTCTTATGTCGTTGATTTTCTGCTCTGTCTGCCTAAATAGTTCATCCGATTTGTAAAATTCCTGTCTTTTTGCACACATGCGATTTGTTTTGCCTATCTGGCAATAGACGCATGAATAGGAGCATGACTTGGGCGGAATATTGTTGATGCCTAAACTTTGACCCAAACGCCTTGACGGTACCGGTCCGAAAACCAACATAATAAACCCTTCTTTTCAATTCAAAATTCTCTACTGCTTACAAACAACGTTTTCATTTATAGCGCAAGAGAAGGAGGCAGGTCTAGCCTGCCTTCTTTCTCTTTGGTCTGGCTCAATTAGTCCGCTTCTTCCATGTTGTCTAAACGTTCTTGAACCCATTTCAATTGTTGCTGCAAAAAGGCGGCCTGATTCTTTAACACGGCCTTTTCATCGATAACCGGCGCTGCTGGTTCAACCCCTGCATACGGTGCATAGCCGTATGGATATACACATGGATATGCTCCGTAGCGAGCCCATCCCGGCTGCCCGGTCATGTAATGCATCCTTCGATTGCCTCGCCGATACCCCATGCCATAGCCACCGCTTGCATATCCTGGCGACTCGAAACCGGCACAGTAGCCCATGCCTTTCCCTGTCATCGAACCAAATCCGCCAGGACCTGTTCCGTCTCCTCTTGGCATTTTTCCCTCCTTTTATACTCAGCGAAATCTTTCTCGCCGAAGCTCAATTGTTCTTCATATCGTACTGATGCTCAGTACATCACTTTCGTTTTCCATGTTCACCATTCAAAGCATTCTGTTGATTACACCATTGTGCATACTCTCGTGCTTTGTTTTACAGGCGATCAAGCCGTTTTGCGCGGTTTATTGCGGAATACCAAAGCGTTCCCAATCCGAAAATTCCTGTCATAAAACACAGTGTGCCAAATCTACGTCCGCGGCCGCTGGCACCTGCCCTTCGGCCTGATCCCATTAGACCTGTACAGTAACCCAAGCCTCGCCCCGTCATTGGTCCTAAACCCGCCGGGCCCGTTCTGTTTCCTCGTGGCAACATCTTCCCCTCCTTTTATCTTTTGTTATCCTTGTGTCATGCCCTTACATAACATTTCAGCCTTCCTACAGTTTCTGCACTGCTCGTATGATCTATACAACTCGTATGATCTATACAAATAGAACAGGCCCCCATCTTTACTTTACTTTGCGGCATGAATACCCAGCAGCCATGCTAAATAATGATATCAACACATTGCGCTTTTTACCATTTGTGCGAATTACTGTGGCCTAGATCCGTCAGCGATATGACTCCGTCTCCTTTGAGGTATAGCCCTGTTTCTCAAAACGTTTGCCTGGCCAAAACTGGCGTGTGTACCGACAACAGCGGTTATAGCATTTGCCAAGTGAATCGCCGCGATTTTTTGATAACTCAATCAGTACTTTTTAATGTCCTGCACGAATGGCGTTACTCTGCTTATACAACTCACGCGCCGGCATTCATTGCCCTCTAACCATTCTTGTGCCGCATTTTGGGCAAACAATCGTATTACAAGGGGCTCCCAGATGATGCGGCACTTTTTCTTTGCAATTTGGGCACATGCAATAACCGTCTGTACCCGACGCATAACCAACATTTGTTCTGGCATCACCTCTTATGCCGGCCCTACCTCTGCCGACAGGACCCTTCCCCGCAGGGCCTGTTCCGTCTCTACCTGGCATGCATTTCAACCTCCTTTTATTTGTGCTCAATCCCACGTTCCCTATTCATGTTGCCGTTCCAAGCATTGATACGAATGGGTAAACACATAATTATCCCGTGAGGCAATTCGATTAAGCTTGTTTGATATTGCTCATACCAGTCTGCAACCTCTCCCAAAGTTTTTCTATCTCCCCTACAACGTTCACTATGCCCGCTTCTACCGGTGTTTTTAGTGATTGCAGCGCCTTTACAATGGCGGGCTCAAACGGAATTCTTCCGATTACTGGAAATCCGTTCGTTTCACAATAATTCCGGATCAATTCGGTAATCCCGGGATTTAAATCGTATTTATTTATGCATACAAACGCCGGAATTCCAAAATGACGCGCTACACCCAAAACCCTTTCCAGATCGCTCCGCCCCGATTTTGTCGGCTCACAGACCGCCACAACAGCATCGGCCCCTGTAATGGAAGCGATGACAGAACAACCAATACCGGGAGAACCGTCCACAATTGCCCACGATTCCCCGTTCAAGAAGCCGTTGATGTTTTCCTTCACCTCGGTTACCAACTTCCCGGAACCCTCCGCACCAATATCCAGCAGTGCGTGGGAAAACGTGCCGTACTGTGTGCTGTCCACATACGTTTCGCCAGTCTTCACCTCCCTGAGCGAAATTGCTCCTACAGGGCATGCCCATTGACACGCTCCACACCCTTCACACTTGATGGGATCAACCTGAAGCATATCGGTAATGGCACCATACCGACAAGTTTGCTTGCATATGCCACAATAAATACATTTTGACGAATCCACAGCCGCTTCCTCGGCGCCATAATAACTTTCCTTTTGCATTCGTTTGCCTGGTAGCATCATGTGCAGATTGGGCGCATCCACATCGCAATCAGCCATGATCTTGTTTTGAACCATCCGGCTAAGCGATGCCACAACCGTGCTTTTGCCCGTACCGCCTTTACCACTTATAAACACAATTTGTTTCATGATGCTTTATTTTCCTTTATTTTAGAATACATCTGAGCGAATTTATTTTTCAATTCTTCGTTCATCTGCACGGGCAATACACCGTTCGAGTAATTTTCGGCGATTTCACGCAGGAATGGAATTTCCATCAACACCGTAATCTGCTCATCACGGCAATACGCTTGTATGCTTTGATCCTCATCCATTGCCTTATTGATTACAACGCCAAATGGAATATTCATCTTTCGAACCAATCCAACAGCAATTTTCAAATCATGCAGGCCAAACGGCGTCGGTTCGGTAACCAGAATACAATAGTCGCAGCCATCGATTGTTTGCACCACGGTGCAAGACGCACCGGGAGAGCAGTCAAATATCACAGGCACATCGTTGCGCATTTTTTGCTTCAACATATGTATGATCGGGATTGTAATTGGTTCCCCGATGTTCAGTTTCCCCTGCATAAATCGTTTTTCTCCATCGGATTCAACGGTCCCAATTTCCCTTTCCATCTCGGTGATTGCTTTTTGAGGGCAAGCAATCATACACGCTCCGCAATGATGGCATATCTGCGGAAATAACAGCACCTTGCCTTTCACTACTGCAATCGCATTAAACCGGCAGGCTTTGGCACAGGTACCACAACCGTTACATTTGGTTTCTTCCACCTGCGGTACAAGTACATGTACAGGCAATACCTCTTTGATTTTGGGGTTTAGAAACAATGCGCCGTTGGGTTCTTCTACGTCACAGTCGATGTATTGACTATGTTCTATTGAAACAGCAAGGCTGGCAGATACTGTTGTTTTTCCGGTGCCACCCTTCCCGCTCAAAACGGCAATTTTCATTTCATTTTCCTCATGCCGGAATGAGGCGCAACGGTTGTAAGGATTTTCTCAAGCGCGCCTTTTTTAAACAGCTCAATATTTTCTTTAATAGTACTCGCGTTTCCCCTAAATATTTCTATTTTTGCCGCTTTTAATACGTTCATCGCATTGGGACCAACATTGCCGGTAATAATCGCTTTTATGTCCATTTCGGCAATTTTTTGTGCCGCTGCAATACCAGCGCCACCCGCAAATGTTGCCGCAGCATTCTCCAAAGCCTCGTATTCCATCGTTTCGGTCTCCACAATAATATATCCTGGCGCCCGTCCGAATCTCATATCCAGATGGCTTTCAACCGTGTTTCCTGTTGCCGAAAGTGCAATTTTCATAAAATATTCCTCCTTAATAATGGTGGCAAATAACAGTTGTTGACTTATGCCCATAACTATATTATCTTTTTATTTGACATATGTCAATAACTATTTTTGGTTTTTGATTTTTTATGGTATTATTCCAGTACATGGTTTTTATTTGTATAATCACACCTTTTGTGGCAATCACCGTATGGGTTTACCTGCGATGCTTATGCTTTTATTCAATCCATAGGGTAGCGAGATTGCTGTCTTACTTGGGCTATAATAGCGTCAAAAAGAAGCAGTTAATTATCGATATGTCTATCACATTCAATACTAAATGCTTCCAGTGCTACAAAATGAAGATTGATACCGAAGCAGGCAGGATGATGTTTATCCATCCGAAGATACAAAATTATGTCGTAAATCCAGATGCTAAATAAATCCATCATCTGATTGAATATAAGAAATTTATTGGGAACCACAATAACGATACAAAGCAGATTGTTGTGATGTGTATTACTAGATGCTTAGCATACCCAGCGTACGCCGTCTATCACCGCATAAGGCGCGTCATACATTCTTCACCATGCAAGCGATAATACCGCAAGGCTGTCGCTCTTGTGAGCGCACACGCATACCCATCGTTTTCGGATCAGAACTGTGCAGCCGGACATCGAAAGATTAAGAAAGGCAATAGAGAGCATATAATTGCATGACATACATTGCAATATTTGCAACCAACATTTTTAAATATCCCCTTCAACAAGGATCTTCTTTATAGTCTGGGTGAGAAGATTTGAACTTCCGCTGCCCACTCGGCAAAAGCCGCCTCCCGCTCCCCTAAAAACGTATCACCGGCACATTTTCTTTACGCTTCGCGCCCTTGACCCCCAAGGGGTTCAAGGCATCAATTCCTATCTTTTACCTAAATCAAAAAAGGATTGACATGGACTAAGTCCATGCCTTCCGTATGTAATGGGGGGGCCGCATAAAGTCCAAAGATTTTATGCAGAAAGGCGGAGTAATAGGAATTCACTTGCGTAAAGTGACGATTAATCGAAATACCCCCTATCTTTCTATATGAAAATTTCATCCTTCGTGGGCATAAAAAAATCGCGGATCATCAAAGATGATTCGCGATTTTGTCCGCGGCCACAGGGCCGCTGGTCTGGGTGAGAAGATTCGAACTTCCGGCCTCTTGAACCCCATTCAAGCACGCTACCAAACTGCGCCACACCCAGTCGTCAAGCACAACGATTATTATAACAGTCCCGGACGGATTGTCAAGAACATCCCATCCGTTTTGCATTGTAATGCCGCATAATCTTATCACACACCGCTGCTTATCGGCATTGGCCGATGATCCATTCACACCTTATGATATTCGGATATGTAAATGTGCTAATCCGTCTCCCGCGCGCACTCGTATGCTTCGCCCCGTAGCGTTTCAATCGCATGTGGCAACGCGGACAAAATCACCGCCATGCATTCCACAACGGCTTTCGGGCTGCCCGGCATATTGACAATCAGCGTTTGTTTGCGGATGCCGGCGACGGCGCGAGAGAGCATCGCATTTTTTGTAAATTTTATGCTTTCCATGCGTATGGCTTCGGGTATGCCCGGCACGATGCGGTCAACCACATCCATTGTCGCCTCGGGTGTCACATCCCTCGGAGCAAACCCCGTGCCGCCGCTGGTAAAGATTACGTCGTATTCCCCAATGTCTGCCAGTTCCCTCAGAACGTTTGCAATCTGTTCCCTTTCATCCGGCAAAATGAGGGTTTTGACAACATGTGCAACGTCCTTGACAGCCTGTTCGATCGCCGGGCCGCTCAAATCCTCCCGAACGCCCGCATATCCCTTATCGCTAGCGATGACAATGGCCGCGCGTATGTCGGACAACAGGGTGATCTCATCCCCCGCCTGTATTTCGCCTTCGGTGATAACCTTGACGAATATGCCCTCGGTCGGCATGATGCACATGCCCACCTGCTTATAGATCTGGCAGTGCCGATGGCATTCCTTGCCGATCTGCGTCACCTCGACAATGGATTTGCCGATTTTAAGCCGCTGTCCAATCGGCAGCGTATACAGCTCCAACCCCTCGGTCGTGATATTTTCTGCGAATTTGCCGGGGGTCAGATCTCTGACGCCCAGCGCGATCATCTTATCCACGCTTTCTTGCCCCAACAGGCTAATCTGCCTGTGCCAGTTCCCCGCATGCGCGTCGCCTATGATGCCGGCCTCCCGCTTCAATTGACCCGAATCGACTGGAAACTTGAACGTACCCTTACAATCGCTAATGTTGACGGACAATACCTTTGCCATACCGTCACCCTCCAATTTTACTCATATCCCGTTTGGGCGCAAACCCATCCTGGAAGTTGTGTCCAACCGGCTTTCCAAATACCGCTGCCCGAATCACGTTGAGCAGTATTTCATCATCCCCGCTATCAAGCGTCTCTCTCAACGAAACCTCGCTGTTATCCCCTAGGCAGGGCCGTAGCGTACCGTCGGACAATACCCGTACGCGGTTGCAGTCGCCGCAAAATTTATGCGAAATAGGGCTGATGAATCCGATACGGCCTCGGTACCCCTTGATGCTATAATCCGTGGATGGCTGCGAAAGATACCTCGGGGTCAGTGGGATCAAATACGGCCTTGTAGCAACCATCTCATCCGTGGATACCCGAAGGCTCTCGTCCTGGCCCAGCCTGCCCATCGGCATCAACTCGATAAAGCGCACGTCCACGGGTTTATCCTTTGCCAGTGCGATGAAATCGTCGATCTCGTCATCGTTCTGACCGCGTATCACCACTGCATTGATCTTCAGCGGCAACAATCCCGCCTCGATGGCTTCGTCGATGCTTGTGATGACCGGTGCCAGCTCCCCGCCCGTCATCTTACGGTACTTGTCCGGATCCAGAGAATCCATACTGATATTCAGCCTTGTCAACCCTGCCTCTTTCAACTCTTTCGATTTGCCCACCAGTTGCTGCGCGTTGGTGGTCATGGCAATCTCCTCGATGCCTTCAATACGCGCAATGCGCTCTACGATGTCGATAATATCCCGGCGCAACATGGGTTCCCCGCCGGTCAGGCGCACCTTACGCACACCGATCTTTGCCATGGCTATTACAATGCGCTCAATCTCGTCGGCACTCATTTCCGCCATTTTGGGACATATGCCCTCAGCCGCCCGGCAGTATTCGCATTGGAGCGTGCACCGTTCCGTTAACGAAAGCCGTACATATTCAATGTTTCTTCCGTATTGATCCATCATAATTTTATCCCGCATCCCCTTGTTTACCAACGGCGGCAAATATACAACCATTTTTCAATGGACAGTGTTCTTGAGCCTGATACCGTGGGCATTCGTCGTAGCAGCCCTTTCTGCGCGTCACGGTAAACGCGTATCCGCCAACGTTAAAATCGTCGTCGACTTGAAGGTTGCCGTAATCCACTCCGTTTGTGATAACGTCCGCCCTGAACTTTTTCATGCACAGACCGTCCAGGTTTTTCATCTCCGCCTGCACTTTTGAATCCAGCAGCGACACCTCCGTGCCTTCCTTCAGATTGACAGACACGATGGTCGGCTGTGTTCCCCTCGAAAACGCGCCGGAACGCCCACCTGATTTTTTTATCAAAGCAATGCTTTTGATCTCCATCGCCCGGTCCACCGCTTTGCACATATCATACAACGTCAGTGCGGCGACGGACGCGGCGTGCAACGCTTCCATCTCCACCCCGGTTTCAAACGTACAGCCCACCGTAGCCTCAATCACCACCGTGCCCGGTGGAACCGGCGTGATATCCACCCGAACCGATGTGATGGGGATCGGATGGCACAGCGGTATGATCTGAGACGTGCGCTTTGCCGCCATAATGCCTGCGATGCGACAGGTTGCAAACACGTCGCCCTTTTTGATCTTATCGGATAATATCAAATCCAGCGTATCGCTCTTCATGGCGACCATCGCCCGTGCTGTAGCTTCGCGCTTCGTCTGCACTTTGCCGCTCACGTCCACCATGTGCGCATCGCCTTTTTGATCTATGTGGGTTAATCCCATGTACGTGCCTCCCCCGGATTACGCGTCGTATAACCGCCCAAAACATCTATTCTAGTTTTAAACTCGACAGATTTCAATATCTCAATGAACCGGCCAACCGACGGCAGTTCCATCGCCTGTTTCAACACCAACAGGTCATATTGCTCATCGCAGATGGGTATGAAATCCAAGTCATACAGCTTGGCAGCGGAATAGATCCCAAGTCCGACATCCGCGCTGCCCGCGGCAACAATCGCCGCCACGCCGGTGTGCGTATACTCCTCCCTGTCGTATCCGTCCACTGATCCGTGTTCAATATTGGCATTGCTGGCAAGATAATCGCAAAGTATCCTGGTGCCCGAGCCCTTTTGCCTGTTGACATAGGATAGCCCTTCGTTTTCGATATCAGAAAATACCTGTATTCCTTTGGGATTTCCCTTTTTGACCAAAAGACCCTGTACACGTTGGACGCATTCGATCAGCACAATATCCTTTTCGTCGAGATACTTCTTTATATAGGGAACATTGTACGTGCCCGTAGATTCGTCCAGCATGTGAATACCGCCGATGTGCGCTTCACGGCGCTTGATCGCCATAATGCCGCCCATGCTGCCCACATGCGACGACGCCACAAAACTGTCCTTGTATTTTCCAGAGAGCATATCAGCCACTTCGTCGATGAGCGGATCATGGCTGCCCGTTACCACCACCATGTTTTTGATATCCTCTTCGGCGCGCAGCAGCCGCACCTGTACGGCACTGCCTGCCTCATACCCTTCCCGGTTTTGCGGCACGTCGATGATCCCGTCCGCCTTGACAAACGACGATACCACGCCCGCGCCACGGTTGAGCGGCACCGCAATCATCCGATTATCCACATATCCAACGCGCGTGCGCACAAACTCACGGTATTTCAACGAACTGGTAAAGCTTCTGGCACATACCGCATCGATTATCCGACCTCTCTGGCCGCTTTGCCCTGTCAATACATCCACAATGGGTTTGAATACCTGCTCCAACACAATGATGCCGGATACCGGATACCCGGGCACGCCCAAAACCGGTTTTTGGCCTTGCAATCCCAGAATCGTGGGTTTGCCGGGACGAATCGCCAGACCGTGCAGCAACACCTCTCCTACGTTTTCGATGGCTTGCGTGGAATAATCCTCGCTACCCGCCGAACTACCCGCGTTGAGCAGCACCGCATCACATTCGTCAAGGGCTTTTAACAGCGCTTTCTCGATCAACGCCAGCTTGTCCCTCACGATCGGATAGACCATGGGCGTTGCGCCCCAGCTTTGCAGCATGGCGGAAAAGATCGTTGAATTAAACTCTATGATCTCGCCCTCGCCGGGATTGTCCGTGGGCGGGACGATCTCATCACCCGTCGGGATGATGCCCACAACGGGCTGTTTAACCACCTTGACACGCATCACGCCGCTGGCCAGCATCGCGCCCATTGAAGCCGGTGTGATTTTGGTATAGGACGGCAATATCATATCGTTGGCGCTGATATCCTCGCCGATCTGCCTGATATGCTGCCAAGGCACGGCGGCGGCAAACAAGTCCACACCGTTGTCCGTTTCAATAACATCCTCAATCATCACAACAGCGTCGCAATTATCCGGCAGCGGATCGCCGGTATCCACGCGCACGAATTTTCCTTTTTCAAGATGAACCGGCGTCGTCTCCGTCGCGCCGAAGGTAAGGCGGGCAGAAAGCGCAATGCCATCCATGGCGCAGGCATTGTAGTGGGGCGCACAATTTTTGGCGTAGACAGCCTCAAATGTCACCCGCCCATGCGCGTTCGTCACGCTTATCATCTCGCTCTTGGGTGCAAGGCCGTTCCCGCTCAGCTTGTTCAAATAATCCGATACCGCCCGATCCAGCGGAACGTTTGTTAAATACGCAAATGCCATTGCTATTCACTCCTAAACAGTGTGACTTCCACTTGGCTTCCCTTTGCCATTCCTTCACAATCCCGGTCGATTCGTATATATCCATCTGTTCCAGCCAGCGTAGTGATTAAGCCGGATTTACTGAATACCGGCGTCGCACAGACCGGATTGCCCGATACAAGATGCACCGGTATACATTCCTCCCGACCGTGGTTGGAGGGTATCGCGCTTGTCAATATCGCCTCGATCGTATACGTCCGCTGCTTTTTGCCGGAAATCCTACCGATGAAGCCGCTTATAAATATCATAAACATAAAATAAGCCGCCATGGGATGCCCGGGCAACCCGAAAACGGGTTTGTTTTGAATCTTGCCGACGATGGTGGGTTTTCCAGGCTTGATGGCAATGCCATGCACCAAAATCTCCCCCAACTCCTCTATGACGTTGCGCGTCGCGTCACGGCTGCCCACCGACGTGCCGCCGGAGAGAAGCAATATATCGCATTCTTTCATCGCTGTTTGTACGCAATCCAAGAGCGCGTCGTATTCGTCCCTGACAATGCCGTAAAACACCGGCTCGCCGCCGGCAGAACGCACGGCGGAGCACAGCATTTGACCGTTCACGTCGCGGACCTGCCCGCCCTTTGGCTTATCATCGACGGGAACAAGCTCGTCCCCCGTCGAGATGATGCCAACCTTCGGTTTTTGGTAAACGGGCACCTGCGATATGCCAAGTGCCGACAGCGCGCCGATCTCCTTGGCCGTAACGGCGGTATTCTTATACAGCACCACTTCGGTAGGCTTGACATCGTCGCCGCGGAAAATGATGTGCTGCCCCGGTGCAGACGGCTTGTACATGGCAACGGTACCGTCGGAAAACCGCTGTGCATATTCGATCATCACCATCGCATCCGTACCCTGTGGCAGCGCACCGCCGGTGGGTACATAAAAGCAATCGCCGCTTTGCCATTTTGCTTTTGGCTCTTCACCCGCCAGAATTTCCCCGCGCAACGTCAACAGCGCGGGTATAGTGTCGGAACAGCCGAATACATCCTTGGACTGTACCGCATAACCGTCGACGGTGGATCGATCGAAATCCGGCACATATTCATTGGATTGGACGTCGGATGCCAAAATCATGCCGTTCGCATGGCATAGTTGTACGGTGGTACAGGTCAAAGTCAAATCGAAATTGCTTTCGATCAGATTTTCCACCTGTTCTGATTCCATAACGTTGAACAAAAAGAATCCTCCAATATCCACTTGCTGCATACACCTGTTGTTTTTTCGTTCCCGCCGATTATCTTTTCCCCTGTAAAATCGCCGTATGCCCGGTTCACGAATTTCTCCGTGTCCGCACATGCACCTCGAGCGGGAATATCAGGCCTTTGCATTGGATTTATTCTTGTTTCCTTAGAAATTCATTGTATCTCAATCATGGTGTAAATTCAATGCGTATGCGCCTTTGCACGTTGGCCATACAACTATGCCGCTGAGTTTCCAAATAAAAAAAGATCCCCATCAAAACTGGCGATCCCGTATAAAACCATGTGCCAACGGTGGACATCGCTATGTTGTAAACCGCATCCATCCGGAGTGTCCGCCCCAGATACTACATCATGGGTTATCCAAGGATAGCCCTGTCCATTTTACGAAGCGGGTCCGGATGGATATCATGCATACGATATACTATGCATCTTGTATACATCAGGAACAGCCTTCACACATCATAGGTATGGCGTGAGCGCGCTTAGGCTTGGAACCACAATGTCCGGCTTGTATTGCGCCTTGGGGATATCCTCCTCTTTCGCTTCGCCGGTCAGCACCAGAATGCTCAAAAGCCCGTGTCGCTTACCAACCGCAATGTCGGTGTACAGCCGGTCGCCGCACATGGCCAACTGTCCGACCTGTGCAGACAATCGCTTTTGCGCCGCCAGCACCATATCGATCTCGGGCTTGCCCGCCACACGATCTGCCTTGCGTCCGGTCGATGCCTCCACAAGCGCCATAATCGATCCCAGGTCCGGTTCAAATCCACCTTCCACGGGACAGTTATAGTCCGGATGCGTTGCAATATACGGCAACCCCTGGCGCACATAATCGCAGAATTCACACAGCTTGCTATATGTCAATGTATTGTCATAACCGGCCAGCACGATGTTCGGCTTTTTATCCACAACCTCTATACCCTCTTCGCGCAGTTCATCCTTGAGATAATCGTTGCCCAGCACCCATACGCGCGCATTCGAATGCGTTCGATTTAAAAGGTCCGCCGCGGCCTGCCCGGACGTCATGAGTTGATTCCTTTGTACTTCAATTCCCATACGCGAGAGCTTCTGCTGATAATACGAGACATTGTGTGACGAGTTGTTGGTGATAAACAAGATTTTTCTTTTGGTCTGCTCCACTCTTTGCAAAAACGCCTCAGTACCCTCGATCAACCTTTCGCCAAGGTATATGGTGCCGTCCATGTCCAAAAGAAACCCGCGGATGTTTTTGAGTTGTGCGCGAAGATCCTTCATATCCACCATCCTTCCGTGATTCTGGGTTCTATCGTCAATTCAAACGCCGCTGCATGACGACGCAACTGAGGACCTTCCCACTTTTTTCTCCGATATCCCTGAGTACGCCAACCGTTTCAAAGCCCATCTTTGCATGAAATTCTATGCTTTGTACGTTTCCGCTGTCGATCATGGCCACCACCTGCCTCAGGCCGACGTCCTTGCCCCGTTGCAGCATTGCCGTCATCAACAACGTGCCCAAGCCGCGTCCTTGTGCCTGCGGCGCCAAATAGATGGTATCCTCCACGGTAAAACGATAACCGGTGGAACCGCGAAAGGTTGAAAGTGCACCGAATCCCAGGATGCATCCATCCTCTTCAACGACCAGCACGGGACGATTGGATGTCCCGTGCTGAACGAACCATTGCCGCAATTCTACCGGCGTATAGCATTCATGCCGCCAGTTATACGTGGTTTTTTGAATGTAATGATTCCAGATTCTCCCGATCATGTCAAGATCATCTGTACAAGCATCACGGATGATCATTTCTATTCCGCCACTTTATGCGCATTGAGCTGCTCCAACGCCAGAATCAGCGCCTGGCTGCCCATCTCATGGCTGCCCTCAATGCCCTGTACGGCATTGTATAGCTGCGCCACCAACGTCGATCCCGGCAGCGACAGATGGTTGTTCTGTGCCGCCTGCGCGCACAGCCTGAGATCCTTCTGGAACAGATCAACAAAAAATCCGGGACTGTAATCGTGCGCCACCATTTTGGGACCCTGTACGCTAAGCTGATAGGAGTTGGCTGCGCCGCCGGAGAGCACTTCGACCACTTTATTGCAGTCAAGTCCTTCCTTGGTAGCCAACAGCAGGCACTCACATACGCCCAAAAGCGCACTGCTCAAGCACACCTGATTGCACAGTTTGGTTGCCTGTCCCGCCCCGCTCGCACCCATCAGCGTGACCTTTTTGCCCATCGTCTCCAGCACAGGCAATACCTTGTCAAACGCCTGCTTTTCGCCACCGCACATGATGGTCAACCTGCCCGCTTTTGCGCCGTCATCTCCGCCGCTGACCGGGCAATCCAGCAGTGTAACGTCCAACTCCTTGAGCTTTTTGGAAAAGCCGCGCGTCTGATGCGGCGAGATGGTACTCATGTCCACCACGATCATACCCTCGCGTACCCCTTCGGCTACGCCATTTTCACCGAACAACACCGCTTCAACGTCTGGTGTATCGCTGACGATGGTGATGACGACATCGCTCTTTTGCGCCACCTCTTTGGGGGTCGACCCCTGTGTCGCGCCCGCCTCCACAAGCTCCTTGGCTTTTGAAGCCGTCCGGTTATATACGCAGAGCGGATACCCCGCGTTGAGTATGTTTTTCGCCATGGGCCGCCCCATAATTCCGAGGCCCACGAAGCCGATGCGCAGTGCTTGATTCTGCATACCGATCACTCCTTTCCTACATGCAAAGTGTAGTATACACACACAGTACTGTCAAGGAAGAAGCGGGCGATAAACGAAAGCCGCCGACGGCTTTTCGTGGCCGACGGCAGCCCCTTCCGAAACGATTATTATCGTTTGCTTTTCGCTGTCATGATATGCATTCAGTCAACGTGCACAATCGATTCCATTCCTTGCTACACGCCGTATCGTATACGATCAACGCAGATAGCCCCGCTCTTTTGCCTCCACCAGCATGCCTTCCACCGTTTCCCATATGTCGGGTAGCGCTTCCTTTGTGACCTCGTTTCGATTGAGTACCTTGTCCATGGTGATGCGGTTTTTCTCCCACACCGTGCCGTCCATCCAGAAGTTCCCCCACAGCGGCTGCAGGCGGTCGATGGCGCTGGCGTACTTTGCGCTTGGCGTCTGGCACGCCTCAAACTCCTCCCACAGTGCACGCAGTTCACCGCCCTGACGTTCCGGCAAGATCCCAAACACGCGTTGAGCCGCTTTCTGTTCACGCTCCGCCTTGTCCCCATAGCCAGTTTCATCGTAGGCATAGGTATCGCCCGCATCGATCTCCACCAGATCGTGCACCAACAGCATGCGCACCGCACGATCCACGTCAACGCCTTCCTTAGCATAATCCGCCAGGATCAGCGCCATCAGTGCCGCATGCCAGCTGTGCTGCGCGTCGTCCTCACGACGCGAACCATCCAGCATTAGATTGGCGCGCAGAATGCCTTTCATAGCGTCCGTTTCTCGAATAAATGCCATTTGTTTGATTAAATTTTCCTGCATGTCAGAACTCCCTTTCGTTTCGCTTCATCTTATCATTGTAACGCCATCCTCCGCAAGCATGCATGCATTGAAAGGGGGGATGGCCCATGATACAATGGAATTGAATTGCTTATTAGGAGGGACCGCTATGCTCATCATCCCAACGCCCCCGCTTGAGACGCCGGCGCTTTTGATCGACCTCGAGGCTATAGAACGCAATATAAAAACCATGCAGGCTTTTTTGGAGGGCAAACAGGCCAAGTTGCGCCCTCATTTCAAGACGGTAAAGGTCTCCGATCTGACCAAAATGCAAATCGCTGCCGGGG
The DNA here is from genome assembly GCA_963674495.2 of Christensenellaceae bacterium. Taxonomy (GTDB): domain Bacteria; phylum Bacillota; class Clostridia; order Christensenellales; family QAND01; genus RGIG3178. Next base: position 165,877 of record CAXXLG010000003.1, on the reverse strand, counting down.
CCAAAGGCGCAACCTGCGCCAAGCTGGGCGAAGCGGAAGCGCTGGTGGATGCCGGCGTCAACAACGTCTTGATTGCCAATCAGATCGTCTGGCCCAGCAAGATACAGCGGCTGGCCGCCCTTAGCGGTCGGTCCCGTATGTGCGTGGCGGTGGATTCCCTGCAAAACGCCAAGGATCTGTCCGCCGCGTGTAAAAAGGCGGGCACCACGTTGTATTGCCTGGTGGAACTGGATTCCGGCGCGCACCGCTGCGGTGTACGCAACATCGATGACGGCGTAGCGTTGGCCCGATCCATCGATGCGCTGGACAATCTGGTGTTTGAAGGCATCCAGGCCTATGAAGCGCACATCATGCTCAAACCGGAAGAACAGGTTCGGCACGACGGAGCTTTGGCCTCTGTCGAATTGGTGCGTGCATTCCGCGACGCGCTGATAAATGCTGGCCTGTCCGTCAATGAGATATCCGGTGGCGGCACCGGAACGTTTGCCTATACCGGCAACAACAACGTGTTTACCGAACTGCAAGCCGGTTCCTATCTGTATATGGACGCACGTTACGCAAAACTGGGCCTGCCGTTTGAAAATGCACAATACGTTCTTGCAACCGTGATGAGCAAACACCCCGGTATCGCGTTCACCGACGCGGGCCTCAAGGTGTTCGGCATGGACAACGGCAATCCCGTACCGGTCGGTTTTGAGAACCATGCCCTCAAGCTCAACGAGGAGCACGGACGCCTCGACGACCCCGATGATGAGTTTGCAGTCGGTCAGCAGATCGCATTCATCCCCGGTCACTGCTGCACCACCGTCAATCTGTACGATACGGCATACGGCATTCGCAACGGCAAAGTTGAAAAGATCTTTTCCGTGGACGGACGCGGCCGAAGCGTATAGAAGCGTTTATCCAACCTGTACAAAGCAGCGGCGCATACCGCTGCTTTTTTTAAATTTTTTGTTGACAATTTGCGCATATTGTATATATTGTCTATATACAATATGTCTATATGGAATGTGAATACAGCTCTCATTTATATTTCATTCCGCAACATCGCGGCGTTTGAATCGATTGAATTTGATCAATCCGCAAAATCATGCAGTATTTCAGGAGTGATGGCACTGAACATCATTATCAGCAACAGCAGCGGGCAACCCATCTACGATCAGATCAGCTCGCAGATCAAGCGTCTGATCCTAACTGACGCACTTTGTGAAGGCGACGCCCTTCCTTCCATGCGCCTGTTGGCCAAGGAACTTCGGATCAGCGTGATCACCACCAAGCGCGCGTACGAAGAGCTGGAACGCGACGGTTTCATCGTCTCCGTACCCGGCAAAGGCAGCTTTGTCGCGTTAAAAAACCTTGCGTTGGTACGAGAAGAGCACTTAAAGAATATCGAATGCCACATGCAGACAATCGCGGATTTGTCCGCCGTTTGCGGTCTGTCGTTGGATGAACTTGTGAGCATGTTGACCATCATCTACCAAGGAGAATGACAAATGAACGCATTGAACATCAAGAACTTGTCAAAACGCTATGACGATTTTGCCTTACAGGATGTAACCTTCAGTCTGCCCGCCGGGTGCATCATGGGCTTTATCGGTGAAAACGGCGCGGGCAAAAGCACCACCATCAACCTGATCTTGGATTTGATCGAGCCCGATACGGGAGAAATTTTTGTTCTTGAGCATAGCAACCGCAAGGACTTTGCCGCCGTCAAGGAACATGTGGGCGTCGTGTTGGACGAATCGTGTTTCCCCGAAGCGCTCAGCGCGCAAGCCATCAACGGCATCTTAAAACGCATCTTTCAAACCTGGGATGAACAGCGCTTTTTTGCGCTTTGCGTACATTTCTTCCTGCCCGAGGGCAAGCCCATTAAAGAGTATTCGCGCGGCATGAAGATGAAGCTTAGCATCGCTGCGGCGCTATCCCATGACACCCGGCTTTTGATCATGGACGAAGCGACCAGCGGCCTGGATCCCATCGTGCGCGACGAGATACTGGATATGCTGTTGGAATTCATTCAGGATGAAACCCACTCGGTGTTCATGTCTTCACACATCATAAGTGACCTTGAAAAAATCAGCGATTACATCGCTTTCATACACAAGGGGAAGCTTCTGTTCTGTGAGGAAAAGGATATGCTGCGCGCCAAATACGGCATTGTCAAGTGTTCACCCACAGCATTTTCAGCCCTTGACAAATGTTCGATCAAAGGGCAACGCCACAGCGCGTTCGGTGTTGAAGCTTTGGTTTTAAAGGATCAAATTCCTAGCAGCTTTACCGTAGAACCCGCAAGCATTGAAGATATTATGGTGTATATGGCAAAGGAGGCAAGACAATGAACGGACTGATTATAAAGGATCTATTAAGCGTTAAGCGGCAGGCCAGGGTCTTTCTCTTCATCTCCATTTTATACATGGTAATGGCATATTTCAGCGCGGACGCAACCTTCTTTCAGGGTTTTGTCATCATCTTGAGCTCCATGATGCCGGTGACCGCGCTGGCATACGACGAGCGCGCGCATTTTGAAAAATACGTGCTGACCATGCCGATCTCGCGCAAGCACATCGTGATGGCCAAATATCTGTTCGGCCTGATATGCATCGGTATCGCGCTGCTGATCAATATCGCCTTTGAAATCGTAATATCCGTCGTCAGGCACACACCCATCACCTCGGCATTGCCCATGACGCTTTGGGTGCTCAGTGGCGTGGCGCTGCTGCTTCTATCCGTCAACCTACCCGTCATGTTCAAGTTTGGGACGGAGAAAGGGCGGCTGATCTACATGGGCCTGGCCGTACTGGCCGTGCTGCTGCCCATGCTCATTCAAAACGGGACCATCGGTCCACCTCCCGAGTTTCTGCTGAAAACGTTTGTCTACGGTTTCCCCGTTGTGATGGCATTGGGTTTCCTGCTATCCATGCAAATCTCCATCTGGATTTACGGACGCAAGGAATTCTCATAATAGAGGTACCAATAAACGCTCTGACGGTCGTACAAAGCACAGTTGGCGAAGCAAGAGTTTCGGATAAACCCGGGTTGTCCGAAAACAAAAAAGGCCAGGCACATGCCCGGCTTTTTTGTATGCTCTACCGCCGAAAGCCCGGCGCGTACTTCGCTGCCAGCAGGATTGCTTCGATCATGCTGACGGCACTCGCAATACCCTTGCCCGCAATGTCCAACGCCGTACCGTGATCCACGCTGGTGCGCAAGAACGGAAGCGAGTTAGTAATGGCGATGGTACGGTCAAAATCAAGCGTTTTGGTCGCAATATGCCCCTGGTCATGGTACAGCGACAACACCGAATTGAACCGGCCCTGCAATGCCATGTGAAATACCGAGTCCGCGCTGATCGGCCCCACCACATCATAACCCTGTGCACGCGCCTGCTTAACAGCCGGTGCCACAGCCGTCATCTCTTCGTCGCCGAACAGACCGTGCTCCCCGCTGTGCGGATTCAGTCCCGCTACCGCCATGGTGCCTTCGCTAACCCCAAGGCGTTTGAGCGCCTGGGTGCACCGCACAATATAATCCACAAGCCTTTCTTTGGTCACCATATCACAGGCCTTGCGAAGCGATACATGGCGGGAGAGGAAGAACACGCGCATGCCGTGTACTTCAAACATCGTCAAGGGATCCTTCGTATTTGTCAACGCAGCCAACACCTCAGTATGTCCGATGTACGGCACCTGAGCAGCCTTAAACGACTCCTTATTGATGGGCGTTGTAGCGATGGCGTCAATTTCACCGCTTTGCGCCATCATGACAGTCTTCTCGATGTACGCATAAGCCGCGGCGCCCGCTTCCTTTGAGACTTCGCCGAGCTTGAATGAATCATCGATATTCTTCAAATCGATTACATCGATCGTACCCTTTTGATACGCACCCTGTGCAGCATTTTCAACGGGATGCACACCAAGTGCAAGATCGCAAAACGAGCACGCCCTCCTGAGCATGTCGGCATCGCCGACGACGATGGGCCGTGCCTTTTGATATATATCCGCTTCGTTCAACGCTTTTACCGTGATTTCGGGGCCGATGCCCGCCGGGTCACCCATGGGAATGCCGATCAATGGTCTGTCCATGATGAATCCTCCTGTTTTATCTCATAAAAATAGGCAGAACGCTAACTGCTCTGCCCATCGTTCGTTTATTTATCCAGCGATGCAAACGCTTCCGCTGCAAGGTTGACACCTTTGAGCACAGCGCGGCTGGAGATCGTGGCGCCGGATATCGCAACGATGTCCGTACCCAATGAGAGCGGCGCCGACTTGTTGTCATACTGTGTGTAATAATCGGGCTCCGCAACCCTGCTACCGAGGCCTGCCGTCTCACTGTTGCTGCCAACGCGTAGCCCGCTCAGCGTGCCGTCCGGATAAAACCCTACGTTCAAGGGGATATCGCCCTTATATCCCTTGGCATTCATGCCTACGCAAAGCCCAATAACCGCTCCGTCCCCATCCATGATTTTAACCACCTTGGTCACCCTGTCATATGTCTGTTCATCGAACGGTATCTCCTCAAAGGTGCTGATGCCGGGAAACAGAGATTCCAAGGCCGCAAGCTCCGCTTCCTCTTTCTGCCTCTGGATCTCGGGATTTGTAAAACCGAACGTAACCGCCAAACACAATCCGGCGACGGTGCAAATGATCAAAAGGCGCGAAGCCAAATTGACGATATACCGCATGGTATCTCCTCCAAAGTTCTTTATGCTTTTCCTATTATACGCCATTCCTTTTTTGATTTCAAAGTTTTATGTAATGATTCCTTTTTCAAAGACATTTCCAACTCATGTACGGTACGATAGACGGCCTTGAATCGTATCAGAATGTTCACGTTATCCGAGCATACCATACCATCGATTCGCACGGTAGGCCAATACACAGGGTATGCGTTTATGTCAAAATCCCAGGAATTTTGTCGCCACACGTCGAATCAAACACCGATATTTTTACCGCCTCCGTTCGTTTTGTTCAGTGAACAACCGATACGAAAAGAACCCCTTCTTAAGCGGGGTTCTTTGTTTTTCTGAAAGTAATTGCTCAGCCATTTGATCCAAAACCCTTGGTTGAAGCAAATGTGACGTACGCCGGCGGCGTATGCATCGTCAGTACATTGCGTGCATCCGCACATACGGATCGTATCAACAAATAGGCGCAAAACATCCCCGCCATCAGCAGGAACACCACGAAAGGACGCCATCGTTGCCCCGCGCGCCACCGGATATGCATAAGCGCCACCACCTTTCCGCATCCACGTACGGATATTATAAAGGAGAAGGGCGTTTTTGATCAAACGCGCCTTTATGTTTCAGGCAGGTCTGGAACACTATCTTCCGTTGGAATAACAGTCATGGTCGGCGATGCTGTTGTGGAAGAAGGCATGGTCGGGTTAATCTCTCTGTCTGGTGTAGCCAGGTCGGTCATGGTTGGTGTCATCTTGGGTGTTGGAGCCGGTGTCGTGTTGCAACCCACCGCCAGCACAATCACCATCGCAAAGCCAATTAACAAACATAGGTTTCTTTTCATACAAGTTCACCTCGGTTTTTTTTATAGTGTGTACGTTACACGCCCTTGTTATACAAAAAAAAGAGCCTAGGCTCTTTTTTTGAATCTATGCATTTACACCACAGCATTTTTTGTATTTTTTACCGCTTCCGCACGGACATGGCGCATTACGGGCTATCTTTTGGCTTTTGGCCTGTCTGCTCATCTGGTACAATTTGGCGATATCTCCACGTTTTTCAGCGGTTAAAACACCGTCCCATTCGGACAATCCGTACAGCCAGTCCGCCTTGGCTCTGAGCATATTCATATACAGCTCTTCAAAGTCCACGCCAAGTGAAATGTGCATTTTGGCCTTCATGGATTGTAAGTCCACCGGTTCAATCAAACTGGTGTTGATGCCATCCATGAATCCCGCGAATATGGCGTGCGTACAATCAAACCGTTTGGCCAATTCGTCGAACGTTCCCTCAACGACGGTATCCGGCTGGGCTAAAATCACCTGGTATGCCGCCTGTTCCTTGTCGTAGTATTCCACTTTGAAAGCCTCGGACGTGCTCTCATCCTGGTTCTGGATCAACTGCTCCCATTGTTCATATACTGTCAATGTCCTATGCTCCTTCTTTGATAAGGCTTTCGTATGTGTCGCGTATGGCCAAAATAAATTCGTGCGTATTCAATCTCTTCGCATTGTCATTCGTGGTAAGCGCAATGAGGTCACCGGTCATCAGGCCGGATTCGATGGTTTGTATCGCTGCCTTCTCCATGCAATCGGCAAAGGCGGCAAGATCGGATATTCCATCCATAGTTCCGCGCGTACGCAACGCGCCCGTCCAGGCAAACAGCGTAGCGATGGGATTTGTGCTGGTCTTCTCACCACGAAGATGCCGGTAATAGTGACGGGTGACCGTACCGTGCGCCGCTTCATATTCGTACTTACCATCGGGGGACACCAAAACACTTGTCATCATAGCAAGGCTGCCGAATGCGGTGGCCACCATATCGCTCATCACGTCGCCATCGTAGTTCTTGCACGCCCATATGAATCCGCCATGGCTGCGCATCACCCGCGCCACCGCATCGTCGATCAACGTATAGGCATAGGTAATGCCTACATCGTTGAACTTCTCCTGATAGCCTTCATTTTCAAAGATTTCCTGGAAAATATCCTTAAACACCCCGTCGTATACTTTCAGGATGGTATCCTTGGCCGCAAACCATAGATCCTGTCCGGTCTCTATCGCATAGGCAAAGCATGCGCGCGCAAAGCTTCGGATGCTCTTATCGGTGTTGTGCATCCCCATGGCAACGCCCGCCCCGTCGAATTCCTGAATATCCAATTCCTTTGTACCGGACGCACTTTCATATACAAGCTTTACCGTACCGGGCTCGTCCACCAAAAACTCGGCCGCCTTGTAGACGTCGCCATACGCGTGACGTGCAATGGTGATGGGTTCTTTCCAACTGGGCACCAGCGGCGTGAGCCCCTTGACCAGGATGGGTGCTCGAAACACCGTACCATCCATCAACGCACGTATTGTAGCATTTGGGCTTTTGTACATCGATTTAAGCGTGTATTCCTCCATGCGCTGCGCGTTGGGGGTGATGGTCGCACACTTGACGGCAACGCCCAACCGTTTGGCCGCCTGTGCCGAATCAACCGTAATCTGATCGTCGGTGCGGTCTCTGTTTGTCAAACCGAGGTCATAGTATTCGGTTTTAAGATCCACGTATGGCATCAAAAGATCGTCCTTGATCATCCGCCATATAATGCGCGTCATCTCGTCGCCGTCCATCTCCACCAGCGGGGTCTTCATTGCAATTTTGTCCATTGCCCTCACTCCTTCTTGCGCTTTATACATTAAGCCTTGCTGAATAACAAAAAAATGCAGCTGTGGCGAAATTACGGTGTCCGAATACAGTTTTTTATCAAGCTAGACAAACTTCATTCAGGTAGCAATATATTATTTTCTCATCAGCGCCGCCATAGCGCATTCGATCCACATGGCACATTGCGTTAACATGCCCGATACCTTCCATCCGCCGCTTCGTGCGGTGACGAGGCAGGCGGCATAGATCCATAATCCGCCGCCGATCCAAAAATAATAGCACAACCAAAGCACGATGGACAACATCATGCCCTCCACATCGCTCTGCGTGCCCAGTATGGGCAACGCGATGCGCAACCCGATGCCCAGAAGAGCCAGTCCCAACAGAAAGATCATGCCAAATGCCGTCGCCTGCGCGCCGTGAAAGGCCGCAGTTTGGTCATCTCTTTTCAAGCCGCCGATCAGCTTGGGGATGCCGGAAACCGGGCCAAGAATATACGCTTTCCAATGCAGTTGATTCGCGCTGCTATGCGCCATGTTTGCCACCTTTTGAACCCTTGACGCCAACGCCACGGCGTACCTTGTCAAGTATGCTCGAATCGTACGCGTAGCTGTTTTTCTTTTTGTCCGCCTGTGCACGTTTGGCGATGTCGATCAACGAGTCGATCAGTTGGGGATATTTCAGACCTGTCGGCTCCCACAGATAGAATGACAGCGAACCGGGGATGGTATTGATTTCATTAACGTATACCACCTGGGTTTTGCTGTCAATCAAAAAATCAATGCGTACCACACCCTTGCAATCCATAGCTGTGAATATCTCACACGCCAAGCTTTGGATCCTATCCGTCATATCATCGGGAATTGGCGCGGGAATAAGACGCGTTTCGCCGCCTTTGCCCTTACCCTGCCTAAGGTATTTATCGTCAAAGGTCAAGAATTCCTGCCAGCCCACCGGCTTCTCGCACAAGCTGGCGCGGCAATCCGCTCCATAGCCCAAAACCGAGCAGTTAATCTCCATGGCGTTGGGCACGGCCTTTTCCACCACAACGCGTCCATCATAGCTCAGCGCCAGATTCAGTGCATCCTTGAGCATATCCTGCTCGCGAACGCATGTTATGCCGATGCTGGAGCCAAGGTTCGCCGGTTTGACGTACAGGGGATAGCCAATATTTATACCGATATCCGAAAGGATGCGCTTTTCATCCTTACAAAAGGCTTCTCGTGTAAAATCCATATAACCCATTATGGGGATTCCGCAGCCCGAAAACACACGCTTCATCAGCGCCTTATCCATCCCGGCCGCGCTGGCGCCCACCGGCGCACTGGTATACGCGATGTCCGACATCTCCAGCTTGCCTTGTAAACAGCCGTCCTCGCCGTGTACGCCGTGCATGCACAACAGCGCCACATCCACCGGCAGCACTACTTCTTTACTGCCGCTTGCGAACAATCCACCCTTCTCCTCTCGGTATACAAGGCCCTGGCCCGGCGCGCCGGAGAGTTGCACTGCCTTGACGCCGTTGGCATTGGGATCAAAATGCTTATAGAACGCCACATCTTTGAGCGCCTCGCCCACATACCATTTCCCGTCCCGTGCCAAATACACCGCGAATGCGTTGTGCTTTGACGCATCGACGTTCTCCATCGCCTGCAAACCCGTTACGATGGACACGTCGTGCTCCACGCTGCGCCCCCCGAAAAATACGGCCAGATTTGTTTTCATGGTTATGCCCCCTATGATACGTAATGGTCCGGCAGATCGTTCTCAAACAACACTACGTCGCCCGCTTTGGTCATCGTGGCCAACAGCGCCGTTGCTCCGTCGAGGTTCGAAACGATATGCATGTTTTCCGTTGAAAATCCGCTTCCCTTCAATCCCTCCGCCATGGGCTTGGCGCGCTGTTCGCCCACCAATATCACGATGTCGCAAACCGATGCCATTCGCTCGCCAAAGCGCCGGTTTTCCTCATACTCGCTTTGGCCCAACTCCACCATGCCCGGCGTCACACATATTTTGCGGTAGCCCTGGAACATCCCAAGCACTTCCATCGCCATCTGCGTCCCCATCGGATTGCTGTTGAACGCGTCATCGATGACCAAAACGCCGTTGCCGGGATTCATCAGCTGTAGCCGGTGTTCGATGGGTTCAACGTTTTCAATGCCGGATGCAATCTGCTCAAGGCTAAGACCCAGTGCCTGTGCCACCGCCGCACATCCTAAGATATTCATGATGTTGTGCCTGCCTAAAAGCCTGGTCGTACAGTTTATGCGTCCGTCCCGACAACACAGTGTAAACGTGCTGCCCTTTGCACCGGTTTGGATTTCCTCCGCCCATACGTCGTTGCCGGATTGCTGTAAGCCGAACAGGACTTTGTTTCCGCCGTACCTCTGATACAGTTCCGTACAGGCGGCTTCATCGTTGGGAAAGAATCCGATGCCGTCCGCACGCAATGTCTGCATGATCTCGTATTTGGTGTTAACTATGTTTTCAAAACTGCCAAACGTCTCCAGATGCTGCTTCCCGATGCTGGTCAAAAGACCGATGTCCGGGTGTACAATGTCGCACAGTTCCGCAATCTCATGGACATGGCGCGCACCCATTTCAGCGATCATCACCTGATGTGAATCGGTCAGCATCTCTCTGACCATGCGCACAATGCCCATCGGCGTGTTGTAGCTCGCCGGCGGCACCAGCACTTGGTACCGTTGTTTTAATATCGTACCCAGAATGAACTTGGCGCTGGTTTTGCCGTAGCTACCCGTGATGCCGATCTTGATCAGATCACCGCGCCCATCCAGTATGCGCTTTGCGTCGTCGATGAATGTTTGATTGATTCGCTGCTCTGGTTTTTCTCTGAATGCAGCGGAAGATACCACCACGACCGCCAACAGGGCAAACGGCGCGTAGCCGATCAGCGCAAATACAAACGCCGCGATGGGCACGGAAGCCACGCTTTGAAGCACGAAAAACGAAGCCATCGCGCACAGCGTAGAGACCAATGACCACGCAAGGCAGATATATGCATGAGTTTTTTTCAGCCGCAGCAAACGCTGCGTTTCCACCAACGGTTTTTTTTGTTTTTGCGCGTTGCGCAGTTTTGCCAAACGGCTTGCCAAAAAAACGAACACAAAAGGCGGTACAACCATGCCCAACAGGAACAGCCATGGGGAAGCCGCGTTGACAAGAACGGCAAAGGTCGTTGTGATAACGACGCCGGCCGAATAGATGTAGAACAGCGGCCACAAATCATGGTCGGTATAGCGGCGCAGGCTGCGCCAATACCCGTCAATCTGATATGAATTGAGTTGCAATACGTGCAAATAGCGGGTGCTGTTTGAAAGGCACGCGTAAACGACGCAACTGCTCGTGAGTATCACGTATGCTATGATCAACGCCGATTGTATGGTGATCTCAAAGGCCAATCCGTTCATTGTGACCTCCCGTTCAACAAAAACTGTGCGATGACCGCCGCAAATTCATTTTTACGTTCCAGATACGCGAAATGCCCGACATTGGGATAGGTCACAAGCCCGCAGTCCGGTATCTCCTTTTCCATCGCCTTTGCCATCCATAGCGGTGTTTCCATATCCCCCTCGCCCCACATGAGCAGCGTCGGATTCTGTATACGCCGCAACAACGGTCGCAGGTTCTCTTTGACCACAAGGCTGAATGTACGTCGCATATTTTCGGGCAGTGCCCTATAATCCACGCTGCCCGCGTTTTGCACACGCTCCTTGATATCCATGTGGAGCAATTGCAAAAACCCGCACATAAAGCGGCTCTTGCTTAGCTTTTTGGCCAGTTTATACCGGTATATGCGCATATAGTAGCCAAGGTTCCGCCTTTTTCGAACGCCCGCCGCACCGGTCAACACGATACGCGAGAAAATGTCTTTATTCCCAGACGCCAGCTTGATGACGATACGCGCGCCAAACGAATGGGCAATGACATCGCAACCCATGATATCCATGGCATGGATGAATGCAAGCGTCGCGTCCGCAAAATCGCCCACCGTCCACGGCCTTTTCGGCATTGAACTTTTTCCGTGTCCGGGAAAATCAACGGCGTAGACGGTTCTGTGAAGCTTAAGCATATCAAAGAAGGGCCGCATGCTATCGGCACATCCGCCCCAACCGTGCAAAAGCAGCACGGGTGCTCCGCTGCCTCCCCTTTGATAATTTATGCCAACACCGGCCGTTTCAAAAAACATCGATTCCGCTCCGTATGCTCGTAATTGCAGGCGGAAAACCCATCGCCTGTTCCGCCTCATTCGACTGTGCGTCAACGAGCGAATATCTCATTATAGCCTATTCGTCGCCATCGTGGCAACGAAATTCGCGGCACCACATGATCACCGCATCCTCGCCGTTGTCCGAATAATAGCATTTGCGCCGGCCCGCATCCGAAAAGCCCATCGAGCGGTACAGGTTGCGCGCCACCTCATTGCTTTCGCGCACCTCCAGCGTCATGCTTTTAACGCCAACCTTGGTCATCATTTTTTTCATTCTGTTTAGCAAGGCTTTTGCAATGCCCTGGCGCCTATAATCGGGATGGACGGCCAAATTGGTCATATGCGCTTCATCCAATATGCGCCATATGCCCACGTAGCCGACCAGCACGCCGTCGGTAAAAGCGCCAATGTACCGGGCAAACGGGTTTTCGTCCATCTCCTCGTTGAGCATGTTCTCGCTCCACGGCATGGAAAAACACAACCGTTCCATCTCATGCATGCGCGGTACGTCGGCCCGTACAAGTTCGCGATACTCCATGTCGCTATTGCGTTTCATTCTGCCTCTTTTTCGCCTCGCGCTCAGCCTGTGACAGGCGGTAATACGACGGTAACAGCGCATAGGCATTTTGCCAATGTGATGTATCCGTCTTTGCCGCAAGCATCGCAACGGATGCTGCGCACTGCACCAAAAACGGTTCGGGCACAAAGCCTGCCCGCGTTCCGAGGGATTGCTCGATGTGTTCGCGGTATACCCGCACACCATCCCCACAAAACATAGCGTTTGCATCCATCTCGCTTACCCGGTCCAAAAACTCGCCAATAGGGCGCGCCCCGTGCGCAACGACCAGTTCGTCACCGTGGTAGGCAGCGCAATAGACCTCCCCGCGCCGTGCATCCATCACGGCACAGTGCACATCCCGCCCCCATGCCGTATAACACAGGGCATCCAACGTATTCACACCGATCAACGGAATTTCAAGCGCCTGCGCCATGGCTTTGGCAATGCATAGACCGATCCGAAGGCCCGTAAAACTACCCGGCCCAGTGGACACGGCAATAGCGTCAAGATCGCCCTGTGCAAGGTTGGATTTTACAAGCACAAATTCGATCAACCCCATGATCTTTTGGCTGTGCGTTTTCTTATCCTCAATCTCCGCCCGGCACACGATGCGCCCCTCAACATAAGTGGCGGCACCTGCCGCAGGGCCGCTGGTATCAATCGCCAGAAGTTTCATAGTTTAAGCCCTCCCATCTGCCGTTCTGGTCGTTGGAACAAATGGTTATTTCACGCCCTCCATTTTGGTACAAAATGGAGACGTTTAACGCGTCGCAAAGCGGCGGCACTTCCCTTGGCCATTCCACCACCACGATGTTGACATCGTCCCAATATTCGTCAAGGCCCATCTCCCAAAAAGCCGCCTGTGTGATGCGGTATTGATCCATGTGGATCAGTTTCCCATTTTGCCGTGGATACTCGTTGACTATAGTGAATGTTGGACTGGTAATCGAGCCTTTGATGCCAAGTCCCTGCGCGATGCCGCGGCAAAGCGCGGTTTTGCCCGCACCCAGTTCGCCATGGAGCAGCACCGTATCGCCCGCCACGAGCCTGTGCCCGATGCGTTCGCCCAGCGCATGCGTATCCTGGGCGGTTTTGGCAATGATTGTAGTTTGCATATTAGTGTCCTCTATAGCGGACGAACCCCTCTCCCATCACTTCTCTGACATCCGCAACGAACACGAATGACCTTTCATCAACCTGTTCTACGATGCGTTTGACCCGTATCAGTTCCCTGCCGTTTTTTACGATGCAAAGAAGCATTTTGCGCGGTTCGCCTTTGAACATGCCGTGGGCATCAATGCTGGTACATCCTCTGCCCACCTCGCGCATGATGCGCTGTGCAATTGCCACCGGCTCCATTGTGACGATATAGATTCCCTTGCCCGCTACAAACCCTTCCAGCACACGGTCAAACACCACGCTGGATATGTACAAAGCAACCAAAGCATGCAACGTGATCTCGATTGTGAATACCCACACGGACAGTGCCACCACAATAAAATCCACGGCAAAGAGAACCCACGCCATGGAGATATACGGTACGAAGCGGCGGATAAGCTGAGATATCAGCGCCGTTCCGCCCGAGTTGCCGTCGGCACGCTGGATCAGACCCAACCCGAAGCCAAGCATTACCCCGCCGAACAGGCATGCGATCCACAGGTTGTCCGTGACCGCGGGAAGCGGAAGATAATCCGTGCCCAACGACATCACCACAACGGACAACAGCGTTTTGCCCACCAACCCCCATCCCTCCATCACCGCCGCAATGACAAACAGAGGCAGGTTAACGACGAGGATGACAACACCGGTTTTAATCCCGGTCACATAGTGCATCACCGTGGCAAGCCCGCTGACACCACCGGGAGCAATGCGGTTTGGCACCAGGAAAAGGCGCATGGATGCCGCCATCAACAAAGATCCCGCAACGATCAGCATCAAGTTTTTTGCCATATGCTTCATAGGCATGTCCTTCCGATCCTGCATGAAAATGGCGGGATTCCTCCCGCCATTATAGCATGCGATTGCCCCCGTTAAAACCCCAGGCTGCATTCGAGCGCCTGATCTGCCTTGCGCATTGTTTCCTTGTCCAGCATACCCAGATAGGATGCCAGGCGGCTTTTGTCCAGCGTCCTGAGTTGTTCCATCAAAATGATGGATGGTTTGTGTAACCCGCTCTGCTCGGGTAAAATAGTGATGTGTGTCGGCAGATCCGGCTTCTGATCCGAAGATGTGATGGCCGCCACAATGACAGTGGGGCTGTATCGGTTACCCTTGTTGTTCTGGACGATCAGCACCGGCCGTAATCCACCCTGTTCACTCCCCACAACGGGGTTGAGGTTTGCCAAATAAATATCACCGCGTTTTATCATTGACATTCACCCATTACATATTCTTTTGTGTTTGCCCTTTTATACTATGCAACCACTTGGATTTGGGGAATGTCCTATATATTTGTTACTTTTCGTATTTTTTAAACACCCGCGGAAGTTGCACGATGGTATCGGTGGGCAGCATGGACGTCATACCCCAGTGCCTTTGCGCCAACTGTCCCGCCTGTCCACAGGCATGGGCCGCAAAGCAGGCGGCATAGAACGGTTCCATACCCTGGGCCAGCATGGCGCCCACGCAACCCGCCAGCACATCGCCGCTGCCGCCCTTTGCCATCCCCGCACAGCCCGTTGTCGTGATGGCTGTACGCTTTGGCGATGCGATGATGGTGCTGGCCATCTTGAGCATGCAGATACACCCGTACGCCTGCGCCATGCGGTTGGCATGGCCGATTGGATCCTGCAATATCTTTTCGGTATCCACGTCCAAAAGCCGGGCCAGCTCCCCCGGATGCGGCGTCAACACAACTTGTTTCGCTTCGTGCAACACTTCCTTGCCATGCATGGACAATGCATTGAGCGCATCGGCATCCAGCACAACAGGCAATCCGCTTTTAATCATCGCATGTACGATGCCGATCACACCCACGCCGTCACCCATGCCCGGTCCGGCCACACAGGCGTTAGCGCGTTTTAATGCTTCTTCAAATTCTTCATCGCTAATATCGAATGAACCATCCTCGGTTTCAGGTAAGCCACAGGTCATCGCCTCTGTCATCTTCTGCCTGTAAATGCACACGGTGCTTTTGGGCGCACACAGCACCAGCGTACCGCAGCCTGACCTGAGTGCCGCACGGGCGCACATTTCGCCCGCGCCGCTGTAGCCGCGGCTTCCCGCCGTAATTAGAAGGCATCCATAGTTTCCCTTATGCGTGCCCCGGTCACGAGACAACGGTTTTATATCTTCGCCTTGGAACCAGAACGTCTCGTGCTTGGGTTTATATGCAAGTGTAAACGGAACCACCAAGCGCAATCGTCCGGCGCATTGTGCCGCGGGATAGAGCAGGTGTGCCGGTTTATACCCCATCAGTGCGATGGTGTGATGAACCTTAGCGGCTTTTTCATGTACGTTGCCACTGTCCACCATAACCCCTGTGGGCACGTCTATGGCGATGACTTCCGCCGTCTGCGCATATGCGTTGATGGCATCCACAGCATCCGCCAGAACGCCCCGCGGCGCGCCGTTACCGCCCGTTCCCAACAGCGCATCCACAACGATTGTGGGCGCGTTGAGCTTTTGCAATATCCGCTCAAGGCTTTTTTCGTCCTCAATGTCCACAAGGCGCACACGTGTTTGGGCAAGCCGTTCGCGGTGTACCCTTGCAGGCTCTTTCAGTCGGTCGGGCAAAAATTGCAATACCGTCACCCCGTGCGTGGGCGCAAGGATACGCGCCGCTGCCAAACCGTCGGCGCCGTTGTGCCCGGATCCGCAAAAAAACAGCACGGAGCAGGCCGGATAGGACTTTATGATCATATCCGCCACCGCATTCCCCGCCGCGCCGATCAGCCCTTCCATGGCCACACCCTGGGAAACAGCATACTGATCCATTTCCGCAATTTCGCGCGCCATATACACCGGCTTCATGCTATCACCTTCACCTCTATAAACCTCTGCATATGCATATCCCGATTGCCCGTCGACTTTATTGCCCACTCATCACCGCGTTGTATATGGCTCGCGCCACCACTTCGGCCGCCAAGGCAAACACGACGTCTGCGTTCTCCTCAATCGTGCATGTCGACAGAGCGAAAGCCGTATCTCCGTCGTACATGGAATGCACCGGCCGGATGGCCATGGCCATCCCATCATGCGCCAGCATGGCCAGACGCTTTGCTTGTGTTTTGGTCAATATTGCATCGGTGGCGATAACGCCGATGGTGGTGTTTGTACCAGCCAGCGGCTGTTTTTCCTGCGCACCGTTTTGTATATTGTGCGGGGCTTTGATGCACACGCCATTTCGATAATCGTAGACATTGCCCAAGGCATTGACCGCAAACGCGGCCGCCACCGTCACTTTACCCGCTTTTATACTCGCGCAGCCAAATCCGCCCCGCCGTGCGTATTGGGGCCCATACAGCTTACACACTGTCGCCCCGGCTCCCGCGCCGACCGCGCCCTGCATCATCGGCTCCGGCTTGGCGTTCGTAGTCACCCGGTAACCCATCGCTGTGGTAGGCCTTGCTTTGGAATCGCCAACACCCAGATCGAACAGCACCGCTGCGCCCACGATGGGCACTTTGGTTATGCCGACGTCAAAGCCGATACCCTTCTCCTCCAGTGCGCGCATCGCACCGTCCGCAGCGCATAGGCCAAACGCACTACCGCCGCACAGCATAACCGCATGTACGCGATCCACCAAGTTCAACGGCGAAAAGGCATCGGTTTCCCGGGTTCCGGGCGCACCGCCGCGCACATCCACCGCGCCGACGGCGCCGTTTGGAGCCATGATGACGGTACAACCCGTCTGCCCCTCATCATCGGTTTCGTGAGCGGCCCATAGACCGCTTACATCCGTGATACAACCTTCAAACATAGGTTTCGCCGCTCCTCACGCCGACGTCGCCCGCCATGATCCTGCGCCGCTTGCCGTCACGGGAAATAACCAAAAATCCGTCCTTGTCGAATCCGATACACTGTCCAGTCATCTTTTCGCCGTGATTGTTGATGGTCACCGTTTTCCCCACCAGCATGCTCAAGCGCGTATAATCCGTGATGACGGGGCCGAAGTCCCCCGTATCAACCCATGCATCGTAGCGTTCGAAGAAGTTAATCAAAATGGTCAGCAGCAGTTGTCCGCGTATGAATGTACGTCCCGTTTCCATCTGAAGGCTGGTGGCAATACCACTCAGTTCGTTCGTAAACGCCGTTTCGTTTACGTTGACACCGATTCCGCAAACGAGATATTCGATGGAGTCGTACTCCGCACACATTTCGGTAAGAATGCCGCAAACCTTTTTGCGCCCAACCAGGACATCGTTGGGCCATTTCACCTTGGCGTCCGCGCCCGCGAAATCCGATATGGCGTGTGCTACCGAAACGCCGGCTATCAAACCGATCTTACCTGCATGGATGGGGGACATCGTGGGGCGGAGGATGATAGAAAACGTCAGCGATTGGCCTTTCGTGCTGCTCCATACCCGGCCCATGCGGCCTTTGCCGCCAGTCTGTTCCTCCGCAATAACCACCGTCGGATGCTGGGCGCCTTTAAAAGCAAGTTGTTTGGCCAGTTCATTTGTGCTGTCCGTCGAGTCCACCACTTTGAAGGCACACCGTTTGGTGATGCCTGAAAAATCATATGTACTCAGAATCTCAGGTTTGAGTATATCGGGCAGATGCAGCAAACGGTATCCCCGGTTGGGCTTGCTATCAAACTCGCATCCCATCTTTTTCAACGCATCCACGTGTTTCCAAATGGCCGCCCTTGTCACGTTCAAGGCCTGCGCCATCTGTTCACCGGAATAGTATGCTTCGGGGTTCTGCAACATAAACTTTAAAATCTGCTCCCTCATTCCCATTCATCCTTCCCTTCTGCGTACTTGGCGGCTTGTTTGATCATGTCATATTCAAATCCACGGTATAGCAACGCTCGCTGTATTTTAACAAGACCCGCCCTATCCGTCCCGTGCTTTTGCGCCAGCTTGCGGAACATCTCGTCACAGGCTTGTTGTTCGTCCTGCTGCGTATAGCGTGAAAGGCCGTTTTCGATGTTTTCTTCTTCAATCCCCTTTTGTTTAAGCGTGCGTCTGAGCCATCGTCTTCCAACAGGGCGCATGGCCGTTTTACAGCGCACCAATTCGTCCGCAAACTGTACATCGTCAATAAAACCGAGTTCGCACAAACGATGCATGGCTGTGTGTATATCGTCCTGCGTATAGCCACGTCTATTTAAATAATTTTGCATTTCGTATGCAGATCGCATTCGTGGCGCCAAATAACCCAGCGCCGCATCCAGACAGGTTTTTTGTTCCTTTTTCGGCAAGTCAGTTTCCCTTTCGCCAAAATGCTTTGAGATACTTTTATTATACACCAAACGAACCTTTGTTTCCAATATCCAGACGAATAATCCTGTATCGAACCGGAAAACTATATCGCGAAGGAGGGATGATAATGACCCAGCAATCACAGCAAACAACAATGGGCTCGCGCAACCTGCAGAATCTGATGGATCTGCTCAATCACGAAGCGGTTGTCTTCAAAAAAACCAAGACCTATTCCACGCAAATTCAAGATGCGAATGCAAAACGCATTGTGGGCGATATCAGCGCACACCACAAGCAAAGTTTCGACACGCTCAACCAATATTTAAACAACCCATCGTAAAGGAGTATCCCCATGCAACAGAGCCAATCCACCATGGATGAAAAAACGCTTTTAACCGATTTGTTGGCCACAGAAAAGCAACGGATGAGTACATATTGTACAATGTTGTCAGAGACGTCCTGCGCAAACATGCGCATGATGCTGCAGGATCTTTTGATCGAAGCGGCGGAAGACCAGTTCGCGCTATTCCAGATATTGCAGCAAAAGGGCTGGTACCCAACCAAGGATGCCCAACAGAGCGACATCAATCAGGCAAAACAACAGGCCCAGCAAATGCAAACCGATCTGCAATCCTAAACAGGGTTAAAGTGGACATGGCCGGTCAATCCGGCCATGTTTTTTATTTGTCCATACCCATACCCATGCCGCATGTCCGCCAAAGCGAACGCTCAGCGCGTTTTGAATTTTATCAAAAGGCCGGGCTGACCACTTACAGATTAAAAAACAGCTCCCATTCCGCAGGGCGAAATCCAACCAACACACGCGCGCCATCCACAACCAGGGGCCGTTTGACAAGCATACCGTCGGTTGCAAGCAGTTCAATCTGTTCGTCCTCGTCCATCAAAGGCAACTTTTCGCGCAGGAACAGCGCGCGGTATTTCTGCCCGCTTGTATTGAAAAAGCGTTTCAACGGAAGTCCACTGCTCTTCCACCACGCCCTTAGTTCATCCGCCGAAGGGCGAGCATCCGCTATATGCCGCCATTGATATGAAATTCCATGTTCATCCAAAAAACGTAACGCTTTTTTACAAGTGCTGCAGGAAGGATAACACAATACCGTCATTGTTCTTCTCCTTTGTCAAAATCCTCGTATAGCAACCGGATATGTTCGGGAACGCAGCCGCCCTTTTGCATCTTAACACCCGAACCCATGCATGCATCACAGGTATGCTGGCACTTGGGGCATATACATGTGCTGTTGGCACCTTTTTCCTGTTGTATCATATACGTTCCACAGTGCGAGCAGCTGCAACGCATTCCATCACCTCAACGCCTATTGTACCGTGTTTTTTTACCATATGCAAATTGCGCGCCCACGTCAAATATGGTATAGTTTTGACTGATTCGAGGTGACACCATGCACGGTTCTCTCCTTATAAAACGCGCACTTATCGCTTTGGCCATTGTGGCGGCATTGATCGTTGCCGTTGCTTTGATGCTCTTTTTGCGCGGCCGTATGCAGCAACAGGCCGGCCTGGTGAATACAGAAGCCCCTACCTTCACCGCAACGCCCACACCGGTAAACCCCCTTGAAACGCCGGACGATTTGGGATACGCTACGCCCACCGCCATTCCCACGCCCTATGTGGATCCATGCGTTGTGCAGGGGGGCGACCGCGGTCTGTTGGTGGCTGCGATACAGGCAAGGCTGTATACGTTGGGCTACTTCTCCTATAAACCCACCGGCTATTTCGCCGTAATGACGCAGAATTCCGTACGCGCTTTTCAGCAGGCGAACAACCTGTTGGTGGACGGCGTGGTCAGCGAGCAGACGCTTTTCGTCCTGTTCTCCAGCGACTCCAACTATGCGTACACCACGCCCGTTCCATTGCCAACCGCAACGCCGCCGTCGGTACGCCCGCGCAATTATGGGGAAGCCATGCTTTTTTCCAACGCCAATGCCCTCATGCCGGTTGGCAGCGAGTTTCTGGTTGTGGATCTTAAAAGCCAACTGTATTTCAACGCCATACGCATGGGCGGAACAAATCATATGGACATCGCGCCCGCATCGGACGAGGACATGCAGCGGTATTTGGCAATATTCTCCGGTCGATCGGTGTTTGACAAACGACCCTGCGTAGTCGAATATCAGGATCACATCATCGCGACGTCCCTGTGCGGCTGGCTGCACACCGCCGATCCCATAGGCGCAACGCAGACGCTGTGTCTGTATTTTTTCGGCAGTACGGCAAACGATTCTGCGATGGAAGATGCTGAACACAGCGCGAACCTGCTGTTTGCAAGCGACGGCGCAACGCCTGTGGAACAGGATTCCGGGGAATGAATTAAACAAAAAACCGCATCTGCGGTTTTTTGTTTTTTGAACGGTTTTTCTGCGCTTGTTAATCCGTTTGCTGCACAATGCGCGCGGATGCGCGTGACGCCTGCTCGAGCACACGATCCAAATCCAACGTGCAGTAGTTGCCCGCGCGATACAACACTTTGCCATCCACCATATTCATCCATACGTCACCGGCCTGCGCGCTGTACACAACGTTATGCATGGCGTTTGACAGCGGGATCATATGCGGTCGGTGGATATCCAGCACCACCAAATCCGCTTTATAGCCTGCTTGCACTTTGCCGCCACCCGTCATCATGGCGGTAGCGCCATTGTTCGTCGCCATGGTCAGCGCCTGCGCTGCTTTGACAAGGGATGCATCCCTTTGTACACCCTTATGCAGCAGAGCGGCCATCTGCAATTCTTCAAACATGTTCAAATTGTTGTTGCTCGCGGCGCCGTCCGTGCCCAGCGCGATGTTGAGGCCCGACTCCATCATATCTTTAACCGGCGCGATGCCGCTTCCCAACTTGAGATTGCTTTGCGGGCAATGCAAAACCGTGACCCCATGGTCCACCATGATGCGTATATCCTCCTGTTCCACATACACGCAATGCGCAGCCAGCACCGGTACGTCCAATACGCCCAGCGATTGCAACAGTCCGATAGGTGTTTTTCCGTGACGCTGTTTGCATGCTTCGTGCTCCTGCTCGGTTTCGGATACGTGGATATGGATGGGCGCGCCAAGCCGCTTGGCTTCCGCGCCGCATTGCTTAAGAAAAGCGGGACTACAGGTGTATTCGGCATGTGGTGCCAGCGTTACCGTGATGCGGCCGTTTGCTGTGCCGTTGTATTTATCAAACAGCGCGATTGCTGGTTTTAGCTTGTCCGCAATTTCACCGGCGTCCTCGGACATACACGTCATGGCCAGTGGCAGCGCAGCGCGTACATGCGTTTGCTCCACGGCGCGTATCGTCTGCTCTGTCATAAAATACATGTCGTTGAACGCACAGATGCCACCCGCGATCATTTCCGCAATGGCGAGCATGCTGCCCCAGAACACCGCCTCCTCGTCCAATCTCTCCTCGATGGGCCAAATTCTTTCGTGAAGCCACCGGTGAAGCGGCAAATCGTCCGCGGCGCCGCGAAACAACGTCATGGCGCTGTGCGTATGGGTATTGACCAGCGCGGGCATGACGATCCGGCCACCCACGTCTATAACCTCCGCCTTGTGCGGGATGTTAGGTGCCTGTCTGGAATCGCCAACGTATGTGATGATATCGTTTTCGATCACCACCACCGCATTCTCCATCGTCGTCGGCCCGTTCGTCCCCACGACCCGCGCGTTTTGCAAATAATACGACATTATTGCTCCTCTCCCACATACGCCACCTGCTCATCCGTCAGTTTGTCAATCCCCATGCCCATGGAAAGCACCTTCATCCCAGCAACGCGCTGATCGATATCATCTGGCACCTGCAGTACATTAAGCGGCAATGAATCTCCCTTTTTGGCCAGATACTCAAGCGTCAGCGCTTGTACTGCAAAGCTCATATCCATGATCTCGATGGGATGGCCGTCCGCGGCCGCGATGTTCACCAGACGCCCCTGTGCCAACAGGTGCAACGTGCGCCCGTTTTGAAGATGATAAGACGTGATGTTATCACGCGGCTCGTCTACGGATTCGCTCAACACCTGCAAATCGTTCTTGTTGATCTCCACGTCAAAATGTCCCGCGTTGCATAAAAGCGTGCCGTTCTTCATGCGTTGGAAATGTCGGTTTACGATGATATCCTTGCAGCCCGTGGCGGTGATGAAGATATCTCCAACGTTGGCAGCATCGTCCATCTTCATGACATCAAACCCGTCCATCGCTGCTTCCAGCGCGCGCACGGCATCCACTTCGGTAACGATTACGCGCGCGCCCAACCCGTGTGCCCGCATTGCGATGCCGCGCGAACACCAACCGTAACCGGCCACAACCAGTCGTTTGCCGGCGATGAGCATGTTTGTGTTTCTCAAAAGCGCGTCCATGGTGGATTGTCCCGTTCCGTATCGGTTATCGAACAGGTGCTTACATCTGGCATCGTTGACCGCCACCATGGGAAAGGGCAGATCCCCGCGCGCCTTCATTTGCCTCAGGCGCATTACGCCGGTGGTGGTTTCCTCGGTGCCCGCGATTACGTTCTTGCCAAGATGCGCACATTTGCCAGATAACAGCGCGAGGAAATCGCCTCCATCGTCCAACACAAGATCGGGCAGTGCGCTCAGCGTCTTTGCAAGATGATTCTCGTATTGTGCCGCACTTGCGCCGTGCACGGCAAACACCACAAACCCATCATGCGCCAGCGCGGCAGCGATGGTGTCCTGCGTGGACAACGGATTGCAGCCTGTGCAGAACACCTCGGCACCGCCGCAGCGAAGCACAGTCGCCAAATAGGCGGTTTTGGCCTCGAGATGGATGGATATGGCAATTTTCAAGCCTTCAAACGGTCTGGTTTTTTCAAACTCGCTTCGTATCATGTTCAACAGCGGCATGTGCGATGCCGCCCAATCGATTTTTTGTCTTCCCTGTTGCCAGAGACTGGGATCCGCTATTTCGTAGTCTTGCATTGGAAATCACCGTTTTCATATTTTTGACGCATCATGGCGGAAAATTCCTCTTTTAAATCAGCCCGCATCAGTGCAAAATCCACCGTTGCCCGCAAGAATCCCAGCTTTTGTCCCACGTCATACCGCTTGCCTTCAAAATCCAGCGCGTACACATCCTCTTGCTTTGCCAACGCCACCAGTGCATCGGTCAGTTGGATCTCTCCGCCCGCTCCCGGGTTGGTCTTTTCCAGTATGTCGAAGATGATGGGCGTGATGATGTACCGGCCGAATATAGCATAACGTGAAGGCGCGGTCCCTACCGGCGGCTTTTCTACCAATCCCTTGAGTTTCATCAAACCCTTGCCGACATTGAAAGAAGGATCGAGATCCACCACGCCGTAGCGCGATACGTCCTGCTCGGGCACCTCGGTCACGCCGATTACCGTGCTCTGGTATTGATCGAAAACATCCATCAGTTGGCGCAACGCAGGCCGCTCGCACACCGCAACGTCATCGCCCAACAATACCGCAAAGGGTTCGTTCTTAAAAAACTTATGCGCGCAGTAGACCGCGTGACCCAGTCCTCTCGGCTCCTTTTGTCGGATGTAATGGATATCCACCAAGTCCGATATAGCGCGCACCTGTTCACAAAGTTCTGTTTTTCCCTTGTGGGACAACTCGTATTCAAGCTCTGGCGTGTAATCGAAGTGATCCTCGATGGCACGCTTGTTGCGTCCAATGATGATAACGATATCTTCGATGCCCGCCTCCACCGCCTCCTCCACGATGTACTGGATGGTGGGTTTGTCCACAATGGGCAGCATCTCTTTGGGCTGTGCCTTGGTTGCGGGCAAGAACCGTGTACCAAGACCCGCTGCCGGTATGATTGCCTTTGTAATTCTCAAAAAACCTAACCTCCTGTTCTTTGGGCTCAACGCCCGCATTTATATTATATTTGTGCGTTCAAAACGAGACCGCGCTCGGCGTCCACCGTGATGACACTACCGTTTTTCACGATGTCCGTGATTCCTTTCACCCCTATGATCAGCGGCGTTCCAAGAGCCACACCCACCACGGCAGTATGGCAATTCGGCTTTTCGTCCTCGGTTACCAGTGCGCTGGCAAGCCGCATAAACGGCAAATAGTCATGATCCGTTCCCTTGGTAACCAGAATGTCTCCCTGCTGAAAATTCTTCTGGCAGTCCAAGATATTTTTGGCAAGACAGACACGTCCGCGTATCGTCCCATCTCCCATCGCCATGCCGCGCGCAAGCACATCGCCGATGACGTGGACTTTCAACAGGTTTGTCGACCCGGATACGCCCACCGGTACACCCGCGGTCAGCACCACGACGTCGCCGTAGTTCACGTATTTACTGTTCTGCGCCACGTGGACCGCGCCATCCATGATTTCGTCCGTCGACCCGCCCAGTTCACTGATAAGCGGATGGACGCCCCATACCAGCGCAAGGCGGTGGTAAACCTGTCTGTGCGGCGTAGTGGCAACAATGGTGGCTTGCGGACGGTATTTTGCGATCATACGTGCCGTATGTCCGGAAGACGTAACCGTAACGATCGCTTTGGCCTTTATATTTTGCGCGCATTGGCAACAGGCATAGGATACGGCGTCGGCCACACTGTCACCGGGTACCGTCGCCAACATGGGTTTATCCTCAATACGTGACTCTATGGTCTTGCATATCGTCGCCATGGTTTCAACGGACTGCACAGGATAGGCGCCTGCAGCGCTTTCACCGGACAACATGACGCAGTCACATTGATCGTATACCGCATTCGCCACATCGTTGACCTCCGCACGGGTGGGCCGCGGATTGCGTATCATGCTGTCCATCATCTGTGTTGCGATAATGACCGGCCGGCCCAACGCCTTGCACAGATGGATCAGTTCCTTCTGTATGACCGGAACCTCCTGCAGCGGCAATTCTACACCGAGATCGCCACGCGCGACCATAATAGCATCTGAAACGCGCACAATCTCCTCGATATTGTCCACGGCCTGACGGCATTCTATCTTGCTGATGATTTGTATGCCGTCGCCGCCATTTTCATGCAACAGCCGACGAATGGCCAGTATATCCGCGCCCTTTCTGACAAAGGATGCAGCGATGAAGTCCACGCCCTTTTGAATGCCAAACAGGATATCCTCAATGTCCTTATCGGTAATGGCGGGCAACTTAACATCCACGCCGGGAACGTTGACGCCCTTGTTGTTGGACAGTTCGCCACCGTTGAGCACGGTGCACAGGATATCTCCCTCGTGCACTTTCACAACTTCAAGCAAGATAAGGCCATCATCCAGCAGTATCCTGGTGCCCGCCTTAACGTCATGGGGCAATCCCTTATAGGTGATAGACACCGTATTTGCGTCCCCTGCCACCTCGCGTGTGGTCAACGTAAAATCCTGTCCGGACTTCACCGTTACGGGCCCCTTTGCAAAGCTACCGATTCGGATTTCAGGCCCCTTGGTATCCAGCACGACACCCAATGGTATGTTAAGCCTGTCGCGCAGCGCATGGATGCGATCAATACGCAAAGCGTGTTCTTCATGGTTTCCATGGGAAAAGTTCAAGCGAAATACATTTGCACCCGCCTTTGCAAGCTGCTCTAGTACCGCCGGATCGTCACTGGCCGGTCCGATGGTTGCAACAATCTTTGTATTCTTCATTCGTTTTTCTCCTCTCCGTATTTTCCATTATAGGGCAAATCGCGCTATATGCAACGTACTTTTGCCATACTTGCATTGTGGTTTTGTATTCTTTATAATATCGATATTGATAACGATTAGGGCTACTGGATAAAACCGCTTATTCTCATCGGGTTCGAACATGCCCATAATGGATGTATCTTTTGCTTTTTTAGAAAGAAAATGTATTCGCAACCCTAATGCTCGGTACATTCTGTGAAAATTTCGACACCTGCACAGAAAACCTTAGTGTCGGCAACGGCTACGTCTTATTGACCATCCAGACCCAATGATTGATTGGAGACGCCTATGGCCACCAACTACCGGAATTCTCGCCAACGCCAGCGTGTGTACGAAACCGTTGTACATTGCGGATTTCATCCCACCGCCGACTGGATCTATCGATCACTCCGCGAAAACGATCCCACAATCAGTCTGGGAACAGTGTACCGAAATCTGGATATACTGTGCAAGCTGGGTTTGATCACTCCCGTTGGTCTGGGCGGGGGTCCGGAAGCGTTCGATTGCAACCCCTCGTTGCACTACCATCTTATTTGCACACAATGCGGTTCCATTGAGGATATACCGCTTGCATACCGGTCGGATATCGACAATGAGCTTACAGCCCGTGGTTTTTGCATTGACGGTCACCGCATGATATTTTCGGGTTTGTGCCATCGGTGTGTTCAAGTCCAAACCCAAGACCGGTGACGTGAAATGATTGAGGTTGGCTTGATAAAATTGCTTGCACATTGTCGAAGATAGAAGTAAAATCCGAACAACTATGATGTAACGGGCCACAGGAAATCCATTGACAGCGAGGAATGCAGTTTGCTCAGAAAAAGTCCATACAACCGTCGTTACCTCTATGCATCCATCATATCGGTGCTGTTGCTAGCCGCCAGCGTTTTTGTTCTACTGGATACATTCGTCATTCCCAAGGCGGAACAACCGGCGATGACCGCCGCTACGTTGACCTTCACCGCCCCGTCGCCCAATCCTTCCCCCATCGAGACCGTGTATACCGACACGGCATATACAGACGAAAACATCGAGATCCATGTGACAACGGTTGTTGAGGATGATCTCGTTTATTATGTGGCCGATGTTAAGCTTAGCAGCCTCGCCTATTTCAAAACGGCATTTGCCAAGGATACCTTCGGGCGCAATGTGCGCGATAATACGTCGGATATAGCATTGAATCATGACGCCATCCTTGCCATCAACGGCGATTATTACGGCTACAGGAGCACGGGACTGGTCATACGAAACGGCACGCTGTACCGCGACAAGCCCACCGACGAATCGTTGGTGTTGATGCAGGACGGTGATATGCGCATCGTGGACAAGGACGTCTCCGGAGAAAGCCTGATCCAAGAAGGCGCATTGCACAGCTGGTCGTTCGGGCCCACACTGGTGATCGACGGCCAATTTGTTCAGCGCAAGACATCCGTCGCACGCAACAATCCCCGCACCGGCATCGGCATTGTGGAGCCCTATCATTACATCTTCATCGTGGTGGACGGACGGCTCGCGGACAGTCCAGGCATCGAGATCAAGGATTTTGCCCAGTTGTTTATTGACTACGACTGCACCGTCGCATACAATCTTGACGGAGGCGGCTCTGCCACCATGATTATGCACGATAATCTGGTCAACCGTCCCTGTTACGGGGAGGAACGCAACATCAGCGATATCATCTACATCGGCTTGGAATAGGAGGACGTTATGAAACGGTTGCAGCGCACGCTATTCGTCTTTGCTGTTGTGACGATGTTCGTCTTCGTCGCAGGCCTTATTTACCATCACTTCGGGCGGGGCATGTTTTCGCAGTATATGGACCATGCGTTTTACTATCCATTGTTCTTTGGTTTATACGTAAATATGATGTTGTTGTCCGTCCAACGCCGGCTGCCCTTTGTTGGCACGGTGGGCTATCGCCTCTATAGCAACGTCTACAACACCGGCATCGGAGCCCTTACATTGTATAGCTTTGTCATGGGTGTTTTGGAAATTGCGGCAGCGGAGTCGGGGCTGATCCAGTATCTCGCATATTTGGGATGGGCTTGCATCGCCATCGGCCTATGCTCGCTCATTATCCTGTTGGTCTTATCCTGGAACGCCCGCAAACATTATGATCAAAGTCAACACCGTCAAAGGCAATACTCTCGTTAATAGGTGTGCGTGTCTCCTTTTTTTCTCAAACGCCTTTACATGCTCTATTTATACACCACTCGTACCAGATTTCCATTTATGAAATTACAGTACCGGCATACGCGCATAATACGCCACGCGTTCGTCGAGGTCATCGCAGTCCATTTCACCGTATTCCATGAACTTTTGGACGGCCTGATGGGTGGGAATGCCCGCCCGTCCCCCAATGCGGGTGCACTTGATGGCCGCTGCCGCACAGGCATATCGCGCCGATTCCCTCGTATCCATGCCGCGAAGCAACCCCGCGATAAACGCACCGTGGAACACATCGCCCGCACCGGTGGTGTCCACCACATCTACGGGATATGCCGGCAAGGAAAATAATCCCTTATCATCCAATCCACTTAGACCGCGTTCACCGAATGTGACAATGACCGTTGCCTCCTTTGCCGCCATGTTTTTCAACGCGCATAGGTTGTTCTCAATGCTTCCCTGTTTGAACATCGTGCGGTAGCAGTACTCAGACGGGATCAGATAATCCACCTCGCGCATGATCTCCTCCATGCCCGTATCGTAGTACTTGTCCGCATCGTAGACCACTTTGACTTGGTGCAGCCGGGCCAACCGCGCCGCACGCAGGCTATATGGCCGAGGATCGGACAGCAGCAGGTATTTTGCCTGTGCGATCAAGTCTTCATCCACCTGTTCGGGCAAGATGGCTTCGATGGTCTGACGCTTGGTATAGAAGTTGCGCGATTGGTCGGCGGTGACCGCCATGACAAGGCATAGCGGCGATTGCCCGCCCTGTACCTCGTACAACCGGGAGACATCCACGTTGTGACGCACAAAATCCCGCTTGATAAGCTGCCCGATCTCCCCACCCACGGTGCCCATCATCGCACACGGCCTTTCGCTTAAACGCGCGGCCGCCACGATACCGGTCGCCACCTTGCCACCGTATTGCCAGGACATTTTTTTGACATCGCAGGCCTCGTTGGCATCCAGCCGTTTGTCGATATTCACAATCAAATCCATCACGGCCACGCCGCATGCCACAACATCCATGCCCATATCCCCTTTAATAGCGCATTTGACCATCTGCGGTAACGGTGCCGTAGATGAGCTTCATCGTCTTTGTCCGCCGTCCGATGTGTACGGCTTCCAAGATACGTTTGGCCGCTTGTGCCGCATTGGTTCCATCGTTGACGTGCAACCGGCCTATCGGTTGTCCCGCCTTTATATCATCGCCGGTGCGCACACACATTTCAATACCCACCAACGGATCGATCACATCGTTCAACCTGTTGCGTCCCGCGCCCAACAATTGGGCTGCATACCCAATATCCGTCGCATCCATGGAGGATACGGTTCCCGTTCTGTCCGCCTTGACATCGATAATGCGACGGGCTTCACCCAGCAGCGATACATCGGAGCATACCCGCGCATCGCCACCTTGGGCCTTGATCAGTTTGGCAAACGCATCCAGCGCTGCGCCGGAGCGGATCGCGTCGAATAGAATCGTT
The DNA here is from genome assembly GCA_963674495.2 of Christensenellaceae bacterium. GTDB lineage: Bacteria > Bacillota > Clostridia > Christensenellales > QAND01 > RGIG3178. Next base: position 136,070 of record CAXXLG010000003.1, on the reverse strand, counting down.
TGCGCCTTTTTTTCGTCCTGCTCGACACCCGCCAATTTCAAAAGCTGCACGCCCAGCGCCGCCGTTACACGCAAAAGGGCGCTGCCCATGTGTTTACCCTGCAACGTTTCGATCGCTTCGCGTACGTCCAGCGCGTTGCCCACCATGTTGCCCAAAGGCTGATCCATGTTGGACACGATGGCGGATACCTTTCGGTCCAAACGCGTTCCGATGTCCACCATGGTTTTTGCCAGTAAAAATGCGTCGTCCATTGTTTTCATAAACGCGCCGCTGCCCGCTTTGACATCCAGCACGATAATGTCCGTCCCTAGCGCCAGTTTCTTACTCATGATGGAGGACGCGATGAGCGCTATGGAATCCACCGTACCCGTTACGTCTCGAAGCGCATACAGCTTCTTGTCCGCCGGAGCCAGCTCTGCGCTCTGTCCCACGATGACGGCACCTTGTTCGTGCAACAGAGATTTCACCTTATCCATGCCCAATTCAACCTTGAATCCCGGTATGGATTCCAGCTTGTCGATGGTCCCGCCCGTATGGCCCAGTCCTCTTCCGGACATCTTCGCCATTTTGATGCCTAGCGAAGCGCATAACGGCACAAGAATCAGCGTGGTGGTATCGCTGATGCCGCCGGTGGAATGCTTGTCGGCCACCGGCACACCAAGCCACGAAAAGTCCATCACCTGTCCGGAATGCATCATGGATAGCGTCAGATCCACCGTTTCGCGTTGATCCATACCACGTAAGCATATCGCCATCAACAAAGCAGACGCTTGATAGTCGGGGATGTCATTTTTTGTGAACCCTGTAACAAAGTATTGAATTTCTTCGCTTGTCAGCGGCTGGCTATCTTTCTTCTTTTCGATCAGTTCCACCATTCGCATGATAAACCCTCCTATTGTTGCACGATCAGGCCGGGGTTTCTTAGCAACGGCCTTTCAAGCGATATAATACCGCTGAGAGTTTGAACGTTTGTTCCCTCATTCATAAACAACACGGAGCGGATATCCGGCCTCTGTGTCAGGGCATTGACGATGGAATACAACAGCAGCTTCTCCGCTTCCCCGGACAGTTCCTTGCACGACATATAAAAGGATGCGGACAGATCCAGCACCACAAGGCCACCGTCACGCTCAAGGGAGATCACATCACCGGTCTGCACGCCTGCCGGCAGCACGTTGAGGATACCGGTTTCCGTATCCAGCGGTCCGCGGATGATCTCCCGCACGCCAGTCAACGGGTTCGCCGCGTCGACGATTGTCACCGAGCGCGTCACCGCTACCAGGCTAGTGCCGTCCGCGCCGGCAAAATACAACTCTACCAGGCCCCCGACAATATCCGCCATGGAATCTAGCGTAAAGCTTCCTGTCCTGTTCATGCCGGGTACATCGCCCACCCAGTCACCATTGACACTGATCATAACTTCATTGACGTTTTGAATGTTGCGTATCATGGACATCGCAAGGCACGCATATCCGTAAAGATCGATATGGTTTTCCTCCGGTACGCGAAGGTAGACATTGAGAACCCCTCCGGCTTGCTGCGTCTTAGTCAACACGATGTCGCCATCATCCATCGCTTCGGACAGGTCCTTCCCGGAAGGGCCGTCCATCAGTGCGTCAAATATTGCGTTCGCCGTGTTTGTCCGGATGTCCCCGGTGACATGCCGAATGGTTGATATGATGTATTGTCCGCGGGTATCGGGAAAAAACAGCTGTATATACCGTGGGTTTTCATCCTTTTGTTGCGTGCACAACACGACACCGCTGCTTGCCTGCTGTGGCATGTGCCCGTCTACGGTTAAAACCAGATACGTCACGTCAAACGCTTCGTGTAGCGTTTGTGCGCACGCTTTGGTAAACAACGTCAGCGGCTGCGACTTGTTGAGCGTCACATCCACATAGGCAGTATCCTGTACGATGTATACGTGATTCAACAGTACGCCGTCTTCCACAACGGGCAAGAGCGCTCCCGACGGACCGTCTATGAGCTGATCAATCACGCCAAACTCCGGCGATACGGTGCGATCCAGATCGATCAAATGTATCTCCCCGGAAAGATTTCCTTCCTCGTCGGCATAATACAAAGTAACTCTGAAATTATGCTGCAGTGGTGGATATTCCGGCTCAATGTATGGCATGTCCTCTCGTCCGGTATCCGCGTTGCAGCCGCTGAGCAAAACCAGAATGCCCAGCAATACGGCCCACCGACTCATTCTCCTATGGAAACAACAACGATTCGACACTGAGATAATCCACCTTCCATGTGCCCCGCTCGCGCTTGAGCGTTATGGCCTGATTGAACACCTGCTCGATGGTACGATCCAACAACTCATAGGTAATGTCCACATACACCGTCGCCTGTGAATTATCCGCCGAAAGCATGGTGTTTGTTACGTAATAGTCCACGATCAAAACGCTGGCCGTCTGCAGCTTGTTTTCCAGCGCCTGCTCGTCCAGCGCCAGCACACTGGAACTGAGCATACGAATCATACGCGGCGCATCTTTTTCCATGCCCGCATCCAGCACCGTCTGCGCGGCGGCGGCGGGCGTTAACAACCATGCGTTGGAAAATCCGAGCGGTCCCAGCGCACGGCCTTCGTCGGTATCGGGAAGTCCCATCTGTTGGCGCGTGGGCGCCTCAGCGTGTCCTGTGCCGTCCATATCGATGAGGATCTGAACCCGCGAAATCTCCCCTTCACCCGTCATTGTATTGACGATCGAATACAGCGTCAGCTGCTTTTTCAACGCGCTGTCGCTGGTGTTTTCACCCAACGCGAGCATCTCTTTGGACAGCACGATGGTCAACGTGTCGTTGCTTTGGTGCATCGACACCCTTTTCAAGTTTTCGCTAAACACAGGGTCAAGCGACACCCCCTGTTCGGGCCCCTTGATCAACGCACGCATCAACGCTTCTGTCAACGTGTCACCGGCTTCGGAATGCACATCTACCGTCGTGGTATAGCTGGACAGGTACGACTCCCCCGTTACCGGAAAATACAACGTGACGGATTGCATTTCATCACCCGTATCGCGGCTGTAGGGGTTGATTTGCGGCCTGAAAACGGATTCCTCGGAGGATTCCTCTATGCTCTGGCAGCCGCAACACAAAAGTAGTAGCAAACAGAGAGCAAAGGCGGCCAACCGTTTCATGACCCCACCCCCCATTGCGGCAATCGGACAATGAAAGTGGTACCCGTTTCATCCTCTGGCCCAAGCGTGATTTCTCCACCATGCAGGCGGGTTATCTGTTGGACGATGGCAAGACCCAGTCCCGTGCCGCCGGTATCGCGCGACCGGGCTTTGTCTACACGGTAAAACCGCTCGAATATATGTGCCCGATCTTCCTCCGGGATGCCGATGCCCGTATCCGAAACCTTGATGGTAACCCATTGTCCGTCCGATTCGATGTATACCGTTACACTGCCACCCAACAGCGTATACTTGATGCTGTTGAAAATCAGATTCATCAACGCGGTACCAAGCTTCAACCTGTCGCAGCGCATCTGTATCCGGTCCTTTGGTAAATGGATGTCTATGTTCTTTTCGTGTGCGATGGGCAGCAACGTTTTAACGCAATCCGCAATCAACTCGTCCAGCCATTCGGTGGTGTACCGCATCACAACATTGCTGCGCTCGGCTTGGGCAAGGATCAACAGATCGCCGAGCAACGTGTTCAACCGATCGATCTGCTCGTTGATGTCCGTTAAAAACTCCTTGTACGTTTCCTCCGGTACGCTCTGTTGGTACAAAAGCGATTCGGTTAGAATCTTGATGGCGCTCAGCGGCGTCTTAAGCTCGTGCGAAGCGTTGGCGACGAATTCCTGTCGCTGTCTTTCCACATTTTGAAGCTGTTCACTCATGGTGTCGAAGGTCCTGCCCATACGGGCGATCTCACTGTTACCGCGTATCTTCGTGCGCACGTTGAAATCCCCCTTGCCCATGCGTGCAATGGCCTCTGTCATCTGCGCAATGGGTAGCGAGATATAACGGGATACGATGATGCTCGATACGATCAGGATCACCAGAATGCCAAGCGCCACAAACGTAAACTGCATCACGGCATCTGATATAAGATTGACAACGTCCTGGATGGATACGCTGACCAGCAATACACCCACGGTACGGGACTGATACACAGCGGATGTGGTGTAATACACAGCCCAGTCCTTGGTGCGCGTAAACAGTCCGCTGTCCTCCTTTGTGGCAGTATCCACCTTGTGAAATCCGTAGGACGCATTGAGGTTTCCCGAGAGGATATCCTCCACTTCAGGATGGCGCAGGATGCGTCCGTTGAGCACGCTGTGGGAATCTGCCATGACGATGCCGTCCACGTCCAGCACCAGCACGCGTCCGGACAAATCGTCCGCGTTGCGCACGCACAGCGCGTACAGCTCCGCCGCATCCTTATCCGCCGCAGCCTTGCCAAACTGGGATGCAATGCCACCCACAGTGTGTAACTGTGCATCGGTACGCTGGGAAATCAAAAACTCTCCGACAAGTTTTGTGACGGAGAGATTGACGAAAAAAAATGCAATGGCAAACAACAGCGTATAGATGACGACGATTTGACCACGAAGCGTGGATAGAAGATGGATTCTACCGCCCCGCAAAATAATATCCAACTCCCCATTTTGTCATGATATACCGCGGGTTGGCAGGATCGGGTTCGATCTTTTCGCGCAGGCGGCGTATATGCACGTCCACCGTCCGTAGATCATAGCTGTTTTCTTCGCGGTCGCTCTTCCACAGCGCATCATGCAGTTCTTCGCGGGAAAACACACGGCCCCGCTGGCTGGCCATGACCCACAGTAGGTTGAATTCCTTGGCCGTCAGGTTGATCTCCGTCTGATTTCGCCGTACGCTACGCGACGACACATCGATAAACAAACCGTTGGCCGATAAGCTCTGAACCGTCTGCCGCTTGCTCGTGGTTCGGCGCAAAACGCTTTTAATGCGCGCCTTGACCTCCAAAATATTAAAGGGCTTGACCATATAATCGTCAGCACCGTATTCAAGTCCCAAGATTCTGTCCATGTCATCACCTTTAGCAGTGATCATGATCACTGCCACATCGCTGAAATCGCGCAGTTGGCGTAACACATCCATGCCGCTCAAATGCGGCAACATAACGTCCAACAGAATAAGGTGATATCCTTCGGTTTTGATTTTTTCCAAGGCTGCAAGCCCATCGGTCGCTTCATCGACGGCATAACCGTCCTGCTCCAGCGAAAAACGGAGCCCTTTGACGATCAACGGTTCGTCGTCGACGACGAGAATGCGCGTTGCCAATGCGTTCACTCCTTTTTTTTGCACATTAGTATATGTATTATAGCATGAAATCCACAAAGAAAACAGCGCCTTATAGCATGCGCCGCCCTATGCCTGGCCCCCATCCGCATGGTCACCGTCCTTCACCCGATGCGCCCAAACATTGTACTTGTTCAAGTGTCCATGGACAATCCTCTTCGCTTATTATATACTCTCTATTGTTATGGGAGTAATCTTACACAAAAAAAAGCCGTTGGCACTGTGCGTATTTTTTCTGGCACTGTGCTTGCTTTTACCCTTCAAAGCCGCCTTTGCCGCACCGGATGAACCCACTTCAACCATCAACAGCTACCTTTTGGCGGATTTGGATACGGGGGAAATTATCTTTGCCAACAAGCCGGATGAGCGCATCTATCCCGCGAGCGTAACCAAGATGATGACCGCGCTGGTGCTGCTTGAGCAAATTCCGGATCTATCCACAAAAGCGACAGTGGGATCGGAAATCAATGCCTTTGGACCAGAAGCGAGCATGATGGGCCTGGTCGAGCATGAAAACATCTCGTACCTGGACCTGCTCTACGGCATGATGCTGGTTTCGGGCAACGATGCAGCAGCGACGGTGGCGGTGAACATAGGCGGCACCATCGCGGGGTTCGCCGATCTGATGAACGCCAAGGCCGAAGCGTTGGGTATGACCAACACGCATTTTGTCAATCCGCACGGCATGAATAACGAGGATCATTACACCACGGCATCTGATCTTTGTAAGCTGGCGTGCGCGTGTATGAATAACACAACCTTTGCCAAGGTTGTAAAGACATCTGCCTATACGACGGCGCCCACCAACAAAGCCGGGAGCGGCCATCACCTTGAAACCACCAACCGCCTGCTTTCTGAAAAAGACAAGTACGCCTCTTACAACTACAGCGCGGCCATAGGCATTAAGACGGGATCGACCAGCGCGGCACAAGGCTGCCTCGTGGCCGCCGCGCATCAACACGGCCATACGCTTATTGCCGTGTTGATGGGTGACGACAGCTATACTGACGGACAAAAATACATCAGGCGTTGGACGGATGCTGTTAAATTCTTCGATTATGGATTTTCTTTAACGCGTGTCGATCTCGTACCCTATATGGCACAGGTCGCGGTGGCCGCTGCGCTGCCCGGCGCACAAGAAACGCCGGTGCTTCGAGCAACGCTGCCCGAAACGTTGGGCTATTGGACCGATGCTGCTACCGCCGCAAACATTTCACAAAGCGGCGCCATCACGGTGCGCGTCGAATACAATGAGGATTACGCAGTCTTCGCTCCGCTTCAAAGCGCCCTCGGCACCGCCATCTATTCCTTCGGCGACGAGGAATTGTGCCGGGCTCCGCTGTTCGTTGTGCCCACCGCCGTGAAAAACACCGACAGCGGCAACACCGTTTGGGCGCGGTTTCTTAGAATCGCGTTGTGGACGCTGGCCTTCCTCGTTTGTCTTTGTCTTCTCTTCTTCGTGATCATCGCGCCACGCTTGAGAAGAACACGTCGTAACTCGCGCATGCAAAGACACCCATCATCACAGGCAAAGCGTGACGATACGCTGCTTCTGCGTATGGAATCCAAAAAAAGGCAGCGGCCGGATTCTCGTACGAACGAACGCGTACAGCGGCAGGCAAAGCCGCAGGATATGCAAAACGGCGCTGCACAATCCAAAAATACCGACAACGTTCGCGTTTTACACCCGCGCAGACGACGGAACAACCGCATTGACCGAGCCCCTCTGTACGATGACGATAAGCCGGATGATAACAAAAGACAATAACGCTGTGTCTTGTGTGCAAGAAACCAATCCACGTAATCATGCTTAGATACCCTGCAGCAGTCCTGTGTGGTTCTTGTATCGCAGATAATAAAAAAAGCAGTGCCGCTATGCGCGTGCACCGCTTTTTTGATTGATTTTCCAATGTCATCGCTCACGGCGTCCGTACAATCACGCGGGTGGGCGCACCATCTGCATTCTCGTATAAAAGCGGCAACGCGCAAACGGAGAATACAATGCCGTGCAATGCCGACAAACCCGTAAGATTCTCCAATATCAGCACGTCGTAGCTGAACAATATCCCATGCAGTTTCATATCCATCGATCCCACCTTGTCGATGCTCATTCTGTCGATGCCCACCGTACAAACGCCAAGTTCCACCGCCCTGCGCAGCATACCGGGCGACGGTACGGCAAAGGCTTTTACAACATCGTGATCCGCATCATATCCGGTGTCGAAAAAAAGAAACGCCACTTTCGCCATGGCTTCCCTTTCAAAGGGTGAGAGCATCTCCCATTCGACGCTTCGGTCCGGCCCGTATTTTGACAGGTCCGCAACCAACCCTTTGCCAAAAAACCGCTCGGGCGGATAGGCATCGAGCGTCTTTCCGTCCCCAACCATATGAGCCGGCGCATCCATGTGCGTGCCCACATGGGAACACAGCGACAACGACGTTTCACGATATCCGTGCTGATCTATGGTACGCTCCGTGACAAAATGCGGTGCAGGCGTGCCTGGGTATACCGGCATGCCGCTGTGCAGTTTGCGCGTCAGGTCGAACACGTTTTTCATGATTTCTCCTGTTTGAGTATATCCCGAATCTCGGCAAGCAGATCCTCGCTAGTCGGCGCAGGCGGTGCTTTGGCATTGCCCGCAGCCTGTTCCTCTTTCTTTTTACGCATGCCGCCCAGACGGTTGATGGCGTGCACCATGATGAATACAGACAGCGCGATAAGAAAAAAATCCACGATGCTCTGGATGAACTGGCCGTAATATAGCGCGTTTTCCGCCATGACGATGGTATCCCCCTCCATCACGGCGGAGGTAAGTACCCATTTGAGCGAAGAAAGATCCACGCCCCCCATAAGCAAGCCAAGAAGAGGCATGACCACATCGTTGACAAGTGATGTGATGATCTTGCCGAATGCACCGCCGATGATCACGCCCACCGCCAGATCCAGCACGTTGCCCTTGTATGCAAACGTTTTGAACTCTTTCCACATCTTCTTCATTGTATTTACCTTACCGTTTCTTTCTTTGTCTCATTAAGCCTAGTACAATCAGTGAAATGCCAACCACGCAACCTGCAAACAGAAACACGATGCCCACCAATGCTCCGCTCCGGCGAGAAGTGTCCTCCGATGCGGTGGCGTCAGGCATTTGTGTAAAGGATTGCGTGCTTTGTGGTGCGCGTACGATGGTAACCGCCACGGTGGATGTGCTGCTGTCCTGCGCCGTTATTACGATGTCCACCGCCCGCTGCTGACTGACAAACTCGACGGCGCCCGCGCCGCTTATAATGCTATTTTGATCCTGCGTTGTAGCGAACAGGCTTACCTGTGCGGTATCGTACGGAACTGTCAACGTGTACGAATAGATGCTCGCGGAAAACAACGGCGACAGCGTCCCCCTGTCCGCGGATAACGAGGCCAACTGCGTATTCTGCGATTTCTCCACCGTTGCCCGGTAGGCTGCGGGCGAAACCGCAAACGACCCGTTGGCGTCCGTACCCATCAACTCGTCGACCACGATACGCGCCTCCCCGACGCTTCTGGCTAAGAGAGTCAGTGTCAGTATGTCGGTCTGTGCGTTGATAGACAGCTCTGCGGATGGATCGGTTAAAACAAAATGCAGTATCTGATCCTCCACCCGTACTTCAATCTGCCATGGCGCGTTCAGCAACGATGTGTGATCCACCAGCTTCAGGTTGTCGTCCAGTACGATGGTTCCGCTCAACCCCGCCAAGTTGTCGCCGTCCACCGTCAGGGCAACGGTGAATTCCTCGTAGGCTTTTACCGAAGCAGGCCCGTCGATGTTCAGCGCTAAACCCGCACAGGATGCGTGGTATGGCCAAACGGTTACAGTCGCAATCAGGCACAAAAAAATAAGCAGCGATTTTTTCAATATAGTCCCCACAATCCCCTTCCTATCATTGTACCGTAAGCCGTATCTAAGCCCCGTGTTTACAAGCGTCAACCGTGCGTTTTGAATTCCTTGCCTGGCATTTTCACACATGATCCACGTGACCGATATACCATGCAGTCCATGCGTGCGCTTTCGTCCCGGCCCTTGTATACGGTGGCTCCGATAACCCTCTATGTATACTCTATCGATATGCCGGTATCAAGTCAAGTCACACTGTGCTATAATGCCAAAAGGTGATTGTTATGCGCATTATAGACGTACATATCCATGCATCCAGCCGCCCGGGCTTTGCCGAAAACGCAAAGCGCATCGGGCACGAGGCCAACCCGGACTATCTAAAATATCTGTTCGCCGAAAACGGCATCGAGATGGCGATAGCCATGGGCTCGGGACGCGGCAGCTCGGACGGATCCTGCGAACTCCTGGCCGCCGGGTTTGAAGACGAAAGCGGCCAAATCGTATTGCCACCATACATCGGATATTGCGTTGGTTTGCCCAGTCGAGAGTTGAGCCCACAAAATATAAACTTGGCACTGCTTTCATGCGAAGCGCATTTAAAAGAGCCGGAATGCATGGGCATAAAGATGTATCCCGGCTACAATTTCGTATATCCAAACGATGTTTTGCACCAGGGTTTTTTTGAACTGGCGGTGCATTACGACGTACCGGTGGTGTTTCATACCGGCGATACCGCCAACTCACGGGCGCTTGTCAAGTATTCACATCCGCTTGGCATTGACGAAGTTGCGGTGGCGCATCCCGATCTTCGTATCGTCATGGCGCATTACGGCAACCCGTGGATCGTGGACGCAACGGAGGTGGCCAAAAAGAATCCCAACGTGTTCATCGATCTATCAGCGTTGGCGCAGGGATGCTTTGACATTGACTGGTTCTACGACAATTACCGTGGCTATATCGAGCACCTGCGTACCTGGATTGCCTATCTGTCCGACGATGAGAAGCTGATGTACGGATCGGATTTCCCGCTTTGCCATGTCCCTACTTACATAGAACTGATCGCCCGCCTTATACGCGAGAATGCCCACGATGCAGTTTTTTGTCAAAATGCGTTGCGCGTATTTACGCGGTTGTCTTCCCTTGAACCTTTAAACAAGGCTTAGGTGTATTAGGTCTCACAATCGCGGCCGTCACGCCAATGGATGAGTTTGATACGATACTGCAATGCTTACAATAGTGAGATCGATTAATGCCGGTGTCCTTGTGGATTAAACATCAAAAGTCCGACCGAATTCGGCCGGACTTTGCATTTTTATTTTTCTCGTAGTTCAGGCTTTCGAAGAATGTTCCCCCTTGTTGCGTATGTACACATGTTTGACTTTATCCACGTTCGTCTGGCGAAGATCCACTTCAAAAGCGTTGAAGCTGTTGATAAGCGCCGACAATTTACTTTCCCCGTAGTTGCGCACATCGAAATCGGGCTTGCGCTTGATTAGAATGTTGCCCACCGTACTCAGCGGCGCCCAACCATCATCATCGGATATTTCACGCACGATGGCCATGATCTCGCTTTTGATGTTATCGGGTGTAGCATGGCCGTTGCTCTTTTCACGCGTCATACTGCTCTTCTCCGGCGTCTGTTCGTCCCGTCCCAACACTTCCAGATAAACAAAACGGTTGCATGCCGCAATAAACGCTTTGGGCGTCTTTCGCTCGCCCATGCCCACCGCTGTCATGCCGCTTTCTCTCAACCGAGACGCGAGACGTGTAAAATCGCTGTCGCTGGAGACGATGCAAAATCCCTCCACGTTGCTGGTGTACAGGATATCCATCGCATCGATGATCATGGCCGAATCCGTGGCGTTCTTGCCCGTGGTATACCCGTATTGCTGGATGGGCGTAATAGAATACTCCAAAAGAACGGATTTCCAACTGCTCAGCGCGGGCTTTGTCCAGTCCCCGTAAATGCGCTTGTAAGTGATGACGCCTTCGTTGGATATCTCGTCCAGGATGCCCTTGATATACTTATCGGATACGTTGTCCGCATCGATGAGCACTGCAAATCGTCTGTCAGCTGTCATGTGACCCTCTCAATTCTGTTTTTATGTTTTCATTATACCGTATTTTTCCTTATTTCACACCTGTTTTTCAAAATCCTCGTCGCTTCACCGCCGTGCGGTGTACACTTTTTACCAGTTCGTGGTATACTATGGATGAGTAATGTTGGATTGAGAAGCTCGTAAATAATCGGTGCTTTTGACAAGATCAAGGAAGCGTAAACCGTGTGCAACCCCGTTTCATTTGCAGATGCGTACAAGGACAAGCTGTTGGAATTGGGCCACCCGTGCTACGAAATACGCTGCCAATTGAACGGCGACCTATCGGTCACGGCCAAGCTATACGCCCAATTGGAGATGTCCGGCAGGAAATCAAAAGTTTGCGTCGGCAGCTTAACAGGCCGAATGAATACAAAATTTACAGTAAAACCGCTAGTGCTCTTTTACATAACCTTAATGGACATGCCTGCTCACCTTGGCAAATAGCGCCCCCTAATGGCGCCAAATGGCGTATGTTTGGCATAATTCGAGTGATTTTTTACATGTATACAGTGAAACCATCATTTTTTTACAAATATTTGACATGGGCAGAATACAGGGATTACGACATCGCGATACCATGAAGACATCAAAGAGGAGGAGGAACACAATTGAAAAAATTAGTTATTCTTATGTTGGTTGGCGTGTTGGCCCTGGCGGCCTTTGCTGGTTGTGGCAACAACAGCGAAACTTCGTTCGATTCGACGCAGGACATCGCTGTGATTTCCCGTGAAGAGGGTTCGGGAACGCGTGGCGCGTTCATTGAACTGGTTGGGATTGAGCAAAAGAATGCAGAAGGCAAAAAAATCGATTACACGACGGATGAGGCGATCATCAACAACGGCACCGCCGTCGTGCTAACCACAGTGGCCGGCAATCCCTACTCCATCGGCTACATTTCGCTAGGTTCCCTCAACAACACCGTCAAGGCGCTCAAGGTCGACGGTGTAGAAGCCACTGCCGACAACATCAAGGCAGGCACATATGCAGTGGCGCGTCCATTCAACATTGCGACAAAGGGCGCACCCGGCGCATTGGCACAGGATTTCATCGATTACATCATGAGCGATGACGGCCAGGCCATTGCCGAAGACGAAGGCTATATCGCAGTATCGTCCGGCTCATTCACAACCGCTCAGATGGCCGGTAAGCTGGTCATCGGTGGATCATCCTCGGTAACGCCGCTGATGGAGAAACTCGTAGAAGCGTATAATGTGATCAATCCCAATGCTGAGATTGAAGTCCAGCTCAGCGACTCGACCACCGGCATGACCAACACCATGAGCGGCACGTTTGATATCGGCATGGCTTCGCGTGATCTCAAGGACAGCGAGAAAGCGGAATTGACCAACATCGTCATCGCCAAGGACGGCATCGCCGTCATCGTCAACTTGGACAATACGACTGAGGATGTGACCGCCGAGCAAATCAGGCAGATTTACGTTGGCGAAACCCTAACTTGGGACGAATTGTAATAGGGCGCACCCACCGGTGCAACTCCAACAAACGTTGAGTATTAAACAATAACGAATCTCATGTGCGCAGATGCGGCGTTGGGTATGATCTGCCCCGCGAAACATCGGCGCATGTGCGTTAGGAGGAATTGTGATGAGAAGATGGAAGGAGGCAGCGTTCCACGGGCTGTGCCTTGTGGCCGCCTGCGCATCCATCCTCGCGGTGGCGCTGATTTGCATATTCGTGTTCGTCAACGCTTATCCTGCCATCGCCGAAATCGGCGTTTGGGATTTCATTTTCGGCAAGACATGGAAACCTTCTCAGGGGATATACGGCATTTTCCCCATGATTGTTGCAAGTATATATGTCACGGCGGGTGCCATCATTATCGGCGTGCCCATCGGATTTTTAACGGCGGTGTATCTGGCACGGTTTTGCAAAACACGCCTGTATCGCTTTTTGCGTCCCGCCGTGGAGCTTTTGGCGGGAATCCCGTCGGTTGTATACGGATTTTTCGGGATGGTATTGATGGTTCCGTTGGTGCGCAACGTGTTTGGCGGTACCGGCGCAAGCATGCTGACGGCAAGCGTTTTGTTGGGCGTCATGATACTGCCCACCATCATCACCGTCAGCGAGGCTGCGATACGCGCCGTACCCAGAAGCTACTATGAAGGGGCGCTGGCACTCGGCGCAACGCATGAGCGTACCGTGTTTCGCATCCTTATCCCTGCCGCAAAGTCTGGGTTGTTTGCGGCGGTGGTGCTGGGCGTAGGCCGGGCCATTGGCGAGACGATGGCGATCATCATGGTGGCGGGCAATCAGGCGCGCATGCCCGCAGGGCTGTTCAAGGGCCTTCGAACCATGACCGCCAACATCGTCATCGAAATGGGCTATGCGGCAGACTTGCATCGCGGTGCCTTGATCGCGACCGCAGCGGTACTGTTCGTTTTTATTCTTGGCATAAATCTCTCCTTTTCCATACTGAAAAGGAGGTCTAAGATATGAAGAAATCGCCTCCCGCCATTCGGCACGCGCACCAAACCGCACTGATTTACCGCATTGCCGTACGATTGGCCACAGCAATGACGATGTTTGTTCTTTTGCTGTTGGTTGGCTATATTCTTTTCAAGGGTGTTGGGCATATAACCCCTTCCCTGTTTGCCCTTGAGTACAATAGTGAGAACGTTTCGCTGTTGCCATCGCTAGTCAACACCATATACATGACCTTGCTTTCGCTTATTATAGCGATACCACTAGGCGTATTGTCCGCGGTATATCTGGTGGAATACTCCAAGCGCGGCAATAAACTTGTAGGCGTCATCCGGTTGACGGCAGAAACGTTGGCCGGCATTCCCTCCATCGTCTACGGATTGTTTGGCCTGCTGTTCTTTGTCACCGCGCTGAACATGGGCCTTTCGTTGCTATCAGGCGCGTTGACCATGTGTATCATGGTATTGCCGCTGCTTTTGCGTACTACCGAGGAGGCCCTGTTGTCTGTGCCGGATTCCTATCGCGAGGGTAGTTTTGCGCTGGGCGCCGGGCGGCTTCGCACGGTATTCCGCATTGTATTGCCGGCAGCGGTGCCCGGCATATTGGCCGGGGTCATCCTATCCATCGGCCGTATCGTGGGCGAAACGGCCGCACTTTTGTATACAGCAGGTACGGTTGCCAAACTGCCGGACAGCATATTGGATTCCACGCGAACGCTTTCGGTACACATGTATGCGCTTTCCAGCGAGGGATTCCACTTCGATGAAGCATATGCCACCGCTGTTATACTGCTTCTTTTGGTATTCATCATCAATACGCTATCCGCCGTAGTGGCACGCAGAATTGCGAAAGGACAAGGAAACGGGCATGAATAAAATAACCATTGAGGATCTTGATCTGTTCTACGGAGATTTTCAGGCGTTGCAAAAGGTAAACATGGCCATCAAACCAAACCTTATCACTGCGTTGATTGGACCATCGGGATGCGGCAAATCCACATTGCTTAGAACGCTCAACCGCATGAACGATCTGATCGAGGGTTGCGTGATCAAAGGCAAGGTACTGCTGGACGACGAGGACATCTATGGAGATATGGATGTTTCGTTTCTTCGAAAGCGCGTGGGCATGGTGTTCCAAAAACCCAATCCTTTTCCGATGAGCGTATACGACAACATCGCATTCGGGCCACGTACACATGGCGTGCACTCGCGCATCAAACTGGACGGCATCGTGGAAAAAGCGCTGCACGATGCTGCGCTGTGGGATGAGGTAAAGAATCGCTTGAAGAAAAGTGCGCTCGGCCTGTCCGGCGGCCAGCAGCAACGGCTTTGCATCGCGCGGGCATTGGCAGTGGAACCGGAAGTGCTGCTGATGGATGAGCCCACCTCGGCACTGGATCCCATTTCCACATCCAAAATTGAAGACCTTGCCGTTACGCTCAAGTCGACCTATACTGTAGTTATGGTGACGCACAATATGCAGCAAGCTGCGCGTATATCGGACGAAACATCGTTCTTCCTATTGGGCGAAGTCGTCGAGTCAGGCGAGACCAAAGCACTGTTTTCCGTACCGAAGGACCAGCGGACAGAGGATTATATCACCGGGAGGTTTGGTTGATGCGAAGCATACTGGATCAGCAACTCGAAGCGCTTCACGATGCCCTGCTGTGCATGGGTACCCTTGTTGAGCGCTCCATTCAAAGCGCCGTCAAGGCGCTTGTAGAACGCGATTTAAAAGAAGCACAATCTGCCGTGGATGCCGATGATACTATCGACCGCATGGAGCTTGAAATCCAAAGCCACTGTCTCTCTCTGCTGCTGCGCCAGCAACCGGTGGCACGTGATTTGCGGATGATTTCCTCGGTGTTGAAGATGATCACCGACCTGGAACGCATCGGCGATCAGGCCGCGGACATCTCGGGTATCGTGTTGAAGATGCCGGATGCGCCACCCATTAAGAAGATCATACATTTGCCACAGATGGCGGAGGCGTGCATCGACATGCTGGGCAAAAGCCTGGACGCATTCGTGCGCGGCGACATAGACCTGGCTCGGTCGGCTTGGGCTATGGATGACCAGATAGACGAAATGTTTATATTCATCCGCGGCGAATTGATCGAGCTGGTCGAGCAGAATGCCAAAAACGCAGAACAGGCCATCGACTTCTTAATGATCGCCAAATACTTTGAGCGTATTGGCGATCATGCGCAAAACATTGCCGAATGGGCGGAATTTGCGGTAACGGGCATTTATAAGGGGGATAGCCTATGATCTATTATGTGGAGGACGACACCAACATACGCGAACTGGTTGTATACACGCTATGCCAATCCGGCTTTGAAGCTAAAGGCTTTGCCGACGCGCCTTCGTTCTTTGCCGCCTGCCAGGCCAAACTGCCCAAGCTGGTGCTGTTGGACATTATGCTGCCCAACGAAAACGGCCTGTCTATCCTTCGGAACCTGCGCAGCGACGCAGCAACCAGCAATCTGCCCATTATGATGGTCACGGCACGCGGTACGGAATACGACAAGGTCATCGGGCTGGACAGCGGCGCGGACGACTACATCTCCAAACCCTTCGGCATGATGGAGCTGGTGTCCCGCGTACGTGCGCTTTTGCGGCGTACGCAGCAGACGCAGCAAACCGAGGAGTTCATGGCGGCAGGCCTTACGCTGAACACGCAGAAACATATTGTAACGGTGGACGGCACACCCGTGAACCTGACATACAAGGAATTTGCACTGTTGAGATTCTTGATGGAAAACCGGGGCATCGCCTTTCACAGGGAACAACTGTTGGAAACGGTCTGGGGTTATGACTACGACGGCGGATCCCGAACGGTGGATGTTCATATTCAGACGCTCAGGCAAAAGCTCGGGGAATACGGTTCGTTTATCGAGACGGTCCGTGGCGTTGGATATCGGTTTGGAGAAGCATAATGGCAAAAAAGATTTCCCGAAATACATTTTTTGTATCGCTTGTTGCCATACTCGTCGCCAGCATGCTGATTATCGGTGTGTTGTTTCAGGTGTTCGACGAGCGTTCAACGCAAGAGCTTCGTAACAGCGCCCAGCTGATCTCTCGCGCGCTGGACGGGGAAAGCGAGCCCTTGGCCTATCTGAGCGCTCTGACGCTCAACGGTATACGTATTACCTGGATTGCGGCAGACGGTACGGTGTTATTCGACAACGTCGCCATTGTGGAACAGATGGAAAATCATGCGGACCGCCCCGAAATACAGCAGGCCATCCTTTCCGGTGCGGGACAAAATCAACGTTTTTCGGCAACGCTGGCGGAAAAGACAAAGTACTTCGCCCTGCTGCAAAGCGACGGCACGGTGCTGCGCACATCCATCACATCCCAAAGCATTTGGGGTATCGTGTTGGGTTTACTACCCGCGTTTGCCGCCATCGCATGCGCAGTTCTACTGCTGTCCATCGCCATGGCGAGCCGTCTTGCCAGGCGTACGTTGCAGCCCATCAACGAGTTGGATCTTGAACATCCCACGGACAACGATGTCTACGAGGAACTTTCGCCGCTTCTAAACCGCCTGTCCGAGCAGCGCATCAGGATCGGGTTACAGATAAACGAGCTATCCCAACGGCAACAGGAGTTGACCGCCATCACCGAAAACATGTGCGAGGGGTTGGTTATGCTCAATACGAGCCAGCATATTCTTTCCATCAACCAAAGCGCACAAAAGCTGTTCCATGTGAATTGTGAAGCGTGTGTAGGCAAGCATGTGCTGGCGCTGAGTCGGGATTTGGCGCTGGAAACGGTGGTTCAGGGTGCTTCGAAGGGCGACAGATCGGAAACGCTGATGAATTTAGGCGGACGCCTGTACCAGCTGGTGGCAAGTCCCGTTATCATATATGGTGATCAATTTGGTACAGTATTATTGCTTTTGGATATCACCGAACGGGCAGACGCCGAAAGAATGCGACGTGAGTTTTCCGCCAACGTATCGCACGAGCTGAAAACCCCGCTGACATCGATATCGGGCTATGCGGAGATTATGAAGGACGGCGTCGCCAGACCGGAAGACATGAAAAATTTCGCCGGGCGTATCCACGATGAAGCCAACCGGCTCATCGCGCTGGTGGACGATATCCTGCAGCTTTCAAAGCTGGACGAGGGCAGTATCGAGGTGGACATGGAGGACGTGAACCTGCTGGCATTGTCTGAGGATGTTGCCAAACGGCTGATGCCACTGGCCAAACAATACGGCGTAACCCTCCACGTCAAGGGCGATGCCCAATCGGTATACGGCGTGCGCATGGTGCTGGACGAGATGGTATTCAACCTGTGCGAAAACGCAATCAAATACAACAAACAGGGTGGCCGCGTGGATCTTGAAGTATCGGATGGCGACGGCAGCGCGGTATTGACCGTACGGGATACCGGCATTGGCATTCCGCCCGCGCATCAGGAAAAGGTTTTTGAGCGCTTCTACCGCGTGGATAAGAGCCATTCGCGCGACACCGGCGGCACCGGGCTGGGACTGTCCATCGTCAAGCACGGCGCGCGTTTCCACGGCGCAAGCGTGCTGCTTTCGAGCACGGTGGGCGTGGGTACGCAAATCCGGCTGATATTCTCAAAATCATCCCGTTAACGTCAAAAGGCTTCGATAGTATACCTTTGGTTTACGTAACGAAACGCCGTTTTCATTCCATGGCAGCAAAAAAAGAAAAAGGCCTCCTTTGGAGGCCTTTTGTCATCAATATTTACGTTTTTTTGCAGCCTCTGCTTTCTTCTTCCGCTTTACGCTTGGCTTCTCATAGTGCTCGTGTCGGCGTATATCCGCCATGACACCAGCCTTAGCACACTTTCTTTTAAAGCGTTTCAATGCACTCTCGAGGGATTCATCTTCCCCAACCCGAATTTCGGACACGATAGTTTCCCTCCCTCCGTTGGCCACTTTCCTTAACGTATTTCATTATATCGTGAAGCGGATAGGCTGTCAACGCTTGCCTTTTCAGCCCGGCGGCCAAGAGAGTATCCTGCCCCCCAATAGATGCATATGCATATGCGGCACAGTTTGCCCGCCGTAATGTCCTGTGTTGAGCACGCAACGAAAACCGTCCTTGGCTACGCCGAGTTGCTTTGCGATATCCGCAGCCGCTTCGAACATGACATTGGCCATTTTTTGAGCCTTTGCATCCAGCATGTCTTGGTAATGCGCTTTGGGAACGATCAGAACATGCACTGGCGCTTTGGGATCGATATCGTAAAAGGCGATCAGATCATTGTTCTCATACACCTTGCTGGATGGTATTTCACCCGAAATAATCCTGCAAAATAAACAATCCGACATGTCAATTCCTCCCGTTTTTTTGGATGTTTCCTACGCGAGCGCGATCTGTCCCAATACGCCCCGTATGCGTACTTGGGATACCTGCCCCGCCTTTGGTCGAATGCTGTCGGCACGCACGCACAGATAACTGCGCGCGTGACCCTCCATTACACCGTGAACAACCTGTTCCCATACCACTTCCACACATTGGCCGATCTGGCTTTCGGCGTACGCACTCTCGAGCTCTTTTCCAATTGAGATCATTTCCTTAGCGCGCTGCTGTTTCACGGCCTTTGACAGATGCCCTTTCATGCGCGCCGCCGCCGTGCCTTCCCGCTTTGAATAGGGAAACACGTGCAGTCTCATGAATCCGATATCTTCAACGAACCGGCAACTCTGCTCGTGATCCTGCTCGCTCTCCCCAACAAATCCCACCATGATGTCGGTTGAAAATGAAGCGTCCGGCATGCTACGGCGTATTTTTGCAACAATTTCGGCATACGCTTCTGTCGTATATTTTCGGCCCATTCGGCGCAGTACCACGTCGCTGCCGCTTTGAAGCGACAGGTGGAAATGCTTGCATAGTTTTTCGCAGGACGCCGCCCGAACAATAAAATCATCGTCGACCTCATCGGGATCCAACGACCCCAATCGGATACGGCCCACATGGGTTTTGGCCGCCGCTTCCACGGCGTCCATCAGCGTCAACCCCTGTTCCCTGCCATAGGCCGCCAAGCGTATGCCGGTCAGCACCACTTCATAATGACCTGCCTTGAATGCACTTTCGCACTCCGACACAAGACCGCCGATCGATCGGGAACGAATGGGGCCGCGCGTTTTAGGGATGATACAATACGTGCAGACCCGGTCACAGCCGTCCTGTATCTTGACATGCGCGCGCGTGCGCTCGATCAACGCGCCACAACTCTCCTCATAGCGCATGGTCGGGGAAAATTCCACGACAAAGTCCATCTTCTGCCCCTTTTGCATGCGCATCAGCGCCCGGTTGATATCCAGCCGGGCCGTTGTGCCCAGCACAGCATCCACGCCGTCCATTGCCAACACGCCCGCAGCGTCCCGCTGCGTCAAACAGCCGCATACCGCCAGTAGCGCTTCGGGATGCTGCCTGTGCACCCGTGCGATGATTTGGCGTGCCTTGCGGTCGCTCTCTCCCGTTACGGTGCAGGTGTTGAGAATGTAGACGTCGGCTTCTCCCTCAAACGGCAGTATATCATGCCCTTGCTCCATCAGTTTGGAAGCCATGGCATTGGTATCGTATTGGTTGACCTTGCAGCCGAGCGTATGCAGCGCGATTTTCAATCCGATTCACCGTCCCATTCACCCAGCATGGCCATCAAAGCCGCCAATACCGCCGGCGCAGCCGTTTCGGTACGCAGGATCCTCGGACCCAGTGTGACGATGTGCGCATTCTCCCTTCGGAAATACGTTACCTCCTGTTCGGCAAGGCCTCCCTCCGGCCCGATCACAATGCCTATACTATGTGCATTTTCATGGTCGCACAGTATGCCCTTAAGCCCATGTATCCCGGCTTTTTCATAGGGGCAAAGCAACAGATCGTGTGCACTATAATCGGGTTCCATCATTGTTTTGGCACTGCTGATGCGCGGCACACAGCCGCGCCCGCTCTGCTTGGCCGCCTCGCGTGCGATCTTGCCAAGGCGCGCAATACGCTTGTCCATGTCCTTGGGTTTAACCTCACAGCGGGACAGATACAGCGGCACAATGGCAATGGCGCCCAGCTCAGTGCATTTTTGTACCACCGTTTCAAACCGATCACCCCTGCAAAGTCCCTGGTATACGGTAACGCATACGCCGGGTTCGCCTTCAGCCGCATGCCAGGCGGCTAAACGCGCCCTGACCGCGTCCTTTTCAACGGATAAAATGATAGCCTGCGCTTGGTGTCCCTGTCCGTCAAGCGCGACGATTTCATCGCCTGCCTTAAGTCGCAGCACGCGCGCCATATGCGGCGCATCCTCATGAAAGACGGCGACATCTCCGTCAATTGTATCCGCAAAAAATCGCGCCATGTCAGCTTGTTGGGCGCAACAACAGCGCGATCCATTCACCACGCCGCATGCGCTCCTCCACCAAAAGTCCGTTGCGTTCGGCCGCCACTATTACATCCTGCTCCCGCTGCGCGATGATGCCGCTTGCAATGAAGGCACCCTGTGTGGTTATCAACCGTTTGACGTCGGGCATCAAGGCAATGACGGCATCCGCAACGATGTTTGCAAAGACGATCTCGTACGGCCCGTTAACGCCGTGTGCGAGATCGCCACGAAGGATATCCACAAGCTGTGCCACGTTATTGAGGTCCACATTGTGCCTCGCAGCGTCAAGCGCCGTCTCATCCCGGTCAATCAACGTGGCGTGGGATGCGCCTAGGGCTATGGATGCGATGCCCAGTATGCCGGTGCCGCATCCGATATCCAACACACAGTCGCCCGTTTGCACCGCATGTTCCGCCATAAAAAGGCACATGAACGTGGTCTCGTGTTGCCCGGTGCCAAAAGCCGCGCCAGGATCAAGCCGGACAACGACGCGGCCCGGCGAAGCATACGGTTCCCAACAAGGCGTCACGGCCAGCGTTTCGCCCACGGCAAACGGCTTGTAATACTTTTTCCAATTTTGCGACCAATCCTCATCCTCGATCAGATGCACATCGATCTCACCGCTCCCGAAGTTCAGTCCGTCGTTTTCCATGGATACAATCAAGGCCACCTTATCGCGGATGGTCTGCACTTTGTCCTGCTGATGCTCCGAGGGGAAATAGCCTTTGACATACACGTTGGCACCACGATCGGCAAGGAGCTTCTCGTCTATATAATCCCAGTCTCCTCCTTGGCGTTGGCACAGGGCGATATCCGCAGGATCCTCGATGGAAACACCGTCAACACCCATTGAAAACAACACCTGTGCCATCGCATCGGCGCCATCCGTAGTAGTGCATATGGTTACTTCTGTCCAGCGCATATTCCTTATCCCTTGTTCTTGTTGAATATTTTTTCAAAGATATTGCCGCCTTGGCCCTTCTCCTGTCCGGACTTGTCGATTTCATCCAACTCACGCAGCAGTTCCTTCTGCCGGTCGGTCAGGCGCTTTGGCATATCAATGTTGACCCCGACGTACAGATCGCCGCGGGCGTTGCCCCGAATGCGCGGCATGCCCTGTCCCTTTAACCGGAACGTGGTGCCCGGTTCGGTCAACTCGGGTATGTGGTATTTCACGTTGCCATCGATGGTGGGTACGATGACGTCCCCGCCCAGTGCGGCCCGCGCATAGGTAATATCCAAATCCACAAACAGATCGGCCCCGCGTCGCTCGAAGAACGCATGTGGACGAACGCTGATCAATACCTGCAGATCGCCGGTCCGGCCGCCGTTTTGGCCCGCTTCACCTTCGCCGGACAGCGTGATGGCCTGCCCGTTATCAACGCCCGCAGGAATATTGATCTTGAGTTTGCGCTGCTTATACTGCACGCCTTTTCCCCGGCATGTTTCGCAGGGATCCTTAATGATCTTGCCCGTACCGTTACAGTTAGGACAAGCGCGTGCGTTGACAACGGTTCCAATCGGCGTTTGCCTTACTTCCTGTACCTGACCCGATCCGTTGCAGTTGTGGCATGTGGATACGGTCGTTCCTTTTTTCGCGCCGGTACCGCCGCATGCGGAGCAGTCCTCGTTGCGGCTGAACGTTATCTCCCTCATCACGCCGGAGAACGCTTCCTCCAACGAAATGCTGATGGGTTGGCGAATAGTGCGCCCAGGCTGCGGACCTGTATGCTGCCTGGATGAAAAGCCACCGCCGAACATCTGGTCGAAAATATCCGAAAAACCGCCGAAGCCGCCAAAACCGCCAAACGGGTTGCCCTGTTGGCTTCCCGCCCCGCCCGTCGCAGATGCCTGGCGGAACGCCTCGTGCCCCAGGCGATCATAATGGGCGCGCTTATCCGCATCAGAGAGGACTGAATACGCCTCATTGACCTCTTTAAACCTCTCCTCGGCCTGTTTGCCTTTATCTCCATTATTCAGATCGGGATGATATTTTTTGGCTTGTTGCCGGTAGGCCTTTTTAATCTGTTCGTCTGAGGCGGTACGCCCCACGCCCAGAATTTCATAATAATCGCGTGCCAATTTGTCCCTCCGCGTCTTTTACTCCATAAGTATGTGAGTGTGCGCCAAACCGTACACCAATTCATGCACGGCAGCGCTAGTGTACTGCACAAGGAAGACAGCCTTCAAGCATCGGCTGCCTGCAGGCTGTATCTCCCCATGCGCTTTACATTCAACGATTCTTGTTCTTCACGCCATGATGCGGATGCTACTTTTTGTCGTCATCCACCACTTCATAGTCGGCATCCACCACGTTATCGTCATTCACCACATTGTCGCCGCCCGGCTCGTTCTGTCCCTGCTGCTGGTCCTGTGGCTGCTGATAGTTCTCATCGGCAGCGCCCTCACCGCCGCCTGCTGCGGCGTTCGGATCCTGCTGGTACACACGCCCGAAAATCTCGAAGGATTTGTCACGAAGCGTTGTGGTTTCGGCCTTGATGGCTTCGATATCAGACCCGGCCAGCTTGGCCCGAAGACTGCTGACGCCTTCCGTCATGGCCTTCTTGTCTTCCTCAGACAGCTTGTCGCCCAGATCCTTCATAGTCTTTTCGATCTGGTAGCAGATGGAGTCCGCGTCGTTGCGCGCATCCACCTCTTCGCGGCGTGTCCTGTCCTCGTCGGCAAACTGCGCCGCTTCATTGACGGCTTTTTTGATCTCGGACTCGCTCATCTTGGTGCTGGCCGTGATGGTCACCTTCTGTTGGCGACCAGTACCAAGATCCTTGGCGGACACGTTGACGATGCCGTTGGCATCGATGTCGAATGTCACTTCAATCTGCGGTACGCCGCGCGGTGCCGGCGCAATGCCGGACAACTGGAAGCGTCCCAACGTTTTATTGTGTGCGGCCATTTCGCGTTCGCCCTGCAATACGTGCACGTCCACCGCGGTCTGCCCGTCGGCTGCCGTAGAGAATATCTGGCTTTTCTTTGTGGGTATGGTGGTATTTCGATCAATCAATTTTGTGAACACGCCGCCCACCGTTTCAATACCCAGCGACAGCGGCGTAACATCCAGCAAAAGGATGCCGGTGACCGAACCGCCCAGAACGCCGGCCTGAATGGCGGCGCCAATGGCCACGCATTCGTCCGGATTGACGCCCTTGTACGGATCCTTGCCCGTTACGCGCTTGACAGCATCCTGTACGGCGGGAATGCGCGTTGAACCACCCACCAGAATCACCCTGACAATCTCCTCGGGTTTCAGGTTTGCATCCTTGATCGCCTGCAGCGTCGGGCCCACGGTTTTCTCCACAAGCTCCGACGTCAGTTCGTTGAACTTGGAACGGGTGAGCTGAATATCCATGTGCCTAGGTCCCGATGCGTCCGCTGTAATAAACGGCAGGTTTATGGTTGTAGAAGCCGTGCTTGACAGTTCGATCTTCGCCTTTTCTGCCGCTTCCTTCAACCGCTGCATCGCCATATTGTCCTTGGACAGGTCAATACCGTCGGTGCGTTTGAATTCGGAGGCGAGATATTCCATAACGCGCTGGTCGAAGTCGTCGCCGCCCAAGCGGTTGTTGCCGTTGGTAGCCAACACTTCGAATACGCCGTCGCTGATCTCAAGCAAGGACACGTCAAATGTGCCGCCGCCCAGATCGTATACCAGGATACGTCCGCTGCCTTCCTTGTCAAGGCCGTAGGCCAATGCCGCCGCCGTCGGCTCGTTGATGATGCGCAGGACGTTGAGTCCCGCAATGGTACCGGCGTCCTTGGTAGCTTGGCGCTGTGCATCTGAGAAGTAGGCGGGCACGGTGATAACCGCGTCCGTTATAGTTTCATCCAAATACGCTTCCGCATCCGCTTTGAGTTTTTGCAGAATCATCGCGGAGATCTCCTGCGGCGTGTAGGTCTTGTCATCGATGCGAATCTTGCGGTCATAACCCATATCGCGCTTGATACTGGATATGGTGCGGTCCGTGTTGGAAATAGCCTGCCGTTTGGCAATCTGCCCGACAAGGCGCTCTCCCGTTTTGCTAAAACCGACAACTGACGGCGTAATGCGCGAACCTTCGGCATTGGGAATGACGGTCGCTTCTCCGCCTTCCATCACCGCAACGCAGCTGTTGGTCGTTCCTAAATCGATTCCAATGATATGTGACATGATTTTATCCTCCTTAATCCATCGCTGAATTGTTGTTTTTTTATATATACACCTTTACGGTGGCGTATCGCAATACTTTTCCATTGTAGAGATATCCCTTTTGCAGTACCTGTGCAACGGTTTGTTTCTTACTTTCATCCTCAACCGGTTCCTGCATCACGGCCTCGTGTAGCTTGGGATCAAACGCCTGTCCCAGCGCTTCCATCTGCTTAAATCCCTTTTTCTCAAAGCCTTCCAACAGCGTGCTGAACACCATGTCCAGCCCCTGTACAACGGAAGCTGTCCCGTCCTCACGCGCAACACCCAGTGCCCTCTCAAGATTATCCAGCGTGGGCAGCAGCAACCGGAGCGTTTCCATCGCGCCCTCGTCACGTGCACCGGACAGTTCGCCCGCCGTGCGTTTTCGGTAATTGTCAAACTCGGCCCCAAGGCGTAGCAGTTGGTTCTTGTATGTCTCTGCCTTTTGTTCGGTCTCCTTGAGTGCCGTACCCAGTACTTCGCATTGTTTGAGTGCCTCCATCATCTGTTTTGCAGCCATTTGAGCGCTCTCACGCAATGCTTCGGCGGTATCCGCCTGTTCCTTGGTTTGTTCCTTCGGCTCCGCCATATTCTCTTCCTGCATGGCGTCCTCCTGTTGTGGTTTTTGATCGTCTTTCACTTTTTTCACGTATGCCAATGCCTCCTTCTACCGCTCAGAGCGAAAGTATGTCTTCCAGCGCCTTGCTGATTTGATGCATAATCGCGATCACTCTCGAATAGTCCATGCGCGTCGGGCCAATGATTCCAAAACTTCCCACATTTTTCCCGCCGATGGTATAGGTGGCGGTAATCACGCTGGTATCCTTGAGCGATTCATACTCGTTTTCATGGCCAATGGATATGGTTAATTCCATGTCCTGCGCGCGCTGGAGCATCTGGTAAAACATGTCGTGCGTATCCATCGCTTCCAAAAAGGATTTGGCGCGCTCAATGTTGGCGTATTCATGGTGCTTAAACAGGTTTTGCCGCCCGTCAAAATATACATCACGAACAGAATCGGGCGATTTGACCATATCCACCAGCGAATGGAATACCTGTTCCTGTACATCCAGCTCTTCCCTGAGCATCGAAAGTACTTGGGGCAGATCTTCCACCGTACGGCCTTTCATGTGTTGGGTCAATACGTTTGAGATGCGCTCCAAGTGCCTCTCGTCCATATCCTGCGCCACATCGATGATGACATCCTTGACGATGCCCTCGCTGGTGACCAGCACCGCCAATGCGCGGCCCGCGTTGAGCGGGATCAGGCGTATCTGTGAGAAGGTGACGCGGTGCAGCTGCGGCGGCAATATCATGGCCACATAATCCGTCATCTCGCTGAGCACATGCGCCGTAGCGGCAATGACATTGTCAACCTCGTTCCTGCGTCCCCTGTAATAGTTGCGGATAAACTCCGCTTCCTCTTTGGAGATGTTGGGGGCGCGCAAAAACCGGTCTACATACAGCCTGTATGCCAGATCCGAAGGAATGCGACCCGCACTGGTATGCGGTTGCGTCAGATAACCCATCTCCTCCAGATCGCTCATCTCGTTGCGTATGGTGGCGGGGCTGAGTTCGCCATCCCACATGCGTGAAATGGTTCTCGACCCTATGGGAATCCCAGAGGCAATGTAATCGTCCACAATCGCCAAGATGATTCTCAACTTTCTGTCGTTTAAACTCAAGCTCATGCCATATAGCGTCTTTTTGGGTTAACTGTACATGCGTCGCACCGTACAGGCATCCCATACCTCCGCATCCTCCCTTCGCTCCGGTCTGTTAGCACTCTCTTGTATTGAGTGCTAACACTTGTGAGCATAACACCTCTACGGCATATTGTCAATATTTTGCAGTGAATTCTTACCGTCCATACGTAAAAAAATGAAGGTTGTCTCCTATGAGCGGTCGCGCACGCCCATGACAACAAATCTGCTCTTAAAGACGCCCATCCCCCACGGACATGAACCATTGCAAAACAGCATTTTGCATCATCATACCCCGGTTTGTCAAATAAAACCGCTCTTTCGTCATATTTGCCATACCCGTTGATACCGCACGCTGAACGGCGGACGCATACGCGCTTTCAAATGGCTGCCCAAAACGGCTTTGAAAATCATCCAGCAAAAAGCCTTCACTCAGTCTGGTTTGCAGCATCACATATTCAAACATCAAATCCGATCCCGCAACTTTCTCGCATCGCTGCATGGGACCCTGTTGCATATAACGGGCCAGAATGCCGGTATTGTGCATACGCAGGATATGATCGCGGCCATGCTGTGCGCTGTGCGCAGCTACGCCCAGGCCGAGGTACCCGTCCTGCTGCCAGTAGTGCAGGTTGTGTTTGGATTGGAGCCCATCCTTTGCATAGTTGCTGATCTCATAGCGGAGCAGCCCATACTCTTTTGCCACCTCTTGCGTACGCTCCCACATGTCCGCCGCCACATCACAATCCGGGGTGGGCAGTTTTTTGCGCTGTACGGCATCCAAAAGCGGCGTTCCCTCCTCCAGCGACAGCGCGTAGCAGGACAGGTGCCCGATGCCAAGATCCAGCACCCGGCGAACGCTCCCTAGATAATCCGCCGTGGATTGTTTCGGCAAATTGTATATCAGGTCCATGCTGCTGTTTCGGATACCCGCCATGCGCCCATAGTCCAGCGCGTTTTGCGCATCCGCCCATGTATGCGGCCTCCCGAGCAGTTTCAGTTCGCTTTCGTGCGTGCTCTGCACGCCAAAGGACAGACGGTTGACCCCCGCGCTTGCATAATCATAAGCCTTTTGCGGCGTAAATGATTCGGGATTGGCTTCCACGGTTATTTCGCAATCCCCGGAAAACGAAAATTCCCGCATGGCATGCCGAATGATGTTGGACACGATGGGCACGGGCAAAACCGACGGCGTGCCCCCACCGACGAACAGCGTATCGAAGTGGGTGGCGTCCCACTCATCTCTCCTTATGTCCATCTCCTGATACAATCTTTTCATATAACCGTCCACACGATCGTCACAGTGCCCATCAAGGGGCACAGATACGAACGAGCAGTATTTGCATTTGGAGATACAAAAGGGGATGTGAATATACATCCCCGCTGTGCTTTTTTTGTCCATCAATCCATCTTCAAAACGGATAAAAACGCCTCGCTGGGCACCTCGACGCTGCCGACTTGACGCATGCGTTTTTTCCCTTCCTTTTGTTTTTCGAGGAGTTTTTTCTTGCGCGTAATGTCGCCGCCGTAGCACTTGGCCAAAACATCCTTGCGCAAAGCCTTGACGGTTTCCCGTGCAATGATCTTGCCGCCGATGCCCGCCTGGATGGGAATCTCAAACATCTGGCGTGGGATGGCTTCCTTGAGTTTCTGTGCAATGGACCGCCCCCGCGCATACGCCCTTTCTCTATGCACGATGATGGACAGCGCATCGCACACCTCACCGTTGAGCAGTATATCCAGTTTGACAAGATCGCTGCGCTGATAGCCATTGAGTTCGTAGTCAAAGCTTGCATACCCGCGCGAGCGGGATTTGAGCGCATCAAAAAAATCGTATATGATTTCGTTAAGCGGCAATACATAGTGCAACGTCATCCGACCCGCATCAAGGTATTTCATGTCCATAAACGTACCGCGCTTTTGCTGGCACAGTTCCATCACAGGGCCAGTATAATCGTTGGGTACCATGATGGTAGCGTCCACCACCGGTTCTTCCATGTATTCGATCTCCGTCGCCTGCGGCAGATTTGTGGGATTGTCAATGGTCCGTTCGCTCCCATCCGTCATGTGGATGCGGTAGATGACCGACGGCGCGGTGGTGACAATGGACAGGTCGAATTCCCGTTCCAGTCGTTCCTGTATGATCTCCATGTGCAATAGCCCCAAAAATCCGCAGCGGAATCCAAAACCTAGCGCCACCGACGTTTCCGGTTCATAGGACAGCGAAGCATCGTTGAGTTGCAGCTTCAAAAGCGCGTCGCGAAGATCGTTGTAATCGGCACGATCCGCCGGATATATGCCGCAAAACACCATGGGGTTGGCGCGTTTGTATCCCGGCAGCGGCGACGGCGTGGGCCGTTTGGCGTCGGTGATGGTTTCACCCACGCGGGTATCCGCCACATTCTTGATGCTGGCCACGATGTATCCTACATCGCCAGCGCGCAACGCGGCGGCGGGTTGCATCTGTGGCGCAAAGTATCCCACCTCGGTGACATCAAACTCCTTTTTGCTACCCATCATCAATATGCGCGTACCCGGTGCGCACGTGCCATCGAACACGCGTACGAAGGAAACGGCACCCTTGTAGTTATCGTAGAACGAATCGAAAATCAGCGCCTTCAGCGGTGCATTGATATCTCCGGACGGCGGGGGAACAACGTTCTTGATCTGCTCCAATACCGATTCCACATTCAGTCCCGTCTTGGCGCTGATTAAAGGACAGTTTTCACAGTCTAGGCCAATGACGTCCTCAATCTCCTTTTTAACGACTTCCGGCATGGCGCTGTCAAGGTCAATCTTATTGATCACAGGCAGGATCTCAAGATCGTGATCCAACGCCAGATAGACGTTGGCCAACGTCTGCGCCTCAATGCCCTGCGTGGCGTCCACCACAAGAATCGCGCCTTCGCAGGCCGCGAGTGAACGCGATACCTCATAGGTAAAATCCACATGCCCTGGCGTATCGATCAGGTTGTACACATACATCAAACCATCCTTAGCCTGATGCTGCATACGCACGCTCTGGCTTTTGATGGTGATGCCGCGCTCCTTCTCGATGTCCATGGTATCCAAAAGCTGCTCCTGCATTTCACGAACTTGGACGGTACCGGTCAATTCGATCAACCTGTCCGCCAGCGTGCTTTTGCCATGGTCAATGTGGGCGATGATGCAAAAATTTCGTATGTTCTGTTGATATCGGTTGTCCATGATCCCTCCCGTTGTCCCTATCATCATAGAAGATGTTCCCTATAAAATCAACAGACCTTTTGCATTGTGCTGCGCATGGTTTATAATGGTTTTAATCGATGATTTTGGAGGGGTTGCCATGGAGGATCTACAACAGGTTGCCAAGATATTGAACAAGAACCATTTTGATGCCCGCGTGGTTGAAACTGTAAAGGACGCGGTATCCGCTGTTATGGACCTCATCCCAAAGGATGTTTCGGTGGGATTCGGCGGTTCGGTAACGGTGCGTGATTTGGGATTGTACGAAGGATTGAAGGAACAGGGCCACGATGTGTTCTGGCATTGGATGGTGGATGCGGATGATCGCAACGCCACGCGAAAATCCGCATCCAATGCGGACTATTACCTTCTCTCCGCCAACGCGCTGACAAAGGATGGCGAAATCATCAACACCGACGGGACCGGCAACCGCGTGTCTGCCATGTTCTATGGGCCCAAACACGTGATTTTTATCGTGGGCAGGAACAAGCTTGTGGCGGATTACACAGCAGGCATAGACCGCATCCGCAACGTCGCCTCCCCGCTCAACGCCAAACGGCTGGGCTACAATACGCCCTGCGCCGTGCTGGGCCGCTGTACGGACTGCGACCACCAAAACCGCATGTGCAACATTACGGGCGTTTTGCACCGGCCTACCGGCGGGATTAAGATGCATGTCATCCTGGTTAACGAGGATTTAGGATATTGATATGATTGCTTGAGATTGTGCAAGGGGAAAGGCCTTTGGCCTTTCCCCTTTTGTCATAATTTGTATGTGCCAAAAATAACGAATGTGACGGTGCGTAAATGAACCAAAAAACGAAACCCTTCTGCTTTACGGGGGGGGTTGGGGGTTAGTGTTTTGCTCTGAAGCACTTCGTGGGCTGCTCTCTTGTTTTTTATACCTTTCCCTGTCCAGTTGAAACAAAAGAATCGTCCCGATGCTTTAGATTTTCAAAATCATCTTTCTGCCTCATAAGCACAATCACCTTCAAGCTTATACAAACTGTATGGCGTAAAAAAACTGACCCCTTTTGAATGCAGAGATCAGTTCTGTTAAGCCTTTTTCTCTTACTCCATTTTTCTTGACACAGCGCATAGGCGGACTCTTTCTTATTTTAGTCAATGTTTATTCTTTGGGCTCTTGTGTTTCATCATGGAGCAAATATTTATCCTGCCGTACCGCGCGGCGCTTCCTGGACATTACAATCAACAACACGGACAGCACGATACACAGCACCAGCAACGTTCCAAAAAGGATAAGCAGCGCCGGGCTGTCCTTGACCGTTTGCACAAGAGTCTTCTGGACAACGGGTGTGGGGGTGGGACTCAGTTCGACGCTACGGTCTGCATAGCGCTGAATGGTACCCTCCTGCGTATCGTAGAGGTAGAATCCGGCTTCTCCTTCGGGATTCATGACATAGAGGAGATAGAACGCGGGGTTCTGCCCCGAGGACTGCTGCCAGGCAATGACGGTTTGATCGCTGATAACCAGATCGGCCTGTTGATAGCCGTCGGGGGCACTGACGGAAGACGGCAGCTGAAGCACCGTATAGGTGCCGCTGGCCGCCAAGCTAATATACCGATAGAAAGCGGATGCTTCGCCGTCCAGTATATAAAACGCGCCGCTTTGGCCATCGGAATCCGTCAGGTAGACTAGCGTGAGCTTTCCGTCCGAACGAACGGCAGCCGGGATGGTATCCGACTGATAGGTAATTTCCGATACTGTAAAATCTTCGGGCAGTGTGATTTCGCTCAGGTCCCGTGCGATATACAGCGTTGCTCCGTCCACCGTGACGGGGATGCTGGGCATGGCCGACGGCGTGGGCGTCGGCGTTGCCGGGCTCGTGGGTGTTTTTGTCTTGGTCGTGGGTTTGGGCGTTGATACCACGGCCGCCTTGACCGTGACCTTGCCGCTACCGCTGACTGGAGCAAGGTTGTCATCACTATCCAATGTATATAACTCATAGGCCGATACTTTAATGGTGGATGTGCCCGCTTTCAAAGCTTTAAATGTGATCGTGGTGCTTACGCTGGAACCACCAGAACCCGTTAATACAATTTTACCGCTGCCTCCGCCGCCAGATGTGCCACTGCCTCCTTTATATTGCAAAATGCTACTGTCATAGGTAAAATTAGCACCGACGGCACCGATGTTTGTCTGGCTAAACTTTACCGTCACGGAGACGGTATCGCCAACTTCACAGCTTTTGGAACTGACGGATACGCCGGCGGCATACGCCGTTGCCTGTGGGATGAAGCACCCGGCCAATAGACAAAGCGCGACCGCAAATGATACAAGCCTCTTGGTTTTCTCTCTCATGTGGCACCTCTTTGATCGTGGGAATTTCGGTTTATGTATTTTTATTCCGGCGGAATTGAAGGATGTTCAGGGCAAGCAACAGGATACAAATGCCGGCCGGAATCAGAAACAGCAGCCATAGGAAGGGCTGCGGCTCTTCCGCAGCATCCGCAGGGTCCGCCTCTGGCGCGCCGGTACTTAGCACCCATGCGCGCTGCATCGTATCCTCCGTCGCGTCGTAGAAATAATAGCCGCTCGTACCCTGGCTGTTCATGGCGTGGACGAGATAGAGTCCCGCATTCGATTCCGCCGCGAGGGCACTGACCGTCTGATTGCCAATGGTAACGGACGCCGGCGCATACCCCGTTGCGTTCACATCGCCCAACGGAAGGATTGTATGGTCCCCGCCGGCGGCGATGGTCACATAGGGGTACAGGACATCCAAGTCATCGTCGAAGATGTAGAACTCCTCATTGCCATTGGCATCCATCACCAACAGCAGTAGAAGACCGGACGGATGATAGGCCGCATGGATGTCAGCGCCGTGGTAGGATATCGAAACACAATCATACCCTTCCGGCAGCGCTGCATCCTGCAAATCGCGCAGCACGTAGAGCGTCTTGCCATCAATGGATACGGGTATCGGCTCCCCGGACGAGGGGGTTGGCGTGGGCACTACCGGCGTGGCGGTGTTTTCGGAAATGGGTATCGTCTTGCTCTTATACAGGTTTCCCAGGTTTTCTCCGGTATTGTAATCGTTGATTTCCGTGTCCGTGACGGTGAAACTGGCCTGTCCGGTCCCGATGGCGCGGAACCGCAGCGAGTAGCTGAGCACTTTGGTGTCGGCCGATCCGTTGTCCACAATTCCGCCCGTTCCGCCGCTGAGTTCAACGGCATTGCCACCGCCCGACACATATTCCAACCGGCTGTCGTCATAGGTCAAACCGGCCTGAAACGAGCCGATGGCGCTGCTGGCGCTGAATGTCAGGTTGACGGTGATGATGTCCCCCACCTGCACCGTCTGCGGCATAACGGAAATCGTCACACTGGCGCCCGCGGCCAATGCTGTGGCGGGAAAAGAAATTGCCCATGGGCAAACGAGCAGCAGCAAGGATATAAGACAGACCCAAAAACGCTTCATAGATAAACTCTTTTCTCCCTCCTACTGTGAAATGCTTGCCAGTTCAAGAAGGTGCCGTTGCACCATCAATAGGTCGAGTACGGATATGCCGCTGCCTTTGGAAACGTCAGCGGCGGTTGCGACAGCACCCTGCAGGGTGTCAATGTCCAACAGGTGCCGTTGGATCTTGAGCAGGTCCAATATGGTAATATTGCCGTCACAGCTTACATCTCCGTAAATGACGATTGAATACTGGGCGACGACAGCACCGTTGTTATTTTTCAATTGCAGGATATCCCCCGTTACCACCACGCCGCTGGCTTTGGCCTGACCCGATGCGTTGACCAAGGCAATGCTGCCGTCCTGGACGGTCAGGTTTGATAGCAGTACCGTAACATCCAACTGGAGGGACAATCCGGTAATGGTGTTCCCGCCGACGGTGTATTCGCTGCTTGTCAGCGAAGGTGTGGGCACCACCTGCGTATTAACGGCGGTCAGGCCCGTACCAGGGAAATAGAATGCCAGTATCTCCTCATAACTCTTTGCATAGTCGGCGGCCATGGTCTGCGCACCGCGCTGGCTCATGCCCACGCCGTGGCCATAGCGTGCATCCGACACTAAAAACCCGCCGTCTGCCGATTGCACGCCGCGCATGCGCAGATTGGGATTCAGGTATTCGTGTGCGTTGGTATACGACCCGTTATCCAGGTTCATCAGTATGATCGTTATATCAACGTTTTGGGAATCCGTCAACGTATCGGAACCCGTCGTGTAATACTGCACGCCCACCGTGACATTGGCGGTAACATAGCACCGGCTTCCCGTATCCGGCCAGCGCTCCAGTCCGTTTTCA
This sequence comes from Christensenellaceae bacterium, assembly GCA_963674495.2. Taxonomy (GTDB): domain Bacteria; phylum Bacillota; class Clostridia; order Christensenellales; family QAND01; genus RGIG3178. The sequence goes on along the minus strand of CAXXLG010000003.1, from coordinate 101,607 downwards.
AATCTGGAGACGGTATTGATCTTTACATCTTTTTCGGATGCGATGGACGCTCCGCCGTCAAGCAGAACCTCATAGGCCTCGCCCTGGATATCGTTGAGAACGGCGTTGGCGTACAGGAATTCCCCGTTTTGGATCTTGAGGACATAATCGTCGTGGATATAGGCACTGCTTCCGTTATAGATCACCTCGTGCCATCCGTCGCCGTTGACCGATACCCATGTGTAAACGGAGTTCAGCGGCGCGGTGCCCACGATGGAATAGTTGGTTCCGGGACCGCTGCGCATATTGCAGTAATAGTTGCAGTGCACGATCATCGCGACGTAATCCCCAGAGATGTTGATACAATCCTCGTCGGAACCCGTAACTGTCGCGGGCACAAATATCTCCTGCCGCAGGCTGGAGGGATTTTCCACGTCGTAGATGTCGTCATGCTGGGCCAGATAGGGATAGGCAGCATTTTTTGCGGCGCCCCCTCCCCAGGCATTGCCCGGCAGCTCCGTCTGCCCGCCGTTGGATGCGGAATAATAGGTTGAAATGACGTCGCCGTCATAGGTGAGCACCTCGCCGCATGTACCGTCCACCGCCGCAATAACGTTGGTATACGAGGGATTATACCCCCTATACACCTGGTCGGAAGACGTGTCGCCGATATCGTACGTGCCAGATCCCGTGATGCTGCGTATGCCGTATCCCCTGGCGCATACCGCCTGGGCCTTGAGCGCCTCCAAAGGGAAATAATCGCTCATCTCATATCCCACGACACCGTACAGGTACTCCTCCGTCGGGACGTGGTTGACCACCCGGATGTTGCCATCGACAACGGTAAATACCATGTCACCCAGATAGTTGTAGCTGCCGATGGTGATGGTATTGCTCCTATCCGTATTTCCATTCCGTGATATGGTCAGCGTAGAGCCTATATCCTCGTCAATGCCGCTCCCGCAGATATGGACGTTGCTGCCCGATACCGATACGATATACGTGCCGGAAAGCTCCTTTTGTTTTTGTGAGAGCGTATAGGTGCCGTTGATTTGTATGGCAATGCTTGTCCCGCTGGCTGAAAGCTTTACACGTATCATGCTGTAATCGGCGTCGGCAAGGGCTATATAGATCGGGAAATTGGAGAGTATAATAAACAAGGCCACGAGAACAATCAGCCATGAAGATTTGTGCTTTCTTTTCATTCTCTCAAAATTCCCCAAGTTTCCGCAAGAAAATTACGCATTTATTACAATATTATGTCGTTTATACAGATAGTAACGAATGTGCATGATTTTGTCAACGATAGACAGCCTTATTGTTTTTTTGTTAAAAATAATTTAACAACTCATCATATGACTTTATAGATAAAACAGAAAACTTCTATTTACTGGGATTTATTTGCAATAAGCACTATACCCCAAGGGCACGGAGGCCTTAACAACATTACTCATGTAAACCACCCATGACGGCATCTCCTGCGATCCGTTGATCCGCTACATCCGGTTTCATTCAGAAGTATATATCCCTTTCACTCACCCTAATATCGTATAGAAATATTTAAACGCCTGACTATTGCTTCATAATCAGGCGTTCCTTCTGGCGGAGCATATGGTCTTTTTTCCTGTCCTCAAATTTCTTGTTTCAATTATGCATTCAAAGACAAGATTACATTTTCCATTTCTGCACATTTTTGCAAAGCTGCTTTCAGTGCTTTTGCCTTCCTTTTTCGATCCGTTTCAAGCGTAGCCTCATCCCTTGCGGTCTGAAGGCCCTCTGTCGAAAGTAGCGCTGCCGCGAGGCAAAAATAACTTTTTCTTCGCCCTTCGTCGAAATTGGCGAGCAAATCTTGTAGAATTGAAATCCGTTTATTCTGATTAGATATAAACTCGCCAATGCCTAATGCTTTGATCTGCTCGTGGTTTTTAAATATCTTTTTATGGGTAACGAAAGAATCTCGTTCGATTTTCTTTTGTCCTGATATTTCTGGCAGGGAAATTCAATGCATTGTGAACAGATCTCTAGGCTATGCTTTTCGGTACAGCACGTTTTTAAAGAGCAAGGTGGGTGCTTACTCCCAAAACCACTGCCGCCGCAACCGGGGCATCTTGAATGTCCATCTGTATAAAATCGCGGGCACAATCCACAATCAATGCCACAACAACCTATAGTGGAATATTCTTTTTGCATGCTGTTTATCCCTCCCTAAATGGGGATGGTCAATATATACAGGACCGTTGGCATACATGAGGGGTTCTTATGTTCAATTTCATTTTTAAGCGAACTTCTGAGATATTTTATCATAAATAAGAAAAGGCAATAATGTTATTAAAAGTTGTTGCCTTGAATCGGTGAAGCAACGGCACTAAAAAACAAACACCTTTGTCTTTGCGGGTGGATTTTCTATTAGCATTATACTCAAAGAAATCACTTGTAGTTTGCGAACACGGGGATCTGTTGTCAGGATTGACTGGCAAAAGATCGTTTGGGAACATCGTTGACAACTGTGAGTATAAAAAACTTGATTTGTGATTGCTATATTAATTGTTTGACAAGATATATGCAGCGAATTATATTATATGTGTTATATGTGAAACATATAAGCATCTGGTTTAACAAATCCAACAATTCATGGGGAATAAATCATGTCCATCAAACTGATAGGAATAGACTTGGACGGAACACTTTTTTATAAGAGAAATACCGTATCGCCGGAAAGCATCCGCGTCCTGCACGATTGCGCACAAGCCGGGATACATGTTTGCATATGCACAGGCCGCAGCCTTGCACAGATAGCTGATGCATTAGCGTGTGGTGCCGAATTTGATCAACTGTGTATGGTAATCAACGGCGCTTCCATCCTAAACTGGAAAACAAACGAGTATGTGCTGGAACGAAGGATAGACCCCGAAGTAACGGAACCGCTGCTGCGTATGCTGTATGAAGATTGTATTTCAGTCCCCGGAAGGCGTTTTTTTATTTCCGGCATGTATAAAACACATATGCTGGCTGATTGTTTAAACCGTGGCCTTCTGGAGAATGGCAGGCTACATGTCATGGTTCATGAAACGCTGGATGATTTGATTGAGGCAAGTAAGTCTGATATCCAACGGATTGATTATTCCGTTCCGTTTTCCGACGGGCCACGGGTAATTGACATGCTTTCACCGGTCGTTGAACTTGATATCACCACAGGTGATCCAAGCAGATTGGAACTGGTGCCGAAGGGGATCAGCAAAGGCGACGGTTTATCACGTTTGGCTGCCTGCTATGGAATCCCTCGGGAATGCGTAATGGCCATAGGCGATGGGATTAACGACGACAGCATGTTGCAGTGGGCTGGTCTGGGCGTTGCAATGGGAAATGCTATAGAGAGTCTAAAGATATTGGCAGATGCCATTACAGATACCAACATGAACGATGGGCTGGCAAAAGCGATTGATAAGTACGCGCTGGGTGTATAGCCGCTTTCGGTAGCGCACAATCATTTCGTGTAAACGCCAGATGACAGATACTACTGACGGGGCAACGCTCAGCTTCTTTCTGGTAATCATTGCTTTTTTATGGTGGAAACCGCGTGAGCGTCTGCTTCGCGTCCTTATTCCCTCTCGTTCGCTCGGGCATCTCGCTAAAAACATACCCCGGCATACTTTCTTTATACTTCGCTCCCTCTCAGGGTTCGATTCCCATAATCAATACAGAGCCAACAAAACAACGATCAAAGCTTCGCTACCGGTTATCCAGCACCAGCTTGTACAACAGATACAGCGAACCCGCCACAACCCCACAAGACCGTTTGGCCTCGTGTAGCGCTTCCTTGGGCGAAGAAGGTCCCAATCACACCCTGCGCGGTGCCGGTCGATGCACACAAGCCGATCACGTACAACGCATGTGCAACATCACAGGCGTTTTGCATCGGCTACCGGCATGATCAAAATACATGTCCTCCTGATCAATGAAGATTTGGGATATTGACCCCATCATACCCGGCAGAAAAACAAGCCTTTCAACTTGTTTTTTCTTTTTAAAATCCATAAGTCCGCCCCCTATATTTGGCGGATATCAAAGAACAATTTCTTCTTTGGAAAGTACCTTCTCCTCATCCAATTCAAACAGACCGGGCGTTTGCGGCAGATGCACGAAACCGTCCACGATGCCCGGCGGATTCTTCAACAGGCAGATGTGGCCCGGTATCGTGCATTCAAGATACTCCAAGCAGGGCGTAATATCCGGCGGCATCGCCGCGGAAATGCTCAGGTTTGGCATCAGGCTCAAACCATGGGGCGCAAATTTTACGCCATAAAGCTCACACAGTTCACCGATTCGCATAACCTCGGTAATGCCGCCGCATATCTCGGGCTCAGGCTGATAGAAATCTATGAGCCCTTCCTTTAGGAACTGGTGTATCTCAAAGCGGTTGTAAAGCCTTTCACCGCATGAGATCTGAAGGTCACTCTTGCTCCTCAACACTCTGAATGCTTCGATCCGGTCTACGCGCAGCGGTTCCTCGATCCACAGCGGCCTTACCGGTTCAAGTTTTTTGAACATCTCTATACAGTAGGAAAGATCCCATCCCGCCCATGCATCGAACATAAGATTATAGTTTTTGCCCAACAGCTCGCGCAACGTATACGCAAGCTCAAGGTTTTTATCGATGCCGAAACTTCCCGAGCTCGGGCCGTATTTGAAGAACCATTTCTGCCCATATACGTTCATGTCGCGCGCCTTAAGCGCCCATTCGCGCACCTTGTCCATATCGTCCACATCGCAGCCAAGCATGCTTATATAGGCCTTGAGCTTCTCACGCCCGCCACCTAAGAGCTTGTACACGGGCTGGTTGGTGATCTTACCCTTCAAATCCCACAGGGCATTGTCGATCGCTGCCACCGCCGTCATATCTATGCCAGCACGTCCCCGATTGTTTCCCCGATCCATGATGTCCCATATCATCCGGGTTGCCATCGGATCCTTGCCGATAAGATATGGCTTGTACGTTTTCAATGCAATCTCGACCTGCATGAACTGCTCAACCGGGATGTGTATGCCGGATATGCCCTCATCCGTCGTGATCTCAAGCATGATCTTGCTTACTTCCAAAGGATCGGCGGCGGGTTTCATGTGTACGGACTGTCCGAATACGTTGGGTTTGCCCAGATACTCGTCATAATAATCCAGCGGATTCACCATTCTGTCGATTGCCGACCATGTGCTTTGAAAATGACCTTTCAATAGATATGCCCTCATGTCCGTGATCTTCATTGCAGTGCCTCCATATACGTATTCTTTTGTCGTGTGGTGCGCCTTGCCTACCGCAAAATCACAACGGTATAGTTTCATACGCCCTGCTTTTACACCGCGGTTCGTTGGAATCTACGCTATTTGCTGTCCGGTCGGAGTTCACACGGCAGATACAGCGAACCTGCCACCACCACAAGCCCATCCGGCCCGGCCAGCCGTTTGGCCTCACGCAGCGCCTCCTGCGGCGGTGAAATCGCAACCGCGCCGTCGTACAGCGCCGCTAGGCGGTGCGCGGCCATAGCCCGATGGTAATCCACCTGCGTCGCCACCACATCGTCAGCCATACCACAAAAGCAATCCGCCACCGCCACCGTGTCCTTGTCCGCCATCATCGCGATCAGAAGCACCACGCGCCTTTGTCCACGAAGCTCCGTTACAGCCTCGCGCAGTGCTTTGGCGCCGTCCGGGTTATGCGCGCCGTCGATTAAAAGCGGCGGATTCCCTTCCACCCATTCGAGCCGTCCGGGCCAGCGTGTATGCAAAAGGCCATGCCGTATGGCCTTCTCGTCGATTGCAAAACCCACATCGTTGAGCCTGTGCGCGGCATAGGCCGCCGTCCATGCATTTTGCACCTGATAGCTGCCCAACATGCGTATGCGTGCATCTATCAGACGATAATCACCGCATTCAGCGTCAAAACACTGCGCAACGTGGCCACCGCCACGCCGAATGACCGTGCTTCCCGACAGATCGTACAGCGGCGCGCCCGCCTGTTTGCACACATCCGCGAAGGCTTCCCGCGCCGATTGATCCACGCCGGGCGATAGGACAAACGGCACCCCTTCTTTAGCGATGCCGGCCTTTTGCCGTGCGATGCCGGGCAGCGTATCCCCCAGCAACGCGCAGTGATCCAAGCCGATGGTGCCGGTGACGCAAAGAGCCGGCCACACGATATTGGTCGCGTCCATACTGCCGCCAATGCCGGTTTCCAATACCGCCACATCCACCTTCTCGCGCTCAAAATGCCGAAGCGCCGCATAGAAATATGCTTCAAACAGCTTGCACGTCGGCCATTTCTCGTATGCTTCTTTGACCCATTGATCCAAAAGATCCTTCGGGATCTCTTCGCCGCCGATGCGTATACGGTCGGTTTCGCGGTACAGGTGTGGCGATGTAAACCAGCCCGTGCGGTAGCCAGCAGCGGCGAGGATATACTGCATATACGCGCAGATAGAACCTTTTCCGTTGGTGCCGGATACATGCACAAACGGCATGGCATCGCACAATCCATCGATGCCCAAAAGCGCGGAAAGCGGCAAAAACCGCACCGTCTGCTCGCGTGTCCAATGGGCGGGATAGGCGCGCACTGCCTAACCCAGCGTCCTTTTTAGCGCTTCAGTGCGCTCAAGCAGCGCCCTATATTCCTCCAAGGCCTTGCGCTCCCGCTCAACGATGTCCGCCGGCGCTTTTTGCACAAAGCCGGGGTTTTTCAACTTGCCTTGTGAACGATCCATTTCCCCTTTCAGCCTGTCAATCTCTTTTTCATAGCGGGCTTTTTCCTTGTCTATATCGATCAGAGCACCCAGTGGAATATAAACAGTTCCATAGGGGCAGGCGGCGCTGGCGGCCTGCTCCGGCATCTGCGATTCATCGCGTATCAACGTCACTTCGCTGGCATAGCTCAGCCGCATAAACCAGCTGTCCGCCATTTCAAGCAGGCTCTCCTTGCCAAATTTGGGCAAGATACATAACGGCGCGCGCTTGCCCTGGGGGATGTTAAACTCGCGCCGTATGTTGCGCACAGTACGGATCATGTCCATCAATCCCTCTATATCCTCACATTCCTCTACAAACGAAAGGTCGTCCTGAACGGTTGGCCAAGGCTGCATCATCAGATAGCCGGATGTGCCCGGCAACGATTGGTATATCTCCTCGGTGACAAAGGGCATGAACGGATGCAGCAGTTTCAGCGTTTGCTCCAGCACGTGCAACAAAACGCTCAGTGCCATATCCCGCTCTTCTCCGTCAAAGCGGGTCTTTTGCATCTCTATATACCAGTCGCAGTAGTCCGACCATAAAAAGTCGTATATCTTCTGCGCGGCAAGGCCAAGATCAAGACGGTCGATCGCGTCGGTCACGTCGGTGACGGTGGCGCCTAGCTTGGTCAATATCCACTTATCCCCGGCGCTCAGGTTGTCCGCAATCAGCAGCTGCGGTTCATATTCCTGCGCATTCATCAATACGAACCGCGCGGCGTTCCACAGCTTGTTGGCAAAGTTGCGTGAAGCTTCCACACGTTCCATATAGAAACGGCTGTCGTTCTCGATACTGTTGTTCTGGATCAGAGAGAACCGCAGTGCATCGGTGCCATAGGTTTCTATGACTTCCAGCGGATCAATGCCGTTGCCCAGGGACTTGGACATCTTCCTTCCCTGTGCATCTCGCACGATGCCGTGGATCATCACCGTATCGAACGGGATATCCTCCATGATGGACAGGCCGAACACGATCATGCGTGCCACCCAGAAGAAGATGATCTCATAGCCGGTGACCAGCGTGCTGGTCGGATAGAAATAGCTAAGATCCTCCGTCTGATCCGGCCAGCCGAGCGTGGAAAACGGCCACAGGCCCGAGCTGAACCACGTATCGAGCACGTCCTCGTCCTGATGCAACTTGCTGGAGCCACATTTATCGCACACGCTTGGCGCGCTGCGTTTAACCATGATCTCGCCGCAGTCCTCACAATACCATGCGGGGATGCGGTGACCCCACCAAAGTTGCCGCGAAATACACCAGTCTCGCACGTTTTCCATCCAGTTGAAATACGTCTTGGAAAACCGGTCGGGCACGAATCGGATGCGACCGTTACGCACCACCTCCATCGCCGGTTCGGCCAGCGCTTTCATGCCGACAAACCACTGATCCGATATGATGGATTCCACCGTGGTACCGCAACGGTAGCAGGCGCCGACGTTGTGGTCGTGCGCTTCGGTTTTGACCAAAGCGCCCAGCTCGTCAAGATCCTCCACGATGCGTTTGCGCGCTTCGAAACGATCCAGCCCGGCATAGGTGCCGCCGTTCTGGTTGACGGCGCCACCGTCGTCCAAAACACGGATGGCTCCCACGCTATGTCTTTGACCCACCTCGAAATCGTTTATGTCGTGTGCGGGCGTGATCTTGACCGCGCCGGTCCCGAATTCCCGATCCACGTATTCGTCCGCCACCACCGGAATCTCCCGGTCCATCAACGGCAGTATCACGGTCTTGCCCACGAGGTGTTTATACCGTTCGTCATCTGGGTGCACCGCCACCGCGGTGTCGCCCAGCATGGTCTCCGGCCGCGTCGTCGCCACCACGATGCCGTCCTCGCCGTCCGGCGTCTGATACCGGATATGCCACAAAAAGCTCTGCTGTTCCTCGTATTCCACCTCAGCGTCGGACAGTGCGGTGCGGCATTCGGGACACCAATTGATGATCCGGTCCCCTTTATAGATATATCCCCGCTCGAATAACGTCACAAAGGTTTCGATCACGGCACGGCTGCATCCGGCATCCATGGTAAACCGCTCTCTGTGCCAGTCGCATGAGCATCCCATCTTTTTCAATTGCTCCACGATGCGCCCGCCGTACTTCTCCTTCCACGCCCAAGCGCGCTCGATAAACGCGTCGCGCCCAATGTCGTTTTTGGTCAGTCCCTCCTGCGCTAGGCTTCCCACGATTTTGACTTCCGTTGCGATGGAAGCATGGTCCGTGCCCGGTACCCACAACGTGGGTACGCCTTGCATGCGCTTGGTGCGGATCAGGATATCCTGCAATACGTTGTCCAGCGCGTGCCCCATATGCAACTGCCCTGTAATGTTGGGCGGCGGAATGACGATGGTGTACGGCTTTTTGTCGTGATCGATAACCGGCTGAAAACAGCCGTCCTCCATCCACTGTTTGTACAACCTGTCCTCCACGCTGTGAAAGTCATAGGTCTTCTCGGGTATCTGCTTCATGCCCATCCCTCCAAAAAAGTAAACGCCGACATCATCCTTCAAAGGACGAAGCCGGCTTCGTGGTACCACCTTTGTTCAGGCAAATATTTGCCCCTCGTTATGCGGTTAACGCCCGCCTGCGGCGCAGCTTTTATCTGCACTGGCTCACGGACGACTTCTGCACGCCTTGGCCCGACGACCCTTACAGCCAAGGGGTCCTCTCTCTTTCGGCCGACTCATGCATACTCCTTCCGATCAACGCCTGCTTGGATTGCATCTAATTATACGCGATTCAGCCCGTTTGTCAATCTTCCTCACTGTAGATATCGCGCGGATTGTCTGGATGTTCCTTCAGTTCGCGCAGTTGCATGACCGCAAGACGTACGTAGTGGCTCAACGCATACAGCGTCAACGCCAAGCTGAGATACAGCATGTACGTATTCCAAGGGTAGGTCTGCGGATAAAACGTCAATACGATGGCCAGCGACATGACAAACGTCGCCGCCTTGCCGTACCATTTAGAATACACCACCACATGGGACTTGAGCATGACATAGCTGCCGATCAACATAATTGCTTCCTTGCCCAATACCAGCACCACAAAAAACCATTTGATATGTCCGCTCTCCCATAAACAGATCAGCGCCGATATGGTCATCAGCTTGTCCGCAACGGGGTCGGCCAACCGTCCAAAGTCCGTAATGGCATCAAACTTTCGCGCGATATAGCCATCCAACACATCCGTGAAACCGGCCAGCAGAAACACCGCAAGCGCCAGAGATCGTTGCGGAAGCAATAGATTTGGATGGTAATAGGTATAAAAAAACACGGGGACCAAAAATAAACGAAGGATTGTCAACACATTGGGGATTGAACGAATCCAGTTACGCTGTAGCTGTTGCATCGACCATACCCCCTCACCCGACCTTTTCGCATTCTCTTTGTCATTGTACAAATTTCGCCCATATATTGCAAGTAAAAGATTGCCCTTTACGGGCAATCTTTCCCTGTATCAATCTATTTTGCCCGGCCGAAATAATGGTTCCCGATCTTGATAAAATCCTTGGCATAGCGCCGTTGCTTGCCGCCCGAGAAATAGACATAATCGTCCGGCACCGCCTGCTCTCCCGTAAGGGCACGGCGGGCGATTTCATAGAGCTCTTCGGACACCTTTACCTTAAAATACCGTGAGCTCTTGTATGGCGTAAACTGGTTCTTCTGCGCGATAACCTTTTGGATTGTATCCGGCCACCTATCGTCGCGTGCGCGGTTTATCACCACGTTGGCCACAGCCAACTGTCCTTCTTTGCTTTCTCCACGCGCCTCCCAATACACAATACGTGCCAACGCCGCTACGTCCTCCTCGGTGTAGGCCGGCTCGGCTGCCACAGCCTTTTCGTATATAGCTTCCTGCTGAACCGTTTGTACGGGTGCTGGATTAACGGTGGTTACCAACGCAGGCTCCGTTGTTCCGATGGTCCAGACTGCAACAAGAGTCATCAATACATTTGTGAAATTCAAAAAATTCCTCCCTGCAAACGGCAACGCTTCTATAACGAAGCAATTGTTACCGCAAATTGATATTCTATACTTCCCTGGTCAAAGAACTACCGCTTAAGTCGGACTTGCCAATGCTTTGGCTTCGTCCGTTTTGACGGGTCTTTGACAATACGATGGAGCATAGGATCAATGCACTACCGAGGAATATGCGAAGCGTGATGACCTCACGCAAAAATATACTGCCGAATGCAGCGCCGAACAGCGCTTCCATTCCCATGATCAATGAAGCATGGGACGCATCCGCGTAGCGAATGCCGATGTTCTGCATGGTCAACGCCACAAGTGTGCAGACGATGGCCAGATAGGCAATGGACACGATAGCGCCGTTGTGTAGCCCGGTGGGTGCTGTTTCAAACAACATAGAAGATCCCAATCCCAGGATACCGCAGACCACAAATTGCATGCTTGTCAGCACCAGCGTGTCGGTTTTTGGGGTAAATCGGTCCACCAATACGATATGAACGGCAAACAGCACGCCGCACAACAGGGACAGGGCATTCCCAATACCCATATGAAAGCCCCCGCTGAGCGTCAATAAGCTGATGCCTATCAGACACAGCACCGCAGCGCCCATCTGCATAGCCGGTGGACGCGTGCGCCCGCAAGCGTAGACAATCAAAGGCACCATAACCACGTATATTGACGTCAAAAAAGCATTTTGCCCTGCTGTGGTGTACATCAATCCGTAGGTTTGTGTGGCATAGGCGGCATACATCACCAGACCCAGCACACATCCTCTGATTATGTCGGCACGCGTTTGACGGATGAGCCGCTTACTAACAAATACAAGCATGCATGCCGCGGCGATGATAAACCGCATGCCTAACAAAAAATGTATTGGCATGTCATCCAATGCGGTTTTCATCACAACAAACCCGCTACCCCATATCATGGCGGTTAGCAAAAGCATTCCTTCCGCCATGCGCATTTTGCGTTTTTCGTGCATTATAATTCGATCCTTGTTCCATGTATTTCGTGATCCACTGAATCACGAAGCCTGATTCTCGCATAAAATACAGAATTTTGCAAGTTTCTTCACTTTTTTCATTCACGGAACCCGATCGACAAATGCTTATACATCAAATTAATTTCGTCGTTTTATGATTTATTGTCAATTTTTCCTTTATATTTGTCGCATAATGCTTTATGATAAAAGCATATTCAGAATACAATATGTAGAAAGGTTTGATTGCATGGGTCAACATAGGGTAGATACACTATATGTCTTTATTGAAAATCGCCTGATTGATTACGGTCTTTCCCCACAGTATGCAGGATTCCATTATTTGGCGCATGCAATCCATTGGACAATTCTCGACAAGCAGACATCCTTGCGTCTGAGCATCAATTTGTACCCGCGCATCGCCAAACCCTTTGGTATCTCGGTATCCGCCGTGGAGCACGGCATACGCAATCTTCTTGCAGCAGCATGGAAACGCAACGAAGTGCCCGCACTGAACAATTTGTTTGCCATCGTTTCCACGCCGCCAACCAACGCACGTTGCATCGGCCTGCTGGCAAGGGCGATACGAACGCAATACTTTCTTGCCAGACAACGGGTTCAGATGGACGCACAAACGCCCAGTAACGCATCCTAAAACAGATACTCCTTGGAGCATAGCAATTGTTTACCACGCAATTATTTACCATTCGTTTACAACATAAGCTTTGCCTTGGTGGAACTTTTCGGGTCGTGAACAAGTCGTTAATTCAGTCCGTACAATATAAGCCACGGCTCCATGAAGCTTAACAACATCGCCTTATCATTCAATACATCAACAAAAGCTCCGCCAAAGCGGAGCTTTTGTATATACATCCAAGTATCAAACGGCTGTTTTTAATACATACCGCCCATATCCGGCGCTGCCGGCGCTGATTCCTTGACGGGAATATCACATACCAGACTTTCGGTGGTCAAAAGGATGGCCGCCACCGACGCCGCATTTTGCAGCGCGCTACGTGCTACCTTGGTCGGGTCAATGATGCCGTGGGACTCCATGTCACAGTACTCGCCCTTGGCCGCATCGTAACCGTAGCCGGACTTGTTCTCGCGCATGATATTCTCCACCACGACCGAACCTTCGACGCCTGCGTTGATGGCAATCTGGCGTACCGGCTCTTCCAATGCACGCGCTACGATCAGCATACCAGTGCGCTTGTCGCCTTCTACCTGCTGTGCCGCTTCGCGAATCTTGTCGATGATAGACAACAGCGCAATGCCGCCGCCGGGCACGATGCCCTCCTCTACCGCCGCACGGGTAGCCGCCAACGCATCCTCGATGCGCATCTTGGCTTCCTTCATCTCCACTTCCGTCGCCGCACCAACCTGGATCACCGCTACGCCACCGGCAAGCTTCGCCAAGCGTTCCTGCAGTTTCTCGCGGTCATAATCCGAGGTGGTCTCCTCGATCTGGCTCTTGATAGACGCAATACGCGCCTTAATATCCTCCGAGGTACCAGCGCCCTCTACGATGGTGGTGGTCTCCTTGTTTACGATGACCTGGCGGGCGCTGCCCAGCATATCCAATGCCGTCTCCTTCAGATCCATGCCAAGATCATCCGATATCACGGTACCGCCGGTCAGTACGGCGATGTCTTTGAGCATTTCCTTGCGGCGGTCGCCAAATCCAGGCGCCTTGACCGCACAGCACTGCAACGTGCCGCGCATGCGGTTGACAATCAACGTAGCCAGCGCTTCGCCTTCGATGTCCTCGGCGATGATGAGTATCTTGCGACCCTGCTGCACAACCTTCTCCAAAATGGGCAGCAAATCCTGTATCATGCTGATCTTCTTCTCGGTGATCAGAATCGCCGGATCATCCAGCACCGCTTCCATCTTCTCCATATCGGTGGCCATGTACGCAGAGGCATAGCCGCGGTCGAACTGCATACCCTCCACCACGTTGAGCTCGGTCTTCATGGTCTTGGACTCCTCGACCGTGATGACACCGTCGTTGCCGACCTTCTCCATTGCATCGGAGATCAGCTCGCCGACATTCTCGTCGGTTGCTGAGATTGCCGCAACTTGTGCAATGCTCTGCTTGCCCGCAATGGGCTTGCTCAATTCCTTGAGCGCATCCACAGCCACATTGACGGCCCCTTCAATACCACGCCGTATCACCATGGGGTTGGCGCCCGCCGCCACGTTCTTCAATCCCTCACGAATCATAGCCTGTGCCAGAATGGTAGCGGTTGTGGTCCCATCGCCCGCGATATCATTGGTCTTAGTCGCCACCTCGCGCACGAGCTGGCACCCCATGTTCTCAAACGGGTCTTCCATCTCGATTTCCTTGGCAATGGTCACGCCGTCATTGGTGATCATCGGGCCGCCGTATTTGCGTTCCAACACCACGTTGCGCCCTTTGGGACCAACCGTGATGCGTACAATATCCGCCAGACAATTCACGCCACGCTCTAGCGCACGGCGCGCATCCTCGCTGTATTTAAACTGTTTTGCCATTTTGCTCCCTCCTCAGTCTTCAACCACGCCGATGATCTCGCTCTGGCGCGTCATGACATAGTCCTGTCCTTCCAGTTTTAATTCGGTTCCCGCGTAGCGGCGATAGATCACTCTGTCGCCCTCCTTGACCGTCATGGTGATCTCCTTACCATCCACCAAGCCGCCCGGGCCCACCGCAACTACCTTAGCCATCATCGGTTTTTCCTTGGCGGTATCCGGAATGATGATTCCACCCGTTGAAACCTGTTCCTGCTCGACCGGCTGTAAAAGCACCATTTCGCCCAACGGTCTAACTTTCATAGATATCCCTCCTGTGCTATTATTACGTTTCAAATTGTTAGCACTCATAAGCCCCGAGTGCTAATACATGTATAATATAGCCAACCCCACCAATTCTTGCAAATATGACTACCCTTAAAATCTTCCATTTATTGCCGATATCCTATGATTTTCAAGTTGTACCTTTTTTATTCTCCAAATATCGGATATTTCCTTCGATTTTATATTTTAGCTTGCGCTTATGGGGTAAATGCGCTTCAATACAAGTAAAGTGATAGGGGGTTTTAATATGCCACATTTCAACAAATGGGACGTCCGTTTCATGGAACTGGTCCAACTGATCGGCACGTGGTCCAGTTGCTTCCAGGATAACCGCAAAATCGGCGCGGTAGTTGTGCGTGACAAGCGCATTTTGACCACCGGCTACAACGGTGCGCCCGCAGGTTCATTGAGCTGCATGGAGAAGGGCGAATGCATGCGCCGGCGGCTTGACATCGAGTCCGGAACACGGCAGGAACTGTGCTATGCCATTCACGCCGAACAGAATGCCATCATTCAGGCGGCCAAGATCGGTGTGTCCATAGCGGGTGCGACACTGTACTGCACCAACCAACCCTGTTCAATCTGCGCTAAGATGATTGTCAACGCCGGCATTGTGCGCGTTGTTTATCAATATGATTATCCGGATGAATTCGCCAGAGAGATATTCGAGACCGCCATGATCCCTGTCATCCAATACAAAAAACCCTGACGGGAGGAACCAAGATGCGCAATGATATACTAGGCCATTATGCATCCGTCGGCCCGTACACGTATGTCGGCGCATATGCCCACTACTTTTTGGGTCTGCCAGACGATGTGCGCATACTGGGCAACCTTGTTTGCGCCCAGGTAATCCACCGCGTTACATTGAAACAGGGCAATCGAAATGCCAACCGCGATCTGCTCTACGGGGACATGACGAAATTTCCCTGGTACCGGCTGCGGTGCGAAGACGATGTTCTATTGACCGCCGCCGCCATGACGGCGGAGCTGTTCAGGTTGGACGAGCGGGGCTTTGCCATGGACAGGGCGGTCGAAAACAAGATCGTCGTGACCTGCCGCTACGTCTCCGTTTTAATGTCCGCCATACTCAAAGCAAAGGGTATCCCCTGCCGCTGCAGATCGGGATTTGCCCCGTATTTTCACGATAACCAAAGCGTCGATCACTGGATCAACCAATACTGGAACGAACGGGAAAACCGATGGGTCTCATTCGATGCCGACGGATTTTTCGATGCAAACGTGCTGGGATTCGATTCGTACGATATACCTAAAGGCCGGTTTGACTATGCCGCAAAAACCTGGCTTGGCATACGCAGCGGCGCGCTGGACGGACAACGATTTGTATACGCGGACAGCAAGGGCACCTGCGCGCTCAAGGCCGCCATACGCGCGGTATTTTATGATTTTCATTCGTTGATGAACCATGAGATATCCTACCTGTTTCAACCCTGTTACATAGCCGGTAAGTTCGATGCGCTGAACGAGCGGGATCTTTGCGAGATTGATGCGCTGGCAACGTTGATGCAAAACTGCGACAAGAACCACGATGCGTTGGTGGATATCTGGCATACAAACCGGAAATTCCGCCTGTTGAACAGCCCGCTTGTCGGCGACAGCGATCATATGGAATAAACGCGATACAAAAAGGCGGACGCGACCACTGCGTCCGCCTTTGAAAATACATCCCTTTTTAAAACAGATATTGAGAGCCCCGTTGGCGCGCCTTTTCAAGATCCGCCCGTTTTTGTTCAAAGCCGGCCTTGCCCAACAGCGCATACGTTCCGTTCTTGCCCTCCTCAACGCCGGGCTGGTCGAACGCGTTGATGTGAAGCAGTTCGCCCACGAACGCTGTTTCCACCTCCAACATATAGAGAAGCTGTCCGATGGTATGCGCGTCGATGCGCGGCAGAATGATGCTCTTGTGCAGCCGTTTGGCCTGCGTTAGCGCATATCCGGTAGCATACTGCTCGGCTTTAATCAGCTCAGAAAGGCTGTGACCGCCCAGAAACGCCACGTCCGGCGTATCCTCATAACCGTGCGGTATTTTTACATCTTGCCCGTAGTCCTCCACCTTAACAAACGTAACCACTTTGTCGAAGGGTCCTTCGGTATACAGCTGGATCTGTGAATGCTGATCGGTCACACCCAGCGCTTTCATTGGCGTCTGCCCCACGTTGACGACTTTCCCCTCCAAATCGAACCGCTTGCCCAGCGACTCCGCCCACAGCTGCGCGTACCAGTCCGCCATCAGCTTGAGAGCATCCGCATACGGCATCATCACCGAGATGTTGAGACCGTTTTGCATGCAAAGGTATTGCAGTGCGCCGTCGAGATATGCGATGTTGCCCGTCACATCATCGCTTTGAAGATTCTGTTCCATGAAAGCAGCGCCCTGTAGCAGCGCTTCGATGTCGATCCCGCACACCGACGCCGCCAGAAGGCCCACCGGTGTCAGTTCGGTAAATCGGCCCGCCACGCCGTCGGGGATGACGAACGTGGGCAAATCGTTTTGTTTTGCGATTTTGATAAGGTTCCCTTTCTCCTTATCCGTGGTGGCTATGATATGTTCACACAGCGGCAATTCACGCTTTTGAAGCTGCTCGGTTACGATGAGAAGTTGGGCCATGGTCTCGCTGGTACTGCCGCTTTTGCTGATGACATTGAAGCATGTTTTCTCCACATCAATCGCATCAAAAAGGGCATCCATGCGCGCCGGATCGACGTTGTCCTCCACATACAGCCGCGGGCCACCGCGCTTTCCCTTTGGCAACTCGTTGTAGTGCAGGTGGTTAAGCGCCTGCTGCACCGCCATCGGGCCCAGCGCGCTGCCGCCGACGCCAAATATGACAAAGTTGTCAAACTGCTGCCGGATGCGCGCCGCTTGCTTTTGGATTTCCACTACAATATGTTCCTGCACGAACGGCAGGCTACGGAACGCCATGTCCTTGTGCTTTGCACGCATCCGCTGCGCCGCCTGTACAAAACACGGCGCGCTAAGCTCATCCATGGTAAACCCGTTTTCGCCCACCACATCACGCATCATGCCGGCAATGTCAAGTTGAATGCGCAATGCCTCTGTATCCGCTTGTCGATCTTCCATGTCCGATCCCTCCTGCTTCTATAGGTCTGTGAAAATTCCGCACAGCCATGTGTACGATTGCTGCAATTCTTCCAATGTCCGGTAATCTGGCGCATAGACCTCCATCGTCACGCTGGCATTCGCATTGATGCGTTTGATTTTCTGCGCCAGCGCGGCAAAATCCACCTGACCCTGCCCGGGCAGGCATGTTTGTATGAGCCCGTCCCGGCACGTTACGTCGCACAGATGTACGTTGCAAAGCCTGTTCCCCATATCTTTGAGATAATCCTCAATGCTGTCACCGGACTGCACCGCCTGCTTGACATCCAGTGTATAGCCGAGTTGACTGTCCGCCAGATAGGGGGATAGCGTTTGCGCCAGTCCGCTTTGATTGTACATGCACCAGTGCACATTCTCCAGCGTCAGCCTGACGCCGAACGATGCCGCCATGGCACTAAGCTCGGCAAATCTTTGGCCAAGCCGTGCATGGTCCGGCTGCCATCTGCCACTTTTTAAGTGAAAAATGCCATGCATAACATACAGTGGCGCCCCAAGGCACGCCGCGCCTTCCAGTATTTTTTTAAAAAAGTATTCCGCACCCAACCGCTGCCGCTCCACGATGGAGAACAACTGCGGTTCAAATTGCGATCCCAGTGCATGCAGCGCCGTACAGCGCAGGCCCAACACCTTTTGTCGGGCGCACAGCTCACCAATGAATTCCGGTTCATACTCCAAATGGCCGCTTAAAAAAACCTCGTAGCATTTTGCCCCAAGCGTGGCTATGGGTTCCAGCGAATCCTCGGTCCGACATCTGGTAAAAAAGCTGGCGGTGGATATGCCTACTTGCACGATGCCCGTTCCTCCTTTGCACACAATGCGCACATCAGAACGTAGACAAAACTCGACATGCGGTTGAGCGCGTGCACCATGTCTTCCCTGTCCGCGTCAAACGCGGTGACCGCCAAACGCTCACAATCGCGGATTCGGGTCCGCAGCAGATTCAGTACCGCCACTCCTTCGCCCAACACCGCATCCATTATGGGATGCGGTATGCCAAAATGCGCCATGGGATGGTGGGAAGCGCTGTGCATCCCCTCCCAATCGACGGCGTCAAATGATTCTATATCAAAGGATTGGCCGCTGTATTCCGCGCACAACAGCGCGCGTATCACGGCAGCCATCACATCAAGTTGCTTTTCAACATCGGAATGCCCCGCGCGCCTGATTGCCAATTGGCAGCATACCGTCTGCGCCAACAGCGTATCCAGTCCCCCGCGAAACGCGATGCGTGGATGATCCTTGCGTACGGTTTGCTCTTTATACAGGCAAGTTTGCGTTTCACTTACATCCTTCAAGGTACCGCCCCTTTTCAATATTTTTATTATACAGGAAAACGGCATATTGGTTGCAATAAATTGACAAATTGCTCTTTTACTTTCTTTGGTTATCCATACGAAAGTGGGATTATTGTCACTGCTCCAACAGGCATTATAACGGTTCCGCCTTCAATTCTCCGCCGAAAGATCATGCCCTTTGGCAAGCCCTATGCTTTGCTGCTCCTTTTCGGATTGGATGACTCCAAAGCAAAAGAGGGCCATCGCAAGGGATGGCCCTCTTTTCGGTTTATTTCGTCTTCTTCGCCATTTTTTCGAAGCTGAGCTTATCGTCGCGCATATCCACACGAACAGAGTCTCCGAATTCAATGTGACCTGCAAGTATCTCCTCGCTCAAGTTATCCTCCACCTGTTGCTGGATCGCGCGGCGTAGCGGCCTTGCGCCATAGGCCGGATCAAACCCGATCTTGGCCAAATACAAACTGGCAGCCTGCGTGAAGTGCAGGTCTATGTCACGCTGCTTGAGGCGCTTTTTCACGCTTTGCAGCATCAACGACGCGATGCGCTCGATGTCCGCCTGCTCCAACGGATGGAACACCACCGTCTCATCCACGCGGTTTAGAAATTCCGGGCGGAAGGCCCCCTTCAATGCATCCAGCATGCGTTCCTTGAGCGCCTGGTATTCCAGTGAATTCACATTGCCCTGTGCCCCGAATCCCATCTGTTTATGCAGGATGTTGCCGGTACCGAGGTTGCTGGTCATGATAACCACCGTATTGCGGAAATCCACCGTACGGCCCTTGCCGTCGGTCAAACGTCCATCCTCCAAAATTTGGAGCAGTATGTTGAACACGTCGGGGTGTGCCTTTTCGATTTCATCCAACAGCACCACGCTGTATGGACGGCGGCGAACCTTCTCGGTCAGTTGCCCGCCGTCGTCATAGCCAACATAGCCCGGCGGCGAACCAATCATGCGGGACACGGTATGCTTTTCCATATATTCGCTCATGTCCAAACGCACCATCGCGTTCTCATCGCCAAACATCGCCTGCGCCAGCGCACGGCTCAGCTCGGTTTTGCCCACGCCGGTGGGGCCCAGAAACAGAAAGCTGCCGATGGGGCGGTTAGGATCCTTCAGTCCGGCTCTTGCGCGCCTGATCGCCCTTGATACGGCTGATACCGCCTCATCCTGTCCGATCACGCGCTCGTGCAGTACTTCCTCCAGGTGCAGCAGCCGCTCGGACTCGTCCTCCGTCATCTTTTTGGCGGGGATGCCGGTCCAGTTGGCCACGATGTCAGCGATGTCCTCTTCGGTCACCACCAGCTCACCTTCGGCTTTTCTGATGCTGTACTTTTCGCGCAGCTGCTCTATCTGTTCGGTCAGGCTCTGCTCCTCGTCGCGCATGGTGGCCGCCCGCTCGAAATTCTGGTTACTCACCGCCTCTTCCTTTTCCTTCTGTACACTCTGAAGCTTCTGCTCCAGTTCCTTCATATCCGGCGGCGCGACAAACGCCCTTATGCGCACGCGCGCGGCCGCCTCGTCCACCAGATCAATCGCCTTGTCCGGCAGAAACCTGTCGCTGATATAGCGATCGGACAGGTGCACTGCGGCCTCAATGGCCTCATCGCTGATCTTTACACTGTGGTGCGCCTCATACCGGTCGCGCAAACCGCGCAGGATATCTATGGATTCATCCACCGTCGGTTCGCCCACCATAACGGGCTGAAAGCGGCGCTCCAGCGCTGCATCCTTTTCGATGTGCTTTCTGTACTCGTCTATCGTTGTGGCGCTCACGCACTGAATCTCGCCGCGTGCCAGCGCCGGCTTGAGAATGTTAGCAGCATCGATCGACCCTTCGGCCGCACCCGCACCGATGAGGGTATGCACCTCGTCAATGAACAAGATAATGTTGCCCACCTCTTTGATCTCCTTCAATACACCCTTGAGGCGCTCTTCAAACTCGCCGCGATACTTGGTTCCCGCCACCATGGATGCAAGATCCAGCGAAACCACGCGCTTATCCTTCAATATTTCCGGGATGTTGCCCACGGCCACTCTGTGGGCTAACTCCTCGGCAATAGCGCTTTTGCCAACGCCGGGTTCGCCGATAAGCACCGGATTGTTCTTTGTGCGGCGGCACAGCACTTGGATCACACGTTCGATTTCCTTATCCCGCCCGATGACAGGATCCAACATGCCTTCGCGCGCCAGTTGCGTCAAATCACGTCCGAAGCTGTCCAACATCTTGGTCTTGCTGGTTTCCTCTCCCTGTCCATTCGTCCCGTTCTGCATGCTCTGAATTGTTTTCAGAATTTCGGCGGGATCGACGTTGCACTCTTGCAGAATGCGCCGAGCCACCGTATCCCCTTCACTTATAAGCGCCAATAGAAGGTGTTCGGTACCGATATAATTGTGGCTCATCTGGCGTGCCACCGCAGCGCCAATCTGCAAAACACGTTTTGTGCGCGGTGTCAGATCAAAAGAGCCTGAGGGCATAAAGCCGCCCCTTCCCACGATCCTTTGGATCAAATCGTTAACCTTCTGTTCTGTCACGCCTTGATTTGAAAGCGCCTGCGCGGCGCTTCCTTCGCCAGTCTGGATCAACCCAAGCAACAGATGCTCGGTACCCACGTAATTATGTCCCATGCGCTGCGCGTTCTCCTGGGCCAGCGCCAGCGCCTTCTGTGCACCCTGTGTTAAGCGTTGAAATTCCATATCATTCACCTCTTTAAAATTTCCCTATATCATTGTCTTTCGCATTTTCGCATCGCCGCCGTGCAAAGCGCGGCACGCTGCTGATCCTGCGGCAGATCGTTGTGTTGATCCAATTGTAGATGCCCGGGTTGGATTTGGCGTATCAGCCCCTGCAGATCCGTCGAAACATCTTGGAGCACGCCGAGCGAAACGCCCAGCATTACGTTGCCGATGTGCATCATTGCCTCTTCCTGCGACAGCTTTTTGGCATAGCGCAGCGTGCCGTAGGATCGGCTGATCCGATCCTCGATGTCCACCCGGTGTCGATCCAAAAGCATTTGCCTCGCCTTGGTTTCCGCCTGACAGATGCGCAAAATATGCTGCGTCATCATGGCTATGATCGATTCTTCCCGCCGACCCAGCGATATCCGGTTGGATATCTGAAACATATGGCCCGTGGCCTCGCTGCCCTCGCCGTACAACCCGCGTATCTCCACGCCTTCACCCTTCATCTCTCCAAACGTATCCTTAGCGAGCCCGGTGGCTATCAGCGCAGGCAGATGCATCAGTGCGCTGGCCCGAAGTCCGGTCCCCACGTTACTCGGGCAGGCGGTCAAATACCCCATCCGTTCGGATTGTGCGAAGGATAGTGTCTTTTCAAGCACGTCTTGTTTCGCCATAATGCGCCGCTGTGCTTCACGCAGCGCCAGACCATGCAACAGGCACTGCATCCGAAGATGGTCTTCCTCCATCAGCATGATGGCGATATCCCGCTCCTTCGACAAAAGCAGAGCGCCACGCGATGCTTTGATAAAATCGCGGCTGACCAAATGCTCCTCCATCAACCACAGCTTATACGCATCCTGCATCTGTTGGGCATACAGCGCCATCAGCTCCAGCGGTTTGGCCGCCCCGATGATGATATCCATGGCACGTTGCAGGCCGGTGGCATCCAGCTTGTGAACAAACGGCGTGTCCTTTAAATTGCGTGCCAATCGCACGCGGCTAGTCATCACGATGAAATTTGTCAAATCCATATTCATCCGTTTATCTCCTGCTCCGCTTTGCGCAATTGATCGCGCAGAACCGCTGCCTGCTCGTAACGCTCCTCCTGCACCGCTTGCCTGAGTTGTTCGCGCAAACTCGCGCATACATCGGACTGATGCATTTCTACCGGCCCCTGCGCGGCCCGGCTTACATGCCGCGTAGCGCCGTGCACCGCCATCAACATGGGTTCCATCTGTGCACGAAACACCTCATAGCATTGCGGGCATCCCACATAGCCGGTCCGTTGGAAATCCGAGAGTGTGACGCCACAGACCGGGCACGCAAGGTCCGGCACGCTCTGGCTTTGTCCGAACAGCTCCATGAGTTGCTTGCCCGTTAGCATGTCCGGCGTGAATTGCTTTGTGGCACAATCGCCGCACAGGTGCAACTCACGCATCATGCCGTTGAGTATCTGCATAACATGCACCGATGCTTCCCTTTGATGACATTTCTGACAAAGCATCCTCTTCCCCTCCTTCTACCGCACCATGGCAACCAGCATCGAATGAAATATGCGGGCGCGCACCGCGTCGCGCAATTGCGCGTCCACATCCTGCAACGCCGCCTCCGCGATGGCCGCATTGATCAGCTTGGCCTGTTCACGCGTCATCGACTGGCTTTGTACCATACGCATAAGCCACGCGGTCCCCGTTTCAAAGGTCAATGTCTTGGGCGGATGCGTCGCCGCCTCGTACAGCAGCTCCTCATCGCCGCTCATACGCATGACACGGATGTATCCACCGCCCCCACGCCTGCTCTCCACAATGTAACCGCGCTGGCTGGTAAAGCGCGTGGACAGCACATAGTTAATCTGTGACGGCGCACACCGAAACTCTGCCGCGAGTTGGTTGCGTTTGAGTTCCGCTTGGTCCTCATCCTCCAACATCGCTTTTATAAATGCCTCAATCGTATCGCTCAACGCCGACATGACGACCGCTCCTAACTTTGACTATCTTTGACTTTCTATTTTATTATACGATGTATTAAGATATTTTCAACTGTTTTTGCGAAAATTTTCAAAATATTTCCTCAACGCGCCCCCTTTACAAGAACGTATGTTCTCATTATACTGATATGGGAACAAATATTCGTTTAGGTGGTGATACAGTGAAAGATCGCGTGATTTTGCATTGCGATATGAACAACTTTTACGCATCGGTGGAATGCCTGTACAACCCGGACATCCGCGCGCTGCCCGTGGCAGTATGCGGCGATCCCGCCGCGCGTCACGGCATTATTCTGGCCAAAAATATGCTGGCGAAATCAAAGGGTGTTAAGACCGGCGAAACCATCTGGCAGGCCCGACAAAAATGCCCCGATTTGCATTTGGTTCTACCGCATTATACGCGCTATCGGCGCTTTTCACGCATGGCTAACGAGATTTACGCCCGCTATACCGACCGCGTTGAGCCGTTTGGCATCGACGAGAGTTGGCTGGATCTCACTGGCTGCGTATCCTCCTTTAACCATGGCATCGAGGTGGCGCAGCAAATCCGCTCTGCCATCAAATATGAACTTGGCGTGACGATATCCATCGGCGTTTCCTTCAACAAGGTGTTTGCCAAACTGGGCAGCGATTTAAAAAAACCTGACGCCGTTACAACCGTCAGCCGCGAGGATTTTCGCAAGATCTTATATCCCTTGCCCTGCGATACGCTGTTGTTCGTCGGCCGTTCCACTCACAATCGGTTGCGTCGTGTGAACATCCACACTATCGGCGGCATCGCTGCAGCGCCGCCCGTAGCGCTTTATTCGTTGCTTGGCAAGTGGGGGCTTACCCTGCACCACTTTGCAAACGGACTGGATAAAACGCCGGTGTTGCGCTACGGCGAAGCTCTGCTTATAAAAGGCATTGGCAACAGTACCACCCTGCCCTACGACATCACGACAGTGCAAAAAGCCAAACCCGTCCTGTTTATGCTGTGCGAATCGGTCAGCGAACGCATGCGCCAAAAACAACTTTGGGGGCGAACCCTTGCGCTGTGGATGCGCTACAGCGATCTTAGCGGCGAGATACACCAAACCATACTGCCGTTTGCGCTCAACAACAGCGCCCAGATGGCACAGCAAACCCTTTCCCTGCTACAGACGTACTGGCGGCACGGTCGTCCGCTGCGCAGCCTAGGCGTGCGCATGACCAAGCTCACAAGCCCGCGTGAGGGGTGGCAGCTTTCGCTGTTTGGCGATGAGGCCGAGCGTTTTACGCAATTGGATCATTGCATCGATGGTTTGCGCGCCCGCTTTGGCCACCGCTGCATCGCACGCGCCGTATGTCTGTGTGAACCCGAACTTTACGTCAACCCCATCGAGGACAACACCGTCCACCCAATGCCGTTCTATAAACAATCGGCCGCAACAAAGGAGCCTCACCATGCATGACCACGATGTGAGCGTAACCGCCTGTTTCGAATGGGACGGTACCGTCACGCCTCTGTCCTTTACCCTTAAAGACGGAACGCGCGTTGTAATTGACCGCGTATTGG
Source organism: Christensenellaceae bacterium (assembly GCA_963674495.2). Taxonomy (GTDB): domain Bacteria; phylum Bacillota; class Clostridia; order Christensenellales; family QAND01; genus RGIG3178. The sequence goes on along the minus strand of CAXXLG010000003.1, from coordinate 76,431 downwards.
ACAACTGCCGCGCCGCCAGTCGGAAACAGGGCGGATGTGGCATCCGCTACCGGTGTCGCGTTAGGGGCCGGGAGCTCATACTGTTTTGGGACGAGACCCGTTGGTTTTACGAATAAAGCTTTGCATCCGGCAATCCACTACCGTATAATACAGACAGATATATTCGGAGGGGGACAACGGTATGTTGACAGAGGAAAAACGGGCGTTTATCAACTTTATGATGCAGTGTGATGTGTTGCGCTTTGGCGAATTCAAGACAAAGAGCGGGCGTATGTCGCCGTATTTTATCAACACCGGCAACTACAAAACCGGCGCACAGATCGCCGCACTGGGCAAATTCTATGCCGGTTGCATCAATCAAACCATCGGCAGTGCATTTGACGCCATGTTCGGGCCCGCTTACAAGGGCATTCCGCTGGTCACCACCGCGGCCTCAAGCCTTGCCACGTCATACGGTATGGACAAGCCGTTCTTTTTCAACCGCAAGGAAAAAAAGGATCATGGCGAAGGCGGCAGTTTGATCGGTTATATGCCCGTGGACGGGGATCGCGTAATCATCATTGAGGACGTAATCACCGCGGGCACCGCCGTGCGGGAAACTGTGCCCCTTTTAAAAGCGCAGGCCGATGTTTCGATCCGGGATATGTTCATCTCCGTCAACCGCAGCGAAGTGGGCAAGGATGGCAAACATACCGCAGTGCAGGAGGTTAAAGCCGAGTTTGGCATCACCGTGCACGCGTTGGTGGACGTGAAGGACGTTTCTGAATATCTGTCACAACTGACCGCCTATGCGTATGTGATGCCTCTGATGAAACAGTACATGGATCAGTACTGCGTGCTGGATTGAGCTGTTTAGCAGCATTTTTTGGAAAAAAAGGCCTAAGGGCAACGCGTACGCGTTGCCCTTATTAAATGCCAATCGGATTGCCGTATCGGTCCGTGCCGGGAGAAATGCGGATCTCAATACGGGATACTATTTTTCACCCTGCATCACATGCCGGAATCATTGTTTTCCAATGGATTTCCACACGCGTCCGATGGCCATGATCACCACAAACAGCAGCAACGACTCCAACGGCCATAGCACCGCGTTTTTCAACAACCGCGCCGGCCAGAGAGCCAGCATGGACTGCCCGTACAGTATGAACAGCCACAGCGTGTTCAGCCCGACGTTGCAGATCAGGTTAACCAATCCCTTGGCCAAAAGCGCACGGAAGTAGCTCACCTTCCCCTGGCGGTACAGAAACAGCCCGTAGATCAAGCCTCCCACAATCGCCGTCATTGTAAAACCCGGAAAATACGGGCCTTTGGGGAACAGGATGACGGCCAGAATATCGGACATGGCGCCTCCCGCCACGGCAACAACCGGCCCGAATAAATAGGCGATGGTTGCATTGGCCAGAAACCCGAAGCTGATCCGAAGTTCCTGCGTCAGCTGCAAATCAACGCTGTTGAGCGCCAACTGAACCGCGACCAGCATGGCGATTGCAGTCAATGATCGAAGTTTTTGAAACTCCTTTGCCGAATCGGAAAACATCTTTTTCAAATACATAAAAACACCTCCACCGAAGTATGCCACATCGGTAGAGGCCAAATCTCTCCGCATGTAGCAGCGGGATGCGAACACCGTACCGCAAGCTAATGCTTTTCGTTCACGTGGCAACTCCCCGTCCACATGACACTTTACGCACGGCATCCTACTCTGCCCTTGTAGGTTCATTATACAGGATTCTCCATGCTAAGCAAGAATAATGTATATTTCGTCCATACCCGGTTCCGGGTTAATCCTGCTCTTGCCTGATACGTACACTGTTATATCTCACTTTCCCCCGAACGGAGCCGGTACAACCGCTGCATCAATCCGCGCGCATTGTCCGGTTCATCCCCGGTGGCGTCAATGCCCTCCGGCAACACAAACTCCGCTTTTTCAAAACGCGTACCGTCGCTATAGAGCAGTGAATCCGCTTTTTGAGCTTGATCGTACAACTCCTCCAGCGCGGTAATGCGTTCCTTCATCGACTGGATCAGCGTTGTCACCGTGGCTGTTGAAAACTCCTGCTTCAGTTCCATCAGCTGCGAGTCCAGTCTGCTCACGCGCTGGCGCTCTTCCTTGAGATATCGCTCCAAATCACGTACTCGCGATTGTGCGGACACCATCAGTTCCGCCGCGTCCTTGTAGCCTGACCGCGCCACGTTCAGTTCCACCGCGAGGTGTATATTCTCCTCAGCTACCTCTTTGATGCGCGCCTCGTAGGCTTCCTGTTGCTGCACGAGTTGGTTATCCAAAGCATCCTTAAACGCCTCTACCTGTCTGCGGTTGTAGCCAAACAGGCTCTTTTTGAATGGATAGCGCATATGCGGTCCCCCTCTATACGACAGGATTGCCGTGTACTCGTCGATTGGCTTTGCTTTTTGTCAACTCCCGTGTCCGGCCGACGCGTCAGCGTTGCGTTTCACATATGTCCAAACGGCATTGGCTACACTGTCTCGTCAGTCGGTCGGTCAGCCTGCTCTGTTTCCTTATGCAGGCGGTAAACCTCGGGCACTTCCTTGTGCGGATAGCCGCCCCGTCTCCATACGCGGTAGAGCATGATTGCGCCCACCACCGCCATGGCGATGCTGACCAGTTGCGATACCCGAAACGCCCCGCCCCAAGTCATCAGGCTAAAGCTAGGCAACCGCAACCCCTCCAGCAAAGCCCGCGCAACGCCATATAGCGTAATATAGCTCCAAAAAGCCGCGCCACGCATCTGTGGTTTTCTCTTCCACAACAGCATCAATATGGCAAATACGAACAAATTCCACAGGCTTTCGATCAAAAATAGCGCCAGATGCCATTGCCCGTCCACCAGCACCGCCGGCGGGAAAAGTGCCAGATCGGGCAATATCTGCCCCGATACATGGCTGATGACCGTGCCGTACAGCTCCTGGTTGAAATAGTTGCCCCAGCGGCCGATGGCCTGCGCCAGCACCAATCCGGGTACCGCGCAATCCACCAAAGCCCAAAAAGACATCTTGCGCCACTTGCACAAAATGGTCACCGCAATCAGACCACCGATTACGGCGCCGTAGATGGCAAGGCCCGTCATTCTCAAAGAAAATATCTCATCCAAATGGTTGTGGAAATAGCTCCACTCAAACGCCACATCGTACAGCCTCGCGCCCACGATGCCCAGCGGCAGCGCCACAAGCAGCAGATCCATGACCATTTCCCCGGAATAACCGATTTGTCGCGACAGTCTTGTCGCGACGTAGGTGGCCATCAATACCCCCAACAGGATCATGATGCCGTACCAGTAGACGGGTACACCAAACAGAGTAAATGCAATATTTCTCACATAGATCCTCTTTTCGTCGTTTGTGTAAAAAAGTGTTCATGCGCCCGCGCTTCGCAGGAAAAAACCTTTTGAATCAGTATATCACATGTTGTCCGCCGCGAAAAGAATATTGCCGCATTCTGTCGCATGTCCGCCCGATTGCATGTTTTGGTTACAGCACAGGACAAATAAAAAACCATCAACGATGGTTTTTATACAGCATGCTTTATGTCCTAAAAGAATCAAGCAATGGCCCAATCCCATTGCCTGATTCTTTTGATCTACTGCACATAACTGATGATTGGATCCGCAGGTGACGGCGTACAACAATGCTTCTAATAGCAGTGGCGATGCCTGTTGCGTTTTTTATGCATGTTGCTGCGACATCTGTGCTGCTTACCCCATCTTTCCACCGTCTTGCGCGCAACAAGGCGTCTGTCCACTGGCAGGTACTTTTCGTTTTTGTATCGTTTACGCTTTTTCAATCACCCCACAGGCTATCTTGGCCCCCGCATTGCCTGCCGGTTGAGATGTAAAATCATCCGGATTCTGGTGGACAACCATCGTCAATCCGATCACGTCCCGGACATCAAAACGGTCTGTTAATACGGCTGCATAGGCATATCCACTGTTGCCGAAAAGTGGCGGCAAATCCCCCGCGTGCCGCGGATGACGGCAGCTTTGCGGATTGTAATGCCCATCGGTGTCCGCAAAGGCATCGGATTCGTTGCCTGTACAGCTTTTCCCTGCGTGAATATGAAATCCGTACACCTGTGCCGCGCATTTCCCTTGGGCATGCGGCAGGTTGTGCACCTGCGCCTCAACCAGAACCCCCCGCATGGTTTGATAGAACGAAACGGTGCCCCGTATCGCCGGATAATCCGCAGAACCCAAAATCTTGGCCGTCGCGTTGGGCCGTTGCTTGGCCAGTTTTTCGCCAAATCGTTTGGCACTGCTGTTGATAAAGAACACGCTTTCTCACCCCTTTTTACGTATCATATGATGCCGAGATGCGTTTTGGGCCATTTTGCGCAAACCCGCGAACTGCATTGAATGATTGCCTATACATTTACGCGCACACATTCATCTGTGCTGTCATAAAATACCATGCATGCTACAGTGAAAGCCACGCATGCAATCGTCAGGAGGTGAATTGCATGTCTAGGAGATATTGCTGTAACCGGCAGAGGTATCGCAACTTCCAACCGTTGCAGGAACAGGACCAAGCGCAGTTGCAGGCCCAGGCCCAAGATCAGGATCAGGATCAATTCGTGAGGAACGTATTCCGTGATATCGGAAACGGTGATGTTCATGTGGACGTGGATAACGTGAGCGTTGCCGTACTTGTTCTTGTCAGTCTCGGACTGGCAATGGGCGTCCTCGACGCTCCTGCTCTTCGGGGTTATATCGACCAGCTTATGGCCAGAGCGTAACCGTGGCATACGAAGAAGTACCCGGGTTGCCCGGGTACTTCTTATATGGATAGAAAGACCTTGTTTACGGCACAACCGTTCATCCGCCGCCTTTGGCGGTTCTTATTCGCCGGATGTACAGCCGCTGCCATATTTATCCCATAAATACTGGATGGCTTTTTTGTAGCCTTCAAAACCCAGCCCAACAATTGTTTTTTCGCAGGCCATGCCCGCATAGGATACGTGGCGGAAGGATTCGCGCTTTTTGACATTGGTCAGATGCACCTCCACGGCAGGCAGTGCCACGGCTTTGAGCGCATCGAGTATGGCGACGCTGGTGTGCGTATAGGCGGCGGGGTTGATCACGATGGCGTCCACCGTTTGATAGGCGGACTGAATCTTGTCCACGATGGCACCCTCGCCATTGGACTGAAAAATATCTACGTCAATCCCTTCGCTCTGGCAGATTTCTTCGATCGTGCGCACGAGATCCACATAAGTTCCGGTGCCATACAAATTCTTTTCCCGTACACCCAGCATGTTCAGATTGGGCCCGTTAATGACAAGCAGTTTCATTGAATACCTCCAGCACCCTATCCGCCGTTTCGTCCAGCGACGCATTGTTGTCGATGCAATGATCAGCGAACTTCTTATAGAGCGGAAGCCTTGCCCGATAGAGTTTTTTTAGCGCATCGGGACCGTTTGACAAGGGACGGCCCTCTGTGGGCAGCAGACTCAGTTCCCGCTCGATGAATATCAAAACCCCGTTCTGCTTTAGGGGTGCGTAGTTCTGTTCCAAAAGAACCACACCGCCCCCGGTGGAAATGACAATACCGGTCTTTTTGCCGATCTCGCAAATCGCTTCCGTTTCCAACCGGCGGAACGCAACCTCACCCTGTTTTTCGATCACATTGCCGGTGGGCATGCCTGCCTTCTGCGCAATGACCTCATCCGCATCCACATGGGTACGCCCCAGCCTTTTGGCCAACAGGCTCCCCAATGAACTCTTGCCGCTCCCCGGCATACCAATCACAACGATGTTGGCACGGTCGTGGCACAAGGATGTGTGTATCTGTTCGATCCTATCTTCGTCAATGCATTGCCCTGTAAACAATTCGCTTGCTTTCTTGGCCTGGGCAACCAGCATGGGAAGCCCGCCACCACAGGGGATGCCGCGATCTTTAGCTTGCAGCAAAAGCGCCGTCCTGAGCGGATTGTATACGACGTCCAGCACACCGCTGCATGTTGGAAACGCGGCAAGATCAATCAACGCTTCCCCGTTGTTCGGATACATGCCCACCGGCGTGGTGTTTATGATGCAATCCGCATCTTGATGATCTTTAAGGTGAGCATAGGTCACAGGGCCTTTGCGCGAAATAACAACGATCTCTTTTGCGCCTTCTCGCCGTGCGGCCGCCTGCGCTGTCAGGCTTGTGCCTCCGCTGCCCAAAACCAGTACCTTCTTTCCACAAAAGGAAGTGCCCGCCCGCTTCGCCATGTACAGCAAGCCGTACAGATCCGTGTTGTCGCCGATCAATCGGCCGTCTTTTTCCCGTATCAGCGTGTTGACGCTGCCAATCTCCCGCGCCGTTTGGGACAGTTCATCGCAGTAGGGAATCACGGTCTTCTTATACGGAATGGTAACATTCATGCCGCGCCAGTCGCGCCGGTTGATAAACGCTTCCAATTGATCGGGACGCAGGCTATACAGTTGGTAGTCATAATCATGAAGCATCCCGTGGATCGGCTTGGAAAAGCTATGGGACAGCTTTTCTCCGATGAGTCCGCATTTCATAGCGCCCACCCCTACGATACTTCCGAATAGCTGCCCAAAAACACGAAATTCTGCAGATCCTTCTCCAGCCAGGAAAGCAGTGTGATGGTCTCGGGCGCATAGATGGATGCCTCAATATCGAAATAGAACATGAATTCAAAATCCCTGCCCAAAATCGGCCGACTCTCAAGCTTTGTCAGATTGAGTCCCAGCGCGGCGAATTTGGCGACCTGTGCGTACAGCGAACCCGGCTGATGCGCCGTGGTGAGCATAAGGCTAATCTTGTTGGCGCCGGGATATATCTCCATATTTTTGGAGATGCAGATGAACCGTGTATAGTTGTTGTCCGTGTTTTGCACGTCGGTGGAAATGCACTTTAAATGATAGAGTTCAGCACAATTTGCCGATGCGATTGCCGCAACGTCCGTTCGACCCGATTCTGCAACATAACGCGCAGCGCCGGCCGTGTTTTCAAACACAGTCGCCTTGATCTCGGGATGCTGTTTGAAGAACGCACTACACTGGCTCAACGCCTGTTCGTGGGACACAACTTCTTTGATCTGCGCAAGCGTAACGCCCTCATTGGCCAGCAGTGCATGGTCAATCTTAAGCTTTGCGCTGCGCACGATATAGAAGTGATACTTCTTCATCAGATCGTATACGGTGGTCACCGAACCCGCCGAGCTGTTTTCGATGGGCAGGATGCCATATTGGCACAGCCCCGATTCCACCGCTTGGAATACGCCTTCAAACCGGCTGCAATACATTACGTCCGGGATGGAAAATACCTTGTCGCAGGCCTGTTGCGAATATGCTCCTTCCACACCTTGGCAGGCGACCCGTGCCTTGGAGGGAAAGACCTTCGTCATATCTTTGGATGCGGTACATATCGCCTGAATCAGCGGCGTTTCCTCCGTGAGCATTTGGTTCTGATAGCTGCGGCTCAGATCAAACAGCGTGGTGAACAGTATCTTTGCATACCCCTCGTACGCCGGACCCACGATGTCCGTCACTCGGCTTACGATCTCCCGCTCCCTGCCCTTATCCAAAACCGCTGTGCCATTTCCTTTTTTGTATTCTGCCACCTTTAATACGGTGTCCATACGCTTGGCGAACATCTGCGCGATCTGGTTGTCTATCTGGTCTATTTCATTTCGCAATGCAGTTAGGTCCATCTGTTTCACTCCTTTAAATGTTAAAATGCAGTTTCACCAGCACGTGCAAACATAAGATCCGTTATCGCTATGGCCATCGCCGCTTCAACACAGGGCACGGCCCTGGGCACGATACAGGGATCGTGGCGGCCGGTCACTGACAAAACGGCACCCGCCCTTTGTCCAAGGCTTACGGTATCCTGTTCCTTTGCGATGGAGGGCGTGGGCTTAAAGGCCGCACGCATAAGTATCGGCATGCCCGAAGCGATGCCGCCCAGGCAACCGCCGTGGTTGTTGGTGTGCGTTTTTACGCACCCGTTTTGATCGTAATAAAAGGCGTCGTTGTTCTTTGATCCCGTCAGGCGGGCGCTTTGAAAACCCGCGCCAAATTCCACGCCCTTGACCGCCGGTATCCCGAAGGCGATGCGCGCCAACGCATTCTCGATACCGTCAAACATAGGCTGACCCACGCCTGCGGGTACGCCCACGGCACAGCCTTCCACAACGCCACCGAGCGAATCACCCTTGTCTGCGGCCTGTTGCATTTCTTTTTTCATGCGTTGCCCCGCCTCGTCGTCCAAAACAGGAAATGCTTTGGCCGTCGTTTGGTTCAAAAGAACCGCGTCTACCGACACCGGATCAAAGTGTTGATCCAAAACTTCCCCGATGGATGCGATGTGCGCGCCCACCGTGACGCCCCGCCTTTGCAACAGTTGAATGCATATGGCGCCCGCAATGCAAAGTGGAGCCGTCAGTCGGCCTGAAAAATGGCCGCCGCCCCGGATGTCATGAGCGGTTCCGTATTTCATATACGCAGCAAAATCCGAATGCGAAGGCCGCGGCGTATCCCGCAGCGCTTCGTAATCCCTTGAACGCACATCCTTATTTTCAATGATGGCGCAAAGCGGTGCACCGCAGGTTGTGTTTCCCACAAGGCCGGACAAAATAACGGGCGCGTCCGCTTCCTTTCTTTCCGTAGCATGCGCCGCCCGACCGGGCGCGCGGCGCGTCATAAAGGCCTGCAACCGGGCAGCGTCGATGATCTCCCCCGCAGGCAGCCCGTCAATGACCACACCGATGGCACCGCCGTGCGACTGGCCAAATATGCTGATTGAAAGATTATGACCTATTTTGGATGACATGCGGTTTCCCTCCCAACTTTACAAAATCCTCAAAAAAGTGCGGGTAGGATTTCGCAACGGCCTGCGTTCCCCGTATCACTACGTCGTTTTGACATAGGATGGAGGCAATGGCGGCGGACATGACGATGCGATGATCGCCCTGACCGTCCACACATCCGCCACCCAATTGTTTGCCGCCATGGATGATCAGACCTTCGGGCAATTCTTCGACTGAAGCGCCAAGGTTGGACAGGGTTTGCGCAAGAGCGGTCAGCCGGTCGCTCTCCTTTATCCTCAGCCTGCCCGCATTGGTAACAGTGGTGGTTCCCTGTGCCGCCGCGGCTACGACAACCAATGCCGTAACTAGATCGGGTATCGCTGAAGCGTCTATCTCGATGCCTGCAAGGTTCCCCTTGGAAACCGTTACCGTATCACCGTTTATATCCACCCGTGCACCAAATTTTTCGAGGAGTTCCAATGCTTGGCGGTCGCCCTGTAGCGATTGCATATTCAATCCTTGACAGGTGACCGGTCCTCCCACTGCGCCTGCGCACAACCAGAACGCCGCGTTAGACCAGTCCCCTTCGGCCACAATGCGGCCCGGAGAACAAAACTGCTGGTTGCCCGCTATCCCATAGCCATCTTCAAACGTTTGAATGTCAACGCCAAAGCGTTTGAGCGTTTCCACCGTCATATCCACATAGGGGCGTGATTGCAGCTCAGTCGTCAATATGATCCGGCTGTCCCCTTTAAGCAACGGCAGCGCCAGCAGCAATCCGGTAACGTATTGCGAACTGATGTGGCCTGGCAAAGAATATTGCCCTGGCTTCAATGCGCCCTCGATTTGTAAGGGCAGCTTGCGATCGGAAAAGCGGCAACCGTGTTTCTCCATTTCCCCGAGCAACGGACCAAGCGGGCGCTCGGGCAGCCTTCCCTCGCCGATTAAGCGGGCATTCGTGCCAAGCGCCGCCGCTACCGGTATCAAAAACCGAAGCGTGGAACCACTCTCCACGCAATTGAGCAGTGGATTGTTTTGACGATGCCCCGTGCAAGGGGTGACCTGCCATCCGTATTCCCTTTGCTCTATCTTTGCTCCGAGCGATTCAAGGCACCCGATGGTGGTCGCTATGTCCCTCGACAGCGTGGAAAACCGCACCGTCGTCGGCTTTTCAGCCAGTGCCGCACAGATCAATACGCGGTGCACATCCGATTTTGAGGACATCGCCCCGATGGTGCCAGACAGGGATTGGGAGGTTATTCTTATGTCCGTTGAAGCTTTATCGCTATCCATTTTATCATAAGCCTTCCTGTATGAATTCTTCCAAATCCGCAACGCGCAGCGGATACCGGTAGCACCGACCTATGGTTTTGGGCAATATGATGGTGATATCCCCGCCCCGCCGCTTTTTATCCGCCATTGCCGCACTTGCCAGTTCCGATGCCGTAAAGTCGCAGGAAACCGGCAAATCATTGGCCTTGAGCGCCTCCACCAAAGCGGGCGTGCAATCCTGTTTGCTCAGCCCCCGCCGCCATGCCGCACGGGACATAACAACCATGCCAGCGGCCACCGCATGTCCATGGTGTATTTGAAAATCACTGCATGCCTCTATGGCATGGCCCACCGTATGCCCAAAGTTGAGCATCTGTCGCTTGCCTTCGTCGAATTCGTCCTCGGCGACAAATTCCGCTTTCATGGCCACGCATTCCGCTATAATATCTTCCACATCCTGCGTATCAATGCCTTTTTGCAGCGTATCGAACAGGGATCCACTGCCGATCATGCCATATTTAACGGCTTCCGCAACGCCATCCGCATAGACGTCTTTAGCAAGCGTTTGCATAGTATCCGTATCGCACACGACAAGGCGGGGCTGCCAGAATGCGCCCGCGAGGTTTTTACCAGCAGTAAGGTTGACCGCGGTTTTGCCGCCTACCGACGAATCCACAGCCGCCAAAAAGGTGGTTGGCAATTGTATATAGGGTATGCCCCGAAGGTATACCGCCGCGCCAAATCCCGCGACATCCCCAATCACACCGCCGCCCAGTGCTACTACCGCATCGGATTTCGTCAGCGAACACCGGCATAGAAAATCCAATATATTCTCCAACGTAGCCACGCTTTTTGATGTCTCGCCGGGTGCGAGAATCAGGGGATACACGTCGAAGCCCGCTGCCGTAAGCGCCGTCTCCGCGGTAGAAAGGTACAGCGGCGCGACATGATCGTCCGTAATAAGCGCCACTTTACAGGGCTTTATCGCCTGTGCCGCCAATTTGCCCGCAGATCGAAGCAAGTCGGCCCCAATGTGTATATCATAATCGCTGGACGCGCTCACGCGTACCGTTTTCATCGCTGCCCCTCCTTTTCCTGTCTGCTTTTATCCACCAATTCCTTCTGTTCATGGCTGTGCTTCAACAGCGCCAAAAGGGATGCGCGATCCTGTTCCCGAAGAGCTTTGCTAAATTCACCAAGGCGAACCCGCATGCCTTCCACCTCATCCAATAGATAATCGGCATTGTCCAAGAACAATTCCGTCCACATCGTTTCGTTCAAGCGCGCCACACGTGTCATGTCCATGAAGCTGCCCGCGGAAAATCCCATGAACCGCGAGGAACTTGGGCTGCTGATGTACGCGCACGAGATCACGTGCGCCAGCTGGGACGTATAGGAAATCAAAAAATCGTGTTCGTCGGGCGTGGAGAACTGCAGGCGGCCGAATCCCATGCCGATAAACACATTCTCAATGCGTTCGATGGCCCATGGGGGCGTTGTATCGTTTGGCGTCACGATCATGGAAGCGCCGTCAAACAGATTTTCTCGTGAAGCGCTGAAACCGGACTGCTCGGTTCCGGCCATGGGATGTCCGCCGATAAAGACAAAACCGTTGTCACTGGCCACCTTCTCAAGCGGCGTGCAGACGATCCGCTTGACGCCGCAGCAGTCCACCACCACGGCGTCGGGCCGAATCATCTTTGCATGGTTCGTTACATAGCCCACCGCATCCGTTGGATACAGCGCTACGATGATCAGATCGCAGTCCTTTAGATTGTCCGGGGTTAAGGGCTCGTTTATGGCGCCCTCTTCAAGGGCCGCCTTTTGAACGGCGGGAGAATTGTCAAAGCCAAACACCCCAAAAGAAGTACGGGATCGAATCGCTTTTGCCAAGGAGCCGCCGATGAGGCCCAAGCCAACAATGGCAACATTCATCATCCGTATCCTTCTTTCCTATCGTTCTGCGTAGGGCAGTACTTTTCCAAGTTTCTGCATCAATGCCTCAAACGTATCCGGCGTGATGGACTGCGGGCCGTCGCACAGCGCATGGGCAGGATCGTTGTGTACTTCGATGATCAAACCATCCGCACCCGCGACAGCAGCTGCCAATGCAAGCGGCTTGACCAGTCTAGATTGGCCTGTGGCGTGGCTGGGATCCACGATGATAGGCAGATGCGTCAGTCTGCGCAGTACCGGAATGGCGGACAAATCCAGCGTGTTGCGCGTATACTTCTCAAAGGTGCGGATGCCCCTTTCGCAAAGGATGACCTTTTTGTTACCGCCTGCCATGATATATTCGGCGCTCATCAAGAGTTCCTCCAACGTGTTGGCGAATCCCCTTTTAAGCAATATCGGTTTGGACTGTCTGCCCACTGTTTTGAGCAGTTCGTAGTTCTGCATATTGCGTGCGCCGACCTGAAGGATATCTACATCATCGAACAGCGGCAGCGCGGATGCGTCCATGATCTCACTGACGATGGGCAGCCCTGTCAACTCCTTGGCCTTGGACAAAATTTCAAGGCCGTCAGCACGTAATCCCTGAAAGGTGTAAGGGGATGTGCGGGGTTTGAACGCGCCGCCGCGCAGCACGCCGGCGCCCGACGCTTTGACGCTTTTGGCAATGGAGCACACCTGCTCCTCCGACTCGACCGAGCAGGGACCCGCCATGACAAGGAAGTTCCCGCCGCCAATTTTTGCCCCACCGATTTCAATCACGGTATCTGCGGGATGGAATTTCCGGTTGGCGCTCTTGTAGGGTTCAAGTATGCGTTTGACGTCCTTGACGATGTCCAACGCGAGAATAGCATCCATATCCACGCTGGTTGTATCGCCGATCAGGCCGATGATGGTCTGTGACGTACCCACCGAGATATGGGTGTCGATGTTCAGGCTCTTAAGCCAGTTGATCAAGTATTCCTGTTGTTTGGGATCCGGATTTTCATTAAGCAATACAATCATGTCATGATTCCTCCTTGAATGTTATAAAAAAAGTCCCACAGTGAATTTCACTGTGGGACTTGCTTTATCGGTTGGCCTTCGGTTAACTTAGGCGCACGCCGTTCCCGTTTGCAGCAAAATTCAACTGTACCTTATCGATATAGCCGGTAAAGTAATAGTTAAAATAATAATAGTTTGCTGCAAAGTTGAACTGCATTATCAGCGCGTTCTCCTTGTTCGGTTTGTTGCAGAATAACACAGATGGCTGTTTTTGTAAAGGGCAGATTCCCGCCTGTTTGATATTTTTTCATTATTTTCGACTTGAAAGCAACCATCGCAACGAATTCATCTGCGCCGTCCGTTTCCCTGTCCGCTGCCCTGACACATCCTATTCACTTGATCGTTCAATTGATCCTTGTCGTACCGTCCGTTATGCCTCATACAATTTCTGGCCTTTAACGTAAGTCATTTTAACGTTGATATCGTCATCCACCACGATAATATCTGCGTCTTTGCCGTATTCGAGGCTGCCCTTGTATCGATCCAGGCCGATGATGCGCGCCGGCGTCAGCGTGGCCATGCGGAATGCGGTGGACAGCGGATAGCCCATCTTGACGATGCAGTTGAGGCATTCGTTCATCATGATGGTGCAGCCCGCCATCGTATTATCCTGATTCGGGTTTGAACCTTTCACGCGTACGATGTTGTCCTTGACCACCACGGTAATCGGCGTGCCTGTCAACTCTATTTCGTACTCGCCTTCTTCGATCCCGGCCAGCGTTAGATCGGTGATGATGGCAAGGCGCTCCGGGCCCATGCAGCGTATTGCCACATCCACCGCCCATGGATGCAGGTGCAGGTTGTCGCTGATCAGTTCGCCCGTCAAATTATCGTGCGTCAAAAAGCCACCGACTACGCCGGGACGCCGATGGTGGAGCCCCGTCATCACATTATACAGGTGCGTGGCATGCGTAAAGCCCATCTGAACGGCCTGTTCAAACTGCTGCGCGGTCGCCTTGGTATGCGCAACCGATACGACGATACCCGCCTCCTTTAGACGTTGCACAACCTTTTCCACGCCGGGCAGCAAAATGCCCAGCCCCATGATGCGTATGCCTCCTTCGCCGTCTTTCAATATCCGCTCGAGCAATTCCAGACTTGGCAGGGGCAAATCGTCGTCACCGGTGTCAACACCTTCAACTTTTTTCGGTTCCAGAAAAGGCCCTTCCATGTTAATGCCCACCATATCTGCACCGCCAACCCCCTGTTCCTTTTGTATTCGCCGTGCCCCGGCGACGTTAGCGGTCTCTTCGGCCACCATGATGGTGGGAAGAAATGATGTCGTACCGCTTCGGACGATGAATTCCGCCAGCTTCAGCGTCGATTCCACGCTTTCGCCGGCCCTACCGTAATAGCACCCGTGACAGTGTATATCCATAAACCCGGGTGCGATAATGTCGTTGCCGCAGTCCAAAATTTCCGCTCCCTCGGGTATCACAACCGTTTCCTGCGTGCCGACGGCTATGATGCGGCCATCTTCAAACACCACAACGCCGTCAGCCACAATCTCATGCGGGGTGACCATCCTTTTGGATTTCAATGCGATTGCTTTTCCCATGCCGTACTCCTTTATATCGATACCGAGCGTACGCCCGTTCCGCGGCAGCGTGCATACATCACAGCAAAACGTCACCGTGAAACTTCATACAGCTTCTTGCCTTTGACATAGGCCGCTTTTACGTTGATGTCGTCGTCCACCACAATAATATCCGCGTCCTTTCCGTATTCGAGGCTGCCTTTAGAGCGGCCCATGCCGATGATGCGTGCCGGCGTCAATGTGGCCATTCTAAAGGCGACGTGCATGGGATAGCCAATTTTAATGACGTTTCTAACGCCCACATTTAGCATCATCGTACTCCCGGCCATCGTGTTATCCTGATTCGCGTTGCTGCCCTTGATGCGCGCAATGCCGTCCTTGACCACGATGGGGATTCCGTCGCCGAACACACCCTTCTCGTATTCGCCGTCCTCGCAGCCCGCGATGGTCAGATCGGTAATCAGCGCGATGCGATCCGGCCCCTTGCAGCGTATGGCAATGTCCATCGCCCAAGGATGCACGTGCAGACCGTCGCCGATGATCTCGGTGGTCATCCCGTCATGGGTCAACACACCGCCCACCACACCGGGCCGCCGATGGTGCAACCCCGTCATCACGTTGTAAAGGTGTGTGGCATGGTTGTAACCCAGCTGAATGGCTTCGGTGAACTGCTGCGCGGTGGCCTTGGTATGTGCGATGGATACCACGATGCCCTCGTCACGAAGACGGTGCACCACCTTGTCCGCACCGGGTAGCAGAATGCCCAGACCCATTTCGCGCACGCCGCCTTCACCCGCTTTCAGGATTTCTTCAAGCAGACCTAAATCCGGCAGCGGTGCGTCGTCGTCGCCCGTGTTGATGCCCGCGACCCTCTTTGGCTCGAGGAACGGCCCTTCCATATTGATACCCACCATATGCGCGCCTTCGAAACCCCGCTCCTTCTGGATTTGCCGCGCCCTTGCGATGTTGACCGTATGGGCGATATGCAAGGCAGTCGGGAGAAAAGAGGTCGTCCCGCCACGAAGGATAAATTTCGCCATGTTCAGCGCCTTGCTTACGCCGTCGCCGGCCTGGCCCTCCATGGTGCCGTGGCAATGGATATCCATAAGCCCCGGTGCGATGATGTCATTGCCACAGTCCACGACCTCGGCGCCCGGTGGCACCGACACCGTGCTTTGTTTGCCCACAGCGGTAATACACCCGTTTTCAAACACAACGATGCCGTCCGCCACCACCGCATGCGGCATCACCATCCTTTTGGATTTCAGTGCGATTGCTTTTCCCACAGTCGTACTCCTTTCGATTTCCTTTGGAACAACGTGCGCAATGCTTTTTGAGAGAATGCAAAACGCTCAGGCATCCGTGTCCACCAATGTTTACGCCTCGTAAAGCTTCTTGCCCATGACATAGGCCGCTTTTATGTTGATGTCATCGTCCACCACAATGACGTCCGCGTCCTTACCGTATTCGAGGCTGCCCTTATAGCGGTCCAAGCCGATGATGCGCGCCGGCGTCAACGTGGCCATTCTAAAAGCAACGTGCATGGGATAGCCAATATTAATTACGTTTCTGACGCCCACGTTTTGCAGCATCGTACTCCCTGCCATGGTGTTGTCCTGACTCGGGTTTGATCCTTTGATGCGCGCAATTCCATCTTTTACGACAATGGGGATGGCTCTGCCAAAAGCACCGCTCGGATAATCTCCGTCCTCTGCGCCAGCCAACGACAGATCGGTAATAAGCGCCAGGCGGTCCGGCCCTTTGCAGCGTATGGCAATATCGATGGCCCATGGATGTACATGCAATCCGTCGGCAATGATTTCGGTGGTCATTCCATCGTGTGTCAGCACGCCGCCCACCACACCGGGCCGCCGATGATGCAGTCCGGTCATCACGTTGAAAAGGTGCGTGGCGTGGTTATACCCCAACTGCACCGCTTCTTCGAACTGCTGCGCGTTCGCCTTGGTATGGGCGATGGATACCAATATGCCTTCTTCGCGCAGACGGTGCACCACCTTGTCGGCGCCGGGCAATAAAATGCCCAGACACATCACGCGTACGCCACCTTCGCCGGCTTTGAGGATTTCCTCGAGTATGCCAAGATCGGGCAGCGGTTTGTCATCATCGCCCGTATTGACGCCCGGGACTTTTTTGGGCTCCACAAAAGGCCCTTCCAGATTGATGCCCGCAATATCCGCGCCAAACAGCCCCTGCTCTTTCTGTATCCGCCGCGCTTTGGCGATGTTGGCGGTCGCTTCAGCCGTGTTCACGGTCGGAAGAAACGATGTCGTACCTCCGCGCAAAATAAACTGCGCCATGTTCAGCGCTTTCTCCGGGCTTTCTCCGGCGCGCCCGCCAACGAACCCGTGGCAATGGATGTCCATCAGACCGGGGGCGATGATGTCGTTTCCGCAATCCACCACCTCGGTGCTCGGTGGTACCATTACCGTACTTTGTGTGCCAACGGCGGCGATGCACCCGTCCTCAAATACCACGATGCCGTCCGGCACCAGCGCATGCGGCGTGACCATCCTTTTGGATTTTAGAGCGATTGCTTTTCCCATTTGTGCTTCCCCTTTCCATTCATATAAAACACAAGGCTAATAACCTTAGCTTTGTATTGGCCATCATGAGGGAATAGAAGATTGCGTTTGAATGATCCTTGATTTGTGAATGACTGATAAAATATCAATATAAAAGTGTTTGAGCTCATAGGCATAAATGCCTTATACTCCATGCATCTAGCCTACCATGATATTATATGCTTTTTGGCGTGGCAATTCCAATTATATGCAGATATTCATATGCGCCCTAAATTAAACTATAAACCGGTATAAAAAGAATGATATTTAGAATAAAAATTGTATGCCGACGGTCAGTCGTATGCAATTGATTGCGGCGCTTTTATCCGCAACTCTCTCATCGTACTGTTATAGGAAAACTTAGAAATGTATCACCGCAATAAAAATATGACTCATACACGTTTGAATGGTATTTCATGACAAATTGACCTCACGCGTTAATGATACTCTATGGACCATGAAACACGTAACACGGCACAAAAGCAAAAAAGCCCTTTGTTAAGGGCTTTTCTCGTGGTAGCTCCTAGGGGAATCGAACCCCTGTTACCGCCTTGAGAGGGCGGTGTCTTAACCGCTTGACCAAGGAGCCATGTGGCAGCGGAACTAGGATTTGAACCTAGACAATACGAGTCAGAGTCGTAGGTGCTACCATTACACAATTCCGCTTTGCCAAATAAATGTCCCGCAGTGCCGTCCGCCCCCCTGTTTACAACCCGCCTCTGTGGCAGGTGGGTGCTCTGTCTGCCCTTTCCGCGATCCCGCATAAATGCGGGCCTGGCGTACTTGGAACATGAACTCCAAGCTCCCAATGTAAATCTGTGGGTTTAAAAAAGGAAGCGTAACGCACACCACAGGAACCCGGTTGCTGGTGGGCGATACTGGGCTTGAACCAGCGACCTCCACGATGTCAACGTGATGCTCTACCAGCTGAGCTAACCGCCCACGCCAACCGCAACATTTATTATACATAATTTTGCCGACATTGCAAGCCCTCATTCATCCTTGTCCTGCATTTTAAAACTGTATCGACGTATTGTTTGCGTAAATGCACACACGCCTTCGTACGGTAAAGATAACGGACTCTGGTCGGTGCTTGCATCGTCCGGCAGAATCCGATATCATGGTACGGGAGGAATGCGCATGTCGGCCAAACTGCTCATGGACAAGCTTAAATTGCTCTATCTGATCGAGCAGACGCGTTCGCCGGTCAGCCGTGAGGATCTGTGGGAATTCTGCGATCCCTGGTTATCCTATTTTGTTCTTCAAACGGCGTTAAACGATCTCTTCAACCAAGGGTTGATCGCGGCCAGCGCCGTGTTTACGGCGGAGCGCCGCTACCAAATTACGGATAACGGCATCAAGACGTTGGAGCAGTTGTACCGCGAAATCCCCCTTTCCCAGCGTAACCGTCTGGAACAGGACGCGCAACACATGCGGAAAAAGGCACGGCTTGCCATCGTCTATCTGGCTGATTATCATAAGATGGAGCCCGGGCAATACATCGCGGAGTTGAGCATCATTGAATGCGGCATCATGCTGCTTCAGCTAACCGTCAACCTGTCCACCATGGAACAGGCGGACGCTCTGTGCAAGCAATGGACGCAGGCCGCGCCGGAGGTCTACGGGTCGCTGTTGCGCTATGCCGATCCCCAACGCATTGAACCTTCCGAAACGGATTAACCGCCCCATCCTATATTTTCCGGTCATGTAAACCTATATTTCTATATGGTAGACCTCGTTAATCCAACCGCTCAAACGGCATGTTCGCGTATTTTGGCATGACCAATGCTTTTTTGATGCATTGGTGTGCATCCTGCATGACATGGACGATGAAATGGGAAACAATCCGCTTTCTCATATTGCAGGTTTGACAAATCCCCGCTGTTACCATGACCTCTTCATCCAAAAAACAAGGCATGGGGATGCCCATGCCTTTTGTATACCATCTTATAAGCTGGTTTACGGTTTCATGCCAATGTCTTTACGGACGTGTTTGCCGGTATAATCAATCACATCCATCGCTTCATACGCCCTCCCGATTGCCTGCGGCAACGTTTGTGCGCACGCAACAACGCCCAGTACACGGCCGCCGTTTGTCAAATATTCCCCGTCCTTTTGAGTCGTTCCGGCATGAAAGACCCACGCGCCCAATGCTTTGCATTGATCGATGCCATAAATCTCAAAGCCCTTTTGATATTTGACCGGATACCCACCTGACGCCGCAACAATGCATACGCAGGCTTCATCGGAAAATTGAATTTCACACGAATCCAATGTCCCATCAATGGTGGCCAAAAGCGCTTCGGACAGCGGCGATTTCATCAGTGGCAAAATGGCCTGTGTTTCTGGATCGCCAAAGCGCGCGTTGTATTCGAGTACCTTTGTACCGTCCTTGGTCAGCATCAAACCGCAATACAAAACGCCGTGAAATTCGCGGCCTTCCTTGATCATGGCATTGACCGTTGGCATTACAATGGTTTTAACTATCTCGTCTTGAAGCTCCTTTGACAAAGTAGGCGTAGGAGCGAATGCGCCCATACCGCCGGTATTGGGCCCCTTGTCCCCGTCATATGCGCGTTTATGGTCCTGGGCAGCGGGCATCGGCACCACGTTTTTTCCGTCGCAAAAGCATAGGAGCGAAACTTCCGGTCCCATCATATATTCCTCCACAACCACGCGTATGCCCGCTTTGCCAAAGGCGCGTTGCACCATGATGGAATCGATGGCGTCAAGCGCTTCCTGCACAGTCTGACAGATGAATACGCCCTTGCCCAGCGCCAGTCCGTCCGCCTTGACTACGATGGGCACCGACTGTTTTTGCACGTAGGCACATGCCGCCTTCACATCGTCAAACACAGCAAAAGCCGCCGTCGGAATCTGATATTGCCGCATCAGCCGCTTGGAGAACACCTTACTGGCCTCGATCTGTGCCGCCGCCTTTGACGGCCCGAACGCGCGGATACCGCGCGCCGTCAACAAATCAACCAGTCCCAGCGCCAGTGGATCGTCCGGGGTAACAACAACCAGATCAAACGCCTGCTGCACAGCATAATCCGCGATTCTTTCAAGTTCCGTTGCCCCAATATCCACACAGGTTGCCAATTGTGCGATGCCCGCATTACCCGGTGCACAATAGAGTTCGTGCTGCTTTTCCTGTGCCAGTTTCCAAATAACGGCGTGTTCACGGCCGCCGCCGCCGATGACCAGAATCTTCATCCGTTTTACCCCTTAATGCTTGAAGTGACGCATGCCCGTCATAACCATGGCGATACCGTTTTCGTCCGCGGCTTCGATGCTGTCCTTGTCCTTTATGCTACCGCCCGGCTGGATGATGGCAGTAACGCCTGCCTTCGCCGCCGCCACAACGCAATCCTCGAACGGAAAAAACGCATCCGACGCCAAAACAGATCCCTTTGCCAAATCCCCCGCATGCCCAATGGCCTGCTGCACCGCCCAGATTCGGTTTACCTGTCCAGGCGCCACGCCGGTGCTGGCATTGTCCCTGACCAGGCAGATGCCGTTGGATTTTACATGCTTTACGATACGCCATGCCAAGCATAGCTGTTTCATTTCTTCCTCCGTCGGCTGACGCTTGGTCACCACCGTGCAATCCTTCATAAATCCCTGATTGAAATCCTGTACCAACAGGCCGCCCATCACCTTTTTCATCTCTAGCGCATCCTCGCCGATCGGTTCATTGATCCCCGACAGACGCAAAACGCGTAGATTTTTTTTGGTTTTTAATATCGCCAATGCTTCCACAGAGTAGGACGGAGCGATCACGATCTCCAAAAATATTTTTACCAGCTTCTTGGCGGTGTCCGCATCCACCTGTGCATTGGTAGCAACGATGCCCCCGAAAATCGATACCGGGTCCGCCGCAAAGGCCTTGTCATAGGCTTCCTTTAGCGTTTTCGCCAAAGCAACGCCACAGGGGTTGGCATGTTTTAGCGCCACCACCGCCACCTGCTTCGTTTCATCACCAAATTCACGCAAAAGCTCCAACGCCGCGTTTGCATCCGCGATATTGTTGTAGGATAGCGCTTTGCCGCCAAGCTGTTCGGCGCGCGTTAACGAACAGCTTGGCGCATCGATCTCGCTGTAAAACGCCGCCTTCTGATGCGGGTTTTCACCGTAGCGCAGTTCCTGTACCTTCTCATATGTCAGAGTCAGTTCCTCCGGCAAGGATGAGGCGCCCGTCTGCTTTTGCAGGTACGCTGCGATCATGGCGTCGTATGCAGCGGTATGCGCAAATACCTTGTAGCATAACCGCCTCTTCGTTTCCATCCCGATAACGCCGTCTGCCTTAAGCTCATCGATGATACCATCGTAGTCGGCGCTGTCCACCACCACCGCCACGTCGCGATGGTTTTTCGCCGCGGCGCGCAGCATGCTGGGACCGCCGATGTCGATGTTTTCAATGCATTCCTCAAAACTCACGTTTGGCTTGAGCATGGTTTGCTTGAAAGGGTACAGATTGACGCACACCACGTCAATGGGTGTAACGCCAAGCTCCTTGATCTGCCGCATATGTTCGGGATTTTCCCGCATGGCTAAAATTCCTGCATGCACCATGGGATGCAACGTTTTCACGCGACCATCCAGGCATTCGGGAAAATCGGTGATATCGCTCACGTTGGTGACGGGCACGCCGCTTTTTTTGATCACGCGCTCGGTTCCTCCTGTGCTCACGATCTCAAATCCCAGTTCATGCAGTTGTTTAGCGAACGCTGCTACGCCCGCCTTGTCCGATACGCTGATAAATGCCCGTTTGTTCATTCCCTTTCCTCCTCGATGATAACCTCTCTGCCTACAACGCGCAGTTTATCCTTCGCCATCCACGCTACGGCCTTTGGCAGCAGTTGATGCTCGATCTGCATAACACGTTGCTGCAAAACCTCCGGCGTATCTCCGGCCAACACGGAAACACATCCTTGCACAACAATGGGCCCGGTATCCGTACCCTCATCCACAAAGTGCACCGTTGCACCAGTCACTTTAACGCCGGCCTTGAGCACTGCTTCGTGCACATGAATACCATAGTATCCCCTGCCACCAAAGCTGGGAAGCAGCGCGGGATGCACGTTCAATATGCGGTTTTTGTATGCCTGCACCACCGCTTGTCCCAAAATGGACAGATACCCGGCCAACACCACAAAGTCCGCTTCATCCTCTGACAGCGCATCCAGCAACGCCCTGTCGCAGGCCTGTTGCGAGCCGCATATTTTTCTGCTGATCACATGCGTTTTGATGCCGTGGTCCCGTGCCCTTGTCAACGCATACGCGTCGCTGCGCGATGAAATCACGCTGGCTATGCAAGCGTGTATCGTCCCGTCCTCAACACGGTCAATCAGGCTTTGAAGGTTGGTGCCGCCGCCTGAAACCAATACCGTAAAACGCTTCACCTTAGCTTCACCTTCTCTTCGCCCGCTTCGACGCGACCGATGATATGCGCCGTTTCTCCCGCATCACAAAATGCGCGCACCGCTTTGTCCGCCTCGTCTTGATCTACCGCAACGACCATACCGATCCCCATGTTGAAGATGTTGTACATATCCATGCGATCAAGTTTGCCCTGCTTTTCAATCAGATCAAAAAGCGGCGGCGTTTTGCACTTGTTCAGCTCTATAATCGCGCAGTTGCCATCGGGCATGATACGCGGTACGTTCTCGATAAATCCGCCTCCGGTGATGTGCGCAATGCCGTGCAGCGAAACCGTTTGCATGGCGCTAAGTACAGGCTTTACGTAAATTCGTGTCGGACACAACAGCGCTTCACCCAGCGTTTGCCCAAGCTCGGCGATACGGACGTTCAATCCCTGCTTCGTGATGGGAAATATTTTACGTATCAGCGAAAACCCGTTGCTGTGCACGCCGGAAGATCCAAGCCCGATCAGAACGTCACCCACTTTGATGGCGCTGCCGTCGATGAGGGCCTGCTTATCCGCCAAACCGACGGCAAATCCCGCCAGATCGTATTCATCCTCGCCATAGAACCCCGGCATCTCCGCCGTCTCTCCGCCAATCAGCGCACAACCCGCTTTGATGCAGCCGTCCGCCACGCCCTTTACGATCATGGCGGCGCGCTCGGGGACAAGCTTTCCCACAGCAATATAATCCAAGAAAAACAGCGGCCTCGCGCCGTGGCATGCGATATCGTTGACGCACATCGCCACACAATCGATGCCAACGGTATCGTGCTTGTCCAACACCATCGCCAGTTTCAGTTTGGTTCCCACGCCATCGGCACCGGAGATTAGCACGGGGGCTTGCATGGTTTTGGCATCATTGAGCGCATAGAACCCACCGAAACCGCCCAGACCGCTGAGTACGTTTTGATCGAAGGTTTTATTCGCCAGTTTCTTGATACGCGATACGGCATCGTAGCCGGCCTGAACATCGACACCCGCCTCTGCATAACTGTTTGTCATTTCATACTCCTTTTACAATGCGTCCGCCTGCGCACGCACTTTTTCATCCTTATTTTTTGTCTTTTGCGCCATCGCCTGCTTGTGCTCATACAGCTTGTCCGACAGTGTTTTGTCGCCGACAGACAGAATTTGTGCGGCCAAAATCGCGGCATTGTATGCCCCGTTCACCGCCACCGTTGCGACCGGCACGCCGGGTGGCATCTGTACCGTGGCCAACAGCGCGTCCATGCCGCCAAGAGATCCGGATACCAGCGGCACACCGATAACCGGCAATGTCGTATGCCCTGCGACAACACCTGCTAGGTGCGCCGCCATGCCTGCCGCGGCAATAATGACGCCAAAACCGCTGCGTTGTGCGGCGTCGGCAAAAGCGCCCGCTTCTTCGGGCGTACGGTGGGCGCTTAAAACGCGCACCTCCACTTCAATTCCAAAAGCCTTTAATGCTCTAATCGCTTCTTGCATGACCTGCCAGTCGCTGTCACTGCCCATGATTACAGCTGCCTTCGCCAATTTAGCACCTCCTACAAATGATGATATTGTACGTTGATAGAAGCTTATTGAAAAACCCGCTCCGCTTGATTTGCCTTGGATAGCACCCGCAAAACCACAAAACATTCCTGTACCTACATACGAAAATAGTGCAGTGTATGCTCTATTTTTGGTTGTTTAATCGGGTCTGTTATAGTATTATACCGAAAATCGGCACGCCCCGCGAGCGTTTTTCGCAATAAAAGAAAAAAAGCGCCGCGCTGGCGCTCTTTCATCTTTTTTCATTGTGCGGCTTCGTAAACCGAAACCTTCTTTTTATCGCGGCCCTTGCGCTCAAACTTGACGTTGCCGTCGATCAGGGCAAACAACGTGTCGTCACCACCGATGCCCACGTTATGCCCGGGATGGACCTTGGTCCCGCGCTGACGCACCAAAATGTTTCCGGCCAGCACAAACTGCCCGTCTCCGCGCTTGACACCCAGACGTTTGGCTGCGCTGTCGCGTCCGTTTCTAGAACTTCCTACCCCTTTTTTATGTGCCATAGGTTACACCTCGCTTTGTCTTAACATATTCATCCAATGGAAACGATTTCCAGCCTAGTATACGGTTGTCTGTGGCCGGTCTTTTTCCGGATATTCTTTTTTGCCTTGAACTTAAATACGATGATTTTTTTATCCTTACCCTGGGCCAGCACTTTGGCTTGTACTTTCACACCATCCACCATCGGCGTACCCACCGTGCGCTTGTCGCCATCGATCAGCATCATCACATCCAACGTGACGGTGTCGCCGACCTCAGCTTCCAGCTTTTCGACAAACACCACGTCGCCCTGCTGAACCTTATACTGTTTTCCACCCGTTTTTACGATTGCATACATCTGTTGCACCTCCCCAATCTTTTCTGGGACTCGCCGGCCGGGGCGGCTTTCGCACTTGAACCCTTGCCGAGCGGTAACACCGAGATATTGTATCACGGCGGCATCGTACTGTCAACAATCAGGGCTTGCTAAATAAATCGTTTGCAATTAATTTAGAACACACAACGCCCGCACTGAATACATTTTCTACAAAACAAGCAGAACGATACATCTGTGCAACCAAAATTTGCTTTGAATACCGCATTGCGGCTGTCTGTATTCGTTCTTTGGCAAAGCCTCATTACGGCAGTTTTACGGCACCCGTTTTGCGCAGCTCGGACAAATCGTATACCGGATCCACCTCCAGATGTTCCCAATGCATGTTGTCGCAGGGCAATACAAACACCATCTTGTTCTGTACAAGCGGGATCAAGCGCGCCTCCGAATTTGTCTTGGACATGATCTCAGCAATGATAACGGGATGTCCCTTGATGACAACCGCCTTACAATCCGTATCATAAAACAACTTAAGGCATTCCTTTCGCGCCTCCATTGCCATGGACGATTTGTTCTTCAAAACGCCCAGCCCGTCGCAGTATGGGCAAGCTTCATAAAACACGCTACCCAGCGATTGCTTGAGCTTTTTGCGCGTCATCTCCACGATGCCAAGACCGGTGATGCCCATGATGCTGGTGCGTGTGCGGTCGCGTTTGGTAGCCTCGCGCAGTATCTCCAAAAGCTTTTCGCGGTTCTCCGCATCCTCCATATCGATGAAGTCCACCACGATGATACCGGACAGATCGCGTACTCTTATCTGCCGCGCCACCTCTTGTGCTGCTTCAATGTTTGTATTTAAGATGGTCATCTGCAAATCGTTCGTGCCGACATATTTGCCGGTGTTAACGTCGATAACGGTCAACGCCTCCGCACGATCAAAAATGAGATATCCGCCACTCTTGAGCCATACCTTGCGGCGCAACGCCTTGTCGATCTTGCTTTCAAGCCCGTAATAGGCAAACATGTCATAGTGCTTGTGGAACAGCTTCACCCTGTTGATCAACTGGGGACTCAGTACCATGACGGTCTTGATAACGAGCTGGTATGTTCTTGGATCGTTGATCAGAAGCACGTCAATGTCTGCACGCAACAGGTCACGTATGGTTCGGTATACCAGACTTTCCTCGCTGTGCACCGACGATGGCGCCTTCACTTCCTCATAATGCAACATAATCTGGCGATACACGCGCATCTGCTCGTCAATCTGTTCTTTAAGCGCTTCCTCAGTCAGACCCAGCGATACCGTACGCGCGATGACGCCGATGTGCGGCGGCCGTATTTTTTCCAGTACCTCGCGAATCTCGGCCCTGTCCTCCTCTTTCTCGATACGCCGCGATACGCCCACATAATCAGCGTTGGGCATCAGCACGATAGACCGTCCCGGCAGCGTAATGTTGGTGGTGATGCGAGCGCCCTTGGTGCCGAAAGGTTCCTTGATAACCTGCACCAGAATATCCTGCCCCACCTTGACCAACGATCGGATATCCGGCGTACTGGCATCCTGGGGCGGTTTGCCATTGAAGCGAAAATCCTCATTCTCCTCGATGATGATATCGCCGGCATATAGAAACGCGTTGCGCTGCAAGCCTATGTCCACAAACGCAGCCTGCATGCCGGGTAGAACGTTTTTCACCTTCCCCTTGTACACGTTGCCCACAATGCGTTCGCCGCCTTTGCGTTCAATGTAAAGCTCCGCCAGTGCGTCGTCCTCGGTCAGCGCCACCCGCACCTGATACGGATTCACTTCAAGGTATATGCGGTTCCCCACCATTCTCACCTACCGTTCCTATTTTAAACTCTCTAGAAAAGCGGCACATATGCGCCGGATTCGTTTCTTGTTAAAAGATCTTCGCGTCTGGGCGAAATGTCCTGCGTACACAGATCGGCCAACTCACACACCGCCTGTACCAACGTCTTATGCGGCAGGTTTTGGTTGCCGCAGGACACCGTAAGCGTCGCGCCGGTTTCATCGTACACAGCGTCATAGATCAACGGGCGGATATCCCGTTGCCTGTCCTTGATGGCACACATACAGGTTTCCATCTCCATCAGCTTTCGCACGCCTTCGTGCAGCGCACAAATCTTTGATCCGTCTGTCCTCAAGCCGTATCTGGCGGCCTGTACCATCGCCATCGGGCTCTTTTCATCCTTGGTCATCTCACGCGCTTTGCGCGCACACAACCCGTTCGGTACCCTTTCGTTAAAGCGTTCCACAAATTCCCGCGGCGGTACAGGCTCAAAAAGTTCCACCATATAATAGTCGCCCACCGTTTCAAGGCCCACGCCCAGCGCTTGCGCAAAGGACAGCATAGGATGTGGGTTGAAGCCCTGCGAATATTTGAGAGGCAGCGCAGCGCGGCGCAATGTGCGCTGCACCAAGCGCAGAAGATCCAGATGTGAGATGTAGCAAAGTTCCCCGCTACGTGCTATTTTAACGAGCATTCTCATGGCATTCCCTCACAGATATCCATAAGTCCGCAGCTTTTGCATCCCTGCCGACAATCCTCAGTGGTGATTCCGTTTTGTGCGTGCATTTTTTCCGCCCACAGATAATCGTCCGATACGCCCACATCTATATGCGCATAGGGAAACACTTCGCCCCTATCCCGTTCCCTGTTGGCATAAAACGCTGCGGACAGGTCGCTTTCATCCAATGCCCGCATCCACAGATCATGGTCAAAGCATTCGGTCCAGCCATCCATTCGCGCACCCAGTTCGAACGCCCGATAAAGCGCTTTGGACAGACGCCTGTCACCGCGCGCAAACACGGCCTCTATCTCGCACAATGCCGCATCATGGCTGTTGAATTTGATGCGCTTGTGCGGCTTGACCGCATGGAGCAGCAATTGCTGTTTGCGGCGAATCTCCTCCCGTGTCGCCTGTGCCTCCCACTGGAACGGCGTAAACGGCTTTGGTATAAAGGGCGAAACGCTGATCGTCACCTGCGGCGGTTGCATACGCTTTTCCTTTGGCATCGTGTAATAGATGTCGATCACCTTTTGGGCCAAGTCGACGATGCCCAGCAGATCCTCGTCGGTCTCCTGCGGCAAGCCCAACATGAAATAAAGCTTCATGCTGCTGTATCCCGCCATAAACGCATCACTCGCGCTTCGGAGCAAATCCTCCTCTGTCACACCCTTGTTGATGATATCACGAAGGCGCTGCGTACCCGCCTCGGGCGCAAAGGTCAACCCCCGACGACGCACTTTGGATGTGCCTTGTGCATAGTCTTCGATAAACGAGTCGATGCGCAGCGACGGCAGCGCCAGCGACACGCGCTGATCTTTAAATGCCTCATTCAGATTATGAATCAATGGCATCAGATCTGGATAATCTCCGCTGCTCAGCGACGTAAGCGAGATTTCCTCATAGCCTGTATTCTTGATTAACGCCTTGCCCTGCTGCGTCAAAAGTTCCTTTGACCGGCTGCGCACCGGCCTGTACACATAGCCAGCCTGACAAAACCGGCAACCACGCGTACAACCTCTGAACAACTCCAATACCGCCCGGTCGTGAATCACGGCCGTGCTGGGCACGATGGGGCAAAGCGGGTATGGCGCATGTTCCAAATCCGTCACAACCGCCTTCATTACGCGATCAGGTGCACCGTGTTTGGCGGTTATAGCACGAACTGTTCCATCTTCATGATAGCATATGTCGTACAATGACGGGACATAAAATCCATCCTTTGCACAAAGTGAAAGCAAAAGCTCGTCTCGCGTTTGCCCCGATTGTTTCGCTTCCCATATCGCACGACTGAGTTCCACGACAGCCTGTTCCCCGTCACCGAGTATCATCAGGTCGACAAACGGAGCCAGCGGCTCGGCATGAAAGGCACACGGACCACCCACAACGACCATAGGATGCGATTCGTTCCGATCCTTTGCCCAAAGGGGCACGCCCGCGAGATCCAGTATGTTCAGCACGTTGGTATAAGACATTTCGTATTGCAGTGAAAACCCCAGTACATCAAACGAAGATAGCGCGTCCCCGCTTTCCAACGCAAACAGCGGCGTATCATTTTCGCGCATAACCCGCTCAGCGTCAATCCAGGGGGCAAACGCCCGCTCGCACGATACGAAGTCACAGCCGTTTAGCACATGATAGAGAATGCGCGAGCCCAAATGGCTCATGCCCACCTCGTATACGTCGGGAAAGCACAGCGCAAAGCGAAGTTTGCCCACAGGATCCTTGCGTATCATGTTCAACTCGCCGCCGGTATACCGAGCAGGCTTGTCCACGCTGTCCAGCCAATAAGTGCGCATGTCATCCATCCTTCCAAAGTATCAGTTTACACGCGCGTCGCTTTGGTGGTCAAGGATTTTCTCAAGGGTACAGGTGCTGCCAAACCGTACGATCCCGTCGAGTATCTGCGTCTCATCCAGTATACCGCGCACCTTCATCGCTTCATCGAGCACATAGGCGGTCATATATTGCCCCTGCTTGAGCGTACGCAACAGCTCCATGGCCGGCGCTTGCTCGCTGGCGGCCATCTGTCTTGCCTCAATGGGCCGCGCACGCATACGCCTGCGCTTTCGCTGAGATTGCTTGAGCGCTGTGTATACATCTGTCCTGCGCTGTTTGTCTGATAAAACCAGCAACAGGGCACCTACCAAAAAGAAGCTGATGTTTATCACGTGCAACGTGTATGCGCTCCATACCGCGTATACCAAAATGCCGCCGCCGAGCAACATGCCCAGCGAACAGCAAAAACGTCTGGCCCGTTCCATGCCCAAAATCGGCGTTAGCAGCACGTGCAGCATGCGTCCACCGTCCAGCGGATAGGCGGGTAAAAGATTGAAAAGTCCGACCGCGAGATTGGCAACGATGAGCATCTGCAAAATTGGCGATGCGTACGCCCTGTACATCAGCAACAGGATCTGTGCCATCATCAAATTGGCCAGCGGTCCGGCCAACGCAATGCAAAAGGCCGCCTTGGGCGTCGGGGCGCTGCCCATGGCCGCCAAACCTCCAAAGGGTGTTAGAGCGACACGTACCGTTTGGATGCCAAATGCCCTTGCCGCACATATGTGGCACATCTCATGAAATACAACCGCTATAAGGCCCGCAACCATCGCCCAAAAATAGCCAAACAAAGCGGCCGGAATAAGTACCGCCAGCAACAGAGGATCCATACCGATGCGCATGCGTCCGTTCTTTTTCATCATTTGGCTCCGAGATAGCGCATTGGGTTTTGCGCCACATCGTCAATGCGCAGTTCAAAGATCAATTCGCCGCTGTCCATCAGCGTGGCGATGGTATCGCCGCCCATAACCTGTGCTCCCTTTTCCAGTATGGAATAGCCAAGGCCGTAATAGATGGTCACCATATCCGAAGCGTGCTCGATCAAAAGATAGTTGCCGTACACCGAATGAACGCCACGCTTTATGACCCGTCCGTCCGCAACCGCTTTCACCGACGCGCCAGCCTCGCCTTTAAACACCACGTGTTTTTGCCCATCCTCGCCATACGCCGTTTGCAGGATACCATCCACAGGATAATACAGCGCGACGTCTGTGCCGAATACCGCCGTAACACCGGGGAACAGCGCCTGCACGAATTTCAACCGGCCCAACGATTCGTCAAATTCAAGATCATAGGTGAACAGTGAATGCAGCGCAAATCGAGTGTCAGAGGTCCATTGTCCGGGCAAAAAGCGCAACAGCAGGCAGCACAGCGCCACCGCCGCACAGATGCCGGCCTTCACCAGAAAGACGCCGTTTTTTTTGGTACGACTGCGCATACCCCCTTTGCCAACCAGTCGCGTTCTGGTGCGCCTGCTTTGCCCTTGTGGGCGCGTGATTCTTGCGTTTTGGAGCTCGCGCGAAACAAACTCCAGTTTCTCATAGCCATCTTCTTGCAAGACCATCGCCTCCCCAACAACGTATGCGAATTGTAGAGGAAATAGACAGACTCTGTATGAGAATATGGTTTGCGTATACCGGTCTTAAAAAAAGCAAAGCCCCGCCGCAGCGAGGCTTACACTTATGTATGGATTCCATATGCAATCCTCGTCACCATCTGGAACCGATGTTCAGCACGAGCCCATAGGCCATCATGTTTGTCACCATGTTGCTGCCCCCGTAGCTGATAAACGGCAACGGGATGCCGGTGACCGGCATGATGCCCATGGTCATGCCAATGTTTTCAAACATATGGATGAAAATCATGGTAGCCACGCCAATGATAACCAGCGCTCCGAACCGGTCCCGCGCACGCATGGCCGCACGCAGCGTGCGGTATAACAGCATGCCGAACAGCAAAAGCAGGATCAATCCGCCGACAAAACCAAACATTTCTCCGGTCACGGTGAAAATAAAGTCCGATTCCTTGACAGGTACCCAGTCCAGCTGGGACAGATTGCCCTCCGCAAAAATGCCCTTGCCGAAAAACTGGCCGCTTCCAATGGCAATCTTGGAACGGAATACGTTGTAACCAGCGTCAGCCAAATCATAGGACGAATCAAAAAACACCAGAATACGATCCTTCTGCGCATCGGACAACACCAGCCAGATCAACGGCAGGCTCACCGCCGCGGATCCCAGAAGCGTTACCAGTAAACGCCGTCCCACGCCTACGATGAGCATAACGCCAATGGCAATGCTGGCAATGACCATGGCCGTGCCCATATCTGGCTGGAGAGCGACCAACAGGAAGGGGATGACGGCCAACAGTGCCGGCAACCAAATATCCCCCAAGGTCTCTATCTTTTGTTCCGTCGGCCGCCTGGCAAACACGCGGGCCAGCATCAACATGATGGATATCTTCATCATTTCGCTTGGCTGAAAACCAATGCCGCCGAACGTATACCAGCTGACCGTTCCTTTTGTGACGGTGGCCAGCACATATAAAAGTGCCAAAATCACAATGTTGATCCAGTAGATCAACGGCGCGTAATCCATCAGCGCAGTATAATCCACCATCAACATCATGGCTAGCGCCACAAGGCCCACCAAAAACCACATCGCCTGGCGGATCACCAACTCCATGTTCAGGTTGGCGAACTTCTCGCTTAAGGTGGCTTCCGCACCGGTGGATGCAGTCGCCGTAGCCGCCGCCAGGCTAATCAACCCGAAGACGGCCAATGCGATAATGTTGGCCACAAGCCACCAATCTAGGTTCTTCCAATTCTTTTTATAGCTTAATCTCGCCATCTATTACTTCCTTGCTTTATGCTAACCGCTATTCGACCAGGTTACCGGGCTTGGTTGTCTTGGCATCGACCTGTTCAAGCTGCCTGTCCCGGTAGTACTGAATGATATCTTGCGCCGCTTCGGCCGCCATCGCGCCCTTATATCCGTTGGGAATGTAAATAACCACCGCTATCTCGGCATTTTCAATGGGCGTATACGCCACAAACCACGCCGTATTTTCAAGGTCTATGCTGCTCACCTGTGCCGTGCCAGTCTTTCCGGCCATGTCACCGGCATATTCAAATCCCGCAAAGGCGTTGGCCGCGGTGCCTCCATCCTCGAGGGAAAGAACCTCACGCATGCCTTCGCGAATGTAATCCAGATAGCCGTTGGTATCGCTCAGCGTGCTGACCACCTTCGGATTGTTTTCTGACAGAACGGTGCCGTCCGGCGCGACCACGCTCTTGATAATACTGGCCTCGTACACCGTCCCGCCGTTTGCAATGGCGGAGATATACCGGGCCACCGCGATGGGCGTTACCGAGGATACCGACTGTCCAATGCCGGCCAGCACGGTCTGAATGGGGTTCCATGTAATCTCGTACAGCCTTGAGCTGACCTGCAAATGCCAGCGTTTAGCATAGGTGATGGATTCGGGAATACCCAGTTCTTCGCGCATGATAGTCCGAATGGCAGGGCCAAGTCTATCGCCCGAAACCGAACCGACCAACTCCACGATGCGTGTGGCCGCCGTTTTAACCTGCTCGTCGGTATAGACCACGCCGCGCAGTATGCCGTATGCCTGCAAATCCTTTGCGATGGCATTGCGCACTAGATAGGCCTTGGAACTGACCTGCCCGGCGTCGATGTCCTTGGCGTTGTCGTACAACACCTGCTGATTGGCGACATAGCCCTTCACCTCGCCGGTCAGCTCAATACCGGTTTTACTGGTAAGCCCGAAGATGTCCGCCCATTTGTTCAGCTTATCGATTCCCAGCCTGTTCGCCACGGTAAAAAAGTAATAGTTACAGCTGTCCTTGAGACCCCTGGTGATGTTTTCGTTGGCATGATCAGCCGGATCCGCTACCCAGCACGAAGGCGCTTTGCCCTGTGTTACGTCCTCCCTGTATTCCCCCTGGCAATCGATGGTTTCCTCGGGCGTGATCACACCCTCCATCAATCCCGCATAGCCCGTGACCATCTTGAAGATGGAGCCCGGCTCCGCCCGGCTGCTGATCGCTTTATTAAACAGCGGCGTGCTGTCTTCGTCGTTGAGCGCCTCGTAATCCTCCTCGGATATGCCGCCGGTGAACAGGTTTGGGTTGTAGGACGGATAGCTGGCCAGCGCCAACACCTGTCCGGTGTTGACGTCCATTACGACGGCAGCCCCCATCCTGGCAAAACGGGTGACCGTGCCGCCGCGATCCTTCTCCTTGCCCTGATAGTAGATCAGCCTCGCATTGTAGCGACTCTCCTGTGCAGAGTAGATGTCGCTGATATTCTTGGCCAAAGCCTCTTCCACAACTTTTTGGAGGTCCGCATCAATGGTCAATGTTACATCGTTGCCCGGCGTGGGATCGGACTGTTCGAGAACGCGCACAACCGAACTGCGGCTATCGATTTCCACCGTCTGCGATCCCTTGCGCGAGCCGATGCTGCTGCTCAGCTCCTCCTCCATGGTGGCCTCGACGCCGGTCACGCCCAGCAGATCCTCGGCATCATAACCCGTATCATCCATTTCCTGAAGTCTGTCTTCGTCGTACACCTTGCTCATATATCCCAAGATGTGCGCTGCGGTGGTGTCGTTGGGGTAGACACGCGTATAGGTCTGTACCGCGCTCATACCATCAAGCTCCAAGCTTCGCTGGGTGATCTCCGCCACCGAACTCGCATCCACGTCGTAAGCAACAACGACGGAAACATAGCTCTTGAACGAATAGTTCTGCACCTCCTGCCAGATGGACAGCACCTTGTGCGCCGTTTCGTAATCCAGTTCATCGGGAATCATGTAACGCTGGCGCAGGATCTGGAATGCTTCCTCGGCATCCGCGGTAGAGATGTACAGGTTTTCACGCCAGAGTTCCTCACGGCGTTTGAGCGCATCCTCGTCGGTAATCGCACCCCAATAATAGTAATATCCTCCATTATCGTCGCGGCGTATGGACAACGTATCGATGACATCGTTTCCGTTTTCTTCCAGTATGTCTATGGTCTTGAGAATGATATCGGTATAGATTGCCCGCCACTTTTGCCCGGTCTGGAGCGGATCACGGGAAAAGGTTATGTTATAGCTGGTCTTGTCATAGGCCAGAGGCATGCCGGATGAATCCAAAATGCTGCCGCGCTTGGCGGTTATGGACAGCGTTCTTGTCGCATTGCTCTCGCCCCTTGCAGCATAGCTTGTCCCTTTCAGCACCGTCAAGTTGAACAGCGATGCGATCAAAAGCAACAGGCACACCGCAAACACGCCCATCATCACCAGTATTGGTTTTTGTTTGACCAACGATATAACCCCCTTTCTCCGTACTGCGTCTAATCCAAACCCACCCGTCTGCGCCGCATATATCCCGTGGTCATAAACGAGCGTAACACCATATACAGCGGAATGCATGCCGCGCCGCACAACAACGCGGACGGCAACAGATAGCGTATGAGCAAAAGAAAGATATTTCTGATTTCTGCGCCCAGCAAAAGGGCTAAAATGGCCGCGATGCCTTCACGCACCAGATATATGCCGACGGTCAACAGACCGATCAACAACGGATCCTCCCGCATGCCTCTTGAAAATATCGCACCGACAACGTAGCCCGTCAACAGGTTGGTCAGCGCGTAGAAACCAAACGCCGGCCCGAACATGACGTCCATGATAAACCCGGCAGTAAGACCGGCCAGCGCACCGCTCAGTTTGCCGTAGGTCACACCGATGCAAAGCAAAACGCACAGCGACAGGCTGATTCTCAGATCCCAAAGATGTATTTTGGTCAGCACGGTACAGTCCAGCGACACCGCAATCAATAGGATCATAAACAACGTAAACCGTCTCATGGATTAGCGCTTCCCGTCTGAGCGTCTTTAACCACCATAACCTCTTCCACATGCAAAAAATCCACCGCCGGTTCAATCTGTACCGTCATACCGGTCGTGGTGGCGGTGGAAGAGACTTCCACCACTGTTCCGATGAAGAATCCGCTGGGGTATACGCCGCCCAAACCGTTGGATATCACGCGATCCCCGGGCAAAAGCTCCGCCTCCAGCGGCAAAAACACCATTTCACAGAAGCCATCCGTACCGCCGGACTGCGCAATGCCGTTGACCACGCCGTTATCACGGGTACGCTCAACCGTACCGCTGACCGAACTGCGCGAATCAATAATGCCCATGACCGTGCTGTATGTGCCGCCCGTTTCAATTACGCGGCCCACCAGTCCGTCCGCCGTGATGACGGCATCGTTTACCGATACGCCATCGTTGTATCCCGCGTTTATGACGAAGGTATCAAAATAATAGCTTGGATCCTTTGTGACAACCCGCGCCGTGATATAGGTATAGGTCGAGTTGTTCTCGACATAGGAAAGCAGCTCCTTGAGGCGTTCGTTTTCGGCCTGGAGCTCCTGCATGGTTTGCACCTGTTGTTGCAGTTGTGCGATCTGCTCGCGCAGCCCAATGTTCTCTCCCTCAAGATCGCTGGGTGAAAAGAGGTTTCTAAAAAAGCTGCCAACGCCATTGGCGATGCCGCTGAATATACCCTGAATGCCACTCGCCGCCGTGCCGGTCAGATTCTCTACACCTGTTTTCTGGCCGCCCGATCCGAAAGCGAATACGACAGCCAGCAGCACCAGCGTGATCGCAATGGTGATCAGGAGCGGTTTATCGTTCAAAAAGCGCATATCTCACCTTCACCCGTCGGTTTCTGCCTGTCTCATCGCCCGTTTAACCGGGGGCAACAATACTGCCACAGGCGCTGATATTATAGCATATCCTGCATGCGCTTTCCACTTCAACCACCTGTGTACCATAGATGAACCGTTTTTGCCTCAATTCAGGTGTTTTGAACGAACAATATCCCTCGATATCGCGTTATAATCATTCGATTGTACGGGTATAAATAGCAAGGTCAACTTGCCTGGAACACAAATTGTACATTTTTACCAAGTAAGTGGAAATGTGCATTTCAAACGGTACACTTACCGCAGGGCGTGATCGCGTTTAATTCATTCCAGAGGCGTCGTCCTATACGCTTTCCATCCGAAGGCGCTGGATCGGGTGGCGCGTATTGAACATCCCATCCACCACCGCGCTTGCACCCATGACCACGCAATCGAGCGGATCGGGGGCGATGTGTACCGGCATGCCGGTTTCCACCTGCAACAGTTGCTGCATCCCGGTCAGCGACGCCGTACCACCGGCCAGCGTAATACCACTTTGCATGATGTCTCCGGAAAGCTCAGGCGGCGTCTGCTCCAGCGTCTGCCGCACCGCTGCGACGATCACCGCCGCAGGTTCGCGCAAAGCATGGCGAATCTCCCTTGAGTTGATGGTCACCGTGCACGGCAAACCGTTGATCAGATCCCGGCCGCGAACCTC
Organism: Christensenellaceae bacterium; assembly: GCA_963674495.2. Taxonomy (GTDB): domain Bacteria; phylum Bacillota; class Clostridia; order Christensenellales; family QAND01; genus RGIG3178. The sequence goes on along the minus strand of CAXXLG010000003.1, from coordinate 39,718 downwards.
CAGACTGCGTTCCTCCTGCACTGGGTATACGCTGCCGATGCGGATCTTGATGTCCTCCGCCGTGCGTTCACCGATCATCATGTTGTATTCGCGCCGTATGTAGTCCACAATGGCCTCGTCCATATGGTTGCCGCCTACCCTCAAACTGCGCGCTGTAACAATGCCGCCCAGCGACAACACCGCTACCTCCGCCGTGCCTCCGCCGATGTCCACGATCATGCACCCGCAGGGTGCGTATACGTCAAGTCCCGCCCCAATCGCCGCTGCCATCGGTTCTTCCATCAAAAGCGCTTCGCGCGCGCCCGCGCTGCGCGCCGCTTCCTCCACGGCGCGCCGTTCCACCTCGGTGATGCCGCAGGGTATACACAGCACCACCCGCGGGTTGAAAAGCGACGAAGTGCGCGGCACCGCCTTGCGTATGAAGTATTTGAGCATCACTTCCGTGATGTCAAAATCCGCGATGACGCCCTCTTTGAGCGGACGTATCGCCACGATGTTCCCCGGCGTACGCCCGATCATATCACGAGCCTCCTCGCCCACCGCCACAACCTCGCGGCGCGTACCGTTGCGCACCGCCACCACCGACGGTTCGCGCAGAATGATGCCTTTGCCACGCATATACACCAGCGTATTGGCCGTGCCAAGGTCAATGGCCAAATCGCGTCCCATCAGATTGATCGCCATATGCACTCCTCCTTGCCCGCCGTCTCACGACGGATAAAGCTAAGCAGAGTATTCCCAATTATTGTCTGTGCTATGCGATTTGGTTTCCGGTACACGCGAAGCGGAAAACATTATACATCCACACCCGCCTTTGCGAGCATGCTCTTCAAAAGCGCCAACGGCAGGCCAACAACGTTGTCATAACTGCCCACGATGCCATGTATAAAAGCGGATGCCCTGCCCTGAATGCCGTAACCGCCAGCCTTGTCCATCGGTTCGCCGCATCGGGTGTATGAACGGATATCACAATCGCTCATCGGGCCAAAACGCACCACGGTATGACAAAAATCGCAAAGGCACTGGCGGGGCTTGCCCTGGTATACGCAGAGCCCGGTATAGACATCATGTCGGTCGTTTTGCAACAGGCTGAGCATTTCAAATGCGTCCTGTTCATCGCGCGGCTTGCCCAGCGCCTTTGAGCGGTGCACCACCATGGTATCCGCCCCAATGCATATGACATCAGGGTATGCCCGGGCCACCGATTGCGCCTTGCGCCGGGCCAGAAGCATAACGCCCTGTTGAGGAATCAACCTGTTTGGCAGCGTTTCATCCACGTTTGGCGCCATGCAGTCAAACGGCAGTCCCAACAAGCCCATCAGCACACGCCTTCTTGGCGACGCGGACGCTAGAATCATGGTTTGCATAATAAAATCTCCTTTGCAAAAAAGGCCGACATCGTCGGCCTCCCAGCTGTCGTATACAACCTTTGAGGGGAAATTCGTTCGTTCATAGGATTTCCCCGTATTGGTCAAGCGATACACCACCTCAATGATATGCCGCGTGCCGCTGTTCTTTCCACGCCGAACACGGAATACCGCGCATCCGGCCGATTTAATCTATGCGACACTTGCTCCTTATTGCTACACTGTATCGTTTTCCCCTTCGGCCGTACTGCCGCTCACCACGATGGCACCGGTGGGGCACTTGGTCTCGCAAATGCCGCAGGCCGTACACCTTTCCTGGTTAACTACGATCTGCCCATCCACCATCGATATCGCGTCTTCCGGGCAATTGCGTACGCAAAGCTGGCACTTAATGCACGCTTTTTTGCAGATCTTTCGTGCATCCCGTGGCGCCAGTTTAGTACGGCACAGCACCCGTGCACTGCGCTTGATGGGCAGGATGCGCAGCACGGAACGCGGGCAAACCTCAACGCATTTGCCACAGACGGTACACTTGTTTGGATCAATGCGCACAATGCCATCCTTGAGGGCAATGGCATCGAACGCACACGCCCTGATGCAGTCCCCCAAGCCCAGGCAGGCTTGTTCGCATCCTTTGGTACCGCCTGCTATCCTGCTGGCTGCCTGGCAGGTTTTAAGGCCCTCGTAGGTGATGCGCGGCGGGCAGATGTCCTCATCGCCCTGGCACAGTACCGTGGACGCGCTGGGTACCGTATCTACAACTTCCATACCCAGCATCGCGCCAATTTTCCTGCGGTTGTCCGCCGTGCTGACGGCACAGGAATTAACGTCTGCATTGCCCGCAACCAGCGCTGCTGCAAACGCATCGCAGCTGGGCAGGCCGCAACCGCTGCAGTTGGCGCCGGGCAGAAGTGCACGCACCTGGCCCACCCGTTCGTCCGATTGTACCGCGAAGCGCTTGCTGGCGTAAGCCAACAGCAGGCCGAACAACAGTCCCATTGCGCCGATTGTCAACGTTGGTATAAGAATAGACATATTTATCTCCCCCTTACATCAATGCGTTTGTCAGCCCGGAAAAGCCGAAAAACGCGATGCTCATCAGTCCGGCGGAGATCAATGCGATGGGAAATCCCTGCAATGCCGGCGGAATGTCGCAGGTTTCCAACCGTTCGCGGATACCCGCAAACAGCACGATGGCAAACAGAAAGGATACCCCGACGCTGATACCACTGACCAGCGTATCGAACAGATTGTATCCTTCCTGTATGTTCAAGATTGCGACACCTAACACAGCACAGTTGGTTGTGATCAACGGCAGATAGATGCCCAGCGCCCGATAAAGCGCGGGGGACGATTTAGCAATGACCATTTCCACGAACTGTACCAGCGCCGCGATGACCAATATAAATGCAATGGTCTGCATATATTCGATGTTCAACGGTATCAGAACGCTGTATTGAATCAGATAGGTGATGACGCTGGCCAGCGCCATCACGAACGTGACTGCCAGCCCCATGGATACCGCTGTATCCAGCTTTTTGGACACGCCCAAAAACGGACAGACGCCCAAAAACTGGGACATGACAATGTTGTTGACAAAGATGGCGTTGATGATGATGACCAGTGTTTGAATCCATTGCGGCATCACGAACGCACCCCTTTCTTATTCGCACGGTACGCCATGATGGCGTTGACCGCGCCGATGGTAAATCCCAGTGTTATGAATCCGCCCGGCGATTGGGAAAACATCGTGATGGGCATAAAGTTTTCCCCGAACAACAGGATGCCAAACCATGCTCCCTTGCCCAGAATCTCCCGTACCGACGAGACGATCAACAGCGCTAGCGTGAACCCCATGCCCATGCCGATGCCATCCATCACCGATGCCAAAACACCGTTTTGACTGGCAAACGCCTCCGCCCGGGCCAAGATGATACAGTTGACAACGATGAGTGGAATGAAGATACCAAGCGAATCGTTCAGCGCGGGTACATATGCCTTGATCACAAGATCCACGATGGTGACAAAGGTGGCGATGATCACGATGAACGCGGGGATGCGTACCTTGTTTGGTATGAAATTGCGCAGAAGGGATATCACCAGATTGCTGCCGATCAGCACAAATGTTGCAGCCAACCCCATGCCCAAACCGTTGATCGCCGTGGTACTGATGGCGATGGTGGGACACATGCCCAACACCAGGCGCAATGTGGGATTCTCCGGAATAATGCCGTTCCAAAATACTTTTTTCAGTTTCATGGTTGTCCCCCCGTCAATCCGGCAGCACGCTTATGCGCCGCTCCAAACGCCTTGGGCCGGACAAACCGATCGATGAGCGGCGTTAATACGTTCATAAACAGGATTGCATAGGTCACGCCTTCGGCGGACGGTCCAAACACACGTATCAGCGCGGTTAAAAGCCCGGCTCCCAGTCCCATGAGGAACTGTCCCTTGGGTGTGATGGGCGATGTTGTGTAGTCGTTGCACATGTATAGCGAGCACAGCATCGCACCACCGGACAGTATGGCGAACAACCCGTCGCCCGTTAACAGCCCGCCCGTCCCGCCGAAGATCCAGGTAAAGGCAAACAACCCACCCAAAAATCCAATCGGTGTGTTGAGATTGACAATTCGGCGCACAACCAGGTATACAAACCCCACGATGAGCGCGATTTTGCACACTTCACCGATGCTACCCGAGATATTGCCAAAAAACAGATCCGTATAGCTTACCTTGTGCCCTAGATTATACGCCGCAAGCGGCGTAGCCGTTGATATGGCGTCTGTAGACGCGGCCAGCACATCGGACGGGAACCACTGCGTCATCAGCGTCGGCCAGCTGGCCACCACAAAGGCGCGGCCGGCCAGCGCGGGATTTAAGAAATTGTGTCCAAGGCCGCCGAATGGGAGCTTGACGATGGCGATGGCAAACACGCCGGCCAAAAACGGCACCCACAACGGCAGATACGGTGGACAACTCATACCGATCAGAAGGCCGGTGATCACCGCCGACCCGTCGTTTACACTCACCGGCCGGTGCATCACGCAACAACCGACCCATTCTGTCAAAACTGTGCCGGCAATGCCACAAAGCAATATGAAACCCGCATAATACCCAAAGTGAAAAACGCCGAAAGCGGCGGCGGGCAACAATGCGATAACCACATCGCGCATGATGCGCGGCACGGTTTGCCTTTGACGGATATGCGGTGAAGATGAAGCGATGAAACGCTGTGTACTCATGCTTTGCCCCCTTCCCGCGCTTTTGCCGCGCGCGCTCTTGCCTGCCGTGTCAATTCCGCTTTGGCAAGGCGTATGCTCTGAACCAGATGTCGCTTGCTCGGGCAGATGTACGAGCAGCATCCGCATTCAATGCAGTCGAGCGCCAAATAATCCCCCGCCCGCTCCCAGTCCTCATTGCGGGACCACAGATCGATGGTTGTAGGAACCAATCCCATCGGGCAGGCGTACACGCATTTGCCGCAGCGTATGCAGTTGAGCTCATCCGGAATGTCCGTATAGGTTTCGTCCAACACCAGTATGCCCGACGTTCCCTTGATCACGCTGACGCTATCACTGCTTTGCGTTACGCCCATCATCGGTCCGCCGGATATCAATTTGGTCGGTGTGCCCTTGTATCCGCCGCAGGCCTCAATGGCCTGCGCAAAAGACGTGCCGACGCGCAGCTTAAGATTTTGCGGATTGGCAACGCTACCGGTGACGGTGGTGACGCGGCTGAGCAATGGTAATCCCAAAAGGATTGCGTCCGCCATGGCCGCGCATGTGCCAACGTTGCACACCACGCAGCCCACTTCCATCGGCAGTTTGCCCGACGGTACGCGACGCCCTGTTATGGCCGCGATGAGCTGTTTTTCGGAACCTTGCGGGTAACGCGTTCGCAGCGACGCCACCGTAATACCCTTATATTTTTCAACAGCTTTCTCCATCGTTTCGATCGCCTTTGGTTTGTTGTCCTCAATGCCCACCACGGCTTCGTCGACAGACAGGATGCGCATAGCCAACGCAATGCCCTGAACAATGCTCTCACTCATTTCCAACATAAGGCGATAATCCGCGGTGATAAACGGTTCGCATTCCGCGCCGTTGATCAAAAGCTTGTCCACCTTTTTATCCTTGGGGATATTCAATTTTACGTGTGTGGGGAACGTAGCGCCCCCGGTGCCCACCACACCACCGTCCTGTACGATCTTTCTTAGATCGTCCGGCGGCATTTCCATAGCCTCGTTAAAATCATGGGAGGCCAGTTCGCTTTTAATCTCGTATAAACCGTCGTTGTCTATAACGACATGAGGCGTCATTGATCCCATCACATGGAGCATATCCCGCACGGCCACGACCTTGCCCGATACGCTGGCATGCACCGGCGCACCTACGTAGCCCATAGGCTCGGCGATCATCTCGCCAACACAAACCCGTTGCCCTGCTTTGACAACGGCACGGCACGGCGCACCGATATTTTGCGTCAACGGAATGTTTACCATCTGCCCGGGATTAATCTCGACAATGGCCTTATCCTGCGACAAAGCCTTTCCCTCATGTTCGCTGTGCAACGGCGCAACGCCACCTCGTCCAAACCGCAGTGCGCGCACACAAACACCTTCTTTCCAATTATCGCATCTTTTATAATAGCATAAATATGACGCTTTATTATACGTCGATTATACGATTGCGTAAAGAATCTAACAGATATTATGATGCATCTAAACGTTTTTTTGCAATAGCCGTTCATTCTATTTCGCCCAACCCAGCGTTTAAACGCCATAAACCGCCGTCTGATATTGATTTATTTTGCGGAATATGCCACAATAACAGCAACGGAGTTTAGCGGCTACCGCCATATAAGGAGAGGGTATCATGCTTCAAACCATCGTTGTACTCGTTGTTATTTTGATTATGTTCATTCTGGGAGGCTGGATGACGTTTTTCGGGCATCGCGCTTTCCGTTTTTGCGGAACGCTGTTCGGATTTGCGCTGGGCGTAGGCGGCGTTCTGTTTGGGGCAGGGCAACTGGGTTTTGCCTTTGATACCATGCCGATTTTGATTGCAACACCGCTTGCGGGGCTGTGTCTGGGATTGCTGGGGGCATTTGTCCCCATCGTGGGCGCGGGCTTGGGCGGCGTATGCGTCGGTTATTTTTACGGTACCGGCGTGGTATATAGCGCCGACGTTCTGCTTGGCGGTGCCGTCGCGCCGATTCTGTACACCGGCATCAGCGTGCTTCTCATCGTCACCGTCTTTATCCTGTGCCTCGTATTCCGTGAGGCGGCAAAATGGCTGACAACGGCATTGTGCGGTAGCTATGTCGCATCCCTCGCTTTGACGCTTGGACTGATGTGGTTTCTGGCCGGCGGTTTCAATTCAACGGATCCAGCGCTTAGCGGCAGCTTCATCTTACAGATCATCGCAATATACGGCATGATCTCATCCACCACCAAAATGTTTCTGCTTTTGTTTGCATTGCTCTTCGGCGTGCTGGGGTGCATATTACAGGCACAGTCGACAAAAAAGCAAGCGAAGGAGCCTGCTTTTTTGGATTTCAGTTCGGGGGCAGAGGATGCAATCCCGTTGGATGATTTTGATGATGAAGTACCGCTTTTAGAAGAGGATAATCCGCGCAAGCGCAAGCGCAAAAAGCGCAAACGCGACCTTGATTTGGATTTGGAAGAGGACAGCGATGTGCTGGACATCTTTGCGGCCAAAAAAGCTCGCCTTGGTGCCAACGCAGCGGGCGATATACCAGAGGACATCCCCGGCGCCACCTTGGTTTCCACATCCCGCGTAGATGCCATACAGCAAACGCCCGCTTCTGACGAAACGGATAATCCTTCGATGGAAAAAACGCAGGTATTCAACCGTATTAAGCAGCCGGATGCTCCTTCTGTTAACGAAGCGCCCGTTGCACAGCAAAAGTCCAAGGCTTCCGCCAAGCGGCAAAAGGCGCCCGATCCACAACTACCCCGCGCATCCGCAGGACAGAATACCCCTTCCGTTGCGCCATATGATAGCACCGATGTTGCCACGCGCAAAACGCAAAGGCCTTCCGCGCCTTCAAAATTTGCGCCCCGCGCGCAACGGCGCAAAGGAAAGTAATTCGACTCTTTGCTTTAAAAAAAGCCCCGCAAAGCGGGGCTTTTTTATGCTTGCTTTTCGATGGTTTTAATATAGCAACGCCGACGTTTATGGCGGTGCGTCGGGAAAGCCTCCCACATAGCCTGTACTTTGGTGTTGAGTTCCAGCTCCGGTCCGGTTTCCGCATAGCGGACGCCGTTTTCGATGGCAGGATGGGTTATGGCATCAATCAGTACAGCGGGCAAACCCTTGTTCTGCATCTCCGGTATCACCCCAACGAGATAGAGATCGAGCACCTCCGTTTTCTTATACGGCGCGCGCAGGATACGATACCATCCAAGCGGGAACATCCGTCCCCTGGATTTCTGTACCGCTTCGTTGATGGACGGCATCGCCAGCCCAAAACCCACCAGCGCCCCGTTTTCGTCCTTGATGATACGCAAGTATTTCGGATTGATCAGCAGTCTGAACTGCTTGTAGTATTTCTCCAGCAACGCATCGGAAAGCTTGACCGTACCATATAAAATATCGTACGTCCGGTTGATGATATCCAGCACAGGGCGCACCAATCCGTTGATCTCCCGCCTGTTTTTGGGTATGAGCAACGTCAGATTGTATCGGTCGAGGACCATCCGGCTCAATCTGCCGATGCGTTCGTCCGGCTTGGACGGCGTTTCGACACGGTACTCCACCCAATCAACGTCCTTTGTATAGCCAAGCCGTTCAAGGCATTGCGGATAATACGGATGGTTGTAGATGGTGAAGTTCATGCTCGGGTACTGGAAACCTTCCACCAGCATGCCTTCCTGATCCAGATCGCAAAAGCCGATGGGACCTTGGATCTCCTCCATCCCCTGTTTTCTGCCCCAATTCTCCACCGCTTTTAATAACGCGTCTGCGATTTCGATATCATCCTCAAAATCGATGCGGGTAAACCGCACGCGCTTCGTGTTCCATTTGTTGTTGGCGGCATGACTGATGATGCCCGCAATACGTCCTACGATGCGGCCGTCACGGTACGCTAAAAAGCATTTGGTGTCGCAGAATTCAAGCGCCGGATTGGTCTTCTTCTTGAACATTTTTTTCTCTTCGGATATCAGATCCGGCACGTAGTTGGGATTATCGCGGTACAATGTATCGATGGGAAACTTACAAAAGTCGGTAAGTTGGCGTGCGGTCTTAACCTCTCGAACTTCAATCAAATAATACACCCCCGTCAACGAATGATATTAATGTCAATTAATCAATAATAGCAATACCTGTATTATACGGCTTGCTGAATCAATCGTAAACGCTTGATTCAATGCAGGCAATGTCCGCACTGCATCAGTTTTATGCTAAATATCATAAAACTATATTCATTCGCTTTATTTTGCCTGAAATGTGGATGAATTTTTTCATTTGCATTTCAGGCACAAGATTTCTTGTACTTACACGCAAAAGCCTCGTGCCCGAATAACCACAAATACCGCGTTGCGATCTCGCATTTAAGCTATTCAATACGCCCTATTATAGGCTGTCTGCCCTATATTGCAAGTGGTTTACAGCAAATTCTCCAAAGACAGCGCATGGGAATCCGCCAGATGCTCCAATGCCACCTTCAACGCCACCAGCTGCATCATCGCTTCTGCTTTATCCTCATCGCCAATTGCGCTCTGCGCCTGCATGAAGGCGGTTTCTATGTCCATCAGTTTGGCGTGTGCGATCATGGTCTCCCATGTATCGTGCACATGCTGCCATCTTTCTTCAAATTCACGCATCCATTGCCCGCTTTTGGCAAAATCTCCGTTTTGATCTAGCGCCTGTATTGCTTGCTCCACGGTATCAATCAGCGTTTGCGTATGATCGCACACATGATTTTCCCAAAAAAGGGACACCACAACAAAAACGGCAACCAGCAAAAGCGTCAACATCATACGGCTCATGGGCTCACCGTCACCTTCCCCTTCTTCATGCTGTCCGCGCTGTGATTTTGTACCCATAACGTCCCCTGCGCATCCGCGAGCGCCACGAATACCTCCTTGAATTCATAAACGCCCATGCCGTGAAGCGCCAAAGCCAAGTCCTCCTTTTTGATGTGCAGCACGTTCATGTTACGATGATCGACCTTGCCGTCAATGATCACCGTCATCTGCAACGTATTCGGCCCTACGTGTGCGCCAGTATCGCGCGCGATCACCGGTTGCGCATCCTTATTGAGTATAACGCTCAGGCTACCGTTTGTTTCCAACATGGCTCGGTGGACGTCGGACACGTCGGATACACCGTTTACCCGCAACCCCTCTAACAACTCGGACAGACTGATGCTCAGCTTTTTCATCTCCTTCTCGTTGATAATCCCATGATCGATCAACACGCTAGGCCTTCCGCAGAACAACGCCCGCAGCGGCGCATATTTTAGCGACACATACGAAATGACATTGTGGATAGCAAACAGGGCGAACATGGGAATGACGCCCTCTATGATGGGCAACCCGATATCCTGCATCGGGGTTGCGACAAGATCAGCCACCAACAGCGTGATCACCAACTCAAAAGGCTGAAGTTGGCCAATCTGCCGCTTGCCCATCATGCGTATGAACAGAACCACCACCACATACAACAGCAGCGCGCGAAAAAATATCATCAGCACGGCAATCCCTCCTTATTTGGATAGGATTTCCATCACATTTGTTTTTATGCCGCCGCGACATCCCTTCCCCGTCCAGCCATGCTATATAGGTGCATGCGTAAAAAGCCTTTCACATTCAAAGCCGTACAATAGCGTGGATATAGTGCAACAACAATGGCTACGCATAGAACATTTGTTTCAGGGTTACCCTATCCACGCCATAATTATTCGGTATATAATAAATGTAAGGTATGTCACGTTTTAGAGGAGAGTATATGCCATGGACGAAGATAACCATGATTTTCAATCATCCGAACCCACGATAGAATCCATTGAATCGACAGCCCGATTCAATGAACATGATGAACACGCGCGGACGCAGGCAGATGTCTCACGCTCCGATGAGCCGCCCCACCGGGAGCACAAACAGCGCCGGTTTGGGCTGGTCATTGCCTTTTTGTGCGTGGCGCTTATCAGCGGCGCTTTTGGTAGCGCGGGCACCTATCTATTGATGAATCACAACTTGAAAAATGCCGTAGATCAGGCGGTGATGGAAGCTGTCAATTCATTCTCGCTCCAACCGCAGACCGGAAACACCGTTTCCTATACGACATCCGACATGTCCGGCGTCATCGAACAGATGTCCGAGGGGGTCGTTTCCATCGTTGCGGAAGGTCAGACCACCTACTTCGGCCGTGATTCCATTGCAACCAGCGCCGGATCGGGCGTAATCATCCGCTCAGACGGCATCATCGTTACCTGCGATCACGTCATTGCAGCCACGGACACGGTATACGTCTATCTAAAAAACGGACAGGAATATGAGGCACAGGTCATTGGTTCGGATGAAAAAAGCGATCTTGCGGTGCTGAAAATCGACGCAAACAATCTCTCGGCCATTGCTATCGGCGATTCCACCGCAGTACATCTGGGGGAGAGCGTCATCGCCATCGGCAATCCGCTGGGCGAGCTCAACGGCTCGGTCACGGTGGGCGTGATCAGCGCCATTGACCGCAACATACTCATCGGCGATTACAATATGACGGTGCTGCAAACCGACGCCGCCATCAATCCAGGAAATTCGGGCGGCGCGCTTTTAAACACGCAGGGCCAACTCATCGGTGTGGTCAACGCCAAATCCGTTGGCATGAACGTGGAGGGCTTGGGATTTGCGATCCCGATGCACAAGGCCACGTCCATCATCGAGCAGTTGTTGAATTACGGCTATGTGAAGGATCGTCCATATATCGGTATTTCCATGCAGGGGATCACCTCCTCGCGCATGGGTGACGAACCCGGCGTATACATCGTGCAGGTTTACAGCGACACAGCGGCGGATCTGGCCGGCCTTCAAATCGGCGACCGCATCGTATCGGTGGACGGCCACGAGATCAAAAGCATCAGCGACATGGATACACTGATCAATGCCTTTGTGGTGGGGCAAACCATTACCATGGTCGTGGACCGTGACGGGCAGCAGATAACCTGTACGCTCACGCTGCAGGATAGCAGTAACCGGCAATCGTAAACGCCCATCATACGGTGACAACAAGAAGCCCCGGGCCAAAAGGCCTCGGGGCTTCTTTTATCATGATATTCCGGTGCTACCGGTCATCCCGTCAGATCTGTTCCTCGTCTTCGCGCCGCCTACGCAGGAACAGGATGAGCAGCAGGAGTGCAAGCAGGCCTGTACCGATGAATAAAAGCAGAATCCAGGGCGACAATCCCGAACCGCTTGATCCGCCCGCCGGCACGTCCGGATCCACAATGACCGTCGTTGTCGGCGTTGCTGTTGGCGTAACGGTCGGTGTCGGCGTTGCCGAAACGGTCGGTGTCGGTGTAGCCGTATCCGCTATGTATACAATGGTCAGCGTGCCGTCCACAACGGCTATGTCATAATTTCCGTTTACCGCTGCACCACTTACCGTCGCCGCGATGGTATAGGACCCAAGAGTCTCGCCTGCGGTGCGGCTGAGTGTGTAATCCAGCACTTCACCGTTCACTGTACCTGTTACCGTTGCCGTCAATGTGGGGTCGTTGCTCCCAATTCTCTTTGAATGATCCTCCACGATGATGGTCGCAGCCTTGGGATTGATGGTCAGAATGTTCGGCGAAACAATGATTTCATAGTTGGTATTCACCGGTGTCGCGCCCAGCACCGCCGTGATGGCGTACGTGCCAACGTTTTCGCCCGATACCCGGTTCAACGTATAATCCAGCGTCTCGCCGTTCAACTGTCCAGTCACCGTCGCAGTGAGCGCCGGATCAGCGTCGCCGTACGTCTTCACGTGGCTTTGTACCACAATGGTAGCGTCCGCTTTATTGATGTCGATGTCAACCGACCCGCTGGCTGCGTTGTGGTTCGCATCGCCCGCGAAGCTCCAGTTTGCCGTGCCGCCGGGTACATTCGTGAACGAGGCGCCCAGATCAAGCAATCCCGTAAGGTCTGATCCGTCCGCGCCGGTGGCTGTGCCGGTGGCGCCGTGCGCCGCGCCGTCATACGTTACGGTCGCCCCTGATACATCGATGGTGGCGTCCGCCTTGTTGATGACGATGTCAACCGACCCGCTGGCCGCGTTGTGGTTCGCATCGCCCGCGAAGCTCCAGTTTGCCGTGCCGCCGGGTACATTCGTGAACGAGGCGCCCAGATCAAGCAATCCCGTAAGGTCTGATCCGTCCGCGCCGGTGGCTGTGCCGGTGGCGCCGTGCGCCGCGCCGTCATACGTTACGGTCGCCCCTGATACATCGATGGTGGCGTCCGCCTTGTTGATGACGATGTCAACCGACCCGCTGGCTGCGTTGTGGTTCGCGTCGCCCGCGAAGCTCCAGTTTGCCGTGCCGCCGGGTACATTCGTGAACGAGCTGCCCAGATCAAGCAATCCCGAAAGGTCTGATCCGTCCGCGCCGGTGGCTGTGCCGGTGGCGCCGTGCGCCGCGCCGTCATACGTTACGGTCGCCCCTGATACATCGATGGTGGCGTCCGCCTTGTTGATGACGATGTCAACCGACCCGCTGGCCGCGTTATGGTTCGCGTCGCCCGCGAAGCTCCAGTTTGCCGTGCCGCCGGGTACATTCGTGAACGAGGCGCCCAGATCAAGCAATCCCGAAAGGTCTGATCCGTCCGCGCCGGTGGCTGTGCCGGTGGCGCCGTGCGCCACGCCGTCATACGTTACGGTCTCCCCTGATACGTCGATGGTGGCGTCCGCCTTGCTGATGACGATGGCAACCGACCCGCTGGCCGCGTTATGGTTTACGTCGCCCGCGAAGCTCCAGTACGCCGTGCCGCCGGGCACGTTCGTGAACGAGGCGCCCAGATCGAGCAATCCCGTAAGGTCTGATCCGTCCGCGCCGGTGGCTGTGCCGGTGGCGCCGTGCGCCGCGCCGTCATACGTTACGGTCGCCCCTGATACGTCGATGGTGGCGTCCGCCTTGTTGATGACGATGGCAACCGATCCGCTGGCCGATTTATGGTTATTATTTCCCGTAAAGCTCCAATTCGCTGTGCCGCCGGGCACGTTTGTGAACGAGGCGCCCAGATCGAGCAAGGTTCCAAGGTCTGATCCGTCTGCACCTGTGGCTGTGCCGATTGCACCATGCGCATACCCGTCGTATGTTACAGTCGTTCCCACTACGTTGATATTGGCGTCCGCCTTGTTGATGACGATGTCAACCGATCCGCTGGCCGATTTATGGTTATTATTTCCCGTAAAGCTCCAATTCGCTGTGCCGCCGGGCACGTTTGTAAACGCTTCTCCGAAATTGAGCAATGAAGTCAAATCCGATCCGTCTATACCTGTGGCCGTACCGGTCGCGCCGTGCGCTGTGCCGTCATACGTTACGGTCACCCCTGATACGTCGATGGTCGCGTCCGCTTTGTTGATGACGATGGCAACGGAGCCATTTGCCGGGCTGTGGTTCGTATCACCCGCGAAACTCCAATTCGCGGTACCGCCGGGCACGTTTGTAAACGCTTCTCCGAAATTGAGCAATGAAGTCAAATCCGATCCGTCTATACCTGTGGCCGTACCGGTCGCGCCGTGCGCTGTGCCGTCATACGTTACGGTCACCCCTGATACGTCAATGGTCGCGTCCGCTTTGTTGATGACGATCTGAACCGACCCGCTGGCCGACTTGTGGTTGGCGTCACCCGCAAAGCTCCAGTTCGCGGTACCACCGGGCGCATCCGTAAACGAGAGGCCCAGATCGAGCAGTGGTGTCATATCCGATCCATCCGCACCCACGGCTGTGCCAGTGGCACCATGCGCCGCGCCGTCATACGTTACGGTTACTCCCTGAACGTTGATGGTCGCGTCCGCTTTGTTGATATTGATGGCCACCGATCCACTGTCCGCATTATGGTTGCTGTCCCCGTCAAAGGTCCAGTTCGCCGTACCGCCGGGCACATTCGTGAATGAGCTACCCAAATGCAGTAGCGTCGACAGGTCCGTTATCCCGTCCGCGCTCGTGGCCGTGCCGCTTGCGCCGTGCGCCGTACCATCGTACGTTACGTTCGCACCTGTTACAACAATGGTCGCGTCCGCTTTGCTGATGTTGATGGCCACCGATCCGCTGTCCGCGTTATGGTTGCTGTCCCCGTCAAAGGTCCAGTTCGCCGTACCGCCGGGCACATTCGTGAATGAGCTACCCAAATGCAGTAGCGTCGACAGGTCCGTTATCCCGTCCGCGCTCGTGGCCGTGCCGCTTGCGCCGTGCGCCGTACCATCGTACGTTACGTTCGCACCTGTTACAACAATGGTCGCGTCCGCTTTGCTGATTTTGATGGCCACCGATCCGCTGTCCGCGTTATGGTTGCTGTCCCCGTCAAAGGTCCAGTTCGCCGTACCGCCGGGCACATTTGTAAACGATCCGCCCAAATGCAGTAGCGTCGACAGGTCTGTTATTCCGTCCGCGCTCGTGGCCGTGCCGCTTGCGCCGTGCGCCGTACCATCGTATGTTACGTCCGCACCTGTTACAACGATGGACGCGTCCGCTTTGCTGATGTTGATGGCCACCGATCCGCTGGCCGAATTGTGGTTCGCGTCTCCCGCGAAGCTCCAATGCGCCGTGCCGCCGGGTACGTTCGAAAACGAGCTGCCCAGATCGAGCAATGATATCAGGTTCGACCCGTCCGCGCCCGTGGCTGTGCCGGTTGCGCCATGCGCCGCGCCGTCATACGTCACGTTGGCCCCATGCACAACGATGGTTGCGTCCGCCTTGTTGACCGTTTGGCTACATGTCCCCGAACTTTCCTGGTATAAAGAACTTCCACTGTACTCTGCCCTGATCGTATGGTTACCGGCAGGCAGCGTTGACGTGCTTATGGATGCACTACCCCCCGATACGGCGTTGGACCCAATCAATGACCCGTCAGCATAGAACTTGACCGTTCCCGTTGCCGCGCTTGGGCTGACGTTCGCGGTAAACGTAACGGTCTGCCCATAGGTTGAAGAACTGTCCGAACTTGCAACCGTTGTTGTGGTTGTGGGCAGCGTATATGTTACTCTAAGCTGTACATGATCTAAATAGGCATTAAATGTACCCCATCTGGATCGTACCTTTACCTCCAAATGATTGTTGATTTTGTCAGCCGTCCATCCCCCGTAACCCCATGTGTCGGAAGTCCCACCAAGCGTGTAATTCTTGTCGCTCGTGGTCAACCTTCCCGTGGCTTTTTCCCCTCTACCCGTACCATTATCTAAAAGGGTTACTTCAAATTTCCTGCCTCCCACAGTACTCCTACGTGCTTCCAGTCGCACTTCAATTCCCTGAATAATGGCGGTGGAAGGAACGATGTTGTTCCCAAATGTATAGTGCACAGAATCTGCATGAGAATCAAAATTAGCATAAGTATTATTTGATACATAAGCATTTCCAGGACTTCCAACAGAATTGTTGTCGTTATACCCTATGGCATTTTTCCATCCGGAACTATCCGCCAACGCAACCGTCGGTGCGATAATCACCATAACGAGTGTCAGCATCAGACCCAACAGTATAAACGGGATTTTCTTTTTCACTTGCTTACATCCTCCATTCGTATGCCATACGCCTATGCAATAAAAACAGCTATTAACAGCATTAATTAAACAAATTATATGATTGTATGATTACATATGCGTTACATCTGCGCATTAATTCAATATTTATATGTTATTTTTTTTAAATCTTACTACTGTATGGTAACGTTTACTATTGTCCACATATTCTTATCCCCTATATTTTCACTTCCGCGTCCCCCGGTCAATGGATATGCACACGGTCCATCAATGAATATATCAACACACCGTACATGCTTTCCGCAGTGCCTTCTCGTTACAAAAATGTACAAAAAAACCGACCCGAACAAGCATGGCCGGTTACGCTATTAACTCTTTTAAAGGAAAGCGTCCACATAATCCTTTAAAGTCATCGTTTCCAAAGAAAGTATAGAGTTTTTTTAGGATAAATACAAGTTGTTTTGTGAAGTATTTCTATATATTTTTAACACTATATACGGTATCCGGCGCTAAATGGCGTTCCTTTGCACCCGTGCCCCCTGACAACAAGCGGATGCTTGCGTTACAGCCTCTGTTACAGTCTGATCAAGGCCTCTGCGTATCCCACGGCACTAATTGGCCCTGTCCGGGCGTGTTGAACAGCATCAACACATTCATCAGCACAGGCTCTTCGTCAAATGGGCAACTTGAACGCTCGGCCTATCACTATGCCCCGATGCAAAAACTTCCATTCATACCTGATTCGCCGTCGGCCAAACTAACGCCGAAAGGAGCGAGGACGATGAAACGAAAACGGCCAAGAAAAGATGTTGACGACGAGAACAACCTGAATCCGCAAGAAATGCCCGAAAATTACATCCCCCACATGGATTACGATCAATCGGATGGATAGTCTGTCAAGTGGTTTTCTCCTATAAGCCTATGTTTGACAGGAAATACAACAAATCCACCCGTTGGCATACCAACTTCTGCCTTGTGTAACAGGCCGTGTCAAGCACAAAAAGAGGGGCAGTGCCCCTCTTTTTATACTATCATCCAAATGCGTGACGAATGCTAATGCAGTCTTGTGTTTCAGGCTTTGGATACCCGGTACCCCGTTTTGCGGTCTACCAAGGAAAGCAGTGGCCTTCCTTCGATAAACGCCTTAAAATTCTCATAGCAAACCTCAAAGGATCTCTGCCATGTCAAAGGCGAATTGGATGCGCTGGTATGCGGCGTGATCAAAACGTTGTCCATCCGCCACAGCCTGTGCCCCTTGGGCAGCGGTTCGGGATCGGTCACATCCAGCACCGCGCCGCGAATCCTGCCTTTTTCCAATTCGTTGCACAACGCGTCGGTGTCGATGGCCGTGCCGCGGCCCACATTGATCAGCACGGAATCCTCTTTCATCAGACTGAGGCGACGGGCGTTGAATAGACCGATGGTCTGTGGCGTTTGTGGTAAAGCAAGCGCTACGATGTCCGCGCGCGGCAGCACTGAATCCAAATCTTCATTGGTAACCTGCTCGTCCACGTAATCCGGTTTTTGTCCTATGGTCCGCCTTACGCCAATGGTGGTGCATCCCAACGCTTTCATGCGCATCAAAAACGATCCGCCAATATCGCCCGCGCCAACCGCCATCACGGTTGATCCAAAGATGGGCTTGTTGGAGAACGTCCTGATCCGCTCCCACTTCTCCTCTTTCTGATGGTCCCGATACAGCGTAAAGTTCTTAAACAGAGCAAACACACCGCCCACCATGTATTCCGAAATCGGAATACCGTATGTTCCGGTACCGTTGCACAGCAACACATCCTCACGCAAGATACCCTCGCGCATATAGCGTTCCACGCCCGCTCTGGTCAGTTGAAGATATTGTAGATTGGGCGATCCCTTGACCTTTTCGTAGGGCGGATTGCCGATGATGATCTCGGCCTTCTGCACCAACTTCTCGTCCACGTCGTTCGGGTTTGAATAGGCAAAAGATGCCTGCGGTGACACAGCTTCCAGCAACCTCTTTTTTTCATCATCCATATGATCCAGCAACACCAGTGTGTTCCAACGCTTTGTCATGACAAATCTCCTTTGCATGATTTCATCTGCTCCATTTTAGCACCCTGTCTCACTGCGCGCAATGTAGGCATACACACTTGCATGTGCACATTTCGCCGCTTCAGTCATACGATAAAGCATCGAGCAATGGTGGGAGGAATTGATATGGACATCTTGCGTTTGGGAAGCCGCGGTCCCTACGTGCAGGCAGTTCAACTGGCCCTGCGCCGTTCCGGATATCCGGTTGGGGATTTGGACGGCATATTTGGCTGGCGCACGCAGCGCGCAGTACTTCAGTTCCAGCGCGATCATGGTCTGGTGGCGGACGGCATCGTGGGCCCAAAAACGCAGGCGGCGCTTAGACCGTACCTGTGTGGATATGTCCTGCATACCATCCGGTCGGGCGACACATTTTATATGTTGGCACAACAGTACGGCACCACGGTATATGCCATCATGCAAGCCAACCCTACGCTTGACATCTACAACCTGCCGGTCGGACAACAAATCACCGTTCCGCTCGCGTTCCCCGTCGTACCCACCGATATCGCGTACACAGCCTATCTTGTGGATTGCATATTGCAGGGATTACGCCAGCGGTACGCGTTTTTGCGCATGTTTTCCATCGGCAACAGCGTAATGGGCAAACAACTGATGGCGGTATCCATCGGCGAAGGGGAAACCGAGGTATCCTACAACGCTTCACATCACGCCAACGAATGGATCACAACGCCGGTTTTATTGAAGTTTTTGGAGGACTATGCCGCCGCCTATGCCGCAGGCCGCTCCATCAGCAGTCAGGACGCCGGGGCGCTGTATGAAAAGACCACGCTGTATATGGTGCCGTTGGTGAATCCTGATGGCGTAGACCTTGTCACCGGTGCGCTCAATCCTGCCAACCCATACTACATACAATCACAGGCCTATGCCGAAAACTATCCCGATATCCCATTTCCGTCGGGCTGGAAGGCGAACATCGCGGGCGTGGACCTCAACTTGCAATATCCGGCAGGCTGGGAGAACGCCAAGCAGATCAAATATGCACAGGGGTATACCAAACCCGGACCACGTGATTTCGTCGGCCCGTCTGCCCTGTCCGAACCCGAGAGTCAGGCGATGTACGATTTTACCCAATCCCATGATTTCTCGCTTACCCTCTCCTATCACACGCAGGGCGAGGAGATCTATTGGAAATATCTCGATTATCAACCGCCGCATTCGCTACAAATCGGCACGGCGTTCAGCGAGGCAAGTGGTTATACATTGGCGCTCACGCCCTATGAATCTGGATTTGCGGGCTATAAGGACTGGTTCATCCAGACCTATAACCTGCCGGGCTATACCATCGAAGCCGGAAAGGGCGAAAACCCGCTGCCACTTGACGAGTTCGATCTGATCTATCGGGACAATCTCGGCATTCTGACCTTGGGCATGGCGCTGGTCTAAAATGCTCAGCCGTACGCCCGTTGGCATAAAATTGGGATTTGCTCTCATATCATCCTCCCTGTTGGTGCATCCTATGCCTATCACGTCATTGCCCAAGAGGCATCCGCCGTGTGAAAGGAGAGCATCGAGATGAAGGTTATGAAGGTTTCCATTGACAGAGACGGCTGCACTTCCTGCGGTTTATGCATCAGTCTTTGTCCCAACGTATTCCATATGGGAGATGACAACAAGGCCGTGGTAACCACCGATATTGTCCAGGAGGAATTTAGAAATTGTGCGACAGAATCGGCGGAATCCTGTCCTGTTTCCGTCATTCACGTCACCGAGGAAGAGGTGGAGATGGGCAACGCTGCCAAATGACGTGCACGAACGCAAAACCTCAACCTGAGATGGTTGAGGTTTTTATTTGTGCAGTATTACGTATGCTCGATGAACCGGAGCATTTTTAATCCCTCGATAGCAAGACCGTTGCACGAGGCAAATGGAATATAATACGGGACAAATCCGATATCCATTCCCCATCAATCACACGGACAATCTCCGTTGCATCTCAAGCCGGTATGGCCCGCTTATGCATCCCTACGCTCTGCAAAGATTGTTCATTTGGGTTGGTTCTCCACGAACCAGCGTCTCGCCGCTTTTTTATCCCGCTCAACTTGTGCCCTGAGCGCATCCACGGATTCGAACCGCCTTTCATCGCGCAGTTTGCTCAGGTATGTGAGGGAGATACAACAGCCATACAAATCCCCTTCATAGTCCAATAGGTGGGCTTCGATGCTCGCCCCGCCCTCGGGCAGCGTGGGATGGTTCCCCTGGTTTAAAACGCAGGGCCATGTCGATTCGTCTTCCAGCGTGGCAACGCCCACGTATACGCCGTTTGAAGGTAGCTGCGCGTTGCCCGGCATGGCGATGTTGGCGGTAGGAAAACCCAGCTTTCGACCCATTTGTTTTCCCCGCCGCACAAGGCCGGATACGGTAATCTGCTCCATATCTATATCACTCCTGTGGATATTTACCTATATTTGAAACGTAAATCCCTTCGCCATCCTGCTTTAAATGGACAGCGTAGAACATACTACCATCGCACTGCATCGTAAAAGGCCCGCTTTTATACCCATCGTATTTCATATGCGATACATATATGGCATGACCATGATGATTGAATGGTTTCCTTTCCCGCTTTGGGTATAGGAATATGGAGG
Organism: Christensenellaceae bacterium; assembly: GCA_963674495.2. Taxonomy (GTDB): domain Bacteria; phylum Bacillota; class Clostridia; order Christensenellales; family QAND01; genus RGIG3178. Next base: position 18,976 of record CAXXLG010000003.1, on the reverse strand, counting down.
AACATGGAGACAAAGCCGCTGTCCCCTTGTTCTATGGAATGATGCTTACGATCCTCCACTTCCCTGTTCGGCATTTTAGGCCAATCCTGCCTCTTTCATCGCATTTTCAAGCTGTTTTAGCGCCCTTTGCAGCGTAGCGCGCGGGCAGGCAATGTTGATACGCTCAAATCCCGCGCCGGCCTTACCAAACATCTCGCCGTCATCCAACCACAGCTTAGCCTTATGTACGATAAAGTCGTCAAGTTCCTTGCCGACAAGCCCCGTTTGATGAAAATCCAGCCATACGAGGTAGGTACCCTCCGGTTCGACCAACCGTATCATTGGCAGCCGTTCGCGCAGAAATGCCCGTAAATAGTCCAGATTGTCCGTCAAATAAGCCAAAAGCTGCACAAGGTAGCCGTCGCCATATTCGTACGCCGCCTTACAGGCAGCAAGTGCCATGCAGCCCACGCGGTTGTACCCTGTGGCTCTCATATTATCCACAAAGAGGCCGCGCATTTCCTCGTCCTCGATGATTATGTTGGAGATCTGCAATCCTGCAAGGTTGAAGGTCTTACTCGGCGCGGTGCAAGTCACAGTACGGCGTAAAAAAGATGGCCGGATGTTCGCAAACACCGTGTGATGCGTGCCGGGATAAACAAAATCAGCATGGATCTCATCTGAAATGATCAGGACATCGTGTTTTTCGCAGATTTCCCCCATGCGCACAAGCTCATCCTCTGTCCACACCCTGCCTACCGGGTTGTGCGGGCTGCACAGGATGAATAGTCTGACATTATTTTGAACGACCTTGCGTTCAAAGTCCACGAAATCTATGCTATATTTGCCATCGCTGTATTCGAGTGTATTCTCAACGAGTTTGCGTTTGTTTCGCAGTATCGAAGTGCTAAACGGATAATACACCGGGGGCTGAATAAGCACAGCATCCCCTTCTCTGGTCAGCGCACGTATTGCCGTTGAAATGGCAAACACCACGCCCGGTGTACGCACAATCCAATCCGGTTCGATGCGCCATTGGTAATAACGCCAAAACCACTTCTTTACGGTTTCTGTATACGCCTGCGAACCTTCCGAATAACCAAATATACCGTGCCTGCTTCTATTTACCAGTGCGTCAATTACTTCTTCAGGCGCACGAAAATCCATGTCCGCCACCCAAAGCGGCAACAATCCCTCCGGCTTACCGCGCTTCGCCGCAAATCCGTATTTGATCGAATCCGTCTGCCGTCTGTCCACGATCTCGTCAAAATTGTACATTTGCATCCTACTTTCATCTTGTTATCGTATAGCTTAAATCATCATATGTTTGCCAGGAAGGAGCTGCGAGACACGGCGCTTGATTCCTTGTCCTCATCGAGAAAATCATGCTCTTTTCAGGCAAGATATTCATCAAATATAGTGTACTTTACGTTGTGTAATAAGTACAGCCATAAACATGATAAAGTTGAAACAAAACCCCTGTTAATTAGGAGTTATGGTTTTATTTAGTGGATCAAAGGCACCCAAAAAAACGCCTTCTTTTGGCAGGGAAATTTGAGTTTATTATATGTTTAATGATCTAGTATATCAATTTTCTCTTATATATAGTATATAGGCAACTAAATCCTTTGATTCTGCCCTTTCTAAAATAACAATTTCTGTATTGTTATACATAGAACCATTCGCCTTCGTAATATTCCGTTTGGTCCTTCGTACGATACAATTGGTGCAGTTTTTCTCCAAAGACACCTATCTTTCCTGAGTCGGGATAGAAAGCAACATCAATACGATTATTGGAATCAAAATCTATGTATACGAGCAGTTCCGTATCCGATGAGTTCGTAAGTTTATGCGCGCCACCTTCATTTGCCGAAAAGAACAGGAAATCCCTTCAGATACAGTCCTTTCTCCAGTCGGCGTTTTCAATGTACCGGAACCCTTGAAGATATAAAAAACCTCTTCGTTTTGAAGGTGATAGTGGTATGGATAGGCTGCTTTGCCTGGTGGAATTTCATAAACAAAAACGCAGCACTGTCTTCTTTCACTCAACAGTACTATACAGTGTTCGCACTCCCGTAACCGGGCAATGAAAAAATGATGCGATATGGTTTTCAGTCAATGATTGTCTTTTCAAAGATAATTCTCTCATCGCTTACAACCGGATAAGAAATTTCAATTTTGTCCTGCGTGGCGTTGCCAAAAAGTGAAAAGGTGATCGTTGTACCGCTACTTTCATCATAAAGCTTCAGTTCCGTGGCAACGTCATACCTGCACGTGCCGAAGTCGTACCAGGTAAATGCATAGGCGTATGTTTCGTTGTTCGGCGGGTTCCCCAACGCCTCGAGATATTCCTCTGACAGTTCAAGGCACAGCGTTTCCCCGTCGCCATTAAATGTAAACGTTCCATATTCACTTACAAAATATCCCACATGTGGCGGCGGTTCGGGCGTGTCGAGTTTTGGCGGCGCGTCATTGCTCCTTTGGCAACCAGCCAGGGTCAGCAGCAGGTACAGTGCAGCCAGTAAAGCCGCGAGCCATGCTATCCCTCTCCGCCGTTTGATCGTGCTTGTTTCGTCATCATACGACCGCATCCGACGGGCCCTCATCACGCTTTGATCTTCGCGTTTTTAGGACAATGGTTGAGGATGTAATCCTTAACAAACGAAAAATCTGCAGGCTCGGCATACACCTGATTGTGGTTTAATGTCTCATTCAGATAAATCGTATGCCGGTTCTCGTTAATCTTTACCGACTTGACTTTGGAGAAAGTTGTATGCATGCTCTGCCGTGCAGCACTCACCAAACCAGCGCCCGCGGCGGAAAGGTTGTTGCCAATGAGTCCCATAAGCGCCGTGAGTAACCCCAGCGCCTGCGCCTTGCGGAATTGCTTTTTGAGCTGTATATGATCGACGCCCTTATCGTCCATTTTAAACAATACACAGTACTTGCCACCATACATCAGCGCCAAAAGCGGATAGGAGATGGCCAGTAGAACAGTTATAACTCCCGCGGCGATGCCAAAGACCATCAACGATGTTTTGAACGCCTCGAACAGTCCATCGCCCAGGGACAGAAAAAACATCAAAAGCCCGGGTGCTAAGCTGGCGAGCATCATCACTTTCCATGCGGTTAGGAGGATCGAAGGGTTTTTCCAAAACGAAAATTCGTATACCCAGCTTAAACTCCCGTTCTTGTCCCGCACGACATTTGGGGTCGATTGACCGGCAAATTCGGAACGCATTTCGGTCTTGCTTGCTACGGCATTCGCGCTTTGCCCGCCCTTATCTTCAACCGGAAGTTGTTGTTTTTGAATCTGCGCGCCGCAGTTTGCGCAAAAAGAGGCCGTATCGCTCTGTTCAAATCCACAATTTTCACAAAACATAACCCTATCTCCTATATTTCGAAACGGAATTGCTTTTTGTTCCAGTCTGCACGGGCGCACACGATACGCCCTTTTGGAATACAAATCTTTTTATGGTCATTTGCATTCAGCGTCTTACAATTGCTCATTGCTTCTTCTATAATGTATGCAACCGGCTGTATGCAACATCTGCCAGCCGACGGGAGGTATTGCGTGGCCTTTGAAAAAACATTTTTCTGTTCCCGCTGCGGAGCGCCTTTGCAAAAACGGCTCAAAGTCTGCGCCCGATGCGGGTTTGATCCCAACAGCGCCCAGCCATACGGCGATGTGCCGTCTGTCGGGGCCGGCGGTATCGGCTGGTCAAATAGGGCACATGATCCACTTTATTCAAGATATCAAAAAAGCAAACGCCTGTATAGTTTTATTTTTGCATCGGTTTTGATACTCGCTGTACCCTCCGTCCTGTTTATAACGGGTGATTTATCCTTTGACAGCGAGGGTCTTCTGGTAACGGGTGTCATCGCGCTCATGTTTGCGCTCATCGCGTTTTTTTCCATACGCGGCACCCGGCGCAAAGGTAAGGATTGGGAGGGCGTTGTGGAGGATAAACAGACCCGTGTTAAAAACTCCGGCGAAAGTGATAACATTCTGTTCATCCGACTTTCCGACAACAGGAAAATCGAAATATCCTTTGGAGACAGCACTACGCTGTACGATTACTACCGCATTGGCGACCGCATCAAAAACCATCAAAAAGCGAACCTTCGGGCGTTGGAAAAATACGATAAACGCCGCGACAAAGTTCTTTTTTGCCCGTCCTGCGCAACCATGTGCGACGCGCGGGCCGATTATTGCGCCGCCTGCGGCTCCCCTTTGCTCAAGGGCCGCAGGGACGGATAGCTTGTTTTTTTTTACATCATTGTTCATCCAATATCAGTTGGAAATGGAGCGCCGCCGGGAATGCATTGCCATCCATATCAACCAACTCCGTTTTGAATAGGCCGTCCATCATCCGTCCCGACGGGTATGTTTTGATCGCGCAGATGAGCGTTTGGTTCGACTCGTCCGGCGTTCCTTGAGCGGATGGCCCCGGCGCGGTCAATATACCGTCTTCAATTATGCATGGCGGGATATCTTCAAAAACCACGACATCACTTTGGGATAACGTGAGCGATAGACTCAGCCGGTTGCCCTCGAATGTGCCCGTGCATACAAATTCATCGTCCGGGGATATCTCAACGGATATCCCTTCGCCTGCATGGCCCGCGCCCTTATCCGCATCAAAAACAAAGGTGGCCTTCCCATCATACACTCCCTGCAGCTGATCCATCGAAACCTCCGCCAGCAACCCTTCCCGGCCGATACTGTCGAAGGCTTCCCATTGCAGCATCGGGTTTGGCGTTGCGTCGGGCTTGAACAAACCCTCGCAACCCACCATCAAAGATAAAACCAGCAATGGCATGATCGCCCAAACCACCATGCGTTTGTTAAGCGGAGCGGTATCGGATGGGTTTCGTGTATCCCTTTCGCCTCTGTGCGGTGTGTTTCTCATCTTTTGCATAGCCTGCCTTTTTCAATCATTTATTCTTTGGAAAAGCGGTTTCCCAAAAAGAGAGACCTTTTGCCGTTTGTCTGCCCGCATCGGATCGACATACCAATCCCCTTCGGGAGTCATTTCAAAACCGGGCCCTAATAATCAATGTTCACCAGATTCACAACGACGAGTATACTGCCTTCGCCGACCAATTTCCCATCTTTCGTATACATTCTGGCGGTGACAGTGAACTGTCCTTCCCTGTCATACGGGTAGACGATGCCGAATTGCACCCAGCCTCCCTCAACAGGATTTCCATCGCCCTCGGTATATCGATAGGGCGCGCTTCCGTCCCCCATATCCAATTTGATCACGGCACCGGGGGGCGCATCCCTATAATAGATTGTAAAGGAGTGCTCCACCGTCGCATAGTCCATATCAAGCAACTCCAAATACACCGTATCAGGGTCATCAAACCGGAACAGGGCATCCGTACTGCCCGGCAGCTGGATGACTGTCCTTGGCATGTCGGGGCTAAAGGGTACGGACTTCCCAATGGTATAATCGTCCGCGCCCTCAGGGAAAACCATTAGCTGGCTCGGCATCCCGGCTTTTATATAATGATACATGGTGCAGGAGAATACCTGGTTGGAATCCGTATACCGTTCGTTGCAATAAAAATCCTTGTCGTATGTCCCGTTGGTCTCAAGTGCCAAAACTTTATTTGCTGAGCTGGATTTTGCGAATCCCGGCTCCGTTAAAGCAGGGTCTTCAACCTCGAAATACATGGTCTGATTCAGTTGGTCGGCCATCTTGAAAGCCGCGGTATAATACTGCGTCCATAGGTCGGCCAGTTCCTTATCGGCCATCGCCTGATACAGCGGCTGTAACCTGTCATTCATCCGGATTCGGCACCGGTTTTTATAAAGCTGTTGTCCCGCTTTGTCCTCCGGCCACGGCAAATCCTTGGCGTACGTCCCCTCGGGAAGGATGCCGTTCTGATCGATCCAGTAACAAAGGTCACTGCGCGGCACACTCCAAAAAACATTGCTGTAGCTTGCAATCAGCGCATTCACGTCCGGTTTAATCAGGTCCGGATACTTTTTATCGCTGGCATAAATGCCGCTCACAACAGCGCCCCAGTCGCTTTTGGTCGTAAGCATCCTTTCGCCCTCCCGCAAATTGGCGCTGACGCCCGGAAGTGGCAAGCGGTAGCTGCAAGTGCCGGATTCGGCAAAATAGGTGATGTGTTCGCGATTGTAGTAATCGTAACACTTTTCCAAATAGTTCATGTACGTATTGATGTCCACTTCATCATTGACGATATCGTCCACGATGCCCACCATCCATATCCCTGCGGCGCCTACCGCCACATACGGCGATGCTTCGACTAGCAGTAAACCTGTGGCGGCCAGCTCGGCAAGGTCAAACGCGTTGTCCCGGATGATCTTGTCGGTGGATACACCCCGGCTCCACTGGTCCGTTATTTTAACTGCCACGGCAACCGCGCCGAGCGCGGTGAATGTTGGGCCGACAGCCGCTTTTAGCTTGGATAAATCGCCGAACGCTATCAGGTAATCGCCGCCGGAAAATATGTCATTTATAAACCCCAACCCGTTTGAAAAAAACGCATTGGTGGGCACGGATTTGTTGCGGATGAGCTCATCAAAGGAAGAAGGATCGATATCGTTGAGTGCCGCCTTGAGTGCACCCGTATCCACCAACACAGGCGTATTGGGCCCTCTGTATTGGTTGTCTTTGTAATAGAAAACGAACTTCCCCTTGTTCATTTCATTTTTGATAACCGCAAAGGCGCTCAAGTGATCCGTTTGAAACGTGACCGTATTGTCGGCGCTGTTGACCGTGCATGGCATAACTTCCCATGTGTTTTGGCTTGCATCGTACCAGCCAACGGAGATCGCGTACGGTTCTTCCCCCTCGGTTAATCCATCTGAATCGTAGGGCATCGTGACCGTTACCGGTACGGAAAACTCGTCGACATCACCCAGGGTGATGTTGTACGTCTGCACCTGTAATCCTGCGCCCGGGTCCGTCTTGTACGGAAGCCTTGCAATTTCCAGCGTACCCGGCCCCGCAAGGTTATACTCACCGAAATCCACCGTTACGCCGGATGCCGTTGCGCTTGGCGAATCGGGGGAAACGCCCGCCGTTTCTCCGGACAAAGCCAATTCCTGCGCGGTATACGTTATGCCTTCGGAGGGCTGATAAGCACCGATGGATACGATGCCCTCGGTGTTGAGGTATCCGTTATCCGTGCTGCCGGTTGGTTTTGGCGGATCCGGCCCGGGTTTGAGCACCTGCCACAAAACCGTCCCGACCAGCGCGACGGCGATCATCGCCGCAATATTTCGGATCCATGCCTGTCTACCGGGCGGCTTTGGCCGCTGCTCTTTGGAAGGCCTTGCAGTCAAGGGTGTTTGAACATCAGGCGGCTCGAGTCCATTGACGGGCACAGATTTCTCTTTTTTTGGTTTTGCGGATTGCTTGGGTTTCTCCGCTTTCTTCCGTATGGTTTTGATCTTGGATGGTTTGGCAACTGGCGCGCCGCATTGCCTGCAAAACTTGGAAGTGTCTGAAATTGGCGCGCCGCACTTTTGGCAGGCCGACTCGGAAGCTACGGGCTGCTCCATTGGCGGCGCCGATTCTTGCCGGTTGATCCGTGCGCCGCAATATGAGCAGAACGATTCGGTATCCGGCATCCTGCTGCCGCAGTTGGGACAGTTCATCATTGTCAAACCTCATTTTTCTCCCATACCGCGGGATATCGTTCGGGCTTCTGGCTAAGCGCCTTGCGCTTATTCGTCCACCACTTTGATCAATATTTATCGGCGTGATCCCCGCCGCTCTTGATCCAATTTCTTTAATGGCAAATGTACAGGATCCCGTCTGCCCATGCCTTCCATTACCGATCATTTTGAAGAAATTAAACCCATAACAAAGCATCAAAACATCTGTGCAAACTGAATTTATTGTAGTGCTTCAAACGGTCTTTTGTCAATGCCTGTGCTTGTACAAACACCCGAGCAAATGTATCCGTGAACACCTGTGCAAAAGAGAGACAACGGAATGCGCGAGCAGCTCACTTGTAATCCTTCAAAGATCAGAGGCCAGCTTGATAGCCCCGGTTTAAAACATGTGTGGAACATGGGAACGGTTCTTTGTTTCAACCCCTTTATGTAACACAGGACAGGCATCTTGTCCCAACGCACATATTACAATTGCATCAATACCATTAGCTAAGAGTTCAATGCAATTTACGTTTCATATCAATTCCATATCCATAAAGTGAAAGCCACAACCCCTCTGGGGGGGTGGGTTAGCCTTCCGCTTTAAAACATTGCATGTATTTATCTCTTGCTTGTTGTACTTGTTTGTTTCATAAGAAAATCAAATCAGCTCTCCTTGTCTAACTAAAACAAGGGAACTGAACTGAGCCCCAAAAGCGGGACAGAAATTGATGGGGACACCCCCATGGGATACAATGCAAAAAGGGGTGTTTTATATGGTCAAAAGAGCGTACAGCAATGAGTTTAAATTGGAAGTGGTAAGGACGTATTTAAACGGGCCCCATGGGATTCGGGTGGTGAGTTCCAGTTACGGGCTGCCGTCCAAAAACTACATTTCCACATGGCTTGTTTATCTGCAAGAAAAAGGATTGTTGGATCCGCTTGAGGCAAAGAAGAAAAGCAAGAGCGGTTCAACGGTACGGGAAAAAGGCTATGAAGGCTTTTCATCGGATAAGAAAACGGAACGGGAGAAGCTTCTGGAAAAGGAAGACCTGCGGCTGAGGGCGGAGAACGTGTTCTTAATAAAGTTGAGAGAGATGAGAGGGGGCGATGGCGCAGAGTAGATTGCTTTCGCGCGATCAGCGCCCTTCGTGGCGCGTTTACCACGGAGTTGCTTTGTGCCGTGGCCAAGATAAGCCGCAGCGCGTATTACCGCTTTGTCGCGCGGCCCGAGCGGTATCGATGGACATCCTGATCAAAGAACAGGAACATCTCCGTTACATCTACGGCTACCGGCGTATGAAGACGCTGCTGCGCGGCAAATACGGAATCGTGATCAACTATAAAGCGTTAAGACGGATTATGAAGGAAACCGGCACGCAGGCGATAATTCGGCGCAGAAAGGCCAACGCCATGTACCACACGGAAGGCGCGCCTTTGGTGGCTGAAAGCAGGCTGAACAGGGACTTTGCGGCATCCATCCCAAAACACAAATATGTGACGGACATCACCTGCATTCCCATCTCCGGCGGGATGACCTATCTATCGGTAATGTTGGATTTGTACAACCGGGAAGTTGTTTCGTATGTGGTGAGCAAAACGCAGGACGCGTCGCTGTCGTGTAAAAAGGTGGAGAATCTGGCACGCAAAACAAGCCTCAACGGCGCGATGATACATAGCGACCAGGGTGTGCATTACACCAACGGAAAGTTCGTTGAACTGCTCCAGAGACATGGCGCGATCCAAAGCACGAGCCGCAAGGGCAACTGCTGGGACAATGCGGTGATGGAGAATTTCTTCGGATATTTCAAGTGCGAATGCCTCCGTATTCGGAAAAAGGCATTGAAATCCTTTCAGGATGTGGTGTATGTTGTGGACGAATACATGGCGTTTTACAATTACCGCCGGACGCAGTCCAAACTAAATCAAAAGGCGCCCGTTGCATACAGACACCTTTTGACATAAATCCAATTAAAATCCATGGGGATACCCTTCTAAATACTGTCGTGTTTTCGGGGCGCACTGCAAATGGTCCCTATGTTCCTTCCCGGTCTACGCAGCATTGGTTTCGTCCTGCAGCTTTGGCTCTGTACAGCGCTTGATCCGCCCGTTCGATGCACAGGCTGATGTCGCCCCTTTGCTTCAAGGACTGCGTGGCCCCGCCAACGCTTATCGACACTGTCCTGGACACTTTGGAATCGGCGTGAGGGATGTCAAGGGCCTGTACCGTGCCGTGAACCTTATGTGCCAAAAGGGAGATGTCCTCCCCTGACGGATGAAAAAGGGCACACAAGAACTCCTCTCCGCCCCACCGGACCACATGTCGCACATCGCAATTCACACTCTGCTCGATGGCCGAGGAGACAGCTTTTAACACTTCGTCGCCCTGTGCGTGGCCATAATGGTCGTTGTATTGCTTGAAACAATCCACATCGATCATCAGCACCGAGAAGCGCATCTCTTCCTGAGGCGGTTCGGCCAGCAACCGGTTAATGAAGATCCGAAAGCTCCTGCGGTTTGGGATGCCGGTCAGATCGTCCAGCAGCGAAGCCTCCTTCAGTTGGCTGTTCGCCTGGGTAAGCTTTTCATTCAACCGATTGTATTCGGCTACCGTATTGTGCAACTGTAGGTTGGCCTGGCGAAGCATGGCTCTGTGCGCAAAGTCGCTGCAGTAGTACCGGTAAAGCATGCGTGAAGCGATCCATGCAACAAGGATGAAAAAGCAGAGGTTGACATAATGCCCAAACAATACATTGAAGGAATGTTGCACCAACGGCAGGCCAATCAAAAGCACCGCGCTGGACAGCGCATAGGGAATAAAGAAGCTGCGGGCGCTCATAGCATAGAGCACCGAGCATGTCAACATGTTGACAATAAATACGTTCACCTGCCCGTAAAGCGCCTGATCTATCAGCGTGATCACGCTGCCCCAAACCATGATAAAGGTTATATACGCCACCATCACGGCATGAAAGCGGTGCACCCGATGCAAAGGCTGATCCGCCGGATTGCCAAAGCGTCTGACTGCAATCACATAAATGCCGCACACAGCCACCATCAGCAGGTACATAACCAGATAGGCATCGAACTGGAACGATTGGTGCACCTGCAGATAGCCGGCGCCGATATCAATTATGGCAAACGCCGCTTCGACGATTATGGCCACATACGCAAGTATCAGGCCACGGCGAAGGTTTTCCGCCATCAGGCCCCGAAGCAGCATCTCATTCTCCAGTGGTGTCGGGTGTGCCGGACGTTTTCCCAGTGTCATAATTAAATACTTCTCTCCTTACATATATTCCATTATCCAAATTATACCACGCAACCATAGCAAAACGTATATTCATTTTGGGTTTTATGCCTTTATGAAGCATATAGTACAAACTCATAAAAGTCGGACACAAGAAAAGCACTTACGGTTAACTGACATTGGAGGGCTGTGGATACAAGGTGACGGGCTCATGTTTCACTTTAGAATATGATGGAAGCAGGGATAGATCCCTTCTTCCATCATATAACTTGGCTCATATTGAGTTTGGTACAGATTAATTTAATTATCAATAAAAAGAACGTCACAACTTCTTTAGGCTGATTTTGCGGTTCTGTTTTCAGCAACTCATGTAGCCCAAATTTTCGTTAGGGTTTTCCTTTATACATCTATATCAACTTTGCTAACCCTGCGAAGCCTGCCTTTGATGGGCGTATGCTGCAACTCCGTGAATACCATTTCGCCCTTTTTATTCAATATCTCCACAAAGGTTGATACATCCGCTATATGGATAATGCCTATGTCCTGCGCTGTCATACCTTTGATATTGCATAGTGTGCCCACGATATCGGTTGCCCGCATCTTCGTCTTCTTACCCGCATTGATATGCAATTTGAGAATATCGCGGTTAAGCGCATCGCCCTTCGTCTTTTTGGTTTCGGGCGCTGCATTGGTTTTCTTTACAAATTCCTGCTTGTGTTGATCGACCGTTTCTTTATTCGGTCGTTCCTTCAAATCTATTTCTTTGCCGGTATACTGCTCAACGGCACTGAGAAACTTGTTTTCATAGGGCGTTATAAAAGATATCGCTTTGCCCGTGTTTTCAACGCGCCCCGTTCTGCCAATCCGATGAACATAGGTTTCACCATCCAGTGGCAGATCATAATTGATAATAAGCGTGATGTTGTCTATATCGATTCCCCTTGCTGCTACATCTGTCGCCACAAGATATCTGAAACAACCTCTTTTAAAATCATCCATAACCCGTAGCCGATCGACCTGCTCCATACCGCCATGGATTTTCTCGCAAGCAATCCTGTGTTTGTTCAGCTGGGTTGCCAGCTCATTCGCCTTTTGTTTTGTATTGCAAAAGATCAGACAGCTGTCCGGGTTTTCCACAATCAGAATATCCCGTAAAAGCTCCATTTTGTCTTTGGGATGAACGGTATACCCTTGCTGGGATATCCGATCAGCCGCCGGATTATGTTCTTCAACCTCAATATACAAAGGATCTTTCGTGGCTTGATTGCATAGCGCTTCTATATCACGGGGCATGGTAGCCGATAGCAACACCGTTACGCGATCCTTTGGCAATTCCTTGATGATGGTCTCTATTTGCTCGATAAACCCCATATTTAAAAGTTCATCCGCCTCGTCAATAACAAGGTATTTTATATGGGACGGATCAAAGGTTCCCCGCTCCAGATGATCCATCAAACGGCCCGGGGTACCAACGACGATATGTGTTTTTTGTTTGAGTTCTTTTTCCTGCAAACCAAACGGACTCTTCCCAAAAATGGCCGCCACTTTCAGCCTCTTGAATCGACCCAGATTAAAGATATCTTCCTTGACCTGGATGGCCAGCTCTCTTGTTGGTGCGACCACCAAGGCCTGGGGTTTGTTTTCGTCCCAATCCACCATTTGGCAAATCGGGATGGCAAAGGCTGCCGTCTTTCCGCTTCCAGTCTGTGATTTTACGATGATATCCTTATGCTGAAGTAAGGCCGGTATCACCTGCCGTTGAACTTCTGTGGGGCTTTCAAATTGCAATATGCCGATTGATTTCAACAACGTATCGTCCAATAGATAATCGCTGAATTCTGTTTTTGTCATGAAGGCATCTCTCTCTTTGCATTCAACCCATAGTATTGGTTGAAGTTTTATTTTTATAAGGCGTACGATCAACATACGAAGCTTTAAGGGTTATCCTGTCATCCAGTGCTTACTTTTTCATTTTACACTTTTTTAGCAAGCAGGTTGTGTCAATATACCATATACCCTTTTGCTTTGTAAGCATAAAGCCGTTACAATCTTATAAAAGTGTTGCATTGTTGCCTTTTCAAGCCCCGTTCACGGCGTATCAACCGCCTTTTGCTGTACTTTTTGAATAATAGTGCTATAATGCGACTTTGCAACAAGAGAAAGAGGTAAAATAGGATCCATGATAAGCACCAACGGCATCACACTAAAATATGGCAAGAGAACTTTGTTTGAGGATGTGAATGTAAAATTCCTTCCGGGAAACTGCTACGGTTTGATTGGCGCAAATGGCGCCGGAAAATCAACCTTGTTAAAAATACTCTCCGGAGAAATCGAGCCGACCAGCGGCGATGTTTTCCTTACACCGGGCGAGCGAATCGGCGTTTTAAAACAAGACCATTTTGAGTTTGACGAAATAGAAGTAATGGATACCGTCATGATGGGATACGCCAGACTTTTTCAGATCATCAAAGAAAAGGAAGCGCTTTATGCAAAACCGGAATTTTCTGAAGAGGACGGGATGTATGCTGCGGAGCTGGAAGATGAATTTGCCCAACTCAATGGCTGGCAGGCTGAGACCGAAGTCTCTGAATTGTTAATGGGGCTGGAGATTGGTAAGGATCTTCACAATTGTAAAATGAAAGACCTCAACGGCGATGAAAAAGTACGCGTGTTGCTCGCACAAGCTCTATTTGGAAGCCCCAATATACTGTTGATGGATGAACCTACCAACCACCTTGATTTACAATCGATCACCTGGTTGGAAAACTTCCTCTATAATTATGAGAATACCGTCATTGTTGTTTCTCATGATCGGCATTTTCTCAACAAAGTTTGTACGCATATTGCCGATGTCGATTATGGCAAATGCCAGCTTTATGTTGGCAACTATGATTTTTGGTATGAATCAAGCCAGTTGGCGCTGCGATTGGCGCGCGAGTCCAATAGGAAAAAGGAAGATAAAATCGAGGAGTTGCAGCGGTTTATTGAGCGGTTTAGCTCCAATGCGTCCAAAGCAAAACAGGCAACCTCGCGCAAAAGGCAGCTGGAAAAACTAACGCTGGATGATATAAAACCATCATCGCGCAAATACCCCTATATCAATTTCACGCCCGATCGTGCGGCCGGCAACAACATTTTGAAGGTTGAAAACCTGACCGTAATAAATTCGGGCAATACGCTGCTCGATAGTTTTAATCTGGTTGTAAACAAGGGCGAAAAAATCGCTTTTATCGGCCCTGACGGCATTGCCAAATCAACCTTGTTCCAAGTCCTCGTGGGGGAGATTCTACCCGATAGCGGAGAATTCAGCTGGGGCAACACCACAACGCAGGCCTATCTTCCGTTGAATTACGCATCCTATTTCGAGACAGACCTAAATCTCGTGGAGTGGCTGCGGCAATTTTCTAGAGATCCTGATGAAACCTTTATCAGGGGTTTTCTTGGGAGAATGCTCTTTTCCGGAGATGAATCACAAAAGAAAGCGAACGTTTTATCCGGGGGAGAACGCGTGCGCTGTATGCTGGCCCGCGTGATGCTCAGCGGAGCCAACGTGCTTCTGTTAGACGAGCCTACCAATCATCTGGATATGGAGTCGATCACCGCTTTGAACAATGCGCTTACGGGCTTCGACGGTACGGTTCTTTTTGTCTCCCAGGATCATCAATTCGTGCAAACCATTGCCAACCGCATTGTAGAAATCACACCCAATGGGTTGATCGATCGGCGGATGACGTTTGATGAGTATACCGAGAATGCGGATGTGCAAGCCTTGCAGGAGAAGATGTATAAATAATTCATGACATAAGTGCACGAGCAAGGCAATCGGGGACGCAGCAATCAAGATCTTTGATACACTTCTTGTTAGTCGTCCCCAAAATACCTCCTTCTTCTTTTTTTAACACAAAAAAAGAAAGCCACTATTCCCAAGCTGCAGGAATGTGGTTTTTTTGTGAAGTAATAACTTTATAATACCATAAAGAAGTAATTCTCATCGCAACGTGATGAGGCTGTCTCTTCCATGCTATGGGCGGTTCCGCAGAAATTCAGGCAATGCAATCCATGCATTCAAGAGATTTTATCCGCTTGGTTCACCATCGGAAAATACCCACATTGATGAGTATCCTCATGACAGGAATTTTCCCGGCACTTAGGATTTGATCCTACGCGTACCAATGCCCTCCAGAGGGAATTCTTTGAGCTCGTACTCACCCGTGACCGGATCTTTATCCAAATAATCCACGTAAACAACACGTTGCTTTGTATATAGAATAGCGACCGCGCGTTTAACCCCGTCCGGCTTCTTCGTTGCCGCATTGTTGTTCAATGCAGTTTTGGCACACCTTAATTCGGGATCATCGATTCGAAGCGCTTTTGGGAGGAACCCCGACGCATTGGTTGCCATCCGATCACACACTAAACAGTCCCGCAATACGGCGGGATCGACGCCCTGACAATTAGAAAAGTACTGGGAGAAAAGTTCAGTATATCCATCCAATGAGCGGCATTGTACAGACTTTTCAAACGCAAATTCGCCAAAGCGGCGGAACAATTTGAACGGTGGAAGCCCTGTGCTTTTCAAAAGATATCGGAGGGACCGTTTAAAACGACCGCTGTTGTTAAGACGATTGAGAGCATCCTCTACATGATGCAGCGAATGCAATTCAGAAACGGACATCCAGGGCGTTTGCACAACCTCGTAAGGCGGTTTTTGTGAATGTTCGCAGGGATACTCATGCGGCTGTTCACGCATGGCAGAGCCATGCAGCAATTTTAAAAAGCCGAGTTGCAGCATATGGGGCGCAAGTGAATAGGCGGTATCAAAACTTTTTGCAAAGCTGTCCCATTCTTCATAGGGCAGGCCCGCGATCAGATCGATATGAATATGAATATTTTCGGACGCAGCAAGCCGCCGGATATTCTTTTGCAGCGCATCTAAATCCGTTTTCCGGCGAACGCTTCCCAACGTTTTTGCGTTGAAGCTCTGCAGGCCGATTTCAACCTGCATCACACCTGCTGGCGCCTGAGCCAGTATCTCTAAGGTTTTCTCGTCCAAAAGATCACCAGCGATCTCAAAGTGAAACCGTACGTTCTGCGGTATGTCGACGCCTACGTGATCGATGATGAATGAAAATATCTCTTTAGCCCGTTTACTATTGGCATTGAACGTGCGGTCAACGAATTTCACGGTTTTTGTCCCGCTGTTGGCAAGCAGCAGGATTTCCCTTTTCACACGGGACAGTTCAAAATACCGTACGCCGCCGCACCGTCCCGAAAGGCAGAACGCGCAGGAGAAGGGACAGCCCCGGCTTGTTTCTAAATAGGCAATGCGACCGGAAAGAGCCGCGAAATATTCCGGTAAATAAGGGGACAACGGCTCCTTATCAAAATCTTGGGGTTCACAATAGCAAATTTCCGTATTGCGCCGATAAACGAGCCCGGGGATTTTCGAAATGTCGGATTGATCATCCAACGCATTCAATAAAAGCGCCAGCGCCCGCTCTCCCTCGCCGCAAATGACATAGCCTACCGCCGGGTTATCACGCAACACCTGTTTGGCGTTATAGCTGACTTCCGGCCCGCCCAGCACCACGAGCGCACCCGGCAACGCGGTCTTGATCCGTTGGACAAGTTCGAGCGTTTGCGTGATGTTCCAAATATAGCAGCTAAAGCACACGACATCAGGATTTTTTATAAGGATGCGGTTCGCTACAGCTTCCCTACTTTCGTTGATGGTTCCTTCCAAAACGCAAACCGAAATTCCATCCCTGCCATAGGCCCGAATGCCTGCGAGCAGGCACCACGGCGCCAAAGAGGAATGGATGTATTGGGAATTCAGCGTGGCGATTACTACGCTTTGTATTTGGGTCATTGAATCTCCTGCGGGGCTGGTTCATCTGTTTTTCTTGCTATTATATCACGGTGAGCGATGAAATTAATGGGAAAGCCTTCTGTCACCAATTTGGCAAAAAACCAGAAAAGCACACCCGTACTTTTCAATACGTTAGGAATTAATATTTTTACTCTCAAGCGGTTAGGACAAGGACCCTGTCCTCACGTCCCATGCCGACACCCCAAATTCAGCCAGAAGACTATTCTTTTATTTCACCTTCTATATCATAAATCAAAAAATTCATATACCTATCAACTTTTATACAAATATATCACAGTTTTCCTCTCATTTTTTATATTTGAGCTATGGTTCACATAGAATCTGCACCTTGAATTGGTGGAGCAACGGCACCCAAAAACGAACACCTTTACCTTTGTGGGTGGGTTTGGGGTCAGTGTTATACTATAACTTATAATGCGGCGGATGCAAGCAAATGAACTGAACTGAGCCCCAAAAGCGGGACAGAAATTGATAGGGACACCCCCATAGGATAAAATGCAAAAAAGGGGTGTTTTATATGGTCAAAAGAGCGTACAGCGATGAGTTTAAATTGGAAGTGGTAAGGGCGTATTTAAACGGGCCCCATGGGATTCGGGTGGTGAGTTCCAGTTACGGGCTGCCGTCCAAGAACTACATTTCCACATGGCTTGTTTATCTGCAAGAAAAAGGATTGTTGGATCCGCTTGAGGCAAAGAAGAAAAGCAAGAGCGGTTCAACGGTACGGGAAAAAGGCTATGAAGGCTTTTCATCGGATAAGAAAACGGAACGGGAGAAGCTTCTGGAAAAGGAAGACCTGCGGCTGAGGGCGGAGAACGCGTTCTTAATAAAGTTGAGAGAGATGAGAGGGGGCGATGGCGCAGAGTAGATTGCTTTCGCGCGATCAGCGCCCTTCGTGGCGCGTTTACCACGGAGTTGCTTTGTGCCGTGGCCAAGATAAGCCGCAGCGCGTATTACCGCTTTGTCGCGCGGCCCGAGCGGTATCGATGGACATCCTGATCAAAGAACAGGAACATCTCCGTTACATCTACGGCTACCGGCGTATGAAGACGCTGCTGCGCGGCAAATACGGAATCGTGATCAACTATAAAGCGTTAAGACGGATTATGAAGGAAACCGGCACGCAGGCGATAATTCGGCGCAGAAAGGCCAACGCCATGTACCACACGGAAGGCGCGCCTTTGGTGGCTGAAAGCAGGCTGAACAGGGACTTTGCGGCATCCATCCCAAAACACAAATATGTGACGGACATCACCTGCATTCCCATCTCCGGCGGGATGACCTATCTATCGGTAATGTTGGATTTGTACAACCGGGAAGTTGTTTCGCATGTGGTGAGTACAACGCAGGACGCGTGGCTTTCCTGCCAAACGGTGTAGAATCTGGCACGCAAAACAAGCCTCAACGGCGCGATGATACATAGCGACCAGGGTGTGCATTACACCAACGGAAAGTTTGTTGAACTGCTTCAAAGGCATGGCGCGGTTCAAAGCATGAGCCGCAAGGGCAACTGCTGGGACAATGCAGTGATGGAGAATTTCTTCGGATATTTCAAGTGCGAATGCATCCGCATTCGGAAAAAGGCATTGAAATCCTTTCAGGATGTGGTGTATGTTGTGGACGAATACATGGCGTCTTACAATTACCGCCGGACGCAGTCCAAACTAAATCAAAAGGCGCCCGTTGCATACAGACACCTTTTGACATAAATCCAATTAAAATCCATGGGGATACCCTTCTAAATACTGTCGTGTTTTCGGGGCGCACTGCAAATGGTCCCTATGCGTCATTATATGATTATCAACACCTACTATTTAAAGGTTAATATTTAAATAGTGCTCCAGCTATTGTTTCTCTAAAGAATTTTTTTATTTTCAGTGCTGTTTCAGAAAATATCTCTTTGCCTTTTAATCCACGTAACTCTTCGCTGTTTTCAAGCATGAATATCAAAACTTTTTCACGATAAAATGCATGTATAGGAATATATACATACTTATTCCAACTATACCCATATTCTTGTAGGTGCTTTGAAATGTCAATCATTTCTTCTAATGTCAAATTATATTCATCAATAAGTTTTTTATAACGGGGTACATTACACAATGCATTGTAAAATTCTCTGTAAGCTATATATTCATTACCATTTTTCTTATTGGAAACTATTAATACAGCTTCTTCCATTGCTCTATTTAGGTTTCGTATATCTTTTGATTTTCCA
>CAXXLG010000002.1:0-1281722 GCA_963674495.2 Christensenellaceae bacterium | reverse complement strand
AGGAGGGAGCAACACGAATATGAGTATTGTCACCATTGTTGGCGCCGGCATTATGGGCTCTGCCATCGGTTTTTCCCGCAGGGGAGAACGGCCACGAGGTACGCCTGGTCGGAACACATCTGGATCGGGATATCATTGATCAAGCCCGATTGACCAATGTCCACCCGACGCTCAAACGTCCCTTTCCGGCGGGATTCAAATTTTATCAGATCGAGCAGCTGCACGAAGCATTGGACGGCGCAGACATACTGATAGGCGGGCGGTGAGCAGCTTCGGCGTGGACTGGTTTGCCGAAAATATTCTCAACGCTATTCCCGAATCGCTGCCCGTTCTGTCCATCACCAAGGGTATGCAGGACATGGAGGACGGCACGCTGGTCGCCTTTCCACATCTTTATGAGCAGAAGTTAAAGGGCAGAAACCTTTCGCTCAACGCGGTGGGCGGGCCGTGCACCAGCTATGAACTGGCGGATCACGATCCCACCATCGTGTGCTTCTGCGGGCGCGACATGGACACGCTGCGCATGTTCAAATCCGTGTTTGAAACCGACTATTACCACATCAGCCTGTCCACCGACGTTGTGGGCGTTGAGTGTGCGGTGGCCATGAAAAAACGTGTACGCGTTGGGTGTTTCGCTGGCCGTCGGGCTAAGCGAGAGAATCGAAGGCGTGGGCGGCACGCTGCACTACAACTCACAGGCGGCGCTTTTCACCCAGAGCATCCGCGAGATGCGCAAGCTGCTAAAGCTGACAGGTGGACACGACGACAACATCATCTATGGCGTAGGCGATCTGTACGTCACCATCTTTGGCGGCCGCACGCGCCGCATTGGCACGCTGCTGGGACGAGGCGTTTCCTTTGACGACGCTATGGAGCAGCTTTCCGACGTCACACTGGAATCCGTCGTCATCTCTAAGCGAACGGCACGCGCGGTACGCAACTTGATAAAGCACGACAAAACAACCGCAGCGGATTTTCCGCTTCTGATGCACATCGACGATATCATCAGCTACGGCAAGCAGGTAAATATCCCCTGGGCTGCGTTTGAACAGGAAACGACCGCCTAACGGGTTTCAAGGGGGGCGATATTCTTTTGCATCCTTCCGCCGCCGTGCCAAACGGCGATAGCAGGGGGCTCCAAAAGGGGCAACGCCCCCTTGTTTTGCATGGAGTTGATGGGCTTCATCCCAACGCTCGAGAGCCCGCGCTCCTTCCGTTCCGTGAAGCCTGCGGCATTATAACGCATGCTGATACCAATACTTTATAATAAATAATTTTACTTTATATAATTTGTTTATACATTTCTTTATTGTTTTAATATTTACATTATAACTTATCTTTATTATAATAGATTATAATTAATATTTCTCCATTATAATTATTGTATATATAATTATATATATGCAAAATATAGTATTTTTATTAATATTATATTTTATATATTTTAATATAAGTATTTTTAATTGACATTTATTGCCAATTATAGTATGATGATTAAAAGCACCAATGATTCTGCAAAAAGGAAGAACGTTTGTGTGATTTTGCTAAAACATTCAACCTTAGATCTCTAGAGAACGCACGCGGATATGAAAACACAGTATCCGAACAACGGCGACGGTTTTGCACCCCCTTTGGCAGTTTTGGCGCCGATGATCATAAGCAATTTAATTTTACACGTAAAAAACTTCCCGGTGCTTACGCGAAAAGGCCGGGACAAGCCCGAACAAATCCATCCATATGGCAAGTCATGATGAGCAGCCCGTTAAGAGGGATTAATTCCTCCTACGATGGGCAAAAACACCTCAATCATCCTTCATACCGGATGCTTAAAAGAAAGGTGTATGTATATGTCGACTTTCAAGGAAAACAGCGCCGCTTTTTTTGTGAAAACTAAGGAACAGGCAGATCACAAGCCAGAGGGCATCAGGACGGATACCACAGATCTCAAAAAAGATACGATCCTCGCATTTTCTGATCACAAGGAGAACGCATATGACCATGCGACGCGCCTTAAGAATAGTTTTTCAGACTTTAAAAAAGCAAGGCCGAGATTTTAAATATTCCGGCCTAGGCACAGTCAAATGTTACGTTTCGAGTGAAATTTCGATATGTCGCGCGTTTTCAAAGACGATGAAAGGCAAATCAGGAAGCCTCTCAATTGCACCGAATTTTCCGAATCGGACAACATGAAAATTGGGACAATCCTATCCAATGCAAAAAAGGAGTGAATGATTATGGCACGAATGATGAGCGCGCTGCTTGGCTTGTGCTTCATGGCGCTGTGCGTGTTGGGTCTTCTGGGCTTGATCCCAATGGTCAATTCCTTCCCTGCCTACTATTACATCATAGGGTTCCTAACCGGTGCTCTTGGACTTTTGGTTGGGACATATGCTTGCCCAAAAAAGAATAACAACCGACTTATAAAGGACAGCTTGGATCAGTTAAAAAAGGAAAATGAGCAGTGGAAAAAGGAATTTGATCAACTAAAAAAAGAGAACGCAATCAAATCCGAAACCAATGATCAACTTAGAAAACAGAACGAGGAGCTTAGAAAAGAGAGCGCATAAGCGCGTTTGATCGAACATACGGCTTGCGGTTGGCGGCCTTTTGGGTGCATGGCAGAATCTGCCGGAAATCAATAGCTCTTACAGGCCTCGCGGGCGGTGCCTGCCGTACAAACAAAAGAGGAGGATAAATTTGCTATACTTAATCGCTTCTATCTTCGTAATACTATGGCTTTTGGGCATTATCACTTCAACAACAATGGGCGGATTTATACACGTACTGCTCGTCCTTGCAATCGTTACTGTGCTGGTGAGAATTATCAACGGAAAGCGTAAGATGTAAATACACAATGAGGGTCTTGTAATCGCTTCCTCTAAAAAAAGAAGGTGAAAATTTTGAAGGTTACCAAAACACTCGGAATGTTTTTATTGGGTATTTGGCTGGTCATGACAGGCTTGCTGCAGGTGGTGAGCATATCCATTCCGTTCATCGGTACCATTCTGGCCATTCTTGCGATCGTCGCCGGTGGACTGATCATCATTGGCCGATAGACCGTCCTCTGCTATTTTCATTGTACCGTAAGAACCCATTGAACTTACGACAATCGTGCCGGTGCAACGGCGCGATTGTCATTCCCCGCCGGGCAGAAACGATCATTTGCTGATTAAAGCATTGAAGCATACTGCAGGATCGGCAACAGTGTATTTTTCAAGAAATTGAAATGCATTTAAATACAAAAAGCAAAAGTAGCCGACACGTTATACGAGTACGGCATTTTTGCATAGTGTTTGCGATTACATAAAAACGGATTGAGGTATATGATGATTATTTTGACAACGGCACTAGTTTCAAGCACTGACATGTTGAAAAATTACAAGATGTGCAGAGAAAAAGCCGAAAGTCTCGGCAAGGTATTCGTTTTAAAAAGCAATCAACCAGATGCGGTATTATTTTCCATTTCCGGATACGAAAAAATCTCACCGTTTGTCGAATATCTTGAAAGCCTTGACGAGCAAAGCTCCTTAAAGGTCATGGAGTCGTTATTCAAGGATGGTAGCAAAACAAGCACGGTTTTCGAACATTTGAGCGATGCTTTAGCGAATTTGGAAGCTCTCTAACCAATCATCGCGACAGTCGGCGTTATCGTTCAAACCGCGATTTTCGCAGCGATGCACTCATCGTGGTTATTTACGGGACGGGTAGGCACGTGCGCTCGGCAGCATGCTCCAAAAGCTTTCATCGGTATCAATCTGTCCTTACTTGCAGGCCAATTAAGTAGTATAATTAATATTGATGAAGTGAATATGGAGGAGCGACAATGAAATTCATCGACTATTATAAGGCTTTGGGTGTGGAAAAGACCGCATCACAGGATGAAATAAAAAAAGCATATAGAGCGCTCGCAAAGAAACATCATCCCGATGCGAACAAGAACAGCAAAACATCGGAGGAGAAGTTCAAGGAAATCGGTGAAGCGTACGAGATACTGGGCAACAAGGAAAAGCGGGCCAAATATGACGAGCTGAAGGATCAGACCAATTTCCAAAACGGCGCCGAATTTGACCCGACCAGAGCGGGCTACACATACTCCACCCATGGGCAGGGCCCATCGCAAGGACCGTCGCAGGGACAGCAAACCGATGATTACGACGATTTTGCCGATTTTTTCAATGCCTATTTCGGCGGAGCGGGCATCAACATAAACGATTTGTTTGCGGGTGGCGGAACAGGCAGCCGCACAAGGCGCGTCTACCGCACCGGTAATTTTTCCCACAAAGGCGGGGATGCAGAAGCGACCATCACCATCACGCCGGAGGAAGGCTTCCGTGGACAGAAGAAGCGGGTAACGCTCAGCGACGGCGTGTCCCAGCGGACGATCTCATTTAAAATACCCGCCGGCATTAAGCCGGGCGAGAAGATCAAGCTCTCTGGGCAGGGTGGAAAAGGGCAAGGCAGCGGCGCAAGCGGCGATCTGTACATTGGCGTCAATTTTACCGCGGACGGCAGGTTGCGCGCCAACGGACTGGATCTTGAAATGACGCTGGATCTGTATCCGTGGGATGCGGCACTGGGCAGCGAGATATCACTAACCATCATCGATGATAAGATCAAACTCAAAACACCTCCGGGCATGCAGCCGGGCGGCAAGATCCGCGTTGCCGGTAAAGGCTATAAGGACCGCAGCGGCAAGCGCGGGGATCTATACATCAAGGTGCGCATCGTCAACCCGCGCAACCTCACAAACGAGATGAAGGAACTGTACGGCAAGCTAAAGCAGCTGCAAAAATAGACCGGCGCGCCCAAAATGCTAGATTAGAGCGGAGATATCCCAGTATATCCCCGCTTTTTGTATGGATTCTATATGGAATTGTCTGTGGAGTTCCCATCAATATAGGTTTTCATATATACAATTGGTTTTCTTTTTCACGCCCCGCACGTCTGGCACCTCTCCACTCATTCCCGCCCGTCTTTCTTCTTATGAATGGAACCTCCTGCGCATTGCTCCACAACAGCACCTACCCTATACTGATATTGTGAAAACAAATTCGGGCGCAAATAAAAAGGAAGAAAACAAACCATGAAAAAGTCATTTGTGTTGATCTTGACACTGACAGTGATCACGGTTGTTCTTAGCGCATGCGCGCAACGTAACAATGCTCCCGTACAAAGAATAACGCCAAAGGAAGCGAAAGTTCGATTGGACGTGGGGGAAGAAGTTACCTTTGTGGATGTGCGCACGCAGGAGGAGTATGAACAGGGGCATATCGAAAATGCTGTCCTGCTGCCCGTTGACAACATCAGCGCTTACGCGCCCACCGTAATACCCGATACACAAGCCGTCTATTTTGTTTACTGCCGCACCGGAAACAGAAGCGCCACCGCATCAGCTCAACTCGTCGCAATGAGCTATACGAATATCTTTGACTTGGGCGACATCACGCTTTGGCCCTATGAAATTGTAACCGGTCCATAAACACAATCGCCTGATAAACCATTGTGTTTTGCCACCATTGAAAAAGCCGCAGCATCTTGTATCGCTGCGGCCTTTGATTACAAACCAATCCCAAACCCAATTCAGATAACCGGCTGCTCCGCTCTTCACTCCACAACCCGTATCCTTTCGCCCTGCGGCACATCCACAACCAGACAATCGTCGGCATACGCCCGTTCGGGTAGCACGATCAAAACGTTCACGCATTCGTCTCCTGTGGCGAACGGCGCGTGATGCCAAACACCGCGGTTGAGCACAACAAGGGTACCCTTGGGTACGCGGAACGCTTCAATGAAATCGCAGGGCACCTCGCCGTTGGGCGTAGCAATGCCTACATGGACGAACACATCGCCGTCAAGGGGCAAAATCCCTTCCCCGCTTTTGTTGTGTATCTCCGTTACATCCACCACATTGTTCCGCTTTGTCACGCGGCACACGGAAAACGAAACGATATCCTGCCCCACGTTCAGTTGCGCCATGTCGCGGAAAAACTCGATGGGTTCGTCCCCGATCTTAGGCGCCCTTGGGTTGAGCATGTTCGCAAAGGTACCGTAGATATGAAAGTCTTCATACGTCAGTTCCTTTGTTTTGATCTCCCGCATTTTGCCACCTTCCCATAATTTGGACAACGCGCCCTTTTACGTCCACGATGCACCGATGTCCTATCCCTGACAACGCAGTTTCAAGCGCCCAGCCCCATGCCGTGTTCCTCAACAAAATCCTCATCGTCATTCTCTTTGTATTCAAGCTGCGAATGATCGTCATAGCTCTGCTTGTCGCGGTACATCAAGATATCGATGTGTTTGCCAAACTCCTCTATGGTCGTGTTCGACCGGCAATCGAGGCAATCATACCCGATGCTCAGGCTGATGGCATACGGCGCGGTGCTTTTCTCGTTAAACGCGGCAATATTCTCCCGCAGACGGTTCACTGCATTGATCAGATCTCTTCTATGTTCAATCTCCATTACCACCATAAACTCGTCCCCGCCGTACCGCGCAATAAAATCGCGTTTTCGGAAGGTGTTTTTCAATATATCGGCGGTATCCTTGAGCGCCTGATCGCCCACATCGTGGCCATATTTATCATTGATCATTTTAAAATCATTCAAGTCAATCATCAAACCGCCCAGCAAACCCTTTTTCTTGTTGCTTAGCGAGATTGCCGTTAAATGGTTGTCCAACTGACGGCGGTTGAAAAGCCCAGTCAGATAATCGGTATACATCTGGTGATTCTGTATGTTGATGAACACGATCAAAATGGATATTGTCGTACACACCCAGATGGCGGACACGCCATAGTACAGTATCTGTACGATGCCACCCACGAACGGCGGAAGCGCAAAGATAAGGATGGGAATAAAGTCGTTTTTTTGTATCCTGTCGTGCATGGCCATGATTTTAAACAACGTATAGAGCAAATAGGCGTAACTGACCGCCGCCATGAGGAGGAACAACTCGCCCCTGTGGTATATATTGTTCGCATCGATGAAAAACAACGTACCGTTGAACATGCTCAAAAAGGATAGCACTGCCACAACGCCCGCGGGTATCAAAAGCGGGATCAGAATCCTAAGCAGATGGCGTTCACTACGATAGATCAGATAATCCGCATAATACGACCACATCATGCAAACAATCGGATTGAGAGCATAGTAACACGCCGTCATAAACAGATTCATTTCGCGCATCAACGCGCCGCCGGTACCATCGAGCATCCACATGAACGAATCGAAAATCAAAACCAGGGCATTGCCCAGCATCAGTAACAGAAAAAGCTTCTGTTCCAACAGATACTTATCCGCGCGGCCGAGGCGAACATTGAGATAAATTAAGTATAAGACCACCAGCGCAAACACGTTGATCTCCACATACAAAATAGAATGCACTCGTATAAGCCCCTCCTTCCCCAATAAATTGTACAAATATTAAGACATACAAACCATCAATTTACTATTATTGGTGTACAGTATACCATTTTCCCATGAGATTTCGATAAAAATTTTACACAAATCAGTTAAAATGCCGTATTTACCGCCTTTTTCGCCGCTTAATCCCCAGCGGCGGCTTTACAACACCCACCTTGCGACGTTACAATATCCTCATATCAACGTCAGGGAGGAACCACATGGCATCCTTTCACATCGACAAAAGCAAATGCGTGAAATGCCGCGCCTGCATTTTGGATTGCCCAAGGCTCATCATCACAGCGGACAGCGACGGGTATCCTATGGTCAAGGACGAGGACGAATACTATTGCATGCAATGCGGCCATTGCATTATTTCTTGCCGCTACGGCGCATCTAGCCTTGGCAATTTTAATCACGGGCAGGCCGTGGATCTTGGCAGCACCCGCTTTCCTTCGCCCGATGAATCCCGGCGTCTTCTGTGCACGCGACGAAGCGTGCGCAAGTTTACAGGCAAGCCGGTGAATCGGGAAACCCTGATACAAATACTGGATGTTGCCCGCTACGCCCCTTCCGCCTCCAACAGGCAGCAGGTTCGATGGATCGTGTTGGAAAATGAACGTCTTGATACTTTAAAAAAACACATTATGGCCGAGGTATCCAAAGATCCATCCGAGAAAGCCGAGCAACGCTATTCCCGGCAGGAGGATCAGCAAAAGCAGGGGAAAGATCCCGTGTTTCGCGGCGCGCCGATGCTCGTCGCTGCCGTCATGCCCGGCGATAGCGAGTGGAAAGAGGACGCCGTCATCGCGCTAAGTTACCTGGAAATCGCCGCGCATTCGCTGGGTGTTGGCTCCATGTGGTCGGCGTTTATGATACGCGAGCTCAGGCGCAGCAACGAAACCCGAGCGTTTTTGGATTTGAACGAAACCGAATGGGTGGGCGGTGTACTGCTCTTGGGTTATAACGCCCTGCAAACATCAACTCTGCTGCCCAATAAAAAGCAGACCGATCTGACCATCTTGGATTGATGCACGGTCCGATTACGCCATTTCAACCACGATCATACCAAATTAGGCGGTGGAGAAGCTTTAAAAATTATTGTCAAGTCAATCAAACGTGATTGTTGATGGCATGTCTTTCCAAGAGCTATGCCAGGCTTAACGAAGTGAACGTTACGGATATGCCAAGGGGCCTTGCTTCCCCTTGAAAGGCGTTAGCCTAGTGGGTGGGTATAGTTTTAGTTTTTATTGGCAAGCCCTCCCATACTTCACATTATTGTGTGGGCTTCCCATTTTGGCTATCCCCTGTACATGTAACGCTTTAATACACCTTTCATATCATGTATTGAGTCATTACAAAGGAAAGGTGAAACGCTGTGGATTGTCAAACAATCATTCATAATTCAGTATGCGTAGAAGCACAAATCACCATCACACCACAAGTAACGGTAGGCGAAATTCAATCCTACTGCCTCGGCAACCCGATCATCGGTGGCTGCCCGAATATACCGATACCAAGGTGTTCGTTCAGGATAAGTCAAAACATCTGTATTCAAGTTCCTCTGACATTTTCAGCAAATGCATCGGCTACACCGCCGGGCATTGTATGCGCCGAGCCCGGCATAGGAGAATGTGTGTTGACGCCTGCGTGTACCTATACAATCGGATATTTTAAAAACCACCCAAATGTAACCAATGCATTGATCACGGATTTAGGCGACTCTATCATCCTGGGCATCGATGACAGCGGTCTGAGTTATACCGTCACAACGTCCAATGCAAACGACGTCCTCGACTTTAATACCGAATCTCCGCCCGCACCGAGCGACCCTTCGTTTGCCAATCAGTATCAGGTGTTGTACGCGCAACTTCTTGCTGCTAACCTGAACGTGGCAAATGGCGCCACATGCCCCTTTGCCACAAGCGCCATAGCGGCAGCCAATGCGTTTATTGCAATGTCACCGGCGGGTGGTATGGCCGGTGCGCCAACCTATCAAATGCCGCTGGCGCAGTATAACGAAGGTTCCGCGCCGGGTTGCCCGCTCCGCTGCCCGGACGATATGTTCTAGATTCAAAACCACCTCAAAGTCTAAAGCGGCATCTGTCGTGCTCAACTGTGAAACCAACAGAACTTCTATACGTCAACAATCCGTATTTGTTTAAAAATACGGATTTCTCCTATCCTTCACTGTAACATGTCGTGGTTACAGGCATATGATGTACCAATCATAAAAAACAAAAGACAGGTGCAAATGACAAATGGATTGTTCAACAAATGTAAAAAAACTGGTGCGCATAGAAGCCGACGTTACCGTCATCCCCGATGCTAAGATTGGTAAAGTTGAAAGCATGTGCATGGGCGAACCCTGTTTGGAGCCATACTCATCGGATCCGTGTACATATATGGTAAGCCAAATGATGTGTGTCCGATTTCCTCTCACCTTTGGCGCCACCGTAGCGGTGCGACCCATGGGCATCGAATGCAACGGTCAATGCCAACGCAACCGACGTCAGAACAACGCGCTGCTGCCACTGTTGCTGTTGATTCTGTGTATCACACCGTTCCAAAACAGGAACGCGCATGGCATGGATAAATCGCAACGACGCAGCACAAGATACCGCAAGACCGCCACCGCAACACGTCAATCGCGGTAGCGATGACATATACGATTTGACAAACAAGGGTTGAAGGAGCAATCCCTCCTTTCTATCCTTACTGGGCAGTGGCATTATTCTACGGAATTATCCCTTGACGTACACCTACCTTTGTGTTATGATTAGTTATGCAAGGAAGGTGAATATCAATGACGTTTAATGAACTGCTTACTAAGTTTCCAGACGAGAAATCCTGTATCGATTACTACGTCAAGATTCGGTATTCGGGTGGCATCTATTGCCCCCATTGTGGTTCTGTAAAAGTCTATCAACGGCAGCGCACACCCAAGGTATATACATGCAAAGACTGCAACAACACATTCTCGGTGTTCAAGGACACGATCTTTGAACATTCGTCTACCGACATGCGCAAATGGTTCTATGCCATCTACCTGTTCTTAAACGGGAAGAAGGGCATATCAGGATGTCAGCTTGAACGCGAGATCGGCGTTACCTACAAGACCGCTTGGCGCATGCTACAACAAATACGTAAAGCTATGGGCAACGTCGGAAACGTCGAGTTCTTTAACACCATCATCGAAATGGACGAAACCTATGTAGGCGGCAAACCACGCAAGGATAATGACCATGACGATGATAACAACCCACCTACGCTAAACAAACGCGGCAGGGGAACTAAAAAAACGCCCGTGATAGGCGTTGTAGATAGAGTGAATAAGATTGCGTATGCAAGAATAGCAATGCCCGATAAAGATGGTAAAAAGCTAACAGGAAAACAGCTACTCAATGTGTTGGACAAGGTGTCTAAAGACACCAACAACAACACCGTTATCACGGACGAGTTCGGCGGCTATAACAGCTTGTCTGGAACGAAGTACATCCACCTTCGCGTTGACCATCAGCTTGCGTTTTCCGATCACAAGGGGACGCACACCAACACGATCGAGAGTTTTTGGGCAACATTAAAACGTGGCGTTTATGGGATTTATCACCACGTTTCAGCGGAATACATGCAACGGTATGTTGACGAGTTCTGCTTTAGATATAACAACCGCAAGGAAGATATGTTCGCGATGGTGCTTACACAAGCTAGAATATAAGTTGTTTTTATGATATAAGGATTTATGAAAATCATGAAACAGAATTTATTCAGAGTCTAGCTAGCTAAATCCCGAGTATAAGCTGATCTCTTTGTCCACAATTTAGCATCTATCCCGTATTCATCCAAGGCCTCTAAACAATTTGCGGGAATATCTTTTTCAACGTCATTTATTATTGCAAACAATTTAGTATCAGCACTCCTTAATTGCCGAGTATCATTCCAAGAAAATATCATGCTTTCCGTATACGATCTGTTTATATTATTTACAACCTTTATTAATCTCTCGGGGCTTTTAGATGATTTTGG
Organism: Christensenellaceae bacterium; assembly: GCA_963674495.2. GTDB lineage: Bacteria > Bacillota > Clostridia > Christensenellales > QAND01 > RGIG3178. The sequence goes on along the minus strand of CAXXLG010000002.1, from coordinate 1,270,293 downwards.
AACAATAAAGTCATATTTATGAGAAAACCCGCTTTTCCCTTTTATTTCAATATCACTTGTAAATCTAATATGATTATTCATTAAAAACGTCTCTACATCTTGCAAAAACAAAGAAATGATATTGGGCCTCGATAGTACAAACAAGTCATTAACAGCTAATATTGATTGCATCAAACTGTGTTTTTTAATAGGATAATTCGTCACACTGCAATTAACAGTCAACGCATCCCTCTCGTCTTTTTTTACACCAAACCCATTTAATATTACTTCTAGTTCTGATTTCCTTTTTTGTGTATTGAAATCCATTCCAGACATCAAAAGATTACTAATTGTATATCCATCATCACTTAATAAATAGCCACCATTTTTATTAGGGATCACATAAATTTGTATATAATCATTATACCTGTCTAAAAAAGGCGAAGTTATCTCAATTACGCCATTCCCAATATCTTCTACCGCCATGTTTAATTTTAGCCATGATAAGTACTCTTGTATAAATCCCTGTGTATCCATCATTATAGAACACATCCTTGAATCGTTCCATTAAACCTTATATTACAGTATGCGCAAAAATCATAAAAAGTTGCAACTAGATCTGTGACATTTTTAAAAAGCCCTCTGTCTAAAGGATCTTTTAATAAATAAGCCCATCGCATATCATATCCCTCTCTATAAACATGAACATGATTCCCTACAATTACGCTATCGTCAGGATTCCTATGTGGTTTATTTTCACAAATATCCAGCCTTATTAGTAATTGTGATACTTGATAGCGCTCTAAGTAAGTACATTTTCTTAATCTGTACGTACCCTTTCTATTAATATCGACCAAAAACTTTTCGCTCCCGTTTTCTTCAAAGACTTCTATAGTTAAATAATCGTCGTTTGTCGGAAACTTATAGTCTTTGCTGGCTATTTTCGGTGTTGTGATAAGATAGTCTGCCCACTCTTGAGTCATCACTTCATGCATCCTCTTTACAATATCATGAGCACATTCTATCATAATCTAGAATTAATTGCTATATTAAACAATCAGTAAGCCCCGTACTTGGCTCCCAAATTGTTATTCTCCCCTCTACGCTACATTGAGAGATAGTTCCGTTTTTATTGGCTTTATGATATTCTCTTATTGAAAGGAGCGTGTGCTATATGCCCGACCTTAACAAAGAATACTATAAGCTCCTTAAAAGTATCGCCAAGCATAAACCCTATATTGTTGAAAAACCAAGTGGTGAATTAAAATATCTTACGTATATAGGGCTTATTGAATTCCCTACTAACCCCCAATCTGAAACTCGATTTTATAAACTTACGCAAAATGGCAAAGATTATATCGCTAATCGGAAAATCCAAACCGCTAAATGGTTAATACCCACGATCATAGGCTTCGCCACATTTCTTGTTGCTGTTGTGGGCCTCACTTTTTCCATTCTTGCATTTATAGCGAGTAATACACCGACGCAGTAATAATCAACGAAATAACCGATATTACAAAACAGGCGATACTGAGAACCAGTACTCGCTTCTCTTTTTTTGACCATGTTCCAAACATAATTTTATACACCCCTCTGCATGTTTATGCGCCCTGTACGTCAAGGGATAATTCCGTTATTCTATACCCTCGAAAAGAAATTTTTATGGGGGAATTGGATTCCCCTTGGAAAGCGAAGCGTAGTGGGCAAGTATAGATCATCTCAAAAGGAAATCCCTATGAAAAAGCGCTTTTCCTTTAATAAAACTCGTTTCCCGCGCATCAACAAAAACAAAAGGCGGCGCCAGCAGCGCCGCCTCACACAACTTACTTGATTAATATTTGATAAACATCTTCCCCGGCACGCCGCATATGCTGCATTTGTCCGGCACGGCCTTTTCGATGTTGCCGCAGACCGGGCAGAGATAGAAGCTCACTTCCTCATCGCTGTCGATGGTATCCAACGCCTCCTGATAGAGTTTGGCGTGCACCTGCTCCGCTTTCATGGCATAGGTAAAGCCCAAAATGGCGGCCTTGTTCCCTTCCGCTTGCGCATCCTTTAGAAATTCGGGATACATGCTCTCGTATTCGTGGGTTTCACCCTCCACCGCGTCCTTGAGGTTGTCCACCGTCGATAGGACCTTGCCTGCTACCTCAAAGTGCTTGAGCGCGTGAATCGTCTCCGCATCGGCGGCGGCCCGAAACAGCTTGGCGGCGTTTGTCTTTCCGTCCTTCTCCGCCTTTTTCGCGTACGCCGTATATTTCCGGTTGGCCTGCGCTTCGCCGGCAAACGCCTCCATCAAATCCTGCATGGTTTTGCTCTCACTCATTAAAATTTCCTCCTCGTATATTTTTATAATTCACAAGTGGCGTTACGCCTCTTGTAGGCGACATGTCTGACAAAGTCCCCGGTAGTATACGTCTCGCTGGCGAATTTTATTGCCCTGTGGCAAATCCGTTATGCAGCTGTCCATATCAATACAAAAATCTTGTATCTGTCCGCAGTTGTCGCAGATGAAATGTCCGTGATCGTTTGTCCCGATGTCGTAACGCCGCTCGTCATCCCCCATGGTCAACACGCGCACCAGTCCCCTGTCTTCAAACAACGCCAGCGTGTTGTACACCGTGGCCTTGGATATTGAACGATCCCTTTCGTGCAGGCCCATATAGATTTCCTCGGCTGTCGGGTGCATCCGGTTCATCAACAAATGTTCCAAGATCAGCACTCTTTGCATCGAAGGCCGTATGTCCTTGTCCTGTAACACCTGCCCCATCGCTTGGTTTGAGGGCATCATGCATCGCCTCCCATTGTATTAATTCTATTTTTATTATTATTCTACTTCTATTATACTCATTCTCTTTCATCTGTCAACCCCATTTTTAATTTTTAAAGAACAGGCCTTCCTGCCAAAGTCTCCGATTTTTATACATTTGCAAAGAGTGGGTGGATCATAGGTTATCGGCTGTTGCCCTTAATCATGAAATGTTAACCGAAATACCGGGCAGGACTTGGCATGCGTCCCATACAGCCCATCTGCGCTTTCGTTATCAATGTTTCAGAGAGATCACCTTAAAACACAGTGACCCAAACAAGGGAAATACGCTGGTGCTGTGCTTCTTTTTACAATTCTCAGCGTTTTCGCTGATTAGAAGCTAAAATCTGCTATTTAAGACGTTATCGGAGTTAGTGTTCTAATACCCTTGCTCCGCCATAGAAAATGAGGTGTGCCCAAAGGGGATGCCTCTTTTTATGTTGAAAATCAAAGCATTCGAACCCGCATTGGCGCGAGGATCAGTCATTTAGAAACAGATATCAGCCTTTGCGTAGCATCAACATATTGTAACCAAGCGCAATATAAGTCTTTGTTTCTTGCCTGTTTAAGCTGTTCCAGACCATAGTGTCAGGCAATACCAAGTCACCGTTAGAATTCGCTCTTAAAGCTTCTAAGCTTATTTTAACAGGCACTTTAGAGTTGTTTTGAATTTTAATGTCCTGACAATAAAATCCGTCTTCAACATTTGGGTCAATCGTATATAATATGTTCGCAAAATGTGTAATGGATGTCTCAAGCGCATTGATCGTGGGGCGAAAGCTGGTTTGGTGAAGCCGGCCATCTGTGATGGCTTCAATAGTTTTCTCAAAACTCTGCGTATCTGTGTCAATATTAAAATTATCAGCAATATCAGCAATAACTTGATCACTGAAATCATCTTTATATTGCCATATAAACGGTATTATCTGCCCATTGATAATATCAAATACATAATGCAGCCGAGTTACTCTGTTTTTCTCCAAAACGTCGAGCACTCCGCTTTATCAGCAATATTATATTCAATCATTTCAGAAAGGAGTTCGTAATTAACTGGCTCACTCCACTTAATTCTGAAGAGCATCCTCGTTTGTTCATATCCTACTGCTTTGATTTTATCAGCAAAAAGCGGCATTGCTTGAACCTCTGGTGTAACTGACATGTGTTCTTTTGCCGCTGAGAATCCGATGATAAAGGTTCCGTGATCTGTAAACATTGGTTGATTCCATGCAATCTTTGGTTCCAGATTGCTGTATTTGCTCATAATCCAATTAAAGATTTCATTCATACGCTCCGCATTATCATCCGGTAGCTTTTCTAAATACTCCTTCAGCGTTGTCATAATATATATCCTTTCTTAAATCTCTACTTAGATTTATTGTCCAATTGTATAACACCATTTCGCGATATCTGATATTAATTTCAGAGGCAACGCTTCTTCATATGATATGTTTATTATATAACGAATTTAAGTTGATTAATGTTGCATTTGCAACATATGGTGAAAAACTTAGTGATGTACTCTAGTAGACACGTTTTTTTACTACATCACTTATTCGTTATTTTAGCTTTTACCTTTATAGCTTATTGCAGCAACCAGAGAATTTCCTAAAATGAAAACGACGGCCTTGAATTTTACTTCAAAACCGCCGTTTACTACTGGATTATTTTTCTACATGTGGCATTAATCGCATAATCAATTGCTTGCCGTGTCTTCAACTGGGATATTGAAGCGTACCGTATATGCAATCGGAAGATTGAAATCAACGTGTGCATACATTTCCTCAAATCCTTCATAGGGATCTAAGCCTTTTGCTCTGCGTTCCTCGAGTAATTTTAAGTGGGCATTCAATTCTTCCTGTGTGTCGAAGCACACAACCTGACCTTCCCCAGCAACATTGTTTTCATCAATATTTTTTGGAATGGTTCCCTTGCCCTCTGTTCCCGAATTTTCGGACTTTCCAAGTTCCCCGTCGTCGATTTTGTCATCATAAACAACCAAACTTCCCTGGCCGTCTATTCCTTGTTCTACCGGATTATATTCCGCAGCTAATGCAGCAACGGCAGTTCCGATACTTGCGATTGAAACAACTGCGATAATCGCGATAACCGCAATATGCTTTTTCATTTTTTTGACATTTAACAACATGGTTAATCTCCTTTCGATGTGCTTCTTGCTCTCACATAAGGAAGAACAAAAAGCCGTGTTTGTGCCGGAATAGCTATCCAGCGTGTTCAAGATGGCTTCGCCATAGAGTTTTCTTTCCTCACGGGACATTTTAGATGCCAACGCCTCATCGCAGGACAGTTCTCCCCATATGTTTACATCCTTGCGCAGAACATGGGCAAAGGGGTTAAACCAATACAGCGTTCCTACAGCCAGTGCAAGCATCTTCACCCATAAATCCTTGCGCTTAAGGTGCAATAACTCATGGGTCAAGACCAGTTTCAAGTCATTTTCCTGCATGTTTGAGGTTGGCAGCAATATCATAGGGTGGCGCAACCCCGCAAGCATAGGACTTTTAATTTTTCGGTTCAGCATGAGCTTTACATCACAATGGATGCCCAGTGCCGCTTTGCATGAGCGAAGCATGACAGTGGCAGCATCGTCCATTACGGGAGAGCTATCTGCCCGAAGCTGTTTTAAGAATCTGCGGTAACAGTAGCAATGCCACCCTGCAAAAGCCATTGCGCCCACAAACCAAATAAGCAAAAGGGCCTGCATCAATCCAACCGTTATTTGCTTCTCCATAAAGGTGTTCATAGCATCCACAAAGCCGTTTGCCGGTATAACTTTCTGTATGACAGACGGCTCGGCAGGATAACTTCCCATGACAGGCTGAACCGAAGAAAGCGCTTTGACAAAGTGTGAAACAGGCAACAGAAATAATACGATTCCCATTTTCCCAATTCCATACTGCCACCTGGCCGAAAAGGTTTTCGCCGTTATAGGCCGGAGCAATAGCATCAACCCGACAACCACGCTTCCCGCAATTGACATTGCGAGAAGATTTGAAAACAGATTACTCATTCTTCCCACCTGCCTTTTGCGCAAACCAGCGCCTTAATTCAATCATTTCATCTTTCGTCAGTTCATTGCCATCATAGAGCGTTGTCAGGAAGTTCTTGACCGAACCTTCATATAGCGTTTCCAACAGGCTCTTTGCTTCCTGGCTCCGATATTCCTCCGGCGACATGCACGGCTCGTATAGATTCGCCCGCCCCTGTTTGGTGGAAGACAAGACGCCCTTTTCAACCAGCCTTGCCAGAAAGGTTGCGATCGTTTGCCCTTTCCATTTCTTACCCTTTTGCCGGGCAAATATGTCCAGCAGTTTGCCGGATGTCATGGGATGGCCGGAATCCCAAATAATCTGCATCACTTCCATTTCCGTTTCCGATAATTTTTGAAATTTAGTCATCGTGTGCACCCTCCGTTCATTGCCGCACGTCTGCTGCAATATCACTACATCTTTGTAGTAGCTTTAATATACTACATGGTTGTAGTGATGTCAATAGTTTTTTATAAATTTTTTTCTTTGAGAAATCCCCCGATCTTTTATGCACTTAAGCTCCCCTTCATGGTGGGGCGCTCGGCATGGTCTGAGGGGCGTAAAATGATCATCGTAGGACCAAGGACACAGACACATGGATCCGGCGTTATTTATGGGCAAAAAGGAAGGAAAACGCCTTCTGGTGCGTTTTCCTTCCTTTTAAAATTATGCGTATTACAGTTGCTTTTTATATTCACCGCTATTGTACTTGGCGATGGCCTGTTCTTCACTCAATACGGAACCGTCATAGTAAATACAGATTTCCCCATCCTCGTCGACATACGCTTCCGTAATGTCCGCGCCTTCCTCTTCCCCCATAAGGTCTTCCAATCGATAGTACGTTCTCTCGCTCGCCGCATCCTCTTCGTCAAACAGGAATACGCCGCCCTTTTTGAAAAACTCCAACATGACCGTCCATTCCTCCTCTTTTATTCTATTTACCGCTGGCGTAAAAGCCAACGCAAATATCATTTTAATTCGATTTTGCTTTATTTTCCTGCGCTCGCTCTACCTAGTCGATTTCTCCCCAATCGCTCTCGCTTATCCTGCTTCGCGGAAATACGATGCAGATGTTGTAAACCTCACACAATACCTTGGACAATCGCAGAACAACCGCACTCAGCGCCGTCGTCATCATCGCCACAATAACCATTACCGGGCCGATAAACGGAATGGCAGACGCCGCCATCCTTGAAATCAACAGTGGAAGGTACACAGGGACGGTTCTGCTGGACCATTTTATCTAGGCTTTATACAGTAATGTTCTTTAAAAGCATTTTATCACAAAAAGAAAACAAGCCACAACTTCAATATAGAAATCATGGCTTGGCCCTGGTGGAGCATAATATCCCAAAGAAGAACCACTTTGTCTTTGTGGGCGGGTTTGGGATTCACATCATGCTATAACTAATATTGTATTAGATGCAAGCAAATCAACCGTTCCCTTGCGTGTTCTAATATCCATACGAGACAAGAGAACTTTCCCTGTGATTCCTCTGTGCTTCCATGCCTCTATTTGTTTCTATGTTTTTATTCTTATAGGTTAATCGTGCTTACCATTCTATCCCCAACACTTTTACAACAAATGCCTGTGCAATATCGGGATCAAACTGGGTGCCTGAACATCTTTTAATTTCATTTATCGCTTCTTCATCGCTTAAAGCCTCAGAATAAGTCCTGGCACTGGTCATCGCATCGTATGCGTCGGCAAAGGCTATTATCCTTGCTTGTAATGAAATTTCTTCACCTTTAAGCCCTCTCGGATATCCCTTCCCATCCCATCTTTCATGATGCGCAAGAACAGAATCAGCTATTTCAGAAAATTCGTTTACCGAACTAAGGATACGATACCCAATTTCAGGATGGCGCTTGATTTCCTCCCATTCTGTTTCGTTTAATTTTTCGTTCTTGTTAAGTATTTGTTCATCAATCCCTATTTTCCCAATATCATGCATAAGCCCTGCGGTTTTAAGATTGCTGATAGCCTCCGGTTCCAATCCCATCGTTCTTGCTATGCTTTGACAGATTTCGCTGACCCTTTTCGAATGCTTCATCTCTCTTTTATTCTTTTCGAATAGCGAGTTCATGGCAAGATCTATCGTTCTGCTCCGCATACTTGAACTTTCACTAAGCTTGTTCCGGTACATGCGGTCTTCAGTTTTTTTAAACACGTCTTGTATGTCTTCTTCTTTTTGATGTTTTGTTTCAAAGCCAAAAGAAATCGAAATATCGAGTGAACCCACCTTTTCTTTTTCCGACATTTGTTTGATGCGTTTTATAATTTGCTCTGCGTCCGCAGCATCTGTTTTGGGTAAAAGGATAACAAATTCATCGCCGCCAAGTCTGGCAATAATATCGTCAGACCTGCATGCCAGTTCCATCACCTTTGATACTTTCCTCAGAAGATCATCACCCACGGTATGCCCAAAAGAATCATTGATTAATTTCAATCCATTTACATCACCCATAGCAATAGTAATTGGAAGATTTCTTTCTGTATCCAATCTTTTTAACTCTTCTTCGTAAAATCTGCGGTTATATAACCCTGTAAGCTGATCATGATAACCTAGGTACTCAATTTCTTCCTGGTTAAGCTTTTTTTCGGAATAATCTCCAAATACCAATATCATACCGTTATATTCTTCGTTTTCTTCAATGATGGGCGCTATGGAATACTCGATAAAACGCTCAATACTATTTTTTGATATTAATATGCCTATATGAGATTCATTTACTATTAGATTATTTTTTATTATATTTTTTGTTTCAATTATGACTCTTTCCCGTGTCAGCCCACTTACAACTTGAAATACTTCTTTGATCGATTTCCCTGTTGCTGCTTCTTGCGTCCAACCGGTTAAAAATTCTGCAACCCTATTCATAAACACCACATTACCCTGTTTATCACAAGAAATAATACCATCTGATACGGACGTCATTGAGGTTTCTAAAAATTGCTTTTGTTTCGCGAGAGATATTTCTAATATTTTACGGTCGGTAATGTCCCTAATATTGCATTGTATTACCTTTTGTTGACCCGCTAAATACACGTTGCTAACAAATTCAACCTCAATCCGTTTGCCATCAAACGTTTGAAGCGGCATGTTTTCATAACGAATGTATTCATTTTGTTGCAATTCCATAAATTTATCTTGATTTTCCACAACATCTTTGAAAGCACCTATTTCCCAAATGGCTTTTTTAATGAATTGTTCTTTTGAATAGCCCAATAACTCTATTAAAAATGGATTCACATCCATAATCATTCCGGTTTCTGCATCCAGAATAAGTATCCCATCTTTAGCGCTTTCAAAAAGGCGTCGATATCGGACTTCGGAAACAACCAATGCTTGCTTAGCGCGCTCATTATCTGAGATTTCATGAGTATCATAATCTTTCATGGGGTTCAACCTGCCTAACGCTTTTCCCAAGGAGCACATGGGCTTAATGCTCTGCTTGGATATTGACTGTTGTTTGCAACGTTCATTGCAAACGCCATCTTTTCTTTTCCCTGCGTGATATATGTTTTTATATATTTTGTTTGAGTCAAAAAGTTGCGTATACAGCAAAAAAGCTGTAACCCCTTAAGCAAAACAGGTTATGCCTATTATTCGTTTTGCATTTGTTAACACACGTATTTTATAAATATTATATCATATGTATCAATATTTGTATATTTTCAGCTGCCATTCTCGATAGGGGAAACGCGGGGACGATCCTCTTGTACCATTTCTCTGAAATAAATTAATTTCTTCAGACTTTTATATTTTATCATAAAATAAATAAAAGCCGCAATTCCCATTTAGAAATCGCGGCTTTATCGCTGGTGGAGCATAATGTCCCAAAGAAGAACCACTTTGTCTTTATGGGTGGGTTTGGGATGATTGTTTCATTCAACGCTTCGTATAGGCGGGTTATAATTATATAATCTTACTATTTTACGTTTATATAGTAATATTTTATTTGTATTATATTATATGTATATCATTGACATAAGTATTATTTTATAATACTATATAGTAGTATAATTTATATTTAAATATTATATGAAAAGAGGTGGCGTATTTGCGTGTATATAGAAAAGTCCCTGTATAATCATCTGTTTATTGCTCTAGTGGCGCGAATCGATGGTGATCATGCAAGGACTTATATGTTTAGCATTTTAGAATCAAAGAGGCTATTACATTTTCAGGAGTTTTTTTTATGAAAAGGCTTCAACGCATGTTGGCAACTATTCTGGCAGTGGCTATATTTTTATCCGCATACCCTGCGTTAGCCGCTGATGCCATTGGCGAAGCGATCGAAGAGCCGGGGATGGGAGAAATTGTCCAAAAATCGGCTGATGGGTCTTATGAGCTTCATCGCATAGTCGACGACACCGACTATCTGCTGCCTGAGGATAATTATGTAAATCCGCTCTTGCAGGAATTGTTGGAGGCGTATAAACTTGATCAAGCTTCTCGCCTTGCGTCCGGCACCAAGGCGTTTGCTACGCAAGCTAGAGTTAGCGCTAGTACCAGGCGGTCTACAAGCGGCCTATATACCGCTGACAGTCAAAAGAGTGCCGCTACTTATGCTGCAGCACAATCCATAGTGATGTCCGTGATGACGGGGCTTCTGCATCTAAATTTGTATGCGGCCGCTTGCATTGATGCTGCTGTTGCCGTATTGGGCTCAAGCATAAATAGGCTCATGCCTGTCAAAGCAAAAACTATGGTATCCTACTGGTATTATGATCGAATTGGTTCTGTAAAAAACTCAGCTACGGGTATATGGGTCGGCGTAGTTTTGTGCGAGAAACGCTTAACGTTTAAGCACTACTGGGGTTCGTTCTATAATACAGGTGGTGTTGTAAAGCAAGCCAAAGAAGACTTCAATGATCATGCGTACCAGGCGATCAAAAATCAACCTTCCGCTCATTATACTAACGATACCTGGATCAAAAACACAGCGCTGAACTATTATAATAATGGTCTAGGCATGTATCATGAACGAGGCTGGTAAATTTCTTCAAATGCCGGGAGCTGCGTACAGCAGCTCCCGGTTATCTGTAATTATTTTTAAGGGGATCGGTGAATAGAAGTCAAAGATCATTATTGCAGGCAACAGGGATGTGTAAAGGGTGTGAGGAGATGGCTGACTCTGGCGTGGACGTTATGACCAAAAGATGGTGACGTCAGCCAATTGCCCTTTTATTCTATCTTAGGCAAGAGATGGTACAAGGCGCGGAGCTGTCGTATTTCTATTCTAAATATATAGTGGTAAAGGTGGAATAATCGTTATGAAGCGGTTTATATTGTCTGTATTAATAATATCCATTCTTGTTTTAACGTGCGCATGCAGTTCGAATGGCAATGCATCCGTCACCGGCAATGCAAAACCAACGTACAGTCCTATCGATCCGAGCCGGCTGGCACAAAGCCAGTTAAATGGTTACAATTATTATACTACCTATGACAATATCGACAAATCCCTGAGCGACCTGTTTGATTATCAATTGAATATAGTGAAATATCATTATGGCGAGCCTCCGTTTGAAGGATATGAGATCGTAATCGATTTCAACCTATATCCGAAAACCGAAATGCCCTACACAGGGATGCGCACCATCGTAAAACTGGACGAGAGGATATTGCCGTACATTTTTACGGATATGATTGAACGTGATATGACCCCCTGCAGAGAGGATTATCTGTCGTGGAAACCTTATGAGGAAGAATATCCCTTTTTCGGATTTGGCTATACATGGAGTTTTTCCTGCCTTTCACCCGAAGAACTCGCGGAAATGGATTTAGCCCCGGAAGATCTTGCGGAGATACTTAAAAGCATTACGATAACCACGCTTTGGGATGGCGGTTCCGAAACAGTCCTTTTGACCAACCCTGAACCTATGATATTTGAATTCAAGGAAGATAGCGAGTGATTCTGACTTAGGCTCACAGACAAGCACTGGCAGCGAACGCACGGGCGGACTCTCCTATTGAAACATTGACAAAACCCCATTATGCTGATCAGACATGGATTCGGAACAAAGCATTTGAATGTTACCATGCAGGGACACATTATTGGGATGTATCCTTTTGATCAAATAAAAGGTAAGGTCGCATGGAGAATCCATCTCCATGCGACCAAAAGGAGATTGTTTTGAAAAAACAAAATATAGCGCTATTATGCATACTTCTTTGCGTTGTGATGGTTTTATCCAGCGGCTGTAGTTATAAAATACCAACACCAACAAAGATTACGCGGGAAAATACAACGAACCTCTGCTCCTATGACCGGTTTTACAACGATCCCCGCATAGATACGCAAGTCAACGATCAATTCGATTTTTTATTTGACGTCTGTGAACTACAGCAAATCGATGGTGCAACGCACCTTGTATTAAAAGTGATCGTTTGGCCAAAGTATTTTCAGAAGTACCGGAATTTCGTTGTCAACCTTTCATGGAACGAAACCGTAGCCAGTGGCCTCGGCACCGGCTTAACATGTTATCCAATCAATATGCCTGTTGATATACAGGAAGATGCGGATTACATAGGATATGAATTTGGCGACCATCTGGGCGTGAAACCCGATGAGGAATTGGCTGCCGCCGGTTTAACGCGCGAATCGTTACTGGAGCAGGCGAAAACCATTACGGTTCTTTTGGAATACGATGGCAAGAAAGTGAGCGTTCCCCTCACCTATCAGGGTGATGTGGAGACGGAGTAACAGCTAATTGTTCTAAGACAAGCACAGGGAAATTAGCCGTACGCCCCAAAAAAGGGGACACAGAGACAGGTTCCATGTCCCTTTTAACTTATACAATTAAAGGGGACGCGGGGACAGGTCCCTTGTCCCACAGAATATCTGTTCTTTCTTCAGAGTTTAGTACATATCATATTCTTTTTCAACAAACTACAAGCCACAATTTCCATTTGGAAATCGTGGCTTATAGCTGGTGGAGCATAATGTCCCAAAGAAGAACCACTTTGTCTTTGCGAGTGGGTTTGGGGTGAGCATTATTTTCTAATGAATTACAAAATTGTCTATGGATTGTTCCCTCAAAGGGCTTTTTAGGTATGTGCTACTTGCGCTATTTTATGAATTGCCCATTTGTTGTGTTCTTAATAGATTACAATTATCCTTCATACAGTTCAAATGTCCCTTTAAACCCATAGTTTCTTAGCCTTATCTTCTTAACTTTTAGGCTCTCTTTATCTTGAGCATCGAACTTAGTGAAATACCAAGTTGCTTTTTGAGAAATCCGCGTAATTATTTCTTTGATATAAATACTATCAACTTTTGAATAGCTAAATCCATATGAATATATTTTGTCAACAGAAGAGTCCAACCTTTTGAAAAGCTATTGTATTTCTTCATTGGAGTTACAGTATCTTTTTTAAATGATATTACCATATCGTCGAGAAACGAAGAGCCGATTTGTGATTCGCCTCCAAGTTCCCCATACATAATATCTTTTTCGCCATGCCCAAAAATCAATTTCTGACCGCTTCGATTATGAATATGTATTACCTTTTTCGCACCATATAGGATCTGCAATGTTTTTGTGTAATTGAATGTAAAAAACTGAGAATCAGGCTTTGACATTAGTTCAATTAATGCTGGTTTAATCTCAACTTTACCTGTTTCTATTTCCCGTTCAACGCCTTTTACCCATAATCTAAAAAATTCCTGCCACATATCAGCGAACTTAAATAATGTATTTATAATCATATCCATATATAAAAGATAATGCTGCATTTTATAGCTGTCTTCTTCGTCTGTTTCATTATCTTCATGTATAGGCGAAGGAAATTTGTTACTGAAATCAATTCGTGCTAATGCTTCTTCAAAATTGTTCCAATTTTCACCGCATACTTTATCCATAGTACTAAGCAATATCTCTGCTGCAAATTCATCTACAGATATGTCTTCGCAGTCCTCCAAATGGATGATTTCATCACGGTATTTTAAAGCATCTGGATATTTTCTGATAATATATTTCCTGAAATCTCTATATTTTGTTGGTATCCCGTGAGCGATATCAAAACCATTTCCGATTATAAAGAGCGAACCCATAATAGTACCTCTGGTTAACGTTACTGGTACACGGGGACGGTTTTGTCCCATTTCTTTAGCGTTAAATAATTAATTCAATTTTTTATATTTTATCATAAAATAAACAAAAGCCACAATTCCCATTTAGGAATCGTGGCTTATAGCTGGTGGAGCATAATGTCCCAAAGAAGAACCACTTTGTGTTCGCGGGTGGGTTTGGGGTTTATATTGTGCTATAGCTTATAATGCGGCGGATGCAAGCAGATGAACCGTCCCCTTGCTTGCTATAAAGCTCTCTGGAACCGTCCTAATTATTCAAATTCTTTCATATACTATAGAATAAAAATACTCATCACCATTTTTATCATGATACTGAATTATATAAGATATAGCCTTTTTCTTTGCTTGGATAATGAATTCTTCCTTTGATTTTATTTCATTCTTGTTTATATACCAACTATCATAAGTTGGTTCTAGATTTTTATTATATACGTCGCCACCTAAAACCACATAATTATATTTTGAAAGATATTCAATCGCTTTTATCGCATTTTGCCAATCCCATGCTATTTCTAATATGCCAAGATGCTTAAGTGATTTGGCGGAATTAATTAACTCTCTGGGAAATACTAATTCGCTCATATCTAACATTCTCCTCCTATTCGTTTAATATTCTAAACAATTTATGATTACATGTAATACCATCCGGTTCAATAATATATTCAAATATACCATTTTCCCCATTATACGTTATTATACGTTCCAAAAATCTCTATTTTTGTTCGAATAATACCGTCTCCTCCAATTATATTAGTTACTTTACCGCTTCCACCAAAAGCATCAACACTTTCAGGGAACCCATGATAATCTCCGTTCGCAATTTGCATTTTAACTTTATCAGTGTATTCAATATTGGCAAGTAGGTTTTCAGCCTCAGCGCCCTCTCCCCCACCGATTTCCATACTTCCCGTTTCATCGGCCAAAGTATTGCTCAGGCTTGAGTTTTTAAAGGTGTTGTATAAATACCTTCCGCCCTCTATAACGGCCGTCTTTCCCGCCGACCATGCACCAACCGTCAGTGCCTCGCCATAGTCTATCTCCCCCGTTCGTTATATCTGTAGCTTTATATTTGTCTTATAATAGATAGTTCTTGCAATTATGACATATTTCTTTTATTTCTTCATTTGTTTTATCAAGTGTTTTCTTAATCGGCTTCAGTACATCCTCTTTCATTATTTTTTCATTTTCATAATTGATATCAATACACAAACCTTCCTCAATTATTCTACTTAATAAAGGGCAATAGTATTTCTGGGAAACACGGGGACGGTTTGCAGTGCGCCCCAAAAACGCGACAATTTTTAGAAGGGTGTCCCCATGGTTTTTAAATCGGATTATGCGAAACGGCGTCTGTATGCAACGGGCGCCATTTGGTTTAGTTTTAACTGCGGGCGGCGGTGGTTGTAAAACGCCATGTATTCGTCCACAACATACACCACATCCTGGAAGGATTTCAATGCTTTTTTCCTGATTCGGATGCATTCGCACTTGAAATGTCCAAAGAAATTCTCCATTACCGCGTTATCCCAGCAGTTGCCCCTGCGGCTCATGCTTTGAACCGCCCCGTATCTTTGAAGCAGTTCGACGAACTCTTTGTTGGTGTAATGTACGCCCTGGTCGCTATGTATCATCGCGCCGTTGAGGCTTGTTTTGCGCGCCAGCTGTTCTACCGTTTGGCAGGAAAGCGACGCGTCCTGCGTTTTGCTCACCACATAGGAAACCACTTCCCGGTTGTACAGATCCAGCATCGCCGACAGATAGGTCATCCCACCCGGGATGGGAATGTAGGTGATGTCCGTCACATACTTGCACTGCGGCGTTTTCGCCGTAAATACCCGGTTCAGCCTGTTTTTCGCCACGAAGGGAGCGCCTTCCGGGTGGTACATGGCATTGGTTTTTCTGCGCCGGATCACCGCTTGCGTGCCGGTCGCCTTCATAATCTTCCGTAATGCCTTATGGTTGATCACGATCCCATATTTGTCACGCAGAAGCGTTTTCATCCGCCGGTAGCCGTAGATGTAGCGGAGCCGTTCCTGCTCTTTGATCAGGACGTCCTTCAAAGATCCATACCGCTCAGGCCGTGAGACATAACGGTAATACGCACTCCGGCTCACCTTTGCCACGGCGCACAGCAATTCCGTGGTAAACGCTGAGCGAAGGGCGCTGATTGCGCGAAAACAGTCTATTCTACGCCTTCGCCCCCTCTCATCTCTCTCAACTTTTTTAGAAAGGCGTTCTCCGCCCGCAGCCGTAAATTCTCCTTTTCTAGCATCTTTTCCCGCTCGCTCTTCTTGCCGGAAGAAAAGCCTTGATAACCTTTTTCCCGCTTTGTTGAACCACTCATGCTCTTCTTCTTTGCCTCAAGCGGGTGCAACAGCCCTTTTTCCTGTAGGTAAACGATCCATCTGGGAATGTAGTTTTTAGACGGAAGCCCGTAACTGGAACTTACCACCCGGACCCCGTGGGGACCATTTAAATACGCCCTTACCACTTCCAATTTGAACTCGTCGCTGTACGCTCTTTTGATCATAACAAAACACCCCTCGTTTGTATTCTATCCCATCGGGGTGTCCCCTTCAATTTCTGTCCCGCTTTTGGGGCGCAGTTCAGTTCTTTTGTTTCGCCTCTTTTGCCTCTTTCGCCTAAATTAAATCCTCCCAAGTAAGGGGCATATTATATGGTTCAGTCAAGCAAGGGGACGGTTCTGTCGCTTGCTAATTTTCTCTTTATCACTATTAAGTTTAGTATAAATCATATTGCTTTTCAATAAAACAAAAAACCACAATCCCCGTATGGAAATTGTGGCCTTGAATTGGTGGAGCATAATGTCCCAAAGAAGAACCACTTTGTCTTTGTGGGTGGGTTTGGGGTGAGCGTTGTACTATAGTTTATAATGCGTTGAATGGATGTAAACAAACCTATGCGTTCCCTAATATTCTACAGAAACAAACACTTTTTTACTGTTTTGAAACAAGGCACTTTAAACAAAATAACTTGTCTTAATAGCTCGATTTTTTGCTCCATGTTCTATTTCATGCTCTTACTGGTTATATTATGAACGGCAAATACTATCAGCGTGGCAAGATGACATGCAAGAACTCACTATAGTAGTTAGGCCATAATCTATATAGTGAAAATGGCCAGTTGGGGCAGGACCAACATAGTATTTGTCACAATTACTATGTTATTATTCATTACTAGCCTGAGATATCATCAATAATTCTTTCTTATTATCTCCCATGAAATTTTTATTACTTATCCTGTCCAAAGTCTTATAATCAATGTCATTTGTAATTATGTGTTTTCTTACTATTGATCTGATAAGATCCTGTAATAGACCATCTTTAGTTGTTTCCATTATTCCAATTGCTTTATTAATAAAAGCTGATGAATTACCACTGTTCTCCCACATTTGAAGGTTTTGAATAATACCATTTATTGATGATGTTTTAAATTTATCAAGAACTGGCAATGTCTCCAATGTTGCACTATTATAGCCAACCTCATCATATAATGACAAACATATCGCAATACATACTTTCCATACAGTTTCTTCTATTTTCTCTCTTGTAATCCGTGCTTTTTCATTGTCACCAATATCTATATTTTTTACTAATCTCAATATTGATGTAATAATTTCATCATAATTTTTATCAATATCTTCAAACAAGGCATTTAATATTTTATTTGGTATACTATATAAACAACTTACTATTCTCTCTTTTTCACTAGCACTTAATGGTATAAATTGGTTTACAAAGAATTTAGCAATTATTTCTAAATATTTTGCCACTCTTGCAACCTTATATTTATCCATATCTGATTTATCAAATTCAAATATACTTTTATACTTTATAGTATCTTCTGAACGTATTTCCTCCTCTAATGAGGCAACACTCTTTTGATATGCTGTTTTTTCAGAGGTAGTAGGAAGTGCTGCTTCTATTTTTTCTTCTCTATCAAGAAATCCTATCGCAGTATTATTAAAATCTAATTCTTTAATATCAGATAATACTTCTTCTGCCTCATTACATAATGCTAATACAATATTTTTATTATCTCTTAAATATGATAGAAATAGTAGTATATTATCATTAATGCCAAAACATATAAATTTTAATATGTAATATACATCATCGGTTATTCCATTATTCATTCTCCTATTTATCGTTTTTGCAATAAAATAAGCCAAATAATTTCTACTTGAAAACCTCAAATTATTATCTATATCTACTAATACATTTGAGTTAATAGCTGTATCTATAAACGATAAAATATTACACTCCAATAAATTATCTTGACAATACTTTTCAACAAATTTAAATATTTCTTCGCTTGTTATAAATTCCGTTTCCCTTATGTACATATCATAAGCAAGTTCTTCAAGTAAAGTTAAAGTTAACTTAACATTGCGCCCTTTAGAATTCTCAATAATTTTTTTCCTTAAATTAAATTCAAATATGACATTAAAAGAGTCTTCTTCTTTTACTCTTGTACCCCCATTAATATAGTGTTTAATATACTGAATTATAAAATCTGGCGATAAACCAAAAAGATTATGTTCTTTTTTTAGAAGATGATCTATCACATTGTCAATTTCATTTACTTTTTTAGATCCATTAACTTTGCATATTTTATTTATCAATTCTAATCTTTTATCTTTATAGAACTCTACTATTTTTAACGTTATTACATCATTAATATTCAATGTTTCACATGCAGATTGGATAACATCAGGATTGAACACTTCTTTCGATGTAAATATAACATGTCCTACGTCATTAATAATATATTTCAATAATCTATCATTGGATTTAATATAATCTAAATCATCGATTAAAATTATTATCTTACTTTTGTCTGTTTGTTTGTATCTGCTATATTCTACTTGATTGTCCGAATATTGTTCCCGAAACAAATCATCTACTATCGTTTTTATGCGTTTGGGATTATATCCTTCATTTTCTAAAAAGAGCGGTATATATCCTTCTTTCAGTAATTTATTATATAAATATTTCAATATAGTAGTTTTTCCCCCTACACCACTACATGTTATATTTATTATTTTGTTATCATGCAATAAATCTATAAACTCATGCTCATTAATTACTTTATTCTTGTTTTCTATTTTTGTAGAGTCCTTATTTACAATTTTAGGAAATACATAGTAGTCTAACAAATTATTGCACAACCCTTGATTGTCTTTAAGTAATTGATCGTAATATTCTTTGTTTGGTCTTAAACTATAACTCTTTAAGTTAATCTTTTTTGGTTCCTTTTCATCATGAATAAAAATAGAGTTTGCTCCGTCCCATTTAAAAATTGTTTCTATATACTCATTGCTATCCGTATTAAAGACTACTACCGAAAATGAGCTTTCCTTTGTTATTCTCCCCGAATACTCACCTCCCTTAAATATCTGTATAGAATCATTATAACTATTCTGGCATTGCAATGATTCTATTATATGCTCATGGCCTTGAAATAAAATATCACAGTTCTTATATAATATGTTTTCTAACATATTTTTGGTATTTTCATTAAACCATTCTACGCTATGATGCATGACAACTATGTTTATATTTACATTATCTTTTCTTACTATTGCTTCGAGAGCCTCATCAGATATATAATGCAATTCTTTATCATTATGAACTAAAGTCGAAAAAGGAGCCGTATTTAATAATGTAAACTGTATTTTTACTCCGCCATTTTCATAATATTTTATATCATATGCATTATTACGCAAAAAACAATTTTTTGTCTGAGCATATGATATAAATTCCTTAAATCTGTCTAATTCCAGTTCATGATACTTTTCAATTCCTTCATTGTAATATCCTTGAATTTCATCAAAATCTCTATCGTTATCCTTTAATATCATATCGTGATTACCAGGAACAACAAAAACTTTAATAAATTTATCAAAATATCTTCCAATTTCTTCTAGAACTTTCCCGATAAACCTTTTTGCTGTTCTGTACTCGTTGCTATTTCCTGAATATGCTAAATCACCAGAAATAATCAAAAAACATTCATCAATATTACCAGATGCTTTAATCGCATCCGTTAATTTATCTGTTTTTATATTTATTAATTCTGATATGGTATCTGCATGGATATCACTTAAATGAATAAACAATATTTTCATAATACCCTCCTAATAAAAATATATGTATTATTATATAACATAATATATTATTTCTATATCGGAAGCAATGGTGCATGTTTACTTATCTTCCTCTAGTGATTTCAATGCCGTTCTCACAGCCTCAACGACAAAGGCTGTAAACGTACAGTCCTTCCCTTCTATCGCTTTCTCAACTTCCTCTATTACATCATTGGGAAACCGTATGCTCTTGCTGGTCGTACGGGGTATGGATGGGACTTTGAACTTTGCCATGTGATGCACCTCTTTTTGTTTCCTTTATTCTCATGCTAAAGGCTTGGCCGCAACACATCTGCATTACGTTTGTGTTTATTTTTGTCTTGCGTGATGATATAATTATTTTAAATCCTTTATTTGGGGGTATATGAATGAAAAAGCATGTCGTCGCAATAGTCCTTCTACTCTTCGCTATTGCAGTTGCCGGATGCAGCTCAACGCCAACGTCAATAACTCCGACCCCGTCTGACGCCTCTTCTACGCCCGCTCAATCCATCGCGTCTTCAAATCCCTTACTGAATGCAACGCTTGATACCAAGCCTGTAAAGAGCGGCTCGGGCGATACTATAGGCACCTATGCGTTTATTAAAATCAGCAAGTCGGTATTACAGGAAATCACATTTGACGAGTACGAAGAGTTCATCGCTGAACGCGTCTCATCCGAGTACAACTGGGTTTCCATTATGTGCTATGACGGTACGGGAATTTCGATCCCCTGTGGTGACGCTACACTGGCTTATTATGGGGAATTTGATACTGATAACAGCATGGGTGAAGTATATGGATACATCGATTTGACGAGCGGCACGTATCAGGCCGCAACCGACATGGAGTCCATGGACCCAAATTTCGCCTGGCTCGAATAATCACGCAAAAATATTTATAGAATGGGGATTAACTATAAAACGGGTTTTAATAATATCCATCTGCATCGTGCTATGTGTCTTTCTTATATCAGCTTGCGGGTCCAAAGAACCAACCTCAACCGATAAAATGAATATAAATGGAGCTTTGGTTATTGGCTATTCCACTCCGATCACGGGGCCATATACAACAGTAGAAATATCCCCGCCTGATTCATTGGCGGGTGTGGAATTCATGACGTATGAAGCAGGTGGGGGAAAGCGGTATTCGCCAACAATAAAAGTCGGCTACGAAAAATATACCGATATGGTAGCCCAGATGATCGCGCTGTACGGTCAGCCTACGAAGCAATTAGGGGATACGTACCAGTGGATCGCTGAGAGCGGTGATTTTAAATTGAGCATGACTTACGACAAGGACATCTTCCATTGCATGGCCATAGGGGTAAACCGGTAAACCTCCGGATTATATCTTTGACACTGGGCGGCGTTATGCCGCCTTGCTATTATCGGGTGCATGTACCAGAGGCCCTAAGATGGCCCGTGACACTTTGCGTATTATCGTTTAATGGTTTCCATGTCCGCTAAGCGGGAGTGTTACCTGGGCCACCAGAGGGCCCGAGGGCCTGCCGTTATATTTTATCGCCATGGGTGCTATCCGATAACCTCCCCCGCCTTCCTCAATTATCAGGAAATCCTTCACTTCAATCACGGACCTTGAAAAAGCTTGCAACTAAAAAAGGAGGGTTAATAATACCCTCCTCTATCTACTTTTAGTGAACATTGTGAATAATTATTTCACATTTATTCTTCCTTTCTCTTCTTCGATTTTCCAAGGCGTATGTCGGCAAACCCTACGCCAATATTCTTGCGTTTCCGATGGTACCCCCTTTTCTTCAACTCATCCGTTACAGCCTTTGTCGAGAGAGAATGATAGTCCTTTTTACTGGCCCATGCATTGTACCGTTCTGCAATTTTAGCTGTTGGTACCCAATCGCCCAATTCCTCTCTTATGTTCGTATCGATAAAATACTGGAATGGGTCCGCGTCACGAACGTATTTTTTTGTCATCGCCTTCACACGAGAAGGCTGCTCTAACTTCGGATTAATATCCTTGTTCTCCTCCATCGTTGTAAGCAGTTCATTGAAAAATGCTGATTTTGCTTTTTCCCTTTTGAGCTTCTTCAGCATACCATAGTCGACATTTCCCTTCCCCTCTGTAAATCGTGCATCAAACGGGATTATGATCACCCTCCCGCTGGTAAAAAGTGTGGGATCGTCCACATTGGGTAGATGGTTGGTGTGCATGAAAAATACCCCCTGATTGACAAAAGAAAAAAATTCTTTGTGCAGATACCGGGCGGTGATCGGGTCACCCCCGACGTATTTCTTGATTTTCGCTGCATCCAAGTCCAGGTTATTCGGCAGCTCAGCCACGTTTATATACCTGCTGCCCTTTATCCTTGCGATATCGGAGCTTGGACCACTGCTGTTCCTGTTGCTCTGCTTTGCCAACGTCTGCGGTTGGATGGTAATACCGTAGTCGCCGAACAAATCTAAAAGCGCATTTGCGGTAGTGGATTTCCCGTTCCGCGTGCTCGGGCCATAGAGCAGGAACATAACATTGTGCTTGGGCCGGCCCAACATGGTATAAGCAATAATTCTGAGAAGGTAATTATACATCTCCTCGTCATCGTTCATGACGGCGAGAAGGAACTCTTCCCATGTATCATCTTCTGCATCCGGATCTAATATTATATTCGAGCATTTTGAATGCATGTATCTAGGGTGGTGTGGTTTCATTTTTCCCTTTCCTGTATCAAACACCACGTTCTGTAAGTTCAGGTATCTCGAATTCTTATCAAAGTCACGGATATGCGCAGATATTCTTTGATCGCTCCTTGCAGCTCTGAGCAAGTTACCCATTCCTGCATTGAATTGAAGATTCCGCAACCATCTCAAATAGCGGTTACGAGTGTCTGTATCTTCAATATTCTCCACCATTTCTGGCAGATACTTGGAAACAAGCTCTTTGGCCATTTCATTTATCTGCTCCTTGGTGTCGCTTTTCCACACGCCTGTCTTTTCCTCATAAAGTTTATATTCCTTTTCACTTGCCAGATACTTAACATAGTCCCGGTAGACGGCAACAAACAAATTGCCGGCCCCAATATCATCGCATCCGTAGTCCTCAACATCAATATTCTCTAAACGTTTTTCAATAATATTATTATCCATTATAATATGCTCCTTCTAATTGTTCCCTTTTCACTTGCCAGATACTTTACAAAAGCTTCGTATGCATCAAGGAACGAATCTTCATCCCGAATGTCATCGCATCCTTTGTCCTCAACATCAATGTTATCTAATCCCTTTTTTATATTATTATCTTTCATCATAATCTCCTTCGATTTGAATTTGCCAGATGGCTTCAGTTGGATTTAGGGATCCTTGTAAAGGATTCCTATGGCCATCCGGTTCCGAATTAACTCGCCTTGCTTGAGGGCCTCCGGACAAAATCCAATGAGGCACACAAAAAGGCATGCACAACAAGATCACCTATTTGTCCATATCACCTCCTTTTTCTGGAGGCGTTTGAGGTTGGTGATCTTGCGATGCTATCCATTCGTTATATTCTTCTTGGTGCGCAGAAACATAGCGGGATATATCCCGATAGATCAAAGAAGCGAAAAGAAAAACAGCCTGCCGCTCAACCATTCCAAAAATACCTCGAGACTTGGATTTGGCTATTAGCCTTGCTGTTTAAAGCTGAAAATGCTTAATGTTTGAAGTCGATAAGACTTATTGTTTAGGCGCAAAATGCGCGGCGTTTGATAGTTCTACAATGTATTTTATTGTAGATCTATAGTATAATCGAATCTAGACAAACTGTCAATAGTACGGAGGAAATTTTATGACCAATGCCGTGATTTACGCTCGCTATAGTTCTCACAATCAGACTGAGCAATCCATCGAAGGGCAGCTACAAGAATGCCATCAATTTGCTGAACGAAATGATTATACCGTTTTACATGAATATATTGATCGTGCCATAAGCGGAACAACGGATAAACGCCCCGATTTTCAACAAATGATCGAGGATAGTTCTAAGCGGCAGTTTCAATATGTTATTGTTTATCAGTTGGACCGATTTGCACGTGACCGATATGCAAGCGCTATCAATAAAGCTAAGCTCAAGAAAAACGGCGTACGGGTTCTCTCCGCACGCGAGAACATATCTGATGATCCTAGTGGTATACTGATGGAAAGCGTACTTGAAGGTATGGCAGAATACTATTCGGCTGAGCTTGGGCAGAAAATAAAGCGCGGTATGGATTTAAACGCTTCAAAATGCTTATCAACAGGCGGTAATATTGCCCTTGGCTACTATGTGGACAATGAGAAGCGATTCCATATTGACCCCAATACCGCACCAATCGTGGAACAAATATTCAGAAAATATGCTCAGGGTTCAACGATGGCAGATATAATTCGCTATCTCAATGAAATACATATAATAACATCAAAAGGCAATAGCTTTCATAAAACCGGACTTCGTGTCATCCTTACCAACAAACGCTATAAGGGCATCTATACATATCGTGGTACGGAGATCAAGGACGGGATCCCACGCATCATCTCTGATGAATTATTCGAGGAAGTGCAATTGAAAATGGAAAAGAATAAAAAGGCACCGGCACGTTCCAAGGCGAAAGTGGATTATATCTTGACAACAAAGCTGTTTTGCGGCCAATGCGAAAGCATGATGTCCGGCGTGAGCGGTAATGGGCGGAGCGGAAAGAAATACTGTTACTATGCCTGCAATAACAACAAGAAGAAATTATGTGGCAAGAAATCTATCCCAAAGGACAAATTGGAGGATCTTGTTGTTAATGAAACAAAAGCACTTCTTACGGATGAAAATATAGATATGATCGCAAAAGAGGTTGTGGCTTTATCTAAAAATGAGAGTAACACCCCTACCCTTAAACGGTTGCAGAAGCTGCTACGGGAAAACAAGAAGGGCACCACAAATTTGATTAAAGCTTTAGAAACCGGGCAAGCAGCCAAGATAATCACGGAACAAATAACCAAACGGCAAAAAGAACGTACAGAAATCGAAAAGCAAATCGCCAATGAAAAAATCCATTACCCCATACTTACCGTCCAGCAGGTCAAATTCTTCATGGAACGATTTAAGAGCGGCAATATAAATGATATGAAATATCGCAAGGCTCTGGTAGACACATTTATTCGCAAGATTATTCTCTATGACGACAGAATGACCATCCTGTACAACATACAAGATGGCCAAAATTCTGTGCTTTCCGGAGAAAAGTGTTCTTCTATGGAAACTATGGTGGTGCTTACTGGACTCGAACCAGTGACCCCATCGATGTGAACGATGTGCTCTACCAACTGAGCCAAAGCACCATGTACAACAGCGTAGTATATGATATCATGTGAAATTGCATTTGTCCATAAAAACACAAGCCTTGTTTTCGTTTTTACTTTGCTCACCGCTATATCGGCACTTCCATAATGAATTCTTCGTCTTTTTCTACTCTTTCTCCCCATTGATCACACAAAGAAAAACCATCATCGAGTTGCCGTGAACTGCAGTGTATTTGGTAGATCCACGAACTATTTAGGTGATGTCCTTCCGCCAATTTTATTGCCTAATGGATTCAGTTTTTATCAACCTTGATACGCTTGTGCTATTTTTGGGCTTTGTTTACGGTATTGCAAAATCGACATAAAACACTCATAATAAGTAGTCAAGTTAAAGCAATATTGGTATGCGTCTGCGCGGTTCCAGTTGTGCCAATATGCCCATGGGAGAGTAGTATAATGTCTATCAAAAGAAAAGAACGAATTGCTTCCATCTATACTTACTTAAAACAGCACGGGTATGCAAACATCCCGAACCTGATGCGAGTATTTCAAGTATCAAAATCAACGATCATACGCGATTTGGATGAAATAGCCGAGATGAAAATGGCGGAGAGAATCCACGGGGGCATTATTCTCACCGACTCTTCCAAAGCATTTCCTAAGTATAGCATCCGTGAAAATTTAAATAAGGACGCTAAGGTTCGCATTGCGCAAGCCGCAGCGAAGTTGATTGAAGACGATGATTCAATTCTTCTTTTCTCCGGCACAACCTGTTTTGATTTATATAAGGAAATCCATGCAAAGAACGTTACCGTATTTACTTTAAATATTGCTTCGCTGTTTTATGAAAACCCGAATGTATCGCATCTGTTCATACTGGAGGGAGAGGTTTCGCCAGGGTATGCGATTGTCGGAGGAAATTTGACAATCGAAAATTTTAATCGCATATCCCCTTCTAAAATTTTCTTTTCTGTTTCGGCGATCAACGAGAACTTTGAGCTTCAATGCAGAACCGATGTGGAATACGCCATGATCCGTGCGATCCTCAAAATGAAGGCATCAAAGATTCTCCTTGCAGACAAAACAAAAACCTCACAAAGAAGAAGCTTCAATGTCACATCACTGGATAAAGTTGATGTTTTTATCACGGATACCCAAATTGACCCGGATATTGCACAATCCATCGAAGAAAAAGGCACCCATCTTGTCGTTGTTTGATAAGCAGAATATGGCTGATCTATTCGATTTCAGCATACTATACGATCAATATTGCATTTATTCTATAGATTTTTTTAATTATACGAGGTGCTTGCCATCACCGTTCACACTATTTTATATCAATGGATCTTCTGTCCGCGTCTGTTTGATACTACTCTTACCCTTCATACATCTTCGTGCTTCGTTATTATTTCTGCAATCTAAAAAGAGGCGTATAAAACGCCTCTTTTCATTTCTTCTACACGCCCTGTAGGTCAAGCGATATGCGGTATGCACCCGGCGTGGATGCCGCTTCGTATGCCTTCTGGATGTCACGCAGCGGGAACACCTTGCCCTCTAGAGAATAGCTGCAGTCGATCAGCTTCTTGGACAGAAGCGTCGCAGCATCCTGCCAATCGTCCAAATTGGAGCCAAAGGTACCGATGAGCTCGATCTTGCGGTAATGAAGCTCATTGGGATCGCACGCTATCTCCGGTTTCGGATAGCCGGCCGGAAAAAATACCAGGCGGCCGCGCAACTGCTTGAGCATCTGATAACCCTGTTTGTACGCAATGGACGCACCTACAGCCGAAATAACACAGTCCGCGCCCTTGCCGTCGGTCAGGCGTTTGACTTCTGCCACTGGATCGGTGTTCTTGGCATCGATCACATCGCCAATACCCATCGCTTTGGCACGTTCAATCTTCTTGGGCAGAATTTCGGTGATGATCACACGGGCGCCCCACGCTTTGGCAACCTGTGCGTTGACAAGACCCATCGTGCCCGCGCCGATGATGACAACGTCTTCCATGGGCTTAATGCCCGCTTTTTTGATACACTGCACCACTGTGGAAACCGGCTCCAAAAAGCCTGCCTCCGCCGGAGGAACGGACTCATTGATAGGCACGACATATCTCTGATTGCACACGATGTAATCCGCCATGCGCTTGCTGCCAACGTAGCCGTCCGGGCCGGGGCCTCTGTGCCCGCCACGGTTCGTGCAGTCGCCGGAAAGTCCGCTGCGGCAATTTTCGCACATCCCGCAGGAAGGATGCATGGCGGCGACTTGCGCACCGATCTTAAACTGATCCAGCACATTCTCGCCCTTGTGGAAGATGGTGCCAGCAAACTCATGGCCGCCCGCCATCGGAAATCCCTGATGGTCCCTCAGGCCCATCCATTGCTGATAGTCGGTCGTACAGATATTGTTGATCGCCATTTTAATGACGATGTCCTCCGGGCCCACTTCGGGAAACGGAGCCTCGTGCATTTCCGCCTTATGGCCTTCTACGATTACGCCAAAATGAATTTTTTCCGGTAGTGAACTACTCATCTTATTCATCTTCTCCTTTTTAGTGATATGGATTATCTATCCGCCTATGGACACCATGGATCTCGCAAATGGCATCCATTCAACGCTAAATTGACCAATACGCTAGAATCTGTCGCATTGCCCTGTCAACTTCATGTAGTGGATAAGCTTATTCTTAAAGCCCTCTTTGTAAACGCCTGTAACAGAATACCTGCCCGGAGGCGGCGTTGGGAATCCCGAATCAACGATTGCTTTATTGCCCGCTCTACCCAGGTCGGTCGCAAGATTGATCTTGCTGATGCCTTCGCGGGCAGCTTTGGCAAGGTTGTCATCACCGGTACCGGATCCGCCGTGCAGGACAAGCGGAATCTTCACGATGTCAAACAATTTGTGAAGCAGCGGGAAATCCAGATGCGGAGTGCCCTTATACACACCGTGTGCGGTGCCGATGGCAACCGCCAATGCATCACAACCGGTGCGCTCAACATATTCAGCTGCCTGATCCGGGTTTGTCAATCCGGCGTCGCGGTCGATATCATATTGCAAACCAACGCCGACATGCCCCAATTCGGCTTCCACGGTAACGTTGATCGCGTGGGCAATCCTTGTAATATCGGCAACCTGCTCGATGTTATCTTCAAACGACAGCGTGGAGCGATCCGCCATAACAGATGTGAAGCCCGCGCGCATGGCCCAGATCGCATGTTCGAATTTTGCACCGTGATCCTGATTGATAGCGATTGGCACATTGGCCGCTTTTGCTATCTCTCTACAATACTGCCCGAAAAGAACGATATCGGGATTGGCGCCAAAGTTGAGATCCAAAATCATGGCGGACCTGTTCTCAACAGCAGCTTCAACGGCCGCACGAACCGTGTCTTCGTTGTTGGTGTTCGGTGCGGTTACGGCATAACCATCAGCACGCGCTGCTTCCAGAATTTCTTTCATGGTTACTAACATATTCTTTTCCTCCTAATTCTTCTAAACTGGTATTATATTATCATATATCGCCAATACGTCAAGTTAATTTGGATTGTTTGTTTCATTTTTGGTATAGGTAAGACTTTTTTATACTAGTCTATATGTATTATAATTATTAATATGGATTTTTTATTCCTTTATTTTGTCAGACAAGGCATTTAAAAATAAAAAACACAATCGAGGATTGCGATTAAAAATACGATACGCAAATTGATCTATGTTCCATGGTTCCTAGCTTTCCGTACGCCGACCGCTAACATTGTTCTTGTGTTTTCTGGCGGAAAACCTTTTTGAACAGGGGTTAAGCAGAAAAAGCTTTATAGCTCGAAGGATTGCACGCATGAGATTGAAAAAGGGATTTGTGTAAAGCAACAGCCCGCACCAATGTGATGGTTTACAAATGCCTTCAACCACATCAAAGGTTCGCGGGCACTCTTAAGGGGTAATGCCCTACCTTCGTCCTGGCTCATCTGCCAACGAACGAACTGCAAAGGGTCATGAATTCATTTGTTTAGCGTGTTTAAGAACGGATACGAGATATTGCCCGGTGTAGCTCTTTTTATTCTTTGCAACCTGCTCCGGCGTACCCTCGGCAATGACGGTACCGCCCCTATCTCCGCCCTCGGGACCAAGATCAATGATGTAATCCGCCGTCTTGATCACGTCTAAATTGTGCTCGATGACCACCACCGTATTGCCCCCCTCCACCAGTTTATGCAGGATGGTGATCAGCCGGTCGACATCCGCCATGTGCAGTCCTGTTGTAGGCTCATCCAGTATGTACAGCGTACGACCGGTACTGCGTTTCGATAGCTCGGTGGCCAGCTTTACGCGCTGCGCTTCGCCGCCGGACAGCGTGGTGCTGGGTTGTCCCAACCGGATATACCCTAGGCCTACGTCCATCAGTGTCTGCAACTTTTTCTCAATACGCGGTAGCGACGAGAAGAACGCATGCGCTTGGTTGACCGTCATGTCCAAAACGTCCGCGATGCTCTTGCCTTTGTAATGCACTTCCAGCGTTTCCCGGTTGTACCGCTTTCCTTTACAAACGTCACAGGGCACGTACACATCGGGCAAAAAATGCATCTCAATGCGCACGATGCCGTCACCCTTGCACGATTCGCACCGCCCGCCCTTGACGTTAAAACTGAAACGCCCTCCTTTGTAGCCGCGCATACGCGCCTGCGGCGTTTTGGCGAACACGCTCCGGATCAGATCGAACATGCCGGTATACGTAGCGGGGTTGCTACGCGGCGTGCGTCCGATGGGCGACTGGTCGATGTCGATGACCTTGTCCAGCTGCCCCACGCCTTCGATGCGCTCATATTCCCCGGGGCGGTGCTTGGCGCGGTTGAGCTCGCGCGATAGCGCCTTATAGAGGATATCGTTGACCAGGCTGCTCTTGCCGCTTCCCGATACGCCGGTCACGCAGGTAAACACGCCCAACGGAACATCAACGTTGATGCTCTTGAGGTTATTCTGCTTAGCGCCGCACACACGGAGTTTGCCGCTGGGTTTGCGGCGCACGTTGGGAACGACGATGGACCTAACGCCGCTGAGATATTGGCCGGTTACGGATTCGGGCGTATGTTCAATGTCCTGTGCGGTACCTTGCGCAATGATCTGACCGCCATGCTCGCCCGCACCCGGTCCGATGTCCACGATCTGGTCGGCGGCACGCATCGTTTCCTCGTCGTGTTCCACCACAATCAGCGTGTTACCCAAATCCCGAAGTCCCTTAAGCGTCTTGAGTAGCTTCGCATTGTCGCGCTGATGCAACCCGATGCTGGGCTCATCGAGGATGTACAGTACGCCGGTCAGATGCGAGCCGATCTGCGTCGCCAGCCGGATGCGCTGCGCTTCGCCGCCAGACAGCGTGTACGCGGTACGCGAAAGTGTGATGTAGTCCAACCCCACGTCCACCAGAAAGCCCAACCGCTCCTGCACTTCCTTGAGGATACGGCCCGCGATCATCTGCTGCCTCTCGTTCAATACCAGATTGTGCAGGTATTGGCGTGATTCCAAAACGCTCAGATCGCTGAGCTGTGCAATGGACAGATGTCCCACCGTCACGCCCAGCACCTCGGGTTTGAGCCTCGCGCCGTTGCACGCCGGGCAGGGCGTTATCGACATATAGCCGGATAGTTCCTCTTTCATCCAGTTACTCTGCGTTTCCTTGTAGCGCCGTTCGATGTTGGGAATAATTCCCTCAAACGCACTGTAAAACGTACCCGACCCAAACTCGCGCGTATAATCCACCTTTACCTTTTCCTTGCCGGTGCCGTATAAAAAGAGTTCTACAAACTTTTCATCCAAATCGTTCAACGGCGTATCCAACGAAAAACCGTAGTGCTTACTCAATGCTGCGAAATACATGTCCGCCATGCTGCCCGCGTTCGCGCTGTCCCAGCCGGATACGCGAATGGCACCTTGTCGAAGCGACAGTGATCGGTCGGGAATAACAAGATCGGGATCGACCTTCATCAGCGTGCCGAGACCGGAACAATCCGGGCAGGCGCCAAAGGGATTGTTAAAGGAGAACATGCGCGGCGTCAGTTCCTCCATGCTGATGCCGCAGTCCGGGCAGGCATAGTTGCCACTTAGCGTCATCTCTTCGCCCGTGTCCGCATTTTGTATGACCACGAGCCCGCCGGACAATTCGAGCGATGTTTCCACACTCTCTCCAATTCGACCCCTTATATCGGGACGGACCGCAATGCGATCCACGACAGCAGATATACTGTGCTTATAATTTTTTAAGAGCTTGATCTCTTCGGACAGATCGCGCACATCCCCGTCCACCAGCACGCGGACAAAGCCGCCCTTTCTTAGATCTTCAAACAACTTGGCGTGCTCGCCCTTACGCGCGCGCACGATGGGGGAAAGCACCAGAATTCTCGTGCCCTCGCCCAGATCCAAAATCGCATCCACCATCTGATCAACGCTCTGTTTCGCTATCGGCCGCCCGCACTTGGGACAGTGTGGCTGGCCGACACGGGCATAGAGCAACCGGAGGTAATCGTGTACTTCTGTAACCGTACCCACGGTGGAACGAGGGTTACGCGATGTTGTTTTCTGGTCGATGGAGATAGCGGGGGACAACCCCTCGATGGAATCCACGTCAGGTTTGTCCATCTGCCCTAAAAACTGTCGCGCATAGGAGGACAATGACTCGACATATCGCCGCTGTCCTTCCGCATAGATGGTATCAAATGCAAGGCTGCTCTTACCGCTGCCCGATATACCGGTAAACACGATGAACTGATTGCGCGGCAACGTTAGATCGATGTCTTTCAGATTGTGCTGCCTTGCGCCCTTGATAATGATTTGATCGTTCATTTTCTCGCCTTTCGTCCGCCCGAATAGCGCTTTTTCCCCTTAGTATGCACCACCTTGCCCTCGCGCAGTGCGATGATCCCATCCCGGAGTTTGGCCGCACGCTCAAAGTCCAGTTCCGCTGCCGCCTGCTGCATTTCCTGTTCCATCAGGTAGATGCGCGCCGCGATCTGTTCCGGCGTCATACGACCACGAAGGTCCTTATGCACTTTCCCGTCCGCCGTCCGGGATATCTCCAATATATCGCGTACGCCCTTGACAATGCTTTGCGGCGTGACACCGTGTTCTCGGTTATAATCCAACTGCAGATTGCGCCTGCGCTCCGTTTCACCAAGCGCGCGCTTCATGCTGTCTGTCACCTTGTCGGCGTACATTACGACCCTGCCGTCGACATTGCGCGCCGCGCGACCGATGGTCTGTATCAACGAGGTTGCGCTGCGCAAGAACCCTTCCTTGTCGGCATCCAGTATCGCAACCAACCCCACCTCTGGCAGATCGAGACCTTCGCGCAACAGGTTGATGCCCACCAACACGTCGAACTCACCCAGGCGCAGATCGCGGATAATCTCCATACGCTCAAGGGTTTCGATATCCGAATGCATGTACCGCACCCGAATATCCATATCCTCCAAATATTCCGTCAGTCGTTCTGCCATCTTCTTTGTCAGCGTCGTGACAAGCACACGGTATCCGTTTTCCACGGTTGCGTGTATCTGCCCGATCAGATCATCCACCTGGCCTTTAGCAGGCAATACCGCAACGGGTGGATCGATTAGGCCGGTGGGCCGTATAATCTGCTCCACCACCTGCGTGGCGCGGGACAATTCATAATCCGCCGGCGTCGCGCTGACGTATACCGCCTGATTGATGCGTTTTTGGAACTCCTCAAACTTCAGCGGACGGTTGTCGTACGCCGCCGGCAGCCGAAAGCCGTAGTTGATCAGCGAATTCTTACGCGCATAGTCACCTTTATACATCGCCCGGATCTGCGGAATGGTCACATGGCTCTCGTCAATGAACAACAAAAAGTCCTTTGGGAAATAATCCAGCAGCGTATACGGCGGCTCGCCCGGTTTGCGCCCGTCGAAGTAGCGCGAATAGTTCTCGATGCCGCTGCAAAAACCGATCTCCCGCATCATCTCAAGATCGAACCGCGTGCGCTGTTCGATGCGCTGGGCTTCGAGCAACTGGCCCGCATCGCGAAACTCGTTTACACGCCCAAGCATATCCGTTTCAATGGTCTCCATCGCGCGCATCATGCGCTCGGGACTTGTGGCATAGTGCGTGGCGGGGAAGACGGGCATGTGGTCCAACAGCCGCAACGGCAAACCGGTCACGATGTCAATCTCGCTGATCCGTTCGATCTCGTCGCCGAAGAACTCCACCCGTATTGCCTTCTCGCTGTGGCTGGCCGGAAATATCTCCAACACGTCGCCACGCGCGCGGAACGTGCCGCGTACAAAGTTGATGTCGTTGCGCTCATACTGAATGTCCACCAGGCGACGCATAACGCTCTCCCGGCTCACCTTCATGCCAGGACGCAGCGATACGGACATTTTCAGATATTCTTCTGGATCGCCCAGCGCATAGATGCAGGATACGCTGGCCACCACGATCACATCCCGCCGCTCATTCAAAGAACTGGTGGCACTGTGGCGCATCTTGTCGATCTCATCGTTGATGGTAGCGGTCTTCTCGATATATACGTCGCTCTGTGGAATATACGCCTCGGGCTGGTAATAATCGTAATAGCTGACAAAATACTCCACAGCACTGTCCGGGAAGAACTCACGAAACTCGCTGCAAAGCTGCGCCGCCAACGTCTTGTTGTGCGCGATGACCAGCGTAGGCTTCTGCACTCGTTCGATGACTTTGGCCATGGTGAACGTCTTGCCGCTTCCCGTTACGCCCAAAAGCACCTGGTCGCGCGCGTCGTTTTCGATAGAACAAGATAACGCATCGATGGCCTGCGGCTGGTCGCCCTGCGGCTCAAATTCACTTTTTATGCGAAACGTTCCCATTTTTGTCCTCCCGATCTGCGCGGACGATGTACTGCAATGATACCTATTGTAGCAAAGATTTCGTAAATTTCAACACATATGCGAAACTTTGTTCCCCATTATGGTCAGATTTGTTTGCAAGCATTGTTGTTTAATGTTTATATTGATATACAATGTTTTCTTTTAGCATATCCTATAAATCCATTGGTTGTTATTGCCAGTCTATTCGCATACAGCCTACATCTCAAGTTATCAAAAGAGCAACCCACGGTTGCTCTTGATGTGCCCATCATAAAAATCATGCCTGTCCCGTGCATTCGTGCACCTGCGCTGCCCTTTTACACCCAATCTTCCACCTCGGTATACTCGGGAATCACAATATCTTCCTTGTTCTTTACCAGTTCCCCGTTGCGCATCGTGGCGTCCCATTCATCGGGCTTGACCTCGTGGATGGATACGCTGATATGCTCCAGATCAATGCCGGCGGCATCGCTTAACGCCTTGCCCACCGGGATGCAAACCGCACGTTTTTGTTCCTTCGTACGTCCGGGCCAAAGATTGATCACAATATGTGGCATTGTCATTCACCTCAATCCAAAACGATACAGGCCACAAGCACAAGCGGTTCCTGTCCACGGTTGGTGATGCTGTGCGATGCGCCGTTGCCGGTGGATACGCAATCGCCCGGTTCCACCACAACTTCGGCGCCATCGTCCACTACGACGCCCTTTCCGGAGAGGATGTAATACAGTTCCGTTTCGCCCACATGCGGATGCTCTCCGATGCCACAGCCCGGCTTGATGGTCAGTTCGCTGAACAGCCGGCATTTGGGTGGCAGGCCTTGTGGTGTGGACAGCTCACGCAGATGCACCTGTCCGGGACCACCCCTCATCGCCTCACGCGTTTGCGTCTTCGTCATACCTTTTTTGCTAACCATGGTAATTCCTCCTTATTGCTCTACGCGGATAATGCTGACAACCTTGATGATGGCCGTTTGCTTGATCTGTTCGATCGCAGCACGGCAGGCCTTTTCGCTGGTGACATGCGTAATGAATACCACCGGCACCGTGCCATCCTTCCCCGCTTTGCCCCTTTGCATCACCGCTTCAATGGACACGCCGTGATCGCCCAGTATACCGGCAATGCGGCCCAGCACGCGCGGTTCATCCTTGGCACGGGTATGAATGAAAAACGCGCTCTGCCAATCCTTTGCAATGTCCGCTTTGGGCGCGCCCTCCCATGCCCAGTTATACCGCCTGCGCGTGGACTGCATCAGAGCATGCAGTATATCGGCCACCATGGCGCTGGCGGTGGGCATATCCCCCGCCCCGCGTCCATAAAACATCATCTCGCCCGCGGCGCTGGCTTTGATAAACACCGCGTTGAACACATCGTGTACAGAGCACAGCGGATGGTCAAGCGGCAGCATGGTGGGATGTACGCGCACCTGCACCTTGTCGTTCTCATCCATCTTGCCGATGGCCAAAAGCTTGATACCAAAACCAAATTCTCTGGCAATGCGTACATCCTCTGCGGTGATGTTGGTTATTCCCTCGCACAGAACATCCTCCACAAACACGCGTTTTCTAAACGCCAGCGATGCCAAAATCGCCAGCTTAAAGCGCGCATCATACCCTTCCACATCGTTGGTGGGATCGGGTTCGGCATAGCCGAGTTCCTGCGCCTGACCAAGTGCCACCTCGTAATCCAAACATTCGTGGCTCATCTTGCTCATGATGTAGTTGGTTGTGCCGTTGATGATACCCATCATGCTTACAATACGGTTGGCCGCCAGCGAATCGGTCAACGCCTTGATCACCGGAATGGCCCCGGCTACACTGGGTTCGAAATACAGGCCCACACCGTTGTCCCGTGCCGTCTGTTCCAGCGTTTCAAAATGCTTGCTGATCAGTTCCTTGTTCGCCGTCACATAGCATTTTTTTGCCTGTAAAGACTTTAATGCATAGTCAAGCGCGGGATCGGTTCCACCCATCGCTTCCGCGATCAGCACGATGCTGGGATCGGTCAGAATCTCGTTAAAATCCTCCGTTAATAAATCTGCGGGGACGCCGGTGTGTTCCTTGTTTAGATCGCGCACCAGAATTTTGGCAATTTCAATGTCCACGCCATGATTCTGCGCCATCAGCGCGCCGTTCTGCGCAATCAGCTTGCATACGCCGGTACCCACCGTACCCGCCCCCAAAAGAGCAATGCGTTGTTTCATCCGTATCCCTCCGTCAAACGTTTTTCTCATAGATGATTTGAAGGCCTTTGAGCGTCAACAGTTTATCCACAACATCGATGGCCTGACTGTCCCCCGCAATCACATCCGACATGCCGCCGGTGGCGATTACGCGCGCCTCGCCAATCTCTTGTTTCATCCTGTGGATGATGTTGTCCGCCAACCCGGAAAACCCGTACATTACGCCGGCCTGAAGCGCGCCCAACGTGTTGTCCGCAACCGCTTTGCTCGGCGTCTTAAAATCGAACCGGTGCAACTGTGCCGCCCTGGATACCAGCGCATCCGTTGAGACACGGATGCCCGGCGCAATAGCGCCGCCCAAAAACGTGCCGTTTTCCGTCACCACGCCGAATGTGGTGGCAGTGCCGAAATCCACCGTGATGCATGGCCCGCCGTACAGGTGGTATGCGCCCACCGCGTTGGCGATCCGATCCGCGCCCAGGCTCTGGGGTGGCTGGTATGCGATGGTCAGGCCGGTTTTAAGCGTATGGTTGACAAACAGCGGCGCTTTCCAAAGGTAAGTGCGGATCATGCGATCCATCGTATAGTTCAATCCCGGCGATACGCTGCCGATCACGATGCCGTCGATATTCGACGGCGCAACGTGCAAATGATTCAAAAACTGCACCAGAAGGATGCCGTATTCGTCACTGCTGCGCTCAAGCGTGGTGGCGATGCGCCACGACGCAACCAGCTCCTTGCCGTCAAACAAACCGGTCTTAATATTTGAATTGCCCACGTCCAACACCAAAAGCATGGAACGGTCAGTCCTTTCCAAAACGTGATAGCGCCGCCACAACCGACCCGCGGATCACGCGCCCTTTACACTTGAATATCTCTGTCAAGCAACCGGTAACAGCGTATACGCCGCCAACGGCCACCGACATCTGCATAATGGTCAGCACAAACGGTGGGATCTGAGATACCCGAACCCCGTGATCTCGATCATTAAAAACAATGTTCGTGATCATACCCGCCGTAACGAGTTCTGGGGTCCTGTCGTTCTTAGACCCACGCTCCCTGTATTCCCAATTGATTTATTATAGCAGGTGTGCATGTACAAGACAACATGACGACATCGCATGACAACTTGGCGAACTAAAAAAACTATGCTAAAATAATTTTTATCGAACGGTCAAAAATGCAGTTGCCATACGTCGCCGTCGGGTTTTTTTGTCTGTTTGGCAGAAACCGTTTTGGATACGGCCGTTGCCCGCACTGGGTTTTGCGCAAAAATATTCGAAAATGAGGAGGAGAGTTTATTGAGCGTACGTTTGGACCACATCGGCATCATAACGCCGGATTGCGACAAATCACTGGCGTTCTACATGCAGTATTTTGACTTCACAAAAGGTGACAGGGCCGTCATTTCCCGAAACGGCGGTAAGGCAACGCTGCAGTTTGCACACCTGGGCGATGTAATGCTGGAATTCGTTCGCCTTCACGAAGGTTGTCCCAATGTTATGCAGTCGCAGATTCACTTTTGTCTGCGCGTGGACGACATCCATGAAAAGATCGCACAGCTCAAAGCAGGCGGCATACGGTTCGACCGGCCGGACGAGATTCCGACAATAGGCCGCACGCCCAAACACCACAATGCATTTTGCTACGGACCTGCCGGAGAACGCATCGAACTGATGATGATAGACGACTGATCAGTTCGCCATATAAATAAAGTAATTCAGCACGGTTGCAAAGGTAATCCAGCCCAAAAAGAGCAACAGGGCAACAGTACTGAGCGTATCCGTCTTCCATGTTTGTCGGATGGTATAGACGGTCGCTATCACACACAGAATCAGAATCACCAACGCAGCTAGGCTGTTATGCAATACAAAGAACGCGTAGTTCCACAGCGCACACAGCGTTAGTATCACGACGAATCCCCACACAGCCTCGCAGTTTTTGTTCTTGATCTGCCGCCAAAGAGCCGTAGCAAGCAAAATATACGCAACGATCCACACGACGGTAAACACCCAAGGCGGTGGCATAAAGGCCGGCATGCTCAGCGAAGCGTACCAGATGGAGTCGGTATCGGTAAACAGAAAGGACATAAGGGCGGATAACCCCACGGCCAATATGGCCCAAAGAGCTGCCCCGATTTGTTTTTTCGCGTTGTCTTTCATGCAGCACTGCACCCCCTTTTCACATTCTATGCAACGGATAAAGAGGTAATCCCATGCGCGTTTTATTGTGTCCTGACAAGTACAAGAGTTCTCTGTCCGCCCCCTTGGTAGCGAATGCCATGGAAAAGGGGCTGCTTCTGGCCAATCCGGATTTGATCATCGACAAGGCTCCGATGGCGGACGGAGGCGATGGCACGGTGGCTGCATTCTTAGCTGCTTCACATGGACAAAAGATCACAACCCGCATCACGGGGCCGCTGGGCCAAAGCGTGGATTCGTTCTATGGTTTGATCGACAATGGGCAAACCGCCGTCATCGAAATGGCGGCAGCCAGCGGTCTTGCCATGGTACCGCACAGCAAGCGCAATCCCAAACATACCACTTCCTTCGGTACGGGCGAATTGATAAGGCAGGCGTTGGATCGTGGGGTCAAAAAGCTGATCATTGGCATTGGTGGATCAGCCACCAACGACGGCGGCATGGGACTGATGGCCGCGTTGGGTATGGCGTTTTACGACAAGGCCGGAGCTATGCTTTCATACACAGGCACCGATATGCTGCGTGTGGCTAAGATCTCCGCCGAAAACCTAGATCAAAGGCTTCACCGCGTGGACATTCAGGTGGCTTGCGATGTCAACAACCCACTGTGCGGTCGGGATGGCGCTTCGGCGGTATTCGGGCCGCAAAAGGGCGCAACGTCGGATATGGTGGTCGAACTGGACACGGGGCTTTGGCGGTTTTCAAGACTAATCAAGGAAACGTTGGGCATCGACATTCTTCAACTGCCCGGTTCCGGTGCGGCAGGCGGTATGGGCGGCGCATTGGTGGCGCTGGGTGGAACTCTTCGCATGGGCACGGATATCGTCATCGATACGCTCAACCTCAAACAACGTGTAAAATTGGCGGACATTCTGTTCACCGGCGAAGGCGCAACGGACAAATCCACGCCTTTTGGCAAGGTACCTGTCGCCATCGGCGCGCTGGCGCGGGAGGAGAACATCAAGTGCATCTGCATCGCGGGCTCTGTACTCAAGGGATATCGCCCCGTCTACGATATGGGCGTTACCGCCGTGTTTTCCATCATAAGTCACCCGATGTCCATGAACGCTGCGATTCGGCATACGTATAATCTCATTGCGGAATGCACCGAAAA
Source organism: Christensenellaceae bacterium (assembly GCA_963674495.2). Taxonomy (GTDB): domain Bacteria; phylum Bacillota; class Clostridia; order Christensenellales; family QAND01; genus RGIG3178. The sequence goes on along the minus strand of CAXXLG010000002.1, from coordinate 1,230,587 downwards.
CATTGCTCGGGCGATGGGATTATAATCGCTCGGATCATAAAGCGATTAAGGAATAAGGCTGCCGGTTTGACCGACAGCCTTTTGTGGTGATCCGATCATCCATTGGAAAGTGCCTGACACCCGATGCCGATAAACGGCGGGACATCAGCGATTTTCCCTGTGCAAATATCAATGGATGTACGAAAGAGTCATTTCAACATTTCATAGGATAGCAGCTGATAGAATCAGCTGCTTTACTTCCGCTTTAGCAGCGGCCAGGCTCCCTGCCACAACTACCGCCAAATCCACAGCCGCCACAGCAGCAGAGTATAACCAGTAACCACAGCGTACTATCGCAACCGCTGCCGCCTCCAAAAAGGCCACCGACGCAGCCATCGCTACCGCCGCAGCAACACGCTAGAAGTAGAATCGGCAGAATCGAGCTGTTGCATCCATTTCCTCCGAACATAAGATATTCCTCCTTATGGAATAGTGTTCGAGCTCTTTATAGCTCGCTTTATACTACGCAGGCTTTATAAAATAGTTACAATTCAGTGTATATCATTTTTATATTTGCTTACGTTATGATAAGATTAATTTATTCTATAGATGCATATGAAAAGCGGCTGGTAAAACCAGCCGCTTGCCCGCCACCTTAGCGGCGTCCGGGGCCGTAATTGTCCCTTCCACAGCTTCCGCCAAATCCGCAGCCGCCGCAGCAGCAGAGGATAACCAGTAACCACAGCGTGCTATCGTCGCAGCAGCCACCTCCAAAAAGGCCGCCGCCATCGCTGCCGCCGCCACAGCAACACGCCAGAAGTAGAATCGGTAATATCGAGGTGTTGCATCCGTTTCCGTACATAAGATATTCCTCCTTATGGAATCGTGCTAGAGCCCTTATTGCTCGATTCATACTACGCAAACTCTATGAAAGAGTGACAATTTAGTTTGTATTCTATTTTTTGTTTAATTATCTTATTATAAGAGCAATTAAATGCATATATCACAAAAGCGGCTGGTGAAACCAACCGCTTTTCCGTCACCTTAGCAGCGGCCAGGGCCGTAATTGTCCCTGCCGCAACTTTCGCCAAATCCGCAACCGCCGCAGCAGCAGAGGATAACCAGCAACCACAGTATATCATCACAGCCGCCACTTCTGCCTCCAAACAGACCGCCGACACCGTCGTTGCCGCAGCAGCAAGCCAGAAGAAGTATCGGCAAAATTGAGTTGTTGCATCCGTACATGTATAGTCCTCCTTTTGGATTGAGTTCAAGCCGTCTGTAGCTCGCTGTATACTATGCAACCCCTGTGAAACGGTGACTCTCTATGGTTTCATCTTTTCCTTTTTCGCCGTTTCTGCTATGATAAGATGTAATGTCCAAAAACAGGAGGAAGTATTCTATGTCCGATGTCTCGATGGATAAACTGGTTGCGCTATGTAAAAGCCGCGGCTTTGTCTATCCCGGCTCCGAAATCTATGGCGGTCTTGCCAATGCCTGGGACTATGGTCCGATCGGCATTGAGGTGAAAAACAACATCAAGCAGGCATGGTGGAAGAAATTTGTGCGCCAGTCCCCCTACAACGTTGGTTTGGATTCCGCTATTCTAATGAATCCGCAGGTGTGGGTTGCCTCCGGCCATGTCGGTGGCTTTTCCGATCCATTGATGGATTGCCGCGTATGCAATGCTCGTTTCAGAGCCGATCAACTGGTGGAGGAATATGCCAGGCAAAACGATATGGATGTGAAAGTAGATGGCATGGAAGCGAGCGCCCTAGCATCCTTCATTCAAAATCACAACGTACCCTGCCCCGCGTGCGGAAAATGTTCGTTCACCGATATCCGCAAATTCAACCTGATGTTTAAAACCTTTCAGGGCGTTACCGAGAACAGCTCGTCCGAGATCTATCTTCGGCCGGAAACCGCCCAGGGTATATTCGTCAACTTTAAAAACGTGCTGCGTACCTCGCGCAAGAAGCTGCCCTTCGGCATTGCGCAGATCGGCAAATCGTTCCGCAACGAGATCACGCCGGGCAACTTCATTTTCAGAACCCGCGAGTTCGAGCAGATGGAACTTGAATTCTTCTGCACGCCGGACGAGGATCTACAGTGGTTCGTTTACTGGAAGGATTTTTGTGTGAATTTCCTTCATTCGATCGGGTTGAAGAGCGAAAACATCGTGCTGCGTGATCACGATAAGGAGGAGTTGTCCCACTACTCCAACGCCACCACCGACATTGAATACCGCTATCCGTTCGGCGTGAAAGAGCTTTGGGGCATTGCGGACCGTACGGATTTTGACCTAAAGGCCCATGCGGGCGAATCCGGACAGACCCTCGAATATATGGATCCCACCACCGGCGAACGGATCGTACCGTATTGCATCGAACCCAGCGTGGGGGTGGACAGGCTGATGCTGGCGCTGCTGTGCGACGCGTATGAGGAACAGGAACTGGACAACGATACACGGGTGGTGCTTCACCTTCACCCCGTCATCGCCCCATACAAGGCGGCGGTGTTGCCTCTGCAAAAAAAGTTTGCAGAAACGGCACTCGAAATCTTCAATGATCTTTCGATGGATTTTATGGTAGATTACGATACATCCGGTTCGATCGGACGGCGCTACCGCCGGCATGATGAGATCGGCACGCCGTTTTGCATCACGGTGGATGCTCAGACGTACGAAGATGATACGGTCACCATACGTGACCGCGACACCATGGCGCAGATCCGCTTGAACAAAGCCGATCTTTGTACCTGGCTTTCCGATCAACTGGTCTTTTAGCGAAAGGAGCACAACATGACATTATTGGACACCATTCTGCTTTGGGTTATAACGGGTATCTACGGTGTGTACGGACTTTTCAGCCTTTATTGTGCGTACAATATCCTTTCCCGCAAGAATTTCCAATTTGTCACGGGATATGACGAACGGTATACTCGCAACCTGAAAAATCAAGAGAAATTCGCACGCGATTACTCGTTGCCACATATCCTCATCGGCTTGAATTGCCTTTTGGCCGTTGTGATCGTTGCTATATTCGGGTTTTCATCCATGATGATTTCCGTCGCGATAACCATTGTGCTGTTCGGCTACGGAACGTCCATCACACGCCGCATGCCCGAACGGTTGCGCCGCGGCCGGTATATGTAAACACATTGAAGGAATTCAACTCGATGGTTCCCCCAACATATTGCTTGTTCAAAATCAAACGGCGGCACACGTTTTTTGGCGTATCTCAAAGCATACCCGCGTAGCATAAAAAATTAAAGGCCCGCACGGATGCGGGCCTTTATCGTTGCCGGTCAATGCTGCTTATGTCGGATTGCCGGTTCCTTCATACGGATACGTATTGGTTCCGTCGTTCCATAGGCGTTCCAGATTATAGAACGCCCGTTCTTCGCGGTGGAAGATGTGCACCAGTACGTCCGTCACATCCAACACGATCCATCGCCCCGCCGCGTACCCATCGATGCGCGTGCACGCGATGCCGCGTTTTAAAAGCGTCTCTTTCACATCGTCGCATAGTGCACGAACCTGAAGGGGATTGGAGCCGCTTGCAACCACAAAACAATCCGCCAGGATGGATAGTTTGGAGATATCGATCAGTTGAATGTTCTGCGCCTTTTTATCATCCAGTGCCCGGGCGATGTTCAAAGCCAGCTCTTTCGCGTTTTGTGTCACTGTTTGTTTGCCTCCTTCATGGTTTCTTCCAATACATCGATTGCACGTGCCGAGATAGGATGTGGCATCTTCCCCTGTTCAGTCAACATTTTTTTGCTTTCCTTGATGGCAAGCCATGTCGCCCGATATAGATTGTTCTTGGCCGCCACGCGTAACTGTTCCACGCCGGGAAAATCCCGTGACGGTTCGATGGCGTCTGCCAAATAGAGGATACAGGTCAGCGGCATCATCGCATCGTCGCCGACGGTATGCGCCCTGACCGCGCTCAATACTTCTTCGTCGTGGATACCAAGCGCACTTTGTGCCCAACACGCGGCGAGTGGTCCGTGCAGAAGTCCTGGATGTTGCCTGGTATACGCATCCACAGCAATGCCATATTTCCGTGCCAAGTCAAGCAGCGACTGATGGTCAAGACCGCGCATCGCATCGTGTAGTAGCGCAGCAAGGGCCGCTTTTTGCACATCCACACCGTATTGCCGTGCCAGTTCAACCGCAGTTCTTTCTACGTTCCGAATATGCTCAAACCGTTTTTCCGGTACCCTGTTCTTTATTAGTTCCCTGATTTGATCCATGTCAATACTATTCACTGTATACGCCATGCTCCTCAATGTATGCTTCCACCGCCGCGGGCACAAGCCCCGCCAGCGGGCATCCGATTTGAATCCGTTGCCTGATTTGCGTCGATGAAATATCCATGCAGCGGTGCATACCCTTATAGATGCGTGCGCCAAAACGCATTTTTAAATCCATGATCTTCGCTCCCACCGCCGCATCGTCCACGCCCGCACGCGCAAACGCGATGAAATCGCATAGATCGAACACCGCTTGCGGTTGTTTCCACGTTTCCATCAGCATCACCGTGTCCGTACCCACGATAAACACATAGCGATCGTCGCTGTTATGCGTGAGAGCGCGCAGTGTATCCACAGTATACGTTGTACCACTGCGCCTAAGCTCCAGTGCGCTGGGTACCAGTTGCGGTTCGTTCTCACAGGCCAATTCAACCATACGCCATCTGTGCAGTGCGCTGGTCGCCGACGGGACGGGTTTGTGAGGAGGCAGATGAGACGGCATCAGCCACACCTGATCCAGACAAAACTCCTGCATCGCCGCTTTCGCCATCTCGATGTGCCCACAATGCACAGGATTAAACGTTCCGCCCAAAATGCCTATGCTCCTCGCATGCCACAGCAGACGTGGCGCCGTGCCGATTGACGCAACCGTGCGTTCGATGGCAAATCCCCCCCCCCTTTGTTCCTATTATAAACCAAAAAAACATAAATACAAAGTGTGTTTTTATGTTTTGTTTTGCACGAAGCGGATATACTTCACAGGAGGAGGAAGTTCCATGTTGGATAAGAAAATGCGTCGCTATTACCGGCAAATCATGTTTGGCAACCGCAATCTGTTGGCGCGTTCGCTGGACTTTATTGCGCTGCGCGTAATCATCTTCGTTGCGTTTTTATTGTGGTTTTCACTACAGACCAGCCATGTCGCATTGTCCATCATTCTCTCCAGCGTCGCCACCGGCATGGTATCCATTGCGCTGGCACTGTATAAAAACATCCGGCTGGACAAATTCGTATCGATTAAACGCCTTGAACTGTCCCGTATCTTTGTGCTCGAACAGATGGTACTTATGTCAAGACGCTCCTTTATAAAGCTGATGGCAGCCATGGCAAGGGAGCACGGTTATGCTGTGGAGCGTCTGCATCCGCGCGGCGTACTGTGCCGCGATGAAAACAACGACGCGTGCATCCTTTTTGCACTGCAGAACCATCCAAGCGATTTGATCAGCGCGCAACAGCTGCTCGAATGCTATCGCTATGTACGGCAAAACACCATAGACAAGGGCATCCTTCTTTGTACCGCCGCGCTTTCGGACAACGCCGCTGCCCTTTTGAGCAAATTGCCACCACAGCGCATGGGCGTATGGGATCAAGACAAGCTTTTGTCCATGGCTGAAGCACTGGATATGCTACCCAACCCCGAGGACGTGGAACAGGGTATTCTTTTGGAGCTGGAACAGCGCCGTCTGCACCTTCGTCAGTTGAAAAAGCAGGCGTTCGCCGCAAGCAGAGTTCGTTCATACATCATCTGTGGACTGGTGTTGTTCTTCGCCGCCATCGTGACCGGCCAACACCTGTACTATCCGCTGATGGGCGCGGTGTGTTTCTTCATGGCTTTCCTGTCCTACTTTTTGGATGGCAACCGTCAAAGGCACGTTTCTCAATAGCTTGTATTACTTGTATTAATTAAAACGGATGTGACCAAATTTGTACGCTGTTTTATTTGCCAGGTTCCCACGCTCATATTATAATACTATATATCTGTAATTAGTTTAACATCGGAGGTATGGCATGAAACAGTTTTCCAATTTCTCTTTGCAACTGTACACCGAAATCGTTTTTGGTAAAGATACGGAGTCACAGGCAGGTGCGCTCATACATAAGCACAGCGGCACCAAGGTGCTGATGGTATACGGTGGCGGTTCCATAAAGAAAAATGGTCTGTACGACCGTGTGGTGGCATCGCTGAACGAAGCGGGCATATCGTTTGCGGAGCTTTCCGGTGTTCAGCCCAATCCACGCCGCACGATGGTGGACAAGGGGGTCGCGCTGGCCAAGGCGGAGAATGTTGATTTTATTCTGGCGGTGGGCGGCGGCAGCACGTTGGATACATCCAAGGCCATCGGCTATGCGTTGCAATATGACGGCGACTGGTGGGACCTTTACAGCGGCAAGGCAAAGCCCACCTCTATGACACCGGTGGGCAGCATCCACACTATCACCGCCGCGGGTAGCGAGACCAGCACCAACAGCGTCATCGTGGACGATGTCGATACGTTCAACAAAGCGGCGTGCGGCAGCCCGATTGCGCGGCCGGTGTTCGCCATCATGAACCCTGAGCTGACCTACTCCGTCAGCCCCTACCAGACCGGCGTAGGCGCGTCCGATGTGTTTGCACACACACTGGAGCGCTACTTCTATCAGAACGACTGCGCGTTGGGCGACGAGTTTGCCGAAGGCCTAATGCGCACCGTTGTCAAGTACGGGCCCATTGCGTACCGGGACGGAAACAGCTATGAGGCACGCGCAGAACTGATGTTGGCGGGCTCATTCTCGCACAACGACATCACAGGCATCGGGCATGCCGGCAGGCGTGGCGGCCCGCACCCTCTGGAACTACACCTGTCCGGCTCGTTCGACAACGCCCACGGCGCCGGTCTTGCCGTTATCATGCCCGCCTGGCTCAAATTGGTGGCGGACAGCGGCGATATTCAGTGCGCCCGCGTCGCCAAATTGGCCATCACGGTGTTCGGAGTCAGCGCGGATCTTGCGGATCTAAGGCAGGTGGCATACGAGGGGATCGAACGGTTCAAATCTTGGCTGCGCCGCATCGGTATGCCACTGACGCTGCGCGAACTCGGCCTTGCGGAAAAGGACATTCCCACCATGGTGGAGAAGGCACGCACGAACAAGGATGGCATTCTGGCCGGCTATATCGATATTCGCAAAGAAGACTTGCCCGCATTCTATAAATCCATCCTGTAAACAACGCTATGTTAAAAGAAAAAAGACGGCTTGCGCAAATGTAAGCCGTCTTTTTTTATATAGCCCCATCGCTAATGCATTATTTGGGCAGAACGATGCCCGGTTGCTCATTGTTTTTGCGATACAGAACAAAACGCCGCCCGATGGCCTGTACCGGCTCGGCCCGAAGCGATACACACATCGATTCCAGCGCTTCTTCCGCTGATATTGGACAGTTTTCCTGAACGGTTCCTTTGACGATCTCGCGCGCCGTCAACGCGTCGTCACATTGTTTGATCAGGTTATCACTGATACCCGCCTTTCCAATGTGCACGATGGGCTCAAGTCCGTTGGCCATGCGGCGCAACGCCGCCCTTTGTTTGGTTGTGACCATAATTCATCGCTCCTATTCCACAAAATCAAATTCAATTCCGCCCAGCAGTATCGTATCCCCATCCTTTGCGCCCTTTTCACGCAAGCTTTCAATAATGCCGCGTTTTTTGAGCTGCTCCTCAAAATACCGCATTGAATCATGGTCCTGCGGGTATATATGGCGCAGGATATTGTCCACCATCGAACCCTCGACCTCGTAGAGGTTGTCCGCCATGCGCCGGACGGTATAGCTCATCTGCTGTGTCAATTGCGTTTCGTCAAACGTCTCCGGTTCCAACTCAACCATAGGCAGCGTGTCCACCATATCGGCAGCGCAGCGCAACAGTTCGCGAAGGCCTCTATGCGTAACAGCGCTAATGGCAAATATACGTAAGCCTTTGTCCGCCATAGCCTTTACAAACCGGTCATACCCCTGATTGTCCGTATCCAGATCGATCTTGTTTGTCGCCACGATCATTGGAAGCGCCGCCAGAACAGGGCTATATCCATGCAGTTCCGCCATAACGGTATCGAAATCCTCTTTGGGATCCCGTCCCTCGAAACCCGAGATATCCACCACATGGATGAGCATGCGGGTGCGTTCCACATGGCGCAGGAACTCGTGCCCAAGCCCCATCCCTTCACTTGCTCCCTCAATAAGACCTGGAATGTCCGCCACGGTATAGGTACGCCCATCCACATAAACTACGCCGAGGTTGGGAGCCAGCGTGGTAAACGGATAGCTGGCGATCTTGGGCGTAGCACAGGATATAGCTGCCAACAGCGTAGATTTTCCCACGTTGGGAAATCCCACAAGGCCAATGTCCGCCATGGTTTTGAGTTCCATCGTCACCCATCGTTCTTCCTTTTGCTGTCCCGGCTGCGCAAAGCGGGGGGCACGCCGCGTTGCCGTGGCGAACCGCGTGTTTCCCCTTCCGCCGCGCCCGCCACGTAACACGGTTTTCATATCTCCGTGAGCGGTCAAATTCGCCATGACGGCGCCGGTTTCTTCATCATAGACAACGGTACCCACAGGCACTGTGATGCACATCGCTTCAGCACTCTTGCCGCTGCAGTTTGCTGAACGCCCGGGCGCACCGTTATCGGCACGAAAATGGCGGCGGTAGGAAAATTCCGACAACGTACGCATCCCGGCATCCGCCACAAAGCAGATGTCGCCACCGCGCCCACCGTCGCCTCCGTCCGGACCGCCGTTGGTAACGTATTTTTCCCGGTGGAACGATACGCATCCATCGCCGCCATCGCCGGCCTTGATCAGTATTCTCGCCGTATCCACAAACATGCGCACATTCCTCTTTTTCTTCGATTAGGGCTTCATTATATCAGTGGCCCCGGCATATGACAAACACGGTAACGAACAGATTTTACACAAAAGCGGCCCTAGCTTACGCCACACCACTTAAAACGGCCCATGAATGCCGAATTCTTCCTATCTTCCTGAATGCTCTGTCAAATTGTCCCTCGTGTTATCGGATTAAATGCCGTCTATTCCTTGCCCCTCTGTTGGTTTTTATACGCCTTACAGTATGGTGTAAGCGTACACACCGAGCATTTGGGCGCACGGGCGCTGCACACCTGTCGTCCATGATATATCAGCCAGTGGTGGGCGATGCTCCATCTGTCCCTGGGGATGACACGCATCAACTGTTCTTCAGTCTTTTTGACATCCTTTGCATTGGCCAGTCCAAGACGATTGGAAACACGGAACACGTGCGTATCCACCGCGATGGCATCTATACCAAATGCATTGGACGCCACAACGTTGGCAGTCTTTCTGCCCACACCGGGCAACGTTTGCAGCAACTCGATGTCCGCCGGTACCTCTCCGCGGAATTCATTGCACAATTTTTGGCTTGTTGCCACGATGTTTTTGGATTTGGTTGCATAGAACCCGCAGCTTCTAATATACGGCACAATCTGTTCCGGCGTAAGGTTCGCGATGGATTCGGCATCGGGATAATCATGAAATAGCGACGGCGTAACCTTGTTCACCTGCTTGTCCGTACACTGCGCGGATAAAATGGTGGCGATCAACAGTTCAAACGCGTTATTGTAATCCAGGCCCGGCCGGGCGTCGGGATATGCCTCTGCCAATACATCGAGGATGGCGTTAACTCTCGTTTGTTCTGCAGCTTTGCTCCGTTTGGGCATGTCTTTCCTCCTTAGCATACGTCTACTTATTATACATCCCTTCAATGCCGCGTTCAACCACCGCCATGTAGCGAACGCAGCATTTGGTACATCCTGTCTTTTTGTTCGCGCGTGATCATAGTACCCATGCGATCGATCATTTCCAATATTGCGGTCTCATCGAACGCATCATTATTAATCTGCTGCTGCGCCGTATGGTAGAAGGCATCCTGCAATTCCTGCTGGCTTTTCCCCTGCAGCGATTTGAGCAGCATTGCCTGTTGGGGCGTTAGACCAGCAAACGCCTGGTCCTTCGCGCTCTGCTCCTCCGGTTGCCTTGCTGTCTTTCTGTTGCGTATACTGCTTTTTAAATCTTTTTTCATGGTAATCCTCCCCGTATTGTCCGCTGATTCATCCTATGTGGCGTACACGCATCGGGTGCAGGGCGAATACAGTAAAGCGGAGGTGATTCAATGCGTCCCTATCGCTATCGATCTTTGCCGTCAAAGCCAGCGGTGCGTGTACCCGCAAAAATACACCAACCGACGGTCCCCAAAGCACCCGAATCCATACCATGTTATGGTGAGCACCCGGTGAATGCCACCGCCATCTTTCTGCTCGCTTCGTGCTTGCAGAGCGATACACAGGAAGATATACAGCGGCTATATGCGTATTTGCCACCGCAGGCGCAGTCCGTTGCGAGCGCAGCCATAACCGTTAAGGCCAACAGTGCGCAGTTGATACAGAGCGCACGCATACGCGCCGCCATCGCGCGTCACGACGGCCATGCACGCGTGGATAAGGATCCCCGTGCGTTCTGGAATGTAATGACCCAAACGAACGTGGCTAAAACGCATCATTTGGAAAAACCGATTGCCCATACGGCCGGTGCTCTTGATGATATACATCATATGCATCAGACGCTTTCGCAATTAAATAAGGAGGGGTCGCACGCATTTTTATCGCGGCATCTCGAGTCCAGACTCAAACAATCGCTTGGCGGCATGGGTCCGCTTCTGGACGCCATGAAAAACCGACAGCCGGGCGGAGAGAGGCGGGAGAACTCACCGCTACCCCCCGGAGGCATAGGCAATCCCCTCATGTCCATGCTCTTACAGGGAAGCCAGAGTAATCCGATGCTGTCCATGCTTATGCAGGGAAGTCAAAGCAATCCGCTCATGTCCATGCTCTTGCAGGGTGGTCAGGGCAACCCGCTCATGTCCATGCTCTTGCAGGGTGGTCAGGGCAACCCGCTCATGTCCACACTCATGCGCACCGGCCGAGACGATTCCAGAGGGGACGAAAACCCGCTCATGTCTATGCCGGTACCAAACGACGATCTTCCATAATGGCCTTAATAATACAAAATCCCGGCGGTAGCCGGGATATGATGACCATTGTACAATCTTTATCGATCCTGCAATGCTTCAATGCGATATTTTCATAAAGGCGCATATTATTTTGCGTATTTAAGGCGGACAGCGTGCGTAATGCCTGCCATATAGCAGGGCATTTTGCATGATCTTTCTTTGTGCTGCTATTTCAAAAGATCAATGGCGGTCTGAAGCTGTGTATCGTTTTCGTCCGTGAAGCTCACAGTTCCGTTGAGCACTTCTTCGGGTAACTGCGCCTGCACGTCCGGTTCAATGCCGATGCCATGGATTCTTATACCGTTTGGCGTAGAATAGCTCGCTATGGTCACGTTCAGTGCGCCACCGCCGGACAGCGGATACATCAACTGGATGATGCCCTTGCCGTACGTCTTGGTGCCCACCACCGTCGCAGCACCGCGGTCCTTGAGCGCACCGGTAAGGATCTCGGCCGATGACGCCGAGTATTCGTTGACCAGCACGACAAGCGGAATATCGTATTTATCGTCGTAAGACAAATATTCCTCCTCCGATCCATCAGCATACACGGTATACACCACCACGCCTTCATCCAAAAACAGGTCTGCAATCTGAACGGCGGAGTTCACATAGCCACCGGGGTTGAATCGCAGATCGAAGATCAATTTCTTCATGCCCTGCCCACTCAATGTTTGAATGGCGTTTTGCACCTCGTCGGCACAATGCATGGAGAAGTCGGACAGCGATACATAGCCAATGTCACCTGTCAGCATGCGCGATTCCACATACTCGATGTCCACCGCCGCACGGGTAAGCGTTAGCGTTATGGATTCCATTTCGCGCATCAGCGTCACCATAACGTCCGTGCCCGGTTCGCCGCGCAGTTTGGACGAGGTTAAGCTCAAATCATCCAGTGAGGTACCGGGCTGGATATCTTCACCGTCCACCTCAGTGAACACATCGCCCTTGACAATGCCCGCACTTTGTGCGGGGCTGTTGCTGAAAACACGCGTTACCATCGGCAGCCCGTTGTCGTTGAGCGTGATCAACACACCTATGCCCTCATAGCTCTCCGCGTTTCCCGCAGTGTACTCTACCAATTCACTCGCGTTGAGATAGTACGTATACGGGTCGCCTACGCTCTGAGCCAGGCCGTGAAGCATCCCGTCCTCCAACTCACTCTGATCCACACCGAGGTAGTAATTATCCTCAAGAATTTCTGTCATTTCACGGCTTGTGCGGATAAAATCCTCGGAATACTCATCGCTGCTCTTTCCCAACGAACCTATGGTATATCCGCCGGCAAACACCACTGCCAATGCCAGGATCAGGGCAACGGCTTTCATTCTGTTTTTCACGCTGTGTCCTCTTTTCCGGCCAGAGCCGACATATTGATTTTATTGTATTCCAGAAACCGCTATGCCACAAGTGCGTTTGAATTATAAAATTGTTTTTTTACGGGCTACATAAAAAACAGCCCGCTGCGCGGGCTGTTTTGAAGTCTCTATCTTCCTGCTTTATAGGCTGCCAACACCATCTCCTGATGTTTCGAATCCACCTTGTTGCTGCAATGCGTTCTGCTCTTATAGAAGTGAATGCAGTGGTGCCCGCTGAAATTGTTGCTGCTCCCTATACTCTCGTTGCCGTGCGGCATACCGTTCATACTGGCCGCAAATACGTAGCTTCCGTAAATCACCCACACGGCGCGGCGGTTCCAACTCCAGCGTCCGCCGTAAACGCTCTTGAGCTTATTGGTATCGCTGGCGGATACGGGTTCGGAGTCAATGTGCAGATAGCCGCCCCGTCGCTGCTCTGTCCAGGATACGCCGGTACGTACGTCAATGACCTTAAACTTCTTGCCACGCGGAATGATGCCGTTGACCTTGCTCCATTCCGTCTTTACCACCCGTCCCTTGACCTGGCTGGCTGTGGCAATGGTCACCTTTATATTGTTGTTCCCGTACAAAAGTTCCATCGTCCGTGCGCCAATGACGCCATCTGCGGTCAGTTTGGCAGCAGATTGGAAATCCTTAACGGCACGCGTTGTCTTGGGACCGTAATCGCCAGTCACCGTGCCAATGAAGAACCCGCGCCTCTTGAGCTCATTCTGCGCTTTTTCGACGGCATCTCCGCTCATGCCGCTCTTGAGCATGCGCGTGGTGGCCTCTCCGGTAAACGATCCGGTCACCATAATGCAGTCGTTGCGTATATAACCGGTGTTGCCGCCGTACGTTACCATGTACCATTCATAGATATAATCCGTCACCTGTACGCCCGTGCCTGCGTTCAGCTGGGTTATCACCTCGGCGTCAAGGTTTCCCTCTCTGCGGAAGTTTACGCCGTCGCGCAATATCGTGCCGTTCAATCCTGTCTCGGTAACTTCAAACACATAGTCGTTGTGCACCCATCCCTCTAGGATACCGAACGCAACATGCAGCCATTGCCCGTCTTTTTCAAGGATAGTCAGCGTAGCCCCTTCATTCAGTTCGGCCAAAATCTCGCCGTCCGAATTGGCCTGCGCACGCAGCTTGACGTTGTTGCCCATCAAACGTCCGATGCCAGTACCCGAATCAACAGCCACATCCTCCGTCGGGTCCTCGTCGATTCCGCCGGTATCATCCTCCTCGGTCAAGACGCTGTCATCGATCACGCCGTCATCTCCCTGCTCGGCGGTACCTTCGGTGTACAACAACAGATTGCCCATCTCGAATTCTTCCACAAGCTCCTCGCTGTCCACATACGAATACTGCAGCAGGTTGGCTTCTTCAAGGCCCTCCGCGTTGGCTGAAGCCGCACCCCCCAATCCCATCTGCCCTATCAACAGTGCGACCAATACAAAGCATTGCACGCGCCTTTTTGAACCCTTCATTCGATGTCCTTCTTTCCCGCAAGAATTTCGGTTATCCCAAAACCGTCCCGGCAAGCGTTATTGAACGGATTTTTTGTCGTTTCATGCCGTATAACCTGGAAAGAATCCTCTGCATTCTCTCGTGCGATAGCAGCATTGATACATCGCTATGCCATTTTGCTAAATATTTCCAAAAATCCATCGGCGAACCGACTTGCTTTACCGTATATTTACAATCGATCTTGGCCATTTACTTCATGCCAAATGGGCCAAGATTCCTTCTTTTCGGCTCATTGTAACGCAATATTTACCCATTGTCAAAGCGAGTATACGTGCGGATTTCGGCGGATCGGACAGATAATCCCAATATTTGTCCGCAAATCAAGATGTTGCAATAATATTACGTATTTTACATCTTTGTAAAATTTATCCCAATCCCTTCAACCGCCTGTCGATGGCCAACATATCCTTAAACGTGTCCACTTTTTTGTTTGGATCTCGCAGCAGAGCCGCCGGATGAAATGTGGCGATGAGCGGTCTTCCCGAAAGGTCAAACCATTTCCCGCGCGATTTTGTGATGCGCAGGTTGCGGTCCAATACATAATTCAATGCCGTCGCACCCAGCAGCAGAATAATGTCCGGGTCGACAAGATCGATCTGTTCCCACAGGTATTTCAAACAAGCCTCTGCCTCATCCGGTTTGGGCGCGCGGTTTTTTGGCGGGCGGCACTTGACCACATTGGCGATGTACACCATATTCCTGTCAAGGCCGATGCTGTCAAGCATCTGTTCGAGCAACAAACCGGCCCGTCCGATAAACGGACGACCCTGTGCATCCTCCTGCTTGCCCGGACCTTCGCCTATGAGCATAAGGCGCGCGGACAAACTGCCTTCGCCGGGTACGGGATTTATCCGTTCTCGATATAATACGCAGCCCTCGCACTGCTGTATGTCTCGCACCAGCGCACTATGTCGCTCTTCCTTATTCGGCATTTGTAACCCCCCCTGCTCGTTTGGCCGCGTCTACCACATGTCCCAGCAGAATCCATCCCGTAACGCTGCCCACGCCACCGGGCACCGGCGAATATGCCTGCGCTTTGTCGTATGCATCCGGATGGATATCCCCGCATAGATTTCCCTCTTCGTCCATATGGATGCCCACGTCGATCAGTATGGCGCCGGTTTTGACAAAATTCCTGTCCACCATATGCTTTTGGCCCGCCGCGGCAACGAGTATATCCGCTCGGCGACAGACATCAGATAGTGACCTTGTACGCGTATGGCAAACGGTTACCGTCGCATTTCCTTTGAGCATCAGCATGGCAAGCGGCCTGCCCACCACAAGGCTGCGGCCGATGATGACGACTTCCCGTCCCGAAACCGGTATACCTTCGTGCTTTAAAAGTGCCATGACCGCCTGAGCCGTACAAGGCGCGAAACCATCGGATTCGCCCATAAAAATACGGGCCAACGATGCCGCCGTCATGCCATCTACGTCCTTATGTTCGTCCAGCGCCTGGATAATGGCGTGTTCGTTCAGGTGTGACGGCAATGGGCGCATCATCAATACGCCGTGTACGTCCTCGTCGCCGTTGAGCGAACCGATGACATCCACGCAATCCTGCGTAGTGCAACTTTGTGTCAACGCCATACATCTGACCGCCACGCCAGCCCGTTCGCAGCGCCGCACGAGACTGTTCTCATATGTCCTATCGTCTTCGCTATCCCCTACGCGCAGTATGGCAAGCAGCGGCGTAATACCGCGCCGTTGCAAATGCTCAACGCTTGTTTGTATCGCAAACCGCAGCGCCTTGGCCGTGGCAGCTCCCCTCAGTTCTCCTTGCATAAAGATCCTTTCACCGCCTTGTATACGTCCTCACAGCGTGACATGCCCTGCGTACACAGTTCTTTTGCCTGATTTTCAAGCGCATGCGCTTTATCCCTGTCCGCCATAGAGCCTGTGTTGATCAACACGTTGAGCAACGCCGCCTCCATGCACGCGCGGCACATCGCCGCTGCGCAGCCGATATCGCTGATAACAAGCCTACTTGTCATGGGATATAACGCCAACAGCGATTGTGTCACCATTTCGCAGTTGGAGAGGATATCCATTGGCGGTTGCACCGCTACCATAAGCGCCCGTTGGATCGCTTCCGCCTTGATGGCTTTGTCCTGCTCTGTATGCGCGCGCAACGAATAGGCTTCGCGCAACGTCAAAAAAGCGTCCGCATCCTGTTGTATGCCCATAAGCAACGCATGTCGGTACGTTTGCAGGTCCTGCATCCGCTGGGTCAACTGCTGTTCATATACCACATACCGCTTTTTGCCCACCGTCAGCGCCGCTGCCATATGCCCCAGCGCAGCGCCCAACGCGCCTGCGAGTGCGCTCGCGCCGCCACCGCCCGGCACCGGTGCCTTATCCGAGAGCTGCTCCGTAAAATCCCGTATCGTCCATTTTTCCATGCCCATCACCTGCCTGTATAAAGTGTACCGTCATTTCCCCTCTCGCGCAACCACAAACCATGTCAGCGCCGTCTGCTTTTGGCCATTCGTACACCGGGCACGTGATCCTTGACATGCTGAAACGGCAGGGGTTACACCCTGCCGTTTCGCGCTTTTCTATTGCAAACAGACTTTCATATCCTATGCATAGATCTCTTCGATCAACTTGTCAAGGCGTGCTTCCACCTCAGCGGTGGTGAACATTTCAAGGCATTCGTTCACCGCTTGCTTCACCTTTGTCATATCCGCGCGGCGGATGAGGTTCTTGATGGTAGGAATGGAACCGGCGCTCATGCTAAACTCATCCAGCCCAAGACCCAATAGCAGAATGGCTCCGCGTTCGTCCCCTGCCAGTTCGCCACATACACCGGTCCACTTTCCCGCCTCATGAGAGGCTTCGATGACCATCTTTAAAGCACGGATGACTGCAGGATGCAGCGGCTTGTACAGATCAGCAATCATCTCGTTGCCGCGATCCACCGCCAACACGTACTGCGTAAGATCGTTGGTGCCAATGGAGAAGAAATCGACGATCTTTGCCAGCTTATCCGCATTGATGCACGCCGCCGGCGTTTCCACCATTGTGCCGATAGGCATTTTCTCGTTGAACGCAATGCCTTCGTTTTTCAGCTCGGCCTTGCACTGGTCAACGATGTCCTTCATCTTATATATCTCTTCCGCGGATATAATCATCGGGTACATGACCAAAATGTTGCCAAACGCGCTGGCGCGAAGCAGCGCGCGAATTTGCGGTTTGATGATGTCCAGCCTGTCAAAATACATGCGTACCGCACGCCATCCCAAAAACGGATTCATTTCCTCGGGAAAGGATATGCACTCGGCCTCTTTATCACCGCCGATGTCCAGCGTACGAATGATGACCGGATGCCCATGAAGCGCTTCCGCTACTTCTTTATATACCTCGAACTGCGCGTCTTCGGTGGGCAGTTCGGGACTGCTCATATAAAGGAACTCCGTGCGGAACAACCCGACACCCTCGCCGCCGTTTTCCAGCACGCCCTTGACGTCCTTAGGCGCCGCGATGTTGCCCACAACCTCAACCTTGTGACCATCCTTGGTCTCGGCGGGCAGCATTTTAACCTTGTCCAACTCCTGCTTGTGCGCCATGAACGCCTCGAACTTCTTCTCCGCCTGCGCCAATTCAGCATTGCTCGGATTGACAAAAACATCGCAGTCGATGGCGTCCAGAACCACCTTATCGCCGTGTTTGACCTTGGAGAGTATGTCACCGGTGCCCACCACCGCGGGCAAGCCCATGATGCGGGCGATGATGGACGTGTGCGACGTGCGTCCGCCCACCTCCGTTACAAACCCTTTGACAAATTCCATGTCCATCGTCGCGGTATCCGACGGAGTCAAATCGTTGGCAAACACCACCACTTCATCGCGCAAATCGTTCAGCGATACCCGCGTATTGCCGGTCACGCAATCCAAAAGCCGACCGCCGACATCCTTGACGTCCGCTGCGCGCTCGCGCATGTATTCGTCATCCAAAGAAGCGAGTATCTGCGCGATCTCCGCGGTGGATTCCTTTACGGCTTTGGCGGCATTCATCTTTCCGTTTTGGATCTTATCCAATACCGCTTCTTCCAACATGGGATCAGATAACATCATCAGATGCGCGCGAAACACGTCCGCTTCCTTGGAACTCAGCCGTTTTTCCGTAATCTCGACGACCTCGTTGAGCTGTACTTCCGTCGCTACCAGTGCGGCACGGAACTTCTCCTCTTCCTCAGCACATTGTGCATCGGATTTGAGTAGCGTGTCGTCGATGACCACGTCGTTGTGCTGGAGCACAAACGCCGTACCGATGGCAATACCCGGGGATGCAATAATACCTTTCATTACTCAAAACACCTCTCTGCTTGGCGGCTGTGCCGCATTTTCTACCAAACAAAAGGCAGGGCCGTCGCCCTGCCCAATTGACCACGGTTCTGGCATCCTTGCTTCATACAAGGCTGCGATTACCATCTAATTTGGTTACTCTTCCAAGTTGTCCAACAGTTCAATCAATGCGCTAAGCGCTTCCTTTTCGTCGTTGCCTGTGCAACTGATGGTGATTTGGCTGCCTTTGCTGGCGCCTAGGCTCAACACGGAAATGATGGATTTCGCGTTTGCTTCCTTGCCCTCTTTTTGCAGCTTGATCAGGCTTTTAAACTTTGCTGCCTTTTGAACGAACATCGATGCGGGACGCGCATGAAGGCCTGTCTCATTCTTTATCACAAATACTTTTTCAACCATGTTTTAATCCTCCTACCCAATCAATTGGTGTTCTATCCGAGCAGATTGAATTCTTTTTTAATGTCTTTTACACCTTCAGAAGCGGTGGTGATACAATGGTCCTTCAGCTCTTCCAACGTCATGCTCTCACGCATGGACAGTGCTTCGATCAACATCGGCAGATTGACGCCGCTGACGCATTCACAATGCGGGGTTTTTCCGTTGACGGGGCGGTTAACGTTTGCGGCCGTCACGTTGCAGGGAGTTCCGCCGTACAAGTCAACGAATACCAAAACGCCATCTTCATTATAAAGCTCGGTCAGTTTTCCTCTCACTTTTTCGTTGAAGGACTCAAAACTGTCCTCGCCGCACAATCCGATGGTTGCAATGTCCTTCTGCGGCCCCATGATCAGCTCTGCACTGGAAAGAATTCCTTTTGCCATGTCTGCATGGGTGACGATTAGAATCTGTATCATACCGTTCACGCTCCTGTTATTATAATATTTATCGCATCCGCAGCTCAAAGCTGTTTCCTTTACGACGCTACGGTCATACCAATAAAAATTATATGTTGTTGTGAATTCCTTGTCAACGATAAAACGGCAAAAGCGCCGAAACAGTCCTTTTTTGTCCGTTATTTGTATGATTCAAGCCCAATGTAATCTTTCAGGGATTGGCAAATGCAACCTGCGCGAGAGCAAACTGCAGTATTTCATCCCTGCCGGGCGCTTTTGCCCAGCCCGGTATTTCGTCCGGTGTCACCATCAGATCCGGTGTGATGCCCACGCCGTCAATGCCTTGTTCGCCAGACAACACGTACTCCGCCATGGTAAAGCGTATACCCCCGCCATTGTTCAGTTGCACGACGCGTTGCACGGTGCCCTTGCCGAACGTTTGCTGCCCGACGATTACCGCCGCGCCGTAATCGTGTAGGATGCCCGCCAACACCTCCGCCGCCGATGCGCTCTGACCGTCCACCAACACGATCAGGCGGCTACCGCACAACGATCCATCTTTACTGCGGTATACTTCCCGGTTCCCTTCCGCTTCGTGCAGCGTAAGCATCGGTTCGCCCTTGGGCACAAAGGCTTGTGCGATGGTGAGCGCCGCATCCAACCGCCCGCCCGGATTATGACGTAGATCCAGAACGGCATCGCCTTTTTCCAAAAAAGTGCGCAGTGCGTTGAGTGTCTGTTCCTCCATACCTTCCTGCGAAAACGACCGGATGCGCACATAGCCCATATTATCATTCAGCCATTTTTGCTCCACATCCGCAAACGGACTGAGCAGCGCAGCAAATAGGATTTGTGTTCGCGCGATGTCATTGCGGCTGATGTCCAACGCCACCATCTGATCTTCCGCAAACACAGGCCAGCGCGCACCTTCCGCTACACATGCCCCATCGATAGACACGATGATGTCTCCCTTTGCAATGCCGCCGATTTGAGCGGGTGAATTCTCCATAACGGTACACACGTAGTACCCCTGTGCAACACGTACCATTTCAATCCCCAGCCCCACCGTCTGTCCGCCCTGTATCTGCTGCGCAAAATCCGTCATCATTTTGGGCGTAAGATACGCCGCCATGGGATCCGGCAGCGCATCGATCATGCCACATACCGCCGATTTATCCAGTTCCTCCGCCGATATGCCGTACAGGGATCCGTTTTTTAGCACTTCCATCGTTTCTCGTGCCAGTATCAAACTGCCGCGGCCCATTATAAAGCCTACCATGCCAGACAAGAATAACGCCAACACCACGCAGGCATAAGCCTGTACAGGCTTCTTTTTCACATGCATTCCCCCTCAGGTTTATCGCTTACTTAAACACATGCAAAAAAAGGGCAAAGTATGCAACGATGCCCTTGTCTGTTTTGGATGGATGGTCAATATCCGTGCCAATCCTGTCCGATTTTATAGTTTTTGCAGCAACCGCTCCTCAATGCGCAGCAGTCGGTTGTATTTTACATTGCGTTCTGCGCGCACCGGCGAGCCGGGTTTCATCTGTCGCGCGCCGATGGCCACCGCAAAGTCCGCCACATAATCATCCGTCGTTTCGCCTGAGCGCAACGACAGTGTAATGTCGTATCCATTCTTTTTCGCCGTCTCCCCCGTTAAAACCGCTTCGGTCACCGTACCAATCTGGTTGATTTTCAAAAGCAACGTGTTGCAGCATCCCTCTCGGATACCCATTCGCAAGCGTTCCACATTGGTCACAAAGAAATCATCTCCCACGATTTGGATGTCCGGCATACTTCTTGTCAATTCGCGGAACCCCTGCACATCATCCTGGTCAAAACCGTCTTCCAAAAAAGTCAGCGGATATCGCCTTGCAAGGTTCTGATAATAGGTCAATAACTCCTCTCGGGTCAATTCGCCGTCGCCCACCGCGTAGCGCCCGGTCTTTTCCCGGTACAGTTCGCTCGCCGCCACGTCCAGCCCCAGCGTAACATTCTTTTCATACCCGGCCTGCTTTGCAACGCGTAGCATCCATTCGAACGCCTCTTCCGTGTTTCCAAGACACGGTGCCAGTGCGCCGCCGTCATCTAGAATGGGGCCGTACTTTGCCGTCATCTCCTTTTCCAGCAGGTAGCGCATCTTGCACAAAGCCTGCAATTCCTGTTCGAACGTATCAAAGCCCTTTAGGATATACAGGTAATCCTCAAATTCCAACCCGGATGTCCCGAACACGCCGCCCGCGATCACCGTGGACGTGATATCCGGCATTTTCGGGTTGTCGTTGTGACAAATGATCTCGTACGGTTGTTTGCCCTGCGATAGCGCCGACGCTTTGCTCGCCGCAACGGAAACCGCCAAAATGGCGTTGGCGCCAAGGCGTTGTTTGTTGGGCGTTCCGTCCAGATCGATCATTTTTTGGTCAATTGCCGCCTGATCGCATACGTCCATGCCCATAAGCTCGCTTTGAATCAACGTGTCGACATTTTCAACGGCTTTTAAGACGCCAAAGCCGCGAAACCGTTCCTCGTCGTTGTCATAAAGCTCATGAGCCTCGTATTTGCCGCGTGACGTACCGCTGGGCACCGATGCGACCGCCCGGTATCCACCCGAGGTGATCAGTTCCACCTCGACGGTGGGTTTACCCCTTGCGTTGAGGATCTCGAATCCCTTAATTTTTGCAATACGTTCCATTTTCTCTCTCCTTGCTGTATCCTCTGTGTTTGTCTCAACATCATATGATGCCGGTATCCCGTGTTTCGTTGCCACGATGGCACACCGCCATGCCTGCCGCTTGGCAGTCCCATATCCTGTGGCCGCTTTCGCATATAAACGCCCCGGGCTGCAAAAAAAGAAGCGCCAAAATGGCGCTTCTTTTTCGTCCGTCCTATACGCCCTGCAAGTCTAGGGTTACGCGGTACGCACCCGGTGTTGCTGCGGCTTCATAGGCTTTTTGGATGTCACGCAGCGGAAATACTTTGCCCTCTAACGAATAGCTGCAATCGATCATCTTCTTGGAGATCAGCGTCGCAGAATCCATCCAGTCAACCAAATCGCAAACGAATGTACCGATGATCTCGATCTTGCGGTAGTGCAGCTCGTTTGGATCTACATGAAGCTCGGGTTTTGGATAACCAGCCGGGAAACAAACCAAACGGCCGCGCAACTTCTTGAGCATCTCATAGCCCTGTTTGTACGCAATGGTCGCGCCCACAGCCATGATAACACAATCCGCACCTTTACCGCCGGTCAGCCTTTTCACTTCTTCCACCGGATCGGTGCTCTTTGCATCAATTACATCAGCAAAGCCCATTTCTTTAGCGCGTTCGATTTTCTTGGGCATGATTTCCGATATGATCACGCGAGCGCCCCACGCATGCGCAACCTGCGCATTGATAAGACCCATCGTGCCAGCGCCGATTACAACAACATCTTCCATCGGTTTAATTCTGGCTTTCTTAATACACTGTACCACGGTGGCAACCGGCTCTAAAAAGCCCGCTTCTGCCGGGGGAATGGAATTATCAACGGGCACAACATACTTCTGATCGCAAACAATGTAATCAGCAAAACGTTTATTACCATAGTAGCCATCCGGTCCGGGACCGTGCTTTCTCTGGTTTGTGCAGTCGCCCTGATGCCCAATACGGCAGTTATAGCAGTTGTTGCAGAACTCATACGTTGCACCGACTTGCATGCCAATTTGAAAATCATCCAGCACGTTTTCCCCTTTGTGGAAGATGGTGCCGGCAAATTCGTGGCCGCCCGCCATCGGGAAGCCCTGATGATCCCTCAGGCCCATCCATTGCTGGTAGTCAGTCGTGCAGATTTGGTTGGTCGCCATTTTGATGACGATATCTTCCGGGCCCACTTCCGGGAACGGTGCCTCATGCATTTCCGCCTTATGTCCTTCTACGATTACACCAAAATGAATTTTATCAGGAAGCATTCTATTGCTCTCCTCCTCTTTTTTATTTCTTGCGAATTCTAATTGTGTCGCCAATTGAACTGGATATTGATACCATTGACATCCAGCGCTTGTAAGCTGGGAAGTGGCTTAGGCCTGGTTGCACTGGTTGAACAGTTTCATGTGATGGATGAGCATGTCCTTATAGCCAGCTTTGATCAGCTTGTAGCCGGGGCCCGCATGCACGCAATCCTCATCGTTCCACGATTTTGCGCCTGCTTTGTACAGGGCGGTAGCAAGGTTGACCTTGCTGATGCCCTCACGGGTCGCCTTGGCAAGGTTTTCATCACCGGTGCCGGAGCCGCCGTGCAGCACAAGCGGGACCTTCACGGTTTCAAAGAGCTTGTGAAGCAGATCGAAATCAAGGTACGGTGTGCCCTTGTATTCGCCGTGCGCGGTGCCGATGGCAACAGCCAAACAGTCAATGTCGGTCTTTGCCACATAGTCCGCAGCCTGATCCGGGTTTGTCAACGCGGCGTCGCGGTCAATAGCGTACTGCACGCCCTGTCCGACATGCCCAAGCTCCGCTTCCACGGATACGTTGACTGCGTGTGCGATCTTGACAAGTTCCGCGACCTGTGCCACGTTCTCATCGTACGGCAGGGTTGAACGGTCAACCATGATGGACGTATAGCCCGCACGGATGGCCCAGATGGCATGCTCGAACTTCCCGCCATGATCCTGGTTGATTGCGACTGGAACATTGGCTTCCTTCGCAAGTGTTTCGCACATACGCCCAAAAAATACAACCTTGCTGTTGGCTCCATAGCCAACATCCAAGATCATAGGCGCCTTGTTCTCAACAGCTGCCTCGATCGCAGCGCGGGCGGTGTCTTCGTTGTTTACATTCGGCGCCGTAACGCCGTAGCCGCCTGCGCGCGCAGCTTCAAGAATTTCTTTCATGGTTACTAACATGGTTTTTCCTCCTTAAATAATTATGGGGTGTTAGTATAAACAAATCGTGTTTGGCACGAATTCGTTTTCATAAGGTAGTGCACACAGTTTCTTGATTTCATTCTATAACGATTTTTTCAAACAAGCAAGCATTTCAAAGTGTGAATATGCTTTAATATCCATGATATCAAATGTTTTTCTTTGTCTTATTATGTTTTTATCTTTTTTATCATTGCTTTTATATTTTTCGTGTTCTCACCTAAATACTTGCATCGGCGCTTTGATTGATGTTCCGTCACCAAACAATATGTACTGTTCGCTTTTGCTATACCCATCCACCTGTAAATTGTACTATATGACGTTTGTCCGCTAACGTTCATGTGCTATAATGAAACAAAAGTCAGGAGGTGCCTGCCATGGACAGCAACAGGATTTATGCGATTTACGGACAAGACGGATGCGACATGGCATACCGGGCGCTCAGCGATATTGGCGCAGAGTCAATGATCAAAAATAAAAGCGCCTCCATAGCGATCAAACCCAATCTGGTCGTATCCCGTCCGGCGGAAAACGGCGCTACCACCCATCCGGGCGTTGTGGAAGGTATCATCGGTTATTTCAAGGAACACGGGTACGACAACATCTCCATCATCGAATCGTCCTGGGTGGGGGATTCGACGGCACGGGCCTTTGAAAACTGCGGCTACAATGCGCTGAGTCGGCGCACCGGCGTGCCGCTTTACGACCTCAAACGAGACAGTTCGGTCGTTCGCACGGCGGGCGGGTTGAACCTTCCAATCTGCCAAAGGGCCGCAGAGGCGGATATTTTGATCAACGTCCCCGTGCTCAAGGCCCATTGCCAGACGCTTTTCACCTGCGCATTGAAAAATCTCAAGGGCATCATTCCGGATAGCGAGAAGCGGCGCTATCATATGTTGGGTATTCACCGCCCCGTCGCGCTTTTGAACAGCGTCATCCGCCCCAATCTTACTGTTGTGGATGCATTGTGCGGGCGATTTGACCTTTGAAGAGGGCGGTAACCCCGTGCCCATGCATCGCCTACTGATCGGAACGGACTCGGTTCTTTTGGACAGCTACGGCGCAGGGCTGATCGGACTTTCGCCACACGAAGTGGATTACATCACGATGGCCGCATCCCTCGGCGTCGGGAAACTGTATTCCGGCAGTGAACTTATCGAACTCAACCGCGCCGAACAGGCGACGCAAACTTTTTCATTAAGCCGTCGAGCTGCACAGCTGACAAAGAACGTTAAGCAGGATCAGGCGTGTTCCGCCTGCTTGGGCACACTGGTTCATGCGCTCAACCGTCTGGATCAGATGGGTTTGCTTCGCCGGATGCCACAACCGATTTTCATCGGGCAGGGTTACCGCGGCAAAACAGCCGACGGTCTTGGCATCGGCACCTGTTGTAGCGGTATATCTTGCCATGTCCCAGGCTGCCCCCCCCAGCGCCAAGGCCATGGTGGACTTTCTAGTGGCGCATACACGGTGAAACAATCGATCAAACTGCGCGCACTGACGGCGCTTGGCATAATTGGCATCTCCTGTTCCGGGCCACTGGTCAAACTGGCGCTGCAGGACGGTGCCCATCCCGTGTCCATCGCACTGTGGCGTCTCCTTTTCTCGGCGCTCCTGTTGCTGCCCACCGCATGCGCAAAAACCAAACACCGTCATGCATTTAAAACGCTGTCAAAACAAACGTGGGTCCTTCTTGCAATCACGCGGCATCTTGCTATCTTTCCATTTTCTATTCTGGTTTATATCGCTTTCGCTGACAACGACGTTTGCTTCCACCGTTGTCCTGTGCGTTCAGCCACTGTTTACGCTGTTGGGCGCTTATTTGATCTGGCGTGAAATTCCTGTGCGCGGATCGCTCTTGGGCCATCTTCGTTGCCATGGCCGGCGTGTTGGTTTTGGCTTTTTCATCCACGCATGAAAGCGACGGTTTATACGGCTATTTATACTCGTTTATAAGCGCTGTATGCCTGACAGGCTATCTTTTATGCAATAAGGCGCTACGGCATCGTCTAGCGCTCACCGTGCACACGTTCACGGTGTATAGCATCTGCACCGTTACGCTTGTATTTCTGGCGATATGGATGCATGCACCGCTGTATGTACCAAACGCCCGGTTCTTTTTACTGTGCCTGATATTGGCCATTGTCAGCACTTTATGCGGCCACAGCGTGTTCAACTATCTGCTCAAATACCGCTCGGCGGGTACCGTCCGCCGCGCTTCAACTGGGCGAAACCCGTAGGAGCCGCCGTTATCGCCTTTTTCCTGTTTCAAGAGATACCATCCGTCATGGTACTGTTGGGCGGCATATTGATCCTTGTTGGCATTCTCTTTTTTACCGTACGGGAAAGCAGCAGTACATCGTAGCGATTTACGCCCATGCATTTGCCGCACACGGTTCATGGTCGTTTTTCAACCAGTGATGTGCGCACCATACCACAAGATTTAATTTGCCCGTTGCCGGTGATCCGTATGAGTACCGCCTCTTCCTCGAATACTAAATCGAAATTACACGAGGAGGATCACATGGAGCGCAAGCCTATACCATGGTACAAAGCTTTTGAATTGCCGTTGCTCTTGTTATTCACGCTAGCGCTTCTGTACCTGTTGTTTAAACTGATCGGTTATGTATTACCGTTGCTAGTCGCCAGTGTCCTGGCGTTCTTGATGGAACCGATGATCCGATTCTTATCCGTCGTTACAAACAAAAAAGGCGAGATCATCAAACGCGGCATCCCGCGCAAGGCGGCGGTAATTGTAACCATGCTGCTCGTATTTTCCATGCTGACACTGTTGTTGTCTTTGCTGATCGGCGGCATCACAGGAGAACTGATTAAACTCTCCACCCGCCTGCCCCAAACGCTGCCTCTTCTGGGCGAGCACATCACCGCCATCATCGACGGATGGAAAGAAAAAGCTTCCTTTATATCCCCCGGCACGCTGGACGCGCTCACCAACGCGCTCAACGCCATCGGCCAAAAGATCATGACTGAGCTTGGTGCCACCGCCACCCGTCTTTTGAGCATGGTGACGCGTTTCCCTTCATTGATGCTGTTCGTCATCGTGATGGTACTATCCACCTATTTCATTGCGGGCGATCGCGATAAAATGATGGTTTCCATCGAAAAACAAATCCCTAAAAATTGGCTTTTGATACTGTATCGCCTGTACAATACATTGTTGAAAGCACTTTGGGGCTGGATTCGCGCGCAGTTTTTGATTATGATATGTATGTTCGGCCTGTTGTTCATCGGACTGTTGATACTGCGCGTACCGTATGCACTGCTTATCGCCGTTTGCATCGCCGTGTTGGATGCATTGCCGGTGCTGGGTTCGGGACTGATTCTGCTGCCGTGGAGCGTCTATCATATCGTGTTCGGCATACATGGCTTGGGATTTGGCCTGCTTATTCTCTATATCGTCGCCGCCAGCGCCAGGCAAACGCTGGAGCCGCGCCTTGTCGGTGTTCGATTCGGTTTGCCGCCACTGATGACTATGGCCGCGATGTACGCTGGTCTGAGCATTCTGGGGTTTTGGGGGCTGTTGCTGGGGCCATTGGTCACATTGATACTGATGAGCGTGGTACGGGCATATCTGAATGGACGTACATACCGGGACGTGATCGGCCGCAACGGCAAACACCGCAGTGCACCGCAAAATTGATGATCTTGATGTTTGGAGGAATTGTTGTATGAAGACGTTTGAGAATCCCGGCAGGGAAAACACGCAAACATGTATCGACATCGCCATAGAAAAAGCCTCCATGTTAGGCGCACCCATCGTGGTGGCGTCATACACCGGCTATACCGCTTTGGCGCTGGTTGAAGCGATCAAAGCAAAGGCTCTCGCCGTGCCCGTCATCGTTGTCCGTGGCGTCTTTGGATTCCATGAGCCCAACGCGTTTCGCATGAAGGACGATGTTGCTCAATCGCTACAGTCCTCGGGCGCGCAGCTTGTGTCCGCCACGCACGCGTTGAGCGGAGCGGAACGCGGCTTAAGCCGCAAGTATTCGGGTGTCTATCCCGTTGAAATCATAGCGCAAGCGCTCAAAATGTTCGGTCAGGGTACTAAAGTATGCGTGGAATGCGCAACGATGGCATTGGATGCCGGGCTTTTGACGGAGGGCACGCCCGTGGTGGCATTGGGTGGCACGGGCAAGGGCTGCGATACCTGTCTTCTGATAACCCCGTCGCATGCCCATGAAATTCTCGGCACCAAAATCCATGAACTCTATTGTAAACCAAATTTGTGAGGTGTTACATGACGAACGAAGAAAGAGCAATTGAACTGTTCAACAGCAACTTCAACTGCTCACAAGCCGTTTATCTGAGCTGTCGCGATAAATCGCTGATGTCGCAAAAGGCCGCGATCCTATCCTCCGGCGCGTTTGGTGGCGGCGTGGGTGGCCTCGGGCAGACCTGCGGCGCGCTGTGCGGTGCCATGATGGTATTGTCCGAACGATTTACGCCCGAGGAACCTTCCGATTTAGAACAAAAGCAACGCTCGCGTACCATCATGAAGGCGTTCGGGAAATGGTTTGAAGATGCCTTCGGCACCTGCCTGTGCCTTGATCTGAGGGCGACGGTTCCCCCCGGCGTAAGCAGCCATCCTCTGTGCACCAGGTTCGTGGCCGGCTGCGCTAAAAAGTTGAGCGAAGCCATGGCTCCGTTTAGCTGCCGTCCCGTCGAATACGGTTCTTTGGCGTATGAGAAGGAACTATATCTGCGTCAGGTTGTTCTGCGCGATGCGCTTGGGCTTACCCTCAAGGACGAGGATCTACGCCATGAAATAGATTGTGTGCACTTCGGCGCGTTCATACTGGATGAACTCGTCGCAACGCTGTATCTGCAGCCTTTGGATGAACAAAACGTTCAACTGCGGCAGGTCGCTGTTAGAGACGATTACCAGCGCATGGGTGCCGGCCGGATCTTGCTTGGCTTTGCAGAGGATTATGCCCGAAAAAAAGGTTATAAGACCATTCATGCGCATGCGCGCAAAACCGCGCAGGCGTTCTACGAAGCACTGGACTACCGCGTTATAGGGCAGGCGGATATTTGCCTTGGCCTTCCCCATGAACAGATGGGTAAAGCGCTGGATGAATAGGCGCCGTTAACAATGGGGGTGTGCGGCAAACCTTTGGATGATTGCCGCATATCGCTTCTTTGTGGTACACTGATTCAATCGATGTCTTTGGGAGGTAATACGATGGAATTACGGGAAATCGAAGCGCTTGCTTCATTGGCGCGCCTTCATTTTGAACCGGATCAGCTCCGTGCATTTGCACAGGAGTTTCAAAAAAACGCTCGAATTTGTCAACTACTTGGCGCAGCTTGATACCGATGGCGTGCCCACGCAGGAGGGCGGCGTTATAGCAACATTTCAGCGCTTGGATGAGCCCGCTGTACCGCTCCCAAAGGACAGTGTGCTGCAAAATGCGCCCATGAGCGACGGCACGGGATTTTTAATCCCCAAAGTTCTGTGAAGGAGGCGGTTTAATGGTTTTATGGTCTCTCTCTCTCAAAGACCTGCAACGCGGTTTGACAAACGGCGATTTTACATCGGCAGATATCGTCGCTTCCCTGTTTTCGCGCATTGAAGCGGCGGACGACAGGGTGCGGGCGTTTATCCGTTTGACGGAACAATCCGCCTTGGAAACGGCAAAAAGCGCCGATCAAAACCGGACAAAAAGCGCCCCGCCACTTTACGGAATTCCGTTTGGCATCAAGGACAACATGTGCACCGACGGCGTTTTAACCACCTGTGCGTCGCGCATTTTAGAAAATTTTGTTCCGCCGTATAACGCCTATGTGGTGGACAGGCTATTTGATCAGGGCGCTATCATGATGGGTAAGACCAACATGGATGAGTTCGCCATGGGCTCTTCCACGGAGAATTCCGCGTTTTTCAAAACGCACAACCCACATAATATCGATTATGTGCCGGGTGGCAGCAGTGGCGGAAGCGCAGCCGCCGTCGCCTCCGGTATGGTTCCCTTTGCGCTGGGCAGCGACACGGGCGGCAGTGTACGCCAGCCCGCATCCCTATGCGGCGTAATCGGATTCAAGCCGAGCTACGGCATGGTCTCGCGCTACGGATTGATCGCGTTCGGATCGTCGCTTGACCAGATCGGCGTGTTCACGCGGTCCGTGGAGGACTGCGCCGTTGTGATGGATGTTATTGCAGGCCATGACAATCGGGACTCCACCAGTGCGCACATTGACAATCCGGATTTCCACGCTTCGCTGTCCGATGATCCGAAAGGCCTTCGCATTGGACTGCCACGCGAGTATTTCGAGGCCGGCATCCATCCATCTGTCCGCGACGCGGTAGAGCGAGCCGCCAAGCTATACCAGAGCATGGGCGCCATCGTCGAACCCTGTTCACTGCCCCGTGCGCCCTACGCCCTGCCCACCTATTACCTGTTGGCCTGCGCCGAGGCGAGCAGCAATCTGGCCCGTTACGACGGCGTACGGTACGGCTATCGTGCCGAAGGCGTCGAGGACTGGGAAGCGATGATGGAACAATCCCGCACCCACGGTTTTGGCAACGAGGTCAAGCGGCGCATCATGTTGGGCACTTTTGTTTTAAGCGCGGGTTATTATGACGCCTACTATAAAAAGGCCCAGCAGGCGCGCACGCTGATACGCCGCGACTATGCCGATGCCTTCCAGAAATACGACCTTCTGCTCACCCCCACATCGCCGACAACGGCGTGGAAGATTGGCGAGCACGCCGATCCATTGTCATTGTATGCGGCGGATATGTGTACGGTCTCGGTAAACATAGCCGACCTGCCCGGATTGTCCATCCCCTGCGGAAAGGACGAGAAGGGTCTGCCCATCGGCATGCAGCTGATCGGCAGGTGGGGCGACGACGCCAAGGTGTTGTCCGCAGGCTATGCTTACCAATGCACCAGTGGACTGACCATAACGCCGGTTTTGGGAGGGGAGAAAGCATGAGCTATGAAACTGTCGTGGGTCTTGAAGTCCATGTGGAGCTGAACACCAAAACCAAGATTTTCTGTTCCTGCCCCAACACATTCGGCGGTGAGGAGAATACACACTGTTGCCCGGTGTGTTTGGGATTGCCGGGCTCGCTGCCCGTAATGAACCGCAGCGTGGTGGACTATGCCGTCAAGGCCGGACTGGCGCTTAATTGTCACATCAACCAGATCAGCCAAATGGACCGCAAGAACTACCACTATCCGGACATGACCAAGGGATACCAAATCTCCCAGCGCAACACGCCCATCTGTCAAAAGGGTGCCATTACGTTGCTGGACGACGAGGATAAACCGTTTACCGTCGGTATCACCGAGATACACATGGAGGAGGACGCTGGCAAACTGGTGCACCTACAAAACCGCCCCTATTCCCGCGCGGACTACAACCGCGCTTCGGTACCGCTGATCGAGATCGTGACCGAGCCGGACATGCGAAATGCCGACCAGGCACGCATTTTTCTTCAAACGCTGCGCGAGATGCTGCTCACATTGGGCATTTCCGATTGCCGGATGGAGGAAGGATCGATGCGCTGTGACGTCAACGTATCCGTTCGGGAAGAGGGCGGCGCGCTTGGCACGCGTACCGAGGTCAAGAATGTCAATTCATTCCGCAGCGCGGTGCGCGCCATCGAATACGAGAGCCAGAGGCAGAGAAAACGGCTTGAAAGCGGCGAAACCGTCACGCAGCAGACCATGCATTGGGATGATGCGGCGGGCAAAACCTCGCCGATGCGCGAAAAGGAAAACAGCCACGACTACCGATATTTCCCCGAGCCGGATCTACCGCTCATCGTGGTGGACGACGAGCGGCTGAAAAGTATACGTGCATCCATAGCTGAAATGCCGCAAACGCGCCGGGACCGCTACGCATCCTTAGGCGTTCCTAAAAACGACGCATGGCTGATCGCCACAACATCATGGATGACAAATCTTCTAGACGGCGCGCTCAAAGAAAACGTCGACGTGAAGACCGCGTCCAACTACCTGATCGGCCCACTGGCCGCGATGTGGAACGAACGGGGTGCAAACGGCGAAGCATTGATGTTTGACGCCAACCAGTATGCCAAATTCATTGCGCTGGTGTGCGGCAACAAGATCAACTCCAGCGGTGCCAAAACGCTGCTCGAAGCGATGGTGCAAACCGGCGACACGGTGGATGATATCGTCAAGCAAAAGAATCTTTTGCAGCTGGAGGACGAGGACGCGCTGCTTACCGTCGCCCGTGAGGTAATCGCCGAAAATCCAAAAGTCGTTGAGGATTACCTAGGCGGCAAGGAAAAAGCACTGACGGGATTGATGGGCGCCGCCATGAAAAAAACGCGCGGCAAGGCCAATCCAAAAAAGATACGCGGACTGTTGGTAAAGGTATTGTCGGAAATAAGCAGATAAACGTTTGTTGTCCGTTCAAGAAATAGAAAAGGCTCCCAAATGAGGGGCCTTTTTCATGGAGAAATCGCCATTCTCAAGCGCTGTGCATATTCAATGGAGGCAATCCCCTGAATTCGGGATCAAAGTGGCGAAGCTCCTTACCTCACGGGGCGGCAGGCGGGTATAGATGATGTATCAGATAAAAAACCTATTAAAGCAGACTGCGTATATAATCCAGGACTTCTAAGGATTCAAACATCAGGTACCGGTTTACCATATACTCTCCCTCATGATAATGGGGATCCGCATCCGGTGAACTGTGAAGATGGCAAACAATATCCCCTTCGTCCGTATGCAGCGTCATTCTGATATCCGGATTCCGGTAGTATGGACATGGCGATGTCACGTTTGCGTTTGAAAGCAAGACGGTAATCCTATGTCTGGTTTTCTCGTCATCTATATTAACCGTTTGCACCGTGCCATTTTCCTTCTCACGTTCAATGGCAATCGACTCAACGTTGTTCAGGCTGTTAAAATCAAACCGATCGATTCCCGTTAAGCTAAATATCCTGTTGTACATCGCTTTTGAATAAGAGGTATAAAGTGTATTTTCAAAATTGATGAAGATACTCCCATCCGTCTGAAGAACAAGCAACAAATCGTCATCGGTATTTATCCTTACATCTATACTATGTCCAATGCCCTCGGCTTCACAGGCAAAATAAATGGGCTCCGCCGTCAACAATTCGACCAGCGAATCCATATCGATTTTCTGTGTTTCTGTTTTTGGATTCCCAAAGATCAGGCCCCTTCGGAAAGGAAAGTAAGCCTTTATTATTGGATAGATCATTCAGTTGATCTGTCAAATCAATGGGTACCATCGGCTTGTTCGCTGCAAGTCTGCTGTTCGCCGAGCCAAACGTCCCGCAGACGAAACCCTCCTCAATCGTTAAATCATTAAATGTATACGTGCCCCTTGTCCCGTTTCCAATGGATTCGCAAACCAATTCCGGATTTTGCTGTATCAGCACATAGACATGTTTCAACGCGTCTTCATCATCGTATTTGACGATGATGAGGCTACAGGGCTCGTTTTTATGCAACGCAATGATAAAATCGTTAACCGCTTCTGCGTTGATCATTTCCTTCGTATCGAATGCAACCACCATCCCCGCCTCAATGGCCTCTTGCTTATTCGAATAATCAAAGGGATAGGAAAGCCCCATGCTTTCCAGCACCTGCTTTTCAATCGTATCTCCATCCATTGAAGCGGGCGACGTACATCCCATTGCGCAGGATAAAATACAGTATCATTTTCGTTTCCTTTTCTTTCAGGCTCAATGGGTATCATGTTTATTTTTTGCTTTTAATAGCCTCAATACCAAATCATATATATATTTATAATTTAATTCATAATTATTATAATCATATCATAATTATTCAATATTTAAATATACTATTTTCATACACCAATCTTGTCAGACAACGGGTTGGTAGTTTCTGCCCGTGCACGATCCCCGAAATTATTGTATTATTGTTACAGTGTTTTTTTATGCAATATCGAACCTGGAGGAGCGCCATGGATGAACTGATACGGCCCTTGACCGATGAACACCTTGCCTACCTGCGCGACGAATCACGCCGGGTCGGCGAGGCACAAAGCATCTCGTTTCCAAAAACCGAAGCGGACATACAAGCCATTTTGGCAACCTGCTATAAAGACGATATCCCTGTCACCGTGCAAGGCGCGCGTACCGGCCTTGCCGGCGCGGCGTCGCCAAACGGCGGCCATATCATGAGCCTGAACCGTATGAATCGTGTATTGGGCTGCCGGTATGACGGCGAAATGTTCTACCTGCGCGTACAGCCCGGCGTTGCGCTGTGCGAGCTGCGCAAGATGATAACAAGCCGCCGGTTTGATACCAAAGACTGGTCGCAGAAATCACTGGATGCGCTGACAGCGCTATCCCGTGCGCCGGAGCAGTTCTTCCCGCCCGACCCGACCGAGACAACCGCATCCATTGGCGGCATTGCATCCTGCAACGCATCGGGTGCGAGAAGCTACAAGTACAAGGCGGCGCGCGGCTACATCCATGAGTTGACGTTGATATTAATGGACGGGCGGACGATACACCTCAAGCGCGGCAAACACCATGCACAAGGGCGCAAATTGACGCTTCAGCCAGACCGCGGAGAACCCATTCATGTGAATCTGCCCACCTATCAAATGCCCAAGACCAAGAACACATCCGCCTACTACGCCGATGACAACATGGACGCCATCGATCTGATCATCGGCTCGGACGGCACGCTGGGCGTGATCAGCGAAATGGAACTTTCGCTGTTGCCACTGCCAGATTTCATCTACGGCGTACTGTGTCTGTTCCCTTCGCAGGATCAATCCGTCTCCTTTGTACAGCGGCTGCGCGCCTGCGACGAAGGCGTCGCATCCATGGAATTCTTTGATGCCTACGCTCTGGATGTACTGCGGACGCAACGGCAGACACACGCGGCCTTTTCCGGACTGCCCGTGCTTGCGCCGTGGATCAACGCCGCCATCTATGTTGAGCTGCGTGGCAACAGCGAGGATGAAATGCTGACGCGTCTTGCTGCCATTGGCAATGCCATGGAGACCGTCGGCTCGGATTCTAACAATACATGGGTGGCGCGCAACGGATCCGAGCTGGACAAGCTGCTTTTTTTCCGCCATGCGGTACCGGAGAGCGTAAACCTGCTCATCGACAAGCGCAAGCAGAAGAACCCCGGCATCACAAAGCTGGGCTCGGATATGGCGGTGTCGGATGAGCACCTGCGCCACATCATGGACTACTACACGAAAAGTGTTAAGGATTATGGCCTGCAATCCGCCACATGGGGGCACATCGGCAACAACCATCTGCACGTGAACATCCTGCCCAACGATATGGAGGAATACCGTTTGGGCAAGCAACTATTTTTGGAATTTGCCGCAACCGTCACATCGCTGAACGGTTCGGTATCCGCCGAACACGGCGTTGGTAAGCTTAAGGCGGATTTTTTGCCCATCATGTACACCAAGGAACACATGGAGCAGATGAAAAAAGTGAAAGCACAGTTCGATCCAAAGGGACTGTTGGGCGTAGGAAACATGTTTGAGGCACATCGGGAGGTGGAGAAATCATGAATCTGATCGTATGTGTCAAACAGGTGCCCTCCACCACCGACGTGCGGATGGATCCCGTCACGCACACCATCGTGCGCGACGCCCGGCAATCCGTGCTCAATCCGTTCGACAGCTTCGCCGTGGAACTGGCCGTGCAACTTAAAGAACAACACGGTGGCACCGTCACAACGCTGAGCATGGGCATCCCCGCAACCGAAGCGCTTTTGCGCGACACCATTGCGCGTGGCGCGGACAACGCGGTGCTGCTCACGGACAGGCGGTTCGCCGGTGCGGATACGCTGGCAACCTCCTATACGCTGTCCTTAGGCGTCGGCGCCATAGGATCATATAACTGCATACTGTGCGGCAAGATGGCAGTAGACGGCGATACGGCACAGATCGGTCCGGAGCTCGCCGAGCAACTTAAAATCCCCCATGCCACCAACGTTCAGTCCATCGATGAGGCATTAAATGATCACTTGATTGTCACACAGCAGATAGACGGTGGGACGCGCCAATTGCACATTTCACTTCCCTGTGTGTTGACGGTGGTACGCGACATCGTGATGGTGCGCATGCCCTCCATCCCCGGCATACAAAGGAGTTTGGCCGCCGATGTTCGCATGTTGGATGCCGACGATATCGACGCCGATCCAACCAAAATCGGATTATCGGGTTCGCCTACGCAGGTGGTCGATACCTATGTGCCCCAGCGAAAAAAGAAAACCGTACAGCTTTACGGCAACACAGTTGATTTGTCAAATACACTGCTGGATATCATCCGGGAGAACGGAGGCGACGCTTGTGATACGCATTGATCTCGATCTTTGCATCGGCTGTGGACAATGCCTGTCCGCCTGTGATTTTAGCGCCATAACACTTTTGGACAATCTGGCACGCGTCAACGAGAACTGCACATCGTGCGGTATGTGCGTATCCACCTGCCCCGTAAAGGCCATCTCGGTGGACATCGAACAAACGGCATCTGAAGGACATCGCGGCATCTTGGTAATGGCGCAGGTACAGAACGGATCGGTCATGGATGTGTCGCTGGCGCTGTGCCAAAAGGCATACGAACTGAATAGAAAAAGCGGCGCACCTGTCTACGCCGTGCTGTTGGGGCCCTATCGAGATCAGGCGCAGCAGCTTATTCAACACGGCGCGGACACCGTGCTGTGCTGTGAGGATGAACGGTTGGCGGATGAAGATGATGGGCTGTATACCGATACGCTGACTATGCTAATCCATGCGTATAAACCCGCCATTGTGCTCTTTGGCGCAACGTCGTTTGGCCGATCGTTGGCGCCGCGCATGGCGGTGCGATTACACACGGGCCTAACGGCAGACTGCACCGAACTTTCCATCGACGAAGAATCCGGATTGTTGCATCAGACCCGCCCCGCTTTTGGCGGAAACCTGATGGCCACCATCGTATGTCCCAATGCGCGCCCACAGATGGCCAGCGTACGGCCCGGCGTATTTTCTCTGGAGGAATCAAAAGCTACAAGAAAAGACCAGATCCTATCCTTTGAGATGCCCTCCGGTGCACAGCCGCTATACACGATTTTATCAAAGGCCCAAAATCCCGCGGTTCAAAGCATTGCGGATGCCGACATCATCGTGACGGCGGGGCGCGGTATCGGGAATCAAAAGAACATGCAGCTCGTCAGGGACTTCGCACAAAAAATCGGCGCCCAGGTTGCGGTCACGCGGCCGTTGGCCGACGCCGGCTGGGGCGAGATTCATCAACAGATCGGTCAGACCGGGCATACGGTATCACCCAAATTGTTGATCGCTTTGGGCGTGTCCGGCGCGATACAGCACCTCGCGGGCATGGGCGGCGCGCAAACCGTCATCGCCGTCAACACCGATTCCGACGCGCCGATTTTTTCCGTTGCGGACTATGCTATACATGCAGACTGTGTGGCGTTGCTTCAGCAACTGCTTACCTGAGAGCGCCTTGCAGATACTCTATCCCACCACCCTGCTTTTTCTCTAAGAAGCAACAGACAACCAAAAAGTCTTTTTTCAAAAGTTTTTTAAGATTTTTGTGGAGGAGTTGCCTTGAAAATATACAATACATTGCGTCTGCCCGATGCGAACGTTGAAGCCTACGCCAAAGGGGTCACGACAGCCTATCTAGGCAAAGCGGCGGGTAGCCAAAGAATCTATGTCAATATTGATATGCTGCCAAGCAGGACGTACAGCACGAAATACCACGTCCATTCTAAGCAGGAGGAATTCTTTGTTATTCTGTCCGGACACGGCATGCTACGCCTGAACGATGAAAAGATGGATATATCCAAAGGGGATTTTCTGTCCAAAATATGCGGCGTTGCGCACCAGTTTTATAATTCCGGCGAAGAACCCATGCAAATACTGGATGTCGGCACCGTGGAACATGGCGACGTCTGCACCTACCCGGACGAAGGCGTAACGCTGTATCGTGACGAAAGAAAAGCGTACCGCAACGGTACGCTCCTGCCAAACTGGGATTCGGATCCCAACGCATAAAAGATCACGGGTATCGCAAAAGGGACGGATATCCGTCCCTTTTCTTTTGTTATATCTCCCATGAGCCGTACGGGAAACCCAACTCCCGCTATGCTAAATGGTAAGCAACGGCTTCCCTTCCTTGAGGACATTGGTCAATCCGTCGCCCCAATAGAGGACGTTTACGCCAAGTTCAACGAGTTTGTTGGTGACGCCCAGCTGGTCGGCGCATGCCTTGCACGCCAAAAAGCGCACGCCGGCGCGCCGGGCTGTCTGTATCTGCCCCTGCATTTTTGCATTTTCAGCGACCATTTTTGTTGTGGCGCCCCAGATGACCACCGTCACCTCTTCCCACCACCGGCCCAGCATGCTGTTGGTGGCGTACATCATCACCATCTTTTCCGATGTTTCGATATCCGCGTTCGTCCAAAGAATGAACAGTTCGTTCGGTTCGCTCATTCAAATCCTCCTCACGATTTTTCAGCATAAACAGATATCGCCCGATTTAAAACAACGCGCTATACCTCTTTACTGCATATCGTAATGCAAAACAGCATATTTGTAAAATCGAAACAACCGCGCACCGTTCCTATTCCAGCAAACCGCGGATATAGTCCAAAAACTCCTGAGACTCATAGCAGCAGAGCCGGTTGACCTGGGACTCTTCCAGCGGCTTACGACAAAAACGGTTACCTATGGAAGTCGCTTCTCAAACCATCCGCTGAGCGCGTAGCCGTTTATATCAAACCTCTTGCCGTTTCGTTCAACGGTTGACAGGCTCCACATGCCGCCGTACACGGTCATGGTTGTCCCGTCCGTGAAAGTAATCCGTACCGCCAGGGGTTGCGAAACTTCGACGGCGTTACTGTCGCGCATGGCTTCGTTGAAAACATCGGCAAACTCGCGTATCTCCGCTTGCGAACAGGTTTTGATAACGGTTCTGTCCTGCATTTCCACAATGTCGGCGGACAATATGTCCTCCGCATCGATCGGTTCCACCAGCATGGATTCGTCGCCCACCATCGCGCCGCCGTAATAGGAATTTCTGCCAAGCTGGCCGTTGCCGGTATAGGCGCATAAAGTCACACGGTAGTAATAATCCCATCTTTCCGTCTGCCTTTTGAGCAGTTCTGGATGCTCATTAAAGTACACGTCGTCCCCGCTCAAAATACGGATGGCAATCAATCCGCCGCCGACCTGTTCCCCGTTTTGAAATACTATAAAAGACAGGTCGCTTTGCAGTGCGATATCGTTCTCGTCCCACGTATCTTCGCTCAACGGCGACCAGCAGACCGTCCTGTCGCTGTCAAACCGGTAAACGGTGCCGTGATCGACGATTTTGCTCTCGTCCGTATGTTCAAACAGATGGCCGCTGTTAACGGTCACTTCGATCTCGCAATCCGCGAAATTGAACGTGAACGGAAGTCCCGGTAAAAAAGCACTTGCGTACGGCCGGAACGCCATAATGACGGATTGGTCCATCGCCATCGTTGTTTCGGTATCCGTTCCGCCCATACCCATCGCCATCGCCATGACGGTGCCAGCGAATTCCAGCGTCACACCCTCCCCGTCATTCTTTGTCAAATAAGGCATGCCTACGATTGCCGCCAGAACGAGCAGGCAGGCAAGCGAAGTCCAGGCCACTTTTATGAGAAACGGTTTCCCGTTCCGTCGTGCCTTGCTTGGATTGGCGCAGGCTGCGATCAATCTTGCTCGCATGTCGTCTTTCATCCGTATGCCGTACACGGCGCTTTGAATATCCATATCATGCATGTCGTTCACTCCCTCTCATAAGCCTGCCGGAGCAGTTCCCTCCCGCGCTGAAGGCGTTTTTTTACAGCGGCTTCCGAAATTCCGACCATCCGTGCAATCTCTCTCGCCTTATAACCCTCCACATAGTGCAGGTGAAGCACGGACTTATACTTCGGTGAAAGACGCATCAGCGCATCCAGGATCCTTATGTTTTCATGCGAACTCGCATAGTCCCGGAGCATGTCAGGGGCGATCCCACTGTAGTGGCGGCGAAAACGCAGCGCATCCCTGCACCGGTTTGTCGCAACACGGATCAGCCAGGCCTTTTCATGCTCCGCGCTGGCGAAATCGGGTGCTTTTTTGATATACCGCAAAAGGGTATCCTGAAGGACGTCCTCCGCATCGTGCTCGCTGCGCAGAATGACAAGGCAGATGCGAAACAGCGTATCGCCATACCGCCGTATGATATCTTCCACGTCGTATTGCTCAACCAGCTGATCCGCCATCCTCCTGCTCCCTTCACTATAAACACGTACGGAAATGGTCTTTGGTGACATCGAAATGCTTCCATACCCATTGCTCATTCAGCCCGTTGCCTATTTTACACCAAAAGGGAGTGGTGTTTTTAGCTCTTTGAGCAACAGAAAAGCCCCGATTGAGGCTTTTTGTCGATAATATGAAATCAAAGTCCTACGCCAGCTCTCCCAGCCCGTCCAGCCGGACGGGGATACCCTGCTCCGCCAGATAATGTTTCAAATCGGCGATCTTCATGATGCCGAAGTGGAACAGAGACGCGGCCAGAAGCGCGTCCGCCCCCGCCTGCGCCGCTTCTACAAAATGCTCCATCGTGCCGCCGCCGCCGGAAGCGATCAATGGTATACGCAACAGGCGGCTTGCCTGCTGCAACACCGCCGTATCAAACCCCTGCATGGAACCGTCCGCGTCCATGGAGGTTAGAAGAATCTCCCCCGCCCCGCGTTCCTGCATCTGACCAATCCATTCCATCGCATCAAGGCCGGTATTCTCCCGTCCGCCGTAGATGTATACGTCCCAGCCGTCGCGTTCATGGCTCTTTTTTACGTCCACCGACACCACGATGCACTGGCTGCCAAAACGGTCCGCCGCCCGGTTGACAAAATCCGGCTGTTTAACGGCATGGGTGTTGATGGTCACCTTGTCCGCGCCGCGGCGCAATACATTTTTGATGATGTCAAGGTCGGATATGCCGCCGCCCACCGTAAACGGAATGAACACCTGCTCAGCCACCTTCTCCACCACGTCGTACATGGTGTCCCGTTTTTCGTGGGACGCGTTAATGTCCAGAAGCATCAGTTCATCTGCGCCAATGGCTCCGTACCGCTTCGCCGCCTCGACGGGATCGCCCGCGTCGCGGATGTTTTCAAAATGAATCCCCTTGACCACACGCCCGTCGCGCATGTCCATGCAGGGTATGATGCGTTTTGTCAGCATGTCTTCTCTCCCTTATATGATAGGAAATTGCGCAGGATTTGCAAACCGTTTTCGCCGCTCTTTTCGGGGTGAAACTGCGTGGCGAACACATTGTTTTGATGCATGGCGCAGGAAAAAGGCTGCCCATAGACGGTTACACCCGCCGTAAAATCCCTGTTAACCGGCTGGAAGCAGTAGCTGTGCACAAAATACACCGAAAACGCAGCTGGCAAATTCGCAAACAGAACGTCGTCGCGGTTTTGCACCGTGTTCCATCCCATATGCGGTACCTTGAGGCCGTCCGCCTCCATCCGCGTAATACCGCCTGGAAACAGGCCGGTGCCGCTTGTTTTTCCGCCCTCTTCGCTATACTCAAAGAACAGTTGCATGCCCAAACAAATGCCCAGCAGCGGTATGCCTGTGCGTGCTGCCTTTTGTATGGACTCAACCAACGACAGTTTTTCAAGCTCCGCCATCGCATCGCGAAAAGCGCCCACACCGGGCAGAATCAAACGATCCGCCTTTTGGATTTCATCCGCGTCGCGGCTCAGAATGCTCTGTTCGCCCAGGTACGCCAGCGCCTTTTGTACGCTGTGCAGATTGCCCATGCCGTAGTCCACAACAACCGTCGGTCTCATGCCATCGCCTCCCGATTCTTTCATAGTGTAGCACGTTATCATGATAAAGTAAATCCTTTACTTACCCTTCTTGTGTAATCCGCCTGCCAATGTTTTGAAATTGGGCATGGAAAAAACCCGGCTGTTGGACTATAATAATTTTGTTGTGTTATCGACATGGGATTGTATGCCGATGTCCTTCGCCAGTCGGCATTATGGGCTGCACGGCTTTCACCCAAACGCTTAGACATTGGGTTTTTGGCCCCGGTCTGTCGCATTTTTAAGATTAGGAGGCGCGCTTATGGCAACAATCAGTGCAATCGTAGGGATCAATTGGGGTGACGAAGGAAAAGGACGCATGGTGGACTATCTCGCGGAGCAATACGACGTGGTTTCCCGCTATCAGGGCGGCAACAACGCCGGACATACCGTGGTTAACGAGTATGGAAAATTTGCCCTCAACCTCATCCCTTCAGGCATTTTCAGCCCCGACACCGTCAACCTTCTGGGTACCGGTGTCGTTATTGATCTTGAACATTTGTGCAAGGAAATGCAAAAGCTTCGCGACGCAGGCATTGAGATTACACCCAAGAATTTTAAAATCAGCGATCGGGCCATGATCTGTATGCCGTTCCACCGCTGGCAGGACCAGTGGGAGGAGAAGCGTTTGGGCGCCGCCAAATTCGGCTCCACGCAGCGCGGCATCTCGCCGGTGTACGGCGACAAGGCCATGAAAAAATCCCTTCAGATCGGCAATTTAAAGTATCCGCATATTATTGATAAATACTTGGTGCGCCAAGTGGAATGGAAAAACGCGCTGATACAGTCGGCATATGACTGCGACCCCATTGATTTGGACGAGATGCGCGAATGGCTCAAAACCTACGGCGAGCCGCTTCTTCCGTATATCTGCGACGCCAACAAGCTTTTAGGCGATGCGCAGAAGGATAATAAATCGATCTTATTTGAGGCACAGCTCGGCGCACTGCGCGATCTCGATTATGGAATCTATCCCTATACATCCTCATCTTCCCCATTGGCCGCCTATGCGCCGATGGGCAGCGGATGCCCTGCCATCAAGCTTCAAAACGTGATCGGTGTGGTCAAGGCTTATTCCACCTGCGTAGGTGAGGGGCCTTTCGTAGGTGAACTTAATGATGAAACAGGCGAGAATATCCGCGCCGTCGGCGGGGAGTACGGCGCTACCACAGGTCGGCCCAGACGCGTCGCATTTTTGGATATTGTAGCGTCGCGCTATGGCGTTGAACTTCAGGGCGCAACGGAGCTGGCATTGACCAAACTGGATATTTTATCCGTATTCGAACAGATACCCGTATGCCGGGCCTACCGCATCGGCGGCAAGGAAATCACGCATTTCCCCTATACCCCGGATTTGGACGATGCCGAGCCGGTGTTCGATGTTCTGCCCGGCTGGCAGTGCGATATATCACATGTCCGCAAGTTTGAGGATTTGCCCAAAGAGGCACAGGAATATGTGCTCTATATTGAAAGAGCTTTGAATTGTCCCATTCCCTATGTATCCGTTGGACCCGCACGCGAAGAGCTCATCCTTCGCTGAATGAAAAGGAGATGTTCGCATGGCAAAGATGCTGTATGAAGGCAAGGCAAAACAGGTATTCGAAACAGACGATCCCAACGTGGTATTGTTCCACTATAAGGACGACGCAACGGCGCTCAACGGGCAAAAACGCGGTACCATCGTCGGCAAAGGTGTTGTAAACAACCGCATGAGCAATGCACTGTTTCAAATGCTTGAAAAAAACGGCATCCCCACCCATTTAATCCGAGAGGTAAACGAGCGCGACACCCTTGTCAAGCACGTCACCATCGTGCCGCTTGAGGTGATCGTACGCAACATTGCTGCGGGATCTTTGGCCAAGAGGTTGGGGCTTGAAGAGGGCACAGAACTTAGCAGCACCGTTTTGGAGTTCTGTTACAAGAGCGACGAGCTGGGTGATCCGATGGTAAACGACTATCATATACGCGCCATCGGTCTTGCCAGCGAACAGGATGTGGCAACCAT
Source organism: Christensenellaceae bacterium (assembly GCA_963674495.2). Classification (GTDB taxonomy): domain Bacteria; phylum Bacillota; class Clostridia; order Christensenellales; family QAND01; genus RGIG3178. The sequence goes on along the minus strand of CAXXLG010000002.1, from coordinate 1,186,705 downwards.
CACCGACATGGCGTTCGCTATCAATAAACTATTGCAGGCGCATCTATTAAAAGCCGACCTTTTGCTGGTTGATTTCAAATTGGAATTTGGCCGACTATCCGACGGCACCATCATACTGGCGGACGAGATATCACCCGATACATGTCGCCTGTGGGATTCAAAGACACGGGACAAGCTGGATAAGGACCGCTTCCGCCGCGATCTGGGCGGTGCGGAGGAGGCTTATCAGGAGGTATACAGGCGCCTCGATTTGGAGGGATAGCATGACCGAAGCGCTTCACGAGGAATGTGGCGTATACGCCGTATACAACCGCGGCGAGCTGGACAGCGCGAACATGGGCTACCTAGCCCTGCAGGCGCTGCAGCACCGTGGTCAGGATGGCGCAGGCATGGTGGCTTCAACCGGTAACTCAACGGCCGCAATGGTGAAAAATCTCGGTCTGGTGGCTGACGTGTTCTGTCCGGCCAACCTAAAGCAGCTCTCGGGAAAACGGCTTTTGATCGGGCATGTCCGTTATGCCACCAGCGGCCGCGTAAGCATCTTAAACACACAACCGCTGTTAACACGCTATGAAGACGGATTTTTGGCGCTGGCGCACAATGGCCATTTGGTCAACGGCTCGGCCTTGTCCCGCTCGCTTCGGGACACGGGCGTGCTATTGCAAACCGATATGGACACGGAGGTGCTGGCGCATTTGATTGCCCGCAACCAATCCACGCGCATGGAGGACAAGCTGTGTGCCATGATGCCATTGGTGTTTGGCTCGTACGCGCTTGTCATCATGACGCGACACGCCGTATACGGCATGCGTGACCCATGGGGTATCCGGCCGCTTTGCATCGGGAAGCTTGGCGATACGTATATGATCGCTTCCGAATCCTGTGCGTTCGACCTTTTGGGGGCAAAATTCGTACGTGACGTCAAACCAGGGGAGATCATTACGCTTGACGAAAGCGGCATGCACTCCATGCAATGTATGAGTCAAAAGGACAGCGGCACCTGTTTGTTTGAATACGTCTATTTTGCTCGACCAGATTCAAATATGGACGGTGTGTCCGTGTATCAGACGCGTTTTGATGCAGGCCGCATGTTGGCAAAACTTGCGCCGGTGGAAACCGACATCGTCGCGGGCGTACCGGATTCCGCCATAGCGGCGGCGCAGGGTTATGCGATGGAGAGTGGCATACCCTATGGCGATGTTTTTGTGAAAAACCGCTACATCGGGCGCACGTTCATCCAACCCGGCCAGCACTCGCGCGAATTCGCGGTCAGACTCAAACTCAGCATTTTAAAAAAGAAAGTAGAGGGCAAGCGGATATTGCTGGTGGACGATTCCATCGTTCGCGGTACCAACAGTATTATATTGACCAAAATGTTGAGGGAAGCGGGTGCCAAGGAGATACATATGCGCATCTCCTCTCCGCCGGTACGATACCCATGTCATTTCGGCATCAACACACCCACGCAGCGGCTTTTGATCGGCGCTGGCAAGAACGTGGAGCAAGTACGTCAAAGCCTGGGACTGGATTCTCTTGTCTATCTCTCTTTGGATCTGTTGAAACAGGTGGTGAGTGGTCGGGACAAGGGATATTGTTCCGCATGCTTTGATGGAAACTATCCCATGCCGCTTCATAAATGTAGACGTATTGGCTGCATCACCGCCAACGAGTGAAGGAGGTCTATGATGGATGACCATGCCCAATACCAAAATCCGTTAATCACACGCTATGCTTCCAAGGATATGAGCCATCTGTTTTCCATGGACATGCGCATTTCAACATGGCGGAAGCTTTGGCTTGCCCTTGCGGAAGCACAGATGGAAATGGGCCTGCCCATAACACAGGAGCAGGTCGATGAATTGCGGGCACACATCACGCCCGTCAATTACGACGTGGCACAAAAGAAAGAACGCGAGATACGTCATGACGTGATGGCGCATGTCTACGCCTTTGGTGAGCAGTGTCCTTCTGCGCGCGGCATCATACATCTGGGAGCGACCAGCTGTTATGTAACGGACAACGCGGACGCTATCATCTATCGTTCGGCTCTGGAACTCGTCGGGCAAAAGCTGCAGGCGGTATTGAAACGCCTGTCTGACTTCGCCCTTCAATACAGCGCGTTGCCCCAATTGGGCTATACGCATCTGCAGCCCGCGCAGCTTGTCACTGTGGGCAAACGGGCCTGCCTTTGGATGCAGGACTTGTTGATGGATCTTGAGGATCTGCGCTTCGTGCATGGATCCATGAAGCTTCTGGGCAACAAGGGCACCACCGGCACACAGGCTTCTTTCATGGAGCTTTTTAACAACGATGAGAACAAAGTAGTGGAGCTTGAGCGGCGCATCGTAGCGAAGATGGGCTTCAAAGAAGCCTACCCCGTATCGGGACAGACGTATCCGAGAAAGCTGGACAGCCGCGTCATCAATGTTTTATCCGGCATTGCGCAGAGCGCGCACAAATTTGCAACCGACCTTCGCCTTCTGCAGCACATGCGCGAGGTGGAAGAGCCGTTTGAAAAAGGCCAAGTCGGCTCGTCCGCCATGGCATATAAGCGCAATCCCATGAGAAGTGAGCGCATCTGTTCCCTGTCCCGTCATGTCATGGCGCTGGCACAAAACCCCGCTATGACAGCCGCTACACAGTGGATGGAGCGCACGCTGGACGATTCGGCAAACCGGCGCATCAGCATGCCGGAGGCGTTTTTATGCATCGATGGAATTTTGGAAATTTGCGCAAACGTAACGGACGGGCTTGTCGTGTACCCCAATATGATCGCGCGCAACATCGAAGAAAATCTTCCGTTTATGGCAACGGAAAACATTCTGATGGAAGCGGTCATCCGTGGCGGCGACCGGCAGTTGTTGCACGAAAAGCTTCGTGTACACTCCCAAGCTGCGGCACAGCGCATGAAAGCGGACGGTCTTGACAACGATCTGTTGGCGCGCATCGCATCCGATTCCGCCTTCGGGTTGTCCATAGACCAGCTAAAACGTCTATTGGACGCCAAATTGTACATCGGACGCTGCGAAGAGCAGGTGAAGGAATTCGTCGAGGGCTACATCATACCGGCGATTTCTGATGATTCAATGCAGCATATCGGAGCGCTTCGCGTTTAATTTAGGAGGAGAGTATGAAAGTCGTATTTATAACAGGCGGGGTTATGTCTTCATTGGGCAAGGGCGTCACAGCGGCATCGTTGGGCATGCTGCTCAAGTACCGTGGTTACAAGGTTACCATGATGAAGTTCGATCCCTATCTCAATGTGGACCCCGGCACCATGAACCCCTATCAACATGGTGAAGTATTTGTCACCTACAACGGCGGCGAAACGGACCTGGATCTGGGGCATTATGAGCGTTTCATCGATCAGAATCTATCCAGCGAAAACTCCGTCAGCGCCGGCAGGGTGTATTCCGATCTGATCGACCGGGAACGGCGCGGCGATTTTAATGGCGGCACCGTTCAGGTCGTGCCGCATGTCACCGGCGCCATCAAGGAATATATACGCAAGGTGGGACAAAACGACGGAGCGGACATCGTTCTCGTTGAAGTGGGCGGCACGGTGGGCGACATCGAAGGCCTGCCTTTTATCGAAGCCATCAGCCAATTCCGCATGGAGGCGGGGCTGCACAATACGGCTGCCGTCCATCTGACCTACATCCCCTATATTGCTGCTGTAGGCGAATCCAAAACCAAACCGACACAGCACAGCGTACGCGAGCTATGCTCCATGGGCATTGTGCCCGACATCCTCGTATGCCGCTGCCAACGGCCCATCAACAGCGAAATACGCAACAAGATATCCTATCTGTGCAACATCACACATGGCGGCGTGATCGAGAACTGCGATGTGGATACCATCTATCAGGTACCGCTGCGGTTAGAAGAGGAAGGGTTGTGCGCACAGGTCCTCAAGATTTTAGATCTCCCCGATTGTCCGCACGATTTATCGCCGTGGCGCGATATGGTACAACGTATCCTTTCTCCCAAACGGTCGGTGACCATCGGCCTTGTGGGCAAATACATCAAACTGCACGACGCGTATCTGTCCGTGATCGAATCGCTGTGCCATGCCGGCGCACACCATGACGCCCGCGTAAACATCCATTGGGTGGAAGCGGACGAGTTGACACGTGACAACGTGGATGAAGCGCTTTGCGACTGTGACGGCATCCTGGTACCCGGCGGTTTCGGCCAACGCGGCACCGAAGGGATGATATTGAGCATCGAGCATGCGCGCACGCACAAAAAGCCGTTCTTTGGTTTGTGCCTGGGCTTGCAGATGGCTGTGATTGAGTACGCCCGTCACGTGGAGGGGCTTGAGGATGCCAACTCTACGGAAATGAATCCACACACGCCCCATCCCGTTATCGATCTGATGGAAACGCAAGTCGGTGTTACCATGTTGGGCGGCACCCAACGCCTTGGCCTATACGATTGCAAGCTGGAACCGGACACCTTTGCCCAAAAGGCCTACGGACAGGATTTAATCCAGGAACGCCACCGCCACCGCTATGAGTTCAACGGCGCGTATGCGGACAGGTTCTTTTCAGGGGCCATGCGCAAGGGCGGTTTTAATCCCGAGTCAAACCTTGTTGAGATTATTGAGCTGGAAAACCATCCGTGGTTTGTCGGCGTACAGTTCCATCCCGAGTTCCTGTCCCGTCCCATGCGGCCACATCCGCTGTTCCGCGATTTTGTGGGCGCGGCTTTGGCGCAAAAGGAAGAGGAGGAAGCATAGGCATGCAGAAGGTCATCGTGCTGGATTTCGGCGGACAATACAACCAGCTCATCGTGCGCCGCGTACGCGAAGCGGGGGTCTATTGCGAGATCTTTTCGTGCGATACGCCTCTGGAACAATATGCGGACGAATCACTGTGTGGATTGATCTTGACCGGCGGCCCTCAAAGCGTCTACGATGCCAACGCGCTTCAATGCGACAATCGTATATTTTCGCTGGATGTGCCGATTTTGGGCATCTGTTACGGTCAGCAATACCTGGTGTACCAGCTTGGCGGCAAGGTAGGCCCGATGGATGCGCGCGAATACGGCGCGACCGACGCCAGTGTTGATGTCGACCATACGCTTTTTACCGGCCTTGATGCGGATACGCTGGTTTGGATGAATCACAACGATGACGTGGTGGATCTGCCCGAGGGGTTTGCCTGTATCGCACATACGGACAATTGCCGCTGCGGCGCGGTGGCGGACGATGTGCGCAAATACTACGGCGTTCAATTTCACCCCGAAGTGGCGCATACCCAAAACGGAAGCCTGATATTGCAAAATTTTCTAAAAAGCATCTGCGGATGCGCATGCGATTGGAAAGCGGAAAACGTCATCGGAGAGATGATTGCGGATATAAAGAGCAAGGTGGGAAGCGGACGCGTGCTGTGCGGCCTAAGCGGCGGCGTGGACAGTTCTGTTGCCGCTACGTTGGTACACAAAGCGGTGGGCAAACAACTCGTCTGCGTTTTTGTCGACCATGGCCTGCTGCGCAAGGACGAGGGCAATCAGGTGATGGAAACCTTTGCAAATAACCTCGGCCTTAACGTTGTGCGCGTCAACGCCGAAGAGCGCTTTTTACAAAAGCTTGCGGGCGTGACCGATCCCGAACAAAAGCGCAAGATCATCGGCCATGAATTTATCGAGATATTCCGCGAAGAGGCGGAAAGAATCGGCACTTGCGATTATCTTGTACAGGGCACCATCTATCCCGATGTGATCGAAAGCGGCATGGGCCATGCGGCGGTCATCAAAAGCCACCACAACGTCGGCGGCCTGCCCAAGGACATCGGTTTTAAGGGACTGATTGAACCGCTGCGCCTTTTGTTTAAGGATGAGGTGCGCGAATTGGGTCTGGCACTGGGCATCCCCTATCCCATTGTTTGGCGCCAACCCTTCCCCGGCCCCGGTCTTGCCATCCGCATCTTGGGCGATATCACACAGGAAAAGCTGCATATCGTGCGCGAGAGCGACGCGATATTGCGCGAAGAGGTAAAATTGGCGGGACTGGAAAAGGATATCTGGCAGTACTTTACCGTATTTACGCCGCTTAAGACCGTGGGTGTGATGGGGGATATGCGCACCTACGACCATGTGCTGGCCATTCGTGCCATCACCTCAACCGACGCGATGACGGTGGAAGCGGCGGAGCTTCCCTATCCGCTGCTCAAGCGCATCATGAACCGCATCATCGGCGAAGTGGGTGGCGTCAACCGCGTTGTGTATGATATTACGAGTAAGCCGCCCGGGACGGTTGAGTGGGAATAATTTCCGAAGCGCCTCCTAATTAATAGAGGGCATACAGTCTCCGCAACACTTTTGTACGACTAATGATAATAGAGGGGTTTGTTTCTTGAATGGGGTTCAAGGGGCGAAGCCCCTTTTTACTTGGGGTGGTGGGCGGGTTAAGAAAGTTAAATCTTTGCCAAGGGGCCGGGGAACCGGACGCGACCGCGCCCAGTGGGCGAAAAGTAAGCGGGATGTTCTGAAAGTTGTGGTGAAGATGAGCGATAGCGAAGTCTGAGCCCATGTCTTTCAGAGAGGTTCCATAGTCTTACCGACAACATAGTTAACGTGATATTTTGCCAAGGGGCCGGGGAGACTTTCGATTTTCTCCCCAGGCCCCTTAGCGATCCCCTGCCCCTCTTGACATTTATCGGTCGTTTTTATATTTTATATATAGTATTCAGTTGTTTGTTGCTGCTACCGTGTGTATGTTGATTGCATTGAAATTCATGGGAATCAGAGAATGTTAAGTTGTTGGAGGTGTTTTTATGGGGCGTACGACAGCTACCGGAACTGTTACTGTTCCATTGTATCTCGCTTATCGGTGTTCACAATGCGGCAATATTAATTATGCCAAGCATATGATAACTGAAAGTAGAGATGTTTCAAGGCATGGAACTTTACATTTTAAAAGCACCACACAAAGCATGAAAGAGGCATCTTTGGAGAATGCCAGAGAAGCAATGGGGCAACGGCTGACAACGATCTTTGAAGAAGCAAAAGAGCATAAATACCGCTCCGCTGAATTCAATTCTGAATGCTCCAAGTGCAAAAATAAGGAACCTTGGTCAAAATTACGTTACACGGCAATTGAAACCATATTGGGATTCATGACGATATTGGCGATAGTTTTTTTAATCGCATTTCTGATAAACAAGGAATACCTCGGGGCTATTTGTCTAGTAGGCGGTTCTGGTGCGATTCTGGGCTTGTGGTCTTTTATCAAGCATTCTCTGAGAAGCAAAACGGAAAAGCTTATATCGGAATTGCCCCCAGATTCCCTTCACATCCTTGCCCTGAGCGAATCGGAACTATTTGAACTGGCAAATCAACGGTTTAAATAAGTACAATCTTGATTAAAAAAGATAAAACGTATGTGTTAGACGCGGCATCGCGATGTGGATTTCAGTCCATTGTGAAACAAGAAGTGGCTTTGTCCCTTGAATGAGGTTTTAGGGGCGAAGCCCTTTCCGTTTTGGGTGGCAGGTTAAAAATATTCTATATTTGCCAAGGGGCCGGGGAACCGGACGCGACCGCGCCCAGTGGGCGAAAAAGGGAGCGGGAGGTTCTGAAAGCATGTGGTGAAGATGAGCGGCAGCGAAGTCTGAGCCCATGTCTTTCAGAGGAAGATTCCTCTCGCTTACTCTACGCTCGTCTACGACCCCCTGCCCCTCTTGAATCCCCACTGCGTGGGGCTAATGGCAAAACCATGTCTTTCAGAGGGAAGATAGATAAACGCCAGTTTAAACTAAGGCCCTCTGTGAGGAGAGCCTATTATCGTACAGAAATTGAAACAAAAGAACCGTCCCCGTGTTTCTTGAATTATTATTGAATGATACTCCCTTAATGTGTTATTATTTATTAGGATGTAACTATATTTATCTTCGTCGTACATATGTAAAACAATGATATTTATGACACAACCCCACTGCTGTTACAGAGGCTTAAAGATGGAAGAAACAATTCATCAGTTATCATTTGACGATATCGAGCAAGCTCAAATAATATCATCCGAACCTGGACGTACTGCATTCATCGATGAGTGCGGGAACTTTGGCTTTGATTTTGTTAAAGAAGGCACTTCTCGATATTTCTTAATTTGTGCGATAATTGTAAATAACAGTGATATTCATAATCTTGAAATATCAATCGAACATATTAGAAATAAAAAGTTCGGCAACGGCGAAATGAAATCAAGTAGTATTGGCGACAACGACAGACGGAGATTGGCTGTTATCACAGATTTACTACAACTTAATTTTAAAATAATCTATCTTCTTGCTGATAAGAAATTATTCTACGACGATTCACCTTTGAAGGATTATAAAATATCTTTTATTAAATATTTACATAACCGTCTATATAATAATTTATACACTGTATATCACAAGTTAAATATAATAGCTGATCAGATTGGCACATCGGAATTTCAAACTGGCTTTAAGGAATATGTTTCAAAGAACCGTCCCCAGTATAATTTTTTTGACGAATATGATTTTGATTTTATTGATAGTACTAGCAGTAATATAACCCAATTATCAGACATGATAGCGGGTTCCTTATATAAAGGGCATACTGGTCAATCTCAAATTAAATTTCAAGATATATTGCGAGGAAAAATCTTTTATTGTGAACATTTTCCTATTAAACATCCCAAGGGAACAATCGTATCAGATGATGATAAAAGATTTGATAGCAGTATCTATGATCTCGCTATAACACAAGCAGAGACGTATATGAATAAATATAAGGATGACGAAAACATAGATAAGAGACTACAAATAGCCTTTTTAAAATACTTGTTATTTCAAGTTCGTAATATTGATGCATTTAAGTTTATTTCCTCAATCCAGTTAAAAACAGTATTATCTGAGTATGCCGATCGCTCGGTAACAAGGGATTATTTATATCGACAAATCATTCCCCCTTTGCGAGACGCAGGTATAATAATATCAAGTTGTCAACATGGTTATAAAATACCCGTTAGTCTTGAAGATATTTATTTATATCTCAATCAGACCGATACAGTTATAGGTCCGATGTTGCATAGAATAAACATCTGTAGAAGACTCATTCGCCAAAAAACAGATGATACTCTAGATATTTTCAATCAGGATAAATATATAAAATATAAAAAGTTCTTTGATTGATTAGGAATCTTTATATAAATATCAATATATTTTTTCAGAGGCTCTCATTATCAACAAACTATTATATATATGCCAAGGGGCCAGGGAGACTTCCGATTTTCTCCCCAGGCCCCCTGGCGACCCCCTGCCCCTCTTGAAACGGCCACTGCGTGGGGCTAAGGGCGAAACCATGTCTTTTAGAGGGAAGATAGATAAACGCCGGATTCAAAATAAGGCTCTCCCTAAGGAGAACCTATTGTCGTTACAAATATTGAAACAAAAGAACCGTCCCCGTGTTTCTTAGTACGTCAAGGGATGATTCCGTTTATCTATTTCTTCTTTTGTAGATGTGATTTTTTACCCCCTGAATTGTTATAGTGATAATTTTATGCAAGCACGATCACCTCCTTAAACTTGACTGCATTCACAGTGTCATCACTTTTAGCTACTTCATCTATGCAGTCCTTCATTGCTTTTTCATGTTTTTCTATGGAGTTGAGCGGGATGTTCGCTTGAAGGTGTTTTAAAAACGTGTCAGATTCAACCCTATCAGAATATAGCATCAGATATTCTAAGTTGTCACCTTTTGGTTGGTGTATGGTTTTCTTAAAACCGTATTTGGAACCAAACACATGAAACTCCATTGATTTGTTTGTTTTCCCGCCCACCACCATGCTTATTGCATTGTTTAAGAAATGGTTTTCATCGTGTACGGTTTTTGCTTTCTCGTATAAAATGCTAACCGTTTTATGCAATCCCAAGCTTGCCATATTATAAGGTTCCAATGCCTTTAGCGTACACAAGCATGCGTCAACACCGCCAGTAAATCCTACACATACATTGTCGTTAATTCTTAATAGTTTTTTGCAGTTTTCCTTGATAACAATGGTGGTCCCAAAGATTTTGTTAGAAACTCGTCCATCGCTCATAAATATAATAAAATTCTCCATAGCGCTTACCAAAACAACACTCATAAAAACACCCCGCAAGCACTTTGTACATTATACCACTTACATGGCAAATATTGTAATATTTTGTTGATAAGCAAGGGGTCGGTTCTTTTGCTTGCTCCACAGAAATACAGAGACAGGTCACTTGTCCCTATTAATCCGTATCTCTCCCCTACTCTGTTCACATAAATAAAAGCACCTTTGTTAAGGTGCTAATTTTAACTCTTATTTTTTTGCTCTCTATACGTTTTCAAAAATGCTTCCAGTGCGGCGCGCTCGTCATCTGTGACATTGCTAAAAAATTCTTCTCTATCATTCCGAGGCCGGGGATTGGCCGTTAATCCCAAAAGGTAATCAACGGTTACATTGAAATATTCAGCAATTGATTTTAAAGCAGACCCATTTGGCATAGTCCCGCTTTTCCAACTTGTGGCTGTGGCAGAAGATAATCCCAATTCCTTAGTAATTGCATTGGGGGATCTCTTAACCTTATTGCAAAGCTCTTTAAACCTCTGCCAAAACATATAAATCTCCTAAATATATTTAGTATTTTTGCTTGACTTTCTAATTTATTCTAGTTATACTAAACATGCACGATAATATTGCACAAAACAAAACCGTGCGTATCGTGCGGCGGGTCATAGCGGCGTACATACTCAATCTCTCTAAATTGTAGTTTACGCCGCTTGTCTGCATCAGTCAATCATAAATGTTCGATTAAGGGGAAAGGGGATGCGGCATGTCCGACAAGTCCATGGAAAAAGCCGTCCAAAAAGCCCTGAATTCCGTGGCGAAAAAGGAAGGAATCAGCGTGGAGAGCGTGCGGCAAAATATAGAAATCGCCATTGCAGCTGCCCGAGATAATGACGATCCCGCCATACAAGCTTTTTGGGATTCCATACCGACAAAACACAACAATTCTTTAACGGCGGAGGACGTGATTGCGCATTTTGCCCGGATGCATGTGGACGAATAGGCGTTAACTATATCCCCTGCCGTCCCATGATGTTGAGAAATTCCGATTACCTTTGAAAGCCATGGCCTCAGCCTCCACCATCGAAAATATCAAATATTTTCATCTTCTGTCCACAATGGTTGTCCGCCTATATTGCCATCTGTGTTTATTCTCATGCCCCACGCAGTGGGGATTCAAGAGGGGCAGTGGTCGCTTAGGGAACCGGAAACGAGTGCTGCCGGTGGCAGAGGAAGCGAGTTGTAGGTTCTTCTACCTACTCCTCCCCAACCGCTTCGCTTTTTCGCGTTATCCTTTGGAACCGCCGCCTTTTAATTCCCCATTTGCTCTTGATCAAAAACGAAGCGATCCAGGCGGTAAACGGAATGGTCAAAATCATGCCGATGCTGCCGCAGATGACCTTTACGATCTCCACCACGATATAGTCCACGTTCATCATATCGAGGAATGAAACATGATATACCGACCATGTGACAATCAGAATCAAGGCGCCGCCGGTATACGCCAAAATCAGCGTGTTGGCCATCGTTCCCATGATATCCCGTCCCACAGACATACCCGAGCCCAGAAGCGCACGCCTTGAAAGCGACGGGTCGGTCTCGAATACTTCATTGACCACCGAGGAAATGGACGTGCTCACGTCCATCACCGCGCCAAGGCAGCTAATCAATATGGCGGCGGTGATCAACCCGGACAGGTTAAACGTGAAATTCGATCCGCTGACCACCAGCATTTCAATATCCTCCAGTTGGATGGCGGATATCCTGATGAACGCGTTGGCAACCATGGTAATCAATCCGGCGCAGCAAAGCCCGCTTATCGTGCCCAAAATAGCGGCCAGCGCCTTCTTGTTCCAGCCGCAGACGACTACAAGCGTAAAGACTGAGATGAGAATACTGACCATAATCGTGTACAACACGGGGTCCTTCCCCGATGCTATGGCGGGTATGAGCACCAATATGACCGCACCCACCGTAAAGGATAGGGACACAATCGTTTTGAGTCCTTTGCGCTTTCCGATGACCCCGATCAACACCAGAAAGAACACCACAAGAGCGGCGACATAGGGCGCACGGATCAGCGAGTGTATGCTGACATACATGTCTTGGTCCTCTACGCCCGGATAGATGTCCAAAAGAACCCGATCTCCCGGCCTGTAAAGTGCCAAATTTTGGTTGTTCGGCGTTTGATACGAGACTTCGGTTTCAAACAGCAATCCTTCATACTCACCGTCAAGGGGCTGAACGCATAGTATCTGCTGTGTATACACATCGCCCGATTCAGCCGTACCGATTTCGTTCACCGTTACGCTGAGTACCCTTGCCTTGCACTGGACAACATCTTCTGCGCTGTTATTCGCCGCGCATCCCGTTATCAACAGTGGCAATATAAGTAAAACCGAAACAATCATCACTACTTTTCGAGTCACTCACAAATTCCCCTCTCAGATGTGGACTTAAAATCTCTCCTGGTTAGACTATGCTAACAGCGGATCAGTACGCCTACCCATATGCCTGATCCCATACGGGTATGGTCATATCCCGTTGTGTTCATCAATACGGACGTGTTATAACCCACATGCTTTATTATGCCCATAAATATCCATGGTTGCAATTGAAAAAAAATATCTTTACCATATCCATGATTTTACACGTTTTGAGAGTCTGACCACAATGAAAGTTTAGCCTGACAAATATCAGTATGTATGGTAAAATTCACTTTATCACCTCGTTTGGACGATGTGCTTGATATTGTTAAAGATAACGCGTAGATTGGTTGTCTGAGTACGCGTTTTATATTTTATTTTTGAAAGAAGGCACTTATATGAAGCTTCTTGGCACAATAAGCCGGGACGATTGGCGCGAGATTGGCTCCATGTCCGCGCCCCTCTTTATTGAAACGCTGTCCATGGCGTTGATCGGAATGCTTGTATCCATGCTGGTCAAACGTACCGGCATGGCCGCCGTTGCGTCGGTCAACCTGCTCAACATACTCAACCAATTGTTCCAACAAGTCTTCCTTGCTATGGGTGTTGCGGTCACCGTTACCGTTGCGCAACACCGTGGACGGGGTGACGTGGTGTCCACGGGCAAGACCGCCTCGCAAGCTATGATGATGTCGCTTGGCGTGTCCATCGTTATGGCAGTCCTTTGTTTTGCGTTTATGAATCAGCTTCTTGTGCTGATACTGGCAGATTCCGAGGCACTGGTATATCAATACAGCACAATCTACCTGTCCTATTGTATTGCTTCGATCCCGTTTATGTCCGTGTATTATGTGACTACCGGAGCGATTAGAGGCAGCGGCAAACCCAATATTTCACTTATCGCAGCGCTTGTATACAACGGCAGCTATGCCCTGATGTCGGTGCTTGCGGTGGTATGGCTTGACGCGGGCATCGTGGGTGTAAGCATTGCCATGCTGCTCTCCCGTGTGTTTTCCGCTCTTGCAGGCGTTTATCTGCTCAAGCGGGGCAACGAGAACCTCAAAGTCCCCAAAGTGTTTTCTCTTCATTTTGAAAAACAGATCATCAAACCGGTGATTCTGATCAGCATACCGATATGTCTTGAAAACCTGCTATTCCAAGGCGGCAAGCTGATTACACAAACTTTTGCCGTTCCGTTTGGCACCAACGCCATCGCGGTAAACGGCATTGTCAACAATCTGTTCTTCTTAATGATGGTGCCCGGCGTTACCGCTGCCAATGCTGCAACGCCCATCGTAGGCCGATACATCGGCATGCGTAATTTTAAAGAAGCACGCAATAAAGCCAAGCAGTTGCTGTTTATCAGCATTGTCGTGGCGACGCTTACCTCTGCTTTGATCTACGTTTTCACCCCGGCTTTGGCACGTTTTTATACCGACGTCCCACAGATTCAGAAGCAAATTCTCTCCATTACAGGCCTGTGTTGCCTTGTTGTACCGTTTCTATGGGCGCCATCGTTCCTCACACCGGCTGCACTTCGCGGCGCCGGCGATGTACGGTACACAACCGCGGTCGCTGTGTTTTCCATGCTGATGCTGCGTGTCGGTTCAAGCTATGTACTTGCCATCGTTCTTGGTTGGGGCGTACAGGGCATTTGGGTAGGCATGTATCTGGACTGGGTGCTGCGTTCAATCTGTTACCAATGGCGCATACACGGCGATCAATGGCTTAAAAAGAGCGTAATCTAAAAGTATATTATGCTCGTTTTGTGGCGTTGAGCGCAAAGCAAAGTGCAATGGTATTGGTTATTTATCAGCGATATGGTAAAATTAATGGTGTTAAGATTTCCTGCCCAAAGAATTTTAGGAGGATGTATGATACCGTTTTTAGCCATTGAACTGGAGGATCGATCTTGGATTGACCCCCTCCTATCCATCGAACAAATTCCATGTGAAGAGTACAATTTTACGTACAGTTACATTTGGCGTATCCCCTATCACCTCAAGGTGGCACGCATGGGCAACTATTTTCTGCTGCTTGCCGACCGGCTTGAAGAGCAGAGCTATCTGTTCCCCACCGGCAGGGGCGATTTAAGACCCGTTATCGACGCGTTGCGCGAGGATGCCGCGCTGCATGGTGTGCCGCTGAAATTTCATGCATTGTTGGGCGCACAGAAGGACAAACTCGAGGCACTGTACCCGGGTGAATTTAAGTTTACCGAAATTCGCGAATATGCGGATTATATCTACGATACGCAAAAGCTGGCCACACTATCAGGCAAAAAATTGCACAGCAAGCGCAATCACATCAACCGCTTTATACAGGACAATCCCGACTGGGCGTACGAGCCCATCAATCCCGACAACATTGAAGAATGCCGTGCTATGACTAACCTCTGGTGCCTGCAGGTGGATTGCCAGGATGACGACGATCTAAAAAAGGAAGCATGCGCCATAAAACAGGCGTTTGAGAATTTTGAGGCTTTGGCGTTCTCCGGCGGCGTTTTGCGCGTCGGCGGAGAGATTGTAGCGTACTCCATCGGCGACCGGCTGACCGACGACACGTTCATGGTGCACATCGAAAAGGCGTTCAGCGATATTCGGGGCGCTTATCCCATGATCAACCAGCAATTTGTGCTGGCCAATTGCATGGATTATCCATTTGTAGACCGGCAGGATGACATGGGTGTGGAAGGCCTTAGAAAAGCCAAACTATCCTATCAACCTGTACGCATCGTGGACAAATATATGGCGGTGGATCAAAAAACATGATCTCATTTTCCATCCCCAGCATGCATGGGGACATCCGCGCCCTCTGGAAACAGGCTTTCGGTGATTCCGAGGCCTTTGTTTCGCATTATTTTACGCATATGCACCGCGATGAAAACATGCTGGTATGCACCCAAGACGATGAGGAACTCGTCGCCATGATGACCATGCTTCCCATTACGCTTCAATGCGGCGTGCACTCCTTTTCTGCCCGCTACATCTATGCCGTGGCCACGGAGCAGTCCTGGCGCGGCCTAGGCATCAGTACTTCGCTGATGGAGCATGCTCTATCATGGATGAGGGACAACGGTGATGCCGCTGCCATCTTAGTCCCTGCGCACTTCTCACTGTTTTCGTTCTATGAAAGCCAGGGTTTCTCCACCGTTTTTTACAGTAGCGAAGAACTGATTAAATCCTCGGATCTGCCACAACCCGAAGGCAATATTTCCGATCTTACCGCCGAGCAACTGTTCATGATGCGCAACCGTGCATTTGAGCACAGCGCTTTGTTTGCCAAGTGGGATATCGATACCCTTGACTATACCATCCAAAGTACAAAGCGTTTTGGCGGTGTTGCACTGCATTTTTCCTGTGGTGACGGCGAAGGCTACGCGCTGGCCACCATAGAGCATGACCTGTGCGCTGTCAAAGAACTGGGGTTGTTCGGTCTTGATCGACAAGCAGCCCTGTCTCTATTGCATAAGCGGGTCAAAGCGCAGCGTTACCTTTTACACCAAAGTGCCCAAGGGGATCCCGACCCCATGCCCTTTGGCATGATACATTGGCTTGCTATAGAAGCACAAAAAAAGATGCCCACGTACGGCGAAGCACCGTATTTCGGTCTGGTAATGGATTGATGTCATCTTATAATTACCTATATGTTTGAATATATTTTTTATTGTTTTACACAATATGGGGGTTATCATGACAAGTGTGATTTCGATCTTCAGAATGCTAATTTTCCTTCTATCGTTATGCGGTTACATACTTTTCTTACACGATCGTTTTCAGATACGCCTGCAATTTTGCCCTGTTATCATTTTTAGCTGTTTTGTTTGCGCCCTGCAAATATATTGACATTGGTCATACTGATGGGCAGCACCTCCATCCTCCATAGATACTACCACCTTTACTCGATGGGCGAGTATGAGAACTCAATACCATACGAGCTTGACACGCTTGTTGGCGATAACTGGAAAAGCTATTCCAAGAAAAATTATATGATATACGTTACCAACTTGAAAAGTGGATACATTTCTTGTGCGTCGAAATATAAAACGTTTTCTCCAAATGTCAAAATTGTATCCTCCATAGATGATAATTTTCAGTCACAAGTTCTTGCAGGATACGATTATTTGATCATACTTGACGAAAGCGATGAAATTGATGCTTTCATGAAGGAGTATGTTGATGAAATTGATTATTATGGAATCTATCCGGTGCAGGAAACGTTTATTAATTAAATGCATACATAAAGGAGATAATAAAGACCAGCATGCGAATACATGCTGGTCTTTATTATCTCCTTTACCTCATATACGTTTCATACTCATCCCCGTACTCCGCTTTCAACCGCTCGATCAGTTCGTCCTTGGCCGCTTTGACACTGGCTGGATCCAGCATCAGATCAACCGTCGTATCCGCCATCACCTTAGCACACAGCATGAAGAATTTAACCCCGCTCTGTGTCCCCGCGATCTCGCGGAACAGTTCGGTGTGCCCTGATATCTTCTTTTGGGGATAGATGGTCATATGCGGGTTGATGGCGGGCATCAGATGGCTGACGTTGCCCATGTCTTCCCCACCGTTGTCCGCGGGCATACCATCCATCATCTTCTCGCCCAGATTTACGCAATTCGCGCGGAACAGTTCACCCAGCGTCCCGTTTGGAATGCGGTTCTTGTAACCCATCTTTTGCTCAATTTTAAAGGTGCAACCCGTACCTACGGCCCCTGCCTCAAAGCAGCGTTCGACCTTTGCGCAAGCATCCATCAACATATGATAGCTCGGCGCGCTGATGTTACAGGCCACCTTGGTATAGTCTATGATGGAGCCTATGGCACTGTCCGCTCCTTCTGATATATTCGCACGTATGCGGACGCCATCCTGAACCATCTGACGCGCAAAGCCAACGGCATCAAAAAACAACATCGCCGCATCCAGTGCATTGACGCCATCCCATGGTCTGTTCCCACTGTGTGCGGGTTTTCCGTGGTATTCGCAGTAATACCAGCAGCTGGCATTGCATCCGCCCGCCACGCGGCTGACTGCCGATGTGGGATGTACCGCCATCGCCGCATCCATATCATCCAGACATCCGGCATCCAGCAATTTAATCTTGCCGCCGCCGCCTTCTTCCGCTGGACCGCCAACCACCGTAACCGTACCGCTGATGCCGTATTTCTCCATCGCAGCTTTCACAGCGATACCGGCGCCCACCGCAGCCGTGCTGATCAGGTTATGCCCGCATGCATGACCAAGACCGGGCAACGCATCATACTCGCTGAAAATGGCGATATGCGGCCCTTTCCCCTGCTCATAACGCGCCAAAAACGCCGTATCCATGCCCGCTGCCTTCTCGGTCACGTCAAATCCGTATTCACGGAGCACTTTAACCTGGATTGCAGCACTCTCGTATTCCTCATATCCCACCTCGGGATGGGTATAGATGAATTCGCTGATGTTTGTAAGCGCGTTGCGGTTTTGTTCCACGACATCGTGCATAAACGCCTTGATCTGTTCCCTGTCCATGATATTTTCCTCCTTATAGATAGTATCTTTCAAATGATTTAAACGGCAAAAACGCCCACATAGATCATTGCGAACAACTGAGCGATAAAAAGCAGCGGCACCCCGTATACAAATCTGCTTTTCTGTGTTTTATGGTGGTATATGCGCATGCCGGCGTATATACCGAGCGCGCCGAAGCAGACGGCGAACAACCATAACACGCGTTCCGGTATCCTTGGTTCACCGGTTTTCGCCCTTTGCTTGTCCCATACGCACACAAAAAATGAGACGACGTTGACGATGGCAAAGCCTATAGCCCACGCGGCGTTCATCGCTCTTCCTCCATCCCCTGTTCCATCAGCAGTTTCCTGTATACGCGAAGCGCCGTGGGCATGGCGTATTTGTCCATTTCCTTCACCCCTACCCATACGGTATTCTCGATATCCTGTTTATTATCCGCCTGTATGATGATGCCGCGCATACGCCATATCAGATGCGTGAACACATGCCTTGCGCACGGCCCGAATACCGGCTCCTTTTGGTACCGGATACCCCACGCTGTTAGCTGATCTTCCATCGATTTCTTCACTGCAAACCCCGGAAACTCCCATAGATTATGCAAAAGCCTCTCACTGCGGCGGCGTAGCAGCACAGATCCGTCCGGTGACAACAGCATAAGTACCAGCCTGTCCTCTACCCTTTTCGGCTTTGGTGCGGAGCGTACGGGCAAATCGTCCACCCTTTGCTCCTGCCTTGCCATACACAGACAGTGCAGCGGGCAGTGCCCACATTGCGGCGAAGCGGGTAGACAAACCAGCGCGCCCAACTCCATCACCGCTTGTGTAAACACGGACGGTTTCTGATCGTTCATCATAATGCGCATCAGATCATGGACACGGCGTTTGGTATTTGGATTCAGTACATCCTCTTGTATGGCAAAGAGCCGTGCAAACACCCTAAGCGCATTGCCATCCACGGCCGGTTCCTTCGCATCGTATGCGATGGATGCAATGGCTCCTGCTGTATATGCACCGATGCCGGGCAGTTTTCCAAGTTGTACAATGTCTTGTGGCAATTGTCCACCGTACTGCTCGCAGACGATCTTAGCGGTCCTGTACAGATTGCGTGCTCGCGCATAATACCCCAGCCCCTGCCAGGCCAACAACACCTCGTCTTCACTCGCTTGCGCCAAAAGGATCAGCGTGGGAAAGCGCATGATAAAGCGCTGATAGTACGGGATCAGCGCAGCGATACGGGTCTGCTGTGCCATGATCTCGCTGACCCATATCCTATACGCATCCCTCGTTTCACGAAACGGCAGGGATCGTTTGTTGCGTTCGTACCAATTGCACAGCGCCTTAGCGATCTCAACCTTCTGGTTCATCGACATCGATCACCGTTGCACCCCCGTTATCCACTTCCAGTGGCCGTACCAGCCAGTTTCCATAACCCGACAAGTGGCCCTTTATCTCCTGCGAGAATTTCTCCACCTCAGAGCGCTTACAAAACGCCATCAGTGTCGGCCCGGCGCCGGACAGATAGGCGGGGCAACCCAGCGCTTCGCAGGCGTTTATAATTTCATCAAAGCCTTTGACCAGTTTGGCACGGTACGGCTGATGCAGCTTATCCTTCAAAGAAGCGAACAGGGAGTCTATGTCGCCCTTGGCAACCGCTGCAATTAGAAAGCAGGCGTGGGACACATTGAACACAGCATCCACAAACGGTACGCTTTGGGGTAGCGCAGCACGCGCCTTTACGGTTGAGAGCTCATAATCTGGAATCAACGCCACCGGAACCAACTCCTGCGGTGCAGGAAATGACAGGCAGCGCGCATCGTGCGTTCCGCCGATTGCCGATATAAAACCGCCGTACAGTGCCGGCGCAACGTTGTCCGGATGCCCTTCTATTTGCGTAGCGATCAAAAGGCTTTCCTCGATGGGAAGCGTTTGTCCCGACATAGCCTGTGCCGCCAAAATGCCAGCCACCACCGCCGTGCTGGACGAACCCAGACCGCGTGTGGTGGGTATTTCGTTACGCTGGTGGATAAAGAGGTTTTCCGGCGTCAGCCCCAATTTGCCCATGGTGCGGCGGTACGCCTTGAACACCAGATTATTTCCGTTCTTGGGGATGACCTGTGCACCTTCCCCTTCGATCTGGATACGCAGGCTATCACTTGGCCTTATCTCCACTTCGTTATACAGGCAAAGCGCCAAACCCAAGCTGTCAAATCCCGGGCCAATGTTTGCCGATGTCGCAGGAACTCTGATTCGAAACATCCTATCTCTCCTTGTGCGTACGGATTTGATAAAGCACGGGCTGTAGAACATAACCCGTGCTGTATTATCATCCGATCAATCCTCTTCTTCCTCTTCGCGCTTGTAGGTTTCGATGACCTTTTTAGCTATGTTCGCCGGCACATCTTCGTACTTGATAAACTCCATGGTAAACTCACCCCTTGCCTGAGTCATGGATCGAAGATCGGTTGCGTATTTGAAAACCTCGGCCAGTGGCACCTGCGCGACAACCTGCTGCTTTCCCCCTTCAACGGGGTTCATGCCCAGAATGCGACCGCGGCGCCTGTTCATATCACCGATGATGTCGCCCATGTAATCGTCCGGTACCGTAACCTCAATCTTGTAGATCGGCTCGAGCAACACGGGGCTTGCCTCCGCACAGCCCTTGCGCAGAGACAGTCGCGCTGCCGTCTTGAACGCCATTTCGGATGAATCCACGGCATGATAGCTGCCATCGTACAGCGTGGCGCGGATGTCCACAATAGGGAAACCGGCCATAACACCTCGTGACAGGTTTTCTCGCAAACCCTTTTCCACCGCCGGAATGAAGTTTCTCGGTACTGCGCCACCAACGATCTTGTCAACGAACTCAAATCCGCCGCCTTCCGCTAATGGCTCGTATTCAATGCAGACATGGCCGAATTGGCCGTGTCCACCGGATTGTTTCTTGTGCCGACCATCCGCCTTGACCGTCTTGCGGATGGTCTCCCTGTACGGGACATGCGGATCGGATAAAACGGCTTCCACGCCGAATTTGTTCTTCAGCTTTTTTATAATCACTTCAAGATGCAATTCCCCTATGCCGGAGATCAACGTTTCAAGCGTATCGGGATCCTTGTATACTTTAAAAGTGGAATCCTCTTCCTCCAGCCGCGCCAATCCGCCAAACACCTTGTCCTCTTCGCCTTTCTTGGCAGCGGATACAGCCATGGAAATGCTGGGTTCGGGGAACTCAATGGGGGGCAAAACGACCTGCGCACTTGAATCACACAGCGTATCGCCGGTACCGGTAGCTTGTAATTTGGCCACCGCGCCGATATCACCTGCGATGAGTTTGTCAAGATCGACCTGCTTCTTGCCGCGCATGGTGTAAATGGAACTGATTTTTTCCGTTTTGTCGGAAATGGTATTTTGTACGGTAGTACCTCCGCTGAGTGTGCCCTGGTACACACGCAGGATGGATAGTTTACCCACAAAAGGATCTGCCACCGTTTTAATAACCTGTGCAACGAAAGGTTTGCCTGCATCGCATACCACTTCGACCGTCTCGCCGGATTTCATATCCTTTGCTTTCACCGGAGGTTGATCCAGCGGCGATGGCATCAGTGCGATGATCTGGTTGAGAAGCACGTCCACCAGTGCGCAGTCCACCGCAGCACCTGCGACCACCGGAATGATGCGCCCTTCCATAACGCCCTTTCTCAGGCCTAAGGCGATTTCGGCGCGCGTGAGTTCCTCACCGCCGAAGTACTTTTCCAAAAGATCGTCGTCGCTCTCCGCCGCACATTCGATCAGTGCGTTGTTGCACTCGTCCAACAAATCGGCAAATGCATCCGGCACATCGGCAACCTTATATCCTTTCTTGTCCACCATCTTGGCATTGCGTTCATACACATCGATATATCCCGTAACCTTGCCGCCTTTAACGATTGGGATCATAACGGGTGCGATGGATGTGCCGAAGCTTTCCCGAAGCTGACGCAGGGATTTTGAAAACTCCGCGTTTTCCCGATCCATCTGGTTGATGTAGATCATGGCAGGTTTTCCCATCGCCGCACACCGGTCCAATGCCTTTTCAGTGCCCACCGCGACGCCGGACATGGCACCAACCACAACAAGTCCCGCATCCGCCATGTGAAGAGCCTGCACCTGTTCACCCTCGAAGTCGAAATAACCCGGCGCATCGATGATATTGATCTTACAACCCTTCCATTCCACCGGCGCCAGCGCTGCGGAAATCGAAATGGTACGCTTTGTTTCTTCCACATCAAAGTCCGTGACGGTATTCCCGTCTTCCACACGGCCCATACGGTCTATAGCACCGGTGAAAAACAACATGGCTTCGGCAAGCGCGGTCTTCCCTTCGCTACCATGCCCGATTAAAGCGACGTTTCTGAGTTTCTCGGCGGAATACTGTTTCATCGAAATCCTCCTTGATATTCATATCGTGGGATGATCGCTGTGCCACATTCCCCGTCATTCACAACGAAACGGTAACACGACGATACCATCCCAAAAAGTCAAAGCGCGAATGGCTATAGTATACCATATAAGTGGCAAAAACGGAAAAGATGCGGCGAGATTCCTATAAAATTTCACACTCAACCGCACTTGCTGTATCCGCAGGCACGGCATACAACACAGCCTCCCTCATGCTCCATTACCGAGCCGCATTCCGGACAGGATGCAGCGAGATTGACCTCCTTGCGCCGCGGCAGATTGCACGTATCCCGTTGACTGCACAAGGAGCAGTTGCCCAGGCATTCGTGCCGCTGTATGGCCATATCCTGCATCGCTATTAGACCAACGCTTTGATTCTGTTCCTGTTGGAGGGCATATACCTTTTCGATAACCCGCCCGATGGCGTCAGGGCAGGACAATACCTTGAGTCCTTTCTGCCGCATCGTGGAATGGCAGCGGATACCCCGAAGCTGTTCCACCAGCGTATCCACGTCCATGCCGCTTCGAAGCGCCATGGACACAAGCCGGCTGGTGGCCTCACTCTGGGACGGACAACCACCCGCACGGCCAAGGTTGGCAAATACTTCGCAGATGCCCTTCTCGTCGTAATTGACGGTAATGTATAGATTGCCACAACCGATGCGTACTTTTTCCGTATAGCCACATGTGACATCCGGACGCGGGCGCGGACGGATGGTATGCTCTCCAGGCTGACCGGGCTGGGCTTGTCCCTTCGTGGCACTGCCAACGCTCAATACCTGGGCCTCGCGCGAACCGTCGCGGTAAATGGTAACGCCCTTGCAACCGAGGGTATAGGCCAGCATGTATGCCTGACGCACATCCTCCTGTGTGGCGGTATGCGCGAAATTGACGGTTTTGGACACGGCGTTGTCCACGTATTTCTGGAACGCCGCCTGCATGCGGATGTGGTATTCCGGCGATATGTCGTGCGCGGTAACGAAAACGCGCTGCAGTTCCTCCGGTATGTCCGCAATGCCTTGTGCCGTTCCGTGTTCGGCGATCTCATTCATCAGTTCCTCGGAATAAAAATCCGATTCCTTAGCGATGTGCTCAAAGTACGGGTTTACCTCTATCAACGCGTCGTTATCCATCACGTTGCGCACGAAAGCCAGCGCGAACAACGGTTCCACGCCGCTGGAAGCGCCGCAAATGATGCTGATGGTGCCGGTGGGTGCGATGGTGGTGGTGGTTGCGTTTCGAACCGGTTCCGAACCCCTCAGCGCGCTCTTGTCAAAGGCGGGAAACGCGCCGCGCTCTCTGGCCAGCTCAACCGACGCTTCCTTGCTGCAATCGTCGATAAACTTCATCACGATCTCCGCCGTTTCGATGGCCTTATCGGAATTGTAGGGAATCTTAAGCTTATAGAGCATATCCGCAAAACCCATCACGCCAAGCCCGATCTTTCTTGTCTGCCGCGTCATATCCGCAATGCTTTGCAACGGATACTCATTGACGTCTATTACGTTGTCCAAAAACCGTACTCCCAGCCTGACCACGCTGGACAGCTTATCAAAATCCAGCGCATAGCGGCCGTTTTTCTCGGCCAGTACTGCGTTGAGGTTGATCGAACCAAGATTGCAGCTCTCATAAGGCAATAGTGGCTGTTCACCGCAGGGATTTGTACTTTCCACCTCGCCCAGCTGGGGCACGGGGTTTTCGGCGTTGATTCGGTCTAGAAACACGATGCCGGGCTCCCCCGTACGCCAAGCCATCTCCACGATCATGTCGAACACGTCCTGTGCTTTTTGCGAACGCACCACCTGGCCGCTTTGCGGATCGATCAGTGGATAGCTCTCCCCACGCTCCATCGCGCGCATAAAACTCTCGGTAATGCCCACCGATATATTGAAATTAGTGATCTCTTTGGTATCCTGCTTACACTGGATAAATTCGAGTATGTCGGGATGGTCCACGCGCAGTATGCCCATATTGGCGCCCCGACGCGTGCCGCCCTGTTTAACGGCCTCCGTTGCCGCATTGAACACCTTCATAAAGCTGACCGGTCCGCTGGCAACACCGCCCGTGGTCTTGACACAAGCACCCGCCGGGCGAAGTCGCGAAAAGGAAAAGCCCGTACCACCGCCGCTCTTGTGGATCAGCGCAGCGTTTTTTACCGCATCGAATATGTCCTCCATCGAGTCCTCTATGGGCAAAACAAAGCAGGCGGACAACTGCCCCAGCGGACGTCCGGCGTTCATCAGCGTAGGCGAATTTGGCATGAATGCCGCGCTTAGCATACTCTGATAGAACGCATCTGCCACCGCATCCACATCCGCATTGGTGTCGTAGTTCAACTCGGCCTTTGCTACGTGGCGGGCAACGCGCATAAACATCCCCGGGATATCCTCCAAAAGCTTCCCCGTTTCATCCTTGGCAAGATACCGTCTCTTAAGGACAATCTGAGCATTCTCTGAAAACTCCATAATTCTGCCTCCCCAACAGCATGACCATATGCTGTGTTATCCGTATGTTCGTGCACTATATATTGTAGCACCCTGCCAATATTCTGTAAATAACAAAAGCGCCAAATTCCTTAATATACGTCCAAACCCGTTATCGTTTCGTCCACAGTCTTTCAAAATAATTTACGCCAACAAGCTCTGAAACAGGCATGCAAACACGCCCATCTTCGGCAAGACGGGCGTTGGTAATCCTTTATCAGATATTTCCAATAATCAAGGAGGCATCAGCGCTGGAAATCCACTATTGCATCAGCCGATCAAACAACGGAAGGAAGAACGTGGAATCACCGGACGTAAAAAATCGTCCCGTCCCCCCCGACAACCTCGGATTTTGTATGCCGTGTTTGATCAAAATACGCTGCAGTTGGTGCGACGTTCCCTCGTTGCCGTCCATCACGCCGGCTTTTGGCCAGAGCCGGTGTGCCAAGCGGGCGATGCTATCCTTGATATGCACAAAATGCGTGCATCCAAGCACCAACACATCCACCTGCTCCTGTTGGTAAGGCATGAGGTACTGTACTATCGCCTCGTCGATTTGTGGCCCGTACAGCACGCCGCTTTCAACCAGCTCCACAAGGCGCGGGCAAGGCACCGGCAGCATACGGTCGACGATGCCGCATTCCTCAATGCGCTGCCTGTACAGCATCTGCCTGAGCGTCGCGGGGGTGGCCATCACCAATGCTTTGCCGTTTTCGAGTGCAGCGGCTGCAGGACGCACCGCCGGCTCCATCGCCACGATGGGAACCGTATACCGTTCACGCACAGCTTGTACCGCGGCCGAAGACGCTGTGTTGCATGCGATGACGATGCACTTTGCCCCTTTGTCCAACAGGAAATCCACACAGGCAAAGGTCAATGCGCGTATCCGCTTGGACGGCAATACGCCATACGGCGCGTTGGCATTGTCCCCATAATAGATGAAATCCTCGCCGGGCAGGGCGCACATCAGTTCCTTAAGCGTTGCCAACCCGCCCACGCCGGAATCGAACACGCCCACGGGCGCTTGATTTTGCATGCACATCCGCCGTCCTCGTGTTTTTTGTTTTAGAGCTTACCGAAAACCGCTTGCGATTTGCTCAGTAAGGTTTCTTCCATCATGGCACGGAAACGGGTTTTATGTCAAGATCTTCGGTCAATACGTTGTTGATACCCTGCGCCAAATACGGCATGGCGTTGAGCGCCTCCTCCAACGTGTTTTGATTGTGGCCGACCTCAATGGCAAGCGCGGTATCCGATACGTGCTGGTTATACCGACCGGTGTTGATACGCACCTTTTTGCACAATCCCGGTGCGATGCGGTTGATCTCCTCCGTGAATAGCTCGGCAAGCGCCAAATTGCTTTCCCAGTTGGGTTTTATTTTGAATCCCGTGCCGGTCCTTCCCTCGCCCGTCCCCACCACGAACATAACGCGGGCGCATGCTTTGCCGTCTATCATCACATAATCGTCCTCGTTCCCCTCTTTAGCCGAATCGCGGTGAATATCCAAGAACACGCGGAGCGCCGGATAGTCCTCCATGGCTTGCGTGATGCTTTTAAGCGAGCGTTCATAGCTGGTGGTATAATATTTACCCTGTTCATGGTCGGTGTTGCAAAAGTATATGGGCAGATGATGGGTGTCGGCCAGAAGCGTGGACAATTCCCGGTTAACCCTTAGGATGTTGTAGCTTGTGTTCATCGTGTTGGAATTGACCATTTCCTTGTACACCTGTCCATCCACCTTGCGGTAGCTCTCGTTGGAATGGGTGGAATACAGCATGATCACCGGGCCGGTGGCCGTTGTAACGATGGGCAGCAGCTGTGTGCTTCCCGACATCTGGTCCGCCTCCCCGTCTTTTATTAGCCAATCGGGGTCGTCAAGGCTTGCCGTCAGGCTTTCGGATTGGCCAGCTTCGTGAAATCCGGACAATTCGATGTCCAACAGGTTTGTGGCCCATTCGCCCGGCGCCGCCGCCTGTACAACGATCGCCGTATCGTTGGCTTGCGCCGTAGGCTGCACCATGGGCAGCGGCGTGACATTGTATTTTTGCATGCTGAACCACAGCAGACAGGCCGCAAACAAAAAAGTCATCGCTATGACCAACGCACCTTTGCCGGACAACACGGAGCGCCTTTTGATCCTGCGCATGCTCATCCCTCCCCCACAGCGTATGCGATCCCATGCGGGGCTATGCTGCCGTCAGGTAATCAGGTCCACCGCTTCGCTGTATGCCAAATCGCCGTGCAGCGCCATGTTCAACCCCACCGACAGCACCTTGGCACAATACGCCGCCAGCGTATCGATATCCTTGGGCGTCACGAACAAATCCTCGCAGCTCTCTATCATCTTTTGCGCATCCCGAATGCCGTTCTGCTCGACGATATCGGATACGATGGTACGCGCGTGCACCACCATCGGCACGCCCACGGCATAGACCGGGATACCCAACAGTTCCTTGTCCAGCCTCGGCCGGTTGTTGCCCACGCCCGCCCCCGGTGCGATGCCGGTATCGGACAGCTGTACCGTTGTGGTCAACCGTTGTGGGGACATCGCCGCCAGCGCATCGATCGCAATCACGCAGCCGGGTTTAATTTGTTTGACAAGTGCAGTGATGACTTCGCCGGATTCAAGCCCCGTATCCCCCAACACGCCCGGCGCGATGGCAGCCACGCATCCGGCACGCCGATCCACCTTCTCGGGCAATAGTGAAAACAAATGCCTGGTCACCAACACATCCGCCACGGCACGCGGGCCCAAGCTGTCCGGCGTAACCGTACGGTTGCCCAGCCCGACGATGAGTGCGGGCGATTCCGGCGTCACCGATCCCTCTTTCATCATGGCTTTAAGTTGCTGTGCAAGCGCCTTGGCGCAGTCCTCCACCACCTCTTGCTCGCCGTCACGCAAATCCGGTGCGTACAGCGTGATGTACGTACCAACCGGTTTACCCAATGCCTTTTCGCCCTGTGCATTGTGGACGATCACGCGTTCGGTATGCACATACTGCGAGAAATCCTCCTCCTCCAACGATACACCATTGGGCAATTGCGGTGTTTGCCTGGCAAGTTCAACCGCCAGATCGGTTCGTGCCTGATTCATGGTCACTCCTCCTTTTTGGGTATATTGCCCGTTTATTCGCTTTCGCATGAATAGATAATAAGCGGGTATACGCCCCGCTTTTAGATACTTTTTCCTTGCAATCGCACATTTGGCATGGTAGAATGACGTTTGTCAATAGTCGTAGGAGGTGAACCACAAGTGCCCAATATCAAATCAGCTGTAAAGCGCGTAAAAATCGAGCAGAAGCGCAACCTGAGAAACCGCATCGTCAAGACCCGCATGAAGTCCAGCATCAAAACGTTTGACGCTGCACAAAACGGCGACGAGAATCTTGGTGATTTATACCGCGCTGCAATCAGCATGGTGGATAGAGCTGCCTCCAAGGGCGTAGTCCATAAAAATATGGCCAACCGAAAAAAGGCGCAGTTGTCAAAAGCATACAACGCCAAACAAGCATAACGATTGTAAAGCCGTGAATATGATTCACGGCTTTTAATATAGTATGATCTAAGCTGTAATAAGAAATTGTACATGAAATTCTTGGTCCTATTGGTGCGGCAAAGCACACAAACAGCGCCATTTATGACAACGTTCGATACAGGTCTTTATAATCCGCAATTTGCATCCGGTGTGACCGCATCGGATTTTTTGTTGTCGACAAACGCCCGTATCAACGACAGTTCAAACGCCGATTGTTCGTCCATTTGACCGCTCTTGTGTATTTCGTCCCCTTCCGCCACCGCACACAGCGCGCGCTGAATCCACTGCACGGACACGCGCCGGGCGGCAGCGACGGTCTTCTCTCGTGCCAACCATGGGCCCCTGATCCGTTTGAGGATGGTTCTTTGGGCAACATCGCTGTCCATCAGCAGCCGTGCGGTGAGCAATTGTCGCAGGCTGAACACCACCGCACCGCGCATTATGGCTATAATACCGCCTTGCCGAATGTATATTGACAATCGTTCAAATGCGTTTTCCCATCTTTGTGCGATCAGATCGTCTGTGATGTCAAACGCATCCGCCTGCTCGTTTCGAATGGCGGCGGCGCGCACGTCCTTCTCCGTGATCTCCCTTTTGGGATACACGTAA
Organism: Christensenellaceae bacterium; assembly: GCA_963674495.2. Classification (GTDB taxonomy): domain Bacteria; phylum Bacillota; class Clostridia; order Christensenellales; family QAND01; genus RGIG3178. The sequence goes on along the minus strand of CAXXLG010000002.1, from coordinate 1,157,636 downwards.
TCCTCAAGCTTACGCGTTTCCTGCGCCAGCGTTGCCGCATCCGTACCCGTCTGGTAAATCAGCTGTTTCAGTGCTCCCTTTTGAAACACGAGATTGCGCCTTGATACCGATTCTGAAATCATTTTGTGGATATCCTTTTCGGTGAGCGCATCAAAAAAGACCTGCCGGGGAGATCCTATCGCCTTTGTCAGTGCCAACCGGCCGTCCGGTTTATCCTTTTGCACGAACAGCAAAAGACATGTATCCGGCACATTCTTTACGATATCCGCCCAGACCTGGCTCATCTCCCCCTTTTTAAAGGCGGCGCAGTTTTCCACGCGAACGACGCGCACCGGACAAAAAACGGGCAGCATTTCACACGCGTCGCGCACCGCGTACGGATCGGCTTTTTCATCAAAACGGCTAACGTTCCATGCCGGATCCCCGTCGCCGATTGCTCTGCGCACCAACCGTTTTTCGTAGATCTGCAACATGTACCGCTCGGGGCCGTAGAACAGGTACACCCGCTGTAGTTCTCCATTCTTCAATTGTGTCCCCAGCGCTTCATAATCCATGTAATATCCTTTCAAAAAGCCGACGTCACACAAAGCTCAATGGCACAGGACCATTTGTGTTGTTTACCATTGTCATTCGAGGATCAGCTCACCAAACCCGAAACGGTCATGGAACGCCGACGTGGGGTTCCACGTACCTGCATGGCGGAGTTCTCCCTGTGAACAAACCGTAAAGAAATTGCCACGAATTTTACTGCCCGAACCCAATCCCTGTGCACCATACGTCTGATTGATCATATCGAAGGGTATTGCATAGTTCAATTCCCAAAACTTTCCGTTGTATTGTGCTGGATCTCCCACCGTTGATTGTATTTGGAACGTTTCCGACGGTATGTGCCACAAGCGCCCGCGACCCGGGCGGATATACCCGAATCCCAGCAGCAGCGTGCCTAATACACTGATTTCAAAGTTCATATAGTCTTCCCGCAGCTGCGGATAGGGGTTTAGAAAGAACTCGACACAGCTGTTTTGCGATACCGGATCATTGTAATTGACAAGATCCGCCACAATACCGGGTTCTTCCACATGGAATTTGACATGGAACGCTTCCCCCGTATGGCATACCTTGGCATACGCCTTTGGATAGTATGCGTTATCGTTGGGGGTATAATTGACGATGTCCGCCGGTGGGATGTCATCCCATTGGATGTCTTGGCCTTCCTCAACTCTTTTAACAAGATACGTGTTCACAGCACGCTTCCCTTTCCTTATGAATGATTGTATGTTGTATTCCAGAAAACCACAATAAGAGCAGGCAGCTTACCAGGCGATGTACGGGACATTCCCGCGCTCTATCCACACGCGCCATCATGCCCGGTTTTTCTATAGCGAAAGAACGGCAAACAGCGCCATGCACATTCCGCCGACCGCCAACTTGGTCTTTTTACCGACCAAACAAAACCGGGAGCACACCACCGCAGCCATGCACCATAGCACCACCTGCCATGCCCCAAACGAGGTGATCGCAATTTGGGACGCGGGCAGCGATGCGATCCAACGTGTAGCGCCCTCAATCAAAGCAGCAACGGCGCCCACCGGCTGCGCCAGCACCCAGGCTATGTCCATGGAGATAAGTCCGATCAGCCCGCTAATCAATCCGCCCAGCGTTACCACCGCGGCCAGCGGAACAATGAACAGATTGCTGATAAACCCGTACAGCGGCACCGTTCGGAAGCATACGACGATAAACGGGAAAATACCGATCTGCGCTGATGCCCATACCGCGATGGTCTGCGCGGCACGTTTGGGCGTTTTGGGTGTGCGCGTCAATCTCTGTACAAAACTCCGGTAAAACAGGGCGATGCCCGCCGTTGCGGAAAAGGACAGGCAAAATCCTGCCGTAAACAGCTGCGCAGGCCGTACCAAAACAATCAGTGCCGCCGCTAAACACAAAGATGTCATAAGGTCATATTGCCAGCCAGCCCATTGCGCAAACACGAACATCGACATCATCACGCACGCTCTGACCGCAGAAGTGGGCAACCCCACCAACGTACAGTACCCCCACAACAGCGCCAAAGTCAGCATAAGCCGCAGCGTGGATACGCGGGTTTTGTGCCGTAGCAACCACTGTATGGCCAATAGAATAAAACCGACGTGCAGACCGGATACCGCCAAAATATGTGCGATGCCGGCAGCGCGAAAGTCTTCCTCTTGATCGGCAGACATGGCTTCGGTGCTGCCAATGGTCATGCCTGCTACCGTGGCGGCTTGATCGCCATAGAGCGTACAAAACATCCCTTTTAGTCCTGCCGACATGCGGACGGGCAAATACAAAAGGTTCATATTCGGGCCAAGGTTGCTGGCCTTTGAACCAACTGCCTGATAGGCGATGTTCTCCGATAGCCGCCACATCTTATAGTCAAAGGCCGTATCCTCGTAGTTCTCGATGGGCCGCATGCTCACCGTACAGCTGATCCGGTCGCCCGGCGAAGCCTCAAAGTATCCGTATACTGTAATAACGGCGTTTGCATCCAGCAGCCGTTCGTCAAACTTTGCATCGGCGAGTATAAACCTGCTCTGGTTGTATTCATGGTACGAAACCTCAAGTACCGTTCCGATGAGCAGCCCTTTCTCCCGTGGTGCAAACCGCTGTGCATAGAAAACGCCGGAAGCGCGCATCAACCCCAATACGCAACACAAGCAGGCCAATAACGCGATTCGAAAGTGCGGACGATTCCATCCGACCATTGCTCCGGCTAAAAGCGCGGCCGGAGCGAACCATATAAAACCGGGCGGATTGATGAAATGGGCAAATCCTACCCCCGCCAAAAAACAAAGGCACAAGAAAGCCAGAAGCCTTGGGTTGCACAGTTTCTTAGATCCCGACCTCGAAGGTTTCATGTTCAATAACCATCCAAGTATTGGCAAACACGGCGCGTGCCTGCGTCAAAAGGGCGTTTTCATCGGTTTCCGGATTCAGATGCGTCAGCCACAATGCACCGGCCTGCGCCAAATTGGCCAGCTTCGCCGCCTCCTCGCCGCACATATGCGGCGCACCTTGCGGCCGGTTCTCGTTGGAAAAAGCCGCATCGCACAATAACGCGTCCGCATCCTTGGCAAAATCCGCCAGCGCAGGATCAAAACTGCTGTCCGCCGTGTATACCAGCGAGCCCGTCGGCGTTTTCAAGCGCATGGCATAACAGAGCACCGGATGCACCGTACGCTGAAACGATATATCAATATCCCCAATGACCAACGGTTGTCCTGGATTAATGACATTTGCCAAAAAAGCTGGCTGTCCCGCGATTTCCTCGTAAGCTGCCTGCGGTTCATCAGGCAGATACACCGGCAACTTTGCCACTGCTCCGCTTTTGACAAGTGGATTGAGCATATAGGCCAATACGCGCATATCCGAGATATGATCCGCATGCAGATGGCTTATAATCACCGCGTCTACCTGCTTAACAGCGCAAAAATCCAGCAATTGCGACAGCGCACCCGTCCCGAAATCTAGCACCACAGCCGTCTCATCAGTCCGCAAAAGATAGGAACTCGTGCGCCCAAGCGGCGCGGGATAGGGCCCGTACCGACCCAGACAAGTCAGGTTCATTGCGTTACCTCCTCACCCACATTGGGGAAAACATAACGGCTTATAAGTCGCATCATCACCACCGAAAGTCCCCCGGCGATTGCCCATTCGACGATACCAACCAAGATGCCCATTAAGAGCCGAATCAAGCCAAACACGAAAGCATCATACAGTGTGACGCCCAGGATCAGCCAAAATCCATGAACCAAAAACGGCAGAACCGAGCTTTCCCTGGTTTGAGCGGGCAAATCCCCATATGTCTTTGCCACCATCAGTACGCATACCAGCCTGACCACCACGATGCACGGCAGCATCAGATAGTTGCCCAACAGCGCCTGCGCCGCACCTATGGGTACAACAAAGCACAGCACCTGATAGGGCGTCTTGAGAAAGCGTGCGCAAGGGTGCAATGCAATATCCATCAGGTTCAGCGCCATGCCCGCTCCCATGCCTGCGTCGATACGTGTCAGGGCCGACAGCGCAAAAGACGCGATGAACAGACCAACACCCAACAGTATATAGGTGGATCGTCCCATGCCGCTTTGCTGTGCATGTTCGCCCACGTTGTTTGCCCCTTTCGTACTTGCCCGCTCGTGCGGCCGATAGGCATTTCGTTTCGATTCCGTTGCGTATTCAAGCCGTCCGAGCGCTCAAATCCGTTCAATCCGCAGCAAGGTTTCCAGTAAGGCCCAATGCACCGGCCTGTTCCCTCATTCCCTCAATGACAAGCTCGCACAGCTTCACCCATTCCATATCCAGCCGGTCCGCCCCATCTTGTATAACCATTCGGTTACAACCCGCAGCGAAGGCCTTGTCCTTCCACTTCTTCTTAACGGACTTTACGCCCAGATCCAAAATGGATCTGCTGGGCCGCACATACACGCACGCGGTCACAAGGCCGGTCAGCTCATCCACGGCATAGAGCGATTTTTCAAGATCGCTCTTAGGCTCAACATCCGTACACAGCCCATAGCCGTGGCTTTGCACGGCGCGAATGAAATCCTCGTCATAGCCGTTTTCGCGCAACATGGACGGCGTATGGTTGCAGTGCTCATGTGGGTATTGTTCGTAATCGAGATCGTGCAAAAGCCCCACGATACCCCACATCTGCTCATCGGCGTTAAAATGGCGCGCCATGGCGCGCATGGCGGCTTCAACGCTGAGCGCGTGGCGTATAAGGCTATCGGATTTGGTGTATTCGCATAAAAGTGTATAGGCTTTTGTCCGATCATGCCAACAATCCATACATTTCCCTCCAAAATCGTTTGTCATCATTATAGCATGCCTGTCCAGGCGACAACAGCCCCTGCCCGGCAGGCTTCTCCGACCATTTGAATATAGGCTTTCCATGCGCATGGCATCGTGCGCACTTCACGCCGGATCGACGACTAAGCGCCATCAGGGCAACTCTTGTCAAAATAAAGCAAAATACCGTCCACGATACCCTGTGCCATGTCCTGCTGGAAGTCGCCGTCGATGAGTTTGCTCTCCTCGCCCGCGTTGGTCAGATACCCCATCTCAATGTTAAGGATTGTGCGGTTGCAGAAGTTAAATCCCGTCTGATCGCTGCGCGGTTCAAATCCTAGGTTTCGCAAACCCGTCCTGGCGCAATAGGCGTCGATCAAAAGACGTGCCGCACGCTCGCAATCACTTTGATACGGATTGTCCGCCGGTATGATCACATATGCACCATACATCGCCGTATCTTCCCGTCCGTTACAGTGCAGACGGATGGCATAATCTGTTTTGTATTCGTTGAACAGTTCGGCGCGCTGAGAATTGGAGATGTTCACGTCATTGCTCTCGCGCGTCATCACCACCGTAGCGCCCAATCCCTGCAACAGCGCCTTGAGTTTGAGCGCGACTTGAAGGTTGACCTCATATTCGTACACACCGGAAACCAATCCCCTTGTGCCGGTGGACACTTTGGCCTTGGTATTGGTGCTTCCCGGCGCTACGAACTCCTGATCGTGATCCGGTTTCGCCTGATGTCCGGGGTCGATACCAATAATCACTCCGCTCAGCGGCAGTGGCGTTGCCGCAACGCTGGTTACAGGGTCCCCCGTGCGAACGTTGTCCAACGTGCTTTGGATGCATCCCGCCAAAAGGCACAGCAACATACACAGGCACAGACCGCCCGCTCTTTTGTATAGACTCTTATTCATTCCAGCACCACCCCCTTGGTCCGCGCGCTTGGCAACTCTAAATCGGCGGCGTAATTCATATCCCGGGCTGATAGCGACCGCCAAAAGCACGCTTGGCCAGTGCGGTATATTTTTCGATGAAATCAGTTTTGGCGTTCGTATACCCATCTCGATCGTGCTTATATCGGTTCTTGAGCTTTGTTTTAAGCGCGCTGTATTGTTTTGCAACGTCCGCGTGCAGGCGGAGATAATCGCGGAAATACAGTTCCGGCCAGTCGCCGCCGTACCGAATGTGTACATGGAAGGCCTGCCCTACGAATCCCTTCGGTGTATAGCCCTTAAGAAACATCAGATGCGGCGGCGGATTATCGGGCTGGGCACTTGCGATATAGCCGCTCTTTTTCATCGCCTTAGCCAGTTTTTCCACATCGCAGTCATCTTTGATTTCCAGCAGTATATCGATGGTGGGTTTGGCGATCAATCCCTTTACGGCAGTGCTGCCGATGTGGCTGATGCGCGCAACGTTTATTCTATCCAACGTATCAACAAGCAGCGACTTCTCCGCTTGATAGGCGGATGGCCAGCTTGGATCATACTCTGACAACAGCATGGGGAACAGTTCCCAAAGCGCTTCATTCGACATTTGCATAAGCTCCTTGCTCACGTTTATATCCCCTTGCCTTCCTTTTGCGTATATTCTATTTATTTTACCACAACATCCGTGGTTATATCAAAGCAACCGCAATGAGACAAGGTGCGGTTGCATCAAAATGGCTCACAGGGCGCAACCATATAACACGGCGCAGGCAGGCCCATGCTTTGTCCATCACTCATAGATTGCTCTTTTTTTTGCGAATACTTACTCTATCCTACCCCGGGAGGACGCTATGCCTGCCGCAACACAAATTCCACCGAGCGTAAACTTTCAAAAGCAACTGACCGCCCTTCATGTCGAGGACTGGATGCAAAACGACGTATTTACCATAAAGTGGTTCCTGTTGATCGGATTGGCCGGATTGTGCCTGATCACCTAGTGCATGCTGTTGGACAAGTCTAGGCGCATGGAAATATGTTTGTATGCCTCACTGGCCTTGATCATAGCGATGGGCATCGTCGAATACGGCGAAGAGTTGACGCTGTGGGACTACCCGACGGACATCATCCCGATATTCCCTCCGCTGACGTCCGCCAATCTATTGATGCTCCCTTTATCGTATTCCCTCGCACACCAGTACTTTCATACGACCGGCCGCTTTGTTGTGGCCGTGCTGATCATTACAGGCGTCATCTGCTTTGTCATCGAGCCCGTTCTCTGGTGGGCAGGCTTATACAAACTGATCCATTGGCATTACTATTTGAGCTATCCCGTCTATGCTTTCATGGCAATACTCGTCCGGCTTTTCACAACTAAAATCAACGAAACGACCGCGCGGGCAAAGATGCGAAGAGGAGGCGGCACATGCAGCTGGTAACAGTGGCGTTACAACCCAACATACAGGCACAATGGCAATTAACAATGGCGCATTTTGATGAATGGTTTGACAGCGGCTTGTTGAGCATCCGATGGTGGGTTCTGCTCGCGTTGTTTTTTACAACCGCGTTTATTTGGTGGAAAATTGCCGACAAGTCCAGGCTGAACGAGATCATGCTGTTCACTGCGGTGATCATATTGTTTATAATCGTTTTGGATGAACTCGGCGAGGAATTGACCCTGTGGTATTACACCATCGATATTATCCCGCTGTTTCCGCCCATCACCGCCATCGACATATCCTGTCTGCCTCTGGCGTACATGCTGGTGTATCAGTATACCCGCTCATGGAAAAGCTTTATTATAACCACCGTTGTGATGGCGGCGGTATTCTGTTTTGTCGCCGAACCTCTCTTCGTCTGGGCCGGGGTGTACAGAATGCTAACCTGGAAGAGCTACTACGGCTTCCCCATTTACATTTTCATCGGCATCGCGTCGAAATCTATTGTGAATTTGGCATGCTCCCCTGCGTCCAAAAGGATGCGCAGCCCTTGATACCGTTTGTCGTCGTATTTTAGTTGTCAACGCTTGTTTTTTTATACGAGTGTAACACACGGTCCAAAATATGAGACGGAAATAAAAAAAGCCCTTTATGACGGGCTTTTTGTGGTGCGAGAGACGGGACTTGAACCCGTACGCCATGAGACACACGCCCCTCAAACGTGCCTGTCTGCCAGTTCCAGCACTCTCGCATGCCTATGTATTATAGGGGAAACTTTCAATAAAAGTCAAGTCCTTTTTCGCCCGTGCCATCGGCATGCAGTGCCAAAAATCCCCTTGCGTACGTGCTTATATACCGTCACGGCGTCGCCGCGTTATCCTCGTCCCCTTCCTTGAAGATGTACCAATCCTCCACCGCTTTATATACATTCATGTCGCGTGCGCCGGTGACGCCGAGCACCGAAGCGGAGCACACCAGCGTATTTGTATGAAAGTACAGGCTGATGATCGGCAGCTGGTCTGCAAAGTACTTCTGCAGTGCAGCGGATGCGGCAACCTGCTCGCTTTCGGTGATGGCAGATATATAGGCGTCCAAGAGCGCGTCCATGTTGCTGTCCTGATAGTTGCCATAGTTCTTCGAAGCGGCGGAATGGATCATAAATCTCAGATCCCCATCCGTCGGAATGGCAAACGCGGCCAACGCAAGATCAAACCCACCGTCCTTAAGCTTTGTTTCAAATTTGGAAAAGCTCAGCACCGTCAGACGACAGCCGATGCCCACCGCTTCTAGTTGTTCCTGAACCATGCGCGCCGCGTCGACGCGTGCGCTTGACAATGTGTTTTCATTGACGATCACATCAAAGTACAACGATGCGCCGTTCTTTTCCACGATGCCGTCCCCATCATTATCCGCATATCCCATCGCCGACAATAGCTCTCTGCTACGGCTTTGGCTGTAGGTATGCTGCGCATGCGTGGCCTCATAGAGGTACGACTCGGGCGTGACGGGCACGTCGATGGATACGGCATGACTCAGATACGCTTCGGTAATGATGGTTTTGCGGTCCAGTGCCGCAATGATGGCTGACCGCATGCGCACATCCTGCAGTGCCGCATTGTTCAAATTGGGTATTATGCACTCATACTCCTGGGTCATCAGTTCATAGACGTTGGTCACATCCTGTTGCCTGTAGCTGTGCGCGGTCAATGAGGTACTGTGCACCACATCTACCAGTTTCACGTCCATGCTGGTCAGTGCGGTTTTCGGATCGGGCATCGCTTTGGCTACAATGCTTAGGATGTAGGGCCTACGACGCCACCAGTTCTCGTTGGCGGTTAGCACCAGTTGCTTGCCCGCATCGTAGGATTCCACCTTATACGGGCCGGTACCCGTCGCAACAGCGCCGGGATCGGATAAAGAACCGTCCTGAACGATGGGAAAATTCAGCCAATGCAACAGCCGGGCGGAGGCTTCTACCATGGTGATGGAAACGGTGTGTTCATCTACAGCATTATAGTTTTGGATGAGTGGGACCAATCCGCTGTACAGCGAGATCTTGTCCGCGTCCGCATAGATGGCGCTAAGACGATTCAGCGTATAGATGACATCCGCGGCCACCAGCGGCTGACCGTTGTGGAAAGCTGCATCCTTTTGAAGATAAAACGTCCAAGTCTTCCCGTCTTCACTTACCTCCCACCGTTCGGCCAGACCGGGAATGGGCCGCATCTGTTCGTCATAGCGCACCAGTGAATCGTAGATCAGTCCGAACAGATCCACCATTTCACGGGACGCAACTTCCAGCGGATCAAGCGTATCGGGATTGGCGGGCATAACGATGTTGATGCTACCGCCGTTTATCGGCGCATCGTTGCCCCCCGCCTTGTCACCGTCACCGGGTGATGTTGCCGGTGGTTTTGCGCCACAAGCGCAAAGCAGCATCGTGCACAGCAGCACAATGCTAATCCATCTTATATATTTCCTGGTAGTTTCCCTGTGCATACAGCACCTTTTCCACATAATCTTTGGCCTCTTCGATGGGTATTATAACCAATTTTCCGTCTTCGTTGGTATATGAATCGTCCAGCAGCCATTTTCGCACACGGTTCTGTCCGGTATTATACCCTGCCAAAACAGCATTCATATCCCCATCAAACGTCTCGTAGAGGTAATTCAAATACCAGCAACCCATTTCGATGTTCACCACTGGATCCAGCAGTAATGACATTTCATAGCCGTTTACATTGACTTTTGACGCGAGCCATGCGCCGGTATCCGGCATGATTTGCATCAACCCCATGGCACCTGCCGGAGAAACGGCGTTTTCGTTGAAGCTGCTTTCGGTATGTATGACGCCCATCACCAACGATACCGGCAGATCGTACTTTTCCGCTGCCGCCGTGACTTCGTCCATATATACCAGCGGATACGAGGCTCTTCTGGCTGCGCGTAACGCCAGCGTTGAAAGTACAACGGCCGCAACCAATACGAAAGCGGCAACGACCAGAATGATGCGCTTACGCTTTCGCTTCACATTTTGCCTCCATCGCCTTATGGTACAGCAAAATAGCCTGCTGCGCCAGGTTCTTCGCTTCGCCGCCGCCGTCGAGGATATGGTCTGCCAGCGTACGCTTATAGTCCTGCGGCATCTGGCTCTTGATGCGCGCCTGCGCCTGATCCAAAGGAATATCATCACGCCGCATAATGCGCTGGCATCGTAAATTGTCCGGCGCTACGATCAACCATGTTTCATCACACAGTACCTGCATGCCTGTCTCGTACAAAAGTGCCACATCTATAACGATGTCCTCACGGCTGTCCTTGATCTGCTGTTGAATCTCGCGCAGTATGCGTGGCCACATGATGTTGTCCAGTTTTTTCAGCGACGCCGCGTGGCTAAAAACCAACGCGCCAAGCTTCTTGCGATTCAACGTGCCGTCGCTTTGCAGCATCCCGTCGCCAAAGGTCTGCACGATCTCATCCAGAGCGGGCTGCCCGGGGCGCTGCAGTTCCCTTGCGATCATATCCGCATCCAAAACGCGCACTCCTACCTTGCTAAGCGCGTAGGCCGCCGTACTCTTGCCAGCGCCCGTGTTGCCGGTTACGCCAATAACGTATGCTTGCTTGTGCATGCTATTTTGCCTCCAACCAATTCTCTCCAATATCAATATCCACCAGCAGCGGTACGGACAACGTAAGGATATTCTCCATGCATTGCGCAACGATATCTTCAACGCGCTCTGCATCGCTACGTAAAAGATCCACAATCAGTTCATCGTGCACCTGTAAAATCAATTTGGCATCCGGGACTTTATCCAGAAGCTCCGTTTCAACGCGAATCATCGCAACCTTGATAATGTCGGCCGCCGTACCCTGAAGCGGTGCGTTCATCGCCGCACGTTCACCGAACGAACGCACGGTATAATTTCTGCTGCTAAGCTCGGGCAGGTACCGGCGCCGTTTGTACAGCGTCTCCACATAGCCGTGTTTGCGCCCAAATTCCACGCTGGCATTCGTATATTCCTGAATGCGTGGGTATGTCTTTATATAATCATTGATGATCTTTCCCGCCTCTGCCCTGCCGATGCCCAGGTTGCGGGCCAGTCCGAATTCGCTTATGCCGTAGATGATGCCAAAATTCACCGCTTTGGCCGCGGTACGTTGCTCTTTCGTTACATCTTGGGCGAGTATATGAAAAATTTTGGCAGCCGTTGCGGTATGGATATCCCCGCCTTGTAAAAACACGTCGATCATATGCCTCTCCTGCGACATATGCGCCAACAATCGAAGCTCGATCTGCGAGTAATCCGCACTCAACAACACCCTGTCCGGCGCGCTGGCAATGAACGCACGGCGGATCTCCCGGCCCAACTCTGTGCGCACCGGTATGTTTTGCAGGTTCGGTTCAGTGGAGGAAATGCGACCTGTCGCGGTAACGTTCTGGGTAAATCGCGTGTGGACTTTCCCGGTTTTTGTATCCGCAACCTTCGCCAATCCATCCAGGTACGTGGATTTCAGTTTGGACAGCTGGCGGTATTCCAGCAAATTGTTCACGATGGGGTGCATGTCGGCGATGGCATCCAGCGACGACGCATCGGTGGAATAGCCGCTCTTTGTCTTGCGTGAAGTGGGCAGTTTCAATTCCTCGTACAGCACGGTTCCCACCTGTTTGGGTGAGTTTACATTCAGCGCATGCCCCGCAAGCCGCTCCACCTCCGCCTGGATTTTATCTATCTGCTTCGCATACACACCGCTCATCTCGCCAAGGACCGAAAGATCCAACGAAAATCCCCGTACTTCCATGGCATACAAAACGCCGCACAGAGGCAGTTCAATATCCCTGTAGACCGGCAGCGTTCCCTGCTGCTCAATGCGCGCATAGATGGCTTCATAGAGCTGCCAAAGGCAGGCAGCGTCCGCCGTCTCACCACATTCAATCTCGTTGGCTTGGCATTGTTTTGCAAGCCCGTCCTGCCCGCGGTTCGGATTTTCTACATAGGCCATCAGCATAACATCCTCATACGGTTCGCTAAGCGCAACATCATAGTGTGCCAACCGGTGGCGCAACGCTTTGATATCGTAGAGGATCTTTTCACAGCCTTCGTCGGCAAACAACCGGGACAGCACCGGCATCACGTCGCTTTCATCCAGACCGGTCTGCAGCAGCGACTGTGCAAACGCCAGCACGTAGCATTTATCTTTTCCCTCTGCTATGCTGATGCCGCTCTCATCCACGTAGATGGCAAGGCGCCTTGCCTCTTTGACGGCATCGTACAGCGCTTGTGCGCTGTACATGCGCACAGCGGCCGCTATGGCGTTGCTATTGGCCTGTGCCCGCGGTACGCCATCGTTATTATCCGGTTGCAGTGCGTGCAGTCTTTTGAGCAAACTCGTCATATTGTATTCTTTGATCACATCGTCCGCGTTCCATACCGCTTGTGTCTCAAATTTTAATGCATCAAACGGTGGCAACCCGTCAAGTTCCGTTTCAATGGTGCCCAGCCTCTTGCTCATGCGCGCCTGATCGGCATAGACCACAAGCGATTCCGACAGCTTCTTTCCGCTGACTTCGTTCGCATGGTCAAGTACGTTTTCCAACGTGCCGTATTGATTCAAAAGTTTTACAGCCGTCTTGGGTCCAACGCCGGGTACACCTGGGATGTTGTCGGAGTTGTCCCCCATCAGTCCTTTGAGATCTGTCGCATGCTCAGGCAACACGCCCAGCTTGTCCAAAACGCCCTGTGCGTCAAGCCGTTCTGTATCGGTGATGCCACGCTTGGTGTACACCACCAAGGTATGATCGTTGACAAGCTGCAATGCGTCCTTATCTCCGGTGACCAGCACCGCCTGCACTTGCTGTTTGCCCGCCATCTTTGACAATGCACCCAGAATATCGTCCGCCTCATACCCTTCTTTTTCCAAAACTGAAATATCCATCGCGCGCAACAGGCGCTTGAGCATATCAAACTGGCCGACCAGTTCGTCCGGTGTTTTGGCGCGCCCTGCCTTGTAGTCCGCAAACATTTCATGCCGGATGGTCGGGCCATGCATGTCAAACGCAACGGCCACATGGCTCGGTTGCATTTCTTTGAGTAAGCGTACCAGCATATTCATAAAACCATAAACCGCATTGGTATAGCTGCCGTCATTTGCACTGAGCAAGGGAATTGCATGAAAAGCGCGATGCATGAGACTGTTTCCGTCAATGGCCAAAAGGGTAGGCATGTTTCACCCGCTCTCCACAAAATGGGGATAAAAAACCATCTCTTATCACAAGGAAAGAGTAACATACCCCCTATGAAAAATCAAATGCGGCGGCGGCAATATAACTTCCCATAGAAGCGTTGACTGGCCCCCAAATAACTGTTATACTTTCTGTTGCAACCATGCGCCGGAGTGGTGGAATTGGCAGACGCGTTGGACTCAAAATCCAATATGGGCAACCATGTGTGGGTTCAAGTCCCACCTCCGGCACCACGATACCCACACAAAGCTTGTGGGGAGAGGATAGAACCCGATTTATTCCGTAGGACTTTCTCAGGGTTAACGGATAAACCGGGTTTTATTTTTACTCGAAGCTCAATGTAGCCTTCATAAACGATCACACTGTCTACATACAGGTCAATCAACTTCTTGCAAGTAGAAAGCTTTCCGCTTTTAAACAGATCTCTTGCAATCCCGAACGATTTTCTCAGTTCACTCTCGTTTACCTCGTGGACACGGCATTCATCTTTCATTCTCTCAATGTTAAATTCTGCAATCGTTTTTTCTTTCTCCAACTCATCAAGCTTATTCAGCAAGCTGGTAGAACCTGTTTTTGCCATGAGACCTACGATATTTTCAATCTCTTTGCTGACATCCTTCAGTCTTTTCTTCATAGCTTCGCCTTGGGCCATTACCAGCTTGTTACCCCTGAATAGATATTCCCTGTAGGCCGTGCACAGTTGACCTTTCCCCCGAAAATGTATCCAGAAAAAAGTTAGGATTTTGCGGGAAACAGCCATCGCGGGTACAATAAAACAAAGCGAGGGGAAAGGTCATGGGACGTAAAAGGTATACGGCAGAACAGATCATCAATATGCTACGGGAAGTGGAAATCCTGCTAAGCCAAGGACAAACGGTAGCGCATGCAGCACGACATATCGGAGTTACTGAACAAACATATTACCGCTGGAGAAAAGAATACGGCGGTATGCAAGTGAACCAGGCAAAGCGCCTAAGAGAACTGGAAAAAGAAAACAGCCGATTGAAGAAGTTGGTGGCTGATCAGGCATTGGACATAGCGATACTCAAGGATATATCCTCGGGAAACTTGTAAGCCCGGACAAGCGGAGATACTTCGTCAAAGCCGCAATGGATACGTACAATATATCCGAAAGGCGAGCTTGCCGGGCTATAGGTCAAAGCAGAAGAATGCAAAGGTATACAGTGATTCGGTTGCCGGATGAGGATGCCGTAACACATCGAATCGAAGAACTGGCAGCGCAGCACGGGAGATATGATACGCCACGAATTACGGCATTGCTGAAACGAGAAGACTTTAAGATTAACCGTAAACGTGTGGAAAGGATATGGAAGCAACAAGGATTGAAAGTGCCTAAGAAACAGGCTAAGAGGGCTCGGTTGTGGAGCAATGACGGTTCCTGTATCCGGCTTCGAGCAGAATATCCTAACCATGTCTGGAGCTACGACATGGTGGAAGATAAAACGCATGATGGAAAGAAATTCAGGATATTGAACATCATTGACGAGTACACCCGGGAATGTCTGATGGTATACGTCGCACGGAGAATACGATCCAATGAAGTGAAAGAATGCCTGACGAAGCTATTCATGCAACGAGGCATTCCCTAATACTTGCGATCGGACAACGGCAGCGAGTTTATAACGCGAAGGGTACAGGAATTCTTAACGATGTTTGGAACGAAGCCAACATTCATCGAGCCGGGCAGCCCCTGGGAGAATGGCTATGTAGAATCCTTCAATGGTAGGATGCGAGATGAATTGCTCAACGGAGAAATATTTTATACAATCAGGGAAGCACAGGTGATCATAGAACAATGGCGCAAATACTACAACACGGCAAGACCGCACAGCTCATTGGGCTACAAAAGCCCTGTGCCGCAATCGTATCTAATAGGCTCAACACCCAAAATGGCTGCCGGTTCCTAATTTAAATAATGGATACATTATTGGGGTAAGGCCACAATTGTCTCATTCTTTACCTCCAGGTTCTTCCGGCATTTATTTTTTCCTTTTTTATAATGGAATTTAAAATATCTATATTTTTTATGTTTGCAATTGATATTAATACAATAAAAACATCTGCAATTTCGCTCTCAATTGAATCATAGTTTTCCAAACGTGAATGATCCAGAGCTAATATTTCTTCATCTTTTCTTATTGCTTTAGCTAATTCTCCAACTTCTTCTATTAATAAAGTCAATTTATCTTTTGCTGACTGATTAGTAAACCCTCGTATAATAAGCACTTTATTAATATACTCTTGTAATTCTTCAATACTCGTTCTCCCTGATAATGCATTCAATAAATTTAATTGTTCTTTTATTTCCATTGCGTATTATCTCCTCTATGTTATATTAATTCAGTTATCCTCATATTAAATTTTAATATATCACCCTTAATAATTGTTGTCAACTAAATACAATCTATTACTCCTATATTTTTTAGTTATTTAATTAATTGCATAATTCATAGTTGTACCGATTTATAAAATTGAATAGTTGTAAAGTTTGCCCTTGAGGCTCATGCTACCCTGAATCCTGTTCTTAACCAATAACTGGCTGATAAGCCGCGCTGTTATACCGGCAGCCCTGTTCTTTGCCTGGCTTCGTACTGTTCCATCTCCCCTGCAAGGATTTTTTCAAAACCGTCTGCGTTGACCAGATAGGAGATGCGCCGGCCCAAGATACCGTTGTTGCACTTGAACAGTTTCATAAACGCCGTGTTCATACGGATGATGCCCAGCTCACTGTCCAGCACTACAATGCCGTTGGGCGTTGTCTCGATGATCCTGTCGGTTCTTTGCTGCGCCAGACGCCGCATGTACGGCATGACATCTCCGGCTCCGCCATGCCCTTGGCCACGGCGATGGCGTTGTCGATGCAGCTCTTATAGCCGCAAGCGCCGCAATTGAGCTGGAATTCCGGGTCGATTTTTCCGGTGCGCTCGAGGATCTGGTTGATCTGGCTTTCCGTGACCTCTTCATTGGATACAGCATTGCGTTCAAACGTCGCCTTATAGTCGACCTCTGTTTTTTTGCGTCCTGCGTCAAAACGTCCGGCGGCCCTGGTATAATCGATTATGTTCTCCCTGCGCTCAAACAGGTTTTTCTCACCCACAAGAGCGGGGCCGTTGATACAGCCGCCCTTGCAAAACAGCGGTTCGACGATCGTATATTTCCAGCTGGTTTCGTAGCTGTCCAACAACGCGATCACATCGTCCGCACCGCTGATATGTATGATCTCAGGATCGGTCCCATCGCATGGAATACCGCCGGCTTTGAGCATGCCGCCCTGTATAGGGAACAGCCGGCTGTCGCCGATTTCTCCGCTGTTTTCAAAGATGCTTTCCGTACAATTGGCGAGGTTGATGTCTTCCTCGCTAAGCCAGTCGACCAGTTCGGAAAACGTCAGAACGGCATCTATTGCATCGCGGTTTTCACTTCTACTCGCCTCCTCCTTCTTGGCGGCACACGGGCCGATGAACACTACGGCGCAACCCGCATATTCCTTTTTAAGCATTCTCCCGTGCGCGACCATAGGCGATACGACGGGGATCAAGCTACTTAGCAATTCCGGCTTGTATGTTTCAATGTAATTCACCACTGCGGGGCAGGCGGTGCAAATGCTGCCTGTCCTATTTGGCGACAACGCCTTTTGTGCAACGTAATGCGCGCCCTCCGCCGTTTCACATACGTGCATAAATCCGAGTTGGCGCAGCGCGGAGGGCACCCGCCCCGCATGATCGCCGCTGAAAATCGCGGCAAAGGAGGGGGCGACGCTGGCCACCACCACACGGTCCAATTGCAGCAGGTGTTTGACTTGCTCCAAGCTTGAGCGGATGGTCTTGGCACGCTGGGGGCATTCACGCACACAGGTACCGCACTTGATGCACAGGGAATCGTCCACCTGCGCCTGTCCGCCGCTGACCCTGATGGCCTTGACGGGGCAGGCGCGGACGCAGCGGTAACAATCTTGGCATTTTGCCCTTTCGGTATAGATCGTGCTCTGGGCCATGATGTCCTCCTTCGGGCCAACCTACTTGAGTTCCCGTTCGATTTGTGCAACTGCTTTGTCACGCGTACAGTGATCCAGCGTCGTGCCGTTCACCACCAGAACGGGGCCCTTTTTGCACTGCTGCCCGCAAAACGAGGCGGTGAACTCCGTGACCGTTTCCAATCCGTTTACCCGGATGTAGTCCATCAATTGCATGTACAGCGTCTGTGCGCCCCGAAGAAAGCAACTGGTTCCAAAGCAGATGTTCAGCGACAGCTTCTTTTCGCCCTCCACTCGGTTCAACACGATGTCCTCCTGATCAATACGCTTGCGGTTCTCGTACGCCGTGTGCAGCAGCTGGTGCGCCTTCTCGTGACTGAGAGTTTCGTTGTACAACTGCTGAATGTACGGGTTCTGCGCAGAATTGTGGAACGGTAGCATCTTGTCGTTGTCGTACAATCCCTTGGCGCGCTTGGGCAGCGCTGCACTGGTAGAAACTGGCTGGCCGCCGCCGTTGATGCATCCGCCGCAGCAGGCCATGACCTCCACCAAATCGTACTGTTCCTCGCCGCTTCGGATCTTATCAATCAGCTTTCTCGCGTTGCCCAGACCGCTGACCACGGCAAGGCGCAGCTTCGTATCACCGATCTCCACTTCTGCGATCTTGGTCCCGTCGTTGCCCCGGAATTGCCGAAACTCCTGCGCGGAGCCCTTTTGCAGTGTATCCGCGGCGAAACGGAGCACCGCCTCGCTTACCCCACCCGAGCTTCCGAAGATCACGCCCGCACCGGTGGTGAACCCAAACGGCATGTCGAACGAACCCAGTTCCAGATTTTCAAAATTGATACCGCTTTCCTTGATCATCTGTGAAAGTTCCCTGGTGGTCAGTACGTAATCCACGTCCGGATTGCCGTCCACCTTAAACTCATCCCGCTTTGCTTCAAACTTCTTGGCGGTACACGGCATGATGGAAACAACAATCATATCTTCCCGCGAGATGTCCAGCTGCTTGGTCAAATGATCCTTACACAGCGAACCGAACATCTGCTGCGGCGATCGGCAGGTGGAAATATTGGGCAGCATGTCGGGATAGTACTGCTCCGCAAACTTCACCCACGCAGGGCAGCAGGACGTGAACTGCGGTAAATTTTTGCCTTGCGTATACCGCTCAAGGAACTCTCGGCCCTCTTCCATCACAGTCAGGTCCGCCGCAAAGCAGGTATCGTATACCCTATCAAAGCCCATGCGACGCAGGGCAGACACGATCTGTCCCACGGTGGTCGTGCCCGGCTTCTGGTTGAAGTACTCACCCAAAGCCACGCGCACGGCGGGCGCGATCTGCACGACCATGGTCTTGCTAGTGTCGTGGATTGCGTCCCACACCTCGTTGATCTGGGATCTGGGCATCAGTGCGCCCACCGGGCAGACCTTCACGCACTGCCCGCAGTTCACGCACTCGATTTCCCCGATGCCCTTGTCAAAGCAGGGCAGCACCTTCGCTTTGGCGCCCCGGTAGGCGAAGTCCAGCGCGCCGACGGACTGGATCTCGTTGCACACCCGCACGCAGTCGCCGCACAGGATACACTTGTTCGGATCACGGATGATCGCGTCGGATGAAAAATCGACGGGTTGGATCGTGTTCACCTGTTTGAACCGGATCTTGTCGATGCCCATCTGTTTGGCGATGTTCTGCAACTTGCAGTCGCCGCTCTTGGGGCAGGTGGTGCAGTTCTGGTCGTGGCTGGCGAGCATCAGTTCGATGATCATCCTGCGTATGTCGCGGATCTGCTTGGTGTTGGTGTGTATCACCATGCCATCCTCGGCCTTGGTGGAGCAGGCGGGCACGAGGCCCCGTCCTTCGGCTTCCACCATGCACATGCGGCAAGCGCCGTACACGCTGATCTCGCTGTGGTAGCAGAAGGTGGGCAATTCGATGTTGGCCTTGCGGATCAACTCCAAAAGATTCTTCTCGTCCTCGATGGGCACCACCACGTTGTCAATGACAGCCGTTTTATTCTTCATAGGAATCACCCCTTCACAATGGCGCCGAACTTACAGTTCTCGATGCAGGCGCCGCACTTGATGCATTTTTCGGTATCAATCTTATATGGCACGCCCTTGGCCCCTTCGATGGCATTGGCGGGGCACTGGCGCGCGCACAGGCTACAGCTTCTGCACAAATCCGGCAGTATCCGGTAGGTCAACAGCGCGTCGCAGTTGCCCGTGGGGCAGCGCTTGTCGAACACGTGCGCGTTGTATTCGTCGCGAAAATATTTAAGCGTGGACAGCACGGGATTGGGTGCGGTCTTGCCCAAACCGCACAGCGATCCCACCTTAACCACCTGCGCCAATTCCTCCAGAAGGTCCAGCGTCTGTGCCGTGGCCCTGCCCTCGATGATATCGTCCAACAGCGCCAGCATCTGCCGGGTGCCCTCGCGGCACACAACGCATTTTCCGCAGGATTCGTTCTGCGTAAACTGCATGAAGAACCGTGCGATCTGCACCATACAGGTGTTCTGGTTCATCACGACCAGGCCACCCGAACCCACCATGGCACCCACCTCTTTGAGGTTTTCGTAATCCAGCGGCATGTCCAGATGCTCCTGCGTCAGACATCCGCCGGACGGGCCGCCGATCTGCACAGCTTTAAAATCGCAGCCACACAGGTTACCCGCGTCGTCCACCACGCCGCCGCCGATGTCGTTGATGATCTGGCGCAGCGTCGCGCCCAGCTCCACCTCAATCAGTCCGGTGTTGGCCACGTGGCCTGTCAATGCGAATGTCTTGGTCCCGCAAGACGTTTCGGTGCCCAGCGCGCTATATTTGTCCGCACCCATGCGCAGTATCAGCGGAATGGTAGCCAATGTTTCGACGTTGTTGATCACCGTGGGCCTGCCGAACAACCCTCGTTCCGCCGGAAACGGCGGTTTGAGCGTGGGCATACCGCGTTTGCCTTCGATAGATGCCATCAGCGCCGTCTCCTCGCCGCACACGAACGCGCCGGCACCCTCCATCACCTGTATATCAAAGTTCCGATTTGAACCAAAGATGCTCTTGCCTAAAAGGCCCGCTTCCCGTGCGACCTTGATCGCCTGTTTTAGCCTCGTCACGGCCAGCGGATATTCGGTGCGCACGTAGATATACCCGTCCGTCGCGTTCACCGCCATCGCCGCGATGATCATGCCCTCCAGCACGCTGTGCGGATTGCCCTCCATCACACAACGGTCCATGAACGCTCCGGGGTCGCCCTCGTCACCGTTGCAGATGACGTACTTGACGTCGCTCCGGTTGACGCGGGTCAGATCCCATTTGCGCCCGGTGGGGAACCCGCCGCCGCCCCGGCCGCGCAGGCCGGAATCCAGAATCTCCTTACAGATCTCCTCATCCGTCATCTCGTGCACAGCCTTGTTCGCCATGAAATAGCCGTCGTTGGCGATGTATTCGTCCAGATCCTGCACATCGATGTGCCCGCACAGCTTCAGCGTGGTGCGCTGCTGCTTCTCATAGAACGGGATCTTGTTCATGTCGTGGACTTTTTCGCCGTTGTCCGGCCGCTCATACAAAAGGTGCTCCACGTGCTCGCCGCGTAGCAGCGTCCTGTCCACGATTTCCTCCACGTCAGACACTTTCACCTTGGTGTACAATACGCCCTGCGGATACAGCGTGACCAATGGTCCCATCTGGCAAAAGCCCTGACAGCCGCTCTCGGACAGCATGAAATCCGCCTCTTCCTTCTCCAGCGCGACGGTGACGGACAGCCCGCGCTGCTTGATTACTTCCTGGAAGCGCTTGAATATGTTCAGCGAACCGTTCGCCATGCATCCGGTACCGGCGCAGATTATCACGCGCGCCTTGTAGTTCGACATGCTCTTATCAAAATGCTTTTTGCGCTGCAGTAAAAGCTCGGTGCTGTTCATATCTGCTCCTCCTCCCGGATTCGGTTTAAAAGTTCAATGGTCTTCTCCTTGGTCATCAGTCCGTGCACCTCGTCGTTGACCACCACTACAGGCGCCAACCCGCAAGCGCCTAGACATGCCACCGTCTCCAGCGTAAAGAGCATATCGGGAGACGTTCTTTCCTCCCTGGTAAGGCCAAGTTCCTTTTCCAGAACCTTCAAAAGCTCCTCCGACTTTTTTACATGGCAGGCGGTCCCGTCACAAACCTTGATAACATACTTACCCTTGGGCTCGAGCGTGAAGTGGGAGTAGAACGTCGCCACCCCGAACACCTGTCCCGGCGATATGCCAAGCGCCGTCGCGACATACGTCATAATATCCTCGGGCAGGTACGCATACTCGTCCTGGATCTCCTGCAGTATCGCGATCAGCTTGTGTGGGTTGCGCCCGTGCCTGTCCAGCACGTCGCACACCCTGTCGAACTTCGATGAGAATTCCTGTTTCATGATCATCGCCATCACACCTTTTATTGGGATAAACTTTTTATTTCAACAGGGTGCTTCGGAAAACTCCCTGTTTCCAAACATATTAAACACGTTTGGCTCGTGGCCCTAGTCTCTTGCCGCTCAATCCAACCCGTAATGCGCCAGACTCTCCGCCAACCGCTTTGTCAGGATAGCCAGCGACGCGGCCATATCCTCGTTTTTAACCACCACTTTCTCCGGCGTCTTCAAGTTGACGGGCGCAAAGTTCCAGATCGCACGGATGCCGCCTGCTATCAACGCGTCACATACGCCCTGAGCATGTACATCGGGAACGGCGATGATGCCTATGCGGATGCTCATGCGCTTGCATAGGTTTGTGGTTTTTTTGGCGTCCACGATGTTCTTGCCACCGATTTCCGTTCCGATCAGATCGGGATTGGCGTCAAACGCGGCCACAATATTCAGCCCGTAATCCTCGAATCTCCCGTAGCACAGCAACGCCTTTCCCAAATTCCCCACACCCACCAGCACCGCGTCGGAGCAGTTGTCGTGCCCCAAGAAGTGCTCAATGTCCGCAATCAGATCCAGCGCAACATAGCCAACTTTTGGTTTTCCGCCGTCGCTGACGATGGCTAGGTCCTTGCGTACCAGCACTTGGTTCAACTCCAGCGCGCGTGCAATAGCCGTGGCCGATATATTATCCGGCGCGTCTTTTGAAAGCTGCTTGAGGTAATTAAGATATCCTGACAGGCGATTGTACAACTGCAAGGAGATGGGTGTTTGTTTTTTCATGCCAGACGCTCCTTTCACAAACATTCGATAAAATCATATCGATATATTTATATCGATATGATTTTATCGAATGTAGCCGTCTATGTCAAGTGGTTTTGAAAAAGATTGCTAAATATTTAACAATCCGTTGAAGTGAAGGAGTATCTCTGTTTAAACCCTGCAAAACGCTTCGGCAATTGCTCAGTGGATGGATTGCATAAGCAAACAAATATTAATTGGCAGGTTTGTGGCGACGCTACCGATCTCCATCTGCTTTAACCTTTACCGGTATGCGCTTGATGGGATCTATTATGCATGCCGAAAATCCAGCATACATGTCACGCCTATCGATTATTACAACATAACAAATAAAACGCCCCTTGATAAGCTGGCGCCGGGATACAGTCATCCGACATTCATGGATATTGATTCCGTCATCAAATATCTATTTGATTTTACCAGGGATTACAGCCGTCGGTATTTCGATTCGGTAGATTGAACGATTCAAGGGTTCCGCAATACCCGGCTTGGGTTTTTTATACGCACAGAGCTTTCATTCTACGCTATAATGTACATAGAATTCATTCGTATACGCGGGAGACGGAAACCATGGACATCAGGCCAATGATGATCGAGGATTACAATGCAACACGCGATCTGTGGCTCAATGCTGAGGGCATTGGTCTGCGCAGTTTGGACGATTCGCCGCAGGGTATTGCACGGTTTTTGATGCGGAATCCCAACATGAGTTACGTTGCGCAGATCAATGGACAAATCGTCGGCGTCATCCTTTGCGGACATGATGGACGGCGGGGCCACATCTATCATATGGCCGTCGATGCGGGCCACCACAGAAAGGGCATCGGCAAAGGGTTGGTCAATGCCGCCCTAGACGCGCTGAAAAAGGAGCATATCAATAAGGCGGCGTTGATCGTGTATACTACCAACGATTTGGGCAATGCATTTTGGAAATCCGCCGGTTTTGAAAAACGGGATGATCTATTCTACCGGGACCTCAATTTGAACGAGCAAAATGGCTGATTCCAGCGAATCCCCGGCCTTTCGATGCGCCGGTCTTGCAATATCGCAGAGCCGGTTTGATCGGTTTTTGAAATGTCCGTAAGATCCCGGCATCTTCCATAAACACGGGCAGCATGATGCGTACACCAATGCAGGAGCCATCCACCAACCATTCTCGTGTGGCAAAGGCGTTGATATCCAATTGGCCCTGCGCTCAATTGTACAGCCGTTCCCTGCCCCCGCTATTTAGCAATTTGCCCAACCGTGCCTCGCATTGCACCACAACACTTAGACACTTGACAAATTCACCGTCTTTGGTAAATTGTTTTTCGCCCGGCCGGATTTTGCCCACGTACAGTTTTTTAAGGTTTTGCGCATCATTGCATCACATCCACACAAAACATTGTACACCATATAAAATTATATCCATTCATATACACCCAATCGGGTTTACGTGGATTTGTAAGTTCTGCTCTTGAATCAAATTGATGTATGTCGGAACGATAAGTCCATGCATAACGGCGTTTAGGTGCGGCAAGCTAAGAGTACGCTTTACAAAAGGAGGCAGCGCCCATGACACCCAAACCTGATGACAGGAGAGACAACGTCGACAGGATCCAGAAAACCATCGATATGACCATCTACAACATGGAACTGGCAGACGAGCTCATAGCAAAAACATCCGATCCCAAGGCAAAAAAAGCGCTAGAGGAAAAAAACGCACGACGGCGCCGTGCATTGGAAGGCATGCGCCGGGAGATCCAGGACGAGGCGGCGCATCAGGAGCAACAGACGTAACGCGTCCACAAACAACGATACCGTCATTATTTCTCTTGATCCAAAATGGTCAATCCCTTGACCGAATCACGAATGACAAGCTGTGGCTCGTACACGATTTGGCGATTTGGCGTTGACGAATCCTTGATCTTCTCGTAGATCAAACTGGCGGTCGCCTCGCTTACCTCGTCATTCCGTTGATCGATATAAGTGATTTGAGGATGTAACAGCTCTTCAAAGCTTGGCTTTCCAAAACATATCAAAGACAGATTTCCCGGAATGGATATTCCGAGCCGGGCAGCCTCGCTCAAGCATCCATATGCAATGCTTGTCCCGCCGCAAAGAACCGCTGTAGGACGACTTTGGGGATCTTGGGTTACAAACCAATTCATGAAATCATACCCGAATTCCTTTGTAAAGGTACCGAACTGGATACATTCATTCTCAATGGGAATGTTATAATCATACAGTGCCCTCACAAAGCCATTGAACCGGTCCAAACACGTCACAAGATCCTTAGGTCCGTTTGCAAGGGCTATTCTTGTATGTCCGAGCTGGATCATATGCTCCACTGCCAGATATGCACCCTTCCACTTGTCCGCACGCACCGAATCAGCCTGGTGTGACACGGACTTTCTGTCCACAAATACGACAGGGGTACCACGGTTGCATATATCCAGGAGCAGTCCCTCGTTTCTGCCCGTGGAAACGACAACAATGCCGTCAACCCGTTTTTCCCAGAGCAATTCAATATACTTTTTTTCAAGCTCCGGATCGTCATTGCTTCGAAGCACGACGACAAGATATCCCTCCCGCGTGGCACTTTGTTCAATCACGTGCTGGCGATGGAAGAACAGCGCGCCTTGGGCGCCCCCATCGACGTAGCGGCCATTACCGGTATCAAAGCCGGTTTGATGGGCCCGTTCGCCGGCATCGGCGACACGATCGACTGGGCGACAATGGTACCGTTGGTCACCATCCTGTTACTCCCCTTGGCAGCTGCGGGCAACCCCATGGCAGCCATCCTCCAGTTGGTAATCATCACCTCCATCGTGTTGGTCGAGGGCCACATTTACAGCCACACGGGCTTTAGGCTCGGTACCCGTGCCGCATTGAACATCCTCTCGGGCCGGGGCATCAACACGTTTATCTCCGTCGCATCCGTTTTGGGCCTGTTCATGATGGGCGGCTTGTCCGCGGGCATGGTCAAAGTGGTAACGCCTCTGTATATCCCGACGTCCGGTTCTCCGGCGTTGGTTCAGACCGGTATTCTGGATAAAGTTGCCCCCGGCATCCTGCCGTTGATTGTTATTCTGGGCACATACAAGTTCATCATGAGTGGCAATAGTATGACCAAAGCAACGTTGATGCTCACGGCCATTGGCCTCATCGCAGGCGCGATCGGCATCTTGGGCGGCGGCGGTTTGATCTTTGGAGCCTATGTTCCTCCCGTTGCATAAACACAGTACCATTAAAAAGAACCGGCTAAAGCCGGTTCTTTTTTCTATGGTTCGCAATCTATCCGCCATGGGTGTAGCGCATGCCGCTGATCATCTGTTCTATGGTGGCTTTTAATCGGGACACGTAGCTTTGCCCAAGCAGATTGGGCAACAATCCTCTGACAAATTCAATTGCATATCGAAATCCCTTCTCTTGCCTCCGCGTGTTTATTGCGTTACAATTCAGTTGTGAAAGTCGGGGCTATTCTGAACTATGCCGATATTTTTGGCGTTTGGATGGATGCACTTTTCTCGCACTGAAGGTGAGGCAAATTTTGCAGATATTATCCGCAACTCATTTAACCGACGAACACATTGCACAAGTCCGCCATTTGGAAATGCAGTGCAAACATCACGACGGAATTAAAAGACCACTTTTTTTGGAAAACATCATGAATCATCAGGCAGACTTGCCGGGCTATTTTTTGTGCATCCGGGATGGAGCGCTCATCGGGGTGCTGTGTATCTTCGCGCCTACACCAACGGAAGCTGAAATATCCGCTCTTGTTCTACCTTCATTTCGCAGACAAGGCATTTTTAAGCACCTGTTGGCCGCCGCATGCCAAGGCATGCACTCTTTTGGTATTGATACGCTGCTGTTTGTCCATGAACAATGCGCGTCGGATGCCAAAGTCATTCTGTCCGCTTGGCCGCTTGTATACGATCACAGCGAGTACATGATGGAATTTTCTCCCGGCAATACCCGCAAACCAATCCCTTCTGACGGCACAATCATACTGCGCCCGGTTGTGCGAAACGATCTTTGCCAAATTTCATCGCTTTCCGATTTGACGTTTGGCGCATCCGCCAGCGCATACGCTATGGCGCATATATGCTTTCACGATGAAAACGTCCTGTGTTTCTGCGCCGAACAAAACGGCGATATCGTAGGCGTATGCAGCGCCCGCCTTGAAGGGGATATCCTGTCCATTTTCGGTCTGGGCGTGATGCCACAATATCAGGGAAAGGGCTGCGGACGGACGCTTTTATATTATGTCATCGCTCAATCAAAAGCGTATCACAAAGAGATTACGCTGGAGGTGGACAGCACCAACGAGCGTGCATTTTCGTTGTACACATCCAGCGGTTTTTCCACTCGTACGCAATATGATTATTACAGATGTAAATTACAGGAACTTGTGCCCCTATTGAACGCCCTTGAATGAACCGCACTGGATACCCACACGGGCTTATGCAACGTTCAATCTCAATACCGGCAACCGTTGTTCTATCGCCTGAATGCACCATCATCGTCCGCATAGCCAAAGAGGAGGGACTTTTTATGTTCGAATCGGTCACGCCGGAATCAGTCGGCATTCCAAGCCAAGCCATCGAAAGATTCTTCAAAGAGATCGAAACGCGCAAGATGCCGATGCACAGCTTCATGATGCTACGACACGGCAACATCGTAACGCAGGGATGGTGGGCGCCGCACCATAGCTTTGAACAGCATATCATCTACTCCGTCAGCAAGAGTTTCACCTCCATCGCCGTCGGCTTCTGTCTGGAAGAAGGCTTGTTCAAACTGACGGACAAACTCGTGGATCTGTTCCGCGAAAAAATAGATTTTATGGTGGACGCCTATACAAAGGAGCTCACCGTTGAGCATCTTTTGACCATGCGCAGCGGTCATCCCCATGCCACCGACAGAACGGGCACAGATTGGGTAAAAGCCTTTTTGCAAACACCACCTCCTTACCGCCCCGGTACATTGTTTGGCTACGATTCCACCGCCACGCATACTTTGTGCGCGCTCATCCAAAAGGTCACGGGCATGACCATGATGGACTACCTCAAGCCAAGGCTGTTCGACAAGCTGGGTATAGAGGGCATCTATTGCCAGCAGGACCCTATGGGCATCGATGCGGGAAGCCGCGGCATCCACTGCAAGACTCAGGACATGGCGAAGTTCGGCCAACTGATGCTACAAAACGGCGTATGGAACGGCGAGCAGGTGGTACCGGCACACTGGGTAAAGACAGCAACCCAAAAACACGTGGATACCTCCGCCAAGGGCACAAAATGTGACGGCAATCGCGGCTACGGCTATCAGTTCTGGCGTTTTCGCGATGATGCGTTCGGCGGCATCGGCAGCGGCGGCCAACTGATCGTGATCATCCCGCACCTTGATATGGTCTGGGTATCCACCGGCAACCTGTTGGAGGATGAAGGCGATTACGATCTGATCGTTCGGCTGTTCCATGCCACCGTCACGCCGTTTGTCGGCGACACGCCACTACCAGAGAACCCCAAAGCGCACGGCGCTTTGACGGCGCGGACAGAAGCGTTGTTCATGCTGATGCCTGACGGCGTCACGGATTGCGCGCTCGTGGATCAAATCAACGGCAAGACCTATGCGTTCAAAAAGAACAGCGCCGGCATTTCCCGCATCGGATTTGATAAAACCAGCACAGGCTTTGACATCCGCATTCGTATCGGCGAAGCGGATTGGGTCATCAATGCAGGACGTAACGACTGGATGCCGCAACACGTGTCCGTCACAGACGATGATGGCTGGGCGCGCTACGTGTTTGTGGATGAACAAACCATGGTATGCCACGTGCATCTATCGCTTAAACTGGGCACGTATAAGTTGGTGATGCATTTTATGGATGATGCCCTAACCATAAAACTGCGGCCCACAGGCTGGACGGATTTTCGAAGGTTCAATCTGTTGGCCACTGGCACTGCCCTATAATCCATATTACGCCCAATAAAAAAGAGCCGCTTGGCGGCTCTTTTTTATAACGCTATAGGATTTCCAGATCTACGTCGTGATCCACGATATCACGATGCGCCGCAAGGATTAGATCATGCAGCTTCTTGTCTTGCGGGGCGTTTTGATCTAAGCCGCTTACCTCCCAGATCGCCTGTTCGATCCCCTTCTCCTTCACAATCCGCTGAAGTGCAACTGCGGACGGATCCTTCTCGTTTTCAAATAGGAACAGGGACGCAGCGCCTTTACAAAGGTAATACGGAACCATGCCATGCTTCAGGCATAAAAGAGCGGGACCTATGAACCTATCGTCCCTGCTCAGTTTGCGCATGGGATCCGCCGCCACTCGGTATACATCATCCTTGGTATTGCTGTTCATCCTGGCTAGCCAGCCATGGCGGCTTCCTTCTCGCATTTCTTCCGGGGTGAATCCAAATTCCTGTCCAACGGCCAAGTTCGCTTCTCTGGAGGCATAGTCCACGCACTTGCGTATGTACCGGTCGCCCGCACATTCGTATGTATACGTATGCCTGCGGTACCAACCCATGGATGCCATCATGCAGTGCCCCATGTTGCCGCACCACACTTTGCGCACCAACCTACCTTCCATTCGGTCCATAAATTGCATGGAATCAATGTCGGGTCTGGGGCCTACGAAATTATCGCCCACCGGCATCACGCGGCCTTCACCGGACGCTATGCACAGCGGATCATTTTGCAACATCTCCGGCGTTGGGCTGTATCCGCCGCGGAAGGTAAGTGCCTCTATCAGACCGACATTCTTTTCAAAGAACGCCTTACCTTCCGGTGTTTTGAGGCGCTGTTCGATCAACGCTTTCATCGTCCGTGCCGTGAACACCTTGTTGACAAAGAAAAAAACGTTCAGGGGATCCGTACTGTTTTCCTTGGCACGTAGTTCAATGGCGGCGGTGAGTTGGTCCGCCACCGACGGATACGCCCCAGGGTACAGCGCCACGCAGATTAATTCAACCTGCGCGAGCCTTTTTGCCACCGTATCGAAATTGCGTTCACTCGAGTAGGCTTCAAAATTGCTGATCACCTTCTCACTCGTTCCCTCGGCACCGGTGATAAACAGTGTGTACTGTCCCGCCTCGTTGAGCTTGTCGATGGTTCCGGGCGATCGGCCGATCAGCACCAGATGATACCCCGCGTCGCCGAACAGATCCGCCAGATATCCTCTACCGATCTTACCGGCCCCAATGATGGCTACCGACTTTTCCATAATGAATTCCTCCTTATTCACCGCCACGTTGCTATAAAAGCGCGGCGGGTTCAATCAAAACACCTCATAATCCTGATCTCATATTTCCCGGTAGCGCAACAGAATCCATTGAGCCAACATCCGCTCCCACTCAACGTTCTCCTGTAAACCGTATAGCGTATAAACCGCCTGTTCGATACCCTGCTCTTGAAGATCGCTTACATATCGACACAAGGCACGTCGCCATCGTTTTCAAAAAACGTCAGATACGCAGCGCAGCGTTCGGTGTATTCACCGTTTTGGGCGAGCCGTTGACAAACAAAAGGTTATACCCGGCCTTGGCAAACAGGTTCGCAAAAAAGCAGCGCCCGATTTTACCGGCTCCAATAATGGTGCTTTCCCCGTTGCTCATGCCCTCGCCTTTTAAAGTTTCCATTATACTGTCATTATAAATGATTTTTGCTTTTATGTGCGATAAACATTCAAGGCCCGACAACAAGCGTATGATCCTCGTTCTGAATGGTGGCCGTTCCGTTTGCATAGATTCCGTAGGTCACATAGCCCTGCTCGAACAGCTCTTCCGATGAAAGGGCGAACAGATCGGGCGCCGATTCCACTTGTTCGTATATGGCAAAGATAAGCGCGTCATCTTCCACTTGATAGCGTAGTATATCGTACGATTCGCCGCCGTTTATCGTAAAATGACATTGCACGCGGACAACGTCGTCTTCGCGTACCCACTGCATAAAAAGCGTGCGTATCTCACCACGGTTATTCGCCTTGTCGTATATCTCCAAGGTCATTCGGCTTCCGTCCGCGGCAAAGTGCGCGCTCTGGCGCTGGTGTGATTGCGCGTCGCTTTCATTCGTCACCATACCGCTGTATTCGTAGCTTTGTCCATCCTTTATAAGCGCCGCTTCCTGCCCGTTGTGGTTATAGCTGTAGCGCCCGTCCTGCTGTGTCTGTAAGCAAAAAGACAGCACCAGCACGTCCGATAGCAATCCATCCACTTCGCTAAACGGCGTCAACACCGTCACCGCCAGACCGGTATAGTCCGTTTCGTTCTCCTTAGGCTGATAGGAATCGAGTAAAAATCCCATTTCGCCGAGCAACGAATCCTTCTGGTCGGTTTGCTCTACCACAAGCACCGTGAACGGATTGTTCCCCGTTCCGACTTGCATCGTTTGGGTTGGTTGCGGCGTTTGCGTCTCGGTTTCAGCCACATCCTTGCATCCCGCGAACGTGAACAGACCAAAAACAACAGCCAATGCTATGGCTCCTGTCCGCCGTATTCTCATTCTATTCCCTCGCTTTTTCCTCACTTCATCCTTTTTATCTTTTCAGGCAAACACGTTCGAGCCATTGTTCATTGAAAGAAATGTCCAAATGAGCATTGTCCAAAAAACAAAGGGGCGGCCATGCCATGCATGACCGCCTCTGATCTATCGAAAATAAAGGCGGGCAACCTTGTACAGTTCCTCATCCACCACTTTGCGTTTGTTCAACGCAGCATCAAGCGCTGTGGTGACGATGCTGTTCCCTTTCAGTGCGACCATTACGCCGTAGTTCCGGTCGATTGCCTGCTCAGCTGCGCAATAGCCCATGCGTGCCGCCAGCACCCTGTCGAAACAAGTCGGACTGCCGCCGCGCTGCACATGTCCCAGCACAACGCTACGCGTTTCAAGACCCGTTTTATCCCTAATTGCATCGGCCAGCTTTGCGCTGATGCAGCGATCCACCATCTGAATATTTCCAAACGAATCCCGGGCGATGTTTGATTCGTCCGCTTCCAGGCCAATGATATCCGCCGCTTCCGCTACCGCAACAAGGCTATACTTTTGGCCGCGGCGATAACGGCCTGCCACGATGGCGCATATCTCCTCGAGTTGCATCGGGAACTCCGGTATGATCACAACATGCGCATTGCCTGCAATACCCGCCTGTACGGTGATCCACCCCGCGCTCCGTCCCATCATTTCCACTACAATCACGCGATGATGGCTGAAAGCCGTAGTCTTGAGATCGTCCAGTGCCTTCATGGCAATGTTTGTCGCGCTGTCAAATCCGAAAGTATAATCGGTATGTGCAAGGTCGTTGTCTATGGTTTTGGGAACACCAATCATGTCAAAGCCGAGTTTTTGAAGGTGATTTGCCACGCCCAGCGTATCATCACCACCGATGGCCACAATGCTTTCGAGTCCAAGCTCTTCGATGGTTGCTTTGACCAAATCTTCGCTGCCCTCCAGACGCAGTATATTGGTTCGGCATGTGCCCAAAATGGTGCCACCTACGGACTGAATACCATCCACATCATCAAGCGTAAGCCATTTTCCATCGCTTTGGACGACACCGCGCCATCCGTCGTAGAAACCAAATACATCGATCTGTTCCGCGGCGCATAGCTCGACCACGCTTCGGATGACTGCGTTGAGTCCCGGGCAGTCTCCTCCACCGGTCAGAATTCCAATTTTTCTCATGTAAATTCATCGCCTCCAAAAATGTTTTTTAAACTTGTACCACCATTATACTATGGTATGAATATCTTTATTATAGATACAACAAACTCATATTGCAACCAGAACATATCTATATTACATTAATTATTATTATATTTAAATACTATATATTTATTATTATACTTTTACAATATCTTTGTTAATCACGGTTACATACAATTTATTTTTTACAAAATACTTGCCAAACGCCACTTTCCATGCTTAGCATGTAGAGAGTATGAAGCGATAGGGGGAAATCCATTTATGATGAATCTTGCACACCGCGGCGCAAGCGCGTATGCGCCTGAAAACACTTTTTCGGCATTCTATCTTGGCCTTCAGATGGGCGCCACCGGCCTTGAAACCGATGTCAAGCGAACGCGGGACGGAAAACTCGTACTGTTCCACGACGACAGTACCGCCCGAATCAGCACAGTCGACAAAAACATCAATAAAACGGATTACAGCGAACTGTTTGACATCGATCTCGGCTCGTATCGCAGTGAGCGGTACAAGGGGGAAAGGATCGTATTGCTGGAGGATTTTTTGCGCGCGTTTGGCACGCGCGACATCGATTTTGCCATTGAGCTAAAGGATGCCGACGTCGAGACGGATACACTCGATCTGATCCGTCGGTACATACCGGACGACAGCCGCCTGTGTATTACCAGTTTTCACTTTAAATGCCTTAGAAACTGCCGCAATCTCGATAAAAACATCGCGCTTGGGTTTCTGACGGACAACTGTTTCGACGAAACTTTGGATCAGGCGCAGACCATCAGCTGTGTACAGATCTGCCCCCACGTCAGCACTCTGACGCCGCAATGCGTGGCACACGCTAAATCGCGCGGGTTTGTGGTGCGCAGTTGGGGAAATGATACCCCTCTTAGGATGACCCAATCCCTGTACTGCGGCGTAGACGGCATGACGGTGAACTTTCCAGATGTGCTGTATAAGGTGTTGTCCGTAAACATGCCGGAAGACGACGCTTCCCAAATCTGACCCTTCAACGAATCAAAGAGCCCTGGAATCAAACATATCCCGGGCTCTTATATATGCAACGCTTTTCTCCAAGCGCACCGCAACCAAATATCCTCTTTACCGGTCGTCCTCGCCCGCTCCATTGAGTTTAAGCGCCTTGATGATCTCCACGATCAACAGCGGCGCGACGGACAACAACGCCACGACGCCCCATTGCGTCAGGTTCATGTTCACCGTTTCAAACACCGTAGCAAGCGGCGGCGTCAACACCAACAGCATCAAAAGCGCAGATACCAGTATCGCACCGGCAAGGTATTTGTTGCCGCCCATCGTACGGCTAAAAGCGCTGTGCCGTGACGAGCGCACGGAATATGCGTGCACGAACTGTGAAAACGCCAACACGCAAAACGCCATCGTCCGGGCCACCTCTAGGGAATAGTACGTCTGACCTATCACGAAAGCGGCCAGCGTTAACAGACCCACCATAGCACCCTGATAACACATACGCCATACCATGCCCCTTGTGAACAACGTCTTGGACCGCTTCGTTTGGCGGGCCATGATGCCGCGTTCCGCCGGATCCACGCCCAGGCCAAGCGCGGGCAGACTGTCCGTCACCAGATTGATCCAAAGGATGTGTACCGGCAACAACGGCTCTTGCCAATTCAGCATGGTGGCTACGAACAACGTCAATATCTCCCCAATGTTACACGATAAAAGGAACTGTATGGTCTTTAGGATATTGTCGTATATGCGGCGCCCCTCTTCCACAGCAGCCACAACGGTGGCAAAGTTGTCATCCGTCAATATCAGATCCGCCGCTTCCTTGGCCACCTCGGTGCCCACGATGCCCATGGCGCAGCCGATGTCGGCACTCTTGAGCGCGGGTGCGTCGTTCACGCCGTCGCCGGTCATGGCAACAATATGCCCATGGTCCTGCCATGCCTTGACAATGCGCACCTTGTGCTCGGGGGATATGCGTGCATACACCGAAATAAACGCCACTTTTTCTCCAAGATCCTCATCGCTCATGCGCTCAAGCTCCGGTCCGGTCACCGCAAGATCCCCGTCACGCAGAATGTCCAGCGCCCTGGCGACAGCAGTGGCTGTGATCAGATGATCGCCCGTGATCATCACGGGACGTATGCCCGCGCTGCGACACACCGCAACAGCGTCTTTCGCCTCTTCACGCGGCGGATCCATCATACCGGTCATGCCCACAAAAATCAGATCGCTCTCCAAAAGCGGCATATCCTTGGGCGTGGGTATATCGGCAATATCCTTAAACGCCATACCCAACACGCGCAGCGCCTGCCTTGCCATCTCTTCGTTGGCCTCCCGGATGCGTTCCCTGTCCGTCTGCTCCATGTGGCGCAGCACCCCATGCTCGAGTATATGCGTGCACCGCAACAACAGGATATCCACACCGCCTTTGACATACGCGCGCATCGATTCCTCTTCCACAAGGTGCACGGTGGTCATCAGCTTACGGTCCGAATCGAACGGAATCTCGGCTACGCGCGGCATACGCGTTTCGGTCTGTCCCTTGTTCATACCCAGCGCCGCCGCAACGTCGATGAGCGCAATCTCAGTCGGATCACCAACGGCAGTGCTACCGCCGCCTTCATGGTGATACCGCGCGTCGTTGCACAGCGCGCAATCCTCCAACAACCGCGTCAGTGCGGTACTGTCCGCGCCTTGCGCATCCGGCGTGTCCACCGTTTCGCCGTCAAAATACAGCTTTTTCACTTCCATGCGGTTCTGCGTGAGCGTACCGGTCTTGTCCGAGCATATGACGGACGCGCTGCCCAGTGTCTCCACCGACGGCAGCGTGCGTACGATGGCGTTTCGCTTGACCATGCGCTGCACGCTCAGCGCCAGCACAATGGTGGCGATGGCGGGCAATCCTTCGGGAATTGCCGCGACGGCCAACGACACCGCCGTTAGAAACATATTCAAAACCTGTTTGCCATAGAGGATGCCAACACCAAAGATTAAGACGCAAATAAGCAGCGCGGCAATGGCCAATGTTTTGCCCAGCGCCTCCAGTTTTCTTTGCAGTGGCGTCAGCCGTTCGTCCTCCTGCATCAGCATGCCCGCAATCTTCCCGACCTCGGTGTCCATGCCGGTAGCGATGACGACGCCACGCCCGCGGCCATAGGTCACCATTGCACCGGAAAACGCCATGTTGACGCGGTCGCCAAGCGGCGCGTCGTGAATCAGTTTTTTGGAGGCATCCTTCTCCACCGGTACGGATTCACCGGTCAACGCAGATTCCTGGATCTTGAGATTGTACGTTTGCGTCAGCCTCATGTCCGCGGGTATACGGTCGCCTGCCTCCAAAAGCACCACATCACCCGGCACCACCTCGCGCGCCGGGACGCTGTTTTCCCATCCGTCGCGAATCACCTTCGCCGTGGGTGCGCTCATCTTCTTGAGCGCCGCCAGCGAATTCTCCGCTTTCTTTTGCTGCACGACACCAATGATCGCATTGAGTAGAACGATGGCAAGAATGACAACTGCATCCACGATCTCTCCCACAAGGCCGGAGATCACCGCTGCCACCATCAACACCGCGATCATAAAATCCTTGAATTGATCCAAAAACAGCCGCAGTGTACTCTTCCCTTTTTTTTGCACCAGCTCGTTTGCGCTTCGCTCAAACCTGCGCTTAGCCTCCTGTGCGGACAATCCCTGCGCTTGGCTTTTTATATTCGAAAATACATCGTCCACCTGCAGGGCATGCCAGGATGTGTCTTGCATGGATAATCCTCCTTTTTTGTTTCCGTATAAACGAAAAGACCTTTGTTCTGGACGGAACAAAGGTCTTACTCTCAATTGCTTGACCTGCCGTCCGGGCGCTGTGGCCGTGATGACGAACGACAAAACCGATACCGGCGAGTTACTCCCCTTTATGTGATTTCAATATATCACGGATCAGCCCGCGGCGCAAGCAAATTTACGATAACAGCAGCGGCAGGATCAACAACAATACGATGCCCGGGATGCCGAACACGCCAACGATTATGGCGTTGAGCGGGTTGATGGCGATGCGCAACCCCACCCATGTGCCGAACAGGTTGAGTACCACAAGCGCCAGTCCGCCCAACAGGCTGTTGAGGATCAGGCGGGACAGCCTTTGCATCGGCCACTCCAGTAGTTTGCCCAACAATGAAAGCAGTACCACCGCTACCGCAAACGATATAAACGACCACACGCCGATGTCCATAGCATACCCCTCCAAAAGAGCGTATGCTTTACTACCGCCGTGCATGCCGCTATGTCATTGTCCCTGCTTTATGCATTTGAGCATATACATGTACCGCCTGCGCGCCGCCTCTATATCGTAGATCGCAACATCCACCAGATCTGGATCGCTGACCGCGTCAAAATACTTTTGCGCGTCCTGCCAAGCACGAAGCGCTTGGTGCACGTTATACGAAAGCGACAGCTTTTCCTGCTTTTGTGGCTTGTTCATGACCAAACCTCCCGTATTTAGCTTACGGAAAGTATGGCCGCAAGGCGGTACGGTTATACCTTATGTCATCTCGCGCCGGCCCTCCATCGCCTTTTGCAGCGTTACCTCGTCGGTATATTCAAGATCGCTTCCAACCGGAACGCCATGTGCGATGCGCGAAACGCGTATGCCCAACGGCGAGAGCAGTCGCCATAGGTACACGGCCGTCGCCTCTCCCTCCACGTCCGGGTTTGTGGCCAATATGATTTCCTCCACGTCGTTCACCCTGTCCAACAGTTCCCGGATGCGAAGCTGATCCGGACCCATGCCTGTCATGGGAGACAGCGTACCGCCCAAAACATGGTACAATCCGCGAAAACCGCTGCCCCGCTCCATAGCGATGACATCGCGCGCATCGCGCACCACGCATATCTTGGTCCGATCCCGCGACATGTCCGTGCATATGGCACACTCGTCCCGGTCGGTCATGTTGCCGCAGAATTTACAAAATTGTACCGCCTGCGATGCTTCGACGATGGTCCTGGCCATCTCTTTGGCTTTTTCCTTTGGCATGCTCAAAATGTAGTATGCCAAGCGCTGCGCGCTCTTTCCGCCGATGCCGGGCAACCCGGACAACGACTCCACCAGATCGCTCAACGGCCGGATGCTGTAGCTCATTATCGCGTCAGGCCGGGAATGTTCATACCGCCTGTGACCCCTCCCATTTCCTTTTGGGCATATTCGTCGATGTCATCCATCGCCGAATTCACCGCCGCCAACACGAGATCCTCCAGCATCTCCACATCATCGGGATCCACGGCTTGCGGGTCTATGTGGATGGCGGTGACGCGGTGCGCCCCGTTCACCGTCGCGCTGACCATGCCGCCGCCGCTTTGAGCACTGCGCTCGGCCTGTGCGATCACTTCCTGCTTCTTTTGCATCTCCATCTGCATACGCTGTGCCTGCGCCATCAACTGCTGCATGTTGCCGAAACCGCCCTTTGGCATATGATCCTCTCCTTATTTATATCTGTGCTTGTATGCTTCGTTCATATTTCCTCGATCTCTATGGGAACGCCGAAAATTTCCTGTGCCTTTTGCGCAACTACCTGTCTGTCGATCGGCGTCTTGGGCAACTGATCCTCCGTCACCACCTTGACCTGTACGTCTTCGCCGTACACTTCCCCGGCGATACGAACAAGGTCCTGCAAATGCTGCCGCAACGCGCCCACAAAGACTTCATCCCCCTTGGCGAATGCGATGTGCACCGTGCCGTTGATGCGTGCGATCTGGCGGCAAAGGCGGATAGACTGGCTAACGCCCGCGTCCACCTTACCCATCTTTGCCAAAAACATGGCTTTCGCGTCTTCCGGCACTGTATCACTGGCAATTCTTGGTTTTTCCTCCACCGCTAAAACCCGTGATATCTCTTTATCAACGCCGCTTTGATCCTTCAGCGTTGGTGGGGGAATACTATTCTCACTTGCCTGTGTTCGCACCGGATTAGCGGGCACAACGTCCCATAGCGGCGTTGCCGTATCCTCTTCCCACGGCAGTTCATCGTCCTCTGCTACCGGAATCTCCGCCTTTTTTGTCGGTGTTCGCACCGGATTAGCGGGCATATCGTCCCATGGCGGCGTTACCGTATCCTCTTCCCACGGCAAATCATCATCCTCTGTTACCGGGACCTCCGCCTTTTCGGTTTGCCTGTCATCGTTTTGTGGCTTTATTGCCTGTCGGACGGTTGCTTTCAAAGGTTGCGTCTCAAGCTGCGTCAATCTTTGCTCAAGCGCTTCGACACGCGCCAACAATGCGATTTGCGAATCATCGCCCTGTGGCATGCAAAGGCGTACCGCCGCCGCATCCAACAATACACGCGGGCGCGTTGCATAGCGCATCTGCGTCTGGGTCTGCGCCAGCACTTCCATGGCATAGCTGTAGCGAGCTTGTATAACGCCCTGCGATTGTATCAGCTTGTCGCGAATGGCCTGCATGCATTCGCGTACAAATACGGATAGGTTGGCGCCGCTTTGCGCCACGGCATCGATGACTTTGAGCATTGATGCGACATCGCCGTCCTCCATGGCTTCCATCAGCGCATCCACGCTCTGCCCGCCGACATACCCGATGGCATCATACACATCGCCCAGCGTCAAATGATCCGTAATCATCAGGCACTGGTCCAGAATGGACAGTGCATCGCGCATGCCGCCCTCGGCGGCGGTGGCGATCTGTTTGAGCGCATCCATGTCCGCCGTTCTGTGCAAATCCTTTAGGATAGTCTGCATGTGGCATAGGATGGTGTTTTCGCCCATCTGCTGAAAATCAAACCGCTGGCACCGCGATACGATGGTGGCGGGCAATTTGTGCATCTCGGTCGTGGCCAGAATAAATACGGCATGAGCCGGCGGCTCTTCCAGTGTTTTCAAAAGCGCGTTGAATGCACCCGCACTGAGCATGTGCACCTCGTCGATGATGTACACCTTGAATTTCGTAATGGCGGGGCCATAGCGAATTTTGTCTCGAATCTCCCGGATTTCGTCCACACCGTTG
Organism: Christensenellaceae bacterium; assembly: GCA_963674495.2. Taxonomy (GTDB): domain Bacteria; phylum Bacillota; class Clostridia; order Christensenellales; family QAND01; genus RGIG3178. The sequence continues at coordinate 1,118,329 of CAXXLG010000002.1, read as the reverse complement.
TTGGACGCCGCATCAATTTCAATAATATCGGACGAAATAGCCGAATCGGGCATTTTGCAGATTTCGCATTGTCCGCAGGGATTCCCTTCCACAGGCGTCAAACAATTGATAGCGCGTGCCAATATCTTGGCGGTGCTGGTCTTGCCCGTACCTCGAGAACCGCAAAATAGATAGGCATGGGCAACGCGTCCGCTTACAATCTGGTTTTTCAACGTGCGCGTGATGATATCCTGCCCCAACACCTCGTCGAACGTACGCGGGCGGTATTGCCGATAGAGTGCCAGATACGCCATTCGTTTCCCTTTCTCTTCGTCTTTTGCTTCGACCTGCTCCGCACGATGCAAACGCAAACAGGGGTGGCCTGCAGCCGACCCCTGCTCAAGCCGATCCGCGCTAGCGCTTCTCTCCCATGCATGCCAATCCCATCACGTTGGGGCCCGCATGGCCGCCGATGACCGGGCCTACCGGCCACATCTGGATGTTTTTGGCACCGCAGGTTTGTTCAAGGATGGACCTGAGCTGCGCCGCATTTTCCTCGGAAGAATAGATCAAAAGGATGTCGCCGTTTACCGGATCGTATGCGCGCTCTTTGATCAATTCCGCCATACGCCGCCAAGCTTTTTTGCGCCCCTTGACCTTTTCGATGGGTTCGAGTTTACCTTCGTCGGAGGTGTGCAGAATTGGTTTTAGATCCAGCACCGTACCGAAAAATGCTGCGCTACCGGACAACCGCCCACCGCGCTTTAGATAGTTCAGGTCGTCCACGCTGAAAAATACAACGCTATGGAGTCTGTTGTCCAAAACCCACTGCGCCGTTTCCTCCATGGTGTTGCCCTTTTCGCGCATTTCCACAGCGCGGCGAATCAACAGCGATTGGCCTGCAGAAATCGACAGCGAATTGACCAGAATGATATCGGCCTCGGGATTCTCCTCTTTAATTTCCTTGACCGCCATCTCGCAGTAGTTATGGTGCTGGCTCAGATGCGGTGAAAATCCAATGTAGAGTATGTGCTTGTTGCGTTCCAACAGTTCGACGAACCAACGTTTGATCTCCCACGGAGATTTGCAGGATGTGGACACCTGTGCACCGTTTTCCAGCCTGTCAAAAAAGTCCGGGAAACTCACCGTCTTCCCAAGGTCGTAATCGTATTCAACGCCGTCGATGGTTACCGGCATGGCGAACACCGGAATATCCTTGTCCACCGCATAGTCCAACAAAAGTTCGGAATCGGCGTCCGTCGCGATGATAAAATCCCTCATCAAAGACCCCCCTCATGCGTCATGCGTTTGGCGCATGCAACTGTTTTCATTGTACCGTAACGGCATCCCGAGCGCAACTGCCGCATCCACCGGGGCATCTGCGAACGTCGTCAGGATGACGCCCTGCCATCAGGGGTGCAAAAACGCCATATAAGCTTAGCGTAAAATCCCACGCCCTCGTGCAGCTGATCCACCGGCGTGCGCTCGTTGGTGCCGTGAACCAGCGGCCTTAGATCCATATGGCCTATGAACGCACCGAACCGGTAGGTATGTTCACATACGATGTCGTACTTGCGCGCATCCGTACATACCACAAGCGGATTGGGTACCACCACCGCGTCCGGGCGCATCCACAGAATGTTTTTTGCCAGAAGCTCGAAAGCCTCGCAGTCCGTTTCGCTGATCCGGCTCGCTTCAATGCCCTTTAGTACCGATACCTTTACACGGTCGTCCGCAATGGCTTCGTTGAAATGCTGCACGATGGACGCAATGGTCTCCGTATGCGACACGCGCACATTGAACACCGCCTCCGCTTTTTGCGGCAGCACGTTGGGCGCGGGTGACGCCCATGCCATGGTGGCCGCCATGGTGGTGCGCACCATGGCGTTGCCAAGCGGTGTTTTTTCCAAAAAAGAGATCAATCCATTCGGCGTGTCTTCGGTGTTTTGTATGGCGTTTTGTAGCGCTTTGTCCGAAAGATGCGGCGCCAGCGTTTTGTACATCCTCTTGAGAACACTGCCCACCGAAGCAGGGAACGGGTGGCGCTCCGCCGCGTTGATGGCCTGGACCAAAACTCCTAACGCAGTCTGATCCTTCGGCCTTGACGCATGCCCCCCCTCGTCCTCCACCGTTAATTTGATGTCCAGATACCCCTTTTCAAAGATGCCCACCTGCGCCATCAATGTCGCCGGCGCACCGTACGGTTCGCCCCGCACAAAGGCACCTCCTTCGTCCAGCACCAAATCGAAATGCAGACCCTGCTCCTTGAGATGCCTCGCTATGCGCTTCGCGCCGCGATGGCCAAACACCTCTTCATCGTGGCCATACGCAAGGTAAACGTCCCGATCGGGCACGAAACCCTGTTTGATCAACGCTTCAATGGCTTCCATGTGACCCAGGATCAAGCATTTGCAGTCCTCCGTCCCGCGGCCCCATACAAACCCCTCCGCGATCTCGCCCCCAAAGCCGGGATACTGCCAATCCGCTTCGGTGCCCGCTGCAATGGGTACAACGTCCTGGTGCGCGGTCAGCAGGATGGGTTCAAGACCGCTTTGTGTGTTACCCTTCCAATGGTACAACAGGCTATGTCCGTTGATTGCCGTCCTTGACAGCGTGCTGTGTACCAGCGGATAGGTTTGCTTTAAATATTCGTGCAACTTGTCGAATTCCCGGTAGTCCATCCTATCGGGATCGGCGTTGCTGATGGTCCGATACCGCACCATACCGGCCAGATGGTTCGCCATGCACTCGTTGTCAAAATCAGGCATCGTAAAACTTTGTGTCTTTTCCATTGTCATGCCTCCCCGCCGCAGGTTCTTTTCAAAAATCGAATGTAGAACTTTATTCCATTTACATAGTCGTCCACATCGATGCGCTCGTTGGTACCATGCATGGTGGAAGCGTATTTCATGTGGGATTTTGCAGGCATAAACTTATAGACATCGTCGGACAGATCCGTGAACATACGGCTGTCCGTACCGGCAAAGAACGCCATGGGCGTGACCACGATGTCTGCTCCAAACGTCTCACGAATGGTGGTGGCAATGGCTTCATACGCCGCCGTATCCGTGTGCGCTGGCCGGGACGGGTTACTTTTGACGGGCAGTTCCACAGTAAATTCCGGTCCCACCAACTTCTTGACGATCTCTCGCAGCGCCTCATAGGTAAATCCCGGATTGATGCGGAAGTTAACGTTCGCCCAAACATGCTGTGGCAATACGTTGGGAGCGTTGGATGCGGATATCTGCGTCAGTGCCGTGGTGGTCCGAACCAACGCGTTGCCATATACTCCGCTTTGCGCCAGTTTGTGTGCGAGCTTACGCGCATACCGCCTCGGGTGCGCCGCCATCCATTTCATTTTGAATCCGCAATACGGCGCAACGGTACGGTACATGTTCAAAAACGTATCGCTGATGTCCACGGGGAGTTTGTTCCGTTCGATGGTCATCAGCGCCCGCGCCATGCGGGATAAAGCGGTTTCGCCCTTGGGGCAGGCGGCGTGTCCGCCCTCGTCGCTCGTGCTGAGTTTTACATCACAGTAGCCCTTTTCATAGGTGCATACGCATCCCAAAAGCGTATTCTTCGCGCCCAGCATTTCACCGCGCATAAAGCTGCCGCCCTCGTCGAGCACAAACTCGAAATGCAACCCGAGTTCCCGGCACAGATCGGCCACGCGGCCGCTGCCCGGTCCCATAAGTTCCTCGTCGCAGGTGGTACATAGATACACATCACGGCTTGGAACGAACCCCTGTTGTATCAGATGTTCCATGGCTTCGAAAATGCCGCACAGCGCGTTTTTCATGTCGATAGCGCCGCGGCCCCATATGCAGCCTTCCGCCACCGTACCAGCAAACGGCGGATATTTCCAGTCCGTTTCGGTGCCGCTTGTCACAGGAACAACGTCCTGATGAGCCATCAATAGGATAGGCTTTTTGTCCCCCGTCTTGCCCTTCCAGCAATACAGACGGCTGTATGGCTTTACCTCGTGTATGGTCACGGTGGAAAACACCGCGGGATAGTCCTCGCGGATCTGCTGTTGCAGCTTGATGAATTCTTTATAGTTCCCGGTGTTTTCATCGACGTATCCCGTTGTTTCACACGAGATGGCTCGGCAAAGACGGTGCGCCACCGCATTTTTGTCGATGGGTATGTCCGCAGCCTTTTGCACCGGTCCCTGCTTCTTCAATTGCCATACCGGAAAGAAGCTGTACAGCGCAAGACAGCCCAGAATGAAAGCCCAACTGTAGACAAAGCTCAATTTGATTTCCTCCTTCAAATAGAAGCCCGCGCATGCGCGGGCTTCTATCAATACAATACCTTGCTCAGAAATTCCTTTGTGCGCGGATGCCTCGGATCGCCAAATATCTGCTGCGGCGTGCCCCGTTCCGCGATGAGACCGTCGTCCATAAACAGCACGCGATTGCTAACCTCTTTGGCAAACCCCATCTCGTGGGTAACGATAACGGTTGTCATGCCGTCGCGTACCAACGTTTTGATAACGTCCAGCACCTCGCCCACCATTTCGGGATCCAGCGCACTGGTTGGTTCGTCAAACAGCATTACATCCGGTTCCATCGCCAACGCCCGTACGATGGCAAGCCGCTGCTTCTGTCCCCCGGACAGGCGGCTGGGGTGCTCCTGCGCCTTGTCACCAAGGCCGATGCGGTTCAGTAGCGCCATCGCCCGTTCTCTGGCCTGCTCCTTGGATACATGTTTGACCAACATAGGCGCCAGTGTAATATTGTCCAGCACCGTCAGGTGTGGAAATACATTGAACAACTGGAACACCATGCCCATTTTTTGGCGGTGGGCATCCACATCCACACCTTTTGCATTGATCTGCACACCTTCGAAGATGATCTTTCCTTCTTCTGGGGTTTCCAGCATGTTCAGACAGCGTAAAAACGTGCTCTTTCCGCTGCCGCTGGGCCCGATAACGGACACAACCTCGCCCCTTCGGATCTCCTCGCTGATCCCCTTTAAAACGTGCAGCGTACCGAAATGCTTGTGCAGGTTTTCAACTTTTATCAGTGTTTCGATCACCTTGTAAACGCTTCCTTTCCGCCCGTTCTGCGCGGCCTTTTACCCGTACCTAACAGCCGCGCCCTCGGCCCGGCCGAATGCTCCTCATTCCCATGATAAACGCATTGACCGGCGCGTACAAGAATTTCTATGCTTCGTTCCGTTTTTGAACCAGCTGTTGCGCCAGCCGCGCGCATTGCACGGCATCCGGCGCATAGTATGCGCCGATTTCATCGGCAAACGCGTTGGTGACCACGGCGCCGCCCACCATCAATAAAAACGGGCGGTCCAGTCTCTGGTTCAAGGTGGAGAATGTTCGCATCTGCTCCATCGTCGTGGTTAAAAGGGCAGACAGGCAAACGATGTCGGCCTGCTCCGCCTGAGCAACGCCAAGCACCATTTCGTTTTCTACGTCCTTGCCCAGGTCTATGACGCGGAACCCATGATTCTGCATCATCAGCACTACAATGTTCTTGCCGATGTCGTGCAAATCACCCTTCGCGGTTGCGATGACGGCGGTGCCCGCCGTTGGCCGCGCATCTTCACGAAGCTCCGCCTGTATCGGCACAAACGCCGCCTTGGCCGCTTCCGCCCCGGCCATCAGCTGGGGCAGGTACGTCCGTTTCTGCGCGAACATATCGCCCAGGATGGTCAGTCCTTCCATGACTTTATCGATGAGAGAAATTGGTGGTATCCCATCGGATAGCGCCTGATTGGCCAGCGCAAGTGCCTGCGCACGCTCCCCGTACAACACGGCACCCACAAGGCCGCCCCGATCGCGGGGCTTCTCGCAAAGTACTGCGCGTATGCCGCCACCTCATCTCCGCCGCACAGCAGCGCGTTGGCCGACAAAAGCGCCCGTTTCATCTCGCCCTGGCACACGTTAACGATGGCCATGGTCAGCCCGCGCGCCTGTGCCGCACACAAAAACGCCGCGTTGAGTGCCGCCCGCTGCGGCAGGCCAAAGGATATGTTGCTCACGCCCATCACCGTGGGTAAATCGTTTTTCGCACACCAGTCCAAAACCTTCAGCGCCTCTTTGCCGCCGTCAGGTTGCCCTGCCAGCGTCATGGCCAGCGCGTCCACAACAAAGCTGTTCTTTGATAGCCCGTAATCTTTCGCCCTATCAAGCAACGCTTCAATCAGCAAAATACGCCGTCTAGCCGACTCGGGCACGCCGTTATCGTCCATGGGCAACAGCACCGCCATGGCACCGTAGTCACGGCACAGCGGAAATAGAACGTCCGCCCGTCCACTCTCATACGAGATCGAGTTGATCAACGCACGACCCGGATATATCTCCAGCGCGGCGCCAAGCGCCCCGTGGTCCACCGAATCAAAGCACAGCGGTACACCGGTGCGCCCCGCGAGCATCTCCACCACTTTGGGTAGCATAACACGCTGGTCAATGCCCGGCATGCCGACGTTGACGTCCATCACGTGCGCCCCCGCTCGGAGCTGTTCGTTGGCCATGTTTAAAACATATTCCATATCGCCGTCCAAAAGCGCCTTTTGCAACTTGGATTTTCCGGTCGGATTGATCCTCTCCCCGATAGAGACAAGCGGTCTGCCGTAGCCAATGTCGACGCTCTCTTCACGGCCGGTCAGTATACGCGGTAACACGGTGTTAAGGCGCGCATCAATGCGCATGGGTGCGATTCTGTCATGCAGCGCCCGGATATGTTCCGGCGTTGTGCCGCAGCAGCCGCCCACTGCCATTGCCCCACAGTCCACCAGCGCAGCGGTCTGTTTGGCAAACTCGTCCGGATCCAGCGTTGTACCGCCGGGCAGGCCCGCGTTGGGCTTTGCAAACACCGGTACCGTGGATACGCGGCGCATGGCCTCCACGATGATCCCCATATCCGTTGGCCCCGTCGCACAGTTGACGCCGACGGCGCTGACACCGAGCGCACACAGCGTGATCGCAGCCGTCCTGGCGTCGGTGCCGGTCAGCGTACGACCACCCTGTTCAAACGTCATAGACACCATTATGGGCAATTCGCACGCTTCGCGGCAACCAATGACAGCCGCACGGGCCTGTGCGATGTCCAGCATGGTCTCGATGACAAGGAAATTCGCGCCCGCACCATGGAGTGCCGCCGCCTGCCTTTTGTACGCTTCCTTGGTGGCGTGAAATGTCAAGCTGCCCATCGGCTGCATCAACTGTCCCAGCGATGTAAGATCGCCGCCTATCCATACGCCATCGCCCACCGCTTCACGTGCAATGGCAACGAGCCTGGCGTTCAATTCTTCCGTTTTATCTTCCAATCCGTACTCGGACAGCGTGATCGGGTTGGCGCCAAACGTGAAAGCATACACCGCCTCAGCGCCCGCTTGCACATAGGACGCATGCATCCCTTTGACAATATCCGCATGATCCACCGCCCACTGCTCGGGGCATACGCCCATCGGAAGACCGTGGCACATCAGAAACGTACCCGCCGCGCCGTCCAACAAAATCGGCCTGTCGCCCACAAATAAGGATTCTCTATGCATGTTTGACACCTCCTATGGCCATCACGGATTTTTCGGGCTGTAGCATGCAGCTTTTGGTAAGCGTCACACCAAAGGGCTGATCAGATAATATGTCCAACAGCAACTGCTGATTCTCTATGCCACAATCCGAATAACCCGGCGAAAATCGCCGTTTGAGCACCGTTTTACCGTATGGGCGAAGCATGCGCGCAGCATCGCTCATCAAAAAGTCCAGTCCGGCATCCACCGCCACCGACGCCGCAGCATCCAGTATCACGGCCTCGTCCGCCCGGTTATTTTCAAACGCCGCTTGGATATTATCGCTCGCTTGGCTATACAGCGTGCTGAGCATGACCAACGCCATCTCGCACCCCATAAGATACTTGCCAAGTCCATGGCTTTTGATTTCACGGTTAGCCAACAGCACGCCATCCTCTTTCACTTCAAGGGGGACAAGACGCATGCAGCCGCCCGGCATCAATGGCTTCAATGCCTGCCGCGTGCTCTCCAACTGTGCTTGCTCGTATGCCCGGTATATGCCAAGGCGCACCAAAACATCACGCGCTTTGGCGGGTACCGGCATATGATGATGGACGTAGAGCCGCATGGGTTGCATGGTAAACCACCTTAAAGTGCATTTGCCCGTATGACAGGCCCACCTAAAAAACTAAAAATGCTGCCTTTGGTAGCCTATCTATGGCAACAAAGGCATTTTTAGTTTGGATACGTATTTTCATTCGCGTTTCAGACGGCAAAATTATGAGCTTTATCCTCACTAAATTTGTCGTAAGCGCATTATTCTGTAAACATTATTTTATCCGCCTTTACAACCAATTGCAAGCCCGCGCAATCTATGGTTTAATGGATACAATCAAAAGGGGGAGATTGGATGCCGTTTACCGAACTGTTGGAACAACATCCCGTCGTATCGTTGGAGGTGTTTCCGCCTAAGCCGGGCATGCCGCTTGACGTCATCGACGATACGCTGAAAAAGCTGCGTCCGTTGTCGCCTGCGTTTGTATCGGTCACTTACGGTGCCGGCGGTTCCAGCGCCGGGCATACGGTGGGCATCGCGGGCCGCATACCCCCGCTGTGTGGTTGCCCCGCGCTGGGGCACATCACCTGCGTCGGCGCCGACCAATCGTCCGTCCTTGAAACGCTGGAATCGTTTACAAGCCACGGCGTGGAGGCAGTGCTGGCTCTGCGCGGCGATGTACCCAAGGATAAGGATCCCCAAGACGCGTTTAAGACATTTCATTACGCCAGCGAGCTGGTGTCTCTGATCAAGGACAATACCCATCTTACCGTGGCCGCTGCGTGCTATCCCGAGGGTCATTACCAATCGCCTTCTTTACAGGTCGACGTGCAAAACCTCAAGCATAAGGTGGATTGCGGCGTGGATTTTCTTGTCACACAGCTGTTCTTCGACAACGACGCGCTGTACGCGTTTTTGGACATGACACGTCGCATTGGCATCGACGTTCCCATACACGCCGGATTGATGCCGGTTTTGAGCGCACCACAGATATTGCGCATGACTACGCTGTGCGGCTCGTCCATTCCCGCTTCGCTATCCCGTTTGTTCGCGCGCTACGCCGACGACAAACAGAGCTTTATGCAGGCGGGCATGGATTATTGCTGCGAACAAATTATGGATTTAAAGCGAAACGACATCGATGGACTGCATGTGTACACCATGAACCGCCCAAAGAGCACTGCGGAAATTTTGATCCGCACAGGCCTGCGGGATTGTGCTGTTACATAGAAAAAGCAAAAGCGGGCGCATTGCGCCCGGTTTTTCATTTCCGATTATTCCGATCTTATGTCCGTTTCAACGGGCTTGCTGCCCAACTTGGGCAGTTGATTCCATGCTTTTCCCGTACAGCCACAGACATCAAAGAGATGTTTCACCTGATCCTTTACGCCTCCAAACGCCGTGGCGAAGAAACCATAGGCGCCGTTGCCCGTCATATCCTTGGAACCTACGGCACGGATAGCGGCCTGCATCAGATCGTTGACGACGTTCACTTTGGTGATGCCCATGGAACACGCCTTGTGAATGTTGTCATCGCCACTGCCGCTGCCACCGTGCAGCACCAGCGGTGATTGGCAGGCCTTGTCGATTTCGGCAAGCAACTCGAAACGCAGCTTCGGCGTACCCACATAGGCGCCATGGGCTGTCCCGATGGCCACTGCCAGGCAATCCACACCGGTCTGCTCAATGAAGCGCCTGGCATCCTCGGGATCGGTCAATGCGGACACGCCGTCCACCGCGTAGTTGGATCCTTGTCCCACATGGCCCAATTCCGCTTCCACCGTCACCCCGACTGCATGGGCAATTTTAACGATCTCCTTGACTTGGGCAACATTCTCCTCGTACGGGAGCATGGAACGATCCACCATAACCGCCGAGTATCCCGCCTGAATGCCCAGAATCGCGTCTTCAAAACTCGGGCTGTGGTCCAGACACAGCGCCACCGGTACCGAAGCCTGGTTTGCGATGTGCTGCACCATGTTGCCATAGAAGCGCGGGTCATACATGCGGCGGTTGCCGCTAATGATAATCAGCGGTGAATTCGTCTCCTCAGCAGCTTCGATAGCGGCACGCACCATGCACTCGTTGCCTCCACCCACCGCGGGCACGCCATATTTACCGGCATAGGCGCGATCGACGATTTCCTTCATGGATACAAACATATAATTGCTCCTTTCGGCCTTACGGCCCTTGCATATTTTTACTATTTATACAATAGCAAACCCTTCCAACGTTTACACCGGAATTTTAGTTTATATTGTTAAACAATAGAACGTCTCTTGCGTTTTTTATCTTCCAAGACCCAAGTCGCCATTGGGAAATGCATGCAATAAAAAAGGCCGGTTGCGATAAAGGTTTTTACTCGTCCTGCGCTTGTTGATGAAAATAATCATAGACGCTTTGCGCCGCAGTCTGACTCATACCCTTTATGGTGCAAAGATCGTCCACCGAAGCTTGCTTGATCTGTTCCATCGTTTTGTAATGCAGCATCAGCGCTTTCTTGCGCGTTTTGCCGATGCCATCTATCTCGTCCATCGCGCTTTGAACCTCCCGGGAAGCGCGCAACGACCTGTGATAGGTAACCGCAAACCGGTGTGCTTCGTCGCGTATACGCATCAAAGCGTGCAGCGCAGGGGATTTATCCTCGAGCAGTATCGTCTCGTCCCGGCCCGGTATGTAGATCTCCTCTAATCTTTTGGCAAGACCGATCATGGGAATATTAAAACCCGTTTCATCCATCGCGCTCATCGCGGCGTTCAATTGACCGCGCCCGCCATCGACCACGATCAATTCGGGCAAATCCCCAAATCCTTTTTGCGAGGATTCGTCCGGTTCCATCGCCCGCAACAGCCGGCGAGTGATCACCTCGTGCATGCTCTTGAAATCGTCCGCTCCTTCCACAGTCCGAATTTTAAAGCGGCGGTATTCCTTTCGAACCGGAGCCCCGTTTTCAAATACCACCATGCTGGCCACGTTGTCCACGCCCTGCGTGTGTGAGATATCGTAACATTCCATGCGTGTGGGCACATCGGACAGACCGATGGCGTTTGCCAGTTCCTCCATGGCGCCCCTACCCCGCGCATATGCGCGCTCATCACGCGCTTTGCGCTTTGTAAGGGTCTCCATGGCATTCTGGTAGGCCATTGCAACAAGGCGCTTCTTCTCACCGCGCTGCGGCATGTGCAAATGCACCCTTGTGCCGCGCAGTTTGCTTAAAAATTCCGTGAGCAGCGCCTGCTCATCCAGCACAATCGGCGTGAGCACTTCACGCGGTATACGTCCCTGCCCGCTGTAATGTTGCTGCAAAAACGCCGTAATGACCGCATTGTCCTCCTCCTGCACAATATCCTCCATGAAAAATGTTTGGCTGTTCACCAGCTTCCCGTCGTTTATGCCGAACAGATGGATCGCCCCATCGTTATCAAGGCGTGCCAATGCAAGGGCGTCACGCTGTGCCAGATTGGACAACATCGCCTTTTGCTGCACCGAAATGCGCTCCACCGCATAGATCCGGTCACGCCACATGGCGGCTTGCTCGTACTTTTGGCTTCTTGACGCCTGCTCCATCCGATCGCGCAATTCCACAAGCAATTCATCGTACTTTCCCTGCAAAAACGATGCGACCTGCTGCGCCACCTGTGCGTACTCCTGCTGTGATATATGATGTGCACACGGTGCCGCACAGCGGCCTATCTGATAGTTCAGACAGGGGCGCTCGTGGCGCCTTTGCGCCCGTTCGATGTCCTTTTTGCAGGACCGAAGCGGAAAATTCCGCGATACGGCGGACAGCGCATCGGTCAGCGACCCTGTCTCAAGGTACGGCCCGAAGTATTTGGCGCCGTCCTGTTGGACCTTTCGCACCATTACAAGTCGCGGGTATGGCTCTCTAAGATCCATACGCAGATACGGATAATGCTTGTCGTCTTTGAGCAATATGTTGTACCGCGGGCGGTATTCCTTGATGAGGTTGCACTCCAAAAACAGGGCTTCCATCTCGGTCTCCACCACGATGTACTTGATATCCCGGATCTTGCGTACCATGACCACCACCTTGGGCTCATGGTTCTTGTGCGAGCGGAAATACTGCCGGACACGGCTTTTGAGTGATTTCGCCTTACCGACGTAGATGACGTCCCCGTTTTCGTCCAGCATCAAATAGACGCCCGGCCGGTCGGGCAGCGTTTGCAGTATCGATTCGATGTGTTCATTCACGTTCTGCGTATCCTGCATATCAAAGCCCCATATCCAACGCCTTTTCCAGCACCTTTTGCGCGATAGGCGCCGCCACGCCACCACCGCTACCGCCGTGTTCCACCAGCACCGTAATGCAAAGCGGATGCTCATCGTCGTATGCAAAGCCTGTATACCACGCATGCGTTTTGGTGTTGCCGCTGTCCGAAGTCTGCGCCGATCCCGTCTTGCCGCCCACCGAATATCCGTCGATGGCCGCCTTCGTTCCTGTTCCGCTTTGTACGATCAACACCATCATATCACGTAGCGTTTGCGCCGTTTCCACCGACAAGACGCGGCCGATCTGTTCGGCGCTGATCTGTTTGTATTCGTAGTTGCGCGCGTTCATGATGCTCTTGACCAGCTTGGGTTCCATCATCACGCCGTCGTTGGCGATGGCGGCGGTAATCATACACACATGCAGCGGTGAAACTGTGGTCAGATATTGCCCCACAGAATCCCATGCTGCGTCCAGCGTACCGTCCTTAGCCTTGATATACTGGCTCTGGTACAATATCAGATCGCTGAACAGAAAGTCCTCGTTGAAACCGAGTTTTTCCGCCATGCGCAGTATATTGTCCTGTCCAAGATCCTCTGCAAGCTGCGCGAAAGCGCAATTGCAGCTTTTTGCCAATGCTTCGTCCAGTGTCAGTTCCCCATGTACCGCGTTGCCCGCGCACACCACGTTGCCCGTTTCATATGCTACCTCGCCGGTACAGGTGTAGGTTTTGTCCAGCAACGCCGGTTTGTACTCCAGCACTGCCGCCATGGTCACAAGCTTAAACACCGACCCCGGCGTATACTTGCCCATGGTAGACCGGTTGACCAGGTAACTTGCCTCTGTATCCTGCGCCGCGTTTTTGTAATCCAATGTCGTGGGATCGTAACCCGGTGTGGAAACCATAGCTATGATCTCGCCGGTCTGGTAGTTCATTACCACCACCGAGCCGCTTCTGCCATTGAGCACATCGTACGCATAGGCGGACAATTCGCTTGAAAGTGTGGTAACAACGCTATCCCCCTGCCGTTTGTCGCTTGTAAGGGTCTGGTACATGCGCTCAAATAAATTCCCGTTGAAACCCAACAGATACTGCGCAAAGTAAGTCTCAATCCCCGTTGCCGCAATGCCATAGGGATCGCCGACGGTATGGCACAGCGCACGCCGTACGTCCTCGTTCGGGTGATAGATGCGGTTTCCGTCCGCATCGCTTTGCGCCAGCACGATATATTCCCGATCCAGTATGGAACCCACGATGATATCCTGTTTCTGCCTGTTCAACAATACGTTGTAGGGCGATACGAACCACCGCGTGCCGTTGACAAACACCGTATAGGATAGATAGCCGCCCAGCGCCAAAAACATGGCGATGAATGCCAACAGCAGGGCGCGGATATTTCCCCGAAGTCCCTTCATCCGTCCCACTCCTCATCGTCGTCATAATCCTCGTTATCGTCATAATCGTCCAAACTCCGATCATATTCCCGAAGATCCGCCCGGTGGTTTTCGATGGCAACGCCCTCGAGGATACCAAGCAGGATGAAGCAGGACAGCATGCTGCTGCCGCCGTAGGATACAAAGGGCATGGTGATGCCGGTTAAGGGGATGAGCTTGCACACCCCCCCGATGATAATAAAGCTCTGCAAGCTGATCATGGTCACGCAGCCGATGGCGGCCAGCGCGTCAAAGCTGTTGCGTGCGTCCATCGCCACCAGCGCGCCTCGCACAATGAACACCAGATAGAACGCCAACAAGATCAGTCCGAACAATATGCCGAATTCCTCGCAGATCACCGCGAATATATAGTCTGAGTGCGCTACCGGGATGATGCCGGGCAAACCCCTTGTCAACCCGAGGCCAAACAAACCGCCGGTGGCGATGGCAATGAGTCCCTGCACCACCTGATACCCCTGGCCTTCGTACATCGCCCACGGATTTTGCCACAGTGCAACCCGTACGCGCACATGGGAAAACACATGGTATGCGCCCATCGCGCCCGCGGCACCCACGCCCAAAGACGAGAATAACAATAGTTTGCTGCCTGTGGCAACGTACAAAAGCGCCACCGCCGTACCCGCGTACAGCAGCGCCGCCCCAAGGTCTTTCTGTACCAACAAAAGGATCAAGCAGACGCCGACGTAGACCATGGCAATGAGCAGCTTGACTACCGTTCGATCCCGGTCCAAAAATGAAGCCAGCACAAAGATCAACAGTATTTTAACGAATTCCGATGGCTGCACCGATACGCCAAACACCGAAAACCAGTTGGATGCGCCGCCCTGTGACCGACCCAGCACGATGGCCATTAAAAGCAGTGCGACGGACAGTATTATAAAGGGGACGCGCATGTGCTTGAAAAACGCAGACCGTTGCATGAAAAGTATCGTGATCACCATGGCCAGTACGCCTATGCCCAGCACCAGTAACTGGCGCAGCGCCAGCGACGGATCAATGCGCGCCTGAACGATCAGCCCAACGCCCACAAGAAAGTTCGCCACGATCAGCGCCGTCCTGTCGCAGCCGGGAAAGAAGAGCGTCAACACGCCGTATTGGAATACGAACAGTCCCATGCCGCCTATGGCAATGGCCAAAATGCGTAAATCTATGGGTGAGGACGCAAAGAACAACAGCATAAATGCCGTGGTTTCAAACAACAGGATCGCCGCAATGATGCCGGCGGAACGTACGTTGCGGTTGATCATTCCTCCGCCTCCTGATCGAACAGGCGTAGCACGAACAGCGCTTCGCCCAGTTGGATGCCGTCGCCGTCATACACCTCGGTCCGCTTTTTAATCCGATGTCCCTCCACCCATACACTTGCATTGGATACGGGGCGCAAATACGCGCTGTCCCGGCTTAAATACAGCATGGCGTGTTGTTTCAGCAGGCCGCCGCCCACAACGCAAATGTCGCAGCGGCGCGCGCTGCCCAGTCTGTTTTCCCATTTTAAGCCGTAGCGCTTGCCCACCAAATCCTCGTTTTTAGCCTCCAACACCGTCAAATCGCCGAAAAAGCGCCGCATGTTTCGTTTCATACGACGGCGCATATTCAGTTCGGCCAAAGAATTATCCACAACACGCAACAGAACATACAACGCGATAAGCACAAATGCGAACCGAGAAATCTCGATTGCAAGGCTTAACACCGTGTCACCCACGCGCTTTCACCTGCCTTTGCATGGCACCATTATAATGCATGCTATTGGTTTCGTGCAAATGCAGCAGCCGAGCTGCACCATCCGGCGGGGTGTTTTTTCAAACACAGGAAACCATCGCACCCGCTTCCTGCGCAAAAGCATAAGGCCGCCTTGCCTGACACAAGGCGGCCTTATTATCATGCTATTTCAGTCCGACGAAACCGACCTTTTTGTATACCTTACCCAGCGTCCGTCGCGCAATGTGCTGGGCCTTGTCCGCTCCCTGTCCCATCACGCGCAATAGTTCCCCCTTGTCCTTCAACAAATCATGGTACCGCTGCTGGATTGGCTTGAGCGCCTCGATCACGCATTCGGCCACAGCGGGTTTGAAAGCGCCATATCCCTTGCCCTCAAACTCCTGCTCCACCTGTTGCGTGCTCAGGCCACGTAGGGCGGCATAGATGCCGATCATATTGCTCACGCCCGGTTTATCCTCCGATACGCGCACGGGATTGACGGTGTCGCTGTCGGTGACGGCGCGCTTGAATTTTCGCAGTATAACTTCAGGAGGATCGATGAGCGAGATATAAGCGTTTTCGTTCTCGTCGCTCTTGCTCATCTTGCCTTGCGGTTCCTGCAAACTCATCACACGTGCGCCCACTTCGGGGATGTACGGCTCGGGCACCACAAGCGTGTTGCCGTGCAGGTTGTTGAACCGCAGCGCAATGTCGCGTGTCATCTCAAGATGCTGCTTCTGATCCGCGCCAACGGGCACAAGATCGCTCAGGTACAACAGTATATCCGCCGCCATCAAAACAGGATAGTCGAACAGGCCGGCGTTGACGTTGTCGGGATGCTTTGCGCTCTTCTCCTTGAACTGCGTCATGCGGGACAATTCGCCCATATACGCGTAGCAGTTGAGCACCCAGCTCAGCTGCGCATGCTCGGGCACGTGGCTTTGCACGTACAGGATGCTTCGCTGCGGGTCGATGCCGCACGCCATGAGCAACGCATACGTTTCCATGGTAAGCGCGCGAAGCTTCGCCGGCGTTTGCCGTACGGTGATGGCGTGCATGTCCACCACACAATAGATGCAAAAAAACTCGTCCTGCATCCTGTCCCAATTCCGAATCGCACCAATGTAGTTGCCCAGCGTAAGCATCCCCGAAGGCTGAATGCCTGAATATACCCGTTTCTTATTTTCCATGAACCGTTTGTCTCCTTATCTGGCGTGTATGCTTTGTAATACCGCTTGCTTCATTTCCTCCTGCCCCAATGAAGCATTATGCCGTATGGGCGCATCGAACAGATCCGTAATGCTCTTTGGCGGTGTCGTCCCGGTCAGCGCAGACAGCGCCATGACGTCGCTTTTTGCATCCGTACCGTCGCCGCCCAGCGCACACAAAACGTCGGATGCGAATTTGTAGGGGCTTGCGGTGCATAGCAACACCGTTTTGCCTTCTATCACGCCGCTTTGCTGCTGTTCCCGCGTTACCCGCATGCCCACCGCGGCATGGGGATCGAGCAGAATGCCGTTTGCTTCATAGGTTTGCCGGATGGTGTTCGCCACAACATCGTCGTCCGCCCATCCCCAAAGAAATTCTTCGTGCAGGCGCTTGATTACATCCTCGCCCACGTTGAAATCCTGTTTTTCGCGTTGGCTTTGCATCCAGCCCAGAACGCGCTTCTCATCGTTGCCGCAAAGCGAAAACAACAACCGCTCGAGGTTGCTTGACACCAGTATGTCCATACTCGGCGAGGACGTGGCGTATAACTTCAGCCCCGCCTTATATACACCGGTACGGTAGAATTCGCTCAGTACGCGGTTGCGGTTAGACGCACCGATAAGTTTGCATACCGGCAGTCCCATCTGTTTTGCCATCCATCCGGCGAGTATATTGCCGAAGTTGCCCGTGGGTACCGTAAAGTTTATCCTTTCGCCCAAGGCGATTTTGTTCGTACGGCACAGCGTAGCATAGGCATAGAAGTAATAGGCAATCTGCGGCACCAGCCGCCCGAAGTTGATGCTATTCGCACTGGACAATACATAGCCGTTTTCGTCCAGCGTTTTAATGAATTCAACGTCGCCCATCAGCGTTTTAACGCCGCGTTGGCAATCGTCAAAATTTCCTTTGAGTGCGAACACGCCTATGTTGCCACCCGTCTGTGTCTGCATCTGCAGTTTCTGAGCTTCGGATACGCCCGTTTCGGGATAGAACACAACGATGGCGGTATCCTTTTTATCCGCAAAGCCGCACAACGCTGCCTTGCCCGTGTCGCCGGACGTGGCCACCAAAATCAAAACCTTGCGCGCCAAGCCAGTTTCCCTCGCGCTGTACGCCATCAACAGCGGCAGCATCTGCAGCGCAACGTCTTTAAACGCCAGCGTCGGGCCGTGGAACAGCTCCAGCGCAAACGTATTTTCATCGATTGGATGTAGCGGTACGACATCCTCTGCACTAAACGATGCGTAAGCGGCTTGCGCCATGCCCAGCATACCCTCTTTGGGGATATCGTCGAAAAAAGCGCCAATGACGCGCGCCGCCAGTTCGGGATAAGGCAGCGAAACCATCTCGCACAACGCCTGATTGGTAAACACCGGCATAGTTTGGGGTACGTACAGCCCACCGTCCGGTGCTAGGCCTCTGAGCACCGCTTCAAATGGCGTAGCAACAAAGCCCTGTCTGGTTGAGGTCAATTGCATGCCCATGTTACGCTTCAAGCCTTTCACGGTAATAGTCCGGCAGATCCTTTTCGTTGGCGGATACGGACAGGATCAGCCGCACGTTGTGCCGCTCCATGATCGTATCCAGATCCGTCAGCAACGGAATAAGCTGTGACGGCGCATCGCCCACAATGCGCAGAAAATGATCCACAAACAGCGTATGAATGTCAAAATCGCCCGCAATGATGCCGGCGACAAATCCAAAGAATTGCTCCTGATTGGCAATGTCGTATTCCTTGGCGTCCACCAGGCGAATGCTGTGTTTCAGATCAAACATCCGCTCACTCGTATCATCCACGAACACCACTTTGCCCAGCGCGTCCCGCACGATGGCATTTGCCATACCCACCATCAGCTTGGTCTTGCCCGCGCCTTTGATGCCACAAACAAACCTGATCATGTCGAGCACCTCCATAATCCCGGTAAATCGGGTTCTTATCATATTATACCGCAAGCGCTTTGGTTCTGCCACTTTAATCTTGCGTTTGAGCAAAAAGAGCGCTTGCGCGCTCTTTTATTTGCCTATTGATCATGCCGTCTGGCCCTTTGATCATTCAAAGCGTAGATCGTTGAATTTTTCGTAAGCTTCGGGATCGACACGGCGCAGGATTACGCACAGCTCCTCGTCATCCATGGTTGTGTTGCGGCCTTCGGCGTACAGCGCGTCCACCTGCTGGCGCATCTCGAGCACAAACGGTGCGCGCTTATCCACGGCATCGTCTTCGCACAAACGGAAATATGCGTTGATCCAATACGCGATGCCGGCGGTACCGCTGGTCGCGTCCACCGCCACCAGGGCGGGCCGGTTCAACAGCTTGGCGGTGTTGAAGATGCTGTATATCTCCGCGTCCTTCAACATGCCGTCTGCATGGATGCCGGCACGGGTGGTATTGAACCATTTTCCCACAAACGGCGTACGCGGCGGTATCTCGATGCCCATCTCCCGTTCCAAATAGTCGGCAAGTGCAGTGATGGCGGTCAGATCCATACCATTTTCCGTGCCCATCAGCGAAGCATATTCGATGGCCATTGCTTCCAGCGGACAGTTCCCGGTGCGTTCGCCGATGCCGAGCATCGCGCAGTTGACCGCGCTGCAGCCATATAACCATGCGGTGGCAGCATTGGTCACCACCTTGTAGAAGTCGTTGTGTCCGTGCCATTCGATCTGCGTTGAAGGAACGTTGGCGTAGTGCCTCAACCCATAAATGATACCGGGCACACTCCTTGGCAGCGAGGCGCCGGGATAGCTGATGCCGTACCCCATGGTATCGCATACGCGAATCTTGATGGGGATGCCGCTCTCCCGCGACAGGCGCATCAGCTCGGTCGCGAAGGGTACGACAAACCCGTAGAAATCGGCGCGGGTGGTATCCTCAAAATGGCAGCGCGGTACGATGCCATGGGACAGTGCGCTTTTAACGATGCCCAAATACATGTCCAATGCTTGAGCGCGCGTTTTGTTCATCTTCTTAAAGATGTGGTAATCCGAGCAGGATACCAGTATGCCCGTTTCCTTCGCCCCCACCTGCTTGACCAACTCGAAATCCTTTTCGTTGGCTCGGATCCATGTTGTGATCTCGGGGAACCGAAGTCCCAGTTCGCGGCATCTAATTACCGCTTCCCGGTTCAATTCGGTATAGAGAAAAAACTCGCTTTGGCGCACAACGCCGTTGGGCCCCGACAAACGGCTCATCAACTTGTATACGTTGACGATCTGATCGACGGTGAACGGCGAACATGCCTGCTGACCATCCCGGAACGTAGTGTCCGTGATCCAGATTTCCTCCGGCATATGCTGCGGTACCAGGCGGTGGTTAAAGGATACGCGCGGTACGTGCTCGTAGTCGAACAGGTCGCGGTACAGCTTTGGTTCCTTAACGTCCTGTAGTTTATACTGATATTCATTCTCCTCCAGCAACTGTGTGCGGGAGCCTTTTTCCAACATGGGGTTCACCTCTCTATGTCGACAATGGATGGTCTGAATTTCTCTGTATTATCTATTGTTGCAAATTGTGCATGAAAACTTGTATTTTGTCAAGTCCGGTCAGTAAATTGTCCATGGACAGCGCATAGGACAGACGCACCATATTTTCCGCAAAGAAGGCATAGCCCGGCACAACCGCCACTTGAGCCTGCTCCAACAGCAGCGTGGCGAAACTGTGGCTGTTTGTTATTTCAACGCCGCCCGCTTTTTTACCAATTGCCTGCGTGATATCCGCCATGATGTAAAATGCACCCTGCGGAACACGGCAGGAGAGCTGTGGTGTGGCGTTGAGACCCTGCGCCAAGACATCCCGTCGCGTTTTGAATTCGTTCACCATCGCTTTGACACAGCTCTGATCGCCACTGATCGCCTCGATCGCGGCCGCCTGGGCTATGGCATTCACATTGCCCGTTGCATGGCTTTGCCAATCACCCATCTTGGTGGCGATGGACTCGTCGCACGCACTGTACCCAAGCCGCCAGCCCGTCATGGCATAGGACTTGCTCACACCGTTGATCAATATGGTGCGCCTATAGGCATCCTCGCTCAAGGTAGCGATGGAATCGGGCGCTTTGCCGTCGTATACAAAATCCTCGTAGATCTCGTCGGATACGATGTACAGGTCATGTTTCTTCGCAAATTCTGCAATCATCATAAGCTCTTGCTTCGTTATCACGTTGCCGCACGGATTGTCCGGCGTGTTGAGCATGATGAACCTGGTTCTGTCGGTCACGGCACGGTCCAAATCATCAAGGTTCAGTTGAAATCCGTCTTCGCGTTTGCGCTGCACCAGTTTCGGCTCACCGCCCGCCATGCGGACAAGCTCCGCATAGCTGACCCAGCAGGGTGCCAGCAGTATGGCTTCGTCGCCGGGGTTCAGCAGGGCAAAAAACGTATTGCACAGCGCCTGCTTGGCGCCGTTTGTCACCACAATCTGCGCGGGACTATAGTCAAGACCGTTGCGCCGCATGAACTTTTCACTAATGGTCTGTCGTAGCGCCAGCGTACCCCGTGCCGGTGTATACCGCGTCTGTCCCTCGCGCATCGCCCGAATACCAGCCTCAATGATGTGCGGCGGCGTATCGAAATCCGGTTCTCCCGCGCCAAAGCTGATAACGTTAGCGCCTGCGCGCTTCATCTCTTTCGCCTTCGCGTCAATGCTCAGCGTTACCGAACCGGTTACCTGCCGCATACGGCATGATAATTCTTTCATCCCAATCCTCCCATGATCGTTACGATGTTGCACACCTGTTTCTTACCCTATTAATGTATGCGTTGCAGTTACCCCTTGTCAAGAGCAAACACACCGCCGGCTTGTCCTCCTCCCCAAAAAATCAGACAAGCAACCCCATTATGGTTAGCATTTTTTAGGTACAATCGCCAGCTATTCTATGATATAGTAAAATACATAGGCAAAACAGATATCTGTAACAATGTTTTACCGTACTGTAATCAATTCAATGGAGGATTTGATCATGCAACCCTATTGCCTGCTCACCGGTTCCACGGCGGATCTGCCCGGCGAAGTCTACAAGCAGAACAACATCATCGTCATGCCGTATCCGTTTTTTTTACACGAACGCGAATATGCCAACGATCCGTTCTCGCCCTTCGACGGACACGCCTTCTACGACACCATGCGCAATGGCGCCCTGCCCACCACCAGCAACCTGAATCAGATGAGTATCGGACAATCCGCCATTAGCTGTTTTGAACGGGGATTGGACGTGTTGTACGTCGCATTCAGCCACGGTTTGAGCAGCACCTATGAGGTGGCTGTATCGGTACAGGAATCGCTGAAGAAGAAGTATCCGGACCGAAAGCTCGTCATTGTGGATTCGCTGAGCGGCTCGACCGGTATGGGTATTTTGGTGCAACTGGCGGCACGGTATTTGCAGCAGGGACTTGACATCGAAGAGGCCGAAAAAAAGCTGAACGAGATGAAGATGTGCATCCATCACTACGTCACGGTTTCCGACCTTGGTCATCTGTTTCGCGGCGGGCGCATATCGCGCACGGCCGCGACGGTGGGCAAGTTGGCCTCCATCAAACCCATCCTGACCATTGATCATACGGGCCATTTGACCCAGCGCGAAAAGGTCAACGGGCGGCGTAAATCCATCCGCGTTTTGGCGAAGCGTGTTAAGGAAGCGGAGCCGGATCCAGAAGCGTTCGATATCATGTACGTCATACACGGGGATTGCCTTGAAGATGCCGAAAAGCTCAAACAACATCTGATGGAAGAAACCGGTTTTGACAACATCGAAATCCTCTTAATCGGTCCGGTTATCGGATCCCATACCGGTCCGGATGCCATGGCAGTCACATTTGTTTCAAAGAAACCGCGTCCGTAGAACTGCAAAACAAGCAACTGCACGGGCTTCTTTCACCAACTCCTGAAGAAATTATTGAAAACATACAGTAACAGAAAACGGAAGTAAGCCCCATGATGCTTTTGGCAACATACACGCAAATGGCGATCCAGTCGGGTAATGGCACACAATCAACGCGCCATACAGATCCGATAAACAATGCATGCATTGCACGATTTTATTGAAAAATCCAAGGTTTTTAAGCAAAGGAAAGCAGCCCATATGGGCTGCTTTCCTTTTTTTCTCAATGATGAAATAGACGAATGCCCACAAACGACATCGTCATGCCGTAGCGGTTACAGGTTTGGATTACGTGATCGTCTCGGATGGAGCCACCGGGCTGTGCTATGGCGGTGACGCCACTCTTGTGCGCTCGCTCTATGTTGTCGCCGAACGGAAAGAATGCGTCGGATGCCAGGGCCACGCCGGTCTGCCGCTTGATATAATCCTTTTTCTCTTCGCCCGTCAGCGGTCCGGGACAACGCGTGAACACCGTCTGCCAGACGCCGTCCGTGAGCAAATCCTCCCATTCATCCGAAATGTACACATCGATGGCGTTGTCCCGATCCGCGCGCCTGATCCCCTTGACAAACGGCAGGGACAATACCTTTTCGTGCTGCCTTAGATGCCATACATCCGCCTTGTTGCCCGCCAACCGCGTGCAATGTATGCGCGACTGCTGCCCCGCGCCGATGCCGATAGCCTGTCCGTTTTTGGCATAACACACCGAATTGGATTGCGTATACTTCAAAACGATGAGTGCAACAACAAGATCGCGCTTTTGTTCCTTTGTCAGCATCTTGTTTTCGGTGGGAAACTCGCTGAGCAGGTGTTCATTGATGCGGATGTCATTGCGCTTCTGTTCAAAACGTACGCCGTATACGTCCCGCTGTTCCAGCGGTTTGGGCACATAGCCTGCGTTTATCTCGATCACATTATAACTTCCATTGCGCTTCTTTGACAGGACAGCAAGGGCTTCTTCGGTATAGCCCGGCGCAATGACGCCATCGGACACCTCGCGCGCGATCAGCTTGGCAGTATCCATATCGCAAGTATCGGACAGTGCCGCGAAATCGCCGTAGGAGGACATGCGGTCCGCGCCCCGCGCGCGAGCATAGGCGCAGGCAATCGGGGTGAGCGGTCTGTTGCCCACAAAATAAATCCGCTTCTCCACCTCGTCAAGCGGCAGTCCCACCGCAGCGCCCGCCGGGCTGACGTGCTTAAAGGATGCCGCTGCGGGCAGTCCTGTAGCTTCTTTTAACTCACGCACCAACTGGTAGCCGTTCAAAGCGTCCAACAGGTTGATATACCCCGGCCTGCCGCCGCGCACGGTGACGGGCAGATCGCCCTCTTCCATGAAAACACGGGCTGGTTTCTGGTTGGGGTTGCATCCATATTTGAGCTGTAGTTCCCTCATCATTCTCTTCCTTTCCCCGTTCTGTCCGCTGCAAGAGCTTTTTCAAGACACCGTTTGACCTGATCCCTGCTTGTAACGCCGGTTGATGCACCAACCGACTGTACACATATCGACGCGGTGGCGGACGCGAATTCGCAGCATCCGCGCGCATCCATTCCCTGCAACAGTCCCGAAATGAACCCGGCGGCGAAATTGTCGCCGCAACCGGTGGTGTCAACCGGTTCGGCATACAGCGCCGGCATATGGAACCGTTCGTGCTCGCCATAGAATAACATGCCCTGTCCGGATTGTTTGATCAATACGTTTTTCACGCCGAAGGATTGAAAATAATCGGCGATGTCGTCCATGTCGGTACAGCCATTGCCAAAGAGTTTGGCCTCGTCTTCGTTGGGGAAGATGTAATCGATATAGGGCAACGCCTCAGCGTAATCGGCAAGCGTCATATTTGTTTGAATGGGCTTGATATCCGCACACACGATGGCGCCCTCGCTCTTTGCCTTTTTGGCGATACGGGTCACCAGATCCACATCGTCCAGCGGTGCGTTGAAAAGGCTGGCCAGCGACACCACCCGGGTTCCTTTTATTTTTTCAACATCGGGTACAAAACGAACGCGCGTGATGAACGAACCGTCCGCTTCTGGACGGGGCGTATAGAATTTAACCCTGGCGTCACTGTCGACACACCTCACGCTGATGGGTGTGGCATAGCCCGGTACAACTTCGCACAGCGAAGTGTCCACGCCTGCTTTTTGGGCCAGCGCATTGATCAATGCACCTGCACCATCATCGCCGCGGCCCACATAGAGCATCACGTCGTGCCCTAAATATCCAAGCACAATGGCTTCGTTGAGCGCGTCTCCACCACCCGCCATGGAAACACCGGCAACCGGTACGCGCCCGGAATACTCCATCATGGCTTTGTTGATGTTCACGCCGAGCAATACGACATCGGTACACGCCATGCCGACGCAAATAACCTGCGACATAATAACCCCCCCCGCACCATTGACTATCTATCTGTATCGTACCGACGGAAGCATTTGATGTCAAATAAAAAAACGCGGCATAACCGCATTTTTTATATATCTATGCTTTGGGACGCATGGTTGGGAACAGTATAACGTCGCGTATCGATGTCTGTCCGGTCAGTAGCATGCACAATCTGTCGATGCCGATGCCCAGTCCGCCGGTGGGTGGCATACCGTATTCAAGGGCGTTGACGTAATCCTCATCCATCATCTGCGCCTCATCGTCCCCCTCTTGGCGCGCCTTAGCCTGCTGCATGAACCGTTCATGCTGATCGATGGGATCGTTGAGTTCGCTGAACGCGTTGGCCAGCTCGTGGCCTGCCACAAAGAACTCAAACCGCTCTGTCAAACGAGCATCGTCCGGTTTGCGCTTGGCCAGCGGCGATACCTCCACCGGATAATCCAACACGAAGGTGGGTTGAATCATCACCGGTTCAATACGCTGTTCAAAGGCGGCATACAAACATTGGCCGCAGCTCATGTTGCCCTTGATATCCTCAAGATCGATGGATCTTGCCGCCTCCCGCGCTTGTTCGTCGGACAGCAACAAGAAATCGACGTTGCATACTTCCTTGACGATCTCGTTCATGGTGCACCTGCGGTACGGCGGACACAGATTGATATCGTGCCCACCAAAAGAGACCGTGGTCTGTCCACATAGCACGGTGTCCGCCACATGCGCGATCATTTCTTCTGTCAGGCGCAATATGCCCATCACATCGGTATATGCCTGATACAGTTCAACTGTGGTAAATTCGGGATTGTGCCGCGTATCCATGCCCTCATTGCGAAAGATGCGGCCGATCTCGTATACCTTTTCAAAGCCGCCCACGATCAATCGCTTTAGATGTAGTTCGGTTGCGATTCTAAGATATAGATCCATATCCAGCGTATTATGGTGTGTGATGAACGGTCGTGCCGTGGCTCCACCCGCCTCGGTCTGCAATATCGGCGTCTCCACTTCCATAAATCCATTTTGATCTAGATAGGCCCGCATGGTGGATATGATGCGCGAACGCATGATGAATGCTTCTTTGACCTCCCGGTTTACGATCAGGTCCACATAGCGCATGCGGTACCTAGCATCGGTATCTCTAAGTCCGTGAAATTTCTCAGGCAACGGAATCAGCGCTTTGCTTAAGAGCGCCCATGCATAAACGTGTACGGATATTTCGCCTGTACGCGTTTTAAACACCGTACCGGTAGCACCGACGATATCGCCGATATCCAGGTCTTTGAATGCCTGATAGGACTCCACACCGATGTCGTCACGCCGAAAATACAGCTGCAGCTCGCCGCTCTCGTCCAGGACATGCACAAACGACGCCTTACCCATGATACGCCTTGACAGCATACGGCCGGCTATGGATACGGTTTTTCCTTCCAACGCGTCGTACTGCGCAACAATGTCCGCCGCCATGGCATCCTTGTCAAACCGCGTCATTAAAAACGGATCCATACCAT
Organism: Christensenellaceae bacterium; assembly: GCA_963674495.2. GTDB lineage: Bacteria > Bacillota > Clostridia > Christensenellales > QAND01 > RGIG3178. The sequence goes on along the minus strand of CAXXLG010000002.1, from coordinate 1,091,964 downwards.
TATTGCGCAATGCGGCAAGCTTGTCCCGGCGAATGGTGCGCTGTTCGCTCAGAGCCTGTTCCTGCTGCTCTATGCTCAATTGTTGTTCCTTGTCCATCGTCAACCTTTCTTGATGTCCATAATACGGTAAAGGAAGGCACCGCCCGGCGACTGCACCTCTACTTCCTCATTTTTGCGCCGTCCCAAAAGCGCAGCGCCAACAGGGCTTTCGTTGCTGATACGCCCCTCCAACGGATTGGCTTCGGTAGAGCCTACAATGACATAGGTGACCGGTCCCCCGTTGCCTACCTCTTCCACGATGACAACCGAACCCAAACCCACCACGTTTGTGGTGATTCTTGCCTCATCGATCACCGAAGCGTTACGCAGCCGCTGCTCAATGTGCTTAATTTCCCCTTCAATGCGACTCTGCTCGTTCTTTGCTTCGTCATATTCGGCGTTTTCTGACAAGTCGCCAAACTCGCGTGCCGTCTTAATCTGTTCTGCTACGGCCTTCCGTGCAACGGTCCTTAAGTATACCAGTTGTTTTTCAAGCTCCGCAGCACCTGCGGCGGTCAGTATGGTTGTTTCCACGCAAAACGCTCCTTTGGAATGAAAATATATGGAAGACAGGGCATCTTCCACAATCCGAAATTCTTCCGCACATTATAAGGCTTTTATCCATTCTTGTCAATTCTGTTCATGTTTTACCGCCCGGGCGGTGCCGCCGCCTCACACGGCATGCCAGTCTGGCATTTCCCGCATCCGTAACGCGGTGCCGCCGCTTTGAGCACGGATTGTAAAAATGCGGAACAGATCGCATGATCCTTTCCCCGTTCAAATGTGATGGCTTGCGCCGGACAGGCCGCTATACAGGCACCGCACAGCGAGCATGTTGCCTGTTTTTCCCTTGTCTGGCGCACATCAATGGGAATGGGCGCCTCCGTTACTACACTTACAAACCGTCCCGCCACGCCTCTTTGCGTAATCAATCCTTTGGACAATGAAAATGTACCAAGGTTGCACGCAAACGCGACATGCCGCTCCGACCAGTTGCTGGTATACGGATATCCGTTATGACCCACCTGAAACCGTTTGTCAACGGACGGCGCCACCGCATCGAAACCCTGCTGTTTCAGATACGCGCACAGGAATCCCGCCATTTGATTAATTGCCTTTTGGCCCTCGAAACGGGCGTGCAGCCAGGCCGAGCTGGGCCAGTCTCCGCCACGGTTGGATTGACGCACCTCGATGGAAAACGGCAGAAATACCGAAACGACGGCATTTGCATTGGGGAGCCAGTCCGTAGGCATACGGTGGTGTTCACCCACCACACCTTCGCGTTTAAAAACGTCAAACCATTCATCCCTGGCCGCGCACACACCGACAAGCGGTTCGCCGAACAACGGCAGACCCACCATCGTTTCATCGATGGCAATGTCCGCGGTTATGCAAAAAGCATCGTTTTCTTTTATGTACCGCATCAGCGAATCGAGTATCTGCTGCTTCATTCTATTGAGCTTCCCCCTCTTCCATGCCCGTAAAAATATCCTGAATCGCCCGCCATACCGTTTCGAAGTCTGCGGCCTTGAATATACGCGCGCGCGCCTTCGCCGCGCCGGGCATGCCGTGCACGTAGGCGGCAAGTATCTTTCTCATATATGCCATGGCATGTGCTTCCCCACGCTTTTGTGTTTCCAGCATCAAATGTTCCCGAATGACCATGAGGCGCTCGTCTTGATCTGGCGTCTTTTTGGAAAACACCCAAGGCCTACCGGTGGCCGCCCGGCCGATCATCACGGCATCGCAGCCGCTCTGGTTCAGCCGTAGCTGCGCCTGATGGTTATCCTTGACATCGCCGTTTCCAATGACAATCATGCGTTGTCCCACCGCTGCTTTGACCGCAGCGACCGTATCCCATTCGGCCTGTCCGGCATACCCCTGATCCTTGGTGCGTCCATGCACGGTAATGGCGCATATGCCCGACTGGGCTGCGATGCGCGCAAGCTCTACAGCAACGTTTTCCCCGTTGTGGTACCCAATGCGAATCTTCACGCTGACCGGCAGTTCCACTGCACGCGCAACTCTCTCCATGATCAAACCCGCCAACGGCAGGTTCAAAAGCAATGCGCTGCCCTCGCCAGATCGTGTGATCTTATGCGCCGGACAACCCATGTTGATGTCAATCATGGCTATCTTGTCCTGGTATGACCGCTCTATATATTGCGCTGCTTCGGCCATTGTATCCGGCTCGTTGCCGAACAGCTGGGCCGCGACCGGCCCCTCTCCGTCCCTGACTTTGAGCAGCTCCCTGCTCATTGCGCTCATTAAAAGACCCTTGGCGCTCACCATTTCGGTGTAGGTCAGCGCCGCACCGTATCGCTTGCATAAAAGGCGCATCACATCATCGGTTATGCCCGCCATCGGTGCCAGCACAAGCCTTCCCTCTATAAGCAAACCGCCCATCAAAAGCGGGCGGTATAGATCATGCCGTTCCATCAATTACCTCTATTCCGTTGGCTGCACAGACTGCGTATCCAGTGGTGTTTGCGTATCCGCCGGTTCTTCCTGATCCAACGATATCAGTTCCATATTGGTGATCAGCCATACGCCCTGATGCTTTGCAAGGGTTAAGGCGTAGATTCCACCGGGCCATGCAGGAATTTGTTCGGCGCCGGTTTCATCGCCCACCACATCGCCGGTGATGTTGCTCAACTTTTCGTGGACTTTGACATAGGCGCTGCCGCCCCACGGCCACGTCCAAACCCATTGCACCGAGGACATCTGCATATAACTGCTGATTGTACAGTTATCATACGTATTGTATAAAGCCTGCAATTCTCCGGTATTCAAATATTGCTCAGAAAAAAACCGGGACAGATAGTCTTCGGATTGCACGGAAGCATCGGAACCGATTGCATATTCTACGCGGGCGCGCATGGCGCTGTCCGCCAGTACCACCACGGATGTAATCTGCATGGCGTATACAAACACCAAAGCGCACAACAAAAATACGATCAGCACAATGATTGCGCGCCGCCTAAAAAATGTTTTCAGCGTTTGTGGCTGCATCGATGATAAACTTCCTTTTGCTATTTGCGTCATTGTACCATACGGACCATCGAATGTAAAACCGGCCCGTTTGCGCCCCGCCCGGTCGCCGCATGTCCTTTTGTTGCCGTCACAATGGTGTTGCTTAATTCACCTGTGCTTGTGCCACGTACGCGGATACCCACGCATAGGCCCGTAGCCTAAGCGGTAAACAGAACTTTTTTGACCGTCTTTATTCGGATGTCAGCCCACCGACAAACCAAACGCTTATCCAGCGCTCTCCATCAAATTCTCTTGATTCTCTGGCGCATCATTTGTCTGTCTTTCAATCGCCTTTATCTTGCCATAGAAAATGATAAATACAGCGATGGCGATTACGATAGGGACAACAAGGGAGAAATACATGGTTGCATAGCCAAACTTGTCGACTATCGCGCCCGCCATAATCGGACCCGAAAGCGCGCCGATGTCCATGCCCACAAAGTTGGTGCATCCGCCCACGCCACGACGTTGGGGGGCAACGCTTTTGATGCACAGCGTTTGAATGGCCGGCTGACAGGAACCGAACCCAATTGCGGATACGGTTGCCGCCATCAGGAACATGGGCAGCGTGGTGGATATTCCTATCAGGACAAAGGACAGGGCCACGAAGATCATAGCCGGTAGCAGGATTTTTCGGACACCCAACCGATCGGACACTGATGCAACGAGCGGGCGGGTTATCAGCATGACAATGGCATTTACGGTAAAGTACAGCCCAATGTTGACAACATTCCTGCTTTCGGCAAACAGGACGATAAATGCGTTGACGTTTGAACTTGCCATCATGATAAACAGAATCAGCACCATGGGAATCATGGCTTCCTTTGCAATGATGGCGTTCACAGAGATCTTAAAGGGCTTTTTTGCTGCCTTGTCCGAATATCTCAACGTAAACATCATGACGGAAGCCACCACCATAACAGCCGCTCCGATAAAAAACGCTGCGTTGTAGCCAATGGTATCGATCATGCTCAATCCAATGCTGGGACCGATCGCCATTGACAAGGCCTGTCCCATGGAAAAATACCCAATCCCCGCGCCAAGTTTGTTGCGCGGCAGCGCATCGCTTGCCATAGCCAACGCCGTGGGAGACGAGAAGCTTATGCCGCAACCATGCAGCAAACGTGCGACCATAACCATAGGAATCGATGTTGACAATCCATACAGGCAGAACGCCGTTGCAATTGTCAAAGAAGCGATCGCCACAATTTTTTTCTTGCTGAAAGATAGGGTTGCGGGACCGGAAAACACCCTCATGCCCAGCGCCGTGATCGCAAACATGCTGGTGATAAGACCTACAACACTGGAACTGGCACCAAGATGGTCCGCATATTTGGGAATCAATGTGTTCATCATAAATTGCCCCATCGTCATGACCGCATATACGATAAACAACTTGATGAATAGTGGATTCCAGACCTTGGTAGGTTCGTTTGCAGGAAGAACAATATTGCCTTTTGGGGTCACAATAACAACTCCTTGAAATTTATAAATTTTAATAACGCATTTTAATGCATCATAATAATCTTTATCTTTTTAATTGTTATTACAGATGTTTTTGTTATCTCATATCAACATTACATAACGTAGAATGTTGTCTGTTGCCCGTTTTATTGGCATCACATCTGCCCACGTTCACTTCTTTGCGTTATCGGTGCGCATTGGTCGCTACTCCTTCTCCGTCACCTTGAATTGCTTGTCATACAAATCCTTATAGACACCCTCTTCTTGCAGCAATTCCTCGTGTGTGCCGCGTTCAACGATTTTCCCACTCTGCACCACAAAAATGACATCCGCGGATACGATGGTGGATAGTCGGTGCGCGATGACCAAACTTGTTCGATCGCTTAAAAGGGGTTTGATAGCCTGCTGAATCAGCGTTTCAGAATTGGAATCAAGCGAGGAAGTCGCCTCGTCAAAGATAACGATCCTCGGGTTTTTCAAAAGCGTCCTGGCAATGGATACCCGTTGCTTCTCACCGCCGGATAGCTTAACGCCCCTTTCCCCCACAATGGTATCGTAGCCGTCCGGCAACGAGGCGATAAAATCGTGGATGTTCGCCGTTTTGCAAGCCTCCACCACTTCCTCCTCCGTTGCACTCGGGCGGGCAAACAGCAGGTTCTCGCGGATGGTTGTATTGAAAAGGAACGTGTCCTGCGTTACCATGCCGATTTGGCTTCGAAGCGAATGGCGCGTCATGTCGCGGATGTCTAAACCGTCTATTAGTACGGCGCCGTCCGTCACATCGTACAGGCGGGGAACGAGATTGGTGATGGTCGTTTTCCCCGCACCGCTGGGACCGACAAAAGCCGCCATCTGTCCGGGTTTAACCTCAAATTCTACATCCTTTAAGGTTGTGTCCTTCTCGCCATAGGAAAAATGGACGTGGTCAAACCTGATTTCGCCCTGAATACGCTCGATACGCTTCGCGTCCGGTTTCTCGATTATTTCGCTCTTCAGATCAAAATATTCAAAGATCCGTTCAAACAGCGCCATGGATCGAACGACATTCACATGAATGTTGGCGAAGGTGTTTACCGGCCCGTACAGTCTGCTCACCAGTGTGACGAACATGATGATGCCGCCGATGGTAATGCTATGGTTATGGATCAGGAGGAGACCGCCGCACAGGTAAATAAGGATTGGCCCAATTGCAACAAACGTTTGCATCGTCATAAAAAACCAGCGGCCGACCAACGCTTCGCGAATGCCAAGCTTCGTAACCTCATCGTTTGTATCGTCAAATTCTTTGGCTTTATCCGTTTCCTTTGTAAAGATCTTGATCAGCGTGATGCCGCTGACATTGAGTGTTTCCGTGATGATGTTGGTGAGCTCAGCAAGCTTCGCCTGCGTTTTTGACGCGATGTTCCATCGAACCTTGCCCACTTTTCTGGTTGGAATCACAAACAGCGGCAGCGTCATCAGCGTTACAATCGCCAGAATCCAGTTGGTATAAAACAATGTGGCTGCCGTCGTTGTAAATATGAAGATCCCCTGCAAAATCTGAATGAATGTGTTGGAAAATATGCTCTCAATGCCGTTGATGTCGTTGTTGATGCGCGAGGTGATTTCTCCCGTTTTTGCATTGGAAAAGAATTTGAGCGACATCTTCTGAAGATGTCTGTACATGCCAGCGCGCAGATCGCGTATGATATATTTGGATATGAGCGTATTCAGATAACTTTGCCCGACGGTTATGAGGTTGAGCAACAGAATCGTGCCAACGAATAGCAATATGTTTTGGATCAACGATGGTACACTGCCCTGAGGCAGCGCAATGTCGATGATGTTTTTGGTAAGAATGGCTGGAATGATGCCCAGAATGGACGTCGCGATAATCGCAAGAAACATGATGGTCATCTGTTTCCAATAAGGTTTAAAATAGGATATGATTCTATATATAAGTTTTTTTGTTATCTTGGGTTTTTCGTTCGTCTCACGGTATATCCCCCGCATGCCCCTTATTTGCATATGGTTCTATTCTCCTTTAATTAAAATAATTATTTATCATTTTTACGGTTTGTTATTGGCATCTTGCAACGGTGTGCGTTTTTGGCAGTATGGCAACTTCAACTGTGTTAACTGATCGGCAAAATCCTTTAATATCACCACAATGGTCATTATATATAGTCTTTTTGTATTGCTTAATGCCTTTGAAAAATACAGTTCTTGCTGTTGATTTGGTAAACTATGTGTTAAAGCAAGTTGTCTATGCCCATACGGTATTATATTATATTGACACAATAAACGCAAGAAAAGCATTGCATGTCTTGCAATGCTTTTTCATTTGGGGAAAGCTCCTAATTTGTTTTGCTCTATCACGACATCGGGTTCTTGCTTCACTGCAATATGCGCTTCTTTGCCAATAAAAGGAGATTTAAGGGGAACATAAATCCCCCTTTGTTTTATTATATGGGCGGTGGGCGAGTATAGACACTCCCTACATTCGCCCTTTGCTTGGCTGAGATATATCGTTGAGCGCTTCGCCGGCAGAACTCTTGAGTACCGGCTCGGTAGAGATATCCCCTAGTGACACAATCCCCACAAGCTTGCCACTGTCAACGATGGGCAGACGCCTGATTTGATTTTCGCTCATCACTCTGGCGGCGTCCTGCACGTCCATATCCGGACTTCCCACCACAGGGTTCGATGTCATGATGGTTGATACGCTCTGTTTCTGCTTGTCATTGCCTGTTGCCACATCGCGCAGGGTGATATCCCTGTCCGTGACGATTCCAATTACCTTGTCGCTTTCACAAACAGGAATCGAGCCCACATTGTGTTGTCTCATCATCTGCGCAGCTTTTTCGATCGTATCGTCCGCGCCGACACACGCGATCTGCTTTGTCATAATTTCTTTGACTTGCATGAATCCACCTCCTGCCGATATGTTGCCCGCATGGGAATTTTTTATGTCGGGCGCAAGTTTGCAAAACAAGAGAACGTCCCTGTGTTTGTCGATCAATCCGTTTTGAGTCAAATCACATTCCAAAATTCACAGCATATGATAAGCTAAAAATGGGAAAGGAATTGAACACATGGATAAACATCCGAGTTCGTACATAAGCAGAGCCCCGGCGGACAGAACCAATCCAAACAATGACTATGGGCATCCACACAATAGCAGGCAACGCCGCCACCCGAACGTTCGCTATACGAGGTTCAGGGATTATGGCCCGGAGCCGTTTGTCATCAACATCGAGGAGGCCACAGAGCGCAACAATACGTTTCGGACCGCGTTATGGACCGGAAACCATCTACAGCTTACCTTGATGAGCATCCCGGTCGGAGGGGACATAGGCTTGGAGATGCATCCCAACCTTGATCAATTTATTCGCATCGAAGAAGGCCATGGGCTTGTTAAAATGGGCAACAGGCAGGATTACCTGAACTTTCAAAGAAAAGTATCGGATGGGTATGCGATCATTATCCCCGCCGGTACGTGGCACAATCTGATCAACACCGGAAACAGACCGGTTAAGCTGTACTCCCTCTATGCACCCCCGCAGCATCCATTCGGAACAGTCCACTTGACCAAAGCGGATGCAGAAGCGGCTGAACAGCACAACAGCTATTGATCCTGCGGTGTAGCATGCGGCACACAAACGCTGCACAAAGGCGGTTCTGTTCCGCTAAAGGGTCACGGGGACAAGTCTTTACCTCACAATAAAAGCGAAGCCCCGGGCAATTGCGCGGGGCTTGCATGGCTCCTCGGGTAGAATTTGAACCTGCAGCCTTCCGGTAACAGCCGAATGCTGACCGCTGGCCCGCTAAGGAATATGGAATTGGGCAGTGGTCTATCTTTCCGAGGATTTGTTCCGTATATCAACACTTGGTTTGGTAAAATCAAAACCGCTGCAATACGTAACTTATTTATAACCTCGGATACTTTACAATGGTTTTGATGCATTCTTATTGTAAGGGAGGATAAGCAATTGGACGAAAATCGAATATCGACAATCCAAGAAGGCGTGAATGCAACGCTGGCAAATCTTGAAATGCTTAGAGACAAACTCGAAGAATCAAACCGGGTTTCCGGCGCTCTAACAAGATTTGAAGCCATGAAAAAAGAAATACAGGAAATCGGTTGGAATGGGATACTTGCCAAGTATCATCCCGATATCAATATAGACGACCCTGCTGCTTTTCCGCTTTTCGAAATGTATCGGTTTGCCTATAATGCCTTGGAACAGGGACGTTAGACAACGGAGCCTGAGTGCTGCCGGTGACAGGAGGAAGGAAGGCGACATTCAGTAAGCATGAGGTGAATACGAACGGAAGTGAAGTATGAGCCCATAGCGAACTGAGAGGTTTAAGGCCAAGCGGGTAGTGCAGGCTGAGTCAACAGTGAACAGATGAGAGGGGAGAATCTTCCTCTGAAAGACATGGATTCGCACTTCGCTACCACTCGTGCTTATCCCATGCATTCAGAACCTCCCGTTCGCTTTTTTATCCACTGGATGCGCCACTTCCGGTTCCCTGGCCCCTTGGCAAAAGAGTATGTAATGTTTCTTCAACTCCTTGCATTGTGCTGAAATAAAAGAACGTCCAAGAGTTTCAAACAATTCTATGCCAATACGCCCAGTCCTTTCAGTATGGCAACGCAATCGAGCAACCCCTGTTGATATACATAACGTTGCTCCTGCCCCGATGCATCCAACAGAAGGTCAAAACATTCCATGGCAAAAGCCTGCTCTTGCTTTGTATACATGGTTTTACAGTCGCTGTCCATCCTGTCCATCTTTTCTTGGAGGCGCCCATATTGGCTGGTTGCCCTAAATGATTTGACAGCGCTATCCAACAACTGGTCTATGAAAAAATCGAATTCTTCCCTTTTCTCCATAAAAACGCTCCTTTCAAGTTTCCTCACCGCTGCTAACACAATGAGTATATTCTAAAACGAAGAGGAAAGTGACACGTAGCAAATGTCATATATAAATTAGATAGAAAAAATATGCGAAAATTACATCGCACGATTACGCAAAGAGAAACGCCTTTCACAAAGAGCCCTAAGCCCCACGCAGTGGCCGTTTCAAGGGGGGTTAGGGGATCGCTAAGGGGCCTAAGGGGGGAAATCGGAATCCTCCCCTGGCCCCTTGGCAAACATATCTTTCACAACGTGCATTAGCTGATAAATTACAGCTATTCGGGATAGATTTCAATAAAAATGCCATTCAACGAATAGAGCGCGGACAGCGTTTTGTAACCGATATTGAATTGAAGGCTTTTGCTAAGCTTTTTGGTATATGTGTAATGACTTGCTTAGTATATAATGAAATAAGAGCGAAACCAAAGAACCATTCTGCATTCCCTTTATTGTATCTGTTCTATAAGTGACTTGAAAAACTTATGAAAATAATCTAACTGCCCGGAAAAATGTTGATATTTAAACGCATTATGATCATTAAATAAGTTTAATAAACTCTTCCTCCCTAATATGTTTATATTTTGCATGTTTAATATTTCCATTACTATATTATTAAAAACATCAATATTTTTATTGTATAATATTAACAAGGTTTCAAACTCTGCGATTGTAATGATTTGGCATAAACCATCTTTACTAAATATTTCTGGTATTGATGCCTCAATAAATAACGTATTCAGGAAATTATCGTAGAACATTATTAATTTTAATACTGGTTTATTAGATTTTATATTATCTGCTGAGCTACATAATTGGTTATAAGCTTCTTGAATATTTCGTTCAAAATATTTATCAATGGCTTCTATATCTGGCACTTGTTGGCGAGCTGTTATACGTATTAAAGACGACTTTAGCTCAATAACCATAATTATGTTCTCAAATTCAATAATAAAATCTGCCCTTTTTGTTTTTCCTTTGGGTATTTTTTTATACATTTCTTTCTTCAGATATATTTGCAATACTTCATCCACATAGCATTCAAACATTTCCCCAAAAGCATTAACAAATTCTTGACTATTATTTTCACGATAATAATCTCTAATCATCCAATATAGGCCATCTGCTATCAGCATAATAACTGGAAATATGCTTGTCATTAGTGTTTGATTTTTGCTAGTTTTAATAAATGGTTTACTGTAGAATATCTGCTTTCCTATATTTGAATTCTTCACTTCTTCATATGTGGTAGTATAATATTTTATAACTCTATTAATATTTTCCCTATTAATAGTTCTATGTTTGTTTGGATAGTGAGCTGTGTATGGAAGCGGATTCTGTAAACATAAGGCATATACTGCAATATAAATCATGGTTAATTCTTCAGTCGAAAGCCCTGTCCGTTCTTTAGTTATTTGATTTATATTAGTACATCGTTCTATATTTTTTGATTCAACTAGTATATGATAATTTCTATTAAATCTTTGGATAATCCAATACGGAGCTTGATAAATAAACTGTTCATTTGTTATCCCGAATATATATTTCTCAGTAGCACCCCTCGGTACATTTACAATACTATTTTCATATCCGTGAAATAGGTTTGAAATGTTCGCAATTTCATTTATACTTTGTATACATTTTGATTTATAATCATTCGAATAGTATATGGACAGATATTCTATTGACAATAAATCCCATGCAGTTAATAAAATAGTTGTCGGCAACCATAATTCCCCATTATATGCGTGTATAGGAAATTCAATAGTTCCAGATATTCTAGCACCCTTTGTAAAAATCTCAATTGAAACTCTTGAAAGATTTAAAATAATGCTATCTGTCTGATATTGTTTTATTTCATTAATAAAATTTGACATTTCTTTTTACCTTTTATTCACAAATTTCCATAAAAACCTCATTTTGTATGTTTCCCTAGAAAATAATTTCTTCATGTAATTGATAAGAGTTTTCATCCAGCTTCATTTTTGAGAGATGAATCCCATTTTTATTGCAGATTTCTTTTATTTCTTGTTCATATTTTTCTTCGATTCTGCACCCAAGGATAATCTTACTAATACAGTCGATCTTAAATTTGTTTTCTGTTAATTCTTCAATCTCGTCATATAACAGTAATCTCCATTCATTCTCATAGTTCCATACATTACTCTTTGTAAGCATTGCACAAAATAGGTCCACTATAGATTCATCTGTAGTTGATACCTTAATATTACTTATATCTGATAAATCAAATAGGCTTGTGGGAACACTTGCCCTACGTTCAGAATATATAACTGGATGTAGATTGATTAAGAATGCTTTATTATCAGTTTTATATAAATCATACTCCACACAGAATCCCTTATGTTTGTTCGTGTAATGTGCCCACATTAAAGCATTATTTACATCTGTAGAAAAACATGTGACATAATATTTTTCATTAATTATCATTCGTACTTTCTTTATAGCATCAGATAGTTCTGGCTTGATTGCATCAACTACTTTCCTATACTCCTCTCTTGCCGATTCTATTTCAGGAGATTTTCCACTAAAAACTTCCTGAACTTGTATGAGGGAGTCTTTATCTCCTAATTTATCAACTAATTCTGTATCGTTAACACATTCCCGAATAATGTTAAGTAATAATCTTGGATCATTGGCATTATTTGAAATAGAATTTAGTTCATTTGGCGAAATAGTTCCGTTAATTATATCTTCCGATATTGATTTAAACAGTTCTTGCCCAAATGCCTCAGTATTAACTTCACCAGCTAAAAAATCAGGATTGTTTTTAATACATTTAACTATATATTTTACCATTACATTGCTATCTTGCACTGGGCTTTTTTCGTTGCTTAATAAATCAAACGCTATGGGTATCGCTTCTTCGGTATTTTCATCAAGGTTTATATCAGCACTATTTTTTAAAATCTGCGGAACTAGGCCTCGAATAATATTATCGATAGAAAAACTTATATATGTATCAAAAGGATCGTTAAAATCAGTGATTTTTGACATATATATAATTGAGTCCTTTAAATTCTCAATAGAATATTGAATTGCTTCTTTATCATCACTAATTGGACAATATTTGTATAGTTTTCCGTATAATATTTTTCTTTTTTCGTTGATAAACTTCATCGCTTTGATAGGGTTTTCGAAGCTCTCTAATAAACATTCTTTAAACCTATCTTTCGTCAGATTGCTCATTTTGTTGCCTCCGAAAATAATTAATTGGTTATGTTTTTTTGCCTTTCATTCATTAATCAAAAAGTTTCAACTATTTATCCGGCGCTGCTTATAACTTCCTGAACGCGATTTCATCCAAACCTGAAACATAGGGACGGTTCTTTCGTTTTCTTTCTTTATTCTCAATAATACCATATAATAAATATATTATTTTATTATCTTATCATAATTCCCATGAATACAAACTCAGCCCCGCACATCTCTATGCGGGACTTGAAACACAGAAACGGTTCTTTTGTTTCGCTTTCTTTTTATAATTGAAGCAACATAATTTTTATATTGTTATTTTATCACAATTTGCATTAATAAAACACTCAGCTCCGCGAAATTATGCGGGACTGAAATGTCCTCATTCAGGGCTTGATCAATGCCTCCCCGTTTGACAGATCACCCATTTCCCCTATACTGTTGACAAACAGGAAGAATAGACGAAACACAGGGACGGTTCTTGTGTTTCGCACCGTGGGGCTCTATTCCGAATAGGCATCAAAGATGTTTGCGAACGCCGTCGCATTCTCTAAAAACACACGCAGAATACCCGAATCAAAATGTGTGCCGTCCTTTGATTTCATAATATCCAAGCTTTCCTGATGGCTAAATGCTTTTTTGTATACTCTTTCCGATCTCAATGCGTCATAGACGTCGGCAATCGCCATGATGCGGGCGGCCAATGGTATCTCTTCCCCCTGTAATCCAATGGGGTATCCGGAACCGTCCCATTTCTCATGGTGCGAATGCGCTATGGACAGGGCGAGCTCTAAAAATACGTTTTTCGGGTATGATTTGTGTATTTTCAGCAACGTCGCATAACCGATGACGGCGTGTTTTTGCATGATCTCCCGTTCCGAGTCGGTGTAAGGGCCGTCTTTAAGCAATACTTCATCGCAGATCTCCACCTTGCCAATATCGTGCAGCCGGCTCGCGTCGAAGCACGGGGACGGTTCTTCCGCTTCCTTACAGTGACCAGATTATATTATTCAGAAGCAAGCAGAAGAACCGTCCCTTTGCTTGTTTGTTAGGCAATGAACGTATAATCGCTTTGTAAATGAAACTTTTGCATAGCAATAATTAGCCCCGCGCAGCGGCCGTTTCAAGAGGGGTAGGGGATCGCTAAGGGGCCTGGGGAGAAAATCGGAAGTCTCCCCGGCCCCTTGGCAAAAGAGTATGAAGCCATATTATATTTAGCTTACGAATGAAGCAAAAGAACCGTCCCCGTGCTTGCGTCCCCGTGCTTGCTAAGCACTTTTGTACCGATAGTCTGGTGTTTAGACTTTTTACTGTCTTTCCCATTCTTTTTTTAGCAATGCATATTGAAACGTGTTTTCGTACTTAGGCGTCCCGTTATCGAATTTGGTAAATGAAATGAACTCTAAAAAGCAACCTTCTTTACGCATGCCTAATTTCTCGCACAATTTTTGAGAACGATAATTATCATCCTCAACATATGCATATAGTCTCCTTGCACCTTTTTTCAGGAAAAGGTATTGCAATAAAGCTCTCGCACTTTCACTTGCGTATCCTTGTCCTTCATACTGTACATTGAAATTCCACCCTATGGAATAGGTGTCTGGTTCTTCATACAAGTAAAACAGTTCTCCAATCAGACATCCATCCAAAGAAACAGCGATGTGAGAGTCATCTTTGCTTTTCTTTTCAGCTTCTGCCAAAGCTTCTTCCTTTGTTGTGATTTTCTCACTAAGGAAACAGTTGACTCTGGGATTTGATAAATACCCCATTAAGCCTTGAGCATCAGCCGTGGTGAAGTTCCTAAGAATTAATCTGGTAGTAATAATCTGTTCCATTGTTACCTCCAATAAAAATCATAAGGAACACGGGGACAGGTCCCTTGTCCCACACATTGCCTATCCCTCAATCTAAAGCCTATTACAATATTTGTTATATTTCAACAAAAGAAAGCCACAATATATCAATATTGTGACCTTGAATTGGTGAAGGCGAGGGGACGGTTCGTTGCTTGTCCGTTCCCTTGCTTGGCGGAATAAAAATGAAACCCAATAGAGTTATAGGTATCCGGTTGTAATCAATGGTATACTAATCTATAATATATAAAAAAATGGTGTTGGGAGAAAAACATGAGTGGTAATTATACTTTGATAATCCCTGATGGCCGCAAACTGAAATCAATTTGGCGACTAAAGAAATATTCAAAGATAATAGCTAGACAACCATCCGGTTCAATCTCCGGAGATATCTCTTGCCTTGCCTCAAATACAAATTTACGAGAATTGGATTTGCAAGGTAATAAGATTTCTGGCGACATTTCTTCCCTCAGCTCTCTTGTTAACTTAGAACGTTTATTATTAGACTATACGAAAGTTTCCGGTGATATATCCAGCCTTAGCGCACTTACCAATCTCAAGGAGTTAAATTTAGGGGACACTCAGGTTACGGGAGATCTTTCTTCCCTTAAGGCGCTTACTAAACTAGAAGTGTTATACTTAAATGACACGCAGGTTTCGGGGGATATTTCGTCTCTTAAGCCGCTTACCAACTTAAAGGAAATTTATATAATCAGAGTAGGCGTTTCTGGTAATATCTCTTGTCTTGGTTTGCTTCCCAGATTGAAAATCATAGAATTATCCGTTACGAGTGTTTTTGGTGATGTCGCCGGTCTTAGCGAGTGTACCAGTCTAGAAAAGATTTATCTGGGGAGTATTAAAGTTTCGGGAGATATTTCATCCCTTAACGCGCTTACCAAGCTAAAAGTGTTGGATCTAAGGCGTAATAATAAGGTTTCGGGAGATATTTCATCCCTTAGCGCGCTTACTAAGCTAGAAGAGTTGGACTTAGGACAAACTCAGGTTTCGGGGGATATTTCATCCCTTAGCACGCTTACTATGCTACAAAGGTTATACTTAGGAGAAACTCAGGTTTCGGGGGATATTTTTTACCTTAATCCACTTAAAGAACTGCGGGATTTGGAGTTAGACAATACAAAGACTTTTGGTGATTCTGCACGGTTTTCTCGTTTATTACCAAATACATCGGCATCTTTTACTGACACTGATATTTATGGCCGAAAAAAGATTTATCCTTGAAAGCTTAAGCCAAGCACGGGGCCAAGCACGCCAAGCACGGGGACGGGCAAGCACGGGGACGGTTTGCAGTGCGCCCCAAAAACGCGACAGTTTTTAGAAGGGTGTCCCCATGGTTTTTAAATCGGTTTATGCGAAACGGCGTCTGTATGCAACGGGCGCTATTCATGACCTTTCTGAACGCTATTTCATCCAAACCGGAGAGTTTTTTTATGCCAAAATGGGGTACCAGCTTCTGTGTTTTGGGCGAATTGGGCAGCACGACGTGGAGCATCAGCGATTTGTATACCACATCCGTCCGTACCAGTGCATAGTTTCCCGTTCCGTACGGCATGCCGCCTGCGTCAAGCGGTATGAAAATCACCCTGTCCCGCGTCACGCCGACCCAATAATGTTTCTGCGTTAGAACGCCGATAATGGGCGGCTCCAAAACGCTCCGTGCAAAGGACGGCTGCTCCAGGAACTCCCCGACTGCCAAAAGCTGTTCCCCCTGAAGCAAAAGCTTTTCAAGCGCCGCTCGCGCAATCTGTTCCCGCTTCACCTTTTCCATATCGTTTACCTCATGCTGTTATTTTTTATTTATTGCTTTGCATAAGTTACTATAACATAACACAGGCTTTGATGCGTACTGTTTATCCTTATATGCCTTATTTTCTAATAAACAACGCCAATATATTGTGAAGGCTACAGCGTAAAACGCTTTCTGCACAAATAACTCAGCCCCACACCATTTGTGCGGGGCTGAATGTGTTTCCTTAGATAGGGTTTGACCTAACCTCTTTAAAAGCATGGCCTCGTGCTTAGCTTGCCTCTTGATCACTTTCTCACGCAACCACCAAACGCTACCTATTCCATCTTCATGACAACGCGGTATGTTCCGGGCAC
Organism: Christensenellaceae bacterium; assembly: GCA_963674495.2. Classification (GTDB taxonomy): domain Bacteria; phylum Bacillota; class Clostridia; order Christensenellales; family QAND01; genus RGIG3178. The sequence continues at coordinate 1,075,341 of CAXXLG010000002.1, read as the reverse complement.
GACGGATTTTTCGAATGCATCCTCAAAGTCGTCAAACGGAATGACGTGATCGATCACGAGATCCATCTTCAGCTTTTTATCATCGAGCAGCTGCGCCGCACGTGTGAAATCCAACGCCGTGGAACCGACTGTACCGATAATTTCCTGCTCTGTGCTGTGAATTTTGCCCACATCGAGCGCAACCGGATCGTTTGGATGCTGGGAGCTGTAGCATACGATGCGGCCGGTATGGTCAAGCATCTCCATGCTCTGCGGGAATGCTTTGCTGATGGCGATGGCAAAGTACACGACATCGGCACCGTGTCCACCGTTGTGATCCTTGACAAACTGTACCGGATTTTCCTTGGTGGGGTCAACCACAAAATCCGCACCGCACTGCACCGCGCGCTCACGGCGGCGGGCATCGGGCTCGGAAACGATGACCTTGGCCCCCATATCCTTCGCGATCTGCGTATGCAACAGGCCCATGATCCCAGCTCCAATCACAACGCAGGTCTCACCGGCTTGCAGGCGGGAGCGTTTGATGCTGTGTACGACGCAGGAAATCGGCTCGCCTATCGCAGCCCACTCCACAGGCACATCCTTGGATACTTTTGTCAGGATGGGCAGATCCTTCACCACGTACTCGGAGAAATAGTTAAATCCAACGCCGCCATTCAAGCGATTCGTACAGCTGTTTTTGTCATTGCGGCAGTTGGGGCAGAAGAAGCATTGCTGGCGGCCAAGGATTACATGGTCGCCCACTTCAAGACCGACTACGCCTTCGCCCAATTCTACAACTTCGCCTACTGCTTCATGACCCTGAACCTTGGGAAACTTGGGATGTGTAACGCCATTGTACACACGCTGGTCGACCGTGCAAATTGCCGAAGCCAAAATGCGCACCAATACCTGTCCGTGTTCAGCCTTGGGCATCGGATACTCTTGCATCTCCAGTTTTCCCGTGTCGATAAATGTTACGGCCCTCATAGTTTTCTTTTCCATGTGTTCGTCTTTCCCCTTTCGTACTCCAACAAATTTTTATTTATATATATTCTATATCTACTATTTAACATTTGCAAGAGTCTGCCCTTTATTGCCTATCCGGCACCCCTGTTGGGCATTGGAAATATGCAAAAGAGAAAGATTTAATGGAGCGCAAAGCGGCTTTGTCGTAACAGGATAAGATTAATTTATCAGGACAGCACACGCGTCAAGCAGCCCTTCAATAGAGTTTACGCGTACAAAAATAGCCCCAAGCCAATTGGCTTGGGGCTGAATCTTGGCTCCCCAGGTAGGGATTGAACCTACGACATTCCGGTTAACAGCCGGACGCTCTACCGCTGAGCTACTGAGGAATATTTGGAATCCGGCAGTGATCTATCTTCCCGGGCCGTCGCCAGCCAAGTATTGTCGACGTGTGAGGGCTTAACTTCTGTGTTCGGAATGGGAACAGGTGTGGCCCCTCAGCCATTACCACCGGAAAATGGGTAACATTTTCATGGTTTGAAGATGTTGCGCACCTTCACAACCGCATAGAGAAAGTCTGTCAGACGCTAAGGCTACCTGCTTTGATCAAGCCCTCGACCTATTAGTATCGGTCAGCTTCATGTGTTACCACACTTCCACACCCGACCTATCAACCTTGTGGTCTACAAGGGGTCTTACTCCATAAAGGATGGGAGATCTCATCTTGAGGGGGGCTTCACGCTTAGATGCTTTCAGCGTTTATCCCTTCCGCACTTGGCTACCCGGCGATGCTCCTGGCGGAACAACCGGTGCACCATCGGTGCGTTCATCCTGGTCCTCTCGTACTAAGGACAACTCCTCTCAAATCTCCTGCGCCCACGATGGATAGGGACCGAACTGTCTCACGACGTTCTGAACCCAGCTCGCGTGCCGCTTTAATTGGCGAACAGCCAAACCCTTGGGACCTGCTCCAGCCCCAGGATGCGACGAGCCGACATCGAGGTGCCAAACCTCCCCGTCGATGTGGACTCTTGGGGGAGATAAGCCTGTTATCCCCGAGGTAGCTTTTATCCGTTGAGCGACGGCTAACCCACTTAATACCGCCGGATCACTAAGCCCTACTTTCGTACCTGCTCGAGATGTCTCTCTTGCAGTCAAGCTCCCTTGTGCCTTTACACTCTCCGAATGATTTCCGACCATTCTGAGGGAACCTTTGGGCGCCTCCGTTACTCTTTCGGAGGCGACCGCCCCAGTCAAACTGCCCACCTGGCACTGTTCGTCACCGGGATTACCGCGTGACGTTAGAACTTCAGTAACACAAGAGTGGTATCCCAACAGCGGCTCCACGAAGACTGGCGTCTCCGCTTCCGTGCCTCCCACCTATCCTGTACATGTATTACCAAAACCCAATACCAGGCTACAGTAAAGCTCTACGGGGTCTTTCCGTCCTATCGCGGGCAATGCGCATCTTCACGCATACTACAATTTCGCCGGGTCCCTTGTTGAGACAGTGCCCAAATCGTTACGCCATTCGTGCGGGTCGGAACTTACCCGACAAGGAATTTCGCTACCTTAGGACCGTTATAGTTACGGCCGCCGTTCACCGGGGCTTAAGATCCGTGCTTCGGATTGCTCCTAACACTTCCCCTTGACCTTCCGGCACTGGGCAGGCGTCAGCCTGTATACGTCGTATCTCTACTTGGCACAGACCTGTGTTTTTGCTAAACAGTCGCTTGGGCCTATTCTCTGCGGCCTCATTGCTGAGGCACCCCTTCTCCCGAAGTTACGGGGTCATTTTGCCGAGTTCCTTAACAAGGGTTCTCCCGCTCGTCTTAGGATTTTCTCCTCGCCTACCTGTGTCGGTTTGCGGTACAGGCACCTTATGCTCCCTAGCAGCTTTTCTCGCCAGCGTGAATTCAGCGGCTTCCATACTCATTTCTGTCCCCTTCACGCCCCAGGCTTTATGCAGCGCGTACTTCACTACGCTACGCCCTCGACGCTTGGACGGGCACTACCATCAGCCCGCTCCGCCTATCCTTCTGTGTCACTGCTTCAGTCAAACGCATTTTGGTGGTACAGGAATATCAACCTGTTGTCCATCGCCTACGACTTTCGTCCTCGGCTTAGGCCCTGACTTACCCTGAGAGGACGAGCCTTCCTCAGGAAACCTTAGGCTTTCGACGGCAAAGATTCTCACTTCGCTCTCGCTACTCATGCCGGCATTCTCTCTCCTATACAGTCCACACGTCCTTACGATCGTGCTTCTGCCCGTATACGATGCTCCTCTACCAAATACACACATAGTGTGTATTTCCAAAGCTTCGGTGGTAAGTTTAGCCCCGGTACATTTTCGGCGCACGATCACTCGACCAGTGAGCTATTACGCACTCTTTGAATGCATGGCTGCTTCTAAGCCAACATCCTGGTTGTCTGCGCAATCGTACATCCTTTTCCACTTAACTTACACTTGGGGACCTTAGCTGTTGATCTGGGCTGTTTCCCTTTTGACCACGAAACTTATCTCACGTAGTCTGACTCCCGAGTATCGGTACCATGGTATTCGGAGTTTGATAGAGTTCGGTAAGCTTTGAGGCCCCCTAGCTCATTCAGTGCTCTACCCCCATGGTCCTAGTTCTCGAGGCTAGCCCTAAAGCTATTTCGAGGAGAACCAGCTATCTCCGGGTTCGATTGGAATTTCTCCGCTATCCACAAGTCATCCCCCAATTTTTCAACATTGGTGGGTTCGGACCTCCAGTGGGTTTTACCCCACCTTCATCCTGCTCATGGATAGGTCACCCGGTTTCGGGTCTACGCAATGCAACTAATTCGCCCTATTCAGACTCGGTTTCCCTACGGCTCCGATGCTCTACATCTTAACCTCGCTGCACAGCGTAACTCGCCGGCCCGTTCTACAAAAAGTACGAGGTCACACCTTAACGTGCTTCCTCTGCTTGTAGGCATAGGGTTTCAGGTTCTTTTTCACTCCCCTTCCGGGGTGCTTTTCACCTTTCCCTCACGGTACTATACTCTATCGGTCACCAGGTAGTATTTAGCCTTGGGGGGTGGTCCCCCCGACTTCCCACGGGATTCCTCGTGTCCCGTGGTACTCTGGATACCAGCCGGCAACGCAGCGTTTTCGCCTACAGGGCTTTTACCTCCTACGGCCCCTCTTTCCAGAGGTGTTTGGCTAACACTTTGTTGCTTTATGCCGGTCCATAACCCCAAAGATCCGAAAACCTTTGGTTTAGGCTGATCCCACTTCGCTCGCCGCTACTATGGGAATCGATGTTTCTTTCTTTTCCTGCGGGTAATTAGATGTTTCAGTTCCCCGCGTTCCCTCCTACAGGCCTATGTGTTCAACCTGTGGTGACGGTGCATTACCACCGCCGGGTTTCCCCATTCGGACATCCATGGATCAAAGCCCGCTTGCGGCTCCCCATGGCTTTTCGCAGCTAACCACGTCCTTCATCGGCTCCTGGTGCCAAGGCATCCTCCCTACGCCCTTATTAGCTTGATCGCTAATTTTGACGAAACTGTTCATGCTTTCGCATTCCCAATTGTTTCTTTATTGTATTGCCTTCGCGTTTTTCTTTCTCTCTCTATGCAGTTGTCAAGGTGCGCACAATGAAATTAATCATTGTCTTGGTGGGCTCAAGTGGACTCGAACCACCGACCTCACGCTTATCAGGCGTGCGCTCTAACCACCTGAGCTATGAGCCCACGATAGTTTTTGGTGGAGATGAGCGGGTTCGAACCGCTGACCCCCTGCTTGCAAAGCAGGTGCTCTCCCGGCTGAGCTACACCCCCATAAACACATGATGGTTTACCCGCCACTTTTGCCTTCGTAGATGCAAGTGCACCCACAAAGCCACATAGTAAATCCAGTACAGCCGTGCGTTTCCAAACGCGACGCCTGTTTTTTTGTACACCCTAAGGATGTTTCTTACTCCTTAGAAAGGAGGTGATCCAGCCGCACCTTCCGATACGGCTACCTTGTTACGACTTCACCCTAGTCATTGATCTCACCTTCGACGGCTCTCTCCTTACGGTTGAGTCACCGGCTTCGGGCGCTCCCAACTCCCATGGTGTGACGGGCGGTGTGTACAAGGCCCGGGAACGCATTCACCGCGGCATGCTGATCCGCGATTACTAGCAACTCCGACTTCATGTGGGCGGGTTGCAGCCCACAATCCGAACTGGGACCGCTTTTATGAGTTTCGCTCCAGGTTACCCTCTCGCTGCTCTTTGTTGCGGCCATTGTAGCACGTGTGTAGCCCAAGACATAAGGGGCATGATGATTTGACGTCGTCCCCACCTTCCTCCGAGTTGTCCCCGGCAGTCCACCTAGAGTCCCCGGCTTAACCCGCTGGTAACTAAGTGTAAGGGTTGCGCTCGTTGCGGGACTTAACCCAACATCTCACGACACGAGCTGACGACAACCATGCACCACCTGTCTCTCTGCCCCGAAGGGAAACCATGTTTCCATGGCGGTCAGAGGATGTCAAGCCTTGGTAAGGTTCTTCGCGTTGCTTCGAATTAAACCACATGCTCCGCTGCTTGTGCGGGCCCCCGTCAATTCCTTTGAGTTTCAATCTTGCGACCGTACTCCCCAGGCGGATTACTTATTGCGTTAGCTGCGGCACAGGGGGGTGTAACCCCCTACACCTAGTAATCATCGTTTACAGCGTGGACTACCAGGGTATCTAATCCTGTTTGCTCCCCACGCTTTCGTGCCTCAGCGTCAGTTGTGGCCCAGTAAGTCGCCTTCGCCACTGGTGTTCCTCCCAATATCTACGCATTTCACCGCTACACTGGGAATTCCACTTACCTCTTCCACACTCAAGCCCCCCAGTTTTGAATGCAATTCCCATGTTAAGCATGGGGATTTCACATCCAACTTGAAGGGCCGCCTACGCACCCTTTACGCCCAATAATTCCGGACAACGCTTGCCCCCTACGTATTACCGCGGCTGCTGGCACGTAGTTAGCCGGGGCTTCCTCCCATGGTACCGTCATTTTTTTCTTCCCATGGGACAGAAGTTTACAATCCGAAAACCTTCTTCCTTCACGCGGCGTTGCTGGGTCAGGCTTTCGCCCATTGCCCAATATTCTTCACTGCTGCCTCCCGTAGGAGTCTGGACCGTGTCTCAGTTCCAGTGTGGCCGGCCAACCTCTCAGTCCGGCTACCCATCGATGCCTTGGTGGGCCGTTACCTCACCAACTAGCTAATGGGACGCGAGCTCATCTAAAGGCGGATTGCTCCTTTGACAACAGATGGATGCCCATCCGTTGTTACATGCGGTATTAGCAACGGTTTCCCGTTGTTATCCCCCACCTTAAGGCAAATTGCTCACGCGTTACTCACCCGTCCGCCACTAAACATCCACTCCTTCCATCCGAAAACTTCCGGTGTGGGTGTTCCGTTCGACTTGCATGTGTTAAACACGCCGCCAGCGTTCGTCCTGAGCCAGGATCAAACTCTTAATTAAAATGTTAACGCTTACGCGTCTTCACCAATTTGTTTGTCCAGGCTGTCGCTCTATCTTTGGAATCGCTTGGCTGTTGCTTTTCTTGCTTGGATTTACTATGCAGTTTTGAAGGTGCTCTTCTGCGTTTTGCTGTTCTTGGCGCAGACTCTTATTGTAACAAACCCATTGCTATCTGTCAACGTCCAATTTCTAACATTTAACCGTTTCAGACGTTCCCATTCGAGGTGTTTACGTATAGCAACAAGTTCATTTCCATCGCCGCTTCGTCTTGCCTTCGGCGACGCTCACCTATATTAACAAGACGCGCCTTCTATGTCAACACCTTTGTACCGAAATTTCTATCATTTTAAATTCTTTCGGTCTGCATGCAATTGCTTGTCAACAACCGCGCAGGATAACCCCGCCGCCAAGGCAAACTTCTCCATCATACAGTACGCAATACTGCCCTGGCGTGACGGCGCGTTGCTTTGTATCAAACAACACGCGTACGCCGCGTGCCTGTACCACTACCTTGCACGGTGCGTCCTGTTGACGGTAGCGGAACTTGGCCGTGCATGCAAACGACTGCGCCGGAGACTCTCCCATGATCCATGAGAAGCCTTCCGTTTCAAGCCCTTCCCTATATAGGGCAGGATGGTCGCGTCCCTGGCATACGTACAGTATGTTGTGCGGCACGTCCTTATCCGCCACAAACCACGCCGCGCCGCTGCCCATGCCACCAAGCCCGATGCCCTTTCGCTGTCCAACGGTGTAATGCGACAGCCCTTGATGGCGCCCAAGCACTTTTTGCGTATCCACGTCCACCATATCGCCGCTCTTTGTCGGCACATGACGGCTGATGAAGTCGAAGAACTTCCGCTCACCGATGAAGCAGATGCCGGTGGAATCCTTTTTCGCGGCGTTGGGCAAACCGATATCCGCTGCGATTTTCCGAACATCCCGCTTTTGCATATCCCCCACCGGGAACATCGCACGGTTAAGCTGCCGCTGATTGAGCGTACAGAGGAAATAGCTCTGATCCTTGTTCCGATCTGTCCCGCGCAGCAGCATCGTCAAACCATCCCGTTTTGTTAGACGCGCATAGTGTCCCGTTGCCAGTGCATCCGCCTGCGTTTGTAGTGTAAAATCCAAAAACGCATTGAACTTGATCTCGCTGTTGCAAAGAACGTCGGGATTGGGTGTGCGCCCCGCGGCATATTCGTGCTGAAAAACCGAAAAGACACGTTCGCGGTATTCCGTTGAAAAGTTGACGGTATAGTAAGGGATGTCGATGACGTCGCACACGCGGCGCACGTCCTCATAGTCGTCCGCAGCGGTGCACACACCGTTTGCATCCTCTTCTTCCCAGTTGAGCATAAACACGCCGGTAACAGCATGTCCCTGTTTTTTCAATAGATACGCCGCGACGGCGGAATCCACGCCGCCGGACATGCCGACCGTGATGTTCATGCAAACACCTCCTTGGTGGGAATATCATAGCATTTTCGGATGTGGGGGGCAAATGGGAAGAAAGACATTGCCGTCAAATTGAAGAGATGCTCTTTTTCCTCTCATATAACATACGTAGAATCTGAGATCTCCTTTTGACAACGAACAGCCCTGTTTCTTTACCGAGTTGTTTTATCTGATATTAATTTATTTTTAATATTGATATATATTGATATATAATGTATTTTGCATTATGATGATTACTGTTGGCAATGTGTAATCAATATCTTTGGAGAATGGTACCTATGAAACAACGTCTCGTTTTTGTTTATTCTCTCGCAATGGCCCTGATGCTCTGCTCCTGCGCACCGGGCGGATATATCGATATTCAGGAATTCTGGACGGCTACGAACAACGATGCGCAGATGAACTCTTTGACGGAGCGCCAGGCTGATCGTGCCTATGCCGTGCCGCAGACGGCAACGGTGCAAACCAAGACCACCGACGCGAAGACCTCTTTGAACGTACAGGTACAGGTCGTTATGCCCAGAACTACGAACATACCGGTACTGCAGATAGAGCCGCGCACAATCGATCAGGCGTTTGTGGATAACCTGATCGACGTATTTACAAAAGGCAAGCCCGTATATGAATTTCCAACGGGCGCTACCTGTTTTGTAACAAAGGAGCAGACGCAAAAGATTCTGGAGCAGATGGAAGATGAATTGAACAATCCCGATTCTTCCCTGTCACAATTGAAAGACATCGATCCCGACGGATATGCGTTGTTTAAGAAGCTTTTGGTTGAAGACATTCAAAAATCAAAGGCATTTCTTAAAAACCCGGATAATACCACGCCCCAGTTGGCGGACACCTCCTTTGCACTCAAGCCAAGCAGTGTTCCTTCCGGACCTGAACAGTATTCATATATGTGGTTCGCGCAGGAACCGGATGTTGTATATGAGATTACTCTGGAACAATATGGAGCCAATACGTTTTGCTTTTTAGTGGACCGTATGGACGGAAAATCCAACGGTCCGCTCACCGATCATTTCTATGAATCCAACACGGAGGATCTGCCCTCCGCGGGCATCGGGTATCAGGAGGCTGAAACGCAGGCGCGGCAGATCGTATCCGACATGGGCGCGGACTACATGGATCTCGCGTTTTCCGGCAAGAGCAGGTATGGATACGTTGACCCAAACCGTGCCTACGGCTTGCCTATGGATGAATACTACGTATTCATGTTCACCAGAAGTTACAACGGCGTCCGTGAACATATCCAGCGCGGCGGTTATTTCATTGGCGGCATCCAATTAAATGATTACGAAGCAAAGCATAGTTGGCGCAATGAGTATCTCACGGTGTGCATCGACAAGGAGGGTCTGCGCAGCGTCGAATGGCAATCCCCCTCGACGCTGGTCAAGGTGGTCAACGAGAACGTGGCGCTTGCCCCGTTTGAGCAGGTCGTTCAAACGCTGGAGGACGAAGGCGTTATCTATCTTCGGGCACTCAACTGGGCCTGGCATCAGAAACAATGTCCCGATACATTTAACATTGACCGGATATCGCTTGGGTTGTATAAGATCGTAGACCCGCAGGAAGAGGGCAAGTATCTGTTGATTCCCTCCTGGCGGCTGAGCGGGGTGTATGTGGTCGATATGCCGGAAGACGATTGGGACTGGGACCTATTCCTTGGACATTTCGATAGAAAGCCTGTTGTATATACACAGGTAAAATACCAATTCAAGGAACAATTGCCGCTCATCGATTATATGGAGATCAACGCGCTGGACGCGAACATACTAGAGAAGAAAAGATTCTGACAGGCCACCGCGATGTTCATATGCGCACTTACTGGTGGGAATATCATAGCATTTTCGGATGTAGGGGCAAATGGAATAAGCGGGATGATACGGGGCTGGCTTTTCTCACCTCCGCCAGTAGCAAGCAGATGAACCGTCCCTTTGCTTGTTGATAGTCATGCAAATGATTTATCGCCGCCTTTTTCTTTCGTGATCTATTATGATATATTTACATTAAGTAAATAGAAAGCGAGTGTTCAGCATTGATGCAAAATGCCATCTCTGTTTTACTTGGGATCAAAGACGATTTATCCAGTGCAATTGAATATGACATTGTTGGCTCTGAAATTAAAGAAGGCTATGAGCAACAATTGATCGTTTATCAAAACGAAGGCAGTAAAATTCCGGCATTTTTATTGATTCCGGATAATGCAATATCCTGTCCTGCAATCATCATTCACCACCAGCACAATGGTCAAAGACATTTAGGCAAAAGCGAAGTCGTGGGCTTCGCCGGAAATCCCTTACAAGCATTTGGCCCGCCATTGGCTCAAAGAGGATTTGTCGTTTTGTGCCCTGATTCAATTTGTTTTGAAGATAGAAGAACAAATGCGACGGGCATTTCCCCTCAAGATAATGACGGTGATTTTTTGCAGCATTATAACGAGATGTGCTACCGAATTATCAAAGGAGATACTCTAATGCGCACGGTGATCTCGGACGCGATGGCGGGTGTTTCTATTTTGGAGAATCTTCCATATGTCAATAAAGAAAAAATCAGCACTCTGGGACACTCGTATGGCGGCAACACCGTTTTATTCCTAATGAGCATTGATAAACGTATTCGTTACGGATGCGCAAGCGGGAGTGCCTGTACGTTCCAAAATCGTATGGAGAATGGCGTCGGAATTGAAATGGCCAGTGTAATACCCAACTTCTATGGAAAATATGATATCGACGACCTTGTGAAAAATATTGCTCCCAATAAATTGTTGATCGTATCAGCAGACGATGATAAATACTCAAAAGATGCTGATTTAATCTACCAAAAGGTAAAACCTGTTTACACCAGCTTCAATGCGGGCGGAAATTTACAGCACAAAAGATATCATGGCGGTCATGCCCTCACAGAGGAACGTTTTAATTATATAGTGAATTGGCTGTGTGATCAAAAGTGATAATATCATCTGATTTAGGCAAATTCAAGCTCTGCGCAGCGACCGTTTCAGTCTGACGGGCTTTTATCGAATCCCACCCGCCACCCTATTGAGGAATTCAGGAGCCATCCGGTAACAGAGCTAAAAAAAGAAAACACCGAGACGGTTCTGTCGCTTCACAATGTTTTCGCAAGATCGTAGCTTGAGTCCGACCATTCTTTTCTTGGGGGCATGGGGCGTAGCCCCATCCAAAAAGGGCGGTGGGCGGGATTTGATCTTTCTGTTTTATAACGTTGCCTTTCGCCTAAAGCTTAACATAGTTATTTTTTCGGATATGGCTTTCTCTCGTCCGTTCGATTCACAAGATAATCAATATTGGTTTCGAATAAATCTGCAAGCTTGTCCAAGACGGACACAGGGATATTGAGGTTCCCAAGCTCATAGTCGGAATAGGTTGTTTGGTGAATGCTCAAATATTCGGCCATTTGGGCTTGCGTCATATCACGGTCTTCCCGCATATTTCGGATTCTGTCAAACATGGAAATCACCTCGAAACCATTATGTCTCAAGGGAATATCCCTTATTGACTTTTAAGGGATATTCCCTTAAACTAACAGATGGTGTGAGCCTTATTGGTAATGAACATGGAGGACTGCCTGTGGAAACAGAGAGCGTGAATTTGTGCAACAAACGGAATTGGGGTAAGGGTAGTATGCATGATAAGAGAATAGAAAAAACTGTACGAAAAGCCCTTCAATCCGTGGCAAAAATGGAAGGAGTCAGCGTAGAGCGCGTGCGGCGCGAAATAGACATGGCCATTGCCGCCGCCCGACGAAACGACGATCCCGCCGTTCACGCGCTTTGGAAAGCCATGCTTGCAAAAGACACCGATTCATCAACAGCGGAATCCATTGTTGCGCACTTTGCCCGGATGGATATGGATGGAGAGAATTGAATCTATACCCAGTCCTCTGAAAGGCATGAGGCGAGAGCAAGCGGCAGCGAAGATCGAGCCCATGTCCTTCAGAGGAGGGGGGAAATCGGAATCCCCCTGGCCCCTTGGCAAATAACAAAATCCCCACACCGAATAGTACGGGGATTCCTTTAGGTTTTCATCATTGTCTGTCTGTATTGCCTCAGAACACACGGAACCCACAGACGAAGACCTTTCTCCAATAGGACGACTCGAAAATGCTTCCCTCCCGTATGACGACCTTGCCGTTGCTGCCCGACGCGTTGATCATTTGCCCTTCGCCCAAATAGATGGCCATATGCCCTCGAAAGCAGAGAATGTCGCCCCGGATAAGATCCTCCATCTTCTTGATCTTGGTGTATGTTTTACTTCTCGGCCAAGCACGCGAATTCATGTACGCCTGCTCAATGCCTGATCGATTCAACACCCAATACACAAAACCGGAGCAATCGAATTTGTTGGGGCCTTTGCCGCCGCGCACATATCTATAGCCAAGTCGGGAATCCGCTATTGCAAGAAAGTTCTCGACTTTTCCCAAACGCGCAAATGTCCTCTCATCCGCAACACCGGTGATGTCATATCCGGCGGCTGCCTGATAGCATTTTACGGCAAGCTCCGTATAAACATCGAATTCCCCGTTTATCATCAGTGAATAGCCGTTCGCGATCAGATGCTTCTGAAGCGTTTTGACATTTTCACCGACGGATCCCCGCTGCAGTGGATCGAATGATTCCTCAGTCCAACCATCGCCCGGTTCCGAAATCACCGGTCTCATTGTGGCCGCGTATGCGGTTGGATTGAATAACGCAAACGCCATTGTCAAAATCAACAGCGCTGACAGTATCCTCTTCTTAATCGCTTACACCCCTTTGTCTCGGCATACCGATTCGGTACATTCGAATGCCATTTTGTGCCAGTCGCGTTCTATCATATGTATCAACTGTACTTATTTCAATACTTATATGCGATTGCAACAGTTTTGAAACAGATGGCAAGATATGTTTTGCAAAGAATAATACCTCTCTAAATGTATGAATATACTTTCTACTTGAATTATAATTAAATGCTTTTTTGTTTTATTTTCATTTTCTGTATATGTATAAAGAGATAGCACGGACTTCACAAATTCCGTGCTAATTTTGCTCTAACCTTGAAATAATAAAAGATTGGGCCTATTGAAGATTAGCTCAATGCATTGTCTATATATTCAAGTATGGTAAGACCTATAATGCTATAATGAAATGGTTGATTTTTAATAAGGAGGCTCCCTATGAACAAAGCCTATTCCGTTACACGCGACGATTTGCTGTTGACATGCGATCAAGCATTGATCGATGCAGAAGCTATGTGCAATCTGATCTATAAACAGTATTGGGGACCCAAGCGCAGCCGCCGTACCACGCGCATCGCCATTGAAAACTCATTGACCTATGTGCTTCTTCAAAACGGCAATCTTGTGGGCTGCGCCAGAGTGGTCACCGACTTTGTCACCATTGCATATCTCGAGGATGTCATCGTGATTGAGCCGCTTCGCGGCCGCGGTATCGGACAGTGGATGATCCAATCCATCATGGAAAGCCCGATGCTGCGCGAGCAGCACCGTTGGTTGTTGCTGACAGCAGATGCGCAAAGTTTTTATCAGAAGTTGGGCTTTAAAGCGTTGGAGCATCCCGACTGGGCGATGGAGCGGGTTGTTCCGTATCCAAGAGAATGACGGCATAATGTCCACCATAACCGTCATCTTTGTCATTGTCCATGGGTTATTAGACCCAAAGAAATTTAACGATTAACCTGAGCTCTACGAGTATTTTCCACTATCTCGAAGGTGCCGTTCCCTCCCACGATAATCCTGTCACAAGTATTTAAAAACAGACCGTTTTCAAGTACGCCGGTTATGGAGCCTAATTCTTTGACTGTATCCCATATATCGAAACCTTGTCCCATATAAAAGTCTACAATGTAGTTCTGATTGTACGTAACAAATGGAACGCCGCCGTTCATTCTTAGCACGGGCTTGAACCTTTGTGCCTCCAATTTTTGCATCGTATGGCGGTATCCGTAGAAAAGAATTTCAATGGGAAGCGGAAAGTTCCCAACGGCTTTGACCAATTTGCTCGAATCCATGATCCGGATCACTTCACGGGCCAAGTTAGCTGCGATCTTTTCCCTTTAAAGCGCGCCGCCTACGCCCTTAATGGCGTTTAAAGACCCGTCGATTTCATCTGCTCCCTCTATGTCGAGGTCAATATGGTCCACTTCGTCGATCGACACAAGCGGAATGCCAAATTGCATTGCAAGCTTTGCCGTGATTTCGGATGTGGCAACGGCCTTGATGTTCATGCCACGCTGCGTCAATTCTCCGGCTCTTTTAATCATATAAAAACGCATTTGAACCAGTGCCCAGATCCACAACCATGTTGTTTTGTATGTATTCCACAGCCTTGATCCCCGCCATTCTCTTTTCTTCCAAAATAACCTCCATCCGGAACCATCGGTTTCTGAAAGCCATCTTTTTCTATAAAGGCTTTTATTCCCGCGAATCGCCATCGGATTGCGTCTTATATTCGCGCTTCACCCGTAAGCCTGTCGGCGTACCCGCTGCGCCCGCACATGCCGCCTTGCCACACGCCCGTATCGCATCGACGCAACCTTTGCCGAACTCATACATCGCCCCGATGGCCTCATCATAGGGCAGGTACGGCTCCATGCCGCCCATCGCCATGTTGGCGCAGATAACGGCGTTGGCGCTGCCCATCGCGTTGCGCTGAATACACGGCACTTCCACGCCTGAGGCCAGATGGTCGCACGCAAGGCCGGTCAAATTGCCCAGCGCCAACCCGGCTGCCTTCAAACATGTATCCACATCCGCGCCCATCATGTACGCAGCCGCGGCTGCGGCCATGGAACTGGCCGCACCGATCTCCACCGCGCAGCCGGCCACGGAAGCGGTGAACGTTGCCTGATTGTAGATAAACGCGCCGACAACAGCACCCGCAAGCAAGCCTCCGGCCATCTGGTCACGCGTATAGCCTGCCTTTTGCATGGCAAACAGCACGCCGGGGACTACCCCCGCACTGCCACCGGTCGGTGCCGCAACGACCGTATTCATGGACATGTTGGACTCCATCACGGCCGTCGCCATCACCGTGGCATGGTTCAATATACCGGTATTCAAAAATATCCCGTCGGCTCTTTTTTTCTCCAGGCTTGCCGATGTGGGCTGGAGACAATAGAAGCCGCGACCGTCGCAGGCAAGGCCGGTTTGAATAGATTGTTCCATTTTACCCAAAAGAAAAAGTGCCCAATCTCTTATGCGCTTTGCGTCCCAACCGCTCACGCCCCTCTGGTACGCGATTGCCGCATCCGCCAATCCCATCGGATTCTCCGCCAACCAATCCTTCATCTGTGCAGCGGTCAAAAACGGTGTTTTCGCATCGTCACGGTTCACGCAGGGCACGACGGGTGTAAGCGTAGCGGCGTATAAAACACCCTCTGTCGCCTGTACGGCTTTAAGGTCCACCATTGATTCGGTACTGAACACACACAACTTGTCGTTCTTTGCAACGGGCTCCACGCCCAAGAGCGCCTGCACAGCTTTCTGATCCTGTTCACCACCATACACCACCGTCTCGCATCGTCCTCCGAACAATTGAAGCGGCAACCCATCGATGCTCTCAACCATCACGCTGCCGCCACCCATGGAGATCATGCGGGTCACAATCGTCCGGTTCTGATCCACATACAGCCGCAACAGTATGGTATTGACGTGCGGGATGGTATCGTCAGTCAATAGGAACGAGAGGTCCAGCCCCCGCTGTTTGGCAAGATCCAGGGCATAAAACATTTGTTCATAATCCGTATCAAAACCCATCAGCCCCGATGCCAGCGCCTTGTCCGCCCCATCGCCTTTATACGCATAGGAATACGAACCCTTTTTTGAAAACTCCACAACCGCTTTTTTAACTCGTCCATTGCATAGATCGTGCGCCAACCGCCCGATGCGGCTCGGCCCCGCCGTGTGTGAAGAGGACGGCCCACACATCACGGGTCCCATCACATCGTTGAATAAATCCGCGGTTTTTCGATTGTCCATCCCCAGTTCCCCCTTCCTGCTTATGGTTTTATCATACCATACGCACGACGTATACACCGGTTTAAGGCAAACAAAAAGCCCCCATAACGGGGGCTTTCTTATTTACGTCCTATTGTTCGACGGTATATCCCTCGGCTTCGATGGCGGCTATAAAACCCGATACCGACGCCGGCGCATCATATTCGATCTCCACCGTGCCCGCATCAATATCCACTTTTGAGTGTTCGTATCCTTCAAAGACGCTTAAGGCGCGACGGATCGCTTTGGCGCAATGTTCGCAACTCATTCCATTCACTTTCAGTACAATGGTTTCCATTTTTTCCTCCATACCCGATCATCCGATTCACATGCTTATAAACTGTCGGGCTTGTTTTTGTTTTATTGTACAGAATCGCCATCGCGTTTGCAAGCGTTTACCGGATGATTGTTTTTGTTGGAAAAAAGAGCGTTGTGCATTACAATATCACTATGGAGGCGGTTTAATGTTGCGTCATAAGCGTCTGTTTGCTCTCTTGTTGGGTTTGTTGCTGTGTCTGTGCGCCGTTGGATGTGCGGATTCACGGATTAACCGTTCAACGCATCTATGCGTTACGCTCATTGACGTGGAGGACGGGGATTGCATATTGATCACCGAACCTAACGGTTTTTCCATGATGATCGATACGGGCCGTCCTGAGCACAAGAGCGATATTAAAGCCGCCATGGAAAAAGCCGACATTAAAAAACTGGATGTGCTGGTATTAACACATCCGCACAATGATCATATCGGCAACGCCGTTTGGGTTTTGGAAAACTACGAGGTAGGCGAAGTGCACCAGATCGACCGGTATCATGATACAGAAACCTATCGTGAGCTTCAGGATTATTTGGATACCCATGATATCATGGTGCGTTCTGTCAAGGCTGGCGCTGCATTTGAATTGGGCAACGCTTCCTGCCGGTATATAGGTCCGATCAGCATTGATACGCCGGATCTCAACGATGCCAGCGCCGTGTTGCGCATGCAGTACTTAGATACCGTATTCCTGTTTATGGGAGACGCGCAGTGGACGGCGGAAGCCTTGTTGCTCAATACATGCCGCACCGATATCGATGCGGATGTTCTCAAGGTCGGCCATCATGCGCTCAACAGCACATCCATCGCATTTTTGCGGGCGGTGACGCCGGATATCTCGATGGTCAGCATGGATATACCCGATCATTCCAGCGATCCCGCGGAACACAGGCAGACGCTTGCCACCATCGAAAGCTATTCGAATGCGCTGTACCGAACGGATCGACACGGTGACATAACGCTGGTTTGCGACGGCGTGTCCGTTACGGTACACACTACAGAAAAATACGCGAACTAAAGTATGGAAATAAAAAAGGCCGCAGACTCCTGCGGCCAAACATGAATGCTCTTACCGTTATTCGGTTGCCTTGCTTTCATCCTCAATGCCTGCCAGATTGCATGCATGGTCGGAAATCCGTTCCAGGTTCGTAGTCAAATCGTTGTAAATAAGGGCTGCACGCGGTTCGCATTGTCCCCTGTGCAAACGCAGGATATGCCCTTCGCGCATCTTTACAACCATTTTGTTCACCTGATACTCTATCTGGGTGCAGGCCAGTGCCTCCTCATCGGCATCGTTGATCCCCTTGACTACGTTGATGCCATGTTCAAGCGCCTGTTGGGCATACACCGCCAGCGTAGTAAGCTCCTCTATAGCCTCCGGTGAAAAGGGCGTTCCATTGATGATTCTCTCCTGTGCATACTCCGCGATGTTTTCCGCATGGTCGGAAATCCGTTCAATGTTGCTGACCGCTTCATGCAATTCAAATATCTGCGCCCTGTCATCTTCCGGTATCTCCTCCACGCTCTGTATACGCACCAGATAGGTCAATATTTCTGCGGACAGCGTATTGATGATGCGTTCGTTGTCAATCACTTTCTGCGCAAGATCCTCGTTTCGTTCATAGAAACTCCGCAGTGATATCTTCACGTTTTGGCTCGCTTTGTCCGCCAGACGTCCCACTTCCTTTTGCATCTGCGTCAGAGCAATGGCGGGCGTTGAGAGAATATGCTCGTCCACATACAACAACGCGCTATCCGACATCTCCTGTTCGTTCCCTTTGACAAGTTTCATCGCAGCCTTTACGCACAGGTTGCCAAAGGGAAACAACAACACCGTATTCAATATATTGAACACTGTATGGAAGTTTGCGATCTGCCGGGATGGATCAGCCGGACTCCAATCGGCTATGATATCCGCGATGGGAAAGGAACACACAAGGATGGTAAATACAATGACACCAATCGATTTATTGATCAAATGCATCATCGCCGTGCGCCGCGCCATGGTGTTGGTTCCTATGCTGGAGATAAGCGCGGTGGCACAGGTGCCAATGTTGCAGCCCAACACGATGTAAAGCCCGCCATGCAATCCGACCAACCCCTGGGCCGCCAACGTCTGCACGATGCCCACCGAAGCCGAACTGCTCTGGATGATGCTAGTGAACAGCGTACCAATCATAACGCCGTATAGCGGGTTCTCAAACTTCGTCATCATGCTAATGAACCATACGCTGTCGCGCAAGGGCTTCATGGCATCGCTCATCATGGTCATGCCCAAGAACAGGATGCCGAATCCTGCGATGATTGTCCCTAGGCTTCGGAAGCTACGCTTCTTTAAAAACAATAAGGGCAACACGCCCAGAATAATGAACAGTGGTGCCCAATTCGAAAGTTTGAAAGCGATAATTTGTGCGGTGATGGTGGTGCCGATGTTTGCGCCCAGCATCACGCCGAATGCCTGGGAAAGCGTCATCAACCCCGCATTGACGAACCCGACCAGCATGACCGTTGTTGCCGAACTGCTCTGTATGATCATGGTGACCACGGTACCAACCAGTACACCCATCATACGGTTGCTGGTTAGTTTTTCCAACACCCGTTTGAGCTTTGTGCCCGCCGCGGATTCCAATCCCTTTCCCATCAAATCCATACCATAGAGAAAGAGGCCCAATCCTCCGAGCAGCCCAAACACACCAAATAGCGTCATATCCGTTCCCCCATAAAATCTTTCATCTATCTGTATCCTACGATAACTTCTCGCAATATTCAAGATTTCATTTTGCGCTTGTAAAGAAATTGTAAAGTTCAATACGCTTAACCGGTTCTTTGTATACATTTTTTGCGTAAACAGGTCCTTCCCGTCCAAAGGCGCGCAATGCGTCCGGTGTCCGGACTTTGTATTGGTTACGATACACCGTTGGAATTATGCATCGGCCGTATTTTGATTGGACCCGTTAATGTACGTTAACGCAAAAGGCGGAGAATTAAATCTCCGCCTTTTGAAATCGTATCAACTGGCCGTTAAACGGTCGTTCTTCCCACGCTGATATCCGAAATGTTCACGGACAGATCGGATATCCTGGCAAGATCGATTACCATGTCGGTAAATATCATACCGGCTTTGGGATTGCATTGTTCACAATTCAGCCTTACGATGTGGTTATCCCTGAGCTTTTTCTGTATGGCGATGACCTGTTCGTTGAATCCAATACTCTGTTCGCGGGCCCTCTCATCCTCAACCCCGGATGTGACCGATTCAATGCCTGCATACATAGCTTCTTTGCACTTAAACGCCATCTCCTTGAGCTCCTCGATGGATTCGGTAGAGAATTCCGGCTTGGTGTCGATCCGATCTTGCGCATAGCTCGCAACACTCTCCGCATGATCGGCAATCCGCTTTAAGTCCGTGATCAAATCGTGCATCATAAAGACTTCGCGCTTGTCATGGTCATCAATGGTAGGAATTGCCTGGATTTTGACAAGATACCCCACGATTTCGGTACACAAATATTTAATCGCTTCCTGTTCTTCGAGCACCTTTGCTGTTTTGATTTCGTCCAGTTCAAAGAAGCCTTCCAGCGCTCGGTCCACGTTGGTACCCACGCGGTCCGCCACACGCGAAACTTCCTTTTTCATCTGTACCATGGCGATCATGGGCGCTTCCAGCGTCCGATCGTCCAGATACAGCAAGCGCATGCTGTTATCCTCTTCGGGATTACCTTTAACAATTTTGGTAACCAGTTTGATAATGGGTTTCCCAAAGGGCAACAACAATAGGCTTCCTATGACGTTGAACAGCGTATGGAAGTTGGCAATCTGCCGGGATATATCGCCGGGCGATAACGTCATAATAAACTTCACATAGGGTAGCGTCATCAATATAACGACGAATATTAGAGAACTTATAACGTTGAACGCAACATGTACGCCGGCTGTGCGCTTGGCGTTTGTGTTGGTTCCGATACTTGCCAACAGCGCCGTGATGCACGTGCCGATGTTGCAGCCCAGCACTATGTAAAACGCCACATCCGCCCCCATCAACCCCTGAACCGCCATGGTCTGCACGATGCCGATGGTCGCCGACGAGGACTGTATGATCGTTGTCGCCAGCGTTCCCAACAATACGCCGAATACCGGATTTTTGAATTGCGTCATCAGGGTGACGAACCACACTTCGTCCTTGAGCGGCTTGAGCGCACCACCCATGATATTCATGCCGGTAAACAGAATGCCAAAACCAGCAACGACGGTGCCGATACACCGGACGGAGCGTTTTTTTGCAAACAGCATGGGAATGACGCCGAGTATGATGAACAGCGGCGCCCAACTTGACAGCTTGAATGCAATGATCTGTGCCGTGACCGTGGTACCGATGTTCGCGCCGAGTATTACGCCGAACGCCTGAGATATGTTCATCACGCCTGCGTTGACGAATCCCACCAGCATAACCGTCGTTGCGGACGATGATTGGATGATCATCGTCACCGCCAAACCCACAATGACGCCCATAAACCGGTTTGTGGTTAGTTTCCCCAGTATCAGTTTCAGTTTGGATCCGGCGGAGGATCGAAGGCCTTCTCCCATCAGATGCATTCCGAACAAAAACAGTCCCAACCCGCCGAGCACGGTAAACAGATCAAACACACTCATCGGCTTACACCACTTTCATGAATTCATGATAGAACGTCCGTCAGATCGAATGATGATTCCCCGCACAACAAGAGGAGGCATATCCCGGTGCATCTTCCGGTGATCTTGATTAACAATTTGACCGCCATGGAACGAATGGTTTCTTTTATGGTTTGTTTTGCATCTGATAATTGGTTGTTGTTTTGTATGGAATCGCCATTGAAAGACCATTATATATACCGTTCACAAGTTCAAATTTTACGGGAACGGCTTCTGTTGTTCAAGCGATCTTATGTCAACTCTTTGTAAAGTTCATGTAAAATATTTACTAAATGCGTATAAAACCAACAATATGTGGAAATTATGGGTATGTTTTTCAGATCTTAAATATGGATCATATCAAGTCAGGCCGTGAAAATCTTGTTGTCGTAAAGCTTCGTAAACCATCACCGCAGCCGCGTTAGACAGATTCAGACTGCGCAGGTGTTCGCGCATCGGCAAACGCACCAACCGCAAAGGAAAACGCGAAAGGATGGATTGAGGCAGCCCTTTTGTTTCCTGTCCGAATACGAAAAAGGAACCTTGCGGGTAATGCACCTGGTCGTATCGCCGGCTTCCGACGGTCTCGACAAAAAACAATGGCGCGCCGGGATATCGGCCGATCAGATCATCGATGTCTTCATAAACGTTGACAAATACCTTATCCCAATAATCCAAGCCGGCGCGACGCACGTGCTTATCGTCGATTTTAAATCCCAGGGGTTTGATCAAATGCAATGAGCATCCGGTAACCGCGCAGGTTCGTGCGATGTTGCCGGTGTTCTGTGGGATTTGTGGCGCGTATAAAACGATGTGAAACATAATGTTATCCGATCCGTTTGAGAATGCGCGATCTCTTGATCTTAACCGCCTGTTTGGGGCAGAGCTCCTGACAGCAGAAACACCGGATGCAGGCATTAAGGTCCACCTTGGGCAGCTTGTTTACCATGGTAATGGCCTTGGGCGGGCAGCTGCGCATACATTCGCCACAACCGATACACATGTCCTTTATAAAAACCGGCCTGGGCTTAAAAACCCGCTCAATGAAGCTCATCAGAAATTTGGGTGCCAGTCGGGGCAGCATCCGCTCGAGCCGGGCGGAGGGTACGGCATAGTCATCGACCACAAACTCTCCGATGTCGTCGCCCAGACATTCCATTTGATCCAATTCATCCGGCACAAGGCCGCGCTGGTTGGCATAGAGCATGGTCGCCACACTCATCGGCTTTTGGTTCATCAGCGATATGCCTGCCATGTCCGCCGCATACGGGCTTCTTGCCGCCACGATGCAGCCAACGGAGCGTGGATTGCCGGCGCTCGGCCCCTCTCCCTCCATGCCGATGACGGCGTCGATGAGGTTTAAATCCGGCTTTGTAAACTCGCACACATCCAGCAGCATATTGCAAAATCGGTCCAACTCGGGCATCCTGAAATGGTATTCCACCTTGACCGTGCCCGGTATGGCACCATACATATTCTTCACAGCGCCGGTGTACGTGGTCAGCCCGTGCGTTTTGAGCTTGGCACAATTGATGATGATATCCGCTTCCAACAGATAGCGGCATACATCAAAGGTTTTGATGGATATGCCGTCAGGAAAATGTACCTGTTGAAAAGCCGTATCATAGTTGAGCGTGGCATCGCTTGTCTGTGCCGCCCACTCCATGCCGGTCTCACGGTAGATGCCTCGGAGCATACCCTCGGTAAAAGGGCCGCCCGGGCTGTCCCCGATGACCGCCTGGGCACCCAACGCCTTGACCTGTTTTGCCACGGCACAAATTACCGAAGGATGCGTTGTCACGCAATCCTCCGGTTTATTTTTCTTCAATAAGTTCGCCTTGATCGCAACGCGCATGCCCGGTTTGACCACCGTATCAAGGCCGCCCAGCGCATCGAAAGCGCGTTTGACAGCGCCGTCCACCTCTTTTTGGTCATACCTTGTGCAAGCTACAACGACCACTTGTTTTTGCATGCATTTTTCCTCTTTTTCTTACAGTACGAAACGGTAGATGGCGTCCGCCACACCGCCCTCAAGATGGGGCACGCTGACGTAATCTGCCACCATTTTCGTGCCGGGGTGCGCATCCCCCATCGCCACGCCGATGCCCGCCCAACGCAACATGCCGATGTCGTTGTTATGGTCCCCGCAAGCCAGCACCTCTTCCGGGCGTATACCCATCATATCCGCCAGCCGCTGCGCGCCTGCTGACTTGCATACGCCGCTCGCCATGATGTCGAAGCCGCCGGGGTGGGAACTTGTCAGCGACAGTTCACCCAATTCGATGACGGATCGGTAGAATTCGCCGGCAAAGCCCACCGTATCGTCCGGCGCGTGCATGCAGATGAGCTCGCCATCGTTCCCAATGTACTCGATGGCATCGTCGACGGTGTCCACCTCAATGCGCTGAAAACGGTGCTTTTTTGGCCAACCTGACATATCTGCCTTTTTTCGGCCGAGCATGCGCCCGGAATTCCTCAGTTGTTGACATTGAACAAGGTAGTCCCGCGCGATGACAAACCCATCCGCCTGCGCCGCTTTACACAGCCGGAGTATCCGGGCCATGCAGTCCTTGGATATGGCTTTCTTGTAAAGCCTTTGTCCGCTATCCACCTCATAGAGCGATGCGCCGTTGCACGTTACGCAATGTCCCCGAAAACCGCTTACATCCAGTATCCGCCGCGCCATGGTAAAGCAGCGCGCTGTAATGGCTCGGACCGGTACGCCCGCCGCTTCACACGCTTTGAGCGCTTCGATGTTGCGCTTGTTTGGTTCACTGTTGTTGTCCAAAAATGTACCGTCCAGATCCGTAATAACAAGTTTTATGCGTCCCATATAATCCCCTTTGAGAAAACTCTTCGCACCGGCTAATGCCCGGCGCATATGCAGTTATTATAGCACGGAACGATCCATTGTCCCACCCGTTTTACACAGGCGCGGTATACAAAATCATCCATGCACCACCGTGACCAATATTTGTTTTAGGCAACGCCGAGTTTAGCGTCCATTGGGAGCGCACTAAAAAAGAAGCATCGACCCTTGGGCGACGCTTCTTTCTACAATACGTACTTCTCCATGGCGTATGCAACGCCTCCCTTGTCAAAAGGAGGGGCAATAAAATCCGCCACACGTTTAACCGCGTCCTGCGCATTGCCCATCGCCACGCCCACACCCGCCCAACAGATCATACCCATATCGTTGCATTGATCGCCGCACGCCATCACGTTTTCTCTTTGTATGGACAACATCTGCGCAAGCCTTTGTACGGCATTGCGCTTACCGCTTCCCGTGGACATAATCTCCAGAATGCTGGTATGGGAACTGGTAAGTTGAAACTCTCCCGCCCTGATCAGTTCCTCGTAAAACCACGAGGGGATGTCTTCTTTGAACCGGATACGCATCAACTGTGCGTTTCCGCCATAGAATTCCACGATCTCCTCGGGTGAATCAAGCGTCAGTATGTTTGTTTTAAAATCCGGGTCGATCTCGCGCTCGTTTTCTTGTTCCAGATACGAAACCTCTTCAAAATGGGGCCCGTAATGCACAGCATGGAAGGAGTCATGAACGTCGATATATGCCTTGGCATCCACACACAGCTTCAATGCGGATAAAAGCCAACAATCCGGTATCGGATTCGCCCAAAGATTTTCCCCCGTTTTGGCGTCCTGTATGCTACTGCCATTGTTGGTGATGGCATAGTCGGTAAAGCCGGCCTTGACTACCATTTTACGGGCACAATTATAGTTGCGCGCCGTGACCGGAACCACTGGTATCCCGTTCTGTTGACAACGGCGCAGGGCGATGACATTCTGCTGGACCGGTTCGAAGATATTGTGTATAAACGTTCCGTCCAGATCCGTCATGACAATACGTATGTCAGGCATATTTTTCTCCCATTATCGATTTGATTGTTGTTGGATAATTTGATGGACAACCGCGGCAAATCCATCGTCAGTGTTGCACGGCGCCACCACGTCCGCCGCACGTTTTACAAATTCCGGCGCGTTGCCCATCGCAACGCCCACCCCCGCCCAGCGGATCATTCCGATGTCGTTGCTGTTGTCGCCAAAAGCCATCACGTTTTCGCGCGGAACATCCAGCATAACGGCCAGCCGCTGCGCGCCCTCCCACTTGGTGGATCCATACGCCATGATGTCGATGCAGGCCAGATGCGAGCTTGTCAGGTAAAACTCCCCCTGTTCGACAACGCGGCGAAAAAACCAGCCGGGCAATTCCCCACGGTCTTTGCCGTGCACGGTAATGTTCTCCGCGCAATGCTGCACCTTTTGAATCATTTCGTCTATGGTATTGAAGCCATACACATGCGGACGCATGGATTCGGGCTTTTCAAGCCATCTGTTTTGGAATTCTGGATTGGTGGTGTGCGCCGTTGGTATATATCTTGCGGTAAATTTCGTTGCATACACGTCCACCGACGCTTCCGCCTCAACCGCAGCCTCGACGATGGCGCGCACGGCGGGAGGATCGATAAAGTTCGAGAACTGCAGGCTTTCATCACGGCTGTCCACGATAGTGGCGCCGTTGTTGGTAACACACGGTGGGTCGAACCCGGATGTCAAAATCGCATAGCGTGCGCAGTCAAAATTTCGTGCCGTCACCGGGCACACGACAATGCCCTGCTCCCGCGCGGCTCTGACAGCACGGATATTCTCCTCATTGACATCGTGGTATGTATTCAAAAACGTACCATCTAAATCGGTAACAATCAGTTTGATTGGTTTCATATCCCATCTCCACATCGTTTAATTGGCCGGCCGGTGAGCGCGATATCCATCACTGCATGATAGAACCCGCCCCGATCGTGTGGTTTTGTAATGTAGTCAGCCACTGCTTTCGCAGCGTCGTTGCCATCCCCCACCGCGACGCCCACGCCCGCCCAGCGCAGCATGTCCGCATCGTTATCGTTGTCACCGATAGCCATAATGTTCTCGCGCGGCACTTTGGTAATTTCGGCCAACTGTTGGATGCCGCTGAGTTTGCTCACGCCGTGTTGCATGATGAAAATGCAGTGGCCGCCCAAGCCGGATACGGAGAATCGCTGCAAAAATGCCCGCTCCTGCCCGTTCATTTGAACGCCGTCGGGGTGTATGAATTCTACCAATTCGGCTGATTCCGCCCCCAGTATCACCATTTCCAATATGCCGTGGCATCGCGTAACCGGAATGGCCAGATTCCGGTCCACCGTTGCCCAGTGGCTTGGAAATGATTCATAGTGCTGCGCGGCATAACCATCCAAAAAAAGAATCTGCTCGTTGGTGTACACTGCAACGCACGCATTGTGTTTGACACCCAGGTTGAGTAAACCCTCCACATCTTCTGGCGCCAGACGCGTTCTGACAACGGGCAATCCGGTTTGATTGACGACGATGGACGCGCCGTTGCACGTGACCGTATAGCGCTCAAGGCCGGCGCGGCGCACCTGTCCCTTTGCCAGAGCCCAATTGCGGGCGGTGCATGCGCAAACGTGAATGCCGCTTTGTTGCGCCATGCGCACCGCCTGTGCATTTTCTTCGCAAAACTCGTATTTGTTTTTGGTAAATGTCCCGTCCAAATCCGTAACAATCAATTTAATTTGCGGCATGCTACTCTCCTTGTCCGTGTCCGAGTACGAATTTGTGTACCGCCCAGGCAAATCCATTTTGAGCGCCTGGCGGAGCCACAATATCCGCCGCTGCGCGAACCGTATCCGCCGCATCCCCCATCGCAATGCCAAGGCCGGCATGGCGTATCATACCAATATCGTTATTGCTGTCTCCCAGCGCCATAACGTGTTCCTTCTGTATCCCTAAATTTTTGCATAGGAAATCGATCGCAAGCGCCTTGCTCGCCTGCGGATGGCACAAGTCGTAATGATCCACAAAGCTCATGGTCATGTTGCTGCCCATGTCGTATGTATCAACGGCACGCTGCAACGCAGGCGGATAGGGCATACCGGGCTCAACTTCCACGCGAAATAACTCAGCCTTGTCCTTTGTCGCTTCTATCCAGCTTGGGTAGTCAGAAAATTGCATAATTTTCATAATTTGTCCGCTGGGCTCCGTCGAAGCGTACGCTTCACATCGGACGGTCCACTGCGAACGGTTCTTTACAAACGTATGAATCAGCGGTCCGCAAAACACATCAAACGGCGTGCCGGACGCCATCGCTGCCTCAAACAACGGCGGTAGCCAACTTGGATCAAGGCATTGGCGGTACACGATGTTCCCGCTGTTTGTATGCATGATGGATGCGCCGTTGCTGGTCACCACAAATTCGTCAAAGCCCAACGTAGGGATCAATTCGTCGCACATCGCCCAGCAGCGTCCAGTGCATGCCACCACCTTAACGCCTTTTGCTTGCGCCAGTTCCACCGCACGCTTGTTTTCGTATGAAGCCACGCCAAGGTCGACATAGGTGCCGTCCAAATCGGTGACGATCAATTTAATATCCATATCAACCATCCGCTACACCTTCAACACGTACCGGTTGATCGCATCGGCAAAACCGTCGTTGTCAAAGCGTCCCGTAACGTAATCCGCCGCCTGTTTGACGCATTCGTCGGCGTTATCCATTGCCACGCCAACACCGGCCCAGCGGATCATGCCAATGTCGTTGTCGCCGTCTCCGATGGCCATGGTCTGTTCCCTTTGAATGCCCAGCCACCGGCAGATCTTGCCCAGCGCCTTTTCCTTGCTCGCATCGGGATGTCCGATATCCCAGTGTCCCTTGTAGCTGCTGGTGATGACAAACGGTGCGATCGGATCGATGAAATCCTGAATCTCCTTTGGCATGGGCAGTGGTTTGGGAACCTGTATGCGGATCATTTCGGTGCTGTCCTGGCTTTGATTCAGCCATTCCTCCCTGTCAGAAAACGTCCGGGTTCTCACGTAACGGGTGGGCTTTATCTCCTCATTTTCCAAAAGATGACGCGCGATAGCGTCGGTGCGCACGCCGTCGAGCGTATGCACAAAGTTCCCGCAAAACAGGTCCACCTTATAGCCCAGAGATAGGATGTGTTCCACGATGGGCCGGAGCCATTCACGCTTGAGCGGGCAGGGTTCGCTGGCACGGCCGGTGTTGACATCCACCACGGCCGCGCCGTTGCTAGTTATGGCATATTCGTCAAAACCTAGGTTTTGAATCAGCTCGTCACACATCGCCCACGGCCTCGCCGTACAAGCAAAAACTCGCACGCCTTTTTGGCGTGCGCGCTGCACTGCCTGTCGGTTTTTATCGGATGCTTTTCCCTCGATCAGATACGTCCAGTCCAAATCGGTTGCAATCAAACGAATATCTCCCACTCGTTGTCCCCCTCATCAATAATAGATATATCAAGCCATATCTGGCTTTTTATCCAACACTGCCGTTTTTCATAATGCGGCAAGCCCTTGGGCACCCGGGGATCACAGCCCCTTGTATCAATCAAATTGATATCCCATCGCTACTTCATAGATGGCTTTGGCAACACCGGCATCCCGGTTATCCACCGTCACGATGTCCGCCGCCCGCCTAACCATCTCATCCGCCTGACCCATCGCCACGCCGACACCCGCCCACCGGATCATGGATATATCGTTTTCCTGATCGCCGATGGCCATCACGTTCTCCCGGTGTATATTCAGCATACGGCACAGCCGCACGAGCGCCCGCTCCTTATCACAACCGCGGGGCAGTACATCCACGCATCCGGTGGATGAGATCGTCAAATCAAACGCATCAAGCTGCTCAATAATTTCATGCAGCCGACGTGGCATCAGCCCGGTATTTTCCTTTGTAATCAGATAAACCAACTCGCTCTTGTTCTCCACGGCATAGAACAGATCAAGAAATTTAGCGTAGGGTTGGTAGTTCTCCCACAAATTTTGTGGAATGACCGCGTTTCGTATCTGCACACGCAATGCCTGTTCCGTCAGTCCCATACCAAAACAAGCTCGCTCGTCGGTGCTGAAAACCTCCATCGTTTCAATGCCTGTCCGCCATGATGCGTACAGCAGCGGCAGCAAGGCAGTAGGTTGTATGGTGCGTAAAAACAGGGCTTCCTCGTTGTCGGCGTCCATGATGGCCGCGCCGCCGGAAGTGATGGTCCATGGATCAAATCCGTACCGCTTGACAACATATCGACACATCGTCCAGCTCCGGCCGGTACAGGCGCATACCATGATGCCCTTGTCCTGCGCATGGCGAATGGCACGTACATTTTCCGAATGGGCGTCGTTGTGGGTAACCAAAAAAGTCCCATCCAAATCGGTGACTATCAACCGAATATCCGCCATGTTATCCCGCCCCATCCTGTTTACAACAATTCACTTGGTTACAGTATACAGTTATCCCACCCGCACGGCAAGCACAACATCGCCCTGTATCGGCAGAAAACACGCATCCAAATTTCTTGTTTCCGCCATTATATCCCTCATATCATATACATGTATATATATGTGTGTACATTGTTATTGATGTTTTTAATCACCATGTTCTGCCCCTTATTTTGTATAAAAAAACGCCGCAATATGCGGCGCCGATTGCCTGATTACAAAACCATCCGCCAGATGATCTTTGCAAAACCACCCGCCGTGTTGGCCGGTGCGATATGATCCGCAATTCGCTGAATATCCTCGTCGCCGTTCGCCATGGCCACCCCCACACCGGCGGCTTCAAGCATCGGAATATCGTTGATGCTGTCCCCAAAAGCCATGACGTTATCCAGCCGCACGTTGTAAATGTCCACCAATACGCGCAGCGTATCCGCTTTGCTTGCGCCCTTGGGCATGATCTCCATGCCATCGTCGCCGCTGGATGTAATGTCCGCCGGCACGATGTGATTGACCTTTTCATACACAAGTTGTCGCAATTTCGCGTCGGAATACGGCAGTTGCAAAAACAGGCGTTGGGCATCCCCTGAGCTTTGGGCGTACAGCTCGTCCGGTGAATCGTACAATTCGGTTTTCGTTCGGTCTTGCGGGTCAAGATAGGGCTGCAGGGCATTTGTAAATCCTGTCACCTGTCGATCGCGCAGCTGATGGTTCATAAATGTACCGGTCACACAAAAGCGTGCGCCTTCAAATGTACAGGCGCAATCGATCAGGCTGCGCATTGCCGACGGATGAAAACGGTTGCGATAACGCAATTCCTTCGTATGCGTATCCAGTATGGCGGTGCCATTGTTGATGCTGCAGAATCTATCGAACCCCACGCCTTCGACGATTTTTTTGGCCTCTGTCCAATTCCGGCCGGTCAGAGCGCACACCCGAATGCCCGCCTCCTGGCAAGCACGCATGGCACGCACATTTTCGGGATGCGGCGTATGCACATTGCTCAAAAACGTTCCGTCCAGATCCGTAGCAATCAACCTTATGTTGGCCATGCCTTTCCCCCGTTTTTTCTCTATTGATCCGACTTTCCAAACACGATTCGATCGATCGCTTTGGCAACGCCTGCGTTGACGTTCGTATCGGTCACATAATCCGCCACACTTTTGAGTCTCGGATCCGCGTTGCCCATCGCAACGCCGGTACCGGCCCAAATCAGCATGTGCATATCGTTGTAGTTGTCCCCCAGCGCCAGCACGTTTTCAGGCTTCGCTTCATAGATGTCCGCCAATACGGACAGCGCCTCCGCCTTAGTACCGTCTTTTGCGGAAATCTCCATGTGGCCGGCTCCGCCACTTGTGATCTCAACATCGGCGACAACGCTGAGCTTGTCATACACCAATTCCAGCATACCCGGCGCAACGATGTCAATGCCTATGTTAATGCGCTGCATATCCTCCCGGCAGGCGTCCATCAGATCATCCACCGTCTTGTGCATGAAAAATCCGCCCGCCCATTCGGGATTGTTCTTTGCGCGCTCCAACCACCTGTCTCGCGCTTCGCTTTCCATACGATCCTCCAGCACATGTGTACTGTCGGTGGTAGAAACACCGACGTGTGCGTTTTCAAACTCGGACAGGATGTCCAGTATATCCCGTGCCGTCTGTGGAGCAAAGCGGTTTCGGTACCGCAATGTACCCGTTTTGCTGTCGTAGATGGACGCGCCGTTGTTGATCACGCAAAAGCGATCGAACGGCACGTTGGCCACCAAATCGCGTATACCGCGCCAATTCCGCCCGGTACAGAGACAAAAAGCAATCCCGTGCTCCTTGCACTTTTTCAGCATCCGCACATTATCTGGATGGGGTGTTTGAAAATCCATCATAAACGTACCATCAAGATCCGTTGCTACCAATTTAATATCCGCCATGATTCACATCCTATTTAAAACATATCGGTCCAGCGCGTTGGCAAATCCTTCGTCATCGCTGCTGTCCGTACTATAGTCCGCCATGTCCTTAAGCTGCTGCGATGCGTTTCCCATCGCTATCCCTAAAGCCAGCAAAGCGGAGCATGCTTTCATCGTTGAGCCCGTCTCCAATGGCCATCGTGTTTTCCGGCGCAATGCCATACACTTCGCACAGCTTTCTTACGCCCTCGCCCTTGCTTGTTCCCTTCGGTGCGATTTCCATGCGCCCCGGCGCGGCCGTGGTGATACAAACGCCTCCATAGGGCTCAAGCAGCGTACGTATACGCGGCCCATTCCGTTTAGCATCCAAATTGTAGAGGATGCGCTGCGTATCCTCTACGGCCGCATTAAGCCAATCCTCGACGTTTTCGTGTATGAAGTACAGCTCCGCGGTAAAACCGCTTGTGTTATTTTTTGCTTCGCCGCGGTGCAGCATCGCTTCATCGCTGTAGCCGCGACAGATATGCGTTTTTGCACCGCCCGCCACGCTCAGCGTGGGGGAGGGGTAATTCTTTGCGTCCAGCAAAAGCGCGCGAAGCATGTCCACGATCCGATTGGGATCAAACCGGCTTTCGTTCATATACGCGCCGGTCCGCCAGTTGACGATGGAAGCACCGTTGTTGATCACGGCCAAATCACTAAGGCCCGCAAAAGCGCACAAATCCCGGATTTCCGTATAATTGCGACCACTGCACGCGCAGACGCGTACGCCCATACCCAAAGCGGCACGTACCGCTTTTAGGGTTTGCGCGGACGGCACACGCCCGCTGGTTAAAAACGTGCCATCAACATCCGTTGCAATCAGCTGGATATTAGCCGCTTTATCTTTCACGCAAATATTCTCCTATGCGTGCAACCGCAATCTGAATGTTCTGCATGCTGGCGGCATACGATATGCGCACAAACCCTTCCCCACTCTGTCCGAACGCGGTGCCGGGCACAACGGCAATCTTCTTCTGATTCAAAAGCTGCCTGCAAAACTCCTCGCTGGTAAGCCCCGTACCGCTGATATCTGGGAAGGCATAAAACGCGCCCTCCGGCTCAAAACATGGCAAGCCAATCTCGCGCAAGCCTTTGACAAGAAATCTGCGACGCCGGTCATATTCACGCACCATCTTTTCAACCTGAGCAAAGTCGTCGTTAAACCCGCTTGTCAGCGCTTCCAAGCCAGCATACTGGCTCATGGTGGATGCACACATGATCACGTATTGATGGATGCGCAGCATGGGCAAAAGCAGTTCCCGCGGCGCCAGTACATACCCCAGACGCCAACCCGTCATGGCAAACGCCTTGGAAAAACCGTTTAACACGATGGTCCGTTCATACATGGAAGGGATGGAGGCGATGGACACATGCTGTCGTCCGTAGGTGAGCTCGGAATAGATTTCGTCCGCGATGACGATGATATCGGTTTGTTCGATGGCCGCGGCCAACGCTTGTAACTCTTCGCCGGTTAGGATGGCCCCGGTCGGATTGTTGGGGTAAGGCAGTATCATCGCTTTGGTTTTGGGCGTTACAAGGCTCAAAATAGTTTCAGGGGTGATCTTACATGCGTTGTCCGCATGGATGGGCGCGGCGATCGCCTTGCCGCCGGATAGGATGACGCTGGGCGCATAGGATACATAGCACGGGGCGGGTATGATGACCTCGTCTCCCGGCTCGATCAACGCGCGCAGTGCAAGGTCAATGCCTTCACTGGCGCCCACCGTTACAACCACTTCGTTCGTTTCGTACGAAACGCCGTAACGCTGTTTATAATACCGACAGATCTGTTCGCGAAGGGGCAGAATGCCTGCATTCGATGTATAGTGCGTATGCCCCTTTTCGATCGCATAAATCGCACTTTCGCTGATATTCCACGGCGTTCGAAAATCCGGCTCGCCAACGGACAGCGAGATCGCATCTTCCATCTCCGAAACCAGATCAAAAAATCGCCGTATGCCCGAAGGCGGCAGCGCTGCGACATGTTTGGCTATCCGTTGGGCCGGTTTCATGGCGTCACCTTCAGCCGGGTATCCGATTCTTCCTGTTCAAAACAAACGCCTCGGTCCTTGTACCTTTTTAGTATAAAATGTGTTGTTGTGCCCAGTACCCCTTCGATGGGGCTGAGCTTGCGCGCGACAAACTGGGATACTTCGCGGATGGATGACCCGTCCAGTATCACCAACAGATCATAGGTACCGCTCATCAAATACATGGTTCTGACCTCGTCAAAACGGGCAATGCGGTTAGCCACTGCGTCAAACCCGTAGTCGCGCTGCGGCATGATGCGCACTTCGATGAGGGCACGGACGCTGGATTCGTCCAAGCCGGCCTTCTCCTCGTTGACCACTGTGGTATACTTGAGCAGCACTTCGTCTCTTTCCATCCGTAGGATGGCCTGTTTCACACTGGGTTCGTCCGCTCCCAACATGATGGCGATCTGGGCAGGCGTAGTACGGGCATCCTGTTCCAAAATCTCCAGAATTCCATTATTCAATTGGTTCATCCCTCATATCTCCTTTGCACATAGAGTCCAAAACACGACGTTCCTATATCCCGGTTGTTCTGAATATACCATCACAGCCATCAATCGTCAACAAAATCCGTCCCGTACGGGACGGATTTTGTTCGTTGAAAAATGCAGACTTATCTGCAATGTCTTACCACACCAGTATTTTTACACACCGCTCGACGTGGCGTTTTTTTGTACCACTATACTGCATAGGATTGCCATCCGATGCACATGTCATCAATAGGTATCTGTTCCTTTATTTCCATTCCTTGTTTGACAGCGTTTATCATTCTTTATCCGCAACCAAAAAGGCCGCCCCAAACGGGACGCCCTTTCATTGATTTTTTTAATGATCCAGCGCGTCATGGCGTCGGCGATGCCGATTGGCTTGGCGTCGGTGATTCGCCCGGTGATTCGCCCGGCGAGGCGGACGGATCGGGTGTCGGTGTCATGGGATCCAACATATAGGGCTTGTTGCCCGAATACGAGCTTGTGTTCGCTTTGACGCGCTTGATCTCGTCGCCATCCTTGTCCAGATAGATCTTCCATGCTTCATATCGATAATAATCGTGCCCGCTTCGTACCAGATCGGGATTGATCACATAAACAACATCCAGTGGATCGAACGGCACATGTTCAATTTGCTTGCTCAACAGCGTGATGGTCATGCCATCGGGCAACGGTCGCCCGTAGATTTCCACGATGCACTTTTTCTTTTTACCGTTAGCGGTACCGTCGCTTTCATCCACGCGTAGGATCAGATAGACCGGATAATCCGTGTTATTGACAAATTTCAGATCCGGCCCGCCGGAATTGATGGTGGCATCCAATGCGCGATCAACATAGCTAACAGGCATACTGTGAGGCCGTCGGGCGGTAATCTCAAGATCGGCTTTGAGCAGCGAGTTATACATCGTCGAACTGACCTGACAGATGCCACCCCCAACCTGATCCGTTACCAAACCTCCGCTTGCATAACCCTTTGCCATATACCATCCGTTGGCCAGCGTACGATCGCCCGCCGTGTCGTTGATGGAGAATTCTTCGCCGGGCAACACAACCTGACCGGAGAGTATTTCACACATTTTTTTGATGTTCATCGACCGGCCCGAATCGCTTGCATTTGTAAAGTACGTATAGGTACTTGCAACCAGAACCGTATTTTTCTTGATCTCCTCGGTGCTGTACGTGGGCAGAATCGGTGTGCCTGGCATATCCACCGGCCCGAAGGTTCCGTCGATAACCGCAGCCTTAACCCGCTGGACAAAGATGTCCACATCCAGCTCGATACCATCATTCCCTTCGCTGATAACGAGCTGGTTGTCCTCGCTGACGCTAACCTCCGGTTCGATGGCAGCGGTATCCATTTGCTCTGCGGCATTGCGTATATTCTGCTCAAGATCCTGTTCGTTGTAGGTGTGGGAAAGCACCAGCGATTTTACGGTACCGCTGGCAGCAATATTCTTTCGCTGCGTGATGCCTCCCTGTCGGCCCTCCCACATCGCTTCGCGTATGGTGTCGTCGGCGTTGGGGTACACACCAACTTTTTCAGCCGCAAGCATATCGATGCGATCGGTATATTGGAGCTGAATGGCGATCTCCGCCGCCTTTTGCAGCACCTGTTCGTTTATGGCAATGCGCGCTTGCGCGGGTGTCATGTTGCTTACGTCCACACCGTTGATGCTGGTTGTGGGCAGGATGGTACCCGCATCGAACAGGATATCCATGCGGCTTTGATCGGGCGCACCACTGAAAAACAGCACATAACCGCCGATGCCCACAATACATATCGCCAAAACAATCAAAACGGTGCGGAGGATGCGAACCGGATTAATCTTATTTTTCTTTTTCTTCCTGCTTGTCATGCAAGTCTCCTCTTTACGTTCATTTTGCTTCTATTGCAATGTTCAGCCGGTACCGCATTAGCCGTCCGGCGTGGATTGTTTGTTAGGGGGTAGTCGTTGGCGTGCCGCCGTCCGGTGTTGCTGTTGGATCGCCGGGTATAGGCGTCGTTCCGCCGCTCGGGTCGGGTGTGGGCGTTGCAAGAACCACAGGAGCTTTAGCAGGATAAGTGGTCTTGTCAATCAGCTCGCGGCTAATCTCAGTACCGTCTGCCGTATACCAGACCTTATATGTTCTGCTATACTTGCCGTTTCGGCCACTGAATACCATCTCCGGATCCGTTGTTGTCACCGCTCCCGGCATAGGTTTTGTGCCAACCTGCTTGCCTATGATTTCGATGTACTGTCCGTCCGGCAACGGCCGACCCCATAGCTCGCAGGTCAATTTCCTTGTATCTTCCTCATAATAATACACGATATAGACCGGCCATTGTGTATTGTTTTTGAACCGGAAATCCGGTCCGTTGGTGCTGATGGTGGCATCGCAGCCAATGGGCACATAACTCGATGGGATGCTATGGTGCCGCCATTCTACGATTTCAAAATCCGCCCGCCCCACCGCATTGAACAGCGTGGAGCTGATCTGGCAGATGCCGCCACCTAATCCCTGTATAATCCGCCCACTTGCGATGGCGGGTGCCATTTTCCAGATGCCCGCCGCTTTGGTGCGCGGCCCCAAACATTCGTTGGTTGAAAAGATTTCTTCGGGCTGAACCACCGTGCCGTTGATCAATGCCGCGCCCGTTTTAATGTTGGATACGCGGTTGGATGATCCTCCCACTTTGGTGGTAAACTTGCCGACCAACGTGATGTTCTCCATCACGCTTTCCGCGGTATTCTCGTCGATGGGATCGCCCGAAACGGTGCCCGGCACTTCCACTTCGTGTATTTTTCCGCTGCTAAACGCCACTTCGACGCTTGCAATCAACGCCTGATCATCCGGGGTAAAACCTTGGATGCTCTTGACAACAACGAAACGTTCCTCAAGCGATGGGTCAAATATGAACGATCCCTGCACCGATTCGCGCGGAATGTCCGCCGCTATGGCCAACACCGCTTCCTGCAACGCCTCTTGTTCGTAAGTATATGGAACGTATACCGCAGTACCGCTCTGCTTTGCATTTTCAACGTCTTGCAACCGTGCTTGAATACCGCCGATACGGCCTATTCGCATTGCGTTGTTCACGGCCACCTCGATCCGAGGCGTGACCGGAAGCTCGGCCATCGGGATTTGAATTTGCCGATCCGGCAACACCAAGACAAGCATGGTCTGTTCGGGCGTGGATTCTTCCTGCAGCGATTCTTCTTGATCCGTATCTTCTTGATCCGTATCTTCTTGATCCGTATCTTCTTGATCCGTATCCTCTTGTCCGGTTTCCCCTTGTCCCATTTCATCCGGCTCTTGCGGTTGCTGCTCTTCTAAGAGCAACATCGCGCCGTCGGCATCAAGTCCCGAAACATCCTGTGAACCTATGTTTACACCCTGTGCAATCAATCCGTCGTCCATCAGAATTAACAGTTCCTGCGTCTGCGATGGCGATTGTCCGCCGACCGTCCACAACACGGCCGGTACCAACAACGCCAACACAAGGGCGCTCGATAAAACCAGGCGGTTTTTCTTCCATATTACTATCGCCTTTGCACATACTTCCTTTACCTTCACGAATATTCCCCTTTGTCAATTCGATCGGCGCCATGATAGCGCAGCATGCGCGGTCAGATGCCATATGATATACGATTGGGTGTATTCCCGTGATGCCCTGCCTTGGAATATGGCTTTTGGAACCAACATGCCAGCTTGTCCACCACGGCCTTATCCTCATCGGCCGAGCCATTCTCCCAACCGATCTAAACGAATGCATTTCTTCTAAAAAAGCTACTATGCCGATCTTACGTGGAAGATGGCGTCGGTTTTAACATGATGGGTGCCAGCGCGGGATACAAATTTTCGTCGATGAGTTCTCGGCTTATCTCGGTACCATCCGCCGCGTACCATACCTTGTACGTCTCGGAATATTTGCCGCCGCGTCCATCGCGAATTTTTTCTGGATCCTCGGTATAGATTACGGACGGCATCCCCTTGGAGCCCACCTTTTTGCCCACAATGTCTATGTATTGCCCATCGGGCAGCGGCCGCCCCCATATCTCGCATGTTAACAGCCTTGTACTTCCATCGTAATAATACACGATGTATATGGGCCAATCCGTGTTGTTTGTAAACTTAAAATCCGGGCCGCCGGTACTTACTGTGGCATCACATCCGATGGTCACATAGGATGATGGGATGGTGTGGTGCAGCCATTCAACAATCCGAAGATCCGCACGGGCCACGGCGTTGAACAGCGTGGTACTGACCTGGCACAGGCCGCCTCCGTATTCGGTGACATGTCGGCCATCCAAAACGGCGCCCGCCGCTTTCCAGATTCCGGCTTCCCTGTTACGCGGCCCCAGCGTGTCGTTCGTGGAAAATGTTTCGCCGGGCTGCAACACCGTACCGTTGATAATTTCCGTACCAATTTTTACGTTGGACACGCGGCTGGACGAACCTGCGACCTTGGTGGTGAACTTGCCCACCAGTACGGTATTTTCCACCGTCCCCTGCTTGAGTATTTCTTCGCCGTTATCTTCCGCCGGCGTGCCTGGAATATCCACGTGACCAATCTCGCCACTTACAAGTGCCGCTTTGACGTTGGCCAGCAGGCCCGCTTCATCCGGCGCAAACCCCCGGCAGCCTTCCGTAATGATAAACCGCTCGGGCAGCGATGGATCGAATGTTAACGAACCCGCCACCGTCTCCTGCGGAATATCCGCCGCGATGGCGGCCACAGTATCGTTTATCGTCTCCTCGTCGTATGTATAGGGAATATAAACCGTTGTCCCTTTGGTTCCGGCTTCGTCGATGTCCGCGATTCGCGCGCCGATGTTTCCGCTGCGCCCAACGAGCATCGCTTTGTTCACCGCTTCCTCAATCTGTGCCGTTACCGAAAGATCGGACAAAGGCACTTGGATGGCTCTTTCGGGCAACACCAATACGAGCGCCGCTTGATCGAACATCGCTGCGCTCTGTTGCATAAGTAGCTGCCGTGCCTGTGCCGCATCGAGTTTGGATACGTCCAGCGAAACGATGTCAACGCCTTGGGCTATGGTTCCATCGTCCATGAGAATCAGCACTTGCTCCGGTTCTGCCGTCTGTGCCCCTGCCGCTTGATAGGGTATGAGCAACAGCAACAATGCAAAAACTACGCCAAATCCCCTTCGCAGACAATCCCCCATCGATCGATTGTTCACAGTTTATTCTCCTTTGTTATATCGATCTGCATTATTATAGCATGCACGGGACGATAAATGCCACCTCCGCAATAAAAATTCATGTCTTGTTTACAATTCGTTTGCACGGTAGGTCAGCGTAAACAGACTGTCCGACAGGTGGACATTTTCGATACTCATCCAGTCGGGTCCGGTTAATTCGAGCGGCGCGAAGTTCCATACGGCACGAACACCAAGAACCTCAAACCTATCGCACACCTGCTGCGCAACATCCCGCGGCGTACATATGATGCCCAGATTGATGGCATGTGTGGTGATGTACGAATCAAAATCAAACATGCTTCGGATGGAAACGCCCTCGATGGATTCGCCAATGAGTTTGGGGTTGATATCAAAAATTGCATCCATGGAGAAACTCTGTCCACCGAAGCCATTGTATAAAAGCAACGCACGGCCGATGTTGCCGGCGCCGATGATGGCACAGTGATAATGCTTGTCGAGCCCAATGATATGATGCAATTCATCCTTCAACCTTTGCACCTGATAGCCGTATCCCTGTTGGCCGAAACCGCCAAAGCAGTTGAAGTCACGGCGTATTTGAGACGCGTTCAAGTTCATTTCGGCGCTCAATTCCTGAGATGAAATGCGGTCCACACCGCGTTCATGCAACTCCTCCAGTTTGCGGTAATATCTGGGCAATCGTCGAATCACTGCTTCGGAAACATATTTGCTCATGATCCATCTCCTCTATCCTTTATCCTTTGAAATACCCGATGTGTTTATATTATAACATTCAATGGTGTAAACACAAGCCATGTAACAATCCCGGCCATCATCCTCCTTTACACCGTGACACGGCGCTCGTATAATATGATTATTGACAATATCCCAACAACGAGGAGACGCATTTTGACAAAAGACAAGAACACGCAGCTGTGGGCAACCTTGCATCGCCGCCATAAGATCGTACGCGAAACACTGTTTCCCTGCCAGCCGGATCAGGTGCTGATAAGTGGGTTGCAGACGGCTTGCAAGGCATTCGATGTTTCTTGTCCCATCGTGCTGCGAAAGCACGAGAAGGAACTGGTGCAATTTTCGCGCACCTGTTTTGCGCCCCATGATTTTTTGGATAGTTTCCCCTATACATCAATGGCTCTTGAGATCTTTTCACCGGATTCTCCCGATCCGGATATCCCTTCCATACATAAGGTTTGATATGCCAGGGCATACTCGTTTTGGATAGCGAGGTGAGCAAATCATGGATACGTTTTCTCTGACTCTGGTCATCATTGGCGCATTGAATTGGTTGTTGGTCGCGCTGGCACAATTCGATGTTGTGGCATGGCTCTTTGGAAGTTCCGCATCCATTTGGGCGAGGATTGTTTACGGCCTAATCGGATTATGCGGTCTTTGGTGCATCAGACTTCTGTTTACGCGGCATGCGCGCGCAGGATCGTAAAACCGGATTTACCTGTATGCATTCTGTGAAAAGGAACCGTGGGCATCGGATCAATGGTTGTGTTTTGTGCACGATTCTAATTCCGCTCTCTGGCGCAGCCCTATTGCTGCGCCTTTGTTTATGTACTTTTTTTTCTTAAAAATCGCAACGGACGCAGCAGCAACGGCACAGGAGGTTCTTTCTTGAAAATATGCCTGCCCACATAGAAGGATAAAAGGAAAATGATAAGCCACAGGCATACGGCGCCAAAAGCGAATAGAAAGATGGCGCGCGAACCAAAATACGTGATGATCTGCCCACCGGCAACACTTGCAATGATGCCCATAGTAGGCGCGCCGATGGCGTACAGCGAGATGGACGTAGCCTCCAACCCTTTGGGGGCCATTAGGCTGATGTAGTTGACGCCGGTGGCAAAGTTCAGGCCCATTGCGGCGCCGCCCAGCATGCAGATCAACAAAATGCTGAACGTCGAGTTGCATAGTTGGAAAAGCATCGCCTCGAGCATAAACAGCCCGGAGGCCATCATCATCATCACAGGCATGCCGACCTTGCGCTTTAGATGGGGTGCCGCAAACATTACCAGCACATTCGCGGCGGTTCGTATGCCGCCGATCAACCCGATCACGGATGTATCGCCGCCGATATCCGTAATCAAAAATGCCAAAAACTGGTAGCAGTTCAACGGTACCATCAGCAGAAGATTGAGGATCAAAAAAACGCTCAGATAATAATTCTTGAACAGACGGGATATCTGCATGTCTTTCAAAGGGATGGATTTTCTTCCCACCGGTTCAAATTGGCAGAGGTTTTTGCGCATCAAAAACACAAGCATGGAGCAAACCGCAAAACCCACGAAGACAATTTCAACGCCCGCTTTTTCGGTCAGCAGGCTATACAGCATGCTCATGCCCGACATGCCGATAGAGCGCCAGACACGGATGGAGGAGAACTCCACCCCTTTAATCTGTTGGCAAGCCCCCATCGCCATGGCATCCAACATGGAAAAACCCGGCATTCGAAAAAAACTCATAATGGGAATTAAGAACGCAGAGATGACAATGCCCATTATCCTTATAGACGTGGATACCGCGATAAAACCGCTCAACAGCGCCGCTGCCATAGCGGATATCAAAAATACCTTGTAGCGTGATCTGAGCTTATCCGCCACCAACCCCCAAATGGGCGGCGCGATGGCGCTGAGCGCCGCATTTACGCTCATAACAATGCCGACCGTGGAAGCGGGCAGACCCTGCGACTGCAAAAGAAGCACATGGAAGCCGATGGTTGCAGCAGCACATCCATAGCACATGTTGGTCATCCGAAAGCGCCAGATCTTTCTCATCTGCTCTTTTGTAGGGACTTCGTCCACTTGGATTCCCCCTTTGAAAAGCTATATCATAGTCGGTTAACAAACCAAATGATTCACACATGGAACGATTCACAATATGATTGTAGCGAAAAAGGCACATGAACTCAACGATTTCAGTCGATATTTTTGATTATTTTTAAACAATCTGTGATAAAAATCAATTTTGTACCGGTTATTATCTGGCCGCTACCGCAACGCTACGGTTATAC
Organism: Christensenellaceae bacterium; assembly: GCA_963674495.2. Lineage (GTDB taxonomy): Bacteria > Bacillota > Clostridia > Christensenellales > QAND01 > RGIG3178. The sequence goes on along the minus strand of CAXXLG010000002.1, from coordinate 1,033,474 downwards.
CGTATGTGTGCAGCAACCTTTCCCCTGCCCTGCATCCTTCAAAAAGCGCAGCCAGAAACGTTGCGCTTTTCAGGGCGCCTTGCGGGTAAGTACATCCACTGCACGCGGCCACAGCGGGATTGGAGGCTCTTTTTTAAGCACATGGCGACCCACATAAAAGGACAAGAGGAACACGACCAACCAAATGCACGCTGCGCAGAAACCAAACAGGAAAATCGCTCGCGTACCAAAATTATCAATAATCTGTCCACCAAAAAAATTGGCCAGAATGCCCGTCATTGGATTGCCAATGGCATAGAGCGAAATGGCGGTCGCCTCCAGCCCTTTGGGTGCCATCAGGCTCACGTAATTGACGCCGGTTGCAACGTTCAACCCCATCGCAGCGCCGCCTACCGTACTGGTTATCAGGATCGCAAACGTGGAACCGCACACCTGATACAGCAGTCCTTGCGCCATAAAAAGTGCCGATGCCGTGATCATCATTGCAGGCATACCGATTTTACGCTTTAGATAGGGTGCCGCAAACATGACCAGTACATTGGCGGCGATGCGGATGCTGTTGATGACGCCGATAAAGGATTCATCACCGCCCACCTCGCCGACAAGATATACCACATATCGGCTGCAGTTTTGCGGCACCATCATAAACAGGTTGATGATGATGAAAACGACCAAATAGTAATCCTTAACCAGCCGAGAAACTTGAAGCTCATGCAGCGGTATGGATTTGCGTCCCTTGGGCTGTTCCAACTGAAACTGTTTGAGGTTGTTACGCATCAGCAAAACCATCCCAACAAAAAATGAAAACCCATAAAATACGAATGCGGGCCCTAACTCATTCACAAAAGGGCTATAGATCATGCTCATGGCAGACATGCCAATGGACCGCCAAACCCGGATGGCTGAAAACTCCACACCGCCTCCGATGCGCCGACAGGCTTCCATGGCCATCGTATCCAACATGGAAAAACCCGGCATCCTGAAAAAACTCCCAGCGGGGATCAGTACTGCTGTCAGCACAATGCCGAATACCCTGATATTCGCCGATAAAGGTACGAAGCCAAAGGTGATGGCCCCCACCATCGAAGACAATAAAAAAACTTTGTAGCGGGATCTGATCTTATCTGCAATCAGTGCCCAGATAGGTGGTGCGATGGCTCCTAGCAAAGAATTTAGCGCCAGAACAAATCCAACCTGCGTAGGGGTCATGCCCGTGGATTCCAAAAATAGCACGAGGAATCCCAATGTTGACATGGCAAAGCCGTAGAACAGGTTGGTTAGGCGAAAACGCCAGATGTGTTTCATCTGCTCTTTGTTGAAACAATCGTTCAACAAAAGTCCCCCTTAAAATCTCTATTAAAAGCCAATATTTGGCCAAATGATTCACTTGCGGAAGCACACACAATCTGATTGTAACGAAAAGGTTCCGCCAGCACAACGTTTACAGTGTATTTACTTGATAATTCCTTTACCCAATCTTTACATTCGGCGTCTCATATGACACCTTCTAAGTATAAAGCGCGGCCATCGGTTGCTCTTTGCATTACGAAAACTGCATTCCCGCGTTCATCAAATCGTATACAACCACACTGCGCCCGTGCTGAAGACCGTCGCCCGTAACCGATGTGCCAGACACATTAAGCGGCATCCGTTTCGCCGGGCTGAGCCGCGTTTTTCAATCACTCCATCCAAAGATGCAGCAGTATACTTCGTCTTTACTTATGGCAATTTATGGTCGATAACGCGGGCCGAATGCGGCCACAGCGGGAGCGGAGGCTCTTTTTTGAATACACGGCGCCCTACATAAAATGACAACAGAAAGAGCACCAGCCAGATGCATACCGCGCCGAACGCGAACAGGAAAATGGCGCGCGCGCCGAAATTCTCGACGATCCCCCCACCAACGGCATTGGCTACTATGCCCATGGTTGGTCCACCGATGGCATAGAGCGAAATGGCAGTCGCCTCCAGCCCCTTGGGTGCCATCAGGCTGACGTAGTTGACGCCGGTTGAAACATTCAAGCCCAACGCGGCGCCACCCAGCATGCTGATGAGCAGGATTGTAAACGTGGATCCGCATACCTGGTATAACAGTCCTTGCGCCATAAAGAGCACCGATGCCGTGATCATCATTGCAGGCATGCCAATTTTGCGTTTGAGATAGGGCGCAGCAAACATCATCAACACGTTGGATACGGTGCGGAAGCCGTTGATGACGCCGATGATGGACGAATCGCCACCCACCTCATCGATCAGATAGACCACATACTGGTTGCAGTTTAGCGGTACCATCATCAAAAGATTGATGAGAATAAAGATGACCAGATAATAGTCCTTAACCAGCCGGGAAACCTGGAGTTCACGCAGCGGAATGGATTTTTGCCCCTTAGGATGCTCCAACTCAAACCGCTTGAGATTTTTGCGCAGCAGAAATACCAACGCAATGGAAAACACAAACCCATAGAATACGATTGCAGGGCCGAACGAATCGACGAGCGGGCTGTAGATCATACTCATCACGGAAAACCCGATGGACCGCCACACCCGGATGGACGAAAACTCCACCCCGCCTCCGACGCGTTGACATGCCTCCATGGCCATCGTATCCAACATAGAAAAACCGGGAAACCGGAAAAAGTTCGCGGCGGGAATGAGGAACGCTGTCAGCACGATACCGAATATCCTAATATGCGTCGATAAGGGTACAAAACCAATTACGATAGCCGCCATCAACGCAGACAATAAAAAAACCCTGTAACGGGATCTGATCTTATCCGCAACGATAGCCCAGATGGGCGGTGCGACAGCGCCAAGAAACGAGTTGATTGCCATGACGATCCCCACCTGTGACGGAGACAGCCCCGTGGATTCCAAAAAGAGCACGAAAAACCCAATGGTCGACATAGCGAAGCCATAACACATGTTTGTATAGCGAAACCGCCAGATGTATTTCATCTGCTGGCGGGTAGGACATTCGGCCAATTAAAATTCCCCCTTAAAAACCTATAACACAATCGGTTTATAAACCGAATTATTCACAAATGGAAAAACACGCAATTTAATTGTAACGAAAAATGACTGTGGACACAATGTTTCGATTGACAATAGTTTGATCATTCCTTAACAAAGTCCGTACATTGGGGATTTTGCCGCATCGACACAAATTCGCTCGGCAGGCCCTCCTGCCGCTACGGGCGTATACGGCGGTTTTATTTGTGCCGGATATTCAAAAAGCGCAGCTCTTTTGCTACGCTTTTTTCAGATCAGTTATCGGGGGAGTACGTCCACATGGCGTGGCCATAGCGGTAGTGGCGGTTCTTTTTTGAGCATGTGCCGGCCCACATAGAACGACAACAGAAACACGATGAGCCAGATGCACACCGCGCAAAAGCCAAACAGAAAAATAGCGCGTGTACCAAAATAATCGATAATTTTCCCACCGAAGAAATTAGCCAAAATACCCGTCATCGGATTTCCGATGGCATACAGCGAAATGGCGGTGGCCTCCAGACCTTTGGGTGCCATCAGGCCAACGTAGTTGACGCCCGTTGCGATGTTCAAACCCATTGCGGCGCCGCCCAGCATGCTGGTGAGCAAAATAGTGGCTGTCGAACCGCAAAACTGGTACAGCATCGCTTCGGTCATAAACAACACCGATGCGGAAATCATCATCATGGGCATGCCGATCTTCCGCTTCAAATACGGTGCCGCAAACATCATCAGAACGTTGCTGGCGGTTCGTATGCCATTGATGACGCCGACGATGGACGTATTCCCACCGATATCTTCGATCAAAAAGGGCAGATACCGGCTGCAATTGAGCGGCACCATCATCAACAGATTGATGATCAAAAAAATACACAAATAATAATTCTTGAAAATTCGGGAAACCTGCAGTTCTTTCAAAGGGATGGCTTTTCTCCCTTGCGGAGGCTCCAATTCAAAGCGCTTTAGGTTTTTACGCGTCAGGATGACAATGGCGATGAACAATACAAATGTGTAATATACGATCTCAACGCCCATGATGTTGATGAGCGGACTGTAAATCATGCTCATCGCGGACATTCCGATGGACCTCCATACGCGTATGGATGAGAACTCCACGCCATCGGTCTGCGCGCACGCCCCCAGGGCCATGGCATCCAACATGGAGAATCCCGGCATTCTGAAGAAATTCGAGGCGGGAATGAGAAAAGCCGTCAATAGAATGCCGAATATCTTAACATGCGCGGATAGGGGCATGAACCCCGTCAATACCGCCGCCGAAAGTGCCGACAACAAAAACACCCTGTAACGGGACCTGAGTTTATCCGCAACCAGACCCCAGATCGGCGGTGCCAAAGCCCCGAATATTGCATTGATCCACAAAACATTGCTGACTTGTGACGCTGAAAATCCATTGGTCTGCAACAAGAGTACATTGAATCCGATGGTAGCCGTTGCGCATCCATAGCACATATTGGTCAAACGAAAACGCCGGATACCTCGTAACTGTTCCTGACTGGGACATTCGTCCAAAAATATTCCCCCCATATGATCTGCCATACCATTGCTTCTTGGTCAATGCTTCACGTATGGAAATACATTCAATGTTTATGATTGTATCGAAAAAACGTCCCGGATACAAATCCATTTTTCGGATGTTACTGCTTTTCCCTTCTCGATGCGCAATATCCAGTCCATTCCAATCGCTTTCTAAAGAGCCCGTTTGGTCCGTTTGCACAAAAAAAGCGAAGCTTCAAGCTTCGCCCTTTTTATCTATACACGCCTGAACAACGGCAACGGCGCCTTCTTCTTCAGTAGCTTCTCACCCACAAAGTAGGAACCGAAGAAGATGATAATCCACAATATCACACAGATTCCGCTGTACACATAGAGCATGCGGATGCCTTGCGATGCTATAATTTGTCCGCCAAGGAAACTGGTCAACACTCCGGCTGCGGACATGCCCATGGAGTACAGTGATATCGCTGTGGCCTCAAGCCCCTTGGGCGACAAATCATTGACATAATTATATCCGGTAGATAGAACAAGGCCAAATCCAGCGCCGCCAAACATGGCCGACAACGCGACGGTACCAAAGCTATTCGCAAATTGATACGCCGTCATTTCAGCTACGAATAGTAAGGATGCCACAATGAGGACCAATGGCTTAGGCAGAAAGCGTTTGATGCGGGCCGAAAGCAACAGTGCCGCTATTTCGGCACATACGCGAATGCCTGTAATAATTCCAACCATCGCCGTGTCCGCGTTTACCTCAGTGAGCAAATATGGGATCATCATGCTGCTGGTCAGCGGAATCATAAGGAGTACATTGATACCAATAAACACCATCAAATAATAATTTTTAAAAAGTCGGGAGAGCCCCATGTTGCTCACTGAACTCGCTTTTTGTTCCGAGTCTTCCGACTCTGCTGTTTCGTACTTTTTAAGCGTTTTACTTCCAATGAGCAGCAACGCACCAAAGAGCAAGAATGCATAGAACGGGATGCTAACGCCGAACAGATCGACAAGCGGGCTATATGCAAAACTCATTGTCGTAAAACCTATTGACATCCAGCACCGCACGTTGCTATATTCCATCCCAGGCACAACGGTGCTGGCGGATACAGTCGCCGTATCCAGCACTGATTGGCTTGGCATGCGGAAGAAATTCATCATAGGAATCATAGCCGTTGTCAATATTACACCAGCTATTTTGATGGTCGCGGACAATGGCACCAAAAGACTGGCGACACAGGTACCCGCAATTGTATACAGAAATATGCGGTGCTTGGAGTGGATTTTGTCTGCCAAGAAACCCCAAATGGGCGGTGACAGCGCGCCAACGAGCGCATTGATACCCATGACGATGCCTACGGTTCCCGGCTCCATCCCTTTGGTTTGTAGGAACAAAACGTTAAAACCGATGGTCGCACTTGCCATACCGTGGAGAAGGTTGATGATACGCATTTGCCAGATGCGCTTTTTGTCCTGTTCTGTTATTTTTGTTTCCAAATTCGATCCTCCATAAAAAATAAAATATCTATCACAGCCCTATAGGCATGAAATCAAAATACATAAAAATAAATTTGCCGCTGATGCGGCAAAGACCAGAGCTGCAGTATTGACAAGTTGAATGTAATTTTATTGTAAGCGTTATTTTTATAAATGTCAATCGCTAACTGTGCAATTGGCAGCGATACAGTCCGATTTTTCTGGCCACATTTTTTGTTTCGTATATCTTTTCATGGCATACGATACCGCTTAGCTTCCCACATCCTATAACACCTCTTTGAAAAACGTCTTGTTCAAAGAGACTTTTTCAGGAGGCCCCGGATTCTCCCTTGAAAGATGACAGCCTCGGTTTTGCTTTTCAGCCACAAAAACAAAGGCGCGGTTTCCCGCGCCTTCCAATGATGTGTCTATTGATTATTTCGTAACGCCGATCACAACGCCCGCGCCTACCGTGCGGCCACCTTCACGAATCGCGAAGTTCAATCCTTCTTCGATCGCAATGGGGGTGATCAGTTCGATGTCCATGTTGATGTGGTCCCCGGGCATTACCATCTCCACGCCTTCCGGCAGCTTGATCACGCCGGTCACGTCCGTCGTACGGAAGTAGAACTGCGGCCGGTATCCGTTGAAAAACGGCGTGTGCCTTCCGCCCTCTTCCTTCTTCAATACATATACCTGACTGGCGAACTTCGTGTGCGGATGGATGCTGCCCGGCTTGGCCAGAACCTGCCCACGCTCGATGTCCGTGCGCTGCACGCCGCGCAACAGCACGCCGATGTTGTCGCCCGCGATCGCCTGATCCAACAACTTGCGGAACATCTCCACGCCCGTTACAACTACGTTGCGCCGCTCCTCGGTCAATCCTACGATCTCCACCGTATCCTGTACCTTCACAGTCCCGCGATCCACGCGGCCCGTCGCCACCGTTCCGCGGCCCGTGATGGAGAACACATCCTCCACCGGCATCAGGAACGGCTTGTCGCTCTCTCGCACCGGCGTCGGAATGTAGCTGTCCACCGCATCCATCAGCTCGAAGATCGACTTGCACCACGGATCCGTGGCCACGTCCGCGTCGCCCTGCGCCGCTTCCAGTGCCTTGAGTGCCGATCCTTTGATGATGGGTATATCGTCGCCCGGGAACTCGTAGCTCGTGAGCAGATCCCTGATCTCCATCTCCACCAGCTCCAAAAGTTCCTCGTCGTCCACCATATCCACCTTGTTCATGTATACCACGATGTACGGTACGCCAACCTGTCGCGCCAGCAGGATGTGCTCGCGCGTTTGCGGCATCGGTCCGTCCGCCGCCGATACCACCAGGATCGCCCCGTCCATCTGCGCTGCGCCCGTGATCATGTTCTTCACGTAATCCGCGTGTCCCGGGCAGTCAACGTGCGCGTAGTGCCGCGCTGCCGTCTCATACTCCACATGCGCCGTATTGATTGTGATGCCACGTGCTTTCTCCTCCGGCGCTTTATCGATCTCGTCGTACTTGGTCGCCGTCGCATTGCCCGTCTTTGAAAGCACCATCGTAATCGCCGCCGTCAGCGTTGTCTTACCATGATCCACGTGCCCGATCGTCCCGACATTCACGTGCGGCTTGTTGCGCTCAAATTTTGCCTTTGCCATCTTCTTTCCCTCCTACTGGGTTTTCACTAATGTACTTGGAGCGGGTGATGGGAATCGAACCCACATAGCCGGCTTGGGAAGCCGGTGCTCTGCCACTGAGCTACACCCGCGTGACGTCAAAACACGCCTAGCCTATTCTAAAACAACCCCCGGGGTTTGTCAACGATTTAGCCCTTCAATGAAGAAATTCCTCCAGCTTGTTTTTTACGCGCTGCAGGGCGTTATCGATGCTTTTTTCGCTGCGCTTTAGTTCCTGCGCCATCTGCTGATAGGTCATTCCGCGTAGATACCGTTTGAGCACCTCCTTTTCAAAATTGCTGAGCATGGACTGCATCGCCGCCCGCATGGTATCCAACTGCTGTCGCTGCAAAAGAATCTCTTGCGGGTCGTTGGATTCGCGCGGGGACAACCTCTGCTCAAGCGACAGATCGGATTGTGACAATGTACTCTGTAATGATAATGCACTGTTTAATGGTATATGCTTCTGTCTTGTCGCCGCCTTTACCGCCGAAATGATTTGCCGGGTGATACACAACTCCGCAAACGAATAGAAGCTGGCTTTGTTTGGATCGTAATCCCGGATGGCCTTGAACAGCCCCAGCATGCCTTCCTGTACAATATCTTCCTTGTCCGCACCCTTTAAAAAGTACGCACCCGCTTTTACACGCACAAGCGGTTTGTATTTTTGCAGCAGATATTCCGCCACGCGGCTGTCCGTTTCCGCCCATATCACCAATTGTTCATCCGAAGCTGATACAAGGTCGGCTCTGTCGTCCATGTGCACCCCCCTCAATCCGGAACACGTAACCGCTCCAGTTTTGCCAAAGAACAGGCATCCAAAGCGCCGAACAGCGTTTGCTTGCCAGGCTTGTTTGGCATCCGTTTACGCTCTTTGATCGCCTGATCCATGTATAAACCCAACTCGCGCACGCTCATGCGCAGGCCGCCCAACCCCAAAATGATATGCTGTTCCATGCCATCGTTGGTGCATACGCGTACCACCTCACCTTGCCCGACAATCTGTGCACACGTCCGTTCGATGTACTGGTCCGCCGTCTCATCCTCTTTGGTGTACACCACGGTCAGTCCGGATACGTCCGTGGTGCTGCCCACGCCGCCTTTGACCCTGTATGCATCAAACACGAGTTGACACTTGATACACATGTATCCGGCAAAGTCGGACAGCATATGTGCCAGTTGATCCCGCGCATGGGCCAACGAACATGCCTCTTGCCTGTCGCTTTTGGCGCACAACACATTGTACCCGTCGATCAACCACACCTCAGACACACCCGTTCCTCCTCTGTCGTGAGATCTCATAGATAAGAATGGATGCCGCACAGGCTGCGTTGAGCGATTGCGTTTTGCCCGTGAGCGGTATGCCCACCAAAAAATCACATTTGTCCCGCGTCAGGCGTGACAGCCCGTCCCCCTCGCTACCAATGCACAAAACCACGCCTCCCAAAAGATTCTGCAAATTGCACGGCGACGCGTTTGCATCGGTACCGATGATCCAAAGCCCCTTTTCTTTCAGCTCACCGATCGTGGCCGCCAGATTGGTTACCTGTGCCACACCGATGTATGCAGCCGCGCCGCTGGACGCCCGAAACGCCGTGGCGGAAAGACCGACGCTACGCCTCTTGGGTATGATGACACCGTGCACGCCCATCGATTCCGCGCTGCGCAGAATGCCACCAAAATTCTGCGGATCGGTAATGCCGTCCAACATAAGCAACAGTGGGTCTTCCTTTCGCTGCTTTGCCACATCCAAAAGTTCCTCCACTGATACATACGCCGCCGCGGCCACGCGCACGACGATGCCCTGATGGTTCGGCACCTTATCTCCCTTTGGACACAACGCATTGAGCCTATCCTCTGTCGCTTCGATAACAGGAACGCCCATTTCGCGTATTTTTGCGGTAAGTGAACCCACAATGCCGGTTGGCTTATGCACAAACGCGCGTTCGAAGGTAATGCCCGCCCTGAGCGCCTCGCGCACAGGATTAATGCCATATATCACATCGATCTCATCTTTCGTGTTTATCGCCATTGAAGTTCCTCTTTTTTCTTTTTAATCGTTGCGCTTTTACCACAGCTCATCTTACCTTCGGGGCAGGCTCCTAAAAGGCAGGCTGGGCCCGCCTCGCAAAACAGAGCGGGCGCTTTTTGCTCGCACAAGCGTAACATTTCCCACGCCAACGCCCGAATTTCCCATTGGGCGCGATTGCAGCAGCGCAGACGGAAAAAATGTAGCAGTTCGCGGGCGTTCATCGTAGCCACCATGCGCGTTTCACAGGCGTTGGGCAGTATAAACCGAGCATCCTCATTGCTGCTCTCTCCACCGCCAAGCTTCTTGTGCCATTCGTTGTACCATTTTTGCATCATCATCATCTGCTCATGGTACACTTGAACCTCCTCGTCACCCAGAGCCGCAATGGCCGGCGGTAAAACATAGGAAAAACAGCCCTCCTGTTGTAACTTGGAAACATAGCGTTGGCTCTGCACCGAAAAGCTCGCAAGCCTGTGCCGCGTAATCTGCGCCAACAAAGATCTCGATACCCCTTCAATGCCGAAGCTGAAGCTGCAATGCTCAATGGGGGACAGGTGGCCCATTTCCATTAACCGCGTCAGGTAACGGCTTTGATCCTTTTCTTCTACGCCCTTTTTGATATCCTCTATGTCCGCACCCGAATAACATAGACGCGCGCTCATCGCCACGATTTCCTGCGGGTCAGGTGTCAGAGTCAAAAGCTCCACCCTAAGGCTTGTCCTCCCCATAACCGTTCTCCTTCCAGCCCTTTGTCCGGGCAAGCGTTAATATTTTGCAAAGACGCTGCGTGTCCCCGCTTAAATGCATGTATCCCAGCACAGCCTCAAATCCCGTTGCCGCACGGTATTCTACAACGTCCGCGTTCTTGGGCACGGTGCCTGAATTGGCGTTTCGCCCGCGCTTGTAGATCCGCAATTCCTGTTGCGTCAAATCATCCAAAATACGCCGCAGCGTTTCGGCCTGCGCGCCTGCGCACACGATGCGCGTCGCTTTTGTATGCAAGGCGTGTGCGCTCAAATCGGGATTACCCGTTGCCAGCACCGTCCTGACATACTGATCGTATACCGCATCGCCTACATAGGCAAGTGCCAACGCCGAAATCCGACTCAGCTCCGGCGCACCAAGTTGTCCTTCTCTTTCCATTGTATCATCTCCCGTTCACGGCGCCTGTACATTGGCCGCATCAATTTTATCGGTAATATACATATCCAAACCACAGGCAATCGCCTTTGCCACCCGTGCCTGATAATCCGGCGAAATGAGCAACGCTTCATCGTTCGAGTTGGATAAAAATCCGCACTCCACGATGACACTGGGCATCTCACCGCTTCTAAGTATATAATAGTTGCCCGTTTGGATCGTGCGCGGACGCGCGACATCGAGCGTATCGTTGAGCGTATCCTGTAGCGTCTGTGCCAGCGCATACCCCTCATCGCTGGTAGGATGATACAGAATTACCGGCCCATAGCAGGATGTATCCGCATTCGCATTGAGGTGAATGCTCACCGTATAGTCCGCCCCGCTTTGTGCTATAATGTCCCGCCTCATTTGCATATCCTGCTGCTTCGTATCACCCAGCGCGCCCTCTTGCTCTCGCGTTAGAACGATGCAATAGCCGCGAGCGATCAATTCCGCTCGCAGCATCAGCGTGATGGACAGGTTGATGTCCGATTCCTTGACACCGTCCTGACTCACCGCGCCCGGATCGAAGCCGCCGTGTCCGGCGTCCAACACGATGGTTCGACCCGGTACGTTGTTCGATGCTGTCAACTGTGCCTTTGTCGACCACCCCCACGCTAACAACGCTATGAGACAACAAATGGACAGAAGATACCCGAATCGTCTATATATCATCCCGTTCTCCCCTCCCCGCTGTCACCCTATGCACTAGATGGTTTTGGCATGCCGGTTACGACGGAGCGGAGCGATTCCAAATAATTACATATTTGTACAAATTTTTACATCGTCTGTATGTCTACAACGCATATACATGCTGTTATACACACTTTCCACCAAGTTATCCACATTGCACGGTCAGATTTATGGGCATTCTTCCGTTTTTTTCCACATTCATCCACAACGCATACCCATTTTTGTGATATTCGTTTGTTATCATTTTCACAGTCTTTCAGGCTGTTCCACCCCGTATAATGGCATGTTTGGCATCGCGTTAAGCGTTAAATCGCCACGCTGGCCGATGGCCAAACGCCTTCGTGCCGCTTCCGCGATCATCACTGCGTTGTCGGTGCAAAGCTTCATGTCGGGCAGATATACCACCCTGTTTTCACCATGCCCCATGTCTCTCGCTCTCTGGCGTAAAGCTTTGTTGGCGCATACGCCGCCCACCATGGACAACGTGCCAATGCCCATTTCACGCATCGCTGTAAAAGCGGGCTTGAGCAAAAATTCAACCGCATGTGCCTGAAAGCTGGCCGCAACATCCACTGCCTTCAACGTTTCATGGCGTTGTTTGGCGTTGTGTAGCAGCGAGACGACGGCGGTCTTCAGGCCGGAAAATGAATAGTCGTACGAATTGTCAATCTTGGGTTGTGTAAACCGATGGGCTTTAGCATCGCCATCTTTGGCCATCTCCTCCAAATGCGGGCCACCGGGATAAGGTAGTCCCAGCACGCGCGCCACCTTGTCAAACGCTTCGCCCGCAGCATCGTCACGCGTCTGCCCCAACATCCGATAATCAAACGGCGCAACAACGTGCACCAAGCATGTATGCCCGCCCGAACAAACCAGGCACAAATAGGGCGGCTTGAGATCGGGGTGCGTAACGTGGTTGGCCATAATATGGCCTTCCATATGATGGATGCCGATGATGGGACGATCCATGGCGTATGCCAGTCCCTTGGCGTAGCTGACGCCGCAGAGCAACGCCCCCACCAGACCTGGCCCATACGTTACCGCAAACGCATCGATGTCGCGTATCGACACATCGGCGCCGCTCAATGTATCCTGAACCAAAAACGGCAGCGTCTCGAGATGTTTTCTCGACGCGATCTCGGGCACTACACCGCCGTATTGGCGATGGATGTCGATCTGCGTGGCAATGGTATCACAAAGCACGCGTCCCCCATCGTCCATGATACAGGCCGCGGTCTCATCGCAGGATGTTTCAATCGCTAAGATCAGCATGCATTATCCCTTTCCTTGTCTTCCGGCGGTTATACGCAATACCCAAAAAGCAAAGTCCCGACGACAACACCATGGCGCCGCCAAAGAACAGCAGGATTCGCATCACCAGTTTGAAGAAAAACGCCTCGGGCACCATGTTGATCAGTATGCTTGTATTTGGGTTCAACAACCACAGGTCGTTGGTGAAAAACAGCAGATGGAACTGCGTCCAAAACGCGTTGAAATCCACCACCGCATACAATCCGACGGCGGCAATCAATACAACCCCGGACAACAATCCAATCAAAAATGGCTTGTATACGCCGTGCAATTTTCGCTTATGAAGCAGAATTCCCATAGCGAACAGCACCACGAACAGTGTGCAAAGCACGTTGCGCACTGTTTTTGCACCCACGGCCAGCTTCTTTACGTCCACCATATGTGCAATCTCGCGTTGGTTAAAAGCCTGCCGATCCACACCCTTGACCATAACGGATACCATCAAATCGTCCCGTTCGTTTTTGCAAAAGTCAAGCAGCACTCCGGTCGCGCGCTGTAAATCCTCCGCCGACATGCCAATGTCTTCCGCCACGCCGAGCTGTGCATAAGTATCCCGGTAGAACGCTTGGTCATATACGCAAAAAAGGACAGAGGATACAAGCAGTACAACGGTCAGGCAAATAGCCGATATCGCAATGACAATGCCGGAGATATGCTGTTTGTTCATGCCGGCATTCCACTCCTTCGTTGCAACACATACTTACTGTCAGTATACATCATTGGATACATTGGGTAAATCGCATTCACCGTCAGGGCGTATTTTGCATAAACGCTGCCAATTCCGCAAACAGGCCACTGTTGCGCTGGTAAATCGCCGTCCATTCCTGTTTTTCAAGCGGGGCGGCCAAGCAACCGATTTCCACCGTGACCGAGGGGATGTCCAAATGCATCAGCGCCCAATCGCGCAATCCCCCGCCCTCCAGATCCTCTTCCGCTTCGGAGGTAGCCAACGGATATTTCGTTACCTGATACACCGCCTGGGCCAGCGCCCGCGTGCTTTCAAGCAACGCGCCTTCCTGCTTGTACTGCCAGTACTGGACGGAACCCGTCGCATGATAGCTGACCGTCGCATCAAAAGCAACGGCATTCATCAATGTTTCAATCGCCTTGGTTTCCGCCTCGCACAGCGGCGAATCGCCTCGGTAACGCGTAGCACTCGGCCCTCTCTTATACAGCGAGTCCCAATCCACGGGAAAATTGCGGTTGAGATCCACGCCGTTGGCGTTGGACTTCCAAAGCGATGCCTGCGTATTCTCCTCTTCGATGATTCTTTCCACTTTGGCACGGAGATTCTCGTTTTCTATGCCCTCCGCACCCAATTGGCTGATGGTCACGCCGTCGGGATTTAGCATGGGTATGACGTAGAACACCACATTCTGATAATCCGCAGCCTGTCCATTTTGCACTGAAGACAGATACTGCTCCATCAGCTTCATCAAAAGCAGAGCCGTCATGTGCTCGCGTCCGTGGATCGCCGCGGTGATCAATATCTTATACTCGGCATCCGGATCGCCCACGACGCAAAGTACGATGTCCCGGTTGTCCGCAGTTTGTGCCAGCGTCTGCATGGAGAATATCCCGGGATACGCTTTGTGCAGCGCTACAAAATCTTCCTTCATGCGCGCATAGGTATAGTCGTCACCATCGTTTGGTACGATGGCCGCTTGTATGGACGAGGCGTATGCGTCCACGCGCTTTACAAAGCCGCCGTGCACATAGCCGGTCAGTCCGCTTTGTTCCGTCTTCACTTTCATGAATATACCTTCAAAATCAAGGCAGACCATGCGCTCGCCCACGGCAAGCCGTGCCAGCTCCTTTCCCTCAAACTTCGGCGTTTCACGCAGTGTAATGTATTCGTTGGCCGCAACCTCGTAGACGGCATTATCCCGCTCGTTAGTATCCGGAACCCCGGGCGATATGTCCGGTTGCATAACGGCCGCAACCGTACAGCCCATGCAGGCAAACGCCAACAGGCTGCACGCATAAGCCCTCCATTTCCGTATGTATCGGTTTGCCAGCAATCCGTTCCTCACCTCTCTATGCCTTTTTAATCACCGGCCCCTGCACGGTATCCTCCATCATATAACCCAGTGCCGTGATCTCGTCGCGCAACCGATCCGCCTCCCGATAGTCCTTGTTATCGCGCGCCTGCATGCGTTTTTCGGCCAGCGCCACTATTTCTTTGGGAATATCTTCTTTGTGTTGTTGGGCATCGATGCCCAACACGCCCAAAAGCTCTTGTAGCATGGACAGGGTGGATTTGGCCCCCTCGCCGCTTCCGCCGCTGGCAAACGAGATGTTGGCTTCCCGTACCAACTCGAAGACGACGCCCAGCGCATCCGCGGTGTTGAGATCGTCATCCATGGCCTCTATGAACCGTTTTCGGTATATCGGCAACGATTCGATCAACAGGTGTTCCGCTTCACCCGCATCATCATCCAAACCCTGTGTACGTAAAAGTAGCTCCATCGCGTTGCGTATGCGCGTCAAGGCATTTGTGGCCTGTTCGATCATTTCCTCGCTGAAATTGATGGGGCTGCGATACTGCGCCGACAACAAAAACAGCCGCACCGCCATCATGTCATACTCTCTGGCGATGTCGCGTACGGTAAAGAAATTGTTCAATGATTTACTCATCTTCTGGTTGTTCACGTTGATGTGTCCGTTGTGCATCCAGTAATGCACGAACGGCTTGCCGGTCGCAGCCTCGCTCTGCGCAACTTCGTTGACGTGGTGCGGGAAAACGAGATCTACGCCGCCCGCGTGTATGTCAAATGTATCGCCCAGGTATTTCATGCTCATGGCGCTGCATTCTATGTGCCATCCCGGCCGGCCCAAACCCCAGGGGCTATCCCAGGCGGGTTCATTCGGTTTTTGCGCTTTCCAAAGCGCAAAATCCAGCGGGTTGCGCTTTCTGTCCGTAACATCCACACGCGCACCGGACTCAAGATCGTCAAGGCTCTGTGCGGACATCTTGCCATATTCCGGCATGGACGGTACGGAAAAATACACGTCGCCGTCGGACTCATAGGCATGGCCCTTACCGATCAGCGTTTGTATCATCGTGATGATGTCGCCGATATGCTCAGTTGCACGCGGTGCAATATCCGCGCGCTTGATACCCAGAGCATCCGCGTCCCGGTAGTATTCCTCGATAAACCGCTGCGCCAGTTCGGGCACCGTTATGTTCTCCTCGCGTGCACGGTTGATCATCTTATCATCGATATCGGTAAAGTTCTGCACAAACGTCACATTGTAACCGCGCCACAAAAGATACCGCCTGAGCGTATCAAAAACAACGAAAGGTCGTGCGTTGCCGATGTGAAAAAAATTGTAAACAGTCGGACCGCACGCATAGATGCCGACCTCTCCGTCACGTATCGGCACAAATTCCTCTTTCTGCCGCGTCAGTGTGTTAAATATTCTCATGGTTGACTCCTTCCCGCAACGTTAATTTTACCACCATCGTCTCTAGGGATTCAATGCGTTGGAGCAGATTTTTCATTTCGTCTTCCACCGGATCGGGCAAGTTGATCTGATCCAGTACGACCTGCGGACATTCCCCTTCGCATTGCGGCCCCATCTGTTCCCCCTTGGGGCAACGTCGACGCGCGATGCGCCCCGGCACACCCACCACCGTGCAGTACGAGGGCACATCTTTCAAAACCACCGCGCCCGCACCGATACGACTGTGCGCACCAATGGTGATGGGACCCAACACCTTGGCGCCCGCCGATATCACCACATTGTCGCAGATGGTGGGATGGCGTTTGCCAGTATCCTTGCCCGTACCGCCCAGCGTAGCTCCCTGGTACATGGTCACGTCATCGCCAATTTCCGTCGTTTCGCCGATGATCACAGCACTCGCGTGATCGATGAAAAGCCGCCGGCCGATTTTCGCGCCCGGATGGATATCCACCCCCGTTAAAAACCGGTTGAAGCTCGACCACATGCGTGCGAGCAGTTTACAGTGGTGCGTATGCAAAAAATGGGCAAGCCGATGCCGCCGAACGGCATGCAGACCCGGATAGCACAGATATATCTCAAGAGCATGACGCGCCGCCGGATCGCGTTCCTTGACCGTACGGATATCCTCTGCCAACCTATAAAAAAACATAGTACGCCTCCTAAAAAAATAAAATGCCGTCCCTTGCGAGACGACAACGAAGCCGCGGTTCCACTCCCGTAAAGGGCAAACGCCCTTTTCTTATGCCCATAACGCAGGTTTGCGTCCCCCCACTCTCGCAAGGGGCAACTCATGCGGCGCAACTTCTCCTTTGACCTTATACGGGCGGGCTTCCAGCCTGTGGCCACGCCTTCTCTGTGCAAAATATCAAGGATACTTTTCGCAGTCATCGTCTTCTTTTTCCTTATTATATGCACGCAAAAGGCAGACGTCAATAGCAATTATCGTATGTACTTGCCTTGATCCTGCTCATACGTCCCGCCCGTGTGACGGATTCCGTCGAAGTTTGCTACTTGCTTTATCTTATCGGAATCCTGCTGTACGTTGCCGGGATATGTGGTAATATAAACGCGAACAGAGCAAGGAGGATCGTATGAAAACCATCGTTTTGACCGGGGGCGGAACCGCGGGACATGTTACGCCCAACATGGCGCTGATTCCGCATTTGCGGCGCGACGGCTGGGACGTGCATTATATTGGCGATCATGATGGCATGGAGCGCGGTTTGATCGAGCCCATCCTTGACGTGACCTACCACGGCATCAGCACCGGCAAACTACGCCGCTATTTCTCCTTGAAGAACTTTACCGATCCGTTTCGAGTCATCGCCGGCGTTTTCCAGTGCCGTTCAATCATGGCGCGCATCAAGCCGGATGTCATATTTTCCAAGGGTGGATTTGTGGGCGTACCGGTGGCGTTTGCCGCCAAATCCCGCCGTGTACCGTTGGTGCTTCACGAGAGCGATTACACCTGCGGATTGGCCAACAGACTCTGCCTGCGTTATGCCAGCGCGGTTTGCGTGAGTTTTGAACCCACGCTTAAGTGCTTGCAGGGACGGCCCGGCGTTTGGACGGGTTCGCCCATTCGCGGGGAACTTCTGTTGGGCAACGCAGCGCGTGCCCAAGCCTTTTGCAAGTTTATAAATCCCGAAAAGCCGTGGATCCTCATCATGGGCGGCAGTCTGGGATCCGCCGCCATCAACGCCGCCGTTCATAATGCGCTCAATGCGCTTTGCCAAAAATATAATGTCGTACACCTTCGGGGCAAAGGCAATTTGGATCCTTCGCTGAATCATCCAAATTACCGCCAATACGAGTTCATACGCACCGAGATGGCCGACCTATACGCGGCCAGCGACCTTGTTGTATGCCGTAGCGGCGCCAATACGCTCTTTGAACTGCTCGCGCTAAGAAAGCCCGCGGTGTTCATCCCACTGCCGCTGTCTCAAAGCCGCGGCGACCAGATACTTAACGCCAGATATTTTCAATCCCTGGGCTATGCCGATATTCTTATAGAAGAGGATATGGATACGGGCAGTCTGCTGCACAGCATTGCACAGGCGCTTGTACGCGCGCCCATGATGCAAAACGCCATGGCGCAATCGCCCATCGTAGACGGCACCGCTGCGGTGCTTCGCGAAATCTACAAGGCAGCGAGGACCTGATATGCAAACACCCGATACGCTGTTTCACGATTATCTGACGAAAACTGGCGCTGCGCAAGCCAAAGCCGCGGCAGATCTCGCCGCACGAGCGGATGCTGTTGATTTTTTGTGTGATCGACTGAAGGATAACCCCCGGGTTGCGCTGGCGCTATTGGCGCGTTGCGCCAAAAAGAAGGCGCACCGGTACGAGCTTTCTCTAAAGCCGGTGGACTATCTATCGGCTTGCCTGTCCGACGGAGATGCGAAGACGCGAAAAAATGCCGCGGTATTGTTGGGCGCTTTGGAAAACACGGACTATGTGCCGTTTTTAATCGATGCACTCGATGGCGAAGCACAACAATTCGTACGCCCGTCCATGATACTTGCACTGGGCGCTCTGGGGGGATCTTTGGCACGGGAAGCACTGATGCATTTGTCCATACCAAAGGGTGATGGCAAGCACGCGCGGGCGGAGCAGGACGCCATACAAAAGGCAAAAAGCCGCCTGATGCCAACACAAAGCCGTTCATTCACCGCGCTGCCCAAACCGATGGAGATCTATCTGGCGCCGGTATCCGGCCTTGTCGAAGTACTGATACGCGAAGGAACCGATAAAGGCTTCCCCTTTACGTTGCGCAACGGCTATGCCGTTATCAAAACCGCCGATTATCCTGCCCTGTTCAACCTCCGTTGCTTTTATGAGGCACTGATACCGCTGGCCGCCCAAGTTCCGATGAATCCCAAAGCGCTCGCGGCGGTGTTACACAAGCTTGGTATCTACGATCTGCTGTGTTCCATGCACGACGGGGTAGGCCCGTTCGGCCTTCGGCTTGAACTTAGAACCGAAATACTGGACCGGGGCGCGTTTGCCAGCATGTTCTTCGCCACACTGCCGAAGGCCGCGTTTATCAATGCTCCTTCGAGTTATGATGTGGAACTTCGCGCCATCCAAAAGGATGAAACGGCAACGCTGATGCTGCGTCTGTACGGCTTTTCGGATCCGCGGTTTTCATACCGTAGCGAAGCAGTACCCGCGTCCATGCATCCCACAGCCGCTGCCGCCATCCTGTATGCGCACCGCGACCTGATGGATCCGGAACACAGCGTGCTGGATCCATTTTGTGGCGCGGGTACGCTGCTAATTGAAAGAGCCCGCATCATGGGCGCACGTTCGCTGACAGGTCTTGATATCAGCCCCGCCGCCTGGCGCATCGCCCGAACCAATCTAGACAACGCGTGTCTTCACGCCAAGGTATTCAACCGTGACTGCCGCGGCTATACAGTAAAGGATAAGGTGCACGAGATCATTTGCAACCTGCCGTTCGGTCATCGTGTGGGCAGCCACGGGGACAACCACAAACTCTACGACGATGTATTGTCACAGTGGCCGGATCTGCTCCACGAAAATGGCTTTATTCTGGCCATCACCAACGACAAGCAATTGTTTTCCTCGTTGGCCAAACGACACGGCTACCGAATCGTGCGCAGAACCCGCTTTGCCTATGGCGGATTGTCGCCAACGTGTTTTTTGCTACAGCGATAAAAACCGCCAAACGGCGGTTTTTTAGTTTTATAAGACTTACGCATCATGTAGATGTTACTTTTCGTTACTATGAATTGCGGGAAATTTTATGAATTGAAAACGTAAGCAGCGTTTCAAAAATAATCCGTTGCCGCTCTATCTTTTAAAATTTTCCGTCAATAGATGCTGTGCCCGATGGCAAACAGTGCGGTCATCACGCACAATCCGATGGCAAACAGTATGAGGACCGTGATGCGCCATACCCGGTTCTTCAAGACAGCGGACAGCACAAAAAATGCCGGGAACATCACCATCAGATACCGCGGACCGCTCAGCAACCAGCTCTGGGATATCATCAAAAGAAAATAGGCGCAGTTGTACAGAGACATCTCGGTACTCAGCTTCTGGATGCCAAAAATCAACAATGCCAAAAACAGGAAGATCGCACAGAATTGCGAGATCCAAAGCGCCGTATGGTGTGGGTAGACATTGGTCAAAAGCCGTTGCGCTATGGTATTTACCGCCTTGGGAAAAAACGCAAAGGTATTGTACCAGTGTTCCCGCTGGTGCACCATGAACATCAGCGCGTTGCCGGTTACGATATAATTCATCAGTAAATAGCAGCCCGTGCCGCACAACGTGACAAGTGACCAAGACGCATGTTTGATCCATTGAACAAATCGAAGCCGACCGTCTTGCCACGCCCCGATGAACGAGCGGGCGACAAGCGGAACGGCGCACAGCACGCCCGATGCGCGGGACAGCGCGCAAAAGAAGCCCCAAACGCCCGCCATGGCATAGTTATCCCTGCGCATGGCATACAGCGACAGGGCAGACGTCAACAGGAACAGCGGTTCACTGTACGCGTTGTGAAAGAAGAAGGCCAGTGGAAACAAGAGCAATAAACGGACTGCCGAAAAAACGGTATCCCTCGGAAAATCCAAAAGGCCCAGACGATAAATCACCACGATGGCGGCGTACATCAAACAAAAATTCAGTATCACCGCCGCCAATACATAGTTGCCACCGGTGAAGAACGCAAAGAATCTGACAAGATAGGGGAACAGCGGAAAGAACACAATAAAAAACCGGGTTTCACCCACAGCCGTATAGCCGTTTTGTGCGATATTCATGTAGTGTAGCGCGTCGGATTTTTGAAAAGCGTTTAAAAAATGCTCCCACAGCGTACGTTGGACATCGCTATGCGTCATCTGCGCGATGATGCCCACTGCATATACCAACAACGTGGACAACAAAAGCCACCAGAACAAACGGATATAATCGCTGTGCTGTATGTTTGCATCGTCACGTGGCACCGCCAGTGCACTTTGTCCGCTGCGCTGACTGATGGCAAGTTTGCGGATGCCCACGTACACCGTCGCGCAAAGAGCGGTGAGAAAAAGGATGGCGGATAGATAAGCGCAGATTGTTCCGACAGTTGTTTCCATCGTTCACCTCATTGTCTGCTTTAGCATACCCTCATTTGTTTCTCTGGTCAAACAGAACAAAAGAACGCAGGAACCACACCATCGCCTGTTGTTCCGCGTTTATTATAAGAGTATTTTTTATAATCATAAAGCGCGGGCGTTAGGCCTGCGCTTTGTTTACTTGTTGTTTTACTTCTTCGTTCTTAAGTCGCCCAGCACCATTGCCCGTTCGTTGACCGGCAACAGATGTTTTCGGCGCTGTGCCAATATCCGGGCAAGCGAATTGATTGCGTTTTGCATTTGTACAACGCCGGTTTGCACCAAAACCGCACCCAGCATGGCCATGTTGGCGATTTTTAGGTTGCCCAACTCTTTGGCGATGTCCGTCGCCGGTACCAGAAACATCTCAATATCGCCGCGTGTCTTGCTCCTATCTATCAGTGAAGCATTGACGAACAGCTTACCGCCCGGCTTGACGGCGGGTAGGTATCTGTCATAGCTGGGCTGGTTCATCACGATACATATATCCGGTTTCGTCACCACGGGGCTGCCGATCTCATCGCTTGACAGCGTTACCGAGCAGCTCGCCGTGCCGCCGCGCATCTCCGGACCGTAGCTTGGCAGCCAAGATACGTTCAATCCCTCGTCCATACCGGCGTGACACAGGATGCTGCCGATGAGCAACACGCCCTGACCGCCAAATCCGGCCACAAGTATACAGTGCTCCATGGTCAAACCTCCTTCAATACACCAAGAGGGTAGACGGGGATCATTCTGTCCTTTATATAAGCAAGTGCTTCCGAAGGCGATAACCCCCAGTTGGTTGGACAGGAAGATAAAATTTCCACAAGTGAAAATCCCTTGCCCTGTATTTGCCTTTCAAATGCTTTCTGTACCGCGCGCCCCGCACTTTTTACATGGGGCACATCGTGCAGCGATACCCGTTCGACATAGGTCGCCCCGTCAATCGTTGCAATCATTTCGCTGATGCGGATGGGATGCCCCTGTGCGCTTTCCGTCCTGCCATACGGCGATGTTGTGGTTTTTTGTCCAATCAGCGTCGTGGGTGCCAACTGTCCACCGGTCATGCCATAGATCGCGTTGTTGATGAAAATAACGGTGATGTTCTCGCCGCGCATGGCGGCGCTTACCACTTCACCAATGCCGATGGCCGCCAGATCCCCATCACCCTGATAGGTAAATACGACGGCATCTTTGAGTACGCGTTTGATGCCGGTAGCCACCGCCGGCGCTCTGCCATGGGCAACCTCCTGCATGTCGCAGTTGAAATAATCGTAGGCGAACACCGCGCACCCGACCGGCGCTATCCCTACCGTACGGTCCGCACAACCGGTTGCATCAATGGCCTGTGCCACCAGGCGGTGGGCGATGCCGTGCGTACAACCCGGACAATAGTGCATCGGAACATCGCATAGCGCCCTGGGTCTTTCAAATACGATTGCCATGGTTTACCGCCTCCAAAATCGTACACAGTATCTCATCCGGCGTGGGCACCATACCGCCGGTACGTCCATAGAATGTGACCGGGCAGCGTCCGTTTATTGCAAGTCTGACATCGTCAACCATCTGCCCCATGCTCATCTCCACGCACAATACGTGCTTGGCCTGCATGGCCGCTCCGGCAAATGCTTCAACGGGGAATGGCCAAGCCGTCTTGGGGCGTATCAGCCCGGCTTTGATGCCTTTTTGCCGCGCCAATTTCACCACGTTTTTACAGATGCGCGCTGTGGTACCGTACGCTGCGATAATCACGTCTGCATCCTGCGCCAATACCGATTCCCATTGCGGCAGTGTATTTTGTATCTCTTTGTATTTATCAAGCAGCCGAAAATTGACCTTTTCAAGCTCGTCCGGCTGGATATACAGCGAATTGATCACATTGCGTGTCCCCGGATGGTTCCTCATGCCCGTTGTCGCCCAAGGCTTATCCACCGGCTTTGCCTTGGTTTCTAAAAGTATTTCAAAATCAACAGGCTCCATGATTTGTCCGATCATCCCGTCGCCCAACAGCACCACCGTCATGCGGTATCGATCTGCCAGATCAAACGCCTCCATGGTCATCTGCGCGGCCTCCTGCACAGTGCTGGGCGTCAATACGATGGTGCGGTAATCGCCGTGGCCGCCGCCGCGCGTTGCCTGGTAATAGTCGCTCTGCGCAGGCTGGATGCCGCCGAGTCCCGGACCACCGCGTACCATGTTTACAACCACGCAGGGCAGTTCCGCCCCCGCCATGTAGCTTAGGCCTTCCTGCATCAAACTGATCCCGGGCGATGAAGAACTAGTCATGGCACGCGCACCCGCACCGGCGGCACCGTATACCATGTTGATGGATGCCAGTTCGCTCTCCGCTTGCAAAAATGTACCACCCACCTCGCTCATGCGCCGCGCCATATATTGCGGAATCTCGTTTTGCGGCGTGATGGGATAGCCAAAGTAATAGCGGCATCCCGCCTGAATCGCCGCCTCAGCGATGGCCTCGTTTCCCTTCATCAAAACCTTTGCCATGACCGTCTACCTTTCTACCATGATGGCGCATTCAGGACACATGATGGCACAAGCCGCGCAGCCGGTACAGGCGGACACGTCGATCAAAACAGCGGGCGGATACCCCTTTGCATTGAGGTGTTGTTCGTCCAAAACCATAATCATCTTTGGGCAGGCGGCGACACACAGTCCACATCCTTTGCAGACGGTAGCGTCAATCAAACAATGTACCATCTTTCACCCCCCGTATAGCATGTTATGCATAAAAATCCGTACCAAAAAACCGGAAATCTTTCGGCATGATAAAATTCAAGTGATTTGTTAGTATTCCTAACCAATTATTAAACGTATTGATTTGTATGTCAATAGGATATCGATCCACCGCGCAGCCAAACCGGGCTGTTACGCGGATGCAGCAACACGGGTTGCCCCGTAAGGCTTTGCTTACAGTCTTCCAACACCGGTGCGGTGCCGCAATGATACGCGATGGGCCGGCCGGTCAAACACGATACCTCTTGTAGCACCGCCTCACCCCTATACAGGTGCCCTGGCAATGTTTCATCTAGCAGGTTTGCGTTGTTGACAAGGCCTGTAATGCGCATCTTTGCACGCGATTCAATCTGTCCCATCAGTTTTTGGATGGCCTCCGGCGTTTGTGTAAACGGACGGTATACATTTACAACAAGCAACAGTGCAACATCCTTCGCCTGATCCAGCAAGTTCGCCAAAGAGCCCATCACCGTCGCACCCGCAATATCCCCGCCCAGGTCCACCACGATATCGCACGATGGATCCAGCAACGCCGCACGCACACCGGCCGTCAGCGCCGGTACGTCCACGTTGGTATTGGCGTACGTTGGCACCACAATATGTACCCCGTTTTCCGCAAGCGCAGCGCGGTGCGCCGAAGAGGTATAATATGGATTGGCGACATCCAGATCCACGAGCACAACCTTTTGACCATTTTCCGATCGGTCACGTGCCATCTGCATGGCAATTTCGGTTTTGCCACTGCCGAAATATCCTGTGATGATGGTGCGCCGCATAAATCCTCCAAAAAGAAAACAGCAAGGCAAGCCCTGCTGTTCCATCACATATTATTCGGCCTGCGAAGGTTCAATGGACGGCGAAGGTGTGACCACATCGCCGTTCCACTCGCCAAGTTTGACGTTTAATCCACTCTTTCTCGCACCGTTCGCAATCAGAGCATAAGTCGTGTTATCCACAGAAATTCCGTTGGCACCGATGACGGTAACACTGTCACCCGTAGGCACAAACTGGAGCAAGGCCGCCAACGCTTCAATATCCACAACATTCACCCTTGCCGACGTACCCACGTCATAGCCCACTTTACTCAAATTCTCCATGCTCAGATCCAAAACATCTGAAGAGAGCAGTGTATAGGATACCGATCCTTCCCAATCCACCATCAACACCCGCCAATTGCCATCCCCTTTAGGCAGTTCAATGTCAAGCGCCTGCACCGCGGCGGCATCCAGCATGCCGCTACCGGTCTTTTGTTCCACGCTTATGGTTTGCGTGGGCGTCGGAGCAGTTGTGGCCCCAGACGGGAAAAATGTATCTTTGATGGTGAAGAATAACAGAATTGCAACGCACAATCCCAACTGTAACAGAATTTCTTTGCGCGTCATAGGCCGATGTTTACGACCGGTATCGGTACGATAGTCTCGTTTTTTTGCCAAGGAAGCTCCCCCTACCCTTGTGTTGTATTACTTGTACGACGATTATACATGAATGCTTGCTTCCCGTCAAAGCAAAGGCGCGTATTGCGACGCAATGCTGCACGCGGATCTGATTCCGTCCGCCGCAGCACTGATAATACCCCCGGCATAACCCGCCCCTTCCCCTGCAGGATACAACCCAAGCAGCGCCTCTGACTGCCTATCCTCTCGCCGTATGATGCGTACCGGCGCGCTGGTTCGCATCTCTACGCCCGTTAGTACGGCATCGTCCATAGCAAAGCCAGAAAGATTTCGGTCGAACTGGCCGATGCCGTGCGCAATGCCGCTGTACGCAAACGGTGGTAGACAGTTTCTTAGGTTTGACAGCACATAGCCGCGCGGATAGCTCGGAACCACTTGGTTAATCTCGGTGCTTTTGCGATCCAACAAAAAATCTTTCAGCCTTTGTACCGGCGCCGCATAATCGTCCGTCATCCCATACGCTATTTTCTCATAGTGGCGCTGAAATTCGATGCCGGCAAAAACGTCCTGTCCGCAGTCCTCTTTGGATACCTGCACCACGACGGCAGCGTTGGCGTTTTGTCCGTCTCTGGTAGAACCGCTCATTCCGTTGACGCAAAGATGCCCCGCTTCGGATATCGACGGAATAACCATACCGCCGGGGCACATGCAAAATGTATAAACGCCGCGCCCACCATGTTTCGCCGTCAGCGCATAGTCGGCGGCACCGAGCTTCTCGTGTCCCGCGTAGGATCCGTATTGCGCCCGATCGATCACGTGCTGCGGATGCTCGATGCGAAGACCAACCGCAAACGGCTTGAATGCCATCGCAATGCCGCTTTCACGCAGCATGGCATAGGTGTCTCTGGCGCTGTGGCCGATGGCTAGAATCGCGCATACGGCGGGCACTCCCGTGTGCTGCCCGTCCTTGGTATAGAGCACCTCGGTCAGACTGCCGCTTTTTTGGCAAAAGCCGTCCACCCTTGCTCCGTTGATCCATTGCCCGCCGGCTTGAATGATGTCCCGCTTGAGCCTTTGGACAATATCCGTTAAAACGTCGGTACCAAGGTGTGGCTTGTTGACATAGCGAATCTCATCGGGCGCCCCATGGTCGATCAACGCACGCAACACAAAATCAGCATACGCATCGTGCCGGCGTGCGGTCAGCTTGCCGTCGGAAAAAGTGCCGGCGCCACCGTCGCCGAATAATACGTTGTTCTGTCCATCGTGCATGCCGCCGTTGAAAAACCGTTCGACCTGTTTCTTGCGCTTCTCAACATCCCCACCCCTCTCAAGTACGATGGTTTTATACCCCTGTTGTGCCAACACCAACGCCGCCATCAACCCGCATGGCCCCGCTCCAATTACAACGGGCGGATACGGAAGCTTTGATGCCCCACTGTACACAACGAGCGGCTGTCTGTCTTTGACTGGCTGTACATCGGATGGGATATGCGCGTTTGCGGGTACGGTTATATCGAGTGTATACAAAAAACGCACCCTGTTTTTGCGCGCGTCAATACTTTTTTTTACAATGTCCGTGGCGAGAATATCCCTTTGCGAAAGACCGAGCCGTTCTATGACCATTTTTGGCAGTTGCCCCTCGTCATCATCAAGGGATAGCGGTATGCCAATGCTAACGGATTTCATTTTCATAGTTCTCCCAAAGGCAACGGGGCGGTTCCCGCCCCGTTTACTCCTATAATTTTATAATGGTAACCGTCATGCGAATGGGCGTTTGAGATATCTGCATCACACCCTCGGGCAACAAAAGCTCCACTTCAAACGTCTTGGTGGCTTTTAAACCATCCACTTTGACGGGGCGTAAGCCGATGCTTTCCAGACCGGCAAGCGCTTCCTGCGTTCCGTATACCGTGATTCCAGTCTGGGAGAAGCTGATATTGGATATCTGATACCCGGATGCCACCGCACTGATGTCCTCAATGCATACGGCGGGATCGCTGGTGATATCTATCGATTTTTTCGCAAAGACCGGCATCTGTACCGTCACCACCGGCAGCGTATTGACGAACAGATCGGATGGAATTTCCTGGTTGTCCTTATCCAAAAGCTTGAGCGGGTATGAACTGTTAACGTTTTCGGTCACGCTGCCAAGGTTGATCACGCATACCGCACTGGTCACACGTTCAACATCGGTCTGCGCACCGGTGATTTCGATCTCGGATGTCGTCAGCATAGGTTCAAGATGGTACAGCGATTCGCTCATTTGTCCTTCATAGGCGTAGGACACGGGAATTTCGCGGGTAATCCTTTCATCCACATCCAGCGTGATCACCGAAGGCGAAATGGACACCACGCTGCCCACCGTTGTTTCCCCCGATAAAAAGATCTCGTATTGTCCCTTGCGCTGGATACCACTCAGGTCCGCCGTCATCGTCACCGCGCCGATGTTCAGGCGATTGGTCTCGCTGATCTTTGCGTCAACTTCCATGGTGACCGAATCGAACGCGTCGTCGTTGCGCACGATCAGCCCTTGCTCCTCTAAGTCCACAAGGCCAACAACGCGCAACGGCACATCGGCAATCGTGCGGATGCGCAATGGATCATCCACCACGATGATAAAACTCCATGTAATGATTGCAAAAATCAATGCAACTATTTTCAACCCGAGATTATGGTTGAATCTTTGCCATATGCCTTTCATATGTCTTTCCTCATGTGGCTGCGGATGCGGTTTATAAGCGTCCTGCCGTTGGTCTCGGTGTTATTGCGGCCCGAGATCATCAGCTCACGGATGCTCGCGGCGTTTAGATTACGTAAAAACTGGCCTTCCGCCGCCGCGGTAATGATGCCGGTTTCCTCCGATACGATAAACACAATGGCATCGGACACCTCGCTCAGTCCGATGGCCGCACGATGGCGCGTCCCCACCGCTTGGTCCAAATCCTGACGCTGCGTCAACGGCAAAAAACAACCCGCCGCCAACAGCGTATCACCGTGTACGATGACCGCGCCGTCGTGCAATGCGGTTCCGGTTTTGAATATAGTTTCCAAAAGTGCCGCGGACACGGCGCCGTCGATGCGCGTTCCCGTTTCCAAAATATCTTCCAGCGCAACCGTGCGCTGCAATGCGACCAGCGCCCCGACGCGCTGCTTGGACAGGTTTAACAATGCACGTGTAATCTCCTGTGCCGTATCGCTGCCGGCATGTACCCGAGACAACGTATCGAGAAACCGGCCACGTCCCAACTGCTCAAGCGCGCGGCGCAATTCCGGTTGAAATAATATGACCATCACGATGGCACCGCTGTTGACGATGTAATTGAGTATCCATGAAACGGTTTGCAGGCGCAACATAGAGGACAACCATGCGATGACAAGTACAAAACCAATGCCGCGCAACACCTGCTTAGCCCGCGTTTTACTGGCCAACTTTAGAATATAATAGATCAATACGGCAACGATGACGATATCCACCGCATCCACCAGGTCAAACCTTGACAGGCTTGCCAAAACAGCATTCCAAAGATCCTCCATATAGCACCTCCTTTACGCTAAAGTTTAATGGTGGTGAGCAACCGTTGCAACAGCTTCTCCTGAAACATGTGAAACTCTTGATAGGCCACCGGAAGCCATTTGGCGTCGCGTTGATTGAGCGATGCCAAAACCAACGACGATTGTTTGAATTCAAAGATGTCCAATCTGCTTTGCGCCCATGAGGACTTTCGAAGAAACATAAACAGTTCGCGGATTGCTTCGTCCTCCAGCAACAGGTTGATCTTCTCCGCCTGAGCCAATACCTCCGGGCTGTTGATCGGCAGGTTGGCCTGGGTTCTTTCATGGGCAAGATTGATCAGTGTAATCCGTTCCCTCTTTAACATTGACAGCTTATAGAGAATCTCATCCGCTGCTTGAATGCACGCGTCGTCCACATGCGTTGATTGCTCGTCCTGTCCATGCGTTTTATCCTGCTCGTTGCACTTCATCCAGACCACGCGCCTTCTTGTTTTGATGTTTCATTTTACCATAGTTTCCCTTCAAAAACAAACCCTCAAACAGTGACAGAGGCCATGGTACATTTGCTCTTTAACGCAAATGGCATGGCGTATACGCCCGCTTTTTCACGCCCGTATTCACGTGCATCTACGCGGTTATCCCCCCCCATTCCTAGATTTTGAACCAAACAAATTGTATCATCAGAGCGGATTGATTCCAGCATTACGTCAATCTCATCAACCGTTTTTTCTTTCATTATTCTTCCAGCCTCGTCTTTTATACGGAAATATCGATCTCGTTTTCGCAAACGGGCGCGCTTTACAAACATGGCAAATGCCGTTATAATAAATCGACTATTCTCGCTTAGATTTATAGGAAAGAGGCGAAGTAATGAAGGGTGTTTGCCTACTGTTGTGCATAATCATGCTCACAGGCTGTCTCTTGGGCTGTTTTGGCAGCACCTCCATTATCGGCACATGGAAACATGATTCTTTGGGCGCCGCCTATGAATTTACCGAGGATCTGCAGGTCATCATTACGTTGAGTGGACAGAATCCCGTATACGGCACGTATACGCTGGATGAGGATACCAGCACCTTGGTCCTGACGGTGGAAGGACAGCAGCAAAGCGGCCTCGTGGAAGTACGCAAAAATACGCTGCACATCACCAGTCCGGATTCCGGCGCAGTCATTACCATGACGCGCGTACGATAGCATGTATCATTGTTGGCGGCTTGGCCGCACGGAGGAATGTTTAATGAAAAAACTTGCGTTTGTGTTTGCCCTTCTCCTATGTATGTTCGCCCTAGCAGGCTGTAAAAAGAGCGCCATCCAAGGAACGTGGACGGACGAGACCGGCGTCGTGTATTCGTTTAACAGCGACATGACTTTTTCCATCGATATTGGGGACGACATCATGGTGGGCGGCACCTTCTCCATCGAAGAGGATTCCGATCAGGTCATATTTACAATAGCAACGCCAGAGGGTCAACCCATCATCGACCAAGCAACGTTCACCCTTGATGAAAAAGGGGATACATTGACCATTGTTGGCAAGGACGGCACGAAAACGGTGTTGTACAAATAATAAGGACACCTCATAAAAAGCGGCCGCCATGGCCGTTTTTTTATTGGGCACGGGCACGTGAGATGAACACATGTACGTAACAAAAAAAGGGGCGGCCTGCGGTCGCCCCTTTTTTTTGCTCTATCAGATAAGATCACGTACGGTGGATTCCATCCGCACGCCAATATCACCGGTGGTATCGTCCACGACAATATTGTCGCCGGCAAGCTTGTTGCCCTTGGATCCAAACTTCTCCCGAATCGCAATGGGCTGCTCGGATATGCTCGGATAGAACTCCACCCGCGCCATGATGGCATGCGCATCGTTCTCCCTCGCCGTGGCATCGGAACTATCGGCATCAAAGGTCGCGTAGCATACACCGTTGTGTTGGATCACATCATGTGTAACATCCAGCATATTGCCCATATCATCCATCAGATAGATGGTAACGAATGCCTCTTGGGGAATATCGCTGGTACAGGTGACTGTATATTCGTGGTTTTCGTTCAGCGCCAGTTCCACGTTGCCCGTAATACTCAGGCTGTCATCCGGCGCAAGCGTTGGTGCGGGCACAACGGATTGCTGTTCGTTTTCTTTGGAACAGCCATAGAGCGCGGTACACAGCGCAACGGCCAATATGATACAGATCCATTTCTTACTGTTCATCAGAACACCTTCCTTTTCGGCTCACTTTTCCTCATAAAATATGCCGAACGCATTGGGCCCGACATGGGTGGCCACAACGCTACCAAGACCACACATCAATACTTCTTTAGGTATGATATGCCGCTCCATCATCTCTTTGAACTTCAGTGCCGGTGCCCCCAACGACGAGTACGCAATACCGATGGTCTGCTGCTTTAAATCCCTTGCCGTGGTGAGCATATAGTTTAGCATCCATTCCATGCCCTTTTTGTAACCGCGTGTTTTATGGATGACGGCGTTGGTTCCGTCTTTCTGCACGTTGATAATGGGCTTGATACCCATGATGCCCACCATGCGTGCCGCTACGGCGCCGATACGACCTCCGCGCCTTAAATAATCCACCGTATCCACGATCAACAGTGTGCGCTGTCTTGATACCTTTTCCCTGCACGCCTTTACAATATCATCATGCGCGGCGCCCTCCGCCACCATCCGCATCGCCAACAACGAGACCAAGCCGCTGCCAAGCGAGGTTGTAAGCGTATCCACAACGTCCACTTTGCCTTCAACCATTTTTGCTGCCAGCGTCGCGCTTTGATAGGACGCGCTAAGCCCCGATGAAATGGTGATACAAATAACGCTGTGACCTTGGCTCACCGCCTCCTCCATCATGGCGCGGTATTGTTCGGGGGCCGGCGCCGATGTCACCGACATTTCATCGTGTTTTTCGATCAACGCGAAAAGCTCCTGTGTTGTAATGTCAATCTTGTCGTCATACGTTTTGCCAGCAATGCTTACCTTGAGGGGAATGGTGTTAATATTATAGGTTTGAAACATTTCCTCCGGCAAATCACATGTGCTGTCTGCAATGATTTTTATCATACCCATTTCGTCCTTTCCGGATCGCCTGCTCTTGAATCCATTTTACTGGACAGCCAATCAAATGTAAAGAATAGCGAGCCTGTGCTATCAAATTGCGCAAACATGCCATTTCCCGCCCCGTTACCGCTCCGACATATGGTCCAACAGTCCCTGCGTCCGGCGAATACTGAGCATGCAGATCAGCACGGTCAGACAGACGCAGACCGCCGTCATCACGAGGATGGCCGAAAAAGCTGTCATACCAAGCTTTGTCAGGCCCAAACCCACGAATCCAACAGCGGGTGCAAATAAAAATGCAATGATCATGCCTACAAACGCATTGATGTTGCTCTTCATCGCCTTGCGCTCGCTGTCCCAATGCAGGTGCGGCCATTTCATGTCCAACAACAGCATCAACAACAGCGCGGGCATGCAGGCCAGAAGGCTCAACGCCGCAATGCCCAGCACCATATTCAATGAGATACCCAAAATCAATATAAAGGAGCCGCAAGCCATCAGAATGCTGAGAATCGAAATGCTCAACGAGCACATCAACTTGCCGCCGTAAAACGCTTTTGCTTCAACCGGCACCACCTGCAGGATCCACAGCGCTTCACCTTCTCGGGAATACATGGTCATGGCCGCCGTATTCAGCGAGGCCATAAAATAACAGTATCCCGCACCTATGAGCAAGAACAATAGGCTAGATTGGTCCGTTTGCAACACGTCCACAAGCCCCCGCATACCGCCCTGGACACCATTGATGGGTGTAAATACGAGCACCACCACCATCAGCGGCGCCAGCACCACGCTGGTCAATGCGTTGATGGCGTAGACCGGCGAACGCAACAGCGTTTTCCATTCCTTTTTAAAAATGCTCCACCACGGTTTTTGTGCCCGTTGTCCCATGCTTCTCACATCGACGCGCTTGTTTTTTTGTAAGGTTTCTCCCTGCGCGGCGGCGCTTATAGAATACATGCGGCCCGCAAAAAAAATGCACAAAAGAATGGCCAGCCCCGACATACCCACAAACATGACAAGGCCGAAAAGCGCGCGGCTGTCCTGATACACCAGTGCCATCGCCGCCCAGCGCGCAGGCGGGAACGCCGTCGTTACCATCTGTATCAGTCCGCCGCCCATCAACGCTATGATATCGTACGAGTCCATCGTCGCCAGGTTGGAGGACAGATATTGGTTGAGAAACAAATACCCGATCAGCAGAATAAAACCGCCAAACACCGCGATCTTGTCCTTATGGCGTGATATGATGGACACGCGCATCATGATCGCCGCCAAAAGGTTTGCTACGGCGAAGGGGATGAATGGGCCGAGCAAAATTACCAAAAAGCTCTTGAAGAAAAATGTCAGCGAAATATTTGCGTGCAACGAGAAAACCACAAGCGTGGGTACCACGATGAGTGCAAACGTCCCCACTTCGCCGATCAGCGCCACCGTGAATTTACTGGCAAACGCCGTATATTTGCCCATGGGCAGCGACATGAGAAACTCGTTATCCTTTGCATAGTACAGACTGATGGCATAGAAAATGCCGAAAAGAAGCACCACAATCATCGCGGCCAGTATGACCAACGCCAGTACGGTCTGCTGAAACACCGGTATCATCGCAGCGGAAAAAAGTACGTTCATCAAAAAGGCCACCACGCCGACGAGCATGCCGCACAGCACCAGCACCATCGCGATGGTAGCGATGCCCTTGAGCTTATCCTTTTTGCTTCCGCGCAGTGTGGATAATAGATCGGCCACGCCCATGTGCATTTTGACCTGCACCCAGGTCAGCGCCCAAAACTGTTTCAAAGCATATCCCCGCTTTCGGTCAATTCGAGGAACAGCGACTCCAGCGTTTCGTTCGATCCGCTGCGCAGTTGTTCCAGCGTCCCCACAGCAATGATATTGCCGTGGTTGATGATTGCAATGCGATCGCACAACCTTTCCGCTACCTCCAGTACATGGGTAGAGAAAAAGATTGTGTTGCCCCGGTCGCAATGGGCACGCATCTCCTGCTTGAGAAGGTGCTGGCTCTTAGGGTCCAACCCCACCATCGGTTCGTCCATGATCCACAACGGCGGATCTGGCAACAGCGCGCCGGTTAAGGACAGCTTTTGGCGCATGCCGTGTGAATAGGACTTGATCTGTTCGCCAACGGCGCCAGTCAACTCAAACATGGCCAGGTATTTCTCCATCTGCTGCTGCCGTTTTCGCGTATCGACATCGTACATGTCCGCCAGAAAATTAAGATACTCAAGCCCTGTCAGCCTGTCGTAAACCTGGTGCGAGTCCGGAGCGTACGAGAAATTGCGTTTACAGGTGATCGGATCCTGTGCCATATCGATTCCGTTAATCTTAACCTGTCCGCTGTCCGGCGTCAGTATGCCGGTGATCATTTTAATGGTGGTTGTTTTACCCGCGCCGTTCGGCCCGATGAATCCGAACACTTCTCCTTTTTTAACGTGCAACGAGATATCATCCACAGCTTTTACCCGGCTCTTGGCATAGCTTTTGGATAGTTGGATCAATTCGATCATGCCGTTCTCCTTTCGCGTTTGAGACGGTTTTCAATAGTCAACTCATTGTAACAGTGCCAAGGCCGATTTTCAAGAACAACGACCGCCGAAAACCTTTACGCCCATGCCGTTTTCCTTTACAATATAAATACATTATATGTTGGCAAAAGAAAGGGTGCGAACGCCATGCCCATTCTGTCGTTGGATCAGGGGACAACCAGCTCACGCGCGGTGGTATTCGACAATGCCGGGGCTCCCCTGTCCCAGTGTAACCGTCCTTTCACCCAGATTTATCCCAAGCCCGGCTGGGTCGAACACGATCCGCAGGATATCCTGGTTTCACAGCTCGGTGCGGTACGCGAGGCGCTGGCACAGGCGCGCCTACGCCATAGGGACATCGACGTAATTGGGCTTACCAACCAGCGTGAGACGGTCATCGTTTGGGACAGACGAACCGGAGCGCCCGTATACAACGCCATCGTTTGGCAATGCCGGCGCACGGCGCAGGATTGTTCGGATTTGATCAAACAAGGCTGCAGCCTCATGATACAAAAAAAGACGGGGCTGATGGTGGATGCGTACAGTTCGGCCACAAAGCTCAGATGGATATTGAACCACGTGCCCGACGGCATGCGCCGTGCCCGTGACGGCGAGCTGTTGTGCGGCACGGTGGACACGTTTCTGCTCTGGCATATAAGCGGCCGGAGGATCTATGCCACCGACCACACAAACGCCAGCCGCACCATGCTGTACAACTTGTTGACACACGACTGGGACGACGAACTTTTGTCTCTGTTCGATATTCCACGTGCCATGCTGCCCGACATTCTCTCGAGCAGTGAAATCTACGGTGTAACGGACGCAGATGTGCTGGGTGCAGAAATCCCCATCGGCGGTGTGGCGGGCGACCAGCAGGCCGCATTGTTTGGCCAATGCTGCTTTTCGTCCGGGGAAGCGAAGAACACTTACGGTACCGGATGCTTTTTATTGATGCATACCGGGCACACGCCGACGTTCTCCAATCAGGGCCTGATCACCACCATGGCGGCCACGGCAAAGGGACAACCTTTTTCCTATGCGCTCGAAGGGAGCGTGTTCATCGCGGGCGCGGTGGTGCAATGGCTTCGGGACGAACTACATCTGGTGGATTCCGCCGAGGCGACCGAGGCGCTGGCGCAATCCGTTCAGGACAGCGGCGGCGTGGTGTTGGTCCCCGCGTTCACCGGTCTGGGCGCGCCCTATTGGGACGGCTATGCACGGGGCACTCTATTCGGCCTGACCCGTGGTACGGGACGGGCACACATCATTCGGGCGGGATTGGAAAGCATCGCGCTGCAGACCTATGATGTGCTCGACGCCATGGCAAGGGAAACCGGCATCCGTTTGAACACGCTCAAGGTAGACGGCGGCGCAAGCGCCAACGACTTTTTGATGCAGTACCAATCGGACATTCTGGGCATACACGTTCAGCGCCCCAAGGTCGTTGAAACGACGGCGTTGGGTGCAGCGTATCTGGCCGGCCTTGCTGTCGGTCTGTTTCCCGATATTGACTGTTTGTGTTCGCAGTGGGCGCTGCAAACGCGGTTCGAACCAAACAAGGACGAATGTTGGCGTAGCGATCAACTCAATCTTTGGCACAGGGCGGTTGAACGTACCCTGCATTGGCTCAGTGACTGAGGCCTGCGCCTCAGTTTTGTGATATATATGGGATTACATTAAAGGGTTGCATGCGGTGGCTAGAATATTCTTTTCCAAACCCGCCAGGCATCCTAACAAGGAGGAAGATCATGGTGGAACCGATGACAAGCACGTTTGAAAGCACCACCGGCCTTGGCCCTATCCATGTTAGCACTTATCCGGTCAACAACGCGCGCGGCGTGGTGCAGGTCTGCCACGGCATGCTCGAGCATTTCGGGCGCTACCAGACCTTTGCGCACTTCTTGAATCAGCAGGGCTACATCGTTACGGGTTTTGACTATGCCGGTCACGGGCGCAGCATG
This sequence comes from Christensenellaceae bacterium, assembly GCA_963674495.2. GTDB lineage: Bacteria > Bacillota > Clostridia > Christensenellales > QAND01 > RGIG3178. Next base: position 996,801 of record CAXXLG010000002.1, on the reverse strand, counting down.
CCGGACGCCCCGCGCGGCTTTTTCGGCGACCGCGACGGCTACCGCCATCTTGTGGAAGACATCCGCACGCTGCAACAAACCACCGCGGCGCAATATCCAGGTCTTCCGTATTTCCTGTTGGGCCATTCCATGGGCTCTTTTTTGGCGCGCGCGTTCTGCGCGCGTTACGGTCAGGATCTTGCGGGCGCCGTCTTCATGGGCACAAGCGGCATGGGGCGGACGATGCCCTGCATCGGCCGTTATATCCTAACCCCGTTTCCCAACAAGCGCCCACTGATGTTCTACCGTGCCATGACATTCGCGGGTTTCAACAGTACCTATCCAAAACCGTGCGACGCCTTTGCATGGATCTCGCGCGACGAAGACGTCGTTGAGGCGTTCAAATCCGATCCGCTGCGTATTCAAACCTTCACAGCGCGCGGGTTTTACGATCTGATGTCGATTCTCAATGAAATTGCAAAGCCCTCATGGTATCAAGCCGTCCCCAATAACCTGCCCGTCCTTCTGATATCCGGCGCAGACGATCCCGTCGGCCAATATGGCAAGGGTGTACGAAGGGTGGGCCAGCGCCTGATGGACGCGGGTGTTGACGATGTCAGCATAAAGCTGTATCCCAATGCACGGCACGAGGTGCTCAACGAAATCAACCGCGACGAGGTAATGGCGGATATCAAGGTCTGGCTGGATCTGCACGCCACGATGTGCCAGGAACATAGCGCACAACAGAGCATCACCTCTTGATCATGCGGGCATCGTGATATCAAACGCACCATGCTCTTCTTTAAAATGAAAAAAACCGGCAGATTTGCCTGCCGGTTTTTTTATTTATGATTCGCTTTGATCGAACATATCGCCGCGATCGATGACGTGAAGCGGCGGCCCACCCAATTGGACGGTTCGCTCGCCCAAAGACGATGCTTCATAGGGATCGTGACTTACAATTACCATCAGCTTATTGTCACTGAGGGTAAGCAACAGCGAAATAATTCCCTCGCGGCTTTGCGCGTCCAGACCACGGAATGGTTCGTCCAGAAGCCACACGTTACAATCGTACGCCAGCAACCGCGCAATGGCCACGCGCTTCTTCATGCCGCCAGACAGTTCGTCGGGGTATTTGTTGTGCGCATCCAGAGACAGCCCGCATGCCAAGAGAACTTCTCCCGCTCTTTCGTACCGTTGTTTCTTTTTCATCGAATCGGTTAGCACCGCCGCCACGTTTTGGACGGCTGTACTCTGTGGCAACAGTCTGTCCTCCTGAAACAACAGCCCGATGCGGCGGTTTGACAAGCCGGTAATTCTCCCTTGATAGGAAATCAGGCCGGCCATGGCCAACAGCAGCGTACTCTTGCCACTGCCCGACGGGCCCATCAGTGCTATGCGGCCTCGCTCGGGGAGATCCAGCGAAAAAGCGTCCAGCACGTGCTGCTTTCCGTATTGGACATAAATATCTTTAATCCGTATCATGTGGCCACCGTTCCCTTTTGCGGTTTGCGGCGCATGAGCAATCGCCCCATTGCCCATAGAAGGCCCCATTCAAACAGAATGCTCAGCGCGACGAGAAAAACCGTCCATGCCAATAGATCGGGTGTTTCAAGATATATCTTGGCATAGTACATATTGATGCCGATGCTGCGCTTGGGCAGGCTGATCACTTCCGCGGCGATGCCGGATTTAAATCCCAAACCAAGTCCGGTTGAAAATGCCGATAAAAAATACGGCAATATGCTGGGGATGTACACCAGCCGTATGCGCTTTTGTATGGAAAACCCATACGCGCGTGCCATCATAAGCAACGATGAATCGGTCTCAAAAATGCCCTGCTCCACGCTGCCCCACACCGTGGGCAGAACCATCAGAAAAGATATGAAACTGGGCACCGTGTTTGTATGCATCCACACCAGCGCCAGCAGAATAAAGCTCGCCACCGGCGTGGCTTTGATCAGCGCGCGGACGGGGGCAAACAGTCTGCGTAAAAACGTGCTTTTGGCCGTTGCCACGCCCAGCAGTACGCCAAGGAGCACCGCCGTGAAAAACCCGCCCATGATGCGCAACAGCGATGTGCCCATGATGGCAAGAAACCCGTTACTCTGCGCCAATTCCACCATGCGTGCCAACACGCGGACAGGGGATACCAAAAGGATCTCCTGTCCGACGATTGTGGCAACGACTTGCCATATACTCAGCCAGAACAAAACTGCCAGGCTGTATGTGAATATTCGTTTAATTCGTTGCGTCATGGGTGTAGAAGAAATCGTCCAGCGGCATCGCGCCACCGATGGACAGCGGATTGGCCGCATAGAATACCTCGTACAGTTTGGTCACCGCCTCCTTCATATCGTCGCCGGTGATACATACGATGTTGCAGTTGGGGATGGCTTGCTGCGCCAGCGCCGCACTGGCCATGATGCCCGCTTCTTCAACCAGCGCCGCCGCATCCGCTACGTTGCCGTTGACATAGTTCACCGATGCCGTATATTCGCTGATAAAAGCTGCAAGAGCCTCGGGATTCTGCTGGGCAAACTCCTTGCGCACCACGAGTGCACTCATGGACAGGGTGGTCTCGTTTCCCTTGGCTGCGGTGGCTTCGCGCCATTGTTCGTTGAGATCCAGCGCGATGCGCACATCCGGATTTTTACTCAAAACGGTGGTGACGAACGGCTCGGGCAACATGCCTATCTTTACATCGCCGGACACCAAAAGCGTTGCCAATTCAGCGTGTTCAACCTTGTATTCCACGATGGTATCATCCAATCCGTTCACGTCAAGAAGATAGTTTAATACGAATTCCGGCGTGCTCCCCTGACCCGTCGCATACACCGTCTGTCCCTCAAGATCGGCGATGCTTTGTACCGTGTCGCCGTTTTCCAGCACGTACAATACACCGCGGGTGATCAACGCCGTGATCTGAATGTTGCCTTGCGTTTTATTATACAGCGAACCCGCCAGATTGATGGGTACCGCCGCGATGTCCACTTCACCGCTGGTCAGCATCCCAACTACTTCGTCCGGCGCACCGGCAAAGGTGAATGTGTAATCGTTCAGCGTAATGCCCTCTTGATTGTCGTCCCAAAGCTTGACCATACCGATGCCGGTCGGTCCCTTCAACGCCGCCACGTTGACCGCGGCCTTTTGCGCGACCTGTGTGGGTGCGGGCGTTGCCGACGTGCATGCCGACATTGCCAAAAGTGCCATCGCCATCAAAACGGCAATCCAAATACGTTTGTGTTTCATTGTTTTATCCTCCTGTAAATTCATAGAATACTGAGTTTGTGTAGATCCTTGATGTGAATCAATCGTCCCTTGCGTTCGATCAGTCCGCTTTCCACGAGCGACTGCATCGCCCGGTACAGCGAGGCACGCCCGATGGACAAAAGCGTAGCCAGCTTATTCATGCCAAAAGGCATGCGCACTACGTATCCCTGCTCGTCTTTTACCGCCGCATCCGCCAAATACATCGCCAGCCGCTGCTGTGCGCTGTCCCTGGTAAACGAATCAATCTTCCGGTTGAGGAAGTAAATACGTCCGGACAAAAATGCGACGTAGTTTTCAACGGCCTGCATGCTGTCACGAAACAGTGCGCACAGCGCCTTCTGCGGAATGAACAGCACCTCGCAACGCCCCTTGGACACGATGTGGCTGATGTAAAACCCGGCATCGTGGAATAGCGTAGCCACGCCGAATGTCTGTCCCATTGATAGTATGTTCAGCAGCACGGTGTGCGCATCCGCGGTGTTGTACACCTCCACGTTGCCCGATAGTATAATACCCATGCTGCGCCGGTAGTGCTGTGGATCGTAGATCGTCTCTCCGTTTTTAAACGTAGCGCTTTTAACATCGTCGCGCGCGAGCAGCGCATGCATAGCATCCTCTGGTACATGCTCAAACAAGAAATTATGTCGTACACGCTCAATCATGGCCGCTCCTATAAAAAGTGTATCATTTGATACACTTGATCAAGGCCATTATAGTAGTTCGTTAATTATTTGTCAATCAATAAATTTGTTTGGGATATACGGTTGCATTACAAATAAATATTTCATATACAATAAAATCGTCCGGATATACACAATGTTTTGCAGGATTTGTATTCATATCCTGCATTTTATGCAAGAAAAAACATCACACTGTAGCAAATGAGTCCCACCAGTACGGCAATGAACAGGGACCGCGTTTTCAGCGATACCCACACGACAGGCAGCGCCGCGATGTACGGCAACAGCATGGTGAGTACCGGACCGCCCGCAAACGCGGCGGGGTCGAACAAATCGTTTGCAACCAACGCTGCAAAGCAAGCCGCGGGAATGAGCCTCAAAGCCTGCTGTATTCTTTCAGGCAAGGGCCGGTTGGCCAATATATACAGCGGCAGAACACGGCCGGCGGCGTTGCATGCGGCGGTGATGCCAAGGATCATCCAAAATTCAGGCCACTGCATGCTTGTCCCCCCGCTTGTCCGGCACCAAAAGGCCAGCCCCTATACCGCAAAGCGAACCAAGCAAAATCCCCACCCAGCTTAAGCCCAACAGTTTACACGCAATGACCACCGCCGCCGCGGTCAATGCCGCACATATTGTACGCGCATTGTGCGACTGCATACTCAGCAGGCAGATAAACATCGACGTCATGGAAAATGCGATTACATTCAACGGCAGGGACACAAGGCATCCTACGTATACGCCCACCATGTTGGCCAGTATCCAGCAAAGGTGCGAAAGCGTATTGACGGCGCGCGCTTTTTTAACCGGCCAATTCCCCTGCTGAAACCGGTTCTGGTTCACGCCAAAGGATTCGTCGGTCAACTCCAAGCCGAACAGCACAATATCCGTCTTTCTTTTACCGATGAAGTACTGCGCCAGCGCGGAACCGTAGAGCATATGGCGCGCGTTCATCAACACGATGGAGCTTGCTATGGCAAGCGCGGGTATGCCAGACATAAGAAGATTGGCCACCATGAACTGTGCACCCCCGGCATAGAGCAGCGCGCTCAATAAAAAGACCTGAACCGGCAATAAGCCCGCCTTGGCGGCCAGCATGCCGCATGCGAAACCCAACGCCCAATATCCGAGACAAACCGGCAACGCCACGCACACAACGGTGGAATAGTCCCCTCCGATCACTTCATTTTGATTCATTCGTGTTCTCCGCCCACAATGTTTTGGCAAAGCGTTGCATCCATCCGCCCGTGAAACATGCGCCCAGTATTACACCGAACGCACCTTGTACAAGGTTAAACAATACATTTGCAGCGCCAACGGCAACGCCGTATACAACCGCTTCAAAGGCAAAATAGCCTGCCACCATCGACGCTTCGCACAACACGAATATAAGGATGCGGCGTAGGAGTTTCTCTTTGGCATATCGACCCGCCAAATATCCCATCGCTGCTTTGATCATGAACGTAACGGGCGCATAGATACCGTAACCCGCCAGAAGGTCGGCCAGCATACTGCCCGTTCCGGCCGCCATAGCGCCGGTGCGTGCGCCAAGCAGCATTGCCATGACGAAAATAACCCCATCGCCCAAATGATAATAACCAGCAACCGGTCCGGGCACCTTGATGAAGGCTGTCGCCACCATGATTAGCGCCGCCGCCAACGCACCGTAGGCTACTTTTTTTGCCGTTTGACTCAACAACAACACCGCTTTCCTTGCCATGCGTGCTCTTTGTCCGTTGGCGCAAAGAATCCGTTGCGTACGGTAAAGTCCCACCAATGACTTAATTTTATGAATACATGTTTTTTTCATTCTATGGCACCAATGATATTTCGTCAACCTGTCATTCATGTTTCGTGATATATTTTACATAATTTTTGCAAGATTCGCATTGCAAAATTGCATTTTGTATAATAAGATAAACAGAACACATCATTTGAATAGAAATCAAATGCCATCGACGGAGGGATTCACTTGCAACACAATATTCAAAAAGTTATGGTCGCAAACCGCGGTGAGATTGCGATTCGTATCATCCGTGCCTGTTATGATTTGGGATTGCGCACGGTTTCCATCTATACCAAGGAGGACAACACCAGCCTGTTTCGTGCCAAAGCGGACGAGAGCTATCTGATCGGCCAGGGCCAGGGGCCGGTGGCGGCTTACCTTGACATCAAACGCATCATCAGCCTTGCGTTGGAAAAGGGCGTGGACGCCATCCATCCCGGCTATGGCTTTTTGAGCGAAAACCCAAACTTTGCGCGCGCGTGCGAAGAGGTCGGCATTGCGTTCATCGGCCCCCCCAGCCATATCCTGGCACAGATGGGCGACAAGCTATCGGCCAAAGCGATTGCCCAAAGAGCGGGTGTGCGCACCATTCCCGGTAGCGAAAAACCCATCGATAGCGCGCAGGAAGCGGTGGATCTTGCCAAGCAATTCGGATATCCCGTACTGCTAAAAGCCGCTGCAGGCGGTGGCGGACGCGGTATGCGGCTGGCACAGAGCGATGAGGAACTTCTGGACATGTTCCCGCTGGTGCAAAACGAAGCACAAAAGGCATTTGGCAACGGTGCAATCTTTATGGAAAAATATCTCGAGCAACCCAAGCACATAGAAGTACAGGTTTTGGGTGACTGTTACGGCAATATCGTGCATCTGTATGAACGCGATTGTTCTGTACAACGCCGCTACCAAAAGGTGGTGGAGTTCACGCCCGCGTTCAGCATACCCAAAAAGACGTTGGATTCCATGTATAAGGATGCGCTATGTATCGCGCGCGAGATCGGATACATCAATGCCGGCACCGTAGAATTTCTGGTCGACAAGCACGGCGATTATTACTTCATCGAAATGAATCCTCGTATACAGGTTGAGCACACCGTTACCGAAGTGGTAACGGGCGTGGATCTGGTGCAGGCGCAGATCCTTATTGCACAGGGATATGCACTAACGTCACCCGAGTTGAACCTAACGCAGGATCGCATCACACGGCACGGCTCTGCCATACAGTGCCGGGTAACCACAGAGGACCCGCGCAACAATTTTGCCCCCGATACAGGACGATTGACCGTTTATAGAAGCGGCGGTGGCAACGGCGTACGGTTGGATGCCGGCAATGCGTTTACCGGCGCTATCATATCTCCGTATTATGACAGTCTGTTGGTCAAGATCACAACGTTTGACCGTACCTTCTCCGGTACCGCCCGCAAAATGATACGTTCACTCAATGAGATTCGAGTACGCGGTGTCCGGACCAATATTCCGTTTTTGATCAATGTATTGCAAAACGATCAGTTCTTGCGCGGAATGTGTGACACGCGTTTTATCGACCAAACGCCGTCACTGTTTGCCTTTGAACAGCCACAGGACCGGGCCAATAAGGTGCTGCGCTACATCGCCACGCGCTCGTTGGATCAGCAACGCGCCCCCCGCCCCGCCATTCTGGTGCCCACGCCGCCACATGCGACCTATGAAAAGCCACCGACAGGTTTTAAACAGCTGTTGGATGAAAAGGGGCCCAAGGCGGTGTGTGATGCGGTTGCCGCCGAAAAGCGTTTGCTCATTACCGACACCACGCTGCGTGACGCCCACCAATCGCTTCTGGCCACCCGCATGCGCACACGCGACATGCGCCAGGCAGCCAACGCCAGTTCTCACATACTGTCGAATGCATTTTCGTTTGAAATGTGGGGTGGCGCCACGTTTGATGTCGCTTACCGCTTTTTGCATGAGTCTCCGTGGAAGCGGCTGGATGATCTACGAGCGGATATTCCCAACGTATTGTTTCAGATGCTGCTGCGTGGCGCCAACGCCGTGGGATATACCAGCTATCCTGATAACGTTGTTAAGGCCTTTATACACGAAAGCGCACGGCACGGCATCGACCTGTTCCGCGTATTCGATTCGCTCAACTGGATCCCGGGCATGCAGCTGGCGTTGGAGGAAGTGCTAAACGCCGGTAAGATCTGCGAGGGCACCATCTGTTATACCGGCGATATACTCGATCCCAAGCGGGATAAATATCCTCTTTCCTATTACGTAAAACTCGCCAAAGAATTGGAGAACATAGGCGTACATATGCTTTGTATTAAGGACATGTCCGGCCTTTTGAAACCCTTTGCCGCGCGCAAGCTGATACGCGCGCTCAAGGATGAAATCGGCATCCCGGTTCATTTGCATACGCACGATACCAGCGGCAACCAAATCGCATCGTATCTGTTGGCGTGCGAAGAGGGCGTGGACATCGTTGACTGTGCCATCTCGTCCATGAGCAGCTTCACCAGCCAGCCATCTATGAACTCGCTGTGCGCCGCGCTTAGCGGACATGAGCGCGATCCCCAATTCGACAGACAGGGGTTGGAGGATTTGAGCGAATACTGGGCACAAGTGCGCCCGCTGTACGCGCAATATGAAGCGGGGCTGATGTACCCCGACGCCCAGATCTATCAACTGGAAATCCCGGGCGGTCAGTATTCGAACTTCAAACCGCAGGTGGAATCTATGGGACTTGGACACCGTTTCGCCGAAGTCAAGTCCATGTATGCCGAGGTCAACGATATGTTGGGCGACATCGTCAAGGTAACGCCCAGCAGCAAGGTGGTAGGCGATTTGGCTTTGTTTATGGTGCAGAACAATTTAACGCCGGACAACATCGTTCGACGCGGCGCAAATCTTAATTTCCCGGACTCGACGGTATCCTATTTCATGGGCATGATGGGGCAGCCAAAGGGAGGTTTCCCCGAGGATATTCAACAGGTCGTTCTCAAGGGCAAAAATCCGATCACCTGCCGTCCCGGTGAGCTTCTTCCATCTGCAGACATGGATACGATAAGCGAGAATTTACCCGAGGACTTCCGCGACGACGCTAGTGTTCTCTCCGCCTGTCTCTATCCGAAGGTCTTCGATGACTATATGGCATTCTTCCATGAAAATGGCGATCTGTCCGGTATGGATACCAGCGTCTTTTTGCGCGGCATGGATCCCGGGGATTCTACGGAATTTACCATCGCGGACGGTAAGACACTGATCATCAAGTACGTCGGCCCAGGCGAATTGAATGAAGACGGCACTCAGAACATGGTGTTTGAACTCAACGGTGCGCAGCGTATCGTGGTGGTAACGGTGGACAGCGCCACCGCTCAGCAGGCAAACAGCGTGGTGTTGGCCAATGCAAACGACGCGGGAGATGTGGGCGCATCCATACCCGGCATCGTATCCAAGGTGATGGTACACGAGGGTGATAAAGTGCAAAAGGGCCAAGTGCTGTGCGTAATCGAGGCGATGAAGATGGAGACCAACATCGTCGCGCGCAAGTCCGGCGAAGTGCAATCGGTCTGCGTCAGTGCCGGACAGGACGTCAAATCCGAGCAGCGGCTGTTCATCATCGCATAAAATACAGCTACAATAATACAAACAGGAGCGGCAACGCTCCTGTTGTTTTCTTTACGCCGTCCCTTACGCTCTGCTATGATACAAAGAGGGGGGATCCGTATGTATGACGCAAAGGATCTGTCGGTAGTATTGTCGTCCAGCCTGTTTGACAACCTTAGCGATGGACAAAAGAACGCCGCGCTAAAAAGTCTAAACGGCACGTTTGTGGATTTTCACAAATGCCAAACCATCATTCGTGAACAGGATCGCGTACAAACGGTCGGCATCGTGGTTTCCGGCTCCATCAGCACCTATAAGCTGGACGGGTTGGGCAACACCAGTCTGCTGTATACCCTGGAACCATCCTTTGTTTATGGGCTTGACATCTGCTTAACACCCAGCAGGATCAGCCCGATGTTTGTCACCACGGCGCAGGTTTCAAGGGTATTTACGTTTGCCCATGAAAACCTGACCGTTTCACCCACTATGGACGAGGGCATCCGCAACCGTATGTTGCTCAACGCCCTGCACGTTCTGGCCAACGAGAACATGCGCCGCATGTACAAGATCGAACTTCTAAACCAACGCTCTTTACGCAAACGCATCCTGATGTATTTGCGCCTTATCGCACGGCGCAAGGACAGCGATCAATTTACCATTCCGTTCAATCGGGAACAGCTTGCGCAGTATCTGGGCGTCAACCGTAGCTCCCTTTCCCATGAATTGAGCCTGATGCAACGCGAAGGCATCCTCACTTTCCACAAAAACCAATTTACCCTGCATGGGTGAAATCATATGCAAAAAAAGAAAAGTATGTTGCCATGGCAACATACTTTTCTTCGTTTTTCTCGTACGCTTATAGTCGGAAGTGGCATTTACCCGCGTGTATCCTCGATCCAGGTGCATGCAACATGGTAAGTACCATGAATCTTTCATACAATTCCGGTATACCAAAGATGCAAAGCCCCTGTGCCAACACAGGGGCTTTGCATTTTCTACAAAAAGTACAATACGCCCGATTGGAACAGTTTTTGATCCTTATTGCCCGGAACGTTTTTGATTAAATGATTGCCGATCACGCGCTCGCTGTGCGCCATCTTGCCATATACCCGCCCATCCGGGCTGCAAATGCCCTCCACAGCCGCGGCACTTCCGTTGGGGTTGTATGGGATAATCGCCGACGGTTCGCCGGACATATCCACGTACTGCGTGACGATCTGGCCATTTTTGATCAGCGTTTGCAGCGTTTTCTCCTCGCATACAAAGCGTCCCTCGCCGTGGGATACCGGCAACGTATGCACATCGCCCATTTCGCACAACTCCATCCACGGCGTACGCATGCTGGTCACTTTGGTTCGCACCATGGTGGACACGTGACGGCCAATGGCGTTGTAGGTCAGCGTTGGATCATCCTGCCGTATATCGCCAATGCGCCCGTAGGGCAAAAGGCCCAGTTTGATCAGCGCCTGGAAGCCGTTGCATATGCCCAAAATCAGCCCGTCGCGCTGTTGGAGCAACCGCTCGATGGCAGCGGCAATGCGCGCATTGCGAAGCGTTACTGCGATGAATTTTCCAGACCCATCCGGCTCATCGCCGGCTGAGAATCCGCCTGGCAGCATCAGTATTTGCGCATTATCGATTGCCTTCTCCAGCCGATGGATAGTATCCGCAATGGCGGCGTCATTGAGATTGTTGACAACCACTGTATCGCATAAAGCCCCCGCGCGCGTGAATGCGCGTGCTGTGTCCATCTCACAATTCGTCCCAGGAAACGCCGGAATGACCACACGCGGCCTGGCAACGGGGGATAGCCTGCGTTTTGCGGCGCGTGCTCTATGGGGCGGCACATCTGCCATGGGCGGCACAAAATCCGTATGCGTTTTAAACACATCCTCCAGCGATTCTGTACAGGTTCGCTCGATATCGTCGAGTGCCACCGAAGCGCCAGGCAGGGCAATGATGCCGCTGTCGTTCGCCTCGCCTAAGTATTCTACATCCAACCCACCGATGTCCCCTTCCGCCCTCGGGCTGATCAAAAGGTCGCCTACCCGCGTTGCAAACAACGATGCCTTCGTTTGCGGCCCGCCAAATGTAAAGCCCACGCCGTTGCCCAGACACATGCGCACTAGCGCCGCCGCCATACCGCCCTCGCGTACCACCGCAGCCGTACAAATGCGCCCGTTTTGATGTAGTGCGGACACCGTATCCAAGATTCGTTTTACCTTCTGATAATCCGGCATACCGCACTCATCGGTGGGCACGGATACGCGGTACAACCTCTGCCCTGCACTAAGCGCGGCCGAAACCGCGCCGGACGCCTTGACGGGCGCTATGGCAAAGCTGATTAATGTTGGCGGGACGTTGTAGTGTTTGAACGTACCACTCATGCTGTCCTTGCCGCCAATGGCCGCTACGCTAAGCCCCATCTGTGCGCCCAAGGCTCCTAGCAGCGCCGCCGCCGGTTTGCCCCAGCTTTCTGGATTGTCCCTGAGGCTTTCAAAGTACTCCTGGAAGGAGAGATAGGCATTGTGAATGTCCGCGCCCACGGCGCTCAACTTCATTATGGATTGTACCACCGCATACGCGCCGGCGTGTAGCGGGCTCCAGTTTGCAATGCGCGGGCAGAATCCAAACGCCATTGCCGTCGCGTCGTCGGTCTCCCCGCTCGTAGGCATCTTGGCCACCATTGCTTCCTCCGGCGTCATCTGCCTTTCTCCGCCGAAGGGCATCAGCACTGTATTCGCGCCGATCGTACTGTCAAACCGCTCCACCAAACCCTTTTGCGAAGCGGTGTTCAACTGCGCCATGTTGCGCACCAGCGCCTGGCTGAGCGGTGCATCCATAAGCTCTTGTGGCACTGTGTTTCGCATATCGCACTCGGCCGGCGCCGCCATGGTGGCACGCGCGCGCTGGCACACGCCGTTGGTATCCAAAAACGCACGGCTGATATTCACGATCATATCGCCGCGCCAGCGCATGACAAGGCGCTTATCGCCCGTCACGATAGCGACCACGGTCGCTTCCAAATTCTCTTCCTTCGCATATGCCAGAAAAGGCTCCACGTCTGGCGGGGGCAATACCATGGCCATGCGCTCCTGACTTTCGCTGATGGCCAGCTCTGTGCCGTTCAATCCTTCGTATTTTTTCGGCACCGCATCCAAGTCGACGTTCAATCCGTCCGATAATTCTCCGATGGCCACACATACGCCGCCGGCACCGAAATCATTGCACCGTTTGATCAGCTTTATTGCATCCGGATTTTTTATCAGCCGTTGGATCTTGCGTTCCGTCGGCGCATTTCCCTTTTGTACCTGCGATCCGCATTCCAATAGGCTCTCGTCGGTATGGCTCACGCTACTGCCCGTGGCGCCGCCGATGCCGTCTCGTCCGGTCCTGCCACCCAAAAGCACAACCATATCGCCGGGCGAAGGGACCTTGCGCACCACATCGTCTTTTTTGACCGCGCCGATGACTGCGCCGACCTCCATGCGCTTGGCCACATAGCCAGGATCGTAGAATTCATGTACCTGTCCCGTGGCAAGACCGATCTGATTGCCGTACGAGGAAAAACCGGCCGCAGCGCCCGTGGTAATCTGCCGCTGCGGCAGCCGCCCCGGTACGGTCTGATCAAACGGCGTATGCACATCGGCACAGCCGGTGACGCGCATAGCCTGGTGGGCATAGCCGCGTCCGGCAAGTATATCGCGTATGGCACCACCAAGGCATGTGGCCGCACCGCCGAACGGTTCGATCTCGGTGGGATGGTTGTGCGTTTCGTTCTTGAACTGTAAAAGCCATTCTTCGGTTTTACCATCCACCGTCACAGGCATGACAACACTGCACGCGTTGATCTCCTCACTGTCATCCAACCGCGTCAGCTTTCCTTGCATAATAAGCGCTTTGGCGCCCACGGTACCAAGATCCATCAGTGTCATCGGTCTGTCCTCACGCCCCGCAAGTTTGCGCGCATTTTTATACGTATTCACCGCATCCGCAAAGGCTTTTGCATACCGCCCCTTTGGAAGCTTGATTTCCGTTAACGCTGTGGAAAACGTGGTGTGACGGCAGTGATCCGACCAATAGGTATCCAACACGCGAATCTCGGTTTCACTCGGATCCCTCTGTTCCTCGTCCCGAAAGTATTTCTGCGTGAAAGCGAGATCCTCCATGGACATCGCCAGCCCCATATCCGTATGCAGTACGCCCAGCGCGTCTTCATCCATATCACAAAATTCTTTGATGCGAGGGATAGCCTGCGGACTTGGGGCGCAGAGCGCAAGTGTAACGGGCCTGTCCATGGAAGCTTCGCGCGATTCCACCGGGTTGATGCAATAGGTTTTAACGGCGTTGATCTGATCTGTTGATATTTCTCCGCATAACGCCATCACTCTGGCGGTGCGGATGTTGGGCGTATCGCCCAGCATCTGCGCACATTGGATTGCACTATCCGCACGCATATCGTACTGGCCGGGCAGATATTCCATGGCAAACGCCGTCCATCCGGGCGCAAGCGTAAAACTATCGTGGTACAGAACATCGGCGTTGGGCTCGGCAAAGATGGTGGCGCAGGCGCGCTCAAACGAAACTGGCTGCATTCCCTCCACATCGTAGCGGTTGAGCAAGCGAACATCCTTGAGCGTTTTGAGGTTCAAGTATGTCTTAATATCCTCCAACCACCGTTTGGCCTCCACATCGAACCCCGGCCTCTTCTCCACATATACGCGACGGATTTCGCCCATGCAGCCTTCCCCCTGTACCCTTTTTTTGATATCTTAGTGTACCATACCGGCGGCGTTTGATAAAGGCATGGAAATGGATGTGTTCAGTCAACCGCCGCTCGCTCAAAATGTCGTTGCCCCGTTTCAACGCAAGTCGCAAGCAACCCAACACCATTGCCTTTTTTCACAGCACTTCCCATTGACAATCAATGCCTTGAACAGCGGTGCACGCCGATCCATTGCCGGGCCGTGAATCCAAAATCAACCGTTGCCGGATTGTTTCATCATTTCCAAAAAGCTAACGTCCGGATGCCTGTAGTGGTATTCCTTCGCAACAATACCACCCTGTATGGCCTTGTGCGGACACCAATTGTAGCAAGCCAGACAATGCTCGCACCGATTCAGCCAAACCGGTTTTTGTCTTTGATCTCTATGTTTCCCACGGGGCATACCTTTGCACAGATCCCGCAACCGTTGCATTGATCGTTTGTGGTAAAGTGTTTATCCATGACATGCTTGTGCTCTTCATATGGCCTCTTGGCTGGCAAACCGGAGCTCTTTACAAAATGCCGTTTACAAACAGGTTTCACTAAGCAAGCAAAAACGGGCACAAGCAACCATTCCAAAAAAGCATTGGCGTAATGCATGCCTTTTGACTTGCGCGTTATATTGTTGACAATCCGCTCGAGCTTTTTATTCCACCGCCCATACAGTCTCTGGCAATTCTCCCTGGGTTTATAAAAGGAGTTTTGAGGCATGTGAACACCATCGCCCGCCGAAGCTTTCCCCCTCTTGAACGGATGAGGCGCTTGAGGCTTCGTAACGATGAACCTGCCGCCCCTCCGTACGTGCAGATTGCAAAGATGTGTATCCCCTCCATACCGGACAGCTTCATGCAAAACTTTTCAACAATCATGGGAAGTTCTGCGTAGTACACCGGAAATACAATGCCCACTACATCGGCGTCGGTGCGGACAACCTCTTCATTCATCTGTGTTGCGATGGGTATCAGCGTTGCTTCCGTCTTTTCAGCGACGCCTTTTGCCACAGCCAACGAATTACCGGTACCCGAAAAATAATAGATTTCTGTAATCATGGATCATCACCTCAGAAATGTTCACGTTAAATTCCCCGATTTTCCATACGGTTGTACTGCGAATATATCATGTCTTTCCCTATAAGAACAGTACGGTGCTTGTGAGGTTTGTTTACATAGCCTTGGCAATATGCCGCGCGTTGCACTGTTTAATATACATATGGACTTTATTAAGCTCACTCACACGGGCCTCTCCGCCAGCCTCCCAAAAACAAAGAGGGGAATCAAGATGATTCCCCTCTTTCATATATCTTGTTAGCGCAATGCTACAAGCGCTATTCCACCGTCACGCTCTTGGCCAGATTTCTCGGCTGATCGATCTCGCATCCGCGCTCCAACGCCATGTAGTATGCGAATAGCTGCGTCGGGATGGTGACCAGCACCGGCGTGAACAGATCGGGACAGGGCGGCATCTCCCAGAATTCGTCCACCTCGCGCTGTACACGAAGATCCCCGTTGGCGATCAGTGCCACCACGTAGCCACCGCGCACCTTAACCTCCTTGATATTGTTAATCATCTTATCCACCAGCGCCGTCTGCGTGGCGATGGCCAGCACCATTGTGCCCTCCTCCACCAGGGAGAGCGTACCATGCTTTAATTCTCCCGCCGGATATGCCTCGGTCTGCACGTAGGATATCTCCTTGAGTTTGAGCGCCGCTTCCATGGATAGCGTATAGTCGAGGTTGCGGCCGATGTAAAACCCATAGCGTACATTTCGAAATTTATTTGCCATTTTTGCGTACTCTTTCCAGTTGTCCACCAACGTCTGAGCCTTGGGGGAGAGTCCCTGCAACTCGGCAAGATACTCGTTGAGCTCTTCCTCATCCATCATGCCGCGCTTGTATGCAAGATCCGCCGCCAGCGCATACACCACCATCAGCTGGGATACAAACGCCTTGGTGGACGCCACCGCGATCTCTGGTCCGGCCCAAGTATGGATAACGAAATCCGCCTCACGCGCCACCGTACTGCCCACCACGTTGGAAATGGCAAGGGTCGGTATGTCGCGCTTTTGCGCTTCTCGAAGCGCCGCAATTGTGTCCGCCGTCTCTCCGCTCTGGCTGATGACCATGAACAGCGCGTTGTCCGCGATGATGGGGTTGCGGTAGCGGAATTCCGAAGCGATTTCCACTTCGGTCGGTATGCCGGCAACCTGCTCGAATACAATGCGCGCCACATGCCCGGCATGGTACGCGGTGCCACAGGCACTGATGACAATGCGCTCGATCTTTTTGGCATGTTCCGCATCGATGGGCATAACATCCTGACGAAGCGACAATTTGCCGTTTTTGCTCTCAACCAGCGGCGCCAACGTATTTTTGATCGCTGTCGGCTCTTCGTGAATCTCCTTGAGCATGAAGTGCGCAAAACCGCCCTTCTCCGCCGCCTTAACATCCCAATCCACATGCATGGGCTCCTTTTCGGTGGCGTTGCCCAATACATCGTAGAATTGAATGCCGTGTGGCTTCATCACCGCGATGTCATAATCCTCCATCAGGTATACGTCATGCGTATACTCCAAAAGCGCTGGAATGTCCGAAGCCAGCACCGTACCGTGCTCCGCCTGGCCAAGCACCAGCGGGCTGTCTTTTCGAATACAAAAGATCGTATCGGGATCGGACGCGCTTACTATGGCCAATGCAAACGAACCCTGCAGCATCGGGATGATGCGGCACATTGTTTTAATCATATCGCCCTGGTCGTACACGCTTAATAGATGGGCGACGACCTCCGTGTCGGTTTGGGATGCAAACTGACACCCTTTTGCGATCAGCACCTCCTTCAACTCCAAATAGTTTTCGATGATGCCATTGTGCACAACGGCGATCTGTCCCTTTCCATCCGTATGTGGATGTGAGTTAATGTCGGACGGGACACCGTGCGTCGCCCAACGTGTATGCCCAATGCCCATGGTCCCTATGGGCGGCGTATCTTTGATGCGCTTAATCAGTTCGCTAAGTTTGCCCTTTGCCTTCTCGATATCCAGTTCACAGCCATTGAAAACCGCAATGCCGGCGCTATCGTAGCCCCTGTATTCCAGTCGCCCAAGACCGCGCAACAAAATCGGTGTTGCCTGTTCACTTCCCGTATATCCAACGATACCACACATGCGGGGTGACCTCCTCTATTAATATAAGCATTGTAGCATTCCGACCATCGTTGGTCAAATGACGGACACGAACGCTATGCGTTCTCTTTTACGTGTACATTACCGATATTTTGTTATTACGTAAAAGATTTTGTCCTTTTTATTAGCCTGACTATCCGCATGGAAGCAAGTGTACTATATTTATATCATATGCATTATACTGTTTTCCTTGACGGAGAGGGACGGCACCGGCTTTGTTGCCCTTTCATTATTTGGATACCCTTTTAAAACACTGTACATATCTGTTATAATGTAACATAACGTAGTACATATATCAGGGGTAAAGTGGAGAGGGCGATAAAAGCACACACATGTGACGGGGGGAACACATATGGCGCTTGGTAAACCCGAAAAAAAAGTCTACAGTTTCCGTTTTGAAGAACAGCTCGTGTCCAAACTGAAAGGGTTTGCGTTGGAGGAAAACCGTTCGTTTTCCAATTTCATTGAGACTATTTTGAAGGCATATGTCGCGGACAGGCACGTAAAGGGCAACTTATTCAAGAACAACGCTTAAATCGTTATTCCGATCCAACCCATACCTCTGAGATCATCAAAACCCTGCGGTTGCAGGGTTTTGTGTATATTGCGGTTAGCCGGTTGGATTCATCTGTTTCGCTTCATCCGACGCCTTACACCGCAGGTATAACATGGCGCAAGCCCGCGCATCCCACAGCGCATTGTGATGTACAAAATCTATGCCAATCAAATCAGCCAGTGCGCTTAATCGGTAGGTCTTGCGGCCGGGAAACGCCTTTCTTGCCATGCGCACCGTGCAGGCGGTGGAAAAAGGCGGTAGAAGGGTACCTGTACGGTGGGCAGCAGCGCGCAACTGGCCCGCATCAAACGGCGCGTTGTGCGCCACCATCAATGCATCTTGCAGATAGGGTGCCACTTCGTTGAGCACCTGCTCAAGCGTGGGCGCACGTCGCACCAACTGCGGTGTAATGCCGTGAATGGACATACAAAATGGATCGAACGACGTTTTTGGATTGCACAGCGTATAGTACTCCTGTGCGATAGCGCCATTTTCAATCACGCACAGCCCCAGTGCACAGATGCTTCCCTTCTCATAGGAACTCGCGATTTCCACATCCAAAGCAACCGTTTTCATCCACGGATCATCTCACGAGCCGTATCTCGCAACGATTTCAACAATTCACCGTACTTCTTGCCTTTTTTACCCGATAGACCTTCGCGCAACGATTGATCCAATAGTTCTGCGGTTTCCATCAGGCGTTTTCCATCCTTTCGGATCCGCTTGCGCATGTCGCCCCAGTTTATATCCACTTGTGTGATCAATTCGGGATGGTGGACCGTTTCGGTTATCTTACGGACGGACGCGCTCTCCGGCGCCGCCTGCAACACGCCTGTGGCAAGATCGAGCACATCGCCCTCGCCCGGCGCTTTGGCGTTATAGCCGCGCTGCTGCAACAATTTTGCATAGCCGATTGCAACTTCCTCCTCGCCGTGGTTTACAAACACCGTCGGTTTGTTGTCAAAGGCACCGATCCATTCCAAAAGACCGTTTTGGTCGGCATGTCCGGAAAATCCCTGCAATCGATGGATCGAAGCGTTTACCCCGATCTCCTCGCCGAAAATGCGCACGCGCTTTTCACCGTCCACGATGCGCCGTCCCAGTGTACCAACCGCCTGATATCCGGCAAATACGATGGCGCACTCACTGCGGTACAGATTGTGCTTGAGATGGTGTTTGATGCGCCCGGCTTCGCACATCCCGGAGGACGAGATGATGACTTTGCTGTTGGGCATCAAGTTCAATGCTTTGGATTCGTCAGCGGATTGCACAAAATGTAGCGTATCGAAGTTGAACGGATCGTCTCCTTTGCGTTTGCGCTCCATCGCCTCTTTGTCGAAGTAATCTTGGTTGAAATTCTCCGCAAACACGCGTGTCGCCTTACTGGACAACGGGCTATCGACATATACATCAAAGCGCTCAAGCCCCGCCATACGCTCTCGCATGATGGTGCTTAGATCATACAATAGTTCCTGCGTACGTCCGACGGAGAATGCGGGCATTATGACGTTGCCGCCCCCGTCAAACGTTTGTTTGATAATGCCTGCCAGCATCATTTTATCATCGCCGCGCGGCGGATGGAGCCGGTCCCCATAGGTGGATTCCATGATAACGTAATCCGCCGACGCAATTTCAGAGGGATCACGCACGATGGGCCTGTCATGGTTGCCAATGTCCCCGGAGAACACGATCTGTTTTTGCACGCCATCCTCCTCGATCCAGAATTTGATCATAGCACTGCCCAAAAGATGTCCCGCATCCACAAAGCATGCAGCGATGCCGGGAAACACCTCGAAGATTTCATCATATTCCTTGGGCGTGATCTGCTGCGCCGTCACGAGGCCCTGTTCCGCCGTGTACAACGGCTGTATCGCATCGCGCCCAGCCCGCCTTGCTTTGACCGTTTTCCATTGCGCTTCCATCTCTTGGATGTGTCCGCTGTCCGCCAGCATAATGGTGCAAAGATCGCGCGTAACCTTGGTTGCGTATATGCTGCCCTTGAATCCCCTGTTGAAAAGCAGCGGCACCAGCCCGGTATGGTCGATGTGGGCATGCGTTAACAACAGCGCATCGATTTCATTGACGGCAAAGGAAAAGACACCGTCATCGGATTTGGCGTCCGCGCCCTGGCGCATACCACAATCGATCAGCACCTTTTTACCGCAAGCGGTCAATAGACTACAAGAGCCCGTTACCATGCGTGCTCCACCTTCAAAATACAAATTCATGCATACAACTCCCGTTTTTTTTTAGTATAGCACATTATGCAGTTGTACTTGCATTCTCTTATGTAAAAAAGGACCGCTTGCAAGTGCAAGCGGTCCATAATACCCGTGATATACCTGATCTTCAAACGCGAAAATGCGCCGCGTACATATCCGCCAGATGCAGCGATACGCACAGCGGAGCTTTTTCGAACGCGTTTGACTGCGTAATGCCACCCACATAGCTGCGCGCCGCATCGTCATACCCGCCCATGTGCCAGCGGATGGCTAACGCCTCTTCGTCGGTCAATGGAATGTGTTTGGCCACAAGATACACGGATTTTTCGCCATGGCCGAAGGGGAACTGCTCATCAATTGCGAACATCTCCACCTCTTCCCACCGGCCCTGTTCGTTCTTCATGTTGCGCGTGCGCACAGTATACATGTTGGCCTTGCAAACGTCGTGCAACAAGCCGCAGATCACAAGCGATTCTACCGTTACGTCCTTGAGCGGCTTTGAGAAGTTCTCCAAAAGCCGATAAACTTCCAAGCTATGCATCAAAAGACCGCCGTACAGCGCCCCATGTTTATTGGTACTGGCCGGCGCCGTAAAAAAATCGGTCTCCTGCTCAAGATATACAATCATGCTTTCGATTCCATCTCGGTTTGTCGAACGCAGCAGCGTACAGAATTCTTCCTTCAAAGCCTCCAGCTTTTCCTTGTTCAAACTGGGCAAAGATGCCATACTTTCCTCCTTGTGCCCGTTATACGTGCCGGTTGTCACCATACGGGGCCATGTTGCGTTAATTTCAGCCGCTCACCAAACGGGTTGCGCCCGCTTCTACAAAATGTGCTTCGCTCCGGTTAACCCAATCCCGTTACGGCAGCTTATAGAACAGCGTAGCGTAATCGTTGCGAACATAGCCCTGTTTGCTTCCAAATTGGATTTTATACCAGTCGCCAGATGAACCAAGATACGCATATTCGGCGTTGTGTTTGGCGCTTCCAATGCCAGTTGAACCAGTGGACGCCCCGCTTCGGATATTGACCATCGAAGATGTGTTGCTCAGCGTAATACGCGTCATCACCTTCGCCGTTATCCGTTGTGCATAGTTTTGATGGACGTAACCAGTCTTCGTGCCAAACTGTATTTTATACCAACTGCCGCTTTGTCCAACATATCGATAGATCGCGCCGTGCTTGGCGGTACCCAGCTTGCTTGAAGACGTGCTTGCACCCGAGCGGATATTGACATACGAACTGGTGTTGGACAGTTTGATGCATACCGCGTCCGCCGTTTCGCCGGACGTATCCTGGGGCGGGGACAGCGTAGGTGTGGACGATGCGCTCGATGTCTCCAATACGCCGTATGTCGAATACACATAGCCGGTCTGCCCTTTGTAGTTAAATTTCCACCAACTGCCGCTCTTGCCCAAATACGCATAGGTCTGCCCGTGCCTTGCCGTCCCAAGCTTGGTTGAGGACGAAGTGGCTCTGGAGCGCACGTTGACCGATGAACTGGTGTCGGACAATCTGATGCGCACCACCTTCGAGGTGGAACTGGACGGCGCCGGCGTAGGCGTTGACGACGTGCCTCCCAGCGTACCGTATGTCGCGTAGACATAGCCGGTCTTGCCTTTATAGTCGATTTTCCACCAACTGCCCGTCTTTCCCAGATACGTATACTGTTCATTGTGATATGCCCTGCCAAGTTTTGTGGACGACGTGGATGCATTGGCGCGCACGTTGACATACGAACTGGTGTTGGATAGTTTGATAGACACCTTCTGTGTAGCGGTAGCTGATGGCGATGCCGTGGGCGTTGTTGTCGGTGTCACGGTCGGTGTCACGGTCGGCGTCACGGTCGGCGTCGCAGTGGAGGACGGCGACGGTGTCGTCGAAACCGTTATCAGTTCACCGTAAGTCGAATATACATAACCGGTCTTGCCATTATAGTTGAGTTTCCACCAACTACCCGTCTTGCCCAAATACTCATATTGTTCGTTGTGATAGGCCTTACCAAGCTTTGTGGACGACGTGGACGCCTGTGAGCGCACGTTGACGTACGAACTTGTATTGGACAGCTTGATGCGCACCTTCTTCACCGTTGATGGCGTGGCCGTTGGCGTGGCCGTTGGCGTTGCGGTGGGCGTGGACGTTGCCGTCGCGGTAGGTGTGGCGGTGGGCGTGACCGTTGGTGTTACCGTGGGGGAAGGCGTGGACGATGTCGTAACAGCAATGGTTTTCAATACCCCATATGTCTGATAGACATATCCGGTCTGCCCATTGAAATCCATAATCCACCAGCTGCCCGTCTTGCCGAGGTACCGGTAGGTATCCCCATGATGCGCCTGACCCAGCTTGGTGGAGGATGTCGTGGGCTGTGAGCGCACGTTGACGTAGGAACTCGTATCCGACAATACGATGCGAACAACCTGCTCTGTGGTAACCACCGGCAAATCGGGCAAATCGGGTACGCCTGTATCTACGGTGGACAGCGACGCATCTGTAAAATAAAACGTGAGAATGAACTGATAATCCTTATCGCTAAGCGCCATTTGCTGTGCACCGCGCTGGGATAGGCCTACCCCGTGTCCGTAGCGGCGGTTGACAACATCAAAACCGTCCGAGATGGACTCGATCAACCGCATCCGGCAGTTGGAACTGAGATACTCATGGGAGAGGACGTAGCTTCCATCAACCTTGTTCATCAGCACGATGCTGACCGTGACTGCTACGTTGTCAACCAAATTGCCTTCGTTGTCAACGTATTGGACGATGAGATCGGCGTCCGCCGAAACATAACATCTACTGTCGCCGCTTGAATAACGAGCCTGTCCGTTTCGAAAATCCGTGCACTGTAAAAGGCGGATGTTGGTCTTGTCCGGCACCGAATCGCCGCGGCCTGACATCACCTCAAAGGCCTGCTCCTGTAAATCGTTGAGAACCGGGCTGACACCATCGTACTGGATGGGCAGCGCCGGCAAACCGCCGGTAACCTCGGCACCCTCCTCCGGGATCTTAATTGCATAGTTCTTTTTTACATAGCCGTTGGATCCGTCGAAGTTGATTTTATAATAGCTGCCCGAATCCGCAATCCATGTATACTTGTCATCCTTGTCCGCGATGCCAATCCTTGTACTGCAATCCGAGGCGGATTCGTACACCGAACAGTTATTGTTAACATTGACAATTTGCACCGTATACGCGATATCCGTGCTCGTAAGATCCGACACCGGATCCATGGACGTATTGCGAATGGTCTTGGGCACGTACAGCCTGTAAGATAGGCTGGACGTGTTTGCAAGATCATAGGGATCATCCTTTTGGGCCAAATAGGGATACTGTACATTCTTGGTGTCTCCGCCGCCCCATGCGTTGCCTGGTAGTTCGGTCTGGCCGCCGTTGCTGGCCGCGAAATACGTTGCGCAAATCTCCCCGTCGCACATCATGACCCGCCCCGCCGTTGCATCCACGGCGGCTTTGACGTACGACTGGCCGCTGGGGTATCCGCGGTACACCTGGTTGGAGGATGTATCCCCAACATCATATTGCGAGGATGAGGATTTTAGCGAGCTGATGGCATAGCCACGCGCCACCACGGCCTGAGCTTTGAGTGCCTCTATAGGGAAGGAGTTGCTCATCTCGTACCCTACAACGCCATACAAATACTGTTCGACGGGTACCGTGTTGATGGCGCGTACGCCCGACCCTTCAACGCAAAAAGCCATATTGCCCAAATAGGCAATGTTACAGCTGTACCGCGTATTGTAAAGTGTCACGGTATTCAACCCGCCGCTTTGGCACCGTTCCAGCGTTAGCGTCGTTCCGGTTGTCACATTGACATCTCCACCGTGAATTCTGATACTGCCGCTGCTGTTGCTCACGGTATATGCTCCGGACGGAAGGATAGTGGTCGGGCTCTCCACGATGCGGTAGTTCTCTCCCACGGTGATACTCATGCTTGAGCTCTCTGCCGTACTGATCTTAACGCGTATGGTTCTGTATGCTTCGGCGGCGCTGGCGGTGTCCTGACCAACAAAATACGATGCAATAGCACCGGTGATCATGCACAAAGCCATAAGGCAGGCAAACACATGTCGCTTTTTCACCGAACATCCTCCTTTCCGTCAAATAGTGGCACATTTTGTCATTTTATTGTAACCTATTCGTAATAATTGGTCAAGATTAATGCCTGTTGCTTTTCCACAATTTCATCTTCTGTTATACTGTATATCATCCATGCTACAAACACGGGAGTGAAGCCTATGTATATCGGCGTTGTGGACGGTCAAGGGGGCGGCGTTGGCCGCGCGCTTGTAACCGAACTAAAAAGCCAATTTCCCGATCACCGCATCGTAGCCCTTGGCACAAATGCCATGGCAACCAGCGCCATGTTACGCGCCGGTGCAAACGAAGGGGCGACCGGTGAAAACGCCATCGTTGTTACCGTCCCGCGATGCGATCTGCTTTTAGGGCCGGTGGGCATCGTGTTGGCCAATGCCATGTTGGGCGAACTGACCCCCGGTATGGCGACCGCCATCGGCGGTTGTGATGCCACCGTGATCCTGATCCCCATGCCGCAAGCGCACGTGCGCATTGCCGGCTATATTGACCAACCCATCGCCCAGCTCATTGGAGCCGCGATGGAACAGGTGCGAACCATCATGGCCAGTCGACAGAATTGATCTATGGTAACAAAATCGTCTATAAAATCCCCGTCTGCCACCGGTACAGTATTATAGCATATTATTTGTTTTTTTGTGTGAAATGTAACAAATTCCCTGCGCTTTATCAGAAAAGCCTGTCAGAATCTGCCGACCGGGAGATTCTGACAGGCTTTCAGTTCCGGTAAGAAATCGGATGGCCCGTATCTATGTTTGCTTTTCCATTGTTTCAATCGCCGCCAGCGCAAGCGCACATTCCGTACGCTTTTTAAGCATCGCGCACTCCAGCGGATTGGGCGTAAACAGGCTACCGCCGAATGCGTGCGCATTGGCGGCGCATCCTCCGGCACAATAGTACTTTGCAAAGCATTGCCTACAGGCCTGTTTATTGTTCACATGATTGCGCGAAAACAATGTGCGTATGTCCTGTCTTTTGATGCCGCCGGACACGTCACCGATGGCGAACCCTTCGCGTCCCACGAATTGATGGCAGGGATAGAATGCGCCCTGCGGTGTCACCGCCAGATATTCCCGCCCGGCTCCGCATCCGGACAGGCGCTTGCGCAGACATGGTCCGCCGCTCAAATCGATTGAAAAATGGAAGAAATGATAAAATCTCCCATCCCTTTTTCGTTGTACGACGGCTTTCAACAACCGGTCGTAGTTGTCAAATATCGCTGGAAGATCCTCTTCTTGCAGCGACAGGGATGTTGGGCATCCAGAACAACCGGCTCGATGGAAACGTGCTCAAACCCAGCATCCCATAATGTCTCGGCGTCCGGCACAAAATCCAGATTAAGTCGGGTGAACGTACCCCGTGCATAATACTCTTTCGAATCCCGGTTTTTGATCATCGCCAACGCGTTACCCATGATACGCTCGTACGATGGCTCCCCGTTTGCCGTGCGCCGGATGGCGTCATGCACGCTTTGCCTTCCGTCTATGGACAGCACGAGGTTGTGCATTTCATCGTTGCAAAACGCCATGGCATCCGCCGGCACGTCGTAGCAGTTGGTGGTCATGGTAAAGCGTATGACTTTATCGTGTTTTTTCAAGCAGCCGTCCGTATTCCACGATGCGCCTGACCACGGGAAAATTCATCATGGGCTCGCCGCCGAAGAAATCCACTTCGAGATGCCGACGGTTTTGGCTGTGCTCTATGAGAAAATCCAGCGCGGCCTTTTCACCTCAAATGGCATCAGGTTACGCGCTCCCGCAAAGTCGCCCGTGGACGCAAAGCAATAACCACACCTCAGCTTGCAGTCGTGCGCAACGTGCAGGCACAGCGCTTTGACGATGCCCCCATCGTCGATGGTGCCCGGCGTTTCCTCCTGCGAATTCAAAAGGTCATTCGTTTTAAATCGGTCAACTCCCGTACACAGTCCTTGACATCTTGGGGTGCCATGTTGCTCAAGCAATCTACAATTTCTTGTTGTGACAAATCCTGCACAAACAGCTCCGCCACGGCACTGGCTTCGTCGCTAAAACATGCAAAGCGCCGCTCTCAACATCCAAAAGCAGGTTGAGATCGGCGCAGCGAAACGCGTGTACCATGGATTATTGCCCCTTTGTTTCTTTGTGAAACACCTTGCCCTCGTTCTGGCAGGTTTGATTGGCAACGGTACAGGACGTCTTGCAGGCGCTTTGGCAACTGGTCTGGCATTCGCCGCAGCCCGTGTTCGCACCTCTTCTGATATTGGCTCCAGCAACGGTCTTGATGTGTTTCATCAATCATTCCTCCGCTTAAGATTTCTTGCATATCTGTTATACAATATTCGCTTGATTTTCGCAAGCCGTTTTGCATACCGCCGTAGTTTTACGCACCGATATTCTGTTTTGCGGTGCGGTGATTATGCAGAATATCGGTTATTTTATGTTGGTTTGCATTGACATTCCCGTGCCCATTCCTGTATAATATTTGCATGTGTTTAAGAGTATGAATTAAGTGAGGTACCTATGTCGACAACCGCATTGTCAAAGGAAGAACGCGCTGCACAGCGCCATTTCAGGATGGGCAACGAACCCATACGCAAGGTTATTTTCGCGCTGGCAGTTCCCTCTGTCGTCAGCATGCTGATCAGTTCGATCTACAATATGGCGGATACATTTTTCGTTTCGCAGTTGGGGACGTCCGCGTCCGGTGCAGTGGGCATCGTGATGCCGCTGATGATGACCATACAGGCTGCGGGCATGACGTTGGGCGTGGGCGCGGGCAGCTACATCTCCCGTCTATTGGGTCAAAAAGACCCTGAACGCGCCAGCTCGGCGCTGTCCACGGCATTCTTTACCGCGGGCGCCATCGGTATATTGATCACGTTCTTTGGTCTGATCTTTCTCACACCGCTGATGCGTTTGTTGGGATCAACGGACACCATATTACCTTTTTCAAGCAGCTATGGCAGCGTCATTTTGTATGGATCGTCCATTATGAGTTGCTCGTTTGTAATGAATAATGCCTTGCGGGCCGAAGGCAACTCATTTTTAGCGATGATCGGAATCGGGGCGGGCGGAATACTCAACATGATCCTCGACCCAATCTTCATTTTTATATTCAAAATGGGCATCGCAGGAGCAGCCTATGCTACGATTCTGAGCCAGTCTGTCAGTTTCTGTATCCTGATGTACCAGTACGTCAGCCACCGCAGCGTACTGCACCTCTCCCCAAAGCGCTGTTGTATAACCCTGCGCATGTACGGCGAGATCATGCGCATTGGTGCGCCGTCCTTTTTGCGCCTGTTCACGCGCACCATTGCCGTCGTTATGATCAACGGAGCCGCCAGCGCCTATGGAGACAGCGCCATTGCCGCCATCGGTATCACAACACGCGTGATGATGTTTTTCTTCTCCGCCATGCTGGGCTTCGGGCAGGGCTTTCAACCGGTGGCGGGCTACAACTACGGTGCCAAGCAATATGATCGTACGTTAGAATCATTTTGGTTCACGTTCCGCGTACTTTTGACTTGGACGACCGGGTGTTGCCTGTTTCTGTTCATCTTCGCACCCACTATTTTAAGCGTTTTCCGGCCGGATGATGCCGAATTGATTGCCATCGGTGCCATGTGCATGCGTGCGCAGGCAGCGGCTTTGCCTTTGCAAAGCTGGGTTTTATGCAGCAATATGCTGGCTCAGGCCACAGGTCGCGCTTGGTCGGCCGCCATCATGGCACTTTCGCGCAACGGCATCTGCTTCATACCGCTTGCGCTGATCCTCCCTTCTCTGTTCGGTCTAACCGGTGTAGTGCTCTGCCAAGCTCTATCGGATCTCTTGGCGCTGATCATTGCCATACCGCTCTCCCTCCACAATCTACGGTACTTTATGCGGCTGCGTAAAGAGATGGAAACGCCTGCGGAAATGGGTAAAACCCCACAACTTTCTTGACGGTATGGCGCAATTGTGATATAATTGCGACACATCTTGTATTATTATGCTGAATTCACCTGTGGGACTGCGTTTATTGCATCTCATGGGTGTTTTTATACAAATACATATGTTCCATGCAAATGCCGCCGTCCGACATCCTGCAAGCAAACAATT
Organism: Christensenellaceae bacterium; assembly: GCA_963674495.2. GTDB lineage: Bacteria > Bacillota > Clostridia > Christensenellales > QAND01 > RGIG3178. The sequence continues at coordinate 968,597 of CAXXLG010000002.1, read as the reverse complement.
GTGGTCCCGTCATTTTTAGCATCTGTTACGTTTACTTTAAACGTATTTCCCGCCTCTATTTCGCAAACCGTTTTCCGTTCCGTATTTCCTTATATGTTGTTGGTATTTGTTTGTCATTCATTGTTTTTTGACGTATACTATGGTTGTTCAGAGTTTTGGTGAGTACACGCATTGCTGTTGCATTGCTATACAGAAGGGGGATAGAATTGGCCAACCTGGCCAACAAATATCTTTATGGAGGTAATACAATGAGGTACAAGAGAATCGGTGACATGGATGTATCCGTCATCACCGTAGGAACCTGGGCCATCGGTGGAAACAACTGGGGTGATGTGGACAAGCAGGATAGTATCCGTGCCATCCACGCCATGATAGACCACGGCGTGAACTTTATCGACACCGCGCCGGCCTACGGTTTTGGTCATTCTGAAGAAGTTGTGCGCGAGGCAATCAAAGGAAAACGGGATAAAGTTTTTTTGTCCACAAAATTCGGCATTACTTGGCCCAACGGGCAGGATCATCCGATGGTACACGACAACAGTCGGAAAAACTGTCTGCGTGAAGTTGAACTCTCCTTAAAGCGGTTGGGCACCGATGTAATCGATATGTACATCGTACACTGGCCGGACTTTGACCGGGGCGACGAACAATATGCCGAAAGCATGATTGTTCTCAACGAGCTGAAACAACAGGGAAAAATTCGGCACATTGGATTATCAAACCACAACCAACACATGATCGAAGAGTGTATGAAGTACGGTGTAGTGGACGCCATACAGCCTCCATATTCCATGGTCAACCGCCGTGACGAGGAATTGATGAAATGGGCCGTGAGCAAGGAGATTGGTACCATGACCTACGGCTCTCTGGGAGCCGGCATTCTCACCGGCGCCATCCGTACACTGCCCAATTGGGATCCGGATGACATGCGTTATAAATTCTACGATTACTTTGTGGAACCGAAGTTCTCCAAAGCCATGGCATTGGTAAATGTATTGGATGCCATCGCAGCAGAGCACAATGTTCCCGTAGCGCAGGTCGCCGTCAACTGGAGCACGCAACAAAGCCATGTCACCACCGCGCTGATGGGCGTACGAAACCCCAAAGAGGCCAATGAGAATTGCGCCGCCATGGAGTGGAAACTTAGCGGCGACGAGATTGCCGCCATCACCGCGACCATTGACCAAACGATGGGACGCGAATAACAAAAAACCCTTTCCGCATGCGGAAAGGGTTTTTTGTTGCCTTATTCCACCGTTTTGAGCGATTCTACCATGTCGATGCGGGACAACCTCGGCAGCATTACAAAATTGACCAACATGGTGAACGCAAAGGTAAGCGCAGCAGCGACGAGAAAACTTTGCGGATAGATCTGTCGCCCGAACATCGTGCCCGCCACTTCCACCGATGTCATCACAAGCCGGTGAAAAACGATGCCAAAGCCGCTGCCCAACACAATGCCGATCAGTGACAGCAGGATGTTTTCGCGGAACACATACAAGGCAACCTCGCGCCTGTTGAAGCCAAGCACCTTCAGCGTGGCAATCTCGCGTATGCGTTCGCCGATGTTTATATTGGTCAGGTTGTACATCACCACAAACGCCAGCGCCATGGCAGTTATAATCAACACCCACACCACACTGTCAAGGCCGGAAACCGTGTCCTCAATCGCTTCGGTAACCTGGGTGTACGCGCTGACCTGGCTGATGTTTGGCAGCGTCAGCACGCTTTTGCACAACGCGTTGATATCCGTGCGTTGCGCTACGTTTAAAAAGAGCTGGTTGGTCGTGTGCACTTGGCCGGTGGCCTCACGATAAGCGTCTTCGCTCATGTATACGTAATGGCGGACATAGTTTTCCGTGATGAAGCCTACCTTTATCTCATAGAGCGTATCCCCGTTGCGCATGACGATGACGTCACCGATCTTTATACCCATCTCCATTGCCATCTTTTCGTCGATGACCGCGCCGCTTTGCGGTAGACCAATCGGTGTTTTTTTGACACGCGTTTGCAGGGATATAGCATTTTGAATGGCGTCGTTATCAGCAAATATCATCAGCGTGGCCTGCTTGGCCGAATCGCTGCCCAATTTGTAAAAATCCAGGGATTTCGCATACGCTGTTGTAACCGATTCCACGCCGTCGTATGCACGGATGTGCTCTTTGAGGTATTCGACGGACGATGCGGTCAGATCGTCCTTGACAGCAACGGATACCTGATACAAAAACACATCGCCGTATTGGCTCTGCGCCAACGTTTTAATGCTGTCACGAATGCCAAAACCGGTTAAAAGCAGGGCGGTACAGCCCGCGATACCGATCAATGTCATAAACAGACGCTTCTTATAGCGAAACAGGTTGCGCGCCGTTACTTTGCCCGAAAAGCTGAATCGTCGCCACACAAACCCGATGCGTTCAAGCAAGATTAACTTACCCGGTTTGGGCGCCTTGGGACGCAACAAGGCCGCGGGTGCGTCGTGAAGCTCACTGTAACAGGCAAACAGTGTAGAAACTAGCGTGACCATCACCGCCATGGCCGCGGCCAACACAGCATTGGCCGTATGGAACAATAGGTGCGGCCCGGGCAGTGCAAACATCATGGAATAGGCGCGGAATATGGTGTACGGGAACAGCCACATGCCTATCAGTACGCCGGCGACGCTGCCGGTGATGCTGGCGGCGGCCGCATAGATCAGGTATTTTTCCGCAATATCCCATCTTGTATATCCCAGCGCTTTGAGTGTGCCCATGTTTCCGCGCTGTTCATCCACCATGCGTGTCATGGTGGTCAGGCACACCAGCGCCGCGATGAAGAAGAAAAAGGCGGGAAAGATTTTTGATATGGACCGTAACCGGTCGGCGGACATCTCATAATCCACAAAACCCGAATTGCCATCATGGCCCAGTACATACCATTTTGCTTCAGGAATATCCTCGATGTCGCGCTCGGCTTCCATCAATGCCTCCCGCGCATCCTCGAATTCCTCTCCGGCATTGCTTTGTTCGCGGTCCAGCCTGCGCTGAGCGGAACGAAGATCCGCACGCGCATCCACCAGTTCCTGTTCCTGCCCGTCGAGATACGCCGTGGTCTGCGCAACGGTCTGATTCAACACCGCCTCGTTCGCATTGATCTGTGCGGTCTGTTCATTCAACGTACTATCCCATGCAACCAGTTCGGCTTGCGCCTGTGCGCGCTGTTGCTCCGTCATGGATCCGCTCTGCTCTACATATTCCGCATACGCCTGCTCATATGCAATCCGCTGTATGGCCAACGCTGCGCGGGCTTGCTCAATTTCCGCTGTACCCTGCTCGTATTGTTCAACCAAAGCCCCCCGCGCTGCTTCCACTTGTGCATCGCCCGCCTTGACATCCGCCCAGCCACTGTCGATGCCGCGCTGTGCGCGCGCGAATTCCCGATCCGCCTTTGCCACCGCCTCATCGTATTCCAGCTGGTTTTGCGCCAGCGTATTCCTCGCCTGTGCCACGGTATCGATGTACCATTGGGCGCCACGGCGTTTGCCCAGATCCTCTCCGCCTTGGATCACAGGATCGATCAGATCGTCATAGGCGTCCTCAAAAACGCTGTACGCCCGCGCGTTTGAAATGCACACATAGACATCGGTGTATACCTCAAGCGCAAACAGGTCTTCATCCACCACCACAAATCCGTCCACCACACCGCTGCCAATCTTGCTACTGTTGCGCACCAGTGCGATGTACAGCGGTGATTGCACCTTGCCCACCACCGTCAACACATCCTCGGTCACCGTATCGGACAACGGATCATCGGTTCCACTTTGAAGATGCATCGTGTCTCCGATCTGAACGTCCTCAAAGTGCAGGCTGTCCACTGCACACTCCGTCGCATTTTGCGGCATCCGCCCTTCCACCACCCGTTGCCTGTTCAGCGCGTCCTCTCCCCGGTTGGCACACAGCAATGTCACAACAGCGTTGACGTCTCCCATTTGCGCCAACACGTCGGCTTGGTATGTTGGTTGCACGTGGGATACACCGTCAAGCGCTTGTATAGCCAAAATATCATCATCGGAAAACCCGACGGTAGACAAAAATCGGATATCCATAAAATTGCTCTGCACTGCGTAATCGTCAAAGGTTTTTTCCATCACCGGCGCTGCCGTTTTAACGCCAGCAAAGAATGCCGTACCCAGCGCCGTGATGCACAGTATGGACAAAAAACGCCCCATGGTATGTTTTATCTCGCGGCGAATATCGCGATGCAGCACGTGTTTTTTCACCACGCAAGCGCCTCGGCATCCAGCGGATGCGCATTGGTTTCAATGCGCTCCACAAGACCATTTTTTATATAGATCACCCGATCACCCATGGGTATGAGGGTTTGGTTGTGCGTGATAATGATTTCCGTCATGCCGTATTCGCGGCCGGTGCGCTGCAACAGCGACAAGATCGATCGACCGGTGGTGGAATCCAGTGCGCCTGTCGGTTCGTCGCAAAGGAGCAGCTTGGGATTTTTCGCAAGCGCACGGGCGATGGCCACGCGCTGCTGCTCCCCACCGGACAGTTGCGCGGGAAAGTTGTTCATACGGTCATCCAGTCCCACGCTTTGCATCATATCACTGGGCGAAAACGGGTTTTTGCTGACCTGCGTTGCCAGTTCGACGTTTTCCAGCGCGGTAAGATTTTGAACCAAGTTGTAGAATTGGAACACAAAGCCCACATCGTGACGCCGGTACAACGTCAGTTCCCTGTCGCCGTATTGGTCAATACGCTGGCCGCTGACGATCATCTGCCCACTTGAAGGCGTATCCATTCCGCCCAAAAGGTTTAAAACTGTGCTTTTGCCAGCACCACTAGGCCCCACAACCACCACGAATTCTCCCTTTTGAATGGAAAAGGACACCCCATTCAAAGCATGGATGTCCACTTCTCCCATCGTATAGATCTTTTTTACATCAATAAGCTCAATATAAGCAGGCATACGAGTCTTCCTTTCATACGGCTCCCAACAGCAAGCTGGCAAACAGGAAGTATACCGCCAACGAGCACGCGTCCACGATGGTGGTGATCATAGGGCTTGCCATGATCGCGGGATCCAGTTTGCATTTTTGAGCCAGCATAGGCAACGTACAGCCGATGATCTTGGCGATGACCACGGTACAAAATAGCGTAATGCATACCACAAGCGCCACCAGAATCCCGGATCTTTCAAAAACCATCAACCGCAAGAAGTTAACGGCCACCAACGCAATGCCCACCATCAGACTCACACGAAATTCTTTCCAGACGACGCGCCCTATATCACGAAAATGCACCTCGCCAAGCGCCATACCGCGAATGATCATGGTGGATGCCTGCGACCCGCAGTTTCCACCGGAGTCCATCAACATGGGTATGAAGGCTGCCAAAACAACCACGGACGCGAGCAGTGAATCATATTTTCGGATGATCATACCGGTAAAGGTAGCCGAAATCATCAGTATAAGCAGCCACGGAATGCGGTTTTTGGCCAACTGCCACGCTGACGTTTTTAAATATTCCGTTTCGGACGGCAGGATTGCCGCCATCTTTTCAAAGTCTTCCGTATTCTCATCCTCTATGACATCCACGATGTCGTCGATGGTAATGATGCCCACCAGTCTGCTTTCGTTATCCACCACCGGCATGGCAATTAAATCGTATTTTCTCACCATATCCGCCACGATTTCCTGGTCGTCCAGCGTTTTGACGCTGATAACGTTTTCTTTCATCAGATCGTGGATCTTCTCGTTATCCTTTGCCAGGATCAGCCGGCGCAACGGCATGATACCCACAAGGTTGCGCATGTGGTTGACCACATAGCAGGTATAGATGGTCTCCTTGTCCGGCGCGGCGCTTCGTAAATGCTCCATCGCCTCGCCCACCGTCCATTCGTCCTTGAACTCAACAAACTCAATGGTCATGATCGAACCCGCGCTGTTCTCCGGGTAGTTCATGAAGGTATTGATGAGCCTGCGTGTCTTTTCATCGGTGTTCATCAGCGCGCGTCGTACTACGCTGGCCGGTACTTCTTCCAAAAAATCCACCGCATCGTCAAGGTACAGCTCGTCCATCAGTGCACGGATCTCACTGTTGGATATGCTCTCCACCACGTGCGCCTGTTGTTCGCTGTCCATGTACGCAAATACGCTGGCGGAATAATCCTTGGGCAGAATGCGGAATGCAAGCAGCATCTTGTTCGAATCCATGTGTTCGAGCAGATTGGCGGTATCCACCGGGTTGTATTGGCTCAGCGCTCGCTTAAGCGTTGCCCATTGATTGTTGTCGATCATCTCCACGAGCTGTTCCATAGTCATAATTTCATCCATCGTCAATCACCCCTTCCTACTTCTTGCCGTTTTGTTTCAACACAAAACACCCGATTGTCTCGGGCTTGGGGGATTTATAAGCAATGGCACAAAATGGGCCGCAGACCTGTGCAACTACGCACGAAAAAGGTATGTCACAGGGACATGCAGCACGTCCATAGGCTCATAAGGATCCCCTTCTTCGACGATGCTTAATCGATCGCCACTGTCCACTGTGTTCACCTCCGAAAATTCAAAATGAACGGCATCACCCGTCTTAGTAAGCATACGCTTTTCGCACTATGGTGTCAACGATCACTTTGGCATAGTCAACGCCGAAAACAGAATATCCGGCGCGCCTATTTCGACAAACACGCCACTGTTGCCCTGGTATTTTTTACACTGCCTCATTGAAAAAAGCTACTTATATTTCATTATTTACCCAATCCAGCCTCACGCTATACACCGCCGCAGACGGAAGGTTGTTGCGTTTTTGAAATTCCCGCGGGCACTACGGCGTATTCAACTGAGCTTCCTATGCGAAGAAATTGTGAGCCTTAAACATCTGCTTACCCGCGTTTTTCATCGTGGCGGGCGGCGTGGCGGTGATCTTAGGCACGGGATTTCTGATCGCTAGCTTTAGAGCATTGAATTTACGTACGCGGTACATTGCCGTCATCTCCCGCATCGTGTTTAAATCCACGGCAAGCTGGGTATATTCGTTGGCTCATCCATGGCTTCCGCCCCGGGGTATACGGCAACGGACACAAAGTGGCTGGCGATAATACCAAACAGCGGTACGGATGAATATCCGTACCGCTGTTGATCTTACAGCTTCTTTATTCATTCACAGATTTAATTCAATCTTGGTATCGTTGTACATATCCGCCGCGTTTGTTTTGATGTTGTCCATGGTTTCGTTCAATTCTGCAATATTCTTTGCTGCGTTTTCCAAGTTGGACTCAAGATACAGCTTGTATTGGTACAGCTTCATGTTGGTGTCCATGGCTTTATTTCGTTTGGCGGTAATCAACGTTTTGATGGCATCTTCATGCTTTTCCTTGGCCTTTTTCTGCTCTTCGAGGCTCTTTTTTAACTCTTCCGCTCTATTCTTTAGCCGGTCAATCGCCGTGCTCAACTGCTTGTTGCTTTGGGACAGGGAAGCGTTTTGTCTGGTCAGTTTCTCCAGTTCCGCTTTCCCTTCCTTCCCAAGGCCCTCGGCAAGCTGTTCTTGCAGGGTTTGTATTGTGCTTTGCAGTTGTTCGATCTCCTGCTGTGATTGTTTGATTGTAATCCGATCGTCGTTGTGCAGATCCATCAGCTTATCGCGCTCCTGCAACAAAACACCCCGCTCGCTAAGATGCTCCCCCACCGCAGCGTGCAAGCGCTCGTTTTCCTGCGCAAGATCGGCTTCCCTTTTGCTTCTTTCATCCAATTTGGCCTGCAATGCCTTGCTCTTTTCGAATTCACCTTCACTGCGCTTTTTCAGCGTTTCCCGTTCATGCAACAGTGCGCTGTTCTCGGCGAGATACTTTTCATTCTTTTCATTGAACGATTTAATATTCTCTTTGAGCTCTTCGTTCTCCCGCATGAGGATAGCTTCCATTTTTGAATTGGCATTGATTTCGGATTTCGTTTGTTCCAGCCTAACTGTCAGCGATTTTACAGTGGCTTTGAGCTTCTCGTTTTCCTGTATAATTCCCAATTCCTTATGCTCGATTTCAGCCTGTAACTGGTCGATCCGCGCTTGGTATTCCCCATGTTTTTTTTGCAGCTGCGCCCTTTCTTGCGTCAGCACGCTGAACCGAGACAAATGCTCCTCAAATTTCTCATTGTACGCTTTTTGTGATTGCTCCATGTTTTTGATGAGATTGAATATATAATCCTCAACCTCTTTGCATTGGTATCCGCCGATGGTCGCCTTTTTAAATTTCAGTTCATTTGGCTGGACGATTCTGAATTGCTTGATCTTATCGTTTGCCGTACTATTATTCATTGTGCTCTCTCCCATCGCGGATTTGCGCATTTTGTATGATTTTGATCTTGCCGCCAAGCTCAATTGCATTTTTTTTGATTGTACCGTCCTTTAATTCAAGCACCTGATAGCAATCGCGTATTTTTGGACTGATGGTGTTTCTCTTTGAGGATTTGATCAGGTGCAGTACCGTGCCTTCCCTTGTTAGGAACAGTATATCGATTTTGAATTTCATATGAAACGTATGAACCTGCCGACATGGGCGTATCAACAAACCCCCATTGCAGCCGATCGACTTTTTTCCTTGCAAGCCAATGAATCTGGACCAGAAGTGATCGGCAACATAAATCTCATCGGCAATGAGCATGCCGTTGAATGAAAGGCTGAATGTTTTCACAGTAACGCTCTATCCTCCGAATGTTTCTATTAGGCTCAATACCGCCGGTCCCATCAGTATGATAAACGTCACCGGAAAGACAAAGGCAATCAACGGCAGCATCATCTTGACCGGCGCTTTCATCGCCTTCTCCTCGGCAGCCTGTTTTCGAGATAATCTTAGTTGGGATGCTTGCGCCCGCATCACATTGCGCAAGGGCAATCCAATCTGATCCGACTGCACCAACGCGCCAACAAACGTATTCAGCTCGGGTACGTTGTTTCGTTCCGATAGCTTTTTCAGCGCTTCCCGTCTTGGTAATCCCATTTGAATTTCCTTTTTAACCGTGGTCAGTTCATCCACCAACGGTCCAAATGAGAACTGTTCTATGTATAACAAAGCTCCATCAAAACTCAAGCCCGCTTCCACACCAACCGACATCAGATCCAGAATATCAGGCAGTTGGTTGCGAATTGCCAATTGCCTGCTTTTAATGCGCAGCGACATGTACAATGACGGCCCGATAAGAGCCAACGACATGCCCCCCACATAGATGAGTGTTTTTACCACCGTTGCGATCTTTGCCAGCGCAATGATCGCAATGGTCATACCGAAAACACCAAATACAAATACAAACCGGATGGCTATATATTCGCTTGGTAGAATGCGAATACCAGCGAGTTGTAGTTTTTTCTCAAGCCGCGAGGATTGCCTCTTTTCCTTTCGTGGCAACACACGCGAAAAGGACTTGATTATGCCATGAAAAGCAGGCGCTAAGAACCGTTGAACGATGGGAAGGCTCAATTCCTCGTCGACGATCCCTCTCGTCTTTCCCGCTATTCTATTGAGACGCCTGTTTTTCCTGTCGGCATTCTTGCCAATTTTGTAGAAAAGCGCCACAAATATTATAAATACAAAACATGCCGACGATATGACTACATATGTCATGGCGTCCTCCTTTCTAAAACTTCACCTTTACCATTCGTTTGGTAACTAAATATCCTATAACCTCCATAATTACCGCTACAATTAACATAATCGTACCGGCTTTGGTCTCAAAAAACGTCCGGATATAGGCGGGGTTGATAACCATGAGAATTAGCATCAGAAAAACTGGCATCAGACCGATGACCCTGCCCGAAGTTCTGCCCGTCGTTGTCAGCACTCTCAAGTTTGATTTAACCTTCAGCCGTTCCCGAATCGTCTCCGATATGTTTTGCATGATTTCTGACAGGCTCCCCCCAACCTGCCGTTGAATCAACACCGCGGATACGATGAGCATGAAGTCCTTGCTCTTCAACCGCTCCGCCATGTTCTCAAGCGCGGTTTCCATGGTAAGGCCCAGCTGTACTTCTTTGAGTACTCTTCCGAATTCCTTACTGATCGGCTCCGGCATCTCGCGTACGATGCTTTCCAGCGCGTGCTGGAACGAAAGACCCGTTTTTAAGCAGTTCCCGATAATGGTCAAAGCATTGCTCAGCTGGTCTTCCAACAGCGTCATTCGTTTGATTTTTTTTCGTTTTAGATACACCAAGGGCAAACTGACACCGATGATAAACAATGCAGCGGAAACGATCCAGTCCGTGCCCATCAATAGGCTGGCCATGGGAGGCCCGATCATAAGAATCAACCAAAACAATAAAAATTCTTCCACTCTCAATTTAATCCCGGCACACGAGAGTCCCGAGGCAAGATCAAGGGCCATTCTGCCTCGAAAGGACAATTTTTTATTGTTTGTTTTTCTCTGATTTCTGTAAGCTTTTTCGCTCGTCAGATTATGGCTTCCAAACACTCTTTGTAATCTGTTTTGGGCCGCCAGTTTCTTTTCCATGACTTTGTTGGCAATGGACAGGATAAGCGTAAAAGAAAACAAGCACGCGCTCGCTGCAAGAAAATACGATAGCATCGTCTTATAATCCTCCTTTTCAGTCCCTAAACCAGTCCTCAGAATAATAGATACCGTTGTCCTTAAACGCTTCCACACAACGAGGCACAATACCGGTTGCACGAAAACGCGTCCTGAGCTTATCCGATCCCTCCAGCAATCCCGCACGGTCACAAACAAAGATATCCTGTAGCGTGATGATATCGCCCTCCATACCCAACACTTCTGTGATGTTGGTGATTTTTCGGCTTCCGTCCCGCATACGCTGCTGGTGCACGATGATATTGATGGCGGAGGAAATCTGCTCACGAATTGCTCTGATGGGCAGATCCAACCCGGACATTAGAGTCATCGTTTCAATCCTTGAAAGCGCATCTCTTGGCGAATTGGCATGCGCCGTTGTCAACGAACCGTCATGACCCGTGTTCATGGCCTGAAGCATGTCCAGTGCTTCTCCCGATCTGACCTCGCCGACAATGATCCGATCCGGCCGCATTCTAAGTGCGTTGCGAACAAGATCCCGGATGTTGATTTGTCCCTTGCCTTCGGTATTGGCTGGGCGGCTTTCCAGTGTAACGACATGATCTTGCTTGAGCTGCAACTCGGCAGCATCCTCGATGGTGACGATTCGTTCGTCGTGTGGTATGTATCCCGAGAGGATATTCAAAAGCGTGGTTTTACCGCTGCCGGTACCGCCGGAAACGATGATGTTGAGCCGGCCTCTCACGCAGGCTTCCATGAAGGTGAGCATCTTTGCGTTGGCAGAACCGAAGCCCAGCAGGTCTTGGTCGGTCAGCGGAATCTTGGAGAATTTTCGTATGGTGATCACCGGCCCGATAAGCGATAACGGCGGGATGATGATGTTGACGCGGGACCCGTCCTTGAGTCTGGCATCCACCATGGGATTCGCCTCATCGATATGCCTGCCAATGGACGATACGATTCTGTCTATGATATTGAACACGTGTTCGTTATCTGTGAAGCTGACATCACTGGTCTCAATCTTGCCCGCTCTTTCAATGTAGATATTGTACGGGCCATTGACCATAATCTCGGTAATATCCTTGTCGTTGAGAAGGTTCTCGAGCGGTCCATACCCCATCACATCATTGTACAGATCATAAGCGATCTTGCCGCGTTCCGTCCGATTGACATCCCCGGCTACCGATTCAAGGACTTCGTCGATTACCCGCTTGACTGTTTCTTCGCTCTGATCCGCCAGGTTACGCCTATCCAGCACACGAACAACCTCATGGTGCGCTTTTTCCTTGATACCCCGATGCGTATTTGTTTGTTTTACTCTTTCGGCTCTATCGTTTTCGGACTGTTCGCTCTGTTTATGCTTTTCAAGCCTCTCAAGCAATGCCATACGGGCTCCCCCAGTTCTTTATTTGTTCCTTTTTTTGGTATGCTTATCGCCAACAAGCATGTCCCCAATCGATATAAATTCTTTACCCATCGCAGATCTTGGCGCATCCATAACAACGGGCACGCCACGATTAAGCGACGAAATGGCCGTTTTCCAGTCGCAAGAGATCCTGTACTTGACCGGGTAATCGAGTATGTTTTGCGCATCCTTTACCGAGATGATGCCCGATGAAACACGATTTACAATCAAACTGACCTTATCCCTCTGTTGGAGAGATTCAAGGATGTCCAGACTCAGCTTTGTATTGCGCAATGTGGCTATATCCAGCGTGATGACCATCAGAACTATATCCGCATTCTCAATGGCGACGATGGATATTTCATTGAAATACGGAGGCGCATCGATGACGATATAGTCAAAGAAAGGCCGTATGGTATCAATGATCTTCTCCACGCTGCTGCCTTGAACGACCTCCGCCATCTCTGGACTCTGTGGCGCGCTGAGTATGCTGACGGTTGAAGAATGTAGATACATATAGCTCTTGATCATTTCGATGTTAATCGCCTGTTTCTCCCGCACCAATTCAACAATCGTTTCCTTGGGGTCGATGTCAAAGAATAGATTGATATCACCAAACTGCAGATCCAAGTCAAGCAGCGCTACCCTTTTTTTCTTTCGTGCCAACGCCACCGCAAGATTTGAAGCAATCGTCGATTTGCCAATCCCGCCTTTTGCACCAAATACCGTAATAACTTTGGACGAGTATTCTACTGCCGCTGCATCGTTGTTCTTGTTTCTTGTTCTTTCCAGTTCATATCCCTGTTTGACGCTTTCAATCAATGTGTTTTGTTCGCAGCCAACATCCAGTACTTTGCGAACACCCGCCTGCATCGCTTTTTCCACAAAGGCAAGATTGATTGTATGGCTCAGTATGATAATGGCACATCCGGGAAGCGACATGTATATATCTCCGGCGAGCTTGAGCGCCCTGCTTTCATCCCCATTGTTGTTGACGATAACCACGGCGTTTGGCATAAAACTCAAAGCTTTATCCACCGCAATCTCTCCGTATTTTACAAACCCCAAAAATGCGATATCCTCATGCGAGAGTTTCGTCTTAACTTCATATTTATCAGTGTCGTGGTTGAGCACCGCTAAAACCTTTATTTTTTCCATTGTGCGTTTCCTTTTTGTCGTTTCAATTGATGTTTATGGTTCTCAATCCAATCACTGCGCACCATCATGGTAAATCGGAATTTCCAAGATCTTTGAATCCTGATCGTTGCGCAAAATCAAGGTGGTTCTGCCGTTGACAGCCATATAAAACAGCTTAACCGCCTGCTCCGGTGTAACCGCAAGTGTCACAATTGTATAACCCGCAAACTCTTCATCTTCGTTCAGGGTTTGCGTGCTTGTCACCAATACTTCAATGTCTTGCAATACGATTTTGGCTATCGGTATACTCTCTTTTGTCGTCGTTGTCGAGTTATCCACCGTGATTGCTCCGACAATATCCACATGGTCGCCTTTTTGGATATAACCGGCAACGCCGGATGTATCGGTCACTTCAATGGAATAGGCTCTTTTCCCGTCTGGAATGTTGTAAGCCAATCCCGCGTCGGCGATGTCGCTGTCGCTGAGCTTGGATGAAAGAACCTGCTCATCCTGTTCGATGGGCACATTGGTTATCTTTCCGATCACATTGGACACATCGGTCATCGCCTTAGCATTGACGGCCAAAACCGGCAATTCCTTGATTTCAATCATGTCCGTGGTAACGAGCGTTCTGTCAGGAATTCTTTTAACGGCCACAACGACACCGATGGTATCGCCTTCCTTTGATTGCTGCAATTCTCTTGTGAAGCTGTAAACCGCCACGCCGGTAAGAATGGCAAAGATCAATGCAAACAGATATATTCTTTTCACTTCATGCCTCCGGGATGCTTTTCATGTTGATTTAAGTTCTATTCGACAAGACTTATGCTGTATAAGCCATACTCGGCTGACCAATTGGCGTTTCCATCCGCATTGCCTATTTCAATCGACTCCACATAAGACCCCAGTACTTCGTCGCCGCTAACACCCTCGATGACAAATACAGCAAAGCCTTTGACACTGATGTATTGCGTTCCCACTTTTTCGATGACGAGAATCTTCAACAGCCTCGGGCAATCCGGGTCAAAGTGATCGAGCGTGCAGCCTCCCAGACTCTCAAAATGGGTGCACTGGTAATATCTCTGCGAAATTGCGGTTTCCGTTGGTCCGGCCATATTGCCCTTTTCCACGGGCAGCAGACCTTGACCCACCTCAATGGTGCCTTCATATCCGTTTAGCAGCCACGACAGATAGTCGTTGGCTCCGCCGCCTTTGACACCGTCAAGATCAATCGCGCCAAAGGAGCCGGTATCCCCGTCTCCACCACCATATTTAAGGAGAACATGCTGCGTATTGCCACTTGCAAGCGCCGCGTCAAGTATCGATTGTTCCACGCCCAATGGTGCCACTTCGCCTGCAGAGGTACACGGAGCGATCATTGCTTTTGCATGTCTGGTAAACGCTATGGTATTCACGCCGATTATCTGTGCAATTGTCATATCCACCTGGCCGTTTATATTGACCTTTACGCTTGTGTAACGGCCGGAAACGAGATCGCCCAATACGATATCTTCAGAGGAAATATCATAGTCTCCATTCTTATTAACATACGACACCGCCGTATTCTTAACGTTTGAAATAGCCGATGCATCGCTCGATCCAACGGGTAGCAGCTTGGCAGAAGCAAGCGCGGCGGCATCCGCCGCATTTTGCGCTTTGGAAGTTTCATAATATGTGATTCCAAAATCAAAAGTAAACGCGGTAAATGTCATGAGCATGGACATTGTCACTGCAACGATTATGGCCGTAGATCCGCGTTCGCTGCGTTTTAAATAACGGAACAGCTTTTTCATATCACTCCACCTTCATAACACATTCTGAAGACAGTGTAATCCCGTCACTCTGGCCGAAAATAGTCCCTGAAAGAGGCGTAAGCCCATTGATGACGGCCACAACTTGAACGGAAACATCGCCAAGGCGGGGAGAGGATGCATTTGAAAATGATACGGAAACCGTAATCTTATCCTGCAAATGCTCCGGTGCGGTTAATAGAACCCGATTTGCAACCGACTGCGCGGCATTTGCATCATCCGCATGGACGATACCATATCGGGCGCCTTCCCGGCTGCAGTAAGATACCGATAGTTTATTATAGCTTATCCAACCATAATCTATAATTCCGCATAATAATAATATTAATACCGGCAAGACCAATGCCATTTCAACCATGGCCTGGCCTTTTTCTTTTGAGGATATTGAATTTCTGCGCCTAAACAAAGTTTTATCCTCCAAAGCTACAAAGCAACCGCTTTGCCAATTGGGATGGGGATACCGCCTACACACAATGTGTCAATAGGCGGTATCTCCGGTTACGCACAATTTACCTTAAATGTTGTTGCTTACGTTGGTGAACAGGCCAGCAATCTTTGGCCCCAAAATGATCAGCGCAGCAATTACTGCGATCGCAACCAGCGCGATGATCAGTCCATATTCCACCATGGCCTGCCCTTCTTCGGACTTCATTTTCCTACATGCGTTTTTAATTTTCTTCAACATTTTATTATCCCCTTTGTTTATTTTTTGTTTAAGTGTGCTGTTTTTTTTACTTTTGAGTCGGATGATCACTATCCATACGTACCAATTTGTACCCTTCAAACGCCTCCTTCCGTGTATTCCGCTTATGGTATTTCCTACAGTAGTGCGATGGTAACGACAAATCCTGCCGATATGTATGGACCCAACGCAATGGTGTTATTAAAATTTCCTTTTCTTGCTACAAAGCTCGCCATCATGTATACAAGAAACAGCACCGACATGATCAGTAATGCAATGATGGTGTTGTACAGGCCCAGATACAGCCCCATAACAGCCGCAAATTTGATGTCGCCAGCACCGGCTTGCTTCTTGATCAGGAACGGGATCAGAAAAACGCTGCTGCCCAGAAGAAATCCCAACAGATGATCCCACGTATTCCCCCATGTCCTCTGTGCGAATATGCCGACAACGGCTACCAATGCCAGTGCAAGCAGCGCTTCGTTGGGGATCCTGCGTATGCAGTAGTCTACGATGGAGATTACCATACACGCCGAGCAGGCAAACACCAGTTCAAATGCGTACAGGCTTATCCCGTAACCCATATACACCAGCAGCCATACCGCTGCGTTCACCAGCACCCAAATGCCCGGTGCATACGTAGCGTTGATCAATGCACACGTCGGCACGTTGCCCGTCCTCTTTACAATCGCCGCTTTTGTCAGGCGCAACAGCAGCAGTCCGGTCAGCATGCCCGTTGACAGCACTACGATGTACATTACCACGTGTTACACCCCGCTTCCCGATGAGGAATAAAAAAGCAGTTGGCTTCGATTGCCAACTGCTGAAAATCACTTCCCCTGTAATATGGAAAGATTGATTGCAACTGGCAGTCGTGGGCTCTCGCCTTTAGACCCTATAGCTTTGCGTCCCAGTCTTTCGACCGGTTTGCCGATTATTCGAATTTATTCAAAGAACCGTGTATATACTTCCTCAAGTAGAAGATTAACATATATGGCGAATCTTGTCAAACAAAATCTATGTATTCTCTGAATATTCTTACATTCCAGTGCATGTTATAGGTATATTATGCCTTGTGGTTATGTATATTTATGTAATATATGTATTATTGCTTTAATTTGATTCATTGTGTATTTGATCAATTTATGATCTTTTTATTATTCTTTGCTATGGCTTGATGGAAAGCACGGCAAACGACCATCGCTCAGTAACCCAAAGAGCATAATGCGCTTCGAGTTTTCTCTCCTGGCCCATCGGTTTACCATAGGCGTCGATCTCAGTGCCCAGCCCGGGATCCTGCACATAGAAGAACATGCTATCGCCGCTTTTTTCATAGCCGTAGATCAGCATGCAATGCCCGTCATATGCCAGGTCCCCCTCGTGAATCATGCAAAAAATAACGTTCCCATCATCGATTTCCTTCATCACCTTGTCGACATTCTGTTCCGTCGAATCGTATGATAGGTACCATTCATCGTACCGGCCATCGTACTGTTCAAGCGCTTCCTTGGCCATCCACAGCGTCCACCCGCCTTTGCCTTTGGGATCCACTTCTTCACGTATCTGGGCGGGCGTTTTTTCAAACGCTTCATTCTGCCACTTCAGGGACATGTATACCAGCGTGGGCATGCAGTTCACTTCGCTGTATTGCCCCGTGTCCGCCTGCCTTGCATAGAACGAATAGGGACGGTCGTTGACCACGCGTACCGTTTGGTC
Source organism: Christensenellaceae bacterium (assembly GCA_963674495.2). Lineage (GTDB taxonomy): Bacteria > Bacillota > Clostridia > Christensenellales > QAND01 > RGIG3178. The sequence continues at coordinate 951,327 of CAXXLG010000002.1, read as the reverse complement.
CTGTGCGCCGTTTGCATCCAAACAGTACGCCGCAAGACCTCCAAGATACCGCGACACCTGCCCGAGAGTGAATATCTGTTCGTCCGCTGCGGCCTGTTCATCCAAGCTCAGTGCAAACGCCTGCGCGGCAAAATGCGAAGACAGTCCGCACAGCTGATACAATCGTATCTCCTGGTTGGGCGTAAATGTGTTGTAACCCGGGTATGCCTCCGCCAGACCATAGCCAAGAACGTACTTCACATCAGCAAGCTTGCTGTCTTGCACGGAATACGCCACATAATCGTCGTCCTGCACTTCGATGTCAAGCGACTCAAAGCATTGTCTGCACAGTGTGGCCCATATCGCACGGGTCAACGTTTCATTGCGGTGGGTTTGCCACGACGACAAACGTTGTACCACATCGGCGTTTCCCAAAAGACCGGTGGGGGACAGCATAATGTTCAGATAGTTCAATCCGTCTTCCACCGTCGCCACGCGGCCCAGATCAGAATACTGTGTCGCATACAAGTTGTTGACATATTGCTCGGTCACGATGAAGAAATAGGGCGGCCACAGGATGGTATTGAGCAGGTTGGGCATATCCTCGTAATAGATGAACAGACCCACCGTATACGCCTTGGCGCTGATTTCGTCGGTGATCGCAGGCAGGATACCGGTGGTATCCACCGCCTTGCCTGTCAGTCCTTCATGCAACGCCACCGCCCGTGACGCCATGCTTCGTTCAGTCGCAACGCTGCTATAATCCTCCACCGACACGTCCACGTGCAACGCGGATAGTAGCAGCAGATCCTTAATAAATACGGTATCACGCAGCATAGCGTCGTTCCACAGCTCGGTGCCGTACAGGTCTCCACCCTCATCGATTGTAAGAATGGGTAAATCCACCGTTCCTGTGTTCATCATCGCTACGGATGGCGTGTCCGACGCGGCACCGTTTCCCGTCAGCATCGTTTTTAACAGCGTTCCCTGCGGAGTGTATAGTATCTCACAGCGCAACAGGACGTCCAATCCTTCGCTTCGCAGCGCAGACAGGGTTTGAAGCAACGGATCATACAGCGACACCAACCGTTCATTGAGCTCCTGCGCATGCTGCGTCCCCTTGAGCGTCGGTGCGCTGATCAGGTATTCATCGCTACGCTGATCAAGCGTAAGCCTGGGCTTGCAACCGGCTGTCGCGGCACAGAGCATCGCCATAAGTAGCGCCAGCGCGCACGCACGCCACGGCCAAGTCCTTTTCATCCTATTCCTCCAGATGCGGGCGGATATCGTTCAAAATGAAACGGTTATTCTTGCTCTTTTCAAGGTATTGTAGCATGATACATTCATAGAGGCAAATGATGCTGAGGAGGCGTTTCGATGCTTAAATCCCTGTCAAAAGAACTGTCGCCGCAAATTATACATCTTGCAATGAAGCTTGCGTCCATCCCTTCGCCATCGGGCTGTGAAATGGACAAGTCGCACTTTATTAGGGATTGGTTTGTTGCGCAATGCGCCATTATGCCGGATATCGACGAAATCGGCAACGTAACCGTGGAAATCAACGGCGTGCCGGGCCAGATCACACAGCTGTATCTGGCGCACATCGACACCGTGTTCGCGCGCGTCGGCACCATCACGCCCAAAATAGAAGGCAACTGCGTGTTTGCCCCTTCCATCGGCGACAACAGCTGCAACGTCGCCGCGCTGATGCTCACCGCCAAGGCCTTTATCGATAGCAAACGTACGCCTCATGAAAACCGCATCATTGCGTTCAACGTGGGCGAGGAAGGACTGGGAAATCTTCTTGGCGCACGCGCTCTGATGCAGCGGTATGAAGGACGCCTCGACCAGGTTATCGCCATAGACGCTACCACCGGCGCCGTCATCGACCAGGCCGTGGGCAGTCTCCGGTACCGTGTAGAGGTAAAAACGCCCGGCGGGCACAGCTATAGCGCCTTCGGCAACCCCAGCGCCATCCACCATGCCGCCAACATCGTACAACAGCTGTATTCTATGCGCGTGCCCAAAATCCCCAAGACCACTTTCAACGTCGGCGTCATCGAGGGTGGTACCAGCATAAACACCATCGCCCAATCCTGTTCTATGTTCATCGATCTTCGCTCCAGTGATTCGGATTGCCTTGAAGCGTTGAACCAAAGGGCAACAGACATCATACGTGCACAGAGCGGTACAGGGGTTGAGGTAGTGCTAACATGCATTGGCGAACGCCCATGCGGACAGCCGGTTTCAGATACATCTCTCATCGAGCGTATATTGGCAATACGAAAGGATATCGGACTGCCACTGTGTCGTGCCGCGGGCAGTACGGACTGTAATTTATCGCTGGCGCGCGGCATCCCCAGCATCTGCTTTGGCGTTTACCGCGGCCATGGCGCACATACAATGGAGGAGTACCTGTACGCTGATTCAATCGAAACTGGCCTTCTACAACTACTGTACCTGTTTTTCAACGTCGATCCATGAACAATGCGCCGCCACAACCCTACACCCGCCACGTCCATTGTTTGGGCTTGTGGGGAGAATATAAATTTATCTTGAAAGGAGAATGACCTATGTCACAATGGGCACAACTAAACCCTTCCGCATGGAATGAAAACATCTTTGCCCTTTTGGACAACCAGTGGGTTCTCGTCGCCGCGCAAAAGGAGGATGCCGTAAACGCCATGACCGCGTCTTGGGGTGGTTTCGGTATACTGTGGAACGAGCAGGTCGCCACCATCTACGTACGTCAGTCGCGTTACACCCGTACTTTTTTGGATACCGCGGATACCTTTTCGTTAACGGTATATGACAAATCCTATCAGCCCATGCTCAACGATGTGATGGGGCAGAAGTCCGGGCGCGATATTGACAAGATCAAGCATAGCGGCTTGACACTATCCCATCTTAATAAGACGCCGGTATTCGACCAGGCACGGCTCGCGTTTGTTTGCGAAAAATTATACCGCCACCAGATGACCGAGGATGAGTTCTGCAATAGAGCATATTTCGACAAATACTACACGGGTGGAGATTTCCATACCATCTATATTGCCAAAATCAAAGCGATGTATCAAAAGTAGCGCGTATACAAAAGGCGGCAGAGATTCTCTGCCGCCTTCTATGCTTTGAACGTCTTTCTCGGCGTAAAGGCCGGACAATATACATCGGTTTAGCATCTCAGACTGGCTCGCAAATGCAATGCAAGTGTACCCGTTGTTGCCCGCCTGCAATGAATCAAAACCCTCCCGCAAATGGTAAAGCACTACATTTTTCGTATGAGACGATTCCTGCAAAACGGAGCAGTGACCACCATCCCTTTGCAAAGCGCGCTAACGAGGTCTTTCGCAGGATTGAGTTTCCCCAATGGATAGCCTGACCAGCGGATTAAGACCAGCGCCACCGCAATGAAGGGCAGCTGGTTTCCCGTGCACACGCCCTCGGTGAAAACCCAAACCTTCCAACAAAGAATCCATGGAAACAGCGCTTCTGTATTGCTGAAAAAGCGGTGGGTGCAGCCCCCTTAAAGAGAATATCGAAAAGGGCCATCAAATTTTCCTCGATAGACAGTCGCCCTGTACCCTTTAAATCCTATTGCCCGATGAATGCCGCCATTGCATCAATAGCCGACTGGTCAAATGCGATATACTCAGTTTTATAATCCTCCGCCGAAGGCGTCTCGCTGCCCGGGGTGAACATGTGCCCCAGCGTTGGGAACGTTTGGAATGATATTCCGGGCTTATCGGAAAGCGTTTGCCACAGCGTCAAATCGTCCAACGTTACCTGGTAATCCCTCTCGCCCTGTAAAAACAACATGGGCACATCGATTCCTCTCGCCGCTTCCACCGGATCGTAATCCCTCAGATCCAACCAATATGCTTTGGGTGCATTGAGAAGGGCTTGCGCCGTTAATGTACTGTCCTGTGTCAAGTTTTTAATGTTCTCCACCTGTATACGCACTTCCATAAGCGCTTCATCCGCCTGTTCCTGTGTGATGGATCCCTCGTGGATGGCCAAGGATAAAAGATATTCCACCTGACGGCTGTATTGATCCTCAATATTGCGCGCGGATGCAGCCAAAAAAATCAAACCGTCCGCCTGCGCCTCCGTTTGAATGCGCGGAAGAAGCATCCCACCCATGCTGTGCCCAAGCACATACACGCGGTTGGGATCAATGCGGTTGTCCTGTCGTAGCATCGTCACCGCGGACACGGCATCGTCTATGGCCTCCTCTTTGACCGTTAAATCTTGGTTGTCATTGGCTATGCTATCCTGATGTGTCAACGTTCGTTTATCATAGCGCAACACAACAATCCCTGCTTTTGCCAGACCCCAGGCAATGTCGCGGTAGGGTTTGAGGTTGTTCAGGCTGCCGTCCATATCCATCGGGCCGGAACCGTGTACGATAACTACCGCCGCAAAGTTCCCGCCCTGCGCCGGCAACGTAAGCTTGCCTGGCATCGTGTACGCGCCGGTAGTAACCGACACATCTTCCTCCACCACGCCTTCGGGCATCGCCTTCCCGTCGTCCACGCTGTGTGCTTCGGAAATAAACAGACCGGCTACCAGACCCTCTTGATCATATACCACGGTGATGTTCATGGTAGCGTAGCTGAATTTCGTCAGCAATACGATGCGCAAGAGACCTTCCGACTGTTCTGCCGTTGAGGATTGATGGTCCACAAGCACTCCGTAGCCTGCATGCACCGCTTCCCATTGCGCCTGCAACGTCTTTTCAGGCAGCGCAGTTATCATATCCTTGTTGAACTGTGCCACAACAGCGGTATAATCGCCCTCTTCGAGCAAGGCCACTAACGCCTCAGCCTGTTGGCCCTTTGCTAGCGTTTCTTGTTCGGTCCAGCTCTTCGTGCCTTTGCAGCCCCAGAATGTCAGGCAGAGCAGCACCGCCATTGTCAGTGAGAATGCACGTTTCATCCCATCCCCTCCTCAAAATGTATTCTACCAACAATTCAATTTATTGACAACCGATTGGCCGTCAATCTCGACCTATGGATTCCGTTCTGTTATACTAGACTAAATAGTAATTGTAGTGATAGAGAACAATGTATCGCCTAACAGGATGGCTTGATAAAAAGAGCCATACTGTCTAAGCCACGCGTTTTATATCGCCCGGCATTGATAAGATCTTGGCGTTTCTTGGCAGCATCCCTCCTCATGGTCGATGGTCCACATTCCAAGATGAAGTGCAAAAAGTCATGGATTGTATGCGACCTAGGGGAAAATAAAAATGCAGCAAGCCATATTGCAAACAAAATTTGGGATGCGTTAACCGTATAGGCCGAAATGTTCAAAGCCCTCGTTTCCCTGCTTTGCTTGCTGTGATCAAACAAGTATAAAGGATAGAAGAGGTTATGATGAAATTTGTCAGTTGGAACGTCAATGGATTACGCGCGTGCGTACAAAAGGGATTTTTGGATACATTTTCGGACATGGACGCGGACTTTTTTATGGTCCAGGAAACGAAATTGCAGCCCCACCAGATCGAATTGGATCTGCCCGGTTATCACCAGTACTTCCACAGCGCCCAAAAAAAGGGCTATTCCGGCACAGCCGTGTTTACCAAGCATGTGCCTCTTTCCGTTTCCTACGATTTTGGCATTGAGGATCACGACGGTGAAGGACGCGTAATAACAATGGAGATGGCGGATTTCTATCTGGTCAACGCCTATGCGCCCAACGCGCAGGAAGGGCTCAAGCGACTTACGTACCGGATGACCTGGGAGGACGCACTGCGAAACCATCTGTGCACGCTCAAGGATAAGAAACCCGTAGTGTATTGCGGGGATTTAAATGTAGCGCACAATGAGATCGATTTGAAGAACCCCAGGGCCAACCGCCGCAATGCCGGGTTCTCAGATGAAGAACGTGCTTGCATGACAGCGCTTCTCCATGCTGGTTTCGTGGATACCTTCCGGCACTTGTATCCCGACAAGGAACAGGCGTATACCTGGTGGTCATACCGGTTCAACGCCCGGGCGAACAACGCCGGATGGCGCATCGACTATTTTATCGTATCCGAGAGCTTTGCGCCCAAGATTGTGGACAGCATCATCCATCCAGATGTCATGGGAAGCGACCATTGTCCGGTTAGCCTGTTGATGGATTGATAATCTCTGGCGTTTACCGGTGCCCCGATGAAAGAAATAATATAGGAGGAAACGGGAGTATCTCCAATGAACAGAATCAATTTAATTTGCCTTGGCGTATGCGATATGGAAAGAGCCATCCGATTCTACAAAGACGGGCTTGGATTTTCTACCCATGAAACCTCCTATTCGCCAAATGTAATCTTTTTCAGCAATGCAGGAACGAAGCTTGAATTATATCCTCTTGACCTTTTAGCAAAGGATATCGATGAAAACAACCCGCCTTCGGGACAGGGCTTTTCGGGTATCACGCTTGCCTATAACGCAAAGAGCATTGATGAAGTCGATGCCGTGATCGAGAGGGCCCGGCGCTCAGGCGCCTCCATCGTCAAAGAACCGCAGGCTGCTTTCTGGGGCGGTTATCACGGCTATTTCCAGGATTTGGACGGGTATTACTGGGAAGTTGCCTATGGCCCAAACTTCGAATACGACCAGAACGATATGCTTGTATTTGGGTAATCCATACAGAACCAATAAAACGCCGCACGCTTTTTTTGCGGCGGGCCCTTATAAAATATCAATACGCTATTTGTACCGGACATCTTTTATTTCAATGACAAGCGCATGTGTTTGCATTGTCCCCGTGTTATAATCTGGTGTATGAACGGGAGGTTGTCTTGATGATACTATCCGGCAAAGAGATCCTAAAGCACCTTGGAAAAGAAATCACCATTGATCCGTTTGACTTAAATAGGATCAATCCGAACAGCTATAATCTTTGTCTACACAACGAATTGCTCGTATACAAGCATGATTTGCTGGATATGAAAAAACCAAATGACACAATTGATATGGAAATATCGCAAGACGGCTTGGTTCTTGAGCCCGGCAAACTGTATTTGGGACGTACCAAAGAATATACAGAAACAATTGGTTATGTGCCCATGCTGGAAGGGCGATCCTCCACCGGCCGGTTGGGCATGTTCATTCACGTTACGGCAGGTTTTGGTGATGTTGGGTTTTGCGGGTATTGGACGTTGGAAATCCATTGTATTCAACCCATCAGAATCTATCCCGATATTGAAATATGCCAGATATACTATCATACCATCGAAGGCGATTACGATGTATATAAAAGCGATAAATATCAAAACAATACGGGAATTCAACCAAGCATGTTGTATAAGGATTTTGAGAGAACACTATAGCACAGGAAACAAAAAAAGGGCAAGGAAAACCTTGCCCTTTTTTTGAAATCGATTAAGCCTTATCCTGTGACCCCAACACATGCGTGATCTTGTGGCTAACAATCTCACAGATGGCGTCGCGCGCCGGCCCTAAGTATTTGCGTGGATCAAAATCCTTGGGCTGTTCATGGAAATGTCTGCGGATGCACGCCGTCATGGCAAGCCGTAGATCCGTATCGATGTTGATCTTGCATACCGCCATGGTCGCCGCTTTACGCAAAAGTTCCTCGGGACATCCCTGTGCGCCGCCCATATCGCCGCCGTACATGTCGATGATGGCAACATATTCCTGCATTACCGACGATGCGCCGTGCAACACGATGGGGAAATTGGGTAGTATCTGCTGTACCTTTTCCAAAATATCAAACCGAAAACGTGGCGTGCCCTTGAACTTATATGCGCCATGGCTGGTGCCGATGGCGATGGCCAAACTGTCCACGCCGGTGCGCTGTACGAATTCCAACGCCTGATCGGGATCGGTAAACGCCGCATCGCCCTCCGCGACGACCACGTCATCCTCGATGCCCGCGAGCTTACCCAGCTCGCCCTCCACCGTCACATCATGATCGTGGGCGTAATCCACCACCTGTTTTGTCAGCTTCACGTTTTCTTCAAACCCAAGGTGCGACCCGTCGATCATCACCGATGTGAAGCCGCCGTCCACGCACGATTTACACAGTTCAAAGCTGTCTCCATGGTCCAGATGCAGGCAAATATCCAACCCCGTGTCCTCAATCGCCGCTTCCACCAGCTTCATCAGATAGGCATGCCGTGCGTATCTGCGCGCGCCAGCGGATACCTGCAGGATCAACGGCGAATTGAGATTTTTTGCCGCGGTGGTGATGCCCTGCACGATCTCCATGTTGTTCACGTTGAACGCACCGACCGCATAGCCTTCTTTATACGCCTTTTGCAACATATCCCTAGATGATATCAGTGCCAAAGTTCACGCCTCCTTTGATAATTGGACTCTTTGGTTCTGTTTTGTGCCGCTTTCATTCATACTCTACGGTAGAAAAAGCAAAAGAACGCATCGCTGCGTTCTTTTTATGTTTATTCTTCCTCGTTCAATTCTTCATCGAAGATGTCTTCCACAACCTGTATCAGTTCATCCATCAAATCCTCATCCACCGCAACGAATTCCTCTTCGTCACCGTTTTGCACCACGTGCAGAATGAACATATCCGGCGCCTCGTCCTCGGTCCATTCCTCTTCCAAGGCTTCGGTCAGCACTGCATATTGCTCATCCTTGTGTTCGAAGGTGAACTGTATCTCAAACTCCACCTCGTTGCCCTGCTCATCCTCGAATACGACGATATCTACTTCCTGATCCATCACATCCATGGCCAGCACCTCATTTCATGATACCTGCGGTTGTCCGCTTTTTTTCATTGTATCCGAAACACGTAAAAAATACAATGAAAACCAATTATCTTGACGATTGAGAAACAAATTTCGTGTATTCTCCGATCCACCACAGCGATACGTCACCGACGGGACCGTTTCGGTTTTTCGCCACGATGGCCAACGCCGCGTTGATGATGTGCTGTCCTTCCAAGTTTTCATCATCATCGTCCGGATCCTCAAAGTCGGATTGACTGGCCAAAAAGATCACGATGTCCGCATCCTGTTCGATGGAGCCCGATTCCCGAAGATCCGCAAGGATCGGACGCCGATTCCGGCCGGTTCTGCGTTCGATGTCGCGGTTCAACTGGCTTAAAACGAGGATGGGCGCGCCGACGTCGCGGGCCAACAACTTCAGATTTCGCGTTAGTTCGGATACCTCCTGCGTTCTGCTGTCCGACCGTCTGCCCGACGTTTGCATCAGTTGCAGATAGTCCACGATAACGAGTCCAAGCTTATGCTGCGCGGACAGGCGCATACACCGCGCGCGTATGTCTTGCACAGATACGCTGCCCGATGCATCAATATAAAGCGGCGCGTTTGACAGGGTGCGCATTGGATTGAGCAGCTTGGCAAATTCCGTTTCGCTAATCCGACCCGCGCGCGCATCGCCTAAGTTAACCTCGGCATCTGCGCACATCATGCGCAGCGCGAGATCCTCCGCCGACATTTCAAGACTGAAGACGGCGACGGGCATCACGTTGTTTACCGCCACACGATGCGCGATGTTCAGCGCAAGGCTTGTTTTACCGCGGCCGGGGCGCGCCGCCAGTATAATCAGCTGCCCGGCTTCGAATCCACCGGTCAATCTGTCCAGATCAACAAAACCCGTTGGCGTACCGGTAATGCCACCGCTCTTTTTCAGCGCCTCACTTGTACGATTGTACGCGCCGATCAACGCTTCCGATATGGGTCTTAGCGAATCGGACCGTTTGCGCACCGTCAGCGCATAGACGGCATCGTGCGCATCGCTTAGCACCCCTTCTGCCGCACGTGAAGCCTCAAACCCCTCGCCCACCATATCGCTGCCCACGCGTATCACGCCGCGAAGCAGGCTGCGATCCTCCACGATGTGGATGTAGTGCGCCACATTGGCGGTTGTGGGTACCATGAGCGACAATGATGACAGGTACTCCACGCCCCCTGCCTTGTTCAGCGTACCCATCTGGCCAAGCCTGTCCGTGACAGTCACCAGATCGACAGGCGAGCCGGCGCTGTACAGCGACTGCATCGCTTCGAACACGATGCGGTTGCTGTTGATGTAGAAATCCTCCGCTTTGAGCGTTTCCAACGCAGCGACAACGGCATTGGGATCCAAAAGCATACTGCCCAACACCGATTGTTCCGCTTCCACGCTGTGCGGCGGCACGCGCCTATTCTGCTGTTCCATGCGCAGCAGTCCCCCTCAATATGACAAAAATCGTTTTGTTACTGTTGCTCCTGCTCCACAACCTCAACCGTCACCTTGCACGATACGTTGGCATACGGTTTAAGCTCCACCTCATAGGTACCGATGCGTTTAAGATTCTCCGGCAAAACAATGCGTTTCTTGTCCAATTCAATGCCAAATTTCTCCTTGACCGCCTCGCCGATCTCGCGATTGGTGATGGCGCCGAACAGCCGGCCACCCTCGCCCGCCCGGGCCGGTATGACAAACGTCTGCCCTTCCAATTGATCCGCGAACTTTTGCGCTTTTCCCCGCTCCAACTCATCACGGTGTTCATCCGCCTCAAGCCTCTTTTTCGCGTCGTTGATATTCTGTGCCGTCGCCATCATGCCAAGTTTACGCGGCAACAGATAGTTGCGCGCATACCCGTCCGCCACTTCGACAAGCGCTCCCTTTTTGCCGGTTCCGCGTACGTCCTTTGTCAATACAATTTTCATGTCGGTCTCCTCACTTGATCTTCTCGTGTCCACCCATGTACGCCAAAAGCGCCTTGGGGATGGTTATGCTGCCGTTCTCGTCCTGATAGTTCTCCATAATCGCCGCCACCGTGCGTCCAACCGCAAGTGCTGAGCCGTTGAGCGTATGCACATACTGTGGCTTTTCCTTGCCAGAGCGGCACCGTATGTTGGCACGGCGCGCCTGAAAATCCTCAAAATTGCTGCAGGAGGATATCTCCACATACCGGTCGTAGCTTGGCATCCAAACTTCTAAATCATATGTCTTGGCACTGGAAAAGCCCAGATCACCGGTGGACAGCGCAACCACGCGATACGGCAGTTCCAAAAGCTGCAATATTTTCTCCGCGTTCGCCGTTAATATCTCCAGCTGCTCATAGCTCGTATCCGGATCGGCAAAGTGCACCAACTCCACCTTGTTGAACTGGTGCTGGCGTATGATGCCGCGGGTATCCCGTCCAGCGCTCCCCGCTTCCGCTCGGAAACACGCGGAATAAGCACAGTACGTAAGCGGCAGCTTGTCCCGGTCCAGTATATCGTCTCGGTGCATGTTGGTCACCGGCACTTCCGCCGTGGGAACCAAAAAATAATCGGTGTCCGCCACCTTAAAAGCATCTTCTTCGAACTTGGGCAGCTGGCCCGTTCCGATCATGGATCGCCGGTTCACCATGTACGGTGGAAAGATTTCAGTATAACCCGCCTGTTCGGTGTGCACGTCCAACATGAAGCAATACACGGCGCGCTCCAGCCTAGCCCCCAGACCGCGGTAAAACGTAAAGCGCGAACCCGTCACCTTGGCCGCAGTCTCAAAATCAAATATGCCAAGTTTCGTGCCCAAATCCCAGTGAGCAAGCGGCTCAAATTCAAACGTACGCGGCGTGCCGATTTTGCGCAGCTCAACGTTGTCCGAATCGTCCTTGCCCACCGGCACGCTTTGATGTGGAATGTTGGGGACGGACAATAGAACGTCCATATAGTGGTTTTCGATATCGGCCAGCGCAGTCTTATCCTGTGCACCGTCTTCCTTTTTCACCAGAGCCATAAACGCGTCGCGCAATTCCTTCTGTCCTTGTTTGTCCAACACCCCCGCCTTTTTTTGGCGGTACGCTTCCATTAAAAGCTCCCTCGCTTGCTGCTCATCCGATCCTTCGGCAAACCCATCACAAAACGGTTCCACCTTTTTGGCGTACAACGATTTAAGCGCATCCCCGTCCGCCTTGATCAACTGTTGAAAAGCCGGCATAAAATCCGATAAGCGGTTGTGCGTTGCCTGTTTCGCCTCGCTTATTTGCATCAGACTACGGCGGCTTTCATCCAGATCCATCAGCGTATCCGCCATGGATGGATCGGCGTTGCGGTTATTGAGCGCCTCGCGCAGTTCCTCCGGATTCTGCCTGATCCGTTTTGCATCCAGCATCTTCGCATCTCCTTTATCAAATCTTCTTGCTTATAGTATGCTTATTTCCCCGGGCCCATCTTCTTATATTCGATGCGTATGCCTTGCTTATCCAACACATCGATCAACGGTTTTAAGTCGTTGTATTCCTCGTGGGTCTCTATATATCCGCTGTTGAACACCAGTTGGATGCCCACATGCGAACTGTCGTACTGCACATCCTCCAGATCACAAAACAGGTGTCTGGATAAAACCCCGTCCTGCATGAATACAACGCCCTTTTCGTCCACCTGGTAATAGGTATGCATAAACTGACGAACCTGTACAAAGGCATAGGCACAGCCCCCGATAACGAGCACGGCGACCAACACCTTGTCCCATATGCTCTCGCTACCCACCACCAATAAACAGGCGCCCGCCATGACTAGCAGGTAGAACGCCGATTGCCACAGTGCAGGCAGCATCCGTTTATAGGCGTAGTGCTTCTTCCCCGTCATGATGCCTCCCGAGTGCTACATTCGATCCGGCGCCGCAATGCCAAGAAGCGACAGACCGCCTTTGATCACCGTGCCCACCGCATGCGTCAAACCAAGGCGCGCCGCAGTGTTGGCTTCATCGCCGTCCAAAATGCGCACCTCGTAATAATAGCGGTTGTATGCTTGCGCGATTTCAATCAGGTTGCGCGCGATCAGATACGGCTCGTTCTTGCCCATGGCGTTTTCCAGCGTATCCGGATATTTTGAAAGGGCGCGCAGCACCGCAAACGCAAACTCGTTGTCAAGCACGCCGTATGCGGGTTCGGCGGCTTTATTCCCCGCTTTTTTCAGCACGCTTTGGCAACGCGCATGAGTATATTGCAGATACGGCGCGGTCTCGCCGTCAAAGGATAGCGCGCGTTCGAACGAAAAAGCGATGTCCTTGATGCGTGCATTATAGAGTACCCCAAACACCACCGCACCGATCCCAACCTGCTTGGCCACCTCGTCCTTATTATCAAGATCCGGCGATTTTTCCTCCATGATGTCGCGGGCTTGCGCAACGGCGGAATCCAATACATCCTGCAACTTAACCACGTTGCCGCGGCGGGTGGACAGCGTACCACCATCCGCAAGCGACACCATGCCGAAATTGACGTGCTCCAAATCCTTGGTCCAATCGTACCCCATCTTTTCCACCACCTTAAACCATTGGCGGAAATGCAGGTTTTGCTGATAGGCTACCACATACAGGCACTTGGCAAAGTCGTAGGTGTTTTTTCGATAAAACGCCGCGGCGATGTCCCTCGTTGCGTATAGCGTCGCCCCGTCGGAGCGCAGTATAACGCAAGGAGGCATATCCTCATCGGATAAATCAACGATGTACGCTCCGTCGGATAATATCAAAAGGCCTTTTGCTTTTAATTCGTCAACCACCGGCTGCATTTTATCGTTGTAAAAACTCTCGCCCGCATAGCTATCGAATTGTATACCCAAAAGGTCGTAGATGCCCATGACCTCTTTAATCGTTGCTTCCTTAAAACGGGTGAACAGCGACAATGCCAGCTCGTCCCCATCCTCAATGCGCTTGAACCAGCGCCGCGCCATGTCGTCGAGCTCGGGATTCTTCTCCGCCTCCTCGTGGAAGCGTACGTACAGCTTCACCATAATATCGACGCCGCCATTTTCAATGTCCACGCCTTCGCCCCAAAGCTCATACGCCGCCAGAAGCTTGCCGAACTGCGTTCCCCAATCGCCCAAATGGTTGATGCCGATGGACCGATAACCCATGAAATTGTACAGGTTGTACAGCGCATGGCCAATGGCCGTGCTGCTGAGGTGGCCGATGTGGAACGGTTTGGCGATGTTGATGGAACTGTAATCGATGCAAACAACGCGCCCACGTCCGATATCCTTTGCGCCGTAGCTCGTCCCATCATTTTCGATGGCGGTGAGCACATCCTTGGCAAGCAGTACCCTGTCCACGAAAAAATTGGCATAGCCGCCCGTAGCAACGGCTTTACTGATGCACGCGGGCAGCGGCGCTTTGATGAGTTCTTGCGCGATGGACACCGGGCTCTTTCTCAATATCTTGGCAAAGGTAAAGCAGGGCAACGCAAAATCGCCCAGTTCGCTATTTGGTGGAATCTCCAGCATCTGTTCGATCTGATTTGTCTCCACGCCCAAGAGCGGAGCTATGGATACGGCTATATCTGCACGAAACGGCAATGTGTTCGCTTCCCTTCTCGATTTTGCGTGCAGCAAACACGCCTTCGCTGTTCATTCTAATATACCATAGCGCACCCTTTTTGGGAACATTATCTTGACATCCGACAGGCACGGCTATATTATATATGGGCATCCTGTACCAGTAGCTCAGTTGGATAGAGTGTTTGACTACGAATCAAAAGGTCGGAGGTTCGAATCCTCTCTGGTACACCAGCACGAAAGCCACCCAAAGGTGGCTTTTTTGTGTAGTGCAGGATTTTACGATTACCATCTATGTATATTACCTGTTTATTACGTCTATTTTCCGAATTGTACGTGTTTATAAGGAATAGCGCGCTGTTCCAAAAGATCTGCCAATTTGGTTTTGAACGCATCCTTCTGTGCATCTTTACGCTTTGCAGGGCCTTTTGTCCGGCCGCCTGCCTTACGGATTTTCTGTGCGGTATAGCGGGCATTCAGCAATGAATCGATATTCTTTTGTGTGTATTCCATCCCGTCTTGATTGATCACAACAGCATGTCGGGTCAGGCACATGGCCGCAAGGCCATAATCCTGCGTCACCACAACATCGCCTTTTTCAACCATGTTGACCAAAGCAAAATCCACGCTGTCGGCACCCTTTGACACGGTGATGGTCTTTGCGCCGCTTCGCTCATATACATGCGCAGTGTCGCAAAATATAATGCATTCAACGCGATGCATGTTTGCCAGTTCAATTGTGATATCCACCACAGGACATCCGTCCGCATCGATGTATATTTTCATAGCGTTTCCAAAAGGGTTCCTTTCCAGTTGTACGTACATTTTAGCATTGATCGTATGATTTGACCATGAAACCGGACGCTGCTCGGGCGATATCTCGACTGGTACATAGGCGGCAGTTTAGCCCTCTGAAAATAATAGTTGAATTGATCAATAGTGCATAGCGAAACAAAAGAACTGAACTGCGCCCCAAAAGCGGGGCAGTTCAGTTCTTTTGAACCATATTATTAACACCTAGCTTGGGTAATTAGTTATCCTATCAATTTGCTTTGATTTCATCCTCAATCATCTTAACCAATTGATGCACTGGCACTTCAAAAGCATTTGCAATACGCCAAATGGTTTCAAAATTGGGTTGATTGTTTCCTGTTTCGATCATGGTTAGATGGCTGCGCGCAAGACCCGCAAAGCCGCTAAGAACTTCCTGCGACAGTTTCCGCTCTTTCCTTAACCTGCAAATAACTTTTCCTACAGCTTGCTTGTCAAATTCCATCATGTCTTACCAATACTTCTTAATCAATCTATTCCACGATTTCAAAATTCTCCACACCGTATTCAAGAATGATATTGATCAATTCATTTCTGGATCGATTGCTTAAATTTGCAATCTCATCAAGCTTTTTAGCAGTTTCTTCTTTAACTCTAATGGAAAAGGTCTTGTAGCCATCCTCTCCCTTTGCTCTTGCTTTCTTTGATATTTGAATTTTTCCATCCATCCTCATCACCTCACCGTCATATTAATTTGACAGCCGTCCGATTAATATGTTATATTTTATGTTATAGATCATGTTATAATACCACGGTGATGGAGACTCGTAGGGAAAGCGCACTGTACAACAAACCATCAAATCACCACAAGAAATGTTGGAAGTAGCACCTATATAAAAATAAAAAAGACCTATCTGATAGACAAACAACAATATAAGTCCACAGGCAAACACAGCTTGCTTCTGGAAACAACCCAATACAAAATCGGAAACGAAATTCTGACAAAGCAAATCATACACGCAAAGATGAAAAAGGCGTTTCCCGTGTCCTTTTTTCGGTTTATCCACGAGCTGCCCCATACTTTTTATTTCATGGAAAAACAGAACCGGAAGGATAAACAAATCATTTCTAGAGCGATATTTGAAAAGAAACTCTTCCAATCAGGGCATAACGGAAAACCCATATTACGGGAATTTGTGGAAGAATTGCCCTATAGGGACCGTGGGGGTAAAAATTGCGCCATCGTGATTGTCATTGCTCAAGATGGCAATGGCATGCAAAAAGCTGAAATAACGTTTGAATCCAAGGAACAGTTGGCGCAATTTACGGCGCCGCCTTGGCTTGTCCCCGTTGAGAATGGGAGATAACCCAAGCCATGAAAAAGCCGGCTACAAAAGACGCCGGCTTACCATGTGTTGCGAAAATTATGTACGGTTTTGCAGCGGTCAGTAATATCTCCTTCTCCGGCGGTTAAAAATCTCGTTGAGCAACAGTATTCGAATCACGTCGTTGATGTCAAATCCGCGTCCGGGTCGATTGTCATGCCGCCGATAGCCGTCAGGATAATTGTTGGGATAGCCGTCGGGATAGCGCCTGGGTGGATTGGGCACTGCGGATGCGCCCGCCATCCGGTCGTTCTCCATGTCGTATTGCACCAACTCCGGATGTGTCCGGCACGCATTCCCGTAAACACGGTCGCACATCCTATCCAACCTGTCCTGCGTGGGCATTGCGCCGCTCACCTCCATGTTGTCGCATTCCATCAGGACATGCGGCTGAAGGATGTAGTAAATTTCCGGGTATGTCACCGTCATCGGTTCATCTTGCATCGAAGTCCTGTTGTCTGCATCCGGCGCATTCGTCCGTGGGCTTATGTATTGGTCGTTGTTTCTCAAAATACCGTCTCCCCTCGCTCATTCTTTCCATGTATTCGGCTCAACGGCAAAGCACATCTTGCCCGGCCTTTCTTTGACTGAGCCGATCTCGTGCCTTCCATTGTCAATTCATACTATTCGCTTGGCAATCGGGGGTGACTGGGGCAATGGGCATGGTTGCTTTGCGCCGTATCATAAGGCTTAGGCACTTACGCCATTAACAATGCTTTGTTTTTTTCTTATGCGGTTGCGCGACATTGCATGGCGCCTTTATAAGGATAAACCGGCGTTCAACCAATGCTTCGTTGAACGCAAGATATCTAATCTTTATGGATCCGCTTCCCATTGTGCAAAGCGCCGCCCTGAATTGACAAGGCGCCGGATTCACCCTAACATAGAAATTAAGTTCAGTGTAATACTCTAAACACCCTCTGCGACAGCCACGAGGTGACGATCGTGTTATTCAAGCCGTTTCACTATGCCGTACAGGGCATCGCTCAGGCCTTTAGATCGGAGAAAAACATCCGCGTCATGTTCGTTTGTTTTTTGATCGTCCTGCTGGCCGGATATCTTTTTGCCATAACGCCACTGGAGTGGGTCGCCGTTCTGTTGTGCTGCGGCGGTGTGCTGGCGCTTGAAATGATCAATACCGCTGTTGAAAGTACGGTGGATCTAATCACCAAGGAACATCATCCTTTGGCCAAAAAGGCAAAGGACGTTGCGGCGGGCGCCGTTCTTGTTTGGTCGGTTTTTTCAGCAGCCGTCGGTCTTATCGTCTTCTTGCCCCATTTGATAGCATTGATAAATTAGGCATTGGTTGCCCTTATTTAACCCGTACGAAGGAGAGCCCTCATGAAACATCTGACAAAAAGAATTTATCTTATTTCCATGGTATTGCAGGGATTGTTGTGGATACTCTTTATCACAGGTGTGCTGGGCCTGCCCGCAACAACCGGTATGCTCATCCGTGTATTGATGCTCATCAACGGTTTATTTTTTATCGCTCTTGCCTTTATCGGGCACCGTGCGCGTTGGCTTAGCGTTCTCACAGTGGCCTTTTTGGTAATCAATCTGGTGCTGACCGTAACGGATCAGATGGGCGTGTACGACTATACCGTTTTGATTATGAATATCATATCCATCGTCTGTTTCATCACCATTTTACAAACAGCCAAGTCAAAAACGAGCCGTCAAGCAGGCTAGCATTACAAACAAAATAACCGACCGCCATCTGTCGGTAGCCGGTTTCTCTGTTTTTTCGTCAGAGTGCAAACGATTCGGGCGGCTCAGAAAAGGAATTGATCGTAACCGTTCCGTGTGTAAAATACAACACCTCATAGATGCCGTCGTCCGGTGCGTACCTTTTTTTCAGCGAGGGAACCTCCTCCAGCATCGCCGCTCTTGCGTCGTGGCTAGGATCAACGGCGACTTCCCCGCAGATGCGGATCCATGTGCCCTCCAGCATGCCGCAGATCTCCACCTTGGGATTGGCCGTCATCTGCATAAAACAATCCTTGGTGTTGTTGGTGCAGATGTATACCCTACCCTCACGCTCCATCACGGCACCAAAGGGCCGAACGCGGGGCTGATCCTTATCCACCGTAGCCAAATAGAACGTACCGCAGTCCTTTAAAAATTGCACAGCTCTGTTCATGGGCCTTGCTCCTTTGTCTTATATAAAATTCTTTTGTTTTTCATAATTATAGCATGTTTGCCGAACCGTTCAAGTATAGCTAGGCACCCGTAATCCAACGCGCACAGAATAATTCCATCGCCCGCCGCGACAGTCCTTGACGCTTTGCGCATTGCTTTGGTGGCACGCATCATCCTATACTCTTCAAAACAATTGTCTCCCCGTATATGTATGGAAAACAGGCCGCTCGCCATGCTATGATACATTTGTATAGTACCCAATCCATTCCTGATGAAAGAAGGAGGTCGTCCGATGCAAAAAGTCGTGTTTCTGGTCGATATGAACGCCTTCTTCATCTCCTGCGAAATGACGCGCGATCCACTCCTTCGGGGCAAGCCTGCCGCCGTGGCGGGCAATCCAAAAACGCGTACGGGTATTATTTTGGCAGCAAACTATGAGGCACGGGCCTACGGCGTTAAAACCGCTATGGTTCTCCATGAAGCGAAAAAGCTGTGCCCAAACATGCTTTTAGTACCACCGGACCACCATTTTTATAGTGCGAAATCCCGCCAAGTCATGGATCTTCTGTCCAACTATACGCCTGTTTTACAACAGAACAGTATTGACGAGGCATGGCTGGACATGACGGGCATGGAAAGCCTGTTCGGCACGCCCGTCGAGGCGGCAAAAACCATCATGAAGGATATTGAAGATGCGCTTGGCCTTTGGTGCTCCATCGGCATCGCCCAAAACAAGTTTCTTGCCAAAATGGCCAGTGAGATGAAAAAACCCCTTGGCATCACGGAACTTTGGGAAGCGGATATCCCTGAAAAGCTCTGGCCGCTTGATGTTGCAATGATGTACGGTGTGGGCAAAAAAACGGCGGAAAAACTGGATCGATTGGGCATCCACTTGATCGGCGATCTTGCAAAGGCGGATCGGAACATCCTTGCTGGAGCGCTCGGGAAACACGGTCTTGCGATATACCGGCATGCGAACGGGATCGACAACGAGCTCGTTGTTTCCCATCAGGCCGGTGAAATGAAATCCGTCGGACGCGAAACGACATTGTCGGAAGATATTTCGGACGTTAAAGTCGCCCAAGAGGTCTTGTTGGAGCTTTCCGACGATGTAGGCATGACTTTGCGGAAATACGGCAAAAAGGGCCGCACCGTCCACATCACGCTCAAGTACACCGATTTCAAGTCGGTCACGCGCCAGACGACCGTTGCCCCCACAAGTGCCACCCGCGATATATATCGGACGGGTTGCGCCTTGCTTGAGAAGAATTGGAGCCGTTCTCGTCCGGTCAGGCTGATCGGCATCAGCGTTTCCGGATTCGATGGGGACGGCGACACGACCCAGCTTTCGTTTTTTGATTCGTCCGACAACGGCACAACGGCTGATAAACACGACCGGGTGGACAGGGCCATCGACACAATCCGGAACAGGCACGGAAATGATATCATCAAGCCGGCCGCTTTGGTGAAAAAAAGCAAAGGGGATGCGTGATAGATTGCCGCTGTATGCACCAAAAGGACGGCGGGCAGGTTTTGATCGGTTTCCGGATGACAAAGGGTCACAATCCCTTGGTTTTTAAGATCCGTCTACGCTGTCTTGCTGCGCAGCATTCTTTTGGGACAAGAGGCATAGCTCCCTTGATTCCTTAAAACCGTCCACGCTGCCTTGCTGCACAGCGTTCTTTTGGGGGTCAAAGGGGGCACAGCCCCCTTGATTCCATACAGGGCGGTGGGTGGGTATAGATCAACCGATTACTTCACGAGTTTGGCCTGTACCAACAGTCGGCCATTGTCATATTCATAGCTGCATGTGATGAGCGTCAACACCACGTCGTCCTTGGAAAGAACCACCGGGGTCTCGTAGATGCTCTCTTTCTGGCAGTTTTGGATGTATTGAAGCCACGCTTTATCGGAACTGAACTGTGTCCGGATGATAGTATTACTTGTTTGGTCCACATCCACGATGCGCACTGAGAATATCTCCCATTTGTGGTCATCATAAACCGTGTTGAATGTAATGATCGGATTCTCCCGGTAGAAGCTCTCCTTCTTGTATTTGTCCAGCGACCCGAACATGGTATTGTTACGCATGTTGTGTCCATAGATGATCAGATGATGCTTCAGATCAGCAATATCACAGCGGTAATCCAAATAGACCTCCCCGCTGTATGTCCTGTTACCGTCTCTGCCATGATGCAGGTAGTATTCGTCGTCTGTGCTTTGAAACACATAATAGAGAACGCTTGTGTTTGGAATGGAAAGGTATCCCACCACCTCGGGGTATTTTTCGTGTATCTCCCGATATGTATCCTGAACAATCCGTTCCCGTTCGGAATCCACTTCACTTTGATTGTCTGCCGCAACAGCGTTATCGATGCCACGGCAAAGCCCGGCGTCCTGCCCATGGTATTCGCAGCACAGCAGCATGACAAACGCCGTAATAACCAGTACGATTATGAAAAAACCAAGTATCCGCGCCAGTTTGATAATCGAACTGTCCTCCCCGTTGCCGGATTGATGCAGCGGCATTGTAGCAACAGGTATAGGCGTTATTCGTCGTTATTGTGCGTTGATGCAATAATACGTTACGGTACGCCAAGACTCGGCAAAAGTCCGCCTTTTCTTTGATACATAGGTTCATCACGGCACGCCCTTCGAGCATTGGATAGCAAGGTTCCTCTTGCACCGTTGTGCATTATCATTTAAAGTTGATTTAACAAGGACTGCATAAAAGGAGATCGGCATGAAAAAGCTTTTGTTCACACGGGAAAGCCCCTGTCTGCAGCCAATACGGGCGCTGATCGAAAAGCAGAAGCATAGAACGCTGGTTTTGTGGGCCATCGATTGCGCCCAACGCATCCTCCCGATTTTTGAAAACCGTGTACCGGACGATCCGCGTCCGCGGCTAGCCGTGCACGCGGCCAGAGCATGGGCGCGCGGGGAAATCAAAATGCCTATTGCCAAAAAGGCTGCCCATGCAACGCACAGCGCTGCAACCGCGGCAGCAGATGATCCTGCGGCCTGCGCCGCTGCGCGGGCGATTGGGCACGTCGTCGGCACCGTTCATGTCGAAACGCACGCCATCGGGGTTCCCATGTACGGGTTGACCGCGTTCGTTTATGCCGCCAAACAGCAAAATGCCGATACATCGGTTGCTGAGGAAATCCAATGGATGTATGACCGTTTGCTGTATTGGGAGGTTAACATTGACAGTGTGGATACGACGTGGGCATCCTTTTTGCTCAGGGATGATGTGCCAAACAAGGAGAGGCTTTTGCGGCAAAAGATGGAGCAGAAGCGCTCTGCCCAGTAGAAGGCGTGAATAGTTTACACAGTCTGTGCGTGGTACAATGGTAAAGGCGCTATTAAATAAATTTTTACGTTTGGGAGAAATGTACGATGAAAATCATGAGAGTCAAAAAGGATGACCAATTTTTCTATGCCCAGCTTAGCGGTGATACCCTCAAGCGCATTGACGACCTACCCTATCAAGACATCACATATACGGGTGAGGTATACAAGCTCGGTGACGTGGAGGTGCTTGCGCCGTGCGAGCCATCAAAGGTCGTTGCGGTCGGGCTGAACTATGCAAAGCATGCCGGTGAGATGAAAGAACAGCTTGTCGGCAATCCGATCCTGTTTCTTAAACCGCCCACATCCGTCATCGCCGACGGGCAAAGCATCGAATACCCAAGCGCTTCTTCGCGTGTGGATTTTGAGGCGGAACTGGCCGTTGTCATAAAAAAGAAGTGCAAAAAAGTATCTGCAGCACAAGGTTTGGAATACGTCTTTGGCTATACGCCGCTCAACGACGTGACGGCACGCGATTTGCAGGCCGCGGATGGGCAGTGGACGCGCGGCAAGTCGTTCGATACGTTCTGCCCCATCGGCCCGTACATCGATACTCAATACGATCCCAAGGGCAAGCGGGTGCAAAGCATATTAAATGGCGAAATTAAACAGGACGCCAGCATGGACGATATGCTCTTTGGCGTTGCCGAGCTGATCAGCTTTGTCAGCGAATGCATGACGCTGTTGCCCGGCGATGTGATCGCCACGGGTACACCGGAGGGCATCGGCCCAATGCAAAAAGGCGATACCATCGAAATTAAAATCGAAGGACTGGCAACGCTGAAAAATAGATTGGTATAACGGGTGTATACGGATTGGAAGGTTCATGTGACAAAATTATGTCTGTATAACGTCACGCGCTGGTCGATTTTTTTACAAGGCGTTTCAACGACATCTAGGAGAATCTTTTGTTGCACAACAGGCCTTATTTAGATTGCCGGTGGACAATCCCTTCGTCTTCGACCTGTTAAACGGGCCGGGATTGAAACGGTTGAAGACCTGCTAAAATGCGCAATTTGTTAATAGGAAAACGAGACACCTGCTGCAAAATGGAAAGGCCCGCCTATTTACAGGCGGGCCTTTTGATAATCAGTCTATTATTGGGCATCAATACCGTCCCACCGGCGGTTTGACCGAATCGGGCAACGGACATTCGTACGCCCCGCCGTTCTGCTTCAACACGAGTCTCTTGGCTTCCTCTATAACATCCGGTTTCTCCATGGTGCGGATGGCACTGAGCGCCATCGCCTTGGCAGCAATGATCAATCCCTTGTGGGCGATGCGGCTGCCCGCCTGCCCTGCCATCTGCCACGTATGCCCGACGTTGCCGATGCATGCCGTTGCCACCCGCAGATTGAGTGTAGGCACGGCATACCCAACGTCGCCTACATCGGTTGAACCTGAAATGTACGACGTATTGTTCGCATCAAACGGCTGGATCATTTGATCAAGCGGTCTTTCGAGCATCTCCTCCAACCGTTCCGCGCCGTATTCCTCCACGATTCCTTCTTGTATAGACGCAAGTGTGGTCTCATTATAGGATTGCTGGAATGCCCGGGCAAGTGCATAATCCTCTTCATCCCACTGCGGCGCACCAACCAATTGCAGACATTCGTCCGCAATGCGGGCCAACGCGACGTTGGGAATATAATCCGAAAATGCCATGGTAATCTCGTAGTCCATGGTGGTACCAGTCATCAGCGCCGCACCGCGCGCCACGTTGACCACGCGTTCAAACAACTCTTTGACCTGTTTGACCTTAGGCGAACGCACCTCGTATTTGACCTTCGCGTGGTCCTGCACGACGTTGGGGGCTACGCCGCCCGCATCCGCATAGGCATAATGTACGCGTGCGCCGTCGATCATATGCTCCCGAAGGTAGTTCACACCAACGCTCATCAATTCTGCGGCGTCCAGGGCGCTGCGTCCCAGATGGGGCGTTGCGCCCGCATGGGCAGTCAGACCGCTGAATATAAAATTGGCGCCCATGATGGCCACGGTCCGGTGGGATTGAACCCCCGTCTGTGTCGCGGGGTGCCATGTGTATACAAAGTCCACGCCGTCAAACAACCCGGCCCGTGCCATAAACTGCTTGGCGCCCGCGCCTTCCTCGGCGGCGCATCCGTAGTAGATGACCGTGCCGGGTTTGTTGTTTGCGACAAGGTATTCCTTAACGGCTATGGCCGCGGCCAGTGCGCCCGCGCCCAAACAATTGTGGCCGCATCCATGACCGGGCGCACCTTCCCTGACCGGTTTTTTTTTGCGGGTTTCCCGCCTCCTGGCTCAGGATATCCAGCGCGTCGTATTCGCCTAAGAATCCGATGACGAGTTTACCTGTTCCATACGACGCCGTAAACGCCGTTGGGATCTCGGCCACGCCCTCCGTCACCGTAAATCCCTCTTGCCCAAGAACATCGCACAGCAATTTGGCGGACTTGTGCTCCGCGTACGGGAGTTCCGCATAGGCGTAAATCCTGTCGCTGATGTCAAGTATCATAGCCTTCTTCTCTTCAATGACTTTGTCGATAAATTGCAGATCCGTCATAATAATATCACTCCCAAATGATCCAATTCTATAAAGAGTTGAGGGACTTGGCTATCTCACGTGTATAGTACGTTGCCAACACATCTCTTATACGGCAATGGTTTTCTCGATCGTGCCGGCGGTGGCGCAGCTGGCGGCAACGGTAAAATCCGTCCCTTTTGCGATGCGTATCACCCATTCGACTTTTTTCATCACCGGGTCGTGGTCGAACGTGGTGATCCCCTGGAAGCTGTAGCCCGCTTTAACACCGGAGAAGCCTTCCAAATGCCCTATTTTCTGCGATTGTTTGCCCTCCACAATGGAAACACCCTGTCCGCTGATGTTTACTTTCACGGGGTTGTCCACCTTGAGTTTGAGCGCCTCGTTTGTCAAGTACGTGGGCAGATATCCGGCGTTGGCTACCACGGCTTCCACGTGGTATACATCCCCTTCCACCGGTTGGATTGTAACGCTTTCAAACCGCAATCGCGGCAGCACTTTGGCATGGCGCAGCATAAACTTGGTGTGCTTTTGCACTTCCTGCATCAGGTACTGCACCGGGCAGTTCTGGAATACATGTTTGTAATCAAACCCGCCGATGTCAACCATGCCCAATTGCGGATGGTCAAACGGCGTCCAGTCCATAAAGGCTTCGCCATCAAGGTTTTCGCCCACCCATTTGAGCTGTTTGATGAAATCTGCCTCCGCATCTTCCGGGCGCTTTTGTGATGGCCGCGGCCATACGTACTCGATGCCCGCACGCATGTTCAAATCCCAACATTCGATGGTATACGCCGGGATACCCCGGTCGTAATGACACCAGTCGTCAAACGCGCCGGATGATATACGCACATCATTGGGCGTAAACTCATCGAACAGGTTGACAACCGGAAAAGATGTGACTTCCGTGGCGATCTTGCCAATCTCACGGTAGCGTTCCATATCCTCCTTGCACACTTCCTTGGATGCGCACATGCCGGGCGGATAGAGGAACATGCCGCCGTGGGTGTGGAACGTGATGACGCTGCCGATGTTCTTATGATGGATGACAAAATCCGCCGCACTTTGGGTTTCTATGTTGCTAAGCGGGTAAACGCCCGCGCCCTTTTGCTCATGCTCCGGCGCCCAGGATACCGGATAGTTCCGGTTGAAATCGTTGCCGAACGGCTCGGGCGGCACGGGAATGTGTATGCCGTCGTGTTGCTCGATGTACCCTTCGGGATACACATTGTAGTATTCGTCGTCCGTGTCGTCCGGGCGCCTCTTTGACATGCAGCGCGAATCCTTTTGTGATATCTTCCAGACACCGTAAGGCGTTTTGACACGCATCACGCGGATGACGCCGTCGCCGTCCATGTCCTTAAGTTGAAGCCCGGGTAAAAGCTCCTCGTACGGATACATCTTATCCACCGAACGCAACCGCATGGGTGTCGTCAGATAGTACTCGGCTCCGTCCGGAGATTTGCGGGGAATCACATAAATCGTGGTTTTTTTCAGAAGATCACCGATCTCGCTGTCGATGTCCGCGTTTGTGAGAATATAATCCACAAAATACATCGCGCACATGGACCCCGTCACTTCGCCCGCATGTTCGTTTCCATCGGTATAATAAGCCGGCTTGGACTCAAACGATCCCGTTGACAGATCGGTAATCTCAACCACCCATATCTCCCTGCTCTCCGCGGTTTTATTCAGCGCAGACAGGCGCATATACTGCGGATATTTTTGCGCAAACTCCCTGAGTATGGCGCTTATTTCGTCAAACACAAAATAATGATCATACGTATGGGTTGTGTTCATCGATATGCCTCCTTTACAATAATACAGCGGCTATAACACCTTACCGAGAAACTCAATGGTGCGCGGATTCTTCGCATGGTTAAACAGTTGATCCGGTGTGCCCTGCTCGGCGATAATCCCATCGTCCATGAACAGCACCCGATCGCTTATTTCTTTTGCAAAACCCATCTCATGCGTGACAATGACCACCGTCATGCCCGACTCGACCAACGACTTGATTACATCCAAGACTTCTTTTACCATCTCCGGATCAAGCGCACTGGTGGGTTCGTCAAACAACATCACGTCTGGCTCCATTGCCAGCGCCCGCACGATGGCAAGCCGCTGCTTCTGTCCGCCGGACAGCCTGGTAGGGTATTCATCCCTTTTGTCCAAAAGCCCCACGCGTTCTAAAAGATCGCACGCCTGTCTCTCCGCTTCGGCTTTGGGAATCTTTTTTTCCAATATAGGTGTAAGCGTGATATTGTTCAAGACCGTCAAGTGGGGAAATACGTTGAACAATTGGAATACCATGCCGATCTTCTGGCGGTGTTTATCCACATTCACGTTTTTGTCCGAAATGTCTACACCTTCAAAGACCACTCGGCCGCTGGTGGGTTCCTCCAAAAGGTTTAAGCAGCGTAAAAACGTGCTCTTGCCGCTACCCGACGGGCCGATGATGGAAACCACTTCGCCCTCGTGGATGCTCTCGGTGATGTCGCGAAGCACCTCCAACTTGCCGAAGGACTTGCACAGATGTTCCACTCTGATCAATTCACGGTCAGTCATTTCTCTGCAGCCTCCTCTCGAACATACTCAGCGCCTTGGTCAAAACGGTGGTAACCACAAGATAGATAATGCCAGTGATGATCAGCGACGGAATGGGCAAAAACGTCGCCGACTGAACTGTTCGGTACGAAGTCGTCAGCTCGTTTATGAAAAATACCGATGCCAGTGATGCCTGCTTGACCATCATGATGTATTCGTTGCCCAATGCCGGCAGAATGTTCTTGATAGCCTGTGGCAGTATAATTCTGCGCATCATATTGTAGTTGGTAAGGCCCAGACTTTTGGCGGCCTCCGTCTGCCCCTTGTCCACAGCCTGTATTCCGGCGCGTATCACCTCCGCCACATAGGCGCTGGCATTGATGATCAGCGCAATGACGATGCACGCCGTATCCGAGAGTTCAAACGGTACTACCTTGGGCAGCATTAGCCAGAAAAAATACAGCTGCAACAAAATCGGCGTGCCGCGTATAACGCCCACATACGCCGCCACAAACCAGTCCAGTACTTTAATCTTGGACAGTTTCATGATCGCAAAGATCGTGCCCACCACCGTAGCGATGGATACTGTTATAAATGCGAGCCACAGCGTTCCGACTAAGCCCCTCCAATACACATAATCGTATTTTTGCCAAAGAGCAATGGTTGTCTGAATCAACGAATTTCCTTCTTTCCAATTATCCATTTCAAAGCGCCATGAGACCCTTTTAAACACAAGATGAACGGGCCGCTAAACGTGTCATTCGGCGGCCCGTTTCAGGATGTCGGTTGTCACCGTACCCTCGCGTTATTCATAGCGATTCAATCGTTCTGGCATGTGCTTTTATCCCTACAGGCCAAGCTCTCTGGCATACTCACCATACTCATCGTACCATTGCGCATAGGCACCCGATTCAACCACTTCGTCGATGATCTCATTGACCTTATCAGTCAACTCGTCTTCACCCAACGGTATGCCAATCCTCGTACCGGATGTGGCTTCGTCCACCGTGAAGTAGAACGTGTCCATCAGCACCAAGCCGCAATCGGGATTGGCGTCGATGTACAGTTGCGCCGTTTTGGTCGCGGTTGCACAGGCATCCGCTTTGCCCTCCTGTACCATCAGAAAACCGTCGGTCACCGCGGAAATGCGCTTGAATTCCTTAGAGGCTGGAATCTGTTGTTCCACATACATCTCCTGCAGTGACGCGCTCTGCGCTACGATGACTTTACCAGCAATATCATCCGGTCCCTTGATGACATCGGCGTCCTCTGCGCGGATCAACAGGCCATGTGCGGTGCTCGAATCCGAGAAGTAATACCCCTTGGACAGGTTCATCGCTTCGGCCCGATCAGGCTTATAGGCCAACGCGGATATCGCCAAATCATATTTTCCCTCAGTGATGCTTGAAAGCACGGCGGAAAATTCCAGCGGTATAATGCGCAGCTCCACGCCCAGCTTGTCCGCAATGTACTTGGCAAGCTCGATGTCGCTGCCCACGTACTGTTCATCGCCCGATTTGCTCGGATCGATAAATTCATTGGGTGCAAAATATGGTTCCGTAACCACTTCGATGTAGCCGCGCTCCAGAATCGCTTCCAACCTGTTCTGCGGCTCTGTTGTTCCGGAAGTGCCCGTGCATCCGCTGAGCATCGCCGTGATAAGGCCGATTGCCATCAGCAGTGATATTGCTTTTGTCCATTTTTTCATGCTTATTTTTCC
Source organism: Christensenellaceae bacterium (assembly GCA_963674495.2). GTDB lineage: Bacteria > Bacillota > Clostridia > Christensenellales > QAND01 > RGIG3178. Next base: position 922,669 of record CAXXLG010000002.1, on the reverse strand, counting down.
CTCCGCGTCATTTGGATCGTACAATCAATGGGCGTATCATGTCTATCGGCACCGCAATACAAAATTAATTCGCATCAAAAGGCGACAGCCCGCTGTGACCCTATATATTTATACCATAGGTTCTGCCCACTTAGCAAGATGTTTTGATAACATGCTAAATCGCAATTATGAGCGCTTTTACTCTATATGCATAATTATTATTCTATAAAGATAGATGAAGATCAGCACTTGCGAATGCGCAAAAAACAATTCTTTACAATCTTCAATCCGGAAGCCTTTTCTATGTCCGTGCAGAATATAAAGTCTTGGGGTAAAATGACATCGGTAGGGTTGCCTTCATGAACGAAATTCAATTGGCTAAGGAGCATTATGAACAATTATAAAATGATTATTCAGTACGATGGCGGCCGGTATAAGGGGTGGCAGCGGCTTGGCAGCGGCGAAAACACAATACAGAGCAAGATCGAGCAGGTTCTATCCGAATTGCTGCATAAGAAAATAGTAATTGCCGGGTGCAGCCGGACGGATGCGGGTGTGCATGCACTTATGCAGGTGGCCCATTTTAAGATCAACGAAAACCTGCAAGATCAGGAGATCAGGCGTTATCTGAACCAGTATCTGCCGCGGGACATCAGCATCCTAGAGGTTACAACCGTTCCGGAGAATTTTCATGCCCGTCTTCTGTCCAAGAACAAAACCTATCTGTATCAGATTTGGAACGAAGCGCACGCGAATCCATTTTTGCGAAAGTACAGCATGCATGTCAATCAAAAGCTCGATCTTTCAGCTATGCAAATGGCAGCCGCGTATTTTATCGGCGAACACGATTTTACCGCCTTTTCCAACGCTAAATCCAAATCAAAATCCATGGTGCGCAAAATCCATGCCATCAACATCGAAAAAGATGCCGGACTTATTGCCATCAGAATACGCGGCAACGGATTTTTGCACAACATGGTGCGACGGATCGTGGGCGTTCTCGTCCAAGTCGGTCTGGGCGGGCAGAACGCCGAAGACATTCCTACCATCCTTCAATCCAAACAGCGGAATCGCATCGCAATGATTGCGGATGCCTGCGGCTTATTTTTGGAAAAGGTCGAGTATTAACCATTATCCCTGATGCTTTCGATAAACTCGCTTCGATCCCCTTCGTCTTTAAAATAGATCAAAATGGTCGCAAACCGCAACGGCATAATCCAAAAATGCATTGCCCAGCGCCGTGATTACATACCCATCCACAACCACATGGTTGTCCACAAAGTATGGTCTTGGAAAAGGGCCCTCCACCCAAATATGGCTTGATGCCTTTTAGTCCATGACGCGATGGGCATGGTGTATTTTACGCCGTTCAGCACGCCGCTTTTGCCAAAAATACAGTGCCTATGCCGAATATGCCGGCCAGTAGTTTCTTCTCTTTATTCAACTTACGGATGAGCAAAACCAATTCGGACCTAAGATCGCCGTTCCATCCGCCGCACAGGATCAACTCCTCCACTTGATTTCCAAGTACATCCGATACCGTATGTGCGGGTTCAAAAGCAAACCCGGAGCAGCTTTTGATGGCTCTGTCCCCATAGTCTACGATCACAACGCGATAATTGGAATTCACGCTAAGCGGTTGTTCGACAAGTGTAATCTGGTATTCGGCCATGCCGTCGAACATAAAAACAATATGTTACCCACAAGTACACCTCCAACCAGTAGGTTAAAAGCCACATCAGTCCTTTTTCTGCGAAATCTCATTACCATAGCAATCATACAGGACGCCAGTGTCATTCTTGTCCCATACTTTGGTATCGTCCCAGATATAATCACCCGTACCACCGCAGCACGCTATGGTGATTACCTGACCTGCCTGGATGGTCGCGCCGTCGGAAAACAAGAATACCTCATTCCCCTTTTCCGAGAAAATCAAATATCCCGACAAATCCACATCTTCCCCGTGATTGACAAGCGTGACCGTTTGGGCGTTCCTGCTGATATCCGCTATTTCAATGTTCGCTTCGGCCATTTGGGGCTTCGGATCGGACACGTCCATTGTGCCATCGTCGCCCACCGTCAACAACACACCACATTCAAAATCCTCCGTCACATATATCGTCGCGCCGTTAAGCGCCCCCAATACCGAATCGTTAGCGGAATCGGAATCTTCCAACGTATCCGTGGATATCACCGCAATTTCGGGCGATACGGCGGCCGCAAACGAAATCGACGTCGCGTCGGGATTCCCGTGGTTGCCCACCTTCAATACGTCCGCCGACAGATCGATGCCCGCATCAAGAAGCGTCGCTTCCTCGGCAAACTGCATATCACCCGTCAATAGCACGATTCTTCCGTTGACAGCAAGGCGCAACACCATCGAATTGTCGTTGTCGTCATCGTTGTACACAAGGGGGCCCAGTACCTCAAAAGATATGCCATCCACCAGCGACACGGAATCCCCCGCGCTCAATTTGACGTGCGGCAGGTTGAGTTCTTCTGCCAGCACATCAATGTCGTTGCTCCCATCCTCGTTGTTCTCACTGAAGGTAGCAGAATACATGGTGCCGACATCATATTTTTGCGCCAACGCCTCCAGGCCACCGATGTGATCCTTGTGTGTATGCGTCAAAAACACCGCTTCCATCCGATCCATACCAAGGACTTCAAGACCCCTGTATAGCGCAGGCACCGAATCCTCCTCGCCCGTATCGATCAGATAGAACAAGCCGTCCACCTGCACCAGTACCGCATCCGCGCGCCCAACATTCATGAACAGCACAGAAACTTCGTGAAACGTTCCGGCCGTTTCCGTTGGCATATCCGCACCTTGGGAGACTGTTGCCGTTGGCACCGGCGTTTTCTCAATCATGCCCGCACATCCCATGGTCGCCGACAGCATGAGAATCGATGCGACGGCCAAGCCAATCGTCGTACCAACGTAGTATAAAATTCTTTGCATTGTTGCGCCCCGCTTCATACTTGTTGAGAATATTCAATAATGTTCTTTTCCCTTTTGTCATCCTCCTCCACTATACGTCTTTGGTACGCTGGTTGTCCAGACCGGCGCATCGCCACAACGCGCAACGTGTAACACGTAATCTATAAAGTCTGCCGATAACCTTATCCTGGTTGCCGGCAGACCTTGTCGGATGGTTTAGTTTTTCGCCTCTAAAGTACCGATGCAGTTCTTCCGCCATGATATCGATGGTGATGGTGAACGTATCGCCCGCGCCGCCGGCCATATGCGGGGTTAGAATGACGTTGTCCAGATTACGCAATGGATGCTGTTCGGACAAGGGCTCTTCGCTGTAAACGTCCAGCGCCGCACCGCGAATTTTTTTCGCCTCAAGCGCAGCAACGAGCGCCTTTTCATCCACCAATCCGCCCCGAGCGGTGTTGATGAATACGGCAGTGGATTTCATCAATGCGAACTCCTTTTCCCCAACCAGCCCTTGTGTTTGGGGCAGCAGACGGGCATGGACGGACACGAAATCCGATTCACTCATCACCGTTTTCATGGATACCAGTTCAACGCCAAACGCTGCCGCATCCTCCTTGTCGGCAAACGGATTGCATGCGATGATCCTGGGGCTGAAACCATTCAATCGCTTCGCCACTTTTTCGCAATAATGCCAAATCCTATCATGCCTACCGTTGCATCCCTGATCAGAATCGGCTTGAAGCCGTCGGGAAAACCTTGCCGCCATCCCGGACGCTTGGACAGATCATCCCGGCTGATATTGCGGTTGAACGCCAGCATCATGGCAACGGCAAAGTCCGCGACCGGTTCGGATACCCAACCCGGTGAATTGGAAACCGTTATGCCTTGCTCCGTGCAGGCCTTGACGTTGATGTTCTCCACGCCGCTTCGCAAAACACCGAGGAGCTTACATTTCTTCGCCGCTTTTACAAGTTCGCTGTTCACGCCTGAATAGCATACGACAATCACGTCCGCGTCCTTCACGGCATCCAGCACTTCAGGCGTATACTTCACCCACTCGGGTCCCCCCGTTTCGATCCTGAGGATTGCTTCGGATCGCGCATTCCCATCTGACTCCAGCGAAAGATCGGTATCGTACGATATCTCCGCCCCGTACTCATCAAATAGATCGAGTCGTTTCTTGATATGGTCCGCCTTGAAATCCCCCTCCTTGATCATCCCATCCCCCACAATCAAGAGTTTGATTTTTTCCATATTGTGACCTCCTAAAAATGAATGTATATGTATGGCCAAACCTTTGACCACATCATCGGTTCCGCAGCGCTTCATTTTATTAGATGCGACTGTGATTCCATCCATATGGATACGCAATATCCGTGCCACTACACATGTGCCTTTTCGAATTTTATGAATCGTAAAAAGAATAGACGTTCAAAGTTGACAGTTTTATGCGGATACAAAAGCACGGCAAAACGGGCGCCAGACATGTACGCATCATACAGGCCATATGATTCATCGCACAACACTACATTGCTATGCTTTTATATAATTACTATTTGTTAAATATATTAAATTTTTTTATAAAATTGAAGTCGGTTGGATGCTATCAACACAGGCGCTATTGATTCAATAGCTCTGTCTTATTTTGAATGAGTTTATCAATTTAATGAATTGCTTTACGCTTATAATATTTACCTTGATAAAGGATTGTACGCATCAAAATATAATGATAAGATGGACGTGAACCACGCATGCCATTGAGATGGGGGGAAAGACATGTTTGTTCGCATTTTTAAGACATCGGTTGCCATTGTCTTGGCGGCTCTTCTGTTGCTTTTTGCCGCCTGCAACCAGACCACATCGGATACGGATTCGATGGGGGGACTGTTTGGTGAGAAAGCTCTAACGGGTGATCTTTCACTGCCGGACGAGAGCCAGCGGACGGAGTGGACGCTACAGGACGGAGAATCGGCCACTACGCTGAATGGAAGCTATGCGGATATGTCCCTGTCACAGGTGATGTCGTTTATGGATGGCCTTGCGGATAGCGGATGGTATCTTACCGGCAACAGCGGTTATAAGGATAACCGCAGCATCAACCTTTCCTACACCATGGACACGGAGATTTTTAAATTTCACATTTCACTGGACAAAACGGCAGCAACGTGGCCACAAGGCGTGCTTACGCCCTATCTTCGCCATGTAACACCGCCTTTCCACTATGGCACATTTGACCACAGCGAGGAAACCTTTGAAGGGAAAGCTGAGAAAATCGTCTATACCGGCGTAGCCAATGATGAGATAAATGATTATCTTGACGTGTTGAAGCAGTCCGGATTTGAAGATCTTGGAGAAAATATGTGGGTCGGGGACATGAGTTATGTGTCGTACGAATTTGACAACGGCGTATGCGGGGTGATCGTCGCCATGGCTGAAATTGGCCTGGTGCCGCTACCGCCATGGCCGGATTCCCTGCCCGCCGGTCTGGTCCGTATTTTACCGCCTGTCGGTGCGGTCATTTCCATCACGCAGACGCAGGACGGCTTTGTTGTGGTAGCGGAGCAGACAACGCTGAGCGAACTGTACGGTTTTGTATCATCCGCAGCGGGTTACGGCTGGTCCGAGCTGTCCGACGAAAACAAAATGACGCACAGTGCGTCCGGTTCCACCATCCAAATGGTATCCTATTCAACGGGCACGAACGCGTGGGAGCTGACCATCAACAGCTCCTTGAAGGATGAACCGACGGATAACGGTGGGCTGTATACGCCGATGTCCTATGGATATAAAGTCACGCAAAGCCGTTACAGCGAAGAAGATGCCATGTTGGGTGTACTGAACGAGTTTGGACAATATGCCGAAATGGCGGACTGGAATGATATCAAATTGGCGTACGGCGATGATTTTGCCGCCTTTTTGGATGATGCGGGTGTGAACAGCCAAGAGGATGTGTGGGCGCAGCACGGCGGTGAACGATACTATAACCAATCCCGTCATTATTTTTTAGCGTATGTCAACGGTACGGCGCGCGAAGGATTTTTAAAGCACGATCAGGTGGGCGACATCGCCTGGCTCGGATCGTGGTACGATATTGACCTTCGCGTGCTGGTCAAAGTCCCGTCCGATCAACTGTAATAGCCATGCACTCGATACCTGTGTACAAAAAAGATCCCGTGCAGATACGGGATCTTTTTTTGTTGGACTATCAACCTCCATACAGCCGTTTTGCACATCTTATGAATCATACCCCCTCCGTGTCTCTTTCTCCCCCAGTCCCTTCAGTCTGATTTAAAACGCCCCTATGGCACCGCGCCGCTATGGCGGTGCACATCGACAACACAGGTCCGACCGTTGCCTGCGATGCGTCGCGGCAGCTGTCGTCACAGAAAAATATTTCCGCCTGCCCGATCTGCACCCGGTTTACCATATGCCCTGCTTTGGGGGGAATTGATCTTGCCATTTTGCCTCCGCTACGGTATATGCCCCGATACGGCGCAACATGTATCCGGCAAGTTCGCGGGTAAACCGTTTCGGGTGGCGCATACACATTAATGGAATGCATATGAAGGGGAGAGTGTCATGGCCTATTGTCTGTATTTACGCAAATCCCGTGCCGATGCAATGCCCCATGGGGCGTATACCGATACGCTGTCCCAGCACGAACAAGCGCTTACATCCCTGGCAGAACGGCTCGCGCTACCCATTGAGGCAATCTACCGTGAGGTTGTATCCGGCGAGCAGATCGCGGCTAGGCCGATGATGCAGCAGTTGTTAAACGAGGTGTCAAACGGGCAGTGGGACGGCGTATTGGTCATGGAGATCGAGCGGCTTGCCAGAGGCGACACCATCGATCAGGGTATCGTGGCACAAACCTTCAAGTACTCAAATACGCTTATCATAACGCCGCAAAAGATCTTTGATCCGCAAAACGAATTCGATGAGGAGTATTTCGAGTTCGGTCTGTTCATGTCAAGGCGCGAGTACAAGACCATCCATCGTCGAATGCAACGAGGGCGTACGCTGGGCGCTATGGAGGGGCGGTATACCGGCAGCCGCGCGCCCTACGGGTATGTGCGCGAACGCTTGGACGGCAAAGGGTTCAAACTCTGCCCACATCCCGTTCAGGCCGGCGTTGTGCGCATGATCTATCAGCTGTACACAGATGGCCAAGCGTGTCCCGACGGTACGGTACACCGGCTCGGGCCGACGTTGATTGCGAAAAGGCTCAATGCGCTTGGCATACCCGCACCGTCTGGCGGCTGCTGGTCGGTAAACAGCCTCAGGGACATGCTACGCAATCCCGTGTACGCCGGACGGATTCGTTACAACCACCGCCCGCGTAAAAAAGCGATGGAAAATGGACGCCTTACCGTAGCTCGCCCGCGAAACGATGCATGTATTTTGGTTGACGGATTGCACGAAGCCATAGTACCCAAGGATCTGTTTGAAAGGGCGCAGGAACGGATTGTTGGACTGCCGCGGCTTCGTGCCATCGACTCGGTCCAAAATCCGCTGTGTGGACTGATCGTGTGCGCGCGTTGCGGACGAAAATTGATCCGGCGCAGCTATCCCACCCGGCATGGCCAAAGGGAACGGCTGCTGTGCCCGAACCAGGCTTGTTCAAACGTCAGCATTCGTTTGTCCGTTGTGGAGCATGCGCTTGTCGCGGCTCTTATGTACTGGTATGACGGTTATCAAATCATACCAACACTGCCGCAAACAAAGCCCAAAGATCATGTTTTACTCAAAGCCAGACAAGCATTGATGACAAAAACTTTACGTCTTATTAACCAGCGCAATCATCTCTTTGATCTTTTGGAGCGCGGCGTATACGATGATGCAATCTACCGCTCGCGTAAAAAGCATCTTGACAACAGCTTACAGAAAATAAAAGCTCAAATACTGCACTTCGATCAACAGATACAAAAAAGCGAGGCCGGGACGAGGACCCCGCACGAAACAAGCCCTGTACCACTGATGGACGTTTACCCCAAACTCGGCACGGCACAAAAAAACGAGTTTCTCAAAGCGCTCCTTGAAAAAGCAGTCTATCAAAAGGATGGGCGTGGTAAAAACGTCGCGTTTACGCTGACGCTGTACCCGCGCCTGCCCCGCTTTGGACATCATCCGTGTCCCAATTCTTCGGTACCAATGTCGGTAAGCAGCGCGCGGGTTTGATCGGTGGGCATGGTATACCGGTGTGTCAGATAATATGCAGCGGATTCAACCGCGCTGTTTTCACCGCAGCATCGGGCGCAAAGACGCCTAGCCATGATTGCATCGCTTCGCTTGATGTTTACGGGATACAGCAATCGTTTTTCATAGTTCCACATCGCCGGCACCTCCGCTTTGCCACGGCCAACGGTCCACCCAGCACATCCGGCTTTCACACAGGCTGTTGGCGAAGTTGATCGATGCCCCGTATTTCTGTTCATACTCACTTTTCGCCGATTGTATCTGCTCATATAGTTGCGCATAGTGCTTTGCGGCACGCTCGTCGCCCGGATGCATGTCCAGATACAGATTCAGATCTACCGCCGCGACGCCCAAAGCATACAATCGCTCCGGCAACATCTTCTGTGTATTTTTGTTTCCTGTTTGCATTTCTTCTCGCGGCATGGGTTGATACAGCTGTGAAAACAAGGTTCCGTATTCAAGGCAATCCTCCACAGCAAAACAATTGCAGTACGTTTGCATACGAACGATTGCCCGGCCCAGCGGAAGGTCGCATATGGCGCAACAGATAGTACACGCCGTAACTTCGTTTGCCTGTGCCTGCTGTGTGTAACCGCTGCGTGTATCGGTAACCACGACGCCATCCTCTTCCGTGTTTTGACGGCTTTGATTCCCTTTCATTGCCATCCCCTTCCCGTGTTGTGGTCTCGCGTTACACTATGCAAAAGTAGGAATTTCGGTGAACATGTACATAAAAGCGGTTGCACCGTTATTCTCAAAAAGGTATAATGTATGCAAGTTATGTGCAGTATCATTTTTTCGTTGTGTAGATCTGTCCATATTTCGATATATCCATGATAAAACAGGATGGATGCTGCGGTTTTATCTGACTTTGAACGCAATGAAGCAAAGGAGATTATACAAATGAAACAAAAACGAGTGGTTTTTTATGCGCTTTTGGTTGCGCTGGCCATGTTGCTGTGCGCCTGCAGTCAAGCGGGTACGACAACCTCGCCGACGCCGCTGGCCACAGAGGGCACAAACACTAGCATCGCCCTCGAAGGCGCGGGACTTACCCTGTCGCTGAACGTGGAGGATCTCAAAGCGCGCGAACAGGTGACCATAGACACAACCAATGTGGATTCCAATGGCGAAGTGGCTGAAGTTACCGGCAGCGGGGTTTCATTGTATACGCTGCTTGAAGAAAGCGGCGTTCAGCCTGCGGATCTTACCAGCGTTACCTTCACCGCTTCGGACGGCTATATCATGACGGTGCCACAGGACATCTTGTCGGCGCGCGAAGTGTACATCCTGTTCGAAATGAACGGGGATGCGCTTGGTGCACCGCGCAGCGCCATACCCGAGGAGCGCGCCATGTACTGGGTCCGCGATTTGATTAAAATCGAAATATCCGTAGAAGGCGACGGCGGGGCAGACGCAAGCAAGGTCGTATTGTTCAATACCGCTGCCGCCGCGATTGAATCCGAAACGCTCAACAACCGGGGGGAGGACGCCATATCCACTTCGCTGGATCTGTTCTGTCAAACCTACCTGAAGGCCGCGCCAGAAGGCTTCGTGACCATGACCGCCAACGACGGCTTTGAAAAACAGGAGAAGGCGGATACTTTCCTCACGTGCTATGTGACATTGGAAGGCGAGGATACGCCGCTGTATTTCTCCGAAACGCTGGCCGACGGCATGCGCGTCAAGCAATTGCTTTTGGTCGCATCCGACGACGAAGTGATTTATTTCGGGCAGACAACCGTTTCCATGGCCGATCTTGTATCAACATGTAATCTGGCCGAGGGCGCAAGCTATGAGGTTCTGGCCGCCGATGGTTTTTCTTTAAGCGTTACTACGGATGAGCTGATGAACGGATCCCTGCAGTACGCAGACGGCACCATCACCGCTGTATTCCCTGATGTCGTGAAGGCGGGCGGCAACGTAAAGGATGTTGTAAGCATAACGGTAGTCGAATAGAACAGGCCGCCATTTTGGCGGCTTTTTTATCCCATCAACAGGAGGAGAATTAATATGAAAAAAAGAATCGCTTATATTGTCATTTTGGCTTTGCTTGTAAGCGTCTTTGCGGGTTGCAGTGCACAGCCGGCGCAGCAAAGCGCCGAACCTTCCGGGGTAAACCTTGGCGATGAAAGTATGGTTTTGTTTACCGTTGAGGGCGCAAACGTATCTTCCATGACGCTGGGCGAATATTTGGCGCTTGAACAAATGACCGTTACCCTGTCCCGCACCAACTCCCACGGCGAAACCTTTACCGGCACCTATGAAGGCGTTCATTTTACGACGCTCAAGGACGCGCTGGGTATCGGGGACTTCTCGTCCATCGAATTGGAAGCTTCGGACGGCTACACCATGGTGTATACCGCCGATATCCTCGAGGACGCTGATTCGGTCTTTGCCGTGATACAGGACGGTGCCGCCATTGAAAGCGAAGGCGACGGGCACATGTGGTTCTGCGGTAGTGAGAACTTCACAGCCAACAACTGGTGCAAGTACGTCGTAAAGATCACCGTAGTGCCGTAAGGGTGGGGAATCGGTTTGCAAACGGAAATTATACTCATAGCTGCCATGTCTGTATGTTTGGGCATCGGCATAAGCGTCGCCGTTAAAAATAAGTGGTTTACGCTGACGGATTATATCCTCATCGCCATGATGGCCAGCATGGGCATCGCTATCAAGGTGGTCATCGTACCGCTGGCCCACATCATCACAGGTCCGATGTACATCCCGGGCGGCGTGGTGGCGGGTGGTTTCTATATGATGTTTCTTGTGTTGGGAACCGCCATCACACAAAAGCTGGGCACCGCAACGCTCATCGCGCTGGTACAGGCCGTACTTGTTACGGTGACCGGCACGCTGGGATCACACGGTGCGGCCAGCCTGTTTACGTATACGCTGCCCGGCCTTTGCGTGGACATACTGTTCCTTGTCATGCGCCATCGGGGTTGTTGTGCGATATGTTGTTTTTTGGGCGGTGTGATAGCCAATCTGGCAGGTAGCTTCGCGGTAAATCTCGCGATTTTCAACCTGTCGATGGTGCCGTTGCTGTTAAGCTTAAGCGCCGCCGCTTTGTCCGGTGGATTGGGTGGATTGGTAGCGTATACCGTCGCCAAACAGATCCGCAAACTGGGCATACTGCGCAGATAGGAAAGGACGTTTTTCCATGGTTTTCCGCAAGCCCGCGCGCGTACTGTGCATTTTTTCACTGTGCGCTGCGCTGCTCGCCGGTTGCACGGCAAACACCACAAGCAGTGACAAAACTGCCTATGTGCCCGGGTTGGTTGTTACGGGCGATGTGTTGAATGAGCTTTCCCTCACCGATTTGTCCGATTTTACACCGCAAACCGTGCAAATGGACGGACAGGACATATCCTGTGCAGCCATAGGGGATCTATTGAATGCCGCCTCGGTTCAGGGCGAATCGCTGACGGTCTATTTCGTCTCTCCCGACGGCGTGATGGCGTCCATGTCTTTGAATCAGGCCATGGACTGTTATCTGTACTTTGCGTCCACCGGTTGGACGCTCTATGCGCCCAACCATCCGCCGCAGGCCAACATCAAACGAATGAGCCACATCGTGGTTTGCGCCGAGGACTTCATGGAGGTTGAGCGCTGTTTGCGCATCATCGATGGGGATACGTCTACAACGCTGTCCTACGGTCAACTGTTTTTGCACGATACCGTTTCCACGCTGGTACTTGAGGGCGAACCGCAAAGACAGGTGAATGATAAAACGTACAGCGTGGATGCCTATACGCGCCGCAATCTGATCCCACTATTCTCGCTGACCGGCAAGGAGTCGGGTACGGCTCTGTGTTATCTGGGTAATGGCGCACAGGTGGAAGTGGATCTTGGGGGCTATCTCGAATGGCGCGGCAACAGCGTGGACTATATCGAACCCAATCGCCGCAGTCGCCAGGTCGATGTCATCGGCCTATGGCTGGATGCACCAGCAGCATCGGTAACCGATGTGAAGGATTTGGCGCTGGATGCGCTGAAAGGCGGACGCGTGCTCATCGTTGAAGTCGACGGATTGGGCTATGGCGCATGTGAGCAGTTTATTGCCTACGGATGCGATTCATTGGCACAATTCGATATACAAAAGGCGCGCACGGTGATGCCCTCCATTTCCAACGTCGCGCTCGCAGCCATTGTAACGGGTGAAACGCCGGATCAAACCGGTATACATATGCGCAAGGATCGGGATTCAAGCGTGCCAGACATTTTCGCTGAAGCGAAAACCATGGGCAAGACCTGTGCCGTAATAGAGGGCTACAGCGCTCTGATCAACATGAGCCTTGACCAGACGCTCAACGCCGACACCAGCGGCAACGGGTATACCGATGACGAGACACATCAGAGCGCACAGGATGCTGTTTCCACCGGTACGGATTTGATCTGCGTCCATTATCACGGTCTGGACGATGTGGGTCATACATACGGTCCGTTTTCCGTTGAGTCCTTCAACAAGGCCGTGGAGTTGGATGCGTACATCGGTGAGTTGATAAGCGGATTTTCCGGCACGGTGATTTTGATTTCCGATCACGGCATGCACGAAGTGGCTCATCAAGACGAGCCGGGCATGCATGGAACGTTCATGCCGATTGACATGACGGTACCACTGGGTACGGCATCCTATTGAATCAATTGTTTACGATTGATTCAAACGTCCTTTCACCCGAATGCCTACTATATGTGTTGAATGCCGCTTTGCACATACATTGTTTAGTTTGCTCAGCAAGGCAAAGTTCTACAATAAGGAGAAACCATGAAAAAACAAACGGGCATACTGCTAATGATCGTGATCGTTCTTGTCGTTGTGGTAGGTGTTTTTGCCTTTTTAAACCGCGGCAATGTGGCGGATAAACAGCGGTTGGAAGATGAAGCGCTGTTTAAGGTAACAAAGGACGGGGAGACGCTGTGTGAGGTGAGTATGGCAGATCTTGACGCCATCGGCCAGAGCGACGTCCCGGCTGTGATGGATACCAGCACCACCGATCCCACCGACGTCACCTTCACAGGCGCCCAAGTTAAGGATATTCTCGCTTATAAGGGTGTATCGGTTGACGGCGTTACGACCATTGAATTCCGCGCGCTGGACGGCTATGCTTCCGCCATCACGCCGGAAGAGATTCAGATGGATGAAAACGTCTATATCTGCACGAAGATGGGTGGTGAGGCGTTGGGCACCAAGTCGGAAGGCGGCATGGGACCGTATCTGATGATCATCCGCAGCGCACAGTATTCCCAGCGCTGGTGCAAATTTCTCGAGGAGATCGTGCTTATATGAGCGTCATCGCGCTGAACGACGTGTCGTTCCATTATCCCGAATGCGCTATGCTGTTCTCCCACATTAGCCTCCAAGTTGAACAGGGCGTGTGTGCGGCGCTTTGCGGCCCTTCGGGCAGCGGTAAGAGTACGCTGTGCTACCTGATCGGGGGCATCATACCGCGCTCAATGGACGGTACGGTAACGGGTGATATATGTCTATACGATAAACCAGTGTCGGACATACCACTGCATGAGATCGTACAAAACGTGGGCATTGTGTTTCAAAACCCGGATGCTCAGCTGTTTTCCCCCACGGTGGAGGATGAAATTGCTTTTGGACCAGAGAACCTTTGTCTGCCACGCAAAGAAATCGGCGCACGCATCGATGAAGCGCTTGGCGCCGTGGGCATGGAGCAATACCGGGCATACAATCCCAACGATTTAAGCGGCGGCCAAAAGCAGTTGATTGCACTGGCCGCCATGCTTGCGCTTAAACCAAAAATCCTGCTATTCGACGAATCACTCTCCCAGCTGGACGATGAGGCTACAGCGCGTATCATCGACGTCATAACAAAGCTCAAAAACCTGGGCCATACCATTTTGATGGTGGAACACGATGAGGAAAACCTTGGCATTGCAGACCGTATCTACCGTCTGGCGGACGGATGTCTTACGGAGGTACCGCATGGCGACGCCGAGTATTGAACTAAATAACGCGCTATACCGGTATCCGCGGAGCAATTTTACGCTGCGGTGCGCACACCTTTCGCTGTTTCCCGGCGAGATGACTTTGATCGTGGGCAAAAACGGCAGCGGAAAGACAACGCTGTCCAAAATGATGTGCGGCATACTGCAGCTCAACGAGGGCACGCTGATGATCGACGGACAAAATGCCAACGGCAAATCGCTTGGATTTGTGGGAAAGACGGTGGGATATCTGTTCCAAAACCCCGAGAAACAGCTGTTCGCCACCTCGGTTATGGAGGAGCTCACCTTTGTTCCGCTGCTGTTGGGGCAGGACGAGAACGCCGTACAGGCGCGCGCATTGGCGTTTTTATCCTCGTTAAACATGTTGCAGCACAGGGACCGCAGCCCGTATTGCCTAAGCCGCGGCGAGAAGCAGCGGCTGGCGCTGTGCGCCATACTGATGCAGGGCGCTTCGCTATTGATTCTGGACGAGCCCACCAGCGGGCTGGATCGCGGCAACCGCATCATACTGCACGATATGCTGGACAAGCTGATGGATCGCGGCGTGGGCCTTTGCGTGATCACGCACGACAACGAGTTCAAACACCGCTTCGATGCGCACACCGTTACGGTGGACGAGGGGGTGGTGTGCACATGAAATCGCTGGATCCGCGCGTTAAAATTCTATGCATCCTGCTGTGCACCACGCTTGCGTTGGTGTTTAAGGATATTGCTTTTATGTTGAGCTTGTGCACGTTCACGCTGATTGCCGCCCAGTTTTTGGGCGGCAATCTGGCCGGGTTTTTCAAAAAGCTGCGCCATCTGCTAAGCCTTCTGTTGTCCATTACGGTAATCCAAATCCTGTTTGTGCGCAGCGGCCCACCGTTGCTGACCATACACGGATTTGTGCTGATTACCGCAGACGGTGCCATTCGAGGTGCGTTGGCGGCGCTTCGCTACGGTATCATCTTGGCCTCTGCCGCCATCATGGCGGGCGAGAACAGCCGCAGGACCATCCAATCGCTGGTGCAGAGCGGTATGCCCTACATGTTTGCATTCATGCTTCAAACCGCGCTTCGGTTTTTGCCGATGTTTTCCCAGTCGTTTACCGATGCACTGGTTTCCATCCAGCTGCGCGGCGTGGAGCTGCGCGAAGTCCCGGTCGGAAAACGCATAGGCCTGTATGCGCATCTTTTATTGCCGGTGGTGGCAGACGCCATCCAAAAGAGCCAAGATCTGGCCATGACCATGCAGGCACGCGGTTTCGGCGCATACAAAAAGCGCACCAGCTACCTTTTGCTAACGCTAAGGTTTCGAGACTATTTATCTCTGTTGGCGCTGCTGTGCCTCTTTGGCGCGGCGCTGGCGTTGTACATCATCGTATAAGGAGGAACCAGAACCATGAAAGCAATCGCTGTCAACGGCATCACAAAGTCCGGTAAAACCACCGTATGCGAAGCGCTGATAAAAGGTCTTCGATCGCGCGGTTATTCCGTAGGCTCCGTCAAGGAGATCCATTATGAAGCGTTCAAGATCGATCCCGATCCCATCACAAACACCAACCGCCACAAGAACGCCGGCGCGCAATTGGTGGCAGCGCGCGGTCTGTTTGAAACAGACATATTGTACCAATCCATGCTGCCCATCGATCAGATCCTGTGCCACTATCACCATGATTACGTGGTTTTAGAGGGGGTATCGGATTGCAACTGTTGCCGCATCATCACCGCGCACAGCGAGGCGGAGGTTCATGAGCGCATGGACGATCGCGTGATTGCGGTATCCGGCGTCATCGCCAACAGCGACGTCTGTGAGGTGGCGGGGCGGCACGTTTACCATGCGATAAACGAACCCGATGCGCTGGTGGATTTGGTAATCGAAAAGGCCTTCGAGCCACTACCCAACGTCGATCCAAAGTGTTGCTCCCTGTGTGGATACGACTGCAAAACCCTAACCGGGCGCATCGTAAGCGGTCTGTCAAAGCGCGGCGATTGCGTGCTCACTTCACAGGACGTCCAGCTTAGCGTCAACGGCCGCAGCATCACCATGGTCCCTTTTGTACAGAACATATTAAGAAACGCTGTGCTCGGCGTTGCCAAGGAATTAGAGGGCTTTGCACCCAACAGTGAGATCGTGGTCAAGGTACACCAACGTTGAGCCTTGATTTTTACGCCTATCTTTCCGTGCCGGGCGAACGGCTAAAATCCGTAAATAACGAAGTGGCGCGTGTTGCAACGCCATGCGGTACCGTCATTCGAAAGCGCTACCGCTCAACCGAATCCTACCAGCATGAAATGGCGCAGCTCCAAGCACTCCATGCGCACGGCCTGCCCGTTCCACGCATCCTGTTTCATCAGCCAAACATCGTCTTTTTAGAAGATTTTGGCGATACGACCTATGTGGATGTGCTGGATATGTTCTATGAGGAATGTGCGCTTGAGATGCCGATGCACGCGCTGTTAGATTTCTTGTTCAACTATTACGATGCGGCCAAGACACTACGGGGCGATGTGAATCTGCGCAATTTTCTGTATAAGGACGGCGTTTGCTACGGCGTGGATTTCGAGGACCCTCAGTCGACCGGTCGGCCGGAAATGGATCTGGGGCGCATGCTGGCTTTCGTACTGACCTATGCGCCGGCTTTTGATCCACGGCGCATCGCAGCCGCACACGTGTTGTGGAAACACTGCCTATTCAAAGGCCTTGATCCAGCGCTTCTTTGGCAGCATATGCAAAAAGAATTCTGCGCAATGAACGCCCGCCGTCAGGGCTTTAGACCGCTGTTTGAACAGGCGCTTGCCTTTGCGCCGCGCTGGGAGGAATTGGATGCGTAGCGCACTCAACCTGTACACCGCTTACATTTCACTGCTGCTTCTTGTATTGCTGTGTGTGATTTGGCTCTTGCGCATCGCGTCTAAGCGATATGGCATACGTCACACTGCTCGAATCAACCGTGCGTTGCGTCGTTTGCATACGCCGTTATGCTACGCCTTTTATGCCGTTGCGTTCGCGCACGGCATTTTATCCTCCGACCGGCTTTTATCGTTCAATTTGGGTAGCCTCTGTTTTTTTGCTGCGTTGCTGCTGTGGATCGGCCACGCACTTCGAAACAAACTGCCACTCTCATTTTTGCGCCCCCACCGGCTGCTGTGCGCGCTGTGCCTTATTTTGACGCTCTGGCATCTTATCGATTGTACGCCGCTTCGCATGCCACGCATTGTCAAATCCTGGTTTGTTACCATGCCGACGGAAAACCTGATCAACGGCGTATATCGGGCGGAAGCCACGGGATACCGCAAACACCTTTGGGTACAGGTCACCATCAAGGGAGGGCGTATCGAGCAGGTTGAGGTCATTGAACATTATGAAAGGGGTAAGGAATACTATCAAGAACCCCTCCAATTGATTCCGGCACGTATTGTCGAACAGCAAACAACGGACGTTGACGCCGTGTCGGGCGCCACCATGACCAGTTTGGGCATCATGGAGGCAACGCGGCAGGCGTTGTTGCAGGCGGTCAAATAAGCAAGCACATAAAAAGAACGCCGTTTGGCGTTCTTTTTCGTGCATCGCCTGCTTAGCGTTATTTTTTGTTAAAATACAGCGTCGTATCGCCAATTGTCCAATAAATCCTATCATTGTCGATTTCTGCCTGCGCCTGCTGTCCATCCTGCATGGTAACGGTAAGCGTATCGCCATTCTTCTTATACGAAAACGTATAGCTCACATCGTTGATTCGCAATGAGCCCGTTTCCCCCTCAAAAAATGCAAGGGTCAATAGGGAAAATGCGCCGTTTGTGCCGATGTTTTCCTGATCGTTTCCCCATCCGTCCACAGATCCCGCAACCGTCCATTCCGTTCCGGCCAGGTTGCCGCCGCAGGCGCATAGCAACAGCAAGCAAGCCATCAACGCCAAAGTGCAAACCATCCATCGTTTGCGCATGTTATTCCTCCTTGCGGTATTTCACGGGGCTTTGTCTCATTATATGAATTTTGTATAGCCGTGTCAATCGCCCTCTTGCTGGCCAACGGTAAACACGGCTGTCATATAGTATATTTCCGTGTCCTCTACGGAGTGGATCGGTTTGACAATCCGGTATTGACCGGGCTTTATATCCTCCGTATAGCTGGACAAAGCCAAGCTTTGCTCGGCGGTATCACCCGGGTCAAGCGGATAGGTGGCCTGAATCCAAATGATGGTATCGCCCTTGTCCACATCCACCCATCTATCACCGTCGAGGACCTGCAGCATATACTCCATATCAAACGTGTACGAATTTTTGCCGGCGTCGTAAAGAATGATGGTGACTTCCTTTTCGCCCGGATGATAAACGGCTTGTTCGGTATGGATTAAAATATCTTCGAGCGTATCGGTGATTACACCGCCGGGGCCGTCACCCGTTGCAGGGGCCATAGCGCCCGTACATGCGCAAAACAACAGCAGCAGGCCAAGCGACAGACAAACTGTCAATCCGCGTTTGCTCAATGCATCCACCCTCTCCATTTCGGCCTAAAGCAACATATTCTATCATAGTGCATCCGCCACGTTGATGCAATACGCCATGTAACCTGTTTTCCCCATATGGGTCGTTATATTTAGCCATTTTATTCCAAACAGCCTGCGTTTGTATGCATCCGGTGTTTACGGATAAAATCGGATTGCGCAGGTTTTGACATTGCATATTCCTGCTATAAAGCGGGCAGTACCTGCATTTTGCAGTGTACTGCCCCTATCATTACAAAAAAAGAACCGGCAAAAGCCGGTTCTTCTTTGTTTATACTGTTCTTACGCAACGGGGGGAACATAGGCTCCGAAGATCAAGCCACCTGCGCCCAAGATGCCGATCGCGCCCATAATGAGGCCAAACGCGGTCAGATACAACGTCGCTTTGGTTATGCTGTTACCGGACATGATGAACTTGTAGGTTCCAAGCACAACAGCCAACGGCAGGATGCCGGGGGCAACTTTGTCCAGAATACCGGCCTGGATCAACGCCGGAGATCCAGACGTCGGGATGTACAGAGGCGTTACCACCTTGACCATCGATGCGGACAGACCGCCCATCATGAACAGGCCAAGTACGGATGCGCAGGAGATGAACGTGTTGATCGCGCTACCCTGTAGTAAGGTCAGTGCCGCACGTGTGCCCAGCCTGTAGCCGAGGCTACTATAGATACGGCCTTCAATGTACGTGACAGAACCCACGATGAACCACGGGAACCATGCGCCCAGCGGGTTTCCTGCTGCAGCCATGGGGATGAACAGGATGTAAACGAGCGGGTTGAATGTCGCCCAGTCGATCGTGTCGCCGATGCCGGCGAACGGTCCCATCAAGCCGGCTTTGATACCGGTGATGGCTTCTACGCCGATGGGAGCGCCCAGTGCGCGCTGTTCTTCCATCGCCAGTGTAATACCATGAATGACGGAGCCCCAGATGCCCTGCGTGTTGAAAAACATCAGATGACGCTGCAATGCTGCCGAATACTCTTCAGGATCTTTGCCATAGAGTTTTTTCAGCGCCGGGATGAAAGCGCAGCAGTATGCGACGGACTGCAGACGGGCAAAGCTGTTGCTCTGCTCGCAGTACCACCACCAACGGGTGAACATATTGGCAACGTCTTTTTTGGTCAAAATACGCTTTGTGTCTTCGTCCAGTGCCGCTGCACCGGCTTGACTCTGGTCCGCTGCATTCGCATCGTCTTTCTTCGTTGCATCCAGAATTAAGTAGTACAGGAATGCAAAGAACAGGCCGATGAACGCGAGGAATAATCCGCCGATTCCCGTGTACTGCACCAGGAAGTAGCCGCCCAGGAAGAACGGCAGGAACTGCGGACGGCCGATGACGCGGATGGTCATTGCCATACCAATTGAAGGAAGCATGCCGCCAACGCAGCTGAGTGAGTTGGTGACCCACACGGGCAGGTCGGCCATCAGCTTACCAATGGCTTCGGCGCCCAACATGATGGACAGAAGCATCGGGATGAAGTACAGTACGATCTTGGACATCCAGCAGAACCATTGACCGTAGAAGAGAATGGCTTTGTCGTTGCCCTTGAGGGCCGCTTTGTCCGACTGGATTGCCGGGTAGGCAAAGAAGATGCGACGGACGGTGTGGATCTGTGCGAACAACAGCGATACGGGAACCGCAACTGTCAACGCCTGTTCCAGCGGAAGTCCGCCGGCCATCGTGATCGCAGCGCCCATGATTCCGCCTGCGCACTGATCCCAAACGACTGTGCCGCCGGCGCCGGTGAACGCAAGGAACATCGGCTGGATGACCGCACCGATTTTCATGCCTGTGGATACATCGCCAAGTACGGTACCCACGACAAAGCCCGCCATCAGCGCACGAGCAAACCAGATGCCGTAACCGGCGGATAAGTTTGCCCACCAATAATATGCCGCAATAATAAGGGCTTGGACTAAACTAATTTCCATTAATTAACCTCCCAAATGAATGTTAGATAAGTACTTCTAGAAAATAAGTAATAAATGAGAAAATGTTGCCTTTGCCCTTGCCCCCTTTCCCCGCGGCAACCTGCGGTTTGAATATATTTATAAACTTGAAAATAATCCTATAAACTCATTCTTTCTGCATCCCAATCCGTTTGGGTATATATGCTTTTTCTGCATTTGATATCAGTATGACAATACCTTTACAAAGAAAGTATACTGCTATAATGTATCAACTAAATCCGTATTGGACAAGCGTATTTCACAATATGAAAGGAAGCTTTTATAGTATTATAAATATATACGACATATTACAAGTAACAATATATAATATAAATTGTTAATATAGGTTGTTGTTTATAGTAACCCTATTGTAGAAATATATATGAAACAGTATCGATATATATTTGGCATATTTTGCTTATTCCGTTCCTTTCAATCTGCTGGTTATAGTATACACTAAAACTTGCGTATCCATGAGAACAAAGAGGAACCCCGAAATGCGGGATTCCCCTTTTACGCCTGTCATCCATGGTTGCTTTGACGCGACTGTATACTGACCAACGCTTCACCAAAGCGTTGGAAATGGACAATGGACCGCTGGCGCAAAAATCGCAGTGGCTCAGCCACATCCGGATCATCCGTCATACATGCCAGTGTCCCATAATTAGCCCTGCATTTGTATTCCATAGCCATACATTGGAGCAACTCCGCAACGGCGTTTTGCACGTTCAGCCCATAATCAACGGCGTGCATTATGCCCGCCTGTCTTCCAGCCTTATCGAAAGCGCCGGCGTCCGATTCGCACAATGTGCTGGATATGTCATCCGCTACATCGTGATTACGGGCGAGTTGGTGGATCATAATGCCAATCATCTCCCAGTGTGCCAGTTCATCGGCGCACGCATGATATCCGTTTGTCTTAGGACACGATATAACGCCGTTTTTTATGATTGTGCACATCATCGTGTGCAACTTGTTTGACAACCACCGCCCGTGAAAACCGATGGATTAATTCCACACAACTGCTATAATTGATAATAGCCTGCGATAAGTACCATATCTTAGCACAGCCCAGCCAATGCCGCAGGATATCGGTTTCGACGATACCGCTGCCTATATACTGAACAAGGGGGTTCCCATGAAAAGACGATCGCCCGTCATCTTGGCCATACTTGTGTTGCTCATCGCCGTCGCATCGGCATGTCCCGCCGCATGGGCGGCACCAGCAACGCCGCCGCTGTCCATTGCGTTTACCCACGACATGCATTCTCATCTCGATACAATTACGAAAACCGAAAACAATGCAAAAATCCGCACAGGCGGCTTTGCCAAGCTTTCTATGCTGATTCAAGATGTCAAAGCGACGTATCCCAACACGCTGTTGGTGGATGCCGGAGATTTTTCCATGGGTACGCTTTATCAGACCATCTATGCCCAGGCCGCGCCGGAACTCATCCTGTTGGGTGCGCTGGGTTACGATGCAACGACGCTTGGCAACCATGAATTCGATTACCGAGCAGCCGGTTTGACCGGTATGCTCGATGCCGCTCTATCAGACGGCGGATCGCTGCCACAGATTCTGTGCGCCAACATCGACTGGGACGGCACGCTTGCGGATGCCGATCTCCACGATGATGCTCTAACGCTAAAGCAAGCGATGGACGACTATGGCGTTACGCCCTATACCATGATCGAAAAAGACGGCTACAGTATCGCGTTGTTCGGCCTAATCGGTGACGAAGCGATCAGTTTTTCACCGATGAGCGGCGTAATATTCAGCGATCCGGTCAAGGCGGCAAAGGACGTTGTTCAATCCATTGAACAAAACGAGCAGGCGGATATCATCATCTGCCTGTCGCACAGCGGTACGGTGGACGACCTTGATGCCTCGGAAGATGTCCTTTTGGCCCGTGCCGTACCGGATATCGACGTGATTATCAGCGGACACAGTCATACGCTTTTTGAGTCCCCTGTCATCGAGGGCGATACCATCATCGTATCCTGCGGCGAATACACCGAATATCTGGGGCATCTGGTCGTCGTACCGCGCGAGGACGGTACATTATCGATACAGAGCTATACGCTGTTGCCGCTTGGCGCCGACGTACCGGAAGATGCAAGCATACAGATTATGGTCGATTCCTACCGCCAAAGAGTAACCAAAGATTATCTCATGGATTTCGGATATCAAATGGGTGCGGTGGTGGCCAATGCGCCGTTCCCGTTTACGCCCTTCGATCAATTCGGCGATATGCCAGGTGAGGATACGCTGGGCAACCTCATCGCCGATTCCTACATCTATGCGGCTTCGCAGTCCGACAACGAAACCGTGAGCGTGACGGTGGTGCCTGCCGGCGTAGTACGCGATTCGTTCAAACAAGGTGACATCACGGTTGACGACGTGTTCAAGGTCAGCTCGCTGGGCATCGGTCCGGACGCGGTGCCGGGGTATCCTCTGGTCAGCATATACCTAACGGGCAAGGAACTGTGGGCGCTGTGCGAGGTGGACGCTTCGATCTCAACCATCATGAAGGACGCCCGGCTGTACATGGCGGGCATACGCTATACGTTCAATCCTCACCGCTTGTTCTTAAACCGTGTGACCGATGTGTATCTCGTCGATGCCGAGGGCGTGTCAACCGTGCCAGAAGACGACAAGCTGTACCGTGTGGTAGGCGGATTGTATTCCACACAGATGCTTAGCACCGTCAAAGATAAATCCTTTGGCCTCCTATCGCTTGTGCCCAAGGATAAAAACGGCAACCCCATCACGAATTTCGAGGCACAGATTATATACAAGGACAATGTGGAATACAAGGAATGGGTGGCGCTTGCGGATTATCTGGGTTCGTTTGACAAGATGAACGGTATTTCCACCGTTCCGCAGCGCTATGCGGCAGCGGAGGGACGCAAGGTCATCGAGGACAGCCGGAACGTCGCAGCCATATTGAAACGGCCGAACAAAATATTCTTCATGCTTTTGGGCGTGGTGCTGTTCATTCTGCTTGTCATCGCGCTTGCCGTATATCTGATCGTACGAATGATACGCAAACGCCGAAAGAAACAAGCGGCCTAAAATACCACTTGTAACATGCACAAGCGGACAAGCCGCCCAACTTGGGCGGCTTGTCCGCTTGTCCAAAAGCAATCCCTCACTATTATCCGACGTCAACGCCCAACCACGCCTTGGCCACAAGACCGATTAAAAACGCGATGACCGCGACGGACAAACTGATCAACGCCATCTCCGCGAAGCGCTTGAAAAACGCCTCCGAACGTGCGACGGCGATGTAATAATTGAAGAACAGAATCACGAAGACGACCACCCCGATCATGCACACGAGTGCCACAACGTACGCCTCTACAGGCAAAATCAGGTATGGAAGCACCAGCAGCAGCATCACCGTCACAAGATAGGCAGCGCCGGTAAATAAACTGGACGTAAACGCCTTTGGGTTGTTGTTGGCGCGCTCGGCCAGATAGTTGGACGCGGCCATGGACAGCGTCGCCGCCGCGCCCGTTATGATGCCGGAAAGCGCAACGATCCTCGTGTTCATCAGCGCAAAAGTCAACCCCGCCATAGTCCCGGTCAATTCCACCAGCGCGTCGTTGAGGCCCAGCACCATGGCGCCCACATATTGCAGACGCTCTTCGTCCAGCATTCTGATCAGTTCACACTCATGTTCCTTTTCATCCGCTTGGATGTCAACCACTTCGGGCAATTCCTTCAAAATACTCTCATATCTTGATATGGCTCCCAACTCATCCTTTTGAATCAGTTTCAGAACAAACGTATAGCCAAGCACGATGGATAACATGCAAAACCACGCTACTTTCAAACGGTTTGGCTTTACTTCTTTTTTGGTATATCCCTGCCACACAACGGCATGCTCGCGTTCCTCGGCTGCCATACGAAAAAGCAAATCCCGATTTTGAAGATTCTTTTCTCGTTTCGCCATATTCTCATAGATTTCACTGCCCGTCATCTCATCGCGTTGGCTCTCCAACAAAACCTTGATAACGGTTTTATTCAACCGTATTTGCATCCCATTTCCTCCTGTAAGTTACCGATTATTATATCACACAATCCCGCTTTATTATCCTCGACTTGTACCCATTACAAGAATACGATAAGATACAAACAGATGTTTTATTCAGCAAGGAGGACGATCATGGCATTGCAATTCGGGCCATTTATACAGCGCATTCAAAGGGAAACCCTGAACGTACACGGTATCGTTGTACACCAAGACGGAAAGCAATTGGGCACACACCGCTTTACCGAAAGCCTGCCCCATATGCTGCACAGCGCAAGCAAGACGTTTTTGGCCACCGGCATCGGCATGCTGATGGACGAAGGGAAACTGGCGCTGGACGACAAGGTGATATCCTATTTTTCCGATCAGCTACCGTATGCCATTGATGAAAAGCTCGCCGCCATGACAATACACGATCTTCTGATCATGGCGTCCGGCCACGAATATCAGATCGTGATGCGCAACTTGCACCTGGATGATCCCGACTGGGCCCGTTTCTTTCTAGCGTTGCCCATGGAGCGCATGCCCGGGCAGTTGTTTCGCTATGACAGTGGCTGTACGTATATGCTCTCCGCCATCATCACGAAGATCACAGGCGAAACGGCGCTGGATTTTTTATATCCCCGCCTTTTTATGCCGCTAGGCATTACGGAAAAGCCGCAATGGGATGCCTGCCCTTTGGGCCTCACCATGGGCGGGACGGGATTACATCTTAAAACCGAACAGCTCGTGCCGTTGGGACAGCTGTATTTGAACGGCGGCGTATATCAGGGAAAGCGTATCGTCAGCCGGGCTTACATCGACAAAGCGATGACAAGACACATCGATTCCGCCATGTTTACGCCGAATCATCGGGAAGACTGGCACGCGGGCTACGGCTACCAAATGTGGCAATGCGTCAACGGCTGCTGGCGTGCATCGGGTGCCGACGGGCAGTATATCATCGTCTCGCGGGAAAAGGACGCCGTCATCACGGTGACTTCCACCGAAGTCCGTCAACAGGACATTCTCAACGCGATTTGGGATACCGTGTACAGCCAGCTGTGATAGGCAAATAACGCAAGCAAACAGGCGTCCTCCAAAGCGGGCGCCTGTTTTTATGCGCAGGGATTTCCCTTGTACCCGTTATTATTGCTTTTCTGTACCGATGATTGTGTACCGTCGGGGTGCTCAATAACCAACTTATCAAGCTGCGTGCGCAGCGAAGCGCGCATATCCGCAACATAGCGTTTGTGCAGTGTTGAGCGCTCTTTCTGCTCCTCCCTGGTCAACGGACGCTGTTTATTGATCTTTGAAAGCTCGTTGATTCTATTGATATCCACATCGTTCATACAAAGCCCTCCCCAAGTATTTTACCATACGATGAAGTGTGTTATAATGATGCTCGCCACGTCAAATAGGCCACAATTACAAATACGGGAGGCTTTTCAATTGCTCTACGCCAATTGGATTCATGGAACGGAAGATATCGCACCGGCACGCCTTGTGCGTGAAGAGGTTTTTGTTAAGGAACAGGGATTTGATCCCGCAATAGAATTCGATGCTTTTGACGGCATGGCCTGGCATGTCGTTGCCTTGGATGATCAAACGCCCATCGCTACGGGCCGTGTATATCTCGACAAAGGCAAGTTCCATGTCGGCCGCATCTGTGTACTTCAGGCGTACAGAGACTTCGGCGTAGGCAGCGCGGTGGTGCAACTGCTGTTGGGCCGTGCGCTAACGGCGGGTGCCCCAGGCATACACATCTCCTCGCAGGTCTACATCAAGGATTTCTACAAGAAATTCGGTTTCCAAGAGGTTGGTGAACCGTATACACTGCCCGGCGAAACGGTACAGCACATCGATCTGTATGCGGACGGTGAAACCATCATCTTGCCCACCTCCTGCGGCGGCAGTTGTGCCTCCTGCAGCGGTTGTGCAAGCGAAAACGAAGGGACCGAAGAATAACATCTTCCGTGTTGCAAATCACAGGGGGCTTTGCTATAATGAGTTTCGCTTGTCGAAACTCATTTCTTCGCGTCAGCGAAACAATATGTTGTTCGCAGCATGGGATGAGTCTCGCAGCAAAATAATATACCGCGTGTATCCATAAGATGTGTTTCTTTGCGTGATGCACAAAGAATCCAGGCAACGCGCTGTTGTAGCTCAGGAGGTAGAGCACTTCCTTGGTAAGGAAGAGGTCCCGGGTTCGAGTCCCGGCAACAGCTCCAAAAAGCCCTTTGTAAAGGGCTTTTTTTGTGCTTCAAATGTGTTTTAATTCAAATATTTGGGAATTCTTTCCGTTATTTATAATTCATACAGTCCCCGTTGGATAGTATGTATACATATCAAACGCCTAAAAAATGTGCTATTGATCTTTCACTGGTGGCATCCCTATCTTCATTACGGGGCTATCTTACTGGTTTTCTATTTCAGCAAGCGCTTGCGACATCGTAATAACCGGTATATCCGCGTCATTGATCGCTTGCATATGTTCGGCAAACAATTCCGACGTGGTGTCATATATACCTGGATTGTCTGCGACTCTATGGTAGAGAAGAATCAGCCACAGGTTTTCGTCCTTGGCTTTTTGCACCCACTCTTCAACCTCGCTCGCCGTTGTGGTGGAAAGAATGGACATACACTTTAGGCGGCCGACATCGAAATTATCCTTGGAATTGTATCCAATATCAACTGTACGATGTGCCTGATAATACGTCATGATGCAATTCTTTACAAATACATTGTAGGCCCCATAGGGGGTTGCAAAATACTGTATGCTGATCGCTAGGTAGTTTTCAAGAAATTGTTTTGATCCGACCAGCTCATCAATCACTTCCTGCTCCGACAGCGTTGTAAGATCCGGATGGGTTATGGAATGCGATCCGATTTCATGACCATCATCGATAAAGAGTTGAATGAGTTCTCTCGAGTTTGGCACCGATGGATTCTCAATAAACGTTGTCGCATAAAACTGATTTGATTTGTAGCCATACGCCTGCATGATGGGAAGCGCCGTCAGCGTGTTTTCTTCCCAGCCGTCGTCAAAGGTGATCGTTACCAGTCCACGATCAAACCCTTCGTATTCGTATAGGCCAATCTGATAATCATCTGTCATGAGGTACCCGTCCCGTGATAACAAATGATAAACAGTCGCCGTCTCTCCGTTTTCAGGCATCGTAAACGCCGCTTCGTATTTTGTCCAATCCTCACTTGCGGGCGCAAAGGGCAAATCTATATACTCTATGCTCCCCATGTCGGTGGTAACAGCTACAATGACCTTGGTATCGATATTCGAACGGTAATAGTCGCTGAAAACATAGTCCCTGTGTTCAAGCTCAACGGGATTGAAAAACCACTTTGCATCGCCGTCTTCATACCCGGTTATTTCAACTTTAACGCTACGATTGCCGGTATATCCTTCATTTAGATACGTAAATGCCGCCGTATGATTGCCCCAGGTATTGTTTGCCCAGTTGGCAGGGATAGCGGCATCATTTGGATCCGCGGTTTCCACGGAGGGATTCTCAATCGGTATCGGATCAACCGCATTATATCCGGTGGGCTCTACAAACACGTGTCCTGTTATACTGCCGTCAGCGCCCAATATCAGAAGTTTCGTCAACGCTTCAAAAGCCGAAGATGCCTCATCCGTATTGAACCAGCTATAGGTTTCACCAATATCCTCCGTATCAATGTACTTGTCCAATACAGCGCCAAAGTCGACATACTTATTCGTAATTTCGCTCACGTATGCAATAAAATGCTCTTCGAATCCTGCGTCCAATGTATCAATATAGAACTTTGCCAGCTTCGCTTCATCACAATTGGGATCTTCTACATAGGATATATACGAGTCAAGCAAATCTTCGTAATGAATCAGATAATAATCCGTTCCATCATATACCACATACGCCGATGGAATACCCGTCGATGCGATTGCAAAAGCTGGCGCCACTGGTATAAAAGCACAGCAAAGGACGGCAATGGCCAACAGCATGGTAAGAACTTTGAAGGTTCTTCTTTTCATTGGTGTTTACCCCTTTTTTCTTCGCTTGTGATTAATTCACCGTCACTCTAACCTTTGATCGATAGCCACCGCCTTCCAGTTTCTCTACGGTTGTATAATAGGTGATAGTTCCCGAACCACTTTTGGATTTTGTGATGGTTTTCCCATCGTATGTCACATGATAAGAACCATTTGGCGTTATCTTAACATAGACAATTGTATAGCCTGCCGGTGCAACACCATCATCGTTGTATACCGAATAAGAAAATGCCGGTGTCGGCTCCGGGGTTGCCGTAGCAGTTTGCATTGGCGTTGATACCAAAGTTTGCGTGGGGGTTGATGCTGTTGTCTGTGTTGGTGTTGTCACAGCCGTCTGCGACGGCGATATGGATTGCGTCGCCGTAGGGCTTGCTGTTTTTTTCGTTGTTGCCGTTGGCTTAATTGTCTTATTCGGCGTAGCCGTCGTAGGCTGAACCGGTGTTCCGCCCACCGGTATCTGGTCAGGCGTGATGGTTGTAGTCGTAGCCGGAGACAACATGGCAGTTTCTTGACTGGGTTGTGATCCGACAATCCATGCGATTCCGATCACCACAATCAATCCGGCAAAAGCATAGATAATATTTTTGTACTTTGTCATCTTACCCTCCCCTGATTTTATTCTTTATACCCTTTCAATACGTATTAATCATTTCGTTACTTATCCAATTCATTATTAATACTCTTTAGGTTAACGGATTACAGGCAATAGCATGAACGTTCAGCACATTTGGCTTTTTTTAGGAGGAATTCATAACCGGCGATGCTCTCCTCATCCGTTTCTCTCCTTCAACTCATTACTTCTAGTAGTTCATGTTCAATAAAGCGCTTGTTCTTTTTCGAAAAATAACCGACCAATACTATGGCCTTCTATGCTGTTACTCCGTTGGCGAAAAAGCCTCCAAATAATTAATTGCGTCATCGTTTGTTTGTCCATTATATGGCATTTGTTATGTGAAATCAAGTTATATACATATATTCGACATGATATTTTGTTATGCGACATTTTATTTATTTGCCTCCGTAGAAGAGCAATGATCAGTGTCGATATAATTGCTTTAGATGCACTTGAAGAGGCCTTAAACCCGATAACAAAAAATAACGGGAATTCTCCGTTATTTTTCGTTATCGCTGTTATTAGGTGTTGAAAAAGGATGAACTCGACCAGAAGTGTATGAAGTTTAAACTATACACCACTCTTAGTTTTATACACCTTTAAAACACAAGAACGTTGAACATACTTCACAATGATGGGATCTCGGATTCGATTCCCGGCATCAACTCCCAAATTCTCCTTGAATAATGGCTTTCTGCGTTCTATTTTTTATTTTTTTCATTAAGTTCGTAGTCTTTATCGCTATTTTTTTGTTACTGCTAAAAATATCAGTCCATCTCGGATTCTTTAGGTTGGAAGTTCTGCTTTGTGTACATTTAATTGGTTCACTATGCCTCCTCTAACTTTAAATATGAACCGACCTTGGGGCTCTCTACCTTTCCGCATATAGTTATTTGTGTATAATCGTAAATATCTACCGCTGGACGGTTCCTATTTACAAAGGAGTTTATTAATATGAAAGTTGCTCGCGAAATTGGTCATCGTAATGTATGGACTTTTTTTATTATGACATTTGCTTTTTCATGGTTGCTTTGGATGCCATTCGTGCTTGCAGGATTTGGAATTATACAACTCTCTGAGTCCCTAGCCTCGTTGATGACTCCTGCGGTTATGCTCGGGGCTTTTGGGCCATTGTTTGCCGCTGTGATATTGGTTGTTCGCAAAGATAAATGGACAGGCGTAAAAATACTTTTTTCGTAATGCATTTTCTTTTCGTATTAAGCCGATATCTTTTGTGTTGGCATTACTGTTGCCGTTGTTAATAACCGCAGTATCACATTATATTGTCAATTTTACAGGTATTGATATCTTACCCGCAAATTTATTTCCGGAGGATTTAGCGGTTCCGGCGATAGTCCTGATTATTCCGTATTTTAATACTTCTTGTCGGAGGCGGACAGGAGGAGTTTGGTTGGCGTGGTTATGCTCAGGAACCATTACAACAACGCTTTGGCGTTTTGAGAGGTAGCATTCTATTGGGAACAGCTTGGGGAATGTGGCATCTCCCACTTTGGTTTATGCCGGGTGAAGGTCATGCCTATTATTCATTCTTGGCATTTTTGCTATTCACGGTAAGTATGTCTGTGATTATTGGATGGTTGTATAATGCGAGTGGTAAGAAGATGATCATTCCATGGATAATGCATACGATGAGCAATGTGTCAGTGCCCTTGTTTCCGGTGCTTCATATGGCTAATGTGGCACAACCTGGTTATTGGGTGTGGGTAATGGTGAATATCCTAGTTGCCATAAGCCTCACAATTTGGTTTAAAAGGAAATAGCAAAATACCCATCCTAGCGAAGTGTAAGAATAGTAGCTAATTGTATTAGTTATTATTGGATTGTAATGGTTCGGACCGGATGTTCCGAGTCCGGGAAATAATGAGGGAACACGGAGACGGCTCTGTCGTTTCTCTGTGTTCTATTTCTTATCAAGCTCTATTCTTTTCTTCGCTGCCGCATGGATCGCATTGCCATTGACGCTCAACACGGCTTCCTGAAACGCCTCACTGAGGGTCGGATGGGCATGAATGGTATGCTCAACATCGTCTATTGTCAGTTTGTTGGCTACCGCCAGGGCGGCTTCATGAATTATCGTGCCGGCTTCCGCGCCCAGAATATGTACGCCCACGATCTCTTTCGTCTCCGTTTTTGCCACGACCTTGATCAGGCCAAATTCTTCACCCATGGTGACAGCTTTGGCGTTGGCGCCCATCATAAAACGGCCTACGGAAACATCCATGCCCCGCTCGTTCGCACCATCCTCCGTAATCCCCACCGAAGCTATCTGGGGATGGGTGAACACCACGGCTGGCACGGCGCTGTCATTCAACCTCGTATCCATCCCCATGATGTGCTCGGCGCAGGTCTTGCCCTGTTCGGATGCAACATGGGCCAGCATCTGTTTGCCGATCACATCTCCGATGGCATATATGCCGCTTACGCTGGTTTCAAAATTTTTGTCGACATGGATGCCCATTTTATTATGTTTGATTCCAATGTTATCAAGGCCAAGCCCGTCAATCTGTATGCCTCGTCCCGTGGCAACGAGCACTTTTTCGGCCTCAAAGCGCTCTTCTCCGCGCTTACCTTGGGCCATAACTTCCAAGTTCCCGTTGTTCCGCCGTTCGATGCCAGTCACTTTCATGCCGGTTGCAAATATAACGCCATCCTTGCGCATCGCCTGGGCCAGCCTCGCCACCAAATCCCGGTCAAACTCATTGAGGATGCGGGGCAAATACTCAACAACGGTAACCTTTGTGCCCAGTGCCTCCAAGATGCCCGCAAACTCCATGCCGATCACGCCGCCACCGATGACAACCATGCTCTTTGGGATCGCTGGTATCTCAAGCAATTGATTACTACTCATGACACCGGGCAGATCAATGCCTTGGATGGGCGGCATGGCGGGCACGGAACCCGTGGCGATTAGCACGCATTCCGCGTTTATCAAATACGATTTGCCATTGTTCGGCACAACGAACAGCTGTTTGGGCGCGGAAAAGCTTGCGTACCCTTTAATATGCACAATGCCATGGGATCGTACGAGCTGCTCAATGCCGCCGCAAAGTTGGTCCACAACATCCCGCTTACGCGATTGTATTTTGCTCATATCCACGGTAAAGCCGCCATGGTTTACGCCGAATTCACCGCTTCGCTTCAATGTGCGGACAACCTGCGCGCTTTGATACATCGACTTGGTAGGAATGCAGCCGCGATGCAGGCAAGTGCCCCCCAACCGTTCCTTTTCGATCAGCGTTACTTGGGCGCCTAATTGCCTGGCGCGGATGGCGGCCACATAACCGCCAGGACCGCCGCCTATGATCGCGATATGCATCAAGTGCCCTCCTGTTTTTGGTATCGCAGTACAGGCTTCCGCACCGCTTTTACCTCGTCCAGCCTACCCACAACGGTATCGTGTGGGGCGGATGTCACGATATGTGGATCGTTTTCTAATTCATCCGCGATGCGGAGCATCGCGTCAATAAATGCATCAATGGTTTCCTTCGATTCCGTTTCAACCGGCTCGATCATGATAGCCTCTTTAACGATGAGCGGAAAGTACACGGTAGGCGGATGATAACCATAATCGAGCAAACGCTTGGCGATGTCCATCGCGGATGCGCCCTGCTGTTTTTGCCTGCGACTCGAGAGCACGAACTCGTGCATGCATCGGCGATCATAAGCCACATCGAACCGCGCTTTGAGCTTGTTCATCATGTAATTGGCGTTTAAAACCGCCGTTTCGGATGCTTCTCTGAGCCCGTCCGGCCCCATGCTCAGAATATAGGCGTAGGCGCGTACCAACACGGTAAAATGCCCAAAGAAACTCTTGATGCGTCCGATGGAATGGGGGCGGTCATAGTCGAGCACATATTGCCCGCCCTTGTATTCGACCGTGGGCACGGGCAAAAATGGCACAAGCGCATCGGTCACGCCGATCGGCCCCGCACCCGGGCCGCCGCCACCGTGCGGTGTGGCAAACGTTTTGTGCAGGTTCAGATGCACGACGTCAAATCCCATGTCACCAGGGCGCGCAATGCCCAAAATGGCGTTGGCATTGGCGCCGTCGTAATAGAGCAACCCACCACCCCTGTGCACGATGTCGGCAATCCGTGTTATATTCTCGTCAAACAGGCCCAGCGTATTGGGATTGGTTAGCATCAGCCCCGCCACATCATCATCCATCAGCTTTTCCAATTCATCGATGTCCACGCCGCCCCGCGCATCGGATTTAACCTCGACGATATCAAATCCTGCGGACGCGGCCGAAGCGGGATTGGTGCCGTGGGCCGAATCGGGTATCAGCATTTTTGTTCGCTTATCATCACCTCTATGGTGATGATAAGCCCGGATGATCATAACGCCGGATAACTCGCCGTGCGCGCCGGCGGCGGGAACGAGGGACATCTTATCCATGCCGGTGATCTCGCACAACAGCTTGTCCAAACGGAACATCAGCTCCAGATTGCCCTGCGACAGCTCTATGGGCTGATACGGATGTGAATCCGTAAAGCCTTTCAAGCGGGATACATCCTCGTTGATTTTGGGATTATACTTCATGGTACAAGAACCAAGCGGATAAAAGCCCTCATCCACGCCATAATTCCGCTGGGACAGTTTGATAAAATGGCGGACGGCGTCCGATTCGCTGACCTCGGGCAGTTCCGGGGGAACTTGGCGTACCATCCCGGGGGGCAGGATCGCCACAGGGTCAATGTCCGCAGTATCGGGCTTGGGCAGTTGGTATCCCTTCCGCCCCTTTATGCTCTTCTCAAAGATCAGTTTCATCTCTTCCTTGCGCATCTATTCCACCGCCCTTCGCACGAGATTGTCAATGTCCGCCCTGGTGCGCTTTTCCGTCACGGCCACAAGCCAGCAATCCCTATATGCGGGATAGGCTTTTTCAACATCGTATCCGCCTAATATGCTAAAATCGAGAAGTTTCTTGTTCAATGCATCGACCGGTATCTTTGACCTGACCGTAAATTCTTTAAAAAATGGAGCGTCGAACACCGGTTCAAACAATCCGGTTTTGATCAACGCATCATGGGTGTAATGTGCCTTTGACAGACATTGCATGGCCACCTCGCGGAGGCCCTCTTTGCCCATCACGGTCATATAGACGGTGTTGGCCAGCGCGACCAACGCATTGTTGGTACAGATGTTGGAGGTCGCCCGCTCACGCCGGATATGCTGCTCGCGCGTCTGCATGGTCAGCACATAAGCGCGCCGTCCCATCTGATCCGTGGTGACGCCGACAATCCGCCCGGGCATATTGCGCAAAAGCCTCCCGGTTGCTGCCATGAACCCAACGGTCGGGCCGCCAAAGGAGAGCGGAACGCCCAGCGCCTGTCCGTCACCCACTGCTATGTCCGCATCCATCTCGCCGGGAGATTTCAATACGGAAAGGGAAATTGGATCAACGCTTGCTATCAAAAGACCGCCCGTTTGATGAACAAGATCGGCAGCGGCTTTGATATCCTCCACGATGCCGAAAAAGTTGGGGCTTTGTACGATGACGGCGGCGGTGTCCTTTGACAGGGCCGCCGCAAGGGATCCCCCGTCCATCTTGCCGTTGTTGTGAGCGACGGTTCGGATGCGTATGCCGCGTGGCGCACAATAGGTTTTAAGCACTGCCCTGCTTTCCGGATGAACCGTATCGGCAATGATCACTTCGCTTTTACGGGTGGCATTGCACGCCATGATCGCAGCTTCGGCCAGTGCCGTCGCGCCGTCGTACACAGAGGCGTTGGCAACATCCATCCCTGTCAGTTCGCAGATCATGGACTGAAACTCAAAAATCACCTGCAACATCCCCTGGCTGATCTCGGGCTGATAGGGGGTGTAGGCGGTATAAAACTCCTGTCGCAGCAGCATATGGTCAATGACGCTGGGGATGTAGTGATCGTATGCACCGGCACCCAGAAAACAGGTACAGTTTTGCGCGCCAAGGTTCCGTTCAGCCAGAGCTTGCATATGGGCAACAAGCTCTAGCTCGCTCAGACCGTTGGGGATGTCTAGGGGACGATTCAGTCTTACGCTTTTAGGTATATCGGCAAACAGCTCACCAATCTCCTTCATGCCCAACGTTGAGAGCATATCCGTTTTCTGCTCACTGGTACTGGGAATATAGCGATGCATGCTAATTCTCTCCTTCGATCAACACTTGATAGCCCTTTGCGTCAAGCAGCGTTGCCAGTTCCGCCTCGTCGTTGATTTCAAGAACGATGATCCAATTCCCGTAGGCATCCGTATTGAGTAGCTCGGGCTTGTCCATCAGAACATCATTGGCCTCCACAACGGAACCCGACACGGGAGCAAACAAATCGGAGACCGCTTTGACGGACTCGGCAACGCCGAACGCCTCGCCGGCATTGAATTGATCCCCTTCGCCGGGCAACTCCACAAACACAATATCGCCAAGGGCGTGCTGCGCATGGTCGGTAATGCCTACGATGGCTCTGTTGCCATCGATTTTCACCCACTCGTGCTCTTTGGTATAGAGCAAATCCTTTGGTACATTCATACTCTTATCTCCTCCAAAGTTATTTCCGATAACGCTTTTTATAAAAGGGCAGCGGCACGCGTTTCGCTAAAAGCGACTTGCTCCGAACAACCACCGTGAGTTCTTCCTCCATATCCACATAGCCTGTTTCGACGATCGCCATGCCCATGTTTTTCTTGAGCGAAGGCGCATAGCTGCCCGATGTGACGCAACCGATTATCTGTCCGCTTTTCATTAGTTCATAGCCGCTTCTGGGTATGCCGCGATCGATCATGGCAAAGCCGATGCGTACACGCGGGATACCCTGCTTCTTTTGTTGCTTCAACGCCTCCCGGCCGATAAAATCGCCCTTGGCCAGCTTGACAAAGTTGCCAAGGCCGGCCTCGAGCGGTGTAATATCTGGCGATAGCTCGTGCCCATACAGCGGAAGACCCGCCTCAAGCCGCAGCGTGTCCCGTGCGCCAAGCCCCACTGGCAACAGGCCGTATTCTGTCCCGGTCCTGAGAATCTCATCCCACACGGCGGTAGCGGCGTCCTTGGATACGTACACCTCAAATCCATCTTCGCCCGTATAGCCCGTGCGTGAAACGAGGGCATCCTGCCCGGCCACGCACACATTTGGCTCAAAGTGGAAAAAACCGATATCATCAAGCGGGCAATCGGCAAGCGTTTGCAGGATGGCTTGCGCCTTGGGCCCCTGTATGGCCAGTTGGGCATAGTCGTCCGACAGGTTTTCAATGGAGAGCCCTTCGGGTGCGTGTTCTTTGATCCACGCAAAATCCTTTTGCGTGTTGCACGCGTTAACCACCAACAGATAATGCTCGGCGTTGTAACGGTACACGATCAGATCATCCACCGTGCCGCCGTTTTGATGGCACATCAGCGTATACAAAACCTGATTGTCTTCAAGCGTTCCCACATGACCCGTCACAAGGCGCTGCAAAAATTCCGTCGATCCCGGTCCGCGTATCACGATCTCGCCCATATGCGAAACGTCAAAAAGTCCGGCGGCATTGCGCACGGCCTCGTGCTCGCTTATGATGCCGCCATACTGCACGGGCAGCGACCAACCGCCGAAGTCCACCATCCGCCCGCCTAGTTTTTCATGCTTTTCAAACAACGGTGTATGTTTCAGCTTGATTCCCTTCCTTCCCACCAACATCTATACTTTCCCAACCCAGGCGGCAACGTCCGCCGCTTCGTGCGCTTCATCCGCAAGACCGGATAGCGCCTTGGCCATACTTGCGCGGCTGTACGGTACGCCGACGAGACATTCCGCCATCCGTTCAACGAGATCTGCGTCCATCGCATCGGAATATATCTTGCTCTTCTTCACAAACCCGCCTTGCACCATCAGGCCCAGCTGTACACCTCCCCAAGGAAAGCGCGTTTGATAGGAAATGTCAAAGTCGGGGCTCTTTCCGATGCGCCATTCCCAACTCTGGTATTTTTCATGCAGCGGCATAAAATCGGCGCTATTGAAAAATTTCTTCGTATCCAGTCCGTCCCCCTTTCCCCCGTATTCGCGTATAAACGAGCGTTGCATGGCATCTTTAAACCCCTCAATGGTGAGGGACGGTACGATTTCTTTCAAATTGATTACGCGTGATTTGACCGAGTCCACGCCCTTGGACGCCATCTTTTGCTTGGGCACGTTCAGATAATGTTGCATCACGCCCATGTCCACATCCACCAATATCGTCCCGTGATGGTAAGAGGCACGTTTCCCATGATAGAACGCGTTACCCGAGAACTTGCGTCCATTTGCCAGTATATCATTGCGCCCGCTGAACACAGCGTCGATGCCGATCGTGCGGGCGGCGGACAGGATAACGCCCAGTTGGCGGTGCAGATCGTAGTCCGCCTTTGGCACCAAAAAAGTAAAATTGAGATTGCCCAAGTCATGATATACGGCGCCGCCGCCGGACAGGCGTCGGGCCAGCTTACCACCATCTCGCTCCAACATTTCAAGATGGCATTCCTTCCATGCGTTCTGGTTTCTGCCAATGACCACAGTGCGCTGGTTCTGCCACAGGTATAGCATCACCTCGTCGTCCTCAACGTTTTGAAGCAGCAGCTCCTCAAGGGCCAGGTTCATATACGGATCGAAGCCTCCGCCCAACACGATACTGGTTTTTTTCATGCGTTCACCCTCTTTTCATAGGCCAAACGGGTATACGGCAAAGGCACAGCGCATCCTTTGCGTTGCAGGCCGTGGCTGAATCTATTGAAATTTTTTATCTCGTTCCATTTCCGCATCACATGGAACAAATTCAATCGTCTTTTCACAGTATGGGTTCTGTCTCGCCGTACGAGCCATCCCACGCTTATACCCGGATCAAAGAACAGCGAGCTCCTTGACCATTATGTCCATGCCGCCCCGCCATGACTTCCATGGAGCAAATGGCATATCATTGCCAACGTATCGTTCGTCATTCCCATCATATCACGACACGACAACCTTAAGCCAGCTTTTATCCTGCGCTGAAAAAGCCTTTTTTTCTTTTATTCAGCCGTATGGGTTGAATGCACATCGTTTTTCGTTTACATTGAGAGGTAGAGTCAACCGCGGCAATTATATGATTGGAGGCCGATGTTGGATGTACAAATATGTGATTGGCATTGATTACGGCACATTATCGGGACGCGCGGTGCTGGTGAACGTGAAAACAGGCGAAATGGTCGCATCGGCGGAACATACGTACACGCATGCGGTCATGGACGAAACGCTGTGGGACGGCACAAAGCTGCCGCCCGATTGGGCGCTCCAGCATCCGTTGGATTATCTGAACGTATTGAGGGAAACCATCCCTACGCTATTAAAGCGTGCAAATACCGATAAGGGAAATGTCATCGGCGTGGGCACGGATTTCACGGCCAGCTCTCCGATGCCGGTGAAAAACGACGGTACGCCGCTGTGCTTTCTGGACGCATTCAATCATGAACCGCATGCCTATGTGAAGCTGTGGAAACACCACGCGGCGCAGGACAAGGCAAATCGGCTCAACGATGTCGCTCAGCAACGGGGTGAAGCGTGGCTTAAAAACTATGGCGGAAAGATTTCCTCGGAATGGAGCATACCCAAGCTCTGGCAGGTGCTGGACGAAGCGCCACAGGTCTACGCGGCCACGGATCAATGGGTCGAAGCGGCGGACTGGATCGTATGGCAGCTGTGCGGAAAACTGGTCCGCAACTCCTGCACCGCGGGGTACAAGGGCATCTGGAACAAACGTACCGGCTATCCCGACAAGCACTTTTTTGCGGCGCTTGATCCGCGGCTTGAAAACGTTGTCATGGATAAACTGAATACGGACATCACGCCAATCGGGCTTCGGGCCGGACGTCTCACAAAGCAAGCAGCACAGCTTACTGGACTGTTGGAGGGTACCGCCGTGTCCGTTGGCAACGTGGACGCCCATGTGTGTGTGCCTGCGGCGGGCATACAGGACGTTGGCAAAATGCTGGCCATCATGGGCACATCCACCTGTCATATGGTACTGGGCACCGCGGAAAAACTGGTGCCCGGCATGTGCGGCGTAGTGGAGGACGGTATACTTCCGGGACTTTTCGGCTACGAAGCCGGGCAATCCTGCGTAGGGGACGGCTTTGCATGGTTTGTGCAAAACTGCTGTTCCCATGAATATGCTCAGCGGGCTTCGGCAGCGGGACAGAGCCTGCATGGCTATCTGACGGATCGGTCGGCGAATCTTCGGCCCGGTGAGAGCGGGCTGATCGCGCTTGACTGGTGGAACGGCAACCGTTCGGTGCTGGTGGATGTGGATTTGACCGGGCTTCTCATTGGGATGACGCTTCTGACAAAGCCGGAAGAGATCTACCGTGCATTGATTGAATCCACCGCATTCGGCACACGCATGATCGTGGAGAATTTCAACGAATACGGTGTGCCGGTGGACGAATTCTATGCGGCCGGCGGCATCAGCCAAAAGAACCCGCTGATGATGCAGATCTACGCGGATGTACTGGGCATGCCGGTCGGGGTGGTGGCATCCGAGCAGGGGCCGGCGCTTGGTAGCGCCATCTTTGCCGGCGTTGCCGCGGGCGAAGAGGCGGGCGGATACGCCAACGTAAATGAGGCAGCGAAAAGGATGGCCAAAACCAGCAAGGACGTCTACAGGCCCAAAGCGGATAACGTGGCGGTCTACGACAAATTATACGCCGAATACAAGACGCTGCACGACTATTTCGGACGCGGCGATAACGACGTGATGAAGCGGCTTAAAGCCCTCAAAAAGGCATTTTAAATAGGAAAAGCGGTTGCATCCAATACATGGGAGGTGTTCCATTGCTCGAAGAACTCAAACGCGATGTATGGGAAGCGAACAGGCAGTTGCCAAAGCTGGACCTTGTGCTATTCACCTGGGGCAACGTATCCGGCATCGATCGGGACAGGCGTTTGGTGGTCATCAAACCGTCCGGTGTTTCCTATCA
The DNA here is from genome assembly GCA_963674495.2 of Christensenellaceae bacterium. Taxonomy (GTDB): domain Bacteria; phylum Bacillota; class Clostridia; order Christensenellales; family QAND01; genus RGIG3178. The sequence goes on along the minus strand of CAXXLG010000002.1, from coordinate 882,501 downwards.
AGCGATGAGGCCCGACGATATGGTGGTGGTGGATTTGAATGGAAAAATTATAGAGGGAGACCTGAAACCTTCTTCGGATACGGCCACGCACCTCGCGCTGTACCGTGCATTTTTGCACATCGGCGGCATCGTGCACACGCATTCCACCTGGGCAACGATTTGGGCGCAGGCCGGATCGGACATTCCCATCCTGGGCACGACGCAGGCAGATTACTTTTCAAAGAACGTCCCCTGTACACGGGATATGACACAGGATGAAATCGAACACGATTACGAAACGCACACCGGCGACACGATCGTTGAGCGTTTCCATTCAACCGGGCTTGATCCCATGGATGTCCCCGCCGTACTGGTCAAGGCTCATGGGCCATTCGCCTGGGGACAAAATCTCGGGGAGGCGGTGCACAACGCAAAGGTGCTCGAAGCGGTAGCCATGATGGCATGGCACACGGTGGTGCTTGCCAAGGAGGCTCCCGTTATGAACGAAGCGCTGGCGCGCAAGCATTTTGAGCGCAAGCATGGGCCCAACGCCTATTACGGGCAGTAGACATGCCGTATGGATACGATACTATCTTTCACAAAGGAGAAACCAATGAAAAACATACCCGAAGTCAAACTGGGCATCGTAGCCGTAAGCCGTGACTGCTTTATCATTTCCCTCTCCGAAAGGCGGCGCGAGGCGATCGTTGCAGCCTATAAATCGATGGGCGGCAGCATCTATGAAGCGAAGACCATCGTGGAGAGCGAGGACGATGCCAAAAAGGCGGTTGCGGAAGTGCAGGCTGCAGGCTGCAACGCGCTGATCGTGTTTCTTGGCAATTTCGGTCCCGAAACGCCGGAAACGCTCATCGCCCAATTCTTCGACGGTCCCGTGATGTACGCCGCCGCAGCGGAGGAAACCGGAGAGGATCTTTTTGGCGGACGGGGCGATGCGTACTGCGGCATGCTCAACTGCTCGTACAATCTGAACCTTCGCAACATCAAGGCTGTTATCCCCGAATACCCCGTCGGCACCGCGGACGATATCGCCCATATGATGTCGGATTTCATGCCCGTGGCCCGTGCCATTTTGGGCTTAAAATCCCTCAAAATCATTACGTTCGGCCCGCGGCCACAGGATTTCTTCGCGTGCAACGCGCCCATCAAGGCTTTGTATGACATGGGCATCGAGATCCAGGAGAATTCCGAACTGGATCTTCTGGTGTCGTTCCGCGAACACGAGGAAGACGAACGGATCGATGCCCTGGTTTTGGACATGCAGCGGGAACTGGGCGATCACACCGTTTATCCCGATCTGTTGCCCCAGTTGGCCCAATACGAACTGACGCTGTTGGACTGGGCCAAAAGCAACCGGGGCGCCAGGGATTATGTGGTGTTCGCCAACAAATGCTGGCCAGCCTTCCCCTCGCAGTTCGGCTTTGAACCGTGCTACATCAACAGCCGTCTGGCGTCGCAGGGAATCCCGGTGGCATGCGAAGTTGACATCTACGGCGCGTTGTCCGAATACATCGGGGCCTGCATAACCAATGAGCCCGTTACGCTGTTGGACATCAACAACACCGTGCCCGCCGATATGTACGAAGCAAATATCAAAGGCACCCACCAACACGCGCTAAACGATACGTTCATGGGCTTCCACTGCGGCAACACACCGATATGCCGGTTGTCCAAGGGGGCGTTGAAATTCCAGTTGATTCAGAACAGGCTTTTGGAAAAGGAGGGCGAGCCGGACATTACGCGCGGCACCATGGAAGGCGACATCGCGCCCGGCCCCATCACGTTCTTCCGTCTACAGAGCGGCGCGGATACGTCGCTCAACGCCTACATCGCCCAAGGCGAAGTATTGCCCACCCCGACGCGCTCTTTCGGCGGCATCGGCGTGTTCGCCATACCCGAGATGGCGCGGTTTTACCGTCATGTGCTGATTCAAAAACGTTTCCCGCACCACGGCGCCGTCGCATTCGGGCACGTGGGCAAAGCGCTGCACACCGTCTTTGAATATCTGGGCGTTTGCGACATCTCCTTCAACCAGCCCAAGGGGATGCTGTATAAGGACGAAAATCCGTTTGCATGATTCCCCATCAACGCGTATCAAAACAAACCCCTACTCAAAGGGGTTTGTTTTATTGTACACCCAAGTGAAAGACGTATCCAATCATACCTTGCAAAAACGATGATCTATCCATACAATAAAAGAAAACGGTTTTACTGCCGTTAAACAATCGGGGTGATTCCATGGTACCCATCGGCGGAAAAAAAGCGATGATAATCTGCATCTTAAAGATCCTTCAGGATCTTTCGGACTACGACCATCCGCTTACGCAGACCGATATCATCAAAAGGTTGGAGGAGGACTACGGCATCCTGGCGGGTCGCAATGCCGTCAGTCGCAACATATCGCTCCTTTGCGAATTGGGCTATGACATCTGTACCCATGAGGAGAGTGGCCGGGGAGCCTATCTGCGCGAGCGTGCGTTCGACGACACGGAGCTTTTGGTGTTGATCGACAGCGTTCTAACCTCCCGTTTTATCCCCCAAGGCAATGCAAAACAGATGATCGAAAAACTGGGCAACCTGTCAAACCGGCATTTTCGCCAAAAAGTACCGCATGTGCACCGCCTGAACGAATGGCATCACCAGCGCAACCACGAGTTTTTCTATAACCTTGAGATCATAAGCGATGCAATCGCCCAAAATCAGCAGGTTGCGTTCCAGTACAACCGTCCCGCGGAGGACGGTGCGCTTCATCCCATCCGTTCCCATAAGGATATCGTCAGCCCGTTCGCCATCGTGTGCGCCAACGGTCAATATTATCTGATTGCCTGCTATGAGGGGTATGACGACGTAAGGCACATCCGTATCGACAGGATGACGGACATTGAACTGCAAGACGCGCCGGCCCGCGCGCTATGCGATATGCCGGGATGTGAGCATGGACTGAACATCGCAAAGTACGCTGCCGAGCACAACTTCATGTTCGGCGGCAAGGCAGAGCGCATCGTGCTTAGAATGAACCGCGCCTGCGCGGGCGATGTCTTGGACGCTTTTGGCGACGCCGCCGTGATGACCCAGCTTAACGAAGACACCATGGAGGTCGTGATCCAGGCTGTACCGCAGGGCATGCGCTTTTTTGCGCTGCAGTTCGCACCCGTTTGCGAAGTGATCGAGCCCCAAAGCCTGCGCGAGACCATCCGGGCGGATATACTAGATTTGGCAGAGAAATACAGCGTACACCTGTAAACGACGCTTTTGCTCAGCTCTTTTTGTCGTTTACTATGGTTTTTTTTCAACCTGTGTTATCATAAAATCAAATTCATAGAATCGGTTGGTTGAGCGCATGTTCTACAAATTGACAAACAAGCTCGTTGAAATGCCCGCATTCAAGCAAGGCGATCCCTCGGATAACCTCGTCGCCATGCTGACCGTTGCCCAATGGGTGCAATGGATGGCAGACAACAATCTTAACCCGACGCCGACCACAGCGTATGAAAACAGCTTCGTGTGCAAGATGGAGCCGTATCAGGACGGATTGTTCGGCACGTTTTCCATACCCATCAAAAACGCTTATAAAAAGCGCGATCACTTTGCCTGCTACATCACAAGGAACCAGCTGTTCCTCATCGACGATGACCAAACAGCGCAAGAGATTGCCACCAGAGTCTACATCGCCACGGAAAAATCCATATCCATCGGTCGGCTATTCGTTCACTTTATCGAGCAGCTCATAGCCAATGACCTGCGGTATCTTGAGGTTCTTGAAAGCCGCGTAAGTAATCTTGAGGAGGCCATCCTCAACGATGACGTGGAGAATTTTAACCGAAAGATGATCCCCATTCGCAAAGAGCTTTCCGAATACCACCGGTACTATACACAGATGATGGACGTCGGACAAAGCCTGCAGATGGATTTCGATGCGCTGTTCTCCAAACACGTCATCGGTATGTTCAAGATGTTTACCGAGCGTCTGTCCCGCCTTTTAAGCGAGGTGACCATCCTTCGGGATTATTCCATGCAGGTACAGGAGGTCTATCAATCCATCATCGACATCAAACAAAACCAGATCATGCGCATACTCACCGTTGTGACAGCCATCTTTTTGCCGCTGACGCTGATCGTGGGTTGGTATGGCATGAACTTCGTCTACATGCCGGAGCTCAAATGGCAGCTCGGATACCCGTTCGTGATTATACTGTGCGTGTTGGTCGCGGCTATCTGTATGAGCATATTCAAGAAAAAGAATTATTGGTAATATATAGATGAACAATGCCCGATCCAACAAAGAAAAGCCCGGCCTATTTGGCCGTGGCTTTCTCGTTTGTTGTGGATCCATGGAGGTGTTTCGATGTCTGAACAGATGCACGGATGTCTGATTTGCGGCGCGCGGTTGGTTTATTTCACACAGGCAGAGCCCATGTCATGCGCGCTGTGCGGCCAAACGCAACATAGTCTTTCCATGTGCGAAAATGGGCATTATGTTTGCGACGCCTGCCATCAAAAGGGGGCGGCGTCCATTGTCCCCGCGCTATGCCAATCGATGCACGGTACCAATCCGCTTACAATCGCCGAATCCATCATGCGTCATCCTTCTGTGCATATACACGGCCCCGAGCACCACTATATCGCGGGTGCGGCGCTTCTATGCGCCTACCACCACATCACCGGCGATATCGATCTTACAGCGGCTCTTGATGAACTCATCGCGCGGGGATGCGCCGTTCCCGGCGGCACGTGCGGCTATTGGGGCGCCTGCGGTGCTGCCATCAGCACCGGCGTGTACATCAGCGTGCTCACCGGTGCTACGCCGTACAGTATTGAGCCATGGCGGCTTTGCAACGCAATCACCGCGCAGTGTCTGCAAACCCTCGCCGATGTCGGCGGCCCACGCTGCTGCAAGCGCATGACATACCTTTGCATCGTGGAAGCGGCAAAGTTCACCGCCGAACATTTCGGCGTTACCATGCCGCTTCAAAATGATTTTCACTGTATATTCCATCGGCAAAACGCCGAATGCATCCGCAATTACTGCCCGTTTTACCCAGAATAAATCATTCCTGTTTTGTCTGCTTTTCCAAATACCTGGAAAGCGGTCGTTTGACAAGATCGGTAACAATCAGATACAGCGCGGCCAGCGCGACAATCAAACCGACATGTATTGCCTTTGGCCTGATAAACTCAAAGAAAGCGGCGGTCCAGGGAATCAGCGGCAACGCAATTGCCACAGCAATTGCGGCTGCCGACAGATAGATGATAACCGGCGCAGGCCAGCCGGCCTTGCCGATCGGTGCCATGGAACGGATTGATAATATAAGCAAAAGTTCTGTTATCACGCTGGCCATAAACCAGTTCGTTTGCAAAACCTGCGGCGATATGCGGTAAAAAAGCGCAAAATATATAAAATCAAAGACGGTACTGACGATGCCCAATACAAAAAATGTGGTGTACAACGAACGGAAATCGTATCGTTGCGGTTCCATTATCTCTTTTGGAGACACGCGGTCAAAAGCAACGGCCATCATGGGAAAGTCTGAGAGCAGATTCAGCAACAGCAACTGCTTTGGCAGCATGGGAAGAAAACTGATGAACAAAGATCCGATGGACACGGCGAAGAAGTTCCCAAAATTCGAAACCAGCGTGGCACGGATGTATTTCATCGTGTTCGCGTGCGTTTCGCGCCCACGGCGTATGCCTTCCACGATGACCCTCAGATCGTTCTTCAACAGGATGATATCCGCCGTTTCACGCGCAACATCCGAAGCGGATTGGACCACCATCGAAACATGCGCCGCTTTTAGCGCAGGCACATCATTGATCCCTTCGCCCAAAAATCCCACCGTATACCGTTGCTTAAGCAGCTCGATCAATTGCAGCTTCTGCTCGGGTGTGGTGCGGGCGAATACGCGGATTGTACCGATGCGCTCCTGTTGCTCCGTTTCCGACAGTGCTAGAAATTCCTCGGCGCGTATAACCTCGCGCACATCCGTCACCAAACCGGCTTCCCGGCCGACGGATTCCGCCACCATCAATGCGTCGCCTGTTATGATGGTGATGTCCACGTTCAGGCTCTTGGCCGCATCAATCGTCTGTTTCGTTGTGGCTTTAAGCGTATCGACAAACGAAACAAACCCGCCAAATTTTGCGCCGCTACCGTTATCGTAGCTGACGCCAAGCACACGGTGGCCTTGCCGCTCTTCTTCCAAGAGCCATGTATCAACCTGTTCTTTTTTCACCACGCCCTGCTCAAAGAAATATTCCGGGCTGCCCCGGCGCACATGGATCTTGAGGCCATCGTTGCGCGTAAGCACTGCACCATTGCTGCGCAGCGCCGGATCAAACGCTTCTTCTTCGAGAATTTCAAAGGCCTCAACCTCAGCCCGCTGTTCGGCGGAAAGCGATTCGTCAGATGCACGGTCAAACGGTTCCGGAATCTGTTCGTTCAAATTCAGCGCCGCAAGCCGGGCGAGCACAAGCGGATGAAACTTGGATGCCTCATCGGCGTATTCGTTTGCATATACCAAGCGGTTTTCCGTGATCGTGCCGGTCTTGTCCGTACACAATAGGTTGACCGAACCCAAGTCCTGCACCGAGGACAGCCGTTTTACGATGACGTCGTGTTTGGCAAACTGGAGCGCGCCGCGCGAGAGGGAAAAGGTCAATACAAGCGGCAACGCCTCGGGAATCACTGAAACCGCAAGCGCGATCGCAAAGATCAGATAGTGCGGTATGTCTGTCTCCCCGCCGCCAATCAACAGGTTTGCCAAAATCACGATGGTAAGCGTGCTCAGTGTGGTTATCAGAATAAATCTGCTGATGCGGTCAATGCCTTTGTCAAGATCGCTGCGTTCACGTTCCGTGGTGGCGCTCACCGCTATGCCGGCCAGCCGCGTTTGTTGGCCGGTTGCGGTTACTTCGGCCAGTGCGTTACCGCTGATAACCACCACGCCCTGTAATAGACAGTTCTGGTCCTGAGCATCCTCATATGATGCGGATGTTTCGCTTTTGGCAACGGGTATGCTTTCTCCGGTGAATGTCGTTTCATCGACCAACAAATCGCCCGCCTGGCGAACAATTGCATCTGCCGGGACAATATCGCCGGATTGAAGCTTAAGCAAATCACCAGGTACAATATCCTCGATGGGTATTTGAGCGGCCTCCCCGTTACGCACAACTGTGATTGTCCGGCTAAGATAGGACTTGAGTTTATCAACAGCCGCGCTCGACTTATATTCCTGATAGACGTTCAAGGCTGTCCCCATAACAACAAAAAACAATATAAAGGATCCGTCTATAGGTTCCCCTAACGCGAATGTTACAACAGCCGCAACCAGCAATAGTACGTTGAATATGCCCCGAAACTGCCGAAATATCAGCTTTAGCAACCGGTGTCGCGGCTCGGGCAAGGCGTTTGGGCCAAAACGCTGCAATCGCTTGGCCGCTTCATCCAAGGTAAGCCCCCTCAATTCATCCATATACCATGCTCCTTTGCGTTTTAGATGTAAAAATGCCGTCCGCATCCGTCAAAGGCTATGCCGTTATACCATGATTGCATATGGCATATACATATTCGTGCATCACCCGCAAAATATACTTATTATTATAGCATAATAGCGCATTGGAAGGCATTGTAAATTTCCCTTTCGATGCGGTCTGTGCAATACATATGCGTATTTTCACAATCCAATTTAGCGATTGATATGTGAAAAGCATGTCGATACATGTTATGATAAATTTTAGTACAAATAAGGAGGGTGGAAGATGTTTTCCAACCACTATGTTATCATCGTTCTAAGTTCGTTGGCGGTATATGCCTTTATTCTCGCCGGTCTGCGATTAACCGGTCGAAAAACGTTGAGTCAAATATCCGTCACGGATCTGGTTTTTGTCCTGTTGATCAGCAACGCCGTACAGAATGCCATGGTCGGTCCAGACACATCATTGTGGGGCGGCCTTGTGGCGGCGGGGGCACTGTTTGTTGCTAATTTTATATTGAAAGAACTCATGTACCACTTTGACGGTTTCAGCAAATTGATACAGGGTGAGGACATAATGCTCATCTACAACGGATCGGTCAAAAGGCGCAATCTGGAAAGGGCTCGATTGACCATGGACGAATTGGAAGGCGCCATTCGTGACCATGGCATATGCGATGTAAAAGCCGTCAATCTAGCAGTGCTTGAAGTGAACGGCAGCATCAGCGTACTGTCAGATGATTATAAGAATAAAGTCGTAACGCAGCGCACATCCCGTAAAACAAGCAAGACGAGCAAAAAAACCAGCAAGTAACTGCCTGCTTCGGTTTTTCGCTTCACAAAGCTCCCTGTTGTTCTGTGTCGTTCCATCATAATTTATGGAAACAAAAAAGCGCGGTTTACCCGCGCTTTTCCTTATTTTCTACATGTATTCGTACACGGGCACCTGCGCTTCATATACCCTTTCAAACAGCGGCATGATTTTCCTGTACTTCTCATGATTCTCCCTGTTTGGTTTTGTAACGGATGTCACTTTCATAAATTCCTTCACTGCCGATTCATCCTCGTATATCCCAAGCGCGATCCCCCCCAATACCGCCGCACCAACGGCGGCCGCTTCATCCATATACTCGAACGTGATAAGCTCTACGTTCATGATATCGGCAAATATTTGCCGGAACACCGCGCTTTTTCCCATGCCGCCGACAATGGGCATACGTGTGATTTCAAGGCCTTTGTCCCGCACGCTTTGCAGGATTAAATTCACATTGAGTCCGATGCCCTCCACCACGCTGCGCATCATATCCTCGCGCGTAGTAGTCAGCGTAATGCCCACCAACGAACCTTTGGCACGTGGGTTGTGCCGCGGCGCACGTTCGCCCGCGAGATACGGATGAAACATTACGCCGTTGCTGCCCAATGGAGCCTGTGCAATCCTCTCGCTGATAATTTCGTATATATCGCGTCCAGTCTGTTGCGCAACTCTTTGTTCGAGCAGGCAAATGTTGTTTATTAACCATTTCAGCGAAGCACCGGAGGAAGTGGTCTGTCCGCCGTGTTTCTTGTTGTTCTTGCCCATGGCAATGATCCCCGCCGATGTGCCGCCGTTCATGTAGGCATCACCTTGCTCGATCAATCCCGCGCCGATGGAGGTGCATGCGGTATCGGCGGTACCCATCACAAGTTTGGTCCCCGCTTTGAGTCCACAAATATCCGTCAGGTGTGCCGGCACTTCACCTACGATATCGGTACGGTACTGCAGCTGCGGCATCATGGAGCGCGGAATCCCCGCGATCCTCAACACCTCGTCCGACCAGTCGCAGACGGGGCGGACATTGTCCGACATCGCGGTAGCGCGACCAATGCTATGATCGCATACCGCGCATCCTGTCATCTTTAGGATGATATAGTCCATCACGCTGGGCAATACCTTGTGGGTTTTTTCAAAGATATCCGGACGATGCTTTTTGATCCAGAGCAATTTGGGCAGTGTCCGATCCGTCGGCAAGATGTTGTTCGGATAATCAGCAGTGTACTTGTCCGGAAGCCTGAGACTGATCTCCCGCGCCTCCTCAAACGAACGGGCATCCTGCCAGATCATTGATTTATGCAATGGTTTGAGTTCTTGATCGACACACAGGCAGTTTGGGAGCGTACCATCAAAGGACACGCACAATACCCTATCCTTGTCGATGCCCTCCATCAACGCTTTCGTGCACCGGCAAAACGCATTCCACCAGTCTTCGGGATCCTGTTCAGCCCACGTCCCTCTGCTGCAATATGTCGGATAACTGACCGTCTTGGTTTTGACGATTTTCCCGTCAGTTGTCAGCAGCGCCGCTTTATCCCCACTGGTGCCCAAGTCATGTGCCAAAATATATTCCATTGCCAATACCCTCCTATCAAATTGTAAAAGCCTCAGGGACATCTTGGCATGTTTCACCATGCTTTTATCTGACATCCTGTGCGTCATCAATGCTTTTTTTGAAACTTTCTCCGTTTACATGTATTCGTACACGGGCACCTGTGCTTGGTAGACCTTTTCGAACAGCGGCATGATCTTCTTGTACTTCTCATGATTTTCTGCATCGGGTTTGGTTACCGCTGTCACCTTCATAAACTTCTCCACCGCGGATTCATCTTCGTACAACCCAAGCGCTATTCCGCCCAGTACCGCTGTGCCAACGGTGGCTGCCTCGTCCATGTATTCAAATGCAACGAATTCAACGTTCATAATATCCGCAAATATCTGCCTGAACACCGGGCTCTTGCCCATGCCTCCAACGATGGGAATGCGCTTTATCTCATAGCCGCGGTCTCGAATGTCCTGAAGGATCAGGTTGATGTTCAGTCCGATGCCCTCCACTAGGCTGCGCATGATATCCTCGCGCGTCGTTGTCAGAGAGATGCCTACAAACGAGCCCTTGGCGCGCGGATTGTTGCGCGGCGCCCGTTCGCCCGCAAGGTAGGGATGGAACATCGCACCGTTGGATCCCACGGGGGCCTGTATGATTTTTTCGTTGAAGATGTCGTAGAAATCACGGCCACTTTCCTGTGCTATTCTCTGTTCCAACAAACAGATATTGTTCTTGAGCCAGCTCAAAGACGATCCGGAAGACGTCGTCTGTCCGCCCAATTTCTTGCCTTCGCGGCTCAAGCCTATGATACCCGCCGACGTCCCGCCGTTCATGTACGCATCGCCCGGTTTGAGCATGCCCGCACCGATGGACGTACTGGCGGAATCGCCCGTACCCATCACTAGCTTGGTGCCAGCAGCCAGACCACACAACTGTGCCATATCCTCGGGCACTTCGCCCACAATATCCGTTCGATTGTGCAGTTCCGGCATCATCGAACGCGCAACGCCTGCAATGGATAGAACTTCGTCCGACCATTCGGTGCGCGCCACGTTCATGAAAGCAGTACCGCCGCCGGTGTTGTAATCGCACACCGTGTTGCCCGTCAACTTCAAAATGATGTAATCCATCACGCTGGGAAACACCTTGTACGTCTTTTCAAAGATTTCGCTCTGGTGTTTTTTAACCCACATCAGCTTGGACAGCGTCCGATCCGTCGGCAGCACGTTGTTGGGGCGACCGGCGGTATATTTGGCGGGGAGCTTCTCACTGATCTCCCGGGCTTCCTGGTAACTCCGTGCATCCTGCCATATCATGGCCCTGTGCAACGGTTTTAAGTTTTTATCCACGCAAAGGCAGTTGGGATACGTCCCGTCAAAGGAAACGCACAACACCTCTTTCTCGTCGACGCCTTCCATCAGCGCTTTCGTGCTTTGGCAAAACGCGTTCCACCAATCCTCAGGGTCTTGTTCCGCCCATGTGCCGTGGCTATAGTACGTCGGATAGCTCACCGTTTTGGTTTTAACAAACCGTCCCTCTGTGGTAAACAGGGATGCTTTGTCTGCGCTTGTACCAAAGTCGTGCGCCAGAATGTACGCCATCTTCATCGCCCTTTCAAAATAGCTTTTATAGGATCAATCCCGTTTATAGTAGTCAAACAACTCGATGTTCTCGCCCGACGGCCCCACAAAGAAGATATTTTTCACACCGTCGAGAATCAAATCGGACGTTTTGATGATTTCATCCTGTTTAATGATGCCCTCGCCCTTGAGCCTTCCTACAACACCCTCAATGCCCCGGCATTCAATGGCAATGTGCGCAATGACGCCGCCGACAAGACCATCCAACCGTTTCAAATCAGCCGGCTGTATCAATTCGATCAGGCACGTACCCAAACTCATAAAGCCCAGTTCGGCGCCCGGTAACGTGTTAATGGTATCAAGTTCAAACCCCAAGCGTTTGTAAAAGGCGATGGAGGTATCCATGTCCGCGGTATAGATACCAATATGGGCTAGGCCCACAAGTTTTCCTGTCAAGGTAAACTCCTCCTTCTTCGTATTACGTTCTCGAATCGTTCCTGCGTCAAAACGGCATGCTGACACTCAAAAGACGGGAGCAGGCGAACCCGCCGCCCGTCTTTATTTTGCATACGAACCGACATCCACTATGGCTGCACCGGCTGCTCTACGGTGGTTTGTTCAGTAACCTTTTCGAGCGAATAAATCGTATTTAACATGCTGTCCCCCGGTGCATATTGCAATTCCACGGTGTCGCCTACGTTGTAGGTCACTACTTCGTTATAGTTTGCAACGGGCACGATGAACATTGTCTGGTATCCTTCAAGCGCCAAATAATACACGGAATTGCCTTCCAACACCGCCGTACGAATATCCGTAATTTTGGCGGAAATGGTTTCGATGCCCGGTATGTTCTCGTCGGTCAGTCCGTGATCGCCGAGCAGCCTGATATATGCTTCCTCGCATTCGAGCACTGTGGTGCCGGTGGCCACGAGCTGGTACTGGCCGACATTGACCATCGCATACATCTTGACCAACTGTGCATCATCCTTGAGCGCCATGAAATACGTCGGTTGGTTCCCGATGTTTAGTAACAGCGGGAATGTTGCATTGTAGCGCAAATTCTGCACTTGGCCCTCGGCCGAGCTCATCGCAGAGGTCTCGTCGGCGCCGGGCGCGGAATAGTATTTTGCTGCCTTGGTACGTTGGTTGACCAACAGGAATCCCACGTTGCTCTGGTCGGTGCCCACGCTGGTTACGCCTGTGTACAGGAAGATATCGTCGTTCATGGCAATGTAGTTGTAACCGCTGGTGGTCTGGAGAGAATCGCGCTGTCCAAATATGGAATTCCAGAACCCGTGTTTCAACGTTCCGTAATAATCAAACTGTTCCATCACCAGATTGGAATTGATGGCCCGGTCGATCCATTGAGGCACTTCGGAAAGCGGATAATACGTTGTATCGCCGGTCACAGCGTCGCACAGCACCACGCCAAGAATGTCCTCGCCGCCGTAGAGTCCGATGGTGTAATCGATACGCGGAACCACCCAGAACGGGTGTCCGTCTTCGTCCACTTCAAATATGGGGTTGTCAAAGAGGAACGTCGGATATTTGAAGCGCAATTGCCTTGGCAAATAGCGTCCAAAGTGGTCGGAGAACGAATATTTCATGCCCTCCGTCAGCCGCTGTACCGTCACCTCCTGCGTCACCATGTTGATGATGATGTAGGCGGGCAAGCCTTCCTTTTGGTTGTTGAACCATTTGATCAAATCGCCGTATTCCAACGGTGTCACCCGCACCGGTTCACCCTGATAGTTGATCTGGGCATAATCGCTGGCCACTTCGAACTGGCTGACCATATCCACCAACTCACCCATCTTACGGTCGCCCAGTTTGACCGCGCTGTTAAGATCCAGCATGGGGATGTTGTCAAAGTGTGCCTGGCTGACGTCCTCGGTGAAGCTCCCTTCCTCCACAGCCAACAGTTTTTGGTATTTGGCTGCCCACAGGATCTTGGTGGAACCAATCCCGCCGACGACAGTCGCCAGCAACAGTATGACCGCGCCCACAATCGCCGCGCCCTCCGCTATGCCAAGATGGAAACCGTCGGCAAACAGCGCCATGCCTGCCCGCCAGCCACCGCGCACATAGCAAATCAGCGCGAACAGGAACAATAGGATGGCCACCATGCCGACAAATGTCTTGTCATGGATGTTAACGGCGGGCAAAAGCAGGTAAAAAGCCACCGCCCCCGCCGCAATCGTAACAACCAATGCAATTAAAATATCTTTAGTGGTTACTTTCAAAATCGTCTTCCTTTCTATGACATCTCACATTAGAGTCATATTACCATATCCGGTCATGTCATATTCTATCAAGGAAACGCCCGTAATACAAGTTTTGCCGGCCATACCCTTGCCTGAAACCGCACAGGTTTTGATTGCGCCAGGACCTCTTTTGCCCTTGCCTTTGCATCGATGCATAGCGTATACTGCCATTGATGGATACACAAGACGTCAAACTGAAAAGACATACCCTTTTCGGCGTTATATTGCGGGGTCACCGCATACGGTTTGTGCTGGGCCTTTTGTGCGTAGCCACATCCGCGCTTTTAACGTTCATGCCCCAGCAGGTGCTGCGCTTCACGGTGGACAGCGTGATCGGCAACGATCCCATTTCGTTGCCTTCGTTCACACATCCGATCATCGGATGGCTAGGCGGCGTTCAGGCGCTCAAAAACAACCTTTGGATCTGCGCTATTGCCATGATTCTCGTTGCCGCTGTCAACGGGCTTTTCACCATGCTGCGGTATCGGCTGACAAACGATGCGTGCGAACTGTCCATGAAGCTGCTGCGCGAACGGCTATACGATCACATCCAACACCTTCCCTATGGTACGCTTCAACAGATGGGTACAGGCGATCTTTTGCAGCGCTGTACCTCCGACGTGCAGACAATCCGCCAGTTTCTGCATTCACAGGCCACCGAACTGCTGCGCGCAATATGCCTGATCGCTTTCGCCCTTGTCATCATGCTGCCCATGAGCCGCGTGATGACGCTGGTGTCGCTTAGCTGCGTGCCGTTGCTTTTGTCCTTTTCCTACGTATATTACCGCAAGGTGCGCAAGTACTTCCGTGAAGTGGATGAGGCGGACGGACGCATGTCGGTGGTACTGCAGGAAAGCCTGACTGGCGTACGCGTTGTGCGTGCCTTTGCCCAGCAGTCGCGGGAAGCGCACAAATTCAACCAAACCAGTGAAACGTTCCGGGATAAGTCCTTGCATCTGATCAAATTGATGTCCGTGTTTTGGTCGTTTTCAGATCTTGTCATTTATATACAGATTGCGGTATGCACCATCGTGGGTGTTATGCAGGTACGCGCCGGGCTTCTCTCTGTGGGCACGTTGATCACCTTCATCTCATATACGTCCACCATGCTGTGGCCTATACGCCAAATGGGCCGGGTGCTGGCGGATCTTGGAAAGACCCATGTCGCCATAGACCGCATCGACGAGATCCTTCACAGACCGATCGAGCAGGATGCCCCCGTTGCAAAAACGCCACCGATCATGGGCGATATCGTGTTTGAAAACGTCGTCTTTGGCTACGGCGATGGTCCGGATGTGCTGCGCGGCATATCCTTCCATGCGAAGCCCGGGCAGACCGTGGGCATACTGGGGCCCACGGGTAGCGGTAAGAGTACTCTGGTACTGCTACTGCAGCGGTTGTATCCAATCAAGAGTGGCCGCATCCTCATAGACGGCGTAGACATACGTGATATGGCGCTAAACCACCTGCGCCGCCACGTCGGCTTGGTGCTACAGGAACCTTTTTTGTATTCGCGCACCATCCGAGAAAACATCGCGATCACGCTGGACGATCCGTCCATGGAGCAGATAAAAGACGTGGCGCGCATCGCAAACCTGAAAGAGTTTGAAAACGAGTTTGAGCAGGGATTCGACACGATGGTGGGGGAGCGCGGCATCACCGTATCCGGCGGGCAGAAACAGCGCATCGCCATGGCGCGTATGCTGCTGCAACAGTCTCCGATTATGATTTTCGACGATTCGCTGTCCGCTCTGGACACAAAGACCGACGCCGAGGTCCGCGCCGCCCTCAGAGCGATGCCGAAAAAGGCGACAACACTTTTGATCTCACACCGCATCACCACGCTGAAAAGTGCGGACCTGATTCTGGTGATTGAAGACGGTCGCATCAAAGAACAGGGCACGCATGCCACGCTGTTAACACAAAACGGATTGTACGCGCGTATTAACGCTATGCAAAACGGCGACGTGCCGACAGGAGGTGGCGCGTTATGAGCGAAGAACTCGGTATACGGGAAACGGAATTCCAAAACCGCCGCATCAACCTGTCGGTCTGGCGACGGCTGCTACGCTTCGCTATGGTCTATAAAATTATCGTCATTCGCCTGTGTGCAGCCAACATTCTTTTGGCCATCGGCGAGAGCATGTTCCCGCTTTTAACGCGCTTCGCCATCGACGTGTACGCACGATCTGAATCAATGGTCAATCTGTCGGCATTTATGGCGCTTGCGCTGGGTCTGGCCGTCTTTTTGTGCCTGTGTACGTTCGCGTTCATCCGGTATGCGGGCAAGATCCAGCACTACGTATCCTTCGACATACGCAAAGCATGCTTTGATCATTTGCAGACGCTGTCCTTCTCGTATTTTGACAAGACGCCGGTAGGATTCATCATGGCACGCATGACCAGCGACTCCCATCGTTTGTCCGAGACCATCGCCTGGTCGTTGGTGGACATCCTTTGGGCTGTGGCACGCCTTTTAGCCGCCACCGTCGCCATGCTGTTTTTGAGCGTACGCATCACGCTGTTCGTCCTCGTTGTCATTCCCCCGCTCGCGCTGTGTACCATGTATTTCCAAAAACGGCTGCTTCGGATCTGGCGGTTGGTCCGACGCACGAACTCCCGCATCACCGGCGCTTACAACGAATCCATCTCGGGCGCCACCACCACCAAGAACCTGGTGCGCGAGGACGCTAACCTGCGTGAGTTTAGCGCCATCACCGATACGCTGTGCCGTTCGTCGCGCAAGGCGGCCCGGTACAACTCCGTGTATTTACCGATGGTGATGCTTTTGGGCAGCGTGGGCACGGCGCTGGCACTTTGGCAGGGCGGCGTGCTTGTGTTGGAGGGCGTGTTGTGGTTTGGCACCATCGCCGCGTTTTCAGGATACGCCCTACAGTTCTTTGAACCGTTGCGGCAGTTGGCACGCATCTTTGCGGACATGCAGATGGCGCAGGCTTCCGCAGAACGCGTTTTTGCGCTGTTGGATACCGAGCCGGACATCGTGGATAGCGATGACGTGGTTTTTCGCGAAGGCGATTTTAGACATCCCAAACGGGAAAGCTGGCCACCGATACGCGGAAACGTGCGCTTCGAGCACGTTGATTTCTCATACCGCAAAGGTCTGGAAGTGCTGCACGATTTTAATTTGAACATCAAAAGCGGGCAGACCGTGGCGCTCGTCGGACAAACAGGCAGCGGCAAGAGCACCATCGTCAATCTTCTATGCCGGTTCTACGAACCCACCGATGGCGTAATCCGCATCGACGGACAGGATATCCGCGATCACAGTCAGGCCTGGCTGCAGAGCAACCTGGGATACGTGCTACAGAACCCACACCTGTTTTCCGGCACCATTGCGGACAACATCCGCTATGGTAAGCCCGATGCGTCATATCAGGAGATGGTCAGCGCTTCCCAAATGGTATGCGCGCACGATTTTATTGTGGCGCTTGAACACGGTTATGACACACAGGTGGGAGAGGGCGGTAACCGACTATCCACCGGCCAGAAACAGTTAATCTCATTCGCTCGCGCGATTTTACATGACCCGCCGCTGTTCGTGCTGGACGAAGCGACCAGTTCCATCGACACCGAGACCGAATTGTATATCCAGCACGCCATCGCAGCCACGCTGAAAAACCGTACCAGCTTCATCATCGCACATCGTCTCTCCACCATCCGCGCCGCCGACGTGATCGTGGTATTGCGCCATGGCCTCATCGAAGAGATGGGCACGCACGAGCAGCTGATGGCACAAAATGGCTATTATTATGACCTGCACAGGCACCAGTTTGAAAGCTAAAGGCATTGCCTGTATGCAATGCCTCAACGCAAAAAAAAGCGCCCATGGGCGCTTTTTCAATACATATGATCCATAACCACCACGGCATGCCGTTTTGGCAGATCATCGGCTGAATATTCCCGCATGGATGCATGGTGCATGATGATGGCGTATTCCGCCTGCTGCATCAATTCCAAAAACCGCTGCTCACTTTCGATGGGGTATGTGCACACTTCGGTCTTGTAATGCATGGGCATTACCACAAGGGGCTTGAGGTCTTCCGCCACTTGCGACGCCGTTTTTGCATCGATGGTGTAGGTGCCGCCCACCGGGGTCATGAGGATATCGACGCGGCCGATCTCATTTATCTGGTCGGCGCTTAGCCGGTGTCCTAGATCTCCCAGATGGCAAATACGTATGCCGTCGGTCTCCACAACGAAGATGACGTTGTCCCCGCGCTGCGCGCCGTTTTGATCATCGTGCTTGGCCGCAATGCCTTTGATGGCAAACCCACCCATCTGAAAACTACCGGGCTTGTCAACAAGCATATAATCTCCCTCCGCCATGGCGAGATTGGCATGATCGCCGTGTTTGTGTGATGTGGTGACAATGTCTGCCTTGACTCTCTTTACCTGATACCCC
Organism: Christensenellaceae bacterium; assembly: GCA_963674495.2. Taxonomy (GTDB): domain Bacteria; phylum Bacillota; class Clostridia; order Christensenellales; family QAND01; genus RGIG3178. Next base: position 864,411 of record CAXXLG010000002.1, on the reverse strand, counting down.
GTACGTTCGTCATACGGATCCATCAACAGACGCACATCCGCTTGGTTTTCAATGATAAAGCAGGAATGTGCCAACCAAGTGATCTTAATCATTCTCTTCGCCTCCCCTACGCTGCTTTTAAACGACATAAAACATGTATGCTGATTTTCTGTATTATAACACAACAATTAATCTTAAGAAACGCAAAAATGGCGACTACAGTCGCCATCAAATCCTTGATAATAACGCCAAGTGACATACCGGGCGGCAGCACATTGGAAATGCCACGGCTTGTTCCCGTTTTAGCCCGTGACCCATGTTCAGTAGGTGAATGTTCCGTCTTCCGCGTCCACGATGAGCTTAATGTCCAGCTCATCCCCCGTGATCGCATTGACATACACCGCAAAGGTATCCTCGCCGTTGGTTCCGGTGAACTCATAGCACAGCCTTTCCCCGGTTGTGTTATAGGGGATCATGGCCAGACGCACATTCTCAATGCTTAACCGCTGAGCAACCCGGTCGGTAAGTGTCTGTTGATCGTACAGTTCGGTTGGAAACTCCCTTTCAACATGCGACACCGTATAGTTGTGCGCATCCAACCCAAGAACCTCCCTGGTTGTGATGTCCACCCATACCTTGACAAGATCGGGATACAGCAGGATATCGTTCTCAACCGGCACCATATTGATCACCGCTGAACCCGCATAGTACTGTGCATAGGCGGATTGCATGGCTGGGAACCCGCGATTTTGCAGATATTCTTTGGCCACTTCGATCAGCGCGGGCACTTGCTCCTGTGTCGGGTATACATCTGTGGCTGCTGCGCCGCCCGGTAGAATAGTGTAGATCATCCCGACTTTTTTCGTTACGCATATGTCGACTTCGACACCGTCATCACGCGTACACGTCATACAATACGTTGGCACCTGGGCGCCGGCATCTTCATTGCGTGTGTATGTCCCCTCAACAAAGCGTTTGGCCACTTTTACCGCTTGCTCATACGACACCGTTTCGCCCGTGGCTGCTTTTGGCTCGATGTTCTCCGCCCGTTCAGAATATGGGCCGTCGTAAATCAACGATGGATACTCCTGTATACTGTCCGACACCTGGCTGATCCCGTCCAGCGTGGGCGCTTCGTCTCCCTTGTCCCAAGCAATCTGTGCCTGTTCCCACTCCACGCCGCTCTCCCGAAGCGTTTCAACCTGCGTCGCCACATTTTCCGCCTGGCGCTCTAGAGTGCGCAATGTTTCAAATTCGTCGTCCGTGATGTCAACGCCCTGCTCCACGCGGCGAGCCAGCGTAAAACAAAAGTCGCCCAGCCTGTTGACGAACTGCAACATGGCGTTGCCGGATTGTTCATCCACCGGCAGTCGCGAAAGTCCGCTCTGTGCTTGCCCCGCCTCCCGCCAAACGGTATACAGCAGGATGGATTGCTGGGCGGAGGAGGTGCACACGCGCATTTTGACAAGGTCGGTGCTTATGCCGTGCAAATGGTCGCCTACGGTATTGAACGCATTGCGGTAGGAATTGTTCAACAACGTCTGTGCCCGGTTGAATGATACGTTCGCCGTTATGCCAAACACGATGGCCGCCACAAGACCCGCGCCTAAGATACCCGCTGTAAGCGCCCATCCATGACGCTGCCAAAATCCTCTGATGCTTTTTCTCGATTGGTTGATATCATCCGTATGCATCGAAGCGCTCCTCATTTACAAAACACGTGTGTACCGATACGAAGGTATATCGGCTTACTGAGCATCCATTTGCTGGTGGTCTTGGCCGGATTGTAGTAGAAAAGACATCCGCTTGTCGGGTCATAGCCGTTGAGCGCATCCTTGGCCGCACGTATGGATTCGCTGTCCGGCGTGAGGTTTATTTGCCCATCATCCACGATGGAGAACGCGCGCGGCTGATATACGACGCCGGATAATGCATTGGGAAAACTGGCGTTGTCCACACGGTTTAAAACCACCGCCGCCACAGCAACCTTTCCCTTGTACGGCTCGCCGCGTGCCTCGCCGTGCACCACGTGTGCCAAAAGGTTGAGATCAGCCTGGTACCTGTTGCCCGACGACACGCCGGAAAGTGAGATGCCGATCTTTTCAGCGGTGGCGGGCCCGACGATACCGTCCGCCACAAGGCCATGTTTTTTTTGAAATTTCTTGACGGCCTGTTCCGTCTGAGCGCCGAATATACCATCCACCTGGCCGAAATAATAGCCCCAATCACGCAGCCGTTGTTGTATCTGCTCAACGGTACTACCACGATCCCCGCTACGTAACGTCGCACCGGCAGCAGAAGCCGTTTGATCCGGCTCGATATGGATACCCACCATCGGCAACAACAGTGACAGTGTCAAAGCCATGGTGATGACCATGACGATACCGCGTCGGATCTTCATAGAAATACCTCCGTCCTATTCCCATAGTGTCGCAAACCAACTCTTGTACGTCACGCCGTCCTGTGGTTTCCAGGATTCATCCACCTGTTCGGCATGAAGCAGACACAGCGGCGGAAACAGCACGCACCACCAATTTTGCCCTTCTCCGTCGCCCAACACGATGTTGAGCGCATGGTATTGTCCTGCGGGAAATACCAAACCATCGTAGGATTTCTCGGGAAAAGTTGCAGTGCCCAAGCATACCCGGCTTTGGTACGGCATTCCATTGCTGATAAGGACACAGTCCGCCACGTCCTTTACTGTGTCCAGTTGCGTCATCATATATGCTTCAGCCTGCCCGAACCCTTCCATTGTCAGCAACCGGTCCTGATAATACACCATCACCGCATCGCGTACCAAGAGCTTCACATCCTGGTCGGCTTTGGTGTCGCTGTTGGCCACCACGTGCAGTCGCAGGACAGGGGGTATGCGTCCCATCAATGCGCCCAGAATCAAAATCACTGCCAACCATCGTTTCATGGCATTCCTCGTTTTTTCCGCGGCATCAAAAAGCATCGTATAATTACTTTTGATTTTTGCCACTTTTATTTTCTTCGAGTATGCCCGCTTTTTCAGCTTCTAATCGCAAAGTGCGCTCTGTTCGGCATATGCAAAGTCTGCTACAATGCCCATGAGGTGGTATCTTTGCAGCAACATGCGTTTGCCAAACTCAATCTCGTTCTTGGCGTAACCGGTAAAAGAGATGACGGTTATCATCTTTTGGATACCGTCTTTTGTCCCATCGACCTGCACGACACGCTGTCCGTTGCGCCGCAAACGGATGGCAAACTGTCCCTTACATGTACGGAAGCCGCGCTGGAAGGTGACGGTAACCTCGTGCTTTTGGCAGCGCGTCTGTTTTCACAAAGGACCGGTATACCCCTGCCCCTACACTTTCACCTTGAGAAGCACATACCTGTACAATCCGGTCTGGGCGGCGGCAGTGCGGATGCGGCCGCTGCTTTGCGGCTACTCGATGGTTTGCACCCCGGCGAAGCGGACGATCAGGCACTGTTCGAGATGGCGCTGTCCCTGGGCGCGGACGTACCGTACGCACTTTTGGGCGGCACGCAGCGCGCCCGTGGCATCGGCGAACGTATGACCCCTCTCCAAGACATGCCGGTTCTTCATTTCGTGATTCTTCAGCCTCCCATGGGCCTGTCTACACCCGCTGTATTCGACCTGTACGATAAAATGGCAAGCACAGCACAGCCCGACGTACATGGCGCCGTTTGCGCGCTTAGATGCGGCGATTTGAAAGCTTTTGCAAGCCTGTCCAAAAACGCGCTACAAAATGCCGCGCAATCGCTATGTCCGTCCATTGAAACGCTTTGCGCCGCACTCGAAAACCAAGGCGCGGCGTATGCCGCCATGACGGGCACGGGGTCGGCGGTGTTTGGCCTATATAACGACCAGAAGCAGGCACAGTCCGCCGCCGAGGCACTCAAGGACTGCGCGCCGTTTTGCATATACGCCCGTTCCCTATAAACAAGATAAAAAATCCCTGTCCTTCGCTCACCGGACAGGGATCAACTATTTTTAAACAGCGTTTATTGTTCGCCCATCAATGCGCATCGCTGTTTTATGGGACGCGTCATAAGTGGCTACATCCATCCGCTTTTGAGTCCACAGCAAACAACGTTTGGGGAACGAATTGACCTGCGATGCAAGCTTGTCCGCACGAAAGAGCGTTTTCAAGGGGGAACGCTTCCCCCTTGATTGAACTTATTTGACACGATCGGATCTTTTCCCAAAGGGGCAGACTCCTGTGCTGCTTTGTTTTTGTTGCACGCATGAATTACCGGATTCCAGCGACAGGCACATCGGAATACGCATCTCCTAGCCGTTTATTTTGCGAATAGGCCATCCCGAGGATTTTCCAAGGAGGCTTGGCGCACCCCCAACCGCGGAAACATCAAGGGGATCACAACACACTATGGAAGCCTGTTTGCGTAAAAGAAAGTCCTAAGGGGGAATCGTATCCCCCTTGCCCTAGCTCACATGTCTGCACATAAGCACAAGGCGTTCGCCCCGTGCGAACGGTTCCTGCGCTTCCCTATTGTGGCGTAGAACGTCTTGCGTGGATATACGATAGCGCTTGGCAATGTCCCAAAGCATATCCCCTTCACTGGTGAAATACACGACGACACCGCTGGGGACCATTTTATCCTGATCCTCCTTCATGATGATCTGATCTGCAATGGCAGTTTCCTCGGTCTGCATAATGCATACCTGCCAGTTGAAAAGCACACGTACATCCACGCCGTCGGAGGTCAGCATCGCCTGTGCCTGTTCAGCATACATCTGAGCCATGGGATGGCTCTGCGGTGTGCACGCGGGGGCCTGCTGATCCATGTTCACAGGCCACTGCACCATCTTGCTGTAAAGTCGTCCCTCACGATCAGTATAAACGATTTGGCAGCTTATCACACTTTCGAGCGTGATCATGCCTTCACCCGCCGTTGCCCGAGCCGCGCTGGGCGTGGCAAACACAGCTAAAACCTGCGCCATATCGTCGGCATTTGTCATTGCCGCGGTCTCGCGAACCGCCTCCACACCGGTATAATTGGCGGCACACCGGCTCATCTGTACCATTTTCAACTGCACCTGCGTTTCACAGGATAGGGCATAAGCATCCTCCACCACCTCGATCTCCATGGATTGCTGCGCTTCCAACTCAATAGCACATACCGCACGTATCTCGATGGTTCCGCCGTCTTCGCTGCCGTTGGCATAAAGATCCTTAACCTTGACCATTGCCGTAACGTGCTGATCCTGTGCCGCGCCGGGTGCGGGTAACATTTCGGAAAACGGGATCTGGGCAAAGCTCTGCGCAATGGGCGTTTGCGGGTTGTTGGTAGCATAAGCGATGGAAATCTTGAGCTCTCCTTCCACGCACAGGAGGTCGTCTTCGCCAAAAGCCTGCTGAACATCCGCCTGCCCCTGACAATCCAACACCTGCAGGATACCGGGCTGACCGTTTGGTATGTCGCACTCGCCGCTGATCTCGGTAGCAGTGGTGGCGCGGGCACAGCGTTTTTCAAATGTCAGCGTCTTGGTTTTGTACATCATACCCTCGTGCTGCGACGGTACCATATAGGCAAAGTCAACCTCATCCTGAATGCTGAAGAAAATGTCGATGACGGCGGAAACGTTGATGCGCCGCCCATCCGTCATCGTCGTCTCAATTTCGCTCACGTCAGCAGCCGCCGTTCCGCGCATACCGGCCTGTGCACCGGGCACATCGGCAGTGTGTTTGAACGTGGACACCGATTCAAACGCATGCAACTGTTCTTCCTGGTCGAGGTAACATACGCATAACGTCAGCGTACCGTCGGTCATCGCCTTTTGATCCAAGCTTTCCACGCTGCCAGTCTCCGCCCGTCCGCGTACCAGAAGCAGCCGCGCCATCTCGGGCTTACCTACTGGCAGCGCCACCTCCCCTTCAATCACGGCCTGTGAAAAGGCGCCACCGGTATGGCGTAAGATTCGTTGGTTCACTTTATTATGTTCCAAATCTTTCTCCCCCTGTCGCAAATATACCATATGGGACATAAAATCCATGGTGCCCATACGTTACTATGCATAGTCACAGCACAAAAAAAATATGACGCACAAACGTATAAACCCATCATAAAGTCAAAAAATAATAGATGGTTTTGTGTATACTTGCACAAAAATGAACAAAAAAAAAGAGGGTGGCTACCGGCCACCCTCTCGATCGTCCAGCCATTTGAGTTCTAGATGTTTGGTAAACAGGTCACTGTACGCGTAGCTTAGCCTTCTTGTAATGCCGTCCTTTTTCACGAGGATGGTGAAAACGCTTTGGTATACGTTTTCCAACACGCCTTCGTTTTCAACGCTTTTCACGCGTCCCCGATGTGATTTTACATATACGCGCCGTCCGAGGTTTTGCCTGATGCCGCCTTTGATCTGTTGCAGGGTCTGCAATCATCCACCGCCTCTCGTTTGTTACATGTTCAACATACCCCAAACGAGATTTTTTATGCAAAGTACGCGGCTATGCGCTCTGTTCCAACACCAGTTTATCCGCCACCAGCGCGATAAATTCACCGTTGGTGGGTTTCTCGTGTTTCGTGTACACCTGGAATCCAAACATCTTATTGATGTTCTCGATCTTGCCGCGCGTCCATGCCACTTCGATCGCATGGCGGATGGCACGCTCAACCTTACTGGAGGTGGTGTCAAAATGCTCCGCCACACGCGGATATAACTCCTTGGTGATACGGCTGACCAGCGATTCATCCGCCATGACCAGTTTGATGGCTTGGCGAAGGTAATGATATCCTTTGATGTGTGCCGGTATGCCCACCGTTAAAAATACGCCTGTGATGCGTTCATCCTGCGAACGGTGTTGCGTTACGGGGCCGATACTCTGCCCCATTCTAGGCCGCTCCCGCTGACCCAAAACGTCCATGATTCGCTTTTGCAGGCTTTCCATTGAATAGGGCTTGACCATGAAATACCGCGCGCCCAGCGACAGCGTATGCCGGATGATCTCTTCGCTGGCAAAGGAGGATACAACGATAACCTCCGGGCGTTCTTCCGGCATAAGTTCAACCATTTTCTCCAACACGCTGATGCCATCAAGATCCGGGATGATCAGATCCAGTACAACCGCATCCACATCACCCAAGGCCTCTATCGCTTCCTTTCCGCTTGCCGTGCAGGTGATGCTTTCGAAAGCGGAAAGCCTCTGTAAATTCTTTTCCAACATCGCGCTCAGCTCGTAGTCATCCTCCACAATCAACAGGCGTTTGCTTTGGTTCATTATCGCTTCCCTCTTTCATGTCTTTTTTGACTAAAATTAATGGCTTTTATGCGATTGTATTGCACTGGATGAATATTAACATATTTCTCGGGAAAAATGAAACAAGATCGAGGTATACGGAAAGAAATAGCCTGTCTTCGACAAAATAGGATAAACACAGCGCTGTTTCGACTGTCGTATGTCTGTAGTTCCATACGGAAAGGTGTTCATTATGCTGCGAAGAATTGGGGCTTTCCGCCTGGTCTGTGTTGCCAGCGTTACCATGTTGATTGGTATCCTGTTTTTTTTACAGATCATCCGCGGAAACCACTATGCCACACAGGCGCGCGAATCGCGCGTGCGCACCATATCGGTGGAAGGCGCGCGCGGGCTGATCGTCGATCGATACGGCCGCATACTGGCCGGCACTTCGCTGATGTACGAAGTATCTTTAACGCCCAGCGACGTGCAAAAAACGCAACTGAACCAGAGCATCTATGCGGCTTTGGTCATTCTTGACAATGCGGGCGTTGCCCCCGCCTGTACCATTCCCATAATATGGGAAAACAATGCATATACCTATACCCAATCAGACATATCTGTGTTCTTGTCCGAACAGAAACTTTCCCTGGACTGTGCAGCGGACGATGCTGTCGCGGCGCTTGTAGACCGCTATGGCGTACAGGATATTCCAAAGGAAGCGCATCTTATGGTATTGGCGGTACGCCTACAGCTCAGCCAACAAAGCTACCGCGCCTACAAACCGGTGCGGCTTGCGTTGTTTGCCGACGCCACGCTGTGTGCACAGTTTGCGGAAAACAGTATCATCATGCCGGGCATTACGTGTAAGGAGGTCCCGGTTCGCGTATATCCAAACGGTACGCTCTTTTGTCACGGTCTTGGGTATTTGGGTAAAATCAGCGCGGAGGACGCCGATTCCTATACACAAAAAGGCTACGATATCTACACCGACATCGTAGGAAAAAGCGGCCTTGAAGCTCAGTATGAGCAGGTGCTGCATCCCACAGCGGGCGAAGTAACCGTTTCGGTGGACAGCACTGGTCACCGAAACGCCGTATTGTCTCAAACGCCGGCGCAGGACGGAGAAACCGTGGTGCTGACACTGGATGCATCGCTGCAGGCAGTGGCGGAGCAAACGCTTGAAAGTACGATGTCCAACATCAGATCAGGCGCGTACGGTGAATCGTTCTCCAGCGCTAGCATCGGCGCTGTGGTAGCCATAGATGTGCAAAGCAGCGAAGTGCTTGCCATGGCATCGGTTCCATCCTACGATCCCAACCTGTTTTTACAGACGTTGGACGAGGAAACTTGGCAGGTACTTAACCCCACATATCTGACCACCGCGGGCGAGACCAATCGTGATCCGACGCTGCCCCGCCCCCTGATCAACAACGCTATCGTCAACGCATTTGCGCCGGGCAGCATGTTTAAGCCCGTCACTGCGCTCGCCGCGCTTGAAAAACAGGTGGTTACTGCGGAAGAATTTATTTTGGCAAAAGGTAGGTATACCTATTTTTCTGAGGTCGACGCTCCTGCCTGTTGGATTTGGAATGAACATCACACAACACATGGGCTGGTAAATATGCAAAAGGCGCTTGCCGTATCGTGCAATTATTATTTCTATGAGATGGGTGTTCGTACAGGATCGGAATCGTTGGCAGATATGGCGCGCAGACTCGGTCTTGGCGAAAAAACGGGCATCGGCCTGTTGGGCGAAGCGGACGGTACGCTGGACAGCCAAGCGCTATGCGATACTCAGGCAGTGAAACAAACGCTTGCAAACATGCGCACGATACTACCCGGTGTGGATGAAGTTGCCACAGAAAAGGCGATATGGGCGCTGCTTTTAGATCCATCGCCATCAATGGCAAAGGAGCTTTTCGAGCCGCTGGGTTTTAACGCGGCGCAGTCACTGTCCCTTTACCAAAGCATAGATCTGATTCGATGGCGTCCGTCGCGTATTCTCGCGGCTGCCATCGGGCAGGGAGACACCACCGTCACCGTGGTACAAATGGCCAATGCCGTTGCCGCCATCACGCAAAACGGACTGCGCCATACGCCGCGGCTGGTTCTGTCGCTACCGGATAGCACGGGCGACGTTTCGTCCGTCGTTGCCAGCGAAGCTTTTTTGAATGCATCCTATGTACACACCGTCATGAGCGGTATGGAAGAGGCCGTGCGAAGCGGAACGGCCAGCAGCGCATTTGATGGATGCAAACTGTCCGTTGCTGCCAAAACCGGTACGGCACAGAGTACCGGTCGGGATGCGTTCGCCTGGTTTTTGGCCTATGCACCGGCGGATAATCCTCGCATCGCCGTCGCCGTCATGATCGCGCAGGGCGGACACGGTTCCTATGCCGCGCCGGTTGCACGCGCCGTGTTGGAAGCATACTTTGCTCCCGGCGAAGCGACGGATGCGCGGGCACCACAAGCGCTGATTCCATAGACTCCCGCTATTTAATCGCCTAAACACGGGTATGGAAGGACATCGCGCCGTTAAATGGGTAGGCGTTCCCCCGTTTGCGCATCCTGTGCCAACAACCAATAACCTTCTCGGAAAATTGTAAAGCCCCGTAGGTTGGCGGGGGGAGCAGGCGCATATACGCCCGGTACAGCAACGGCCACGGCGACGACTTTGCCGCTTTGTTCCACTTCTCCCATCAAATAACTGTATCCCCTTTCTTTGGACGTTACACGACGCCACTTCCAAAGCTGTGCGTACGGTCCTTCAACGTTCAACTTGATCGCCTTTTGCGTATCGCCTGTTTGAAACATTACCGGCTTTTGTACAGCCGCGTTGATGGGTGGAGGCATAACGTACGGACAACCTTTTGGTATGCTCACATCTTGCGGGAGGTGGTTATCCTGTGCCCTGGACACCGCATCCCCGTCAAGTTCGTTCGAGGATTGTACGGATTGCCGCGCACTGAGAAAAGACCTTTGCCGCGAATGCGTGGATACATCCACCGGCTCATCTGTTTGAAAACAAATCGGATCGGTTTCATCCGTTCCAAATACGTCCATATCGGCCGTTGCATGGCATGGCGATACGTCCGGCTCCTGCACGCTGGACCCTTGTGGTTCATCGGACTCATACGGCGTTTCCACAAGCCGTTCGTCCGTCGGTGATTGATCCTCGTTATTCTGCTCACATGGCGGTTCAGCCTGCTTCATTCCCATGGGTTGTGCTTGTTCTTCATGCTGCGGCCACCCGATATCGGGCAGATCATCCGCCGCGGTCACCGCATCCGGCTGGGATCTTTCCGGCTCGGCGTATTTTACATGGGCGGGGCGTTCCTGTTTTTCCTGCATGGTCTGCATGGCCGGCGTTTGATCATATGCATCTTCCGTTATGGGTGCATCATCCTGTCCACCATACACGGCTTTCGCTTGCTTCTCCCCATACGTCTCAGAGATTTGAGAAACAGGTTCTACAAGCCTTTCCTTTGTTTCGACCATGGTCTGGCCAGCTGCGTTCCCCATCTTGCACAATCTCCCGTATAAATGCCAGTTTGCTTTGGGCAGCCTGCTTTCACCCAACGCCAACAACCCGCCATCATCACATACTGCCACCACGATGCGCGTACCGCCAAAGCGCGCACCGTGGTTGGCCACATGCATGCCATGCTGCGCTTGCAAGGGCAGGCGTATTCGCTGCATTCCGTTGTCCAGCATTACCTCAACCCTTGCATCAGCGCACACGGAAACCCGGGTGTTCACCCTGGTCTCGTCACCCCGGTATGTCAATTTGACAAATCCCGTTGTAGTTTTGTGATCTTGTGCATACAGTACGATATATTGTTGTTTGATGTTCACGGCACATCCCCCTTTCATCCAACAATGTATGCATCAACATCCCTGCCGCATGACACTTGTCCACAAAAACAAAAAAGACCGGCTTACCGGTCTTCGCACAGGCTAGTACGCAGCGTCTTCTTGCGCCGCCGCCTTGTGTCATCTTTTTTTGTCGCGCAACACATCCCCCACGGCATCCGCCAACGCAATAAATGCGTCAAGCGACAGTGTTTCACCGCGTACCGATCCATCGATACCGCCCATCGCAAGCACCTGTTTCGCGCCCTCCCTGCCAAGGCCATCCATGGCGGCTAAATTGTTCAACAGCGTCTTGCGGCGCATCGCGAAACAGGCGCGTACCACGCGGAACAACCTATCCTCATCCTTCAGTTTTACGGTGGGTTCGCGTCGATCCATCAACACCACCGTAGAGAACACCCCCGGAACGGGATAAAAGCAGGATGGCGCAACATTCAAAGCCGTGTGCGCATTCGTATAGTATTGCACAGCCACGCTCACCGCTCCGTAATCCCGACCGCCGGGTGGCGCACACAAGCGCTGCGCCACCTCCTTTTGCATCATCATCACAAAACAATCCACAGCGGGACATTGCGTTAAATATCGCATGATGAGGGGCGTTGTAGCATAGTATGGCAGGTTGGCAACCAGCGTGGCAGGTTGTGTCAAACCGATATCGCCCGGAGGAATCTTCAACGCATCATCGTGAATGAGCGTAAAGCGCGGATCGTCAATACGGGAATTGAGCAACCGGCACAGCCCAGCATCCAATTCGACGGCGATGACCCGGGCGGCTTTTTGGAGCAATCGCACCGTCAGCGCACCCGCGCCCGGACCGATCTCCAACACCGTTCTTTTGTCAATATCACCTGCCACATTCACGATGGCATCAGCAATGTTTGCGTCGCATAAAAAATTTTGCCCAAGTTTCTTGTTGGGCGAAAGGCCGTACTCTCCCAAAGCCTGCTTCAATTGTACGATGTTTGCCCCGTCATACCGCATCCGATCTATCCCCTTTACAAAAAAAGGCGCCGTACGGCGCCCTTTGCGTTCCTGCTATTTTAACACATATACAACCTTATTGCGCTTGCGTCCCCATCTAAGGCAATCTGCTTTCGTGTCCATAAACACGTCCATGCTGTAGGGATCCCCCACACCCGATCCGGTATCCTCCGCCACGGCATAGCCATATCCCGGTATATAGAATACCGTGCCGTACAAAAAGACCCGGCGGTCAATCGCACACATGCCCACCGTCGGCCATTTCCCGGAAGCGGTCCTGTAACCCGTATGCGTATACGCCGTTATCTGCGTCATGGTTACGGAATATGCGATCATCGATTCCGGGGGACCGCCCGCGGGCAGGTCTTCGATGGCGTGGTTGCTGGTCGCCTTGGTGCCCACCAGAATGATCTTATCCACCGGTTCCTTTGTTACTTTGTTGGATATCTTCTTGCGTGAAACCTCTTTGCCGTCCTCGTAGGTGACCTCCTCTACGATAGTCCTTGTGCCGTTCTTGCCCGTCTGTGAGACCCTTGTGGTTCCATAGTAGTATTTGCTGGAGTTCTTGCGCACCGTATCATATTTGATTGTTTCCGTATGCGTTACCGTTTTGATGTCCACCGACATGAAGCTGATCTCCATGCCGTCCTCTATCGCTGTGCCCGTGGATGGACTGATCTCGTCCCCGTCGTCGTAGGTAATGCCCGCTTTGGTCAGCGCATCACCCACCGTGCCCAACCCCATCTGCACCTCCATTGTTTTGTTCTTTGTCTTGATGTGCAGTGTCTTGGCACGATAGACCTGCACATCCATATTGGTGCGAACGGGCGTGTCAAGGGCGGGTATCACGGCATCGTTCTCGTAACAGGTAATGCCCGCAAGCGCCAGTGCATCCTCCACCGTACCCTGTGCTAAACGCACCGACATGTTTTGCCCTTCGATGGTGATGTCGACGTCGCGCGCACGCTGGATGCTCAACACCATACCTTCCTGCGGTTTTTCGCCCAACGCTACGGACACCAAATCTTCAGCGGTTAAGCCGATGCCCGCCTCGGCAAACATCGCTTCTACCGTTGCTTCCTTGGTCCGCACCGATTGCAGGGAACCGTCATCAAACACGTTGACAACACAAAACCTTCCCTCAAGCATATACCACCCGAACAGGCCGAAAAACGCACAGCATGCCAACGCTATGGCAATGTTCTTCCACTTGACGGTGCGTTTTCCCGCGCTCGCCCGTGCCGTCTTTGTTTTATTTTTCGTACGACGCTTTTTCGAATCATCCTTGGTTTTGGTCCTATCCTGCCGCTGCGGTATGGCGCCGGGAGAAGGCAGCGCTTGTTCCATCCACAAGGCTGCCGTACCGTCGGATTCTACGTTTACAACAGATGCCTCATGCGATAAACGCTTCGTTATTGTCCGCTTATCGTTGCTGGTGCGTTTACGCGCGGCCTTTTTGCGCCGTTGGCGCAAGAGTTCATCCGAAGGTGCAATCGTTTGCTCCATCGACATGACCACCTGTCCGCCCGCATAGCCCATTGCATTGATCTTGGGCTCATAATACGGTAGGCTTTGGGACTGAATCGTCTCCTCTTGCTCTGCGTGAAGACGTACGCGCGTGCTTTTCAACCCGCGCCGTATCAGCGATTTGCCCTTGAGCAACGGAAATATCACCGCCGCACCAAAGGTGCGCAGTGCGTTGCCAAATCTCTTTTTCATAGCGCGTGCCGGCCTTTCATTGGCGCGCATCTTGAGGATGCCCTTAAGGTGCGTCTGCGGATACAGTTCGATATCCACATGCCGCTTTTTTTTGACTTTCATGTCGGCGCAACGCCCCTTTCCACAACCTTGTTTGAGTGTTTATTATAGCTTGGACAAAATTTACTGTCAAATTCAGCTTAATACTTTTGTAACAAAATATCAATCCAAAATCCACTTTATTCTCTGTTTATCGCAGAATAACGCTGCATACGGGCATTTCTCCATGCCCGCGCGCTTCGAATCGAAGCGGAACGCCCGCTTTATAGAACGCGTTGGTGTATGCTCATTCACTCAAGCGTTGTTTTCGTCGGTCTCGCCTTTGACTCGGCAATCGCGGCATGCTTTTCCGTCCCATCTCATCCTATCCTATCATAATTCATGCACAATCCACCATTGCGCTGGATGACAAACAGTACAGCAGGGTACATCTTCCCTCTTTTTTATTTGTTGTGGCTATTTTTCCCATAAACCGCTTGGACAAACCTAATCAGGCGATCAAATTGAAATGAACGATAAAATGCAGTACACTGGTTTCATCCGACTTTTTTACAGACCAAGGAGAACCATGATCGTATTGCAGGCCAATGGAATCGCAAAATCCTTCGGAGGAAACGTCCTGTTCTGTGACGTGGGCTTTGCCATACAGGACGGGCAGCATGTGGGTCTTGTGGGTATGAACGGCAGCGGCAAGACAACGTTGATGCGTATACTGTGCGGCACCGAATCGGCGGATTGCGGCCATATCTCACTGCAAAAGGGCATGCGTGGCGGCCACCTTGCCCAGCACGCGGATTTCTTACCTACGCGTACGCTGTACGACGAAACGCTCTCCGTGTTCAAGTCCTTGATGGCGGTTGAAGCGCAGCTCGAATCGTTGCACAAGGCCTTGGATGCGCAACCGTATGATCTGGACAAGCTGATCGAGCGGCAGGCCGCATTGATCGAGCGCTTCCAAAGCGACGGCGGATTGACTTTCCGCGCCCGTACGCGTTCCACGCTGTTGGGTATGGGTTTTGACGAAAAGGACCTCTCACTGCCGATGCAAGCTTTGTCCGGCGGGCAGAGGAGTAAAGCGCAGATGGCCAAGTTGCTATTGGATGAACCAGACCTGTTGCTGTTGGACGAACCAACCAACCATCTGGACATGCAAAGTGTGGAGTGGATGGAAGGATTTTTGTCCCAATACGTCGGTGGAATGCTGGTCATTTCACACGACCGGTTTTTTCTAGACAGAGTTACGACGCTTACGCTGGAGCTTGCGAACAAGCAGCTTACCCGTTACGACGGCGGGTATTCCGCGTATTTGTTACAGAAACAACAAAGACGCGAGATTGAGCAAAAGAATTTTCATGCGGCGCAAAAGGAGATACAGCGCATGGAGGAAATGATCGCGCGTTTTCGAAGATGGAACCGCGAGCGCAGTATCCGTACCGCCGAGCACAAGGAACATCAATTGGAGAAGCTGCGCGCCGCCGTCAAAAAACCGGACAAGGCGCCGCTGTCCATCCGCTTTGCGCTGGATGCCAAACAGAGCGGCGGTCAGGATGTGCTCATAGGGGAGAACATAAGTAAATCCTTTGATAAGCCGCTGTTTTCCAACGTAAACCTGCACCTTCGCCAAGGCGAGCGTGTGTTCCTTTTGGGGTCCAATGGCTGCGGAAAGACCACGCTGATGCGCATCCTTTTGGGTGAGCTAACGCCAGATACTGGCTCCATCCATCTTGGCGCGCACATCACGGTCGGCTACTACGACCAACACCAAAGCAGATTGGATCCGCAAGGCACGCCGCTTACGCAAATCCAAAACGACTATCCCGCAATGGACGAAACGCAGGTAAGAAGTGCGCTTGCAGCCTTTTTGTTCAAAGGGGACGAGGTATACAAATCCGTTGCGGCTCTGTCCGGTGGCGAACGTGCGCGGGTGGAGCTGTTAAAGCTGATGCTCGGCCGTGCCAATCTATTGCTATTGGACGAGCCAACCAACCATCTGGACACACCGTCGCGCGAAGCGCTGGAAAGTGCGTTGCTTGGCTACGAAGGCACCTTGCTGATCATCTCCCATGACCGGTATCTGGTCAACCGGCTGGCCACGCGCATACTGTCCCTGACCAAAGACGGTTTGATGGAAAGCATTGGCAACTACGACGATTACCTGGTCCATCTGTCAAAACAGGAGAATTTATTGGAACCCAAAACACCTATGTCCAAAGCGCCCAGCGAAAGTGCAAAGCAGCGTGGCGATGCTGCCGCTTTGCGCCGGCTACGCGCCCAACTACGCAAGGTGGAGGATGAAATTCAAAATATTGAATCGGACATCGATGCGCAGCAGGCAGAATTGAACGACCCGGCGGTAGCTTGCAACTATGAAAAAGCGCTGAGCACCACCAAGAGACTGGAAGAGCTGCGTACATCTCTACAAGAGGCGATGCATCACTGGGAGGCATTGAGCCTGAGCCTTGAGGAGATATAAAAAAACGCGCAGCACAGCTGCGCGTTTTAACGCGTTCTCATCAGCCAAGTTCAGGTTCGATCAGTCCGAGCTGACCGTCATTGCGTTTGTACAATACGTTGACGCTCCCGTTTTCCGCCGAACAGAACACATAGAACGTATGCCCCAGCATATCCATTTGCATCGCCGCTTCGTCCACCGACATCGGTTTGATGGAAAAGCGCTTGGTTCTGACAACACGCGGCCAGTCATCCCCCATCGCCGTCTCATCCTCGCCCTCTTCGGGCATCTCCGGCGTTTGAAATCGGATAGACTTCTCGTGCATCTGTTTGTCCATGCGCGCGCGGTAGCGTAAAATCTGCCGCTCAAGTTTTTTGGCGGCATTGTCAATGGACGCGTACATATCGCCCGTCGCCTCTTCAGCTCGTAGAATCGTGGTGCCAATGGGCACTGTGATTTCGGCAACCTGCCTTCCGCGGAACATGGACAGCATAACCTGAACACGCACATCGTCCTTAAGATATTTTTCCAGTTTCTGCACGCGCTTTTCCACAACCTCCGCCAGATAGTCGGATACCTGCATCCCTTTGCCGTTGATGGATATCTGCATGGTCCCACTCCTTTCCACCGGTTCTGTATATCATTATATCACGAGGACAAATGCTGCACACATAGAATTCTAAAAATGAAAAAGAGCGCTTTCGCGCCCTTTAAGGACATTCGTTTTATCGATTGCGCATTTGCGCAAAACATTCATTGCAATAGATGGGCTTGTCATTCTTTGGGATAAACGGAACTTCTGTTTCGGCACCACAGTTGGCACATACGGTCCGGTAGGTAACCCGTTCACGCCGTGTCGCTTTCTTACTGGCTCGGCATTCACGACAACGCACAGGATCATTCGTGAATCCTTTTTCTGCGAAAAACTCCTGTTCACCTACGGTGAATACGAATTCGGCGCCACAATCACGACACACAAGCGTTCTGTCCTCGTACATGTTTTTTTCCCTCGCTTTGTTTTTAGTCACAGCATACTCAGCTGACCTGGTCTTTGCCCCCACATTCGCCGGCAGGATGTTTTGCTCATAGGGCATCTGCCCCCCCACTACTCCACCTCTCAGGATCTATGTCCTAGCCGGCCTTACTCCTAAGCCGCACCATGATCACCGCGTTTTTACGGTTTACGTGGATCGTTTCGCCTGCGACTGGCGTCGATTTTCAACCACAGACCTGAGTATGCTATGTCTTTGCCTTGATTGTATCGGAAGTAGTAAAAAAATGCAATCACTATTTTACTGTTTTATATGCAATTTGTTTTATCATAATCGAATATTACCGGACACAGAACGCGCCATCCATTTCCCGGTGCATGGTATTTTCAGCTGTTGCAGCCGCTTACCGTTGCCGCGCACAGCAGTGTCACGCGGGCGCCAAGGCCCGCGAGCGTGCGCGCACACGCCAACATCGTAGCGCCTGTTGTACATACGTCATCAACCAAAACGACACGCTTGCCTTCCAGATTGATCGTGCATGAAAACGCATCGTAGACGTTTTGCCAACGATCCTCTTCGCTCAGACCAACCTGTTGTCCGGTATCACGTATGCGTGTAAGCACATCGCACCATAGCGGAATGCCGGTATGCTCGCAAAGCCCCTGTCCCAACAGTACCGATTGGTTGAATCCTCGCTGTTTCCGCCTTTTTTTATGTAGCGGCACCGGTACGATCGCATCCGATGCCAGCCCGTTGACGCCATATGTCTCAACGAGTCCCCGTATGAGCGGCAACGCCATATACCGTTTGTTCTCGTATTTGAGACCGTGGATCAATGTCGCCACCGCGCCGGAATATACATAGGCGGCGTACAGCGTAAATCCCTCGATATCCCTTTCTCCGTCGTATTTGTCCAACGTACGCAAGCATTTGTCACACAATCCAGTACCGTTACCCATCCCTTTCTCTGCAGCGCACAACATACAGCTGACGTCCTCTGGGCAGACCAATTGCCCAAGCCCCTTGAGCGCATTCATGGGGCAAACAGCGCGCCAAGCGCCTTGTGTAAACCGCTGTAACGGGCACGGGTGCGGTTGTTGCGCACCATCTGGCGCAACGCATAGGTTTTGCCCACAATCCATAGCCGCTTTTTGGCGCGGGTGACAGCAGTATACAGTAAGTTGCGCGTATATAACATAGGAGGCCCTCCCGCAAGTACGATTACCACGTTGTCAAACTCGCTGCCCTGGGATTTATGTATGCTGATGGCGTAGGCCAACTCCAGCATATCGGTCCGTCCGAACGTGTAACGGGCCACGCGCCCGTCATCGTACTGCACGGCGGCCTCCTGACAATCCATATCGATGTGTTGCAGTATCCCCATCTCCCCGTTGAACACACCCAACCCTTTTTCATACACCGCCCCGTCATCGCGCTCCCATTCCATGCGGTAATCATTTTTGATCTGCATCACCTTGTCTAAAAGCCGCAGAGGCTGCCATGGTGCAGGCAATTGCTGCTTGTGTGAAGAAGGCGGATTGCACAGCGCCTGCAACCGCTCGTTCAAACCCACCACGCCCATATCGCCCTTTCGCATGGGTGTAATAACCTGTCCATCGTTCTGCTGGATGATGTTTTCCACCGCCTCCCATATCTGGCGCGTGTTTTCGCACGGAACGATGGTGAACTCGTCTTGCCCGTGCACAGGCATCTTCCCGTGGTTGATGCGCTGGGCATTAACGGAAATCATGCTTCCCTCGCCCTGTCGGTATACGGTGTCCAGCGATACGACTGGAATGGCCTCACAGGCGATGATGTCGTGCAACACGTGTCCAGGGCCCACCGACGGCAGCTGGTCGGCATCGCCGATTAAAATCAACCTTGCACCCTTCTGGACAGCCCTTAAAAGACGCACCATCAAAAACACGTCCACCATCGACATCTCGTCCACAACGACCACCGCCGCAGACAACGGATTGTCTTCGTTTTTACCGTATGCCTCTTCCATTGTCTCTCCCCGTCCGTATTCCAACAGGCGATGGATGGTTTTGGCTTCCCGTCCGGTCGCCTCGGTAATGCGTTTGGCGGCGCGCCCTGTTGGCGCGCACAGCACCACTTCCTGTCCCGCAACGTCAAATACCGAAAGCAAAAACTGCACGATTGTTGTTTTGCCGGTGCCAGGGCCGCCGGTGATTACGCATACCGGACCGGTAACGCCTGTGTGCACAGCCGCACGCTGCTTTTCCGACAGGGTCAGCTCCGTGCTGTGTTCCTTCATCGTAATCGTCTTCTGCGCATCGGCGCGCAAGAGCTTTGGAACTGCGACGCATAGTGCGTACAGCCTTTCGGCACACTCCTTCTCGGTATAATAAAAAGGACGGCTATACACCGGCTCATCCTCTCCCTGTCCGATGAACAGCTCACCGGTCTGCACCATGCGGGCCGCCGTGCATTTGACAAGATCCAGCGGCACCCGAAGCTGCTTGGCTGCATAATCGCAAAGGATTTTAGCCGGCAAGTACGTATGTCCCTTGCCCGCCGCTAGCGTCAGCGTATAGTTCAGTCCGGCGCCGATACGCGCCGGTGCATCGGATGCGATGCCCATCTGCATGGCGATGCTATCCGCCGTCTTGAATCCGATGCCGAAAATGTCCTCGGCCAGCCGGTACGGATTCTCCTTTACCATCGTCACACCGTCCGCCCCATATTCCTTTGCGATGCGCAGTGCCTGGCCTACGGTTACACCATAATCCGAAAGTCCTGCGATGACGGTGCGCATGTCCATGTTTTCCCGATAGGAATCTCCGATACGCTGCGCAATGACCGGGCCAATGCCGGGTATTTCCTGTAAACGATGGGGGGCAAACTGCAAAACTTCTGCTGTATCCTCAGCAAATTTGCGCACGATGGCGCGCGCGGTGCTAACGCCGCAATTTCTGATCAGGCCGCTTGCCAAAAAGCGTTCCATCTGCTCGGTGCCACACGGTATGGCTAGGCGGCAAGAGCTCACGGACAGTTGCCTGCCGTATTCGCGGTGTTCGGTCCATACTCCGGCAAGCTCCACGTCTTCCCCTTCGCCCAGGCGCGGCATAACGCCCACAGCAGTGAACGCCATCTCTTCGTTTTCGACATCCACCACCGTATAGCCATTCGCTTCATTTCGATAGGTAATATGCGCAACCGATGCGGTTATATACTTATTTAATGTATTGTCAGCCATTTTATATCCTTTCGTCCGCTATTGCGACGATATCCCATCGAAGCAGCCATAGGCATCCATGTGCTTTATTTTATTATACAAAACCCACCGACGCTTTTCAAACCCACGTCGTTTTCTTGACATATTGCACGCGAGCTGATATGACAAAAGAGAACGGGGGGGGAGGCCATGAAAAAGAATACGCTACGCCTGATTGCCGTATTGTGCTACGTATGCGGCGCCGTTTTTTTTGGCTATACCGCATATATCTGCACCTATGACACGCTGAGTACGCGTGGCATCTTGCTTCTATGCGCGCTTGTTGTGCTCTCCTTTTTGTTGGCCACGATACTGCGCTGCAACACCGAAAAAGCTCGGACGCAGAAGCGGCGGCTGGTACGCCTTTTCCTGTCCATTTGCTTCGCGTTGTACATCATCATTTTATTCAACCAGTTGTTTTTGGGAAATCAGGCCGCAGCCGGCTTGCACGATGCAAACAATTTCATCCCCTCGCGCACGCTATGGCGGTATTTTCTTGCCTATCAGAATGGTACCATCGATCTTGTAGGCATTCTTCCGTTTGTGCTCGGCAACGCAATCCTATTTGCTCCCATTGGTTTTTTTCTGCCTTGCCTGTTTCGCGCTTTGCAAAGCGCGCCCTATTATTTCCTCACCTTAACCATCGGAGTGCTAAGTTTTGAAGCGCTTATGTTTATGATAAATTCCCAGACGCTGGATGTCGATCGGGTAATCCTGCGGCTATTGGGCGCATCCTTGGTCTATCTATTGTGCAAAACACAACGCATGCGCCGTTTGA
The DNA here is from genome assembly GCA_963674495.2 of Christensenellaceae bacterium. Taxonomy (GTDB): domain Bacteria; phylum Bacillota; class Clostridia; order Christensenellales; family QAND01; genus RGIG3178. The sequence goes on along the minus strand of CAXXLG010000002.1, from coordinate 843,167 downwards.
TGCATCGGGGCAACATGCGCAGAAACTAAGAGGAACAGGCAAGCCTGTTCCTCTGATTGTTCCGAATATTCTGTTTGTCCTATCCTGTTTATAAAAACTGTCCTGTGAGCAAAAACACGATCAGCCCGGCTACAATGTTGCCCACCCATACGGTGGGAATGGCCTTACGCATGGGCAGCATCAGCAACGTTGCGATGATGGAACCTGTCCATACACCGGTGGTGGGCAGCGGAATGGCTACAAAAACAAAAAGTCCCAACAACTGGAAGTTCTGATACTTGGTGACCTTTCCCTTTTTGTTTTCCGCCCGGTTTCTGGCAAAGTCCATGACGGCGTTGAGGATGCGGATGTTTTTCCTATGGGCATATTCAGCTACGGGATGAAACAGGCGCATAATAAATGGTGCGGGCAGACAGGAGCCGGCCAGCGCCAAAAAAAAACAGGTCCACGGGGCGATGCCCAGCGCCATGCCATAGGGAATGGCTCCCTTGAGCTCCACAACGGGCAAAGCCGCCATGCCGATGATGCTTAGATAGGTCAACAGCATGCAGTCACCTCACAAATATACGATGCCCCCATTATAAAAGGGGGACACCCCGCTGTCAAATGATTTCCTGCGTGCTATAATGGCAACGCACGCCGATGTATAGAAGGAGCGCAACATTGAAGCAAACGCTCGGGTTTTTACGCAAGGCGGACGATGCTTTCGGTTTGATACAAACCGGCGGCCGTATCGCCGTTGGCCTGTCCGGCGGCAAGGACAGCCTGCTGTTGTTATATGCGCTGTCGCTGTACCGCAGGTTCGCGCACAAGGATTATCGCCTGTGCGCCATCACGGTACATCCCGGTTTTGATTTTGATCCCGGTCCGCTACACCGTTATTGCGACGATCTTGACATACCCTATTACGTGCACGAAGGTAGTGTGGTGGAAACGGCCATTGAAAAAATACGCGATGGCAAAACCCCATGCGCGCTGTGTGCCAGGCTGCGCCGCGGCGCGCTGTGCGATCAGGTTGTTTCACTCGGATACGATACGCTCGCGCTGGGCCACAACCGCAACGATGCGCTGGAAACCTTCTGGATGAGTATGTTCATGGAGGGGCGGCTGAACACCCTATCCCCCAGAGCCCGCCTGTCCCGTACCGGCATCACGGTAATCCGTCCGTTTTTATATCTCAAAGAAGCGCACATAAAGGGCGTGGTCAAAAAACTTGGTTTGCCTGTGATTCCATCGGTCTGTCCGTTTGACGGCCATACCATGCGCGACGAGGCCAAAGCGGCCATTGCATCGCTGTGCAAATCGCATCCCAACGCGGATGAGATGATGTTCCGCGCGCTTAGAAACACAAGGGGCTATAACCTGTGGGACAAATATGCCTCCCCGGATAAACCGTGCTCGAATCATTCACAGAGCCCCCATTCCCACGTCGCGAATCCCCCAAAAAATGGCCCTGTAAAAAACGGCGTTTAGCGTACTTTCCTTTTGGCAAATCGATTGGTACCTCTATGTTTACAAACACAGGTGCGTGATCGGCGATAAAAATAAAAAAACCCTTATACGGCATTTGCCGTATAAGGGTTTTACTGCTTGTCCCTTATAGATCGAAGTATTCACCGCGCTTATAATCGTGTACGGCGCTGGATGCGTAGCTATCCAGATCCTCCAACGCTTTACCCGTTCCTATGGCGACGCAGGAAATGGCGTCCTCCGCCACGTAGCAGGGCAATTTGGTCTTGTCACTGAGCATACGGTCCAGTCCGAACAAAAGCGAACCGCCGCCCGTCATGCAGATTCCGTTTTCCGAAATGTCCGCTGCGAGCTCAGGCGGAGTGCGTTCCAGCACGCTGTGTACCGCTTCAAAGATCAGCTGCACCGGCTCCTCCAATGCTTCGAGCACCTCGTTGCCGCCGACCCGTACCGTGCGCGGCAATCCGGAAATCAAGTTGCGGCCGGTCACGTCCATGTATATCTCTTCGGTGCGCGGATAGGCCGTACCGATGTTAATTTTCAATTCTTCCGCCGTGCGGTCTCCCACAAGCAAGTTATGCTTTTTACGGATATAGCGCACGATGGCTTCGTCGAACTTATCGCCCGCACACTTGATGCATTCGCTAACCACCGTACCGCCCAGCGATATCACGGCAACGTCCGATGTGCCACCGCCAATGTCCAGTACCATTGAACCGTATGGAGCACCGATGTCGATGCCCGCGCCGATGGCGGCTGCGATGGGTTCCTCAATCAGATAGGTCTTGCGCGCGCCCGCTTCATCGGACGCCTCAATGACACTGCGCTTTTCCACTTCCGTCACGCCGCTGGGTACGCATATCACAACCCTCGGCTTAAAGAACAGCTTGCGGCCGATGACCTTTCGTAAAAAATACCGCAACATGCGCTCGGTGACATCAAAATTGGAGATCACGCCGTCTTTAAGAGGCCTAATCGCCACAATATTCCCCGGTGTACGTCCGATCATGCGGCGCGCCTCATCGCCGATGGACAGCATTTTGCCACTGAGCCTGTCGATAGCCACCACCGATGGTTCGCGTAGCACAATACCGCGTCCACGGACATACACCAGTACGCTTGCTGTACCGAGATCGATGCCGATATCGCTGTACTCAAATATATTTTTATTGAACTTAAGGCTAAACCCCATGCGCATTCCTCTCTTTGGCAGGATTGTCCACCCAGCGTCCTACGCATAAGGCGACAACCGTCTATTTTGTATCATACCCGTTAGCCGGTTTTTTTTCAACCGTTTTGTTCATTCCCTTATATTTCCGATGCGTCGCCAAACCGCCCCGTATATGCCGCTGCGCCTTGTTTTCATCCAAAACCGTTCGTACCCGCATGTAAAGGCTGCGATTGACGCGGAAAAGCCTCTCGCACATGTCTTTGTGCACCGTGCTCTTGCTCACGCCAAACATCCTGGCCGCCTCGCGTACCGTCGCTTTTTTGTCCAAAATATACGCCGCCGTGCTCAAAACCCTCTCTTCGATATAATCCCTCATGTTTGCCACCCCTTGTACAATTTGTACAGGGTATGCGCTAAGATGATTCTCTATGAATGGTTGGCATAAAAAAGCCCCAGCAAGTAGCTGAGGCTCCGCGCCCCCGGATGGGGAACGAGGGTGCGCCAGAAAGGGCCGATCACAGGAATCCATGTCAGTTTACCGGTTGCGATCCAACGAATTGCGCATCCTGTGTATCCAAATCGTTGGGACGTTCAAACGATTGAAAACCGGTGTTCCTCTGCATGAGTCCATATGTATGCTATCAGTATGATGTGATGGGAAAAGATTACGAATATGACAAAACAGGGCACAATCTATCAAGTGCGCCTTATTGTTCCGGGTTCTTGGATGTTTTTTGGAAAACCCAGCGCTTGGCGATGACGTAGTTGAGCAGGATAACCAACAGTGTAACCATGCTTTTGGCGCCAAGATCCCAAACATGAAGCACCGACACCAACAAATTCATCAGAGCCATGTCCAAAAGCAGCGTAAAGGTACGTCCCAAAAAAAACGCCAGCATCTCCGCATAGATCGCCCGGCCCTTGGCCTTACTAAAAAATACATACCGGCGATTGGTGACATAGGCAAAGGTGATGGATATTATTAGCGACAACAGGTTCGCCCCGTTCATTGCCAAACCCGGTGACAGGAACCGAATGAACAATCGGGACAGCACCGCATAGCATACTACGCTTATCAGTGTGGTCAACCCGCCGAAAATCAAGTAGGTGACCGTCTCCCTGTGTGCCAATAAAAACGGTTTAAACTTTGTCAACGGGCTCACTCCTTTTTGCGGCGCGTCATACGGCACATTTGCCTTTTTGAACAAGGCCTTGTGTGCATCCGCTTTGTCGTCTATTGCTTTTCATTCTTTACACTATTTGTTTTGTATAAAAAAGTAAAGGTTTAAACAACATATTATATGGAAGGAGCCGAATGAATCGGCTCCTTAAACGCTTCGTCCTGTTTCACATCAGAATTCAGGTCTTGTTATGCAAGTTTCTTTGAGCCATCTCGATGGCTTTTGACACCATGTTGCCGCAGTTTCTCGATGAAACCGCACCCCAGCCTCCATTGCGTACCTTTTGATAGACTCCAAGTTCCTTCGCAATCTCTTCTTTGAGATTGTCGGACATTATTGTATGCCTACTCACAGTCAAGCCTCCTTTTTCGAAGCGTTCATCCTTAGTATGGTCAATGAAAATATCAATATTCGTGGAAATACGACATATTTTTCATACCAACAACGCGACCTTGTTTTCGATTGGAATATCATGGTCGCTTGCCGGCGGCATGATTGTATTTTTTCAATCCGTCGTTTTGCATTTGCACACCGTTTGTCTGTTTTGTATAATACACAAGGGGGAATTTGCGTTGTCACTGCTGACCTATACACTTACACGAAAAAACGTGAAGAACATCAATCTTCGCATCCGGCGGGACGGCAGCATCGCGGCCAGCGCACCTTATCATGTCGACAGGTCGCAGATCGAAGCGTATGTATCACGCAAACGGCCATGGATCAACAGCGTATTGCAGCGCATACATCAATCAAAAAACCTGGCATGGCCGGATGTTTCCACCATTACCACTGCCATGTGCGTCCGGCGTTTTACGCCGGTATTGAATCACATGCTGACACAGCTGGGTCAACACAAACCGATTTCGTTGCGCGTGCGCACCTGCAAATCCCGCTGGGGCAGTTGCCAGCCGAAAACGCGCGTCATCATGCTCAACCGCGCTCTGTATTTCGCGCCGATGCGATTGTTGGAATATGTCGTACTGCACGAGTGTGTGCACCTTCTCGTATCAAACCACCAAAGGGAGTTTCATACGCTGATGCAAAGATATATGCCAGACTATACCGCAAGACGCAAGGAGCTCAGGCAAGTTCCGCTGGGCATTCAAGGAGATCTGTAATGTCTCAAAGCAAAACCAACGCCATGCGCATGCTAGACCGTGCACACATCCCCTATCAGACCTATCACTATGACGCAAGTGACGGCCAAATCGACGGCATTTCCGTGGCACAAAAAGTTGGTATGCCAGCCCATTCGGTATACAAAACCCTGTTGACCATAGCACCGGACGGCGGCGTGTACGTCCTGATCATCCCGGTGGCACGAGAAATGGACCTCAAGCTTTGTGCCAGTGTTTTTCAGGTAAAAAATCTTACGATGCTGCCCGTTGCTAAAATCCTTGCGGTCAGTGGTTATGTAAGAGGCGGATGCTCGCCCATCGGCATGAAGAGACATTATCCAACGCTTCTGGATCAAAGCGCGGATGATCTCAATCTCATCTTGGTCAGCGCAGGGCGCATCGGTAGCCAGATCGGGCTTTCTCCTTTGGATCTGTGTACCATCACACAAGCGCGATACGCACCTTTATGTAGGTAGAATATTGCCCGATTCGAAACGGCGCCCCATGGGCGCCGTTTTTTATCTCTTTTAGCGTTTATTATCTCGTTATGCGCTTTATTGCGTTTCGCAATATTCCTCTGGCCCCAATTGGTACAGGTCGTTGCCATGCGTATCCATGACGACCACGCACGGGAAGTCCTGAACCACCAGTTTGGACAGCGCTTCGCTTTGCAACTCGGCGAAAGCGACCACTTCGCGGGACAGGACGCATTGCGCCAGCAGTGCGCCTGCGCCGCCGGTGGCGGCAAAGTACACTGCGCCGTGCTTTTGGATGGCCTCCAGAACGGCGCTGTTGCGTTTTCCCTTTCCGATCATACCCCTAAGGCCCACCGCGATCAGTTTGGGCGTATAGACGTCCATGCGGCCGCTGGTCGTGGGCCCTAGCGCGCCCACTGGCCGACCGGGACGGTTGGGCGTTGGCCCGGCATAATAGATGACTTGGCCACAAAGAGGAATGGGCAGCGTTTCCCCCCGTTCCATCATATCGATCAGTCGTTGATGCGCAGCATCCCGCGCCGTATAGATCACGCCGGAAATAAGCACATTATCGCCAGCCTGTAGCTTTCGGGTCTCCTGTTGGTCAAGCGGCGTTGTCAGTCGAATGTCCATCCCACACCCCCTATAATACCGCGCTTGCACGACGCGTGGCATGGCAATTGATATTCACAGCCACCGGAAGCCCTGCAATGTGCGTAGGATGCGCGTTGATGTGCACGGCAAGCGCCGTTGTCCGTCCACCCATGCCCTGCGGTCCGATGCCACTTTGATTGATCAATTGGAGCAGTTCCGCTTCCAGCGCAGCGTAATAACCGTCCGGATTCACGGTACCAATCTCGCGTAGAAGCGCTTTCTTTGCCAAATGCGTCACACCGTCAAAGCTACTACCCACCCCGATGCCCACTACCACAGGCGGACAGGGGTTGCTCCCCGCCTCCTTCACGGTATCCAGTACAAAGCGTTTAACGCCTTCCACGCCATCCGCGGGACTGAGCATCTTCACACTGCTCATGTTTTCACTGCCAAAACCCTTGGGCAGAACCGTTACCGAACAGCCCTCCCCCGTGACGATATCCACATGCAACAGCGCCGGCGTATTGTCCATCGTATTGCTGCGGTGTAGCGGATCGGCCACGACGCTCTTGCGCAAATATCCCTTTTGATAACCCCTTCGTACGCCTTCGTTCACCGCCTCGATCAATGCTCCGTCCACAAGGTGTACATCCTGTCCAAGTTCGATAAAAACACAGGCCATGCCGGTATCCTGGCATATTGGAATCTCGCCCTGCCCTGCGATATCGGCGTTTTGGATCAACTGCGAAAGAAGCGTTTTGGCCTTGGGCCACTCTTCGGCGCGCATCGCCTCATTTAACGCATTCCTCACATCACAGGGCAACCGATAGCAAGCGTGAATGCACAGCGATTCGACGGCATCTACGATTTTGCATACGGACAACGTTCGCATCGGAGCCACTCCTTTTAATTGAGATAATCTGCACTTCTATCATACCAGTTTGTCGGCCATGCGTCATGCTTGGTTTAAATTTTTTCCGTAGGACTTGACGATTCCCGTTTGCATACAGTAAAATACGAGTGTTACATGTTTCATCTGTGTAGTAGAAAGCTGCTCCGAGTCATATTCACCCTCCGGGTAGGTATGATCGATAGGGTATGCCGGGCAACCGACATGCCTGCCGTCTTGCAAAGGAGTTCGCAGACCTTATTTTGGTTATGCGGGCTTTTTTATATTTTCATAGAAGTTTAGGTCACCGACAATATATAAGGAGGAAAAGATATGTCTTACGGATACAACAACAAGATTCTGATAGTCAATCTGACCACCGGCGAGATGAACGTGGAGGAACCGGGCGATAAATTCTACCGGATGTATCTAGGCGGAATGGGCATCGGCGTTTACTACTGTATGCGCGACATCCCCAAAGATGCCGATCCACTAGGCCCGGACAACGTACTGGCTGTTTCCACCGGCGTGGTCAGCGGTGCGCCTGTTATGGCGGCATCCCGCATATGCACCAACGCCAAATCCCCCGTCACTGGCGGCATCGGGGACTCGGAAGGCGGCGGATTTTTCGCTCCGGCATTGAAGTTTGCCGGCTATGACGCCGTGATATTCAAAGGGAAATCCGAAAAGCCCGTTTATCTGTTTGTACAGGACGGGAAGGCAGAGCTGCGCGACGCAACCCACATCTGGGGCATGACGACCAAGGACTATGAAACCAAGCTTCGGGAAGAGATCAGCAAAGACGTTGTAGTATGCGGTATCGGCCCTGCGGGTGAAAAGCTCTGTACCTACGCCTGCATCCTCAACGAGCGCAAGCACGCCAACGGGCGCAACGGCATGGGTGCGGTGATGGGAAGCAAAAATGTCAAGTGTATCGCAGCCATCGGCAAAAAGCCCACGTATGAATACGCAGATCCCGAAGTTCTGCAGAAAAACCTTCGCTATGCCGGCGAGTGGGCCAAAACATCGCCCCAGTATGCCGGTATGAGCAAGTTCGGCACAAACGGCGGCATTTCCAATCAGAACAGCGCCGGTATGCTGCCGACCAAAAACTTCTCAGAAGGATATTTTGAGCCCACCGATGAAACGCTCACATCCGTGGTTATGAACGACACCATGTCCCTGGGCAATGAGCGCTGCTACATGTGCAACATCGCCTGCAAACGCCATGTCAAGTGCACCGAAGAGGAGCACGGCTGGGATGTGGACGAAGCGTATGGCGGCCCCGAGTATGAGACGGTGGGTATGATCGGCAGCAATCTGATGATCGACGATATGGCCACCGTTGCCAAGGCCAACGAGATCTGCAACGCCTATGGCATCGACACCATTTCCGCCGGCGCTACCATCGGATTTGCCATGGATTTATACGAAAACGGCATTCTCACCAAAGAGCAATGTTACGGTCACGAACTTAATTTTGGAAACCGCAAGGGCGCCATCGACCTGTTGATGCGTATCGTGACAAGGGACGGCTGGCTTGGCAATTTACTGGCGGATGGTATTGCTACCGCTGCCAAGGAGATCGGCAACGGAGCCGAATATTACAACATGAGCGTCAAGAACAACCCCTATCCGGCGCACATGCCGCAGGTAAAAAAGAACATGGCTGTGCATTACGCCGTGAACGAACATGGCGCGGACCATTGCACCGTGGCGCATGATCCCGGCAATGACGTAGGTGCCTTCCAAGGTCCTGCGGCCATCGGTCAGTATGTGATGGGCATCTATGAACCGGTGCCTTACCGCCAAGACGTTGAAGGCAAGATGAAGCTGAACTATTACTCGCATATTCAAAAGGCTTTTCTCAACGGCATTTGCGTGTGTATGTTTGGATACGGAACGTCACCCGGCAATCTGTACAACATCGAGCGTACCATTGAAATTATCAACGGTGCTACCGGATGGCAAACGAATTGGTGGGAGATGATGAAATCTGCAGAGCGTATCGTGATAATGATGCGTCTGTTCAACCAGCGTGAGGGCTTTGGCGCCAAGGACGACGTTCTGCCCAAGCGCACATTTGAACAGAAGTTCAGCAAGGGTGCAGCGGAAGGCGAGCACGTGGATGAAGAAAAGTTCTATCAAATGCGCAGCTTGTACTACGACATGGCCGGACTCGATCAAGAAGGTCATCCGCGGCATTCCAAAGTTGTAGAGCTCGATCTCACATGGGCGGAGGCACTGGTCAAGTAGTCGGAATAAGAAAATAGAATACACGATGAAAGCGGTATGGCTTCGACCATACCGCTTTTTAAGCAGATTATATTTTTGCTGCATGACTATTGCAGTCTCATAATATCATTCGTGAAGATTTTTGCTTGACTTTGTATAATCATCCACGCTAAAATACCCATACAGAGAAATATTATATTCTCGCTCCGAATCATGCCCGCCCTCCGGGAGGGTATGATCGATAGGGTATGCCGGGTAACCGGTGTGCCTGCCATGTTGCAAAGGAGTCTGCATGCCTGTTTGGTTATGTGGATTTTTTGTTCCCTGATATTTAAGTATGCCTTAAACAAGGTTAGGAGGATCGAATATGTCATTTGGGTACAACAACAAGATTCTGATGGTCAACCTGACCACCGGCGAGATGAACGTGGAGGAACCGGGCGATAAATTCTATCGGATGTATTTGGGCGGTACCGGCATCGGTGTATACTACTGCATGCGGGACATCCCAAAGGGAGCCGATCCGCTGGGCCCAGACAACGTTCTGGCTCTTTCCGCCGGTGTAGTTACCGGCGCTCCGGTTATGGCGGCATCGCGCATCTGCGCCAACGCAAAATCCCCCGCTACAGGCGGCATCGGTGACGCACAAGGTGGCGGATATTTCGGTCCGGTTTTGAAATTTGCCGGCTATGACGCCGTGATATTCAAAGGCAAATCCGAAAAGCCCGTATACCTGTTCGTTCAGGACGGCAAGGCGGAACTGCGCGATGCAGCGCACATCTGGGGTATGACCACCAAAGATTATGAGACAGCGTTGCGCTCCGAAATCAGCCGCGACGTGGTTGTATGCGGCATCGGCCCGGCGGGTGAAAACCTTTGTACGTATGCCTGTATTATAAATGAAAGAAAGCACGCCTGCGGGCGTACTGGCATGGGCGCGGTGATGGGCAGCAAGAACCTTAAATGCATCGCCGGGATCGGCAAAAAACCGACATACGAATATGCGGATCCGGAAATCCTGAAAAAGAACCTGCGCTATGCCGGCGAATGGGCAAAGACATCTCCGCAATTTGCAGGCATGAATGCCTTCGGCACCAACGGCGGTATCGCCAATCAGAACAGTGCCGGCATGCTGCCGACGAGGAATTTCTCCGAGGGCTATTTTGAGCCCACTGAAAAAACGCTGACCTCCATGGTCATGAACGATACCATGTCCATCGGCAACGAGCGTTGTTACATGTGCAACATCGCCTGCAAACGCCACGTCAAGTGTACCAAGGAAGAGCATGGCTGGGATGTGGACGAGGCGTACGGCGGCCCCGAGTATGAAACGGTAGGTATGTTTGGCAGCGATCTTTGTATCGACGATATGGCCACCGTTTCCAAGGCCAACGAGATCTGTAACGCCTATGCCATAGATACCATTTCCGCCGGTGCTACCATTGGTTTTGCGATGGACTTGTATGAGGCTGGTATTTTAACGAAAGAACAATGCTACGGGCACGAATTGAAGTTCGGCAGCCGTGAAGGCACCATCGACCTGTTGATGCGCATCGTCACCCGTGACGGGTGGCTGGGCAATCTTTTGGCGGATGGCATTGCCGCTGCCGCGAAGGAGATTGGCAATGGGGCGGAGTACTATAATATGTCCGTCAAGAATAATCCCTATCCCGCGCATATGCCGCAGGTGAAGAAGAGCTTTGCCGTTCACTACGCCGTCAACGAACACGGTGCTGACCATATGACCGCAGCACACGATCCCGGCAATGATGTCGGGGGTTTCCAGGGACAGCAAGCAATTGGCCAGTATGTCATGGGCATTTACGAACCGGTGCCGTTCCGCAAACAAGTTGAAGGCAAGATGAAGTTGAACTACTACACGCACATTAACCGTGCGGTGGGCAACGGAATTTGTGTCTGCGCCTTTGGCTATGGGACCTCACCCGGCGCGCTGTATGATACGGGACGCACCCTTGAAATCATCAACGGCGCCACCGGCTGGCAGACGAACTGGTGGGAGATCATGAAAGCCGCGGAACGCACACTGATTTTGATGCGCCTGTTCAACCAGCGCGAGGGCTTTGGTGCCAAGGATGATGTATTGCCCAAGCGTACGTTTGAGCAAAAGTTCTCCTACGGCCCCGCCGAAGGAGAGCATGTGGATGAGGATATGTTCTACCAGATGCGCAGCCTGTACTACGATATGGCGGGACTGGATCAGGAAGGTCATCCGCGCCATTCGAAAATCGTGGAACTAGATTTGAAATGGGCGGAGGAGCTGGTCAAACAATCCGAATAAGCTGCCGTTTACGATTGAACGGAACAGCACAGTACCGCCTAAGAGTGATTGCAATATTTCGTCGCTCAATACTATACAATAAAAAACGGTGCGGCAAAAGCCGCACCGTTTTTCTATCAAATGCACATGCTACTCGGTTTGCAACGATAAATATTCGGTCAGGGTCATAACGTTTATTTGTTCTTTGTTGTTGGACAGATAGCCAGCGATGTTTTGTAAATACTGTTCCTCGACCTGCATCTGGGAATCGTCGGTTACGGGTTCGATCTTGTGAAGCATCAGTATCACGGCGCTCTTGTTGCGGATGGCCTTGTCAATCGCCTCTTTCACCCTTGTAAAGGGCATGGTGCTGAGTACGGTGCAAATCTCCACATCTTCCAGCGTACCGCCCGCCGGTGCGCTCCAAAGGCTTCTGAGACTGCGCGCTGCAATATAGCCTTCGGCTTCAAGTGTCCGCACCAGCGCTTGGGTGTGTTCCCCTTGCGGATATACCACGATATTGCTACCCCTGTCCAACCCGTGTTTCTTTAGCCAATCCCGTGCCCGGTTGACCTGCTCTATCTGCCCGGCCTCAGACAGCTTACTGAGATTGGCATGGTTGTAGGTATGGTTGAGCAAATCCCAGCCGTGTGTATACAGCTGTGCCAGTTGCTCGTAGTTCAAATATTCAGGCGTACCTACGGCAGCGGGTACAACGGCAATGCAACCGCGAAAACCGTACTGTTCGAGGATTCTATATCCACCAGTGAACTGCGTTTCCCATCCGTCGTCCATGATGATGATCGCTTTTCCCTTATTTTGCCCATCCATTTTGATGGACGGATCGGCATAGCATTGATAGGCAATCAATTTGGCCCGTGTTACGGCTTGGGTCATCCAACCGGATGTTCGTGTGACAATGCCTGGCACCAACACTATGGTCAGCGCCAAAGCCAAAGATATAACGAGATATAATTTCAGCAACGGTCGTTCCATGGTGCCGTCCCCTACAATTCCAGCGCAAAATACGCTTCCTTCTGACGCGCACATTTATCCCAGCAATCGTGTCCGCTCCTGCTCCAAAAATAGGAGACGGTGCCGCACAGATACATCAGAAGCCCAAAATATCGATAAATAAGCACATCCCACAGTATGGCCATTCCCATCCTTCTGACGATGGTTTTGGGATATCGGTTGTACTGTGCGGAGATTGTGATTGCGCATATGGCATAGATGAGGTGAAAAACAAGGCAAAAGCCATAGTATAGTAAGAACATGTACGTCAACTGCCCGTTTTCAAAGGCCATGGCAACCACGAAGATATAAGTAAGGATGGTAAACAGGCAGGAACAGATGCCCACAAGCAACGCCTCCACAAAGAAATGAAAGCTCACGCTCCTGAGCAAAAATGTTTTGAGCAAAAATCTCATTTGATGCACGGCGCAATCAATGAACCCCTTTTGCCAACGCATACGCTGACGCCTCAGATCGCGCCAGCTTTCCGGGCACTGGGTATAGCACAAAGCTTCGGGTAGATACAGAATCTTTTGACCGGTATGGTATATCATCCGCTGTATGCGCATCGTGATGTCAATGTCCTCGCCCAACGATTTGCGAAACCCGCCCGCCTGTATCAGGATATCTTTTTTGAATACTCCGAATGCGCCGGAGATGATAGTCAGCGCCCGCTGTTTGGACAACGACATCTTGTAGATGTAAAAACCCTTGAGGTACTCAAGGATCTGCAGTGAGATCAGCATATCCGATTTTTCGGCATCGCGTGTTTGCCGATAGGACAGATCATACCCCTGCATGATGTGGATGGCGCCGCCCGCAGCCGCCACCGATTCATCCTCAAATGCGCTGTTCATGCGTTGCAGCGCATCTTTTTTCAACACGCTGTCCGCATCCAGCGTTACCACCAAATCGGATTTGGCGTACAGGATACCGGTGTTGAGCGCATCGCTCTTGCCACCGTTTTGTTTATCGATCACGGTAAAATTATCGTATTTCAGGGACCGGTAAACCGCCCTGACTATTTCGGGACACGCCTCGATCCGCGGCAGTTCCTCAAGGTCCAACCGTTCAAACAGCATACGAAACGTACCATCTGTTGACCCGTCATTGATGTATATCGCTTCAAAGTTTTGATAGTCCATACCAAGCAATCCGTCGATGGAAACGCCAACGGTATCTTCTTCATTAAAGCATGGGACAAGCAGTGTAAATGCCTTTTGTTGATCCGTCGTGCACTTGATTTGTTGTTTTCTGCTCAGCAGCGCGTTGATCAGATGAAACATCGGCAATATCGTACTGAAAAAAATAAAAAGTTCAAAGATTGCCATGGTTTTTACTCCCGTTCACTTTTGTTGATATAGCCTCACATAATCAATGATTAAACTGCATGGAAACTGCGTATTGTTGGTCGGCGTTCCCGGCCAATCACCGCCGACGGCCAGCGTAAAGATAATGTACATATCCTGCGTGGGGATACCCTGTTTGGTGCGAAAAAACAGCTCGTCGTCAACATACCACCTAACCTCTTCGGGTTCCCATTCAAGGGCATAGACATGGAACGATTCTGGGCTTTTAATTTCCATCATGTCTAAATCCTTTTGCCATTGCCCATCCTTTGTATAGTGCACTACGCCATAGAAAATATTGGGTTCGTTGCCGATCATCTCCATTATGTCGATCTCGTTTTTCCCTTCATAGGTAATGAGCCAGAAGGCGGGAAAAATCCCTGTTCCCAAAGGCATCTTCATCCGCGCTTCAATCCTCCCGTAGCAAAAAGAGCATTTGTACATGGTCTGTACCATCGCTGATGTATATGCTTTGCCTTCCTTCTTCTCCTTTTTTGCCGTCAGATACAGGCAGCCGCCCTTTATATATGAATTGGCCGGCGTATAGTACTGAAGCTCATTGTTGTAGTTGTCTTTACGATCCACCTCCGTCCATCTCTCTAAATCTAGGTACGGTCCGTTGAAATCGTCCGACCAGACGATTCCCCAGCCCTTGCCCGCAATGGTATTGATATCCTTATCCACCGTTGTGTACGTAGGCACAATGGATGCCGGGGCCGGTGTGCTTTGTGTTTCTTTGGCAAGGTATGTTGTATCCATATTCCCTGTTTGTATGCCATCATCGGGATATACGACCGCAACCTGCGGCTTAATGTCGAGTATATAAAACGAGAAGCCGGCAGCAATGCATAGCCCAACAACGATCAATATACCTCTTCTCATCTACGCCATCCCTCAATACAATTTGTTATGTAATTCATATGCTGGCAACGCCCTCAACATGAATGAATTTTACCCACATAGGATTCCCACTATTGCCATTTTCAACCGGTTAAATTGCAGAAACAGCCTTTGGCATCGGCGTTTGTACAAAGCTTAAGGATGCGTAATCATTTCTTTGCCGCATAAAACATCGAATTGCATTTATATTGCCACAAACCACCTATATCTGATCAAACGGTAACGTGCTCCATCAAAAAACAAAAAAAGCCACGGGCACAATGCCCATGGCTTTTTTATCCCCTTTTCAAACAAGCCGGGGTATATATGGAATCATCTTATGCCGGTTCCCGATCCGTTCATGTGAGCAACCGACCTTTCCCCTCGAATACAGTCGACACGGAAATGACGTTTGTTTGCCTGCTCGGCGCAAGCACCCAATTACGGTTCATCCGACCATCCGAACAGGGCAAGAAACCGCTGCCAAAGCGTCCGTTCAACCGACTCAGCCGGCGGTGCGGCTTCCGCCTCCTGCTTTTTGATCGCATCCGTCATCATTACGAACTGCACCGAAACGACGTTCGTGTTCTTTGTCGATGCAAATGATATAACTTCAAAGTTGCCAGACGTGTATTTCAACAGCATTTCATCGATCCGCGCCTTCATCTGCGTATCCATATCCCGCGTTTCATCATAGAGTTCGCCGGTTCCGTCTGCGAGTTCCCGCATGGCTTGGCGCAACATCGTAATGTTAATTTTAAGATCGTTGCTGCCCGCAACCACATCACCGAAAGCATTGCAAAGATCATTGAACCCCAGCTGGATGGACAGCGTCCCGGACAGGTATTCGCTCAAACCACTCTTAAGAGAGGAAAAATTGGGAACCAACTGGTCTATACCCGCTTTGAGCTGTGCCATCCCGTCCGCCATCTCCTCAAACACAGCCGGGAGTTCTTCAATAGCCTGATCCATTTGCTGGTATTGGGCGGATAGTACACCCGCCGCATAGGCAAGGCCGGGATTCTCCGGGGTACCGTCGCCATTGATGCCGGTTTTTAAACCCGTAATCAGTTCGTTGTTTGCGCCAAGCAACGCTACGGCCATGGTGAGCTGTTCGATCTGATCGGCATTGCCCTGCGGATCCGCCATCAACACTTCGATCTGCTGGCTTAAAATCAAGATGGTTCCCTCATTGGCCTGCTGCAATCCTTCATAGGCGTGCGCGCTCTGCTCATATATTTCCTGGTCCGCCGTATCAAAGCTTTGCTGCAATTCACCAAGACCGGCAGATAACTGGTTAATGCCTTCAAGGACGGCCGCTGATCCGGCAATCAGTTCGCCCATATCGACAGCTGACAGATCGTATTCGTCCAAGCTGCTTTGTATCGCCATCAGTGCCTGTTCGATCTGATCCAAGCCGCCCTGAAGATCGGCGTTGCCGCCGACCATCTGTTTCAATCCCGCGTTGATATCACTCAGCGCGGTCTGCATACCCACAAGACCCGCGTGGAACTGATCATAACCGTCCTCGAGTTGGTCCGTTCCGGTTGCCAGACCCCTTGCACCACCGTTAACATCACCGATACCATCTTGGAGCAACCGCAGATCGCGTGTCAATTCATCCGTATCCGGCATATCCACACTGATGTTGAAAGGAATGCCCACAATTCGTATGCCGTCCATTTCAAAATCGCTAACCGTCATGCTTACGCTGTATTGCGTTGATGCACCGCCTCCCGGCATGCGGATGAAGTTTATCACTTTGTCCTGCCCGCTCGTTGCAATCGTAGCGCCGCTCACCGCAATGTCCGTGCATTTTTGCGTATCCAATGTCATCTCAATCTGCAAAGCATAGTTCTCGGCAAACCCCGGATCGACGCTTGGGTTGTCGCTGATATCAAGCACGATCTTTAAATGCCCGGACGCACCTACGGTCTGCTGCGGCGTGACCGGTCTTCCATTTAGCCGGTAGCCAATGGCAATGGTCCAGGGCAACTGCGTCGATTTAAGATCTCCCTGGTAATAGAACGCACCTTGAGATGCGTTGATATTCACCGCATCTCCAACTACGGTGAGCGGATCCAGCGTGGACAGGTTATGCACAGATTGATAATCCCCATAATCCATAAATGACGCGGGCTGTTCTACTTCGAAACCGTTGACGATATAACCGGCGTCAACGGAACCATCCGTCAACAGTTTTACGTATACCACTTCCTCCTTATTTGGCTGCACCGTGCTATCCGCCACTGTGTTGACGGGTGCCACGACAAGCAACAGGCTGCCAAACAGAACCGCCAACGTTTTGCTAACAAACCGTTTCATGATTTTATCTCCTTTTTCATGATCTTATCTCCTTTTGGGATGTGGTGCGTGTCGTGCGTTGGACGATCCCGTCAAGCAACAGCAGTAATCCAGGCAGCATGAGCAGCACCATTAGCGCGGACAATGCTCCGCCGCGACCCAGCACCAGACCCAGTTGGCTGATGATTCCGTTGCTGGACACAAATCCCAGCATCAGCCCCGCGATGGTAAGTATGCTTGCGGGTGTCAGTATGGACGCCGCCGTGTCCGTAATGGTTTGTTGTACGGCCAAACGTTTTGCCATTGATTTTCGGTTGACCATGTATTGATGCATGAACAGGATGCCATAATCCACGGTGGCGCCCAACTGTACGGAACTGATGATCTGATATCCGAGGTAGTTGAGCGTGCTGCCCGTAAAATACGGGATGCTCAAGTTAATCCACGTGGCGCCTTCAATGACCAGCAAAAGAATAATTGGGATTGAAAAGGAGCGGAACGTCAGCAGAAGTACAAGCGCGATCGCTACAATCACAGCGATGGTCACCACCCGGTTGTCGCTGACGATCGTGGCCTTCAGGTCGTAGTTGACAACGCTTTGTCCCACCAGATGATAGACGTCCGGATAGTATGCTTGGGCTACATTTCGCACCTGCTCCACAACCGAGAAGGCCTGGGTCCCTTCATCCGAAGTGCTCACATATACGATTAATCTACAGTATTCACCTCCGCGGAACTGCGAAAGATCATCCTCGGATAGAAATCCTTCCGGTATCTGGACGCCCACCATATTTGTATAGGAAATAACGGAAGTGACATGATCCATACCTTCGAGCGCTTCACTCAGTTGCGCTTCGCGTACGATATCCCCTTGCGGCACAAGCAACACCATCTGAACGGACTGCCCAAATACGGCATTGATCGCGTTCATATCCTTTGCAGCTTGTGATTCGGCTGCGTACATCCCGGATGAACCGTAGATGAAGTGGTTGTTTTTCTGTCCGAGGAAGGCAGGCACGATTAATGCCAGCACCACCAGTGACAGTGGTATGCAAATGCGCATGACAAACTTGCCGAACTTTTCAAACGAAGGCAGTAGATGTCGGTGGCTGGTACGATCCAGCAATTTCACAAATACCGTGGATAGAACAGGCAATAACACCATCACACATAAGAAGCTGATGACAATACCTTTCGCCAACACAACACCCATATCCGGCCCTATCTGAAAGCGCATCAACACCAATACGAGAAAACCGATGACCGTGGTCATGGCACTGGCCGCGATGGAGGAGAATGAAACGGCCATAGCCTTTGACATGGCTTTTGGTGTGTCCAGTCCCTCTCTTCGGAAGCGGGCGAAACGATGTAGTAAAAATACGGCATAGTCCATGGATACCGCCAGCTGCAAAACGGCGCTGGACGATCTCGTGACAAAAGATACTTGCCCTAAGATTATGTTCGTTCCCTCGTTGATTAAAATTGCCATGCCGATGGTCAACAAGAACAGTACCGGTTCAAACCAAGAATCGGTGGACAGCAGCAATATGAGGATGACCAACGGCAATAAAAACAAAACAATCTTAGGGATTTCTTGCGATGTGGTGTTCTGCGCCAATGCCAGATTGTAGGCGTTCCCGGCCATAACGCCTCGGTCGCCGACCAACTCCTTAAGTGCGTCGATATGCTCCTCCACGTTGTCGGTATCAACGGAAACGGAAAATAGGGCGCCGCTATCTTTATACCATGCTTCCACCATGTCCTGATCCAGCGTTTCTAGCGGCGTATATGTATCCACCACGTCGTCCAACCACAATACGCTCTCTACGCCCGGGGACTGTGCGATTGCATCCTTGAAACCAAGCGCCTCGGGAATGCTAATATTTAGGATATAGATTGAAAGATTCGGTAAGCTTTCATCAAAGTTCTCTTCCATCGTCTGCAAGGCAACGGTTGAAGGCGCGTCATCCGGCAAATAATCGGACATGTTAAAGTTTATGTTTACTAGGTTCATCGCCACGATGCATAGGGCCCCAACAATCGCAAACACGATCAGAACAATTTTCCTATGCCTTAATATGGATTCAGCCAGTTTTTTCAGGTTATCCACCGCCCCTTATTGAACATTGTGTTGATTTTAGGTCGTATGTACATTATAATGAAAGCCAATTCGCACTACAATGATCAAAACTTCATCGCGTGTTGAGTATCGTACATACACCGATTTTTCTGTCCAACAAGGAGTACAAACATGAAAACTTCGACAAGTGACCGACGCATACGAAAAACCATAGCCCAGATTCGCAAAACGTTCACACAGTTGTTGATGGAAAAGGATCTTAAAGACATCACCGTCAGCGAACTAACCGATCTTGCGGACATCAACAGGGGCACCTTCTATCTGCACTACAAGGATATTTACGATCTGTTTGAACAGACTGAGAAGGAGCTTGTTAACGAATTCATCGGCATCATCGAAAAATATCGCCAGCTCGCGCAGGCACCGCTGATGCCAGTGCTGCTTGAAGCCTTCAAATACGCTGCAGCGAATTCCGAGATCTTCATCGCCTACTTGCGCACAAAGGAAACCACATTTTTAAGCAATATTCTGCAAATGTGCTACCCACAAAATGAGGCCGAATGGAATATTTTGTTTTATGGCACAAAGCAGGAGCATTACGAGTACTACTTCACCTTTATTGCCTTCGGGTGCATCGCTCTACTTCGGCGCTGGTTTGACAACGGCATGGCCGAAACGCCCGAGTACATGGCATCTATGGCTGAAAAACTGATGGCAAGTTGCGCACGTACACTAGCGTAGCGAGGTATAAAGAAAACAACCTGTATCGTGTTTTGCCGCGCAGGTTGTTTTGTCTTTGTCAAAACCATTTCGTGTGGATATTAGCCGGTCGGTATCTGATGGGTTTTACATTCTATCCGTCGCCTGCTCCTGTATCGGTATTTTTTGCATAGGGCTGCTTACTCGTCTTTGTTGTATCCTTATCACGCAAATAATGCGGTCTTTTGGGATTCATGGTTATGCTCTGTATGAACGTTCTGATAAAGTCATAGGCATTGAACGGGGCCCAGGGCGCCATATAGGGTACTCCAAAGCTGTCCATCGAAACAAGTTCAGCAACAATGAGCGTTATTACCATCGTAAATCCCAAAAAACCCAAGGTTCCCGTGGCAAGCATCAGGAAGAACTTGAGTATTCGAAAGGGGGTTACCATGGTATAGTCGGGAATAGCAAAAGAGGCCAACAGAGATACGGCTGCAATGATCAGGATCAAAGGACTGAATATCCCGGCTGAAATTGCCGCCTGCCCGATGACGATAGCGCCAACGATACCGATGGCAGAGCCTATCTGTTTGGGAACCCTAAGTAACGCTTCCCTGAGTAATTCCATGGTCAGTTCAAGTATAAGCGCGGCAATCAGCGCATTGAAGGGTGCTGTTGAACGCATTTCTGCCAACAAAATGGCATAATCGCTGGGCAAAACATCGGTATGAAAGGACGTAACGGCAATGAATAGGCTCGATCCGGTCAGTGCAAGGGTGATGGACAGATACCGCAGAAACCTAGCGAATGCTCCGAAAAACTTATTGTCATACCTGTCGTCGCAGGAATAGAAGAACTCGTTGAATGTTTTGGGCGCAAGCAATACCATCCCGCTGCCGTCGGCAAGCACCAGAACCTTTCCTTCCAGCAACGAATGGAACGCCACATCTGATCGTTCGATCAAGCCCATCTGTGGAAACAACTGCATTTTATTGTTCAGCAAAAATGCCTGTAGCTCACCCGACTCGCCGATCCCGTCGATGTCAATGCACTGTATACGTTTTTGCACTTCATTGACGACATCATCGTTGGCTATATCCTTTATGTACACGATGGCGACTTTTGTCCTTGTCCTTGCGCCCACTCCAACGATCTCGATCTGCAAATTCTTATCCTTAACCCGGTATCTGATAAGCGACAGATTGACATCAAGGTTTTCGATAAAGCAATCCTGTGGTCCACGGATGGTATAGGTAAGGCTGGGCGTGGGCACTGACCGACGTTCAATCTTCTTGAAATTGGCTACGATATACGCATTGTCTGTGGAAAACAGAATAACCGTCATTCCAGATAGAACGGCTTGATGTATCTTGCTCATGTCCGATTCAATCGTACAATCATCCGCAAATATGATTGTGTCCAATGTCATCTGTGCATTCAAGCATTTCTTATTCGAAGAACAATACAAAACCAACGGCTTCACGGCACTTTCAACAAGCGCCGTACGATCCGTCATTTGCCTGATATAAAAAATCTTGACAACACCGCCAAAGCACGGAATCGATCTTTCCGTGATATCCGAATTTTGGTCTTCCAGCAGAGTGACTATTTCGTCGAATTGGGCTTTTTTCATTGAATCTTTCGCCTTTCATCTCGTTTTGTTTGTACCGTAATCCATCATAGGATTTTCACTGACACCAACCTCTATGTTGATGGCGATGTTTGCATTAAGAAATGCCATTTGCCAGTCCATATTTTCGAATTCTACCGGATATTTGATGCGGAACTCGTCATCCAATTGCAAATAATCGGTTTTATAGGTTTTTTGTGCCTGATCAATCGCGATGTGGACGTCCTTTTCGATTGCTTTTTTAAGCAGTGCTTGTAGATCAACAATGGCTGCATCGTCGATATTATAGGGCGTCTTTGTACTCCCGTATTCTACGTTCGCCTCAAAGGCCAATGAGACGGCAAAATCGATTGCGCCGTTTGAGTAGGCTACATCGATCTGTTTGTTGGTCATCCTTGTATCAATTGTGAACAATATCCCCTGATAGCGTACACAATAGCGCGTTTGTGGTTTGTCTGCCTTGAGCATTATCAAGCCTTTGGTTTCTTCAATGGGGATAAAATCGATAACAGCCGGACCGTTGACCACGGAGAATCCACAAAGCGCTATCTCTTTATCGTCTAGTCCGATACAGGGTATCAAAATGCCACAATAGTTGCTGGCCAGGTTTTCCAATATCCTGGACGTCTTCCTTAAAAAACATTCTCCCGAATCATCCAGCGTTTCGATCAGGTTCTCAATGACGAAACCCACCGAAAGATCGCGCTCATGCATCGTTTGGAAGATTTTATCGAGATCGTCCTGGGTAATGACGGTAATCACTTTTTTTCGATATGCCTCGTCCGCTCGGAGCCTGAACAAATACTCCATTAGGTATTTCTGTGCAAATCTTTCGGTAAGCAACAATGTGCGCACGCCGCTGAGATAGATTGGCTGATTCATCTGCAGATCTAAGTTCAGCCGTGCTTCGGCGATCGTTTCCCCGTGGCTTTTGATCAGAAAGTACTTGCCGGCCTTGTTACTGCCACCGTTGGTATTGGTGCTTTTGCCTGCTTCGATGTTGGCAAACTCGCTATACAACCAAATTTCGCCGTCTTTATAATCACAGCATATTGTTGTAGCCAGCAGTTTTTCATGGATATCCTTGGAATCCAGACAACCCGCAAACAGGATGAAACAAAGCAACGTGACGGCGATAGTTGTATTTCTGATGCTACGATGCATATCTGTTCTCCTTCGAATGGGCAGCGCGTCTTTTTACTTTAGCCGCTAGGAACATTGTCGATGGAATGATAATCGCGGATGTAATAATCAAATATGGCAGGAATGCATCCAAAATATCAGATACGTCCTTTATACCCAGCGCAATCAATGTCAAAATATACAGAATCGCGGAAATCACCACAACGATGCCGGCGCGTTTAACCCTTGGAAGCAACTTGCAGGCAAATTCTGCGGTAGCGGTGAACACGATGATCATGCCGGCAAATAAACTCGTTAGACCGAAGGTCAGATAAAATATGTCAAGCCTTTCGATAACCGGCGCATCCGCAATTTTGATTGCTTCAATGAACGGGTCGTTGAAAGCAATTGTATTGTTGACGCCCATAATCATGATGGTACTTTCCACGATCAAAACATAAAACAATCCAATAAATACCAACGATAAAAACGCTATTTTGGGCGCCTTCTTGTTTATGGAGGTAAACGGAATAATCAGCAGTATTTCGATACCACCAAACGGCATGATCAGTTTTTTGAGCGAATTCAAAAAATTCTTTGCTTCGTTGGGATTGTAAAGTGGCAAAACATTGTCTTTCATACCTTGTGCCATCATGATTACACAGATCATAATTGTTATAACCAAAAACATAATCCCATAGATTTCAAACATTCTGGCAATATTCGTAATGCCTTTGTATGCTACAAACGCAAACAGTAAGATGCTGAAAAACAGCATTTCAGATTGCGGCGTTTTGGGAAGAAAATTGGAAGTTACTACGTTAACGAATTTAATTTTCAAGGCAATACCGACAATGATAAAATATAGAAAGTAATATACACCCATCAAATAGGGGAAATACTTGCCCGCTATATTCCGGCTATAGTCAAAAAACACCTGCCCTCGATACATGCCGTTGAGTTTTGCGATGATAACAACGGCGATGCCGAATACAAGGGATCCTGCCATAATTGGTATCCAACTGCTCCTGCCCGCTGTTTGCGCCATACCTTGTGCAATTTCAATTGTCGTGGATGTCGAGAGTGTTAGAAACAATACAAAAAACAACTGCCTATTTGTTATGCTCTTTGCTGTACATTTTGACGCGTTTGTTGTTTTCAAAGTTGCCACCTTTTTGCCGACTTTGGACGTATTTTTTCCCGTTTAAACATTGCCTATACGGATGAACCTCTCCGTTGGTATCAAATGGCGCGCGCCCGATATACGGCTTGTTGCATGAAGATTTCTTGGTATGATACGTATTTTTCCATCACGTCATCCTTACTTTGGCATACAAACGGTTTTGCTCACCCTACGACGGATATGCAATTGTCGTCATGCAAAAGGCCGCCATCGCTTGTTTGCGACGGCGGCCCCGTTCCTTGTTTTTTATGCCGTTGTTCAGTTCAGCTTCAGACTGGCAAGCTTTCCAAAATCGTTCAACGAATAGGCTATGATCGTTTCAAAGCTGCATACATAAAAGCAATCCTCTATGAACAGGCCCCTGAGTGTTCCATCCCACGATTCAGTGCCAATATCAAGCTTTGCCTTTTGGTAGAAACCGTCCTGCATGTCGTACCCGTAGACATAATAGTATCCTTCCGCCGCAAATGCGATGAGCGATCGCTCGGCATCCACCAGTATAGCCTTGTGGTTGTGGCTCGCCTCCGACCAGTTCGCATCCAGCTTCTTGGTGTGCGCCTCGCTGACATCGACAGGATCGCTCACATCGAACATGCTCAGCTTCAACCCGTCCACTCTACCGTTTTCCTCGTCTGCATTCTGGCCGAAACCGAACAACAAGCCATCGTCGTATACGTGCAGGTAATCGGAAAACCCCGGTATCTTGAGCGCGCTGAGCACCTTGGGGTTCTTCGGCTCGGCCAAATCCACTGCAAACAGTGGATCCACCTGCCGGAACGTTACAAAGTAGCCGATGTCCCCGTCAAAGCGTACGGAATACACCGTTTCTCCTTCGGCCACATCCTCGATACTGCCTAGGACGTTCAGGCTCTGGTCAAGTGTGTAAAGCGCATTTGCGCTGTAGCTCTCGTACTCGTAAGTGTCGATCCCGTCGGTGTATATCTTGGTGGTGCTGGTGTTCACCGTGGTGACGATACGAAACACTCCGTCGTATTCGTCCATGGAAAACTGATCGTTCAGCCTGCCGGGAATGGTTGCCGAAGTCTTTTGCGTGATGTTCCCACCGTCGATCTTAAAAAGCAGCAGGTTTGTATTCTGAGCATAAGTTTCAACGATTACGCTCTTTCCGTTTTCATCCTTTTGAACGTCACTCCTATCCGCTTTATACTGTCCCGCAGCGATTAAAAGGCTATGCGCATTGGCGTATACCGTGCCGGCGTTGCCCAGCACCGCTTTCACGCTTTGATGCTCTTTGGCATCGGTCATGCTCACAGACGTCACCACAACGTAACCCGGTGATTCCGGTTGCTCAAACACCTGTATGTTTTCCGGCGCGATCAACGTGGTTTTACCGTTGCTTGTTACGGAGGGCGTAAAGGTATTGGGTTCATCGCGCATGATCTCGTTGTACACGTAGTAGCTGGAAATCAGGTAAACCGTTCCATCCACCATGCGCGAAGTCAGGTAGGACCCGCTCTGTCCGAGGGTATCCAGTTTTTCCGGCTGCGTGCGGTCCGTGATATCGTACACCGTGACATAAGTCATCGGCTCGGCGTTGTCCCTGGGTTCGGACACGGTCTTGGGTTCGGGTGCGACTTCGGAGATAACCGAATTGTCGATATCGGTACCGGGCGCAGCAATGCTGTCCTCTGTTTTGACTCCCTCGTTCACATCATCTACACCCACGCCGTAGGAGCGCCACTGGTATTCATTGCTGATAACTGCCAGCCGATCGCCGGTTATGAAGAATTCTGACGCCATCGGGCTTTCATCACTCTTGCCCATATTGATGCGCGACACGATTTCCATGTCTGCCCCATCGGCCTTGATGATGGCAATTTCGTTATCCAAAAGCCGGTAGATATAGGTTCCGTCCGTCTTGATGATATCCGCCTCGTCCACGCCCTGTACCTGTACGTTGGTATCCGAATGGCTCTTGCCGCCTTCCCCCGCGTCCTGTGGGGCCGCATTGGGCGCCGCAAGAGATCCATCCGATTCTTCGGTTGTCGCCAAGTCGTCCATTACACCGCGCCCGAACAATCCATTATAACCTCCGCCGGTTTGCGCTGTACTCACATAGCCGTACAGTTCGTTATAATCCTTGATGCCGCGGGCCGATGCCGTTGCCAGCATGCCGCCGTTTTGCCGCGAGGTGTCCAATAGCGAGACCGTCGCCGTGGCCAGCACAAACAGAGCAAGGCAGGCGGCCACAAGTTGCATCGCGCTGAACCGGCGTGCACGTTTTTTATGTTGGCCAAGCTGCGCATACGCGCCTTGTGGCGCATGAATGCGGTCGTTGGCCTGCTTATATCGTTGTTTAAACATCGATTTCCACTCCTTTGAGCTTGTTGCGCAGTTGTTCCCGCGCGCGAAAGAGCCATGATTTAACGGTGGATTCCCGGCTGCCCATCATCTGCGCAATTTCCGCGACTCGGTACCCCTCATAGTAATACAGATGTATCGCTGTTCTGTATTTTCCCGGCAAATCAAGCACCGCTTTGTAAACCGCATCGTCGCGCTCGGGCATGGGGGCCCCCATTTCGCGCTCGGGTACGGTCCTGCGCCTAAAAGCCGAGGTCAGAAGGGTGATGCTGCAGTGGATGGTCACACGCAACATCCATGCCTTGGCATGCTCTTCGTCGTTGAACTCGACCGGTTTTTTCAGATACCGCAAAAATACGGTCTGCAATACGTCCTGCGCATCCGCACTGTTGCGCGTACGCACAAGCGCCAGACGATATACCATATCGGCATACGCGTCAAACAGCGCCTTTGCGCCCGTTTCGCCCGCATGGGCCGCCATAGGTTGCGTTGTCATCATGCCAGCATCCCACCATCTTTCTGCTCTCTACCCGTAACACCGCGCAACAAAGCAAATGGTTGCGTATTTTTTACAATACGATCGATGTCTCCCTTGATTATACAAAATATCCGGCTGTTTTCCTACAACCCCGATGTGCTGCGGACTGTACGGGCATAATCGTACTGGTACTGCCATCAATGCTTTTGTTGCCATCATACAACACGATATCCCCTGTTGTGACAAAAAATGCCCGGCGTGTTGTGTTCGTTGATTTTTATAGTATAATGTCTTTATGCCGTGTATACAAACCCCTGAAGGTGATGCAAGTATGACCCGAAAAATCCGCTGTTTGTGCATTCTGCTCGTGCTGTCGCTATCGGCTGCATGTCTGTCGGGCTGCTCTTCCGAATGGTTCAAACGTCTGTTCGGGGCAAGCGGTCTTGTTGTCAACGAGATATGCACCAGCAACGCTTCCTGTCTGATCGACGAAGAATTCGGTACGCCGGATTGGGTGGAATTGTACAACAATAGCACACAGGTTATCAATCTGTCGGACTATGCGCTGTCCAACGACATCGAATCACCAGCAAAATTTCTGTTGCCGGATATCTCGTTGGATCCGGGTGCGTATTTGGTTGTATATTTCACCAAACAAAAAAGTGAATCGCCGCAAACCAAACCCAGCACTGGCTTCAAGCTGTCATCCGGCGGCGCTATGGTCATATTAACCTCCTCGGGTGGGGATACGCTTTCAAAAATCGAAGTGCCGGCGCTGAGCACGGATCAAACGTTCGCACGGAATGAAAACGGCAACTACAGCATCAACGCCAGCGCCACGCCCGGCGCAATGAACGTGATCGTGGAGGCCCTCGGCGGCTCATCGGTCAATGAGATGGCAGACAATGCACCCGTTACAATAACGGAAGTGCTGGTGGATAACGGCTACTCGCTGGTGGATGAGGACGGTGACCGCAACGGCTGGGTAGAGATAGAAAATTCCTCCTCAACGGCGGTATCCCTGTCCGGCTATCGATTGAGCGACAACGCGGACGAGCCCGCCAAATGGGCTTTTCCAGACATTACGCTGCAGGCGGGCGAGCGCATCATAGTATACTGTTCCGGTAAAAATAAAGTGACGGATAGCGGACAGATGCACGCCAGCTTCCGTCTGGGTGACAGCGACGTAAAGATATGTCTTTTGGACATGGTCAATATGCAGATGCAAACGGTGTCATTACCCCACAATCTGGCGGAGAATTTGTCCTACGGCGTCAAGGACGGTCAGTGGGTTTATTTTGGTCAACCCACGCCGGGGCGGCCCAACAACACACACGGGGTTTCGTCGATGGAGGAAGCCGCGCTTTTTAATTTAGACGGGCTGTACATCAGCGAGGTGTGCGCCGCACAGAGCTATAAGAGCTCCAGCCTGGATTGGATCGAACTGTACAACGGCGGCAACGCTGCCATCAGCCTGTCCGGCTACTACCTCAGCGACGACAGGGACAATTTACAAAAAGCAAAGATAGGTAATTTGACCATATCCGCGGGCGGCTACGCCGTCCTGTCGGTATCGGGCAACATCAACAAGCAGGGCGGCAGCGTGCTGGAATTCGGCATTTCGTCAAACGGCGAAACGCTTATATTATCCGATCCGGGCGGGGTACCCGTCGATATCTTTACAACCGGCGTGATGCGTCCCGGAATCACCAGTGGTAGGGTCAAGGGAGACGCGTCGGGGGCGCGTGTTTTTTTTACTTCTTCAACGCGGGGCGAAGCGAACAGCTCCCATATCGTTGAAGGATACGCCGCCAAACCGACCTTCTCCGTGGCCGGCGGTATACAGGCTGGCCCCATCGCCGTCACAATCCAAACCACAACGCCCAATGCCAGCATCTATTACACCATCGACGGGTCCGAACCCACAACATCCAGCAAGCTGTATACGCAGCCGGTTACAATCAACCAGAGCGTGCCCCTTCGGGCCATCGCCGTATCCGACGGACTGCTCAAAAGCGATGTGATGACCGCCACCTACCTGTATACCGATCCGCATACCGTTCCCGTCGTATGCCTGACCATGGATCCGGGTGATTTTTCCACCATGTACGCCAATACCAAAACGTACATCACCATTGAACGGGAGGGCAACGTGGAATACTACGATCTGGACGGAGCCCTTGGTACCCAATTCCCCGCCGCCATCCGCGTGTCGGGATGGACAACGCGCACTTTGAACCAGAAATCGCTGACCTTCAAGCTGGACGACGCATTCGGCATGGACGTTGTCACCTATCCCTTTTTTGAGGATTACGACATTAATACATTCGCCGCGCTGACCGTGCGCTCCGGTGGGCAGGACCGGACTTCCTGCTATCTTCGGGATTCGTTTCTGGCGCGCATCGCTCTGTGGGACGAGGTGGACGCCGATGCCGCGCAAAACCGTTTTGCGGTGCTCTACATCAACGGAAAATACTGGGGACTGTATGATTTCCGGGAGGAGATCGCCAAGGATATGCTGGCCTCCCACCACGACGTCGATCCTACCAGCGTCGACTATATACGCCGCCAGTGGCTGCAATACGGCAGCAACGCGAAATATGAGCAGATCCGTGAATATGCGCGTACGCACAACCTGAACAATCCGGACTATTACGATCAGTTCTGCGAATGGGTGGACGTGAGCGCCTGGGCGGACTATCTGGTGCTGCGGAATTACTTTCGGGAAACCGACATGTTCAACCAGAAGCACTGGATGACGGAGGACTATGCCGTAAAACTGCGGCCCATCTATTTTGACAACGATTATGCGCTGGGATCCTCCGGCGCACTGACCACCTACCTGATCTCCTACTATATGAGTTTCAGCGGCTTTACCACCAAAAACGGGACGCCTGTCAATATGGACGTTCCAGCGGCGCTGTGGACCAGCAGTGAATTTCGGAACCTGTTCCTCCAACGCTGGGTGTATCTGTCCAAAAACGTGTTCAATCCAGACCGGATTCTTCCCCTTCTGGATTCCATGATCGATGAGATGGACGATGAGATGAGCCGTCAGATCGCAAAGTGGGGCGCGCCGTCTTCCCTGTCCACATGGAGAAGCGAGCTTGATGAATTCCGGACACTGCTTAAGCAGCGTCCGTCCTCCGCGAAAGAACTGATCCGCAAGACTTTCAACCTCAGCAATTCCCAACTGGAGGAGCTCTACCAGTAACATGCCGTTTTTTGTTTGACACGGCGAACCAATAAAGGAAGGAGCACGTCATGCCCATCCCGTCCGAAAAACCGGTCAGCCATTCCAGTACCGAACAAGTACACATCGTCCTGCCCGCGCACAGCAACGGCTGCGGCCGGCTGTTCGGGGGACAGTTGATGCAATGGATTGACGTCGTAGCCGCGGTGTGTGCGCGCCGCCACAGCGAGCGCAACGTCGTTACCGTCTGCGTGGAAGGCCTAGATTTTGAAGCACCCGCGTACATCGACCAGGTGGTCGTAATGCGCACAGACATCGTCTATACCGGCACCACATCCATGGAAGTGCGTGTGGACTCGTTTGTGGAGGACCTGCACGGCGATCACACGCTCATCAACCGCGCCTATTTGATACTGGTGGCACTGGACGATGACAGAAAGCCCACGCCCGTTCCCGCCATCGTGTGCGAGACATCCGAACAAAAGATGGAGCATCAATCCGCCGTTGTACGTGCCAAACTGCGCAAAAGCCGACATAATCTGCCGAACTGATTGAGTTCTGTTGTGTATTCGCAGGTGCCCATACAGCCAGACAAACAGCACAAAAGCCGCAGGTATATTGCGGCTTTTTGTTTCGTATCATTATCATTGCCAATCGTTCATCCATAAACCTGCGGACGAACCGGCCTTCGCTTTATACGCGGATAAACTGCTCCACATCCAGCACGAATATAATCGCGCCGCCAACGGTAACCTCCACCGGGTAGGGAATAAAAAATCCGGAAGCGTCCACGGTCGGAGCCGGGGCGGCAACGGTTTGCGTACGCGGCTGGCATACCGTTTTGATCAGATCGATCGCTTCGTTCAACTTTTCGTCCTCCACGCCGATCATCATGGTGGTGTTGCCTGCGCGCAAGAAACCGCCTGATGTGGCCAACCTCGTAGCGCGGAAATCCTTCTCCATCAATGCAGCATTTACCTTCTGGTTATCCTCGTCTTGAACAATCGCAATGATCAGTTTCATCATTTGGTTCCTCCCCTTAACAAATACGCCTTTGAATTTATTGTATTATACCATATATTTGCCATTTACAACCCAACTGGAGCATGCCAACTTATGTTTTTTCCAGGATGCACAATTATTTGACAATCTTCTTCATGATTTCCTATAATGATAGCATATGGACAATTCGAATCGGCAGGCAGAGCAAGGAAATAGATCCATGCTTATATTGTCCACGTACACTGTTTATAGGTAAAATCGGAAGACCCTTGCGCTTTGTCACTTTGTTTTCAAAGCGCAATCAGACAATGATTCGATGTGTCTAAAGCGACAGAGCATACTGTTTTGTCACCCTTACAACACAAATAAACGCTTTACGGCAAATGAGTTTTAAAATGCATTTGTTCAGTGGACATACGCATTGGCGTATTCGTTCCCGCATCAGAACTTGTTTCAGGGAGAGCCCATGGCGCGCGAAACAACCGATAAAAGCAGAGCGAAGCCCTCTTATGTCTATGTGCTTTGGTGCATGGCTTGTTTTCTTATTGTCTGCGCGTCCATCCTAGGCTATTTAGCGCTAACCGTACAAGATGTGGCGAGCGGAGCGGCATCGGGTACGCTGTATGTGCCGTCCGATGCGGATGTCGTCAAACAGCTGACGCCGGGCTATGCGCAAATGCAAAACCAGAGCGTGGATACCCTGTCCGACGAGGGGTATGGCATCTTCTGCGGCCGGCTTCAGCTCGCGCTGTGCAAGACAAATGAGGATGCACAGTGGGTGTTGGATTCGCTTTTGAGCACATACGCCATAAACGATGCACAATCGTCCTTTGTCCAGGATGTGAGCATTAAATCCAGTGTAGGCAGCCTATTGGGACGCGAAGAGGCTTTGATGGTAATATCAAGCGGCACGGACTGTCTTCCCTATGTGGTGGACACAGGCGAATGCGTGACGGATGTCTGCGCCGCGTTTGCCATGACCAAACAGGAATACGACGCCTTAAACGTATCGGGCAGCGATGCCGGCGCGCTTGTGCCCGGTCAACTTGTCACTGTGAAAAGCGATGCGCGCCCGCTGCTTCAGGTGCAAAGCGTCGTCGTGCAAACCGAAGAGGAATCTATCCCATACACCACCAAAACCGTCAACGACAGCTCTATATACAAGGGAAAAAGCACCGTCAAGCAGGCGGGTGTCAACGGCGTTAAAACCCGTACCGTTACCATCACATACATCGACGGCGATGAAATATCGCGTGAAACATCGGCGTTTGTAACCACCAAAGAGCCCTTGGACAAGATCGTACACAAGGGCACGAAGAAACCGCCGGATGCTTCCGATGCACCATCCTTTATTTGGCCATTGTCAGGCAGGTTGTCCAGCCCCTTCGGCCCGCGCTGGGGCCGCATGCACTACGGCATCGACATCGCCGTATCCGAGGGGACCAGCGTCAAGGCCTCTGCCTCCGGTACCGTTCTGCGTGCATTCAACAACGGCGGATATGGACTGTTCGTGGAAATCGACCATGGTGGCGGCTGGGTCACGCGCTATGGACACAACAGCAAGCTGCTGGTCAAACCAGGCGATCACGTAAGCCGCGGTGAAGTGATTTCAAAATCCGGCAATACCGGCACCAGCACAGGACCGCACCTGCATTTCGAAATCCGCAAAAATGGTACGCCTGTGGATCCACAATTGTATCTGCCCTGATAAATAACTTTATACGAACAATCCATCCAAATAGTAAGAACCCTGACCGACATGTGCCGGTCAGGGTTCTTACTATTATGCGGTTTTTATATACATGGTTATGGATTGTATACGACCAATGAAGAGAAATACTCTTCCTTGTTACTCGCACTAAAAGTAGACTGTTCTGCCATGTAAACCAGCATGATCAACCGCTTTTGTGTAACAAACGATACAACTTCCCCTTGCGTTATCTCCCAATCATCCGAGTCTTCCTCTACGGTTTTTTCTATAACAAACGGCATCGCAACACCGTTATATCCACCGTATGTCACGGTATGGCCCTCGCCAACGCTGGCACCCATCGTCAACAACTCCACGATGGATTGCTGGACTACATCTGTGAACGCTTTTTCATCCCACTGTTGTCCCGATTTCTCACTCAGCGCTATCAGCGTCTGTTCCCACTCCACCGCAATGGCAATGTAGACCTCATCGCTTTCCGGCGTTGTCTGCGCCGTGGTCATCACCAGCGGTGTATTTACGCCAAGACCCATTTGCGTCAGCGGCAGTTGCTCGGTATCCTGCGTGACGGTGCCCGGCATGCTCGCCTCAAACGAGCCGAGACTTACCGTCGGCGTGCTGGTCTTGCATCCCGCGAGGAACAGTACGGCCAAAAGAAGGCACAGCCCTGATTTTTGCTTTCTTTTCATGCCTCATCCTTAACCGCATGCAGCTTTTGCATGCCGATGGAAAGCCGGCGGATCGATTCGTCCTGTCCGAGCAGCGCTGCGGCTTCGTCCGCACCACCCGGACTGACCGGAAGACCTGTCAATGCAATGCGTACCGGCCAAAACACCTGCCCGTTTTTGAGCGCAAGCGTCTGCACCACCGCCAACAGCGTTTCGTGAATGTTGTGCTCCGTCCATTCGGCAAGCTGTTTGAGTGCATCGTGCGCATTTTTAAGCACACTGAGCGAAAGCTCGGTGGTTGTTTTCATTCTCTTGTGCACGAACATATCTGCCTGATAATCGGGCAGCTCCTTCAAAAACACGATCTTTGGCGGAATATCATT
Source organism: Christensenellaceae bacterium (assembly GCA_963674495.2). GTDB lineage: Bacteria > Bacillota > Clostridia > Christensenellales > QAND01 > RGIG3178. Next base: position 809,735 of record CAXXLG010000002.1, on the reverse strand, counting down.
CAATACCTCAAGCCGTGGCTGAAGGATTTTTTGCAGGACACGGCATTGCGCCTCGTCAGGATCCAAAATCTCGCGGTAGTATGGCATGGCCGTGTCGGTAAAGCGCTGTTCGTCCATGGCACGGATGTATTCCGCGTTCATCCATGTCAGCTTGCGTTCGTCGAATATGGCGGGGGATTTGCTCAAACCCGCCACGTCAAAGGCTTGCTGGAGTTCTTCCAGCGAGAAGATCTCCCGCTCGCTCCTCGGATTCCAACCCAAAAGCGCAATATAGTTCAATATCGCTTCTTTCAGATAGCCTCGATTGATAAAATCCTCATACGACGCGTCGCCATGGCGCTTGCTCAGTTTTTGCTGTGCGTCCTTCATCACTGGCGGAACGTGGATGTACTTGGGGATATCAAAGCCGAATGACCGGTAGATCAAATTGTATTTTGGTGTGCTGGACAGATATTCGGTGCCGCGTATGATGTGCGTGATGCCCATCAGGCTGTCGTCCACCACGTTGGCGAAGTTGTAGGTGGGCAGCCCGTCGCTTTTAAGCAACACGCCATCCTCCAGCTCGGAAACGTCCACGCTGATACGCCCGAATACGAGATCGTCAAAATACGCTTCGCCTTCATCCGGGATGCGCTGGCGTACCACATAGCTTTCGCCGCTTTGTATGCGCTTTTTCGCCTGCTCAATGGGCATGCTCAAACATTTGCGGTCGTATCTGTATGCACCCTCATCCGTCTGCGCTTCAGCGCGCCGCTCGTCTATTTCCTCTTTAGTGCAAAAACAATAATAGGCACCGCCCAAGTCGACCAATTTGTGCGCATATTCCTGATAGATATCCCTACGCTTGCTCTGAATATACGGACCCACCGGGCCGCCGATGTCCGGTCCCTCGTCATAGGTTAGTCCGGTCTCGCGCAAGGTGCGGTAGATCAGTTCAGTCGCGCCCATAACCTCGCGTTTTTGGTCGGTATCCTCGATGCGTAAAATAAATTTGCCGCCATGGCGGCGGGCAAACAGCCATGCGTATAATGCCGTACGCAGTCCCCCTATGTGTAAATATCCGGTAGGACTGGGCGCAAAACGCGTTCGAACCTCTTTCAAATCATTCACCTCGTCTATTTTGACCGCTGTATCTTGGCCCAGGTATCCTTTAATCCGACGCTACAGTTGAAAACCAAACGCTCATCGGCGCTGTCTTTATCCATGCAGTAATAGCCCTGGCGGATAAACTGAAACGAATCGCCAGCCGTAGCCATACTCAGTGCCTTTTCAACCTTAGCATTTTTCATGATCGTCAACGAATGCGGGTTCAGCCGGGCGATAAAATCCCCTTCGGCGTCTTCCAATATTAACGGTTCGTACTGGCGGATTTGCGCATCCATCGCCGTTTCTTTATCCACCCAGTGCAACACACCCTTGACCTTGCGCCCGCTCTTTCCAGATGCGGAATCGGGGTCGTAGGTGCACAAAATACGCGTAACCTCGCCGTTTTCATCCGTTTCATATCCTGTGCATTTGACGATGTACGCGCCCATCAGCCTCGCCTCGCGGTCCACGATCAACCGCTTGTATTTGGGTGGCGGCACGATGGCAAAATCCGCCCGCTCTATGTACACCGAACCGGAAAAATCCATATTGCGCGTACCCAGATCAGGATTTTCGGCGTTATTCACTATCTCCACCGTTTCGGTCTTTCCTTCGGGATAGTTGGTAATGCACAGCTCGATGGGGTCCAGCACCGCCATGCGCCGCATCGTGCTTGCCTTGAGGGATTCTCGCAGATGGTGCTCGAGCAGCGCCGTATCAACCGTGCTGTTGCTCTTGGCCAACCCGATGCCCTCGCAGAAATTGCGCAGAGCCTCCCTTGTATACCCTCGCCGGCGCATACCGCACAGCGTGGGCATTCTCGGATCGTCCCATCCCGATACATACCCCTCCTCTACCAGGCGGCGCAGATAGCGCTTGCTCATGATGGTACCATTCAGGTTCAGCCGCGCAAACTCGTACTGGTGCGGGGGATTCTTCCAATCCAGCGCTTCTAAAAACCAGTCGTACAGCGGGCGGTGATCCTCGTATTCCAGAGAGCACATACTGTGCGTCACGCCCTCGATGGCATCGGACAGCGGATGCTGAAAATCATACATCGGATAGATACACCATTTGTCGCCGGTTCTGTGGTGGCTCACATGCATGATGCGGTATATCACCGGATCGCGCATGTTCATGTTGGGCGACGCTATGTCAATTCTGGCGCGCAACGTGCGTTCCCCTTCGCGGTATTTGCCGGCACGCATCGCGCGGAACTGTGTAAGACTCTCCTCCATAGGCCGATCGCGCCACGGGCTGCGTTTGCCGGGCTCGGTCAACGTGCCGCGGTATTCATGCATCTGCTCGGGCGTCAGTTCGCACACAAACGCCTTGCCGCGTTTGATCAACGACTCCGCAAAGCCATACAGCTTTTCAAAATAATCCGACGCAAAATACAGATGCTCGCCCCAGTCGCATCCCAGCCAGCGGATATCCTCCATGATGTTGTCAACGTACTCGGTCTCTTCCTTGCTCGGATTGGTATCATCAAAACGCAGGTTGCACCGGCCGCCGTATTTTGCCGCACTTAGAAAATCCGCCAGCAACGCCTTGGCGTGTCCAATGTGCAAATATCCGTTTGGTTCCGGGGGAAAGCGCGTGACAATGGATGCATGCTTGCCCGATTGCAAGTCCTGCACCATCGCTTCTTCGATGAAATTGTTGGGTGGCCGCAGCTCTTCCCGCATACCAAATTCCTCCTTGTTGTACATGGTATTGTTATATTCTACATCATCCCCCGTTTGCCCACAAGGGATTCTCAGGCGGTTTCGATTATGGTGTCGTTGCTTGTCCCTCGTATAAGAATGCCTATAGTATGCGGCTTTTCACAAAATAACCGTACCGTATTACGGGATAACGTAGAGAATGATGGATAAAAAGTGCATGACGCTGGCGCCCAGCACAAACAGGTGCCAGACCGAATGTGCGTACTTCCATTTGCCGGCATAAAAGATCATGCCCATCGTGTATACGATGCCGCCACCCACCATCAGCCAAAAGCCTGTGGAAGGCAGCGCCTGATACAGCGGTTTGATGGCCGCCATCGCCGCCCAGCCCATCGCAAGGTACAATACGACGGACAGTTTTTCAAATCTCCTCAAATCGACGGTGTTGAGTACGATGCCCAGCACGGCCACGCCCCAGATGGCAGCGAACAGCCCATACCCCAGGGGTCCACGCAATGTTATCAACAGATAGGGGGAATAGGTGCCTGCGATGAGGAAAAAGATACCGCAATGATCGCAGATACGCAGTACATTCTTGGCTTTTTTATGCGTGATGGCATGGTACAGCGTGCTCATGCTGTACAGCACCACCAATGACAATCCATACAATACCGCGGCAAAGATGGACAGTCCGTCCCCGTCCAAAGCGGACAGTACGATGCAAAACACCATCGCCGCCACCGCAAACAACGCCCCCAAGCCGTGGGTGATGGCGTTGGCAATCTCTTCGCCCAGCGTGTAAAAACCGCTCTTCTTCTTGACGGATGCTTCTTTGGATGCTATTGGCATAGCCGTTCGTCTCCTTTACAGCCAATCGTTCAAAAATGATGTACAGTCATAACCCGTTTGTTCGTCCAACACGTGCAACAAATCCTCTTTGGTCGAGCGTTTCCCGGCATAGGTGGAGTAGTACACCTTCAACGCATCCATCAGCGTTTCCTGCCCGATCTCGTCCGCCAACGCATCCATCATCATGGTGCCGCGGCTGTACACGACGGCGCTGTACGCGTAATCGTTGTCGTATGAGGTGACAGGCAAGCCGACCCTATCCTGTCCGTCGGATATATACCCATACAGATCGCAAAACATGTATATGAATTCAACGTTCTGCTCGTATTGTGTCTGCTGCGCTTGTTCGTCGTAGGTATATCCATAATAACACAGTGTGAGGTATTCCGTCAGCGTTTCGTCCAACCACGGTTCCATGACCTGGTCGTTTCCCACCACGCCGTAGAACCATTGATGCCCCACCTCGTGCACGATTACGTATTCGAGCATGCCGGCCTCCGACTCATCGTACATCGACTGGTCAATCAACACGATGTTTGGGTATTCCATCCCACCGATGAAGAAATCCGTCTGCACCACGCTGAGCGTAGGATACGGGTACGGTCCGATCATGTCGCTAAAAGCCTTGACGGCCTTGACACCCGCATCAAGCGATTCCTTTTGTCCAAACGAAGCGTCCATTAGCGTGTAGGCGTTTACCATCGTATCTGTACCGCCCGATCTGACCCTTTTACTTGAAATGACAAAGTCCCGGCTGCAAACCGCGGCAAAATCCCGCACGTTTGTCGCCGTGATGGTATGGATATTCCTGTCCTCTTGCGATGCTATCGTTGCTGTGCCGCTGTGCGCCACCGTCATGTCCTTGGGAACGTTCAGCATCACCTCATAGTCCGCCATGTCGCTGACAAACGGATCCCCACGCCCATAATATGGATAGGTCAGAAACCGTGTGCCATCGTATGCACAGGCGATGGGATAGAAATTACACAGGTTGAACGTTCTGTTGCCGTAGCCGAAGCGGCCCAGACTGTTGGGCAGCTTTACGGTAAATTCAAAGGCAATGTTTGCCGTCTCCCCTGCTGCCAAAGCCACTGGCAGATCCACCGTCAACAGCGTGCTGTCCGCATTGCCCAACGTATAGGTGGTATTCACCTCGTCCACCGACAAATGCGAAAGCGTCAAACCGCCCGGTGAAAACCCGTTGGGGTAAGCCATCCCCATGTATTCCTCGTCAAAAGGTGCGGTGCTTTGGTCTGCAAAAGCGTTCGGATAAACCAAAAACGGGATCTGTGTCAGCGTTTTTTCCGTTGCGTTCGCATAGGTCACGGTGAGCCGTCCGTCCAATGTTTTATTATTCTCGTCCAGCGAAAGCTCCATCCTGTAGATATGCTTGGGCTGATCCTTGGGCAACAGATCCACTTTTGCGCGGCAGCCACCGATGGACAACAGGACTGTCACCACAAACAACAATGTCAGTATACGTTTTGAATACGCTTTCATTTTTTCTTTCAATCCCTTTCCTTACAAATGACAGGCGGTTGAAACCTGCTCGGATTATGATATGATAAACACAGAATATCATAGAAGTGAGGAATCCTCCGTTATGCCGCTATGTGCCTTTGGCGATGCACGAATGCGCGTCGACCATACACAGATTGAAAATGCGTTTATACGCGATTTTATGCCGTTTGCTTCAGGCGGTGCCGTGAAGATATACCTTTGGGGTTTGATGCAATGCCAGAGTGGGATGGGCGAAAGCACGCTCCCTGCATTTGCCACCGCGCTTTCCCTTACCGAGCAGGACGTTATGGATGCGTTTGTATACTGGCAGGACTGCGGTCTAGTTCGCATATCCCATACGCCTTCTTTTTCGGTATTATACCAATCCGCAAGACATGCCATGCCGCTTGACACTTCATTATATACGCAATCGGCACTGCATGCACAACTGCAATCGTTATTTTTGCCTTCCCCCGTTACACCTAGCGAGCTCAGCCGCATGCTCGAATGGGTTGATGTTTTCAGAATACACCCCGAGGCGGTGGTCATGCTCATCGTCTACGGCCGCAGCAAAATGCCCAATGTGGATAAAGCGACGGTATCACGGCAGCTTCGCTACATCGACAAAATTGCGCGGCAATGGGCGGACGAGGGCGTTCACACCGCCGAACAGGCGGAAACCTGGCTGCAAACACAGCAGCATCACCACAGCGGCCTAACGTCGCTTTTAAGCAGGCTGAGCATACGGCGAAGCCCCACGGCGGCGGAGCGCAAGCTCTATCAAAAATGGGTTTCCATGGGATTTGACGAAAAAACCATACTACTTGCGGCGGATCGAACCGTGAGCATACGCAACCCAAGCCTGGACAGCGTGGATAATATATTGATTACGCTCAAAAAACAGGGGGTACAAACGCCGGAACAACTGGAAAACGAGAACAGCGAAGCAATGTGCAAGGAGGCGTTAACCGCGCTTGGCCTTAAGCAACCTACGCCGTCCGCCTCGCAGCTTGACGCCTACCGGGACTGGCTACAATCCGGTTATGATCATGAGCACATCCTTTTGGCGTGCGAGTTGTGCCGCATGGCAAACAAACGTGCGATGCGCGATGTGGTACAATGCCTCCAGCGCTGGCAGAATCTCGGGCTTCCGGACGGCAAATCCATAAGGGCCCACGAGCAGGCGCGACGGCAGCACATCGAGCTTTTGACACAGGCGTTCGAGTGCATGGGCCTTCGAAAGCGTGTGCAGGATGCCGACCTTACGCTTTACCAGCAGTGGACAAATGAGTGGGGCTTGCCTGACGATTTGATTCTGTTCGCCGCCGAAAGTTCGCACGGGGCGAATTCTCCCTACCGCATGATGAAAAAGGTGCTGGAAAACTGGCATGAGTCCGGCATTATAAGCGTGTCCGCAGCGCGCAAGCAGACGCAAACGCCCAAAATTGAAAATAAAAATCCGGCCCTTCGCTATCCGCAGCGGTCAGTAGACGATGCTGACAAGGGCGTGAACTGGATTTAGTTTTAGTTTTATGAAATGGATGTGATGCAAAAGTGAGGAGTGGTATCGTGGAGCCTTTGACGGACGGATTGTCCTATACGCGGCGGGAAGAATTGGAGCAGCGTATACCCGCTTTGCGCGTTTTGCGCGTCCAATACATCGAACTGTGCGATGCGTGTGCGCGTGCGGCCTTGTCCGGCAACGGTTTTGAGGCTTTGGAACAGCGCAGGCAATCCTTTTTGCGTGATATGGCTGCAAAACAGCGCGATATACTCGAGTCAAACGGCATCGATCCAAAAGCGCTTAATGCCGACTATGCGTGCCCACTGTGCCGCGATACCGGCGTTGTACTGGAAAACGGCATCAAACATCCGTGTTCATGTCGCATTGAACGGCAGCAACAAAAACGGAATGCTCAACTAGCTTCCTATTCTCACTTTTCGGACTTTCGCACTTCCGTGTACCAAGACACCGGACAGCGCGATTCCGCACAACGGCTCAAAACGATACTGGAAAGCTATGCACTGCAATTCCCACACAACAAAAAGCGTAATCTTCTTCTGTTTGGCAACACCGGGCTTGGCAAGACGTTTTTTCTTGGTTGTCTGACGCGGGCGCTGCACGAAAGGGGCATCCATGCCGAACTGTTGCCCTCCTATGAGCTCTTCGAAGGATTTCGAAAGCAGCATCTGGGCCAAGGAACCGTTATGCCGCGGTTGACCCGCCTGCCCTTTTTGTCCATCGACGATCTGGGTGTGGAGCCAATGTACCGCAACATCACCGTCGAATACCTAAACGAACTGCTGGATCTGCGCCTGAACAGGCAATTGCCAATGGCCATCGCCACCAACCTCGATGCGGCATCGCTGTGCGAACGGTACGGCGAACGCATTGCATCGCGGCTATACGATCAAAGATTGTTCCATGTCATCGGCCTGCGCGGTAAAGACCTTCGTAAAACATAAAAAAACCCGTCATGCCTATCCAAAAGACGCATGCGAGTCAATCTATTCCTCCATCAAACCGACGGCACAGAGCAGGCATTTTCCCCAACCCGGCACTTCCCGCGCGACCGACAGCCACTTGAGCGGCCATGTAAACCGCGCCTTGCCGCAACTGACCGTTTGGATACCCGCGATGCGTGCGCAGGCCATGGCGCGCGCCGTATGAAAATCGCTGGTGGCGATGATGGCGGATGTATAGCCATATTCATCCATCAGCGCTTTACTATTTTGCATGTTCTGCGCCGTGGAAAACGAATTTTCGTCCAAGAGAATCGCATCCGCCGGCACGCCGTAATTCACCAGGTAGTTCCGCATTGCCCTGGCCTCGGTGACTGAACCCGTTTCCCCTAAGGCGCCGCACACGATGATTGTATCGGCATATCCTCCCTGATAGAGTCTGAGCGCACAGTCAAGTCTGGACCTCAGGCTCAGCGATGGTGTCACATCCGTTACCTTGCAGCCCGGCACGATGATGCAGTCCGACCGTACCGCGTTTTCCTGTAGCTGCATATCGACGATTACGCCCACAACCAGAATAACGCAGCTGATAATTGTGAATCCGATGATACACAATAATGCCATCATCCACCGCCTCATATAGATTCCTCTTTGGCGTATACGGTACCGTTTGCAAAGCCGCGTTGGAAGCGGCCGTTGTTCAAAAAGCTATAGAATCCATGCTCGGATACGATGATGTGATCCAACAGCATCACGTTGACCAACGCAAGCGCTTTGATCACCTGATCGGTCAATTTGATGTCCTCCGCACTGGGTCTGAGCGACCCGGCGGGATGATTGTGCAGCAGAATCGCATTTTGCGCACCCACTCTGAGCGCTTCGCCCACCAGCTTTTGCATATCGATGGATACGCTGGCCACAGAACCCTCCGATAGCTTTACGGTGCGGCGCAGCGAACAGCGTGCATCCAGACAAAGCATGTATACGATCTCGGTTTTCACGCCGATGTAAAGTGCACTCGCGTACTCACCGGCTTTTTCCATCGTGGTCAGCAGCGGTTTGGGGCTGAGCCTGTCCAGCATATAGCGGCGGGCCAGATCGGGCATCAGATGCAGTATAAAAGCAGAACGTTGCCCAATGCCGTCTGATAGCATCAGATCCTCTATATCCGCTTCCAGCACCGCAGACAGGCTGCCGAATTTTGAAAGCAACCGATGGGCAAGCGGGTTGACATCCGCGCGCGCAATGGCATAGGTCAACAGCAGCTCCAAAACTTCATGATCGCTCAATATATCCAAACCGCCCTCGGCATACCGTGCACGCAGCCGGTCCCGGTGACCACTGTGCGGATTGTCTTTGGCCATTTACTCACCTTCCCCCGCCTGTCTTCCCCCATCATAGCAACGATGCTCGACCTTAGCAAGATGTTGTATTGCATAGATGTCTGCATAACAGTATAATTTGAAAAGGGCCTTGCGTAAAGACCGCATACCCCATCCAGAATCATTTAAGGCAGTACCAAATCAGTTAATTCATATTGGGAATACACCGATTCTGGAACAAAATGCGTAATACCCGTCCAGGCAACGTGCCTGGTAAACATGACGGCAAAACCACCATATTGACAAATGACAGGATTGACCACGATTGATAGGATGAAAAGGCCAAGGAACCCAAAGTATACGTCCGCATGCCAAGTGCAAAGCATATAGAGGAGGATTTACCATGCAAAACAATCCGGTATTTGACAACATCTTTGAACGCCGCTCCATACGCAGCTATCAGCCCACGCCGGTGGATCAGGAGAAACTGGAGCTAATCCTAAAAGCGGGCATCTGGGCACCCAGCGCGAGCAACCACCAGACATGGCATTTTACCGTCATCACCAACCCGAAGATCATTGACCAGATCAATGCGGGAGGCAAGGCCTTTTTGGCCAAATCCGACAGCGATTCGCATAGACAGAGAGGGCTGGATCCCGAGGCCCATATATTTCATCATGCGCCCTGCGTGATCCTCGTATCGTATGAAAAGGCTCACAGCTGGGCCAAAATCGACACGGCACTTGCCGCGCAGAATATCATGCTGGCTGCACATGCGCTGGGGCTGGGCACCTGCTACATCGGCTTTTTCACCCCCTGGCTTGAGAGTGCAGACGCCAAACCCTTGCTGTCCACGCTCCCCATCCCCGATGAATACGCGCCGTTGCACTTCATCACGCTGGGCATTCCATCGGCACAGACACCCAAGCGCGATCGCCGAGCCGGCACCGTCTCTTACGTATGACGTTGTTTGAGTTTGAGGCGTACCGAAGACGCTCCTATATGCCTTGGTGCGCAACACCGATAATATGATCGTGCTCGTTGACGCACCAAGGCATTTTTGCTATACTACTAAAGCATTCAAAGTGGAGAGATGTCCGAGTGGTTTATGGAGCTGGTCTTGAAAACCAGTGATGCCGCAAGGCACCGGGGGTTCGAATCCCTCTCTCTCCGCCAATATCTACTATTGTTTCGGTCTTGGAGAAGTACCCAAGTTGGCCGAAGGGGCGCCCCTGCTAAGGGTGTAGGGTGAGTGTATCGCCGCGAGAGTTCGAATCTCTCCTTCTCCGCCAAAACCGCCTTCCATAGGCGGTTTTTCCTATATAAACATATTCGGATTTTATGATATTCTTAGACAATAAATGGCCTGATATTGTACGAAATATTTTCCTATTGCATACGCTATTGCATACAACAAAAAAAGGCCCCGGTATTACGCCGGGGCTTTCTGTCTGCTTTATCAATGGGGCAGGTTATTGTCTATTCAGCGTCCTCATCGATGTCATAATCATCTGTATCCACATTTAATTGTGCCACGACCTGATGCGCGCCGGTAGCAGCCCATCCGGACGCCAGTCCACCGAGCAGGATCTCCGGCGTGAACACCCAGTATTGGAACCACACGTTGAGGATCACGCCCAACATACCCATGATGATAGGAATGAATTTGTTTGGAATGACATCGGTCCAGTGCTTAATCACCCAGCCGACGAAAAGACAGATGCCGAGCACAACCGGCACGGAATATTCGGACAATACTTCCATTATAATACCTTCTTTCTTTTGATGAATCGCCTTATACGCTGTTTGTCGAGCGATCTCTTTCTTTACCAGCTAAAGAGCGTGTCATCGCTACTCATATTCAACGACTGAGAATAAATATATCAATCAATAACTCTCCGGATCCTGTCGTCGACTGCCACAAGGCAGACAAGTAGCATTGAATCAAGAGGTGAATGCAATGGGGCGAACAAAGATGAGAGGAAACGGAACCGGGAGTGTCTATCGACTGCCAAACGGGAAGTGGCGCGCTGTTGTGACGATTGGGTATACAGCCAAAGGCAAGCGGATCACTAGGTCAAGATCAAATTTTAGGACAAAAAAAGCAGCCCTTGCTGCTTTGCCCGGCCTAAAGTACACAGTAGAATATAGTGATATCACGTTTGCAAAGGCGTGGGAAACCATTAAGCCTGCGCTCTATACCGATATCTCTCCGGGTAAATCATCCGAGTATGACCGTGCTTGGTTGCGGCTCGGAACGCTACATATGCAAAGAATCGTTGGCGTTCGCGCGTCGGATCTGCAAATAGCCATTGATACCGTACCGTGTGGGTACCACCCGAAGAAGGCAGCAAAGAATGTACTTGGCCACATATACAAATTTGCGACCGCAAATGACATAGTGGCCAAGAACTATACTGCCTTCGTAGAGCTTCCGCCCTGCCCAAAACCAGTCAAAGATGCTTTCACAGCGGATGAAATCAACAACATATGGGCCGTGGCCAACGGTGGCAATGCCGCAGCGCAATATGCACTTGTGATGATTTATTGCGGAATGCGGCCGGGCGAACTCAGAACGCAGTTAATCGAAAACATTAATCTCCATGAGCAATATATGACAGGAGGCATAAAGACTTCTGCCGGTAAGAATCGTATCATACGATTGCCGACCGATTGATCCCCATCGTGCGGATGTTGATAGTCGCATCCAATCACGGACGACTTCTCACATGGAGCGAAGATACGTTCTACACGCGATACTATGAGGCGCTGGAACAGGCCGGGGCGCGTCGGCTGCCGCCTGGATGCTGCCGACATACATTTTCCACGATGGTCGCTGAAGCGGATATTCAGCCAGCTGTCGTACAGGAAATCATGGGACATACCAGCTACCAAACCACCCTTGGGTATACCCACATTCGGACGAAGAAGAAGGTCGAATCTGTAAATAAATTATAGTTGTTTTATTACTTGATTTGCGCTGGTTAAAATTCTACAATACAATAAGGTAGAATCACAGTCATATCCAACACCTTTGTACCGCAAACTGTAATCCCTCTCTATATATAAGGGTTATGGAGAATCGAATGGGGGACACCCAAGAGTTATTTTTACCAACATTGAAATTGGACCAAAGAGTGGGGCATACCACTTCCATATTTCATGTAATTATATATTATTTCGTCATAATAAAATTCCATAAAATAATTTGTGTTAAGCCTTATTATATGTTATACTGAATATTAAGAAGATATAAAGTGCCATAATATAATGCGATGCTATAGTCGACTCCGTATCGCAATTACGATTAGGCGCTTTGATCTTTTTTAAATTCAAAACACATTATTGTTTATCTTTTTAAATATCCTCCCCTAAGAACTTTAATATCTTGGATGGCAACAACACAATCTGGAGAAACGCTATTGATAATTTTCATGGCTTGAGAAATGCGTTTTCTCTTCAAGTGTATAATTAAAAGCTTTCGCCTGCCATCTTTTCCTTTACCATCAAATGTAGTAACTCCAAATGAACTCGAGCGAAGACTATTGAGCAGAACAGGAACTTGCTCCCCATTCTTTATAATTACCTGAATTGAGCTTACGCCAAATGCAAGTTTTGATTCAAGCCATGAACCCAAAAAGTTTCCAATGGAAACTGCGAAAGCAAATACAACAAACTTTGCAAGATTTTTACCAAATCCTGCAAGTACAGTGCCTGTTATTAATAACCACAGCATAACGTCGAAGAAAGCTATAATACTTCCCTTTGTTCGTTCGCCACGGTTTATTAAAACGAGCCTAAGCGTTGAAACCGCAACTTCGACAAGTTTGCCAAAGAAAATTATAAAATATACCCAAATGCTGTCACCTAATAAGAACTCCAATATATCCGTCTCCAATCCAAAATTGATATTGTGTGAAGGTATCTTACAAGTATTTGTTTAATACAAACCCAAAAATAAAACAAAATAAAATAAGTGGGATTTTGTTAGAAAACAAAAAGGTCGGGGCATCCTGTTATACTTTCGCTCGATCCAAGTTGCCTTTTCTCTCGCAAAGAAGTTAGATGCTTGCCTACCTTCCTGTTCAATAAATATAACACGTATCGGGTAATACAACAATGACTGAATCGGCTAGTATGGAGTGGTATGAGCGCTCATTTCTCCATACGGAGTGCAGCAGATGGCGAATGCATAGTATATCGAGCGGGACAGAGGATGATCGTCAAATGCCAACAATAACCAACCATAAATAGATATTATATAAAAATATAAAACTGTTTTCAACTTGATAAGTATGCTTCAGTGGAAGGCAACAGGTACAAGGGGACGGTTTGCAGAACGCCCCAAAAACACGACAATTTGCAAGGTATCTAAATTTCTTAATATGGGTATGTCCAGATTCTATTGCATACGCTATTGCATACAGTACACCTTAAAATACCCTTCTACACGCAAATTGCGCACCCTTGCTAAGGGTGTAGGGTGAGTGTATCGCCGCGAGAGTTCGAATCTCTCCTTCTCCGCCAAAACCGCCTTCCATAGGCGGTTTTCCCTTTTCTGGTTATTCAAATAAGGGCCTTATTCAAAGATAAATATGGAACATAATGGCAGCGAATTTTTCCCTATTGCATACGCTATTGCATACAGTGATCTCGGTTCCCATTTATAGACATGCATCAATACAAACACGACAAATTCAAGATGATCAAGAACATCCGCTATATAATAGATTCATATCCCTCGTTCTCCGTCACATTGCGTCATATTTTATATTGTGTTTTGGTATTGTATACCATTTTATATAGTTTATTTTTAATTTTCTTAAACTCATCAATTGTAATTTTGTTTGGATAAGACATTATTAATAACGGTACACTTTGCTTGTCTTTATCATATGCAGGTTGCTCATAATCATACTGATTAAGACAAAACCCTGATTTCTTGTAAAATTTTATTCTTTTTTTTGCTTCATTAGTTTCGGGTTTTTCGACCTCTAATATTATTTTTTTGTCTAGCTTATGAGTAACTTCTTTTAATGCTTTACTTCCCCAACCTTTTCTTCTGAATTTTTTATCAATCGCTATATGTTCAATAAATGTAAAAGTCTCTGCATCCCAAACAGAATAAAATCCGACTATTTTTTTATTGTCATATATCGGATTTAGGCTATACAGATGATTGTTTAGAATAATCATCTGCTGCTCTAAATTCCTTCGTTCATCCCGTGGAAACGAATCACAATAAATATTCCAAATTTCATCAAACTCTTTCATCTACTTCTGCCCCTTCCAGATGATTTAGAATATCATTTGCGATATGTCCATTTTAAAAGTATCTAGCAACTCATGACATATCGTATAACCTATAAATTACATTTCATCTTCATTAATAATATAGGCAAGTTTCGATTTAATATTGTATCAATATTAACATTATAATGCAAGGATGCCACTATAGACTTTAAACCAAACCATAATTCATACTGATAGTTATAAAGAATACTACCCTCCGTTCTTGCTGGACAGCGATTTTATACTGGGCATCTTCTCGCAGGACAGAGAATTGGCTATAAAAGAGTTTATTGAAAACAACGAGATGAAAAACGAAGACAAATATCTTGATGATTATACAAAGTATAGATTAACGGATAAAGAGGCAATTGAAAGAATAAACGAAACCATAACCGGATACACAATTGCACAAATAAAGAGCCTGCCCAAGACACAAAGAGATGAAGTTGTGGGCAGGATAAAAGAAATAGAGGGATTGACACAGCGGCAGATATCACGCATCCTGGGGATTTCACTCAGTCCAATCAACAGAGCATAACAAAACAAAAGAACCGTCCCCGTGTTTCTTCTTTTACTTAATTATCAATAAGGAACACGATATATCCTCAATAACTTTTTTGGCAACAGAACCAATAAACAGCCTCTTTAATGGATTAAGTCCTCTGTGCCCCATGACAATCAAATCATAATTCCCCTCTTCGGCTATTTTTACAATAAGAGGATGAGGATCCCCCACAAGAACCAGCTTTTCCGTATTGATGTCGGAGCATTCCAGTGCATCAACAATTGCATCCAATGTACTATGGCTGCGTTTTATGTCGAGCTCCTGAAGATTTTCTTTAATTGCAAAATACTCCGGGCTTATTCCCGCCTCATAATACGCAAAATCCAGTGCTGGCTTATCTTCAACAATGGTCAGAAAAGTGATATCGCCATTGAATGCTCTAGCCAGGGCAACAGCCTGCTCGGCCGCTTTTTTTGACAGATCGGAGCCATCTATTGCAACAAGAATTTTTTTCATGTTCGTTACCTCTTCGTTTGAAATAATGTATTATTATATTATCAAAATAGTTGCGCATTATCAACACGAAATATAAATACTATCGTGGTAAAAGAAACATTAAGAAACGCAAGTGGGGGCGCAAGGGACGGTTCT
Source organism: Christensenellaceae bacterium (assembly GCA_963674495.2). Classification (GTDB taxonomy): domain Bacteria; phylum Bacillota; class Clostridia; order Christensenellales; family QAND01; genus RGIG3178. The sequence continues at coordinate 794,400 of CAXXLG010000002.1, read as the reverse complement.
GCTGCGCCATTTGAAACAGAAGACAAAAGGCCAAGTTCCGTGTCCCATGCCAATGACTGGTAATTTCCCTCGTTTTGCCCAAAGCCTGGACTTTACGGAAGCTACGAACTATTTTAGGGCTTTTTTTGAAGAGTGAAGATGTATATCCGCATATAGGTTTCATGGTATAATACTGTTTAGGTTGGGATAGCATTCCGTAGCCATAGAAGAACCGTTCCCTTGTTTCCCGTCCCCGTGTTTCCCTTAATGGAACAGACGATGTGTAGGGTGCGTGTATCGCCACGGGAGTTCGAGCCTCATCTTCTCCGCAAAAAAAGAAGGGGCCAATACAACGGCTCCTTCTTTGTGAATATCAGACACTTTCTTCAATCTCATCCGCCGGTGTATCGGTGTAGATCCAATAACCGCCTTCATACCCCGGCCGCGTATCCGCTAAGACCAATATGGCATATCCATCTTCATAGGTGATTTGGATGTCCCATGAAACTGTGCCAATTTCGCTGTTCTCATACACAACGGTTAAACGCCCGTCCTTGATCTCCCACGGCCCGAATAGTCTATCGCCGTTGCCTGCATACTGGTATATAAACGTACCGTCTTCAAAAAATTCATATATATCCGAATCCGTTTTGGTAACGTCTGATCCTTCATTTGGATGTATAAAATATCCGTACCAGGTATTGAGCACAAGATTTTGCGCCAACACCGCATCCCCGTTCTGTGTGGGCGCAGGATTGGGTGTATTGGGTACAGCGGTTTGCGTCGGCGCCGGTGTCGCTGTTACGCCGGTGTCGACATTTCCCGCAACGGTATGATTGCCAACAAACGCGGTAATATCAAAGTCCTTGTCCGACACGCGTCTGTATTCGTATGTTTGATTGATAATCATGACGCCGCCGTTTATATCATACGTAAATTCGGCTCCGGATATGGTAAATGTACCGCTGCCTTTGCTGTATTCATAGCTTCCGCCCAACTGTGAATCCCGCTCATAGAGAACAACACGGCCGTCGTTTGAAAACGCCAAGACGTCTCCTTCGTCCTCACTGTACCACAATCCCTGCGCGGACGCTGTGGTTGTTATCATCACGATGAACACAACCGCCGCTGCAATGAGTAGCACGTTGGCCCCAACCAACCCGAACAAGCGTCCTTTTTTGCCTTTGGCGGGCATGGGCGGCAAATCGGCCGCAGCCTTTCTTCGCTTCGAATTTTTCTGCGCATTTGAATTCATGTTTTTCATATCGTTGCCGATCAATGCGCTGCCACAGTCACCGCAAAATTTTGCTCCTTGCTCATTCTCACTGCCACACTTCGTACAAAACATAGTAACCTCCGCATGCATTCCCTTGATTCATGATTTCCCATAACCATTCTCGTTGCCAGGAATCGCCTTCAACACTTGTTTCCCAAAGATGTCCACTTACACAATATTGAAAGCACTGGATTTACCATTCCTTTTTTTCGTATACTCTTTCATAGCCCTCTGGCGCGTGCGCACCTTCAAACATTTCATCATCTTCGCCTATTCGCAAGACATAGGCGCCATCGTTGACTAACTGTCCTTCATATTCGTAGATATTCACAATGGTAACGCCATTTTCTTCATGTACAAAATACTGCAATTCCTCTTCATTATTGTTATAAAAACTCTGCCCAGCTATGACAGTACCATTATCATTAAAATCAAACGTAGCAGGCCAGTTGCCGGGGTCAACACTTCCATAAAACGCATACAATTCTCCTTCATCATAGATATTGTTCCCAATAAACTTCCAATGCCCCAAAACCCTTGAATTGGATACGATGTTATAGTTTTGTGTTTGTTGGGAAGTTGGCTCAGGCGAAGTCGTATACGCAAATGTTGGCTCGGGCGTAGGCGTATACACAAATGTTGGCTTGGGCGTAAACGCCATCGTTGGTTCCAGCGTCGGCGTTACGGCAGCGTCTCCACCATAGACCACGTTATACCGCACAAAATTCTGGAATTCATATTCGCCGTCCGCATCTTTCAATTTGTACAAGATACCGATATCGTTGTTGCCCGGCCGAAACGTGGTAGTCTTGGTCCAATCTGTTCCAATTTCACAAACTTCGGCATCACCGATATAGACCGTCACCATGCTGTCCGCATCCGTTTTTCGCAGCATCAGCAAACCTTCCGAGTTGAAGCCGAGTGTGCTGGTGTCCCATTCGCTCAGCGACAATCCGTCCCTCAGTTGCGTATACGTGAAGGTTCCCTCTGCATCTTGACTAATCGCAACCTCTATTGCTTGCTCTTTTGTGAACACGCCTGCGCCCGGATCCTCCCCGTTCATCAACTCTGTCCAGTAATACCCAATTGTCTTTTCGTCTACCAGCGCAAAATCACCCAAGAAGTAAAAGGTATCGTATGCTATGCCTCCCTTGGCCTCCTCGACGTTACTGCCCGAAATATATACCTCAAATTTGGCCGGCGTACCGTCCAAGTACCGGATTAACCGAATCGTTTTGTACTGTCCTGGAAAATTCGGATCCGCAACCAACATGGTATCCCCTTCGATCCCATATACGATCAGCCCATGTTTATGCTCTTTGTTATGCGAATCGAAGTAGGAAACGCCAATAATCTGCGGATGCCCTGTAACCTTGAGGGCATAGTCAAACGCATAGTATATCAATTCGTCGTTATATCCCAACTCCCGAAAGTATGGGTCTGCGCCTAACATATTGATTTTTGTTTGCAGCACTGAACACATCCTTATAAGATATGCATCGTCCTCTTTCAGTAACGGCGTGTCTCCCAGTCCGTTGTTGTCAAACCGACCGTGCAGCGCCTCGTCGTATCCAATGCGGTTCCTTCGGCTGTAGTAATACAGTATCGCCAATGTTTGTCCGCCGCAATATCCGCCCTGCGCGATGATTGATCCGTAGTTGGCGATTTGCATGTCGTCAATGCCAACAACAAAGCCCGTATACACATTGTCCACAGCGCGCCCCGGATGAAGCTTTGTTTTGGAAATGACAACGGCTGAGAAGTGTTTTGTAAGCAGAACGATCTCATCGTTGGTTTGCGATACAAAAGGGATCGCTTCGAGCATTCCCGTCTCCTGATCGTAGTAGAACCCCATCACAAATTCGTCGTCCGTTTTCGAGATTGGGACAGTAACCTCTATGGGTTCGTTTGCAAAAACTTCCGAATTGTTCACCGTGATCAACGGCGTGATCGGATTGAAGTCATCCCCATAGGAATGCCCGTTTATGTCCGTGGTGGAAATATCAAACGTCAACGGTTGTAAATAGGCGCCTTCGGGTATGTATATGGAGAAACCGTTGATGGATGAATTGGCATCGTTGATCGCAATATCGCCGCCGGATGCATTCACCGTGCCGCCGGTCTCATAAGTTGTTTTCCCAAGCTGCAGCCGTCCCTGAATGCCGGATGTCTGTCCCAAAGAACCCTGTACAGCCAGCGTTCCCAGCTGCCGCACCTTGTATGCCGGTATCACGGTGAAAGCTAATACAATATCAGCAATTAAAAAAACCACCGCGGAAATGGTTAACACCATCATCCACAATGGTCTTCGTGGCTTTTTATCTTTTGTATTATACGCAGCATCGGGCGGCGCGCCAACATTTCGCGGCTCTGCTTGCTCTGGCGTTAATGCTTTGCCACAGTTCCGGCAAAAGCCATCGGCGGGTTCGCTGGATGCTCCGCAAAATTTACATATCATTGCAGCGTTCCTTTCTGAACATATAAATAGTGATAGGGTTGTATCTATATTTACAATCAACGCTTTGGGTTATTAAATATATGATTTAAATTGAATTTTCGATTTTATATCTGCAAAGTGTGTCGCTTGTTTTCGTATTTATTATACTATAAAATGTTTCAAAATAAATCATTTTGTAAATATACGGATTTATCCTTGCTGTTCGTGCAGGATAAAGCCATCGGCTTTGCGCAATGGGATATCTTCTTGTCTTTTATACACTTGTTTTATAAATTTGAGTGGTCGGCGCATTGCCTTCTCTGCCCAGAAAGCGACCATACAATATGGTCGCTATTAAATAAATTTATTGGGGTTCTCTTTACATGTCCGCGTTGGTACCATATATTTCTTGCTTGCCTTGCTTGTGCTTGATAACAAAAGCCGCCGCAATGGACGCGATGCCCAATATGATAAAAATAATCGGCATCGGGGACATTCTGCCTACAGTATAATTTACAAGCGAAACAATACTGGCATGTTCTATGGCAATGCCTTGGGATATACGGCCAATACCGCTTCCAACCGCCTCGAATAGAACGCTTTTGAAAGCATACAACGCACCAAGGAACAATAGTCCCGAAGTCATGATGCCCGCGCCAAACCATGTGAGCCCACCCTGTATCCTGCCAAGTAGGCAAAAACCAATCAATATAAGCGTAAACACGATAGTGGGTACGATATTCAACATCCTCTTAAATACCTGTATCCCGGTGACAACGTCTTGAAATTGCTGTTCGTTCCCCGCTTCTTCCAACACTTCATTCAGATTAATTACATCGGGCAGGTCAATCATCTCCACAAACTGCGATGCAATCGCTTCGATATCTCTGCGCTCTATGCTTATTTCCTGCAACTTTTGATCCGAGAGGCTTTGCAATTCCTCCACAAAATTACTTTCAATTTGTTCTTTTATTTCGCCAACCCGTATCACGGCCGGAAGCTCTTGCTTTGTGCCGTTCATAAAGGCCAAAGAATAATCGATTGAATCAAGCAATTGCGTCTTTACCATTTCAGAATCGATTGTACTGGTAAAAGCCTCCATAAAATAATCAATACGTTTCAACATGATTTGTTCAGCCGCCGTCCCCATTTCCGGCATGTATACATCGATCGCATCTTCCCACGCGATCTGTGGCAACTCCGCCATGATATCTTCATAGATGACCTGAGCAAATTTCTTTTCCTGGAATAAATCGTTGTAGTATGATCTGCTCAACACCGTTGTAGAAACGCTGAAACCCGCCAAATATGCAATGCCGAACACGATCAATATCAATAGCAAAAGGATTTGTGCAATTATTTTAATTCCTTTCATCCTTTTCCCCCTCCTCCGCTTGCGCGTTTGGCGCCCCATTGCATTTATATGTGCAATAAACGACTTGATCCATTGTTCATTTGATTTATCTTATCATTTTCAATCATACGGCTCAAGTATACATTCGCAATCAGTCCCGTTCAGTCAAATAGATCTGCTGACGATTTGTCTCCCGCTTATCACTACATATCCGAACATATCCGATATATACATACAACAATATTCGACGAAAGAACCTCTTATTATACGTATTGTTTAGGTATATGGATTGCGCTTCAACATTTATAGACAATGCAGATACTTCATAATGGATCAAATGACAATGAGTGTATGGTACAAACCGCCATTGACAATATATTTCACCGGAGGTTTGGTTTGATCTGCATACGGCCCGGCCATGGAGCCGCACTTGCGAACATGCCAAATCGCGCGGTATATGTTGCAAAAACAGTGAAAGGATGGATTTCATTCATCGTGATCATTGTGTACAAACTGTCGGCGTACAAAAGATATACCCGAACAAAAGACATCTTCGGGCAATCCATCCATCAATACTGCCTTGTGAACGTGCCGTCACGTACGCATAGCGCCATACTCTCTTTAGCGCACGACGGTTTCTGCAAGAGACAATCGGCGGTGCGTTGCATTGTCACAGATCGCGGCCACATCACGGAGGTTGCAAAGGGATGAAGCGTCTGACTGCACTGGTATATTTAGCAATAGCGTTCGGCGCGCTTTTGGAGATGGCTTTGCCCATGACCGTAATAGCAGCAGAAACGGAATCTGCAATGACGGTATACGTTGAAGCGAATGATTCAACTGCGCTTCGTGAACTTGCTAAGCACAGCATTGAACGGGATATGCAAAGATGTGCACAAAGAGAAGCGACTATTGTCGCTATCCGCACCCAATATGAGGGCAGTGTTGAGATCGATATGCTTGCCAAGCTGATCTATCGCGAAGCACGCGGCGTAAAAAGCGACACGGAAAAGGCAGCGGTGGTTTGGTGCGTTCTAAACCGCGTGGACGATTCCCATCATCCGAATACGATCAAAAAAGTAATTACACAAAAGCATCAGTTTGCCTGGCGTAACAGAACGCCTGTTCAACAAAAATTTAAAGATCTGGCGTTGGACGTGGTCATACGATGGGAGTTGGAAAAGCGCGGCTTTGAGGATGTGGGCCGCATACTGCCTTCCGACTACCTCTTCTTTGCCGGACGTAGAGGCCACAACTGGTTCCGCAACAAATACCGAAGCCGCCGCTATTGGGACTGGTCGCTGTATTCGCCGTATGACAACGGCGATAATTTGCTCAGCGTTAGCGCACCGACCGACGGCGCCGTCGCCGTTGCGTTTGCGGCGCGGGCTGTTGTCGGCCGAAAGGAAATGAGCGGAATGCGTATTGGCATTGGGGATTAAACTTGTCTGAGATAGTGACAGGAAAAGCGATCAATCAATCTCATTCCAATATTAAGTAATCACTATAAGAATGCAAATTAATGGATTCATAGGTTTGCAAATACAGCTTCGATATCATCAACAATGGCATGATCAGTTGCCCTGCATCCACCATGCTTTTCATGATCTCCATCGCCTTTTTATGATCCATAGCTTGCCTATAAGGTCTATTCTCCCGCAAAGCCTGGTAGATATCCAAACAGGCTATTAACCGAGAATTAAAATCAAGATTTTTGCCACGTAAACCTTCCGGATACCCAGAGCCATCGAGTTTTTCATGATGATTGGAAGCCCATTTTGTGATTTCTTTAAACCCTCTAATGCCTTGTAAGCAAAGCCATGTTATCTTCGGATGCCTTTCTATTTCCATAAACTCTTCTTTGGATAATACGCCGGGTTTATCCAATATGCTATTGCTAATGGACATCTTACCTAGGTCATGTAAATCCGTCGCAATCAACAGCTTCATAATTACTTTTCTATCAATGGTATAAAATTCGGTCATTTTTTCAAGCTTCTCCGACAGTCCAAAGGAATGCATTTGCGTATACTCGGATTTGGCATCAATTATTTTGATAGCATCTTGGTTATCGTACGTATTTCGTTATAGTCCAGTTCCTGACTAAAGTTTGGAACAATGTTTTGTAAGCTATCGTCAATATTTTCGTCAGATAAGGCTTCCCAAAATTCTTGATGATCCGCTATTTTTAGAAACATATCTGACAATACGGGAGAGAAATATGTATTCCGGTTTTCATCAACAAACGCCACTATATTTGCATTGTGTTGGACAATTCTCAAATTAAAAGATTAGTCCAACGTATCAAAAAGTGCAATAATCTGAACAAACAAAGAAATTTTATCTTTAGATAAGCCAAAGAATCCGGAACCATCATATTTTTCATGATGATACTAAATTATATTTTGAGGATTCGTGAGAAAGGAAAACTCATAAGATTATCCTCCCCAATTGTGCAATGTTCCTTTCTGCTTTCCATAATATTAATCTTCTCTTTGACCATGCCTTTTAAGCTGTCCTGTAAAACCTTCATGCTCGCTCCATTATCATGCATGATGGCCAGCGAAGCCAAATCAAATATTTCTTCTTTTTTAATTGGAGTTTACGCGCCATCTTCACGGAAATTAACGCAATTCTTTTTGAATGGTTGGTAGGCATTCCAAAAATATCAATTTCAATTGAAGTATACATGCCTTTATCAATTTTCTTTTTTCACCAAAAACTTTGAAACGGCTCTGGTGCTGAGGAATATATTCAAGGCAGCAGACCATCATACTTGTTTCGGATGTATCTGTTGTTTTTGTTCCAGTTAACCCCCGTTTATTAACACAGCTTTCATGGCTCATTGCATACGAAAGCAAGCATTATCATTGAATCAACCGTGGATTCATTATACAATGCAATCAGAGCGTGAAAGGAGTCTATTCATGAGAACAAGCATGCGAAACACCATGAAGGAAAGCATCGCGCGGGGCGAGAAGGTCTTTGGCACGTTCTATCAAATGGGCTGCGAGACGGGCGTGGAGTGTCTTGGCATCGCCGGACTCGATTACATCATCATCGATACGGAGCACGGACCGTTTGAAACGGAGCGGGTGGCGGATTTTGTACGTGCCGCCGAGCTGCACAATTTCACACCGCTGGTGCGGATCAAGGAGATATCCCGTGCCGCGGTATTGAAGAACCTAGACGTCGGCGCGATGGGCTTGGTCGTTCCCTTTGTCAAATCCATGGACGACATCCATACCTTGATCGAATGCGGCAAGTATACGCCGATGGGCGAGCGTGGATGCGCCATGGAACGCGGCGTAGACTTTGGCAAGGCGCCGTACAACGACAACCTCCAGCATTATTTCGATACCTGCAACAGCGCCACCGCCATCATCCCGCAGTGCGAAACGAGGGAGTGCCTGGACATCATCGAAGAGGTTATGGCGACCGACGGTATCGACGGCGTCTTCGTCGGCCCCAACGACCTGTCCATCTCTCTGGGCATGCCCGGGCAATTTGCCAATCCGGTGTTTGAATCGGCGGTACAACGCATCCTAAAGGCCGCCAAGGACAACGGCAAGTTTGCCATGATCTATGTCAGCAACAAGGAAACCGGCCACCGGCGCTATGCCGAAGGATTCGACGCCCTCGCCTACCGCATTGATACCTCGGTGTACATCGCTGCGTTTATGGATCTGGTCAAGGAGTTTGCGGACGATTGATGAAAGAGGATTTTTGATGTATAACACATACGAAAAGCTGGCTGATGCCCTCAATGCACTGCCAAATGGTTTTCCCCGAACCGAAACGGGCTCTGATTTGAGACTGTTGCACTTTTTGTATACGCAGGATGAGGCGGCGCTGGCTTGCCAACTCAGTGCAAGAAGAGAGACTGCAGAGGATATCGCCCAAAGATTGAACATGTTAGTGAAAGAAGTACTGGCAGGATTGTTCCATATGGTACGACAGGGCAAAGTTCTAATGGAAAGGCAAGACGGCAAATATAAATTTTATCTCGCTCCGTTTATTGTGGGTAGTTATGAAGCCGCCGTTGGCAAAATGAATGAAGAGATGGCGTCACTGGTAGAGGATTATTTTAACGACGGCGGCGTATATGGCATTATGCAACCCCAGCCCGCCGTACACAGGGTGATCCCCGCTGTTGACACAATCGAATTGGAATGGATCTTGCCCTATGACAATGTTTTGGCCATACTTGAAACCGCGCAAACTTTTCATGTGCAGGACTGCATATGCCGCCTTCAGCAAGATTCACTGGGGCAAGGCTGCGATGCGCCCAAACACAATTGTTTATCATTTTCTGCGATAAAGCGGCCTCCCAAACCCGGTGATATAACAAAACAGGAAGCGATTAAAATAATCGACGAAGCTGAAAAGGCGGGGCTCGTTCATTCTGTCAGCAATGTTATCGATGGACTGAACTATATCTGCAACTGCTGCGGATGTTGCTGTGGCGTTTTGCGTGGAATCAACAAATGGGGTATTGAAAACTCCATGGCACGGGCAAATTATGAAGCGATTGCGGATGTTGATTGCTGCATTGGCTGCAAAATTTGTTTAAAGCGATGCCAGGTATCCGCCATCGACTTCGTGGATGGAAAAGCTGTCATCAATAGAGACAAATGCCTTGGTTGCGGCCTGTGCGTATCGACATGCAAACCCAAGGCAATCACGCTCGTCCCAAGGCCGCAAAACGAGCAAATCAAACCACCGGAAGATTTTGGGCAATGGGAACATGACCGGTTAATCAATCGAGGCATTATATAAAATATTTCACTGTCCTAAAGATCTATGCGGAGAATTTGCCGTTTTTAATCCCTCAATATATTTCACCGACTTCACAATAACGCGTTAGAATACACGAATCGCATGCTCGGCAATAAAGGCTTCTGCTCTACGCCATTTTTCATTGATACTTGTCGGAAACAACGTTGGGAGGATCTACAATGCGCATTCGACCGGTCGTTATTCTTCTGTGCTTGTCTCTCCTTCTGTCCCTCTCTTTTTTGGCAAGTTGTAGCGGTTCTGCTGTTTCCCCTCCCGCCCCTGTTGATACCCCGTCGCCATCCACTATTTCGGATCAAACCGGACAGGCAATTGGCAAACTGCTCACAATATCCTACATCGATGTGGGCCAGGGCGACAGCATACTGATTCAAACGCCCAACGGCAAGACCATGTTGATCGACGCCGGGGATACGCATGCAAAGGAAACGGTTGCCGGTTACCTGCGTAAAAAAAGGATACAAAGAATTGATGTGCTCGTCGCAACTCATCCCAAAAAAAGCCACATCGCCGGTATGCCCTATATCATCGATAACTTTGAAATAGGCTCCTTTTACATGCCGGATACCGCATTGACAAATTCCGCGCAAGACCTTGGCGCGCTGAATCAGGCGGTTAAGGACAAAGGGCTGACGGTACATACCGCAACGGCCGGCATAACCATCGAACTTGACAGTGAGCTGTCCATTGTTATGATCGCGCCCCTCCGGTCAAACTATCAATCCTCCAATGATTTTTCCGCCGTGATCAAAGTTGTATACGGCCATACTTCGTTTCTATTTACGGGGGACGCTACCGAAATATCCGAGATGGATATGTTGGATACAAAAGCCGATGTCACAGCGGATGTATTGAAAATCGGCCATCACGGCGAGGCGACATCCAGTTCGATGGAATTTTTGCAGTCCGTATCCCCTCAATATGCCATCATCAGCGTGGGCGCAGACAACTGGTACGGCCATCCCGAACAGGCGATGTTGGACAGGCTCACCCGATTGGGTATACAGGCATACAGAACCGACCTATCCGGTACTGTGGTGATCACCAGTGACGGGCAAAATATATTGATATCCACGGAAAATGATGCGCAATGAGCGCATTGTAGACCGCGTCGAAAAGATGGCCAATAAAAAGCCATAGAAACACATGGATACTCTGTTTGTTTTGCTAAATGACTTTATCCGTTTACAATGCGACTATATTAAACCGTCCAAATAAATACGTTATACAAAAAACAAGGCCGTACAATGCGACTTTGTTTTTTGTGGATATCCCTATTCTATTTCTATACCGACTACCAATGGGCTCATCTGTTGGTATTCCTCCAACCCCCTGATCTCCTTATCGTATACGCGCTTTAAAAAGAGTCCGCTCAACAGCAGCGACACAATTTCCGCAATGGGGTACGACCACCAGACCGCATTCACCGATCCGGTGAGGGACAGCAGGTACGCCGCGGGAAGCAGTACGACAAGCTGCCTTGCCACCGATACCACCATACTCAACAATCCATTACCCAACGCCTGGAAAACCGAACCCGTGATGATGCAAAATCCCGCGAACAGAAAGCTCAAGCTGATGGTGCGCAACGCCGGAACGCCGATGGCCAGCATATCGCCTGATGCGTTGAAAAGCGAAAGCAGATTGTTGGGAAATATCTGAAACACCGCCAAACCGACGAGCATGATGCCCACGGCATACACGATGCTCAGTTTAATGGTCTTTATCATGCGGTCCTTGCGTTTGGCGCCGTAGTTATAGGCAAGGATGGGTATCATCCCGTTGTTCAACCCCATCACCGGCATGAATACAAAGCTTTGCAGTTTAAAATACACGCCGAAAACGGCGTTGGCGGTGGCGGTAAAGCCAATCAGAATCCGGTTGATTCCATATGTCATGAAGGATCCGACGGTTATCATTATTATGGACGGAATGCCAACCTTGTAGATCTCTTTAATAATTTGCCCGTCCGGTCTAAAATTACGAAGGGACAGCTTTATTTCATCATTCTTTGTGATGTTAAAATAAATTGCCAACAGCATGGCAATGGCCTGGCCCGTCACCGTGGCAATGGCCGCGCCGGTCACGCCCATTTTGGGAAATCCCAAAAAGCCGAAGATCAGGATCGGATCCAATATGATGTTGACGATGGCACCTGTGGCTTGCGTGATCATGGTATAGATGGTTTTGCCGGTGGATTGCAGCAACCGCGCAAATATGATCTGACCAAATATTGCAAAGGAAAATATGGTACAAACCGACAAGTATGCCTGCCCGTAATCAATGATCTGAAGGATATCCGTCTGCGATTCGAAATAAAACCTTGCGCCGACAAAGCCGAACACGATGAATAGCGTACAACTTAACAGCGCCAAAAATATGCCGTTGTTGGCGGCCTTGCTAGCCTTTTCGGGATTTTGTTGTCCAAGGCTTTTGGAAAGCAAGGCGTTGACACCCACACCTGTGCCGACGGCCATCGCCATCATCAGAATCTGTATCGGAAACGCCAGCGAAACGGCGCTTAGGGCATTTTCATTGATCCTGGAAACGAAAATGCTGTCCACCACATTGTAAAGAGCCTGCACCAGCATGGATAGCATCATGGGAATGGACATGGTGATGAGCAATCTGTTGATGGGCATCACGCCCATCTTGTTTTCAATCTGCGGTTGCGAACTGTTTTCCACGTATTGTCCTCCTAATTAAAGTAAACATATATTTGTTAAGCGAGTTTCCTCTGCTTATCGTCCTAAAAGCGCCTGTACGGCTTTTGCTGTTGGCAGTCCGCATCAAATCCTCCGATGTTTTTGCACAAATCCCTTACATCAGGTTATCCAACACCCGCATCAACAAACCCCTCAACTGCTCCTGCTCTTCGGTTGAAAGGCTGTCGGTTATTCGCCGTTCGATCTGTTTGCCCTTTTGAAGAATCCTTTTTTCCATATCCAGGCTTTTGTGGGTCACGATGATGCGTTTGTACCGGCCATCGTTGCTGTCCACTACGCGCCGTACCATGCCCTTGCGTTCCAAACGTTTCAAAATCCCGGTTACCGTTGGATTTTTTACTTGAAACGCCTTCTCGATATCCTTTTGGTTCACTTCTGGATCGCGGTTTTTGATCAGATACATGAGTATATCCAACTGCGCCGGTGTAAGATTCATCTCACGCAACATACTGTTGCAGTCCCTATCGATGGCATTGTGGATGAATTTCAACAAAAGACCCAAGTTATGATCCTTACTCATGCAAACATCGTCCTTCTGGATAAATAGCGTGCTATGTGATAGCATACTAAACGCCTCCAACCTTGTCAATGATATAACTTTGTATTACGTTCAGTTAGATTAATATTCAACAAGGCTCCTGTTGCCCACAAACACACCGTTGGAGCGCGCTTAAACGACATGGCGAACCCCAAATTATAGAAACTGCCAAACAAACCGTTAAAGAATGCGCATGACGTGTCGATATATTAAATATATTAAAAATTTTTTGAATCAAATTTTTTACAGGGCATGGCAACCGCCTGACCGATAATAATCGCAAAGAGAAATGGCCTTATGATTGAAGGCTGTACGCGATCGGTCACAGGAAAGCGGTCGTCCGTGCTTTATTCAATAAATACGGAGTTTGCATAGTTATTAAATTTTAATATGTTGTGTAATTTTAAGTTTGTATTAATAATTATATTTCGCACGAAGCGGAAGCAAGGAGGCAATTATGACGGACACAAACACCCTTCCGATAGAAACGGAAGACACGCAAAGCGGCCGATTTCTGACGTTTACTCTCGGTGCCGAAAGTTTCGGCATCGAAATCAAGTACGTCACCGAGATCGTGGGTATTCAGCCCATCAACACGCTACCCGAGGTACCAAGTCACATCAAGGGGATTATCAATCTCCGGGGCAAGATCATTCCGGTGATCGACATACGGCTGAAATTCAAAAAAGAACCTGTCGGATATACGGACAGGACGTGCATCATCGTCATCGATACGAATGTGCTGTCCGTGGGACTGATCGTGGACAACGTGGCGGAAGTAATCGGCATAAACGAAGAAAACACCGTGCCGCCGCCCGACGTACGTACGGGCGCAAACAGCAGGTATATGCAGGGCATAGGCAAAACTGAAGGGAAGATCATTTTGTTGTTGGATTGCAAAAAGCTCTTTATAGACGATCAATGCGAAATGCTCGAAGACGTGGGATAGGCTAGGCATGAAACTGCAAGATATGGCGAAGACAGGAAACAAAACAATTAAAACTGAATGGAGAAGAGTACATGAGATCATTTAATCATTTGAGAAAATCCGAGATGCAAGCAACTGAAGTAACACGGGAACAAACAAAAGCTTCCAAAATGCTCGCAAATGCCGTACAGGAGTTGTTCACTTCTATCGTGGCGGGCCAACTGACTGTGCGGATGGATTCAAGTACATACACCGACGATTATCAGCTAATTGCTGACGGGATCAACGGGATCATTGATACGTTTGTAAAGGATATCGACATGCTTCCGTCGCCTGTTATGACCATCGATAGGGATTTTAACATTCAGTTCATGAACGAAACCGGCGCAAGTCAGATCGGGAAAACAAAGCATGATCTTTGGGGCACCAAGTGCTATGATGCTTTCCACACCAGCGATTGCAGGACGGAGCGCTGCGCCTGCCATCGCGCCATGCAAAGTAGAACGGATCAGTCGGGAGAGACAGACGCACATCCCAAAAACGGCGTAAATCTCGAGATCAGATATCAGGGAACGCCCATCATCAAGGATGGCGATGTCGTCGGTGCATTTGAAATCGTAACGGATTTGACAGATGTCAAGACTGCACAGCGAAATGCGGAAAAACAGGCGGACACGATGAAGGTGTTGCTTGCAAAGGTTGATACCGCCGCAGAACAGGTGACAATCGGCACAAGACAGGTTTCCCAAGGCAGCCAGACGATATCTCAAGGTGCCACCGAGCAGGCGAGCTCCATCGAAGAACTCTCCTCCTCCATCATGCAGATCGCGGAGCAGATACAGGATAACGCGCACAGCGCGACTGAGACGGCGCAGTTTGCCGGAAATGCAAAAAACGATGCGGTTCTTAGCAACGATAAGATGAAGCTAATGCTCGAGTCGATGGAAGCGATCAACGAGTCCTCCACCAACATCTCCAAAATCATCAAGGTTATCGACGACATCGCGTTCCAAACAAACATTCTGGCGCTCAACGCTGCGGTGGAAGCCGCGAGGGCCGGTGCGCACGGCAAGGGATTTGCCGTTGTTGCAGAAGAGGTCAGAAATCTTGCTGCCAAAAGCGCAAATGCCGCAAAGGAAACAACGACGCTGATCGAAGGATCAATCAAGCGAGTTGAAGCGGGAACGCGAATCGCAAACGAATCAGCTGAGGCACTCTCGAGCATCGTTGTCGGCGCGCAGAACAGCGAGAAGCTATTAAACGAAATCGCAGACGCCTCCAAAGAGCAGGCGGCAAGCATAGCGCAGATTCGACAGGGAATCGAGCAGCTTTCCCAGGTCGTACAAACCAACTCCTCCATCGCTGAGGAAACGGCGGCCGCCAGTGAGGAATTATCCGGCCAGGCGGAATTATTGTCCAACATGGTGTCGCAATTCAACACCCAGCGTGAGGATCAACTGAATCATGTCGTCGGGGAAGGCACATCGGACGTAATGGTGCGCATGCAGGCAACTCAGAGAATCCCCCGAACACAAGGAATCAAATTGAACGACTTAGAGTTCGGTAAATATTGATCGGTTTCCCCCCAAGGAATAAGGAAGACGGACCAGCCGATGCGGCGGTCCGTCTTCCTTATGAATAGGAGGATCTAAAAGGACGTAAGCGGCGGAATGTCCAAACGCCTGCGCCGAACGCGTCCGCGTTGTACGGCCACATTTTAGCAATCCCGGTATTTCAAACATCATGTACTAAATTGAAAAAGCATCGTACAATCTGTATGGATCTGTCCCGCGGGATTAAAAAAACAGCCATGTGCCGAATTGCAAAAAGTACGGAATATCCACAATGTATATCTGGATCATTTATGGTCGGATCTGTACGTGATGCCGCCATATGTCAAATCCATCTTTGCTTCGTTCACATCCTTCAATAGCGGTATCGAATCCGTAGCACCCTTTCTGGAAACAGCGATGGCGGATGCTTTGGACGCGAGGCCCAACGCTTGTTCGACGGGGTGGTTTTGCGATATCAACGCCAGAAAATAGCCGGTAAACGTATCCCCGGCCGCCGTAGTATCCACTACATCCACCCGATAGATTCCGTGGGTATGCATATGATCCTTATATTGATACACGACGCCCTGCACGCCCAGCGTCAGAACAACGGCGGCCTTTGGATACAACGATTTCATCTCGGCCAATATACCGGCAGGCTCTTTGTCCCCTGTGATCTGTGCACCCTCCACTTCGTTGAGGATAAACGTCGATACTTTGGATAAATCGTATTGGAGCAGATTACCGTCCACCGGCGAAGGATTCAATGCGATGTGCATGCGCTTTTGATACGCCCGTTCGATGATGTAATCCAAAAGATTGATCTCGTTTTGCATAAGAAGCATATCCCCTTCGCCAAAATCGGCGAGCACCTCGTCCACATAATCCTTCGTATTTGATTGATTTGATCCTCCAAACACCACGATACAATTCTGTCCGTCCCTATCCACCTGTATGATTGCGTGACCGGTACGCCCGGGTACCCTGCGCATATGCTTTGTGCCGATACCGTTTTTGGCGCATAACTCCAAAAGCATTTCGCCGTCTTGCCCGACGTTTCCGGCATGGCATACATGAGCACCGGCCCGTGCAAGCGCAATGGACTGGTTCAAACCCTTTCCGCCTGCAAAGATTTGAAAATTCGAAGATCGGATCGTCTCGCCCGGCGAAGCGATATGATCCACCTGATAGACGTAATCCATGTTCAACGAACCGAAGTTCAGTATTTTCATAATCGTCTCCCCTTCCCCTTGCCATAGTCTCCTGGCCTGTTTGCGGCTGATTCGTGGATATGATACCCCTACATGTATCCTTCGCCATGTTACCATAAAACCACCTCTTTTGGCACGTGATCCTCCCTTTGCAGCAACCGAGTTCAGCACGCCTTAACAACGCGCCGGTCGCTGCCAGTCCACCCGCAAACCGCCCCGTAACACCCAACGGCAAGGCAGGCTATGCCCCCACGCCTAAACTCCACTCTTTTGCGGAATAAGAAAAACCTGCCAGCAGGCAGGCTTTTCCAACCATTATTCCATCTTCGCATTAATCAGCTTCTTTTTCCCTTTAAAACCGGGTCAGTTTGTTGCGGGAACACGCATTTATATGATTGAGAGGCAAAATCAAAGTCAACTTGAAACATAAAAGACCGGGCACGAATGATCTTCAGCAGCCCGTACTTTGAACCGGATTAAAATCTCTTACCATGCTTCCCATAACCAACACGGCGACATGCAACCATTTGAATCGCCGTTTGGCCAATGGCCTAAATCACAGGGCCTTGTACACGCTTTTTCAAGTATAGATTTATACGCACCATGTCAATTCCTTTCGTATTTTGATTATTCTAATTCTCAGCCCGTCGATCCTCCAGCTTGGTGGCAATCGTGCCTAAAAAAAGAGCCCCGGCATGTAGCCGGGGCCTTCATCATGCTCTAATCCAGATCCGTTTCGGTTACCTTGCCTTTTGCGCCTGCCATGTTCCGAACGCCCTCAAATGCACCGGTCGCCGCCAATCCGCTGGCAAGGCCTCCCAGTAAAACATTGGGCGTCAGCGTCCAAGCATTCATCCATATGTTGAGAAATACACCCAATACACCCACAATGAGCGGAATATACTTGTTAGGAATGAAATCAAGGCTGTGTTTGATCAAGTATCCAACGGCAAAACAGATAGCCATAACCACCGCTACCACATATTCGTTCAATATTTCCATAGAAACAATCTCCTTCGATCATCTATCCTTTTGGCACGTGTCTATGTATGCCAAGGACAGCAGTTCTTCTAGCACCGCTGTATATGCTATGCCGCTTGGTCCTGTCCCGTTAATTACGCAATAAATGGCCACTGCGTTTGGTGCCCCCAATTCATCCGTTAATACACGGTTGCATGTGGTAAAATAAATGTATAGGGTCGTGCAGTTAATCGTGGACAACACGACAGTTCCCTGAACAGATCCGTATGATCCATCGTTGTATTTGTATACTTCGCTATCCCGACAACGGTTGCCAAGTATCAAGGAGGTGTTCCGATGCGTCGGGTTATTGTACTGTTTGCTGCACTGTTCATTATGGTCGCCTGTGTTTCAGGTTGTGCCAAAAATAGCGACACACCCGAAGGGCTGTCTTCGCTGAACGATTTTCGGGAGAATTCCATTTTGGGTCCCCAAGACATCGATATTGAAACCTATACGCTGACCGTAGACGGGCTGGTGGATACCCCCACGGTTTACGGTTACGATCAGGTGCTCAATCATACCCCCATCACCAAGAACGTTAAAATGACGTGCGTGGAAGGATGGGCGGTCAACATTCAATGGGAGGGAATCCGCCTTGAGGAACTCTTTGACGACGCGGGCGTACAAAGCGGTGCAACTACCGTGATATTCCATTCCTACGACGGCTATACGTCGTCGCTCCCGCTCCAATACATCCTGGACAACGGGATCATGATCGCCTACAAAATGAACGGGGACGTGATGCCGGCCGATAGGGGATACCCGTTCCAAGTTGTCGCTGAAGGTAAACTGGGCTACAAGTGGGCCAAATGGGTCACGCGCATCGAGCTGTCCGACGACGCGGATTACGAAGGCTATTGGGAATCACGAGGGTACAGCAATGAAGCTGATATCTAAGATTGATAAGGTCGCCGCATGGACGTTGGCCTGCTGTTTTTTGCTATACATGCTCACCGGGTTCGACATACAAAAGCGCTTCCTTTCGCCGCAGCTCTCCTCGTTGATCCATTTGAAGTACCTGTTCATTGTAGCGCAGGTGGCTTTCATGTACCATACGACCTTTGCCATACATCTGGCCATCAAACGATGGCATTTGTGGAACGCGATGGGCAAAAGCCTGCTGGGCTTCTATCTTTTGATCAACCTGACACTGATCGGTCTGTACATATCCATACACTTCTAAAAAGCGGATTGCGGTAAAGCCATGCCCGCCGCATGGGCGGCTATGAACAAAGAAAGCCGCCTCTGCCCCCGTCCCATACGGGTTTGTCGTATTTCATTTATCCTAAAAGGGGCGTTCACAATGAACGATATTTTTCCCGGGTTTGTTTCAAGTTCGCCACAGGCGGGCCTTCCTTTTGAAGACGCTACCGCCTATCTTTTTCAGGGAGCGGACAATCAAATTTTGTTCATGCAGTTCACCCAGGATACGGAACTACCGGCGCATTCGCATGCCGCCCAGTGGGGAATTGTTCTGGAAGGAAAGATCGAACTTGTTATCGACGGCGTGCGCAACACGTACGCAAAGGGCGATCGATATTACATCCCCGAAGGCGCGACACATTCGGGCAAAATCATGGCAGGATATGCAGACATTACCCACTTCAACCAGAAAGATCGGTATAGCCCAAAATAACGCACTCGTATATCGCAACCTTTTGGATCACAAGGCAACGTATAATCAAAAGAGGCGACGCTGACTTTATCTGCTTTCTTTTATCGGAACAACCTATCCGCCGCTGGCACAATCCAATGCTTATATGGTAAAATTGGCAAAGGCAGAACCGGCGCGTATTGATGTTATAGAATCCATGCCCCACATCTTTTGAGCAATACAGGGAAGATGTTTTATCGGTCGGCACCCTGTTATACGCATAACAAGGGTGCCGATTGTGCGCACAGTGCCTTTTATAAATCAAACCATATAATCCGGGAGGAACAAAGATGGACATGAAAGGAATCGTAGCCTATCCCGACGGTGAGCTGAAACTTGAAACCGTACCGGTGCCCGTTTTGGGCGACAACCCGTATGCGCCGCACGACGTGCTGTGCGAGGTGGAATACTGCGGCATCTGCGGCAGTGACATCCATCGCTGGAAAGCGGACAAAACCGGCGTACAGACCGCACCGGGCAAAGTCGTTGTCGGGCACGAGATCGTCAGCGTTGTCAAAGCTGTGGGCAATGCTGTAACAAGGGTCAAACCGGGAGACCGGGTCGTGCATGAGATCGTAACATTCTATTGCGGCCACTGTCCCAATTGCCTAGAGGGTAAGTTCAATATCTGCAACACCATCAAGCCGATGGAAGGCCGCGCACATTTTGTTACCGGCGGCGGATTTGCCAAATACACTATCTGGCCTGAATACCAGTTGCACGTTCTCCCAGCGGGCATCGATCCAAAGTCCGCCGTTTTGATGGAACCTACGGCGGGATCCATCCACAGCGTCATCACACGCATGGGCGTGAAAGCAGGCGATTCCGTCGCCATCCTCGGCCCGGGCGCCCGCGGCATTCTGATGATGCAGGTCTGTAAGGCGATCGGCGCGGGTCCCATCATCATGACTGGCCTGACGCGCGACGAACCCACCCGTTTGGCCATGGCGAAACAACTCGGGTGCGATACTGTGATCAACGTCGAGAAGGAAGATATCAGAAAGCGCGTTGATGAACTTACAAACGGCCTTGGCGTGGACATCGTGTTGGAAAACACCGGGTCGGTGGAACCCATTACCGAATCGTTGGACATCGTTCGAAAGGGCGGTAAGGTGCTCTGGGCAGGCGGCGGCATTCGCGGCGGTATCATCGCGCCGGTGGATACGCACACGATCATCGTAAAGGAGCTCGACGTGCGGGGTGAAATCTCCCAGATCCCCTACGACTGGACGACCGCAATCAAGCTGGTTCAAAGCGGCGCAGTCAAACTGGACCCGCTGGTGACGCATACATTCAAACTCGAGGATTGGGAAGATGGCTTCGACCTGGCTGCCACCAGTGCGGAATGTTTGCGCGTTGCCATCGAACTGTAAGGACAGACCGACATATAATCAATTACACACAGGAAGGAACGATACGGCATGAGTGCCATTGACCAACTGCTAAACGATATACCCATTCCCCGCGTGATGAAAGTCAAGCAGACCTTTGACAGCACCAAGCTGGAGGACGTGGAACAGACCCTCTTCCAAGCGATCCAATCCAACGCGGGTTACCAAAATATTAAACCGGGCACGACAATTGCGTTGACAGTGGGCAGCCGCGGCATCACAAATCTGCCGCTGTGTGTGCGCACCATCATCGGCCTTCTAAAAGAGGCGGGCGCAAAGCCGTTTATCGTACCCGCCATGGGAAGCCATGGCGGCGCATCTGCCGAAGGGCAAAAGAGCATGCTTGAGGGTATGGGCGTGACGGAGGAATATGTCGGCGCGCCGATACGTGCCACCATGGAAACGGTGCAAATCGCCACCACAGAAAGCGGCCTGCCGGTGGTCATCGACAAATACGCACACGAAGCGGACGGCATCGTCATACTCAACCGCATCAAACCTCACGTGGCGTTCCGCGGCCCGTACGAAAGCGGCCTTCTCAAAATGATCGCCATTGGCCTTGGCAAACAGCGCGGCGCGGACATCTGCCACAACCTTGGCTTCGGGAAAATGGCGGTCAACATCCCCGCCATTGCCAAAGTCGTTCTGAAGATGAAACCCATTTTTTTCGGCGTAGGCCTGGTGGAAAACGCCTACCATCAAACGCATACCGTCGTTGTATTAAACAAGGATGAGATTGTGGAAAGAGAGGTGGGATTGCAGGAATTAGCCAAGGATTTGTGCCCGCGCATCCTCTTTGACAACCTTGATGTGCTGATCATGGACGAAATCGGCAAGGACATCAGCGGAACGGGATTTGATACTGGCGTTGTGGGACGGTATCATACGCCTTTTATCAGCGGCGGCCCCGCCATCACCAAGATGGGCATATTGGATCTGACCGAGCGGTCGCACGGCAACGCGAATGGCGTGGGCATCGTGGATTTCACCACACAACGCCTGTTCAACAAGTTTATCCCCGAGCAGACCTACCCCAACGCGCTGACCTCCACGGTCCCGCTGAGCGTGAAGATGCCGATGGTACTCAAAAACGATCGGCAGGTATTTCAAGCGGCAATCAAGACTTGTAACATCGTGGACAAGAACGATGTCCGTCTGGTACGCATTAAGAACACCGTGAAGCTGGATACAATCGAGGTGAGCGAGAATCTGCGGGAGGAAGTGCTGAACCACCCGAATATGGAGATCGTGTCCGAGGCGTATACGTTGGATTTTGACAAAGACGGGAGCCTGTTCTAATGTGTTTCCCGAATCCGAGGTTTCACTTCAATTTATTTTATGACACGCTGAGATTAACAGTCTGATGAACTCCGGGATTTAGGCAATTGAGACATATAAAAAGGACAGCCGGTTCCGGTTGCCCTTTTTCCTACCCTACGCTTTCACCGTTCATCTTTTGATCGGCATTAATTCAAACTTTCCGTCTCCTCTTCCTTTTTCCGGCGCTTGAAAAGCAAAAGCAGGATGAAAAGGATAAGCATACCAAGGACAAAAATCATACAAATTGGCAGAAGCACGATAGAAGATACTTTCCCAATCTTTTTCATAGATGTTATTCCTTTATTTATTATTAATTATAATTTACCTTCTTTGGTTTTGCTTCTCTCATTATCGTTATTCTAGGTTTGCGTCGCTGTATGCTTTAAGACACCGCTTGGATTTTTACGCAGTTCTATTTAAATATTAATATTTTCTCCTAATCTTGTAAAAATCAACTTTCCTTCATGAAAATCAAACAATACACATAATAAATTTATATCGTATATAATCTAAAAATCAAGCCGCGATCGTAAAACGTTTATGTTTTTTTCTGCCGTTGCGATGGCGGGAATGATACAGGCTTATTTTGGTCGTGGGGATATATTATGCGCAAAAAAACAAACGTCTCTGCGATAATTGCTTCGGCAGGTGTTTTGTATAATTTCAGCAACCTGCTTAGTAAACTGATTACCGGGGATGTCATCACCGCCTGACATATGCTCGATATTCGCCGCCGTAGTCCTGCGATTTACATGCAGCATAAGCGCATTATACGCAAGCCTCCAGTGATGCTCGTCGCGCTCGTCATCGGTGGTTGTCATTGTATTATTGTGACTTTAGTGACATACTTTGTAGACGTTAAAGAAGAAAAATTATATAATAATGTCTCAAACATTAGATTTATAATTACCAAAGATTTGAGAGGGAGATCGGATTGACTGAGTGGGAAATTTTGTATCTTGATTTGCAGGCGCTGGTGATCTTTCGTAATTTATTGCAAGACAATCTGATCCAAAAGTTATGCGACGTTCTCACCTGCAAGGGCAGAGAAGTGGCCGATCAGGTAGCCGCCTATGCCACTTTTGCATCCACGCTGCTGGCGGAGGGCAACGATCTTGGCGATTGTATCCTCCGACGCACATTCTATGACGAGAATACATACGTGCGTATGCGTGCCCGACAGGAAGCCATCAACGCCAACGTTGAAGCGTGCGTTCAAAACGAACTGAAGGTGTTGGAAAAAGCATCGCAGCTCCGCGCAAAGGACGTACAGGCGTTGCTTTCTTACGGCGGCTTTCTCCCCGTGTGGGACAACGATTCCATCGATTTTATTGCAGCCTATCAAAATAGAATGGATACCATAGCCACATGCGGCTATGGTATATACGCCATGTACCGCATGTTCCGCGTAGTTGGCGGTAGCATCATACCGGTTCAATACCCCGATCCCATCGCCCTGGCAAATCTGAAGGGATATGAACGGGAACGCCGGGCCGTATTGAACAATACGATGGCGTTGATCAAGGGCAAACCCGCCGCAAACGTCCTTCTGTACGGGGATGCCGGTACGGGCAAATCATCCACAGTAAAAGCCATCGTCAATGAATATGCGCAGCAGGGGCTGCGCCTTGTTCAGATCACGCAGGATCAGTTCAATTATATTCCCAACATCGTGGAACAGTTAACGGATAATCCGCTTAAATTCATCCTGTTTATCGACGATTTGTCCTTTTCAGAACACAACGAGGAATTTACTGCGCTCAAAGCTATATTGGAAGGGTCTGTATCCTATAAAGCGCAAAACATTTCCATCTACGCAACCAGCAACCGGATGCACATGGTCAAGGAGCTGTTTTCGGACCGGGAGGGCGACGACATCCACCGCAACGATTCGATACAGGAGCTGTGCTCGCTGTCCGAACGGTTCGGCCTAACGGTTAGTTTCTATAAACCCGGCCGGGAATTGTATCTGAAAATCGTACACGAACTGAGAGATCAGTACGGGATAAACAAGAACAACTTGGAATTGGATCTTGAGGCGGAACAGTTTGCACTTGAACGCGGCGGACGCTCTCCTCGTGTGGCGCGGCAGTTTATCGAGCATCTGCAAACGATGGAGAAATGACGGGAGACCCGCTATTGGATGGGGTTGTGCGGATAGTTCTGCGTGCGGTTTTGACAGGCGATGATGTCCCCATTGAGGATCTTACCTTCCTTTATATCCATAGCATCCTGCAATACCTCGTTGTACGTTTGTTCTGCCAAATGAGCCAAATACGGCAAAATCCCGTTTGATATCTCCCATGATGCACTGTCCCAAAGCAGCGTCGGCGTATGATCCACGGCATAGTAGAGTATATTTCCAAATCGTAAGACCGGATTTGAAAAATCCGTGGGCCGTGCGAAGCTAAACCCCATGCCAATGTCACAGCTGATGTCGATGATCAAGCACTCCTTTTGAAACTTCGGTATGTCATGACCATGGATAAAGACCGCTGGGTTTTGCGGATCTTGAAGCATACCGTTAACGATGATGTCCGCATTTGTCATTTCCTCGATCAACGGTCGTCTTTCCCGTTTGAAATTCACGACCTGATAGCCGCCATTATTTTCGTTCATCACAAGCTGCTTATACCGAATACCCGGCAACTTGTGCCCGGCCAAAAACGACGGCCTGCGGGTATATACGGTGATATCGCTGAATCCATGCCCTATAAAGGCATAGATGGCGCCTTTGCTCACCGAGCCCATGCTCAGGATACATACCTTTCGCGGCGGTCCGAAGTTCCCATCTATTCCGCGCAACTGCAGCGCGTGTTGCACGCCGCAATAGCCCGCCATCTCGTTGTTCTTATAGAATATATGAACTCTCTCCCGGATGGAGTGGTGGTACATGTTCTCCCAGGCAATGAGCGTCATCTTTTTGTCAATGGCGATTTGTACGATATCCGGCTGCCGCACGCTGTGTATCCAGCCCCACACGGTGGCGCCCTCTTTCATGCAAGGAAAATCATCCAAAACCGGCTTTGTTATGATGATGGTGCCAGATGTACACATCAATTCGTCGCGATCCATAACCGGATTGCCCGTGAGCGCATGTATCCGTTGATCGGACACGCCGAAGGGTACACCGTACCCCTTTTGAAAGAAAAGGCATTGGCGAATTCTTTT
Organism: Christensenellaceae bacterium; assembly: GCA_963674495.2. Classification (GTDB taxonomy): domain Bacteria; phylum Bacillota; class Clostridia; order Christensenellales; family QAND01; genus RGIG3178. The sequence goes on along the minus strand of CAXXLG010000002.1, from coordinate 769,042 downwards.
GGGGATCAGCGGGATATGCATGGGATGGACGGGCACCCTTTTTTCATTTTCTTTTTTCGATGTTCCGATGACTGCGATGTTCATATTTCTTTAACCGCTTCCGTGTATTCGTTCTATGATATCCCGAAAAAACGGAATCTATCAGCGGGTCTTTGATATGGGCCACTGCACCATATGTTTATGCCGCGGGGGTCGGTAAAAGCTGTTGTTTAACCGGTGATCCCATAGTATTATGTTTCTATACGCATACCGGATATACGCACTCGAGATCACCGGGGTTATCGGGAAATTCTCAAACATCCCCGTTTGATTGTCCGCATGACAGGCCAGTACATTTCATTCATTGAAACCGGGTTGCACATGCGTTTGGACTTATTGATACAATACTTCGGATCGGCTACCAGGAGGTATGATCATGTCAGATTCTCCACGCGTACAAATCGATACGGGTACCGTACGTGGATATTCGCATAACAGCGTCCATTGCTTTTTGGGCATCCCCTATGCCAAACCGCCGTTGGGGGAATTGCGGTTTTTGCCGCCTCAGCCCAGTGAATCTTTTTCAGACGTCTATGACGCCTCCTATTATCGAGACAGCCCCATGCAATTTGATACCAGTGGTTGGGTTGCACCCGTTGCCTATCAACAGGACCGGCGGCTTCAACCGCCCCTGACCTACAGTGAAGATTGTCTCTATTTGAATGTTTGGGCGCCAAAGGACGCAGGCGATGAACCCTTGCCTGTTTTATTTTGGATCTACGGTGGGGCGTACTGCATGGGCAGCGCTTCGATGGACGTATACAACGGCGCTTCGCTGGCAAGGCAGGGCATTGTCGTGGTATCCATCAACTATCGGCTGGGCATATTTGGCTTTCTTGCCCATCCCGCGCTGGATCGACACGCGCCCTATGGAACCAACGCAGGCCTATGGGATCTTATCGCGGGATTGCGCTGGGTCAAACAAAGCATTGCCGCTTTTCACGGCGATCCGGACAACGTAACCATCGACGGCGAATCGGCTGGTTCTGCTGCGGTGAACACCCTGTTGGTTTGCCCTGCGGCTAAGGGTTTGTTTCACCGGGCGATAAGCCAGAGCTTTTCGCCCTTCAACCACGATGAGTGGGCTCATGATCAACAATCGCTGCAACAACAGAGCCAAGTATATCTTCGTTCCATCGGTATTGAGTCGGAAGAGCAGCTGTTTAATGCGCCGTCACAAGCGCTGCTGGGCTCGGATCCGATCACGTACCGCGCAGTCGAATATTCACCGTATGTGGACGGATTTTTGTTGCCGGAACATCTCGAGCAGGCATTTTTACGTGGACATATCCACGACGTTCCTGTACTTCTGGGCTGTACCGCCGACGAAGCCACCGCCTTGATCGGAGATCCCACAAAGGTCTCCCCCGAAACCTTTATGGCGACGCTGAAACGCAAATATCCCGATCATACCGACGTGCTGTACGAAGCATACAAAGATCAGTTGCTGCAGAACCCCGCCAAAGCGTTGGCGCGTTTCCGTTCGGACAACACACTTGCGAACATGCTCTTTTTTGCAGGCGTGCTTCGTGCTTATCAGAAGTCTTCAACTTACTTCTATGTATTTTCACGTGCAATCCCCGGGATTGGCGTGGATTTCTTCGGCGCGTATCACGCAGGTGAATTACCCTACCATTTCGGCAACTTCTCCTTCGTTGACCGCCCGTTTACTTCCCTTGATCAGACGCTGAGCCAAACAATGATGGCCTACTGGACTTCTTTTGCCAAAAACGGAAATCCCAATACACCCGGCCAGCCCAAGTGGGATGCGTATACGCCGGATGGCGATCTAGTCATGTATTTGGATGCTCAGAGCCGATGCGAAGCCGTTGCCAACCGTACCCGCATAGATTTTTTGTATCAGTTGCTTCGGGAGCGAACCATAAAGAACAATGCCGATTCTTCCATGCCTGTATAACCATTGAACCTTCGAACATTCAACTGGAAAAAGAAGAGCGCCAATGGCGCTCTTTTTTCCACATCCTCTATTTTTTCAAAACGCTGTCAAAGAACTTGAGCACAATCTCTTTGGTCTTGGGCTGATAGAAATGGATGCTCGCGTGCGGGGCGCCCTGTATGCGGTACAACGATACGGGAACGCCTTTTGCTTCCAGTTCGTTGTGCAGCATTTCGCTCTGTGCGATGGGCACGACGGGATCCTTTGTACCGTGCATCAGGCAAAACGGTGGTGTGTTTTCACCGGCATAGGTCAATGGATTTGCACGGGCTACCAGCTCGGGATTTTTCAGCGGATCACCGCCCAAAAGAATGGAGATAACACTGGGCGGGATGGGCTCCTTGTGTACAACGCCGTTTTCCCCGTCCTTCTCCATCAGCTGTTCCGTCATAAGCTTGAAATCCACCGGCGTATACCAACAGCATGCAGCCTGAACAGCGCTGGATTGGTCTAGATGCTCTCCCTGATCGAATTCACGCGTTTCGCCGGTGGTACCAATCAACGCCGCCAGATGTCCGCCCGCCGATTCTCCCAATACACCGATGCGGTCCGCATCGATATTGAGCTCTTCGGCATGTGCACGCAGATAGCGGATGGCGGCCTTGATGTCGATTAGCTGTGCGGGAAATTTGCATTCGCCCGCAAGGCGGTATTCGATCAGGGCAACCACATAGCCGCCCTCGGCAAATCCGACCAATTCCGCAAGGTGCGCATTGAAGTCCTGCGTCACCCATCCTCCTCCTCCGACCCAAACGATGGCAGGGTATTTGATACCCGTTCCGGTCCGATGGCGCAATATCGTGGTTCTCATATCGCGCATGGTGGATCCCGAGCCATAGGTAATGGCGCGCCCATAGGTTACGTTGTCATCCAGATACAACCTTTGTCTTACAACATCAATTTGGATATCCTGAATCATTGGATCGCTCCTGATACTGAATTTGTTACGCTCAGTATAAGCCGTGCCTTCCGTTGATGTCAACTTGTATGACGCAGTATACGCTTCCCCTAAATTGCCATGTGTGCCCGGTAGATCTCATTTCGCAACAGCCGGAGCAATGAAAAAAAGACTTCCTTTCAGAAGTCTCTTTTTGGCATTCTTATGTGTTCTATACGCGCTACTTTTTTAAAACACTGTCGAAGAAGTCAATCACAAGCGATTTGATCTTCGGTTGATAGAAATGAATGTCTGCATGCTGGGCACCCTGAATGCGGTACATCGTAACGGGAACACCTTTTGCCTCCAGAGCATTGTGCAGCAGTTCACCCTGCGCAATGGGCACGGTACCGTCCTGCGTCCCGTGCATAATGAAATATGGAGGCGCGTTTTCGGTCAAATACGTCAATGGGCTTGTACGCTTTACCATTTCCGGATTATTGAACGGACCCCCTCTTAAGAAAATGGCTTCTACTGAGAGAGGATCAAGCCCGGTAAGCGGTGAATTTTCCACCTTTTTCCGGGCGTTAAGCACCTCAAACATCGACTGGAAATTGACCGGGGGGTATAGACAGCATGCCGCCTGTACAGCGCTGGATTGATCAAGGTAGTCCCCTTCGTCAAACTCACGCGTTTCGCCTGTGCTTCCGATCAACGACGCCAGATGTCCGCCCGCCGATTCGCCCATCACACCGATTCGTTCGGGATCGATATCCAGTTGCTTGGCATGTGCTCTGAGATACCGGATGGCAGCCTTGATATCATTGAGCTGGGCGGGAAAGCGGCACTCTCCCGCCAAGCGGTACTGCACGCTGGCCACCAAGTAACCAGCCTGAGCATAGGCAATCAGTTCCGGAACGTGCGCATTGAAATCCTGTGTTACCCAACCTCCTCCGCACAACCATACGATAGCCGGATAAGTACCGGAACCTTTTTTATAGCGCAACATTGTCATCTTAAGATCCGTCATGGTGGATCCCGACCCGTAGGTGACAGCGCGTCCGTAGGTTACGTTATCGTCCAAATACAACCGTTGTCTGATGATATCAACTTTAATATCCTTGATCATTGGCTCATCTCCTTACATTAATTATGTTATTATAAGTATATTCCGCTTGTATATTACCGTCAATCATATATAAGCCCTCCAGTTCGCATACTTCCCATCAATATGAACATTTCATGTTTGCGCCTGTTCAATACGCAATGGATTCAATAGGTTTTTAGATAGAGAAAAACATATGTGTTTGACGGACAGCTCAATACGCTTTACAATTGAATCGGATATCAGAAGCAACTATAAAGGAGCGTGTAACCATGAAAAAAACAGTGGCAGTCCTGTTGGCAACCTGTTTTCTGATTGTGATGGCCGTGGGCTGTTCATCGGGGAACAAACCGGAAAATACCGCTACGCCAACGCCCAGCGCAGCGTTAACACAGGGTGTTCCAAGCGCGGACGCAAACGGCACCGTTGCACCAGCCCAATTCTACGAGAATTATCTGAACACAAAGATGGCCGCAATTGAACGTGTCAGCGACAAGATCGAAGATGATGATACGCTTGCAATGTCGATGGGCATGGCACTGTTTGCGGTTTCCGCGGTGGATATGTATCTTTTACCGCTTACCATCATCGGTCTTGAAGAGGAATCCGGCGGCATGGCATTGGCCTTTTTGGGCATGGAGGGCGTTGAAATCCAACACAACGGTAATTCTTACAGCATTGCCTATACCGACGAAGAGGGTGGAAGCTTTGTGATGACATGTGATTACGATCCCTTAACCGATTCGATGCAATCCACCGTCACCGAAGGAACCGACACCGAAACCATGTTTTTTGAATATGTCAAGACGGGAGACGGCTACGCGTCGCAGTACTACATGCTCGAAGACGACGGCAGCTATGAGTTGATCAAATCCTATTTCAACGACACAAACCTCATTGCATGCGGCTTTATAACCACCGATGAGCAGCCAGCTTCCATATATAAAAACAGCAATCTCGACAAAAACTTTGTGGTCAACGACGAATTGTACATCATGTTGGAGGATGATGTTTTAACGGTATGTGAGGATGGTGAAACGAATACTTTTTAGTCTATTGTAATCTGTTTTCAAGGGGCGGGTACAATTTGCGTCCGCCCCTTTTCAATTGGTTATCCAAGATTGTATCGTAAGGCTACTTTTCCCCACAATATTGGGGTGTACGCAACAATTCATACGGGCACGCACGACTGGCAAACGTACATATGCCTGTGAAAACCGAATTTGAACTTCCGAATTTGAACAGGATAGTGTATAATAATAATTACTAATACTGCAATTGTATCGTTTCGGATGCAAAGCGAAAAGATAAAGTTGATCACAATATTCATTCATTGCGTAAGATTGAGCAAGAGAATGCTTTGTGATACGATTATACTAAATCAATACTTATGGAGGTAGAAAACATGCCAGATTTTGCACACCCTTTTAACGCCAATGTCGACCGTAAAATGAGCAAAGAGGAACTGATACAGGCAATTCGACTGGACATCGCAGGCGAATTGGAAGCCATTTACGTATACGATGCCCATGTACAAGCTACGGACATTGAGATTGCCAAAAAGGTAATCGCCGACATCCGCGACGAGGAGAAGACGCACATTGGCGAACTTATGACGCTGTTGCGCACGTTGGATCCGAAGGAATATGAGCATTTTGCGGCTGGCGAAGCGGAAGTCAAGGAAATGTTGGAGGAGTTGGGTATCGCGCAACCCGAATAGAGCGTATACAAAATTTATCCGCAATCTATGCTAACTCGATTAGGGGTTGAGCCTTGGGGTTGATGTCCGTGTTATTAAGATTTGCATGGAGGCAATCCATGCTCATAGAAGGAGGAATACGTATGTCTATTGTGTTTTATCGCTGCGAAATATGCGGCAATATGGTAGCCAAGATCAGGGACGGCGGCGGCGAATTGGTCTGCTGCGGGCAACCTATGACGGAGTTGAAAGCGAATACGACGGATGCGGCTGGGGAAAAGCATGTCCCCGTCGTAACAAAAGAAGACGGAAGGATCAAGGTGGCGGTCGGGTCCACGCTGCATCCCATGCTTCCCGAGCATTATATCGAGTGGATTGCGCTGGTCGCAGGCGAAAAGTTGCAAATGGTATTTCTCAAACCCGGCAGCGAACCGAAGGCCGAGTTTGAATTGGTGGATGCCGGCACGGTTTACGAATACTGCAACATACACGGTTTATGGAAAGCGGATATCTAAACGCGATACAAAGACAGCAAAAAACCCTTCGGGCCATGGCCCGAAGGGTTTTTATTCGTTCTCACAAGCATGTCGATTGTTTTTTCTAAACAGCGTCTACCGCACATGTTCACGCCACAATTCACTTTGTTAGGATGCATCCAAACAAAAACGATGGACAAACGCCACGGCATCCGGTTCTTTGCCCGCCGGTACGGGAATCTCCACCCATTTATAGAGGTTCCTGAGGGTACGTCCCGCCTTAAAAAAATATTGCACACACAATCGCATACAGTTGCCGTCCTCCTCCAACTCGGTTTTTGCCTTTTCTGCATTGAGTTTGTATCGGTCGTTCAGGCCGATATGCCGGTTTGTAAGCAGCACATAGTCACGGCCTATCAGCGTGGTGCACGGTCTTTGCCGTATCTTGTTGACAACAACTGCCGGTGCGATGGGAACCGCAATCCAGGGCAGTAGCATACCGGTCAACAGATATGGCAACATGGGTGGCAACCCGGAATTTTGGTCCAGAGAAATCAGCAAAAACGGCAAAATTATGATTACAATGCACACGCTTAGCAACAGCGCAACGGCGATGCTTCTTTTGCGTACGCGCATGCTTTGCCGCGCTGCGATATCCTCGGCTTGATACGATGCATATTCCCATTGGAGCAACAGGTCGGTCTTTTCCCTCATCCGCTGCACCTTCCGGTTGCGGATATGAAGGACGGGGATCAACATAAATAAAAACGTGCCGACCGTCAACCCCGTCGCCAGCAAAGTCCCATTGCCCGATACGCAGCCGCTTACGGCTAACACAGTACAGGCCACAGTGGCCGCAATCCATGGTATTAAGCTGATTTTGTTCAATTGCATGGACTGTGATCCCATCGTTTGTTATTTTCCATATGATTGTATAAACCCCACGAGCCTCTGTCAAACGTGCACCGTCCGCTACAGCTCTATGACAGTGTTGGCAACGGCATGTACGAATGCCCTGTCATGCTCGACAAAAATCATGGTGGGTTCATGTCCCATCAGGAGATCCTCGATCTGCATACGGGACAGCACGTCGATATAATTGAGCGGCTCGTCCCATACATACAGATTCGCCTTCTCGCTAAGGCTTTTGGCAATCAACACCTTTTTCTTCTGCCCTGCGCTGAAACCAGCTATATCCATTTCGAACTGTAAACGCGGGAAACCCAACTTTCGCAAAATCGTTTGAAACAGGCTTTGATCGACGCCTTGCACCCGCGCATAGTCCGCCACACGGCCCACCAGAAACGAGGTGTCCTGCGGCACATACGATATGACCAGACCGCTGGCCCTGTGAAAGTTCCCCGTATGACGTATATCTCCGTTTGCTATGAGTCTTAGAATGCTGGTTTTGCCCGTCCCATTTTTGCCGCATAGGGCAATTCTGTCACCCGTATGAATGCTCAAACTCACACAGTGCGCCGCTTGATGCTCACCGTAAAACAACGACACGCCGTCAAACTCCACCAATCGTTTGGAATGGAATGGCATCGAATGAATTTTGAGGGCATCCGCATCGTCGATGTCTCCGAGCAATCCGGCCTTTTCTTCCAGCGCATTACGGCGCCGTGCCGCAAGCCGACGGGCTTTCTTCATCATCTTGGCAGATTTATGTCCGACGTACCCCTTGTCGGGTTTCAGCCCTGCGTTCTTAGTGCCGAATTTCGTTTTTTCCGCCTTGTCCGACCAACGCGCAGACTGGTCGGCGGCATTGGACAACCGCCTGATCTCCTTTTTCAACCTATCGTTTCTCTTCATCTGATGCTGATTCCGCCATGTTTTGTTTTGCTGCCATGTGGCAAAGTTGCCCTTTTGTACGTCTATGCTCTGCTTGTTGATGGACAAAATGTGGTCTATACAACCGTTGAGAAAATGGCGGTCATGCGATACGAGGATAAAACCTCTTTTTTCGTTGAGATACCGGCCGACCATTTCCCTTCCCGCCATATCCAAATGATCGGTGGGTTCATCGATGAGCAGAAATCCGTTACTCTTTAAAAACAACGCCGCCAGCATCACCTTGGTGCGCTGTCCGTGGCTGAGCATAGCAAAGGGGCGTTGCAACACCTCTTCGCCGATATCCAAAAGCGAAAGCTCCCTGACCAACGCCCACCGCTGCCAATCACCGTGGAGCAGTTCATCGATGATTGTCTCCACGCTTTTGCGCATATCCGTTATTTCAAAGGGAAAATACTCGAAATCCACATCCGCATGAATTCGTCCGCTGCAATGGAGTTGCCCGCCCAGCAGCCGTAAAAAGGTCGTCTTTCCGCGCCCGTTTCTGCCGATCGACCCCAGTTTCCAATCGGTGTCCAGTTCCATGGATACCTTGTCAAAAACCGTTTCAAAACTGCCCTGATAAGCAAAGCTCAAATCTGTAATACGAATCAATGACATGGCCGTTCCTCCAAATACAAAAGCCGTAAGAAAGCAATTTCTCACGGCTTTTCGTATAAATGGAGCCCGTATAGGATCACCAAACGCCAATCCATTGCAATTCGATTCATGAGATTGCATCGCTTTCTTGCATGGGCATACAGAAAAAATGGGTATCCCCATCGTTATATCTATGCCGTGTGTTTTGTTAGCAAGCTGTGCGATACATTGTATACTTTGTACTCCTTTTTTCGATCAATATTATTGTATGCTGATGGTTGTTTTCCGTCAAGGACATTCGCTTTTGATCATCCGTCCGCTTATGTGCGATCTATTCAATGTATGAAAAAAACCTCCGAAAGCATGCTCTGGGAGGTTTTTGCATCGGCGTTACCTGTATTCTCCGGCCAGCTTTCGGAAGGCGTCCAGCGATCGCATGACCTTTTCCGTTGGTATGCAATAGGCGATCCGAAAATGGTCGCCGCAACCAAAGCTGTTGCCCGGCACCAGCAACAGGTCATGCTTGAGCGCGCGCTTACAGAACGCGACTGCGTCCGCACCCATCGCTTTGGGGAACATGTAAAACGTGCCGCCCGGTTTGACGATGGAAAACCCGAGTTTTATCAGCTCTTCGTAGAGGATATTCATATTCGTTTCATACGTCGACATGTCCGACGTCGAGTCGATTACGTCCGCCACCGCCAATTGGATGATGGACGGCGGACAGTTGTGCCCAATGCCGCGGGATATCTGCACGCACATCTGCACGATCAGCTTGGCGTCTTCGCAAGCAGGGTTCACCGCCACGTAGCCGATCCGCTCGCCCGGGATGGACAGCGCTTTGCTGAACGAATAGCATGTGATGGCGTTTTTATGGTAACTTGCCACGTAAGGGGCTCGTACACCTTCAAACACGATCTCACGGTAAGGTTCGTCTGAAATCAGGTAGATCGGATGGCCGTATTGTTCCTCCCTGTCCCTGAGAATATCCGCCAGCGTTTGCAGCGTCTGATGAGAATATACCATACCGGACGGGTTGTTGGGCGTATTGACCAATACCGCCATAGTTTTGGGGGAAAGCATGGCTTGAAATGCCTCAAAGTTGATCTGAAAATCCTCCGGTTGCGGCGGAACGATTGTAAGCTGCGCGCCGGACAGATTAATATACGGTCCATATTCCGGAAAGAACGGTGCAAACGTGATCACCTCATCCCCCGCAACCGTTACAGCCCTGACCGCATGGGCCAGGGCGCCCGCTGCGCCGGACGTCATGAAAATGTGCTCCGCCTCATATGGCAAATGAAAGCGCCGTTTGAGCGATTCAGCCACTTTCTCGCGCACCGATTCGATGCCGCTGCTGGGGCTGTACCCGTGCACGGCCAGCGAATTCCCGCACGTTGCCCACCTGACAATACTTTCGGTAAAAGCATCGGGTACCGGCACAGACGGGTTGCCCAAGCTGAAATCGAACACGTTGTCGTACCCAATCTCCTTTGCCCTTTGCCTGCCGAACATGAACACTTCCCGAATGGCGGATTTTTGGCCGAGCATTTCTCTATAAACCTGTGCAATCATGTTTGTTCTCTCCTCTAAATCAAAGTCCGTTGACGATGTTGAGCGGCTTTTGCTTTTCATCGATGCGCCGGATGTTGTCCCACGCAAACGCATGCATACGTATGAAGGCCTGCTGCGTCACGCCGCCGATGTGCGGTGCCAGCGTGATTTTCTTGTACAACTCCTCCGGCAGATGCAACAGCGTATTGTCCGGCAACACCGGTTCGGGGGTGATGGTATCCAAACCCGCGCCGCCGATAACGCCGTCTTTGATGGCGGCAATTAGGGCATCTTGATCCACCACCTCGCCGCGCGCGGTGTTGATCAAAATGGCGTCGTGTTTCATCTTTTTGAGCTTGTCCCTATCCATGAAATGCTGGGTCGCTTCGTTGGATGGGATATGCAGGCTGACGATGTCGCAGGCACCGAGCAATTTATCCAGAGGCAGGTATTCGACGCCCAGCTCTTTTTCCATCTCATCATCCAGCCTTGTCCTGCTGAAATAGCTTACCCTGCATTCAAAACACCGCAACCGTTTGGCAGTCTCGCGACCGATGTCGCCCAAGCCAATGAGGCCAACATGGCAGTTCCATAGCTCGCGAATGCCCGCAAGGCTCCAGCTGCTCTTGGCTTCAATCTGGCGCGCCTGGCGGACCATGCTGTGTCCCTCCACCGTATGGCGCAAAACAGCCAGCATCAGCATAATGGCCTGCTCCGCCACCGCCTTGCTGTTGGCCGCAGCATTGTTGCACACATACACGCCCTTTTCCTTTGCCGCCTGCACATCGATCCAGTCGTAACCAACGCCTTCCGAATGGATCATCTTGAGATTGGGCATACGTTCTATGAGTTCACGCGGCACCCCTTGCATGGCATCTGCAAGAATCACGTCGGCGTCGCCGCCCAATTCCATCAGCTTATTAACGTCATTCTCATAGCCGGCAAATATTAGTTCCCATTCCCTGGGCAGCGTATCCAAATCATAAAACCGTTTGATCCTCTGCGCCAGCGTCATCAGCAGTACTTTCATGCTTTGCCTTCCTTTCCGTACGTATGTGGATAAAAACAGCATATACCCTATAGCTACTATAAGGTCAACGCAGAATTCCTTTTACTCAGCTACAAGCAATTGTATCTCCGTCATAAATTGCTTTGTGTCGCTTGTCAGGCCGTAATCGATGTAGGTGATCTCCACCGAATCGCCCAAAATCCAAAGCGCGTTTGTATCGCAATGATCCAGCAGCGCCAGATAATGCGCCGCGGATTGGGCGTGCGTGCCGTTGTACATCATGCACACGTACGTGCCTTCGGGAATTATTCGGCAATCCACATCGCTTTGGTCCGTGTCCTCCAACAGCAAAAAGATCGCATGGTACGCATCAACATCGCGTTGAACCAAGTAGTCCCGTGCAATGGACAGACCGATCTTACCCAAAAATATACTGTCCTGCAAATGCGCCGTCTGCTCCAGCAGACGGATGGGCAACTCAAGATCTTCCCCGCTCGCAATGTTGCGCTTGAGCATGATGGCCCGACGCGCCGGCAGCTTTTTCTCCTTTATTTTGTTCACGCTATCACCGCTTTGCATGGCAGATGTAATCTGTTCGATTCGTGTGCCGATGTTCCGCTCAATACGAGACAGCTCGGCCATTCGTTCGCGGACCCGAACGCACTGCTTTTCAAAGATAACGAGTATGTCCGCAAGGTTTCGTTCCTTCATGATACTCTGTATCTCCCGGATTGGCAGATCAAGCCTGCGGAGGTACCGGATGGTGTTCAATTCCTCAAACTGGTCCGCGCAATAATAGCGGTATCCCGTTATTTCGTCACGCTCGGCAGGACAAAACAGGCCGATAGAATCATAGTACCGCAAGGTCTGTACGTTCACACCATACAGACCTGCCATTTCGCCGATTGTAAACAGTTGAGCGTCGCTGCTCATATATCCGTTCCTCCAAATGCAGCTTTTGAGTCAGTATACCACGGTATCCTGGATTGTTGTATATGCTTTGACCGATATCATATATCTCCAGCACAGCCCAATACTTTCTCTTCTTCTTTTGAATCGCACAACCCACAGAGGTTACATTTCCTAATTGCCTGCCAATCTCATGAAATCTACACCACTTGAGAATTCGATGAACTTACCTGTAAATCACGTTATTCGCTTGTAATATATATCAAGATAGGTTACACAAATCGTTTATTTAGCACGATATATTACACGTCGCCATCTGCATATTATTTTTGTCACGCTATTTCCCTGTCGGTTTCTAATTATAATTATACATATATATTGAATAATATGCGCCAATATCATCGATACTACTCCTTATTATACATATTCATCAAGCCTACATGAATAACTTGAATATTGCGGGCATTTGCCCTAAATAATTAATTACATTATTTATCATAATTTTACAAAATATGTATTTACAAATCCATTTGCCTGTGTTAGTATAGGTTACACCAAGATATGAATGTGTTGATATATTCGTAACACGCGATCTCGTGTGCGAACTGCGGGACGGTTGTTTGGATCACGCCACCGCACATACAGAAGGGAGGGATTGCTTTGAAAAGGACGATAACGATTTCACTGCTGGTACTTGCCATCGTCAGTTCGGTTCTTGCCGGAACGCTGGCCAACTACACAACCAGCATCGATACGTTGGCGTACGGAAGCGCCGTAGGCAAGGAATTTATCTTTGTCGAGGATGGAATGGATACCTTTGGTCAGGGCATCAAGATCGCGCCGGACGAAACCGTTGTTTGGCAGTTCGCCGTCAAAAATTTTGACGGAAACACTTTGACCGAAACCGACCTGTACTACCAACTGGCCTTTGATGTACACGCCACCGAGGACAAGCAGGCCATCGCGCCACTCACCGTCACGGTAAAGGACGAGAATGGCAAAGCCATTGATACCCTCTCCGGAACAGGAACGTTAACAGCAACAGGATCGTTCCCGCTGTCCAATAAAGGCCAAAGCGATGCTTATACCCTTGAGATCCACTGGCCCAAGGGCGATTCGGACAACGATTTCGCCGGCCACGAATACGGCACTTCCATCAACGTATCCGCCTCGGCGTCCCAGCTTGCCATGGGCGATCAGGACGAACCAACATCTGGCGGGGACCAGACGGCCACAAGCGGCGTCAAGGTTGTATACCGTACGGAGGAGCCATGGACGGAGGGCGCGGTTTGGGATCCTAAAACCAGTAGCATGACAGACGGGATTCAAAAGCATAACTTTACCGTTACCATCTACAATAATACGGATGAGCAGATACGCGATTGGAGCCAGATGGAATTTGTCCTCAACGAAGACATCTACAACTGTTGGAACGCCCGTTTGGCCGATGAGAACAGCGACACGGGCGAATACCGAATCGCCAGCCTCGGATACAACAAGACCATATCCGCAAATGGGAGCATCCGCTTTGAGGGACAAGCCATAGGCGATGGTCTCACCCCCATTGCGAGCGTGACGGTAAACGGTGAATCCGTACAAGTTGAGTGCATCTACTACACGAATTGACGGTTTGGCGAAAGCTCAGATAAAACCAATGTGAAAGGGGTTGCAAACAGTGAAATTCAAGGTAATGACAATACTATTTCTAATCAGCGCCATCGTTGTGGCTTCGCTGTTTGGCACGCTTTCAAGTTACACCATGACATCAAAATATGAAATCGGCATCGTGGCCGACGTACAGGCCACACCCGAGCCAACCGCAGAACCTACAGTTAAACCTACAGAACAACCGACCGCAGAACCTACAGTTGAGCCTACAGAACAACCGACTGCAGAACCAACGCTTGAACCGACGATTACGCCCATTGTCAATCCCGTGCCCGACGAAAGCAATATAGGTGGCGATTACATAGTAAACGGCATGAACGTGAAAAATAATACTGTTCTTGAAAACGACAAGGCCTTCGTTATGATTATGGGCACAATCAAACAGAAGCAGAATTGTTCGTTGAGTTTCGGTTCCAAACAACAAAGCGAGGTCTACCTGCTGTATTTCAAGCCGAAAACCAAGATCAAATTCTCAGATGGCACGATCGCGAAACCTAGCGGATTCTATACCATCGCAGCCGGACAGAACGGTGTAAACCTGTTCGACGAAACGCTGTACGAGCTGGATGGGGACGTCCGGGTGGTGAAAGAAAATAACGGGGACTTTACCACCTGCACCGATCAACAAGCCATCTTGCTGTGTGAACAAATGAACATCCCGTTGATTTGAACTGATAGAACATTCTTTGGATTCGTTTGCCAACAACCGGTTTCTGGTTGAACAATACAAAAAAAACTATAGGGGGTACACATCATGAAAAAAATACTTTTGAGCATGGCGCTCGTATTGGCTATAGCAATCTCCGTTATTTCCGGTACGATGGCGCTGTACACCACCAGCATCGACGAAGTGGCCGACGGCAGCGTTGTGGCCAAGGAGTTCATCATGCTGGAGAATGGTACCGACACATTTAAAGAAAACGTCAAGATCGCGCCGGGCGAGACGCTTAACTGGTCTTTCAGCGTGAAGAATTATGACGGCAGTGTCATCTCGGAAACCGCGATGAGTCTTGCATTTACCGTGAAAATCGATGCAGCAAGCGGTTATAAGGCCATCGCTCCGTTGGTTGTCACCGTCAAAAACGAGTCCGGCACAACGGTGGGAACACAGACCGGTACGGGTGTCATGTTGTTTTCCGACATCTTTGAGCTCAAAGCCACGGGGCAGGCACATACCTATACGGTCACCATCAACTGGCCCAGCAGCAGTGCAGATTCCAACTACACCAGCGTAAACGGCGATTTTGGCACGGCGATCACCGTAGGCGTAACGGGCACACAGAAATAGAACGTATGCAACAGAAAGCTGTCCACGCGGACAGCTTTCTTCATTATCCGCACAATTTTGTGTAATCGCGCGAAAGATGATGATATAATAAACACATTGTGGACATGCCATGCGCGCAATCAAGGGGTTTTTTATTGATGAGCATACAGTATACAACCGACGAACAGATCGAGCGGATGCGTCAGGAACTCAGCGCCGCCAAAAAGAAGGCTGAGTCCATTCAAGCGCACAAATTTCTGTACGCTCAAAAGGTTTTCTTCAAAATCTTCGGGCATGTGCTGTTTTACGCCACGGTGGCGGCGCTTTTATTCGTACTCGTATCCGTTCTTGTAACCAAGAGCCGCGGCAACATCCCAAGCATTTTCGGTTACCAGCTGTTCGTTGTGGAATCGGGCAGCATGTCCCCCACGCTTGAAGTGGGCACCGTGATTTTATCTAAAGCGCCAAAGGATGCCGCAGCGCTTACAACCGGTGATATCATCACGTTTAAAGCACATGATGACGCCGTGGTCACCCACCGCATCATCGGAGTACTCCAAGGGGATGACGGCAGCGTTGCGTACCGTACCAAGGGGGACAACCCCATCAATTCGCCAGATGTCGATCCCGTCAGGCCGGAGAACGTGCTTGCCGTATTCCTGCTTAAAATACCGTTCACATAACGAGGTGAGATCATGCCCAAACGTACGCGTACACCGGCGCCGCCGGTGCCGCACAATGTCAATACCGTCGTATCCATGCAGGGCATCACCTCCAACGAATACTACCTGCGTAACGGCAGCGATCCCGCGTCCATCCTGCGCGGCATTGATCTGACCGTGCACAAGGGACAGGTATATGGCGTAGACGGTGTATCGCCGTTCGAAATCCGGCTTTTATTGGAGATTATCGCCAACATCCGCCCCTATGAAAGCGGGCGTTGCGTTTTGCTCGAGCGGGGCATGATGCGAAAAAAGCGTATCATACTGCCTCACGTTTTTTACATCGGCAATCCCAACATGGCGTATCAAAGCATGAGTGTTTTGGAATTTTTGATGTTTTCCCTCATGAAAATTCCAGGGAATAAAATTGAACTTCAGGAAAAGATGCTTGAGTTTTTAATCGACATCGGCTTGAAGAGCATCGCGTTGACACCGCTGTATACGCTCCCACGAGAACACAAGGCAGTTGTGCTGTTGTTGATCAGCCTCTTCTCCAAAAGCGAGCTGGTGGTGTTTAATTTCCCCGAATACCGGTTTGAAGATGTACTCAAAGGGGCTATAGCCGAAATCACGGCATTATTCCCTGATCAGAAGAAAACGCTCGTTTTAGCATCGCAGGATCCCGATCTGATCGAAGCCGCCTGTTCGCACATGGCGTTCGTGAAAGATGGCTCCATCCTCTTTTCCGGGTCGGTACGGGAATTCCGCTACACTTACGACAACATCATGCTGACCATTCGCGATGCAAATGCCGAGGGCTTGTCCTTACAACTTCACGCGCTGCTTCCACAATATCGATATGGTGTTTGCGCCAATGAGTTGATCGTTCGCAGCGACGGAACCAGCGACGAAGAACCGCGGGCCATCTACCAAAAAATAGCGGGGCTCGATTTCGTACCCAGGGACGTGAGCATCAACCCAAAGACCGTAAAGAATGCACGTGAGGAATTGTTGAAACAAAATGCTGTACATTAAAAGCTACTTTAAAAAAGAATTGCAGCAGACCTATGTGGAATCCCATTTGGGCAACCTGAAAAAAATTGCCTACGCGTTGTTTCTGGGATTGTTCTCCTTTGCCGTTTATTTTCTTTTGCAGACACTTGCCGAAAGCGTCTTAACGGACATTATACCGCACATCATGCAAAACAGCTATTTCTCCACGCTGTACTTGTACATTTCCATGGCATTCTCCGGCTTTGTTTTTTATTTTATCGTGAATTATGATGCCATGTCCTTTGCGGAAATACGAAAAAATCGGTGGTACATGCTCATCAAGATGGGTTATCGGCCCTTTCCCATGATCTTTTCCAAGCTGCTCGCGCTGATTCTTTCGCTGTTCTATGTCTACACGGCCGGCTTTGTTTTCACGGTATTGTTGACGGTGTTTTTGAAATTCACCTTCATCTTCGGTTACCTACCCTCGCTGTACTTGACGGGACTTGTCGATCTTATGGTCATCAGCATGGCTTTTTTAGCCGTTTCACTGCTGGTGAAAAGCACCTCCTTGGGCCGGTATCTTCTGGTTGGGGCCGCGGTTGCGCAGTCTGTGCTCAAAGTCCTTTTGGGATATCACACCGTTATAACCAACCGTGTGGCTATGCAGAACTTCCTCGTTTTGTTTGATTTCCATCAGAGCCTCTATCTTCCCGTTGTTGTTTTAATCGTATTGATTTGCTTTGTCATCTGTATCATACGGGCCAAGACCCTTGCGCAGTGCTACAGTCTGCCTTACGACACCTATGGCTATACGCTGCCCGAGGATGCTAAGGTTGTGAAGTTTATCGGCAAAAAACGCAAACCCGTCTCTCTGGATACCGGCGATATCGCCGCGCGGCGCAGTAAAATATTCAGCGCCGTAACCACCGGTGCGTTGATCCTTTTGATCTTTGTTTCGCTGGCGTTCAACGTTTTTATTATTCTAATGTCCACAGCACAGCCTGGCAAGGAAGCGGTTATCGGCGGAAAAGTCCCGTATATTTTCCAATCCGATACCATGGAGCCCACCATTATGGAAAACGACCTCGCTTTTTTCGACAAAATAGACGTCCAGCAAACGGTAGACGTCGGTGACATCGTGCTGTTTACCGACCAGAGCACGGTATACGTTGAGCGCGTTATCAAAAATGATGGCGATGTATTTGAGGTTGATATTGACTATTATCCCGCCATGGCGCAGCAGGATGCCATGATAAAAACCGTTGAACGATCCAATATCTATGGCATATTCTCCTATACGAACCGATGGTTGGGTGCAATGATCCTGTTTGCCAATTCCATCTTCGGTCGGCTGCTGCTGCTCGTCGTTCCGGCATTCCTTCTGTTTTTCAACAAGTCCATACAAGCCTTTTTTCAAAAAAGGCGTCATAGCGCCAGAGAGCAATAATGTCCTTTGTTGTAAATTGTAACCCCCTGCGAAAATGTCCCGTTCAAAGCGGAAGATCTATTGCCCACTTTTTTGCTTGTTGTATCTGCTGTTCCATTTCGTTTTTCAACGGTTCCTTATAATCACTTTGGCCTACAATACGGCTGCCGGCCAGCCTTTCTTTGATCCGCTTGTTGAACTTGTCCGAGCCACCGCCCGCATGGCATGCGAACAGCGCGACGTTTTTGTTTGTCAGGCTGTATGTTTTTAAAAACGTGGCCATGGGCGCAGCAATGGTGCCCGCCCAAACCGGTGCGCCAAGGATAACGTTATCATAGGCCGATACATCGATGGGAGCACCTTTGAGTTTCGGCGTCAGTTTGAAAGAAACGCTGGCGCCGCAAACAACCATCTGGAGCCACCTTGCGCGCGGATAGGCACGCTTTGTCGTTAGAGCATACAGATCACATTTGAGCGCATCGGCAACGGCCTTTGCGATGCAGTGCGTGTTGCCACCTAGTGAATAGTATATCACGACGGTTTTCATTGCATCGTCCACCCTTTATCAGTTTATAGCGGTATGATTATCTATTGCCCGCCACTTGTAATCGAAGCCACGATGGCATCGGCCAACACATCCATTTCCGACTCCCGATCAAGCTTGAGCGATGAACGGATGTCCATCGGTACACCGAGGGTCTCCATGTTTTTCATTCCGTCAAGGATGCTCTGCATCCGTTTGAGCGCAGCGCTGGCCCAACTATGATTGCCGATTAGCGCCACCTTTCGATCTTTCAGACCCAATACGGCCATCTCGTGGAGCAGTGATTCCATCATGAAATACAGGTTCATATTGTACGTTGGTGACCCTATGACAAGATGGCTGTACTTCCATGCCTCCGCGATGATGTACGACGGATGCGTTTTTGACACATCGAACATGCGCATGTCACGGACGCCTCGCTGCGCCAGCTTGTTGGCCAGCACATTCATCGCGTTTTCCGTGTTATGGTACATCGATGCATAGATCAGTACTACGCCCTTTTTCTCCGGCTCATAGCGGCTCCATTTATCATATTTTTCAAGGATATAATCCAAATCCTTGCGCCAAATCAATCCGTGTAGCGGACAGATCATGCGGACGGGAACGGCTGACAGCTTTTTTAATGCCGACTGCACCTGTGTGCCGTAGCGGCCAACGATATTGGCGTAGTAACGCCTTGCCTCGTCCAAAAACGCAATCTCATAATCCACTTCATCCGCAAACAAGTTGCCCGCCTGCGCGCCGAACGACCCGAAAGCGTCGGCAGCAAACAGAATGCCATTTTTCACTTCGTAGGTCATCATGGCTTCCGGCCAATGCACCATCGGCGTCATAAAAAATTGCAGCGTGTGTTCGCCTATCACGATCTGTTGTCCTTCGCATACCTCAACGCGATTTTGCGCAATGTCGAGCATATAATACTGCTCAAAAAGCTGAAATGTTTTTTTATTGCCCACCACCTTGACATCGGGGTAGCGGCGTACAATTTCCTCGATGTTGGCGCAATGATCGGGCTCCATGTGGTTGACAACAAGATAATCCAGTGGACAATCGCCCAATACGTGAGCAACGTTTTCCAAAAACAATGGGCCGATGGCAGCATCCACGGTATCCAGAAGCACCGTCTTCTCATCCATGATCAGATATGCATTGTATGCGACACCGTTTGGCAAAGGGAACATGTTTTCAAATCGTTCCAACCGCCTGTCGTTGCCGCCTACCCAATAGACGCCGGGTAATATCTCCTGTACGCTGTGCATATGTTAACCTCCCGTACAAAATTCTTTTCATATGTATTGTATCCCAATCATCCTTGCATACACAAGCCCCGCCACCTTCAGTACGCTCGATTACCGGCAAGAACGGATGCCCCGCTATGTGACGTCGTCACGGAGCGTCCTCCTATGATCCGCTACAATGGATATAGAATTGCTTGGAAAGCGTGGTGAACAGCCATGAAATACGTCATTGGCATCGCCCTCGGTGCCGTCGCCGGTTTTCTGTACTACCGGTTTGTGGGATGCTCGACAGGCACCTGCCCCATAACCTCCCATCCGGTGTCATCCGTGCTGTACGGCAGCGTGCTTGGCGCGCTGGTTGCAGGCGCGTTTTAACCGGGGAATGTTCGCATACAGCCCTGTGCAAAAACATGTACAGGAACACATTAATCAGCGAATCTGCGCTCGATGCCTGTTAAACAAATGCCCTCCCATTTTTTAACAGGTTACCAAGGTTTGCATATTGATTCGTTGATGCATACTTGCGCAGGAACGTGAACAATGAACGGACCTCTGTACCGAACCGCCTTGATGAGGCGGTCTTTTGTTGCATCCGTTAATTTGATGTTTCTTGCATGAGGCAATCGTCGACGGGCCACACTACACGCGAAAGGAGCGGATACAATGGTAGCCCAGCGTTACGGAAAAGCACAGGACTATGCACCCGGATATGACGATGATATGGTGGAGGTGGTTTCCGCCACCGATTGCACCGGTCTGATCTCGACGCCACCGGAGGACGAGGCGGAAGCGTCTATCTATTCCGATCTATACAACATCCCCGTCGACCTGACACGCAAAGGGCCCGCCGACGAGAACTAACCGAGCTCGAGACAATTGGACGGAAATGAAGACGCTCATTTGCCAAAGCCCGTTACCGCATTGCGAATGAAATTGTGTCCGGATGCTTCGGGTGGATTGTGCTTGTAGGTCTAGTCATTCGTTTTCTCTTGTGAAAATGTACCAATTGTAGTAAAATGTCCTTTGGAAATATAGACTGTTTTGCACCCCCCCGTTTTGCCAAAGAACCACGCAAAAAAAGAGCAGGAGGATTGCACAGTCTTTATACTTGAAAGGAGGAATTTTCCTTGTTTACAATTATTGATGTCGTAGGGAGAGAGATTCTCGATTCCAGAGGCAATCCCACCGTGGAGGTGGAAGTTTATCTTGAAGGTGGCGCGATGGGTCGGGCTGCCGTTCCCTCCGGTGCATCAACCGGAGCATTTGAAGCGGTGGAGTTGCGCGATGGTGATAAGGGCCGCTATTTGGGCAAGGGCGTCAGCAAAGCCGTTGCCAACGTCAATGATGTCATCTCCGAGGCCGTTATCGGCATGAACGCGTTGGATCAGGTTTCCATCGACAAATTTATGATCGCGCTGGACGGCACTCCCAACAAGGCCAAGCTCGGCGCCAATGCAATCCTGGGTGTTTCGCTGGCCGTGGCCAAGGCGGCCGCTCAGCAGGCCGAGGTTCCTCTGTACAAGTATATCGGGGGCTGCAACGCGAAGCAGATGCCAGTGCCCATGATGAATGTCATCAATGGCGGCAAGCATGCCGATAGCAGTCTGAACATTCAGGAATTTTTGATTATGCCGGTGGGGGCGGACAGCTTTAAAGAGTGTGTTCGCATGTGTGCCGAAGTGTACCACAACCTCAAGAACGTATTGAGCGCCCAAGGTTACAGCACCGCCGTAGGCGACGAGGGTGGTTTTGCGCCCAACCTGAAATCCGATGAAGAGGCGCTGCAGGTGATGGTTCAGGCCATCGAAAAAGCTGGCTATAAGCCCGGCAAGGATTTCATGCTCGCCATCGATGCCGCCGCCACCGAAATGTATCAGGAGGACGGTAGTTATCTGTTCTGGAAATCGGGCTTCAGCAAGACCAAACAAGAAATGGTGGACTTTTGGGCGGATCTGGTGGACAAATACCCCATCATTTCACTGGAGGACGTATTGGCGGAAGAGGATTGGGACGGCTGGAAGATGCTCACCGAGCGGTTGGGCAAAAAGGTCCAGCTCATTGGCGATGACCTGTTTGTCACCAACACTGAACGCCTCAAACGCGGCATTGACATGGGCGTTACCAACAGCATCCTGATCAAACTGAATCAGATCGGTACGCTGACAGAAACGATGGACGCCATTCAGATGGCGCATCGGGCGGGCTTTAGCACGGTGGTCAGTCACCGTTCAGGCGAGACCGAGGATACGACCATCTCGGATTTTGTGGTAGCCGTCAACGCGGGCCAAATCAAGACCGGAGCGCCGTCTCGAACCGACCGGGTCGCCAAATACAACCAATTGATGCGCATCGAAGAAGAACTCGACGATGCAGCGCAATATAGCGCCGATGTATTTCCCGTGTAAAACGTTTTTCCTATCATCCCCATGCCATATGGCATGGGGATTTTTTTATCAAATCGTCACGTTCTCATCGATGAAGCCATCTTAAGGGATTTGTAGTAAAAGCTTACCAATGCTATAATGAAATCGGGAGTCCACTTTTGAATTTGCTGTCATCCTGTGTTCGAGGAGGGATTTTATTGGCAAAACATAATACTACACCCATTAATAATACCAAATCAAGGATACGAATCGCTGCAATTGACCTATTTAGAACCAATGGATTTGACAACGTTACCATCGAGGATATCTGCTCTACGGTGGGCATCACAAAACCTGCATTTTATTACCATTACAAATCCAAGCACAACATTTTCGACTCCTATTATGCGGAAGTTATCGATCAAACGAACAACCGGATGGCGGTCATGTTTTCCATGGCAGCCTACTGGCAGCGGCTTTGGATGATTCTGGATCTTTTTTTGGACCATACCGAATCGGCCGGATACGATACAATTGCACAGATACTCAAATATGCGCTGGATGGACACAACGAAATATTTAAGGAGTACTTTGATTCAACGGCAAACGCTCATATCGCATTGATACGAAAAGCCCAAGCCCGTACCGAGATACGGAGCGAGCTGCCCGCCGAAGAGCTCTACGAATTGAGCATCAAGATCATTTGGGGCACGTTGGTGCTCTGGTGTACCGGAAAAGGCGAATTCATCCTAAAGGCTACGGTGCGCAACGCTTTGGAAATCCTTTTGGATCTTATCCCTTCTTTGCGGCTGAGTGCGGCGGGCGATTGACGCATATTCCGTTTGACAAATTTTTCCGCGTGAAGTATCATTGCGGTGGAAGATAACTATCGTTAATTGAATATTGTTTATTTATTTCCTGCGCACGTGTTATTGGGAAACAGAAATCTAAGTGTCGATGTGGCCAAAGGCCGCATGGCACTTTCGTCGTCTAATGGGTTTTTTTACTTCGGATATAACCGAACTAATATATGGTCGATCTATGGTCAACTTGAATAAAAAACAATCATGAACAACATTAAGAAATTCTTATACTTCGGTAAATATATATGCTGTCCTTGGACGAATCCGGATTTTAGATGGGTTCCATCCGATCAAGGGACTCATCGATTCGCGTCAAAGACGCGCAACGGTCTTAATGTCCTGCTCCTTTATAGTCATCCAATAAAGGGTGGACATTGCATAATAAATATATTGGACGGAGGAACAACATGGCAAGACAGTTTTTTATTGCGACACACGGCGGAATGGCGAGGGGTATCAAGGAATCTCTGGACATTTTGGTGGGCAACACCGAAAACGTAACCGTGATCAATTGTTTTACAGACGTACCGGACCCAAAACCCTTCATTGATGAATTCTTTAAAAATCTAAGCGATGACGACGAGCTCATCGTGTTGACGGATATTCTGGCGGGCAGCATCAACCAGATCTTTATCCACCATCTGCCACAGCGTCCGTTTCATCTGATAACTGGTATAAATCTGCCGTTGGTGCTGCAAATGGCACTGTGTTTCGACGATGAGGTGACGGAAAACTTCATTATGGATACGATCGAAGCCTCCAAAAACGAGATCAAGTATGTCAACCGTGAGATAGAGGCGTTTGCCGCCACGGATAGCACAACACAAGAGGATGACCTATTTTAATGCCCGGGAAATGCACGGCATGCGATTTGGAAAGTTTTGTTTTCAAAGCCAGATTACCGTAGGATCGGTTGGCGGGCTTTGGAGCGATATAAAATGATATGGAGGGATGATGACATGATCTACAACAAAATCGGAAAAACGGGCTTGTATGTGAGCAGAGTTTGTCTGGGTACCATGGCGTTTGGGGGGCTTTGCGACGAAAAGGAAAGTTTCCGCATCATGGATGAGGCGCTCGACAACGGCGTCAACTTCTTTGATTGTGCAAACGTCTATGGCGCACGCAGAGACAAAGCAACGGGCGTGACCACCGGCTACAGGGGCTTGTCCGAGGAAATCGTAGGCAAATGGTTTGCCCAGCGCGGCGGCCGCCGCGAGAAAGTTGTTCTAATCACCAAGTTTAACGCCCCCGAGGGAGAGTTGGACGGCGCCAACAACCAACGTGGTCTCTCGGCATGGAAGATCCGCCGCAATCTGGACGCCTCTTTGCGCCGGCTACAGACCGATCACGTGGAGATCTACATGATGCATCGTGTGGACCGCAGCGTTAGCTGGGCGGAACTGTGGCCAGCCTTTACCATCGCGCAGCAACAGGGTAAGGTGGATTACATCGCCTCCAGCGCTTTTGCGGGGCACGACATTGTCACCGCCCAGGCCGAAGCGGAAAAGAGAGGCCTTTTGGGTCTGATCGCGGATGAACACAGGTTCAACCTCGTGTGCCGTTTCCCTGAACTGGAGGTCATTCCCGCCCTTGAAAAACTGGGCATGGGCCTTCTTCCATACAGCCCACTGGGCGGTGGCCACCTGGCCGGTCACGCCTTATCCGATCCAGGCCCACGTACAGCAGGACGCAAGCTAAACGAAGCACAAATTGCCCAATTGAAGAAATTCGAAGCGTTCAGCAAAGAAGTCGGCATCTCCCAGCCTCAGATCGCGCTTGCTTGGGTATTAAAGCACCCCATCGTTTCATCCTTCCTCACTGGACCGCGCAACGTGGAAATGCTGCACGCAGCGATCGGATCGCTGGATGTGGTATTGGATGACAATATGATGAAGCGGTTGGATGATATCTTCCCGGGCTATGGTGCTGCTACCGACGCGTACAACTGGTGAGTTTTTAAGTGTAATGGTTAGACTAAATCATTACATACCTATACAACAGAGCCATTGAACGTCACTAATTTTCTATGGGCAATGGTTATTTCCCATAGTTGAATCCTGGCCGATAAGGTCACGAGGAGGTGAATTTTACTTGGTAAAATTATTGCGCGTGGATGATCGGATGATCCACGGTCAGGTTGCGATTGCATGGAGCAAGGCCTTGTCCATTAAGGTGTTGGTCGTTTCCAACGATGATTGTGCAGCCAGCAAGACCCAGACGATGGCATTGAAGATGGCCGGTCCCCCGAGTTGCAAGACCTCGGTTCAGACCATTGCGGGCACGATCAAATCCCTGAATGATCCCAGGAGCCATGACTTGGTCATCTCCGTCATTACGACCAATCTGCAGGATGCCCTCACAATCGCTCAGGGGGCTACCGACCAAATTTCTCGAATCAATTTGGGCAACTATGGCAGATTGAGCGGAGGAAGTACGCAGGATAAAAAAAAGTTGTCCGACAACGTCTATGTGGACGACGATGATTTGAAGGTCATTCAGGCCATGCGAGACACGGGCATTCCGGTGGATGTCCAACTGTTACCATTTACCGCGATGGTGACAATCGAAAGTGCGCTGAAATAATTTATTGAAGGGGTGAAAGGATTGGGAGGTATAGCTTTTACATCTACATTGGTTTATGCCGTGATCTTCATAATGAACAGATTCTATGCTCATGCATTTACCAACAGGCCCATCGTAGTTTGTCCCATATTGGGAGCGTTTTTGGGTGACGCTGCGACCGGCCTTCAGCTTGGCGCAGCGCTTGAAATGCTGTTCATCGGCATCACAACAATTGGCGGATCGCTTCCCGCGGACGTGTTCCTTGCGGGCACGCTGGTTACAGCATTCGTTGTGGGCACTGGGATCTCGATGGAGGCAGGTATCGTTTTGGCGGTTGCCATCGGCGTAGTGGCCGCTATGTTCACGCTGTTCAATCGCATCATCGGCGCCGGTGCGTTTGCCGTGTTGTTTGACAAATGGGCTGCAGAAGGCAAGTGGAAGACCTATAGAAACATGGGGTACATTGGCCAGCTAATCTTGGTAATTGTCCCCACTGTCACTGTGTATGCCGCCATCTATTTTGGTGCTGAAGCAGTACAAAACCTAATGGAATCAATTCCCGCGGGTGTACAGGCCGGTATGGGCGTGGCAAAGGGCATGATGCCTGCCGTTGGTATTGCGCTGTTGATGAACATGCTGTGGTCTTGGAAGGCGAGCATCTACTTCTTCTTCGGCTTTGGCATCACCGTATACCTTGGCATCAACATGACAGCCATGATCATCGTCGCAGCCTTTATAACCATTGTACAGATTTACAACGAAATGAAGGTTCGCGACGCGGTGAAGGCTGTTGCCGGAACAGGTTTAGAAGGAAAGGGGGACGATTTGTTTGGCTAAGAATGAAGCAGCTGCGGCTGTCGTAATGGATAAGAAAACGATGCGCAAACTCTTTATGAGATCGCATTCATTGAGTCTTTGCTTCAGTCAGGTGAAAATGATGACGGTTGGTACCTGCATCGCCATGCTGCCTTGGCTCAGGATGTTATATCCGGAGCATGAGGATTTGAAGACTGCCATGATTCGTCATCAACCATTTTTCAACTGCACACCCGAGACCGCCTACTTCATCATAGGGCTCTGTTTGGCGATGGAGAAAGAGCATGCGGTGGATCCCGAAAACTTTGATCCAGCGCCCATCAGCGCCATCAAGGCTGCCCTCATGGGACCGCTGTCCGGCGTTGGCGATGCGATTTTCTGGGTCGCTGTGCGTACCATCGCGACCAGCGTGGCTGTCTCGCTGGCACTGAACGGGTCCATGTTGGCTCCGTTCGTATTCCTGCTCATCTACCATGGTTTTAGCTTCCCGACACGCTGGCTCGGCTACAAATACGGCTATAATTTAGGAGCCAAGTTTGTGGAAACCGCGTACGAGAGCGGCATCGTTGACATGTTGGTGGGCGCTGCTACCTCCATCGGCCTTATCATGGTCGGTGCGATGGTTGCCAATTTCGTATCACTAAACACCGTGATTGTTTTGGTTGGTGCCGGCACGGATAACCCTTCCTTGTTGCAGACAGCATTGGATGGGATTCTACCGAAGTTATTGCCCTTGGTCGTAACGATGTTGACGCTTTTTGCCATTCGCAAGCGCATCAATGCATCCTGGATCATTGTTGCCATGCTGGTCATCGGCATCGGTGGCGTGTACCTTGGGGTCTTCTAAGCAGAGGACAACACAAAAAAAGAGCCGGTTTAACATCGGCTCTTTTTAAATTTCAAGCGGTTGCCTCCCCGAAGAATATATCCAAAGTTGATTAAGTAAGCGCTTGCTCTTGGGAAGGTAGCACGATATGATTGAATCAGGCGGCATAAAGAGACAATTTCAATTCGTTGGATAAGGAGTTGTACAACATGGTCTTCAAAACCCGAATCGACAGCGGCTATGTATTTGTGCTGGGCGTTTTCACATTGTTTACAGCGGGCTTCCTTTACAATTTCATTACCAATACCAGCATAATGAGCCTGATACCCTGCGTTGTCTTTTTAATCACAGAGCTGTTGTTTGTGTTTCCCATGTATTTTTTTACACGGTATGAATTCCGGCAAGACAACCTGTTGATTCGCGTTGGCTGGTATGTCAATCGGGCGGTCATCTATACCGATATTTTCGCTTTCCAGCTCAGTTCGATGGAAGCCAACGCATCCTATGGGCTATCTGAAAAGCGTATTGCACTCTTTTTGATGGACAACAACGGCAAAAACGACGTCATCACCATCTCCCCCAAGAGCCAAAGCACGTTTATCGATATCCTCTGCGAAAAAACAGGGCTTACCATCACGCCACCTGATCCCACCTATCGTGAAGTCCAAGACGAGTATGATAAGAATACGACTCCCGATCAACGCAAGGATGCGCGAAAGAGATTGTGGAACGTACTAACCAAAGGGTATGCCAAAGAGCATCTTAAGCCAACGACGCCGGAATCGTTTGCACAAAACCAAGCGACTGTCCAACAGGATGAGAACGCAAAATAGATCGCGCTGCCCTATTAACGCAAACCACCAGAGATATTTGCCCATTATAAATTATCATTGTCTTTATTGTAAAGGGGATGGAAGATTTGCTTTTGGATTATACGACACAGATACTGGTAAGTTTGGGACTGATCCGGCTTCTAGCAGTCGGTCTTGAAGCAATTATTTTTGCGAGATGGCATCTGAAAGAATCCGGTAAAAACCTGGCCCGTTATTACTGGATGGCCTTCCATTCGCTGGCTGCCTGGCTGATGGTATTGACCATCTTTCGCTTCGTCCCGGGCCAACCGTTTGGCACCATCAGTTCATATATCACCTTTGCTGCTCTTATTTACATGTTGATGTTCTTCGTACCTCCCTATCGAAGCAAGATCGGGCTTGGGTTTACAATGATTCAGGAGATTGAAGCAAAGAAGCCGCAAGAGGCAACATTGAGGCTTATTCAGTTGATGAATGGGCGTGTGGTTACTGCCCTTTGCGGTATTGTTGCGTTCTTTCTGCTCTTACTTTTTCGTTATTTTATTGTAATCAATGACTATTTCTTCCCGGTACTGACATGGCTTACCACCAGTGTAAGTTGGCTATATTGGACAATTTCCGGCATCACTGCTGTTCTATGCTGCATCTCCACGTTCTTTGCCGTACAGCTGTTATTCGCTGGCAACAGGCAAAAGATGTCTCGCAAGAAAATGGAAGAAGATCTGGGACGAAAGCTGACACAGGAGGATTTTTTGTATCGCTACGTAGATGAGCAAAACAAAAAGCAGCATCTCTCTTAGCAAGCATAACGTCATTGAAATAGATCGTGGTTTAGCAGGAAGCCGAATGGTCCGACCCATTCGGCTTTTGCGTTATTTTACTTCGTCGAAATGTGGGTACCGATTGTTCTTCATATGGCTTGTGGCAAACATCTTCCGTATTTTTTCACAAATTGGCATACAATTCATAAGCGCCCGTGGCTGCCAGACCGCTTGCCAGGCCGCCCAACAGTATCTGTGGTGTGAAAGACCATTCGTTCATCCAGACATTCAAGCCGATGCCAAGAACTCCTATGATAAGAGGAATAAATCTGTTGGGGATAAAGCTAAGGCTGTGCTTGATGATATACCCGATTGCAAAGCAGATACCCATGATCACGGCTACCAGATAATCGTTTAATATTTCCATGCTTGCCTCCTTCAATGTCGGGAAATGAGATAGTGTTGCATGTCATCGCGCGCTTGTTTGATCTTGTCTACGCTGTTGCCTGTAACGGCGTTGTCCATCAAAGCGAGCATACACCTACATAGAACTTCTACGCCTTCCTCTGTCGTTTCATGACTGATTTCCAGTTTGGCAACCCGTTCCTGCATGCTTACAAACGGGACAGCCCAGCGTTTGATTACGCTGGCCGCCGCGCCCACCATCACCACCGCCGCGCAAACGACGCCGACGGCAAGTATGACCTGGTTAATGTCCATCAGTACGACCATCTCGCTTTGTTGCCACGGGTGTCGACATGCACGATCAGCTTGCCGTTGTAGCCAACGCCGCCGTAACCGTTCATCCTCAATGCCACTGCTTCGATTTCCTTTCGGATAACGCTTTTGAGTATGCCGTCGCTCTGTCCCCACAGATCCAACGCAATGCACTCCTTGTGTTTGCTGCCGCTTGCGCCGCCGCGTTCCCTGTTCCATTTGTAACAGCGGTATCCGCCTGCGATCTGGGCGCCGTTGCCGGACGGATCATGGGCAACGCCGGCCACGTAGAATAGCGTGTTTGGATAGGCTTTTTCCACCTCGCGGAAGATGCGTTCTGCCAAAAGCAATACGCTCGCACCCGCGCCCTTTCCTTTGGGATACCCGTCACAGTAGGGGCTACTTGGGTATTTGATGACGCACTGGCACTTGATCTGCTCCTCGTCAATACGCGGTTCAATGATTGTTCCTTCAAGTGCCGCCGTGGTGTTCTTTCCAATGACGCCATCCGGCGTCAATCCCATGGCAGCCTGATACTGTTTAACGGCATAGGTCAAGCCGTTGTGCTCAACCATGCCAATAAACCCCCAGGCAAGCAATCTATCCACAACCGTTTCATCAATTGCCCTGAGTTTGGTCCACGTAACTGGTCCACATATGCCGTCTACCAATAATCCGTTGGCACGTTGAAACGCTTTGCACACCGAAACGGCCTTTTTTCCATAGATGCCATCGACCTGTCCCGCATCAAATCCGTTGCGGATCACCAACCATTGGAACTCCTTCACGTCGTCCCCACGCATGCGCGGTATCTTTAATTTAAGCGTCCTGTATGCCACGCCGCCGGACGGTGCGATCTTCTCCCATGTCTTCGGTCCACAAATGCCGTCCACCGTCAACCCGTTGGCACGTTGAAACGCCTTACAGGCTGCCTCTGTCCGAGAGCCGTAAATGCCGTCTTGGGAACCTGGATCGAATCCATTCTCTGATAACAATGTTTGGAATTGTTCAACATCAACACCGCGCATGCGCGGTAACTGTACTTTAAGTGTCCTCATCATGTCCCTCCATCTCGTTCATACCAAATGCTTTATTTTTTATACGGGGGTACGTTACTTTTGCCGATACGAGCCTATGACTGCACAACATTTCACCCTTTTAAACGTTGCAATGCACGCATACAATTCCCCGCCGTCATACATAAATACGTGATTTGTACCATAACAGCCATGCCGGGTATCTCCTCGGCCGAGCGGATTTATTTCATACCGCTTTATGCCTGCAAACCCGCTTTTGAGTAAGCATACGAAGCATCGCGCGCTACGGAGCGAGCCGTCAAACTCGCATTGCCCAGTGTATCAACCTCTTCTATGCAAATATATGCACTGACACCATTATTTGCTTCTAACATGTAAAATCTCATGCCTTGCACCGCTCATCTTCAGCTTAGCCGATACCTTGTAGCCCTTTGTTATACCCGCTGATAAAAGCACAAAAAAGAAACCGTTTTGCGGTTTCTCTTTTTTGTGCACATGCAAATCGCTTGTCCTCATGAAAGCGGCGGATATGCCAACCCGATACTCTCGATCAGCTTGCCCAACGCCACCAAGGGGCTTGGCAATACAACGCCCGCCGACAGGATCAAACATAAGGTACCAACAATGACGAACACGGTGCCCGCTACGAAGAAATGACGTTTGCTTTGTTGTTTATACAAAGGTTTCAGATCGATCAACGCAATGATGATAAGCGCGAAGACTGTAAGCGACACTCGCTTGACCCTCCTTTCTTTGGGCTTTGCTCAGTCCAACTTTGCGTATCTTTGCAACCACAAGCGTTAGCAATGGCAGCATAATTTCTAAGAACGTCCACAGAGCCGGAGCGATTTCCCGCGCCCACGCCGCGTGTTGAACGAAGGAACGAAAAACAAAGGTTGCATATGCTATAATCAGCACCCCCGTGACGAGCACCACCGGATGATACGTTTTTAAACGTAATAGCTGTGCCAGCGCAATGACCGATACATAGAACAGGATTAATATCTTGGCAAACAACATCATGATCAATACCACGGCAAACAGAATCTCCATGCGGCTAAGCGTTGCTCCCAGCGTTACCATGCGTAACATTTCAAACGTCGGCAACGTAAAGAAGGCCTGCATGTTGCCCAGTACCGCTGTGTCGCGCATGATCATTATCAGCATGGATACCGCGCCATTCCGTATCCGCAGACCAAATAAAATGTTTTGCGTTTTTTTCTATTCTCAACGTGCGGATATATCATGCCAAATACAATGATTTCACCAAACGGAATAACCAGAAGGATATGCGTACCATGTACATAGTTCATAAGAGGTTGATCAAACATGGGCAAAAAGTTTTCGATCTTCATCAGATTGATCGTCAGTACAAAACCGACCACCAACACCACGGCAAAGATGCTTGCGAAAAATACGCTGTATTGCGTTACCGCTTTGATGCCGCCGCGTTCTTTTCGCCGTCGGAAGCCAGTGAAAAGGTATGTATTTTATCATCACTATCGCCAACAGGCGCTTTGACAAAATCCAAATTATCCAAAAGCCTTTGAAATACTATTGTTTCGGTTTGTCCCTCGTTCTTCTTTGATTTCTCCGCGTTTTGTTGTATTATTTGCCGATACATCAGGGTTCGCAGTTTCTTGTATATCAGCCGTAAAAACATAGCGCATCCACACCACTTCCACAAGACGGTATTCCCATGTTTCTCCTCTGGTTAAAAAACATGTGGCGGTGCGCATGACAAAAGAACCCCGCACGAATGCGGGGTTCTTTAATATTTCGTATAAAACGCTTAAAACCGAAAATTGTCGGGATCCGAGAACATGCGCTGGTTGCGGTTCAAACCGCTGATTTTTGCCATATCCTCGTCGGAAAGCTCAAAATCGAATACGTTTCCATTCTCAAAGATGCGTTCGCGGTGCACGGATTTCGGGATGATCAGGATGCCGCGCTGGACATTCCAGCGTATGACAACCTGCGCCGCGCTCTTGCCGTACTTGTCCGCGATGATTTTGATTGTCTCGTCCTTGAGCGCAGCACCACGTGCCAGCGGACTCCATGCCTCGGGCGCTATGCCGAGCTTTTCACAGTATGTGCACAGCGGTATCTGGGTGAAATAGGGGTGCATTTCCACTTGGTTGACCACCGGAACGACATCCGCGATCTTGAGAATGTCGTCCAGATGGTGCCTATGGAAATTGCTAACGCCAATTGCGCGGATTAGACCTTTTTTGTACAGATCCACCAGTATCTCCCACGATTCCATGTAATGTTCAGGCGTGGGCCAATGGAGCATATACAGGTCAATGTAGTCGGTGTTGAGCAGGTCCAGGCTCTTCATGAACGCTTCCCGCTGCGTACCCTGCCGCATGTCGTCCGTCCACAGCTTGGTTGTGATAAAAACATCCTTGCGGTTGATCCCACTTTGAAGTATGCCCTGTGCCACACTCTTTTCGTTGCCGTATGCGGCGGCCGTGTCGATGTGGCGATACCCGGCTTCAATCGCCCAGCGCACAGCATCGACGGTCTCCTGGCCCTCCTTGCTCTTAAATACGCCCAACCCCAAAATGGGGATATTCACATCGTTGTTCAGTTTTTTCGTCGTTGACAGATCCATTGTTCTCCTCCTATTTGGCGTATACATCCGGGTTACGCCCGGTACGCTGATTTGTGTTCATGGTATCGATCGCAATAATATCCTCGTTTGACAGCGCGAAATCAAACACATCCGCATTCTCTTTGATGCGCGCTCTTTTGATAGATTTTGGTATGGTGATGATGTTGTGCTGCAACTCCCAGCGGATCATAACCTGCGCCGTGCTCTTTCCGTATTTGTCCGCGATTCCTTTGAGCGTTTCATCCGCAAACAGTGTCCCGTGTCCCAACGGGCTCCACGCCTCGGGCACAATGCCCTTTTGCACCAGCAGCGCCCTGAGCGATTGCTGTGTTAATCGGGGATGCAGTTCGATCTGATCCACGGCGGGTACGACCTCGCATTCCTGCTCAAGCCGCTGGAGATGCTGTGCATGAAAGTTGCTTACACCGATGGCACGGATTTTACCCTGCCTGCACCACCCTTCCATCCTCTTCCATGCCTCAACATAGCCGCGCGCCGGCCAATGAATCAGGTACAGGTCGATATAATCCAGATCGAGTTTGGTAAGGCTGTCATCAAACGCCTGCTCGTACCGCCCCGCTTCGATGTCGTTGGGGCGCATTTTTGAGGTTATAAAGATCTCCTCACGCCGAAGGCCGCTGTCGCGGACAGCCTTGCCAACGCTGCTTTCGTTGCCGTAGCCAGCCGCCGTATCAATGTGGCGATACCCCGCTTCAAGCGCCCACAGCACCGCATTTTTTGCCTCTTCGCCCTCTTGGCTCTGCCAGACGCCCAAACCCAATCGGGGCATTTCGATTCCGTTGTTGAGCGTTACTGTACTTTGTACATTCATGATACTTTGCTCCTTTACACCAAAGGCGAAAACCCGCACGTTTATGTATTGGCCCGTTTACGCCGTTGTTTTGTATTTGGTCAAACCGCGTGCCGATTTTGATGGGTATACCACATCCACAACGGGCCGTATGCCGTCATAAGAATGGCCATTTGTGCGCTATCGCGCCAACTCATAGATCGCCCGGATATCATCCTCGTTCAACTTGACAAAGTTGCCCGTACAACGGCCCTTTGTCAAAAAGTCCAGATCCTCGTCCTTCACGCCAAGCTCGGACAGCGTTGTGGGCATGCCCAGAGATTTGAAAAACGCCTTGGTGCGTTCGATACCCAAAAGTGCAACGCCCTCGGGGTCAAACGCGTCATTGTCTACGCCCCATACGCGGGTTGCATACTGTACAAAACGCGGGACATCGTGCTTAAAAACGTATTTCATCCAGGCTGGACAGATGGTGGCCAGGCCCGCGCCGTGCGCGCTGTCATACAATGCGCTGATGGGATGCTGTATACCGTGAGACGCCCAATCCTGTTGGCGTCCGACGCCGACCGAATTGTTCTGCGCCGTCATGCCGCCCCACATGATCTGGGCCCGCGCATTGTAATCCTTCGGGTTTTCGATGACCTTCGGTCCATACTTGATCATGGTACGGAGCACGGCCTCGCAAAGATTGTCGATCAAATAACCGTCCGGCGTATTTGTGAAGTAGCGCTCCACCACATGGACGAAGATATCTGTCACGCCGCATGCGGTTTGATAGGCCGAGAGTGTAAAGGTAAGCTCGGGGTTCATCACGGCGAATACCGTTCGGAACAGATCCGGCGTTTTGGCGGGGCCTCCTTTGAATTTCTTTTGCTGGTTGGTGATCACGCAGGCGTCCGAACTCTCGCTGCCCGCCGCGGCGATGGTCAGTATGCAGCCGACTTTGATGGTTCTGTCCGCTATGGCTTTCCCGCAGAAAAAATCCCATGGATCGCCAGCGTACAGCGCTGCTATGCCGATAAATTTTGCCTCGTCGATGGTGCTTCCCCCGCCAACGGCCAGAAGGAAATCAACGCCTTCCTCGCGCACGGTGCCAACACCTTTCATTGCGTGTTCAAAGCGTGGATTGGGCGAAACGCCGCCGTGTTCGCAAGTGGCGATGCCCTCGTTGCGCAGCGAATCCTTCACCCTTTGCATCAAGCCGCTTCTGACAACGCTGCCGCCGCCGTACACGATCATGACCTTCGTGGCTTTTTGCTCCTTGCAAAGCGCGCC
The DNA here is from genome assembly GCA_963674495.2 of Christensenellaceae bacterium. Lineage (GTDB taxonomy): Bacteria > Bacillota > Clostridia > Christensenellales > QAND01 > RGIG3178. Next base: position 733,720 of record CAXXLG010000002.1, on the reverse strand, counting down.
CACGCCGTTCTCCTGCCCCTTGCCAAATACGAATTTGGTTGGGCTGTAGAAAGTAAAATTGTCCATTGTATAACCTCCCAAAATATCTTTAAGGCACAGGACGAATCCTGTGGTCTTTTCAAGGTTGTGCATACAAACATGAGGCCATACGGCTAATAATACCATTTAAACGCATCTATAAAGATAGATTGCGCAAAAAGGCATCGGTTGGTAATATTCCTATATTCTCTCAATTGGGGTTGCATGGCAGCGCATTTCGATGAAGGCATCGTTCGCTGTTCTATATCCATATACACTACATCATAACACCATACACTATATTTGTCATCGGTTTATGCGTTCGCGACCATGCTTGTCAAAACGGTTACTCATGGCACGGCGCTGGTCTTCTTTATATCAAATCGTTGATCCATACCCCTGCCATGTTCCGCCGCCGCCAACCACCAAACCGATAATCCGATCGATTCCATAAAGTATTGTGTGGCATCTGTTTGTCCCCCAGTTGTGTCGAAGCAAAAAAAGGGCGGCCCCAAAAGGCGCCGCCCTGTAAATCTAATTCGTTACCGGAAGTCCACGTCGATCTCGTTTTCATATTCGATTTGCCATTCTATGGACGATTTCAACGAATGATCGACCATGGAAGCCAGTTTCATGCATTCCTCCTGTAAATCCTTCAACGCCGCGACAAGTTCCTTACCCTCGCCCTCTAGACTTCTGGCGGTGGCCAGCGCGCTCTTTGTCTTGATGAACTGGTTGTATATGTCGTAATACCCCGGAGGCGGCGCTGTTGGTGTTGCCGTCAGTGTAGGCGTTGCCGTCGGCGTGTGTGTTGCCGTCGGCGTTGCCGTCGGCGTGGGCGTAGGTGTCGGTGTAGGCGTAGGTGTCGGCGTAGGCGTAGGTGTCGGCGTAGGCGTAGGCGTAGGTGCATCCGTTGGTGTTATAGATTCTGTTGGCGTCGGATCCGCTCCTGAAGAGTGCTCTTGAGGCGCGGGTACGATGTTGCCGTCGATCAACGCCTGCACATAGCTGATGATGGTGTTGGCGTTTGGCACGTAGACATCGTACATCATACGCCCCCATTTTTTCATGACGTAGTTATAGCTGTATTGTGAATACTCGGATACGTCGACGCCGTACACCTCTTTGATAATCTCCACGCGCTTTCCCTGGTCGGTGATACAGAAATTCCAGTTGAATACGCTGGTCATCCGGCCGTCCATCGAGTGCATGGCGATGTTTCCCTCCGGCAGGTTATAGGCAAACGCGGCCAAGGCGGCTGTTTGCGAAAGGGAGGCGTTGGTAACCAGCTTGCCGCTGAATGCGCTGAGAATGCTGGGGGCATTGACCCACAGATTCTGTTCCTGCATCGTTTTAAACAATGCAATGAGCATTTTCTTTTGGCGGTTGATCCGGTTTAAGTCGCCCGATTCCTCAATGTTTTTGCGTACGCGCAAATAATCCAGCACAGCCTGCCCGTCCATGTGCTGGACGCCTTTCTCGTAGGAACGGCCAGCCATGGTAAACTTGACGTCCACCTCGTATGTCACGCCGCCCACGGCGTCGACAAGCTCCTTGACAACCGGCATGGTTACTGCGTAATAGTAGTCAACGGGTATACCGCCGAGCATCCAGCTTGCCGCTTCGCATACCTTGGGCAGCCCGTCGGGGTACCCGCCGCCACAGTCTATGGATGCGTTCAGCTTGTAGATGCCGTCCACGCCGGGAATCTTGGCATAGGTATCGCGCGGCAGCGAAATCATGTCCACGGTCTGTTCCTCAAAGTTGACGGCAAGAATCATCATCACATCTGAATGGTATGCGTGTTTGCCGCTCCATGTTTCCCGTTCTTCGGCATAGTCGACGCCTATGATCAAGATATTGACAATATCCTTCATCAGATCCAAATCGGCCTGACTGATCAACGCATCATATCCGTCCACCTGTGCCGGCGTACGGCCGGGTTGAGGCGTAAACTGCGCACCCGGATCGTTCATGAGGCCTTTTACATATAAATAAGCCCAGGCACCCACCCCACTGAACACAACCACAAGCGCCAGCAACACGATCAACGTGCGCCGCTTCCATCCCTTCCACTGTCCATGGGTGGACTTGCCGGAATTATAGAACCGTCTTTTTTCTTTTGCCTGTAACGGATCGCTTGAAACATCGGGCAAATCATCATTATAGAGCGATTGCCCGACATTATCCTTTTTGGAAAAATCATCCTCTGTTTGTGGGATGGCGTGCGGATCTTCCGTCGTCGGGACTTTCTCCTCCCCCTCCGTCGGATCCTCTGTTTGTGGAATGGAATGCGCATCTTCCGGCGTCTGGGCTTGCTCCTCCCCCTCCGTCGGATCCTCTGTTTGTGGAATGGAATGCGCATCTTCCGGCGTCTGGGCTTGCTCCTCCCCCTCCGTCGGATCCTCTTTCACGCTTTCCTTGTCGTTATAATCGGCATCTTTGGCTTTGTTTTGTTTCTTCCGATCGTCCTGATCCAAGGATTCCCTTCCTCTCCGTGCACACAGCATATCGTGTGTACGCTTAATGGGGTTTTATCGCATACAACCCCGCCCTTTAACCATATGCAAAGGCATTCCTATTCTAGCGCTTCTTGCATGGTAATTCAATGAATGTACTGTAAATTTTCTGTGATAATGCACATTTTTAACACGTAAACGCAATTTGTCCCATTTTTTTCACATTTTGTTCGGGTTTGTTCCTATTTGTCTTGCCCATCGTTCTGGCAAATTCGAATACTTTTGATGCGCTGTATTGTTTTTGGGCAATTTCTGGCATCCGTTTGCTCGTTTGCAATCTCATCCACGACGTCCATGCCCTCCACCACACGTCCAAATGCCGCATATTGCCCGTCCAGATGCGATGCATCCTGGTGTACGATAAAGAACTGGCTGCCTGCGGAATCGGGTTTCTGTGAGCGGGCCATGGACAGCACGCCACGGGCATGCCGAATGCGGTTGTCAACGCCGTTGGCCTTAAATTCGCCCTTGATGCCATAGCCCGGCCCCCCCGTTCCATTGCCCAGCGGGCATCCGCCCTGAATCATAAAATCCTTGATCACGCGGTGAAAGACAAGCCCGTCATAAAACCGCTTTTGAACCAAATCCAAAAAGTTTTGCACCGTAATCGGCGCACTTTTCGGGTACAGTTCCACCTTGATCGTTTTTCCGTTTTCCATTTCAATGGATATCATTTCCATTCCTCCTGTTGCATTGAACTCGTTGATCCATTCTGCTGTGCAATGGTCACAAGTTTCGTAACGCTCCATGTATACAACCACAAAAGCACAAGGCCAATCGCACTGAGAATACCTATCCAGCCCGCCATCGCGAGCGTAAAGGGCTGCATCTCAAAAAACGACGGCCATAGTACGGGCAGCGCGACGAACAGCGCTGTCATACACGTCCAAAGCATGCGGCGCAGGTGGTTGAACGGTCTGCATGCCTTAAATAAAAGAATCGAGCAAAAGATACCGGTCAGATACACGCACACCGTACCGATTAAAGGCGCACTCCATCCAAGCGGCGTCATCAGCGCATTTGCCAGCGCAACCAGCGATGCAATGACCAAACCGCTGGGTACGGCTCGCTTAAGCACCGTGCCAAAGAAATCCTCGTTGATGTGTTCCCGGTTTGGCTCCATCGCAAGAACGAATGAGGGAATCCCCTCAAGTAAGACGCCGATCAGCGTCAGTTGGATGGGGATAAACGGAAAATGCATGTTGGAGAACACGACGATAAAGATCACGGCAAACGAGTATACGGTTTTGCACAGATACAGCGACGCCGTTCGGGTGATGTTATTGACCACCCGCCGTCCTTCCGATAATACCGATGGCAGCGAGGCAAAGTCGTTGTTGAGCAACACGATCTGTGAGATGTATCGTGCCGCATCGGTACCCGATGCCAGTGTGATGCTGCAATCCGCATCGCGCAGCGCCAATACGTCGTTGACACCGTCACCCGTCATGGCCACGGTATGCCCCGCTTCGCGCAAAGATTGGATAAGCAGGCGTTTTTGCCACGGATTGACCCTGCCGAATATAGTATACCGTGTGGCAGCCCTACGTATGGCCGCCGCCTCGGTTACAGTGGACATATCAATACAATTATTTGAATCCTCAAGACCCGCCTGGCTTGCAAGCGCGCTGACCGTGTGTGGATGATCTCCTGATATGATCTTGATCGCAACGCCTTCACTTCTAAAATAATCCAGAATCTCGCGGGCATCCGGTCTCAACGGGTCGCTGAGCATTATGATTGCGCAGGGTTTGCGGTCATCCGGCAATTCCCGATCCACCGGTTGGTTGGACAACGCGAACAGGATGACACGGGTGCCACAGCTCTCCGCTTGGGCGATTGACGGCGGCAACCCTTCGCCCGCTTGGTATGGCCATAATACGTCCGGCGCGCCCATCAACACGCTGCCCATCCCTTCAAACGTAACGGCACTCCACTTGCGCGTGGAGGAGAACGGTACCACGTGTGTCGGCGGTACCGCCGGTTGATTTTCAAAGTACGTGCGCACCGCATCCATAGTGGCGTTGGTATCGGCCTGCGCATGTACAAAAGCTCCGATCGCCCGTTCGATCTCCGCCTTTGAACGCTCGCCCATCGGGATCCAATCACTAAGGCGCATGTGACCTTCTGTGAGCGTACCTGTTTTATCCAAACACAACATATCCACACGAGACAGCGTTTCGATGCCGAACAGTTCGTGTATCAGCGTATTCTTTTTTGCCAGCCTTATCACACCCACCGCCAGCGATACGCTGGTCAGTAGCACCAATCCTTTGGGCATCATTCCGATCAAAGCGGCTGCGGTGGTGACCACCATATCATACGGGGACAGATGGAGCAAGAAGGCCGCCCGCATAACAAGCATCAGGCCAAGCGGCAACATGAACGCGCCGGTAAAGCGTACGATCCGATTCAAAACGTCCATCAATTCCGAGTGTATCCGCTTGTGCCGCTTGGCATCCTTTTCTATGGAGGTCGCATAGTTCATTTCGCCGATGTGTTCCACCTTGGCATGGCAGCGCCCGCTGACAACAAAGCTGCCGGAAAACAGAAAATCACCCGGGGTCTTTTCAACCGGATCCGCTTCCCCGGTCAGCAGCGCCTCGTTCACCTCGATCGAGCCCCGCTGGACAATGGCGTCCGCGCCGATCTGTCTGCCGGTCTGCAGAATAACGATGTCATCCAGCACCATTTCCTCCACCGCAATCTCCCGCTGTTCGCCGTTGCGCACCACAAGCGCTTTTGGCATGGAAATCAATGTGAGTTTGGCGATAAGGCGTTTGGAACGTATCTCCTGAACAATACCGATCAACGTGTTGATCACAACAACCGCCATGAACAGCATGTTCCGATAGGCCCCCACCATGCATACGCAGACGGCGATACCGGCGTTGAGCAGGTTGAACAGCGTGATGGTATTGTCACGCACGATGTCCCACACCGATTTTTCGGTATCCTTTGGCCTGGCGTTAACCAGACCCCGATTGATTTGCTCGCCAACCTGCCGGTTCGTCAAACCCGTGTCCGTATCCGGCTGCATGCGAGGTGGGCTACTTTGCTCCATACCTGTCTCCCCAAACAATTGTATTTCAATTCATCATAGCAAAGGTTTCGGCAAAATGCACCTGTTTTCGCTGTCTCAACCCCTATTGGCAAGGAAAATATAGCTATATAATACATCGCAAAACGCAGGTTTATCCGTCAATTTCCCGCATGCTTTACATTGTCAAACCCCGTCGCGTATGATACACTGAAACCAAAGATTCTTACAGGGGGGCTTTGTGTGCTGGAATCCGGCGAAAACTATCTGGAAACCATTTTGGTGCTGCACAAACGCACCGGCCATGTGCGTTCCGTCGATGTTGCCCATGAACTCGGCTATTCCAAGCCCAGCATCAGCCGCGCCATGTCCATATTACGAAAAAACGGATTGATCGTGTTCGAACACGACGGCAACATCATTTTAACCGACTCGGGCAAGCGGGTGGCAGAAGCCATTTATGAAAGGCATCGGTGCATCGCACAGTACCTCATCCATGCGCTCAATGTTCCCGATGATATTGCCGACGCCGACGCCTGCCGTATCGAACACATCATCAGCGAACTGACTTTCCTGCGCATCAAGAACTGGGTAACCCAAAGCGGTGCCGAAGATACTACCTCTTAAACATGTCAAAGCGACAAACCGGCCGCAGCATATCGCTGCGGCTTTTTCAATGCGTCTGGACAATCGCATCCTCGCGCAACAGGCGTAGGTACTGCGCATATACCCCATCGACCATTGCGTTTATGCTGAATGTTTCGCGAACGCGTACCGCACCGTTTTGTCCGAGGGTACGCGCATAATCACGATCGTTCACAAGCAGTCGCATCGCGTCCGCCAGCGACATGGCGTCACCGGGTGCCACCGTCAGCCCGTGTTGCCCGTGTACGCTGACAAGCGGTACGCCGGTGGGCAATGCCGTATTGATAACGGGTTTTGCAAAGGCCATGGCTTGTAGCTGGACCAGGCCGAATGCTTCGCTGTTTTGGATGGACGGCAACACCAAAACGTCACAATCGCGCATGCACGCTTTGACTTGGGCATCAGTACACTGTCCCAAAAAATGCACACGGTCGGCGATGTCCAACCGATCCGCCAGCGACATCAGGTCCTGTTTGAGCGGCCCATCGCCGATCAGCGTCAGCTGTGCGTTCTGGACCTGTGCCAAGGCGTTGAGCAGCACGTCTACGCCCTTGTAATACACCAGCCTGCCCACGAACAGGATATCCGCCACGCCCTCTTGCACCGCCGGCAATATTCGGTGGGGTTCGGCGTTTTGTACATAGGCCTCTATGTCCATCCCATACGGCACAACAGCACACTTGTCACGGTAGGGCGCAAGCTGTCCCGATCCGTCAATATGCCCCTGTGTTGCGGTTATGATCAGATCCGCACGCCGCAAAAACGCATTCATCATGGGCTTATACAGCTTCAATAGCCGCTTTTGGCGCACGATATCACTGTGCCAATATACAACCACCTTGCCCCGATAGCCCGATAAAAAGTATGATAAGTCGCCCAGCGGAAACGGCATATGGAAATGCAGTATGTCCGCCTCGTCGGCCAGTTTTCTCATATACCAGATAAAGCTGAGTGAAACGGGCATTGAACACAATTTACCCGGGCTGGATGCGCGGATCACCTCCACGCCGTTTATCCTGTCGCGTGTGGTCCGCCCTGTTTGATTGCACACCAAAGCATGCACGTCCGCACGGTCGGACAGTCCTTCCGAGAGGCTTTGCACGATGCGTTCCACGCCACCGATGTGCGGAGCATAGTATTTGTTGATTTGGAGGATTTTGAGTCTTTTCAAGCCTTACCCTTCCTGCATCAGCCGCTGATAGACCGCCATGAGCGCATTCGCCGTGTTGTCCCATGTGAACATGGCGGCGCGCGCCAGCCCCTTTTTGGAATACATGTCCCGTAGCAGCGCATCGTCCATCATATTTTCCATGGCCCGTGCAATCTGATCCGCATCCAGCGGATCGACAAGTACGCCCGCCTCCCCAACCACCTCGGGCAGCGATGCGGCGTTTGATACGATCACCGGCGTGCCGCATGCCATCGCCTCCAGCGGCGGCAGACCGAACCCCTCGTACAGCGATGGAAACACAAAGGCCAGCGCTTCCGCCATCAAAGCGGGCGCATCTCTATTGTCCACATAGCCGGTAAAGACCACGCGCCCTTCGAGTTCGTTGTCCTGCACCGCTTGAAAGATGTCGTTGTATTGCCAGCCTTTGCGCCCTGCGATGCAAAGGACGGGTACATCCGAGCGCATGCGTACCATCTGTGCATACGCCTCGATCAGCCGCACGAGGTTCTTCCGTGGTTCCAGCGTGCCCAGATAGAGAAAATACCGATCATACAGGCCAAACCGTTGCCGGACCTTTTGCCTCCTTAGAACCGAAATGTCCGGGTTAAACGCGCCATGGTCAACGCCGCACGGTATTACCGTTATACGCTGATCCGGTACGTTGAGGTAATGAATAATTTGATTTTTGCTGAATTCCGATATCGTAACGATGTGATGTGCGCGTTTGACAGACCGTCTCATGCTCAACTTGAGCATGGCGCGCGTTTGACGGTTCATGGTCTTAGGATACGCTTCGTACACCATGTCACACACCGTGGTTACCCGTTTGCCCGCCACACCGGGGGGCACATAGTAGTTGAAAAAATGCGTGATGTCGGTATTTCTGCCAAAGAACAGGCTATAAGGTACGGGTATAAAATTCCAGATCATCTTATACAATACATCGTGAAACCAACCGCAGGTTTTGAGCAGAAGCCCGCGCTTGCACAACAAGTCGATCTCTTTGAATTGCTTTTCATACCCGTGCTTCTTACGCATGGTAAACAAGTTCAGCGTACCGTCAATCGCATCGTTGCCCGCTAAAGACTGCAACGTCTGGTACGCCATCGTGCCAATGCCGGTCTTTTGTGGTTCAAGCAACAGTTGAGCGTCAAAGGCCACGCGTACCGATTTCATACATTCTCCCCCTCCAACACCGGCGCATCAGCGCCGCAAACCTCCGCATGACGCCATCACAATATCCGTTTACGCCAAAGGCACTGTTTCGGCGCCGACATGCACATCCCCGATAAACACCGATTTGACACCGTGTTGGTTGCACTTTTTTTATGGGATCAACTCCCAGCAAGACGGTACGTTCACCACGCCCGGCTCGGCGCTGTCCGCCGTGATGGTCAGCGTCGTGGCCCTCTCGCGCAAATCGACGACCTCGTGCTGCGCCGTAAACATGGCGACGTTGATGCCGTATTCTCCCTTGGTGAGTGGCAAGCTATGCAGGTGCAGCACCGCCTTGTTCGTTCCCGGCGGCATCTGAACGCCTTTGGCCGTGATCAATAGCCCCTGCATATTCACCACGCTTATCTCCACGATGGCGGGTTCATCGTGCTTATCCCGATTCAGTTCGATATGAATCTGCACCGCCCCGCCGGACGCAAACGACGTTCTTTGGTCCTTCCCGTCGGACAACGCCACACTTCCGATACAACCGTTATCATCAAGCGCCGCCGTTCCCGTTCCCGCGCTCTTGTTTGCCATATACGCCAAATACTTAGCGTGCACATCTTTGGGCATGCCCGCCTGTACAATTTTACCGTCACAAAGCCAGAACGACCGGTCACAGATCCGCTCGATCTCGCCCAAGGAATGCGATACGATAACGATGGTAACGCCACTTTTTTTGATCTTTTGCAGTCGCGCAAAGCATTTTTGCTGAAAGGCCGCATCGCCAACCGCCAAAATTTCATCGATCAAAAGCACGTCCGCGTTGACGTGTATGGCCACGGAGAATGCCAGCCTCATATACATACCGGATGAGTAGGTTCTCACCGGGCTGTCGATATATTCATGAAGCTCGGAAAAATCAATGATGTCCTGCAGCCTGTTATCGATCTCCTTCTTCGTCAGGCCAAAGATGGATGCGTTGATGTAGATATTCTCCCGCCCGCTCATGTCCGGATGGAATCCCGCGCCCAATTCGATGAGGCTGGATACGCGGCCTTTGACGCATATCGATCCCTTGTCCGGCACCATGATGCGGCTCATCAGCTTCAATAACGTGGATTTCCCGCTGCCGTTTTCCCCAACGATGCCCACCGCTTCGCCCCTGTTCAGCGAAAAATCAATGCCGCAAAGAACCCAGCGTTCCTCATAGGCGCTGCGCGTGCGGAACAACAGCCGCTCCTTGAGCGTTTTTCCCTTGTCGTGGTAGAGTTTGAACTTTTTGTATACGTCTACAACTTCGATTACGCTCACTAAATCTCCTCCACAAAACGCCTCTTCAGCTTGCCAAACGTCCAGAAGCCCACAACCAGCACGAATATGCCCAAAATCAGCGCATGCAATAACGTGCCAATCGACGGTACCTGCGCATAGTAGAGTATGTCGCGGTACGCCAGAACCACCGGCGTCATGGGATTGGCCATGAAAATCGGCAGAAGATGCTCGGGTACGATATCTATGCTGTATATGATAGGCGTCAGATACATCCACGCCATGCTGACGATGCCAAGGATGTGTTCAAGGTCCCGAAAATACACCGTGATCGCGGAGGTCAGCATCGCAATGCCCAGCGCCAGTATGTATTCGACCATCATCACAATGGGCAAAAAGCACAGCGCCAATGGATTGATGGCCGTGCCCGATACAAAAATGACAAAAAATATGATCAAAAAAGAAAACAGCATGTTGACAAAACAACTCGTCACATACGAAATCGGCAATACTTCGCGCGGAAAATATATCTTTTTTACCATGTCCTTTTGCGCCAAAATACAGCTTGCTCCGCCGGTGAGCGCTGCGGAAAAGAAGATCCACGGCACCAGCGCCACGAACAGGAATAAATAGAACTTATCGATGCCGGCGCGCAGTATAACGGAAAATACCACAGTATACACCGCAAGCTGCAACAGTGGATTGATAAACGTCCACATAAAGCCCAGTACCGATCCCTTATATCGTCCGCGCAGATCCTTTTTCACCAATGAAAACAGCATCTGCCGGTAGGTGTACAACTCCGATAAAACGCGCATATGCTACTCCTGTTTCGTCCTGATTCGCCAATACGCCAGCGTATCCGCAACGCACTGCTCAATCTTGATCGCAGGCATCCAGCCCGTATCCCGTTGCAGTCTGCCAATATCCGCCAATAGCACCGGCACATCCGATGGGCGCAGTCTTGTCTTGTCCACTTCCACGCGCACCTGCAAACGGCTCTGTGACAAAACGGTATGCAGTACCTGTTCGATGCTGTACGCATAGCCGCTGCCCACATTATATACCGTGCCGGTTTTGCCCTTTTGCGCAATCATGGCGTAGGCTCTTACCACATCGCGCACGTCGGTTAGATCCCGTTTGGCGGACAGATTCCCGACATACATCACCGGCGGCCGCATGCCCGTTTCCATCTCGGCAACCTGTTTGCAAAAATCCGACAGCACGAATTGCGGCGACTGTCCCGGGCCGATGTGGTTGAACGCGCGCACCATAACGGTATCCACGCCATACGCGCGTGCATAGATCTGTCCCGCCATGGTCTGCGCCACCTTGGTCATGGCGTAGAGGTTGCCGGGCCGAAGCGGATTGTCCTCCGTCACCGGCACTTCGTCGGGCTTGACGTACCCATATTCCTCGCCCGAACCAATCAGCACGGTACGCACGGGTCGTGTTTGTACCCGCATCACATCGAGAAGATGCAGCGCTCCTTTGATGTTAACGTCCACCGTCAAATCCGGTTTTTGCCAGGATAACGCCACCGAGCTCTGCGCCGCGAGGTGGAAAACCACCTCGGGTTTTATTTTATCCAGCAACACCAAAATCGCGCTCTGATCGAGTATATCCAAATCAAACGCGTTTGTATCGCCGTCAAAGCACTCTGCAGGCAGCTTGGTCACTGCAACATCCCATTGTAAGTCCTTGGTCAGATGGCGGTACAGGTAATGTCCCACAAACCCGGCCGCACCGATGATCAGCGCTTTCATGTCGCCTGCACGCTTTGCATGCGCAGCTCCTCCTTCACGCAGTCAAGGTCGTTCCGCACCATGCGCTTAACCAATTCGGAAAACGGTATCTCCCGCTTCCAACCCAGCACATCTTGCGCTTTTGACGCATCGCCTAAAAGCAACTCCACTTCGGCTGGGCGGAAAAAGGCCGGATTGACGCGCACCCGTACGTTGCCCGTTTTCTTATCGCGTCCCACTTCGTCCACGCCCTCGCCTTCAAAGGCAAGTGCTATACCGGCATGCTCAAACGCCGAAAGGACGAACTCACGCACCGTGCGCGTTTCACCTGTGGCGATGACGAAATCGTCCGGCTCTTTGGCCTGAAGCATCAGGTACATCGCCCTGACATAATCGCTTGCATGACCCCAGTCGCGCTTGCTGTCCATGTTGCCCAACTCGAGCACTTCCTGCACGCCGTATTGGATGCGTGCCGCGGCATCGGTGATCTTGCGCGTGACAAACTCCTTGCCTCTTCGTTCGGATTCGTGGTTGAACAGTATGCCCGAGCAGGCGAACATACCGTAGCTTTCCCTGTAATTCTTGGTGATCCAGTGCCCGTACAGCTTGGCCACCCCATAGGGACTGCGCGGATAGAACGGCGTGTTTTCATCTTGCGGTATCTGCTGCACCAACCCGAACATCTCGGACGTGGACGCCTGATAGAACCGGCAGTCCGGCTTAATGGTACGCAGAGCCTCAAGCATATTGACAACACCCAGTGCATCGATCTGCGTTGTGGCTAGCGGCTGTTCCCAGCTTGTTGCCACAAAGGATTGCGCCGCTAGGTTGTACACCTCGTCCGGCATGGCCGTTTTGACCGCCGCAATCAATGATACTGGATCGATCATATCCGCGTAGATGAAACGGATTCTGTCCTTAATGTGCGCGGCGTTGCCGTAGTCCGCCACGCTCTTTCGGCGCATGATGCCGTATACCTCGTACCCTTTTTTCAACAGCCATTCGCCAAGGTAACTCCCGTCCTGTCCGGTGATTCCAGTAATCAAAGCTCGCTTCATCGCTCTGCCCTCCTACAATAAATCATCGCGCCCCTTGTTGCGCAGCGCTTCCAAAAACGACTTGATCTTCTGTGCCTGATCCGCCTTTACCACCATCAGTACATCGTCGGTATCCACAATGACAAGGTCTTCAAGTCCCATCGTGGCAATCATGCGACGACCACCGTAAATCGTGCAATCGTGCGTATCGATTGCCATTGCCTCGCCGTAAATCGCGTTTTTATTTTCATCCCTGTCCCGTATACGACCCACCGCCGTCCAACTGCCCACATCGTCCCAGCCGAAATTCCCCGGTATGGCGTAGATGTTTTTAGCGTGCTCCATAACACCGTAATCAATGGAGATCGGTTTAAACCCTTCAAACTGCTCACATAGCACCTGTTGATACGCTATCGTATCCACTGCGTCCGCTATACGAAGGAGTCCTGCGTATAGGTTTGGCATGTATCGTTTGAACTGCTCCATGATGGTGGATACCTTGAACACAAACATTCCACTGTTCCAAAGGTATTCGCCGGTTTTAATGTATTGTTGTGCCGTGTCGAAATTCGGCTTTTCCACGAATTTCCGGACGCTGTATACGCCGTCGTGCACGGTTTGAGCTGCATCAAAATGGATGTAGCCGTATCCCGTTTCCGGATAGGTCGGCTCTATGCCGACGGTGACAATGTTTTCATCCTGCTGCGCAACCTTTACCGCGGTTTTCAATACATTCAGATAATTCTGTTCGTCCACGATCACATGGTCGCTTGACAACACCACCATGACGCAGTCGCCCAACCGCTTTTGAAGCACCGCCGCGGCAAGACCGATACAGGGCGCCGTGTTTTTTCCCTGTGGCTCGCACAGTATGTTTTGCATTGGCAAATCCGGCAGTTGCAGTTGCGTCAGATCACAATACCGATCGTTGGTGGCGACGAGAATATCCTCCATGGCCACCAGCGGCCGTATGCGATCCACCGTTTGCTGTATCATGGTTCTGCTGTCGCTGGCGAGTGGCAAAAACTGCTTCGGCTTTTTTGATCGGCTCATTGGCCAAAACCGTTCGCCCTTGCCTCCCGCCATAATCACTGCACTGATTTTCATGGTCCGACCTCTCTTAGGGCACCCTGCTGCGCAGTACGCAACAGGATCCCTCCACATCGTATTGTCCCATCCCGGCCGGGATGAAATAACAGTCACCCTTTTGAGCGGTATAGCGTGCATTTTCATGGACTATATGCGCCCCGCCCTCTATGAACAACAACGCGTCAAAGGACACCTTGTCCGCCGTCAGCGTAATGCTGCCGTTTATTTGATATCGCTCTGTGGTAAACAATTGGGAATCAAAAACAATTTCACGTCTAACGTTCGCACTATCTTCCATAACTTTGCTTTGAGCTGCCCGGCCTTCGATGGGGGTACGATCCGCCGTTCGCGCCGCTTCCTCGACATGCAGCGGCCTCATATGTCCATTGCTGTCCTTACGCATATAATCGTAGACGCGAAACGTCGTATTCGCGCTCTGTTGGATTTCTGCTATCAAAAGATCCGCACCGATAGCATGTACCGTCCCGGCGTGGATGTGGAACACATCGCCCTTTTTAACCTTAACGCGGTTTAAAACATCGCAAATGCTGCCGTTTTTGGCGCGCTCTACAATTTCCTGTTTGGTAACGTGCCGATTGAACCCATAATAGAGCATGGCGCCGGGTGCGCAGTCCATCACAATCCATATTTCCGTCTTGCTTTGCTGCCCAAGATCCGCAATGGCACCCTCCGGGGTGGGGTGGACCTGAATGGAAAGATTATCGTTGGCGTCGATAAACTTGATTAGCAACGGAAATTCCCCGCCGTTTGACGTCCCGACAAAATCGGGGTGCTCACGCAGTACGTCTAGCAGCGTCCGGCCTGCAAACGCACCGTTGGCAATGCCGCTTAATCCGTCTTTATGGCAGGAAAGCTCCCAGCTCTCCGCCATCTTAGGCTGATCGTAGACCTTGTGTAAAACGGACTTGAGCCTGTTCCCGCCCCAAATAGCCTGCATAAAAGCCGGCGTACATTGCATCGGATACAAGTGAAATCCCCCTCATTTGAATTAGACCGACGTAAGTTGCCACAATCCTCCACCTGTTGTATAATCCAGTTGCGCCAACACATGATAATATATCCATTCATTCTTTGCAAGCGTGCCATAGGATAAGGAGGTTCTATCATGAGAACTAAACATCATATCAATGATATATATGCAATCTGGTTGCACAATGCCGTGGATGATGCCGATCTGGTGGATGAGCTCAAAGCCCTTGCCGGCAACGAGGACGGTATCACAGACCGATTCTATACCGATCTCGTGTTTGGAACAGGCGGATTGCGGGCTGTTATCGGCGCGGGCACCAACCGCGTCAACATCTACACCATAGGTCGCGCGACGCTGGGGCTTGCCCGCACGCTGTTATCAAGGACAAAATCGCCCTCCGTCGCAATCGCCTACGACAGCCGCATCAAAAGCGAGCTGTTTGCCCGTCACGCCGCTTGCATATTGGCCGGACACGGTATCACGGTACATATCTTCGAAAAGCTGATGCCCACCCCCGCTCTCTCCTTTGCGGTACGGGCTCTTCATTGCGATGCCGGCATCGTCATCACGGCCAGCCATAACCCGGCCCAATACAACGGCTACAAAGCATACGGAGAGAACGGCTGCCAAATTACGCCGGACGTGGCGGATCGCATCCTGGTCGAAATGGAAAAATGTCCTTATTTCCCCGATGAACCAACGTCTTCGTTCAAAGCGCTTTTAGATCGCGGGGATATTCGCTTTATTTCGCCTACAGTCGTCACCTCATACATTGAAGCTGTTAAAGCGCAATCCATCGTAACGAACCGCGCCGGACGGGATGATCTCTCCATCCTCTATACGCCGCTCAACGGTTCGGGGCGTGATTGCGTACTGCGCGTATTGTCCGAAAGCGGTTTTACGCGCGTTCAAATGGTGCCAGAACAGGAGTACCCCGACGGGCATTTCCCCACCTGCCCGGTGCCCAACCCGGAAACGCGTGAAGCATTGTCCCTGGGCCTGGATCTATTGAAATCTATTCAAGGGGATCTGTTGATCGCCACCGATCCCGACTGCGATCGTGTGGGCATCGCCGTTCGCGACGGAGACGAATATGCCCTGCTAAGCGGCAACGAAGTCGGCATATTGCTGTTTGATTATATCTGCAAGAACCGTTCAGTGCTTAACACCATGCCAAACAACCCCGTATTGATCAAAACTATCGTCACCACCGAAATGGTGGTCCCCATCGCTGAAACATACGGCGTCGAAGTGCGCGATGTTCTCACTGGGTTTAAATACATCGGAGAACAGATTGGCCTGTTGGAAAAGGCGGGCGAGGTTGATCGTTATATCTTTGGTTTTGAAGAGAGCTACGGTTACCTCTCCGGCGGCTACGTACGCGACAAGGATGCCGTCAACGGCACAATGCTCATATGCGAGATGGCCGCACACTATCATGCTAAGCACAAAACGCTTCGTAAGGTGCTCGACGATTTGTACAGTCAATACGGCACCTATATTAACCATCTGCAGAGCCTGCCCTTTGAAGGTCGCGACGGACTTATGACCATGCAGGCGCTCATCGCACGGCTACGTGACAACCCACCTGACCGGATTGACGAAGTGCCCGTTCTTGCGTTCAGCGATTATCTCCATGCTACCAAAAATATGGCGGATGGGCAAATACTTCCACTGGATTTGCCGTTATCCGACGTTCTGCGCTTCGACCTTGCAAACAACAGCACCGTTGTGATCCGTCCTTCCGGCACCGAGCCAAAACTCAAGATATATTATTCGGCCAAAGCCGATACAAAACAGGCAGCGCAAAGACTCATCGAACGGTACATCACATTTTTTACCGCTCTGTTCCACTGAACAATACCAATATACAGCACAAATGTGATTTAAATACAGCAAACACGTTGTATTTTACGGACAATTTGCACGAATCAGCATAATAAAACAGGCCTTGACCGGCCTGTTTTATTTAAAATGCAGATGATACTTTATACGTCTTTTTTTGTTTTCCACGCGGTATGTATGCCAAAAGCGATCAACGCTACGCCAACGGCAGCATTGAGAATCGACACCATGAGCTCGGTCAAAAACGTGCTGACCACGCTGCCCAAAACAGCCACAAGCGAGAGGAAGAACAGCGTGGCAAGCACTGCACCCAAACCGAATGTAGCCGCATGATTCTTGTCCATCCCGTCCTGCGTCAGCCTTGTGGAAAACACGCCTGCCCAAAACAATACGGACAGGGGGTTGGTCAGTGTTAAAACGATGGCACCGACAAACGCGCCGCCTTGGTGCATCTGCCCGTGGAAGGCAGGCAAAAGCGACAGCCCGAATGCACCAAGTGCGTTGCTCAGTCCGAATGCCACCAGAATGAGCGCGCCGGCATACCGGATGACGGTGGTGACGCTTGGATTGTTGCGCATCAGCGCACCCACGCCGCCGATCGCCAAAAATATGTATGCCGCATCCACCAGCACAACACCGGCCACGCCCATCCATGCCGCAAAAATGCCTTGTTTTACCGCCGTTTGAAAGATGAACAGACAGACCGGCCCAACGGCAATTTGCAACAACATGCCAAAGCGAAACCCCTTGCTGACCATCGTTTGCCTCCTATCGGTTGCACGTTTCCTTGAGGGTGGACAGAACAACGATGGTATTTGTTTTAACAACGCCGCGTATGGACTTGAGTTTTTTGCTCAAGAACCGCTCCAGTTCGCTGGTATCCTCGGTGAGGACCTTAAGCAAATAATCGTATTCCCCCGCCGTGTGGTGGCACTCAATGACCTCGGGGCACCGTACGATCTCGCTTGTGAAACTCTCGATGTCTGAGGGAGTTTCGATGTTGACAAACACCATCGCAACTAGGCGGTACCCCATCTTAGCCCGGCTGATGCGGACAGTGTACTGCTCGATGATGCCGTTATCTTGGAGTTTACGGATTCGCTCGGACACTGCCGGTATGGACAGGTTGACGCCGCGGCTGATATCGGATGCGCTCGCACGACCGTTTTGTTTGAGTTCTTCCAAGATTCGCATGTCCGTTATATCCATAACATCCTCCGTAATATTTATTGTATATAATACTACTAACACTTCATTATGTAAATATATTGCGTATATATCAATAATATTTTAAGTTATTTAGATATTTTCTTAATTATTTATTGGTCAACAAAATCGCTCCGGCGCGTGCAAAAGGCAGCAAATGCGCCGCCTTTGCCATGCATCCTATTCCGTTCCCTGTCTTCGCGCCATGATCTCCATGGAACCATTGTAGTGTTTGGAAACTCGGTAGCCGAGCGGTTCAAATCCGGCGCTGCGTAGAATTTTTGTAAGGGACCGATAGGAAAAATAGTTAAGATGTTCCGCCACGCGCCGCATGGGATCATTGTGTCCATAATACCTGGAAAACGATCCTTCAAAGTTCGGTGTTGAAATCCATAGGATACCTCCGACGCCCAATAGTCGCCGTGCCTTTCCAACAGCCGATTTTGGATTTGCCATATGTTCAATGACATCGCCCATACAGAGGATGTCGAATTTTTCTTCTGGCTGGTAATCATCAAAATCCGCGCACGTAACATCAACACCGAACCTGTCCTCAACCTGTCTTGCTGCGCTATAAGAGATGTCAATGCCCTTTGCTTGAAACCCCATTTCCTGTGCCACCGCCAAGAGCTCGCCGCCGCCGATGCCAATTTCCAGCAGGCGCCTACCCTGAACAGCTCTTTTGATCCCGTTGAGAATATCCGAATTGATTGCAAACAGGGCGGGCTTTGTTTTGATATATTCGTTGTCCATTCCCTTGCCCTCCTGCGCCTGCCCCGAAGGATGGAGCGGGTAGGCAGCGGCGTACAGATGATGGCACCGTTCACAGTACTTCCATGTGCGCACCGGATTGAACCGTTTTTGGTAATCCAGGTTGGTTACCATGATATAGCTCCAGTACGGCGCGCCCTTCACGCCGCACAGCGGGCAGGCCCTCACGCGCTTTTCCCGCTTGGGTCCGTCGTAGACATACTGATGAAACGGATGATCTTCCGGCGTTATCATGGCAGCCAAGGTCGGGCACGTACGAAATGCCTTGAGAAGCAGGCGCCGCGCGTATACCGCCTTGCCGTTTTGATTGGCAATTTCGCCAAGGCGCATGTTCGACAGTGCGGCAAGTTGCGCAGATTCACCGGTGAGCGAAGCGTATATTTCCTTTGCAAAATCCCCTTTGTTTTCAAAAAACAGCTTTTCAGCTTGTTGAAATCTCTCTATCGCAACAGCACCCACTGCATTTACTCCTTCAGGCCTTGTTTCACCGCTTAAAACGCAGCCGCCAAGCGGCAAGCCAAGTGCGTTTGATGATCGAGCGAAAATACACAGGCTCTCGTATTATGAGTTTGTATTTTATACTATGGTTTATAACAAAAAGCGTGATATCCGATTGCTTTAATCTGTGCAAACGCAGGATAGGATTTGCGCGGTCGTTTGAATGAATGCGTGGGGAAACCAATCTTTGATGCTGACCAAAGATTGGTTTTTTTAACTTTGTAAAGAATCGAGGGAGCGACAACCGATTGAAGGGATACGGCACCATTGGATGAACAACGAAGGGGAGCGCGCCCTGGTATAAGCTTCCCGCAAAGAACCGTAAGGCCTTCGAGAGGGCGTTGGTTTTTTCCAGTTCCGATTGATCTGTGCTGCCCGTTTAACCCCGATCCACGATCGGTTGAAACCAGACCTTTATGGTCGATGTCGCATGTGGCTCGACGGTTTTAAATGCAAGCCGTGTGAAGAAGGCAAATGTCTGCGGCACGATCGCCTCGGATTGATGCGGCATAATTTTATATTGGGCATTCTCATCCGCAACCGCGCCCCGATCCGGACTGATCTGGACGTGTAGCTCCACTTCACTGTTCCCCATATTCCGCACAAAGAAAGTGTACATGGTATGGTCGCATGATTGTTTCCAGTGCGAATGGCCCACATGCTTGGAAACGGGGTAGACATCGTAAAAGCACCCTTGGGGGCCGTGCCGGTTGCATTCTTCGTAGAACAGTTGCAATGCGGGCATGGTTTGGTACCGTTGTATATCAAACCCAACGACGTCCTCAGAGTTTTCTCTGGTTTTGAGCATCACGCCAAAATTTCGATCAACATCGTTCGACCAGGCCTGTGCCACAAGCGTAATATCCAGCACATTCCAACCCGGCATGATTCTTACAGGAACCCCCCTTATCGATTGATTGATAGGCGGTTGGTTGTTCCACGTAACTTCCGCTTCCTCCCATTGCGACCGGATATAATAAGGGGTTACAACAGCTACGTTGTGCGACTGGCATCTGCTTGCCGAATGGATACCCAATAGGGCTTTTTGTACATCCATATGATCGATCATGGGGCTAAGGTCAAATTCCAAAAGCGAGCGGTAGAGCGAATTTCTGCCTTGCCCCGCAAACAGCCATCCATCGTCATTTAAGTTCCGCTGTGGAACTCGGCTCGCAATATATACTATTTTTGTTGGAGACATGATTAATTTAGCCAAAGTTATTACCCCTATTTGTTTATTATTTAGTATAAAATATGTGAATTCCCTCATTTTGTTCATGGGCGCTCACTGAATAAATAGAAATTGATAATTGAACAAGGCCGCTGCCCGCCTCTTTTGTTACAACAACGCCTGTGTAGCATTTTTGGAGCCGGTTCCATAGTATACAAAAAAACCGGTAAGGAGATTAAATGCGATGGCCGAGCATCCTGTATCCCAAAACGCCACCGATGAACAGAAGGTTCAAAGCGTCGGCTTTGATCAGATCAATCAGTTCTATGTGGAAAAATATATCGATGCCCTCAACAACATGGTCGGCGACAATGACCCCGTGATGAAACTAAATTGTGCGCTGCGCGACAACGACCAAAAAAAAGCCGCCGCCCTCAAAGCGCTGCTCCCGCAAGAGATCCTTTGCCCCCTTAGGCTCGCTTCCGAAACGATCGTGAACAAAAGCCGTATGCGCATAGCGTTTTTAGCAGCGTACAGCGAGCATCCCCAAAAAGCTTCTCTTTTTTATAAATTAAGCGATCAGGCAGTTGCACTCGGGCATGACGTGCTGTTGTTTTCGCACGCATGCGTACCCGTGGGGCTTTCAAGCCGGGCCACCTTTTTTCTTGCGCATCCCCAGTCAAGCCTATCGGGCATTGTGCCGGCTGTAGATGCCGTGATAGCCGAAAATTGGAGTCTCGCAGCGGAAGCACTGCGTATAAACGCCCCTTTGAAGTTCTTTCTCGCCGATTACTCGCTGATGCGGTATCCTTTTTGGGACGAAAGGAAAAGGAGCGCGGTTCAAAAAGCATACAGCCTTCCGATGCGGATTTTGACATACTCCAGCATGTTGTCCAAAACGGCGTCAACTCTCTTCCAAAGGGACGCGGCGGTTTTGCCCGTTCCCGCCCTTTCAAACGCCGTGCAACATCAAGAAGTGGAAGAAGCGCCACTTCGATTGCTGATTGCTGCAAACGGCGACGGTACGACCAATTATTTAGACGCGCTGAGTGCGCTATGCTACCTGAAGGCGAACGGTATTGAATATCGCATAGCCAGTGCGCTTTGCGCAGACGACGGCGAACACAGCGCATACGATTTGGAAATTCAGCAACATACACGACCGTCGGAATCGGAAATGCTCACGCTTTTGCAGGATACCGACGTGTATCTGGATCTAAGCTGTGACGATTTTCTGTCCTATCAAATCATCCATGCGATGAAATGTGGGTGCGTCGCCATCCTCCCCAAAGGGTCAGGCTCGCTTATGAACCTTAATAGCGGCGAAAACTGCATTCTGTATGATCCCATCAAGCCGCCGGGACTGGCCGGCGTCCTGCAAAGCATCGCACAGCAGCGCGGCTTGCGGCATTCCATCGCCCAGAACAGCCGTCGCCTTGCCAAAAGGCATACAACCAAAGCGTTGGCAAAAAGTCTTCAAAAGGAACTCGGCGCAACGGTGCTGCAATCAGTCAGGGATTAGATTGCCCCTCACGAGCAGCACCATGCCCGCATGTCCTTTGCCCGTCGGCAGAAAGCCGGTGCGCATCACATCAAACAAATCAAAATCGTTTGGCATCCATGTGTGGCCGGTTTCAGACAGCGAATTTCCCGAGATTACAACCAAAAGCATCTTGCTGATCAACAGGGAATCTTCCACCAACTGTAATCCCTTTTCCCTTGGAAGATATCCCAATAGATCAATCATCAGCGCAAGGTCATACCGCCTTTTCAATCCGGGCACTACACCGGCGGCGTCATCATAATGGAACTGGTCGTACACAAAGCCGTGCACCGGATTTTTCGTGTTCGGATCGATGTCAATTCCCTCGATTCGCATACCCCATCGGCACTTCTGCATTCTGCCATCCGATAAATCAAGGTGTTCACGGCAAAGAAAACCGTATTTCCCATAGCCTGCCCCGATGTCCAGGATCGACTTGGGGGATAAGCCGATGATTATATCCATAATTGCCGAAATCTGTCCGTAAAAACTGGTGAACATCCCCATCACTCGCTTCCGTTTTTGTTACTATACTATGTTGCAACATTTAAGCTTGCATTGGGAAATTTATCCCGGTCAAAGACACGGTTTATTAAATACACCTGATTCTTTACATTTGGTGTGGCAACGCGCCCCTGTTGAACGTATAAAAATTGGTTGCTTCTCGATGCTTATAAATAAATCTAATCACAAATGCATGTAGCAATTTTAGCTATAAATCATACTATGTACCAAAACAATAAGGAGATGACATCTTTATGCCCAATAATCTTGTGTTCAATCGCGTTGCCAGCGATTTGAAGGTTCAAATATACGGTTTGTATAGCAACACCGCCACAGCCGTGGCCGTGGATGCGAGCGGCAATCTGTTGATATCCGGTGCGTTTACAATTTCCGGCGGCACGATTGACCAACTGCTTGCAGGTACAGTCACCGTCTCCGGCGGCACTATCAACACGGTCAGCGCTTTGACGGCAGGCACAGTCACCGTCACCGGCGGTACCATCGACGCATTGTCTGCGGGTACGGTCACGGTTACCGGCGGCACAATCGACACGGTCAGCGCTTTGACGGCAGGCACAGTCACCGTCACAGGCGGTACCATCGACGCGTTGTCTGCGGGTACGGTCACGGTTACCGGCGGCACAATCGACACGGTCAGCGCTTTGACGGCTGGCACGGTCACCGTCTCCGGCGGCACAATCGACACGGTCAGCGCTTTGACGGCAGGCACAGTCACCGTCACCGGCGGTACCATCGACGCGTTGTCTGCGGGTACGGTCACGGTTACCGGCGGCACAATTGACACGGTCAGCGCTTTGACGGCTGGCACGGTCACCGTCTCCGGCGGCACCATCGACACGGTTAGCGCTTTGACGGCCGGCACGGTCACCGTCTCCGGCGGCACAATCGACACGGTTAGCGCTTTGACAGCTGGCACGGTCACCGTCTCCGGCGGTACAATTGATGCGTTGTCTGCTGGCACGGTCACGGTTACCGGCGGCACAATCGACACGGTCAGCGCTTTGACGGCCGGCACGGTCACCGTCTCCGGCGGTACCATCCAGTCCATCCCGGTATTCACCAACACAGATTCTACCCTGGAAGTGGGTACGACAACACTTTCCGTTTTGGACGAAGACACTTCCACGCAGAAGGTATATTCCTATTACGTCGTCAACCTCTCGGCTACGGAAACCGTGACGGCCTGGCTTGAAATTGCGCCTGTGGATACTAACACCTATTTTGTTTCAGATTCCTCGGGTACGTTCACAATCAGCCCGACCGATCAGGCGGTGTTGGTTGCCAAACAGTTTTTGAATTATACAAGGTTGCGCCTTGTGGCGACCGCCTCTTCGTCGGTGGAATGCTATTACAATGCCCAATCCTGAAAAAGCGCATAGTATGTAATCAAGCGGAAAAAGGGATTACGGCACAAGCCGTAATCCCTCACCCAAAAAAACAATTATTCGAGGTGATACGCATTGAAACTAAGCCTATGCATGATCGTAAAAGATGAAGAAAACAATCTTCGCCGATGTCTTGAAAGCGTGCGCGATGTGGTGGACGAAATGATTGTTGTGGATACCGGATCAACGGATTCGACGGTTTCCATCGCCGAAAGTTTCGGGGCGTCGGTCTATTACTTTCCTTGGAACGGTAGTTTTTCGGACGCACGCAACCATTCGCTCAAACAGGCAACCGGTGATTGGATCATGATCATGGACGCCGACGACGAGTTGGACATCGCCACCAAACAAGCGGTACGCGACTTGCTGTTGACCGACGTCGATGCGTACTATTTCGAAACCATCAGCTATGTGGGCGAAAAACCGGGCGGCGACGTTTTGAAGAATTTGAACCTGCGTCTTATGAGAAACCATATGGGCTTTTTTTATTCGCGCCCCATACACGAACAAATCCATTGCAATATTTTAGCCAAAAAGCCCGATGCAAAAATCGTCAACCTTGATTTAAAGGTATATCACTATGGTTATCTTCAAAGAAACATTGACGAGCACGATAAACGCGCGCGAAACATATGTCTTTTGGAGAGGGAGTTGGAGCAGCGGCCGGAATTCGCTTTTACGCTGTTCAACTTGGGCAGCGAATACTATGCAATGGGGGACAATATCACAGCGATCGGATATTTTGAAAAGGCTCACCGCGGATTTGATCCCAAAGAGGGGTTTAGCTCCCATCTTTTGCTTAAGATGGCCCACTGCTACGCAAGTCTGGGCAAGCAGCAGGATGCACTTAACATTATTGAAGAAGCGCTGACGCACTACCCCCGGTTTACCGACATGGTATACCTGCGCGCCACGATTTTCCAGGCGCAGAACAAAACATATGAAGCCATGCGGTCGTATTTCCGCTGCTTGAAAATGGGCGAAGCGCCCAGCATCGTCAACGTGATCATCGGTTCGGGCACGTACCGACCGCGCATGATGATCGGACAGCTTTATTTCAATATGGAAGATTACGTGCGCGCAGCCGAACAGCTGAAAATCGCGTATGGGATATGCCCCAACATCGGCGGCGTACTTGCCCTTTTGATCCGATGCTATTGCAACATGGGATTGGCAAACGACGAAATCGAGCGCAGGATAGTGGAGCTTCGCACCGGCGACATCGACGAATTTGAAGGGACAATTGGCACCGCGCTGATGGAAGAGAAGTATTACGAACTTGCTATCATCCATTTCGATGGCATCGATAAGCCGGATGCGCTGTACCAAAAATCGCTCTGTAAATTGTATCTAAAGCAATACGATGCAGCGTACAGGATCATGACCAAGCTCAAGACAGAACCGCCCTATTACGACAAGGCCGTCTGTATGCAGGCGCTTTGCCGGGTTTCAGGCGGAAGGGGGGATCTTGCCAACAAGTTGCTCGCTATAAAACGCCTTGATTCAAACTCGCCCACCGTCAAGGTATTTCGGGCTTTTATCAAACTCCATGCAAACGAACCGGCGGATGTCCTCTGCGAGGACGAGGATATAGCGTCACTTCTGTATACTCCCGTCATATTTGCGGTGCTCAAAGCGCTGCTGATCACACATCAATTGCAGGAATTCGAAAATGCTCTCCCCCTTCTCAACACCGTCACAGATCACGGTGTCTTGCTGCGCCTTGCAAAGCTCTACTATGCGGAAAACTGCTTTGAGCTGGCACATCGGGAATTGATCCGTTCAATCCAGACCTGGGGCGTGATCGACCTCGAGGGCGCCAAGATCCTGTATAAGCTCAAGCAAAGGGGCTTTTAATAAAAGCGAAGCATCAGCCGACGTAAAACAATTCAACAAACCATTGATCGTCCGGTATGCCGTCGATC
This sequence comes from Christensenellaceae bacterium, assembly GCA_963674495.2. Lineage (GTDB taxonomy): Bacteria > Bacillota > Clostridia > Christensenellales > QAND01 > RGIG3178. Next base: position 708,166 of record CAXXLG010000002.1, on the reverse strand, counting down.
ATGGCCACGTAATCCTCCAGCGTGAATTCAATTATCCCCTGCCGTCCATCGGTCAGGGTGAACTGAATAAACGACACCTCGTCTGTTTCGGTAACGCGTAGTTTCGTGCCCGGCGCCAGCGTGGCACCCACATATGAGCCGTTTTGCAGCATCCTAACCGGAAGATCCGCTTTCGTCTCGATCAGCCTGTTCGGCCCCGTGATATGCCACAAGCCGTCGCCCGACGGGTCCAGTTCAAATCCCTTGGTTAAGGTGTAGGACCGCTGCGTGTCCCATGTGCCAAGGACATACACCGTGTCGTACACCTTCGCCGCCGTGCCATTGACCGACTGAAGATATCCGCATCCCTTCCTCTGTTTGTTTCAGATACCCTGTCATCTTAGCCCGCGGCACATACAACCGGCAAATTCGCCATATCGCCGCCGGGACACCCGATCAACCGGCCCCGTCACAGACGGCACATCTGGCGCAGGCGTATAAGCTTTTACCGCCTATTCCATACAGCAATAAATGATAAGGTTAGCACTAGATTAACTTTCCCTTTTATCCAATGATACCTCATGAGCGTATCCGTTTTGGGTGAATTGATAGCCCAAAGTAATTTCGGTTTTTGTCCTTTGAAAGCCCTCTCTGTTACCGTATTCGCCCTCGTACGCATCGGAGAATTCCTCCAGCATAAGATCCATATAGTAATAGGGTGAATTGCAATAAAAAAGGGTACCGCCGTCCGCTCCATAGAACTGGCTATGTGGACTTGTCATGTTGGGCATACGTCCTAACGCTGCATCAAAATGGGTCGACACCCATGAACCGTTGATCGTCTTTGGCACCGTCGATCAACAATCAACACATCTTGGCTGTCTTTGGTGATTTTAGTCATCTCTTCCCGGTCGCTCTCGATCCCTATTTAAAAGCACGAATTATTATCGGTAACCGGCCGCCTCCGGAGTTTATCCATACTTCTTATTATTTGTTGTACATGTATTATAGCGTTTTATCTTGATTGTTCAAACCGCTAAAAACTTTATTCATAGAAAGCGCCGCACGGATTTTGCCGTGCGGCGCTTTGGATATGTCCAATCTGATACTACGTACTGTCGGATAAAAGCCGGCGTCCTCAGTTTCTCAAGCTGTGGATAGGCGCGGGTATGCGCCCGCCCCTCTTTATAAATTCAGAGCAATCAAACGTGTTGACCTTCATGCAGCGGGTATGGCCCAACAAACCGCCAAACTCCACTTGGTCCCCTTCGCGTTTGCCCGGAACGGGAATAATACGTACCGCCGTGGTCTTATGATTGATCATGCCGATGGCCGCTTCATCCGCAATGATGGCGGATAGCGTTTCAGCAGACGTGTCGCCGGGCACCGCGATCATGTCCAGGCCAACCGAGCAGACGCAGGTCATCGCTTCGAGTTTTTCCAGGCTCAACGCGCCGGCCTCCACAGCCTCGATCATGCCGATATCCTCTGATACCGGTATAAATGCCCCGCTCAATCCGCCGACATGGCCGGATGCCATTACGCCGCCCTTTTTCACCGCATCGTTTAATAGCGCAAGCGCCGCTGTTGTGCCAGGCGCACCTGCCATTGACAGACCCATCTCCATGAGGATGTACGCCACGCTGTCTCCCACCGTAGGGGTGGGTGCCAGCGATAGATCCACGATACCGAATGGTACATTCAATCTGCGGCTGGCCTCACGTGCCACCAACTGTCCTACTCTGGTGATGCGAAACGCCGTTCGTTTGATGGTTTCCGCCACTTCGTCAAACGGCGCGCCATAAACCTGTCGGAGCGCGGCACACACCACGCCCGGACCGGATACGCCTACGTTTATGACGCATTCCGGCTCCCCAACGCCGTGAAATGCGCCCGCCATGAACGGATTATCTTCCACTGCATTGGCGAATACCACCAGCTTTGCAGCGCCGATACCATCCCTATCCGCCGTATTTTTCGCAGTCTCTTTGATGATCTGCCCCATCTGTCTAACCGCATCCATATTGATGCCCGCTTTGCTTGTAGCCACGTTGACCGACGCACAAACCTTACCGGTACATGCGAGCGCCTGCGGGATGGAATTGATCAGCGCGCGGTCACCATTGGTGTATCCCTTATGCACCAACGCACTAAAGCCGCCGATGAAATTAACGCCCACCTCGTCCGCCGCGTCATCCAGTGCATGCGCGATGGCGATATAATCATCCTCCCGGCTGGATTCGCCAACCAACGCGATCGGCGTAACGCTGATGCGCTTGTTGACGATGGGAATGCCGTAATCCGTCTCAATTTCCTCTCCGATGCGCACCAGGTTCTTGGCAACGCGCGTCACCTTTTCATATACGCGCTTTGCGGTGTTTTCCATGCTTTCGCAGGCGCAGTCGCGCAACGAAATGCCCATGGTGATGGTGCGGATGTCCAGTTTTTCCTGCTGGATCATGCGTATGGTGTCAAGAATTTCCCTTTGATCGATTCGCTGCATGTCATTCCCTCAAATCCTGTGCATGGTTTGGAATATCTCCTCATGCTGCACGTGTATCGTCATACCCATGTCCTGGCCAAGCTCCATCAGGCATTGTTTCAATTCTTCAAACGGCACGTTGCATCCTTGTACGTCCACCATCATCACCATGGTGAAATACTCCTGCATAACCGTTTGATTAATATCCAGGATGTTGACATCGTACTGCGCTAACAGTGTGGATACTCTGGCAATGATGCCCACCTTGTCCACACCAATCACCGTTACGATGGTTTTAATCATCGTTTCCTCCTTATGGCAAAATGCCCGTTTAATTGAACCCATCATATAACAGCACCGCATGGTGCGCAAGTCCATAAACAAAAAAGCCATCCCCCGCAGCGTCGGCGGGGAATGGCTTTTGATACGGTACTGCGTTATTTAATGGGTATACGGATGGATTTGATGTAGTAATATTCGTCTAGGCTGTAGTGGCTTCCGTCCTTGCCAACGCCGCTTTCCTTGACGCCGCCGTGGGGCAAATGGATGCCACCACCCGCACCGTTGACAGATACCGTGCCGAACTGTAAACCACGAGCGATGCTGTTTGTCTCTTTGATATCGTTGCTAAACGCATAGGCGTACAGACCGTATTCCGTGTCGTTGCCCATCCGGATAGCCTCATCCAAGTCGTCGTACGCCATCACCGACAGGATTGGACCAAACACTTCCTCGCGAAACACTAGCATATCGGTGGTTACGTTGTCCAGCACGGTCAGCAGGAAGTAGTTGCCCTTGTCTCTGTAATCCGGCCGCTTGCCGCCCGAAATGAGCTTTGCACCCTTATCCAGCGCTTCCTTGACAAGCGCTTCCATGCGCGTGACGGATTCGGGTGTGATCAGGGGCCCGATGCTGCAATCCTTTTCGTACAGCGTACCGCACTTGGCAGCATCCGCCAGTTTTCTGGCCTGTTCGATGAACTCATCATGTACGCTTCTTTCCACAAACACGCGCTGAGGACTCACACAGATCTGACCGCAGTTTCTCGCCTTGCCCGCGATACACACCTCGGCAGCCAACGCAACGTCCGCATTCTTCGTCACGATAACCGGCGCGTTGCCACCCAGTTCCAGCGAGAACCGCTTGATAGACGTTGCGGAATCTTTTACCAGCTGGCGGCCGGCGTTGGATGACCCGATCAAAGAAATCATCGCTGGAATCTTGCTCTTTGTCAGCACCGAACTGATTTCCCGGGCGCTGCCCACCACGATATTCATGACGCCTTTTGGAAAGCCGATCCTGTGCATCAATTCCCCAATGTACAGCGTAGACAGCGGCGTCTTGGTGGCGGGTTTTAACACCGCCGTACAGCCCGACGCCAATATCGGTCCGAGTTTGGTCGCAAGGTTGCTCAGTGGGAAGTTCCATGCGAGATACCCGACCACCACGCCCAACGGCTCGCGCACCGACAGGTTGAGCGCCCTGTTTTGTGGATCGCGTATGGTTCGATCGTAATTGGCCTTGGCCTGCTCGAGAAAGAACGTGAGCGAGCTGGTCAGGCTGTTGATTTCCATAGCCGCCCGCGAAACCAGCTTGCCGGTTTCGTGCGCCATGATATCCGTCAGTTTTTCCCGCTCGTTGTCAATGGCGTCGCGCAGTTTCATCATCCATTCGCCGCGCTCCTCCACCGTCATCGCCGACCACGAGGGAAACGCATCCCGCGCCGCTTTAAGCGCCATCTGCGCCTGTTCTTCGCCGGCTACGCTGATCTCGCCGATCACTTCGCCCGTTCCAGGGCAGTCCACGGGCACCTTCCTGCCCGTACCCTCCATCATTTCACCATTGATATACTGCTTAAAAGTAAACATTCAAAACTCTCCTTTTCGTTTTTAAACCTGTTCCTGACTTGGGCAAAACAATTTGTTCCGATATGGATTCACGCATCGTTGCTCGACATATGTCACCTCCTTCGAGTATTTCCGGCACCATCAAAGAATTGAATTCATCATAACCTCTGTTCGGCCCCGCCCGTGGTCGTCCGGTCATGGCGGCAACGCACAGGCATTGTTCACTTTCCTCCAAGCAGCAGGAGAATCAATCAATGCGTCCGCAAAATTTCCGCTGACGAAATGAAAAAAGGCGGGTTTCCCCGCCTTTCGAAGTGCTTTGGGCATACGGCAATAGAGCCGCTGTCCTTGGCTCCTTTCCAAACACGGGAGGCGCGGACGTTTCCCTTCGCACCCAACGGCTTCCCCGCATGGGCCAATGCCGTTAGCGGGTTCAGCTCGGAACTGTCGGTAAGCTTCTGTCGATATACTATTTGAACTAATAATTTTATTATAATAAATGGTTTTCTTATATGCAAACACTTAAACATCCATATTGTCGTTATACCGGGGGTATGGACAATTCTACCGTAAAAAAAGACACCACGGCTTGCCGCGGTGTCTTTTTCGCGCTTTTATAGGATGGATTGGATCCGTGCCATCGCCTCTGCCGTCTGCTCCGAATCACCAAACGCCGTCAGTCTGAAAAATCCTTCGCCATTTTTGCCAAATCCGGCGCCGGGCGTGCCCACAACCTGAATCTTGTTGAGCAACAGGTCGAAGAAATCCCAGGATCCCATGCCGTTCGGGCACTGCATCCACACGTACGGCGAAACCTCGCCGCCGGTAAAGAACACGCCGCTTTGCTTTAGCGCTTCCATCATCACCTTTGCGTTGTTATTGTATATCTTGAGCACTTCGCGCGTCTGGCGCAATCCCTCGGGCGTAAACACCGCAGCCGCCGCGCGCTGGGTGATGTACGACACGCCGTTGAACTTGGTGGTCTGCCGTCTGAGCCACATCTTATTAAGCTCACCCAATTCATGCGGCACCACGGTATAGCCGCAGCGCATACCGGTAAACCCGGCCGTCTTGCTCAGCGAGCAGATCTCGATGGCGCATTCGCGTGCACCCTCGATCTCGTAGATGCTGTGCGGTAGCTTCTTGTCACCGATGAAGCATTCGTAAGCGGCGTCACAGAGAAGGACGGCTTGATGCGCTTTGGCGTAATCCACCCACGCCTTGAGCTGATCGTGGTTGTACGCTGCGCCGGTCGGATTGTTGGGTGAACAGATATAGATGAGGTCCGCGTGCACTGACTCGTCTGGCAACGGCAAAAATCCGTTGTCCGCGTTGGCATTCATGAACAGAACCTTCCGGTTCGCCATGATGTTCGTATCGACATAAACCGGATAGACCGGGTCGGGAATCAAAACGACGTTTTCCGTGCCGAACAACTCCTGAATGTTACCGACATCACTTTTGGCGCCGTCTCCAACAAAAATCTCATCGCTCTTGAGCAACACGCCGTATGCTTGGTAGTACTTCTGTATTCCTTCGCGTAAAAATTCATAGCCCTGCTCCGGCCCGTAGCCTCGAAAGCTGCTCTTTTTGCTCATCTCGTCCACCGCCGCATGCAGCGCGTCGATGACAGCGGGACACAGCGGCTGCGTCACATCGCCGATTCCCAGCTTGATGATCTTTTTATCCGGGTGCTCCTTCTGATAGGCTTGCACCTCATGTGCGATGCGTGAAAACAGATACGACTTCTCCAACGCCTGATAGTTCGTGTTGATCTTCATATGAAATCCTCCCGGTTTACAAATCGGATTTGCCCTATTGCCGCTACAGCTTTACAGCACTTTGTGACGGTGTTTTTTGTTATTATACATGAAAGCCGTCATGCGGGCAATTCCACCGTACCTTCAAACACGAATACGGCTTCGCCCGCCATCATCACGGTATCCTCTTTTACCGTGATCACCAGCGTACCGCCGCGCAGCCGTACAGTGACCGGGGTATCCATCTTGCAATGACCGTTTTTAACCGCCGCCGCCACCGCCGCACAAGCACCTGTTCCGCAGGCCAGCGTTTCGCCGCTGCCCCGTTCCCATACGCGCATTTTCAGCGTATGGTCGTTGACAACCTGTATGAACTCAGTGTTTACCCTATCCGGGAACAACGGATGGTGCTCGAACACCGGCCCGATGACCGGCAGATCCAGCCTGTCCGGGTCCCCCCCGAACAGCACGCAATGCGGGTTCCCCATCGAAACGCAGGTGATGTTAACCGTCTCGCCACCGATATCGACGGGCCGGTTGATCACCGCGACACCGTCAAGGTTCACCGGCACAAGCTGCGGCGTGAATTCCGCTTTGCCCATATCCACGTGAACCAAATCCACCTTGCCGTTGACAACATCCATCCTAAGCGTCTTGATGCCGCTTTTGGTTTCAACGGTCAGCGTTTTCTTGTGCATGCCGCGGCGTTCGTATAAATAGCGGCCCACGCAGCGTATGCCGTTGCCGCACATGCTCCCTTCGCTGCCGTCGACATTGAACATGATCATCCGCCCATCCGCAATCTCGCTGGGCGCGATAATGATGATTCCGTCTCCGCCGATGCCAAAATGCCTGTCGGACAAAGCGATACATGCTTCGCCCGGGTTTGGAATCCGGTTTTCAAATCCGTCGAAATAGATATAATCGTTGCCGCACCCCTGCATCTTGGTGAACGGTACTTTCATGGCAATCACCCCGTCATTCATATGTATTGAGAATCCCGCGCGCAATTTCCGCCCGGGTGGTACGCATATCCATCGCCTGTTTTTCCACAAACCTGTGCGCCTGCGGCTCCGTCATGGAAAGCCGCTCGATCAGCGTGCACTTGGCGCGGTTGACAAGCCGTATTTCCTCGATCTGGTTCTGCAGTTTGTCGTTCTCACGCTGTATACCCATCATCCGCCGGTGTGAGGCGACGACCAGTTTATAGGCCTGGTAGAAGAATTGGCGGCCGACCGGCTTAGGCACAACCACAACGCCGCTGTCCTCCACCTGCTCGGATACTGCATCGGCCTGTTCGGTTTTGACCAAAAGCAGTACGCCGGCCAGGCTCTTTTCAGCCGCGACGGCCGCTAGGTCGTGCCCGAACTCGTCTGTTAGCGGCGTGTTGATCACGATCAGTGAAAAGTCCTGTTCCAGCATCATTCGCCTTGCTTCGCCGCCGTTTTTTGCACAACAAACCGTATGCTGGTCCGTACTGTGAATCAGTTCCAGCAACTGGTTGCGGCCCTTCTCGGCGCTTGAAACAAGGAGCGAGCATTGCATTGTAGACCTCCCTTTGGCCGGGTTTATCAGGCGTTACATGCTTTCGAAATAGCGTTGATGTTCAAAGGTCTCCCGATCCTTTTCCACACAATACGTCTGCCATTCCGCACGTTTTTCGCTGAAAAACCGGTCCAACGGGCGCTCTTTTAGCACCTGATTGAGCAACGCGCTGCCCTGTGCCACTTCGATCGCTTCGCCCAAGGTTCGCGGGAGTTGAGCATAATCGCGCAACAGTGCTGGGTCGGCGCTGAAAAGGTCAAAATCCGTGGAAGGCTGAAGCGTCATCTCTTCCTCTATCCCGTGCATACCCGCCTCCAACAACAGAGCGAAAGCCAAATACGGGTTGCAGCACGGATCGGGAGAACGCAGCTCCAGTCGGGCGTGTTGCCCGCTTTCCGCCGGGATACGTATGAGCTGGGAGCGGTTTTGATAGGACCAAGACACGTATTTGGGCGCTTCAAAGCATCCGAAGCGCGCATACGAATTGGTCAAAGGATTCAATATCAACGTTATGTCGCGGATATGGTGCAAAATACCTGCGATGAACCATGATGCTTCTTTGCACAGGCCCTGTCCGCGCGGTGCGATCAGGTTTTCGCCTTCCTTATGCAGCGACAGGTTGATATGGAACCCGTTCCCGCTTTTATCGGGGATAGGTTTGGGCATGAACGAAGCGAACAGCCCGTTTCTGGCCGCCACTGCCTGTACGATGGATTTGAACATTATTGTGTGGTCCGCCGCGGTCAAGGCATCGCTGTACTTAAAGTCGATTTCGTTCTGCCCCGGTCCCTTTTCATGATGGGAGCGCTCGGGCCGAAGTCCCATCTCCTCCATGAACAGGCAGATTTCGCGGCGGACATTCTGTCCCTTATCCTTGGGCGCCACGTCGAAATATCCCGCCTTATCCTGTGGGATACGGGTGGGTTCACCGTTGTCGTCCAAAACGAACATATAGAACTCGCATTCCGGGCCAATCTGGCAATCAAAGCCCATGTTGCATAGCTTTTGAAGGCTCTTTTTCAATATCTGACGACCGTCTCCCTCGAAGGGTCGTCCGTCCGGCTGATGGATGTCGCAGAACAGGCGCACTACCCGCCCCTGTTGCGGTCGCCAGGGCAGTACCGACAGTGTGGCCGGGTCGGGGAACAGGAACAGATCGCTCTCCTCCACGTTCATAAAACCGCGTATGGCGGACGCGTCAAACGGCATTCCGTTTTGAAATGCCTGCGGCAACTCGTCCTTCATGACCGCGATGTTCTTGAGCGTACCGAACAGGTCGCAAAAAGACAGTCGCACGAACTTGACGTCGTTTTCCTCCACGAACTGCAGCACTTCCTCTACGGTATAATCCATATCCCGCACCTCCTCTTATTCCATACTATAACACCGAATGCCGGTATTGTGCCATGCCTTTGCGCAAATTTAGATGTGGGTATACATCTGTTTGTAGGGGTTGGCACTGTTTGGCGTTAGAAGATGGAACGTATGGTTCATCACCTCATCCACATTCCCGCCGAACCGGTCACAGAACTGATTGATGTCTTCACGAATGGTCGCAAGGTCCTCCGCCGACGCTTTGCACGATACGATCTGCATGGGCAGGTCGTCGGGCAGTGTTTCCGTTCGGATGAAAATGCGTCCGCCGTGCATGCCGGTGCCGCAAAAATCGCCGATGGGAATGCCGTCACATCCCAGACCCAGTACCACAATGGTACCACCGGCCTGGTACTCGCCCAAAAAGCTGCCCGCCGTTTTCCCGATAACCATCACCGGCTGTTTATCCTCATACGCCTTCATGTGGATGCCCGCACGGTACCCTACCGTGTCCCGGATAAACATCTTGCCGCCGCGCATGCCATAGCCGGCCGTGTCGCCGACGCTACCGTAAATGGTCACGATGCCTTCATTCATAGTATCACCAAGCGCATCCTGCGCATCCCCGTATACGTTGATGACCGTGCCGTCGGCATACGCCGCCAGCGCGTTGCCCGGTACGCCGTAGATGTTGATGAGCCGTTCCCCCGAACCGCTGGCAATATACCGTTGTCCCAGCACGTTTTCTAGCCTGAGTTCCCTGTCCTGACAGGCGCGTATTTTTTCGTTAAGCGTTTGAAAGTGCATATCTTTGGCGTCGATCACCTTCATATCTTTGCACCTCCCAGTTGAATCTTACGTTCCGTCTGGGAAAACGCCATCAATTGCGGCTTTTCCCGGATCAATTCGAAATCGATGGTATCCAGCGGCGTTCGGTTGCGTACCAACGCTGTGTAGATGCCCGCCCGCGCGCAGTCTCCTATGATGATATAGCCGCTGAGCCTATTGTCCTTTATGTATAACACCTTGTATGTATCCCCGTCGCACACAACATCCATCTCGCCGTCCGCATTGCCCGCGGATACCATGTGCAGACCGCACAATCCTGTTGCATTGAACGCGATATGGTCACACACCGACTTTTCTTCTCCCGCCATGTTCTCACCTGCGCACAGACCCTGGCGCACCGCGTTAGGCCACAGCGCCATGATGCGCGCCTCCCCGCAGACGGCATCCACCGTCTGGGTGCAGTCGCCCGCGGCATATACGTCGGACAGGCTTGTTTGTCCTGCGCCGTCCACCATGATGCCCCTGTCCACAAGGCCGCCGGCGTTTGCCACCAGCTCCGTGTTTGGCCGCACGCCCACTGCCATCACCAGCACGTCAAAATCGATGGTTTCGCCGCTTTTAAGGTGTGCTTTGCCCTTTTCAAAGCCCACCACCGTATCGGACAGGAAGAACTTCATGCCCATGTCCTCCAGATGTGCCTGCACCCGCTTTGCGGGTTCGGGGCCGAGCACCGTCGGCATAACGCGATCCGCCATATCCACCACGGTCAGCGTTTTTGCCCGGTCCACAACCGCTTCGGCGCACTTGAGGCCGATAAGCCCGGCGCCCACGATCAAAACGCGAGAATCGTCCGTCAGCGCCTTGTCAAGCGCCAGTGCGTCATCAATCGTCATGAATGTAAATTTGTTATCAACCGCATCCAACCCGTCGATAGGCGGCACAAACGGACGCGAGCCGGTCGCCACCATCAATTTGTCGTACGGAACCGCCGTCCCATCATCGATCTTTACGGTTTTTTTTGCCGTGTCGATACCGATTGCTTTTTGGCCCAGCATGGGTTCGACGTTTTGTTTTTCATAAAAGTCCGCAGGGCGGTATTTCATGCGGTCAAGATCGGTCTTGCCCTGCAATAGATAGGAAATCATCGGGCGACCGTACACGTGATGCGGTTCGCTCGCGATCAGCGTGATGCTACCCTCTCCATCGTGCAGGCGGATGCCTTCGATACAGCCCATGGCCGCCGCGGAATTGCCAATGATTACGTAGCGCATAGTTCACCTCTCCTCATATACGATGGCCTGATTCGGGCAGTTCAAAACGCACAACGGCTGGTCCTGCCCGTTCTTCATACACAGTTCACACTTTTGCATCACGCCGTTTTCATTGGGCATGATCGCGCCGTACGGACAGGACAGGATGCAGGTATAACACCCCACGCACTTGTCCTGATCGATGGCCACCATCCCGTTTTCGGTGGTCAGCGCACCGGATATGCAGCCTCTGACGCACAGCGGCTCCTCACAGTGCCGACAGGACACGGCAAAGCTGATGCCATCCTTCTCCTCGATATTGATGCGTGGATGGATGGTCACGCCTTTTAGCGCTTTGACCATGTCCTTGATGCCGGAATTGGCAAATGCACAGTAATATTCGCACAGATGGCACCCAAGGCACCATTGTTCATTCACATATACGCGTTTCATCTTTACACCTCACTCGCCGGCATGCTTGATGCCCAATATGGAAAGCTCTTTTTCGTTCAACCCAACCCCGCGCAGCATCAGGCGGTTGCCTCTTAGCGCTTCGATGGCGTTGATGCCCATGCCGCCCATCATCTCCTGTATCTCATGATCCCACGCCGTCACCAGATTGATCAGCCGCTGCGTACCGACATCCGGGTTTAATCGTTTGACAAGCTCTGGCCGCTGCGTGGCGATGCCCCAGTTGCACTTGCCCTGATGGCAGCTCCTGCACAGATGGCAGCCCAACGCAATCAGTGCGGCGGTAGAGATATATACGGCATCCGCGCCCAAGGCGATGGCCTTGACCACGTCCGCGCTGTTGCGTATGCTACCGCCGGCCAGAATGGACACGTCGTCGCGTATACCCTCCTGTCGGAGCCTTTCATCCACGCTAGCCAAAGCCAGTTCGATGGGAATGCCCACGTTGTCGCGTATGCGCGCCGGTGCCGCACCGGTGCCGCCACGAAAACCGTCAATGGCGATGATGTCCGCGCCACTTCGCGCGATACCGCTGGCTATGGCAGCCACATTGTGCACCGCCGAAATCTTCACGATCACCGGCTTCTCATATGCTGTCGCTTCCTTCAACGAAAAGACCAACTGTCTGAGATCCTCTATTGAATATATGTCGTGATGCGGCGCGGGGGACAGTGCGTCCGTTCCCACCGGGATCATTCGGGTGCGCGATATGTCGCCTACGACCTTCGCTCCCGGCAGATGACCTCCGATGCCTGGCTTGGCACCCTGGCCAATCTTGATCTCTATGGCTGCGCCGGCATTGAGGTAATCCTTGTTGACGCCAAAGCGGCCGGATGCCACCTGTACGATGGTGTTGGGGCCGTACTCGAAGAAATCCTTGTGCAGTCCGCCTTCTCCGGTATTGTAGAAGGTCCCCAGCGCCTTGGATGCCCTCGCCAGGCTCTCGTGCGCGTTGTAGCTGATGGATCCATAACTCATGCCGGAAAACACGATGGGTGTATGGATCGTCAGGTGCTTTGGCATGTTGTCCACGATGCATCCATTCTCATCGCGCTCGATCATCTTGGGCTTTTTGCCCAGTATTACCCTTGTCTCCATCGGTTCACGCAGTGGATCGATGGAGGGATTGGTCACCTGGGACGCATTGATCAATATCTTATCCCAGTACACCGGAAAATCCTGCGGGTTGCCCATGGATGCAAGCAACACGCCGCCGGTGGCCGCCTGACGGTACGTGTCCTGAATGTTCTGCTGCGTCCAGTTTGCGTTATCACGAAAACAATGGTCGGTTTTGACGATCTTGAGCGCCCTTGTGGGGCACAGCGATACGCAGCGGTGGCAGTTCACGCACTTGGACTCGTCGCTAACCATGGCGTTGAGATCTTCGTCCAACTTGTGTACTTCGTTGGCGCATTGCCGCTCGCATGCGCGGCAGGTGATGCACCGGTCCATGTTTCGAACCACCTCAAAAGCTGGGTATATGAATTCAACAGCCATTCTATTTGCCTCCTTTCAGCGTGATGATCACGGGGTCGCCGCCCTTGGGCGACCATATCCGGTCAACGTCTTTCTCCAGATAGCGTATGGCACATTCTTCACTGGCAACATATACCTTATCGCCCTTTTCCGCCACAACCATCGAACGCAGTTTCAATCTGTCATTAAGCGCCATCAATCCGCCGTTAAAACCGACCAGAATGGAGAAGGGCCCTGTGATCAAAAGCCCGGAAAACGCCTTGCGCAGATAACTGAAATACTTTTTCTGCTTTTCATCCATCACATCGATGGTGGACCAAAACGGCGCCGCCATCACGTCCGCCGCTTCCTTATATGTCATGTTCATACGGCGCACCAGGTAATCCACCATATAGGCGATGACCTCGGTGTCCGTTAGAAGACTGCAGTGGTAACCGTACATCTCCACCGTCCTTCGGTTGGCATCGTAGGAGGATATCTCCCCGTTGTGCACCACGCTGACATCCAGCAGCGCAAACGGATGCGCACCGCCCCACCAGCCCGGCGTGTTTGTGGGATACCGTCCATGACCCGTCCAGCAGTAGGCCGCATAATCCTCAAGCCGGTAATATTCCCCTACGTCCTCTGGAAAACCGATGGCTTTGAAGACCCCCATGTTTTTACCGCTGGAAAAAACGTAGGCCCCGGCCATCGCCACGTTGATGTGCGTCACCGCACGCACGACGTACGCCTGTTCATCCAATTGTTCATCGCGTATTCTGTCCTCTTTAGGGCGCACAAAATACCGCCAAATCAACGGCCCGTCCGGAACGAGCGGTGTTTTTTTGACGGGTATCTCCCCTTTATCCGATACCACAAACAGACCTTCCATGAAAGCCTCACAACATTGTCGCACATTGTCATCGTCATAGAACAAATGCAGTGCGTATTCGTCCGCATGGTCGGGATAGATTCCGTATCCTGCAAAACCACCGCCCAACCCATTGGACCGGTCGTGCATGGTAGACATGGCGCCTATGATGTCGCTGCCATTCGTGCGCGTGCCACTCTTATCGAAAATTCCCGTGATAGCACATCCGGATGGAATGCGGATCTGACCTTCTCTTTGCATTGCGTCCCCCTCCTGTCATAAAACACAGAAAAGGCGTTCACCACCGCACATGACTTGACAAACCAAGCCCTATGTACGTTGGTGAACGCCTTTGTTCACAACTGTGCTGACATTATAGGAAAAATTTCGCCCGGCGTCAAGACTTTCTCTTTATAAAATTATATGGTATGTGCAATTTAGTACGCCACAATATTGTTATGCTTATTTTTCACATGAAATTATTTTTGATTTTTTATTTTAGGGGGTTGACAACACAAACTCACCTGCATATACTGTTTTCATAGGCAGCAAAGGCGCTGTGGGTTATCCCGCGGCGCCTTTATCATTATAAAAAGAAAAAGGGGGAAACATAATGAGCCAGATTCCAGAAATGTTTGGTTCCAAAGTCTTTAATGACAACACAATGAAACAGCGTTTGCCCAAGGACACCTACAAGGCGCTAAAGCAAACCATTTCACAGGGTAAGTCGTTGGATCCCACGGTTGCAGGCGTGGTGGCCAATGCGATGAAGGATTGGGCGGTCGAACTGGGTGCGACGCACTTTACGCACTGGTTCCAACCCATGACCGGCATCACTGCCGAGAAACACGACAGCTTCATCTCTCCTACCCCCGAGGGTGGCGTGATCATGGAGTTTTCCGGCAAAGAGCTGATCAAGGGCGAACCGGATGCATCAAGCTTCCCGTCCGGCGGCTTGCGTGCCACCTTCGAAGCGCGCGGGTATACAGCCTGGGATGCCACATCCTACGCGTTCATTAAAGACGGCACACTATGTATTCCCACCGCATTTTGCTCATACAGCGGCGAGGCACTTGACAAAAAGACGCCGCTTTTGCGCTCGATGGAAGCGGTTAACAAACAAGCTATGCGCATAATGAATCTGTTCGGACGCGATGCAAAAAGCGTAAAAACCACCGTCGGTCCAGAGCAGGAATATTTTCTGATTGATGAATCGATGTACAGAGCCAGAAAGGATCTTCGCTATACCGGCCGTACGCTGTATGGCGCCAAGCCACCCAAAGGGCAGGAGCTTGATGATCATTATTTCGGCGCATTGAAACCGCGCATTTGTGCGTACATGCACGATCTGGATGTAGCGTTGTGGGAGCTTGGCATACTCGCTAAGACCAAGCACAACGAGGTAGCGCCCGCTCAGCACGAGCTGGCTCCCATCTTCTCCACCACCAACATCGCCGTCGACCACAACCAGCTGACTATGGAAATGATGCAAAAGGTCGCCATGAAGCACGGGTTGATCTGCCTTCTACACGAGAAACCGTTCGCGGGCGTAAACGGCAGCGGCAAGCACAACAACTGGTCTCTTTCGACTGATACCGGCTTCAACCTGCTAGATCCAGGCAAAACGCCGCGGGAAAGCGCGCAGTTCATTCTGATCCTGTGCGCGATCATCAAAGCGGTGGACGAACACCAGGATCTGTTGCGCGTATCCGTCGCCAGCGCGGGCAACGACCACCGATTGGGCGCCAACGAAGCGCCGCCCGCCATCGTATCCGTCTTTTTGGGTGACGAGTTGACGGCGGTTCTAGAATCCATCGACAACGGTACGCCGTACAACGACAATTACCAGCGTGAGATGACCATAGGGGTGGATACCCTGCCCCCGTTGCCCCGTGATACCACGGACCGCAACCGCACCTCACCCTTTGCCTTTACCGGCAACAAGTTTGAGTTCCGTATGGTCGGTTCCTCGTTCTCCATCGCGGATTGCAACACGATTCTCAACACCATTGTGGCATCCTCGCTGTGCGAGTTTGCGGATGCTCTGGAAAAAGCGGATGATTTCACGACAGAGCTCAACCGCATCATCGCTGAGACCATCGCCAAACACAAGCGCATCATCTTCAACGGCAACAACTACGCCGATGAATGGGTGACGGAAGCAAAGAAGCGCGGATTGCTAAACCTGAAATCCACCGTGGACGCAGTACCGTATCTGATCAAGGAAAAGAACGTGGCGTTGTTTGAAAAATTCGGCGTGCTGACACCCGTTGAGTTGCACGCACGCTATGAAGTGATGATGGAAAACTATGTCACGGTGCTTTCCATCGAATCGCTGACCATGCTTGACATCGCACGCAAGGACATTCTGCCCGCTGTTAGCGCTTATGTCGGCAAACTTGCGAAAACCGCAGCGACAGCGAAGCAGGTTATGCCCGACATTGCCTGCTCTTACGAAACCACACTGGTTAAAAAATTGTCCGGGCTGTGCGATTCTCTATATCAAAAGGCCAATGCATTGGATGATGCCCTGCTCGCAGCGCACGATAAAGAGGACAGCCCCTCCGAGGCAGTCTACTACCACGAAAACGTCGTTCCCGCAATGCAGGAACTCAGGGCGGTGGCGGACGAGCTTGAAACACAAGTCGGAAAAGCAGATTGGCCGTTCCCGACCTACGGAGATATGCTCTTGTTCATTTAGTCCGGTTCGAAAATATCACAACGGTGCACAACGGTGTGCGCTGTACGGAAATCCGTACGCGTACACCGTTTTCTTTATATCTATTTTTCATAATTATAAGGAGGTATATTATGTTTTCTTCGGTAGACACCATATGGGTTCTTGTAGCCGCTGCGCTCGTATTCTTTATGCAAGCCGGCTTCGCGATGGTTGAGACCGGTTTCACACGCGCCAAAAATGCCGGCAACATCATCATGAAAAACCTCATGGACTTCTCCCTGGGTACGCCCGCCTTTTGGTTCCTGGGCTTCGGCCTGATGTTTGGATCCGACATTGGCGGATTGATCGGAACGCCGGATCTGTTCACAATGGGCAATTACGATTCCGCCTTTCCCACCGCGGCGTTTCTGATCTTCCAGACGGTATTCTGTGCCACAGCCGCCACCATCGTATCCGGTGCCATGGCGGAACGCACGAAATTCTCCGCCTATTGTATGTACAGCATCGCCATCAGCCTTTTAATCTACCCGGTATCCGGTCACTGGATCTGGGGCGGCGGCTGGTTGGCCGAGATGGGCTTCCACGATTTTGCGGGCAGCACGGTCGTCCACATGGTGGGCGGCATCGCGGCTTTGGTCGGTGCCAAGATGTTGGGACCGCGCATCGGAAAATATGACAAGGACGGCAAGCCGCACGCCATCCCCGGTCACAGCCTGACGTTGGGCGCGCTGGGCGTATTCATCCTCTGGTTCGGTTGGTTCGGTTTCAACGGCGGTTCCACCGTCAGCGCAACCGGCGACGCTACCCTCGTATCCATGTCAAACATCTTTGTTACCACCAACCTTGCGGCCGCGTCCGCTGCATGCTTTACCATGTTCATCACTTGGATCCGCTACAAGAAGCCTGACGTTTCCATGACATTGAATGGCGCGCTGGCAGGTCTTGTGGCCATCACCGCCGGCTGCGACGCAGTAAGCCCCATGGGCGCGTTCTTTATCGGCGCGATTGCCGCCTTCACCGTGGTGTTTGGCATTGAGTTCATCGACAAAGTGTTGAAGATCGACGATCCGGTGGGCGCCATCGGCGTTCACGGAATGTGTGGCGCAATGGGCACCATCCTTGTGGGTGTGTTTGCACTGGACGGCGGCCTTCTCTATGGCGGCGGCGCGGCCATGCTGGGCGTACAGGCTCTGGGCGTTGGCGCGGTCATGGCATGGGTCGCAGTTACCATGACAATCGTGTTTGGCATCATCAAGGCAACCGTTGGGTTACGCGTACCGGCCGAGGAGGAAATTGCAGGCCTGGATATCGTTGAGCACGGCTTGGACAGCAGCTACGCAGATTTCATGCCTATGCCCATGCCTACGCCTTCGGACTCCATGATGCAAAGGGCTGTTGTGCCCTCTTCCGTTGCCATACCCGTGGAATACGTACCCATCGCGCCGGTGGATGAACACGGCAACCCCGCAAAGATGAGCAACGTCACCATCATTATGAACGAAAACCGGTTTGATATGCTCAAGTCCGCCATGAACAAGATCGGCGTCACCGGCATGACCGTATCCAACGTCATGGGTTGCGGCATCCAGAAGGGCCGTACGGAGTTCTACCGCGGCGTTGAAGTGGAATTTAACCTGTTGCCCAAGCTCAAGGTTGAGATCGTGGTCAGCAAAGTACCGGTCCGCACAGTCATCGAAACCGCCAAGGCCGTTCTTTACACGGGCCACATCGGCGACGGCAAGATCTTTGTCTACGACGTGGAAAATACCGTCAAGGTGCGCACCGGCGAAGAAGGTTACGCCGCTTTACAGGATGACGGAGAAGACGCATAAGCTTACAAATTTGTGCAGGCCAAACCGTTCCCTCCGGCAGGTCTGCGCATTAACCCAAAGACGGCGGGCTGCACACCCGTTCGTCCACGCAAAGCTCCGCCAGTGATGGCGGGGCTTTGCTGTTTGCCTTGCATGTTTTTACTTTGTATTGACAAATTCTACCAGTTTGAGTAAACTATATTTAGATATGTTCCGATCTGTTTGTGCTAAGGTGAATGCTATGCCAAACAGACGTTGGGTTTGGATGGAAACGTCCCGGCCTCCCGTTTGGAAAGGAGCAAAGCGGCGCGTTAGCGTTGTTTGTTGCCTACAAAAAGCGGGGGATTGCCCCGTTTTTTTGCGTCTTTCCTCTATACATGACTGTTCCCCTCTATCGCCATATGTTCTCTGAAACGCAACGGCCGCCAATACAATTGGCGGCCGTTGCGTTTATCCAAAGACAAGCAGCGTCGTTGCCTGTCATCATTTCTCCTTTACATCCGGTGGGTTTTGGTTTTCGGTCTCGTCCCGTTCACACGGCATCTGGCATTGGGAACACGAGCCGCAACAACCGCTTTTTTTCTGTTTTCGCCACGAGCGCCATGCAACGATGCAAAGGACGCCCAGTATCAATAGGATAACGAGATCCATGCTTTCTCCTCTCAGTGTATAAACAGGCGTACGCTGTTGTACAACACGAACGTCACAAGCCACGCCCACGCCGTTTGCGCAGCCATGGCCAAAAGCGCCGCTTTCATGCTGCCTAGTTCGCGGCGCACCGCTGCCATCGCTGCAAGGCAGGGCATGTACAACACCGTAAAACTCAAGAACGACAACGCCGCAAGAGGCGTGAACAGCTGGCTCATGGCACCCGCCAGTGCCTCTTTGCCGGATACGCCCATCAACACTGCAAACGTGCTGACCACCGCTTCCTTGGCGGAAAGGCCTGTGACAAGCGCGGTAGACGCACGCCAGTCTCCGAATCCAAGCGGAGCAAACACGGGCGCCAATATACGCCCAAGGCCGGCCAACATGCTCTGTGCACTATCCGCCACTACATTAAAGCGAAAATCGAACGTGCGCAGCACCCATACCACGATGGTACTGATAAAGATGATGGTAAACGCCTTTTTGATAAAGTCCTTTGCCTTTTCCCACATGTGAAGGATCACGCTTTTGGGCGACGGTATGCGGTAGGATGGGAGTTCCATAACAAACGGTACCGGCTTGCCCCGAAACAGCGTGCTCTTGCACAAAAGGCCGTAGAGTATGCCCGCTACAATGCCAAGCGCGTACATACCCATCATGACCAACGCCTTATGTCCAGTAAAAAACGCATCGGTAAACAGCGCATAGATGGGCAGCTTGGCGCTACAAGACATAAACGGGGTCAACAGAATTGTCATCTTTCGGTCTCGCTCGCTGGCCAGCGTACGCGTGGCCATGATGGCGGGTACCGAGCAGCCAAAACCGATGAGCATGGGCACGAACGAACGGCCGGATAAGCCGATCTTTCTAAGCAATTTATCCATGACAAACGCCACCCGCGCCATATATCCGGTATCCTCCAGAAGCGACAGGAACAGAAACAGAACCAGTATGGTGGGCAAAAATGACAGCACGCTACCGATGCCTGTCAAAACACCATCCATAACCAGCGATGTGACTAGGGCGTTAACCTTGAGAGCAACAAGTCCCTGCCCAATCCACACGGAAGCGGCATCAACCAGAGCGCTAAACGCATCGGACAACGCCGAACCAAGCGGCCCGAACGTGAGATAAAACACCGTCATCATAATACAGAAGAACAACGGAATTGCCAGATATCGGTGGGTTAAAAGCACATCGATGCGCACCGAACGCCTATGCTCCAACGTATCGCCACTCTTGTGTACCATAGTGGTGCACAACCGTTGTATGTACGCATAGCGCATGTCTGCAAGCGCCGCTTCCCTGTCCGTACCCAGCGCTTTCTCCATCGATTCCACCGCATGTTCGATGATGTGCAGTTCGTTCTTTGCCAGCTGCATCCGCCTTTGCATCGGCTCGTCGCCCTCCACCAGCTTTGTCGCCGCAAAGCGCGTAGGTATGTTTTTGGCTTTTGCCTGCGGCTCAATCAGATGGCTGATGGCGTGCACCGCCTTGTGCACCTCGCCTGTACAAAAATCCATTTTTGGTACCGGCGGCTTCTCCCGACCTGTTTGTAACACGCGCTCGATCAGCTCGGCAACACCCTGGTTCTTGCTGGCCGCAATGGGCACCACCGGTATGCCCAGTGTCTGTTCCAGTGCCTTTACATCCACCGTGCAGTCGTTTTTCTCCATTTCATCCATCATGTTCAACGCCAGAACCATCGGCATCTGCAATTCCATCAACTGCAATGTCAGATACAGGTTGCGTTCGAAATTGGTAGCATCCACGATGTTCAATATAACGTCCGGCCGGTCGACGAGTAAGAAATCCCTTGTCAACACCTCTTCGCTAGTATAGGGCGATAGCGAATAGATGCCAGGCAGATCCACCACCTGGACGTCCGCATGGCGACGGATGCCCCCAACCTTCTTCTCAACCGTCACCCCCGGGAAATTCCCCACGTGCTGGCTGCTTCCTGTCAATTGGTTGAACAGCGTCGTCTTACCACAATTGGGATTCCCAATCAATGCGATGACCATATATTCGCTCCTTTTCGTCCACCTTTTTGCCTTGCTTCCTGCCAGACATTACCGTGGCGCTTAGTCGTTTAAAATATATAGCCGTTACAACCTATATACAAGCCCCTAATTTCCATGTCTGTGTCTGTGTCTGTTTGGCTGTGCCTGCCTGTCTTTATCTTTGTTTGGCAACGCCACGATACCTATATTTTTTGCTTCTTCGGCGCGCAACGTCAATTCGTAGCCCCTAAGATACAATTCCATAGGAT
Organism: Christensenellaceae bacterium; assembly: GCA_963674495.2. Classification (GTDB taxonomy): domain Bacteria; phylum Bacillota; class Clostridia; order Christensenellales; family QAND01; genus RGIG3178. Next base: position 686,992 of record CAXXLG010000002.1, on the reverse strand, counting down.
CGCCCATCGGTGCGACCTTGCGCATTAAAACGTGCGTTTTGGGCGTAAGCCCCATATCCAACAGCCGCCTTCTGAGCACACCGTGCCCACCCACGGATGCGATTACGGCCGATTGTCCAACACTCAATTGATTTAACGTCATGCAAGTACATCCTTTCCAGGTCCCGCGTTAGCAGACGCTAACTTTCGTTTCAAAAAAATAGAATATCCTACTTTCCCCACACCTATTATATGCGCCGCGCGCGAGTTGTCAATAGCTAACTACCCGTTGGCATCATCTCTTGACAACAACGCCTGTGTGCTTCATACTAAGGGTGTATCCCATGTAACTGACGGACAACGTGGATCACCACGGTGAAGCATGGGAGTTTACGCCGACCGTCTGGGCAACCTTATCTTGTTATGGGTTGCCCTTTTTGTATTGTGGTAACATCGAGAGAATTGGAGGTTCCATCGATGAAACATGTGGATGCATGGCGTAGCTTTAACGCCGGACTTTGGCAGGATGAGATCGATGTGCGTGATTTTATCCAAAAGAACTATACGCCGTATGGCGGGGATGCCTCATTTCTTCAGGGCCCGACGCCGCGTACTCAAACACTGATGAAAAAGGTCGAACGGCTGTGCGCCCTCGAGCAGAAAATGGGCGGCGTATTGAGCATCGATACCTATACGGTGTCCTCGTTGACGCATTACAAACCCGGCTATCTGGATCCATCTCTCGAGCTGATCGTCGGATTGCAGACTGCGCGTCCGCTTCAACGCGGCATAAACCCATTTGGCGGAATCCGCCTGACGCGCAAGGCCTGCGAGTCGTATGGATTTGAGCTGAGCCAAAAGGTGGAGGATGAGTTCCAGTTTAGAACCACGCACAACGACGGCGTGTTCCGCGTGTACACCGAAGAGATGCTCGCTGCGCGTAAGAGCGGCCTGATCACCGGTCTGCCCGACGCGTACGGCCGCGGTCGTATCATTGGCGATTACCGCCGTGTGGCGCTGTACGGCGTTGATGCTCTTATCAAACAGAAGCAGGCCGACAAGCGTGAAAAGGGAGCGCAGTCCATGAATGTGGACAACATCCGCCTCGGCGAAGAGCTATATCAGCAGATTAACTTTTTAAACAAGCTAAAAGAGATGGCTTCGATGTATGGCTTTGATATATCTGTGCCCGCAAAAGATGCCAAAGAAGCCATTCAATGGACGTATTTCGGCTACCTTGCCGCAATCAAGGAACAGAACGGTGCGGCGATGAGCCTTGGCCGCACCAGCACGTTTTTGGACATCTATATAAAGCGGGACATGGACGAAGGCGTTTTGACAGAGCAGCAGGCGCAGGAATTGATGGACGATTTCGTGATCAAGCTTCGCGTAGCGCGCCAACTAAGGCCACCGGAGTACAACGAACTGTTTGCGGGCGATCCGATGTGGATCACCGAGAGCATCGGCGGCGTCGGGGAAAACGGCGTGCCGCTTGTCACCAAGAATTCCTTCCGCATGCTGCACACCCTGTACAATCTCGGGCCGTCCGCGGAACCCAACTTGACGGTGTTGTGGTCGGATAAATTGCCTACGCCATTCAAGTTGTTTTGCGCCAAGGTCTCGTGCGACACCGACGCCATCCAATATGAGAACGACGACCTCATGCGCCGCGACTATGGGGACGATTACGCCATCGCGTGCTGCGTATCCGCCATGAAGATCGGCAAGCAAATGCAGTTCTTCGGCGCGCGGTGCAACCTGCCCAAACTGCTGCTTATCGCCATCAACGGCGGGTACGACCACACCAGCGGCCTTCACATTGGGCCACAGCTGCCGCCGCTGGCGGAGGATGCGCTGGACTACGAACAAGTACTGGACCGGTTTGTAACCTATCGTTCTTGGCTGTGCGCGCTTTATGTCAATACCATGAACGTGATCCACTACATGCACGATAAATACGCCTACGAGAAGATCCAGATGGCGCTGCACGACACCGATGTGGAACGGTTCATGGCGTTTGGCGTGGCCGGGCTGTCCGTTGTTACGGATTCACTGGCCGCCATCAAGTACGGCGACGTAAAGCCCGTGCGCGATGAAAACGGCTATATTGTGGATTTTCAATCGGACGGCGAAACGCCCGCCTTTGGCAACGATGATGACCGTGTGGACCGCATCGCCGTCGATCTTCTTACCGGCATGACAAAAGAGCTTGAAAAAACACCGACCTATAAGAACGCGAAACATACGCTGTCCGTTCTGACTATCACTTCCAACGTCGTGTACGGCAAGAAGACCGGCTCGACGCCGGATGGGCGCAAGGCCGGCGAGCCGTTTGCGCCCGGTGCCAATCCCATGCACAACCGCGAGCGCTGCGGCGCGCTCTCGTCTCTCAACAGCGTGGCCAAGCTTCCGTTTGCGTGCTGCAGGGACGGCATTTCCAACACGTTTTCCATTACGCCGCAGGCGCTGGGACACGAGGAAAACACGCGCACCGGCAACCTGGTGCGCATACTGGACGGCTATTTCAAACAAGCCGCGCACCACCTGAACGTCAACGTATTGAACCGCGATACACTGGTCGACGCGATGGACCACCCCGAGAAGTACCCAAATCTAACCATCCGCGTATCCGGCTACGCCGTCAACTTCCACAAACTGACGCGCGAACAGCAGCGCGAAGTGATCGCGCGCACCTTCCACGAGGCATTCTGACATGGTAGGCCGCATCCATTCGTTTCAGTCGCTGGGCGCGGTGGACGGCCCCGGGCTGCGGTTTGTGGTATTCATGCAGGGGTGCAACGCACGCTGTTCCTACTGCCACAATCCCGACACCTGGGACGTTCACGGCGGCACGCCGACTACACCGCAGCAGGTGTATGAGCGCCTGATCCGGTGCAGGCCCTACTTCGGGGAGGACGGCGGCGTGACCGTATCCGGTGGCGAGCCGCTCCTTCAGGCACAATTCGTCTTTGAGCTGTTCTCTCTGTGCAAAAGGGAACGCATACATACCTGCCTGGATACAAGCGGCTGCCGGCTGGACGCGTCTGTGCTGCGCCTTCTGTCCGTGACCGACTTGTGCCTTCTGGACATCAAGGCAACCGATACGGAAGCGTACCTCGCGCTGAGTGGCATGGATCTTAAAACCCCGCTTGCGTTCCTTGGCGAACTGGAAAAACAGAACATCCCGACATGGGTCCGCCACGTCGTCGTACCCGGTTTGAACGATACGGAGCAAAACATCGAAAAGCTCAACGCGCTTGTTGCGCCGTACCACTGCATACAAAAAGTGGAGCTTTTGGCCTTTCATACGATGTGCGTTGAAAAATACAAGTCCCTCGGTATACCGTTTCCGCTTGAAAACACGCCGCCGATGGACGACGCCCGTCTGGCCCGGTTTAGCCGGTTGCTTGCGCCTCCGCACGGATCAAAGAATATGCTATACTAAAAGACGTGGAATACAGGCAACTGGAAGCAAAGGAACTGTCGCGGGACCTGTTCCGGCATTTCAACCGCTATCAGAAAGTTGAACGGTGCTGGCGGAAGGAACACGGAACGTGGATCTTAAAAGACATTCCCTTTGAAGAAAACTGGAATGACGACAACTATGCGTTTCTTGTCAAGTGCCTCAAAAGCACGATAACAACGGGCGGCGCGGTGTTCGGGGCTTTTGTGTACAATATGCTGGTAGGGTTTTCCTCGGTTGAAAATGAACCTTTTGGATGCAGAAAGGAATACCTTCAGCTATCCAGCCTCCATGTCTCTTTTGAACACCGGGGACGTGGGATCGGCAAAGCGTTGTTTCTTCTGTCCGCTGACAGGGCGAGGGAATTGGGCGCAGTGAAGCTATACATATCCGCGCATTCTTCACAGGAGACGCAGGCGTTTTACAAATCCATGCACTGTGTAGAAGCCCTTGAATACAATCAAAAGCTGGTTGCGGCAGAACCGTTTGACTGCCAGTTGGAATATCCGTTGTCGTCCGGTCATTGAAAAACCGTTTTCACGCAAAAAAGCCCTGAACCGGGGCTTCTTTTTTATGGATTAATCTCCACTTCCGTCCCGGTCGGGCACATGCGCCAGAGTATATCCATCGTTTCTTCGTCCACCGCGATACATCCGGCCGTCCAGTCTCTCTGCCATCCGCCGCCGTGGATCATGATCTCGCCGCCCAACGCCGTGTCCCACGGCGGCTGCCCGCCCCTTTCAATGGCCCGGTAGATGCGTTGATATGTATTCTCGTCGATCAATCCTTGTTCCAGTCCCCGCGCGGCATCCTCCGCGTTCGGATAGGAAACGCCCAGAGACAGGTAGTAGCTGCTGTTTGCATTCCTGCAGCATACATAGTACGTGCCCTCCGGCGTTTTCCCGTCGCCTTCCCGCTGCTTCTCCCCTTCGGGATCCCATCCAAGGCCGACGGCATACCGCCCGTAGCATGTATCCCCGTCGTACAGCCAAAGCTCCCGCGCGCCCTTATTCACCACGATGCGCGGGCTTTCAAACCGTTCCTTCATTGCCGGGAAAACCTCGTTTTCCGACAGCTGCTGCTTTTGAACATACCCCTTTGTTTCGTTGACCCGTATTTTGCTCCACTCCCCTTCATCCGAAAGCCACAAGCATGCCGCCCCGCGGTCCAGCACGGCAACGACGACGGCCTGCTGCGAGGGGCTGTCATAGACAGACGTGCCGTCCTTCAGTATGTATACCGTCTGCTGCGCGCCCGCAGGCGTTGGCGTCGTGCCGCTGACGATAAGCTCTGCGCTTGGTTCGGCCGGCGTGCTTTGGCATCCAGCCAAATAGGCAAACAAAAGGCCTGCAGCTATATACAGCGCAGCCCAATGCCGTCTATTCACAGTTTCTTGCCTATGGTCGGTGCTCAATATACTCCTCCAGGCACCAGCCGTTTTGTTCCATTTCCCTCGCGGCTTCGATGCCGACGTAGCGGATGTGCCACGGCTCATTGTCGATGCCGGTGATGTCGGCTTTGTCATGTTGGTATCGAATGATGAACCCATACTCCGCGCAATGTTCCCGTACCCATTGTCCCTGCGGCGTATCCCCGAATTGTCCCATATCAATGCCGCCAACCGCGAGGTCAAAAGCAAGGCCCGTATGGTGCTCGCTCTCCCCCGGCCGCGCCACCGTTTTGTTGGCCGTCTCCTCCGCCTGTTTCCGGCTTTCCGTCTGGGACAGCATCAGTTCCACCTGCTGACTAAACAAAATCCGCTGTTTTTGATAACCCCGGTAGCTGGACATCACAACGATATTCCGGATGCCTTCCGCCTGCACCTGCCGCATCATCTGGTCCAATGCGATGACGGCATTCCTGTCCGCACGCATCCGGTTGTCCTTGAGCGCATAGGCGGATGATGTCATATAGTCCTTGATGTCCACCAGATTCTCGGGCTCGACACCCTCCGGCCATAATTTCCATTTATTGACAAGAACAAGACGCCCCTGCTGCGCGATGTCCGCTTCGCAAAGCACGCTACACAATTGGTGGTCCTCCGTGGGAGAGGGCTGTATAGTGGCGTGGACGGTCTGGCTTCCGCTGCTGCCGGATTCCTGAAAAAATATATCCTGCGTTTGTTTTATAAAAGCACTCATTCCAAAAAACAATCCCATCATTACCATGATAACGACAATGAGCCGAAATGCAACCCTTGGCGCTTTCCCTCTTTGAAACTGGTATCTTTTCACCATGCCACCTCTTCCCGATTAACCGCTGGGAGAGGGGCGCGCAGACGCCCCTCTTCCAACGCTCCGGGCCGGGGTATGTCGGGCGGAACGCTGCGGTCAAACAACCGACAGCGTCATCATAGTGAAAAGTTTTTTCTATTTCCTTACCGAGTTGTTAACAAACTGTAATAGTTTTTGGCGCTGTTTTTCATTGCTGACCTGTATTGAACGTCAGAACGCGGTAATAGGCCGTTTTGTCCTTCTCATCATCTTCCGCAATGATGAGTTTGCTGCCGTCCTGATTCCAGAATTTCAGCGATACACTTTTTCCCGTATACACGATCTGCCTGTTTTCAAGCGCCGGCATCCCCGTGGCATCCAACGCGATGCGGGCTGTATAAATCTCCATGCCACCCGTATTGGTCCATGTGCAGAATGCAATATGCAGCCCGTCCGGCGCGATGGCAATGGTCCCGACGCTTTCCGCCAATACACGCAAGTCGCCGGTTTCGAGATCGATAGCCAGCAGCGATCGATCGGCAGTCTGAGCCATTATCACATGGTCATACCAGTAGATGCCCTGTGATATGGCGTTCCAGTCCTGCAGAATCACCAGGCCGCCCATTCTATCCAGTTGCCCGTTGAACATCTGCAGATCCACAACCCGCCCCGTTGAATCCTGGTCGATGGGATAGGCAAATCCGTCTTCAAGCCGTATATTGAGGGCATTGAACTGTCCCCCGTATTCCCAATCGTATCCAGTCAGCCATCCGTACACGTCGTTCATTGATTCCACCTGTGTGATCTTAAAATAGTACGCTCTTGCGCGGTTTGACAGATCGTCAATGATCTCAAATTCGCTGAACGTATCCGTCTCAAGATCAAAAATGACCACATTCATCTGCACGCCTGCGATTTCATATACCATATCCTCTTCGTCGATGTATTTATAGCTTTCCATCAACATGCTCATATACCGGCCGTCATTGGAAAAACACAGCGAAGAGGATGAGAAATAGCTGTTGCCGTTGCTTTGCATCAGCCGCTTTGACTGGCCCGTTACCGAATCGTAGAGCATGACGTCGATGAAGTCCTTGTCGGATTCGCCTCCGGCACACCGCGCATACACGACATACCTTCCATCCGGCGAAGTGCCGAATACGGATATATATTCGCCGATTTCCTCCAGCTCCTTGTAAAACCCGAAACTGTCGTCGACGGTGGCAATGGACTTGATGTCGTTCGTGACTGTTTCGCACCACAGGCGCGTTTCATCCATCCAGCCGTATATACGGACTATATCGATATCCTGCCCATCCACGGTCATTTCCATCGGAAAGGACCGGATCTCCCGCAGGGAGCCGTCATTCTGGCTCTGGCCCGTCTGGTCCGTATCCGAACGTGCGTCCATCAGTACGGTTCGTGTACTGCTTGTCTGGCAGCCGGCGCACAGCAGGCAAACGGCACAAAGCAACGCCGTTAAAAAGCGTCTATGTTTCATCGGAAGACCGCCTCCCCTTCGTTGCGTTCAGCCATACGGTTACCACCGTAAGGCCGTTTTTGCTGTCAATCCTCACATGGCCGTGGTGTTCGTCCACGATGCTCTTCACGATGGCCAGTCCCAGCCCTGCGCTGCCCACTTCGGTAATCTCGTTCGGGCTGGCCTGGTAGAACGGGATGAACAGCCTGTGCAATTCCTCCTGCGACAGCGTTTCACCCCGATTTTCAATCGTAAGCCGTATATGCGCATTCTCCCTTTTCAGCCGCACATAGATCCATTCGCCGCGGTCGCCGTATTTGATGGCGTTGTCGATCAGGTTCAACAGCATGCGCTTAAGCGCCGATTTAACGCCCACCACATACAGTTCATCCTCCACGTCCGCGATGCACTCGCACGAATAGCGGCCCGCCTTGATCTGCATTTCCTCCACGGTGCGGATACACAGCTCGCTCAGGCATACGCGCTCGGGTTTCCCCTCCAGGCGGGAAATCCCCTTGGAATACTCCAGGAGATTGCGTACCATCTCCTCCATGCGCTTGCTTTCGCTGATGATGTAGTTTATGCCCATATCGAAAAACATTTTATCGGAGAATCCGTTCTGCTGAATCACTTCGGCGTACCCCATAATGGTGGTAAGCGGCGTTTTCAATTCATGCGTCAGCTGGTCGTAGAAATCCTTTCTATGCGAATTGAGTTTTTCCAGATCGTCCCGGTCCCGCGCGATGATGCGGATCTGCCGCTCGATACGCCTGACCATGACGTTGTAATTGTCGATCAGCCATCCGATTTCGTCCCTTCGGTTGTTGCGCTTAAACAAAACGCGCCGCCCACTCGCAACGCGGTTGGTGGCACGGGCCAGCGCCAGTATGGGTTTTGAAATGCTGTTGCTCAAAAGCGTTACAAATACAAAGGCGGCAAAAAACATCGCAACGGATACCAGCAACACAAGGTTTCTGATATCGTTGGACTGTTGATAAAGGTCAAGGTAGGATTTGGCGATGCGCAGGATGCCCACGCGTTCCCCCGCCACCTCCGCCGCAAACGCGAAATATGCATCCACGCTATCCTTGCTGTCCACAATGGCGAAGGACAGTACGTCCTGCTGCGCGTTTTGCAGATCCTCGTACTTTGCCGATTCAAAGCGGTCCTCGTCGGACGCGTTGATCATCTGCCCCTGCAGGTTGTATGTGGCAACATCGCCACCCGTTACCTCGCACAGTTCAAGAACGATCTCTTCCGAGAGGCTTTCAAAGGATGTTTCGTCGTTGCTCAGGTCGTTGACCAGAAAAGCCTGGCGTACATAGACATTGCTGTGATTGCGAAACGACAACAGCTCGCTTTCAATCGTATTGTCGTTGTTGTTGCGCAAAAAGATGCCGACAACAACGTTGAGGATCAAAAGCATGCTGCAAAATATGAGGGCAAACCCCGTGGCAAATTTAGCGCGAATGGTACGCATCCTATCTTCGCCGGCTGAGCCGGTACCCCACGCCAAAAATCGTTTTGAGCGTATCGCTACCCAATGTAAGCTTCTGGCGCAACCTGCGGATATGGACGTCCACCGTACGGGTATCCCCCGCGTAGCTGTACCCCCATACGAGATTTAACAGATGCTCTCGGGTGAACACACGACCGATATGCTCCATAAACAGGCACAACAGCTCGTATTCCTTGGGCGTTAGCGATACTTCCGCGCCGTTTTTTGTCACAATACGCCCGCGCTTGTCCACCTCGATGTCGATGTAACAAAGCGTGTCTCCCTGCGCCTTTTGATCGTGTTCGGGATACATGCGCCGAAGCGTCGAATGGATGCGCGCCATCACTTCGCGAAAATCGAAAGGCTTGGTGATATAGTCATCCGCACCGCTTTCAAGCCCCGTTACCTTATCGTCGATATCGGCTTTGGCGGTAATGATGATGATGGGCAGGTTATAGGTCTTGGTCAGCGTGCGGCAAATGTCCATACCACTCATGTCCGGCAGCATTAGATCCAACAAAACAAGCGAAGGCTTGAATGCCTCCATCAAAGCGAGTGCGCTGTGGCCATCATGCGCCATTTGGATGACAAAACCCTCGCTCTTTAGCTTGTACTGCAACAGTTTTGCGATGGATATCTCATCCTCCACAATAAGAATTCGATTGTGTTCGGTCAACTCGTTTCGTTCTCCCTGCATTCAAATTCATACCCTGTTGGTTATTATAACACAATACCGCATGGGCGAAAGCAAACGCCTTGAAATTGCCTTCGAAACAAAAAGGCATCATTCCCATCTCCACGTTGGCATACAATCACAGCAGCAGCATACATAAGGAGCGTCCATGAATGCCGTAAATCTACTCTTGCTCTCCTTTGCACTGGCGGCGGATGCATTTGCCGTATCCGTGACCAACGGGTTGAGCATGCATCCGCCAAACGCCGGACAGCGTCTTGTAAGCGCCGCTTGTTTCGGCGTATTCCAGGCAGGGATGCCATTGTTGGGCTATGCCGCAGGCCACGGTTTTGCGGACTTTATGGCGTACTACGCCCACTATATCGCGCTCGCTCTGTTGTGCATGCTGGGCACAAAAATGATGGTATCGGCCGCGCTGCAAGCCCGTCACCAACGCGCCCCCGTGCTTCGGCATTTTTCGATCGTCGGATTGCTGGCACAGGCGATTGCCACCAGCATTGACGCGCTGTCGGTGGGCATCGGCTTTGCTATCCTGTCCGCCGATATTTTTCAAGCATCGCTTTGTATCGGCATCATCACATTCACTTGCTGCTTGTTCGGGTTCGATCTTGGCAAGCGCTTCGGCACCATTCTAGCCGACAGGGCGATGCTTTTGGGTGGTTTGTTGCTGATATTCATCGGAGTCTACATCTTCATTACCCACCATGTTCCCGGCCTTTGAAAACAGCCCTTGCAATAATAAACGTTTGCCCAGGTTGATGGGCAAACGTTTGTTTGAATAAATGTCTCTTTTGGCAAAATAATCATAAGGCTTGGATGATTCTCTGCCAGCATTTATGCATGCATCGTTGATGCCCATCGCCGGCATTGTTTGCAAAGAATGCCCGTTATTTCTGGCTGCTCTTCTTGGAACGCAGTTGGTTGATCAGAACCGCCTTACGTAAACGCAGGTTTTGGGGCGTTACTTCCAAAAGCTCATCGTCCGCGATGAATTCGATGGCCTGTTCCAAACTCATCTCGACATGCGGCGTCAGCCGAAGCGCATCGTCCGAGCCGGACGCACGCATGTTGGTTACGTGCTTTTTGCGGCATACATTGAGTACGATATCCATATTCTTCGCATTCTCGCCCACAATCATGCCCTCATACACCGATACACCGGGCCCAACGAACAACCGGCCTCGATCCTGCGCATTGAAAAGACCGTACGCCGTTGTTTCTCCGCCTTCAAAGGCCACCATGCTGCCCCTGCTTCTTTGGACAATATCCCCTTTATACGGTGCATATCCATCAAAGAGATGGTTCATCACGCCGTTTCCCTTGGTATCCGTCAAAAATTCGTTGCGATATCCCATTAAACCGCGGGCCGGAACGGTGAACACCAAACGCATACCGCCCTGTCCGTTGGGGTGCATGTCCAATAGTTCAGCGCGGCGCACGCCCAACTTCTCCATTACGCTGCCCACAAAGTTCTCCGGCACATCCACCGTCAGCCGCTCCATCGGTTCGAGCATTTCCCCTTTTTCATCCGTCCGGTAGATTACCTTCGGTCTGGATACCGCAAACTCGTATCCTTCGCGGCGCATGGTCTCGATGAGGATTGACAGGTGTAACTCCCCCCGCCCGGATACGTCAAATGCCTCCGTTGACTCGGTATCCTCCACCCGCATACTGACGTTGGTCATCACCTCGCGGTACAACCGCTCCCTCAAATGACGCGATGTCACGTATTTACCTTCTCGGCCAGCAAACGGGCTGTCATTGATGGAAAAACGCATGGACAGCGTCGGTTCGTCGATGTGTACAAATGCAATGGGTTCGGCATGATCCGTATCGCAGGCGGTATCGCCGATGTTGACGTCGGATATGCCCGCCACCGCCACAATATCTCCGAATGCGGCTGCTTCCACTTCAGCACGCTTGAGTCCTTCAAACTGATACAGCTTTACAATGCGCACCAATTTACTCGTACCGTCCGCGCGGCACAGTAGCACTTCATCGTTGCACTGTATCCTTCCGCGTTGGATGCGTCCGATACCGATGCGCCCTAAATACTCGTTGTAATCCACGTTGGAGAACATCAGCTGCAATGGGCCGTTCATCTCACCGGCCGGAGCGGGCACGGTAGAAAGGATCGCTTCAAACAACGCACGAAGATCCGTTTCATCCACCTCGGGTTTAAGTCCCGCAATGCCCTGCCGGGCAGACGCGTATACAACGGAAAAATCAATCTGATCATCGCTGGCGTTCAGCTCGATGAAAAGGTCGAGGATCTCGTCCACCACTTCGGTGGGACGTACGCCGTCACGGTCGATCTTATTGACCACCACCACGATGCGTTTGTCCAGTGCCAACGCCTTTTGTAACACAAAGCGGGTTTGCGGCATAACGCCTTCAAATGCGTCCACTAACAAAAGCACGCCATCCACCATTGTCAATATACGTTCCACCTCGCCGCCAAAATCCGCATGGCCCGGTGTATCCACGATGTTAATCTTGATCCCTTGATAATTAACCGCCGTATTTTTCGCCAATATTGTGATACCACGCTCGCGCTCTAGATCGTTTGAATCCATCACGCGCTCAACGATGTTTTGATTCTGCCGAAACGCACCGCTTTGACGTAGCATTTGATCGACCAGCGTGGTCTTCCCGTGATCCACGTGGGCGATGATGGCGATGTTACGAAGGTCCTCCCTTGTCTGCATTTTTCGTCGTCTCCTCTTTGGCCACACAGCCTGTCCGTATGGCGATGACACTCAGGATACCACGGTTTATTCACCGATACAAGCTTCAAAGTTTGGTATACGCCACGGATTGAATCGGCTTCCCGTCCCCAACCACACCGGGCCGTGTTGTTACGTTGCACAATGAAATTTACATGTAAAACCGTGTATACACTCATGTTTTTCTATGATGATGCATACAATGCTTCACAGGATATAAATGCAAATAAAAGGAGGCGTCTCTATGCCAACCCTGCGTCATCTATACCCGGGCGGCAACACTGCTTTTGGTTTTTTCAGTTATTTTGATCAGATGCTACCCTTTCAAAATGCGGTACGCATTTTCATCCTAAAAGGCGGCCCGGGCGTAGGCAAAAGCACGTTCATGCGCAAAATCGGCGACCACCTGATGGCTCGCGGCTTGAATGTAGAGCATTTCCACTGCGCCAGCGACAACGATAGCCTGGACGGTGTGCTAGCGCCCGAAATCGGTCTATTGATTGTCGACGGTACGGCACCGCATACCGTTGACCCGAAATGGCCGGGCGCCGTGGACGGCATCATCAACTTGGGGGACTGCCTGGACGATGAGGGTTTGGCCAAACATCGGGCGGAGATATACGAGCTATCCACCGACATCACGGGGTGGTTTGCGCGCGCATACCGCTTCCTGCGCGCTGCGCAAAGCATACGTAGAGACAGTGCGCATATCATGCTTACACATGTTGATTTGGGCGGTTTGTCCAAAACCACATACGCCCTCATACACGATCATTTGCCTCCCCATGCAGGAACCGCTATTGGCACCGAACGCAAGCTGTTCGCTTCTGCGATAACGCCTTTGGGGTGCACGTGTACACTGTCCTCATTTTCTGCGCATCGGCACGTCTCCATTCAAGGGCCGTGGACAACACCGACGGATCTCGTCTTGAGCCGACTTCGCGACGAAGCGCTTCACCGGGGTCTTGATGTGGAAGGTTTCTACTGTACACTTTGCCCCCATCGGCTTGAACACCTGCTGATTCCCAAGCTACAAACACTTTTTTATACCTCAAATCCCTACCACGGCCAGGACTTACCGGCGGATCAAACCATGGATCTCAACGCCCACATCACCCTGCCCACGTCACAGGAACAGGCGCTGTTGGTGGACAATGAAACGCTGTTTCAGGAATTGCTCGACCGTGCGGTTTGCGCCATTGCCAAAGCCAAGGAACACCACGATGCCCTTGAACTGTATTACGTGCGCCACATGGACTATGCGCGCGTAGACGAAATGCTGTCCCAAGCCATCGTCCACGTGGATAAACTCGTGCCCTGACATATGTCGGTGTGACATGGACGGCTTTGCATCCGATCCGCGGCACCATACGTGCCGTTGTATGTAAAGCAGGGCAAGGATACACAATCCCTGCCCTGCTTCTGTGTCCGTTGATAAAAGCGTTCCTGTGCCTACCGCTACCATGTTTCGCCTTTTTCGGTCTTGCCCAGCGCAATGCCTTGATCGACCAGCGAACGACGGGGATTGGGCTTAACGCCCGCAAGTTCCACAAAAGGCACGTCCGCTTCGTTGAGCGATTGCACCACGCGGGCATACAGACCGCTTTTTTTGATAGATCCGCCGCCGTACACCAACAAAACCTTTGTGCCGCCGTGTTTTTCACAAGTGCACCGGCATTCGCTTCCGTGTATTTTCCGAAAACGATTTCCGTGTACAACTGCAGATTGAAATTGGAGAATTGTTTCATCGCTTCCTCCGTTGAATAATCTACGGTCGGTTAAATCGTCCGCTATAGGTTGGCAAAGCTGGGTACATGCCGCTTGAACGTGCATAGGTAATCAAAACCCGCCTCCGCCAACATGTCTTTGGCTTCTTTCTCGTGCCGCGCAACTGCAGACGGAACATGCGCGTCCGAACCGATGGTCACGATTTTCCCGCCCAGTTCGTGGTAGCGGCGCACGAGTTCCAACTCAGGCATGAAAAACCCGAGTTTTCCCTTTGTTGATGTATTGATTTCGATACCCTTGCCGCGTTCGATCAACGTTTGAAACAATGCATCCCACAATTCGGGCGCATCCGTATATCGCTGCTGCTTGTCATCAAACGGACAATACCGCGAAAAGTAGGTTAGATGGCCCATCACGTCAAAGCAGTCGTATTCCCTCGCGATGGCCAACTGATGTTCCAACATCATGGACACAAAGGACGCGCGCGTATGGTTTTGCCAGTACGCTGCTTCGTCCACCACCGGCTGCGGGGACAGGCAGTGTAACGATCCGATGAAAAAATCAAATGGGATGCCCTCGATTGCCCGTTTCGTTTTATCCAAAACATCCTGCCGCCATGCCTGCAGACCAAGCTCAACGCCCACCCTGACCGTTATTTGGCGCTTATACTGTTCCGCCGCTTTTGAAACGTCGCGGTAATACGCCAAAAGATCGGGTTCATAGTCCTCATCGGGCCACAGCGGATACAGCGCGTCGTAATGCGACGTGATGCAGATCTCGTCGCAGCCCTTTTGGATGGCCGCCTCGATCATATCGTTCAATGGGGTCTGCCCGTCGCCGCTATGGGCGGTATGTATGTGATAATCTATCAAATCTTTCACCCCACTGATATGGCATGAAACGTCGGCTTGTGGTCGGTATAGGTGCAGATGCGCTGGAAACCCGCCGCTGCAAGCATGGCGCAGGCGTCCGCGTAATGGTCCCCTATGCGCTCGGGCCTATGCGCGTCCGAGCCAATGGTCACGATCTCGCCGCCCAGTTCACGATACCTCTTCAACATATCCAGATCCGGCATAAAATAACCCCTTGCATCTTTGGTGCTTGTGTTGACTTCGAGCCCTTTGCCGTTTTGCACCAGATGTAAAAACAGCGCATCCAGTTCCTCTGGCGCGTCGGTGTAGCGCATCTGGGGATCCTCGTTCGGGTCCCACCGAGAGTGGTACGTAAGATGTCCGATGCAATCGAATTCGGGAAACTCTCTGGCGCATTGCAAAAGCGCAACAGCATAGCGGCGCAAAACTTCGGCGCGCGTTGCGCCATAGCCCCATACGGGGTGTATACCCGCCTCTCGCGGCTCCCCGTTCTCTCTGGCCAACCAGTGAATGGATCCTATGATATAGTCAAACCGCAAACCCGCCATCGCAGCCCTTGTTTGCGCATATACGTCCGCCCGCCCCGCTTGCATGCCCACTTCCAAACCGGTCTTGATAATGATCCTATCCGCAAACCGCTTCGAATAGCGTTCAACATCCTCCACATAATCGATCAAATCGCACACGAAGTTCATGCGTGGCGACGCGGGAAAATCGATATCAAAATGTGCCGTCGAACAGATTCCCAAAAGGCCCTTGTCAATGGCACTGAGCGCCATCTCCCGAAGGGACATCTGCCCGTCTGCGCTGTGATATGGATGTATGTGATAGTCGTACATGGAATGCCTCCTCACAAATTGGTGCAACATCAGCCTAAGCTCCAAATAAACGGTATTGTAGCACAAGCGGGCACACCGGTGTGCGCCTATCTATCCCTCCACAAGCAGCGTGCCCGTATCAATTGCTTTTGTCCACGTTATATCAAAAAAGGCGGCATCGCCGCCCTATTTTGTATTTTGTCATTCCACGATAAGTTTCTGTATGTTCTTGATGGTATAGCCGCTTCCCATCGTCGCGGCGATTGTTTGCGGGCAATCCTCGGTTTCTCCGTCTACCTTCACGGCAAAGAACGTGGTGTCTTCCTCGATAACCGCTTTGTCGTACGTCTTTTCATAGCCGTCTACCGCCACCACCGTAACACTGGTGTAATCGGTTGCGCCCAGTGCACTCAGAACCTCTTGAAAAATCACCCCCGTGCATTGGTAATCGGTGGGAACATCGTTCTTGGTGACGGTCAGCGTCACGGTCTGTATGTCCATGTCGTTGTAATGATCCTGGTTGAATTCCGTAACATCCTCGACGCCTTCCACCATCACGGAAAATATATATATCTCGGTGTTGTTCTGGGTATTGTTCGTTGTCGGCAATGCTTCCTCGCTAGCCGACGGCTCCATGGATGTTTCTGTGTTCGAACCGGTGTTACATGCCGTCAAAGCAAAAATCAGCATCAACACCAGCATCAACGCAAGGGTCTTTCTCATGCAGTCCATCCTCCTCTTTGTGGCGGTATAAACCGCCGGTGTCGCCGCCAACGAATTGGTTTCAGGCCGTTGCCCAACGCAAATCAAAGTAAATATTCTGTAAATTTGCGCGTGCAACACCATTTATCCGCTTATTACGGCTGTCAATGACATCATACACGGTTTGTCAAGAAAAAACAATTATTCACCTGGTTTTGCGTGGTCGCTTCGCCTGCGCAAACAGTCTCCGACATGCATGCCGTCATACTCAAACTGAAAATTCAGTTTCTTTATTTACGGCGTATGGGCGGGAAGGAAACCGTTTGTTCCGATGAATCATGCGCCCGCCCACCGGGCACGGGGATTTGCAGCTGGTACTTGGCGCTGACCATGCGAATGCTCACGACAAGGCTCAACGAAACAGCCATGGCCAACAGCTCGTTCAGACCGAAAAGCAACATATACCACAGAACCAGCGCACCTGCAAGACCTGCCAACGCATAGATATCCCTGCGCAATATCACCGGGATACGCTGTGCCAGCATGTCGCGCAACATGCCGCCGCCGATTCCAGTTAAAAGCGCACCCATCAAAAAAACACTCATCGGTTGATGCTGCATATACAGTTGGGCTCCGGTTCCCACCACAAAAGAGCCAAGCCCCAAAGCATCCCAAAATATCCACAACATCACGGGTAACGGGCGCCGGAATATACTAGTCAGCAGGCAAACCGCCGTGACAATAGCCCAGATCCAGGGCTGATACAGGCATGCTGGCATTCGATTCAAAATCAGTCCATCCCGCATAATTCCGCCACCTAGTGCCGTAATGGCGCCTAGAACAAAAACTCCAAAAACATCCATTCGCCTTGCAATTGCCACCTGAGCGCCTGACAATGCAAAAGCGGCGATTCCAAGCATCTCAAGCCACGAAAAGACTTCCATCGCCAACCTCCCGCTTGCCAAGGACATTCCTGGGTTTTGTGAACTTCTATATCTATCAGGCCAATCGGCCCACATCGAGATTCACTTTTTGTCTGTCCTTTGTTCTTTTACCAATCCTGCCACGGCAAGCATCAGCATCAATGCCACTGCGTTTTGCGGCGCGAACACCGTCACATCGAATAACCCGTGTAATAGCACCATACAAAAAAGCACCAATGCGGCCGATGACAGGCCCGCGTCCTGTTCCCTTCGGCGTACACGCACCAAGCCACGCAGGTTGCCGAACAGATACAGGCCCAACAATGCCGTACCCAGTATGCCGCTGGAGAGAATCAATTCGAGCAGCAGGTTGTGCGCATGGATCTCGCCCATCGGCGCCGTACCATGGGCAATTCGCACGAACGACCAAGCGCCCTGGCCCAACAGAGGCCGCTGTTTGATGCCCTCCATCGCTATGTGCCAGAGTTCGGTACGGGTGCCAAACGAGGTGCCCAACTCGTCAAGGCGCAGCAGTTGCGGAAAACAGATCAAAACAGCGGTGATCGCGCCAAAGCTTAGCGCGAAGTATAGCGCGCCCCGCCTGGTTTTCATCCACAGAATCAATAACAGCGCCCCGAACAACGCACAGAACAGCCCCGTACGGGAGTTGGACAGAACAAGTCCGACAAACGCACCCGTTATCGCCGCGATGATCAGCAGCTTGTTTGACATGCGGCTGAACCATAGGTACAGCGCCAGTACCAATACAAACCCACTCATCATGGCAAAGTAGTTCGGATTGTAGAAAAGCCCGGTGGCGCGGTATCCACCCGCCGTATCGAACACAAGTGCTTGTACCGTTGCGATGACCGCGTTGGCAATGGACCCCATCATTGCTATATTTAAAAAGAACCGTATGCCTTTGCGCGTTATAACGGCGCGCAGGTATACCATAACCACCATCGCAGCGGATACGCCTGCGCAGGTCAGCATGGATTTTGCGTCGCCGTAGCGCAACGTGGACAACAATAGAACGGCGACGAACCCCGTCAAGCTCTTAACAAACGGCACGCTCCACATCCTACGGCGCGTATTGCCGTCCGTCATGATGCACCATATCATGCACAGACCGGGCACAACAGCACAGTACGGAGGTAGACAAGTGCACGCCGCAAAAAGCCTGACCACAATATCGTTCTGCTGGTTTGACCGCTGACTATCATCGTGTCCGCCCATGCACCGCACAAAAGCACCTCCCATCCATTGTACTATATCGCCTTTGTTTTTGCCCTGTCAATCCCATGTATGACATCGGGTGTTTTCGTTACTTTTTTTAGGAAACATGGTATACTTAAGATGACTTGATATACCTATTTGCACAAGGAGGTGGAAACATGCTGACGCTATTTGAATCCCAAAATATCATAGGCTTGGTGCTCATGCTGGTGGGAATCGGTTTGATTATAATGGAAATGTTGATGCCGGGCTTCGGCCTGCCGGGCATAACCGGCGGTATTGCCATGGTAATGGGCATTGTGTTCGTTGCCCAAACGCTGACACAGGCGTTGCTGTTGTTGCTCATCATCACCGTCGTGTTGGCGCTGTTGTTCTTTGTGTTGCTCCGTTCCGTATCCAAAGGTCGGCTGTCCCGCTCTCGCATCGTGCTACGCGACGCTGTCGAAGAAACGGGGGGCTACGATGCTTTCCTGAAAACGGAGGATCTTTTGGGCAAGGTAGGCACGGCATTATCGTTGCTGCGGCCCAGCGGCGTGGGCGAGTTTGACAACCAACGGTTGGACATCGTGTCCGAGGGGGCATTTGTTCCCGCCGGTACTGCGATCCGTATCGTACGAGTCCAGGGCCGCCAGATCATGGTGGAAGCCATACTGGATGCCCCGACAAACAGAAAGGAGTCATAAAATGATTTTTCCTCAGGATTTTATGCTGCCCATAATTATTGTGGGCGTTGTGCTGTTTCTACTCCTGTTCTTCCATTTTATACCCATTAGGCTTTGGGTCGCCGCGCTTGCTTCGGGCGTTAAAATCAGCATTTTCACACTCGTTGGTATGCGCATCCGCAATGTCGTACCGGCCAACATCGTTCTACCTTTGATCAAGGCGAGCAAGGCCGGTCTTGACGTGAACATCAATATGCTGGAAACGCATTACCTCGCTGGAGGCAACGTAGATAAAGTCATCAATGCGCTTATCGGGGCCCAGCGCGCCAACATACCGCTGGAGTTCGGCAAGGCGCAGGCCATCGATCTCGCCGGCCGCGATGTACTGCAGGCCGTGCAGATGAGCGTCAACCCCAAGGTCATCGAAACGCCCATCGTAGCCGCCATCGCCAAGGACGGTATTGAGCTTCGGGCCAAGGCGAGGGTCACGGTTCGTGCCAACATAGACAGGCTCATTGGCGGCGCCGGCGAAGAGACCATCATCGCCCGTGTCGGCGAAGGCATCGTAACCACCGTTGGCTCCGCTTCCTCGCACAAGGAGGTTTTGGAAAATCCGGATCTGATATCACGCACCGTGCTGAGCAAGGGTTTAGATGCGGGCACAGCGTATGAGATCCTGTCCATCGATATCGCGGACGTGGACGTAGGCCGCAACGTCGGCGCCCAGCTTCAACAAGACCAGGCATCCGCGGATTTGCGCGTTGCACAGGCCAAAGCAGAAGAACGCCGCGCCATGGCGGTTGCCATGGAGCAGGAAATGCGCGCGACCGTGCAGCAGATGCGCGCCAAGGTCGTTGAAGCGGAAGCCGAAGTACCCCACGCCCTGGCCGAAGCGTTGCGCGAGGGCAAGTTGGGTGTGATGGATTATTACCAGATGCAAAACGTAAAATCCGATACCGATATGCGCACATCCATCGCCCGCTCCGGACAGCCCGCGCCCGATCAGGATAGCAAGTTATAAGCAGCCTTAGGGAAAGGAGGCGATAAGCGTGGATATATGGATCATACTGTTCATACTGTTTTTGATCCTGCAATCCGTTTTTGCGCGCCAGCCCAAGCGCCTTAAACGTCCCATTAAACTACCGTTTCGGCCGGTCACCAGACCGGAAACGCCCTTTGACAACGTATCGCAGGAGTTTGCAGCTGAGGGGCCGCAGCCTTCGCGCGATTACGGCGAATATTCCATGGACGGAAAAACCTCCGAAACGCCCTTTGGAGAAACTTCCATGGACGGCAATTCCACCGAAACATCATTCGGAGAAACCTCCATGGGTCGAGAGAGCGCGAAAACCGGTGCCGATGTTTCATCTGTTCCCATTTTCACAGAGGGACGCATTTTGGACGACTCGGCACAGGACACCAACCTTTTTGTCGCAACACAGACAGCCGTGAACGCAACCTCGCCCATTGTAAACCTACGGGCGTTTTCCATCAGCGATTGGCAGCGTGCGTTTGTGCTGCGTGAGATTCTCGGACCGCCGGGCGGTCGTTTGCGGCATTAGTTGTCAACGCCTGTTTTGAGGCGTTTACATACATTTCTATAATTTATAACCAGAAAGGAGGTAATAGTCATGGCTATTTATAATGTCGGCTGTGTCGGGGCAAAGCTTTCGCTGGACACGGACAACGATTTGATCACCATCAAGAGAAACTCTCAAATGGGGCTCTCCCTACCGGAGACAACGGAAATCAAAGCAAGCGAGGTAACCAACATTGAGAACCAGTACCAGACCTATGGAATCAAGTGGAAAGGTACGGGAATGCTCAAGTTCGTCTACCCAGGTTGCCCGCCAGGAGGCGATATGGTGCTTTTGGGCGCTACTACAAACGAGAACATTGTGCAGTATAAGGCGAGCCACTTGGATGAGATGGATGCTTTTCTTAAAACGCTGAATCCTATCGTAGATGCCAACAAAGCCCGCAATTCGTAATATAAAGCACTTTTCAACGAAAAAGAATCCAATGGATTCTTTTTCTGTTCAAGGCAATGGGTTCCCCGATCATTAACCCCAATATACGCTTGTCAAATAAGCGTATATGCAGGCCCCATTCCTTGTTGGATAACACCGCATCCATCATTGAGGAGGCGTTTTTATGGCAGTTGTTACATTGTCCTGCACCGGCGCAACGGTCACGCTGGACACCGACAAGGATGTTATTGCCATAGAGCGCGACGCGCGTTATCCCACCGAGTTACCACCGGTGACCAACCTCAAGCTCAGCGATATAACCGCGGTCAAACATAAGTTTACGGGTTATTCCATTCCCTCAAGGGCAACGGGCATCATTCGTTTTGTCTATCCGGATTGTCCCACCGGTGGAGATTTGCTTACCAGCTTTGCCACGCGCTAGAATATTTTTCAATACAAAGGTCGTCGCAAAGAACAGGCGGATACTTTTTTGAAGACACTTTTACCCATTGTAGAAGCCAACCTGCAACGAAGCACGTAAAAACCTCCTGCGAGCATATCGTGATATGCTCGTATCCAGACATTTCATCCCCAAATAACGGAAAGCCGCCCAATGAGGCGGCTTTCCGTGTTGATGTTATCCTGTTTATACGTTGAAGCGGAACAGTACGACATCGCCATCCGCCATCACGTACTCCTTGCCTTCGGAACGCACAAGTCCTTTTTCTCGTGCCGCGGCATAGTTGCCCGCACGCATCAGGTCATCAAAGGCCACCACTTCGGCGCGTATAAACCCCCGTTCAAAGTCCGAATGGATCTTGCCCGCGGCCTGCGGCGCCAATGTTCCTTTTTGTATGGTCCACGCCCTTACTTCCTTCGGCCCCGCCGTGAGGTAGCTGATCAGGCCCAAAAGTTCATAGCTTGCTGTGACCAGCCGATCAAGACCCGCTTCATGAAGGCCGAGTTCTTCGAGGAACATCCCCCGCTCCTCTTCGTCCAACGCAGACAACTCCTCCTCAACGCGCGCGGATACCACCACCGCTTTTGCGCCTTCGCTTTGCGCCGCTTTGAACATCGCCTGAACATGAATGTTTTCGCTTGCGCCGCCAGCAAGGTCATGTTCGTCAACGTTGCAGGCATAGATGATCGGCTTCTGCGAGAGCAAAAAGAAGTTTTTTGCCAATTCTTTCTGTTCCTCGGTCAGTGCCAGTGTCCGTGCGCTATTCCCCTTTGCTAGATGGTCAATTAGCTTTTCGCATACGTCCAACTCGGCTGCATTTGTCTTATCACCGCTTTTTACGCCCTTTTGAACACGATCCCGGCGCTTTTCCAGCATTTCAATGTCCGCCAGTATAAATTCAATTTCGATGGTTTCACGATCGCGCAGTGGATCCACGCTGCCATCAACATGGGCCACTTGATCATCCTGAAAGCAGCGCAACACATGTACGATAGCGTCCACTTCGCGAATGTGCGCCAAAAACCGGTTGCCCAGCCCCTCGCCACGACTTGCGCCGCGCACAAGGCCTGCGATGTCCACAAACTCGATGATTGCGGGCGTTATCTTTTTTGGTTCGTACAGTTTTGCCAACGCATCCAACCGCGCATCCGGTACCGGAACCACGCCGATGTTGGGATCGATGGTGCAAAACGGATAGTTCGCCGCCTGCGCACCCGCGTTGGTCAGCGCGTTGAACAGGGTGGATTTTCCCACATTGGGCAAGCCCGCAATGCCAAGCTTCATTTGTCTCCCGCCTTTCCACACCCTGTCATTATAAACTCCAAAGAATAAAACAACAACACATCTCTTTTTCATGGCACCGCTGCCGTAAAGCTGCTATACTATTGTTTAAGTAGCATGAAGGGGGTATCGTGTTGACCGTTTGGCAAGCGATGATCCTTGGCCTGGTTCAGGGCGTAACCGAATTCCTGCCTGTCTCTAGCTCAGGACATCTTTTGGTGGTGCGCACACTGTTGGGCACGCAGGCCGAGCCGTTGTTATTTGAAATCGTCGTGCATGTCGGCACGCTGATCGCGGTCATGCTGATTTTTTGGCGCGACATTATAATAATGCTCAAACATCCTTTTGGAAAAATGGCACGCTATCTTGTGATTGCCACGATCCCAGCCATCATCGTAGCGTTGCTGTTTGGTGACCTTGTGGAGGAAGCTTTCGGGGGACGTTTTTTGGGAATTGGCTTTTTGGTCACCGCTTTGTTGCTGACGCTAAGCGAAACCAAACGCGTCCACAATCCACGAAATTTCTCGCGTATGAAAATTGCGGATCCCGTGATCATCGGTTCAATGCAGGCCATCGCGCTGTTTCCTGGCATATCGCGCAGCGGCTCCACCATCGTAGGCGGCCTGTTTCGTGGGCTCGACCGCAAGCTGTGTGCACGTTTCTCGTTTCTAATGTCCATCCCTGCCATTTTGGGTTCGCTGGTATTCAAATTCAAGGATCTGATGAGTCTGGGAAGCGACGGCACCTCAGCATGGGCGCTGATCATTGGCGCTCTGTTTGCGGCCGTATCGGGCTTTTTGGCGGTGCGCTATATGATACGCATGATCAGCCATAAAAAGCTGTATGGATTTGCGATATATGTTGGAGCGCTGGGCGTGATTGTGATCGTTTGCCAGTTGTTCGGCGTGCTGTTTCCGCCCATGTTTTAAAAGGGTACTATCCAACAGTCCGTTGCGCAGTTTCATGTGAAATAAGAAAACGGGGAGGCATGCATGCCTCCCCGTTTCGTATGCCCCTATCAGCCGCCATCCATGATGACGGTTAGCTGCACCTTGGCGCCGTCCGGCACCGGTGTATCGTATACAATGATGCGACCATCCATCATAGCAACGATGTTGATAATGCGGTTCTCTTTGTCCACAGCAAGCGTGTTGAATTTTTCGCCGTACCGCTTGCCCAACTCCACCATAATATCGCCCATAAGGGCGTTGTCCCCCGGCATTTCAACCTGTACCGACGTATCGTCATTCACAAGCGTTTTGACATAGCCGATGAACTCGATTCCCACCTTCATAGTACATCCTCCTGCAAATCGTTTTTCATTTCTTAAAACGCCACGATACCCCCGCGCCCTAAGCGTTGTATCACGCCAAAACGCGAATAGTCCGTTTGCGCTTTTTACGGCAATTCAACATCCTCTTCCTCTTCCATGTCATCCTCCACGTCATCTGCGGGCGGTACAACCTCCAGATCCGCTACGCGGCTCCCCTCGCTCAACCGCATCACGCGTACGCCCTGCGTCAGCCGCCCGATGATGGATATCTCACCCAGCGCCAGGCGGATCACCGTGCCGTCCTGATCGATTAGAATGAGGTCCTCGTCGCCTTCGACTGTTTTGAATCCGATCAGTTTGCCCGTCTTGTCCGTCAGCTGCATGGTTTTAACACCCTTGCCGCCGCGGTTTTGTAGCGGATATTCCTCGATGGCGGTATGCTTACCATAGCCGTTCTCGCTGATGGCCAGAACGTACGGTTTATCCACCTTCTGCACATCCACAACGACATCGTCAGCCGACAGGTTTATTGACCTCACGCCATGCGCCGTACGGCCCATCGGTCGAATGTCCTTTTCCGAAAAACGGATGCTCATTCCCTTGTGCGTCCCTACGACAATTTCATCATTACCATCGGTCAGGAACACCGCGCACAGGTCGTCATCTTCGCGGATACCCATTGCGATGAGTCCGTTTTGCCGTATGTTTTCATATTGCGACATCTTGGTCTTTTTGATCTGGCCCAACTTTGTGGCCATCACGAGGTATTTCCCCTCCTGATCTTTTTCAAGCGGGAAAGCCTCCGTCACCTTTTCGTCACCCTGCAAGCGCAACAGGTTGACAATGGCCATCCCCTTCGCTTGTCTGCCCGCTCCGGGTATCTCGTAGCATTTGAGACGGAACACGCGCCCCTTGTTTGTAAAGAACAAGATGGGCGTATGCGTGTTGGCAAAGAACAGCTTCTCCACAAAATCCTCTTCACGTGTGGTCAGCCCCGTAATGCCCCTGCCGCCACGCCGCTGAATGTGGTAGGTATCCGCCGGCAGCCGCTTAATATAGCCGAAATGCGTGAGCGTAACACACATATCCTGCGGATCAATCAAGTCCTCGATGTCCACCTCGCCCTCCACCGGCATAATCTCGCTGCGCCTTTCGTCCGCATATTCGTCGCGCACTTGCGTAAGTTCTTCCTTGATGATGGAAAGTACCATCATCGGATCGCCCAACACGCGTAGATAATATTCAATCTTGCCTAAGAGTTCATCCAACTCGCTTTGAAGCTTTTCGGCCTCCAGGCCGGTCAACCGGCGAAGCCTCATATCCAATATGGCCTGCGCCTGCTTTTGTGAAAACGCAAACGCTTCCATCAACCGAACTCTCGCCTGTGCATCGTCGTCAGATGCGCGTATGAGACGAATGACCTCGTCGATGTGATCCAGTGCTTTGAGCAAGCCCTCGAGGATATGTGCGCGTGCCTGCGCCCGTTCGAGATCGTATTTCGTGCGTCGAACCACCACGTCCTTGCGGTGCTCGATATAGTGGTACAGCATCTGTTTGAGAGACAGAACACGCGGTCTCCCGTCTACCAGCGCCAGCATGATCATGCTGAACGAATCCTGCATCTGCGTGTGTTTGTACAGGTGGTTGAGCACCACATTGGCGTTGACGTCGCGCTTGAGTTCAATGACAATGCGCATGCCGTTACGGTCGGATTCGTCTCGAAGATCGGATATGCCTCCCAAGCGCTTCTCGTGCACCATGTTGGCGATTTTTTCCACAAGCCGCGCCTTATTAACCTGATAGGGCAGCTCGGTTACCAAGATACGCGTCCGGTTTTTGCCGAACGGTTCGATCTCCACACGCGCACGCACCACAGCCCGCCCGCGTCCGGTCGCATAGGCCTGCCGAATGCCGCTTACGCCCATGATCAATCCAGCCGTGGGAAAATCCGGGGCCTTGATGTACGTCATCAGCGTCTCGAAATCCAGGTCCGGGTCGTCAATGAGCGCAATGCACGCATCACAGACCTCGCGCAGGTTATGGGGCGGGATGTTGGTGGCCATGCCCACCGCGATGCCGCCGCTGCCGTTGATCAAAAGATTGGGTATGCGCGCGGGCAATACTGACGGCTGCATCAACCTTTCGTCGAAGTTGGGCACCATATCCACCGTATCCTTGTCCAGATCGCGCAAAAGTTCCACGCTGATATGGCTCATCTTCGCTTCGGTGTAGCGCATGGCCGCCGCTCCGTCCCCGTCCACGCTGCCGAAATTGCCGTGTCCCTTGATCAGGGGATAGCGCGTTGAAAAATCCTGTGCCAACCGTACCAGCGCATCGTATACCGCCGAATCGCCATGCGGATGGTATTTGCCCAGCACGTCGCCAACCACCGTCGCGCATTTGCGAAACGGCTTGTCGGCCGTCAGCCCCATCTCGTGCATGCTGTACAGAATACGGCGGTGTACCGGTTTTAGTCCATCGCGCACATCGGGCAGCGCACGGTTGATGATGACAGCCATGGCGTAGGAGATGAAACTGGTCTTCATCTCTTTTTCGATATCAATGGGTACGACATGGCCGATATTTAGCTGTTCCAAATCATTCACCTCGTTTTGGCAAAAACGTCCTTAATTCTCTATGTAGACAATCTTCCGGCCATATGGCCTTTATTCCTTTTTGCCACGTTTTGTTGTCTGCTTCTGCGTGGGTTTCGCTTCTTCAAAAATTTCGCTGCCCGGCTCTCTCTGGTCCGACATCGCGTCCTGGTTGCGGTTAACGTTGTCCAAAAATCGCTTACTCAACTGCTTTCTCTCGTACTCCCGCTGCTCCTTGCTCTTCTTCTTTTCCCGCAGGGCATACCATACCCCACCGACAAGAAATGCAATGCCCAGAATTAAATACAACGGGTTTCCTTCTGTCCCTTCTGAGAATAAAAAGAGCCCGGCCGACATTTGCGATACTCTGTTGTTCACTTGTTCAGATCCTCCTTCAATATCAATCAATTTCAATCAAACATCCAGATTTGCCACGAGTTTGGCGTTCTGTTCGATGAATTCTCTTCTCGGTTCTACCTGATCGCCCATCAGCGTGTTGAAAATCTCATCCGCTCCCATGGCGTCGTCCAGCGACACCCTGAGCAACGTGCGTTTTTCCGGGTTCATGGTTGTATCCCAAAGCTGCTCGGCGTTCATTTCGCCAAGGCCTTTGTAACGTTGGATATCAATGCCTTTTCGTCCATTCTCGTTCAATGCTATTTCCAATTCTTCGTCAGAATAATAATAGGTTTCGCTCCTGCCGCGCGCTACTTTGTAAAGTGGTGGCTGCGCGATGTACACATGTCCATGTTCGATCAACGGGCGCATATAGCGAAAAAAGAACGTCAACAGCAATATGCGGATGTGACTGCCGTCCACGTCAGCGTCCGTCATGCATATAATGCGGTCATACCGCAGCTTGTCAGTATCAAACTCGGTTCCGATGCCCGCGCCGAAGGCGGTGATCATCGCCTTGATCTCGTTGTTGGCAAGCATCCGGTCAAGCCGCGTCTTTTCCACGTTCAATATCTTCCCGCGCAGCGGCAATATCGCCTGAAAGTTACGGTCCCGGCCCTGTTTTGCGCTGCCGCCGGCGCTGTCTCCCTCCACGATGTATATCTCGCATTTTGCAGGATCCCGTTCACTGCAGTCCGCCAGCTTACCGGGCAATGATGTGGATTCAAGCGCACTCTTTCGGATGGTTTCCTCACGAGCACGGCGCGCTGCTTCCCGCGCCCGGCGGGCCAAAAGGCACTTGCCCACCACCGTGCGCGCCAGCGCCGGATTTTCCTCAAAATATACCGTAATACCGTCGTAGATGGCTCCCTCCACCACCGAACGTATTTCAGCGTTGCCCAGCTTGGTCTTGGTCTGTCCTTCAAACTGCGGATCGAGGAGCTTGACACTCACCACCGCTGTGATGCCCTCACGTACGTCCTCGCCGCTTAGGTTGGAATCGGCGGGCTTTAAAAAACCGAACTTGCGTGCATAATCGTTGACGGCACGGGTGATGCCGTTTTTAAACCCCGTCAGATGTACACCGCCTTCCATGGTAACGATGTTGTTGGCAAAGGTGTAAACGTTTTCCGTATACCCGTCGTAGTACTGCAATGCGATTTCCACCGCGCTGTCTCCCTTGCACGCGGTTATGTAGATGGGTTCGGGATGCAGGGGTTGTTTGTTGCGGTTAAGATATGCAACAAAGCTGACGATGCCGCCCTCAAAATGAAAAACATCCTCCTTGTCCGCCCGCTCATCACGAATGGAAATGGTCAAACCGCGGTTCAAATACGCAAGCTCGCGAAAACGGGCGCGCAACAGGTCGTATTGAAATGTCACGCCCTGATCGAACACGTCGCCGTCCGGAAAAAAACGTATAACTGTACCACACCTTTGTGTCTGTTCCAGTCGTTGTACCGGTGTGACGGGTTTGCCGCAGCAGTATTCCTGCGTGTAGTGGTGCCCGTCCCGATAGATGTCCGCCCTGAGTTTCTCCGACAACGCATTGACCACACTGACGCCCACACCGTGCAATCCCCCGGAGACCTTGTAGCCACCGCCACCGAATTTCCCCCCGGCGTGCAGCATGGTCAGCGCCACCTCAAGCGCGCTCTTTTGCGCCTTGTCATGCATGCCCACCGGTATACCGCGCCCGTTATCGGATACCGTCACAGAACCATCCTCGTGCAGCACAATCTCAACGTGCGTACAAAAACCGGCCATCGCCTCATCGATGCTGTTGTCCACGATCTCCTGCACCAGATGATGCAAACCGCGCACATCCGTCGATCCGATGTACATACCGGGACGGACGCGTACCGCCTCCAGCCCTTCGAGCACTTGGATCTGATCGGCGCCATAGATGCCGTCGACGTGGCTGTCCATCCGCGCATCCATCTCCTCTGCGTCTGCCCGGTCTTGCCTGTCCATATTATCTTCCTGCATGCTCTATCCTTTCTATATTCGCTTGGTCGGCCTAAGACACCGTTTGTATAGCGTAGTTGCTGAAATATTGGATGTATACAACAAGGAAGCCCTCTTGCCCTGCTGCACCAACACATAACTTTTGGGCTCACCTTCGCATAAATGAAAATAATTCCCGTTTTCACGGGCTTTTTCCACATATTGGCGTGTCCTTTGTGACGCGTTTACACGTTGCGCATCCATGATCATCACAACGTCCCTCACGAAAACGCTGACGTCTTGCCCCAGATGCAATATCATCCGTTTTCTCCTGTTTCTGTAAAAATTCCTTTTCATTATTATATACTATTTCTGGCGTTTTTAACAGCCCCAAACTCATCTTTGCTCTGTGTTTCCCCGCATGCGTAACGGGTTTACCGTGCACCTTCTGCAGTTTTTTGATATGATGGGCATGTTGGTCAAAACGTAGGAAACGGAGGCGCCTTTATGCATATAACCGATATCGCATTGCGCGATTTTCGCAACTATGAATCACTGCGCCTGACCCTATCAACCGGGCTCAACGTGCTGTGCGGTGACAATGCCCAAGGCAAGACCAATCTTTTGGAAGCGGTATACCTTTGTTGTCTTGGCAAAAGCCACCGAACCACCCACGATACGGAGCTGATCCGGCACGAACAAAAGACCGCCTATGCCGGCGTTTATGTTGAGCGCAACGACGGTCCACGCCATGTGGAAGTATTGCTTTCTCACAACGAAAAAAAACGCATACTCGTATCCGGCGTGGCCTTACGGCGTATGAGCGAACTGATGGGCCATGTACGGTGCATCTTGTTTTCGCCGGAGGACCTTTTGTTGATCAAGGGCGGACCGGCCATTCGGCGTCGTTTTATGGACGCGTCGCTTTGCCAGTTGCGCCCCGCCTATTTCCTTATGTTAGCGCGATACAATGCGCTGGTGCTCCAGCGCAATGCTCTTTTGAAGCAGCCGACGGCCGATGCCGCACTTTTGGATACATACGATCAAATGCTTAGCGAATACGGCGCAGACATCATCGTAAACCGCCATTCTTTCATACAATCGTTGGTACCGCACGCTCAAAGCATTCACCGGAACATCGCGCCCGGCGAGCGGCTCACATTGTCATACAAAACACAGGCCGCTGGGGACGATGCGTCTATCGCCATGCAGCTTGCGGTGCTGTATAAAAGAACGCGCGGTGACGATATGCGTCGTATGCGCACATCAATCGGTCCTCACCGGGACGATCTTTTGCTTATGATCAACGATGCCGACGCGCGCGCATACGCCTCGCAGGGACAGCAGCGCACCGTCGCGCTTTCGCTCAAACTCGCGGGTGTCGAACAGATGAAGACGGAGACAGGCCAAACGCCCATCCTTATGTTGGATGATGTCTTTTCCGAACTCGACTTAAAGCGGCAAATGGCGCTTGTGGCGCATATATGTGGCCAGACACTGATCACCACCGCCACACGACCGCCCGACACGCTCAAAGACGAACGTCGGTTCATCGTCGAACAGGGGCATGTTCATGCCGCTGTATAATCAAAAAACAGCCAATCTGTCGGCCGTTTTTATTTAGCCCTTTTTATTTATTCGAACTTGGGCAACGTGCTGCCGCCAAAGGGCATCACGATCACGCTTGCCCGAGGATTGCCCTTGAGCACATCATCCAGCGCTTGCTGAATGCTTGGCGCCTTTTCGCAATAGACCTTTTTTGTCATATCTTCCGACAAATCGCTATAGAGCAGTATGCGTGCCTTTTGCGCGGTCATGGCAATGGCCGCCGCCTTGTGTCCGCCCAATTCAAAGTGCTTCTGGATCTCGTCCACGCAGGTATCGGGATCGTGATATTGGTTGATCCATGCTTCAAATACCCGTTCGCCGTATCCCTCCTGACAACGGCCGACCCAGATGATGGTTCCGCTTGGTTTAACGGCATGTCGGGCGTTGTCCAACGCCTTTTGCGATTGGTATACGTTCAAATCCTTGGGATAGCCGCCCTGGGAAACGATGACGCAGTCCGCCTGCGCTTGGATGGGAATGCCGTACATCGCATCCAAAAGCTTGCAACCCGCACGGTGCGCCAAAATCACATCACCGGCCACACAGTGAACGACGTGCTTGTGCTCGTCAAGCACCACGTTTACGATAAAATCCGCGGATATGAATTCCAATACGGATTCGATGTCCCTGCGTACGGGGTTGCCCATAAGCCTGCCTGCACAAGCGTCCTTATGCACCATGTTTCGGTGGTTATTCTGTATGGCGCGCCGACTGGAAACGCCAGGCATCAGCGCCTTTGCACCGCCGGAATACCCCACGAAATAATGGTATTCGATATTGCCCAAAAGAACCCTTACATCCGCTTGTGCCACCGGCACAAACATATCCACCGGCGTGCCGTCCGCCGTTGTGCCCAGCGTCACAAATTGATCCATATTGGAATTGATGCACTGTACGCTGTCAAACACGCAATCCCCGACAAGGGCACGCATCTCCGCTTCGCTATGCGCTCTATGGCTTCCAAGCGCCAGCACAACCGTGATATCCTCGCTGCGCACGCCACCCGCATACAGTTCATCCAGAACCTTTGGCAACACCTTGTAGCTTGGCATCGGCCGCGTGATGTCGCTGGTGATAACCGCCACCTTCTGTCCGGCATGTACCTTTTGATTCAAAGGCGCGCTGCCTATGGGGTCTTGCAATGCCCGCGCGATGATCGCCTGTTCGTCCGCCTGGCTGTTTACGGCATTGGGTAACAGCACTGCCGCCACGTTTTTGTCCGGAACATCCACCGCAACCGTTTCTTTACCATATCCGAGTTCAAATTTCATAACAGCCTCCTAAACACGGGCAACGCCGCTTGTACGCGCAGCCTGCGCAACGGCACTTGCGATGGCGGTCACCACACGCGGATCCAGCGCATCGGGTATGATATACGTTTGGCTAAGCTTCTCGCTTTGCACAAGGTCGGCTATGGCATGCGCTGCCGCGACCTTCATCGCTTCATTGATGTCGCGTGCTCTGACATCCAGCGCACCGCGGAATATTCCCGGGAAGGCCAGCACGTTGTTGATCTGGTTTGGAAAATCACTACGCCCCGATCCCACAACCACAGCCCCTGCCGCAAGTGCCGCATCCGGCATGATCTCGGGCGTTGGATTTGCCATGGAAAACACGATGGCACGATCTTTCATGCTTTTCACCATATCGCCGGTCACAAGGCCGGGCGCGGAAACGCCAATGAACACGTCCGCACCTTTTAGCGCATCGGCCAGCGAGCCTTTGATGTTGTCCGCGTTTGAGATGTCCGCCATTTCACATAGATCCACATTCATGTCGGGGCGGCCTCGGTATACGATCCCGCCTATATCCGTCAGGATAAAATGTTTCATACCCGCAGCATATAACAGCCGTGCAATGGCGATACCCGCAGCACCGGCACCGGAGAATACCACCTTGACGTCCTCCAGCGATTTATGCACAACCCGCAAAGCGTTTATCAGCGCCGCGAGTACCACCACCGCCGTGCCGTGCTGGTCGTCGTGAAACACTGGTATATCTAAAACCGCTTTAAGTCTGCGCTCAATTTCAAAACAGCGTGGCGCTGCGATGTCCTCCAGATTGATGCCGCCAAAGCTGGGTGCGAGCACTTCGATTGTCCTGACAATCTCGTTCACATCCTTGGTATCAAGGCAAAGGGGAACGGCGTCCACGCCGCCCAACGCCTTGAATAAGGCGCACTTGCCCTCCATCACCGGCATGCCCGCCAAAGGCCCGATGTCGCCCAGACCCAATATAGCAGTGCCGTCCGTGACCACCGCTACCATGTTACCCCTTCTGGTGTACAGGTAGCTGGCATCCGCATCATCTTTAATCACGAGGCAGGGCTCCGCGACGCCGGGGGTATACGCTACCGCAAGATCTGCCTTGCTTTGAAGCGGCACGCGCGTTGCGATTTCTATCTTCCCCTGCCAAAGCCTGTGCATGTCCAGCGCCCGTCGTCTCTTTTCGTCCATATTGTCCCATCCTTTTACTAAAAATTCATGATCAGTATACCATATCACGCAAAGCAAACAACGGCCTTTGTTTGCTTTGTGTGATTTGTGTTATACTCATACCAAAACATAGTGACTTATCAAACGGGAGGTGGACCGTGAAAAAATTTCTGTGCATCTTTCTATGCACCCTGCTGTTGCTCATGTTGGTTTCCGGTTGTGGCAAGAACAAGGTAGCCAAGGTTCTCATCAGCGAGGAGATAGCCGATAGCGCGCTTGTCACACAGTTGACGGATGCGTTTACCGCACAGACCGGCTACAAAGTGGATTTTATCGCACAAGACAGGGGCAACGTTGAGCGAACGCTTGAAAAGGATGATTTTGATGCTGCGTTGGTCATCACGCAAAACGCGGCGGATAAGCTCGGTAGCGGCGAATGGATCGGCGGCAGTGTTTTCTTTGATACTCTTTGTCTCATCGGCCCGCAAAACGACCCCGCCAGCGCCCGGCATTTGGGGGAGTATGCAATGCGGGATATTCTCAAACACCTGACTTTGACGAGTTTTAGCTTCGTACATCCTTCACTGGTAACGCCTCTTGGTATGAAGGATGTTTCGCTCTGGCTGATGGTGGATGCCACGCCCGACACCGAGCAGTTTCTTTTGGCTCAGGATGCCGGTCAGCAGATGATCCTGTTGGCCAACGAACAGGGCGCCTACGCCATTACCACCCGAGAAGACTGGACACGGTATGGGGAAGAGGCTGGAAATCTAACCGTGCTTCTGACCGGCGTCGCGGGTATAACAGACCAGTATACCGTGCTCGCAAAAAAAATAGAGGAGGGAAAAGATCCCTCCGCCGCTCA
This sequence comes from Christensenellaceae bacterium, assembly GCA_963674495.2. Taxonomy (GTDB): domain Bacteria; phylum Bacillota; class Clostridia; order Christensenellales; family QAND01; genus RGIG3178. The sequence goes on along the minus strand of CAXXLG010000002.1, from coordinate 653,169 downwards.
GGCGTTTTGCCAATGGATGATGGGGCAGGACGCACGCAACATCATCGTGAACTATCGTGAGCCGGACGCCCTAACACCTGTGTTTGAATCCAACATCCCGGCACAGTGATGTCTCCTACAAAAAAAAAGGACGGAAACCCGTCCTTTTTTTATTGCGTCATCTTATTTCTCACCGTTCCAATCGTCGCGCGTAGCGATGATGTTGATGCCGGTACCCAAAACATCCCTCGCGATCACGTCCCCAATTCTAACGCCGCGAGGCGCTTTCACAGCCCTTAAAAGTTTCAGGCAGTCAAATACCTTGTCCTTGTCGACGGGCGCCTCTGAGCGCACAGAAACCGGTATGGTGCCACCTTCAACGGGGATGATGGTGGTCAGCGTGCGTTTCGGGTTGGTACATTCACTGATGGCGTACGCCTCTCCGTTTTTACAGGTATTGCCCCGAACGGATTGTATATTGCCGTCGTCGTCCATGGTAACGGTGATGGGGCAGCCCAACGGACATTGTATACACAGCAACTCCCGCTTCATTTCTTTTCCTCCCATACATCCACCCGGACGCTTCTGCCTTCACCGTCTACGTTGCAGCGTACGGTGTCCATCTCGCCCGGCGTGCATACGATCTTGCGTTTGTCATACAGGATGCTATTTCCCTGCGTAATTCTGATCCTTGGCCGCACCAGGGGATGGGTTACGCGAAAACGGAACGTTGTCTCGCCGCCGGATACGCGCTGTGGCACCGTATACCGCACATTGTCGCCGGGTATGACCGCAATGTTTGCATCAGGGCGACCTCCCATTTGAGCATATTGTGCGGCCTGTATGCCCGCGCTATGCGCTTCCTCGGATACATAATCCACCAGATCGTGCACGTGTAACACGTTTCCACACGCAAAAATACCAGGGCAGTCCGTCATCAGATGATCATCCACCGCAGGACCGCCCGTTGCGCGCTGGAGCATCAAACCGGCATTTTGGCTCAATTCGTTTTCCGGAATAAGTCCCACCGACAACAAAAGTGTATCGCAGCAAAAATATTGTTCCGTACCCTCGATGGGTCGCCTATTTTCATCCACCTTTGCAACAGTCACGCCTTCGATGCGCTCCTTGCCATGTATCTGTACCGCCGTATGCGAGAGCAGCAGCGGTATACCAAGATCGTCGAGGCACTGTACCACGTTACGCGCGAGCCCCGAAGAATACGGCATCACCTCACACACCGCCTTCACTTTTGCCCCTTCATAGGTCATGCGCCGCGCCATGATCAACCCAATGTCGCCCGATCCCAAAATCATAGCTTCTTTACCCACCATCTCGCCCTGGATATTGATGATGTATTGCGCCATGCCCGCGCAATAGATACCGGACGGACGCGAGCCAGGTATGTTTAAAACACCGCGCGACCGTTCGCGGCAACCCATGGCCAGCACCACCGCTTTTGCTTTAATGAAAAGCATACCCGTGGCACGGCTTACCGCGGTGACGGTCTTATCCTGCTGCACAGATAGAACCATTGTATCCAGATATACGTCGATGTTTGTCTGCTCAAGCTTTGTGATGTACCGCGCCGCATACTCTGGCCCGGTCAACTCCTGTGCAAATGTGTGTAACCCGAAACCGTTGTGTATACATTGGTTGAGTATACCGCCCAGGCGCACGTCGCGCTCGAGTATGCAAATGGTTTTGACGCCCGCCTCTTTGGCTGCAAGCGCCGCCGCAAGCCCTGCCGGACCACCACCGATAACAGCCACCTGATATTCTAACGCTTGCATGGTTCCTCCTGTTTGATCGGCCCTGTCACAACCACGCTGCATCCACCCTTTTTGGTAATCTCTTCCATAGACAGACCAAGTTCGCGCATCAGTATCGCGCTGATGCGCGGCATACAAAACCCACCCTGACAGCGCCCCATACCGCATCGCGTTCTCCGTTTAACGCCGTCCAGCGTTTTGGCGCCAGGAGCGCGATGGATGGCATCCACCACCTCCGCCTCGGTAACGGTTTCACAACGGCATACGATGTTACCGTATGCCGAATTGCACGCAATTGCATTTATCCTTTGATCCGCCGTCATATTGGCAAAACGCTCAATTCCCTTACGCATACGCTTCGCATCCGTTCGGAGTTTAAGTTGTAGTTTCTGTACGATGTGATCACACAACACAACGCCGATAGCGGGCGCTGCCGTCAACCCGGGGCTCTCGATACCCGCTGCGTGGAAAAGGTTTGGAACGATCTGGTCTTCGCCAACGTGAAACTCGTCGTCGTCCGGGTGTGCCCGAAGCCCGGCAAAGGATGTAATGATCTGATCGACGGGCAAATGATCCACGCTCAACCCAGCGGTTTCAAGGACATAATGCAGGCCCTGTTGTGTTGTGTCTGTATCCTCTTTGTCCGCCGTATCCACCGCGGTGGGGCCGATGAGCAGATTACCATCCACGGAAGGTGTTACCAAAACGCCCTTTCCCATCGGTCCGGGCAACTGGAATAACGTGTGCTGTATAAGGCTGCCCGCACGCTTGTCCATCACACAGTATTCACCCCTTCTAGGATGAATCGAACACGTTTTACCGCCTGCCATGTCCGCAATCCGGTCCGTATATACACCCGCTGCATTGACCACTGTTTTACCCTGATAACAATTGTCCGGTGTATATACCGCAAAACCGCCGTCTATTTGCTTTATGCTTTGTACCTCTTGTTCAAAATAAAAACGGGCGCCGTTGGCACACGCATTTTCCGCCAAAGCTTCACACAACCCATACGGGCATACAATGCCACCGGTGGGCGCATACAGCGCGCATATGGCATTATCCGACACATGTGGCTCAATACACTTTAATTCCTCTTTTTCCACGATGCGAAGATCCGGCACCCCATTTTCATCGCCACGTCGTTTCAACGCATCCAGCTGTGGACGCTGCTCGTTTGAAAAACATAGCACCAGCGACCCAATGCGTTTGAAAGAAACAGATAGTTCTTCCTTTAAAACATCGAAGCGCTGGTTTCCCAACACGTTATAAAGCGCTTTTTGGGTTCCCGGTACAGCATCGTAACCCGCATGTACAATGCCGCTGTTGGCCTTGCTTGTCCCTTCAGAAATATCAATTTTACTTTCCAATACACATACGGACTTTGTATACAGCGCCAGTTCCCGCGCAACGGCACAACCTACGACGCCAGCGCCGATCACGATGCTATCGTACACGCGAACAACCTCCGTTCGATTAAATTTTCACATTATTTACGATAACATCTGCCAACTCTTTCGTCAATCAATGAGCCTTGCCCATAAATAAGCATCCACACAACCGTGATGGCCCTGCAACTGTACACATTGATTGGTAAGATTTTGGATGGTTACAACTGCGTTCTCCTGCATGATCTGTACAATGCACAGACCATTTAAAAAATCGTGGGCACGGTACCGCGCAAATGTGTTTTCCATCCCATCCACATAAATAGAAAATATCCCGTCATATGCACACAACATGTATTGTACGATGTAACGTCCCGGCAGGAAGCTTCCTAGTCTGTGTTGAAGCTGTACGGCGGCGCCGGGTGCAACGCACTGCCCGCCGCTATGCTGATACAACACTTCCCTGTTTGAAGAGATTGATAAAAAAAACTTTTCCAAATCCCCTTGATTGCCCTGAGATAACCATAGCCCGTAGGCGCTCAATCCCGGCAGCCCACGCGCGCCACGCAGGACTTTTAAGTTCCTTTTCAACCCATTTCACCCCCGTTCCACACTATGCCATCCACTGTTTTGTGTGCGATACAGGTTATATGTGCATCTGTGTATGTAAACAAATGCGCTTACAGGAACAAAAACGGTCCCGTAAAAAAAGGCATCCCAAAAAAAGATGCCTTTTTCACCTAGGATTGTACACGCACCGGCAATACGATGTAAAGGTACGCATCTCCCTGTACAGGTTTAATAACACAGGGAGACCGGTCGGAAATAAAATCCAAATAAATATACTCATCTCGAACCACATGCAATATATCCAAAAGATATTTGGCATTAAACGCAATGGTTAACGCTTTGCCTTCCATATTGGACAATTCCACCTCTTCGGTCGTATTGCCTCTGTCTCCGTTTGCAGATATCACCAAAATATGTTCACTAATATTAAGTTTAATTAAATTATTCCGTCCTTCCCGAGCCAACAACGACGCTCGTTCCACCGCGTCTGCAAACATTAGTGTATTGATCTGAACACGTGTCTGTCGCGATGTTGGAAGAATTTGTTTGTAGTTGATGAATTCTCCTTCCAACAACCTTGTTAGGATACGTGTTTGTCCCATCTGTACCGCCACCATTGATTGCCCAAAAAAGATATTTGCTTCCTGTTCGCTCTCATCGAACAATTTGGCTATTTCAGACAACGCCTTGCCGGGCAAAACGGCCTTGGTTTGTATCTTGTTGCCCTCTATTGGATGTGTTGCGATTGCCATTCTGTATCCATCTAATGCAACCATAACGGCATCCTTATTGTTTAACTCAAGAAGCTCGCCTGTTAAAATAGGTTGTGTCTCATCCTGGGCGGTGGCAAAATTAGTTTGGTGAATCAGATTTCGTAACTCGTTTTGTTTGATGGTAAGTGGTTGTACGTCTTCCATAGTGGGCAAAGGAGGGAAACTATCAGCGTTGATACCCTGTAGCATCATGTTCGCACTACCGCAAGCTATTTTGATCTGCTCATCATCCACTTCGATGGATACCGAGCCCTGTGGCAGTTTGCGAACGATCTCAGAAAACAAACGTCCGGGTAGTACAATTTCACCTGTTTCCTCCACCATCGCAGGAAAAGTGTCCTCAATGCTCAATACTGTATCCGTACATCGCAACGTAATGTCACTGTGTGCCATTCTCATATGGATACCATCCAAGATCTCCATAGGGGTTCGTGCGGGCATTGCGCGTTGAACAATAAGGACGCTATCGAGTAGGTCGTTACGATCAAAAGTTGCCTTCATATTCTTTCGCTCCTTTTGCACAGTCTGTGAAGCTATTATTATATCTGTTAATAAGTAGTCGTAGTAGTAGGGGGTGTGTAATTGTGGATAACCACACCTACACACGGTATACACGAAAATTTAGATACCTTACCTTGGTGAAAAATCAAAAACTACTTGTGGACAACTATATAAGTTTTGCACAATAAATATTTATCCACAAAATACTTGTAATAAAATTGTGTAAAACCAATAAATTATCCACAATTACATCGGTTCTGTAATGCGGGCGATCAAATCATTGACCGTATCTTTGGTGTTTTGGTCCTTTTCAATATCCTGTTCGATACGGCGACAAGCGTGGATGACGGATGTATGGTCATTTACATTGAGCATGTCCGCAATCTTCTGCTGCGGCGTGTCCGTCAACATACGGACCAGATACATCGCAATATGACGAGGTCGTACGATATCACGACTGCGGCGCTTGGAGCATATCTCGTTATTGGTAATATCGAAATAAGAGCATACACATTGAATGATGCTGCGCGGTGTCACGATGCGTTTTTTTTGATTAAAGTAATCCTTAAGCGCTTCCTCGGTGAGGTCCATCGTTACCGGTCGGCCCAACAGTGCTGCATAGGCGATAACGCGGTTTAAACTGCCTTCCAGTTCACGGATATTGCTTTCCACACGCGTTGCGATGGATTCCATCACACCGTCCTCCGCAAGCTCCACGCCTTCTTTGGCGGCCTTGTTGCGTAAAATGGCAACGCGCGTTTCATAATCCGGCGGAGCAATGTCTGCGATTAATCCCCATTCGAAGCGCGAGCGCAACCGCTCTTCCAACGCAGCGATTTCCTTGGGCGGCTTGTCCGACGTTAATACGATCTGCTTGTTGCTCTCATACAGTGCGTTGAATGTATGAAAAAACTCCTCTACAGTGGTTTCCTTGTTCGCGATAAACTGCACATCATCGATTAATAGCGTATCCACATTGCGGTAACGATCCCGAAACTGCTCGTTGCGCTTATTCTGTAGTGTGCTGATCATTTCGTTGGTGAACTGCTCAGAGGTGACATACAACACGTTGGCGCCCGGGTGAAGACAAAGAATTTCGTTGCCAATGGCGTGCATCAGATGTGTTTTACCAAGCCCCGTACCACCATAGATAAACAGAGGATTGTATTTTGTACCCGGCGACTTGGCAGCGCCCATCGAGGCTGCCCAGGCAAACTGGTTGCTCTTGCCCACAACAAAGGATTCAAACGTATAGTTTGGGTTCAGCGTACCCACGCGTCTTGGCCGGGCCACAGAGCCCCCGTTCCATTCGCTGGCAAGCACAAAGGCAGGTACGATTATGGATCCATCATTGGCTTCGTCAAGAGCGCGCTGAACCAGCGCTATATAGCGGTTTTGAACGGTATCGCGCACCATAGCATTGGGGGCGATCAACGTCAAGCTTCCATTGGAAAGGGAAACAGGTCGAAGTGGTTTTATCCACGAATCAAACCCGACGTTGCTCAGTTCCTGTTGTAAAGTCAAAGAAGCCCGATTCCAGAGAAGTTCACTGTTGTCCACAACAATACCTCCTTACACCGCCAGACAACAAAATAATCGTTGTTCACAGTATATATACACATATCCACAAAGTTATCCACAATCAAAATAGCGAAACTCAGGCAAATATTCAGCGTTGCTGTGAAAAATTCACATCAATCAGATGGAAATATTCACTAATAAAATACTCGATCCAAGAGTAATGCTATAGTTATCCACAAATAGACCGTGCTTTTGTATCATAGCAAAATGAAATGCCTGTTGCAAGCGAACAAAAGGGGAAACTATTTAAAATATGGGAAAATAAAAGAAATTGGCTTTATTTGTCAATCATCAGCCTGTATACATGATTTTTGCGCACACCAAGATCCGTAACGGTTTGTACAATAGCCAGTTTTCGCGTCATCCCGTTTGACATTAACGCCAGAGCATGGTCAATAATCACCTCATCCGCAATGACAAATTCCTTGATTTCATTAGGTTTGATCAATAAAACATATTCGCCGCGTGGGCGCGTTTCTTGATGCAACGCCTCTTGTAGTGTGGTGTCCACGACCTCTTCGTGCAGTTTGGTCAATTCACGAAAAAGGATAATATTCCGCTCACCCAACGCATTTAGCAGAGACTGAAGCGTTTTGTCAAGACGGTGAGGGGATTCGTATAGAAAAATGGGAACGTCAATGGTAACCAACGCATTTAAGCGGTTGTTCCTTTGGGTGCCACGTGCGGGCAAAAAACCCTCAAAATGGAATCTACTGTCAATAAGGCCGCTAATACTAATGGCTGTTGCCAGCGCGCTCGGGCCCGGAATGGGCACACAGGGATAGCCACGCTCGCGTAAAGCCGTTACAACCTGCGCCCCGGGATCACACAGGCCGGGCGTGCCGGCATCCGACACCAGCGCCCAATCCTCCCCGTTCTCGAGCTTGTTGGCAAGTAAGGACACGCGCTCGGATTCGTTGTGTACATGCAAGCTCAAAAGAGGCTTGTGAATGTTAAGATGGTTCAGAAGCTTCAGCGTACGGCGCGTATCCTCAGCGGCAATGCCGTTAACCTGGGAAAGAACGCGTACGGCACGCAGCGTGATGTCTTCAAGGTTTCCGATGGGCGTGGCAACGATATACAGTTTACCGCTCATAATAAACGCCCTCCGTGATAGATTTGCTCCATGGTATCGGTAAACTTACCATCCATTTTATGCACGTGCAAAGATGGGCTCACCGTTAAACCGCCGTTGGCGTTTTTAACGCCCTCGATCAGCATGAGCGAGGCGCTCTTATGTACGTAAGGATGCACAAACACAACACGCTTGGGCGTAAGTTTGTATTTATCCATCACGCCAATGATCTCGGGCAAACGTTTTGGTAGATGAACCATGCAGAACCGGCCACCCTCATTGAGAACGACGGCGGCGGCGCGGATCACATCGTCCAGCGTCGAGGTCAACTCAAAGCGCGCCATGCATGCGCTCTTATCATGGCACAGGTCGCCGGACCCGATGGGATGATAGGGCGGGTTGGTCACGACCAGATTAAACCGGCCCAGCGTATGGAGCAAGGAAACGTCGCGGTAATCTCCGCATACCACATGGATACGTTCCTGTAAACAGTTCAGCTGTACGCTCTGACTGGACATGTGAACGAGTGAGGGTTGGATCTCGATGCCGACGATATACTGCGGCTTGTACAAACCATAGAGCAACAACGGCAATATGCCGCTGCCGGCACCCAAATCCAAAACGTGGTCGCAGGATTGGGCACGCGCAAAATGTGCGAGCAGTACGGCGTCCATACCAAAGCAAAAGCCGTTGGGATCCTGTATGATGCGAAGGCCTGCGTTTTCAAGGTCATCAATACGCCATCCCGCCGGCATTGGCTGATCCATATGCGCCCTCCTATGTGATAAGATATGATCCATTGAAACCATGCGGCAGTAGTTCCGATATCGTGTAATGCTCCATGACGGTGATGTCCCGCCCGGATACGTACACTGCCATGTTTTCGTTGCATTCATATAAAACTTGCCGGCAGATGCCGCAGGGATATGTGGGTTTTTCGCTGTCCGAAGTGATGTAGATGGCGGTTATTTTCCCAAGGCCTGTTGCCAAAAGCGCACATGCCGCATTGCGTTCGGCGCACAACGTGGCGCCATAGGATGCGTTTTCCACATTACATCCCACCGCATAGCACCCGTGCTTGTCCACCGCACACGCGCCCACGCGAAAGCCGGAATAGGGTGCATAGGCCTTTTGTTTGGCCTGTTGCGCCAATTGCATATAGTTTTCATGCCGCATTTTATTCATAACAAGCCTCTTCCGACAAAAAAGGAGAAAAAAAATGTCCGCAAGCGGACATTTTATTTTCGCGGTTATTCTTCGGAAATTGCACCAACCGGGCAAACCGATTCACAGGCTCCGCAGGAAATACATTCGTCCGCATTGATGCTGAACGTGTCACCTTCTTTGATTGCGCCTACCGGGCATTCCGGAAGGCAGGTGCCACAAGCGATACATTCATCGCTGATTTTAAAGGCCATAATTAACACACCTCCTCACAACGGCTATTGTAAGCAAAAACAAGAAAATTTGCAAGCGTTATCTGCCTATCGCTTTTGTGATCGACTGCGTCGGCGTCGGCTTTCCCGCCGCTTCTTTGCGGGCGTGGTATTTTCGGCTGACTGAACGGAAGCCGACGGGCTTTCGGCGGGGGTTGGTGGCTGCACGGAAGAAGGCTGTTCCCGCGTGCTTTCGGGCGTTTTCTGTACAGCGGGCTCATCTTCCTTTTCAAAGGAAACCTCTATGATCTCAAGGACTCCGTTGTCCCCCTCAACCCGGACCTTGGCTTTGCCGGTCAGATAGTTATTCTCCTTCACGATGCCGCGACCCTGCGCTGTTATGATACTGTTGCCCACGCGCGGCATCTTTTTGCGCATCTGTTCATAGTATTCCTGCTCGAAATTGAGACAGCACATCAACCGTCCGCACAGGCCGCTGATCTTATTGGGGTTTAAAGAGATATTCTGTTCCTTGGCCATCTTGATGGATACCGGCGTAAAGCTGGGCAGGAAACGGCGGCAACAGATCGGAAATCCGCACTTGCCAAGGCCGCCGAGCATCTTCGCCTCATCGCGTACACCGATCTGCCGAAGCTCTATGCGCGAACGAAAATGATGCGCCAAACCCTTGACAAGCTCGCGAAAGTCCACGCGGCCATCGGAGGTAAAATAGAACGTGATCTTGCTTCCGTCAAACGCATATTCGACATCTACCGGCTTCATCTCAAGCTTGTATTCTACGATCTTTTCACCAAAGATGCGCAACGCGTCCGCCTCTTGGCCTTTGTTGCGCGTGGCCATTTTAAGATCGCGGTCGTTCACCTTACGCAGTACGCTCTTGAGTGGAGCGACCACCTTATCGTCATCCAACTCCATCTGCGCCATGACGATGTCGCCGATTTCGCTGCCGCGCGCCGTTTCCACCACCACGGAATCCCCCATTTCACAGGGTATATCGCCGGGACTAAAATAGTATATTTTGTTGGTCTTTTTAAACTTGACGCCGACCACGGTAGTCATAGAATTCCTCCTTGATGTGTATACAAAGCCATTGGGCGCACAACGCAGTACTGACATTGCGCTCCAACATCGATTGAGATTTGTTTACATGCATCACACACTTGCTCAGCGATATCAGCGATGCATCGTTTTTTAAAGCTGCCCTTTGAATGAGCCGATCTAGACCGTCCAACAATAGCGTACAATGTGCGATGAGTGCGCCCCTGTCCTGCGGAAGCTTGGCTGCAACATCCAACACGTTTTGCGCGGTTTTCAGTTTTTCAAGCAGTTCGTTTACCAAAGCGGTCGTATCATCGCGCAGCGACTTTGGTGCCGCCAACATCATGCAGCGCGAACGAATGGTGGGCAACAGCATCAATGGCCGCTCGCACAACAGCAGAAAGGTTGTGTCGCCAGGCGGATCCTCCAACGTTTTTAGAAGACAGTTCTGCGCCTGTGCCGTCATGGATTCCGCTTCGATAAAAACCACAACGCGTTGACCGCCCTCATACGGGCACACCGATAGTGTGGATAGACATTCGCGCACCTGACCGATCTTTATGTTTGCGTTATCCGGATAAATGCGCAAAAAGTCCGGGTGGTTTGCTGTTTGAAGCCGAAGTTTGGCCGCGGCGTCGGGCTGCATCACATCCAACGCAAACGACAGGGCCAGATCCTCAAACTGCTCTTTGGCCGCGGCCTGAATATACGCATGGAATACAGTGCTCATGGCAAAAAGCGGGCTTCGAACGCATTGCGAATGGCTTTTTGAACCTCGTCGATGGATGCGCTCGCATCGATCGCACAAAACCGTTTCGGTTCCGCGGCACACAGGGTTTCATAGCCATGGCGGACGCGCTCATGGAAATCCATATCCGCACCCTCCATGCGATCCAAAGGACCTTCTGCACGGCCCATCGCATCAAGTGGGGATATGGAGAGGTAGTAGGTCAGATCCGGCATCAATCCGCCGGTGGCGAAGGCGTTGACAGCTCGTACGGTTTCCAAGCCCAACGAACGGCCGAAGCCCTGGTACGCGACGGAACTGTCCACATACCGATCGCATACGACGTTTTGTCCCGAAACCAGCGCGGGTGCCAAAATGGTTTGTACCAGTTCGCTGCGCGCGGCTGCGTACAGCAAGGCCTCGCACATCGGATGCATGTTGTTGTCGGGATCGAGCAACAGATCCCGTATTCGTTCGCTTACCGGGTTGCCGCCCGGCTCCCTTGTAAAAAGGAATGGGATATCGATCGAGCGCAGATAGTCGCAGAACAAATTGATTTGCGTGGTCTTACCCGACTTATCCAATCCCTCGAAGGTTATGAACCAACCCTTGCTCATTGGTCATCCCCCAAAAGCAACGCGGAAAGCGCTGCGACATCGTCCACAATATGGTCGGGGGCACATTCGTCTAATTCTTCGCGTGTGCCAAAACCAAACGTCACGCCGATGCTGCGCGTCCCGGCCTTTTGCCCGCCTTGAATGTCGTAGATGCGATCGCCCACCATCACGCAGTCCTGTGGATTCACGCCCATAAAAGCGATGCAGTTTCTAACCATCTGCGGCTTGTCCGCCGCTTTGTGATCCGTTTCGGTGGCGCATACGCAACCGAAAAAGTGCGCAATGTCAAGTTGACAGAACAGCATGTTGAGCTGTCGCCTGGATCGTGCCGAGGCAACGGTCATCAAAACGTCCGCCTGCCGCAGCGATTCGAGAAGATCAGCCATGCCCGGATACAGCGTACACAGAGCGAGGCCTTCGGTTTCAAAATAGCGTGCATAGGCTTTGATGGCGGTTTTGAGCGCCTCGCCCTCAAGGTGGTGGTGTTCGCTAAAAATCAGCGTTGAACGTCGGCCCACATAGGGAAAAATGCGCGTTCCATGATCATCATCAATGCCAACGCTTTTTAGTGCATGCAGATAGGATTCCGCAATGGCCCGCCGCGTATCCACAACGGTGCCGTCTACGTCCCAAACGATGTAGCGTTCCAACGATGTCCTCCTATGCGTTTTTGGGCAGTACTTGGATGCAGTCGTTATCAACGTGCATCAACCCGGCGCCCGCCTGCTCCATCTCCAAAAGAAAGGCAACCTGCCCATCGGTGATGGTCTGTCCCGGCAACACAACTGCAACACCGGGCGGATAACAACAGACCGTCCGCGCTGCGATGCGTCCATGAGAAAACGCAAGCTTGCATGGCTCCATTGTACCATAAGCGGCGCTTCGTGGCGATAGTGAAAGCTTTCCGTGCGGCGGTTGGCGGTGCATACGGGGTAAATCAACGTCGCAAGGCAGGGATACAAGCGCCTCGTGAAGGCACTTGAAATCCTCATGGGTGTCCGCGGGCGCACAGATCAAGATAAGATGACACGGATCCGCCATTTCCACCCATATGCCTTTATTTTGCAGGGCTTTGGCGGTGGCAAAGCCGGACAGACCTTGTTTTTGCGTGGATAGGATCAACCGCGTATTGTCCCTGACGGCAGCATCATCCATAACCAATTCAAACGGCGTATCATCAAGCATCTTTATTAATTGTTGAATGCGCGCGTTCAAGGCGGCATACGCGTCCCTTCCATTGCGGGACAGATCAAAAACAGCGTTGTCCAATGCGCACAGAAGCGGCCAGGACGGGCTGGTGGTCTGCACCGTATGGAGCGCGTCCCACAGCCGCCGTTGATCAACAAAACTGTTGTGGCCTACAAAAAGAATCGCGCCCTGATTGGGCACATTCAAAGTCTTGTGCGCGGATATAACCCACGCGTCCGCCTGTACCGGCTGTGGCGGCAGGGACGGCGCAAAGCCGAAATGCGCCCCGTGCGCCGCGTCCACCAACAGCGGAATGCCCTTGTTGTGGCACAGCCTGGCGATGGCGGGTATGTCCGCACAGAAACCGTAGTAGTTGGGGCTGGTAATCAAAACGGCGGCGAGGGGTTCGTCCCCGTTGAGTGCGTTGGCCACGTCCCGCGTTGCGGCAGGCAACGGCAAGCCGTCCGCCCTGTGGTTGGGCGGCAGCATCTTGGGCAGCGCTCCGCTGTGTATCAATGCGGAGGCGGCGCTGATGTGGCAATCGGCGGACAACAAAACGGTTTTGCCCTCAACCGCCATGGCGCACAGCATGGCGATCACACCCGCGCTGGAACCGTTGACGACAAAATGTGCGGCCTTGGCCCCATAGGCCGTGGCGCAACGCGCGTGGGCGGCTTTTAGCGCACCGTGCGGTTGATGCAGGTTGTCCATGTCGCCCACCTCGGTGACATCCAGGGGATTAAGGTTGCCCTTGTGTCCCGGCATGCAAAATCGATGGCGTATATCCTTGCATTGGTTTAATATGAAAGATTCAAGAGAATCCTTGTACATACGGCCTCCTTGGTTTACGGGATGGGATTGCCCTGTAGCGCGTCGAGGGCGAACATGCGCGCAAGGCGTATCGCGCACGCCTGCGCGTGGGCTTCGATTTTGGTGTTGGCACCGAAGGTGGATACCGCCAACGTGAAGCAATAGACCACGATGTCCCGCATGCCGTCCGCATCCATGGGAGACATAAGCTGTTCCAGCGCGGACTGTGCATCCTGCTTTGCTTTTATGGATGCGCTGCTCTGCAAAATCGTCTCCTGCGCGTGATGGCGAAACAGCGCTTCCACCTGTTTATACGCGAGCGCGCCCGGATATTTGTTGGGATCGTGCCAAAGCCGTTGACCGCGCTCCAGCGTCGAAATATACGCCATGTCCTCAGCACTGAGCTCAAAGTTGAACACATCGGTGTTTTCCGTGATGTGCTCCACATCGGACGTTTTCATGATAACCGAAAACCCCATCTGCAGATGCCAGCGCAGAATGATCTGCGCCGCGCTTTTTTGATGCTTGCGCGTCAAACAGCCAAGGCGAGCATCAAAAAGGCATTGACCCCGGCCAAACGGGCTGACCGACTGCGCCAATATTCCGTGCTGGTGCATGTAGGACAGCAGGTTGGGCTGCACATAGTATGGATGCAGCTCCATCTGATTGATGGCGGGAACGGTATCCGAATATTGTGCGATGTCATAGAGCTGCTGAACGGTGAAATGGCTTACGCCAATGGCTTTGGCGCGGCCCTGCTTGTATAGTTCTTCCAGCGCCCGCCAGGTATCCAAATACAAGCCACTGTGCGGAATCGGCCAGTCGATCAGGCATAGGTCGACGTAGGGTGTTTGCAGCGCTTGCAGCGATTTGTCAAAGGAACGCAACGCAATGTCGTAGCCCTGCGAGGATTCTTCGATTTTGGTGGTGAGGAAGAGCTGCTCGCGCGGTATGACTACATGGTGCAGAAAGTTGCCCAGCGCTGTTTCGGTGCCGTCTCTGGGCGCGGTGTCAAAGCTGCGAAGACCACAATCGGTCGCTTGCATCAGCGCGGCGAATAAATCGCACTCTGCGCCGGTGGTGCAGTTGAAAAGTACGGGCGCGATGCCCATCTTGGGCATGACCACACCATTGTTGAGTTCAACGGATGAAAAGATGCTTTCCGGCACGGGGATTCCTCCTTTATGTTGGACATGCGCTTTCTATGTTCATTGTAGCAAAAGATGAGGTTTTTTGCGCATATTTTATGATCATACCGGAGGACATGCCGCCAAAACGCCGGTATTTCCGACGATGACCCCTGCAAGGTAGCACAGGAGTACCGGGCCTAGCTTTTGTAACGGCGAAAATTTTGCGCATAGCCATATGATAAACGCCGGCAACAGAATAAACAGGATAGAATAAAATACATTAGCCGCCATAATATGCCTTTACCCGGTTGTGGTTAGCATGGACTGTTATATCATCTATCGTAGTCTATAATAAAATTTAACATAGCATGCCGAAATGCGTCCAAACCATTTAAAAAAGGCCCTCCTTTGGAGGGTCTTTTATATAATCCGGCAGCGATCCATCCACACTGTTTTACGTCCCAAACGTGAAGAAGGTCGGTATGGGAATCAGCGTCAGCGACGGCGTCATCGGCACAAGCGTCATAGCCGGCATCGACGGCATCAGGCTGTACTGCGGCGCGCCGCTGGGCGTAGCGGTTTCAGACGGCGTCGGCGTACTGCTGGGCGTAGGTGTCTCCGTCGGCGTCGGTGTGGGCGTTTCGGTCGGCGTGTCCGTCGGGGTGGGCGTCAGTTGGACGATGGCCATCTCCCCGCGCGTCATGGCAACGCCCTCGTCTTCTTCGCCTAAAACAAGCCCGTCATCCGAAACGGTAAACACGGCGCCATAGCCTTCATAGGTCAGCGTGCCCTTCCCCTGCTCTTCATCAAAGACATACGTGCCTTCATAGGTGCCCTCCTGTGTAACCAGCTGAAAACTCCCGTCTTCATTAAAGGTTATTTCGATCACAGCGTCCTTGCTGTGCCAGGCACCGGTGATATCCTCGTCGCCTTTGCACGCTGCCAGCGACAGCATGACAACGATTGCCAATAAAAGTACCGCCGATCTTACGAAAAAGCTCTTTCTCCCCTTGGCCGGCGTATGGACGGAACGGGTCGTTTTCATATCACTCACTCCTTTTCGGTTGCTCTCCCCCCGGAGAAATGTAAAATCGGTCAGGCCACACAGGTTTTCCGATCTGACAGGAACTGTTTATATCATATTAAAACGGAAGACGCATTGGCATTTGGATACGCCAATAAAAATGCCCCATCATTCATTGTCCAGTGATTATAACAAACCTACGCGCCAATGACCGGCCCAAGAGAAAACAGGCCGAAACGCCCCATCTACTTCGTAATACTGTAAGTATAGTACGCCTTGGATGTTCCATCAACCGGCGCGACGAAGCGCCCGGCTAAAAAAACGCCACACGTTTTTATCCTCTGCCGTTTAATGGGATTACAACAAAGTGATAATTTATAAAAATATTTTTTTGTATTGCCGAATCGGACAGTGAATTGTCAACTTATCCGTAAAAATGCAATCTGTACGCGGGTTTATAGGGCGGTTTTCGAACCCAACAAGATCATAGGCGGGTACATCCAGATCGTTTTAAAAGGGGTCATGGGGGCGCAGCCCGATTCATTTAGAGAATGGGGATTATTAAGGGGAAACGCTTTCTCCTTGATTTAGTCTGTTTGCCACAAGCTAAGCTTTATGCGAAGCGGCAAACCCCATAACCCGCTTGTTTTGCCGCAGAAAAACAGCGTACCAGGGGGTTTCTCAAGGGGGGATTGGATCCCCCTTGAAAAGCGAAGCGCGGTGGAACCGGAAGTGAGCGCTGCCAGTGGCAGATTAAGCGAACTGGAGGTTCTGAAAGCATGCGATAAGCACGAGCGGCAGCGAAGTGGGAATCCATGTCTTTCAGAGGAACGGGATACGATGCATATCATGATCCTTCTTTTCATCCTCATAAACTGGCAAACGGGGTCATGGGGCACCATAAAAATGGGTGGCGGAGGGGCAAAGATCCCGTTTGCAATCATAAGGCAGGCAGGATTGTCATATGTATGAATATCTTTTTAAGGGGCGTGTTTTTGTTGAACAAAGCCAAGCCTGCAAACAGGAATAATGCAATGCAAAGCTGGATATTATGGGGCATTCCGGTTGTGCTTGTCGTTGGTTCCCTGATGCATTTTGCATACGACTGGTCGGGCAATGCAACGGCGGTTGCCATTTTCGCGCCCGTCAATGAAAGCGTGTGGGAACACTTGAAGATGGCATTCTGGCCCATGCTTGTCTGGTGGATTGCCGGGTATTTTCTTTTAAGAAACAACAACAAAATATCCGCATCAAAGTGGTTCTGTTCCAGTCTTGTTGCAATCATCAGTTGTCTTTCGGTCATCGTGTCGTTTTACTATACGTATACCGGCGCATTGGGAATTGAATCCCTCTTGCTGGATATCTTTTCCTTTGTTCTTGGTATCGCAATGGGGCAACTGCTGTCGCTTCATATTTATAAGCATTGCAAACCAAATCCATGGTGTTTGTTTGTTGCGTTTGCGGTCATAATTCTGCTTGCCGCAGCCTTTATTGTATTTACGTTTGCCCCCCGCACATCCCGCTGTTTCAAGATCCCATAACCGGCGGGTATGGAATCTGAAACACGAAAATGGCGGCGAGCGGGTATAGATCAAATCTGCGCCATCATTGTACGCTTGCATAGAATATAAAAAAACATCATAGTGCCGTCAACGGGTCATAGGAGCGCAGACCAATTCGTCAAGCGAATGGGGTTTTTTAAGGGGAAACACGTTCCCCTTGATTCAATCTGTTTGCCGCAAACTAAGCTTAATGCGAAGTGGCAAACCCCATAACCCGCTCGTTTTGCCGCAGAAAAACAGCGTACCAGGGGGTTTCTCAAGGGGGGATTGGATCCCCCTTGAAAAGCGAAGCGCCGAGGGTGGGTAGAGATTGATTTAATAATTATCTTTATTATGCATCTGTACAAAATAAGCGATAACATCATCTGCCGTTATAAAACCATTATTTTTCATGGGTATCTTCTCCCACAAAGCCCGGACGTCGGGATCATCACTTTCCCGTGCGGCATTGATGGCAATCTCCATCTCACGCCTCACGCGCTCCACGCTGACCCCTTCCCTTTTCGCCACGGCTTTCAGGGCTTTCTGTGCAGTGGTTTCCATGGATTTGTCGGACATGATTGTGCCCCTTCCCCCCCCAACCAACAATTTTCATTGACTGATGCGGGCAAGCGGCGTAAACTACAATTTAGAGAGATTGAGTGTTTACGCCGCTATGACCCACCGCACGACACGCACGTACTGTTTTGTGCGTTTTTATCGTGCGTGTTTAGTATATTACGTAAAATACGTAATGTCAATATAAAATTACGCAAATAACGTAATGCGAGGTTGATATGAAACCATTATTGAGAATTCTACAACTGCTTAAAAGTAAAAATATCTCTGATACACAGTTTGTATTGGATATGGACTTTGCCCGTTCAACGGTAAGTGATTGGAAAGCAGGAAGAAACAAGTCATACGTAAAGCATATTGAGCGAATAGCCGATTATCTGAATGTATCCGTAGATTACTTGTTGGGCCGTACGGACGATCCCCAGTCTTATACCACCGTTAAGCGGGATGGGGAAGAACTCTTTAGCAATATCACAGACGACGAGCGCGTTGCATTGAAAGCCTTTTTGAAAACGTATAGAGAGCAGAAAAAGAAGAAATAGAATTTGCACCTTAGCAGTGAGGCATTACAAACCATGAATTACTTTGCAAATTTAAAGAAAAAGGAAATTAGGATTATTGCTGAGGCAGATGCTATAGAAAAGGAAAAGCTTAATGAAGTGGCTTCTTTTTTTGGTCCATTTATCCATGACATTAATAGAACTTATATCGTGAAGAAAGCATTTGAAGAAATGGATAATGCATTTTCAAGTGAAGATCTAGCTGTGCTAAATTCAACCCAGAAGGATATCAATCGGCTTGCGATGAATTATCTTTTTTCATTTCGAACGTATATAGATCATTGGGAAACATATATTAAGAGATTGTGGAAATCTGATTATACATATCTAAAGAAGTTTAAAGATGTAACAGCTTCTGAATATGATAATTGTATGGGATATAGGATCACATATCGCTTAAGAAATTATGTTCAACACTGTGATATTCCTATTTCAAGAGCGGTCGGATCCATAATAAAAGGCGGAAAAGCAAAAAGAAAGGTTTATGTAAATAGAAGCAGATTAATCAATGAATTTAAGGAATGGAAAAAGGAAGAAGAGGATTATTTACAGAAACAAGATGAATATTTTGAAATACTTCCATTATTTTACGATGCAAAAGAGGCACTTTTACGTATACAAGAAAAATTAATACAGCATAGAATAAATGAACAATTTATTCAAAAGTGCATTGAAGCATTAGAAATTATTAAGAAGCATGACATAAAGGATGGTAATTTAGCAATAATCGAATATTTTGATAAATCTGGGAAATCCATTGAAATAAAAAATGAGAAAGATTTAATGAATGCACAAATGAGTATTTATGGTGAAATTCCAAGAGCACTTTGCGAGGAAATACTTAGACAATACGTAAAAAACCAAAAATTTATTAAATTATTTAAAGGTTGTGGGATTATACAACCTCATATAAAAGATGGATTGCCAATTATAGATATTACTCAAGAAATTACCAAGATATTTCCAGGAAGTAAATATGTAAATATTAATGGTAATGAATGGCAGCGTGTTTATGAAAGCATGTCTCTACTTAGTGATATTCCTAGGGAATACACTTCTATTTATACTGATGCCGGTTTTAAGTATGAGGAAACTCGAAAGATTATCGATACTTTTAAAAGAATATTAGATGTACTTCCATAAGAATATGTCTATAACAATAAGCAAGCACGGGGACGGTTCTGTTGCTTCATTCGCAGGTAAAGCAAATCTATCAATTCTCTTTTGCCAAGGGGCCAGGGGAGGATTCCGATTTCCCCCCTTAGGCCCCTTAGCGATCCCCTAGCCCCCTTGAAACGGCCACTGCGTGGGGCTTAGGGCAGAACCATGTCTTTCAGAGAACCCAATGGAAACACAGGGACGGTTCTTTTGTTTCACTTCTCATAACGGTAAAAGGCTCTCCTCACGGAGGGCCTTTATTCTGAAGCGGCGTTTATCTATTTTCCTTCGTGCTTTTTATATCAATCCCAATCTTTCCAAAGCCGTTACAATTTCATTGTGAACGTTAATACTTTTTTCTTCTTTTAATCTTTCTCGTAAGATAACACCGGTGTCCTTATCGCCTAAAATACCGAGCGCATAAACACAATCAAAACGTACATATTCATACCAGTCGTCCAGCAGCTCGATTAACCGGGGAACAGCCACTGTTGCCAGCGGTTTACCAATATCGCCCAGCCCACGCGCTGCGAATCTACGCGTATCCACATTTTGGGCGTCCAGACAGGCGATTAACGGTTCGATACCCGTTTCGCGCATTTTAACAAACGTCTCGATCGCGCCGCCTCTATGGATATTGCTATCTAGCGCTTTCATTACATACGGAATGGCCGCCTTGCCTACACCTGAAAGATATTTAACCGCAACGTTTCTGGAAAAGTTCGACCTGCATAAATCCTCAACGCTTTTCTCTATTTTTTCTACATCAAGATTGCTATCAACACCGTTGTTTACGGTATCTTTTTCCTCATTCATTTATTTACCTCCAATAATATGGTATAAAACAATAATAATTTATACTAAATTCTATGTCAATTCAAAATCGCTCATAATAGCAGTTGTGTTGTAAGAACTTCTGCAAAATTAGGCAAGCACGGTTCCTTTGCTTCATTCGCGACGCGAAAACACAGTACATTCTTATTCAAATATCTTGGGACGACCAAAAGCATTCCAGTTTTTGGTGACGATAACGCCACCATTCACAATATTGTTGTAAGCACGTTTGTCGACGGTTCGCTTGTATACAACGCCCACTAAGCTGCTGCATGCCTCATAAATGTATCCGTGACGTCCCATGATGCCCATGTGCGATATGTGGCCGTCGCCCTCCATGTAAAACACGATGTCGCCGGGAGCAAGCTCATCTTTGGTGATGGGCGTACAAAAAACATAATACGTATCATGCGCGGTGTAATCGGCATATCCTCCATAAAAACCCAGTTCACTGACAGCGTACCACCAAAGGCCGCTGCAATCCCATGCATGGGCCTCGGGGAACGCAAATCCGTTCGTTTTAGCCTTTTCCGCGATATTGTTAAAATACTCAAGGCGTCCGTTGTCAAAATAATCGGGGTACATCCTGTAGGTGCTATCAATGAATTCACGGGTTATGGGTGTTCCCTGTCCACCAAAGATATATTGTCCGCCAACGCAGGTGTCAAGAAAATCAAGCAGCACTGCAACGTCGCCCTCGGGTTCTGGTTCATTCTTGTATTTTTCCTCGTAATAAGCGCGTTCCGCTTCGGACTCCTCGGCAGTCGCCGGCTTGTAAACAATGAAAAATACGATGGCCGCCGCGATCAGAACGATTACAAAAAATCTTGCGAATTTCTTCGTATTTAGCTTCTTTCTTTTCATATGACAAAGTATATCAATTCTTGCCACTTTATTCAACCGGATTATTGTTAACGCAAGCACGGGGACGGTTTTGTTGTTTCAGCAATACTCGCAGCAAAAGAAAAAGCCCTCCATTCGGGGGGGACTGAATTTGGAATTTGGCAGTGATCTATCTTCCCATGCCGTCGCCAGCCAAGGTTTGTCGGCGTAGGAAGACATCACTTCTGTGTTTGGAATGGGAAAGTATGGCCCTTTTGCAAAAGAATATGCAACGTTCTTTTACCAAGGGGCCAGGGAGGGATTCCGATTTCCCTCCACCCTCTGAATGACATGGGTTCAGCCTTCACCGCCGTTTGGCTGCACCTCATGCCTTCAGAACCTTCAGTTCGCTTCATCGCCCACTGGGCGCGCTCACTTCCGGTCCCCTTAGCAATCCCCTAACCCCCTTGAAACGGCCACTGCGACTTTATCTCAAATTATGACTTAAAGCCATCCTATATGAAATAGCAATCTCAAAAGATAAAAAAATGAAGCCCATGCATTTGCATGGGCTTCTAATATTGGAATCCGGCAGTGATCTATCTTCCCGGGCCGTCGCCAGCCAAGTATTGTCGACGTGTGAGGGCTTAACTTCTGTGTTCGGAATGGGAACAGGTGTGGCCCCTCAGCCATTACCACCGGAAAATGGGTAACATTTTCATGGTTTGAAGATGTTGCGCACCTTCACAACCGCATAGAGAAAGTCTGTCAGACGCTAAGGCTACCTGCTTTGATCAAGCCCTCGACCTATTAGTATCGGTCAGCTTCATGTGTTACCACACTTCCACACCCGACCTATCAACCTTGTGGTCTACAAGGGGTCTTACTCCATAAAGGATGGGAGATCTCATCTTGAGGGGGGCTTCACGCTTAGATGCTTTCAGCGTTTATCCCTTCCGCACTTGGCTACCCGGCGATGCTCCTGGCGGAACAACCGGTGCACCATCGGTGCGTTCATCCTGGTCCTCTCGTACTAAGGACAACTCCTCTCAAATCTCCTGCGCCCACGATGGATAGGGACCGAACTGTCTCACGACGTTCTGAACCCAGCTCGCGTGCCGCTTTAATTGGCGAACAGCCAAACCCTTGGGACCTGCTCCAGCCCCAGGATGCGACGAGCCGACATCGAGGTGCCAAACCTCCCCGTCGATGTGGACTCTTGGGGGAGATAAGCCTGTTATCCCCGAGGTAGCTTTTATCCGTTGAGCGACGGCTAACCCACTTAATACCGCCGGATCACTAAGCCCTACTTTCGTACCTGCTCGAGATGTCTCTCTTGCAGTCAAGCTCCCTTGTGCCTTTACACTCTCCGAATGATTTCCGACCATTCTGAGGGAACCTTTGGGCGCCTCCGTTACTCTTTCGGAGGCGACCGCCCCAGTCAAACTGCCCACCTGGCACTGTTCGTCACCGGGATTACCGCGTGACGTTAGAACTTCAGTAACACAAGAGTGGTATCCCAACAGCGGCTCCACGAAGACTGGCGTCTCCGCTTCCGTGCCTCCCACCTATCCTGTACATGTATTACCAAAACCCAATACCAGGCTACAGTAAAGCTCTACGGGGTCTTTCCGTCCTATCGCGGGCAATGCGCATCTTCACGCATACTACAATTTCGCCGGGTCCCTTGTTGAGACAGTGCCCAAATCGTTACGCCATTCGTGCGGGTCGGAACTTACCCGACAAGGAATTTCGCTACCTTAGGACCGTTATAGTTACGGCCGCCGTTCACCGGGGCTTAAGATCCGTGCTTCGGATTGCTCCTAACACTTCCCCTTGACCTTCCGGCACTGGGCAGGCGTCAGCCTGTATACGTCGTATCTCTACTTGGCACAGACCTGTGTTTTTGCTAAACAGTCGCTTGGGCCTATTCTCTGCGGCCTCATTGCTGAGGCACCCCTTCTCCCGAAGTTACGGGGTCATTTTGCCGAGTTCCTTAACAAGGGTTCTCCCGCTCGTCTTAGGATTTTCTCCTCGCCTACCTGTGTCGGTTTGCGGTACAGGCACCTTATGCTCCCTAGCAGCTTTTCTCGCCAGCGTGAATTCAGCGGCTTCCATACTCATTTCTGTCCCCTTCACGCCCCAGGCTTTATGCAGCGCGTACTTCACTACGCTACGCCCTCGACGCTTGGACGGGCACTACCATCAGCCCGCTCCGCCTATCCTTCTGTGTCACTGCTTCAGTCAAACGCATTTTGGTGGTACAGGAATATCAACCTGTTGTCCATCGCCTACGACTTTCGTCCTCGGCTTAGGCCCTGACTTACCCTGAGAGGACGAGCCTTCCTCAGGAAACCTTAGGCTTTCGACGGCAAAGATTCTCACTTCGCTCTCGCTACTCATGCCGGCATTCTCTCTCCTATACAGTCCACACGTCCTTACGATCGTGCTTCTGCCCGTATACGATGCTCCTCTACCAAATACACACATAGTGTGTATTTCCAAAGCTTCGGTGGTAAGTTTAGCCCCGGTACATTTTCGGCGCACGATCACTCGACCAGTGAGCTATTACGCACTCTTTGAATGCATGGCTGCTTCTAAGCCAACATCCTGGTTGTCTGCGCAATCGTACATCCTTTTCCACTTAACTTACACTTGGGGACCTTAGCTGTTGATCTGGGCTGTTTCCCTTTTGACCACGAAACTTATCTCACGTAGTCTGACTCCCGAGTATCGGTACCATGGTATTCGGAGTTTGATAGAGTTCGGTAAGCTTTGAGGCCCCCTAGCTCATTCAGTGCTCTACCCCCATGGTCCTAGTTCTCGAGGCTAGCCCTAAAGCTATTTCGAGGAGAACCAGCTATCTCCGGGTTCGATTGGAATTTCTCCGCTATCCACAAGTCATCCCCCAATTTTTCAACATTGGTGGGTTCGGACCTCCAGTGGGTTTTACCCCACCTTCATCCTGCTCATGGATAGGTCACCCGGTTTCGGGTCTACGCAATGCAACTAATTCGCCCTATTCAGACTCGGTTTCCCTACGGCTCCGATGCTCTACATCTTAACCTCGCTGCACAGCGTAACTCGCCGGCCCGTTCTACAAAAAGTACGAGGTCACACCTTAACGTGCTTCCTCTGCTTGTAGGCATAGGGTTTCAGGTTCTTTTTCACTCCCCTTCCGGGGTGCTTTTCACCTTTCCCTCACGGTACTATACTCTATCGGTCACCAGGTAGTATTTAGCCTTGGGGGGTGGTCCCCCCGACTTCCCACGGGATTCCTCGTGTCCCGTGGTACTCTGGATACCAGCCGGCAACGCAGCGTTTTCGCCTACAGGGCTTTTACCTCCTACGGCCCCTCTTTCCAGAGGTGTTTGGCTAACACTTTGTTGCTTTATGCCGGTCCATAACCCCAAAGATCCGAAAACCTTTGGTTTAGGCTGATCCCACTTCGCTCGCCGCTACTATGGGAATCGATGTTTCTTTCTTTTCCTGCGGGTAATTAGATGTTTCAGTTCCCCGCGTTCCCTCCTACAGGCCTATGTGTTCAACCTGTGGTGACGGTGCATTACCACCGCCGGGTTTCCCCATTCGGACATCCATGGATCAAAGCCCGCTTGCGGCTCCCCATGGCTTTTCGCAGCTAACCACGTCCTTCATCGGCTCCTGGTGCCAAGGCATCCTCCCTACGCCCTTATTAGCTTGATCGCTAATTTTGACGAAACTGTTCATGCTTTCGCATTCCCAATTGTTTCTTTATTGTATTGCCTTCGCGTTTTTCTTTCTCTCTCTATGCAGTTGTCAAGGTGCGCACAATGAAATTAATCATTGTCTTGGTGGGCTCAAGTGGACTCGAACCACCGACCTCACGCTTATCAGGCGTGCGCTCTAACCACCTGAGCTATGAGCCCACGATAGTTTTTGGTGGAGATGAGCGGGTTCGAACCGCTGACCCCCTGCTTGCAAAGCAGGTGCTCTCCCGGCTGAGCTACACCCCCATAAACACATGATGGTTTACCCGCCACTTTTGCCTTCGTAGATGCAAGTGCACCCACAAAGCCACATAGTAAATCCAGTACAGCCGTGCGTTTCCAAACGCGACGCCTGTTTTTTTGTACACCCTAAGGATGTTTCTTACTCCTTAGAAAGGAGGTGATCCAGCCGCACCTTCCGATACGGCTACCTTGTTACGACTTCACCCTAGTCATTGATCTCACCTTCGACGGCTCTCTCCTTACGGTTGAGTCACCGGCTTCGGGCGCTCCCAACTCCCATGGTGTGACGGGCGGTGTGTACAAGGCCCGGGAACGCATTCACCGCGGCATGCTGATCCGCGATTACTAGCAACTCCGACTTCATGTGGGCGGGTTGCAGCCCACAATCCGAACTGGGACCGCTTTTATGAGTTTCGCTCCAGGTTACCCTCTCGCTGCTCTTTGTTGCGGCCATTGTAGCACGTGTGTAGCCCAAGACATAAGGGGCATGATGATTTGACGTCGTCCCCACCTTCCTCCGAGTTGTCCCCGGCAGTCCACCTAGAGTCCCCGGCTTAACCCGCTGGTAACTAAGTGTAAGGGTTGCGCTCGTTGCGGGACTTAACCCAACATCTCACGACACGAGCTGACGACAACCATGCACCACCTGTCTCTCTGCCCCGAAGGGAAACCATGTTTCCATGGCGGTCAGAGGATGTCAAGCCTTGGTAAGGTTCTTCGCGTTGCTTCGAATTAAACCACATGCTCCGCTGCTTGTGCGGGCCCCCGTCAATTCCTTTGAGTTTCAATCTTGCGACCGTACTCCCCAGGCGGATTACTTATTGCGTTAGCTGCGGCACAGGGGGGTGTAACCCCCTACACCTAGTAATCATCGTTTACAGCGTGGACTACCAGGGTATCTAATCCTGTTTGCTCCCCACGCTTTCGTGCCTCAGCGTCAGTTGTGGCCCAGTAAGTCGCCTTCGCCACTGGTGTTCCTCCCAATATCTACGCATTTCACCGCTACACTGGGAATTCCACTTACCTCTTCCACACTCAAGCCCCCCAGTTTTGAATGCAATTCCCATGTTAAGCATGGGGATTTCACATCCAACTTGAAGGGCCGCCTACGCACCCTTTACGCCCAATAATTCCGGACAACGCTTGCCCCCTACGTATTACCGCGGCTGCTGGCACGTAGTTAGCCGGGGCTTCCTCCCATGGTACCGTCATTTTTTTCTTCCCATGGGACAGAAGTTTACAATCCGAAAACCTTCTTCCTTCACGCGGCGTTGCTGGGTCAGGCTTTCGCCCATTGCCCAATATTCTTCACTGCTGCCTCCCGTAGGAGTCTGGACCGTGTCTCAGTTCCAGTGTGGCCGGCCAACCTCTCAGTCCGGCTACCCATCGATGCCTTGGTGGGCCGTTACCTCACCAACTAGCTAATGGGACGCGAGCTCATCTAAAGGCGGATTGCTCCTTTGACAACAGATGGATGCCCATCCGTTGTTACATGCGGTATTAGCAACGGTTTCCCGTTGTTATCCCCCACCTTAAGGCAAATTGCTCACGCGTTACTCACCCGTCCGCCACTAAACATCCACTCCTTCCATCCGAAAACTTCCGGTGTGGGTGTTCCGTTCGACTTGCATGTGTTAAACACGCCGCCAGCGTTCGTCCTGAGCCAGGATCAAACTCTTAATTAAAATGTTAACGCTTACGCGTCTTCACCAATTTGTTTGTCCAGGCTGTCGCTCTATCTTTGGAATCGCTTGGCTGTTGCTTTTCTTGCTTGGATTTACTATGCAGTTTTGAAGGTGCTCTAGCGCCCCGGTTGCTTTTCGCCCCTGGGACGCTCACCTATATTAACAAGACGCGCTCACTATGTCAACACCTTTTGACGGAAAATTGACGTAATTCATATTATTGCGTACTTTATCTTGATAAGAATATCCAGATATACCAAGGCATGGAAATGAAACCCGTATTTGTCGCATACAAAATATAGTATATGGATTATCAATGAAAATATTCCAGTATGATCGTCCACGTCGCAAATGTAAGGATGAAAGAAACCAATCGTTTTGCCTAAAAAGACAAGGTGCAATTTGCACAATGCCAGAGCGTTATGCGTTTGCAGGAAAACACGTCAAAAAAAACGAACGGGCGATAGCATCGCCCATTCGACAGGATGCCGAAAAGCAGATCAGACATCTTCAAGCATGTCTTTGCAAACGCCATCGACGGGGCATGCGAAGTCATCGGGCAATACGGCAACGCCGTACGCATCCAAAGCGGAGGTATGGATGAAACAACGGACGTTTGATGATAGCCATCATCTGTGATAGAATTTTTGTGCAAATTATCGGCGCCATGAGAGGGGGAATGCAATCCGTCCACTTACTCGGTATTGTACCTTAAGTAGTGCGGAAAAGAGACAAGCGTCAACCAAATCGGCAGGCAGTGTACCGCGTTTTATGCGGCACGGCGCTTTTGGCGCATCCTGCGATTGGGTTGGCATTCTTTTTCCGTTTTTTATTGCGCACGAAAGGCTGGAAGCCGGGCGCGCATCCAGCCAAACAAGGAAAGGTACAATATGGAGTTTATTGATATGGATAAAAACGAAAGGGATCGCTTTTTTGCCGCCATAGGCCTGTTCAACATGCAGGGCTCGGAGTATTGGCAAAAGAGGGGCAAGCATCGCCAGATTGAAGCGTTTGCCGCGCATATCCTCAAGGCCGTGCACAGGCTTTCTAAAAAGCGCACGCTGACACTGGTGGACTGTGCATGCGGGAGAAGCTATCTCTCTTTCTACGCAAATCATTGTCTGCGCAGGGAAGGCAGGGTGCGTACGCAGTTCGTATGCATCGACAGGAATCGCCATGTCATCTGTCGATCCGGAAAAGTTGCTAAGTCGCTGGGCTTTGAAAACATGCGATTTCTGTGTACGGATATAGCCGATGTGAAGCTGCATGGGCCTGACATCGTTTACAGTTTGCACGCGTGCAACACAGCCACAGACATGACGATTGCCAAGGGAATACAAGAGCACGCCCAATACATTCTGACCGTCTCCTGTTGCCAGCACTTTATCAGAGAGCACATGAGAGGCCATCCGTTCACGGCCATGACCAAACATAACGTGTATAAGGAACGCATAGCAGACATGGTATCCGATACGATGAGAAGCTTGATTTTACAGGCAATGGGGTACAAGACGGAGCTGTTTGACTATGTATCGACGAGAGAAACGCCCAAAAACGTGATGCTGCGGGCCGTTAAGGGGCCTTTCAACCAGCGTAGGGCGCAGCAGGCAATGCGCGAATACGAAAAACTCAAAGAACTGTTTGATGTGGAGCCCAAAGCGATGGAATTTCTCAAAGGGGGAGTGCCGCTTCAGGCACCGTGAAGAGGGCCAAAAGCTTGAAAACGCAAAGGAATGGGCGATCAAATCGCCCATTCTTTGTTGTTCCATTGATTCAGGCATCTTCAAACATGTCCTTACCGACGCCGCAGACTGGGCAAACGAAATCATCCGGCAACGCTGCAACACCGCCTTCTACATCCGTTTCCCAGGAACAGACGGTGCAAATAATCTTGCTCATAACGCACCTCCTCTCACAGCATCATCCACAATTGGCGGATGATGCGCGTATAAAATGAAGCAAAGACTGCAAAGGCCAAGCCGATGCTGTGGAAAAGATGTGGATATTGTGGATAACCCCATACAATCCGTCAACAATCAGCAAACAAGAGGTGGTGTGACAACGCGTGTTTCGTCAGGTTTTCTTTTGGAATTTATGCCCGCAATTTTGGCAGGTGATCAGAATCTTTCCCTTGCCACGCGGCACGCGCAGAGGCTTTTTGCACTTGGGACATTTGTAAACCTTATTGGTGCTGTCGCTCTTGGGGGTCTTTTTTTTCTTTACGGTGGTTTCACCGGCCTTGCCCTCGTACACGGGACGGATGCGGCGCACCTTGGTGGCATTTTTTGCATTGGCCTTCGCTTTTTGTTGTGCGAAGAAATTCATTAAAATATCATTTTCACGCTGACGTGCCTGGTAATCACGGGAAAAGGCTCGAACCAGCGCAAGCGCTAGAAAGACACCGGCCAATACGTAGGTATAGGCCGAGCGCAACAGAAAAAACATGACAGCTGCAATGCCAATAAGTGCTTTGTTTAGCGTGTCGAAAAACAGGTTTCGTTTCAACCAAAAGCCTCCCGTTCTTTGATGAACTGATTTTATCGTACATGCCGACGTTTTTTTTGTCAATTGCAGATTGCAAACGCTTGAAGGTATTGTACCCAATGGGGTATGTCCGCATGGTACAAGAATGAAAATGCGAGGGTTTGCCCGATGGTGGTACGGAGTGATTTGAATATGCGAAAAGGGAAGGCGCGATCGCCCTCCCTTTGTTGTACCATCACGATATCAACGGTGATCGGGCGTGACCTCGATCCAGTACCCGTCGGGATCGGCGATGAAATATAGATCCATGTCGAAGTTCTCATAGCAGATGACGCCCATCTCCCGGTGGAATTCACGTGTTTCCTTGTACTGCTCCAATGGAACGTGTACGCACAGGTGTATCTCGTTGTCACCCAAATTGTACGGGCGGTCCCAGTCACGAAGCCATGTGAGCTCCAATAAAAAGGAGGTGGCGCCGTCGGTCATATATTTCATGGCGAAGCGGCCGTCCTTGGCGGCATGCTCACGGTTGACGGTTAGGCCCAATGCCTTTTGGTAAAAAGCAACCGAAGCGTCCAAATCAAGGACATTGAAGTTGAAGTGTGCAAATGTGGATTGAATCTGCAAGATCATTCTTCCTTTCCCATCGCGTATGGATCGATGATTAGAACGTGTACGTTTGCCCCCGCTGCACAAGCGGAACCACATGCTGTTCCGTGTGCGCGGCCCTGTAGCGCTCGGGTTCACCGTTGTCGGTTGAAAAATGGATGGGGATCAAAGCATCCACATCCATTGCCTGCATAAGTTGCTCGGCGCCCCGCCCGCAATCCGGCCCGAGCCTGGGATCGATGGGGAACATCGCTACATCCAAATGCGGTGCGTTTTGTGAGATCTTGGACAGCTCCAAAAGATAGGCCTGTTCCGCCTGCTGCGCAAAGTCCGAAGACGCTTGCCGGTTCCAGTGCCAGTTGTTCAAATCACCCGCGTGAAACAATACCTTGCTGCATAGACGAATGACAAAGGATACGCCCAAATCGGTGGAGCCAAACGCGTCTACCGATATGCAATTGTCCCGATACGCTTCGCCAGCGTTTAAAAACCGTATGTTGTCTGCCTGCGGCACTTTGCCGGACAAAAGGATATCGTGGCTCAGGATGTATTGAATATCCGACCGCTTCTGTTGCCAGGAGAGCACGATGGGATTGAAATGATCGCCATGGCTGTGCGAGCTCAAAACATAGAACTTGCCGGGCCGGGTTAGCAAGTCGTCGTCCACCACGCCGTTTTGCACACTACGTGCACCGTCACATTCGTCCAGATAGTAGTCAACGATGACCGTGCATTCATCGCATTCAATGGATAGTCCGCTGTGGTACAGATAGCGTATGGTCATTAAAATCCCTCCAAAAGGGGTGTGCCTTCAAGTTGATGTTTATGCCACAATGTCGCCGCCGTAGCTGATGATGGCGGCGTCGAAAACGCCGGGGATGTCCAAAAACCTGTCAACGATCTGCATGTCCGATTCGCGCAACCGCAGTTCGATGGTTAGCTCCACACCGCTTGCGGATACGGTCTTGCTCTTGATGTTGATATCGGGGAGGCGGCGCAAAAGGCCGTTGACGTGACTTGCCGCGCTTTCATCAAAACGCAGTACCATCAGATATGGCATGGTGGAGCGAAAACGCATACCGTTTAGCAGGATCAAAAGCAGTCCGATAACCAGCGTGGATAAAAGCGCGGGCAGAAAGAACTTGGCGCCCAGCGTAATGCCGGACGCGATGGCCCAGAACATGTACACCGTGTCGATGGGGTCTTTGACGGCCGTTCGAAAACGAACGATGGACAGCGCGCCCACCATGCCCAGAGACAGCGTCAGATTGCTGGTGATGGGCAGGATGATAAACGATGTGATGATGGTGAGCATCACCAGCGAAACGCCGAAGTTTCGCGAGTACATCACGCCGGCAAACGTTTTACGGTACACAAAATAAATGAACAGGCCGATGACAAACGCCAGAGCCATGGTCAAAAGAATGCGTACAATACCGATATCCCCAAAGGAGAACGTGCTGGACAGGCCAGAAAAGAGACTGTTTAGAATGTCGGACATGACAAAACCTCCTGCTTAAACATCATACTTGCGACAGATAGCATATTTGGAAACGGCGCATTGCATGGATTCGATCTCACAGAAAAGGTTGCGGATGAAGCCGGGCAAAAACGCATTGAACTTGACTTCAAGGATCATCTGGCCATTTTCAAGCATGGGTACGGACAGCATGTCCTGGTCAAAGATATTCAGATTGGTGCCCATACGCAAATCCTTATCAAAGGTAATGCGCACATCTTCGATCGGATAGATGTACGCCTCGCGCACATAGTCCACAATCTTGACCGGATGCAGACCACGGTTCTTGGTATTATAATACACCGCACCGCAAGGGAGTGCACGCTTATTTAACAAAAAACCGACATCTTTTTGCAGTATCTTGTCGTATTCGTCGCGGCTTATCCCGCAGCTGTGCTTGAGGATATAAGAATTTTGTTTAATCTTGCGCTCCAGACGAATGATGTCTTCGGATTTGTTGTAAATTCGCACACGAAACTTCTCTCGGTTGTCCACACCCGCAATCTTGGTGGCTAAAGACGTATTGTCGATGTCGTCAAAATAGAGGGAACGCACGTGATAATCTCCGCTTTCCCCGGCATGTTCATCCGGCCGCAGAGCACCCTTGAGGCGGCAGCGCAGCGAATGATATCCTTGCATGTTGATGTAGTACTTGAGCTCATGTCGGAATTGTCCGGCCATGCTTCCTCCTAACTTACCGGCGGTATAACGCCGGCCGATCCGAATATATCAACGGTTTGTGCTTCTGTCAGATTAAAATACTTGCGTACAAAATAGATCATATACCCGCTGCGAACCTTTGCAAAGCTTTCCATCTTTGTGATTTGAGAATTGCGCCATGATTCGGCCGTGCCGCTGTCCCACCGCTCGCGATCGCGCCCGATCTCGTCCTCGATGGCGGCAACACATTCGTTGATCTTTGCCTGCACGCGATCAGGAGCAAAGGTGGTGTTGAAATGCAGTGCGCACCGTTGTAGAAACTGCTGCTTGAACGTATCGTTTTTCAACAGCGCGCGTATCAATACCGTGGATACGCCATGCCCCGCACCCATCCCGTCGGGATCGGTCATGCGCGCGATACCGTCCATGGTCGGGTTGTACATACCCCAGCAGAAATCGTAGAAGATCCAACGCCATTTGCCGTCCTCGCCGTGCACACGCCAGAACTTGACGTTACCGAGATCCGCGTTGTTGGTCCATGCCTCGCAGATGATCCAGTCCATGTAATTTTCCATGTCCATCCAATCGCATACACGCGCATACACAGCCGGATCGGTGATGTCGTTGGACGTGATGTAGTCGATCATATTGTCGTAATCAGAGTTATCCCCCACCATCACGCGCCCGTTGCCCACCAGAAGGTCGATGCTTTCGGGGTCTGCCACATCGTTATGCTGCGCGATCATGTACTTGTTGATCTTTTCGCGCAGGTTGTAGATGCCCCAATATGCGCCGTTGATGTACACCACGCATTGCCTGTACGCCGAGACCTCCATGTTGGAGTATTCTCTAACGAGATCGGTGATGACGATGTCGCGGATTTTACTCTGGGTCGCGTCCTGTCCGCCGGCACGCAGTACGATGGTCTTGTATTCGGTATAGGGGCGCGTATCAAAAAATGGGTATTGGATGGTATCCGTACCGTAGCGGTTGCGTGCCCATATGCTGAAGCCCTTTTGTTCTTTCATGCGCGAGTACGCGCCAAAGATCTTGATACCGCCATCCAACGCCACGCCCAATTTGCCATCCTCCTGGATATACTCAAAATGCACATCGCGCTCCCAGTCCTTCCAGAAGTTTGCGCCGGGGTAGTTGGCGTCGGGGTTGTCCTCACCCGGCCCCAATACGTAGATGCCGTAGCTGTTGCTGAACAGGTTGTCTGGGTCCGTGACCAACGAGACCACGGGCAGGTTATGTGGCGCATCGATCAAATACGTCGCGGTGGCAACCGTACTGCCCAAAAGGTTTGACTTGAAAGCGCGCGCACGCAGCGCGGTCGTCTTGTTAACGGTAATGGCACCGGTGTATTTGGCGCTGCTTTGGGTAGGCGTTGATCCGTTGGTGGTGTAGCGTATCTCCGCGTTTTGCTCGGCGGTGGACATGGAAACGCTCTGTGAACCACGGTAGCTGCCTCCCGCCAGTTCGATGACCGGCTTTTGCGCAAAGCCGTAGGCACCGCCGCTGTTGGCACTACCCGGCGAGGGAGACTGAAAATAAAAAAAGCCCTTATTTCCGACAACGCGGCCAAAACTCATGTTGGACGGTACATCGCCCACGCACATGGAATCCACGGGTTGCTCAGCGGCGTCGTACAAGGCCAGCGTTTCCCCGGCAGCGGACAATCGGAAGTTGGTGTGCAATGTGCTGGCACTTTGTGTGTTCAATCCCGAGCAATATACCACAAGATATTGCCCCGCACCCAGTGTGACATCGGGAAATTTCCACTTTAACGGCTTAGCGGTGTCGTCGGTCAGGCCGTATCCCAATAGATGCACGGAGGAGCCGGTGCCGTTATAGATTTCCACCCAGTCGTAATACGATCCACTCACCGAAGCGTACCTATCGTTATAGGTCATGGCCTCAGCGATCATAAGGCCGCCCTTGACCGACTTGGAGTCATTCCACTGCACAAAGCCTTCGTCGGTATTTGCATAGCCTGGCGTGGGTTTGACGGTGACATTCCAGCTACCGGAACTTTGGTCCAGAGCAAAGACGCTGTCCGTCTCGAGCTGTGGTACCTCCACCGTATCCAAGACCTGCCCGCGGTTGGAACAGAGCACAACCGCCTCCTCATAGTTGGAGATGGAAAAATTGGTATGCAGATGGGTCGTATCATCGGGTTCTTTGGGCGCACCCTTGCCGGAACAGAAGATAACAAGATATTGGCCGGGTGCGATGCTCACATCCGGAAATGTCCATTTCATCAGTTTGTTGGCTTTATCCGATAGACCGTAGCCCATAAGGGCCACCGGCTCGTTGCCGGCGTTGTAGATCTCAACCCAGTCGGAGGGCAATCCGTAGTCGTCGGTAAGCGTCACAGCGTTGCTGCTCATTACCTCGGTGATGACTAAATCGGATGAATCTGCTTTTAGACTTTCTAAATAGGCTGAATGTCCTTCGGCATTGTTTGCATAGCCCGGCGTGACCGCTTCAAAGCGGACCCATTGTGTCGTATCCGCAAGATCGCGGCCCAGTGACATGTCGCCACCCATGCTATCGAAGGTAATGTAATCCACAACGGTGCCCAAATTGTTGGTTAAAACGACGGATTCACCCTGGCTGGACAATCCAAAGTTGGTGTGTAGCGGCCGATCCGTCTCGCGGTGATCCTGCTTGGAACAATAAACTACGATATAACCGTTCGGACCGATGGATACATCTGGGAACGCCCATTTGGCCGGCTCGTTTTTGGAATCCGAAAGCCCCCAGCCGGACAGCGAAACCGCTTCCGCGCCGGGGTTGTATAATTCAATCCAATCGGAATACACCCCTGTATCGTCCACCACGGCAGACTTATTGCCCGCCATGACCTCGTTGATTAGAATTTCCTCCGTACGCAACACGCCGTCGTCGTTGATTGTGCCAACGACAAGGGACGCTATGGTCACCAAAAGAATGAGCACGACCAGCGTTGTGGACAAGGATCGATTGAGTGTCTTCTTGCGTGAATTCGCCAACGCATGACCTCCCATGCACTAAGTGCATGTTTGAATTATACGCTGTACTTGTGAGTGAAGTCAACTAATCGCTGTACGATTCAGAAAGCTTCCGGTACGTTTCTGAAGGGGGGACATCCAGCTGTTCGTGGAGCATTAGAAGGCATAGCGTACATTGATTTACCGGCGAACCAGTCAGCGTTTCGAGCGCAAAACGGTAGGCGTCCATCTGTACCTGATACTGTGTTTGCAGCGCGGGTAAACCGCCCTTTGGTAACCGGTTGGTTTTGTAATCGAGCAATACCCAGCCGCCGTTTTCATAGAAAGCACAATCTATGATACCCTGCAGCGACGTTGTAGATAGAGCATTGAGGTCGGCATCGTAGACTTTGGCAGGCACGCGCAGTACAAACGGCTGTTCACGCAGCACGCGCTGCGCGCGAAGCAGGCGGCGGCCAAGCGCGGTTTGAAAGAAATCGTACAACACGACAGGGTCGATGGCGCCGCGCTGGGCATCGTCCAACAAACCGAATTGGACCATGTGGTCCAATTGCGCGCCAATGTGTCCCGGGGAATCCACACCGTCGAAAGAAATCTTGAGCATGGCTTTGTGCACCGCCGTACCGATCATGGCCGCATCCATCGGAATATTTTGATCAGTATTAGGCGGTTCCAGCGGTTCAAAGGGGATGGCGGTGCGCGCGTGCAGCGCACTGACACTGATCTTTTCGGGGACGAGTATATCATGGGCGTATGGATACCGGTAGGTAAGTCGTTTGGATACGAAATCCGTATCCATATGCGTTGGTTCATCCTGCAAAAGCGAAGGAGGGGATATAAGAGAAGCGGATAGCGCGTGCAACGCAGCTTCATCCAAACAATCCAATGTTAAAGCACAGGGGGATGGTTTTATTTCCTGCGGCAGGGAAAGAGCATCGCAAAGGGAGGCGCACGCGGCATGACAGCGCAACGACGGGAGGATCCATGAGAGCGTATTCGCTGCATCATACGGCGAGGCGGTCAACGCCCGTTCAAGCTGCGTGGCCGTGACTTCGCCCATCAGAGACAAGCTATGCTGTGCTCGCGTTAAAGCAACGTACAATAGCCTTAGCTGCTCATCGCGTTCCAGTTTTAAGGCGTGAGCCTCCACGATGTGTTGGATTGCACTCTTGCGGTGTGTCTGGGATTTTGTATCGTAGTAACGTATGCCGATGCCATCTTCCCGGCTTAGCGGAAGATGTGCGCGCCCTCTCGTTTTGAGCGGACTCTCCAAAAACGGCAGGATAACGGCGGGGAACTCAAGACCTTTGGCACCGTGTATTGTCATGACCTTTACGGCGTTACTGCCACCGGGTGCCGCTGTTATCTCGGATACACCGAGTTCGCTGTGCAGTTTGATCAGCTGCAAAAAGCCGTACAATGAGCCGTCATCCAACCGCGCAAAAGTCTGTGCCCGAAAAAGCAGCGCCCATAGATTTTCCACTTTCGCTTCACCGTCGGGCAACAGGGCGTAGTATGCTAGGGCGTGGGTGTCCTCATAGAGGTGCGACAGCAGTTTGTCCACTCGTACGCGGCGGGACAACGTACGGTATTGCTCGAGCTTTTTAAAGAACGTGCGCACGCGCTGCGCGCTGATTCCCGTGCCGTTTTTGGCAAAGTTTTGCGCGCAAAGGGCGAAGGGCAGCGTTTTATCGTAGGCGCGGATGTTGGCCAGATCGCGTGCGGACAACAGCGCGGCGGGACTTCGAAGCGCCGCAAGCATGGATACGTCGTCGCGCGCGTTGTCTACGACCTTCAAAAGCGCAAGCATCGCGCCGGTTTCCTGCGCGCTTAA
Source organism: Christensenellaceae bacterium (assembly GCA_963674495.2). Lineage (GTDB taxonomy): Bacteria > Bacillota > Clostridia > Christensenellales > QAND01 > RGIG3178. Next base: position 616,326 of record CAXXLG010000002.1, on the reverse strand, counting down.
CACATCGCCTCTGGCGCTGCAGCTTACCGGGATGCCCAGCTCGTTGAGCGCGGATACGAACGCGGGACCTATGGTACTCAGCTTGCGTAGAAGTATGGCGATGTCGTCAAAGCGGTAGTTTCGCCATGTCCGTCCGTCGAAAAAGCGTTCCTGTAACAATGCGTTTATTCGCGAAGCGCACGCAACCGCCTGCCGTTCGCGTGCGGAGCGTGGTTGCGCATCATTATCTGGCGGGGATGCTTGATCGTCGCGCATCAGCAGATGCAGGGAAATTGGCGAGCCCTCGTCTTCAAGGCCGGGCGACAGAGCCTGGCTTTGATCGTAATCCAGACCGCCGTGATCAAGGCGCATGGTCTTAGAGAATACCCCGTTGACCAAATACAGTATGTTGCGCGTGCTTCGAAAATTCGTATTGAGATCAAGCCGTACCTCCGCCGCGCTGCGCGAATTTGGCCCGTCTGGCACCGAGCGCATATATCGGCGTAAGAACAGCGCAGGCTCTGCGTGGCGGAAGGCATAGATGCTCTGTTTGACATCGCCTACGCAGAACAATGCGCCGGGTTTTGCCAAGCGCACGATCAAAGCTTCCTGTAAATCGTTGGTATCCTGGTACTCGTCTACAAATACGCACGCGTAGCGAGCACGTAGTGTATCGGCCACGAAAGCATCGTTCAATATGCGCAGCGCCAGATGCTCGACGTCTGAAAAATCCAACAGATTGTGTTCCTGCTTAACTTGACGGTACAGATCCTCAAACCGATTGACCAGTGATTGGAGTTCGCGCATGGGCTGTGCTATGACAGACAGGTCTTCAAGCGCTTGCTCCAAGGATTGGTTCAAAAGCGGCTGATCCTTTATTTCATCGAATTGATCTTTGATTTGATGCAGCATGTCACCAAGCGGTGCAAACGCATCCTCGTCCATACGCGCGTTGCGAATGGATATGGAAGGAGGTTTAGCCTGCTTGATAAGGGATACGATGTTGGGCGGGTGCGGCATAACGGACATCGTGAGATAGGCGTTGGCGTTTTGCATCAGCGTTTCGGTCATCTTCAGCGGCTTGCCCGGCCCCCGATTCGCTTTTACGTAAGCGGCAGCTTTTTCGCACAGTGTGGACATGTTTTTGAACCGTGGCAAAAGATGCGCAAGATCCCTTTGCAAAAGGACACGCGTAAGTTCACCGCCCTGGTACGCCATAACGGCACGAGAGAGCCAGGCTACAGGATCAGCAGAGGTCTGCGCAAACCGGTAAACGCTCAGGATCATAGAGCAAAGATCCTCTTCGACATGGCCACAGAGTGCCTCCAGCGCGAACAGAAACGATTCGGAGCTTTCCTCAAAGCATTCGTCCATCAACGTGCGCATGGCCTGCGCGCACAGTACGGATTGTTCGCCCTCGCCGGCGAGGGCGAACAGCGGATCAACATCCACCAAATGGAAATATTGCCGCACAAGGCGTACACAGTAGGCGTTGATGGTGCTGATGTCCGCGCCATCGATACGGTTGGCCTGTTCGCTCAGGTGCGTGGCAACGGAAGCGGATACGTGCGGGATGCGCTCGCCAAGCTCCCGTACGATGCGCTGGCGCATCTGGGCGGCAGCGGCGTTGGTAAAGGTCAGCATCAACAGTTGATCGACGTTGGCACCGTGCATCAGCATATCCACCGCACGCTCGATCATCACAGCGGTTTTGCCGCTTCCCGCCGCGGCGGAAACGATCAAATTTGGCCCATGCAGCGATATGGCGCGGGCTTGTTGCTCTGTCGGATGTCCGATCATGGCAAATCCTCCCGCGTATCGGTGACTAAAGAAAGGAATTCCTCTCGGCCAAGCTTTACACTACGCCGGCCCTGCCCTCGATTCACGTCAAATCCGCACGCCGCCGAATAGGGGCAGTATTCGCAGCTTTTGATTTCGCCCTGCAGCGGATACGGGCGGACGGTTCCATCCACGCGCTGCTGCATCAATGCTTGGGCGCAACTTTGGCCGTGGTGAAGCGCCGCGTCGAAGGCATCGTCACTGAGTGGACCATTTTTGAAGTCAGCCAAGATGTTGTTGGCCTTTTCGCCCACGGTGTCGGCGCAATCCGCGGTATACGCACCGCGAAGTCGTGCTTGCTGCGCGCGAAGATGATCCACCTTGTCGGGATCTTCGCCGCTGACGCTGTTCCTCAGGTGTTGTATGAACATGCCCACGCTGCGCCCGTCCAGTTGTTTTGCAGCGATGTCCGCGTACAGTGGTAACTGAAGCGAAGTGCCGTAGTACAGTTCGGTATAGGAAAAATCTGCGCTTCCCGTCTTATAATCCACAACGCGTACCAGCCGCTGGCCGTTTTTTTGCGCCACATCCACGCGGTCGATGTAACCCTGTACTTTGGCGCTTCGCCCGTCGGGTAGTTCGATGTTGCGTACAAACCCAGATTCCACGGCGACAGGCATGAAACCATCCACCTCCAACTGCCGTTTTATCTGCCAACAGTCGTTTTTTAACCGTATACGGTGCCAATGGACCAGGTGCCGTTCACGTGCGTCGTTGCGGTAAGGACCGATCAGATATGCGTTTTCATCGTAATTGCTGCAGATTTGATCCAAAAGGGCATCACTCTGTGCCTTGTCGAATGAATCGAGTGGAATGTTTAGCTTGTTGAGTTCCCTCAGATATAGATCGGCGACGGCGTGAAAATAAAGCCCCTCACTCCTTCTGGTATGCCCATACGGTACAACGGGCTTCGGTTGGAGCAGGGCATGGTCGACAAAATGACGAAAAGGACAGTGAGCCATGCGTTCAAGCGCCGTTGCGCTACCCGATGATACGTTGTGATAAGCCGCTTCGGCCAGCACAGAGCCTATGTCCTGTTCCTCGGGTAGACTTTGCGTGAACCAGCGTTGCTGGGCGTCGGACAGCAGGGGCAGCAAACGATCCAAAGCTTGTTGATACGGTTGGATGAGGGGCTTATGCATCAGGCGCGATTGTCGGATGGCGTTTGCGAGCGGCAACAACGTGGATGAAGGCGTTTGAATGTCAACATAGGCGTTGTGTTGAGACATTTCTTCAGTAAGAGCAGGCAGGCACGTTTGCAGCGCATGTAACAGGGAGCTTGGCAGAAGCTGTTTGCCCGAAAGGTCGCTCTGTGCATATGAAAGAACAAGGCGGTCGGATGGCTTGGTCAAAAGGGCATATACCATCAGCCGCTCTTCCGTTGCACGCTCGTTCGGTGCGTTGCCCATAAACAGCGAAGCATCGGATAGAAGCCGCTGATCCTCGCGTGTTAACAGACCGCTATCCCCCGCAACACGCGGTATTAAACCCTCGTTGAAACCCAGTACGAACAGCGTGCGTATGGACCCGCTGCGACTGCGTCCGACGGTACCCACGTGTACGGCGTCCCGATAGGCGGGCAACACGCCCACCTCTTCGGCATACAATCCTGCCGCAAGATGATCGTAGAATCCGCGCAGAGACATCCTAACATCGTCCATTACCGCACGCATCTGCATCAACAGCGAGCAGAGCACCTCGTATACCTGTCTGAGTTCCATGGCACCGTCCGCGTCGTTTTGTTCTTCGAGCTCGTCCAAAAGCTCGTTAAGGCGAAGCACACAGCCGTCAGCTTCCAAAAATGAAAGAAAAGCGTCGGCCTGCTCTTTGGCGTTGGTTGCGTTGCGCAGTTGATCCCGCAATGCATCGTGGGCACACAGCAGCGTATGGCGGAACGCGCTTAGATTGGGACAGATCTCACCATAGTACGCAATGGTGGATTCGGACAGGTATCGTATGCCGCTGGTGATGATGGACTCCTCCAGAGCGTCCGATTCCTCTATGGTCAGATTGCTCAAACCCGTTTTGACAAGGGATAGAACATCGCGTACGGCAAAGTTGCTGATAAGAACGCGTAGGCTTAAAAGCGCATAGCGTGAGAGCGGATGTGTGCCAACACTACGCTTTACATCCAAAAACGATGGGATACCAAACTGTATAAAGGCCTGCTGCAGAAGTGGCCCGTAATCGGAAAGGTCCGCAGCGGCGACCGCAATATCCTGGAATCGATAGCCCTCATCGCGCACCAAGGTGATGATGCGGCGCGCGCAATCCATGCATTCACGGTACATGGAGGGCGCGGTATGGAGAGAAACATCCGCCGTATCTCCCGTAAAGGGTAGAGGCGGTTGCACAAAAAGTGAGCGTTCGAGGTGGCTCAGCGCGGAATGCGCTCTGTGACGCGGTTCAATAGCGCCGTCGGGAAGCCAGACGGTATCAAACGCATGCCCGGCCTGCTGCGTGACAGACCGCATGCGGTCAAGGTGCTTTTGCTCCAGCGAGAACAGCGGCGCATCCGCATCACCCTTTGGGCAGATCCGAAAGGTTGCGCAAACATCGTGGGCAGTGCGAATCAAAGTAGAAACGGTGCGATAGATCTGTGAGGTGAGCATTTCAAACTCGTCGATGAAAATGCTGGCCCCCTGTAAAAAAGGCGTATGAGGGATGTGCTCGATCATCCAGTTAATCCGGTCTTCGTTGTCGGTATATACGTTACGCATGTACGACTGATAGGCATCGTAAATCAGCGCTATATCGTGCAGGCGGGCATGATTCTCAGACAGACCAAACAACTGTTGTGCGGTGATATCAAAACGCTTGAATTCGGCAATCTGACCGGCCAGCGTGGCGGAGAAGTGCGGCGCATGTACGTATTTCGTATAGGCATTGAGCGATTGTTGGTGATCGACCAAAAGGCGGCTGACCATCATGGCCCGGCCTCGCGCATCCAAAACGGGGCCCTTAGGCTGGCCGCAGTTTTCAAGGATGCGCGCACAGAGGCGGGAGAAACTTAACACCTCTGCCTGCATCAGCCCGGGTGCGCCTAAGCGATCCATCAGGAGGTGTTCCGCATCCAGTGTAAACTGGTCGGGTACGATTAAAAAGGCCTTACGGCCACTTTGAATCGCCTTTCCAATGGCGCGGGCAATATACCGGCTTTTGCCGCTGCCGGCGCGTCCGCAAACGCAGTGAAGCGGCATGATACTCGCCCCCTTTGTGGACAGTATATCATAGCAATGTGTAAAAAACGGAGCATAATAATTTGCATTACCCCTTAAAACTTTTTAAAACCTCATGTATACTGAAAGGCGAATGAATTTATCGAGAAAAAAGGCGAGGGATAGAATGCGGTTGTTTGTAGCGCTGGATTTACCGCCAAGCGCGAAAGAAATGTTAATTACGATGCAGAAACGGTTGCTTTCAAACGGTATGAAGGGACGGCCGACACGGCCGGAGAACCTGCATATCACGCTTCGCTTTTTGGGTGAAGTGCCGGACAAGAACGCATCCGCCGTTTGTGAAGCCATGGAGAAAGCGTTGATCGGGCAGATTGCGCCGCTGGTACATATCAGCGGCATCGGTGCGTTCGTTCGGGCTGCCGGGGATACGGTATTCGCACAGTTGAACGGTGATACGAGGGCGCTCTCGCTATTACAGCAGACCGTGGTGACCGCACTGCGTCCACTGGGCTTTCGAAGTGACAGCCGTCCGTTTACGCCGCACATCACGCTGATACGCAGCGCCAACTATGCCAACCGAGGCCTTCGGGTCAAAAGCGATGATTTCTTTTTGAGCACCGTCAGCGTGTATGCGAGCAAGCTGGGTGCCGGATACGATGGCGGACCGCTATACGTACAGCTTTGCCAGATCGTTTTATCACGATAGAAAACAGAGGCAACGGTGCAGGAATGAAAGGTATGATCGATAAAATATGCAGTGCCCGGCGTTATATCACGGGCACTGCATTTATTTCTCATTTCCTGCATCGTTACCATGGATATTCTTAACAAGGTTGGTATCAAAAACGCTATATAGTTGAAGCGCCAAAACGTTCCCGATAAAGATCGATAGCCTTTTGGATGGCATCGCGGGCCTTTTGAGCGCCGTCAAAGCGTTCCACGACTGTTTGCTTGCCCTCGAGCGTTTTATAAATCTCAAAAAAATGTTTCATTTCCGACATAAGATGTTGTGGCAATTCACGGATGTCGCCGTAGCCGTTGTTGGCGGGATCGGAAGCGGGCACGGCTATGATTTTTTCATCGAGTTTATCGCTGTCCATCATGGTCATCACGCCGATGGGCACACAATCAACCAGACACATCGGCATCAGAGGCTCCTGGCAAAGAATCAAAACGTCAAGCGGATCGTGATCCTCAGAGAAGGTCAGAGGAATCATGCCGTAATTGGCGGGATACTGTGTGGACGTATACAGAATACGGTCCAACCGCAGCAAACCAGTATCCTTATCCAACTCGTATTTTGTTTTACTGCCCTTTGCAATTTCCACAAACGCCAAGAAACGCGTTGCAGTGATGCGGCAAGGCTGAATATCATGCCATGGATGCATAAAAGACCTATCCCTATTATTTGGTTGGCGCGGACAGGCCGTATCGGGTGTACAGGTCGTTTAATCGGCCATCGTCCCGAGCGGAATCAAGCGCGATTTTAACAGCGTCAAAAAGGTCCACTTCTTCTTTGCGCACAGCGATTGCATAGTTCAAATGCCCGACCGGAATGGGATTTATGAATATATCAGTGTCATCATATTTCGACAACACGCTGTACGTGGCGCAAAAAGCATGAATGCTACCATCGCGCACGGCCTCTAGCGCATCGGGATAGCTGGGCACTTCCACCACGCTTGCATCGAAGTTGTTGCTATTGAGATAGGCAATAAGTACGTTTTCCGTATCGCTGCCCAGTATCACACCGATTTTTGTGTCGGATACGCGCAGGTCCGGCATGAAGCCGGATTTACTCAAAAGTTGCACATCCTCCTGCACATAGGAATCGGTTAGGTTATAATCGTTTTCGGTGTCCTCGTTCACCGCCAACATGGCGATGAGCAGGTCGCAGTCCCCGTTGTCAAGATAGGCCCGTGCTGTTTTGACGTTGACCGTTAAGAATTGAACGCCGGGGCCGCCCAACACATTTTCACCGATCATGGTTGCAAGCTCCGACTCAAAACCAACAGCTTGTCCGTATTCATCCACTTGACTGTATGGAGGCATGTTGTCCAGAACACCGACAACGATGGTGCCGCGTTCATGGATATCGGAAAGCACGTCAACCGTACGCGCGCCCGAAATCAGTACGAAGACAACGGATAAAAAGACCACCACAGCAACGATGATCAATACATATCCGAGAGGGCCGGCCAACATATGCTCAAAGCGGTTTTTTTGAAACAAGCGGATTCCTCTTTTCACCTAGAGTGTAACATGGGCATAGGATGTCCGTAAACAACCAAAAAGCGGCAGAAATCTGCCGCTTCAGCTACGTTGGATGGCATTGTCAGTCCTGTACATATGGCAGCAATGCCACCACGCGCGAGCGTTTGATGGCCATCGCCAATACTCGCTGGTGCTTAGCACAGGTACCTGACATGCGGCGGGGCAAAATTTTGCCTCTCTCTGAGATATAACGGCGCAAACGAGCCGTATCCTTATAATCAATTACGGCGTTCTTGTCCGCGCAAAATGCACATACTTTGCGCCTTGGGCGGCGGCCGCGCGGTCTTCTGGGTCTGTTATCGTCCATGTTGGTTCCATTCCTTTCATATTAAAAAGGGAGTTCCTCATCCTCTATTGTATCGCCGAATTCGTTCGCGGAGCCGAAAGGTTCGCTGCCCTTGGAAGAAGCGGATTCGTTATGGGAAGTATCCCCGCCGCTGTTGGAACCAGGTGCTCGATCAAGGAACTCAACCTCATCCGCAATGATCTCGGTCACATACCGTTTGTTGCCGTCCTGTGTCTCATAGGACCTGTTTTGCAGTTGTCCGCCGACAAACACCTTGCTACCCTTGTGTAAATAACGGCTACAGTTTTCTGCCAAAGCGCGCCATGTAACGATGTTGAAAAAGTCGGCTTCACGTTCGCCCTGCGCGTTTTTGAACCGGCGCTGTACGGCAACGGAAAACGTGCATACCGAGATGCCTCCGCTGGTCATACGCAACTCCGGGTCACGGGTCAGATTTCCGATCAATGTTGCTCTGTTCAAAATGATCCCGCCTTTCTTTCTAAAATCAGGTATCCTTGCGAATAACCATGTAACGCAAGATTGGTTCGCTGATTTTAAAGTTGCGTTCCAACTCCTGCGGAGTGGAGGCATCGGCTTCGAAGTGCATTAAAATGTAGTGGCCTTCGGTCATGTCCTGGATCTCATAGGCAAGCTTGCGCTTTCCCCAGTCGTCGATCTTTTCAACATTGCCGCCGCACTGTACAATCAAACCAGAAAAACGCTCCACCAATGCGGTGCGCGCTTCGTCCTCCACCGTGGGGTGGATGATATACATTGCTTCATATTTGTTCACGGCGTTCACCTCCTTTTGGACTATCGGCCCCCGGTTGGGAGCAAGGAATAATGCGAGTTATTATAGCACAAGCGTTCTGTGCAGGCAAGTATCAATAGTTCGCCCTCATAAATTAGAGGAATTGTAACGAGTCGAATGGCCATATCACGCAGAAGGCGACGCCCTCGATCAATGCACGCGGCACCGGCCCGTAAACACAGCTGTCCGCCGAATTATCGCGGTTGTCACCCATGACGAACACGCACTCGTCAGGCACGGTAATTGTTGCCATATCCTGTGGACGCAGTCCATCCCCATAGATATCGTCGTTCAAAAGCGCGTTGTTGATGTAAACATCGCCATCCTTAACCTCTACGGTTTCCCCCGGCAGCGCAACGACGCGTTTGATGAAGTTCTTGTTTTGCCCGACGAATTTGCACACGATGATTTTATAGCGGTCAGGCAAACCAAAGAGAGTGGATAGCTTGTTGATCATCACGTATTCTCCGGTATACAGCGTAGGTTCCATGCTGGGGCCGTCCACGCGGATGGTATTGATGACGAACAAACGGATGCATATGGCAAAGACAATGACGAAGATACAAAAGAAAAGCGTGCTCTTTCTCTCTTTCATGGCGCGCTTTTGTAAACGGGTTTCACGTTTTTTGTGTTTGGCTACTCTTGTTGACATGGCGTTTCGATTCTCTTTATTCTTTTGATGAATTCTGCCCGATCCAACATCACGGTACGCGAACAGGTCAGGCAGGTTATTTTCACATCGGCCCCTACACGCACGATCTTCCAACGATCGCCACCGCATGGATGCTTCTTTTTAAGATGTACGATTTGATTCAGTTCGAGATTCATATCGATCCTCAAGGGTTTGTCGGTGCGGTGTCGTCGGCAACGGTTCCGTTTTGTAAAAATTGAAGCACGGCGATATTGAATCTATCCGGTTTTTCCTCGTGTGGCAGGTGACCGCAGTTGCGCATGACATACCGGGCTGCTTGTGGGGTTGCCGCTAGGTAGGTTTCTGCGTACGGGCGAAGCGGCCGCCACCGGTCTTCAGAACCCCAGCAGTACAAAACCTCGTGTGGTAACATGCGTAGGCGGGACACGATATCCTGCTCGTCAAAGTTACGGATGCTTCGGGAGAGAACTTCCTTGCTTTCGCGCGAATGCAGGGTCTTGTATACTTCTTCCACATCCCTGTCCGTCAGGCAGGTCTGGTCGAACATACAACTGTACAGAAGGCGACTGATCGTGCCTTCACCGACGAGCATACTAAGCAATCGGGACATGGATCCGCCCATCAAACGAACGATTACCGGCATTTCCGATGTCAAACCACCGGGAGCGATACATACCGCACGGCCGACACGCTCGGGATAGTGCACCATGAAGTCCAGCGAATAACATGCACCGCTGCCCATGGCCACGATATGCGTTTTACGAATGCGTAACGCGTTTAGAAGCGCGAGCAAAAACTCGGAATTCTCTTCAATGGTATAGGTCAGATCAGGCTTGTCCGAATACCCGTATCCGATCATATCCACTGCTACGACAAAGAAATGCTCACACAGAGCATCGAAACTACGTCGCCATGTGTAGGCAGATTGTCCGATACCATGCACGAGCAATAAGGGGTCGCCCTCGCCACCGGCGGTGACATGAATGCGCAACCCCTGAATTTCAACATATTCGCCTGTGTGTTCACCGTATACGAAGGGACGGTTATGGGGCGCCTGTGGCATGGAAGCCTCCTTTGGCGTGTTGACACCACAAGAACGGGAAAAATCCCGTGCATTTCATTTATTTTACCCCAAACGAAACCCTTTTGCAAATGGTGGCTCTATGATGTGATTTTAGGAAGAAGCTTATATGGGGCCCAATTGATGGTGAAGGGCGCTTGCCTCTTTTAACAGGCGATCCTTGTCATTGAGCTGAGGCGATACGGCGCAGCGATCAAACAGCATCTGTTTGATGCGTCCGATGCGCGGACCCGGCTTAAGCGATAAGGTGTTTTGAATGTCATGTCCGTTGATGGCAAGTAGGCGGATATCGTCGAAGGCGCCTTCGCGGCGCATCTGATCCAAAATATGTTGCCATTTTTGTGGTGTGCACCCATTTGGCGGAAGGCCTGAACCCTCGATATCGCTTGCGCGCAGGTGTATCAGCTTTTGTGCGAAATCAAATCCCCAGTTCGCAAAACGAACGCGTACCGTGGTATCCTTAGCTTGACCGTTCAAATCAAACATATGCCGTTTGATCAACAAAAGGATTTCGTTCTGCATGGTTTTGCGGACGCCCAGCCTGTCAAGCAGCGGTCCGGCAACATCGACGCCCTTCTCGGGATGACCGTACATATGGCCGGTTTGTGCATTCACGCAGTACGGTTTGCCGATATCATGCAGCAGAGCAGCGGTGCGCAGCACAATGTCGGGCGGCGAAGCGGCAAAGGTATGGAGATTGTGCCAGAAAACGTCATAAAGGTGGTACTGTTTGTTCTGCACGATATCCGAGCCGTCGTAGAGTTGAGGCAACAGCACGCGCAAAGCATTGCTTTGGTGCATAAGCTCCATGGCAAATAACGGCTTATTAATACTTGAAGCAAACCCGGGATATGCCGTATCGCATAGGCAGATGCGGTGCCATTCGCCATAAATGCGCGAAGGGGACAGCGCTAAAAGGTTATTCGCATGCGATTGAGCGGATTTCATCAAGGCATCGACAGGCGTGAAACCAAGCTCGGCGCAAAACCGGATCATGCGCAGAATGCGCAGCCCGTCGTCGGACAGCGTATCGTCGGCGTTTTTGCTGCACGCGCGAAGTCTGCGCGCGTGAAGATCGGCCATTCCGCCTAGCGGATCGGATATGGAACCGGTCGTTAAGCTCTGATAGATGGCGTTTACAGTAAAATCACGTCGTTGAGCATCCAAGTTCATATCGAGTGTAAAGGCAACGGATGCTGGCCTGTGTGTGCCGCCGGGTGGATAGCTTTCTGTTCGAAACGGCGTATATTCGGCCCTGCCGTCATCGCATGAAATATCCACAGTACCCAGCTCGCATGACCGGATTGTCGCCCGGTAACCGGCGCTTTTTGCCAGCGATACCACCGCATCCGGCAACATATCGCCGCACAGATCAATATCAGACGTGGAAATGTCTAAAAGGCTGTTGCGCACAAACCCTCCCACGAGATAGCAGCAACGATCATTTTGGGCAAAAGCCTGCGCCAGCGGCACCAAAAACACTGGGATACTGTCAATGTGCATGTGACAGCGCTCCTTTAGGTGGGACGGCTACGCGCACGCATTTTGGCAACAAATGAACATCAAGATGATCCACCGTGAGAATCTCGCCGTCAATGTTGAGTATCATGGGCTCTTTATCCGTCTTTAAGTAAATGTGATGGCAGCGATAAAAATGACAGACGTCCCATTCCACATGTTTGCCCCTGGCATAGCCGATGATCAGCGGTAAAATGCGTGGGCGGGAAAGTTTGTCAACAAAAAGAACGTCCATGATGCCGTCGTTGTGGCGCGCAATGGGCACCGGACGAAACAGGCCGCCGTAGTATTGGCCGTTTGCGAACACAGCCAACGTGCAACTGGTATGGCTTTGTGGACCATCGTCGATGGAATAGGTAAACTCCGGCAACTTGGCCATGAAGAACGCCTGAAATACACCGGCAATATACGCCAACTGACCGCGCAGATGTTTGCGCTGGTTGGCATAGAAGGCGGTGCACGCATCAATGCCGATCGAAGCGATGTTTAGACAAATATGTTCGTTGACGCGCAGTGCATCCACATCCTCCCGCTCGCCGTGCAGCGCAATATTCAGGGCGTCGCGCCAGGTTGGTGCAATGCCCAGCGTCTTGATATAATCGTTGCCCGTACCGGCTGGGATGATACCCAAGACGGTATCCGTATCCACCAGCGCCTGCGCAACTTCGCCCATGGTACCGTCGCCGCCCACGGCGAGGAGGAGATTGCAGTCGCTGCGTACCGCCTGCCGCGCAATGTCCGGCGCATGCCCGGCATAGGCGGTCACCATTTTTTCAAACGGTATCTGCGAATCGGATAGGGTTTGTTCGACCAAAGCTCCGATCTTTGCGCCCTTGCCCCGGCCCGCACACGGGTTGACCAACAGATGGATCATGAAGATTGCCCCTTTAATCCAAAAATAGAATTATCAACATTGTAACATAGTCTTAATGAATATGTGCTGTATCAATTGGGTGTAAACGGGGAAGGATTTGCATGCACAGAGAAAGGGAAGGAGGATTTGCATGCGGATCGCCTATGTTGAGGGACTTGAGGAAATTGCCAAGACATTGACGGAATATGGCCACGAAATTGTACCCATCGGTTTGGCACACGAATGCGACGCCATCCTGTGCAACGATACGTTGCCAAAGATAGAGGCCGCTAAAGGCGGAACGTTGTATTTGATGGCAAAGAATAAAACGCCCGAGCAAATGGACAGACAGATAAAACAGCGTCTGTACACGCAGCTGTTTGAACGATAAACTGGCATAACAACACGGGATGCCGGTATCAAACCGTCGGATACGGCGAGGATCTCACCATATTGAGTGCAAACAATGAATGTATCAAACCGCAAATGATTGAAATGGGTGTGGCATCAGCGTACAAATATGATAAAATAGTTGAAACGTATCGTATCATATGGGAGGAATCTGATGTTTCCGCCGCCTCGCAACCGCAATAAAAAACAGAAAAAGAACAGGGCGCGCTTCATTCTGGTGAGCATCGCTACCGTTGTGGCTGTGTTTGCGCTGTTTGCGGTGGGGAAGTGGGTATTCGGAACCAGGAATACGGCTATTGACGCAAAACTTCTAAGCTTTTCGGCAACGGATGACTATACGGCAACACAGGAATCGCTCCTGTTTGTCAGGGACGATGTATTGAGCTGTATCGATTATGCGGACAACGAAAAATGGAGCGTTTCGCTTTTGACCAGCGGCATGAACGTTGAAGCGTCTACCGAGTTGGCGGCTGCTTACGATGATACGCGCGTCCAGATATTTACAGCCAATGGTGAGCCGTCGGCGAGCAAGGAATTCTACGGCACAATCGTGCAGGTAAGATGCGGTGATACGCTCACGGCGGTATTGAGCGCCGACTATGAAAACCAAAACCGCGTAATACTGTTAGATATGTCCGGCAATGAAGTGGCGCGCTATGAATTTGAAGGCAAGTACATTTTAGATTTTGGTTTTTTCGAGGGCGATGCATTCTATATATATATGCTCGACGGCGGATCGGTGGTCCCGGTATCGCGGCTGATGACATACAGCGCTGACCTAGCCAATACAGGAAACCTGACCGTTGAAAGCCAAATACTCCAGCACCTGGTTTTTCTGGAGGATGATCTGTACGCCATCGGCACAAACCAGATCATCGAAATGGATTATGTTGGCTCGCGATTGGCGGAAAAACTGATTTACGGCTGGGAATACCGGGACATGATGGTCAAAGGCGGAGAATCCATATTTTTGATGGTACCGGGGGGAGAATCCAGCGGCCAGTCTGCCATTTCCACCGCGCGCATTCTCGAGATGGGAAAACGCGACACCTTTGCGCAGATGCCGTCCGCTACGATGGCGGTTTCATTGGGATCAAGCCGGTTGTACGCGTATACCGCCGATAAGATTCGCAAGATATCCCTGGAAGGGGAGACCATCAGCGAGCATGCGTTGCCCTTTGAGGCCACCGGATTTAAGGCGTTGCCCACCGAAAAGCATGCGCTGTGTTTTGTTGGCGAGGCGGTGTACATCATCAAATTGCCATAGAGGGGAGGGGGTGTAGATGGGTATAATGGATGTCATAATGTTGTGTGTTATTGCGGTGTTTGTTGTGTTTGGCATGTACCGCGGTTTTCTGTTTTCTGCACTGAATACCGCCAGCTATTTTATATCGTGGATTGCAGCCTATGTGTTGCATCCGTTGATGTCCTGGCTGTTGGGCGGGGAAAAGCTGATCTCGTTTTTAATCAACTATACCGAAGGCGCGGCAAAACTTAACCTGGTATCCATCGACCGTGTATATCTACCGGTCTCCTCGCTCGATGCGTCAGCCGTCAATGAACTGGTGGACAAGAGCACGCTTGTATCCCCGTTTGCAAACCTGGTCAAGCAGAATATGATCAACCAGTCCTTAGCAGACAAGGGTTTGACGACGGTGGGTGAATATTTCAATCATACCGTGGCCTATGCGACACTGAATATACTGTCCATGCTACTGCTGTTTTTGGTGTTCCGTATCATCGTTGGATTGATCATCAACGCGTCCAACGCGACACATCCCTTTCCGGTGTTGAAGCATTATGATGGATTGCTAGGAGGACTGCTTGGGTTGATACGCGGCATCTTTAGCTGCTATCTGATCGTTGCACTGCTGCCCGTTGTGTTAAGCATTATCGATGCGGCCGCCATTACGTCATACGTGGCTTCGTTCCCGTTGCTGAAGTTTTTTTATTCATCCAATTTTGTTCTGCTGTTAACGCGCGGAACACTTCTATAACCGATTCAGAGATTTTGAGAACAAAAAAAGAGGAACAAGAGTTCCTCTTTTTTTGTTCTCCTAGTATTCATCCTTCCCGTGCCAACAACAGTTCATAGATGCGATCAAGGTCTGACCGGCTGTAGTAGTCGATGGAAATGCGTCCGCGTTTCAGATCTCCGGACACGGAAACCTTTGTACCAAAGATACGCTGGAGACGCTGTTCCGCGGATGAAATGTCGGGATCCACCGGTTTGGGATCGATGGGCACGGGCGGATTTTTCATGCCTTGAGCGAGTTTTTCCGCCTGCCGCACACTCAGCCCCTGTGATATGATGCGCTCGGCCAACTCCTGCTGCTGTTCCGACGGCGCCATCAGCAAGGCGCGGGCATGACCGCTGGAAAGCTTTCCGCTCCGTACAAGTTGCAAAAGCGGCGCGGGCAGCGAAAGGATGCGCAGTGCGTTGGCAACGGTGGAGCGCGATTTGCCGATGCGCGAAGAAACCATTTCCTGCGTCAGTCCATAGCGATCCATCAGGACGGAGATCGCCTCGGCCTCTTCAACGGGATTCAGATCCGTACGTTGAAGATTCTCGATCAGCGCAGCCTCCATCAATTGCCTGTCGTCGAACTCCTTTAAAATGGCAGGCACGGCGTTCAAACCCGCTTTGCGGGCAGCGCGCCAACGGCGTTCGCCTGCAACGATGGTATATCGGCCGGCAACGCCTCTTGTAACGAGCAACGGCTGAAGAATGCCGTGCTGTGCAATGCTCTGCGTCAACTCATCAAGCGCCTGCTCGTTAAAGTCCACCCGTGGCTGGAATGGATTGGGGTCCAGTAGATGAAGATCTAAGCTTAATACGCGATCACCATGGGAAATATTCCCCGTATTCTCTATACGCGCATCGTTGATCGAATCTCCAAGCAGGGCACCTAGGCCCTTGCCAAGCCGCGTACTATTAGCCATTCGCATCCTCCTTGTTGGCGCGTACCACTTCGTCCGCCAGATCCATATAGGCACGGGCGCCGGAACAAGTCGGATCGTACATGATGATGGGCAATCCGAAACTCGGCGCTTCGCCCAAACGTACATTGCGCGGTATCATGGTGTCGTACACCTTGTTGTTAAAGAACCGTTTGACCTCATCCACAACCTGTTGGGACAAATTGGTACGAGGATCGTACATGGTTAACAGAACGCCTTCCATGGACAGATTGGGGTTGAGGCGCTTGCCGACTATGTTTACGGTGTTGATCAGCTGGCTTAACCCCTCAAGCGCGAAGAACTCGCATTGAATGGGGACCAGGATTTTGTCCGCAGCGGTCAACGCGTTGAGCGTTAACAGACCCAGAGAGGGCGGACAGTCCACAATTATAAAGTCGTATTGCCCGCGCAACGGATCGAGTACGCCACGAAGAACGTGTTCGCGCGCGATCATGCCGGTCAGTTCAATCTCCGCGCCTACAAGCTGAATGTTACTTGGAACCAAAAAGAGGTTATTCACCTTGGTGGACAATATCACCTGGTCAACGGGAAGACCGTTGATGATGACGTCGTAGATGGACGCATCAAGACTCTCCTTTTCGATTCCGATACCGCTTGTGGAATTGCCCTGTGGATCAATGTCAACCAAAAGCACGCGCTGGCCCAAGCGAGCCAAACACGCGCTGAGATTGATGCTGGTGGTGGTTTTTCCCACGCCACCCTTTTGATTGGCCACAGTGATGATCTTTCCCAAAGGAGCACCTCCCATGTATGTACAAGCACATTATACCTTGCGATTGCGCACAATGCAACGCGACGATTGTTTCACGTGAAACAATCGTCGCACATGTTTCACGTGAAACAATCGCAAGCCTTATATAGAACCGCACACACTGGAACGAAAAGAATCAAGCTTTTTTCGTGGGCACAAAAACAATCACTTCAAAGCAATCTGCGGTGTCCTTTACCTGTAGACGGGCGGGAAAACCGGCGTCGTTTACCTGATCCACAAGCTTGCGAATGCTGTTGATCAGAAGCCGTCCATCGCGTACGATGCCGGACATACGTTTGCGAGCCGGCGCTTCACGATCCATATACAGCTTGTCCAGCGTGCGCTCAACCAAGTCTTCCGTCGCCTTGACGGACAGTCCCCCTTCGCGGATGGCTTGAATCAGTTGCAGTTGAAGTGGAACATCGGGTATACGCAAAAGCGTACGTGCATGCCGTTCGGTCAGCCGCCCCCGGTAAATGGCCTCGCGTACCTGAGGCGCCATCTTCAGTATGCGCAACTTGTTGGCCACGGTGCTTTGATTTTTTCCAATACGCCGGGCCAGTTCCTCCTGTGTAATGCCGTGTTCCAACAATAAATTCCGAAAGGCCTCGGCTTCGTCGAAGAAATGCAGGTTTTCTCGTTGCATGTTTTCGATCAAAGCCATAACTGCACAGTCTCGTTCGCCGACGGAATTCACGATGGCATCGATATACGATAGGCCTGCGCGTTTGGAGGCTCGCAACCGGCGTTCGCCGGCGATGAGCTCAAACTGAGAGGGACCTGTTTGGCGTACAACAATAGGTTGCATCAAACCGTAACGACGAATGGAACGTGCCAACTCATCGATGCTTTTATCGGAAAAACTGCGCCGGGGTTGGTAGGGATTTGGGCGTATCCATTGAACCGGAAGGGATTGTATGGTTTTGGGTTCGGCTTCCTGTACATACGATTCGGATAGCATCGACGTCACTCCTTTATACTGGTAAAGATACATTCGTTAACCAAAACGACAAATCCTGCCTATAAGCAAAACAAGACATAAGATGACAAAGGAAGACAGCATAACCGCGGCATTCGTCAAAAGCTGCACAAGGAAATAGCCCTGGAAATATAATTTTCTACGGGAAGGAACGCTCAAGGGCTAGTACAAGAAAGCCGAAAGCGGGTGGATGGGATATGGACGAATTTCCCGGCCAATAAATGAGTGCTGCTGCTGTCAAAGTTAATGTGTGATACGGGTAATAAATCGCACGCACCCACCACAATCAATACCAGTCATTCAAGAAAAGACAAAATACGAAATGAAAGGGCTTCAATAAAGCGGAGTACGTACTTCAAACGACAAGAACAGACAGGCGATCCAGGAGTTGGCAGTGCATCGAAAAAGGGCGTTCCCGTCTTGTATATCCATACCCTTGAGCACATGGTTAGAACGCAATTCGATCGCAGGTGGCGGATTGGAAAGCGCCCGCAGTGAGCGTGTGAAACGAATATTGGTATTATTATTCGAAATATTTGTATATTGCTTGACAAACAGTGTCAATATTGTATAATCTGCTTATGATATGAATATCTATGCACAGTCTTTAGCGCATTCGACCGTTGAGACAGAGTGCGCTGGAAGTGAAAAATCGTGCACAACGAAGGACGTGCGCTTCTAAACGGGACGGACAATGAAAACCAAGGGGGATCGTATGAAATACAGGGTGTACATTGACGGGCAGGCGGGAACCACCGGCCTTCAGCTGCACAAGCGTCTTACGCATCACGCGAATGTCGAGCTTCTCACTATTGACGAAGCGCTGCGTAAGGACAACAACGAGCGCAAAAAATTGATCAACGATGCGGATGTTGTGTTCCTGTGTCTGCCCGATGCGGCGGCAAGGGAAGCGGTAACGCTTGTTGATAACAAGGATGTCATGGTCATTGATGCGAGTACCGCGCACCGTGTAAAAGACGGCTGGGCGTATGGATTTCCCGAATTATCAAAAGAGCACAGGATAAAAATCGCATCCTCCAAGCGTATCGCAAACCCCGGCTGCCATGCAACGGGCTTTATTGCGGCTGTTTACCCGCTTATTATGCTTGGCATTGTGGACAGCGAATATCCGTTCTGCTGCCACAGCATAACCGGATACAGCGGCGGCGGCAAGAAGATGATTGCGGACTACCAGAATAAAGACAGACCGTATCAGTACGACAGCCCGCGACAATACGGCTTGACGTTGAATCATAAACACCTCCCGGAGATGCAAAAGATCATTGGTCTCGCAGCCCCGCCTGTATTCAATCCCATCGTAAGCGATTTTTACAGCGGCATGGCGGTGAGCGTCCCGCTACACACGGGATTGTTCAGAAAAAAGCTGACGCGCTTTGAGATGCAGGAAGTTTTGACGGACTACTATAAGACGGCGAACCTGATCAGCGTACACGGTATGGAGGACAGCGGATTTTTGGCCGCCAACGAAGTGAAGGATACGTGCTATCTGAAGCTTCATGTGATCGGAAGCGACGAACAGATTACGATTGTGAGTATATTTGACAATCTGGGCAAGGGCGCTTCCGGCGCAGCCGTTCAAAATATGAACATCGCTCTTGGGCTCGATGAATGCACATCATTACACGAAGGGGTAATCTTATGACAGCAATGAAACAAACAAGCGGGAGCGTATGCACACCTTTGGGCTTTGTGGCCGGCGGCATTCATTGCGGCATCCGCAAAAACCAAAGCAAGCGCGATCTCGCCATCATCTACAGCAAAACACCGTGCAACGCAGCGGCGGTGTATACCCAAAACAAGGTATACGGTGCGCCCATCACCGTGACCAGGGAAAACATTCAAGACGGCATAGCGCATGCGGTGGTGGTCAATAGCGGCAACGCAAACACCTGCACAGCGGATGGGATTGAAAAGGCTCAGGCGATGTGCGATTTTACCGCGAAAGCTCTTGGCATACAAAGTGGCGATGTAATTGTGGCATCCACCGGCGTCATCGGGCAGAGCTTGGACATTCGGCCCATACAAAGCGGTATCAAGGTGTTGGTGCCCAAGCTGAGCGCATCAGGCGATATGGACGCGGCCGAGGCCATTATGACCACGGATACCAAGCCCAAACAAATTGCGATCAGTTTTGAAATCGGAGGTAAAACCGCAACCATCGGCGGCATCGCCAAGGGTTCGGGTATGATCCATCCAAACATGGCTACCATGCTGGGCTTTCTCACCACCGATGCTGCTATCACCGCAGATATGTTGCACAAAGCGCTGATAGCTGCGGTTGCGGATTCGTTCAACATGGTCAGCGTAGACGGAGACTCTTCCACCAACGATATGGTATCCATTATGGCAAACGGCCTGGCGGGCAACGAGCAGATTGCGTGTGAGGGTGCGGCATACGATGCTTTCCTTTTGGCGCTTACAGAAGTGTCCATGCATCTGGCACGCAGCATTGCGGCGGATGGGGAAGGTGCCACCCGGCTTTTAACGTGCAACATAGTGGGTGCGCCGGACACGGCAATCGCCAAATGCATCGCCAAATCGGTGATCACATCCAGCTTGGTCAAGGCAGCCTTCTTCGGTGCGGATGCGAACTGGGGGCGTATCCTGTGCGCCATCGGCTATGCAGAAGGAGATTTTGCCGTTGATACCATCGCCGTATCCCTCAGTTCCAAGGCGGGGAAAATCGAGGTTTGCCAGGATGGCCACGGCATCGACTTTTCCGAGGAAAAGGCAAAGGAAATCCTGCTTCAAGACGAGATCACCATTGACATCGATATGGAACAGGGCGATGGATTTGCCACTGCTTGGGGCTGTGATCTAACGTACGACTACGTTAAGATCAATGGCGATTATAGAACATAAGGGGGAGAAAGCATGCAGGGATTGACGGATTCTATGAAGGCACAGGTGCTAACGGCGGCCCTTCCGTATATACAGAAATACACCGGCAAGATCGTGGTGGTCAAATATGGCGGCAACGCCATGATCAATCCGGATCTCAAGCGCGATGTGATGAGCGATATCATCCTTTTGTCCCTAGTGGGCATCAAGGTCGTACTCGTGCACGGCGGCGGGCCGGATATCAGCGGTATGCTCAAACGGTTGAACATCGAATCCAAGTTCATCGAAGGGTTGCGCTATACGGATGAGCCCACCGCAGAAGTGGTTCAGATGGTGCTCTCCGGCAAGACAAACAAGGATCTGGTATCGCTGATCGGTGTTTTAGGCGGCAAAGCCATCGGGCTTTGTGGCATTGACGGCGGCATGATCAAGGCCAAAAAGCTTGAAGGCAAGGCGGATTGGGGTTTTGTGGGCGATATCACGCAAATTGACATCCAACCCATACAAAACGTGTTGCAGGACGGATATATCCCTGTTATCGCCACCGTTGGTGTGGGCGATGACGGCACGGTATACAACATCAACGCGGACATTGCCGCGGCGGAGATTGCGTCGGCATTGAAGGCGGAAAACATCATCACGCTGACCGACATAAGAGGATTGATGGCAGACGTCAACGACGAGAAATCGCTGATTCCCGTCGTGAAGGTCAGCGATGTACAGGCGTTAATTCAAAAGGGCATCATCAGCGGCGGCATGATCCCCAAGGTCAGAAGCTGCGAAAAGGCCGTGCGCTTTGGCGTGAAAAAGGCGGTGATGATAGACGGGCGCATTCCGCATTCCATTTTGATTGAAATGTTTTCCGATGAGGGCATCGGCACAATGTTTGTACAGTGACGTTTAAATAATTAAGGAGGACCATAGGATGAAAATGGATTCGATTAAACAGAGAGACCAACAGTATGTCATGAATACCTACGGACGATTCAACGTGGGCATTGAAAAGGGCAACAACGCGCTGTGTGAGGATTTCGACGGCAAGCAGTACGTTGATTTTACCAGCGGCATCGGCGTCAATTCGCTGGGATTCTGCGATGAGGGTTGGATAAACGCGATCACCGCACAGCTGCATAAATTGCAGCACGTTTCTAACCTGTATTATACAGGGCCGTGCATCGACGTCGCACAGATTCTGTGCGAGAAGACCGGGATGAAGCGCGCATTCTTTGCCAACAGCGGCGCCGGCACAAATGAGGGTGCCATCAAAGCCGCACGCAAATACAGCTATGTTAAGTACGGTGAGAATAGGAACAAGATCGTTTCGTTGAATAATTCGTTCCACGGGCGTACCATCACCACACTGGCAGCCACGGGACAGGACAAATTCCACAAATACTTTTTCCCGTTCACCGAAGGGTTTGTGTTCGCCGAACCCAATGACATCGACGATACGCTTGAAAAGCTGAGCAAGCCCGATGTGTGCGCCATTTTGATGGAGCTGGTACAGGGCGAAGGCGGCGTCGTGCCGCTTGATAAGGCATACGTAGACGCGGTGGTATCGTATTGTCACGAACACGACATCCTCGTGATCGTCGATGAGGTACAGACGGGCGTAGGGCGCACCGGAACACTGTATTGTTTCCAACAGTTCAATTTCATGCCGGACATCGTTACGTCCGCCAAGGGATTGGGCGGTGGACTTCCATTTGGTGCCATATTATTTGCCGAGAAGACGATTGAATCGTTACAACCCGGCGATCATGCAACCACCTTCGGTGCCAATCCCATCGCAGCGGCGGGTTCCGCGGAAGTGTTAAAACGCATGACGGATGCATTCCTTGATGAGGTTGTGAAAAAAGGCGCGTATTTCAAGGAAAAATTGATGAAGATGCCGCATGTGACGAAAGTAACTGGGGTAGGCCTGATGATTGGTATCGTGCTTGACGGCGTGGCTGCCATTGATGTAGTCAAGGCGGGCAACGAAAACGGCGTGTTGACGCTCACCGCCAATACCAAACTACGTCTGTTGCCGCCGCTGACTATCACCTACGATGAGATCGACAAGGGACTTGCCATACTGGAAAAGACTTTGTCGGCGATGTAAGCAGGGGAGTGCTATGAAACATCTGTTAAAGCTCATGGATTGGAGTACTGAGGACATGATCTCGGTGCTGGATCTGGGCGACAAACTGAAAAAAGAGAAGAAACAGGGCATCGAACACCCGCTGCTCAAGGGCAAAACGCTGGGGATGATCTTTCAAAAATCCTCAACGCGCACACGGGTGTCGTTCGAGACGGGCATGTACCAGTTGGGCGGTCACGCGCTATTTCTAAGTGCGCGCGACCTACAGATCGGCCGCGGTGAGCCGATTAAGGACACGGCCCGCGTGCTGTCCCGTTACGTGGATGGCATCATGATAAGAACCTTCGCTCAACAGGAGGTGGATGATCTGGCCAAATACGGCAGCATTCCCGTCATCAACGGGCTGACCGATAGATTTCACCCCTGTCAGGTCCTGGCGGATCTGATGACCATGCGTGAACATCTGGGCAATCTTACCGGAAAAAAGCTATGTTTCATCGGCGACGGGAACAACATGGCCAACTCGCTGATCGTAGGAGGCCTGAAAATGGGCATGCGGGTGGCCGTGGCCTGTCCCAAGGCGTATCAGCCGGATCAGACGGTGCTGGAATTTACAAAAGGCTATTCAGAGGCATTCACGCTCACCGATGTGCCTAAGGAGGCGACCCTAGGCGCGGACGTTATGGTCACCGATGTTTGGGCGTCGATGGGACAGGAACAGGAGCAGAAGCAGCGCGCAGTTGCATTTGTAGGTTACCAGATCAACGATGAACTCATGGCCGTGGCGAATGAAGGTTGCATTGTGCAGCATTGCCTGCCCGCCCACCGCGAAGAGGAGATCACCGAAAAGGTGTTTGAAGCGCATGCCGACGAGATCTTCGAAGAGGCGGAGAACCGCCTTCACGTGCAAAAAGCGGTTCTGGTTGCCTTGATGCAGTGACAGACGAAGCCAATTATGGCACACGCGACCGGTTACGATACGTGTTTGAAAATTAAGATTCGCTCGCAAGAAACAAGCATGCTTTTGCATGCTTGTTTCTTGCGTAGCTTACAGTGGTTGTTTGGCGGGAAGGCCGGCCTTTCTCGGATAGGCAGATGGTGTTGGATGTGTTTTTCGTATGCGTACGAGTTTATGGTTGCGTTCGGGCGTTAACGCATCCACGACATTGATCTTGCCTGCGCCCAGCTGATGCATGGCGCGGTTTGCGGCTTGCGCTTGCGCCGCCGCGCCAGGCCCTTTATACGCGATCATTGATCCGCCAATTTTTATAAAAGGCAGGCAGTATTCACACAATACCGGCATGGACGCAACAGCGCGGGACAGGGCGATAGTAAACATTTCCCGGTAAACCGGGTTTTGCCCGGCATCTTCGGCGCGACTATGCACCGCTTGCGCATTGGATAGCGCCAGATCTTCAATGGCACCGTTTAGAAATCGGATGCGCTTTTTAAGAGAATCCATCAATAGAAATGTACAGTCTGGCCGCAGTATGGCCAGCACGATGCCGGGAAAACCCGCGCCGGTGCCTACGTCGATGCAGCGGCTGTTTTGCGGAAGATATCCATGGAAAAGCGGGGCCGCGCTGTCGATGTAGTGCAGGCGGACCGCTTCATCAGGCGATACGACGGCTGTTAGATTCATGTGCGTATTAGCTTCGGTCAACAGCGCATGGTATCGCTGCATAGCTTTTGCCTGCTCCCGTGTTATGGGAAACGGTGTGCCTGCAAACGCTTTGATCAACGCATCAACCATGCGCATTCTCCCTCTCTCGTCTTGAAAGATACACTGATAAAACTGCAATATCGGCCGGCGATACGCCGGAGATGCGTGAAGCTTGCCCAAGGTTTCGAGGTCGCTGAGACAGCAACTTTTGGCGGGCTTCCAGGCGCAAACCTGTCACATTGTTATAATCGATATCGTCGGGCAGCGAGCGTCCTTCCATTTTTTGTTGCTGCGCAACCTCGCGTAGTTGTCGCTCGATATAGCCGCGGTACTTGATGGATATCTCAGCCTGCTCGCGCACATCCTTTTCAAATGCCGCAAACGCTTCATCCGTATCCGCAATGTTGTGCTGGTTGAACGCGGGCCGCAGTAGCAGTTGCGACAGGGACAGCCCAAGCAAGCGCTCGTCGTCAGGGCCAAGCGAACAAAGCATATCCCGGTTCAAATGCACGCTATTTAAATGATCAATCGCTTTGTCAACCGCGCGTTTGCGTTCGCACATGCGGTCATACCGCTCGGCAGTGGCAAGCCCGGCAAGATGACCAATCCCGGTCAGACGGAAATCCGCGTTGTCCTGGCGTAGCAGCAGGCGGTATTCCGCCCGCGCCGTCATCATTCGGTACGGTTCAGGCGTGCCCTTTGTGACCAGATCGTCGATCAACACACCCGCGTACGCTTGCATGCGCGTTAAAACAAGCGGGTTCTCGCCGCGCACGAACAAGGAGGCGTTCAAACCCGCCACAATACCCTGCGCCGCGGCTTCTTCATAGCCACTGCTTCCCACGATCTGCCCGGCGAAGAACAACCCGGAGATGTCCTTGTGCATCAAGCTCAGATCGAGGCACCGTCCGTCGATGCAGTCGTACTCAATGGCATAGCCGGGACGAACGATACGTGCGTGCTCCAAACCGCTGATGGTACCGAGCGCTTTCATTTGCACATCCAACGGCATGGATGTGGAAAAACCCGATACATACATCTCGTCGGTATAACGACCTTCGGGCTCGATGAACAGCTGATGGCGTATTTTATCTGCAAACTTCACAACCTTGTCTTCGATGCTCGGACAATACCGAACGCCGGTTCCGTCGATCATGCCGCTGTACATGGGGCTACGATCCAAGTTATTGCGCAGTATCTCGTGTGTTTGTTCGGTGGTATAACACAGATGACAGGGTTCCTGCACAAAGCCGTCGAACTTCTTTGGATTGGTTAAGAACGAAAACGGTATCATGGGAACATCGCCGTTTTGAATCTGCATCTTTGAAAAATCGATGGTTCTTTTATCCACCCGGGGCGGCGTGCCAGTTTTAAAGCGGCGCAGCGGCACGCCGAGATTCTCCAAGCTGTTCTTCAATAAGGTGCTGCGGATCAGGCCGTTCGGGCCGGTATTTGCCGTATACTCCCCCACGATAATGCGGCTATTGAGATACACACCGCTGCATACCACTGCTGCCGGTGCGTTGATAACCTGCCCGAACGCGGATTGGACACCGGTTACGTGGCCGTTTTGTACAATCAACGCCGCGGCTTCGGCCTGTATCAGATCGAGGTTATCCTGCGTCTCCAGCGCACGGCGCATGGCTTGCCCATAGCGTTGCTTGTCCACCTGCGCGCGCAGTGAATGAACCGCCGGTCCCTTGCGCAAATTCAGCATGCGCACCTGCAGAAGCGTTTCGTCCGTGACAATACCCATCTGCCCGCCCAGCGCGTCCACTTCGCGTACCAGATGACCTTTGCTGGTGCCGCCGACGGCGGGGTTGCATGCGAGATATGCAATGTTGTCGGCGCTCAACGCAAAGCAAAGTGTTTTAAGGCCGGTGCGTGCGCAGGCCAGCGCGGCTTCGCATCCGGCATGGCCGGCGCCAATAACGATGACATCATATGTCAATGAATATGCCTCCTATTTTCCCACACAAAATTCCGAGAAGATGCGCGCAATCACATCATCATGCAGTGTTTGGCCAGTGATTTCGCCCAGCGCTTTTATGGCGGCACGGGCGTCAAGCGCCGCAATGTCCGCCGGTAGTCCGTTTTGATATGCATCCAATGCGGCCCGAAGCATCCCACCAGCACGGTTGAGCGCATCGGCATGCCGGGCGTTTGTGATGATATCGGATTGTTCCGTGCTAATGGGCAGTGCGAACAGGCATTGCAAAAGTAATTCTTCCACGCCTTCGCCGCGCTGGGCGCAAATCGTTTGTATGCACAGCGCGTCGGGGCACAGTTTACGAATATCCTGCGTTGTGATCACCTGCGCCAGATCGCTCTTGTTGAGCGCGGCGATAACGGGTATATCATCCAGCAGCGAAACGATCATGGCGTCGTCATCGTTCAATGGCTCCGAACCATCTACGATAAACAGTGCGACATCCGCTTGCTTGAGTTGTTTGGATCCAAGCGCCATGCCGCGTCGCTCCAGCGGTGTGCCGGATTGACGCATGCCGGCGGTGTCCGACAGTCGTACAGCGATGCCGTTTAGGCTGATGGCGTGCTCCACCACATCCCGTGTGGTGCCTGCTTCTTCGGATACCAGTGCGCGTTCAAATCCTGCCAGTGCGTTCAGCAATGAGCTTTTGCCTACGTTGGGCCGCCCCACGATGGCGCAACGTACGCCGTCATGGATCAGCCTACCACTGCGGTAGGTCGCATACAGCGAATTGATTGCGGCGAGTGCTTGGTCCAGAAGCGCAAACCCGTCGTCGTTGGCTTCCTGCTCCCAATCGTCTTCAGGGAAATCGATGCCCGCTTCAATGGATGCCACACCACGTACGATCAAATTGACAATGCCCGTGATGCGCTGTGAGACGGCACCTTGCAATTGTCGAAGCGACGACCGCGCGGCTTGTACGCTTTCGGCGGACAATAAATCCATCACCGCTTCGGCGGCGGACAGGTCCAACCGCCCATTTTCAAACGCGCGCCGTGTAAACTCGCCGGGCTGTGCGGGGCGCAGTGCCACGGGCAAGCGTGTGAGCAACTGCATCACCGCGTGAATTACCGCCGCCGAACCATGGCATTGCAATTCCACGATATCCTCCCGCGTATAGGTGTTCGGGGCGGGCAAATATACCGCCATCGCTTCGTCCACTACCTCGCCGGTGTCCATGATGTGCCCATATGTCAGCATACGTGGCTGCACGTGCCCTGATTTGGACTGAAAACATGACTGTAAGGCCACAAATGATTGCGGCCCGGATAGACGTATGATCGCGATAGCGCCCAGTCCATTGGGTGTTGACAGCGCAAATATGGTATCGTTCAAGCGGCGCACACTCCTTACCGAGGGGACTCATACAGGCATAGCAAAAACAGGGTTTACGCTTGCCCGACAAAAAAGCCCGGCAACCGCCGGGCTTTTTTCATTTTAACGTAATGATTACATGCCTGCGCGGTTCCTCGCCCTCACTGTGTGTTGTAACATGTGGATTGCTCTGTAACGTCGCATGCAGCACACGGCGTTCGTATGGATTCATAGGTTCCAACGACAGCGGCTTTCCGTTATGTCGCACCTGCTCGGCCATTCGTCGCGCCAAGCGCTTAAGCGTTTCTTCGCGCTTTCGGCGGTAGTTCTCGGTGTCCACGATCACGCGCCGATACGGTCCGTCCCCACGGTTCGCAATTAGGCTGGTCAGGTATTGCAGCGCATTGAGTGTATCGCCGCGTCGCCCAATCAGAACGCCCATGTTATTGCCTGATACACGCATATACAGGCATTGCTCGTCCATAAAACAATCGACCTGACATGAAAGATTCATCCGGGATAGTATGCCGCGCAAGAATTCCGCATCCTTGCCGCCGTCAACGGGTTGGCCCCAATCAATGTTTGGCTGTTTGTGCGTGCGCTGAGAAGAGTGATTACCGCCCCTTGAGCGTGAACTGCGTGACTGGCTTTCCCTTTGGGGGTGTTGTTCACCCTCGTTGAATTGCGCTGCGATGCGTTCGCCCTGCAGACGAGGCCGTGGTTTCCTATCCTGCGGTGGTCGGCTTTGCCGTGGCTCGGTTTTCTGTTCCTTGTGTGCAGGCTTGGTCTGCTCCGGTTTTTCGACAACGCGCGGGGCCTTTGAGCGGTCCCGCTCGGAAAGCCGGACCAGACATTGTTTGCTGCCCATACCCAAAAACCGCTTGCCGCCCTCCTCCAGGATTTCTATATCTACTTCATCAATGGATAAACCCATTTCATCCAGACCTTTGAAAATGGCCTCGTCCACTGTTTTCGCCTGTACTTCGATTGATCTCAAAGAAAAACCTCCTGATCATTTGTCTTTGGTGGTGGCGATGTCTGTCTTGCTTGACCGGACTACCTTGTTGAGAAGTGGAATGGATACAACGGACAGCAGGTTGTTTGTCATCCAGTACATCGCAAAGCAAACGCCCGCGGTGGAAGTCCACCAAAGGGTAATCATGGGCATAATGTACTCCATGCCGCCCATGGCCTGTTGGCCCGTCGGGTTGGCTTTTGCGGTCTGTTTTTTCTGAAGCCATTGCGCGAAAAATGTGGTGACAGACGCAAGAACAGGGAAGATAAACAGACCGTTCGCCATGCCCGGATAAGCGTTGAGTACCGGGGTGATTACCGAGCTGTAATTCTCAGAAACGGAAGCTGTGACGATGCCGGACGGTATGGTTGCGAGCGCGGAATTGACCATACCGGAAAAATACGTGCCTGTTGGAAGCTTGGCCGCGGTGAGGACAATTTGGTTTATCTGACCGTTGGTGATCAACCCTTGCGCTCGCGCAAAGAAGTCCATGGGTATTCGGCCCTTCATGGTACTGAGAAGTTTGGCGAAATCGTTGGCGCTGGGCATGACGGATGCGCTACCCGAGTCTGCACGCCAGATGTTGTGTACCCAGAGCGCCGACGGCGGCAGCACCGATGGGTTGCTGGCCAAACCGGTTACCAGTTTTATCGTCTCGGTGTTGGATAAAATGGTAATGGCGCCGAACATGGCAAACAGGACCGGCAGTTGCAGTAACAGCGGAAGGCAACCGGCGCTCTGCTTGATGTTCTCTTTCTTGTAGAATTCACGCACCTTCTGTTGTGCCATGCGTGGATCGCTTTTGTAGCGGTTCTGAATCTCTTTCACCTTGGCGGAGACACCCGACTGCTTCTGCAGTGCACGGCGTTGTTTCAAATCAAGCGGTAAAAGCAAGAGCTTGATGGTCAGAGTGAACAGGATAACAGCGATCAGGTAATTGCCGGTGAACGAATAGTACCAGCCGATGACCGTCACAAAAAAACGCGAAATAAAATTGTCGTTAATCCAACTCAATTGGAATTACCTCCCAATGGATTTATGGCGCAGGGGGACCGGATCATAGCCGCCCTTGCACAGGGGGTTGCATCTTAAAACGCGCCATATCGCAAGACCAAGACCGCGTATGGCGCCCCAACGGGATACCGCTTCAATGGCATATTCTGAGCATGTGGGTATAAAGCGGCAACTCGAGGGCAGCTGTGGAGAAATATGGCGTTTATAACCGCGAAGCATCGCGATGAGTATTGTTTTCATCAACATCTTCCCGAAAACATTTGGCTTTACGCAACAGTTGTGCCATGTTACGCCTAACCTGTTCGAACGGCTCATTCACGAGCGCCGCGCGGGCAACGAACACCAAACATAGGCCGTTACGCAGGTCGTTTGCAGTAAGGCGGTAACTCTCGCGCAACAGCCGTTTGGCGCGCGATCGGCGTACGCTGTTACCAACCTTCTTTCCCACCGAAAAGCCTACGCGCGTTTGGCCGCGCATTTTTGCCACGATGAGGATCATGCTGTTCCCTGGATAGCTGCGACCGCGCCGGTACGCGTATTGAAACTGTCCGTTTCTTAGCAGCCTCCTGGATTTTGCATAGGCGAATTGCTTTGTCATGGAAAAAAGCCGCAAGGCGCGACTCTAAGCAGAAAGCACCTTGCGGCCTTTGCGTCGCCTGCGCGCAATCACCTTGATACCGGAATGCGATTTCATCCGTGAGCGAAAACCATGAACTTTTTTTCGTTGGCGTCGCTTGGGTTGGTAGGTCTGCAGCATTTTAAACACTCCTTTATAGTAGCGGGCATCTATAGTAGCGGGCTTCCGCTGTCGATAACGCTCGCGATTTGTAAAAACAAAGTACTTCACAAGCGTACTTGGCAAGAACGCTATGTCATTATACCGAAAGGCGCCTATGATGTCAACGAATACGGCGATATAAAGCGCTGTTAAAAGGGAGAGGCACAGCTATGATATACGCAGCATGATGGGGACACGGCTGTTGCGAAAAGATTGCAAAGGACGTATAATCAATTTTGATACGATCCGACACCCACGAGGCCAGCATACGGGACCTTCGGGGTAAAGGGGGGACCAATTTGGAACAAATGCTGTTGATTCGTGGCGGAACGCCGCTTTTCGGTGAAGTCAGTCCTAGCGGCGCCAAGAATGCCGCTGTGGCGCTACTGCCGGCGACGCTTTTATGCGATGAGACCACAACAATAGAGAATCTGCCGCGTATTCGAGATGTGCAGGTGCTCGATGAAATACTTGTCCAACTGGGTGCAAAGGTGGCATATGAGAATGGCAGGATGACCGTTGATCCGGCCCATGTCGTGTCCAGTCCGGCCGATGAAGGCCTGACCTGTCAGATGCGTGCATCGTACTATCTGTTGGGTGCAATGCTGGGCAAGTTCGGCGAGGCGACCATCGCCATGCCGGGCGGCTGCCCCATTGGTTCACGGCCCATTGACCAGCACCTAAAGGGTATGGAGGCGCTAGGCGCCGATATCGACGTGTCGCGAGGCTATATCACAGCCAAAGCCAAACACGGGCGGCTTCAGGGCGGCGAGATTTACTTGGATGTTGTGTCTGTCGGTGCTACCGCCAATGTTATGATGGCCGCGGTGCGTGCGCAGGGGCGTACCGTCATCGTCAATGCGGCCAAGGAACCGCACATCGTGGATCTGGCCAATTATTTGAATTCCATGGGTGCCAACATCAAAGGGGCAGGCACCGACGTGATTCGCGTACGCGGTGTTGAATCGCTGCACGGGTCCACCTATACTGTTATTCCCGACCAGATTGAAACGGGAACGTTTATGATTGCGGCCGCCGCTGCAGGCGGTGACGTGTTGATCAAAAACGTGATTCCGATGCACATGGAAAGCATATCCGCCAAACTGATAGAGATGGGCGTCCGCGTTGAAGAGAGCGAGGACACCATACGCGTGCGCGGCAACCGCCCGTACCGTGCCATCACGGTGAAAACCATGCCGTATCCCGGATTCCCAACCGATCTGCAACAGCCTATATCGGCGCTGTTGTGCATGGCGCAGGGGGTATCCGTCATTGAGGAGAATATATTTGAAGACCGCTTCAAGCATCTGACTCAGTTGCAGCGCATGGGGGCGAGGACCAGGATCACCGGGCGCGTTGCATTGATCGAAGGCGTATCTGCCATGGGTGGTGCGGATGTAACGGCCACAGATCTTAGGGCCGGCGCAGCACTTGTCATCGCAGCGCTTGCCGCCCAGGGTGAAACGCGGGTTGCGGGACTGAGGCATATCGACCGCGGTTACGACCATTTGGAGGAAAAATTGAAACAACTCCACGCTGATATCAGCCGCGTGGATGCATAGTGATTTCGTGCAATATATGTCTTGACGCGCTCGCGCAATCGGGTTGTGCGGGCAGCGTTTTATACTGTATAGAAGATTGACGACAAAGAAGAATCCAACCTATTGCCTTGATGGTGCCGAAGGGGGAAGAACGTGAAACTGGTATTCTGTCCGTTGTTTTCCAGTTCGGGAGGAAACGCGACGTATGTGGCGTCGGCGGATACACAGCTATTGGTGGACGCGGGTGTAAGTGCGCTGGCTATCGGGCGTGCGTTGTCAGATTTGTCGGTGTCGCTCAAGGACATCAAAGGCGTTTTGATTACCCATGAGCATTCGGATCATATCAAAGGCATAGCAACGGTGGCGCGGCGCTACGGTGTGCCCATCTATGCAAACGAGAAAACATGGCTTGCCATGGAAAAAGTTGCGGCACAGGTGCCCACGTCTCTGATGCGCGTGTTTGAAACCGGAAAGGATTTTTACATAGGCGATATTGCGGTGCGTTCATTTTCCATACCCCACGATGCGACAGATCCGGTCGGGTTTAGTTTGAACGCCAAGGGCAAGGTCGCCTGCGTGATGACGGATATCGGCTGTATGAACAAGAGCCTGCTGGAGCAGGCGCAAAATGCCGATGTGATGCTCATCGAGAGCAACCACGACGAGGGCCTGCTCAAACAGGGGCCGTATCCCGCCTTTCTCAAGCGGCGCATCCTCTCAAGAGTGGGCCACCTGTCCAATGAGGATGCCGGGACGGCGGTGTGCGATTTGGTGCAGCGAAATGTGCGCCGGTTTTACCTCGGACATTTGTCCGCCAAGAACAACCGGGAGGAAATGGCGTTGTCCGCTGTGTGCGGCGCGCTGTCCGCAAAGGGTATCGTTCCGGGCCGGGACGTTGCGCTGACGGTGGCCAAACGCGATGCCGTCAGCCCGCTGGCTATAATCGAATAAGAAGGAGACGTTATGCGCATACGCATTCTGTGTGTTGGCAAGCTCAAGGAAGGCTATTACCGGCGCGCATGTGACGACTATATAAAGCGGTTGGGGCGATATGCGACGGTGGAGGTTGTCGAAGTTGCGGACGAGCGCGCTCCGGAAAACCTGCATCCGGCCGAGCGGAAACAGGTGATGGCACGCGAAGGAGAACGGCTGAAAAAACACATAAAAGGCGGTGAGACCGTTGTGCTGTGCATCGACGGAAAAAGCGAGAATTCGCTTGCGTTTGCCAAGCGCATATCACGTTATGAACAGCGTAGCATATCCTGCGTACAATTTATCATCGGCGGTTCGCTGGGGCTGGACCAATCGTTGATAGAGCAGGCGGACGATCGGTTGTCGCTGTCCGAACTCACCTTCGCGCACAACCTTGCCCGGCTGGTGATTTTGGAGCAGTTGTACCGTGCGATGAAGATCAACCACAACGAGCCATACCACAAATAACTAAACCGATAAAAGGCGGCTATGCCGCTTTTTTTTATATTACAGGGCCCAATGGTTGAACGGCTTGTCAAACTTTTGCTTTACCAGCCGTTCAAACGGTGCGTGCCCATCGGCAAGGATCGATAATCAGCACTTTGCCCGCATACATTGCCATAGACTTTATCTTGAGGGGGAAGGGATATGCTCAATATCATTTGGCTGGGCATGCTGATCTTAGGAATGGGCTATGGTGTATTGACGGGCAACGGCGAAACGCTCAGCCAGGGGTTCACACAGGGGGCAGCACAGGCGGTGGAGCTGACCATTGCGATGACGGGCGGTATGATGCTTTGGTGTGGGATTTTGGAGGTGGCTCAAAAAAGCGGCTTGGCGCAGAAACTGTCCAACGTGCTATCCGTCGTACTCTCGCCGTTGTTCCGTGGCCTAAAACGAACTGATGCCGCGATGCGCGCCATCAGTATGAACCTATCGAGCAATGTGTTGGGGTTGGGCAATGCCGCAACGCCGTTCGGTCTTGAAGCCATGCAGGAACTGCAAAAGCGAAACCAAACAAAAAAGGTAGCGACCAACGATATGATCGCGCTGGTTGTGATCAACTGCACACTGATCCAGCTTTTGCCCACCACGCTGATCAACCTTAGAATAGCAGCGGGCAGCGCAACGCCGCTTGCTATCGTCGGGCCGTCCATCATCGCAACGGCGGGCACGATGGTGGTGGGTGTCGCCGTGTGCCTTATCGCACACGCAAAGCGATGAGCGCGCTGTCCGCCTATGCCGTTGTGACGTTCATCGCTTTGACTCTGTGCCACGGAGCCCTTAAAAAAGTTGATTGTTTTGAAACGTTTACCGCCGGCGCCAAAAAAGGCCTCGACATCAGCATCCGCATACTGCCGACGTTGTGCGCCATGCTCGTTGCGGTTGCCGTGTTGCAAACCAGTGGTGTTTTGGAGCTGTTCATCCATGCGCTGATGCCGTTTGCCAAATTAATCGGCCTGCCGCCACAAGTGTTGCCGCTTGCCATTGTCCGACCGTTCTCGGGCAGTGCGGCTATGGGCGTTTTGTTGGGTACGCTCAACACGTACGGTGCGGACAGCAGCATCGGCATGGCGGCGTGTATCATCATGGGTTCGAGTGAAACGGTGTTCTATACGGCAGGGCTTTATTTTGGCAGCGTGGGTGTTAAGAAATGGCGGCATACGCTGCCGCTTTGCCTGTTGGGAACACTTGCCAGTCTGTTGATGGCGGCTATTCTGACATAAAAAACGCGCGTTCATTTCAAAGAAGCTGTGTTATAATGCTGACACAAGCGATTTTTTGAGCAAAGAATTAGAGAGGGGCAAAGCATGAAGATTGATGTTTTCGCATCACACACCCATACGTCGGAAAAGGATGTGCGCGGCAAGGCGTGTGTGGTAATCGATACATTGCGCGCTACCAGCGTGATGGTGACAGCGCTTAACAACGGCTGTGCACAGATTATTCCCGTGATGGAAGTGGAGCAGGCAATGGAGATCAAGGCGAGCATGGACGACGGCCGGACTATCTTGGGCGGCGAACGCGGCGGCTTGAAACTTACGGGTTTTGATTATGGCAATTCGCCGTTGGAATATACAAAGGAGGCCGTGGTCGGCAAAACGCTGGTGATGACCACGTCCAACGGTACGCAGGCGATCTTGAAAGCGCAGGGGGCGCACACGCTGTACATGGGCGCAATGCTCAATGCGACGACGGTGGCCAAGGCGCTGATGAAGCAGAAAAAGGATGTTGTAATCCTGTGCGCGGGCACAAACGGACGATTTTCCATCGACGATTGCGTGACAGCGGGATACATCATCGACCGTATGATAAAATACAAGGGAAGGCAAACCATCAAATTAGACGATTTGGGTTATGTCTGTTATGAACTGTACGAACAGCATATGGATGACTTGGATGCACTGGTGTCCAACGCAGGGCACTACAATATTCTAAAGGATCTCGGGATGCAGGACGATATTGATTATTGCCTGACGATGGACAGCGTGAACGTGCTCCCCCGCTTTGAGGATGGGCGTATCGCACTGGACTGACGGAAGAAGGAGAGACGATGCAGGAGAAAAACAAGACATTTTACATCACAACACCCATCTACTATCCCAGCGACAACCTGCATATCGGGCACAGCTACTGTACCGTTGCCGCGGATACAATGGCGCGCTTTAAACGGCTCACGGGTTACGACGTCATGTTCTTGACCGGCGCGGACGAACACGGGCAGAAGATAGCCCGAAGAGCCGAGCAGACTGGCAAAACGCCGCAACAGTTCGTGGACGAGATCGTCGCAGGGATTCTTGATTTGTGGAAGTTGATGGACATCAGCTTTGATGATTTCATACGCACCACACAGCCGCGCCATCAAAAGGCGGTGCAGAAGATCTTTCAAAAGCTCTACGACCAGGGCGACATCTACAAGGGCGAATATGAGGGATGGTACTGCGCGCCGTGTGAGGCGTTCTGGCTGGAACGCCAATTGGCGGATGGCTGCTGTCCTGATTGTGGACGTCCGGTGGAACGCATGCGGGAGGAGAGTTATTTCTTCAGGCTGAGCAACTATGCGGACAGGCTGATGGCATACATCGAAGAACACCCCGAATTCATCCAACCGGTATCGCGCAAGAATGAGATGATCAACAATTTTCTTTTGCCAGGACTTGATGATCTATGTGTATCACGGACAAGCTTCGATTGGGGAATCCCCGTCCCATTCGACGATAAGCACGTGATCTACGTATGGCTGGACGCTCTTTCCAATTATATCACCGCGCTGGGTTTCTTCGGCGATGAGAGCAAATTGAAATACTGGCCGGCGGACGTGCATTTTGTGGGCAAGGAGATCGTGCGGTTCCACACCATCATTTGGCCCATCATGCTCATGGCGATGGGGCTGCCGCTGCCCAAGCAGGTGTTCGGGCATGGTTGGCTTATATTAGAAGGCGGTAAGATGTCAAAGTCCAAGGGCAATGTGGTGGATCCGGTTAAGCTGTGCGAGAAGTATGGTGTGGATGCGGTGCGGTATTTCCTCATGCGGGAGATCCCCTTCGGCAGCGACGGCGTGTATTCCGAGCAAGCGCTGATAGGCCGCATCAACAGCGATCTGGCCAACGACCTGGGCAATCTGTTAAGCCGTACGGTGTCTATGATAGACTTGTACTTTGATGGTAGCCTGCCCAAAGCGGACGGTGAATTGACAGAGGCGGACCGCGAACTGCGCGCGCTGGCAAAGGGTTTGCCGGATCGTGTGGAGACGCACATGAATGCGCTGAGCTTTAGCGATGCGCTGTCGGACATCTTTGAGCTTATCGGCGCGTGCAACAAATACATTGACATCAACATGCCCTGGGTTTTGGCCAAGGACGAGGCGAAGAGGCCGCGTTTGAAAATGGTGATGGTGCATCTGGCGGAATGTTTGCGCATCGTAGCCATTCTGCTCAAGCCGGTATTGACGCGTTCCGCACCTGAAATGCTCCGTCAGCTCGGCGTAGAGGACGAAAAACTGACAACCTGGGACAGCGCGAAAGCATTCGGCATCGTGCCGCCCGGAACGTGTGTGCACAAGGGGGAGAGTCTGTTCCCGCGCATCCAGGACGAACCGGCAAAAAGCGAGCCGGCCAAGACGGACAAAAAGCAACAGGCAAAGAAGGAAAAACAGGACATGGCAGAGATCAACTATGATGACTTTATGAAAATGGAATTGAGGACGGCCAAGGTGATTTCCTGCGAACCGCTCGAGGGCGCAGACAAGCTGCTGCATCTCAAGCTGTTCGACGGACAGCGAGAGCGCACCGTGATTTCCGGCATCCGAAAATGGTATGGTGACGGCAGCGCGCTTGTGGGCAAAACGGTGATCATCGTGGCCAACCTGAAACCGGTAAAGATCCGGGGCGTTTTGAGCGAGGGCATGATCCTGTGCGCCGCGGACGATGGCGACGAAACCCTGAGCGTGGCGACGTTGATGGACGATGGCGCACTTGAGCCGGGCGTACGCGTACGCTGATGTTGTTCGATACGCATGCGCACTTGTGCGCACCGCAATTCGATTCCGACCGGGCGGACACGATACGACGTGCCATAGATGCCGGGGTTGGGCTTTGTCTGGAAGCGGGCACATCCATTGAATTCAGCCGACGGGCGGTAGAACTGGCTAAAGCGCATGGGATCATCGTGGCTGCCGCGGGCATACATCCGCATGACGCTGTGGATGCGCCATCGGATTATTTGGACCGGTTGAAAGCATTACTACATCAACCGGAGTGTGTGGCGGTGGGAGAGATTGGCCTGGACTACCACTATGATTTTTCGCCGCGCGACGTGCAGAAGGACGTGCTGGATGCACAGCTGTCTCTGGCGGCTGAATGCAAATTGCCCGTTATCATACACGATCGGGAAGCGCACGGGGACGTTTTGGGCCTGCTGACGAAATACAGTGGCCGGTTGATTGGCGTTATGCACTGCTATTCAGGCAGCGTCGAAGATGCGAAAAAATATCTGGATATGGGATATTATTTATCCTTTGGCGGTCCGGTTACCTTTAAAAATGCAAATCGGCCGCGTGAAGTGGCAGCGTATGTACCCTTGGACCGGCTGCTGTGCGAGACGGATTGTCCGTATTTAACGCCAACGCCATATAGGGGTAAGCGCAACGAACCGATGTACGTACGGTATGTGGTGCAAGAGGTGGCAAGGATACGAAACATGGCGTTTGAACAGTTGGCGGAATCCACGACGCAAAACGGCATGCGACTGTTTGGTATTGAGGGGAGCAAATAGGCAATGGAGAACGTGTACGCATACGACTATGGTGATAACCTATACGTCAATTTGACCAACCGCTGCCCGAACAGCTGCGTATTTTGCATCCGCAACGATCATGAAGGCATCGGCGGCCACAAGCTGTGGCTTCAGAAAGAGCCGACGGCGCAGGAGGTCATCGACCAGATGGAGGATCTTTCTCGATATCATGAAGTGGTGTTTTGCGGTTTTGGAGAGCCGATGGAGCGGTTGGACGTGCTTTTGGAGGTGGCGGCTTATGTTAAATCCAAGGGCAAACCCGTTCGTATCGATACCTGCGGGCTGGCCAACTTGATACACGGCGCGGATATAACGCCCAAGCTCAGAGGGCTGGTGGATACGGTATCCATCTCGTTGAATACGACGGATGCGCAAAAGTACGACGCGCTGTGCCGCAGCCGGTATGGAGAAGCGGCGTATGACGCGCTTTTGGATTTTGCCAAAAAAGCCAAGGAGCACGTGCCGGATGTGGTATTCACGGTGGTGGACAGCATCGGGGAGGAAGAGATACAAAAAGCGAAGCACATCGCGCAATCGTGCGGTGTTAGGCTCAGGGTGCGAACATTCATCGCGCCGGAGGACGAGGAATGAAAAAAGCGCTGCAAATGCAGCGCTTTTGTTTATAGAGCGACGTATGGCCCCTTCGACCAAGGTGGATACAGTTTATCGAATCCAAGTTCCTGTAGCCTTTGTGCCGCGCGCGCAAAACCCTGGTTGGCATTCTGTACGTCGTGGGCATCGCTGCTAAGATAAAGCTTCTCGCCGCCATATTTTTTATAGTGGGTTAAAAATACATCGTTTGGCATGGTGCATGCGCCGGGTTTGAAAAGCCCCGAGGTGTTCACCTCGATGATCTTGTCGCTTAACGCACAGGCTTTGGCCACCTCGTCTTCGCGCCGGGCAATTAGGTCGTTGGCATATACCATCAGCGGGTGTGCATCGGGTAAAAACCGCCGATAGACGCCGATGTGCGCCACAACATCTGCCCAAGGCACTTCAAGAGCATGCAGGATTGCATCGTAGTAGCGGTTGACGATGTCCAAAAACACGGTGCCGGGCTCGACGTTCTGCCAGTAATTGCGGGTGATCCACAGGCCGTCCATCGAGTGAACCGATGCAATGCGATAATCGTAGTCGTTGTCAAGGGCGCGGCGGGTGCATACATCGTCCCAGATGTGATCGTATGTGATCTCAATGCCCGCATGGACATTAAGACCTTCGTCTTTGGCCGCCAATATATCCGTTGTGTATCCGTTGCCGTCAAATGTATAGGCTGCGATACTCGGGTACCGTTGTGTGAGGGCTTCCCTTGGAGGATGCAAATGGTCCGCAAAACCGAAGCCAATTGCCTTGCCGCTGCGCAGCAAATCGAGATAGCCGTCCATCGGTTGTTTGCAATCGTTGCGGGAATAGGATGTGTGGACGTGTGCATCCGCGTATTGGAAATCGTTCATGTCGTCTCTCCCTGTTGGATGAGGTCTATCGCATTCATCAAGCGTTCCATCTGCGTGTCGGTACCGATGGTAATGCGCAGCCATTCGTTCACGCGCGGTTTATCAAAGTGCCGTACCAGTATACCATGGTTGCGAAGCGCTTGTTGCAGTGATGCGGCTCGCCCGTCCGGCGGCCGGACAAACAGGAAGTTGGCCGCGCTTTTCAAAACGAAAAAGCCGCGCTTTTGAAATGCTGCCTCTACCCAGCTTCTTGTATCCACAATCATATTGCACTGGGACAGCGTATATTCATCCGATTGGATGGCGGCGGTGGCACCGGCCTGCGCAAGATGATCCAGTGGATAGCTGTTGAAGCTGTCCTTGACGGCCCACAGCGCACCGATCAAATCAGCGCGGCCCACTGCATAGCCGACACGAAGCCCCGCCAAGGCATGTGATTTGCTCAGCGTATGCACCGTTAGGATATTGGGTTGTTGGTCGATGTATGGGATCATACTGCTTGCGCCAAACTCAACATAGGCCTCGTCCACCACGACGGCGCTTTGAGTATGGCTTTGGGCGATGCGCAGTATCTCCTGCGGATCGAGGGCGATGCCGGTGGGCGCGTTGGGATTGGCGATGAGAATGCCGCCGTTTTGTGTCTTTACAAACGCGTCAACGTCCATGGAAAAATCGTCACACAACGGAATGTGTGTGCTGTCGACGCGGTACAGCGATGCGAACACATCGTAAAAGCTGTACGTGATGTTCGCAAAGGCGACGGGCAGAGGCTGTTCGCAAAAGAAAGCTGGAAAGCAAAGCGCTAACACCTCGTCCGAGCCGTTGCCTACGAAGACCTGATCAATGGCAACGCCGTGGCGGTTGGCAATCGCTTTGCACA
Organism: Christensenellaceae bacterium; assembly: GCA_963674495.2. GTDB lineage: Bacteria > Bacillota > Clostridia > Christensenellales > QAND01 > RGIG3178. The sequence continues at coordinate 575,870 of CAXXLG010000002.1, read as the reverse complement.
GCGCATGGCTCTTTGGATCGGGGTACAGCGGCAGGCTGATAACCGCGCCGTGGATGGCGGATGTAACGCCGGGTGCGGGCGGATAAGGGTTCTCGTTGGTGTTCAGTTTGCAGAGAAGTTCGCCCGCTTTAGGCTGCTCTCCCGGCACATAGGGCGTTAAGGATGCGGCAAGCGGACTGATGGGACTGCGCATGAAATCGCCTCGCTTTCTCATGGTAGCATTCTATCATACTAAAGCGACCATGTAAACGAAAAGTTGCTTTTTAATGAAGGAATCGAGCTCGATACAATAAATTGCTCAAAAATACACGAAGTCGGTCCGCATTTCCTTGACGTGTAAGTCCCCATTTCTATATAATATGTAGGATTGAATGATAACCAAAACCAAGGAGGTTTATTCCATGGCCACATACATGACAATTGACGGGAACACCGCTGCTGCGCATGTTGCATATGCGCTGAGCGATGTGGCCGCCATCTATCCCATTACACCGTCATCTCCCATGGCGGAATCCTGCGATGAATGGGCGGCCGCCGGCCGAAAAAACGTCTACGGACAGACGATGACCATCGTGGAAATGCAAAGTGAAGGCGGTGCGGCAGGTGCCGTGCACGGTTCGCTTGTTGGCGGCGCGCTGACAACCACATTCACAGCGTCCCAAGGCCTGTTGCTTATGATCCCCAATATGTACAAGATCTCCGGCGAACTGTTGCCCTGCGTGTTTCACGTCAGCGCACGTTCTTTGGCGGCACACGCACTGAGCATTTTCGGCGATCACGGCGACGTGATGGCCTGCCGCCAGACCGGATTTGCATTGATGGCATGTTCATCGGTTCAGGAAGTGATGGATTTGGCACTGGTCTCGCATCTATCGACCGTGAAATCGCGCGTGCCGTTTTTAAATTTCTTTGACGGGTTCCGTACATCGCACGAAGTGCAGAAGATCGAAATGATTGATTACGAGGACATCAAAAAATTGGTTGATAAGGATGCCATCAAAGCGTTCCGCCAACGTGCGATGAATCCTGAGCATCCCCACCAGCGCGGCACGGCGCAAAACCCCGATATCTTTTTCCAAAATCGTGAAGCGGCCAACAAATACTACGAAGCTACCCCTGCCATAGTTGAAGAATGCATGGCGAAGGTTGGGGAAGTAACAGGCCGTCATTATAACCTGTTCGATTATTACGGCGCGCCAGACGCGAAGGATGTTATCGTCATCATGGGATCGGGCGCCGATGCTGTACAGGAGACCGTTGAGTACTTAAGCAAACAGGGCCAAAAGGTGGGCGTGATCAAAGTCCGTCTGTACCGTCCGTTTGCAGAGGAAAAGTTTGTACAGGCACTACCTAAAACCGTCAAACACATCGCTACGATGGATCGCACCAAGGAACCGGGCAGTGCGGGCGAACCGATGATGCAGGACGTCATCACCGCGCTGTACAACCAGGGCAGGGCCGATATTATGGTCACGGGCGGCCGTTACGGACTGGGCAGCAAGGAATTCAACCCATCCATGATCAACGCCATATTCCAGAACCTTGCGGCCAAGGAGCCGAAAAAGTGCTTTACCGTCGGCATTGACGACGATGTGACAAACCTGTCGTTGCCGGTGGTGGACAAGATTGATACGGCACCGGAGGGCACCTTCCGCGGCCTGTTCTACGGCCTTGGATCGGACGGTACGGTGGGCGCCAACAAGAACTCCATCAAGATCATCGGTGACCATACCGACCAGTATGCGCAAGGATATTTCGTATACGATTCCAAGAAATCCGGCGGGCTTACCATCAGTCATCTGCGCTTTGGCAAAAACCCGATCCAGTCCCCGTATCTGATTGACGTGGCAGATTTTGTGGCCTGTCATAACACATCCTATGTTATCCGGTACGACATGCTGTCCAATCTCAAGGACGGCGGCACGTTCCTTTTGAACTGTCCGTGGAGCAAAGAGGAGCTCAATGCGCAGCTTCCGGCGCAGGTTAAAAATGCGCTTGCCAAAAAGAAAGCCAGAGTCTATACCATCGACGCGGTGAAGATTGCGGCGAGCGTGGGCATGGGCGGTCGCATCAACACGATCATGCAGGCGGCGTTCTTCAAGATCGCCAACGTCATCCCCTACGATGACGCCGAGCGCTTCATGAAGGAAGCGGTGGTAAAATCCTACGGCAAGCGTGGAGAAAAAGTAGTCAACATGAACTACGCTGCCATTGAAAAAGCCGTGGACGGCATCGTTGAAGTGGAAATCCCCGCCGCATGGACGGATATCAAAGAGGGCGCCCAGATGGTGGGCCTGTCCGGCGACAAGTATTTCGACAGCTTTGTGCATCCCATTGTGGTACAAAAGGGCGACAGTTTGCCGGTTTCGATGTTCAATGCGGACGGCGTTGTGCCCAACGCGACGACGCAGTTTGAAAAGCGCGGCATTGCCATTAACGTGCCGGCCTGGCAGATTGAAAACTGCATCCAGTGCAACCAATGTGCGTTCGTTTGCCCGCACGCTTGCATCCGCCCGGTTCTTATTAAAAAAGATGAACTTGCAAATGCTCCCGAAGCCTTCGAAACAAAAACGGCTATCGGGCGCGATTATGCCGGTTACGAATATCGCATGCAATTGTCGCCGCTGGATTGCACCGGCTGTGGCAACTGCGCGGACGTGTGCCCCGCCAAGGAAAAAGCGCTTGTTATGGAACCGCTTGCACGGCATCAAAAGACGCAGAACGAAAATTGGAAGTTTGCGCAGTCTTTGCCCAAAGCGGATGTTGCACATAACGTCGGTACCGTTAAGGGAAGCCAGTTCCTCCAACCGCTATTCGAGTTCTCCGGCGCATGCGCGGGCTGCGGCGAAACGCCGTACGTCAAGCTGGTCACCCAGCTGTTCGGGGATCGAATGATCATTGCCAACGCAACGGGCTGCTCGTCTATCTACGGCGGAAGCGCGCCGACCAATCCGTATACCGTCAACGAAAAGGGACATGGCCCCGCGTGGGCTAACTCGCTGTTCGAGGACAATGCGGAGTACGGCTTCGGCATGCGCGTGGCGGCCAGCCAGCGCCTCGTGCAGATGGAAAGTGCGATGAACGCGGCTATGGAAGCGGGTTGCGACGATGCAATCAAAGAGGCGTTCGCCGATTGGATCCAGAACCACGACGATGTGAACAAATCCAGAGAAGCAGCGGATACGATCAAGGTACTGTTGCCCGAAGCTATCAAGAACGACAAGAAGAATGCGGAGAAGCTTTCGTTTGTGTTGGACAATGCCGACCAGTTGGTCAAGAAATCCATCTGGTGCATTGGCGGCGACGGCTGGGCCTACGACATCGGATACGGCGGATTGGATCACGTGCTCGCCATGGGTAAGGATATCAACATCTTGGTTCTGGACACCGAGGTGTATTCCAACACCGGCGGCCAGGCCAGCAAGGCGACGCCCACCGGTTCGGTGGCCAAGTTCGCCGCGGCGGGCAAACGCACGCGAAAAAAGGATCTGGGCCTGATCGCCATGACCTACGGTTATATATACGTGGCATCCATCAGCATGGGCGCCAGCCAGTCACAGGCGTTACGTGCCATATCCGAGGCGGAGGCCTATCCGGGACCGTCCATCGTGATCGCCTATGCGCCGTGCATCAACCATGGCATCAATATGAGTAGGTCGCAGGCAGAGGAGAAGAAGGCTGTCGAAGCCGGTTACTGGCCGTTGTACCGCTACAATCCACAGTTGGCGGAGCAGGGCAAGAATCCGTTCATGGTGGATTCCAAGGCGCCGAGCGCAGATTACCGTGAATTCCTCATGGGCGAAAACCGCTACCGCACGCTGGCAGCATCTCATCCGGATTTGGCGGACGATCTGTTCGAACGTCAAGAGGAAGAATCCAAAGCACGCTTGGCCTACTACGACAAGCTGGCTAAACTGTAAGCATAGCAGCATTGAAAAACGCCCCGTTTCCGGGGCGTTTTTTGTTGTCAATAAACACTTGTTTGCTGACGAGTAAAAAGGTTGCGCAAACGTCTGTGTCAAATCCGCCGCACATGTCGGCGGATTTGATCATCTTTGGATTGGATGCAATGAAAAACGGTCGGTTCAATCCAACACTTGAATTATTATACATTGGATTGAATATAACATGCTTGTTTGAAATGTATGATTGTCTTTTCTCAGATGTCCACAAACACCGGCTTGCGCCTGTCAAAAGTACAGATGGCGTTAAAGCCCGCTTCTTTTATCATCGAAACCGCGTCGAAGTAGTGAGCGCCGATATTTTGCGGGATATGTGCGTCCGATCCGAAGGTAATAATCTCACCGCCCATTTGGCGAAAACGCCTGACGATGGAATAATCCGGCATATAAAAACCAAGTTTATCCTTTGTGGAAGTGTTGACCTCAATGCCCTTGCCGCACCGGATCAGGATTTCAAACAGGTTGTCATACAGATCTTTGTTGTCCTGATACGTCATTTCCCGTTTACGCGTATCCGCGTCTGGACTAAAACGGGAAAAATACGTCAAATGACCCAGTACGTCGAAATCGTCAAAGTTTTCAAGATATTGCAGGGTATGTTGCAAGTAGCGCTGTTGCACTTGTGCCTTGCCAATGCCGTCGTCCAGCCATTGTTGCGAACTATGGTAATTGTGTCCCGGAAGAAAATGTGTGGAAGCGATGATAAAATCAAATGGATATTGCCGTATTCGCTCGCCGGTTAGTGTAAGCACATGCGGCTTATCCGCCTGAAGCCCGGCCTCCAGCCCCAGTTTGACATCGATGCGGTCGCCGTACTGTTCGGCACAACGGGTAACGTCCGCAAAATAAGCAGGGAAATCCAGGTCAAAACGGTAATTTGCTACTGGAGCATCGGCATCGTAATGGCTGGTAATACAGATTTGTGAAAGACCCTTTTCAATGGCGCTTTGAACTTGCATGCACAGCGGTGTTCTTCCATCACCGCTGTGGTCGGTGTGGATGTGATAGTCTACCATATTTACTCCTCTATATAAAATTAAATTATAAGCGTAAATAATTATAGCGCGAGGACGATCAAGGATTGTCAAATCAACGTCACGCTACAGTTAATTCGGTATGCGGCGGACATTAAAAATAGGGCCGTTGGGGTACGGCCCCGCTTGTTTAGCGCCTATCCGGCTACGATGTTGACAAGGCGCCCGGGTATTACGATGATCTTTTTCACCGTCATTACGCCCAAGGCGAGCCGCACCTTTTTATCGGCAAGCGCGATACGCTGCACTTCGTCATCGACCATACCCTGTTCGATGTCGATGCGCGAGCGTACGCGCCCGTTGATCTGTACCGCCATGTTAACGATATCGCGCGTTAATGCTTTTGGATCATAGGCTGGCCAATCGCTTTTAAACACCGAATCTTCGCCGCCCATGCGCCGATGCATCTCCTCTGCAAAATGTGGAGCGAACGGGGCCAGGCAGTGCACGAGCTTGTCTGCCGCATCCCACAGGACGGGGGCACTCAAATCCGCATCATCCACAGCGCGGTACATGGCATTGACCAGTTCCATGATGCGTGCGATGGCGGTGTTAAAGCTGAATCGGTCCAAATCCTCGGTAACGTGCAAAATGGTGTTGGCCAAAACATAGGACAGCTCCTTCTGCGCGTCTATAGCCTCGCCGTCGATAGCGTCTTCGTCGCTTGTGCAAGCGCTTTCTTTCAAATCCATAATTCGCTGGATCAACCGCTCAACGCGGTCCAAAAAGCGCGCCATAGCCTTGATGCCGTCGTCGTTCCAAGCGCCGCCCTCTATGTAATTGAAGCCGAATTCGAGATACATGCGAAACACGTCCGAACCGTACACATCGATGTAATCGTCCGGCGATACGACGTTGCCGCTGGACTTGCTCATCTTCTCTCCGTCCGTTCCCAATATGATGCCCTGGTTGATCAGGCGTAAGAACGGCTCGTCAAAGTGCAAAAGGCCGATGTCGCGTAGGGCCTTAACAAAAAACCGGGCGTACAGTAAGTGCAGGCAGGCATGTTCAGCGCCGCCGATGTAAACGTCAACCGGCAGCATTTTGTCAATCAATGCGGTGTCGAACGCCGCTTTATCGTTGCAACAGTCGGGATACCGCAAAAAATACCATGAGGAGCACACGAACGTGTCCATGGTATCGGCGTCGCGTTTGGCGTTTGCGCCACATACTGGGCATTTGACGTCCATAAAGTCCGCGTGTTTGAGAAGCGGCGATGTGCCGTCCGGCGTAAAATCCACATCATAGGGCAACAGAACCGGAAGATCCTTCTCTGGTACTGGTACGACACCGCAATGTGGACAATGGATCATCGGAATGGGCGTACCCCAGTAACGCTGGCGGGATATCAGCCAGTCGCGCATGCGGTAGTTGATTTTATACGATCCATGATTTTTTTCGATCAGCGCATCGGTGACGGCCTTTTTGCCCTCTCGTAAGACAGGCCGTTAAACAGCCCGGAATTGACCATGATGCCGGGACCGGTATAGGGCAAAACATCGTCCGGGCCAGTGATTACCCGTTCAATGGGCAGATCATATTTCTTTGCAAATACGTAATCACGTTCGTCGTGTGCCGGTACAGCCATCACCGCGCCGGTACCGTAGGAATACAGAACATAGTCCGCGATCCAGATCGGCACTCTTCGTCCATTAAGAGGATTTGTGCAATATCCACCGGTGAACACGCCGGTCTTCTCCCTGGCCGTGGACAGCCTGTCGATGTCCGATGCACCTGCCGCCATATCGCGGTACGCGTTCACGGCGTCACGCTGCTCGGGTATTGTGACGGTGTCCACCAGCGGATGCTCGGGTGCCAACACGCAGTATGTGTTGCCCAGCAGCGTGTCAGGCCGCGTGGTGAATACGTCGAACGTGTCGCCGTTGTCTAGGTCGAAATCGATCAGGGAACCCTGGGATTTGCCAATCCAGTTGGTCTGCATCGCCTTGATGCGCTCCGGCCAATCGAGATCGGGCAGGCAACGTAGCAGCTCTTCCGCATATTCCGTGATTTTGAAAAACCACTGCGTCAAATTGCGTCTTGTCACGGGCGTATGGCAGCGTTCACAGCAGCCATCGTCTACGACCTGTTCGTTGGCCAGTACTGTGTTGCATGAGGGGCACCAGTTGACCGGTGCTTCCTTTCTATAGGCCAAGCCATTTTTATAAAGCTGTAAAAACAGCCATTGCGTCCAATGATAATAGTCGGGCTTGCAGGTCTTGACGGTATGCGCCCAGTCAAACGAAGCGCCGATGCTCGTCAGCTGTTGTTCCATCACGTCCATGTTGGAAAACGTGCTGTCCTTGGGGTGGATGCCTGTTTTGATGGCATAGTTCTCCGCCGGCAGGCCGAACGCGTCAAAGCCCATCGGATGAAAAACATTGTACCCCTGCATGCGCTTAAACCGTGCGTAGCTATCTGCCGGGCCGTAGTTGTACCAGTGCCCGACATGAAGCTTGGCGGCGGACGGGTAGGAGAACATCTCCAGCACATAATGCTTTTTATCGATACGGTTGGCATCAAACGCGTATAGCTGCGTATCCTCCCATATCCTCTGCCATTTCTTCTCGTTTGCGCGATAATCCATGCGCCCAACTCCTAACATTCTGCTCTTTTGACAATCGATTCTTTGTATTATACCACAATCGTAACAGGGCGTGCATCCTTTGCTTGCATGATGCTATGATTCCCCCGGTTCCCTTTACACTGCGGCGCGTTCACTGTATAATTAGGCCTTGCAAAACGACAAATTGGAACAACCGCCAAACCGCTTTCAAAGCGAATTGTGTATGGTGGATAAAGGTACCCAATGGCCGCGTCAACAGAATGCGGATCATTGCATACGAACAAATACGGACAACGGGGGTAAGCAGATGCAAGCAAAAAACTGGGAAGAACTCGGTGTCAGGTTGCCGGATATCTTGGTGCCTAAGCGCCGCGATTCGCTTACAAAATGGTGCGTCATCGCCTGCGACCAGTACACCAGTGACCGCCAGTATTGGAGCGATGTCGAATGCGAAATCGGCGATGAGCCGTCAACGCTAAATGCGATATTGCCGGAGGTATATCTCAACGATAAGGGCGTGGATGCGCGTATTGCGTGCATTGGCCAGAGCATGGACGAGATGCTATCCGGTGGAGTACTGGAAACACTCCCGCCCGGACTCGTTCTGGTAGAGCGTACATTTTGCTGCCACGACCGTACCCGTACCGGCCTATTGATGGCGTTGGATCTGGAACGGTACGATTACGAGAAGGGAACCAAAACGCTGATACGAGCCACCGAAGGCACCATCCCATCGCGTATACCGCCGCGGCTTCGGATACGGGAAAAGGCGAAGATGGAGTTTCCGCATATCATGGTTTTGATCGACGACCCCGATCGCAGCGTGATCGAGCCGCTAAAACAGCAAAAGCAAGGTTTGAAAATGATCTATAACAGCGATCTTGGTTTTTCGCTGGGGCACGTCACGGGACATTATATCAATGCGGAGCAGGCGGAACCGGTACGCGTTGCACTGTCCCGTTTGATGGACGGCCTTGATCAACCGGCAACCGGCGATCCCATGTTGTTTGCCATGGGCGACGGCAACCATTCGTTCGCCACAGCCAGGGCGCATTGGCAAAACGTGCGCCAAACGCTGACCAGGGCAGAAAGGGAAACGCATCCCGCTCGCTTTGCGATGTGCGAAGTGGTCAACATACATGACGAAGGGCTCGTGTTTGAAGCGATTCACCGCATCGTCTTTCATGCGGGGCTATGGGAGGATTTCCTGTCCGTATGCCGTGAAGCGGGAAAGGACGGCATTCGGGCATCGTGGAATTATATGGAAGGTGCGCAATGCGTGAAAGTCGTGCACAAGGCACAACACAGCACGTTGTACCTCCTCGACGATTCTGGCGCGATAGCCGCGGGTACGGTGGATAGGTTGCTCCAGCAGCTTAACAAACGCATCCCGAAGGCTGAGGTGGACTATATACACGGCGAAGACGAGCTGGTTTCGCTGTGTCAGGATGGGGACAACATCGGGGTTTTGTTGCCCGCACTTTCAAAGTCGCAGCTGTTCGATCAGGTCAGCGAATACGGACCACTGCCCCGCAAGGCTTTTTCCATGGGGGAAGCGGATGAGAAACGCTGCTATCTGGAGGGACGCATTATTGCACGCCTTTGACAAGGTCAGTGCAAACGCCTCCGCGCTACGAGACAGGCAGGAGGCAATCAATGTAAGAGCACTGTCATCCGAAGGGGTCGGCCGGTTGATGCGACTTTGGGCATTGGTGGTGCCTGTGATATGCCAGACGCTTGGCATGATGAAAGCAGTGAAAACTGTCGTTGCCGGGCGGTGCGTATACGTTTGACACGTACAAACGCAGCGCCTATAATTGACGGGACGTGTCATTGTTTTGGGAGGGTTTAAATGGGGATTATCGTAACGAAATTCGGGGGCAGTTCACTGGCTGACGCGAAGCAGTTCAATAAGGTGGCCGCCATCGTGCGCGCCGATGAAAAACGGCGCTATGTGGTTCCTTCCGCACCCGGGAAGGCATCCGAATCCGACGATAAGATCACGGACATTCTGTACAGTTGCCATAACCTGATCAAATGTGGACATGGAGATCGGGCGCATGCGGCCTTTGATCGCATCGCGCACCGTTTTTGTGCCATCGTGCACGATCTTGGTTTGGGTTATGATATCCAAACGCCACTTCAAAAGGTTTGGAGCGATATACAGTCCGGCATCAGCGTGGACTATGTGGCCAGCCGTGGAGAATACCTCAACGGGTTGATCCTGTCCCGTTTATTGCGCTACGATTTTGTGGATCCGGTGCAGGGGATATTCTTCCATAGCGACGGTTCGCTGGACGAAGATAAAACGCAGCAAGCTATGTCCGAGCTGATTAAACATCATGAGCGCGCTGTCATACCCGGATTTTACGGCTGCATGCCGGATGGCTGTATTAAAACGTTTTCACGCGGCGGCAGCGATATCACCGGTTCCATCGTGGCCAGTGCGGCGGGTGCAACGTTGTATGAAAACTGGACGGACGTGTCCGGCTTTTTGATGGCGGATCCCCGCATCGTACAAAATCCCAAGACAATACCCACGGTCACGTACCAGGAGCTTCGCGAACTATCCTATATGGGTGCCACCGTGCTGCATGAGGACAGCATCTTTCCCGTGCGCAAGAGCGGCATTCCCATCGCTGTTAAAAACACCAACAGGCCACAGGACCGCGGTACGCTGATTGTAGCCGACGCAAATGACCCTGGCAACATCGGCATCACAGGCGTAGCCGGGCGCAAGGGCTTTTCCATCTTTAACATTGAGAAGGATAAGATGAACAACGAGCTGGGCTTTGGGCGCAGAGTGTTGTCGGTTTTTGAAAAACATGGTATTTCGTTCGAACATTTGCCCACCGGCATTGATACCATGTCGGTAGTGGTGCAACGAGCGCAGCTGGATGGACTGGAAGCACAGGTTTGCCAGGGCATTCGCGAACTGTGCCAACCGGACACGCTGGAGGTGCAGCATGACCTGGCGCTGATCGCTACGGTGGGACGGGGTATGATACGTCAGGTGGGCATGGCCGGCCGGTTGTTTACGGCGCTTGGCCGGGCCGGCGTCAACGTGCGTATGATCGATCAGGGATCAAGCGAGATCAACATCATTGTTGGCATCGAGCAGAGCGATTTTGAGGTGGCACTTCGGGCGGTTTATGCCGAGTTTGCCAGATAGCTGGGCTTGCGGAATAAAGCACATACGATTTATCCAGCAAACCTCAGTTTGGGGGATTATAATTGATTTTTGACTCCGTACAAGCGGTGCTGAATATATTTGTCCTGGTAGGGGTCGGCATTGTATTATCGCGTGTAAAGTGGATCACGCCGCAAAACCGTTCATTGCTGAGCAAACTGGTAGTGCTGCTCGCCGTGCCGTGCACCATCTTCAACAAGTTGCTCACCGCCATCGACAAGGATTCCATCGCAACGGCGGGCAGCATGCTTGTCATACCCGCATTGACCATATCCTTGATGTATTTTGGCGGGTGGTTGTTCGGCAAGTACGTTTTGCGCCTTCGGCAAAACAGACAACGCACGTTTGCGGCGATGGCGGGTTGTCCAAACACCGTGTTTTTCGGGTTGCCCGTCGTGATTGCGCTGTTCGGCGATGCGGGCATTCCCATCGCGATGTATTTCTTTATTTTCCAGACAACATTGTTCTGGTCGTTCGGCAATGCCGGCATACAGGCGGACGCACAGGGCAAGGGCGAGTTCTCAATCGGTACGCTGTTGAAAAAGGTGTTTTCGGTCAACGTGATCATCATCATCATTGTGTTTGTTATGGCGCTGACCGACATCAAGCCGCCGGACATGCTGACCACCATCACCCAATACATCGGCAATCTGTCCACGCCGCTATCGCTGTTTTTTTCCGGCAACGCACTGTATGAGATATACAGCGAGTATGGTTTTCGCGGTCTCAAACTCAACCGTGATGTTTTCGCGGTCATACTGGCGAGGTTTCTGGTGGCACCGCTCGTGGCGCTGGGATTCTGTACGCTGTTCGGCGTAACCGGTATGATGCGCACCGTTTGTGTGCTGATGAGCGGCATGCCCATCATGATCAACACCGTAATCCTCTGTGGAGCCTATGGGGCGGATCGGGACTACGCCGCGCTGAGCTTCTTCTGGACGGTGCTGTGTAGCATTGTAATACTGCCCCTGTACGTGATCATCATGGGATAATTCTTTATAATAAAAAAAACGCCGCACACGCGGCGTTTTTTTTAATGCGCCTATTGCTTGTGCTCGCGGTACCAGTCCATAAACTGCGCGTGCTGATGTGCCAGCATGGTAGGTGTGTCCAGGCCATAAGGGCATTTCTGTGCACACTGGTTGCAGTGGATGCAGTCCTCCACTCGCTTTTGCACGGCCAAAAATTCGTCCGTTAAAAACCGCTGATAGGGCGACCTTGTGGCCAGCAGGTACACGCGGCCGGACGTTGGAATCTCGATGCCAACCGGACAGGGCATACAATAGCCGCAGGCGCGGCAGAACTCGCTGGCGAGGTCCTGCCTGTCCTTGTCGACGATATGTTGCATCGCATCGTCCAAAGCCGGAGGATTCTTGTCCAGCGCTAAAAATTCGTCCAGCTCCCATTCGTGCTGTATGCCGTAGATGGGAACGATGTTTTGGTACTGTCGGATGAAGGTGAAGGTGGCGGGCACGTTGGCCACCATGCCGCCACAGAGCGCCTTCATGGCGATGAAGCCCATATCCTGTTCTTTGCATCGGGACAATAGATCAAATTCCACCGAACCGGACAGGTAACTGAAGGGAAACTGCAGCGTGTCGAATTTGCCGCTTTCGATGTATTCTATGGCAAGCTTCGGCGAGTGGTTGGTTACGCCGATGTGGCGCACGTACCCCTTTTGTTTGGCCTCCAACATGCCGGCGTAGGCGCCTTGTGGACCGTAATCCACCTCCTTGGGGTTGTGAAGCTGATAGAGGTCGATATAGTCCGAACGTGTCAATTCTAGCGTTTTGTGCACATCTTCCATCACACCTGCCCTCGTTGTGGCCGGCGTTTTACTCGCAAGTATGTACTGATTCCGCACATCGCCCAATGCATGCCCCAACTTCTCCTCGCTGTCGGTGTATCGGCGTGCCGTATCAAAGAAGTTGATGCCACTGTCGAATGCTTTGCGCAATATACCAACGGCGGTGTCCAAATCGGTACGCTGGATGGGCAGTGCGCCGAACGAAGTGCGTGTGACCATAAGATCCGTTTTGCCCAATCGAATTTTTTCCAAATCCATTCCTCCTTGAAAACTCAATACAGCAATAGTATAGCCTGATTCGGTGTAAAAGCAAAGATATAAAGCTGTTTTTCATGCGACCATATGCTATAATACAGGTGGTTTAATCAAGGCAAACATAGCTTGTCATCGCAGCCTTGGGAACTGTATTCGGTGCCGCTTCAGTACACTGAATGACATGGCGCCGTGGTTGTGCGGGGTGAACCATATATTCGGGATAAACCTACAAAACACAACGTCGTTACGGGCGGAAAAGGCCCGCGGCGTACGTAGAGGGTGGTACCGTTGCTGATAAAAGGCGGAAGAGTTTTGACCATGGAGGATGAGGTCCTCGACGGCGGCGACATTCTGATACGGGACGGTAAAATTGCTTCGGTGGGCTATGGCCTTAGCGCCGTCGAAAACGAGGAAACGATCGATGCTGGTGGGACATGGGTTCTGCCGGGTTTTGTCGATCCTCACTGCCATATCGGCCTATGGGAATGGGGAATGGGTTTTGAAGGCGATGACGGCAACGAGGCCATGGATCCCGTCACGCCTCAGCTTCGGGCGATTGATTCCATCAATCCGGTGGATAAACATTTTAAGATGGCGTTGCGCCACGGCGTCACCACGGTGGTGACCGGACCGGGCAGCGCCAACGTGATCGGCGGACAGTTTTTGGCCATGAAAACGCATGGCAGCCGGGTGGACGACATGATCATCAAAGCGCCGACCGCACTGAAGGTGGCGTTTGGAGAAAACCCAAAACGGGTGTACCACAAGCAGAATAAGTCTCCGATCACGCGCATGGCAACTGCCGCGATCTTGCGGGAACAGCTCATAAAGGGCCAGGATTACATCCGCAAACAGGAACTGGGTCAATTGGACCCCACTAAAATGCCTGACCGGGATCTGAAACTCGAGATCATCGCCAGCGTTTTAAAGCGCGAGATCCCACTAAAATGCCATGCGCACCGGGCGGACGATATCTTGACCGCCATACGCATCTGCAAGGAATTTAACCTAGATTATACCCTTGATCATTGCACCGAGGGATATCTGATTGCAGATATACTCAAAGCGGAGGGTGCAAAGGTGATCGTCGGGCCGCTGTTGACAGACGCCAGCAAGATTGAGTTGACCAACATCAGCTTTGAAGCGCCCGCCATCCTCCACAAAGCTGGCATTCGCACAGCCTTGATGAGTGATCATCCCGTCCTGCCCAGCATGTACCTGCCGCTTCAGGCGGCGCTTACGGTGCGCGCGGGGCTCGACGAGATGGAGGCACTCAAATCCATCACCATCTACGCCGCCGAAATCAACGGCATTGCAAACAGGGTGGGCAGCATCAAAGTGGGCAAGGACGCCGATATCGTACTGTACGACGGCAATCCGTTGGATATCCGCATCGTACCGCAACGTGTAATCGTAGACGGAAAAACCGTGTTCCATGATGGGGATTGGGTACAAGAGCAGTAACAGCCGATTTTTTGGACTTCGTGACGGCGACGATCCCGATCGGAACAATCCGTTTATAAACAGCGTGCCGAATACTTTTTACCAAACGTATCCCATCAACAGATGAAATCAAAAGTCTATGGAGGCAACAAGCATGCCCATTGTACATGTCCCGTATTATCACGATAATATCGCGTGCGAAGTGGATCAAGCCCGCTATTTGGGCACGGTAACGCCGAAAGCTTTGCCCGGTGTATCACCGATAGAGCAGATGGACATTGTGAAGGAAGCGCTATTATCGCCCATCGGCACAAAACAGTTATGCGAACTGGTGCGCGGGAGAAAACGTGTGCTGCTCATCACCAGCGACCATACGCGGCCCATGCCCAGCGCTATCACCGTTCCCATTCTGCTAAACGAAATCCGAAAGGGTGCACCGGATGCGGACATCCATATCCTGGTGGCAACGGGATTTCACAGGATAACAACGGACAGCGAGCTGCGCACGCGCTTTGGTGATTCGATCGTGGACCGTGAAACGGTGCTGGTGCACAATGCCAGACTGGATGAGATGGTTCATTTCGGTATCATGCCGTCCGGCGGGGAACTGTGGCTCAACAAACAAGCCGAATGGGCGGATTTTATATTGTCCGAAGGTTTTATCGAACCACATTTCTTTGCGGGATTTTCGGGTGGCAGAAAAAGCGTGCTGCCCGGCATTGCTTCGGAAAAAACGGTGTTTTTCAACCACAACGCTGAGTTCATTGCCGACAAGAGCGCGCGAAACGGCGTGCTTGAAAACAACCCGGTTCACCACGATATGATCTTTGCGGCCAAACGGGTGGGCCTTGCGTTTATACTCAACGTATGCCTCAACGAGAAAAAACAGATCGTGCGTGCCTTTGCAGGGGACGCGCAGGCGGCTCATGAAGTGGGCTGTGCGTTTGTACAGCAGCAGACCTTAGTCAAAGGCCAAACGGCGGACATTGTAGTCACGGGCAACGGTGGACATCCGCTGGATCTGAACATATACCAGGCTGTTAAATGCATGTCCGGCGCGGAACCGTTCGTGAAAGAGTGCGGCGTTATCATTGCGGTGTGTTCCTGCGTGGACGGGCATGGCAGCGAGGGGTTTTATAACCTGTTTGTTCAAAACAAAACGCCCGAAGCGGTGGAAAAAGCAATCCTCTCCCGCGGGCGTGGCGGAACGCTGCCCGATCAGTGGCAGGCGCAGATATTGGCGCGGGTGATGAAAAAAGCAACGGTCATACTCATGAGCGCGCATTGCGATGCCCAACTTATTGAAGCTTTTGGCCTCGTGCACGCGCAAAGCTATGAAGATGCCATGAACAAGGCGGATATGATCGCAGGCGCACACAGCACCGTTTTGTTTATGCCAAACGGCGTTGAGATTATTGCGCGGTAACCGCGTATTTTAAAAACCAAATAAAGGGAAGGGGATACGCATGGGCAAAAAGGTTCTGATTTGGCAGGATATCACCGATCCGGGCAAACAATATTTATTGGAGCGGGGATACGAGCTTGTGATGGGCGGAGCGGACATGGCTACAGCCGCCCGCGACTGCGACGCTATACTGGCCAGAACGGCGAAATACCCACGCGCGTTGATTGAGCAATGCCCCAAGCTTCGGGTTATTGCACGCCACGGCGTGGGCTATGACAACATCGATGTTGCAGCTTGCATGGACCACGGTATTACCGTGTGCATAGCGGCCACCGCCAACGCGTTGAGCGTGGCAGAGCATACCATGGCGCTGATCCTCGAATGCGCCAAGAGCTTGCCGCGTATACGCAAGGAATTTCACCAAGACCATTGGGAGATACGCAACCAAAACCTCGGCTTTGAGCTTGAAGGGAAGGTGCTGGGGCTGTTAGGCTGTGGCAGGATCGGCGCGCTGACGGCAAAGATGGCGTCGCACGGTTTTGGCATGAAGGTTGTCGCGTACGATCCGTTCGTACCGGTTTTGCCCGAAACAGTGGAACGAATCACCAACCGAGACGAGCTGTTTCAAATATCCGATTTTGTATCGCTGCACCTTCCCGCCAACGAGAACACCCGAAAATCGGTGGGAAAGCCCGAACTTGCGCTGATGAAGCAATCCGCCTATCTGATTAACTGCGCGCGCGGGTTGGTGCTGGACGAGGACGCGCTGATCCAAGCGATCAAGGCGGGACGTCTCGCCGGTGCCGCTCTGGACGTTTTTGACCCCGAACCGCCAAATCGGGATAGCGAACTGTTCGATCTTGACAACTGCCTGTTGACGCCGCACTGTGCCGCACAGACAAGCGAAGCTGCAGACCGGATGGGGCTGCATGCCGCACAGGAGATAGACAGGGTACTCAACGGTGAAAAACCGTTGTGGCCGGTAAACGCTTAAAGTTATACAAGGATGCATATACGGCAGGTAATCCGCCCCAGGGCGCTTATATATTTGGCAAAGCAGAATCACAAAACAGAAGGAGGAAAAAACAGGATGTTTGAAGCGAAAGGCGTTATCCCCGCATTGATCACCCCGCTGGACGGAAAGGGGAATGTCAGCGAAAGCGCAACGAGGAAATTGCTCAACTACGTCATCGAAGGGGGCGTGCACGGCGTTTTTGTCATCGGAACCACCGGCGAGTTCTACGGGTTGAACTACAGGGAAAAGAAACAGTTGATGGAGATCACCATGGACGAGGTCAGCGGACGCGTACCCGTGTACGCCGGTACCGGTGCCATCACCACCCGCGAATGCATCGAGCTGACCGAGATCGCCGAGCAATGCAAGGTGGACGCGGTTTCAATTTTGACGCCCATGTTCATCAAACCAAGCCAGACCGAGCTATATGAACACTATAAAGCCATCGCACAGAGCACAAGCCTGCCCGTGGTTTTATACAACAATCTGCCCAAAACCGGTGTGACCATCACCCCCGCAACGCTGGAAAAGCTGGCGGATATTGAGAACATCGTGGCCATCAAGGACAGCACCGGTGATTTGACGCTGACCGGCGAATACATTCGCCTCACCAAGGACAAGGATTTCAATGTGTTGATGGGACGCGATACGTTGATCCATGCGGCGCTTTGCTACGGCGCTACGGGTGCAATTGCATCCTGTGCCAATGTTGCTCCCAGAATATGCGCGGACATCTATGATCTTTTTATCAAGGGCGATCTTGAGGGCAGCTTGCGTGAACAGTATAGGTTGGCACCGCTACGCATCGCGTTTTCGTTGGGAACGTTTCCGGCCATGATCAAGGAAAGCCTGGAGATGCTTGGCATCGAGGCCGGCCCGTGCGTCGCTCCGGCAGGTAGGCTTTCGGACGAAGAGCACGCGCAGCTTAAAAAAGTGTTGACGGAAATGGGGCTGTTGTAACCGGCCGAAAAATCATCGCATGGAAACCGGGCGGGGAAATAACGGGACCTTGCAAGGGCGATATGTCCTTTCAAAGAATCAATTATCAAGGAGGTTTTAACACATGCTTTTGTACGAGGAACGGGAGCAGGTGCGCGCGTATTGCCTCAAGATGCTGGAGATGGGATTAACCAGCGGAACGGGTGGTAACATCAGCGTGTGCAACCGAGAAAAGAAACTGTACGCCATGAGCCCGACCAGCATGGATTACCATCTGGTCAAGACCGAGGATGTGGCTGTCATCGATTTTGACGGCAACGTGGTGGAGGGCAAACGCAAACCGTCCATCGAGCATGTGATGCACCGTGTGTACTACACCGACCGCGACGATATCAACGCCGTGGTGCACACACACTCACCGTATGCCACAGCGGTGTCCTGCATGAACTGCAGTCTGCCCGCCATCGCGATTCTCATCAAATTGAGCGGCAGTTACGAGGTGCCCTGTGCGCCGTACGAGCTAGCGGGATCCAAGGAACTTGCCAAGGTTGCGTTCGAAACGATGAAGGGCCTTCGAGCCGTGTTGATCCAAAACCACGGGTTGATCGCAGGCGGCGTCGATATCAAGCACGCCATGCACATCGCAGGGGAGATGGAATACCTAGCCCAGTTGTATTGCATCGTGAAATCAACCGGCGTGGAACCCACCATTATTCCCAAAGAAATTCTCGGATTTTAGGTGGCGGTGATGAAAAAATATAAACTTGCATTGATGACCGGTCTTCGGGAACCTTATCTTGGGCGGATACAAAGCGCTTGCGACGTTGCATTTATGGGGCGGCAATACGGCGAAGAACTTACAGGGAAAGCACTTTTGGAAGCTGGGCTGGGATATGACATCGTATATGTGGGTATCGAGCCGGTCACACGCGACATCATCAAGGCCTGGAAGGAATCTGGATTAAAGCTTTTGGGCTGCGGGCGTGGAACACCGGTGAACGTGGACTGGAAAGCGGTAAAGGAATTTGATGTTCCGTTGGTATATACACCGGGGCGTAACGCGGAATCGGTGGCGGAATACGCGTTCGGATTGATACTGGCACTGGTGCGTCGTATTGCACCGAACTACCATGCGCTCAAAAGTGGACAATTTCTGGGGGACGAAAAAGCGGATATCTACGACGTGCCCGAACTAAGGCGGGACGTTATTTGGCTCATGCCGGACGGAACCAGTCCGATGCGCCTGTTCTCGGGTGGGTTTGACCTATACGAGCGTGTTTTGGGCATCGTCGGGTTTGGCGCAATCGGCTCGAAGATGGCGCGCATTGCCCATGGTTTTGGCATGAATGTGTTGGTCTACGATCCATTCTGTCCAGAGGAGCGCATTGAAGAGGCGGGCGCACAGCCATCCAGTCTGGAACAAACGCTGGGTAAGGCGGACGTCGTATCCATACATTTGCCCGTCAGCCCTCAAACGCGTGGCCTTGTGGACGCGTCGTGGTTTGACATGATGCGAAGCGACGCGGTATTTATCAATTCGGCCCGCGCGGCGGTGGTAGATCAGCAAGCGCTGGTGGAGGCACTCCAGAAAAAGCGTATCGCGGGAGCTGCGGTGGATGTGATGTGGGAGGAACCCTGCCCCAAAAACCATCCGATGCTACACATGGACAACGTGGTGATCACATCCCATCTCGGGGGCATGAGCCGCGATGTGGAAAAATGGCAGTCCGCCATGATCGCGGACGAGATTTTGAGATTTTGCAACGGCCAGCCGCCACAACTGGCTTGGACAAGGACGGAGTAGACAGCATGGTTTTTGAAAACCCGCCGTCGGCGGGGGCATTGATAAATGGACAGAAAAGCGGATATGATTTTCATATCCGCTTTTTGTATGGGCAGCCGATCTCCGTGCACATTCCCATTTTGTTCCGTAGATGCCCTTCGTATAAAACATAGATAACGCTGGACTGCTTCCGCGCGTTTGCCATATTTCAATGGCAATTGACACTGACGCAAACAAAGTCAAATAAAAATATTTGGAAAGACCGTTATCAAAGAGACTTCGCTGGCTACCGTCCGAAATCGTCCAAAATTGGCTGTTCCGGTGCGAAAATGCTGCGCTCAATGCGTTTGGCCGTAGGCGTTGCGGCAATGCCGCCCTGCGCACTCTCACGCAAACTCTGTGGCATGGCGCACCCGACCTGATACATGGCGTCCACCGTTTCGTCAAACGGGATCAGCGACCCGATGCCGCAAAGCGCCATGTCCGCGCACAGAAGCGCGTTGACTGCGCCGATGGCGTTACGCTTGACACAGGGCACCTCCACCAATCCCGCCACTGGATCACAGACCAGTCCCATCAGGTTTTGCAGCGCCGTGGCTGCGGCGTCAAGCGCCATTTCCGGCATTCCGCCCATAAACTCCGTCAAAGCTGCTGCCGACATGGCGGACGCTGTGCCGATCTCTGCCTGGCAGCCGCCGCTTGCGCCGGAAACGCTGGCGTTGATCTGGATCAGCATACCGATTGCGGACGCGGTGAACAGCGCATCGATCACCGCTTCCTCTTCATAACTGCCGGCGCACAAAACGCCGGGCAGTACGCCGCACGAACCCGCCGTGGGCGCGGCGACGATGCGCCCCATCGACGCGTTGACCTCGGCGGTTGCCATCGCCATCGCCGCAGCGCGGCTTGCGTTTGTTCCCAAAAGCGTCGACGCGTGTTGAAACAGCTTTTCCGCCTCGCCGCCCACAAGGCCGCCCAGCGAAACGTTGGCGCCGGACAATCCCTTTTGGACCGCATTTTTCATGATGCCCCATACCTGGCGCATCTGGTCCCGCACCTGCTGTCCATCCGATTGGGTCAGCGCCGATTCCCTGCGCTGCATCATTTCGGAAATGGAAAGACCGTGTTTGTTGCAAAGTGCAAGAAGGCTTTCTCCGTTTAAGAATGCATAATCCGTCATCTGATCCCCTCGATCCAGTGCACGTTCTGTATGTCGCCGTGCAATTCGCGGAGTTGGCGCAGCACCGCCTCCGGGACGATTTGATCCGTCTCGATCACTGTGTACGCCTGTCCGCCGCGGTCATGGCGGAACACGCGCATGAACGCGATGTTGACGTCCGAATCGCTCAGCGCCCGGCTCATCCGTGCGATCATGCCGGGCTTGTCCGTATGCTCAATGACCAGCGTCGGGTATTCGCCGGTGATGTTCACATCCACGCCGTTGATGTTGGTCAGTTCCACCGATCCGCCGCCGACCGAGCTGCCAGTGATGCGCGTAGTGCGCCCACCTGCATTGACCGCCTCGATCGTCACGGTGTTGGGATGGCCTGCGGCAGATTCCGAAGGCGTAAAAGAGTAGATAAGGCCGCGCCTGTTTGCCAGCTCAAACGCCGCGGAAAGCCGCACGTCGTCCGGTGTAAGGCCCAAAATGCCCGCCAGAAGCGCCCGGTCCGTTCCGTGGCCCTTGTATGTTTTGGCAAACGATCCGTACAGCGTAAAATGGACGGCGCGGATATCCGGCCCCGCGATGCGCGCCGCCACGGCGCTGAGGCGCGCCGCGCCCGCGGTGTGCGAGCTGCTTGGCCCCACCATGGGGGGACCCAGAACATCAAAAGCCGAAAGCGTTTTCAATAGCGTATGCCCCATTTCAGCGATAGGCTGCAGATCAGCCGAAAATCCGTTACCTTTGAATCTAAATGATGAAAACAAGAAATGCAAGTCATAACGTTTGGAATAACGCCGCGGCACGGACACAAAGGACTTGCCTTATAAGCTAACCCCATGCATTGTGAAAGCCGCCGCGCATCATGTATATTATATCAGATTAACAGCCGTGGTAAACCATGTGCGCAAACCGGACAACTTCTTATGCTTTCGATAGGTGCATTGAATCCCCGAGAAGCTACAAAACACTTTCGATCGTTATTGAAAGCGCTGAATCCCCAAGACTGCCATAAAAAAGCAAAGAAGCCGGTTAATATGGCCGGCTTCTTTGCTTAGCATTGCACAATTACTGCAGATAGCGATGGTGCGGTTACTGTGCAAACTCGATGGAGTTGAGTATGGTTTGAAAATCCGGATTGGTGTCATAACCAGGCCCGCCGTATTTGATGGACAGCATTTCGCCGTTTTCGATGCACAGGTTGGTCACCTGCTCCACACCGGACGCCGTAAAGGTTGTGCTCCAGAATGTTTTTCCCAACATGGTTGCCTGCTGGGGTTCCGTTCCGTCGTAGTTGTTTGCAGTACTCTCTACCTGCGACTGCGCTTCGCTTTCGTTCATGTTGTTGCCGCGGTAATGAACCTCAAAGATTTCGCCGCTCGACTTATAGAGCTGCACGCCGCCGTCGACGTCCATCACTTCCCAACCGTCCGGAACGATTATGGAAAACCGGGTGGCTTCATAGCGCGTACCATTTGCCGCCGGCTGCGTTGCCTGCCCGCCCTGCGAGCCGGACGGCTGATCATTACCTCCGCATGCGGCGGCAAATGACAGCACCATCAGTGCTGCAAGGACCAGAACAATACTCTTTTTCATGCAAATCACTCCCCAATTTTATTCTTTGTGCATCTGCCGTGCACAAACGGCTTGCCGGAACGGCATACGCCTTTATCAGCCCATGCAGGCTTCGCCCAGCGTGAGCACCCGTTCCAATTCATCGACATCTTTAATAAACAGATTAGGGCATTCAATTTTTACGCTGCCCGGTTCGGAGTGGATGATGAACACGAAATCACGCGGCCACTCTGCCATAAGCTGTTCGATACGCGATACGGCAGGCGGCATGCCGGAACCGTTGCTCCGCCAAAGATAAAGAAGCTGTTTGCCGCTCTCATCGGTGACCATCAACAGCTCTCCGCCTTCGGGAATGCCGAATTTCTGCCTGAACATCGTTTCAAGCTCCGTATTGATCCAGCCGAGCATTTTGCCTGTGCCCATGTCGGACAGGGCGGTGCCCAGAACGTATTGCGGATATGCCGGATCCGTATTCGGCGTCTGAAAGACGGTCAGCCGATCCCAGCTGTCCGAACCTGCTTTCGCTTCGTTGCGCTGCGATATCATCTCGCTTGTCAGCGAAAAACCAACGCCATCAATACGTAAACTTACGCACAGCGGCCCTGTCTGGCGCTGAAATGAATAGCCGTTTTTTGCGCAGTAATCCGATAACTCCCGTTCCTGCCGACGTTTGCGACCGGAAAGAAAAAGCATTAAAAAGAGAATGAGACATCCGGTACAGGCAATGACAATGATTGAAACTCCAATATCTGACAATTCCAGCCGCCTGCCTTCCCATCATTTGGCGTTTTATTATCAATCCCGGCAGACTATTTCATTGAAAAGGCGGACTCTGCGGGAATACGCATCCTCCCTGCATCCAAAGCATGGATTTGCGCAAATAAAAAGGCGTTCAGCCGGGTAAGCATTCAGGTACGGTATATGTTTTATAGTACAACAATAGAAACGCCAATATCATTATATATTAACTAATATGCCCGTCAATATATGATCAGGGCATATTTTTCATACAAAATATTTATTTGATAATGATTGAGCTCTTATTCAAGGAGGGTTTCCCTTATGGTAATATATCGCTACTCCAATACGGCCCGGATGCGACGCACACCGGAGGAGGAACTGCTTTCCTTTTGAATTTTAAACGTGCCCAATTCGCCCGTATGGCTCGCATGCGGCCCACCGCAGATCTCCTTGGAAAAATCGCCCGCGGCATAGACCTTCACGCGCTCGCCGTACCGGTCGGTAAACACACCTATGGCACCGGAAGCGAGCGCTTCATCCGCCGTCATCTCCTCGCATTTTATGGGCAGATCGCGCGCAATGGCGTCGTTGACCAGCGTCTCGATTTGATCGAGTTCCTCGCGGGTCACCTTGCGCGAAAAGTTGAAGTCGAACCGCAACCGTTCCGCGGTGATGTTGCTGCCCTTTTGGTTTATATCATCGCCCAGAACCGTACGTAAAGCGGCCAGCAGTAAATGCGTGGCGGTATGCAGCCGTGCGGTAGCTTCCCCCGTATCGGCCAACCCGCCCTTAAACCGCTGCTCCGCACCGGCGTGGGACAGCTTCTGGTGCTCTTCAAACGCTTTTTCAAAGCCGTCCATGTCCACGTCCATACCGCGCTCCTTCGCAAGCTCCCGCGTAAGTTCCACGGGGAATCCGAACGTGTCGTACAGATGGAAAGCCGTGACGCCGTCGATGCATTTCACGGCTTCGTCCTTCCGGCTCAGGTGCTCCATCAGCTTTTCGAACTCCTTCATACCGGTTTCAAGCGTGCGCTGGAAGCGGTCCACCTCCAGCGAAAGCTGCTCTTTGATGTAAGCACGGCGCTGCCCCATCTCCGGGTAGACATCCTGATATTTGTTGCAGATCACGTCGATAATCGCGGAAAGTTTTTCCGCTTTTATGCCAAGGTCCATGATGCCAAAGCGCGCTGCCCGCCGGATCAGCCGGCGCAGCACATATCCCTGGTCCACGTTACTGGGGGTCACGCCCCGCTCGTCGCCAAGCATGAACGCGGCGGTACGAAGATGATCGGCGATAATGCGCATCGCGCGGGTAACGGAGACACTTTCGCCGTAGGTTTTGCCGCTGAGTTCTTCAATTTTTCTCAAAATCGACTCGAACAGATCGGTCTCGTACACCGTTTTAACGTCTTGTAGAACGCATATGGTGCGCTCGAGGCCCATGCCGGTATCCACATTCTTCTGCGCCAGCGGCTCGTACTTGCCGTCCGCCTTTTTGTTGTACTGCATGAACACGTCGTTCCATATCTCAAGGTAGCGTCCGCAGTTACACGCAGGCGAACAGTCCGGACCGCAGGGTTCCTGATCCCTTATGATGAACATCTCGGTATCCGGGCCACAGGGCCCCGTCTGGCCTGCCGGACCCCACCAGTTGTTCTCACGGGGTAAAAAGAAGATGCGCTCGCGCGGCACGCCCAAGCTGCGCCAGATTTCAAAACTCTCCTCGTCGCGTTCGATGTCGTCCTCGCCCGCAAACACCGATACCGCGAGCTTGTCGGGGTCAAGGCCAAGGTATTTGGGGCTCGTCAAAAACTCCCAGCTGTACGCAATGGCGTCCTTTTTAAAATAATCGCCAAGAGACCAATTGCCCAGCATCTCGAAAAATGTCAGGTGCGAAGCGTCGCCCACCTCGTCTATGTCTCCGGTTCTCACGCACTTTTGTACGTCCACCAACCGCTTGCCCATCGGATGTCCGGCACCGAGCAGATATGGTACCAAGGGATGCATACCGGCGGTGGTAAACAATACCGTCGGATCGTTCTCCGGGATCAGGCTTGCGCTCTGTATCACGGCATGCCCCTTGCCTGTAAAAAAATCAAGATACATGCTGCGAAGTTGTTCGCTTGTTATACTGTTCATGGCGGTTCCCCTTTTTCTTACACTATCTTGGATTATACATAGTAAAAAGCGCGCATGTCAACGCTATGCAATAGACAAGGGGCCGCGTTTTCGTGTTATAATCATTTCGATATGCAAGTACAGGAAAGGAAAGGTCGAAATGCAACTGCGTATGTTGGAAGAGGCGGATCTCAAACCACTTTCCAAACTCTATACCCATTATGCCATCAAAACGGTGTACACTTATTACGCTTACGAGGCGTCGCCGCGCTATATGCGCTCGCTCTTTTCAGGCCGTGGGCATGCCTGCGCCGTGGCCGTGGAAGACGGCAAGGTCATTGGTTATGTGCATGTTTCACCGTCGCCCGGAAAAAGGGAGTATTGTGCGCTGGCGGTCTATCTCGATCCCGATCATGTCGGGCAGCGCCGTGGGGAGACGCTGGTGCGATACGGAGAAATGAAGGCGGCCGATCTGGGCTACTCGGACGTGATCATCGGCATATGTACGGAGAATACGCGATCGACAAGGCTTTTCGAGCGGTTGGGTTATCGGCACACGCATACGCAGGAAGCGGAGACGGTAAAGTTTGGACGAGCGCTGGATACGGCTTACTACTGCAAATCCATGGAAGATAAAGAGCATGAAGAAATTTAGCATTGATCATAACATGCGATGGATTCTATTGCTTGCCGCCGTTTTGCTCGTTTGCATCGGCGGTTTGTCGCTGTTGAATGCATACCTGCCGCAGCGCTCGGATACGCAGGAGGCAACCGTGCTTAGCGTTTCCGAGCAAAATATGCGGCTGTATGCAAAAGTGCAGGTTGAGACCGGGGTCCCCTGGGTGCTCCTGTGTGCGGTGGACCGTGCGGAGGATGTCACGCCCGATTTGGCGCACGTACAGGCGGTGGCGGATGTATTTGTCCAAGCAGGAGCGATTGACAGAGGATTGACCATCGGGCCGATCACCAATGCGGCGGATCTTGCAGGGCTGTATACGACCGATCGAAAGGCGATCGCGCGCATAGCGCGTGAGATGCTGGGGCTTCAGGCGTTGTACCTTCTCATTGAAAACGGGCGGTTTCCCGCGGAGGGCGGAACGGTTGTGGACGAGGACGACGGATGCCGCATTATAGATTGCACAAAAGCAAGGAGCCCATTTTCAGGAACGGTGACGAACGCTGCAGACGGTGTTGTGGATATCGAATGCGACAACGGCCTTTTGGTGCATATCACCGGCATCGAAACCGTCCAGGTCGCCTTAGAAGATTCCGTATCGGCAGGGGAAGCGTTGGGTGAGACAACATCGTTATTTATTACGTTCTGGTACACGAACAAGTGGATCCATCCCAGTCCGTATCTACGACTGTGGGGACATGATTGAAAACCGCGCATATTTCTGCGTGAAATAATGCGGTAGCAGCGGATTCCCATTGAAAATGAAAATATAAGTTGCGAAACCAGGGCTTGTTTTGTATGATATATAATTAGATTGAAAAACTTCAGCGGCAACAGCCGCAAATTCTATGATGGGGTGAGAACCTTGAACGAATTCCTACCAGTGATAGTGACGTCCGCCGTAGCGCTGCTTTTGGCATGCTACCTCTATCTCAAGAACGCTGCGATCAAGATACACAATGAACGCATGGCAGAGATCGCGGGATACATCAGCGAAGGGTCTATGACCTATCTCAAGCGACAATATTCTGTGCTAGCACTGTTCGTCGCGGCGATGTTTATCATCATCGGCGTCGTCGGCCTAGGCTGGAACACGTCCATTTGCTTTTTGGTGGGCGCACTGTTTTCCGTCGGAGCGGGTTTCTTTGGCATGAAGAGCGCGACAATCAGCAACGTACGTACCGCGCAGCGTGCTGAAAACGGCTTGAGAGCCGCGTTGGACGTTGCGTTTTCCGGTGGCGCGGTGTTGGGCATGGCGGTGGTCGGGTTGGGTGCGTTGGGTCTGTTCGTGATGTACATGATCTATCCCAATATTGATACCGTGACCGGATTTTCTTTAGGGGCCAGCTCCATCGCGCTGTTCTGCCGCGTGGGCGGTGGCATCTACACCAAGGCCGCCGACGTCGGGGCGGACCTTGTGGGCAAGGTGGAAGCGGGCATCCCCGAGGACGATCCGAGAAATCCCGCCGTCATCGCGGACAACGTAGGCGACAACGTGGGCGATGTGGCCGGTATGGGCGCGGACCTTTTTGAAAGCTATGTGGGCGCCATTTTGTCCTCCATGATGCTGGGCCTTTTAGCCTTCCCGCAAAAGGGCATGTGGCTTACCATGATGATTGTGGCGGCAGGCATTGGTGCCAGTGTGATCGGCGTCATCCTGGTGAAGTTCTCCAAGGGCAAGAACCCACAAAAATCTTTGAACATGGGCATCTATGTCAGCAGCGCACTTATGATTGTTGCGGCCTATTTCATTTGCAGCCAAATAAGCCTGGATCTTTTCTGGGCCATTGTATCCGGTGTCGTATCCGGCGTGGTCATCGGCTTTGTCACCGAAGTCTATACCTCCAGCGAGTATAAATACGTCAAGAGGATTGCGGACCAGTGTGAGACAGGCGCGGCAACAACGGTGCTGGCCGGCTATGCCATCGGCCTTAAATCCACAGTTATTCCTGTTTTGATCATCGCGGGTGCTGTGTTCGCTTCATTCACCGTTGCCGGTTTGTTCGGCGTTGCGCTGGCGGCCATAGGCATGCTGTCCACAGTGGGCATGACCATTGCGGTGGATGCATATGGCCCGATTTCCGATAACGCGGGCGGCATCGCAGAAATGGCGAACATGCCCGAGGGCATCCGAGAGATCACCGACCATCTCGATGCGGTGGGCAACACGACCGCGGCGGTAGGCAAGGGTTTCTCCATCGGTTCCGCAGCGCTGACGGCGCTTGCGCTGTTCACTAGCTTTGGACAGAAGGTAGGCTTGACATCGGTTAATATCATGGATGCAAAGGTCATTGTCGGCGTTTTCATCGGCGGTGTTTTGACCTTCCTGTTCAGCGCGTTGACCATCGACTCGGTGAGCAAGGCGGCAACCAAGATGATCGAAGAGGTGCGCCGTCAGTTCCGCGAAAAGCCCGGCATCATGGAAGGCACCGAAAAGCCGGATTATGCAACGTGTGTGGACATTTCCACCAAGGCTGCATTGCGTGAGATGATCCTGCCAGGGATCATCGCCATTGCGGCGCCCATTGCAACCGGCCTGATTCTCAAAGCCGAAGCACTGGCAGGCCTTTTGGTCGGCGCAACGGTTACCGGCGTTCTGATGGCCATCATGATGGCAAACGCCGGCGGTGCATGGGACAACGCGAAGAAATACATCGAAGGCGGCGCCCACGGCGGAAAGGGATCGCCTGCGCACAAGGCAGCAGTCATCGGCGATACCGTTGGCGATCCTTTCAAGGATACGTCCGGTCCGTCGATGAACATTCTCATCAAACTGATGAGCATTGTGGCGTTGGTCTTTGCCCCGCTGTTCCTGTAAAGCGGTTAATACTTCAATGGCAAGCGAAAAGCCGGAGAGAAACTCTCCGGCTTTTTCTTATTGTTGCCATTAACGCATATCCACATAAAAGTTGCTGGCGATCTCGTAAACGCCTCGCCGAACGCCAAGAATCAAAAGCAAAACAGAACCCATTGCTTAATCCCTTGATCTTGCAAAAGCCAGCAGCCGGATGAATTGCAAAAACGTGACCAGTGTCGAGGCGAGATAGGTCATGGCCGCGGCATTGAGTACCCTACCCACGCCATAGAGCTCATCCTCGGACAGATATCCGCGTACCAACAATACCTTGGAACGGGCCGAAGCGTTGTACTCAAGCGGAAGCGTGACCACCTGAAAGAACAATATTGATGCATAGAGCAAAAGCGCTGCGATAACAAGTTCGTTGATCTCCAGAATAAAACCGAGCATCAAAAGCGGGATGGCAAGCAGGGAGCTGATGTTAACCACCGGGTATATTGCATTGCGCACCTTCATCGGCACGTATCCGTTGGCCTGTTGGAGGGCGTGTCCCACTTCGTGCGCGGCAACACCGATGGCCGCGATGGATGTGGATGTGCCCTGTCCACTCAAGCGCAGTACATGTGTGGAAGGATCATAATGATCCTTCAGCGTCCCGTCTATGTGTTCAATGGAAACATCAGATAAGCCGGCATCGTCCAGCAAGCGGCGTGCCACCTGTTGAGCGGATTGGCCGTTAGCCGAAGCGATCTGTGAAAATCGGTTGAATTCGCGGCGTACCCGCCATTGGGCCAATAACATCAGAACGAGACCCGGGATGAGTATCAGCATGGATGAGTTGTAGTAGTAGGGAAACGGGTACATGCAATGTTCCTCCTTTGTCATCTCCAACCGTATTGTAGAGCACGGAGGATATTGGCGCAACATGCTATTCCTGCGGCAGGATGTTGGAGATGAGAAGTCCTTCCATTTCACAAGTATAGCTTTGCAGGCAATACACGTTTTCATACGACGTATATGCCAGCGTTAGTGTATACGGTCCTGCGCCCGTCACCGCATGGACGTGATCAAATGGCCCGAAGAAATCAAACAGATCGGTAAGCGTCATCCCGTCGCGCAGTTCTGCCGTCAAATAGGACTGCGTTTCCTCCCAAAGCGATAGCGCAAGGGCTTCGCACAGTGCGGTACATACGGCGGCGGGTGTATCGAGTGGCGTGGCTTGTGTGCTGAAAAATCCGTAGACCGGGTTGCTCCTTGTTGATCCCTTATCGTCTTGTGTTATGGAGTAGCGCATCTGGTGACCGGCGGTATCGTACAGCGGACCGGTGCACACCAGCGTATGATCCCCGGCCACACTCTCGGTGTTTTCATCCGCGATCAAGGCATACTGCCCGTCCACCGGCGTAAACAACAAGCTGCGAGGACCGTTTTGTCCCTGTCCGGTAACGTGGATATCGGTAGAGGTGAAACAGCGTACCGCCGCTACCTGCCCGCCTGTGAAATCACGGATTGTATGGCAGACTAAAAGGGTATCATGGGCGATGTCCTCAATGGCAATACGCCAAACGCTATCGTGGTACAACGTGGCGGCATGTGGATGCCTGTTATGGGTGAACGTAACGCGGCTTACCGTGCGGGGCTGTTCATCCAAGGGTTGGGGAAGCAGCGTTGGAGAGAGGCGTACGTCGATGACGCTTTCGGCATCGATGTACAACGTACAGCCATATACCGCACTATTGGGCAAACCGTTGTACAAAGAAAAGCACACGGTCAGCGGTAAAGCCATTGTGCCGTTCGCATCGGCCATGGGTAAACAGGTAATGTACACCACGCCGTCCGGGGAAACGGGTAGTACGGGTTCGTCCGCGCTTTGACCCAATAGCGCGCCGTTGACGTATAGCGCGCAAGGGATGTTGGGCACGCTCAGATGAAGCACCGGCAGACGCATGATATCGACCCCCTATTGGTTGTTATACTGTATGAACGCGCGCAAACAATATGCATGGTGGATTTGAACTGGGCTATCTTGTGGTACAATATGACCAAGAGTGTAAATGGGCAAGAGGAGGAGATAGGATGCGCAATACTATTACATCGCTGTTGAATAGCCCCCAGGATTATCTGGGACAATCTGTACGTGTTTGCGGGCGCATCCGCACCGTGCGCGAGATGAAGGACATTGCCTTTGTACAGGTTTGGGATGGTAGTTGCCTGCAAGGGTTGCAGGTGGTGGTTCAGGGCGATCTTTTGTCATCGTTGGCGGATGCATCCACCGGCGCTGTGGTGGCGGTAGCGGGCACTGTGCGCGAATCACCCGCTAAAGGGCAGGCAATTGAGATAGATGCCGTTGCATTCACCGTAACCGGTACATGTCCGGCCGACTATCCATTGCAAAAAAAACGACATACGCTGGAATATTTGCGTACCATCGGACATCTGAGGCCGCGCACCAACACGCTATACGCCGTGTTCCGCGTGCGTAGCGTGTTAAGTCAGGCCATCCACGAGTTCTTTGCCAACCGTGGATTTGTCTATGTCCATACCCCTATCATCACCGCCAACGACTGCGAGGGCGCGGGGGAGATGTTCAACGTAACCATGCTGGATCTAGAGAACATACCCAAAACACAAAACGGCGCAGTAGATTTTGATCAGGACTTTTTTGGTAAACAGGCACGGTTGACGGTCAGCGGCCAGCTCAATGTGGAAGCGTTTGCGCTGGTGTACGGCGATTGCTATACGTTTGGCCCTACGTTTCGGGCCGAGAACAGCAATACGGTGCGCCACGCATCGGAATTTTGGATGATTGAGCCGGAGATGGCGTATTGTGATCTACAAGACAACATGCAGGTTGCGCAGGATATGCTCAAATTCTGTATCGATCGGGTCTTACAACGCTGTCCGCAGGAGATGGAGTTCTTTGACAGTTTTATTCAAAAGGGCGTCATAGAGCGGCTTGAACGTGTGCTTCAAAGCGACTTCGTTCATGTGTCCTATACCGACGCCATAAATCTGCTGCTGGAATCCAAACAGGCATTTGAATATCCAGTATTCTGGGGATGCGACCTGAAGACCGAGCATGAGCGTTATTTGGCGGAAACGGCGTTTGATGCGCCTGTGTTCGTTACCGATTATCCAAAGGAGATCAAGGCGTTTTACATGCGCCGCAACGATGACGGTAAAACGGTGGCGGCGATGGACCTGCTGCTACCCGGCGTCGGCGAGGTCATCGGTGGCAGCCAGCGCGAGGAACGGTATGACGTGTTGCGCGCCGTGATCAAAGAATGCGCTCTTGATCCGGACGATTACGGTTGGTATCTGGATCTTCGAAAATACGGCAGCATCGTGCACAGCGGTTTCGGGCTCGGCCTTGAGCGTGCCGTGATGTACATAACCGGTATGCAGAATATACGCGACGTGCTTCCATACCCCCGTACGCCACACAATGCCGACTTTTAAGGTTTATCTACGCATAGGCTATCGCTTCGGGGCATAAAGTAAAATACACAAAAGCGAAAATTATGGGATTTTCGCTTTTTATTTTCCGTAATATGGGAATAAACAGGCGGTTATATGTTCATAATAGCACTGATAAAAGAACAAGGGGGAACAGCAATGCAACCATTGACGCAATCAGGCGGCCGCAGCCGCACCGGATGGAACCGGGAAGAACAGAATCTTCTCTGGAGCCAGGTATTGAAGACCAGGGAGGAGGGTCAGCCACTCAAATTTGCGTTTGAGAATATGGCAAAGATCACCGGCCGAAAACCCAACAGCATCCGCAACTTCTACTATGCAAAGGTAAAGGAAGGTGCCTTTGTTCCCACTGGAGAGCGCAATGCATTCACCCCGTTTTCCCAACCGGAGATCGAGATGTTGCTTGAGACGGTACTCAAAGGTCAGGCCGGAGGAATGAGCGTGCGCAGCATCACCATGCAGCTGGGCGACGGGGACAAGAAGGCAATGCTACGCTACCAAAACAAGTACCGGAGCCTGATCAAGAACAACCCGGAAGCGGTGTATGCCGCCGTGCAGCGGCTCAGGGAGCGCGGCGAGCCATGGTACGATCCCTATTCCCAACCGCGCGTACACAAAGCGGGGCGTAAGCCCGGCACAAAACGCAAACCCAGCGTGGACGACATGCTGCATACATTGGGCGAAAACCTCAAATCCGTCAAGGATATCGACGCAACGTTGCTGGTTAGTCAGCTTGTGCAACTGACCCGCATTGCGGCACAGACATCCAAGCGCGCGTGAGCGATACGGATAAAGGGGCAGTCCCATTGTGGATTGCCCCTATTGCGTTCAAAATAGAAGTTAAATAAATTGACTTTGTATGTTAATGTGATATAATAATATCAAAAGCGGAAACATAATGTGTTCAACAGAGGAGTGCGGTGCGCTTCTTTTCTATATCAATTTGCTGTTTGTGTAAAAACCACAGGTTAACGCCTTTGGTTTTTTCAATTAATTTTACGGGAGGAAAACAGAATGATTTATCGTTTCTACGGAAAGACGGGATTTCAATCGTCGCTGCTGGGCATGGGTTGCATGCGTCTGCCCAGAAATGAGGCGGGCGAGATTGACCAAGCACAGTCGACGGCGATGATCCGTCATGCCATCGACAACGGCGTCAACTACCTGGACAGCTCCTATGTCTATCCTGGCAGTGAAGTCGCCATCGGACAAGCCCTTTTGGATGGGTACCGCGAAAAGGTAAAGATTGCTACCAAGCTGCCCCCGCGCGAAGTAAAATGCAAAGCAGACGTCCGCGAGAAACTCATGGTGGAACTGGAACGGCTCGGTACGGATTATGTCGACTATTATCTGATACACCGAATCGAGAGCACTTCATGGCAATATGTTAAGGATTCCGGCATGATCGAAGCGTTTGAGGAGCTTAAGTCCGAGGGCTTGATCGGCGGTATCGGGTTTTCCTATCATGATACGTTTGAGGTGTTCAAACAGGTAATGGATTACCGAGACTGGGACATGTGCCAGGTGCAGCAAAATTATCTGGATGTGGATAGGGAAGTGACTGAAGCAGGCATTCGCTATGCGGGAAAAAAGGGCGTAGCGCTGGTCATCATGGAACCGCTTCGAGGCGGCGCGCTGGCCAACGTGCCCAAGGAAATACAGGATGAATTCGCTGCGTATCATGAAAAACGCACCCCCATCGATTGGGCGTTTCGCCACCTGTACAATTACCCCGAAGTAAGCTGCATATTGTCGGGCATGAGCGCACTGGAGCAGCTTGAGGAAAATCTCGCGTATTTTCAGGACGAACAGGACGTGCGCCCCGACTGCATGTCCCGGGAGGATACCGCCTTGCTTGGCAGGGCGAAGGCGATTTTGGATGACAAGATGCTCATCGGTTGCACCGGTTGTTTCTACTGCATGCCCTGTCCCTCTGGGGTCAGGATTCCCAATCTGTTTGCGGCCTACAACGCGGGGTCGGTATTCGGCGACTGGGAAGGGGCGAAGCGCTCTTATAGTTTCAGCAAGCGCTCTGGCGGTGATGCAACTCAATGTGTTGCATGCGGCGCCTGCGAAGAGGCCTGCCCGCAGCACCTTCCCATCATACAAACGCTGAAGGAGCTTCACGAGCGATTGGCTTAGAACCATTGAAAATTTTTTGACAAAGCGATTTTTTATGTGGTTTAATGATGTGATCTGCGGCAGACCGCCGGTCGTACGGAAACCGACGTGACACGAAACTTTAGCGTATGCAGCGGTCGTTTTTGTGAGGTATGGATGAAGGACTTTTTCGGATTCAAGGATCAGGTGTTTCGGCGCATGCTGTTCCGCCTAGCCCTGCCGGTCATGCTGCAGCAGCTGGTGGGTGCTTCAATATCCCTGTTGGACAACGCGATGATCGGCGGTCTGGGTGACGAGGCGCTGGCAGCGTTGTTGCAGGCCAGCCAGATCACCTTTTTGCTGTTCGTGTTTCTGTTCGGTATCACCAGCGCCACGCAGGCGTTCACTTCGCAATATTGGGGGCAGAAGAACATTGCCGGTATACGCAAGACCCTCGGACTTGCCTTGCTGTTGGGACAGGTGGTCGGATGGGGCTTTTTCATGTTATCATTTCTGGCGCCGTCATTTGTCCTCTCGCTTTTCACCGGCGATGTCGCGGTGAAGGTGTTGGGTACGGAGTATCTTCGCATCGTCGGATTTTCCTATCCTGTGATCGCGATGACAAACGTGTACGCCGCGGTTTTAAGGGGTACCGAAAATGTCCGGTTGCCCATGACGACATCCATCATCGGGCTTTGCTGCAACGGCGCACTGAATTATATTTTGATCTATGGACATTTCGGTTTTCCGGCGCTGGGCGTGCGCGGAGCCGCGCTTGCCACCGTGATCGCGCAGATGACGAACTTCGTGCTGTTGATGCTGCTCTCCAAGAGAGGAAAAAAGCCCACGGCCGCAAGCGAATATCCGATGTTCCGTTTTGGCAAAGCGTTTACGAAACAATTCGCTTCTATGGCCGTTCCGGTGTTTCTTAACGAAAGCCTGTGGGCGCTGGCGCAGGCCACAATTGTGTTACTTTATTCATGGATGGGTACCTCTATGGCGGCGGCGATGGGCGTTTTCGGCACGTTTGAGAAACTGGGCTTTGTGGCGTATATGGGCATAGGCAACGCAGCCGCCGTCGTATGCGGCAAGAGCATCGGAGCGAACGAAGAGGATGCGGCACAGCGGTATGCACGGCGCTTCCTGCGCATCGCTCCGCTGTTTGGCTTTGTATCCGCCGTTGCGGTCAACGCGCTGATGCCTACCGTGCTTCTGTTCTACAACATAAGTTCTGTGGCCAGGGCCATCGTTGTGAACAACGTTCGCATCTTTGCGCTGTTGTCACCGGTGATGGCGGCCAATCACGTCTTAATTGTCGGCGTCTTGCGCAGCGGCGGCGACGCGCGCTATTCTCTGGTTCTGGATGCAGGGTTGCAATGGCTTCTTGTCGTGTCGGGCGTTGCGCTGGGTGCGTTTGTCCTTGGTGTACCGCTTATATGGGTGTACGCTTTTATCATCCCGGGGGAAGCCGTCAAGCTGGCAATTGGAAGGCTTCGCGTTATAAGCAGGAAATGGATTCATCATCTGACCGTATAATCCCACCCGCCCGCGGGGGTTTCCCTTTGCCCGTTGTACACTACTGTTCCTTTGAGAGTATGGCATATAAGCCGTTGAAAATTATAAACAACAGACCGCCGATGGGCCAGACAATCCAACTGATGTCCCATCCACCGTATTCGAAGCCCCAGACGAGGAATACGATGGTGACAAGCCGCCACCATATGGCGGCATAAGCGGAAACGAGCTTGTTCGTTTTTTGCGCTCGGAGGCATATTCTTTCAGCCGTAGCAGTATGTCAAATCCGTTTTGATACAACGGAGGTACAAACAGGAATACGGCACAGGCTACCGTAAACAAAAGGAATATCACGCCAAGCGAATCGCGAACAGAGATAAAGCTGTTGATGATTTTCTGCGTCAATGACCGTTGCTCGCATTTCTCGAGGCAACAGGATCTCCTATTGTCGGTAATATGGTAGTATGTCCTGCGTTTGCCATGACTTTCATTCCAGCAAAACATCCGAAGATGGGTATAACCGCGTATGATATTGCTGCTGATCATGGCGTATCTCCTCTGACCAAATCAATTAAATTATTGCAAGAAATTATCTATTTTCGCTACGGACGCATACGCACGGCGTGTGATCAGCGGCATAGCATAAACAGAATGCAGTACCAAAGCGCAAGAAGCGCTTGTATGTAAGCACGCCCAATGGTAATATAAAGTGTAATGGTATATCA
Organism: Christensenellaceae bacterium; assembly: GCA_963674495.2. Lineage (GTDB taxonomy): Bacteria > Bacillota > Clostridia > Christensenellales > QAND01 > RGIG3178. The sequence goes on along the minus strand of CAXXLG010000002.1, from coordinate 539,583 downwards.
TGCCAACCAAATTGATGGGGGGATATGTATGAATTCTTCAAATTTCATGAACACGGTAAAAGAGAATATTCGCGTGGTTAACCTTCTTGCATTTGCGCTATGCGCCATCTTTCTCATCCTGCCGATCTATGGAGGAGCTTCGGCGATTTCACTGCTTTTTAGCTTTAGCTTTTGGGCAATCTTTTTGTTCATAGCGCCAGCGTTCGGACTTGTATACCTCTTTGTCCTTTCCAAGAATAAAACGCGCAAACAACACGCGCTGTATCTTGGGATTACACACATCGCGGGGCTTGCCCTGATGTTTATAACCAAAGGTATGATCTTTTCGGGCTCGTACTATGGCTACAATGTCGGTGCATTTATCCCCTTCGGCTTCTTCGGTATTCTGTCTATCTTGGTGTATATCGCGGGCATCGGAGCCAACGGCATCGCATTTTTCGACAAATAAACGTACATAAGGGAGCGAGGCAAACGAACTCGCTCTTTTTGTTTTTGCAGGATGTGCGAGGACACCGTGTATGGTAAGATTGCGCAGCAACAGCACTTTTTAATGGATCTGGGAAATTTTCGTTGTAGCGGCCGGTTTTCATACCGGTCGGCTTTCCTGTCCAAACGGCATGATAAAGTGGGTTTATCCCGCATACTTTCAAGGAGAGGGGAGTACGTATGGGAACCTCGGATTTTAGGGGCCGTGCCAGACAACATGTGTGTATGCTGGATCCCGTGCTATTTGCCGTATGCGCTGTCTGCCTGCTTTTACCTTTCTATCGCATTGAACAAGGAGGACATGCGTACTTTTACGCCGTGTCGGCATTGCTTGTGTCAAAAACCAGGGCAATTCTGTTAATTGCAGCGCCAGCGCTCGGGCTTGCTTTATCGCTCGTTTACTGTGCGGGTTGGTTTCAAAAGCATCGTGCGGCGACGCTTAGCACCATCCACATGATGGGATTGGTGCTCCTTTTGGTGGCGAAGTCGGTTATATTTGAGTATGGGAGCCGGTTTTACTCAATGGCGTTCGGCGCGGTCATTACCATGACCGTCTATGCAATCGGCTTGATGGTCAACGGCCTCGTGCTCCTCAGAGGACGTAAAAATAAAACATCCCGGTGATCAAAATGGGATGTCCATCCATACTATTCTTTAGGGCTATTGAAAAGTTGTTGATATCAAAAGGAGACGGGGATGTCCCCGCCTCCTTTGTTTTACATTGATCGTGGACTCTAATCGGAAAGCCCCCGGCGCAGCAGCTGATACGCATAATCCTTGGCCTTTTCCACATCGAACACGGGCACGGGTGCGGTGCACGCGTGCATGAACCCCATCAGGGCACATATAAACACGTAGCGCGCATAGTCGCAATCGGAAAAGGTGATCACACCCTCGTCTGCGCCGGAATTGAGCAATACGTCCAGTTCATCGAACAGCCGCCTGTACAACGACGCAATGTCTGCGCTGTGCTGCTCCATATAGGGCCGGATCTGCTGCGGGTTAAAATTGGACAATACCATCTGGAACGTGGAGCGCATTCGACCCTGCTGCATGCCGTCAAGAACCGCATAAAACCGGTCACGGAATGTTTTCAGCTTCTTTGCGGATTCCTTTAGGTACTGTAACTGGTCAAAAATGCAAAACACCAGCGTACGTACCAGGATCTGCTCCTTGCTCTCAAAGTAGTTGTACACCGTGCCCTTGCCAATGCCCGCCGCGTTTGCAATCTCGGCCACGCGCAGCGAATACAGGTCTTTACCCTGCTCCAAAAGCGATAGCACGCCGCGGTAAACGGCAATTTCTTTTTCGCTATACACGTCCAGCATCGAGTTCATCCTCCCCAAGATCAACGGCCTTCATCGGCTTTCTGTGCAAAAGATCGTACATGATGGGCACTACGATCAATGTCAGCAGCGTCGCGTAAAGCAGCCCGCCGATGGTGGCCACCGCCATGGGCTGAAGCATATCCGATCCCATGCCCATGCCGAAGCTGAGCGTACTTAGACCCAATATGGTGGTTATCGCCGTCATCAGGATGGGCCGGATGCGGTGTTTTCCCGCCAGAAGGAGCGCTTCTCGCTTCTCCATGCCCGAAAGACGCAATTGATTGACGTAATCCACAAACACGATGCCGTTGTTTACCACCACGCCGCTTAGTACCAAAAAGCCCAGCATGGATATCACACTTAGTTCAAAACCGGTTAGCCACAGCGCCAATAAGCCACCGGTGAAGGCCAGTGGGATGGTAAACATCACGATCAGTGGTGATAGCAATGACTGGAACTGTGCGGTCATGATCAGATAGATGAACGCCACGGCCAGCAGGATCATGTATACGAGATCGCGCATCGAATCCTGTATGGTTTCGTTTTCGCCGCTGTATGAAAGTGTATAGCCGTCCGGTACGTTGTACGCGGACAACGTCTGCTCTACATCTTGGCTGACAAGGCCGATGTTGTAGTCATTTTCAAGCATGGCACTTACCGTCACGGTACGCACCTGATTTTCATGATTGATGGATCCGGGGCTTTGCGCCTCCTCTATGGTCGCAATGTCGCGTAGACGTACATCCACCTTTTCTCCATCCTCCATCCCCTCTATCGTAAGGCTGGACAGATTGCTGCGTGTAACGGCGATGCCGGCACTGCCCACCACGATGACTGGAAGGTCGATGCTTTCGATGGATACGGTGGTGGCGGCGGTTTCCTCCGTAATGCTTTCAGCTACACTTTGGTATACTTGTACCACCGTCAGGCCGTATCCCATGGCCTCGTTCTTGTCCACGATGATGCGTAGCTCGACCTGCGTATCGCCCAATCCGTCATCCACCTCTTTGATGCCTTCAACGCTTGCGATAAGAGCGGATACATCACCAGCGATGGACTGTAGCTTATCAAGATCGTTGCCCTGTATCAGCACCTGAATGCCGGATCCGCCCAACGCGGACATATCCATGGTGCTGCTGCTCACGTCCACGGTCACGCCAAGATCGGCGGTAACCTGTTCGATCAATTCGCCCACCTGCGCGCTGGTGTGCGTTTTATCCTCTTTGAGCAGTATGTACAAAGAGATGTTGGAACCGCCCACCACGCTCGAACGCATCGCGAACACGCCGCCTCCGCCTCCGCTTTCCATCGCGCCAACGGTGTCTACGTCGTCGATGGTTTGGATGCGTGTGGATACCTCGTCCGCCATAGCACGCATATCAAAGGTGCTAAGCTCCTGTTCGGTGTTGATGGAGGCGGACAGCTGGTAGGCGTCCATATCCGGTAAAAACTGTGTACCCATCACGGTCACGCCAAAGATGCTCACCGCCAATAAAATGACCGCGCTGCCCAGCCATATAAGCTTGTGGGAAAGCGCATGGCGCAGAACCTTTGAATACCATGCCACCAGTTTATTAAACCAGGGATACTCGTCACCCGTAGCACGCCGTAGCAGCTTGCTGCTCATGGCGGGTACCAGCGTCAGAGCGACCGCCAGGCTGGACAGCAGCGAAAACGCGATGGTGAGACCCATGGCGGAGAACAGCTGCTTGGACAGGCCATCGGTGAACACGATGGGCAAAAAGACACACACCGTGGTCAGCGTGGAGGCGAACAGCGCGCCAGATACGGTCACCGCACCACGCGCTGCCGCACGGGCTGCGGACATACCTTCGCTCCGTAAACGGTAGATGTTTTCAATGGCCACGATGCTGTTGTCCACCAGCATGCCCACGCCAAGCGCAAGCCCGGCCAGTGAAATGATGTTGAGCGTAACGCCGGTGAAGTACATGCAAACAAGCGATGCCATCACGCTGAGCGGAATACTCAGTGCGATGATGAGGGTGGAGCGGATACTGCGCAGGAACAGGAACAATACCAGCACCGCCAGAATGCCGCCAAACAAGAGGTTTCGAAGTACCGAACTGATGACCATGTCGATGTACACGCCCTGGTCCTGCAGGGCGATCAGGTGCAGGTCCGGATTGTCCGCCATCAACTCATCCATAGCGGCGTTGAGCCGTTTGGAGACGTCGGCCGTGGATGCTGTGCTCTGCTTTTGCACTGTGAACAGTACGCCGTTGTTGCCGTTGATTTTGGCGTATATATCAGCCGCGTTGTCGGACAGGGAAACGTTTGCTACGTCGCGGATGCGCACTTCTCCGACGCCATCGATTCCGGTATCCATCAAAACTAGATTCTCGATCTCACTCACCGAATAGAACACGTCGCCTACCTTGACGGCATAGTCCTCCCCGTTTTGGGTTACGGTGCCGGCGGGCATGGCGAAGTTTTCCGCCGTTAGGATCCCGCTGATCATGGATTGCGTTATAAGAGAATCGATGCCAGCGTTTTCACGGGCGGCTTCCTCCGCTTCGCTGAGCTGCTCGCGGCTTTGCGAAAGCGTTTCTTCGGCGTTGGCGAGCTGTACGGACAACAATACCATCGCCTGCTCAAAGGTCAGCTTGCCAGACTCAAGATCTTTAATCTGCCCAATGAGTTCGTTCTTTTGGGCGTTGAGGCTATTTAGCTGTTGTTCCATCACTGCGATCTGCGCCTGCAGTGCTGCAATGGATCCGTTCAGCGTCAGCAAGGCTGCTTCGGCCTCAGCCTGATTGGCAAATCCACTGCCATCTATGATCTGCTGCATCTGTGTTTCCTGCGCCTCAAGGGCGGCCAGCTGTGCCTGTGCCGATGCGAGCTGTGATTGCAGGGCGGTCATCGCGGCATTCTCAACTTCCATCTGGGCATATAGGTCCTGCAATTCCTGCTCCTGTGCCGGTGTGCGGCCGGAAATTGCTTCCAACGTATCGATCTGCGTTTGAAGATCATCAATGACGGCTTGTTGAGCCGCAATCTGTCCGTTTAGCGATACGATCTGCGCCTGGCAACCGGCGATCTGGCTCTGTATGCCCGGCAGCCCGACGTAAGCGGCGACCACCGCTTCGAGCGCGGTTCGTTGCTCAAGCAGATCGGATAGCTGATCATTGAGAGAATCAAGCCCGTCCTCCAAACCCGCAATGCCGGATTGTATCTGGCTTAGCGCCTCGCTCATGGCCACCTGTGCCTCCACCATGCCAGGCAGCTGATCATCGATCTGCGCCTGCAAGGCAGCCTGCCCCGCTTGGATCCCTTGCGCGGCTTCGCGTAGCGCGCGCCATGCGTCCGCCATCTCTTCGTCGACGGAATCGAGAATCTTCTCGTTGAGTAAGGACACCTTCTGTGCATCGATGTCGATGCGGATCTGTTCTTCCAAAAGTCCCGTTGCGGAAACCGAAGCCACACCGTCCACGCGCTCAAGCCGCGGCACAACGACGTCGGATACGTAGGCGCTGATGGTATAGATGTCCTGGTCCTGAAGATCGGCGCTGGCGATCAATACCGGCATCATGTCCGGGTTGATCTTCATCAGCGTTGGTGAACTGACGGTATCGTCGAAAAAGCCCTTGACCATGTCGATCTTGCCGCTCATTTCGATCATGGCACTGTCCATGTTGGTGCCGTAGGTGAATTCCAATATGATAATGCTCAAATTCTCCCGGGAAATGCTGTTGACCGTGTCGATGCCGCTGGTGGTGGCAAGACTCTGCTCAAGCGGTTTGGTAACGCTCAACTCTACCTTTTCGGGATTGGCGCCGGGATATGTGGTGTATACCACCACATAGGGCAATTCCATATTGGGCAAAAGATCCGTCGTCATGTTGGTAAACGACGTATAGCCCAACAGGACGATCAAAACCATAACGACAAATATGGTCATCGGCTTTTTAACGCTGTATCTGGATATCATAAACGTCCTCCCCATTGGCAAAATGACTGACCGGTCAGTCATGCGGCCATTCTATCACATCCATTCCGCCAAGTACAGTACATTATTCGTGTATTATCGAAAAAGCAAGCATCAAAAAAGCCCGTACGTTGCGTACGGGCTTTGATATGGAACTGTGTGAATGGCGCCGTCAATAGGCACTCTTGATCACGCGCAGGCGAATCAGGCCCTCGATCTTTTGGATGAGTTTGAGTTGATCCTCGGATACGGGCTGGTCGACATCAATCATGGTATAGGCGACGGATCCGCGCGAACGGTTGACCATGTGCGCGATGTTGACGTTTTGCCGGGCTAGCGCCGTTGTGATTTGGCCCACCATGTTGGGCGTATTGGTATGGATGAAGGTGAGCCGACCACCCTCATAGGGAGGCAACTCGCAGGCGGGCAGATTTACGGAGTTTCTGATGTTGCCGGTCTGCAGATAATCGTAGAGTTGATCGGACGCCATGCGCGCACAGTTTTCCTCGCTCTCCGGCGTAGATGCGCCCAAATGCGGGATGCAGACGCAGTTTTCAAGGCCCAGGATGTCCTCGTTGGGGAAATCCGTCACGTATTTGTGCAGCGTACCGTCGCACAGTGCAACCTTGAGCGACGCTTCATCCACAAGGCCGCCGCGCGCAAAGTTCATAAGGATGGCGCCCTTGTTCATTTTGGCGAACACCTCATCACCTATGATGCCACGTGTTTTCTCGGATAGTGGTACGTGGACGGTGATGATATCGCAGCTCGAGGCCAACTCCTCTATGCTGCTGGCGCGCCGTATGTTGCGGTGCAGCGCCCATGCAGCTTCAATGGTGATGAACGGATCGCAGCCGATAACGTCCATGCCCAGCGAATACGCGGCGTTGGCCACCATGGCGCCGATGGCGCCCAAGCCGATGACGCCCAGTGTTTTGCCTTGGATTTCGCCACCGACAAATTGTTTTTTGCCTTTTTCCACCGCGGCCGCCACGCCTTCGGTGCCGATGAGACCTTCGCCCCATTTGACGGCCTCAAATACGTTTCGGCTGGCCATGACAATGGATGCGATGACCAGTTCCTTGACCGCGTTGGCGTTGGCGCCCGGTGTATTAAACACGCAAACGCCGTTCTGTGTGCATTTGTCCACGGGGATGTTGTTGTAGCCGACGCCCGCGCGTGCAATGCCCAAAAGCGACGAATTGAATTTCATATCCGCACAGGCCGCGCTGCGCACGATGATACCGTTGGGATCTTGGACATCCTTGCCCACTTCGTATCGCTCCGCGGGAAAGGCGTTGTACACGATGGAGGAGATGTTGTTCAACAGAGCAATTCGTTTTTTCATAACGGCCTCCTAGCGGTTCTGCTTGTCGAACTGTGCCATGAACGCACAGAGCTTCTCGATGCCTTCAACCGGCATGGCGTTGTAGATTGAGGCCCGAATGCCCCCGGCCGACCGGTGACCCTTGAGGTTGACCAGGCCGATTTGCGCCGCCTCGGCGACAAACTTCTTGTTGAGCTCCTCGCTGGGCAAAACGTATGTTACGTTCATCAGCGAACGATCCTTCTTCTGTACGTTGCCTTTGTACAATGCGCTGTTGTCGATGCAATCGTACAGCATGGCGGCTTTGGTTTCGTTGATCTTCTGCATCGCTTTGATGCCACCGTTTTGGAGTAGCCACTTGAACACCAGCCCCGCCATGTAGATGGCATAGGTGGGCGGTGTGTTGTACATGGATTGTTTTTCGGCATACGTCTGGTAGTTCATCAAAGCCGGCTCCTTGTCGGGACAGAAACCGATCAAATCCTCGCGTACGATAACCACGGTCAAGCCCGCGGGTCCGGCGTTCTTCTGCGCGCCGAAATAGAGTAAACCGTATTTCGTAATGTCGATCTCTTCGGAGAGAATGTTGCTGGACGCATCGCCAACAAGCGGTACGCCGGCGGGCGGTGTGGGCAGCGTTGTATAGCGCGTGCCGTAGATGGTGTTGTTGGTCACGATATACAAAAAGTCCGCTTCCTTGTCCATCTCAAGGTTGTCGAGATTTGGGATATAGGTAAAGCTGTCCTTCTTGCTCGATGCCAATACGTTGACCTTGCCGATCTTTTCGCATTCCTTCATAGCCTTTTGCGTCCATGATCCGGTATCGATGAAATCAGCGGAAAATGATTTGTGATAGAGGTTCAAGGGAACCATGGAAAACTGCAGCGATGCACCGCCTTGCAAAAACAATACCTTGTAGTTGTCCGGAATGTGCATCAGCGTGCGAAGGTCTGCTTCCGCTCCAAAAATAATTTCTTCAAACATAGCGCTGCGGTGGGACATCTCCATAACGGACATGCCGTCGTCGCCATGGCAAAGCATTTCCTGTGCCGCTTGTGTGAGTACAGGTTCCGGCATAACGGCGGGACCTGCAGCAAAGTTGAATACGCGTTTATTCATGTTGTCTGCTCCTTTCTAAGGGCGGACCAACCGCCGGTTTGACAACCCATATCGGGTAAAACTAAAAGTGTGAATATTATATCAACATCATATAAGAATTACAACCTTGTTTCATGGTTGAAAGTGACTTTTTTTCTTAGCTGTCATGCTGTATAATGCTATGTGCGGCCTATTTTAAGAGCTGTTTTTCAATGAATTCAACAGGCATTGTGCGGGAAGGAGATGTGCTATGGATGATCTGTTTGCAAAGGGTATGGCAAAGCGCGCTCCGCTGGCCGATCGTGTGCGACCGCGCAATCTGGATGAATTCATCGGCCAGAAACATATCGTAGGACCCGGCAAGCTTCTAAGAAGGGCGATATTGAGCGATTCGCTTTCAAGTTCCATCTTTTTCGGCCCGCCGGGCAGCGGCAAAACCACGCTGGCTTCGGTTATTGCCGAAACGACGCACAGCAACTTTGTCAAGATCAACGCGGTTACCACCGGCGTCAAGGATATGCGCAAGGTTATCGAACAGGCGCAGAGTGATTTGAAGCTGTATGGCAAAGCAACCTACGTGTTGTTGGACGAATGCCACCGCTGGACCAAAACGCAGAGCGATACCATTTTACCTGCGCTGGAAAAGGGCGTCATCCGCTTCGTCGGCTCCACCACCGAAAACCCCATGATCGCCATGACGGCGGCCATCGTCAGCCGCTGCCGCGTGTTCCAGTTCTATCCGCTGAGCCAAGAGGATCTGGTGCTGGCCATCGATCGGGCGCTAAGTGATGAACGGGGTTACAGCGACATCGACGTGAAGCTGGAACAGGGCGTTGCAACATTCTGGGCCCGTACCGCCAACGGTGATGCCCGCGCGGCACTCAACGCGCTGGAATTGGCGGTCGAGAGTACGCCCAGGCAGGAAGACGGCAGCGTCGTCATCGACATGGACATCGCCCAGGACAGCATACAGCAGCGCATGCTCAACGTGGACGATGAGCACTTCTATAATATGCTAAGCGCCTTTTGCAAAGCCCTGCGAGGCAGCGACGCCGATGCGGCGCTCAGTTGGTTTGCCCGTATGATCTATGCCGGGGTGGATCCGCGCATCATCGCGCGGCGCATCATCGCACACGCCAGCGAAGACGTGGGCCTTGCTAACCCGCAGGCCATGGTACAGGCGGTGACCGCGGCGCAGGCGCTGGAATTGATCGGTATGCCGGAGGCACGATTGGCACTTACGCAGGCAATCATCTATGTTTGCCAGAGCCCAAAGAGCAATTCGGTGGTGACGGCGATCGGCGGGGCGATGAAGGATGTTGTGGATTTTATAGAGGAACCGGTGCCCATCCATCTTAGGGATACCAGCTATCGCGGCGCGAAGTCGCTGGGCCACGGGAAGGGGTATAAGTATCCGCACGACTATCCGGGGCATTATATCGAACAGGACTATGCCCCACCGTCGGTGAAGGGACGGCGCTACTATAACCCCGGGGAACTGGGGCAGGAAAAGAGCATACGCGATCAAATGATACGAAGAGGACAGCTTGGGGAGGACGAAAATGAATGAAAGCACCATGAGGGCGGCCATCGAGGCGGCCATGAAAAACGGCGGCGATTTTGCTGAAATATACTTTGAGGATACGCGGCGCAGCAGTGTGGTGTACCGGGACGATAAGGTGGAGACCGCGCTTTGCGGCGTCGACTACGGCGCGGGCGTGCGCGTGCTATGCGGTACCAACAGCGCCTATGCTTATACCTGTGACGTAACGGATCAATCGCTCATTGACGCGGCGACAACCGCGGCGCAGGCGTTGCGCCTTTGCCAGGGGACGTGCCGCGATCTTGTTGTTCTACCGCCGCGGCCCATACAGAAGCCGGACGACGGGCAGGCCGATCTCAATGAATATGCCGCTGTCGTAAAACGAGCCTATCAAGCTGCCCGGGCGCAAGATGCACGCATCGTGCAAGCGACGGGTGCCGTGTCAAGCGTAACGCAGAACATCATGGTGGCCAACAGCGAAGGCCTATTTGTTAAGGATCAAAGGGCACGAACCCGACTTGTCATACAGGCGGTGGCGGCAAAGGAGAACGAAATGCAGACCGGCATGGAAGGGCCGGGCGCAGGCAGGGGATTTTCGTTTGTGCGGGGGCTGGACATCGACGGATTGGCAAAGAGTGCGGCACACACGGCACTTACCATGCTGGACGCGCCTTTTTGTCCGGCGGGACAGTATCCGGTGGTGGTTGGCGGTGGCTTTGGCGGCGTGATCTTCCATGAGGCGTGCGGGCATTCGTTGGAAGCTACCAGCGTGGGCAAGGGGCACAGCGAATTTTGCGATAAGCTAGGGCAGCGCATCGCCAACGAAAAAGTGACCGCCATGGACGACGGCACCATCGAAGGTGCGTGGGGCAGCATTGGCTACGACGACGAAGGAACGCCGTCCCACAAGAACATCCTGATTGAAAACGGTATCCTCAAGGGATACATGGTGGATATACTGGGTGCACGTAGGATGAACATGACACCCACCGGCAACGGACGGCGGCAGAATTACCGCTATGCGCCCACATCGCGCATGACCAACACTTTTATTGCGCCGGGGACGGACACGGGCTTGATAGAGGGTGTTGACAACGGTCTGTATGCAAAAAAAATGGGCGGCGGCAGCGTGAACCCGCTGACGGGGGAATTCAACTTCGCTGTGATGGAAGGCTATTGGATCAAAGGTGGGAAGATTGACCGGCCGGTACGCGGTGCAACGCTGATCGGCAAGGGCGGCGAGGTGATTCTGCGCATCGACGCGGTGGGATCGGAATTAACCATGGGGCAGGGCATGTGCGGATCGATATCCGGCAGCGTGCCCACCAACGTAGGTCAACCAATGATCCGTGTCAGCCGCCTTTTGGTCGGCGGAAGGGAGGGATAGATATGCGTGAACTTTGTCAGCAACTGGTACAGGAGGCTCTGGTTCTGGGCGCGGATTCGGCGGATGCCGTATGCATCGAGCGCAGGGGCGTAGAGGCGGACGTTTTTGAAGGTGAAGTGGATACCTTTGTCAAAAGTCTGTCCCGCGGAGCGGGGCTGCGGGTTATCGTGGACGGTCGTGTGGGCTATGCCTACACCGAGAAGCTGGACGAAATACAATCCGTCGCCAAAGCGGCGGTGGACAGCGCGCGCATATCCGACGCGCAGCCAGGTGCCGGTATCTTTGAAGGCGAGGGCGTAAACGGATGTGAGGAACAAAAGGCGCTGGACGATGCCCAGGATGTAAAGCAAACGGCGCTTGATTTATACGATGCGGTGATGAAAGAGGGCGCACACAGCGTGCAGGCATGCCAGGCGGAGACAACGCTGACCACCCATTATTTTGCCAATAGCGCGGGCATTGCGTGCGAGGACTGCCAGAAGTTCTCCGCGATCTTTGCGGAGCCGGTGGCCAAATGTGACGATTATACGGACAGTAACTACGATTTTGCCGTGGGTCCAGCCATTCTCGGACTTGATGTGGCGAAGGTTGCGAAGGAATCCATGCGGCGTGCCATGCAGTACTACGGTGCCAAGTCCGCCAAAGGCGGCGCGGTGCCGGTGGTTTTATTGGCGGATGCGATGGCGGATATACTCAGCGCCTTTGCGCCGGCCTTTTCGGCGGAAAATGCGCAAAAGGGCCTGTCTCTACTCAAGGGCAAGGAGGGGAGCGCGATCGCCAACGCATGTATCACGCTCGTCGACAGCCCGCAGCACCCGCAGCTGCCGCTGCACTATGCGTTCGACGGGGAGGGCGTTCCCACAACTGAGAAGAACGTCATTGACCGAGGCGTTTTGACCACGCTATTCTACGATGTGGCGTCCGCAAACCGGCAAGGGGTGAAACCCACGGGCAACGCCCGGCGCAGCTACAACACGCCGGTACGCATCGCTCCCTACCATTTCTATATTAAACCCGGCGAGGCACCGTTTGAGATGTTGCTCGGCGAAGCCAATAACGGCGTTGTCGTGGCGGAGGTGTCGGGCCTGCACGCGGGCGTCAATGCCACCTCCGGCGATTTTTCGCTTCTGGCCAAGGGGTTTGCGCTGCAAAACGGGGAAAAGGGTGCGCCCATTGAGCAGATGGTGGTATCCGGCAACTTCTTTGCGCTGATCAAAGGCGTGCGTATGTTGGGTAGAGATCTTGTCTTCCGCATCCCGGCGGGATCATGCTATGGCAGCCCCAGCCTACTCGTTGACGGGCTGACCATCGCAATCGAATGAACAAAAGAGGTTCTTCTTTACAAAAACCGCCCGATTTCATATAATTAGGACATACTGAACGAGTCCTATCGATTGGTTCGGTAAAGCTAGGATGATCTTATAAACCGATGACGGGGACGCGTCATGGAGGAATACGGCTCAAGCGAGTGCGGGAGGGTGGAAGCCGCATGCAAGGTATGACCATGGACATCACCCCAGAGGGCTGCGCCGATAGGTAGGCGCGGACGGCTGTGCCCGTTATGCACATCGAGTGGGCGTATCTTGCGCCAATTCGGGTGGTACCGCGGAAGCATGCCCTTCCGTCCCGTTGTGGACGGAAGGGTTTTTTTGTATGGACGACAAGGAGGAAGTTTGATGTATCAAAAAGTACCCACGGATATGGATTTCGTATCGCGTGAGAACGATGTATTGAAGTTTTGGCAGGACAACCGGATCGTGCAAAAATGCCTGGAGCCAAGGCCGGACCGAGAGCCATTTTCGTTCTACGACGGCCCGCCCACCGCAAACGGCATGCCGCACATCGGGCATCTGATCACGCGCAGCATCAAAGATCTGTTTCCAAGATACAAGCGCATGCGCGGCTATGACGTGTTGTGCAAGGCGGGTTGGGACACGCACGGGCTTCCGGTGGAGCTCGAGGTGGAAAAGCAGCTGGGGCTGGACGGCAAGGAGCAGATCGAAGAATACGGTGTGGAGCCGTTTATCCAAAAGTGCAAGGAAAGCGTATGGAAATACAAGGGCGAATGGGAATCCATGAGCGAGCGGATTGCGTTCTGGGCGGATATGGAGCATCCGTATGTCACCTACGAGAACGATTATATCGAGAGCGTGTGGTGGTCGCTCAAACAGATCTTTGACAAGGGTCTTTTATACAAGGGACATAAAGTTGTGCCCTACTGTCCGCGTTGCGGCACGGCACTGTCATCCCACGAGGTGGCGCAGGGCTACCAGGATGTGACCGAAACGTCCATCTTCGTTCGGTTCCGCGTAACCGGTGAAACGGATACCTATCTTCTGGCATGGACGACAACGCCGTGGACGCTACCGAGCAACGTGGCACTTTGCGTCAACCCCAAAGAGGATTATGCGTATGCGAAAGCCGATGATGGCACGACGTATATTCTGGCCAAGGCGCTGACCCATTCGCTGCTTGGCGAAAACGCGGCGATAACAAAAACGGTGAAGGGCGAAGAATTGATTGGCCTATCTTACGAGCCGTTGTTTGATTTCCAGAATAAGGTAAGCGATACGTGTTTCACCGTGGCGGCGGACGGCTATGTCACGCTGACCGACGGCAGCGGCATCGTGCACATCGCCCCCGCGTTCGGCGAGGACGATAGCCGCGTGGCAAAGGCGTTCGATCTACCCTTTGTGCAGTTGGTGGACACAAAGGGCAACATGGATGCGTGCACGCCGTGGGCCGGTGTATTTTGCAAGGACGCGGACGAAGCCATCATGGAAACGTTGGAACAAAGCGGACTGCTCTTTAAGAAACAGGATCATTTGCACAATTATCCGTTCTGTTGGCGGTGTGATACGCCACTTTTGTACTATGCGCGCAGCACCTGGTTCATCAGCATGACCAAGGTGCGCGAAGCCTTGATTAAAAGCAACCGCAGCGTCAACTGGCTGCCCGAGAATATCAAGGATGGGCGCATGGGCAACTTCGTGGAAAACGTCATCGACTGGGGGTTGTCAAGGGAGCGGTATTGGGGTACGCCGCTACCCATCTGGACGTGTGCGTGCGGCCATGTGGAAGCGATCGGCGGCATAGAGGACCTAAAAGCGCACGGTGCAGATGTACCGGACGATCTGGAGCTGCACAAGCCCTACATCGACAGGACTACGTTTCCCTGCAAACAATGCGGCAAGGACATGCACCGCGTGAGCGAAGTAATCGACTGCTGGTACGACAGCGGTAGCATGCCGTTTGCGCAGTTCCACTATCCGTTTGAAAACGAAGATACATTCAAACGTTTCTTTCCCGCGCAGTTCATCTCCGAAGCGGTGGATCAGACGCGCGGATGGTTCTATACGCTACTTGCCATTTCCACCTGCCTGTTTGAGCGTTCCAGCTTTGAAAACTGCATCGTGCTGGGCCATGTGCAGGACAAGGACGGACAGAAGATGAGCAAGCATAAGGGCAACGTCATCAATCCGTGGGAGGTGTTGAACCGGCAGGGCGCGGATGCCGTGCGGTGGTATTTCTTTACCGCCAGCGCGCCGTGGCTACCGTCGCGGTTCTATCATGAGGCGGTATCCGAAGCGCAGCGTAAGTTCATGGGCACGCTGTGGAATACCTATGCGTTCTATATCCTCTACGCCGATATCGACGATTACAGCCCGTTTGACAAAAGCTGGCCAGAGCCGGCCTATACTGTGATGGACCGGTGGGTTTTGTCCGAACTCAACGCGCTGGTCGATACGGTGACCAGGGAGATGGACGGATACCACGTGACTGAAGCGGCGCGTGCGCTGGCTGCCTTTGTGGAGGAGCTGTCCAATTGGTACGTACGGCGCTGCCGTGAACGATACTGGGCGGGGGATCAAACGCCGGACAAGGCGGCGGCGTACCGCACGCTGTATACCGTTTTGGAAACAATCGCACGGCTTTGTGCGCCGTTTGTGCCGTTTCTGGCGGAGAGCATCTACCAGAACTTGGTGCGTAGCGTGGACAGGGACGCGCCGGTAAGCGTGCACCTGTGCGCGTTCCCCGAGGCCAACATGAGCCTGATTGATGCGGATCTGTCGCGGCAGATGGATAACGCCAGACGGGTGGTTGTGCTGGGCCGGGCGGCGCGCAATGCCGCCAAAATGAAAAACCGACAGCCGCTGTCCCGTATGATGGTGCAGGGCGTGGAAATGCCGAACGAAGAGATCACTGCCATCATCACAGAGGAACTGAACATTAAGCGCATGGATATTATCATGGATGCGCAAAGCTATATCGCCTACGCCGTCAAACCGCAGCTCAAAACGCTGGGGCCCAAGTACGGCAAACTACTGCCCAGAATTGCCAGCCACCTCAAGGAAGCGGACGGTACGGCCATTGTGAGTGCGGTACAGGGTGGTGGAACCTATGCGTTTATCATAGACGGACAATCCGTTAAACTCGCCGAAGAGGACCTTTTGGTATCAACCGTGCAGCGCGAGGGCTTTGCGGCGCAGGGCGAAGGTGGGATCAGCGTGGTACTGGATCTTGCGCTGGACGAAACGCTGATCGCGGAAGGGTCGGTGCGCGAGTTTGTGTCCAAGGTGCAGAACCTGCGCAAGGAGATAGGCTTTGAAGTGACGGATCACATTCGCATTGCGTATCAGGTGCAGGACGAAACGCTCAAACAGGTTCTGTCCCAATATGCTCACGATATCATGGCGGATGTATTGGGCGATAGCATGGATGAGGGCGCGGGACAAACCTCGCTTAGCATCAACGGCACGGACGTGCTGGTTACAATCGAGAAGGCGTAAACATGTTTTTGAGCGATGGATGGAAAGAGTATGAGCTGTTGGATGCGGGTGCCGGTATGAAGCTCGAACGCTGGGGCGATATTGTTCTTGCCCGGCCCGAGCCGCAGGCCGTTTGGCCCAAGCAATCGTCCGATCTTTGGGATCGGGCGAATGCGACGTACCACCGGGCCAGTACCGGCGGCGGAACATGGGAATTTCATAAGCAGCTGCCCAAGACTTGGGAAATAGGCTACGGTGACAACCTGCGCTTTGCGGTACGTCCGACTGGATTCAAGCACACCGGTTTGTTTCCCGAGCAGGCGGTGAATTGGGATTTCATGGGCGATTTTATACAAAAAGCCGACCGCCCCGTGCACGTGCTCAACCTGTTTGCCTATACCGGCGGCGCGACATTGAGCTGCGCCAAAGCGGGCGCTCATGTTGTGCATGTGGATGCCGCGAAGGGGATGGTGCAGTGGGCTCAGGACAACGCAAAGCGAAGCGGCCTTGCTGACGCACCCATCCGGTATCTTGTCGACGACGCCATGCAGTTCGTGCAGCGCGAAGGGCGGCGGGGGCGAACATACGACGGCATCGTGATGGACCCGCCCTCGTACGGACGGGGCCCGAGCGGACAGATGTTCAAGTTTGAACGTGATGTCTATCCATTGATCGAAGGTTGTGCGGCGCTTTTAAGCGACGACCCGTTGTTCTTTGTGCTCAACAGCTACACCGCGGGCTTTGCGCCGCAGATTGCAGGCAACATGCTCCGCTGTGCGCTGAAAAACGGGCTTGTGCAGGCGGACAACATTGCCTTGCCCATGCAAAACGGAATGACGCTGCCCTGCGGAGCTACGGCGCGATGGACGCCATGACGAAAGAGCCGGACATCGTGTATGAGGACAACCATCTCCTCGTATGCATCAAGCCGTTCAACGTTCCCTCGCAGGCGGACATCAGCCGTGACATGGATATGCTTACGCTGCTCAAGGCATATATTAAACGTGTGCGACATAAGCCGGGCAACGTATATCTAGGACTGGTGCATCGGTTGGATAGACCTGCTGGCGGACTGATGGTGTTTGCAAGGACCAGCAAAGCGGCATCGCGGCTGTCGCAGCAGATGCGAAACGGCGCGTTTGAAAAGCGGTACCTGTTGCGAACGCAATGCGCGCCACAGCCCATGGCGGGCGAATTCGAGGATTATCTAAAAAAAGAAACGGGTAACATGGTACGCGTGGCGCAACAAGGGGAGAGTGGTGCAAAGCTTGCCCGGCTCGCCTATCGCGTACTTCAAGTCGAGAGGAACGGTACGGCGCTGGTGGAGGTTGACCTTATCACGGGACGGTCGCATCAGATCCGCGTACAGTTCGCATCAAGAAGCTGTGCAATTTTGGGGGATGCGCGCTATGGAAAAGGAGGAGGCCAGCTCAAACTTTGGTCGGCACATCTAGGCTTTTCGCACCCCGTAAAAGCGGAGCAGATGGCGTTTGATGTGCCGGTTCCAACTGGCTTTTAGCACATGTCGGAATCCTCCTGTGTGCTTGGCACACAGGAGGATTTTTATAAAAAGGGCTGCAGCCTCCCATTCCACTGTATGCAAATGCGTGTATCGTGTGAAAACTTGCATTGGGGCGCAATGAATGCTATGATTTATTCTGTTCATTTTCCAAGACGGAACAGGGGTAAGAAGGGAGGGGAACTTTTTGCGTGAAAAAAATAAAAAAGTCCATAAAAACAAAGAAATGCGCAAAGAAGTTCGCCGCATCCTATGGAATACCCTCTATATTCTTTTAACCATCGCTGTCATCGTTGGTTTTGGCCTGTTGGATCGTAACGTCGGCAATTTCTTTCACGAGCTTGGCTCACTAAAAATACAATGGGTTTTGGGCGCAGCCGGCGCCATGGTAGCATTCTGGCTTTTGGAAGGCGGCGTGCTGCATTACATCACCTCTTTCATTTTCAAGGGATTCGGGTATCTCAAAGCGTTTCGGATTTCCATGATTGGCGTCTATTACAGCGCGCTAACGCCATTTTCATCCGGTGGTCAGCCGATGCAGGTCATGCACATGCGGCGGGACAGCGTGCCGATTGGCAAGAGCTCCAGCGCTTTTTGTATAAAATTCATCACTTTTGAATTTGTGATCTGCGGATTCTTTATCATCAACTTGATCTTAAAGGGTACGCAGTTCTTTGCGAACTACCGCGAGATATTCTGGCTGACATGCTTTGGCTTCGCCGTCAACGCCGCGTTGGCGGTAATTGCGATTCTGGCACTTACGTCAAAGGGTAAGATGGTGCTTTTGGGCACGCGGCTTGTGCATTTTCTCCATAAAATACATCTGGTTAAACACGCGGAAAAGACCATCATCGCCATGTCCGAACAATTGGAGGATTTTAGTACCAGCGGCATTATGCTCAGGACCAATGCTAAGTTGCTGTTTGGATCGGTATTTCTGACCGCGCTGGAAATGCTAGCTTTATTCACCGTTACGTTTTGCATTTACCGCGCCATGGGACTGACCGAGCATACGCTGATGGATGTCGTGTCCATGCAAGCCTATCTGTACCTGACCGTTTCCTTCGTGCCATTACCGGGCGCAGCATTCGCCAGCGAAGGCGGGTTCTATCTGTTCTTTTCGATGTTTTTCCCAAGCAAGATGATGTTTCTTGCCATGCTGATGTGGCGGTTTTTTACCTACTATGCCAACATCATCTTCGGCTCGTTGTTCGTATTGTACGACGCGGTACGCAACATCATCGCGCGCAGGGCAAAGATGAAGATGGTGGATCGAGAACAAAGAGTGTGACAATGGATGAAAGCGAATGTGGAAAAGCCCCGCCATTTGGCGGGGCTTTTATTTTACAGCGTGTCTGCGGTGAAGAAGGTGATTCGGTCCAATCGGTCACCGATCTCGTCCGGCCAAAAAATCCGAACTCGGCGTATAATGCTTTTGGGAACACCCTCGACAATGTCCATTGCCAGAAGCAAACGTTGGCCGTCCTGGTTTTGCAATACGACGGGATACCATTTTTCTTCGTTCAATGTCAGCATTTTTTCTGGGATCAACACCTTTGCCCCTTTGAATGATGCCCAGCCGCCGTCCGGCGTCCCTTCAATGGAGAGAGCATTGTCCGCAATGCCTTCTTCGAGCAGGCTCTGCCCGGGTTCGTTGCCACTCCGTCCGTCATCGTATAACGCTATGGCGCCACGCTCCGCAACGATCAGCACCTGGCGGTTGATGGTGTAGGTATACAGTAGCGCGCATGCCACCGCCCAGAAGAGGATAAGCGCGCCAATGAGCGCTAAAAACGACGTCCGCTTCTTCTTATCCGTATACTGGCGGCGCTTGCGAAGCGGATAAAACACCGATGGGAATACCAACAAAAAGAAGATCAATAGATATACGTTGCGTGCAGCCACCATGGCAAATATCTCCTTTGACTAGTCCGCGGAACGCATCTTCGCCTCCACCTTTTCCGCAAAGATGGAGAGGATGGACGTGGTGTAGAAGTAGATAACCGCCACCACGATGAACGGTGTGAACGGGTCGAACGTACGGCTTCGGACGATGTCGCCGCTTCGAGTCAGATCATCCAGCGCGATATAGCCGGCAATGGCGGTTTCTTTGAGCACCTGGATGCACTCGTTTACCAGCGCGGGCAATATGTACTTGATGGCTTGGGGGATGATGACATGGCGCATGGTCTGAATTCTGGACATGCCCAGCGAGCGCGATGCTTCGGCCTGCCCACGGTCCACCGCCAAAATGCCGGCGCGTATCAGTTCGGATATGTACGCGCCGGAGTTGATGGCAAACGCAACGGAAGCGACTAAAACCTTGGATAAATCCACATCCGCCAGTAGCGCATAGTAGATGATGACCAACTGAACCACCGCCGGCGTGCCGCGGATGACGTTGACATAGCCCTTGGCGATGGAAGACAGGATGCGCACGTTCCAGATTCTTAAAACCGCCACGATGGTGCCGATCACGATGCCCAACAGCAACGCAAATACCGTGATCTGCAACGTGATTCCCAGTCCCTTGATGAACATCATGTAACGGCTTTCGCGAATGAGATTGGAATAGATCACACCGCATAGGCTATCGATCATTCCCATCCTATCACACTCCCTTCAGATGGCGGGTACAGATGGCACTGTGCTTCTACTTTGAAAAGACGCGGAAAAACCACCGCCAAGGCAGTGGCTTAGGCTGCAAAAGCAGTCCTCAAAGGGGATTCGAATCCCCCTTGAGAACCCCTTTGAACGGCTCGCTTGCGCGGAACAAGGCGGGTACAGACGTTTTAAGGCGCAGAAATCGCCACAAAAAAATGTACGATCGCTCGTTGGAGTCGTTGGTTATTCGGAGGTTGAATACAGGTTAAGTTTATCCTCGATAACGCCATCAGTAATGAGCTGGTTCAACACCTTGTCGATCTCTTCCAACAGTTCTGTCTCGCCCTTGTCCACGGCCAGTGCGTAATTCTCTTCGTCATATACGATGCTGTCCACCAGCATTAACCCGTCGATCTCGGCCATGATCATGGCGATGGGCAGGTTGTCGCCGATCACAGCGTCCACCCGGCCGTTTTTAAGATCTTGGCATGCGAGCGTCAGCGACGTATAGCGTTCTACCGTGGCGTCTTCAATGTCGCTTGCGAAATACAAATCGCCCGTGGTGCCTGACTGTACGCCGATGGTCTTGCCAACAAGATCCGCTTCCGCCGCGATATCCGAACCATCCTGTACCAGCACAACCTGCACGGCGGTGTAATAATCAACGGTAAAGTCCATGCTCTGCTCGCGCTCGTCGTTCTTGGTGAAGCCGGCGCCGATGAAATCGATCTGTCCGCTTGCCAAAGAAGCGGGCAGAGAATCGAAGATCATATCCTCTACGCGAAGGTCAACGCCCAGCGCATCCGCGATGGCCTGCGCGATGTCGGCATCCACGCCCTTGACGTTGCTGGCGCTGTCCTTGTATTCAAAGGGTGGAAATTCCGCGTTGGTGCCCCATACGATGTAACCCTTTTGTTGAATCTCTTCCAGTTTGTTCTGGGGTGCGGCGTTGCACCCGGCGATCAGCGCTGTGAGCAACGCTATGCACAGAATCCATGCTATGGCAAACCGTGACTTTCTCATATAATTTCCCTCCATCTGTTTTTAGTTGCATACCTGCACACCCATTATAAGCACATGTCTTTGCACCGTCAAGGTTATTGTATAAAATATTGCATAATTATACGACATTATTGAGGTATATCCGACTATTAGACAGGTTATCCGCAATATTATGCATGTACACATGTACCAAGTCATGGTGCGTATGCGTCAGGGTGTACCCAGCGTCGGTTCGATGCACAGCGTTTCACCCTGATAGGCGCAAAATACGCGCTGCGGGCTGATCAGTGTGGACAGCGTAAGTTCGTCGCCGACGGAGTCCGCCAGTGTTATATGGCAGTCCTCGAGCGTGAACGCGGTCAAGTTCGCCATTTCGCCAATCTGTATGCTGCCGTATCCTTCGATGTTGTACGTACTGGCAGCGCGTGATGTTACCGCGTCGATGCAATCCTCAAGGGCGATGCCAAGCGCCATTAATTTGCTCATTACCACCGACAGACCGTACACCGGGCCATACTGATTGGGCGCATACAGATCGGTGCCCATCAGATCCGGATAGAAACCCTTGGCAAAAGCCTTGCGCGCCGTATCATAGCTAAAGCTGGCACTGCCGTGGCCCACGTCGAACAATACGCCGCGCTTGCGTGCCGCCGCCACAAAATCCTTGGGGGTACCATCATCATGAAATATCTTGGAGGACTTGTTGTTGTATGTATGCGTGATGACATCGCCTGCGTCTAGATAGTGCATGAATGTGCCGGGATCGGGTGGGGCGTTGCCGATGTGTACCGTCAACGGTAAATTCAGCTTCTGACAGAGCTCTTTGGCGTTGGCGACGAGTGGAACGCCCAGATCGCCCACGTGCGAATGGCTGGCCACCACCTTGAGGCCGAGCACATAGCCCGGGTATTTCTGCACCGCTTTCCTATAGTGATCCAGCGTGACCAAACCGACATCCAGCGCAGCACCGCGCTTGTTGGCCGGGTGTAAACCGGAGAGCAGGACGTATTGCGACGTGATGCTCCGGTCTATGCTGTCATTGTAAAAATCGTCCAGAACAAGTGGCGCGGTGGTGCCTGCGTCAATGACGGCGACGTTACCACGCATCACGCCGCAGGCGTCGGCGGTCATTTGTCTGTCCCCCATCAGCGTATGAACATGGATGTCGATGAAACCGGGCGTAAGCGTCATGCCGCTTAGATCGACGCTCTTGCACGCGATGTCAAGTCGAGGTTCAATGGCGGCGATTCGGTCGCGTTCGATGAGCACGTCTACCACCTCGTATTCATATCCATCCCGAGGCGAGAGCAGGGAAGCATTTCGAA
Source organism: Christensenellaceae bacterium (assembly GCA_963674495.2). Lineage (GTDB taxonomy): Bacteria > Bacillota > Clostridia > Christensenellales > QAND01 > RGIG3178. Next base: position 517,249 of record CAXXLG010000002.1, on the reverse strand, counting down.
GCAATAAGGTTCCCACTAAAACCGCTCCTTTCATAAGAAAAAAGTGAACCAATCGCCCTTATCGTAGGGCGTAACCGTCTACTTGTCAATTCGTTTGTAACGGTACAATCGGCATTGTCATAAAATGAATGAAACGCGATTGTATGCGCATCAAGGCGGATGTATGTAGATGCATGGCTGCGCGGATGGCTGTGGTCGCACACGCCAAACGACCAAGGGCTTATTTATATAAAATGAAGGGGTATCCGAATGCGCTAAAAGCAAATAATATGCCTTGTTATGGCGCATTATCGGCCAATCAGATGGTTGACAGGCGGCAGAGATGCTGTACAATAAGGGAAACGAACAAAGGAGCAAATACCATGCATGCCAAATTCGCCACCCGTATGAACTCACTCTCGGGAAGTGCCATTCGCGAGATACTCAAGATGATGGGAGATCCCCAGATCATTTCTTTCGGTGGCGGCATGCCCAGCGCAAAAAGCTTTCCGACCAAGACACTGGCCGACCTGTCTGCATCGCTGATCAAGGAGCAGGGTACGTCCATTTTGCAATACGGCACAACTGAAGGATGGACGCCGCTGCGCGAATCCATGACCGAAGTGATGAGGCCGCGCGGCATCAAATGCACCAGAGAAAATGTGCTTATTCTCACCGGTTCATGTCAGGGAATCGAGCTGTTCACCAAGGTGATGATCAACCCCGGTGACGTGATTCTGTGCGAATCGCCGACGTTTTTGGGTGCGTTGCAGATATTCAAAAGCTATCAGGCCAAGGTCGTGGGCATAGAAATGGACGAGGACGGCGTCAACATCGAGGCGTTGGAGAAAGCCATGGAAGCATACGATCCCAAGTTCTTCTACACCATTCCCACCTTCCAGAACCCCACCGGCTGTACCATGAGCATGGACAAGCGCCGCCGTGTTGTGGAACTGGCCAACCGTTACGATACGCTGGTGTTGGAGGACGATCCCTACGGCAACCTGCGCTACAGCGGCGAGGCGATACAGGCCGTCGCATCGCTGGATACCGAGGGACGCGTGATGCACCTGAACAGCTTTTCCAAGACCGTTTCACCCGGCCTGCGCGTGGGTGCGGCAATTGGAAACCCGGAAATTCTCCGCGCCATGGTGGTCAACAAACAGGGTGCAGACACGCACACCAGCAATTTGAGCCAGGCGGTGGTGGACGCGTATATCAGGGGCGGTTATTACTTCAAACACATCGAGGAGTTGTTGCCGCCATACCGAGCGCAGCTAAACGCCATGCTGGATGCTTTTGAATACTTTCCCAAGGGCACGCACCATACTGCGCCGGAGGGTGGACTGTTCGTATGGTGTGAACTGCCCGATACATTAAACGCCAAAGAATTAACGGCACTGGCCGTGGAGCGCAAGGTGGCGTATGTGCCGGGCACGTTCTTCTATCCCGGCGGCGGGCATTTGAGAACGATGCGTTTGAATTTTTCAGCGTGTGAGCCCGACCGCATTCAAGAGGGTATGAAGCGGCTGGGTGCCTTGTTCCTGGAACAAATGGAAAACAAAAATGCGGAAGGAGATCAATGCTCGTGACCAATGCCTTTGACGTGCTCATGCAGCGCGGATTCATCAAACAGATCAGTCACCCCGAGATCCGGGATGTGTTGGAAGAAAATAAAATATCGTTCTATACAGGGTACGATCCCACAGCGGACAGCTGTCATGTCGGCCATTTTATGCAACTGATGGCGATGAGCCACCTGCAAAAGGCTGGCCATAGGCCCATTATTGTGGTGGGTGGCGGCACGGCGACGGTAGGGGATCCTTCCGGTCGCAACGATATCCGCACCATGCTGACCATGGAGCAGATTGCCAACAATGCCGAAGCGCTTAAAACGCAGATGTCCAATTTCTTGGATTTTTCAGATGGAAAAGCGGAAATGGTCAACAACGCGGACTGGCTGTTGAAGCTTAACTACATAAACCTTTTGCGCGAGATTGGCGTGCACTTTTCGGTAAACCGCATGCTGGCGGCGGAGTGCTATAAAAGCCGTTACGAAGAAGGCCTGACATTTTTAGAATTCAACTATATGATCATGCAGGCTTATGATTTCTTACATTTATACCGCACAAAAAACGTCATCCTGCAATTGGGCGGTGACGACCAGTGGAGTAATATATTGGCGGGCGCGGATCTGATCCGCAGATTGGAACAGGCCAATGCATATGCCATGACGTTTACGCTTTTGACCAACAGCGACGGCACCAAGATGGGGAAGACCAGACGGGGCGCGCTGTGGCTCAGCGCGGATAAAACCAGTCCGTATGAGTTCTATCAGTACTGGCGCAACGTGGAAGATAGCAAGGTCAAAGAATGCCTGGCGCTTTTGACGCACCTTGATATGGACGAAGTGGAGAGGCTGGGATCGAGGCAAGGTGAGGCCATCAACGATGCGAAAAAGCGTCTGGCCTATGAGGTGACAAAGTTGGTGCACGGCCAAAAAGCTGCGGAACAGGCAACGGAAGCCAGCGATGCGTTGTTCGGCTCAGGCTCGGATATCGACAACATGCCCACGACTGTCGTTACAAGGCAGCAGCTCGATAAGAATCCCACCGTGGTGGATATTTTGGTGCTGTGCAATGTGTGTAAGAGCAAAGGCGAGGCGCGACGATTGATTGAGGGCGGCGGCATCAGCATGGACGAAAAGCGCGTTGAGGATATAGCGCAGTCGATGGATGATGGCGCGCTGTGCAACGGCGGCGTGATCCTGCGCCGCGGCAAAAAGACCTATCATCGCGTGTTGATGGACGCGTGAATGCGTACCGGACCATAGATTGTGAAGCATCGGCTCAGACCATCATTAAAAAAAGCCGGTTCATAGCGACAGCATGGTCGGTTGCCAGTGTTGATTTGGCAAAGCAGCGGCTTTTGGCCGTTTGCAAGGTGAATCACGATGCATCGCACAATTGTTATGCTTATGTCATCGGTGACAACCGCGAACATGTGAAGTTTTCAGACGACGGGGAACCGCGGGGTACGGCGGGCCTACCCATACTGGATGTACTGCACAAGAAGCTTTTAACACAGACACTGGTGATCGTCACGCGGTATTTCGGTGGCATCCTGCTCGGTGCAAGCGGATTGGCGCGCGCCTATGGCGGCGCCTGCGCAGCGGTGCTTCAAAGGGCCGGTACATGCATGATGGTGCCAGTGGACGAAGTTTCCGTTACATGCGCCTATACCGATTATGACAGGCTGGGCCGGTTTCTGCAAAGTGGCAACGTCATCATCAAAGAGAGTGTCTATGAAGAAAACGTTCATATACGGCTTTTGAGCCGTAGTGAATCAACGGATGCATTGATCCACGGCATCATGGATGCCTGCAATGGAAACGCAACATGCGAGGTGCGCGGTCAGATCATGGCGCCATGGCCGTTGGATGTGGCGGATGTTTGACAGATGACCACTTAAAAAGATACAATACAAGCATCAAAATGGGGGGCAATCACCATGGATCTTACCATCGAAAAAACCAGCCATCCGAAGGCGAAACCTACGGATGAGAGTAAGCTGGGATTTGGCAGCATTTTTACCGATCATATGTTTATGATGAATTATACAGAGGGCCGTGGCTGGCATGATGCGCGCATCGTACCGCACGCGCCGTTTTCCATGGATCCCGCCGCCATGGTATTGCACTACGGACAGGCGATATTTGAGGGTTTGAAGGCATATCGCAGACCGGACGGGGGCATACAATTGTTCCGCCCGATGGAAAATCTTATGCGCTTCAACCGCAGCGCCAAGCGGTTGTGCATTCCTCAAATTGATGTAGACGCAGTATACGAAAGCTTGAAAACATTGTTAAAACTGGAAGCGGATTGGGTGCCACACAGCCCCGGTACAACGCTGTATATTCGCCCAACGGCGGTTGCAATGGATGCTGCGCTGGGTGTGCATGTGGCAAACAGCTATTTGTTTTTTATCATCCTATCCCCCGTCGGCGCGTATTATTCGGAGGGATTAAAGCCGGTGAAGATACTCGTTGAGAACGAGTATGTGCGCGCCGTGCGCGGCGGAATGGGGTTCGCAAAAGCGGCGGGCAACTACGCCGTCAGCCTGATAGCCGATCATACCGCCAAGGAAAATGGCTGTGCGCAGGTACTTTGGCTGGACGGGGTGGAGCGCAGGTATATCGAAGAGGTCGGTTCGATGAACATCTTCTTCAAGATAGGCGGCAAGCTCATAACGCCGGCCCTGCAGGGTTCTATCCTGGGGGGCATCACGCGAAAGAGCATTCTTGAACTTGCGCCGTCGCTGGGTTATGAGGTAGAGGAACGCCCCATCACCATCGACGAGGTATACGCTGCATCCAAGGACGGTACGTTGGAGGAAGTATTCGGTACGGGCACGGCAGCGGTGGTTTCGCCGGTGGGCACGCTTTTGTGGAAGGGTGAACAGATACAGGTAGCGGACGGCCAGATGGGGCCGTGCGTTGGCAGTATATATCAGAAGCTAACGGACATACAGTTCGGGCTTTGCCCGGATGAAATGGGTTGGACGGTTGCCCTGTAGAAGACGTCGCGTCGTCTTGGGAGGACATAGAATGAATCGAACAAGCGTGTTGCGTAGGCTTTGCATGGCGTTTTGCGTCACACTCCTTTTGTGCGGTGTCGGAGGATTTTCACCCACCGCCCATGCGGAGGGAACGTTGCAGGTCACGGGTCTTACCATATCGCCGAGCAGCGTGTCCGCTTCGGGTGGGGATGTGACGTTATCCGGCACATTGGAAAATACAACGGCCGAGGATATCACCACCGTAACGTTGACGGTTGGTACAACGATGCTTGATATCAACGAAACCATTGTGGCGGGCGGCTCGCACGCATTCACGATGGATGTGCCCATCGCCTCCAATGAGGTAGACATCGAGCTTACGTTGACAATTGATTGGCCTGCGGGGACAAACACCAAAACGTTTACCGTTGCGCAACAGGAGGAGACTGTTTCGCTTGCTTTTACACGCACAGTCAACAACAAAAAGGTGCAAAAGGGCGATTCGGTCAAACTGACATATAATTTAAAAAATAACGGAGTCGCAACCATTACGAATTTGAAACTGACCGACTCGTGTGTGGATGGCACCATTCTGTCCGGCCTGACGCTCAATGCGGGGGAATCCAAACAGGTAACCTCCACCGTCACCGTCCTAGCGGAGACAACCTCAGTACCCAAGGTGGAGTATACGGCAAATGGCGTGAACAGAACCAAGTCTTTGGAATCACTAACCATCAAAATAGAGAATGCGAACCTGTCCGTCCAGGCCACTGCGGACAAGACCGAGATCAACGCAGGCGAAACCGTGGTGTTTACCATCACGATACAGAACGACAGTCCAGTGGCGGTGACGGGCATCAAGGTGACGGATGATTTGGGGAATATCATTCGAAGTTCTTCCAGTATCGCCGCCACCACAGGCAGTACGCCCAAAACGCTTGTCATTACCTATGAAACTGAAATGACGACGGGTCGGTCGGTTTCGTTTACCATATCCTATCCGTCCGGAACGGACACGGCTACAAAGACCTCGGACGCCATTTTGATCAACGTAAACGGGTTGATACCCGGCGAAAGTCCATTGTCGATGACGGTTTCCGCCAGCCCCGTGGCCATGACGTCGTTCCCGGGGGAAGTTACTTTCACCGTAACGATACAGAATATCAGCGGGCAGGCCATCTCGGGTATCAGCGTCAGCGAGGCATCGCTGGGCAACATCGGTTCCATCGTGACGTTGGCGCCAGGCGGCCAGCAACAGTTGCCCCCCAAGACCGCCACACTACAGAACGCCGGCGCGTTCACATTTACCGCAACCGGCACCGATCCCACCGGCACCGATATTGAACCGGCCTCTGCGGAAGTGGTGGTCACCAGCGGGGTTGGCACGCCTACGCCCGAAATTGTCGATCCTAGCAGCACGGATTCGTTGAGCACGTTGTTCATCGTGATGATTGTGATTGTGGTACTTATCGTATTGGCCGGCATCACGCTGGTCGTACTGATAATCCAGGAAAAGCGCAACAAGGGCAACAGACCCAAGGGTGGCGGCAGTGGCGGTAAGCCGCGCAGACGACGCGATACCGATGCGGATTGGAACGATGACGATGCGCTTTTTGCTGCACGCGATCCGAAGGGGGCCTTGGGCGATCCGCGGGATGATCGCGTCCGAAGACGTACATCCGCCATGGAACAAACGCAGCCTATCTTAAAAAGCGGATTGACTTCAACCAGTACGGGCAGACCCCTCCATTCGCCGGGCAAGAGGCGCACCTACACGTTGCGCGACGAGGAGGATTCGTTTATGCCGCGCCAGAATGAGGGCATCGTGGAGGAAACGGAAAGCGCGGTGTTCGGTCCCGCGGAGTTTTCGCGACACAAAGAAGAAAAACCCCAATTGCACCGCGAGCCCCTGGACGGCGGCCCGCGTCGTGTGGACGATGCGAGTCAAACAAGGAGACCGCGGAAGGCATCCGGACGGGAGCAAAACGACCCGTTGTACGACGAGGACAGGGAAGCGCAGCTTCGGCGCAGACGCCCGTCTATGCAGGACGAGGAGAAGCCGCAGGTGCATCTTAAATACGAGAACGAGGATGATGACGATTTGCCGCCGCTTCGACCCCGACGCAGGAGATGATTCATCCGCTCCCCCCCAAACAGCCGTTCGGGGGGGAGCGTTTTGACTTACTTACACAATATTAAAGTTTGGACTTGGAACACCGTTGGATTTTGGCTATAATGAACCATAGGGAGATGAACATGGCGTTTACCGGATTCTCGCAACAGGCCTTTGCTTTTTTTATGGAACTTGGTTTTAACAATACGCCGCAAACAATGCAGCTAAAACGTGATGTATTCAACGAACACGTATTGGCGCCGCTCAAGGAATTGTCACAGGTGTGTGAACAGGTACTGTTTCCGGTGGACCCGAATATCGATTATCGGCCCGTGATGGGCGGTACGATATCGCGCATTCGACGGGATACGCGTTTTTCGCACAACAAGCAACCGTACCGCGATTATATGTGGTTGGACTTTAGAAGAAAACACGAGGATTTCCATCTTGGTTTCTGTTTTTCCATCTCGCCGCGTGGTTCATCGGTTTTTATGGGCATGCATGAGTCGTCAACGCGGGCGCGCAACGTGATACGCCAATATGTGCAGCACCATGGGGCGGAGTATACACAGTTTCATGCGGCGCTGCTGGCGAAAGGTTACGAATTTTCGGGGGAAGACTACAAAAGAGCGATGACGAAGGCGGACAGTAAAGATGTGTATGCGTTTGGACAGAAGCGGTGGTTCTCCTATCGCAAAGCAATACCGTTGACCGATACCATGAAGCCGGGTTTTGTAGCTGAGCTTCAGGATTATATACGGGAACTTATTCCCATGTATACGTTTTTACGAAGAGGATTAAACGTGGATTAGGAGGAAAGAACGATGAAAAAGCAGGATCAACTCTGTATCAACGCGATCCGCATTTTAGGATCGGATGCGATCGACAAGGCCAACAGTGGCCATCCTGGTATGGTGCTGGATGCCGCTCCCATGGGGTATGCGCTGTTTGCCAAGGAAATGGCGCACGACCCCGCTTGTCCAGACTGGCACAACCGGGACAGGTTCGTATTGTCCGCGGGGCATGGCAGCATGTTGCTGTATGCGCTGTTGCACCTATTTGGTTACGATCTACCGCTTGACCAGATCAAACGGTTCCGCCAGTTTGGCAGCAAGACGGCGGGGCATCCCGAATACGGTCTGACGGTGGGCGTGGAGGCGACAACGGGTCCGCTTGGGCAGGGAATCGGTATAGCTGTGGGCTTTGCGATGGCCCAAGCTCATCTCGGCGCCAAATTCAACCGGCCCGGCTACGCGGTCAGCGATCATTACACGTTTGCGCTGAGCGGCGATGGCTGCTTGCAGGAGGGTGTGTCCGCCGAGGCATCGTCACTGGCGGGGACGCTCAAACTGAAAAATCTAATCGTGCTGTACGACCACAACCGGATCACCATCGAAGGGTGCATTGACGACGCATTCGATGAGGATGTAGCGGCACGGTACCGCGCTTACGGCTGGAACGTGATCGAAGGCATAGGCGGCGATGATATGGACGGCATTGTGCAGGCCATTGAGGACTGCAAGCAATCGGACAAGCCGAACCTGATCATGGTGGATACGCAGATTGCATGCCATTCGCCGCTTGCGGGTAGCGAAAAGTCGCATGGGTCGCCGCTGGGCGCAAACAATACGGCAGCCTTGCGGAAAAATCTTGACTGGCCGCTTGACGAAGCGTTTGTGGTGCCGGATGAGGTCTATGACACTTGCCGCGCGTACGCAAAATCCGGGGAGCAGAAACGCTTGCAGTGGGAAGATATGATGCAAAATTATCAACAAGCGTTTCCCGAGCTATATGCGCAATACAAAAAATCGTTTGAGAAGGGTTTGCCGCAAGACGTGGATGTTGACGCACTGCTGTCTGCCGCCAAGGCCGGCGCGACGCGCAACGCGTCCAGCACCCTGCTCAACCAGCTCAATGATATGATGCCCGGTCTGTTCGGTGGCAGCGCCGATCTTGCACCGTCTAACAAAACGGAACTCAATGGTGAACCGTATTTCGCATCCGATTGCTACGAAGGCAAAAATGTGCATTTCGGCATCCGTGAATTTGCTATGGCGGCCATCGCCAACGGTTTGAGCCTGCATGGCGGCGTACGCCCGTACGTCGCGACGTATTTGGTGTTCTCCGATTATCTGCGCGCGGCGTTGCGCTTAAGCGCCATCATGCATCAGGGCGTCATCTACGTGTTGACGCACGACAGCATTGGTGTAGGCGAGGATGGTGCTACGCACCAACCGGTGGAGCAGCTAGCATCGTTCCGCGCCATGCCCAATTGCCATATATTCAGACCGGCCGATGCGAAGGAAACGGTGGCGGCCTATCTGCATGCACTTTCGTTTGAGGGGCCAACGCTGCTGGCGCTGTCCAGACAGAACCTTCCAATGTACGAGGGTTCGGGGCTTGAAGCGAAACGTGGCGCGTACGTTCTGTCCGACAGCGACGGTGAGCCCGAGTTGATTCTCATCGGCACCGGTAGCGAGGTGGCACTGTGCGAAGAGGCAGCGGCGGTACTGCGCGCCCTCAACAGACGCGTGCGTGTTGTCAGCATGCCTTGCATGGAGTTGTTCTACGAGCAGGATGAAGCCTACCGCGAAAAGATACTGCCCAAGGCCTGTGCCGCACGTGTTGCGGTGGAAGCGGGGTCGTCGTTGGGTTGGCACCGCGTTGTGGGCCATGATGGGGCGTGCATTTGCCTGGATCATTTCGGCGCAAGCGCACCCGCGGCCGAGCTGTTTATGGCCTACGGGTTTACGGTGAAAAATGTTGTGGGTACGGCGCAACGCCTTTTGGACAGCGTTGGTCAATAGACGGGTTTGTTTGGATTGGTGACAATTCGGACTATACGGGGGTGAAGATGGACATTGTGCTGATCGGGCTTGGCGTTGCCGTCATATTATTACTGTTGTTGGTTTTGGGGCTTCTATTGCGCCAAAACCACAGGGTGGAGGGCGGACAGCGCGACAGGCAGCTGTTGGAAGCGATTGCGTCTGTACGAAAGGACAACGAGCAGACGGTTCAAAACAGCATGCGCACGCTGGGCGATGTATTGAACAGCGCGCAAATACAGGCCGCCGGCATACAGGATAAGCGGTTGTTCGAATTGAGCCAGAATCTGAATTTGCGGCAGGATACGCTGCAAAAGAGCATTGCGGAGAGCCTACGCGCTATGGATCTTAGAATGGCGGAGTTGATGCGCCATACCGAGCAGCGGCTGGACCTGATACGAAACACCATGGAGAAGCGTATCACGGCGATGCAGACGGACAATCAAAAACAGCTGGAACAGATGCGTCAGACAGTGGATGAGAAGCTGCAAAAGACGTTGGAAGAGCGCATCGGCCAGTCGTTTAAGCATGTCAGCGAGCGGTTGGAACAGGTGTACAAGGGGTTGGGAGAGATGCAGACGCTGGCCATCGGGGTGGGCGATCTGAAAAAGGTGCTCTCCGGTGTCAAGACACGCGGCATTTTGGGTGAGATCCAGCTCGGTGCGATTTTGGAGCAGATACTGTCGTCCCAACAATACGAATGCAATGTGGTGACTAAAAAAGGCAGCAACAACCCTGTGGAGTACGCGGTGAAGCTGCCCGGTGGCGACGAGGGCGCGGTCTATTTGCCCATCGACGCCAAGTTTCCCGTCGACGCGTACAGCACGCTGTTGGAGGCCTATGACACCGCCGATGCCGCACGGGTATTAACCGCAACGAAAAATCTGGAACGGACCATCAAGACCTTTGCCAAGTCGATACGGGACAAGTACATCGATCCGCCCAACACGACGGATTTCGCGGTCATGTTTTTGCCGTTTGAAGGCCTATACGCAGAGGTAGTACGCATCGGGCTGGTGGAGACACTCCAGCGTGATTACCATATCAATATCGCGGGACCAACCACCATGGCCGCGATTCTCAACAGCCTGCAGATGGGCTTTCGGACGCTTGCCATCCAAAAGCACAGCAGCGAGGTATGGAACGTACTCGGTGCGGTCAAGACCGAATTCGAGAAATTTGGCGGCGTTTTGGATATCACCAAGAAACAGCTGGAAACCGCTCATGCACGGTTGGAGGATCTTGTCGGCGTTCGGACGCGGCAGATCCAGCGCAAGCTGCGCACGGTGGAACAGCTTCCCGAATTGCAAAGCCAACAGTTGTTGGAACTGTCGGAATGGGATGTAGAAGAAGAAGAAGGGGAGGAGAACGCGTGAGTGGTTTTGGATATGACCTTGTGGGCAAGATCGGATCGATGGCACTTGTCCGCAAGGAGGACAACGACATCGACTATAATATCATTGCGCGGCTTTCGAGCGAGTTGAGGCCGGGCATGATTTGGGTGTCTTCCGGCGCGACGGAAATTGGACGGTTGGATTATATCAAGCGCAATTCAAAGGAACTATGTGGCAACATCGATGAGGTCAAGACGGATTATGCCGCACAGGGACAGTCCATTCTCATGGAAAACTACCGGCGGTTCATCCACCCGTCCTATTCGGTGCGACAGGTTTTGGTGGAGCACCTGCATTTTAACGATCCGGAAAAGCGAGAACACCTTAGGAGATTTTTAATTCGCGCCAAGGACCAAAAGGCCATCCCCATCGTAAACTACAACGACCCCGTATCCTTTGCCGAAAACAGACGGATGGAGCTGATGCAGATTCAATCGCGTACCGACGGGCCGGTGGTGGAATGCATCGACAACGATGAGACCGCGGCGGTTATCACAAGCATTGTTCGCGCACGTACGTTGGTGATCCTGTCCAGCGTGGACGGGATATACATGGATCCCAACGATGCAAAGACACTGATCCATGAGATCAAGGCCAATACGCCGCAGGCGCTTGAAGCGCTGATCACCCGGCATCAGAAGCATTGCATCGGTGCCAGCCGACAGGGATCCAACGGCGCACATGCCAAGCTTGAGTTCATCAAGAAGCCCGCGATGGAGGGAACCACCGTCATCATCGGCCATGCACGATACCGCCTGAGCGATCTGATCGCAGGCCGCGTTCCCTGCACTGTCATTGGCCTGAACGTTTAGTGCATAACAAGCCGTGCCGTTTGCGTCTGACATGCGCAGACTTTGCAAGCGGGAAGGGGGATTGTGTGTATACGCAGCTTTTGTCCATTCTTGAACAGCGGCCTACGCTTTATCAAAAAAGTTCCGCGGAATTTTGGAACGATGTGCATGTATCCAAGGGCATGCTCAAGGCGCATCTGGATCCCCATCTGGAGGGGGCGACGCGCGAGCATGCTTTTGTTGACCGTTCGGCTGCATGGATCAAGCATCGTTTGCCGCCCGAAGAATACCCCAGGCTTTTGGACCTTGGCTGCGGGCCGGGGCTATACGCGCAGCGGTTTTGCTCGTACGGCTACGATGTGACCGGCATCGATTTGTCCCAGCGTTCCATCGAGTACGCCAAAAATATTGCAGGCGATAAGGGCTTGCCCATCCGCTACCGTCTGGAGAATTATCTGGATTTAACGGACATCAATGCATATGACGTCGTTACCATGATCTACTGCGACTATGGCGTATTGCCGCCCAAGGATAGGCGGGCGCTGCTTTTCAATGTTTACCGTGCGCTAAAAAAGGGCGGATGTTTTCTCTTTGATGTGTTTGCGCCGCGTGAATATCGCAACAGACTAGAGGATACGCAAATCCAATACGTACGGCAGGGATTCTGGAGCGATGAGCCGCATGCGTTGATCCATTCGTTCTTCCGCTATGATGATGTGCAAACCTTTACGGACCGGTATATCGTATTAACAAAGTGCGCGCTTCACTGTTATCATCTGTGGAACCATGCGTTTACGGCTGAAGAATTGACCCAAGAGCTTTCCGACGCGGGATTTGGTGACGTGGACCTCTATGGCAATGTGGCGGGCGCCGACTTTGCGACCAAGGGCCGCGTGATGTGTGCCCTGGCGAAGAAACAATGACCATACGCATTTTATCGGGAGCTGGGTCCAATAAGAAACCGTGTTATAGGACGGTGGTAAGTCGACAAAAAAGCGGTCTTACAAGGAGGACATCATTACGCATGCCGGTGGCAATTGATCCAGTGTCGCTGGATTTGTAGGAGTCAATGAAAATCCAGTATGGCAATGTTAATTAAAGAACGGAATGGTTTTCTCCATGTGTTGCTATTGTATGTCTGATGAGTGTCTGCACTGGCTATGCAGAAGGAAACAACCCAAACATTCTTTCAACCCGTCCGCCGCCCGGGTATGGTATTCAATGGGCGTGCATGGTCCCTTTGGGATCCTCAACGTTAAGAACATCTATGTTCCAATAATTGAATGTTGGACGAAGAGCTTTTGTGGGAATTGATTTATACCAACCCACCACACTATTGCCATCTCAAGATTGCTAAAAAGTGGCTTATATTCCGATGATGACATCGCAGCGGGTACGAACATGCAAGGGGTATATGATCATATCTTTGGCAGACTGAAGCCGCTGGATTGTACGGCGGCATAGGTTATATACATAAGGCATGATGGACAAATTCGTAATTTGTTGGAATAGGGCTTTTCTTGATGTTAAAAAAACCCTATAATGTAAACAAAGAAGCAATATCTGCGACATATCGTTGCATATACATCATGGCATAGGATATACGGAAAGGATGGAAATGTGAATGAAAGACAAATTGGGCGGGTTTGGCGGGTTGATCAAAGGACTGGACGGTTTGATGCCGCAGGACAGTAACACCACCGACAACGGCGCGCCAAAACCGCGCGCTTCCGTGAACAAGAGCGCAAATAAGAACATAAAGGATCTTCGGGCACAGGCGCACGAACTGTACGCACACATTGGCCAAATGGTGGTAGAGCAGAACGGTCCGGACGGCTTTGGAGATGTTTCCCAACAACTGCAGCAGGTTTTAACCCAAATTCAAAACGAAGAAAGCAAAATACGGGAAGCGGAACAGGCCAAAATGCGCGAACAACAAGCGCAACAGGGTATAACATGCCCGAATTGCGGTACGCTCAACGCGCCGGGCGTGAACTTCTGCCAGGAATGCGGATCCAAGTTGGCCGTGCCAAGCAAAACTGTTTGCCCCCAATGCGGACAAGAGAGCCCGCCGAACACGAGATTCTGCGGTAGCTGCGGTACCAAGCTTAGCGGGTGAGCGTTGCGACTGAAAAGCAAGGCCATAATCGGATGGGGTTGAGCGGCCAATATCGGGAGTCAATGCGTCGATGGGCCGAAAAAAATGTGCGGCTATGAAGCCCACGCGTTTGGGCGGGACGGTGGCGCTTGCGCATGACGCTTGCCGAACGGCCAAACGTTCCGATACGCCGAATTCTGTTGAGGAAACGAAGCACGTACTTAAGGCGCGGATTCGGATAAGGAAGGTGGATTCCATGGCTATTTGCGCGGAATGTGGCTCGGTTGTACCGGATACGAAGAAGTTCTGTCCGGGGTGCGGCGCACGGATCGATTCGGACGATGGGAGGTTTTCCGCCACAATGCTGGATCAAGACGGTAATCGGGTGGTGGTGCAGTCCAGACGTGCACAGCAACAACGGCGCACCCTCGTGCCCTTTGATGAGAATAAGCCTGTTTTGAACGCACGGTCGTCGCGCGGACAAACCAAAATAGCGGCGAACAGACCGAACCAGGTACGTAAAGAAGCAACTGATATCGATGGGCTGCTTTTCGATGATGACGAATACGAAACGGTACGACAGGATCGGGTCGCCAAGCGGGACAGCGCGCGGCTTGTTTCCGCGCAAAACGAGAAAATGCATGCGAAGCAACAAATCAAAAGGCCGGCGGGCCGGCCAGCGGTGTTGGGCGTGGTGGATTACCTTTTGAGCATGATACTGGTTCTCATTCCCCTGCTAGGCCTGATGCTGGGCATCCTGTGGGCCTGCGGCGCATCCAACCCAAATAAGCGCAATTTTGGCAAAGCAGCCATCATGCTGCAATCTGCTGCACTTTTCATTGGAGGCGTTGTTTTTATATTGACAAGATGGGTGTTTAAGGGATAGCGTGTAAAACAGCATATGCAAAAAACCGTACGCCGTACGGCTTTTTTTGTTCCGAAAAAAGGTGCTTGACAAAAATATGAAGATGTTGCACAATGATTATTAGCCGACTAACGAAAGGGGAAAGCCATGGAGCCTTCCACGGATATTCTCAAACGTTTATTGCGTATTATCAAGCTGCACAAGATGATTAATTACCATCATGTGGACCATCATGTGGGCCATCATATGGGCCATCCGCCGTTTCATCCCTCACAGTTTCCGATACTTGCCTGGATCGGCGATCATGAAGGGTGTACGCAGGCTGACATTGCACAACATCTTATGATCAAACCATCCACCGTAGCGATTAGCATACGCAGACTTGAAAAAGCACAGCACATCAAGCGAATGCGCGATGAATCCGATAAGCGTATTTGGCGCGTATATCTTTCAGAACAGGCCAAGTCGTTCAAACAACGTATGAGTGCCCACATCATGGAAGAGATGGACGTGATGCTACAGGGCTTTGACCAACAGGACATCGAACAGTTACAGGGTTTTTTGAAACGAATCCAGGATAATTTGGAACAAAACGTAAACGAGCAGGAGAGTACGCCATGAAAAGTAGACTCGGACATATAACCAAACACCTTAAACCGTCCGCCGCAGCCATTGCGGTGCTGGTTGTACTGTTGCTGATTCAGGCGCTATGCCAATTGGCGCTGCCAGCCTATACATCCGACATTGTGAACGTGGGGATACAACAGGGTGGCATAGAGGACGCTGTACCGCAAATTGTGACGCAGAGCACCTTTGAGAAGCTGCTGCTTCTTATGACGCAGCAGCAGGCCGCCACGCTTGAGCAGGCCTATGAGTTTAAAGCCGACGGAACTGCGTCGCTCTTGAACATCACCGGTGAACATAGGGCGGAGCTTGACGGCTTGTTGAGTCCCCGGCTTCTTGTGATTGCTACGGTGGATGGTGGCGGGGAGATGGCGGATGTGCTGTTGTCCCAGATTCCGGCGGGTATGGATCTGTGGACCATGCTGGGATCATTGCCTGCCAGTGGGCGCGAAGCGATGGTGATGGAAATGGAACAAAGGCTTTCGCAAATACCCGAGAGCATCGTAAAGCAAAGTGCCATCGCGTTTTTGCAAACCGAATACGAGACCTTGGAAGTGGATGTAAACAGCATGCAGATGTCCTATCTATGGTCCTCGGGATTCATGATGCTCGGACTGGTTTTAGCATCGGTGCTAGCGGCGATCACCGTCGCATTCCTGTCGGCCAGGGTGGCATCCGGTTTTGCAAAAAGGCTGCGTGAAGCGGTGTTTAAAAAGGTCATATCCTTTGGCAACATGGAGTTTGACAAGTTTTCCACGGCGTCGCTGATCACGCGCAGCACCAATGATATTCAGCAGGTGCAGATGATGACCACCATGGTGTTCCGCATCCTCTTGTTTGCGCCCATCATGGGCATCGGCGGCATTTTCATGGCGCTGAATACAAATATATCCATGGCGTGGACCATCGGACTTGGCGTGGCGGCGGTGATGACGGTTGTATTGACGCTGATGTGGGTGGCGCTGCCCCGCTTTAAGCGCATGCAGACGCTCATCGACAAGCTCAACCTGGTAACCAGGGAGATACTGACCGGCGTTCCCGTGATACGGGCGTTCTGTACGCAGCTGCACGAGGTCAAGCGCTTTGACCGTGCGAACATCGATTTGATGAAGGTGAACCTGTTCGTCAACCGCGTTATGGCGTTGATGATGCCGGCGATGATGCTGATTATGAATGCGCTGATGGTTCTGATACTCTATCGGGGTGCGTATGGCGTGGATCAGGGGTTGATGCAGGTGGGCGATCTGATGGCGTTCATGCAATATGCGATGCAGATCATCATGAGCTTTTTGATGGTATCCATGATGTCCATCATTTTGCCGCGAGCAAGCGTATCCATTGGGCGCATCAATGCGGTGCTCAACACCGATTCATCCATATTGGATCCAGAGATGCCCGCAACGCCCGATCCCTCCATGCGCGGTGTGGTCCGGTTTGAAAAGGTCGGCTTCCGCTATCCCAATGCGGAGGCGAACGTTCTTACCGGCATCAGCTTTACCGCAGAGCCGGGGCGCACCACTGCCATTATTGGCAGCACGGGCAGCGGCAAATCCACGCTTGTCAACCTGATTCCGCGGTTCTTCGACGTGAGCGAAGGCGCGGTATACGTCGGGGGATTGGATGTACGCGATATGACGCAGAAGAACCTGCGCGATCGCATCGGCTATGTGCCGCAGCGCGGTGTGCTGTTCTCCGGCACCATCGAGTCCAACCTGCGCTTTGGCAAAGAGGATGCTACGGAAGAGGAACTCAAGATCGCAGCGGATATCGCACAGGCCAGTTCATTTATCGCACAAAAGCAGGATGGGTTTGGCGCGATCATCTCCCAAGGCGGCACCAACGTATCCGGTGGACAGAAGCAGCGGCTTTCCATTGCAAGGGCTGTGGCGAAACAACCGGATATATACATATTTGACGACAGTTTCTCCGCGCTGGATTACCGCACCGATGTTGCACTGCGGCGCGCACTCAAGGCGTATACCGGGGACAGCACTGTTTTGATCGTTGCGCAGCGGGTGAATACCATACTGTTCGCCGACCAGATCATTGTGCTGGAAGAGGGACGCGTGGCGGGCATCGGTACGCATGAGCAACTTCTTTTAACCTGTCCCGTGTACGAGCAAATCGCTTCCTCGCAGCTTTCGCCAGAGGAAATTCAAAGAAGCAAATCCATTGCGGAGGATGAACATCATGGCCAATGAACAAAAACGCGAACCATCGAAAATGCGCGGAATGGGTCCGGGCGGCGGGCCCATGCGGCACGGATTTGAGAAAGCCAAGGACTTCAAAGGCACCATCAAAAAGCTGATGGCGCGCATGACAGAATATCGCTGGGCGCTTGCTGCCGTGGTGGCTTGCGCGATACTGAGCACGGCATTCAACATCATCGGCCCCACGGTACTGGGCCAGGCCACGACCACCATCTTTACAGGGCTTGTCGCGAAGATCAGCGGTACCGGCGGCATTGATTTTGCCGCGATTGGGCGCATACTGTTGATATTGTTATCGCTGTACGGCGTCAGCGCAGGCTTCTCGTTTGTGCAAGGCGTTGTGATGACCGGCGTCTCCAACCGCGTTACCTATCGGATTCGTCGGGATATATCGGACAAGATAAATCGTTTGCCACTCAAGTACTTTGAGAGCCGTACATACGGCGAAACGCTGTCCCGGGTGACCAACGATGTGGACACCCTCGGACAGAGCCTCAACCAGAGTCTGACCCAACTGATCACGTCCATCGCCACCATCATCGGCGTGTTTATCATGATGCTGCGCATCAATGTATGGATGACGCTTCTGGTGCTGTGTATGCTGCCGCTGTCCGCCCTGTTCATCGGTGCGGTGATGAAGCGCTCGCAAAAGTATTTCCGTGCACAGCAGAGCAACCTGGCCAAGGTCAACGGGCAGGTGGAGGAGATATACGGCGGGCTGAACATCGTCAAGGCGTTCAATAAACAGGAATCCGTCATCGAGACATTTGATCAAATCAACGACGAGTTGTACCAGAGCGCTTGGCGCTCCCAGGCGTTTTCCGGCATGATGCACCCTGTGATGAACTTCATCGGCAACCTTGGGTATGTGGCGGTGGCTATTTTGGGTGGTTTTTTGAGCATGCGTGGAATCATTTCGGTGGGCGATATCCAGGCGTTCATCCAGTACGTGCGTAACTTTACACAGCCCATTGCGCAGATTGCACAGGTGGGCAACATGATGCAGTCCATGGCGGCGGCCGCTGAGCGCGCCTTCGAGTTCTTGGGCGAAGAGGAAGAACCACAACAGGTCGACAATCCCGTGCCGGTGGACAACATCGACGGCAACGTCAGCTTCGCGCACGTTCGCTTTGGCTATGACGCGGAACAACCCGTTATCCATGATTTCTCGGCAAACATACACAGAGGTCAAAAAATTGCAATCGTCGGGCCTACCGGCGCGGGCAAGACCACCATCGTCAAGCTTCTGATGCGGTTCTACGATGTGGACGGCGGCAGCATCGCGGTGGACGGGCATGACCTTAGAATGTTTGAGCGCAACGATTTGCGCCAGATATTCGGCATGGTATTGCAGGATACATGGCTGTTTAACGGTACCGTTATGGAAAACATCCGTTACGGACGGCTTGACGCCACCGATGAAGAGGTGATCGAGGCCGCCAAAGCCGCGCATGTGCACCACTTCATTCTGACACAGCCCGAAGGATATAACATGGTAATCAACGAGGAGACCACCAACCTGTCTCAGGGACAGAAACAGCTTTTGACCATCGCGCGCACCATATTGGCCGACAACCGCGTTCTGATTCTGGACGAAGCGACCAGTTCCGTGGATACGCGTACCGAGCAGCAGATCCAAAATGCGATGGACAATCTGATGAAAGGCAGGACCAGCTTTGTCATCGCGCACCGGCTGTCCACCATCAAGAACGCAGACTTGATTTTAGTTATCAACGACGGCGATATCATCGAGCAGGGCACACATGACGAGCTGTTGGCAAAGGGTGGATTCTATGCCGATCTGTACCAGTCGCAGTTTGAGACGGTGGAGGTTTGATGCAGGGAACAGCAGGGAAACGGGACATGCCCAAAGCGCGACGCACGCTACGGTAAATACGAAATGACGCCATGCGCCAAAGCTTACCACCGAGGTGTTGAAGAGGTCGAAATGTGCAGCGATGGCGAAGCGCCAAAGCCGGTTGTTGTCAGACTTGAGTGGTAAATTCACGATTGAATCGTGCGCAACAGAACAAGCATGTGGGTATGTGCGAAGATCCGGCGCCGTCCGCCGTGTTGACGGAGGACGGCGCCGACAGAATTTATGTTGTGAATCTATTCTGCCCGGGCCCGACTCTACATTCTCAACGAATGGAGCACAGGGCGTGACTTGCTGCGTTGGCTTGCGTACTGTGTTACAAGTCGGCGTTGTATACGTAGTAAACATAAACGAGGCAAGCTTGACAGCGGGCTGTGTTTGGGGTATGTTGTAACAGAGTTTTTGGCGCAGGTATACCACAAAGGCATACCTGCCTTTTTTTGGAGGGGGTTGGCACCATGGACGAAACGGAACGGAGACCCAGCGGCTCCATCATATATGGCGTGCTGATCGGTGGCATGATTATCATGTCGTTCGCATCGCCCATGCTCAAGATATTATTGGATCTTGGTTTGCCCAGTCCCAGCATTACGTTTTACCGCATCTTTATTTCCACACTCGTTCTGGTTTGTGTCATCGCTTCCAAGCCAAGCTATCGGGCGGAAGTGAGAAGCGTAAAAAAACGTGATTTTTACCTTCTGTTTGCCAGCGGATTCCTGCGTGCCGCCACCATGCTTTTGTGGATCACCGCGCTGAAATTCTCGCCGGTATTTTTGGTATCTGCGCTGCAGCGCACCAATCCTATTTGGGTCATCATCGCCAGTTATCTGTTCTTGGGCAAAATAACACCTCTTAAATCGCTCATTGGTGTTGCCGTCTGCCTGTTGGGTGTGGCGGTATGTGCATGGGGCGGTGCCACCGACGCGAACAACAATCCCATCGGTATGATCCTCATCTTGTTCAACGCGATACTGTTTGCTATAAACCTCATCATATCCGGCGTCATTCGGGAGAAGTTTTCGCTGTGGCCGACGATGGGAATGACCTTTTCCATCGCTGCCGTGTTGATATTTATCGTATGCGTGATAACCGGTACACCGCTCGGTCCGTTCAGCCTGGAGGCGTGGATATGGATCGGTGTGCTTGCGCTGATGTGTACGCTGGTGTCCCAGAGCGCGCAGGTGTGGGCGCTGAAACATATGCCCGCAACCAACGTATCCCTCTTTAACCTTATGGGGCCGTTTTTTGCCGGCATAACCGCATTTCTGATGCGCGGCGAAGTGCCCAATGTTCTAACCATTTTGGGAACGCTGGTGATGATGTGCGGGTTGGCGGTGTATTTTCGCATGGAATCAAAAAACAAACAAATGAAGGCACTGCTGGAGCAGGAGAGCGAGAAAAGCGCGATACAACCCTGACAGGACACCCGCGCTCAGCAGGATTCCCTTCGCCCAACGGTTTTTGACACGGTTGCGGATCAGAGCCGGTAACGGCTAATGTTCGCGTCCCCCATTTTACTTTGTGTGCATGCACACGGTTTGCTACGGGTTGCGTTTTATCAACACCATGTTTCTTACCATATGTTTATTCGCTCCATACAATGGCTTTGCAGAATCGGCTACGCTGGGCCGTTAGGCGTCAAAGACTTGCCGTGGCACGATTGAATGAGCGCTTCCGCTTGAGCGCATGAAATCAATTTGGTACAATATGCGCATAAGGGAGGAAAACGCTATGTCACGGGGCAAAGCAAAACGAATTAAGCGGCCAAACCGCATAATCTATGCGCTTTTGAAAGCTTATCTGATGCTGTACCTGCGTTTCAAGCGTGGCCTGCGCATACGAAGGCATGGTATGAAAGAAATCAAACCGCCGTTTGTGGTGATGGGCAATCACGGGTCCCACTACGATTTCGCGATAGCTGCTCTGGCGATGAAGGGCTGTCGTCTGCACGTTGTCACCGCCACCGTGTTCTACTACAAACCGATACCCCGCCGTCTGCTCAATTGGTTGGCATGCGTGCCCAAGTTGCAGATGGTTTCCGATCCTGTGTCGGTCCGGCAGATGTTGCAGGTGATCAGAAGCGGCGGCGCACTCGGTCTGTTTCCCCATGGGCAGGTCAGCTATGACGGCAGGGATATGCCTATGCCGCAGGGCACGGGCAGACTAATCAAGCATATGAATGTACCGGTTGTGAATATCAAGATTCGGGGGGCGCATTTGAGTAGGCCGAAGTGGGCTATCAAGCCGCGCAGTGGCCGCATATTTGCCGATGTGAGCGTTCTCTTTACACCTGAGCAGCTCGGCGAGATGACCGCTGCACAGATAGATGACGGCATACGTGATGCGCTGGCTTTCAACGACTATGATTTTTCCAGGGAATACCGCATTCCCTACGTATGCAAAAGACGGGCGGCGGGGTTAGAACGGCTGCTGTACCAGTGCCCACGCTGCCATACACTGTATCAAATGCAAAGCAGAGGCGATGTTGTCGAATGCGCCGCATGCCACAACGGCGCGCGTATGGACGCATACGGCCTGTTGCATCCGCTGCATGAAGGAGATGTCATCTTTGACGATCCCGTGCAGTGGACGGCGTTTGAACGCGATGAGGCCGGACACCAGCTCGAGCAACAGGGACATTTTCAACAGAGCGTATCGCTGTTTGTGGCCCATGATGAGCGACCGAAATTTACATTGCGCGGAGCGGGTGTGGTAACGCTGACAAAGCAAGACTTGCGCTTTGAGGGCAACAAGGACGGCAAGCCGTTTTCACTGCGTATATCAAACGACAGGTTGGTCGCCATTCCGTTTTCTTTTCAGAATACCTATTGGGAACTGCCCGGCGCCAAGGAGTACTACCGCATGGTACCGGACCAGAGCCAGAGCATTTTGCACATGGTGCTGGCGTTGGAAGCCGCGCATAAGATCAATGATTACCAAGCAGGTCTGGTATAAATCGTTTTGCACCATGCTAAGGGCCGAATTCGCTCTGTCAATACACGTCAAGGCGGACTTCGTTACGTTAAAACAAAAACTCCGCCTGCGCGCACCGAGGCCGCCGACGGAGTCGTATATTGCCGACAAGCATGAGTATGTCGGCTACAAAAGGGCAAGCGCCGCTTGCCCTTTTGTTTTACAAGCATTCGATCAGGTTGATGTCGAATGGGGTTGCCTGATATACGTAATAATTCAGCCAGTTGGAGAATAGAAGGTTCGCATGGGCGCGCCAGCGCACCTTGGGCGGCTGCGTCGGATCATCGTTGGGGAAATAGTGTTTGGGGATGGAAATGTTATTCAGCCCTTTATCCATATCGCGGCGGTATTCATAGAGTAGCGTATCGCTGTCGTATTCTCCGTGGCCGGTGATGAAAATCTGCCGACCGTTGCGCGTCATCACGATGCCAACGCCCGATTCCTCAGATTCAGAGACGAGGTCCAATTCATCCATCGGTACGATGTCTTCGCGCCTTATCTCGGTATGGCGGGACTGGGGCAGATAGAACACATCGTCAAAGCCGCGGAACAGCGGGATGTTTTTGCCGTTGACGGTATGTGTGAACACGCCGAACATCTTTTGATCCAACGGATATTTAGGAATGTCGTAGTGATAGTACAACCCCGCCTGCGCACCCCAGCAGATGTGCAACGTGGAATAGACGTTGGTTTTTGTCCACTCCATGATGTCTTTAAGTTCCGGCCAATAGTATACCTCGTCAAACCCAAGCGTTTCCACCGGTGCGCCGGTCAATATCATCCCGTCAAATTTTTGATGTTTCACATCGTCGAAGGTTTTGTAAAACATTTCAAGATGTTCGCCCGGCGTATGTGTACAGGTATAGGTCTGTGGGTGGAGAAGTGTAATCTGTACCTGAAGCGGCGTATTACTCAGCATTCTAAGAATCTGCGTCTCGGTCGATATCTTGGTGGGCATGATATTAAAAATGGCAATCTGAAGCGGACGAATGTCCTGCGCCTGAGCCCTGGACTCGTTCATGATGAAGATGTTTTCGCCGCCGAGCACGCTGGCCGACGGCAGTGTGTTGGGAATGCAGATGGGCATACGCTTCCATCCTTTCGCGGTGGTATTGATCCAAACCATGATTGCGGACAATGGGAAAATACAGCCTCATAAAGCGGCATCTTTCCGCCGAAAAGCCCGTATCAAGGGACTTAGGTGATACGATATGATCATTGCGTCCGCGTAATAAGCACCATTATAGCAAGGGATGCCAAGCGCGTCAATTCCATTGTGTATATGAGCCAATAAGCCGGATCATTCCATCCGATATGAAAAAACAGCGTGCAGTTTGCACGCCGTTTTTTCATATCGGACAGACGCTATGCGTTTACAGTTTCGTCAGGTCGATAACACTAAGATCCTTTGGCCCTTTTTGAAGTTCCAGGCAATGAATCAGTGCGTTGGCGGTATCGATGGAGGTCAGACAGGGGATGTTCATCTCCACCGCTTTACGGCGAATGCGGAATCCGTCGCGCCCCGTCTTATGCCCACGGGTAGGTGTGTTGACAACTAGGCCGATATCCTCCTGTTGCAGAATATCCAGCACGTTGGGATGTCCTTCGTCGATGGGATTGACGATGGTGGATGCGATGTCATGCTTTTGTAAAAAAGTAGCGGTGCCTGCCGTTGCGAACAGATGGTAGCCGCTCTTTGCAAAGTAGTCCGCGATGGGCAGTACCTCCTGTTTGTCGGAATCCCGCACCGTTAAAAGCACGCTCTGCCCGGGCGTGGGCATTTTGATGTTAGTGCCCAACATCGCTTTGAGAAGGGCGTCCGGGAAGTTTTCGGCAATGCCCAGCACTTCGCCGGTAGATTTCATTTCCGGACCAAGGTTGGTGTCCACATTGTGCAGTTTTTCAAACGAGAATACAGGCGCTTTTACCGCGAAATGCCCCTTGCATGGGTATAAACCGGTTCCGTAGCCCATGTCGCGTAGTTTTTCGCCAAACATCGTCCGTACCGCCAGCTCCACCATCGGCACGCCGGTGACCTTGCTGATAAAGGGCACGGTGCGGCTGCTACGCGGATTGACTTCAATGACATACACTTCGTTGTGGTACAGGACGTACTGGATGTTGATCAATCCCAACACGTCCAGTGCCTGCGCCAGTTGCTTTGTATAAGCCATCAGCGTTTGAATGGTCTGCTCGGTCAAAGTGATGGTGGGATATACGCTCAGGCTGTCGCCCGAGTGTACGCCCGCACGCTCAATGTGCTCCATGATGCCGGGAACGAGGATGTCCTCGCCGTCGCAGATGGCGTCTACCTCGATCTCCGTGCCCATCAGGTATTTGTCGACCAGGATCGGGTGTTCCTGTGCATTGCGCGTGATGATGGACATAAATTCGGTCACGTCTTCATCGGAATACGCGATTTCCATACCTTGACCGCCCAGCACATAGGAGGGGCGAAGCAGTACGGGATAGCCCAGCGTATTGGCGACGTAGATGGCTTCGGGCGTGGTGAACACCGTTCCGCCCTGTGGCCGCGGTATGCCGCAGGCCTGCAGAATTTCGTCGAATTTCTGGCGGTCTTCCGCCGCGTCCACCGACTCCTCCTGGCTGCCCAGGATTTTTACGCCCATGTCCACAAGCGACTTTGCCAGCTTAATCGCGGTTTGTCCACCCACCTGCACGATGGCGCCCAGCGGTTTTTCGCGCTGTACGATAGCGTACACGTCCTCTTCGGTCAGCGGTTCGAAGTAGAGTATGTCCGACGTATCGAAATCCGTGGATACCGTTTCGGGGTTGTTGTTGGCGATGATGGTGGTATAGCCCAGTTTCTTCAGAGCGCGCACCGCGTGCACGCTGCAATAATCAAACTCGATGCCCTGTCCAATACGGATTGGACCGGAGCCGATGACCAGTACCTTGTTGTCGCTCTCTGTGGGTGGGGCGTCGTCGTTCCTGTCATAGGTGGAGTAGTAGTAGGGGCTGACGGCTTCAAATTCCGCCGCGCAGGTATCCACCATTTTGAACACGGCGCGGATTCCTAGCTGTTCGCGGTAGTCGCGCACTTCCTTCAGTGTGCTCCCGGTGTATTGGGCGATGATGCTGTCCGGGAAACCGAGTTGCTTGCTGCGACGAAGTTGCTGCTCGTTGAGTGCCAACAGATCCTTTGTCTTGAGCCATTGTTCCGTTTGAACCAGCCGTTGGATGCGTTGGAGGAACCACGGGTCAATCTTGGTGATATCGAACAGTTCCTTTAGCGACATGCCGCGGCGCATCGCCTCCGCCAAAACGAAGATACGCTCGTCGTTGATCATATGAAGGCGCATGGACAGCTCACGTCCGCTCATCTGCATGCAAAATGGCTGTTCCAGCGTATACATATTCAGTTCCAGTGAACGGATTGCCTTCATCAGCGCCCCTTCAAAGCTGTTGCTGATCGCCATCACTTCGCCCGTTGCCTTCATCTGCGTGCCCAGCGTGCGTTCTGCGCGCACAAACTTGTCAAACGGCCATTTGGGAATTTTGACGATGCAGTAGTCCAGCGTCGGCTCGAAGCACGCATATGTTTTGCCGGTAACGGCGTTAATGATCTCGTCCAGGCCGTAGCCGATGGCAATTTTAGTGGCTACCTTTGCGATGGGATATCCTGTTGCTTTGCTGGCCAGCGCCGAGGAACGCGATACGCGCGGGTTGACTTCGATGACGGCGTATTCCATGCTATCGGGGTGCAGGGCAAACTGTATGTTGCACCCGCCCTCTATCTTAAGCGCGGATATGATGTTAAGTGCCGAGGAGCGCAGCATCTGGTATTCCTTGTCGGACAGCGTCTGCGATGGGGCGACGACGATACTGTCACCGGTGTGCACGCCGACAGGGTCGATGTTTTCCATATTACACACGGTGATGACATTGCCCTTGTGGTCGCGCATCACTTCGTATTCAATTTCCTTCCAGCCCGCAATGCTCTTTTCAATCAAAACCTGGTGTACGCGGGACAGACGGAGGCCGTGGCCACCGATCTCCTTCAATTCCTCCGGCGTATGCACGATGCCGCCGCCGGTACCGCCCAACGTGTAAGCCGGGCGCACGATGACGGGATAGCTGACTTCGTTGGCAAAGCGCAGCGCGGCGTCGATGTCATGCACGACTTCGCTTTGTGTGCAGGGCTCGCCAAGGCGCAGCATGGCTTCCTTGAAATCCTGCCGGTCCTCCGCCATGCGGATGGCCTCCGGTTTGGTGCCCAGAAGCTTCACGCCGTAGCGGTCCAAAACGCCGCTCTCGTACAACTCCATCGCGAGGTTCAGACCGGTCTGTCCACCCAACGTGGGCAGCAGGCTGTCCGGCCGTTCCTTTTCGATTATTTTTTCAATAACGTTCACGTGCAGCGGCTCGATGTATACCGCGTCCGCCATTTCCGGATCCGTCATGATGGTGGCCGGGTTAGAATTGACCAACACCACCTTTAAGCCTTCCTCGCGCAGCGCCTGGCATGCCTGCGATCCGGCGTAATCGAACTCCGCCGCCTGGCCGATGATGATGGGCCCGGAGCCGATGACCATTACTTTTTTAATGTGAGTTTGGCGCGGCATGTTATCGGCCCTCCTTATGGGTTTGCATCAAGTCGATAAACCGTTCGAATAAATACGCGGTGTCCATCGGCCCCGGCGAAGCCTCGGGATGGAACTGAACGGTGAACGCGTTGCATGTTGGATACGCGATGCCTTCAACCGTATCGTCGTTGAGGTTGATATGGGTCAGCTTCATCCTGTCTTCATCCAGCGTATCCTTGAGCACCGCATAACCGTGATTCTGCGACGTGATATAAGTTTTGTCTATCTGAAGATCCTTGACGGGGTGGTTTGCACCCCGGTGTCCGTACTTGAGCTTGCCGGTGTTCGCGCCGCACGCCAGCGCGACCAGCTGGTGGCCCAAGCAGATGCCGAACAGCGGCTTTTTGCCCAAAAGGTCCCGAATGGTGTCGATCGCATAGGTACAGTCCTTGGGATCGCCCGGCCCGTTTGTCAGCATGATACCGTCCGGGTCCAAGGAAAGGATATCTTCGGGTTTGGTGTTGGCGGGGAACACCGTCACTTCACAGCTGCGCTTTAGAAGCGACTGGACGATGTTGCGCTTGTAACCGTAATCGATCAGCGCCACGCGGTATTTAGTTTGCGTCGGCTTGTATACTTCCTTTTCCTTGACCGTTACGTCCATCACCGGATCCACGATGGCATAATCCAGTATTGCCGGCATCAGCGCGTCAAGGTCGTACGTGTCTCCGATGTGAATCATGCCGCGCATGGTGCCGTATTCGCGTAGCATCCTAGTCAGCGCGCGCGTATCAATGCCGCAAAGCGAGGGGATATCATTGTGCATTAAAAAACCGTCAATCGCTTCTTCACTGCGAAAATTTGACGGTTGCTTTTCGAATTCACGAACGATGAATCCCTTAACCTGTGGTCGTATCGATTCAAAGTCTCCCTGATTGATGCCATAGTTGCCGATGAGCGGATACGTCATGCAGACGATTTGTCCGGCATAGGATGGATCGGTCAACACCTCTTGGTAACCGGTCATGCCGGTATTGAATACCACCTCGCCCAATACGTCCCTTGCCGCTCCGAAGGATGTCCCCTCAAAGACGGTTCCGTTCTCCAGAATCAGTTGCGCCCTTTGCATTTACATCACCCTGCCTATTAAACCATACTTTTCCCATTTCGCCAAGCGGTGGCCGCATTATAAAGCGCGGATTATAAATCCGCGCTCAGTCCTTTGGAAAATCCAAAGCATTGCTCCGCTCAGGTATTGCATGAACGGAGCTGTGTATGCTCCCATATTCGCTTGTTCGTTGCCCCTTTGTACTAATGTTGTCAGGGGGCATCGGATTTTGAATGGTTTTCATTTTTTCTAAGATACCATTTTATACGCTGCGGGGCAAGTGTTATTTTTGAAATTCCAACATTTTATCGTGCTCCGATTGTTCAAGGAAGGCCCTATTGTGCTTGAGTCCGCCCATGGGGCGGGGGCTTGACTCCTTCCGGTACGCTCGCAACCGCCCTTGTGATCAAGGGGTGCACCTGCCGCGGCGCTTAGTTTTGCGATCGGCCGGACATCCCCATACGCGCCAGTACCGTCTGTGCCGCCTCGTACAACTTAATACGCCTGTCCATGGAGATACGCTGTAGGTATGCGTGCGCCTGCGGTTCGCTCATGCCGTGCTGGTGCATCAACTGTGATTTGGCCTGCGCGATCAGGTCGCGCTGCTCGGTCAGTTTGAGGTGTTGGCTGACCATGCGCAGCGCCCGCCCGTATCCGCTCAGCTGTTCTATCCGGTTTAAAAGCACCGAGGCGTTAACGGGAAGGTACAGCGTTTGTACATCGCCCGGTGCGGGGTAATCCGCTTCGCTACGCGGACAGAGCACGATGGCGGGTGTCTGGCCTAAAAGGGCATTGGCCGCAACAAACCCCGAACCGCTCCGAAGATGCTGATGCGTCACAAGGACATCGGGATACATGCTGTGGCACATTCGTACGGCCATATCATCCGTATAGGCAACGCCCAAAACGGGAACGGAATGCTGAAGCAGTACCTTGGTTAGTTTTTGTAAAAAAGGACGGTTGGCAGCAGCCAAGCATACGCCGCGGTTGCCCATTTAATTCACCGCCCGTTATCAATATCGGCTCAGATAGGCATCGATTTCCCAATTGTGTACCTGTGTGCGGTAGCGATCCCATTCGAGTTGTTTGGCAATGAGAAATTTCTCATAAACATGATCGCCCAAGGCCGTCTTCATCAGCGGCGTCTGCCGCATACAGCAAAGCGCTTCGGACAACGTGTCCGGCAGGTTTTCGATTTTAAGCGCTTGCCGCTGCTCCTGTGTCATTTGATAGATGTTCGCGTTGACGGCATCCGGGGGCGTCAGATTGTTTTTTATACCGTCAAGACCTGCCCATAACACCGCGGCCAATGCCAGATACGGGTTGCAGGACGGGTCGGGACTCCTAAGCTCAAGCCTCGTGTTGTTGCCACGCGCCGAAGGAATGCGGATCAACGGGCTGCGGTTTTGCTTAGACCAAGCCACATATACCGGCGCTTCGTAGCCGGGCACCAGTCGCTTGTATGAATTGACCAGCGGGTTGGTGACGGCGGTAAAGCCCTTGGCGTATGTGAGTATGCCCGCGATGAACCGGTGCGCCACATCGGACAAACCAGACGGCGCATCGGGATCGTAAAAGGCGTTGTGGCCATCCTTAAAAAGCGACATGTTCATGTGCATGCCATTGCCGGCGATGCCGAAAACGGGCTTTGGCATGAACGTGGCGTGCAGGCCGTGCTGCTTCGCGATGGTTTTGACCACCAGCTTGAACGTCATGATGTAATCTGCGGCCAAAAGGGCGGATGCATATTTGAAATCGATCTCGTGCTGTCCGGGCGCGCATTCGTGGTGGGATGCTTCGATCTCAAAACCCATGGTCTCCAACAACAGGCACATGTCCCGTCTGGCGCTTTCGCCCAGATCCACCGGCGCCTGGTCGAAATATGCCGCGTCGTCCTGCGTTCTTGTGGTTGGCTTGCCGTCCTCATCCGTCTGGAATAGAAAGAATTCCAACTCCGGACCGACAAAAAATGTGTAGCCAAGATCCGCCGCTTCCTTCAGTGCCCGGATCAATACATTGCGCGGATCGCCGCGAAAGGGCGTACCGTCCGGCCTGTGTACGTTGCAGATCAATCGTGCGACACGGTTCTCCTGTGCAATCCAGGGGAATATTTCGAATGTGTTCAGATCGGGATACAACCGCATGTCGGATTCCTCGATGCGTACGAAACCCTCGATGGACGATCCGTCGAACATACACTCGTTGTTCAGCGCCTTTTCAAGCTGTTTATCCGTGATGGCGACGTTTTTCAACGTGCCCATAATATCGGTAAACTGCAGGCGGATGAACTTCACATTGTTGTCCTGAACCAATTGAAGAATGTCCTGTTTACTGTATTTGGCCATGCTTTTCCCTCCATATATAAAAATCGATGGTTCCAAAGCGGCATGCGCTGTGAACACCATCGTTCTGGGCGTATGGTATCACACGATCCCGTGCCGTGTCAACGCGCGGCCGCGTTGCACAATGTTAAAAATGATAGGACAAAAGCGTGGGTTTGCGCACGAACACGTTGTGTAACACGGCTTTGTTGCTGAGCACTTCTATCTCAGGTTGAACGTAGGCTTGCTCCAATCCGACGTATCCCAAAGCCAACTGCGTGAGCATGCCGATATTCAGACGAAGATCGGGCGTGCATTGCGGCGTACGCGTCACGTGTGATTTGCCGTGTATATAGGATACGGTGTACACGCCGTCGTTGTCGGGCAGCATTTCGTCCATAACATGCAACACGTATGACCCTGCACTTTTGGGATGGCGCATCAATTCCAATACGGCCTGAACGTTGAGTATGCGCGCCATGCCATAGGGCGTTGCCGTGCATGTGGCATCGTTGGGCTGGTTCAACAGATACAATATATTTTCATTATGGGGCAAGTGCAGCTCCACAGAGGCATAGCGTGCGCGAAGCCCGTACAAAAACCCGAGGGCGCACAATAGCGCGGGTGTATCCGTATATTCAAGCATGTGCACGCGGGCTGTACACTTGCCGGATTCATCCTCGTGGTCGGTGTAGTACAGCCAGGCACAGGGTGCGTTCTGAGTATCGTAAAGAATAAACCGGTAATCTCCGTGCTGCACGGCGTCGCCACCACATGCTTTTTTATATTGGCGGTCGCTGGGGCGCATGGCGAGGTTGTATCGCGCGCTCATGCGGTTTGTTATCAAACGGATGTCCGCAAACCCGTCGTCAAGGCGATGCATGCGCGCACTGTACGATTGCGATGAAAACGACGAAAGCAATCGCGTTTTAATGTGCAGCGTCGTCCGTTCGCTGGATAGGGCATAACCGAAACGGCGGTAATACGCGTGCGAAAATGGGAACAGTGTGCTGAACAATGCGCCGCGCGCGCGATCCTCCTCAAACAGATACTTTATAATGGCACGAACGCGGCCAAGACCGCGCGCTTGTGGCAGCGAAGCCACCCCGGACAGACCGGTCATGAACACTTCATGACCGTCGAACATGCAGCGGTAATCGATGTTGCGAGCCCGGGCAGTGAGGATATCATGGTCATCAAAGCAGCCCACGATGCTGTTGTAGATCGCGTCGGGATCATCTGCATCGTTTTTTGGCGTCTGCATCTTGCGACCGAAAGCGATGTGCTTGATTCGGTCGGCCTCACCGTACTCCTCGAGGTGAATATGCCTGACGTTCATGAAAACTCCTTGCCACGTGTGTTTTGTTTACAGTATAGCATAGTTTGTCCAACGCTACTATAAACCAAAAGAGCGTGTATACAGACCCTTTGAAATCGAGTTTGGTTGTCTTAATGAGGGCCGGGACCGTGTTTTGTAATCCTTGCGACTCGTTGCGTTATGCAACGATAGACGACGAGGATCCATCAGGGCGCCTGCAACGAAGTCACCAACTCGTCCAGTGTACCGAAGCGGTATCCCATCTGCTTCCACTGTGTGATGAGGCTGTCGAGGATCTCGGCGTTGGTACGTGATACGCAGTGCAACAGCACAACGGCGCCGTTGTGTACGCGCATGGTCAATAGGTCCATAGCTTCCTGCTGCGACGGTTGGTTGTTGATGTCCCAGTCCATATACGCCAGACTCCAGAACACCGTCGTATAGCCAAGATCCTTAGCCATTTTCAGATTTTTCTCGTTGAACTTGCCCGAAGGCGGCCGATAGTATTTTGACATGGGTGTGCCAGTCGTTTCAAAGAAGAGGTCGTCAAGTTGTTGTAATTCCTTTTGGAAATCCTCCGGATCGGATATGTCGCTCATGTCTGGATGGTTGAAGGTATGGTTGCCTACGGTGTGCCCTTCCGACATCATGCGGCGGGTGAGTTCCGGGTTCTCCTTGATATAATGGCCAACCAGAAAGAAAGCCGCCTTTACGTCTTGGCTTTTGAGGACGTCGAGGATATCGTCGGTATAGCCGTTTTCGTATCCCGCATCAAAGGTAAGATACAACACCTTCTCCTCGGCGTTTCCGACGTACAGTGCGTTGAACTGTGCCAACGTGCTCGAATCGACGTTGCCGCGCGGCTGTGTGCCGTTTTCTCCAAAACCCAACCCCCAATCCGTGACGGGCTTAAAGGCGGCCACGATGTTTTGTCCCAATAAAAACAGCTGCCACACAAGCGTTAAAACGAGAAGTATGCTCAATATTCCGGTAATGTGGCATCGGCGCAAACGTTTGATACGCATAGAACTGCCCTCCCACAACGCGTTTTCTGTGCATTATATGGAATGGCAGGATTGTACTATGTCTTGGGGTGGTTACATTGACGCCATAATGGTTGCGCTAGGCCGATGAAAAAAGTATAATCTGCATAGCAACGGTTACCGGTGTTTGCGCGGGTGACCTTTTGGCGGTCGCATGGCCGTATTGTAGTGGAATTTTGGGTTGGGTGAATGGCCAATGGCGGTAAGCGGTATCCTGCCCGTGCCGTAAGGCCGGGTTCAACGGGCATGCTTTTAACGGATGCGGACAGGGGGGACGGCGGATGCGGCAAACATACAGGAGCGCGGGTACGGTATTGCTCCGCTGCGCCTCATTGATCCTTCTTGGCCTTTGGATGGTATTGTGGCCCCATCAGGTGGAGACGGTGGTGCAAAAGGGCACGCTGGTAGCACTGTCGCTGTTGTCGCTTGTCGACCTGATAGAGTGGCTGGCTTATCAACCCAAACGAAGCCGGGACGGTATGTTTAAGCTGATATCGGCGTTGATATACATCGGCCTGCTGGTGCTGGTCTGGTCGTTGCCCATTTTGTATCTGAGCTTTTTTTCATGGATACTGGGCATATGGGTGCTGTTCAACGCCGTGCTCAGAACGGTATCGTTCGTTTTGTATCAGGTCAACAAGGCGGAGGGAAGGCTCACCATGTTGGCGCTTGCCCTTTTGTCCTACGGGTTTGGATTTTGGATGATCTGCTGGCCGCAGGCAAACATTCGAACCGTTGTATATGTGATGGGTTGTTACCTGTTGGCCTTTGGGCTGACGCATCTGGGCGATCTGTTTCGAATTCTTGGCATCACCAAACAGAAGGGAACGCGCCGAGGGTTTCGCATGTCGTTGCCCATATCCCTGGCAGCGCTGATCCCCTATGGAATGATTCGGCGGGTCAACGACCTGATCGACGACGAGACGGTAGTGGAAAAAAAAAGCAGACGGCGTGTACAACGCGTGCCCTTCGATGCGCGTAAGGAGGATGCGCCACCTGATCTAGAGATTTTCATTCACGTCACCGAAACGGGCTTTAGTCGTTTCGGCCATCTGGACATCTGTTTTGACGGAACCATGTTGAGTTATGGATGCTATGATGAGAGGACGCGGCGGTTTTTTAGGATGTTCGGCGAAGGGCATATGATCATTACGGAACAAAAGGAAAAATACATTGCCTTTTGCTGTCAAGAAAACAAGAAGACCATCTATGGGTTCGGTTTGCGGCTCACGGAAGAGCAAAAGGCGAACGTGAGCAAGGAGTTTGCTTTACTCGCCCCGCTGCTGACGCCGTATCATCCCGATACACAACTATCCGAGATGGGACAGCTACCTCAAAAGACGTACAACGACTATGCGAGCCGGATGTACCGTGTGACGGGCGCGCGGTTTTACAAGTTTTTGCGGGGCAAATTTAAGGTGTACTTCAGCTTGGGTACCAACTGCGTGTTGTTGGCGGATACGTTGATCGGCGCTGCGGGTAGCGACATCATCAGTTTAACCGGCGTGGTTACGCCAGGGACATACTACGATTATCTGAACCGGCAGTTTTTGATCAAGAACAGCAATGTCATATCGCGCAAAGCGTATACCGTTGCCAACCAGCAAACGGTTATCAACGGTTTTTTAGAACGCTTGAAATAGCGTATAAGATGGGAGAAATCCATGCAAAAGAACAACCAATACGGATCCATTGCGCGCTACGCGCTGTTTGTCGGTGTTTTGCTGATCCTGTTTTCCTGTATGATCAACAATTTATCAGCCATCGTCGATATTTTATCGCTCGTTCTGCGTGTGCTCAAACCCTTTTTAATCGGCCTGATCATTGCGTATTTGTTGCACGGGCCAGTGGGTGCGTTGGAGCTATATATGGAGAACAATCGCTTTTTGAAAAAGCGCAAACAGGGTTTGCGCCGTTGTTTGGCGGTGACGATTGTATACCTGTCCACGCTGGCGATCACGGTGTTGCTGCTGTACATTGTGCTGCCCGAAGTGGTGCGGTCGCTGGGACTTCTGATTACCAAGATTCAGCCCATGGCGAACGATGTCGCACAGTGGCTGTCCGGTCTACTTGAGCAGATCAACATTCCACAGCAGAACATTGCGGCGATATTCACATCGTTGGAATCCATCGCGGCCACGTTGCTTGCCTCAATGGGCAATATCGCGGCGGGTGCGTACGATCTGATGATCGCGTTTGTAACCGGCGCATTCAACCTTGCCATTGGCATTTTGATCTCCATATATATGATCTACGGGCGGGAGCGGTTTGCACAGCAGATCAAAAAGCTCCTATATGCCACGTGGAAGGTGAATACGGCGGATGTGATCGTGTCCATAGCGCGGCGCAGCAACCGGGTGTTTAGCATCTTCCTGTACGTGCGTATCGTGTGCTCCGTCATGGTGGGTGTGGTAACCTATGCGGTGCTGGCGCCGTTTGGCGTGTATTATGTGGTGCTGATCAGCGTGATTTCCGGCGTATTTAACCTGATTCCGATTTTCGGTCCCATCGTGGGTACAGGCGTATGCAGCCTGCTTTTGGTCATCGTCAGCCCGGCGCAGATGCTCTGGTACCTGTTGCTGTCCATCATACTCCAGCAGATTGAGGGCAATGTGATCGAACCCAAAATGATGGGGGATCGTATGGGACTGCCCACGTTCTGGGTGCTGTTCGGCGTGCTGGTGGGCGGAGGTTTTTTCGGCATCGGGGGCATGGTGGCAGGCGTGCCGGTAGTGGCCATCACCTATTCGCTGATACAGGCGCTTGTTAAATCCCGACTCAAGAAAAAAGACATAGAGTACTGCTAAAAACAGGGGATAAAAAAAGCCGCCATTTGGCGGCTTTTTTATGTCTAACGGTCTGATTATACGTCTTGCAGATCCACAGTCACGCGGTAGGTGTCTGGTGTAGCGGCGGCCTTGTAAGCCTCCTGGATGTCACGAAGCGGGAAGGTCTTTCCTTCCAAAGAATAGCTGCAGTTCACGATTTTATTGGAAAGCATGAAACCGGCATCCCTGAAATCCGAAGCATCACCGCTCATGGTGCCGATGATCTCGAGACGGCGGTAGTGAATTTCGTTGGGATCGATCTGCATTTCCGGCTTGGGATAGCCCGCCGCGAATAACAGGAAACGGCCTTCATAGTGTTTGAGCATCGCATAGCCCTGCTTGTAGGCAACGGAATGGCCAACGGCCACGATAACGGCATCTGCACCCACACCGTCGGTGAGTTCCATAACCTTTTCAACCGGATCGTTATTCTTGGCGTCGATAACGTCTCCGATACCCATCGAACGTGCCCTTTCCAGCTTCTTGGGAGTAAGTTCGGAAATAATGACGCGTGCACCGAATGCCTTGGCTACTTGTGCGTTGACCAAGCCCATGGTACCTGCGCCGATGACGACGACGGTCTCCGCTGGCTTGACGCGCAGCTTCTTCATGCCGGATACGACGGTGGATACCGGCTCTAAAAAACCGGCTTCGGCTGCGGGGATATTCTTGGACAGCTTCATGATGGAGTCCTTATGTGCGACCTTGTAGTTCACGAATCCACGTTGTCCATAGTAGCCATTGACGGGTACGCGGGCAGTACGGGTGGTACAGCAGGACTGGCGGCCGCTTCGGCACATGATACACGAACCGCAACGGGTGACCATCATACCCACGCGGTCGCCCACCTCAAAGCAGTCAACAGCATCGCCCTTGTCTGCAACAATGCCGGCCCATTCGTGTCCACCGGCCATCGGGAAGCCCTGATGGTTCCGCAGGCCATCCCATTGCTGATAGTCGGTCGTACAGATATTGCATGTTTCCATTTTGAGAAGTACATCTTCGGGACCCAATTCTGCCAGAGGCTCCGTATGCATCTCAGCGACGTGGGGCTCAACGATGACGGCCATTTTACGGGTTTTAGGATAATCCATATCACTCACTCCTTAATAATATTGTTATGTATAATTATTGCCCCTTTGGTAGGACAAAGGACAAATATTGTTCAAATGCGCAGGGATTTGCTGTGAAAAATGACTACAATCAATATAGCATATTTTGGCCGGAATGCAAACAAAGGGTGGCAACCGCGAGTTTTTTAAAGAGGGATATACACAAATGCGTGGTGTTGACATGCGGGGCGGATTTACGGCGTGTATGAATGGCGCCTAGTGCAACCATCGCGGCTGTATGTATACAAGAATCAGCATTGCGTCATATCGGTATAGGCAGCAAGATAAAAAGCAAGTATACTCACAATCAAAACCGGCTATCACGTGTGTGAATACGACGGTATGATTGTGGTATACCCGTCAATAATTGGCAAAAAAATAAAACATAAAGATCGTGAAGATAATGAGAGCATTGTTGCGCCAGAAATGTTCGAGGGACGGGTTGATTTACAAAACAATTGTATGGTTCTACAATAAAAGATAAGATTTGGCCTTGCCCGCAAAGGGAATGGAAAAGGAGCAACATGAAACGGGTTAACTGCATAATCGTTATTCACCCTTCCAAACGGAAATTGCTGTTTTGCAAACGGACCAGCGATCCATATAGGGGCCTTTACAATTTTGTCGGTGGTAAGATCGAGACCGGCGAGACCGGGTTGGATGCGGCTTACCGCGAGCTGTTTGAAGAGACCGGAATCGACCGAGAGCATATCCGCCTTGCCCCGTTTATGGATTATGCATGGCATATCCAACAAATATCCATGGAGGTTTATGTTGGTACTTTGAAGGCGGACGTGCCGTTGCGCGCAGAAAAGCATCCGCTATTTTGGTTGGATTTGCAGCGGAATTTCTTTGATTGTGCGCTCTTTGCCGGAGAGGGCAATATTGGGCATATGATGGAAATTCTCAAGATATCAAAGCTGATAGGCGGTTGATCATTTGGGTTTTTATGGAGCAAACGTAGGCAGTGAACGCGGACATGGCTTTCTATGCAATCGGAATTGAAGGGATTGAATGAAAGTTTGTTCATAAACAACATGCAAGAATGCCTGTTTAAATGAGACAACAGGCATTCCATGGTTTTAGTGTATGGGTAGAACTTTTTTTAGCATATAGCTACGTATGTGCATGATTCCGCCGGCTAGGGCGATGGATTTGAATATGTCCTGTTTATGGTTGTTTGCCCACCAAGAACCGGCCAGGCGGGTAAGACAAGTGTCGCGAAAACCTTGCGCATACATGGGGGTGGAAGCACCGACCATCACAACCTCGCGCGCCCCTGAACACATGGAAAGCAATGATTCAAGGGTGCCGTTGATGGTGGTAGTACCAGAGAGAAGAACCACATCACATTTTGGCAAAAGCGCAGCTTGCTGCTCCATGGGATTTAACTTGGCGTTGTTCCCTTTAAGCTCACGGCCCTTATCAAACACGATTAATTCCCTGACCGCACCCGTAAGTTGTTTGGCCACCGGCGCTATGAATCCTACCATTCCCACCGTATCCTCTTTTGTAAACTCAACGCCAAAAAGCGCATCGTCACTGTCATCGGGAATATTCAATCCACGAGAGGCTGCAGCGAGCACGCTGGCCCCTACGGATCTTTGAACGTCATCAGCGCCGTAGACAATCAATTCCGCCACTTTGGTTGCGGGCTGGTCGATCACCTTTTGGGCAAAAGGAAAAGCGGAGCAGCCGCTGGGAAGGTCATCCCGAAGCACATAGGAAACGCCGACATCGCCGGTATCCAGTTCACATGCCATCAACGACAACCCGATGGTAAGATCGCGTACCCGCTTGCCTCGAAGCTGTGGTTTGGCTGCTTCAAGCACTTTTTCCATCAACATATGTCATCCTCCTTAGACGTTTATTCACTAGTGACCTCAATATAAAGGACATCATTGATCTTTCCGCTAGCGATCTTAAGATCCGGGAAAGAGCCGTTTACCGCACCGGACAATGTGCCGCGGATCTCACCGGTGGCATTTTCCGATGGAGAAACGGGAATATAAAATTGATCCGTCGCCACATATCGGTAGGTCACGGATGTATCCCAGCCAACATCGGCAATTACTTCGGCGGCATTATAGGTGGCGCTGCTTACGACCGAGTAGATGGCTTCGCCTTCTTCCGTAACGGCAAAAAGTAAATCCGCAAGCTCCGTACCGGTTTCGGGATTGTACAATAGGGGAGCGGTATCCGATGTAAAATCAATGACAGCGTAGAGACCGGCAAAGTCATCGGCGGTGATGGTTTGGCTGGTACCGTCATTGTTTGTAACGGTAACCATGCCTTCGCTGCCGTTGGTGAGGAACGCAAGCACATAGTGCATCGGATATGCCGCAACGGTTTCGCCTTTATAAACGATATCCTCGCTTACCGGTTTTGTTTCGTCCGTATAAAAGCCTTCGCGGGAGAAGTTCAGCGCGTTTTGGAGTATAACAATGCGCGCGTCGGGCACCAACTGGTCAAAAGCCAACATCGTATCCTTATAGCTGGGCGATGCCACGGGAGATGCATTTTGGGTTCCGGTTGCTGCCGGCGTACTGGTACAGGCGATACAGAGCACCATCATCAGTGCCAATAACAAGCAGATCCATTGGATTTTTTTCATTGTGCGGCCTCCTTCATTTATTCCAAATTCGGGTCACAAAAATGCATTTTGTTGCTTCCCGATTCAGCGCTATAAATATTGACCTCAACGCCATACGTTTCGCTAAGATTCTTCTCAGTCATGGCCTCGTTGACAGTACCCTGAACCACAATGCCTTTGCTGCCAAGCATCGCTACATGCGTACCAACCTTCCACACGTGATTGGGGTAATGGCTGGTCATGATGATCGTCATACCTCTGTTTGAAAGCTTTTTTATGGTTTGAAGTATCAGTGCCTGATTTTTAAAATCCAAATGCGATGTGGGTTCGTCAAACAGAACAATCTCCGGATCCTGGCAGAGCGTTCGGGCGATCAGCACGAGTTGCCGTTCCCCGCCGGAGATATGGGTATAGCGCTTGTCCGAAAGGTGGGCAATGCCCAACTCTTCCATAATGCTGTACGCCCGTTCCGTATCTGCCGTGGAAGGTTTTCCAAACAGGCCAAGATGCGGCGTTCTGCCCATGCGCACCACTTCGAGCGAGGAATAGGGAAACGGCGCGCTGTGCTCCTGAAATACGATGCCGATGGTGCGTGCCAGCTGGATAACGGAATACTCCTTGATGCTTTTTTCGTTTATATACACGGAGCCGGACGCGAGCGGATAGTTGCCGTTGATGCAGTTAAACAGCGTGGTTTTCCCGCAACCGTTGGGCCCCAGAATACACAGGCATTCGCTTTCCCTGACATCGATGTTGATGTTTTCCCATACCATTTCGCGGTTGTAATAGCTGAAGCTGGCGTTGCGTATGGAAAGTTTGATGCCCATCAGTTCCAGCCTCCCTTGTATTTGCGCAGATAGTATGCGAACACAGGCGCGCCGATAATGGCGGTAAGAATACCGAGAGGAATCTCGTTGGGCGTGAGCAGACGGCAAAGATTATCAATGAATACCAGATATCCGGCGCCTACGAATAAGGTGGCCGGAATCAGCACCTTATGATCCGGACCCACGATCATGCGGCAAAAATGTGGGATAACCTGGCCAACCCAGCCAATGATGCCACAGAAGGCTACGGCCGTAGATGTAATGACGGTAGAACAGACGATGATCAATCCTTTGATGCGCTCGGTATTCACACCCAACGCCCTGGCCTCCTTGTCGCCCATGGAAAGAACGTTGAGCTTGTAGCGAAGCAGTAGAAGCGCGATCAAGGCAATGCTCATGGGAATAATTGAATAGAGCAGATCCTTTGGCACAATACTGCCCAGGCTGCCCATGAGCCAAAACGTTATGGCAGGGAGCTTTTCTTCGCTATCGGCAAAAAACTTTATCAATGAAAGCATTGCTTGGAAGAACGTGGAAACCACCATGCCGGAGAGCACCAACATCAAAATGGGCGTAACCTTATAAAGGTGGGCTAAAAAATATGTTATGGCGACGGCAACAATGCCACATAAAAATGCCAGCGCCTGTATGCCGATTGCGGGCATCTCAAGAACCAAGCCGATGGCTGCGCCAAAGCTGGCACCCGCCGAAACCCCCAGAATAAAGGGGCTGACCAACGGGTTTTGGAACATGCCCTGAAAGGATGCGCCGGACATGGAAAGACCCGCGCCGATCAGCGCCCCCATGATAACGCGCGGCAGGCGAACCTTCATGACAACGGCGGCGGCGGAGGCTGTCCAAGACGTTTCGATGGGTAACCCAAAAAGGTGTTTCCCAAGAATTTTCAGGACCTGATCAGGCGCTATCTGATATCGCCCTAAAAACAGCGATATGGACATCAGCGCAACCGGAAACACAATCATACATATCCATTTTAGTGACGACGGTCTGTTTTCGATGGCGGCTATGTTTGGATTCCCGCCTGAAGTGAAGTGTTTCATCAAAGGTCGGATTCATCCCCAATTCGCTCATACCAACCGTCCAGTACTTTTTGCGCCTGCTCGTCACTCAGATCGTATTCATAGAACTCTTCATAGTAATATTGGATTTCCTCGATGATATCTATGTCTGCAAAAAGCTCAGGCTGAATGATGGTTGCCAGCCATACCAGCATCAGGGTGGTCGTGGTTCCCTTGTCCAGGAAAAACACGCCGGCGGGGATGCGGTAGAGTTGTTCATTTTCAACCGCCGACAAGGCTGCCCATTTGGAATCTGCCTTTTGCATGTTCGCTATCACAAGTTCAGGATAATTGCCGTGGTTATCTACCAGGATAATATCGGGATCCCATTCAAATAACTGCTCCGTTGTAACCTCGGGAAAATTGCCGCTGCCACCCTGCGGGCCGAGAAGCATACCGCCGCACAGACGTATTTCGTAATATCGGCTTTGCAGTGCATAGGACGATAGTATGTTTTCGCCCCATGTGTTGCCCCAGTAGAGCGTTTTCCGCTGTTCATCCTTGAGATCTCGGGTGCGCTCATACAGCATGTTCAATTTTTCGGTGCAGTAAATCTCCCACGTTTCATATTCGTCGACCGCATCACCGCCAAAAATGTCGGCCAGTGCGCCTACGGCGGCGGTTGAATAGGCAATGTATTCGTCGAGCGTCAAGCTTTTTGCGCTTTCCACGCTATCGAGAAAACCGGTGTTGAGTGTAAGGACAACGGCTGGGATATCCACAGCCTCAAACTTCTTCAGCTCATTTTCATTGTCATAATAGATCACCATGTCCACATTGCGGCTCAGATAATCTTCAATGTTAACGGATGAGCTGGGGTTCGCGCCGATTCCGTCGTAATTTGCCAAAGCGGGATTGGTCAAAAGCGCAATGGGATAGTTTGTGGTATGCCCGCTTTTGGTCATCACGATGCTGTCCTGCCTGCCCAGCATAAACACCATCTCGTAAGACGGACCGGTCATGGCGGCGATCCGCTGTGGATTGGCCGGAACGGTAACGGTTCTGCCAACAAGATCGGTAACCTCTCGTGTGGATACTTGGGATGCCGGCGATTCGGCATTGACGGCACAACTACACAGGGACAGAATCATTCCCGTTATGATGATGAATACAATGGATTTTTTCAATGGCTTTCCCCTATTTCGGTGTAAGTATAAAAGGTGTTGTTGGATTACATTTTAAATCTATTCTGTAACGAAATTGATTGTGGAAAGATTAAAGGTCATCCAACGGCCGCCGGTGCCGTTGATGAAAACGGTTAAGCCGATCGGGGTCTCTCTGGTATCCGTATTATAGGTTTTTCCGTCATACATGCAGAAGAAGTCCACGGAACCAAAATACTTATCGTCCCCTTCTCGGGTGGCGTATTCCGTGTTCTTTCCTTCATTGCCCAAACCGTTGATTCCGAAATACTCAACCTCTTGGATGGTACCGGTGATGCCTATACCAAGGCCGGCAAGTTTTGCGAGCATTGTCGGATAATCGATGCCCAAAAAGCTACCCACATAGGTGTCTTGTCCGTAGTTGTACAGAAAAGAACCATCGAACATGCCTGTTGAAACCTTCTGGTCTTCTATCATCGTTTTTTTCATGAAATCGTCCAGTGTTAACACGCCTAATTTTTCACCGTTCCTTTGAATCTCCACTTCAAAGGCGGCAGGGGCGGTGACCAGATATACGTTGGTTACGCCCTTGTTGTATGTCGGCCCAGCCACGCCTCCATAAACGGCCTGCCCATCCAGCTCGACCGACTCATAGGCGCCGTTTTCGAAGGCATAGGCAGCCAAATACAGTTCGCTGGTATCTTCGACATAGGTAATGTAGCCGTCTATCCCTTCTAAAAAAGCGCCTTTTACATCCGATAGGTCCGTCCCAGTAATGTCCGCAACGGTAGCGCCGTAATAATACACGCCGTCGATCTGCCTTGAATTCACCACGCCTTTGATATCGGAATATGCATAGCCGGCCTGGTTCAAAGCTTCCCCGTCCTTATAGATATGGAGAAGCGTACGCGCCGTATCATCAGCGGGCGCGGCTGGGGCATTCGGATCGGCCGTTGCCTGTTGCGCCGCTGTTTTGGATGTAGAAGCCGACGGTTGTGCGGTGCCCGTGCAGGAACAAAGCGTTGTAAGAGTCAATGCCATCAGAAGTACC
This sequence comes from Christensenellaceae bacterium, assembly GCA_963674495.2. Lineage (GTDB taxonomy): Bacteria > Bacillota > Clostridia > Christensenellales > QAND01 > RGIG3178. The sequence goes on along the minus strand of CAXXLG010000002.1, from coordinate 474,014 downwards.
ATTGCAACAGTAGATCTTTTCATGTGCTCTCCTCCATTATTTGCATTACTTGATATATGTATAAATTTAATTTCTTCAATCAAAAAACGCTTTATCAAATGGATAAAGCGCTCCCAAACAATGCTTCTTTCCAAACATGGGAGGCTTTATCGTTTCCGAAAAAACCCATCGATGACAAGGCATAGTAATCACCTTAGCTGTTGCCATTCGAAGCAAAAAAATTATATCACGCAATATGAATATGGTCAATTCAACCAAAATCATCCATTTAAATAACCCGACAAAGCAATGTCTTGAGGCCAAGTGTATTAAAGATGTTGGGATAAAACGAAAATTCGTTGGGCGGCAGTGCCTGCTCGTTATAGACAAGACTTCCTGTAAAACATAAAGCTTGCTCTGAATTAGCATGGCAATGCCATGCTAGTAATGCATACGAATCGAATTGAGAAATGATTCTAAGAATGATTTATGTTAAGAGGCATAGGCCTGTGTACAACGCATGAGAAACACCAACGATACCGTACCGAAACGAAGAAAGCACGGGAGGTTCTTGCCGAATGTAAATAGCGCTGTATATATGATTTACAAATGTTCTGTAACAATATTGGCCGGTGCTTTTTTTGTTGATGGGTGACGCATGCATTTTGTTGGACAATATATATACATCATTTTGTAGGGGTTACATAGAGGTATAACAACATGTTGTATACATAGGCAAAAGTTGGAGGTAATGGCATGGTATAAGCTGTTTTGTATGATTCACAAGAATAGTGAAGTATCGATTGTTGGGGCATTGTTGGCCATATATGGCATGGTTGTTGTAAAGCGTGTAGATAAAAAATACAATGTAACTAATAAGTAACAACCGGAACATATAATTTCAATAGACAATAGCAATTTTATACTCACTTGGTGGTATGTAAGCAAATATTTGGAGGACAGATCATGAAAAGGAATATGTTTTTAAGCTGTTGAGTTTGGTGCTAGCACTCTGCTTGTTCTTCTCCATTGTTTCGATGAGTGCAATGGAAGAATCGATTGTAGCGGTATTACTGGCTATGTATTGCTTGGTTATTGGGAAATGTATAGATGATATATGTAATGTAACGAACAAGTAACATCAGGGACATAAAATTGAAACAGACAATAGTAATCTTATGCTCACTTGGCGATATTGACGCAAATATTGGGAGGACAGATCATGAAAGGGAAATATGTTTTTAAGCTGTTGAGTTTGGTGCTAGCACTATGCTTGTTCTTCTCCATTGTTCCGATGAGTGCAATGGCAGAAATGAGCGCTGAGCCAGAGCCGACGGTAACACCAACACAAAGCGTCGAGCAAACAGCAAATCCGACGCCCAGTGAGGAGGCAACGCCATCGCTAAGCGAAAGCGTTGAGCCTACGGAGGAACCGACTCCCGGCGAGAGTGTCGAGCCGACGGAAAGCCCGGTGCCCAGCGAGAGCGTTGAGCCTGTGGGAAGCCCGGCGCCCAGCGAAAGTGTTGAGCCCACGGAAAGCCCGGCGCCCAGCGAGAGCGTTAAGCCGACGGAAAGTATGACGCCCGAGCCAAATCAGATCGTTGAGCCGACGCAGGAAGAAATCGACGCCGCTCTTGAAGAATTGTCTTCGGCCTACCCCACCTTGGAAGAGTTGTTTGGGGCGTATCCGACGATAGAATCACTGTTAGCCGATTACCCGGTTCTTGAGGGCGTTTTCCCAGACTACCCGTTTGGGGAAGAGCCAAAGGAAGAAGTGCCTCTGGAACCTAAGTTCGAGGATCCGGACGGACTCGGCTCACCGCAGTACGCTGGAAATGAGCGGAAGTCGGGCGCATCGTCCGCGGCATCTTCAAGCATGACAACGAGGAGTTTATTGATGACAGCCTCTTCCGCACCGGAATGGCCGGAAGAGGGTGCCGTCTATGTGGACAAATCCGCAACCGGCACGGTGACGCCGGGCGAATACCAGATCGATCTCGAGGTCCTCGGCAAAAACACCGAATCGACCTCGGACATCGTTCTGGTATTGGACGACTCTGGCAGCATGAGCGGCAGCAAATTGTCCGAGATGAAATCCGCGGCCAACGACTTTGTGGACGGGCTGATTGACGGCAGCGGCAATATCCGGATCGCTATTGTGACTATCAACGGCGGCTCGGGTACCGGAGAACCGGGCGTGATCGCAGAATTCACCTCCAATGCAACTACGTTGCATAATGCAATAAACGGCGTTTCCGCGAGCGGCGGCACAAACCTGCAGGGCGGCCTGTATCGGGCAAGGATGCTGATCGCCGGAAGCACGGCGGACAGCAAGAACATCGTTCTGATGAGCGACGGCGAGCCGACATACAGCTACGAGCCCGTTGTGGATCCTCCGACACTTATAGGAGAAGAAGAACATCATTATCACGGGTATACATGGTATACAGCAATATGGTCGCCAACTCAAGAGGACTATGATTCCGACTTCTTCCACAGCCCGAACGGATATAACTATTCCAGCGTTAAAGGCTCTGGAGGTTCCAGCAGCTACAACTACAGTTATACATATACGGCAACAGGAGAACACGGCACCTATACATTCTCCGTCACCAGAACACTGCAGAATTCTATTGCGACAATCAACGAGGCCGGCTACGTACCCGGCGATGTGGAAATCTACACGATAGGCTTTGACATCAACAGCACGGGCGCGCAGGTGCTTCAGGGCTGCGCGACGGGCGGGCATTACTATTCCGCCGTTCCGGGCGACCTCTCCGGCGTGTTCGACGAGATCGGTTCCGAGATCCGGTACGCCGCGCAGGATGTAACCGTCGTAGACCCGATGAGCGAATATGTAAATCTCAAACTGGCGAATCCGGCCAATCCGACATGGGCGCTTGCCGGAACATCCGGCGCTGCCACCGCCGATGTTGTGGTGACAAAGGGCTCGGTTGAGTTTGTGCCTGTCGGTTCAAGGTGGAAAATCCTCTGGACGATCCCCGCCATCGCAGAGCAGTACGAAGCGGACGGGACGACGCCCAAGGGCGAGAAGATGACCTATTTTGTGACGGTGGACCTCACGACGACCGAACCCGGCCAGTTATACCCGTCCAACGAGGATACGACCGTTGACTATACCGACGTGCACGGAGACCCGGCCGAAAAGATCGCGTACATGAACTGGGATCCGGGCGATTTTACGGTACCGGCGGTCAGCAACGGCTTCGGTTCTGTTCAGGTTGTATACTACAGGGTTAATGATGCCGGACAGCCTGTCAACGGTTCGGGCGTGGTTCAGCCCGGTATTTCGACAGCCTATATCATAGATACTTTCTTCTTTGAGGACAGCGGAAGCACGGCGCTTGTTTTGCCCGGAGATTATACGGTTGTAACGGATGCCACGGCAACGGACACCGGCGGTGCGGCTTATTCCGCTTATACACCAGGTGCTTCGGAGCTGTGTTCGCTGACTACGGTCCATCCGATGCAAACCGTTTACTTCGGTTTTACAAAAGATACCTATACGATTACGTGGAACAACTGGAACGATGTGCAACTCGAGCAGGATACGAACGTTGAATACGGAGCGACGCCGGAATACAACGGAACGGTGCCGGCAAGGCCGGCGGATGCGCAGTATACATACGAGTTCGATGACTGGACCCCGGCGATTCATACGGTTGACGGCAACCAGACGTACACGGCGACCTATACGGCAACGCCTGTAAACTATACGGTAACGTTCGATTCAAACGGCGGAACGAGCGTGAGCGACCAGACGGTCGCGTTTGGCGCGAAGGTAACGGAGCCGGCCGATCCGACGAAGGACGGCTTTGGCTTTGCCGGATGGTATACGGAAGAGGATCCGTTCGTGACGCTGTGGGATTTTGACAACGATACGATGCCGGCGCATGACATAACGTTGTATGCAAAGTGGACCGCAGCAACGTTCATGGTGGTCAACAACGGCGCAGCCGGCTCCGGCAGCAACGGGGATCACGGATATTTGATCGCGCAATATAACGGCCAATCGGCAACGCTGTATGCGCATGATCCGGCGGCCGAGTTTACCTATAGCGGGAATCCGGATGATAAAGTCCGCGTTGATTTCTACCCGGATGAAGGCTGGGCATTTGAGCTGTATACGGAAACGCCCAACGGTGATCCGTATACGGACAACCCCGCGTATTTTGAGCCGATCGATTACATCGGACATGGTGACGATACGATATACATCCATCCGCAGTGGGTGAGATGCGAGTACACGTTGACGTACGACGGGAACGGGGAAGATACGGGCGATGTGCCGAGCGGCCCGGTGGACTATGACTTCGAGGAAACGGTGACCGTGCTTGGCAACACGAACAATCTGGCCAAGACTGGTTATACGTTCGACGGGTGGAACACGAAAGCGGACGGCAGCGGCGACGGCTATCTGTCGGATGATACGTTCGACATGCCGGCCGATGACGTGACGCTGTACGCACAGTGGAGGGCCGTGGACTACAGCGTGACATACGACGGCAACGGCAGCATAAGCGGCACGGTGCCGAGCGGTCCGGTCAATTATCATTACATGGATGATGTGACGGTGCTTGGCAATACGGGAAGCCTGGCTTTGACGGGCTATACGTTCGACGGCTGGAACACGTCTGCCAACGGCAGCGGTACGCCGTACGCGGCGGACGCTACGTTCGCCATGCCGGCGCACGATGTGACGCTGTACGCGCAGTGGAAGATCAATAAATACACGGTGACGTTCCTTGCAAGCGGCCCCGGACACCTGAATGGGACCGAAACAACGGTGACGATCAACAATGTTGAACACGGTACGTTGTGGAGCACTCTAGCGGTGCCTACAACGGATCCGGACAGCCACGCCTATTTCGTGGGTTGGTCCGCTACTTTCCCGGCGACCGTGACGGGCAACCTGAGCTTTACCGCTACGTTTGCAGAGAAGACGGACATCACGCTTGTGGCAAACAGCGAAACCTATACCTACAATGGAACGCCGCAAGGCGTATCGGGCTTTACCGGATTGCCCGCGGGCTTGACCATCACGGGTGTATCTGCTTCAAGACAGGAAACCAATGCGGGAACCTACCCGGTGACGTTTACTGTCGGAACGGTACAGATCAAGAACAGTGCAGACCAGGATGTGACGGAGCAGTATTCACTCCATTATACAAATGGCACGCTTCAGATTAATAAAGCTGCTTTGACGGTAACGGCGCAGGATAAGAGCACGACGTACGGCTCGGCAGCACCGGCATTTACGGTGCAGTACAGCGGATTCGTCAACGGCGAGACATCGTCGGTGCTGAGCGGCGACCTGGAGTTCACCTGCAGCTACGAAGTGGGCGATCCGGTCGGGCCGTATGCGATCTCGCCTCACGGATTGACCTCCTCGAACTACCTCATCATATGCGTGCCCGGCACCTTGACGGTGACCAACGCGGACATGACGGTGGATGCGACGGGGTACACGGGCGTATATGACGCAGTGGCGCATGACGGCGTGACCAGCGTAACGCCTTCGGAAACCGGCGCAACGATCACGTACAGCCTTGATGATACGACGTACAGCGACGTAATGCCGACATTCACCAATGCGGGGACGTACACGGTGTATGTGAAGGCGTCGAAGGACAACTACGACGACGCGACGACGAGCGTGACGGTCGAGATCACGAAAGCGGCGCTGACGGTAACGGCGGACAACAAGTCGATGGAATACGGCGGACCGTTGCCGACATACACATACCATCCGACCGGCCTGCAGGGAAGCGACGCGCTCTCCGGTCTGGGGCTGGGGATCAGCATAGACTGCGCAGCGACGGTAACGTCGCCGGTGGGATCGTATCCCATCGTGGTAACGGGCGCGGCTGAATGCACGAACTACACCGTGAGCTATGCAAACGGCACGTTGACGGTGACCAATGCGAGCATGACGGTGGATGCGGACGGATACAGCGGCGTCTACGATGCAGTGGCGCACGACGGCGTGACCAGCGTAACGCCTTCGGAAACCGGCGCAACGATCACGTACAGCCTTGATGATACGACGTACAGCGACGTAATGCCGACATTCACCAATGCGGGGACGTACACGGTGTATGTGAAGGCGTCGAAGGACAACTACGACGACGCGACGACGAGCGTGACGGTCGAGATCACGAAAGCGGCGCTGACGGTAACGGCGGACAACAAGTCGATGGAATACGGCGGACCGTTGCCGACATACACATACCATCCGACCGGCCTGCAGGGAAGCGACGCGCTCTCCGGTCTGGGGCTGGGGATCAGCATAGACTGCGCAGCGACGGTAACGTCGCCGGTGGGATCGTATCCCATCGTGGTAACGGGCGCGGCTGAATGCACGAACTACACCGTGAGCTATGCAAACGGCACGTTGACGGTGACCAATGCGAGCATGACGGTGGATGCGGACGGATACAGCGGCGTCTACGATGCAGTGGCGCACGACGGCGTGACCAGCGTAACGCCTTCGGAAACCGGCGCAACGATCACGTACAGCCTTGATGATACGACGTACAGCGACGTAATGCCGACATTCACCAATGCGGGGACGTACACGGTGTATGTGAAGGCGTCGAAGGACAACTACGACGACGCGACGACGAGCGTGACGGTCGAGATCACGAAAGCGGCGCTGACGGTAACGGCGGACAACAAGTCGATGGAATACGGCGGACCGTTGCCGACATACACATACCATCCGACCGGCCTGCAGGGAAGCGACGCGCTCTCCGGTCTGGGGCTGGGGATCAGCATAGACTGCGCAGCGACGGTAACGTCGCCGGTGGGATCGTATCCCATCGTGGTAACGGGCGCGGCTGAATGCACGAACTACACCGTGAGCTATGCAAACGGCACGTTGACGGTGACCAATGCGAGCATGACGGTGGATGCGGACGGATACAGCGGCGTCTACGATGCAGTGGCGCACAACGGCGTGACCAGCGTAACGCCTTCGGAAACCGGCGCAACGATCACGTACAGCCTTGATGATACGACGTACAGCGACGTAATGCCGACATTCACCAATGCGGGGACGTACACGGTGTATGTGAAGGCGTCGAAGGACAACTACGACGACGCGACGACGAGCGTGACGGTCGAGATCACGAAAGCGGCGCTGACGGTAACGGCGGACAACAAGTCGATGGAATACGGCGGACCGTTGCCGACATACACATACCATCCGACCGGCCTGCAGGGAAGCGACGCGCTCTCCGGTCTGGGGCTGGGGATCAGCATAGACTGCGCAGCGACGGTAACGTCGCCGGTGGGATCGTATCCCATCGTGGTAACGGGCGCGGCTGAATGCACGAACTACACCGTGAGCTATGCAAACGGCACGTTGACGGTGACCAATGCGAGCATGACGGTGGATGCGGACGGATACAGCGGCGTCTACGATGCAGTGGCGCACGACGGCGTGACCAGCGTAACGCCTTCGGAAACCGGCGCAACGATCACGTACAGCCTTGATGATACGACGTACAGCGACGTAATGCCGACATTCACCAATGCGGGGACGTACACGGTGTATGTGAAGGCGTCGAAGGACAACTACGACGACGCGACGACGAGCGTGACGGTCGAGATCACGAAAGCGGCGCTGACGGTAACGGCGGACAACAAGTCGATGGAATACGGCGGACCGTTGCCGACATACACATACCATCCGACCGGCCTGCAGGGAAGCGACGCGCTCTCCGGTCTGGGGCTGGGGATCAGCATAGACTGCGCAGCGACGGTAACGTCGCCGGTGGGATCGTATCCCATCGTGGTAACGGGCGCGGCTGAATGCACGAACTACACCGTGAGCTATGCAAACGGCACGTTGACGGTGACGAACAACACGACGATGACGGTGGACGCGACGGGGTACACGGGCGTATATGACGCGGCGGCGCACAACGGCGTGACCAGCGTAACGCCTTCGGAAACCGGCGCAACGATCACGTACAGCCTTGATGATACGACGTACAGCGACGTAATGCCGACATTCACCAATGCGGGGACGTACACGGTGTATGTGAAGGCGTCGAAGGACAACTACGACGACGCGACGACGAGCGTGACGGTCGAGATCACGAAAGCGGCGCTGACGGTAACGGCGGACAACAAGTCGATGGAATACGGCGGACCGTTGCCGACATACACATACCATCCGACCGGCCTGCAGGGAAGCGACGCGCTCTCCGGTCTGGGGCTGGGGATCAGCATAGACTGCGCAGCGACGGTAACGTCGCCGGTGGGATCGTATCCCATCGTGGTAACGGGCGCGGCTGAATGCACGAACTACACCGTGAGCTATGCAAACGGCACGTTGACGGTGACCAATGCGAGCATGACGGTGGATGCGGACGGATACAGCGGCGTCTACGATGCAGTGGCGCACGACGGCGTGACCAGCGTAACGCCTTCGGAAACCGGCGCAACGATCACGTACAGCCTTGATGATACGACGTACAGCGACGTAATGCCGACATTCACCAATGCGGGGACGTACACGGTGTATGTGAAGGCGTCGAAGGACAACTACGACGACGCGACGACGAGCGTGACGGTCGAGATCACGAAAGCGGCGCTGACGGTAACGGCGGACAACAAGTCGATGGAATACGGCGGACCGTTGCCGACATACACATACCATCCGACCGGCCTGCAGGGAAGCGACGCGCTCTCCGGTCTGGGGCTGGGGATCAGCATAGACTGCGCAGCGACGGTAACGTCGCCGGTGGGATCGTATCCCATCGTGGTAACGGGCGCGGCTGAATGCACGAACTACACCGTGAGCTATGCAAACGGCACGTTGACGGTGACGAACAACACGACGATGACGGTGGACGCGACGGGGTACACGGGCGTATATGACGCGGCGGCGCACAACGGCGTGACCAGCGTAACGCCTTCGGAAACCGGCGCAACGATCACGTACAGCCTTGATGATACGACGTACAGCGACGTGATGCCGACATTCACCAATGCAGGGACGTACACGGTGTATGTGAAGGCGTCGAAGGACAACTACGACGACGCGACGACGAGCGTGACGGTCGAGATCACGAAAGCGGCGCTGACGGTAACGGCGGACAACAAGTCGATGGAATACGGCGGACCGTTGCCGACATACACATACCATCCGACCGGCCTGCAGGGAAGCGACGCGCTCTCCGGTCTGGGGCTGGGGATCAGCATAGACTGCGCAGCGACGGTAACGTCGCCGGTGGGATCGTATCCCATCGTGGTAACGGGCGCGGCTGAATGCACGAACTACACCGTGAGCTATGCAAACGGCACGTTGACGGTGACGAACAACACGACGATGACGGTGGACGCGACGGGGTACACGGGCGTATATGACGCGGCGGCGCACAACGGCGTGACCAGCGTAACGCCTTCGGAAACCGGCGCAACGATCACGTACAGCCTTGATGATACGACGTACAGCGACGTAATGCCGACATTCACCAATGCGGGGACGTACACGGTGTATGTGAAGGCGTCGAAGGACAACTACGACGACGCGACGACGAGCGTGACGGTCGAGATCACGAAAGCGGCGCTGACGGTAACGGCGGACAACAAGTCGATGGAATACGGCGGACCGTTGCCGACATACACATACCATCCGACCGGCCTGCAGGGAAGCGACGCGCTCTCCGGTCTGGGGCTGGGGATCAGCATAGACTGCGCAGCGACGGTAACGTCGCCGGTGGGATCGTATCCCATCGTGGTAACGGGCGCGGCTGAATGCACGAACTACACCGTGAGCTATGCAAACGGCACGTTGACGGTGACGAACAACACGACGATGACGGTGGACGCGACGGGGTACACGGGCGTATATGACGCAGCGGCGCACAACGGCGTGACCAGCGTAACGCCTTCGGAAACCGGCGCAACGATCACGTACAGCCTTGATGATACGACGTACAGCGACGTAATGCCGACATTCACCAATGCAGGGACGTACACGGTGTATGTGAAGGCGTCGAAGGACAACTACGACGACGCGACGACGAGCGTGACGGTCGAGATCACGAAAGCGGCGCTGACGGTAACGGCGGACAACAAGTCGATGGAATACGGCGGACCGTTGCCGACATACACATACCATCCGACCGGCCTGCAGGGAAGCGACGCGCTCTCCGGTCTGGGGCTGGGGATCAGCATAGACTGCGCAGCGACGGTAACGTCGCCGGTGGGATCGTATCCCATCGTGGTGACGGGCGCGGCTGAATGCACGAACTACACCGTGAGCTATGCAAACGGCACCTTGACGGTGACGAACAACACGACGATGACGGTGGACGCGACGGGGTACACGGGCGTATATGACGCAGCGGCGCACAACGGCGTGACCAGCGTAACGCCTTCGGAAACCGGCGCAACGATCACGTACAGCCTTGATGATACGACGTACAGCCACGTGATGCCGACATTCACCAATGCAGGGACGTACACGGTGTATGTGAAGGCGTCGAAGGACAACTACGACGACGCGACGACGAGCGTGACGGTCGAGATCACGAAAGCGGTGCTGACGGTAACGGCTGACGATCAGAGCACGACATACGGGCAGGATGCGCCGGCACTGACGGCGACGATCACCGGATTCGTGAACGGGGATACGCAGGCGACGGCGGTAACGGGAGCTGCGTCGGTGACGACGACCTACACTACCGGCGATGATGCGACGACCTATCCGATCACGGCGGCGATCGGCACGCTGGCAGCAGACAACTATACCTTCAGCTTCGTGAACGGCACGCTGACGGTAGACAAAGCGCCGGTGACGATTACGGCGGATGCGTTGGGCAAAGTATACGGCGCGGCTGACCCGGTGCTGACGGCGACGGTGACGGGTGCGCAGTTAGGCGAGACGCTTGACTACACGGTAGCGCGCGCAGCGGGCGAAGGCGTGGGCGGTTATCCGATCACGGTAACGCTGGGTGGCGGCGCAGTGAACGGCAACTATGACATCACTGTAACGGGTGCGACGTTCACTATACTTCCGCAGCCTGTAATCATTGCAGCGGATGTACAGACCAAGACGTATGGCGATGCCGATCCGGTGTTGACCGCGACGGTAACGGGTACGGTGAACGGAGAAGAACTGGTATTTAGCTTAAGCCGTCTGCCTGGCGAAGATGTCGGTTCGTATCCCATCTTGGTAGCGGTTGATGGGACGGCACCGGTGAACGCTAACTATGCAATCATCGTTTCGCCGAACTTACTGGCCGTCACGCCCAAAGCTGTGACCATCACAGCAGATGACGTGACCAAGACGTACGGAGATGCCGATCCCACGTTGACCGCGACGGTAACGGGTGCGGTGAACGGCGAAACGTTGGATTACACGTTGAGCCGCACACCGGGCGAAGGTGTCGGCGACTATGACATCGTCGTAACGCCGGGATCCAACCCGAACTATACGGTGACGGTTGCGGGCGGCACGCTGACAATTGTACCAAAAGCCGTTACGATCACGGTAGATGATCAGACCAAGACGGACGGCGATCCCGATCCTACACTGACCGCAACGGTAACAGGTCTGGTAGGCACGGATACGATCACATACGTACTAAGCCGCGACCCGGGCGAAGGCGTGGGTACGTACGCCATCACGGTGCTATACACGGACGATCCGAACTATACGGTGACGGTGATCGATGGTACGATGACCATACGGGCCGTACCGGTGAACCCGACGGCTACGCCAGCAGTCACGCCGACCGCAACACCGGTTGGACCCACGCCGACAACAACGGCGATTGAAGATCCAGAAGTTCCGGCGGCCGGGCCGGCAAGTCCGATATGGGCGTTGCTTAACCTGATCCTCGCCATAGGAACGGCGCTGGTGTCGTTGATCCTGCTGGTTGGATACTTCAGGAAGAAGGATGAGGAGGACGACACTGTAGATCGGGATGTCAAGCGCAAGGGCTTTATGAGACTGTTCAGCCTAGTGCCCGGCATTGGAGCGATCATCGCGTTCATCCTCACAGAGAACATGAACAACCCGATGGTATTCACCGATAAGTGGACGCTGCTGATGGTAGCCATCGCGGTGGTACAGGCGGTCGTGATGTACCTCTCACGTAAGGACAGCGAGGAGAGCGACGACGTGCAAACTCAGAACGCCTGAATCAAGTAAGAAGGTAAAGTAAAAAAGCTCCCTGCCAATTGACAGGGAGCTTTTAATTACATACAAGATCTTGGGAATTGTCGAAGATGCTCAGGCTCTGATATTGTACGGCGTCATTGGCAAGGTTCACGTTGGTGATGGTGGTTAACAAGCCCCCAAACACGGCATGGTATGTTGATTCGGCGGGTGTATGACTTTGTGCCGCACGCGCCAGAGCAATGAGAGTACCAATCAACTCGTCTTAGTAAAGCGCGGCTTTCGCTTTTTTGCCGCAGACGTCCTGAATACCGGTGCGACTCTTGGATTCAGCGGTTTGATGGCATTGAAAGCAAAACATTTTTTCATTTCAATGCCTACTTAGTTTTCAAGTATCTGTCCGTCCGTGGAAACGACCACGACCTGCCATGGGATCATTTTGCTGCTTTGTATCAGGGCCTGTTTCACCGCCTGCTCTATGCCGCCGCAGCATGGGACATCCATGCGTACCACCGTGACGCTCTTGATTTTGTTGTTGCAGATGATCTCGGTCAATTTTTCCGCATAATCACCCGTGTCCAGCTTAGGGCACCCGATCAACGTGATGCGATTATGCATGAAGTTCTGGTGGAAATTTGCATATGAAAACGCCGTACAGTCGGCGGCGATCAAAAGATTGGCATCTTTGAAGTACGGGGCGTTGACGGGCACTAGCTTGATCTGGACCGGCCATTGCATCAGTTCGCTCTCCATCGCATCAGATGGTGTAACGATGGGTAGCTGTGTAGCTCGACCGATGGTGTGTGCGTCCCGACCAGGGCAACCCGCTATGGTTGGTGCCTGCTCCTGTTTGGTGCTTTGTGTATGATGCAAGGCGGACAGACGCTGCTTTACGGCCTGCTCATCATAAGCGGCCGCTTCGCGCGTTTTAAAACAGATTGCGCCGGTAGGACAGGCGGGTAAACAGTTGCCAAGCCCGTCGCAATAATCGTCGCGCAACAGCTTCGCCTTGCCGCCCACCATACCGATCGCGCCCTCATGACAGGCCTGCGCACACAAGCCGCAGCCATTGCATTTCTCTTCGTCTATTGTAATAATCTGTCTTCTCATATCAAATCCTCCCTGCATTGGCAAAGATCTTGCCTTTATACCGTTAGTGTACTACAATTGGAATGAATGTACGTTGTAATTACAACAAAGAGAGAAGACGATTGGATTGACTAGCAATCTCAAAGACGTTGCACTATTCCATGACATACGGGAAGAGGATCTGCCATCGTTGCTGCAATGCCTCAACGCGCATGTCAAGACATTCGATAAAGGTGAGATCATATTCATGGAAGGGGACCGGGCGACGGCTGTTGGCCTTGTCAAAAGCGGCAATGTGCAATTGGTCAAGGAGGACATATGGGGTAACCGCACCATCGTTGCGTATGTGGCGGACGGCGAGTTGTTTGCGGAGGCGTATTCTTGCATGCCGGACGGCATTTTGCAGGTCGGCGCCGTCGCAATGGCAAAGAGCAAAATCATGCTGATCGATTACCAGCGCGTCGTTACCACCTGTCCGTCGTCCTGTTCGTTCCACACGCAGTTGATTCGTAATATGATGGGTATATTGGCTGAAAACAACATCCGGCTCAACCGGAAGATCGAACATACGTCCAAGCGAACAACGCGAGAAAAACTGATGTCGTATTTGATGGAACGAGCGCGGTCGACCAACAGCAACCGGTTTGAAATCCCGTTTAACCGGCAGGAGCTGGCGGATTATCTGAACGTTGAACGCAGTGCCATGTCTGCCGAACTTGGTCGTATGCGTGATGATGGGCTGCTGCAATTTCACAAGAACCGCTTTGAAATATTAAAAACACTAAGATGAAAGCGGGCGGCGTGGCCTCCCTATGCGACATTCCTGCTCTATTCCACGAGTAAGCGGAATATAGAAAGGCAAAGCAGAAGCATGACATGCTGTTATGGAGATAACCAGTGCAATGCGTAGTGCCGCATCCTTGACGGCGTTGGAAGTCATTGTCTATACTGCAATCAATCGATGCTTAAAACAAAAGGGAGGCGAGGGCATGCCACAAATCCATAGGGATTTAACGGAGCTGATCGGAAGAACGCCATTGTTGGAATTGTGCCGATATCAACAAAAACATGATCTTTGCGCAAGAATTGTTGCCAAGGTCGAGTTCTTCAATCCCGCGGGCAGCGTAAAGGACAGGATCGCGAAATATATGATCGAGGACGCTGAGCAAAAGGGGCTGTTGCGCCCGGGTTCGGTGATCGTTGAACCGACCAGCGGCAATACGGGCATCGGTCTTGCAGCGGTGGCGGCGGTGCGCGGCTATGAAATCATCCTCACTATGCCGGATACCATGAGCGTGGAGCGGTGTAAGCTGCTCAAAGCCTATGGCGCGGACATCGTATTCACGGATGGGAAACTGGGTATGCAGGGCGCCATCGACAAGGCAGAGGAGCTGATCAGGGAGTTACCCCAGGCTTATATGCCCGCGCAGTTTGACAACCCTGTCAATCCGCAGGCGCACAGGGAAACAACGGGGCCGGAGATCTGGGAGGATACCGACGGGCAGGTGGATATCTTCGTAGCGGGCGTTGGAACCGGCGGTACCCTCACCGGCGTCGGCGAATATCTGAAATCTCGCAATCCAAAGATTCAAGTGGTTGCGGTGGAACCGGACGGCTCGCCTGTTCTGTCAAAGGGAGAATCGGGACCGCACGGCATCCAGGGAATCGGCGCCGGATTTGTGCCCAAGGTGCTCAACACGGACGTCTATGATGAAGTTATTGCGGTACAGAACGCGCAGGCATACGAGGCGGCACGGATGTTATGCAGGACGGAGGGATTATTAACCGGTATATCATCCGGTGCGGCGCTGTGGGCCGCTACGGAGGTTGCCAGACGCCCTCAGAACGAGGGTAAGATGATTGTGGCGCTTTTACCGGATACGGGCGAACGTTATCTGTCCACGCCGCTGTTCGTAGATTAAAATTCAACTTCGGGTCAACCAGAATTGCTCCGGTTGGCCTTTTTTTATACCCGCTGGCCCTGAAGTGCCGCAATTTTGTTTGAACAATATATATGGAAAACATAACAACAAACACAAATCGTTGCTTAATAATGGATTTAATGACAATTCTGTCATGCAAAACCCCTGTGCAGCGGCTATAATGCAGATGGGTGATGCTGATGAACACGATACTGCTCGTGGAGGACGATAAAACCATTGTGATGGGGTTGGCGTATTCGCTCGCACAGGAAGGCTACGGCGTGATTCCATGCTATGATACGGCTTCTGCCCAAAAAGCCATCGACGAAGAAAAATTTGATCTTGCCATACTTGATATATCGCTACCGGACGGAAGCGGGTATGATCTGTGCAAAAAAATCAGGGAGCGTATGGACGCACCCGTCATTTTCCTGACGGCCTGTGACGAGGAAGTCAACGTTGTCATGGGACTGGACATGGGTGCGGACGATTATATCACAAAGCCGTTCCGCGTCCGCGAACTTCAATCGCGCATAAGAACCGTGTTGCGGCGGGCTTTAAGACCGAACGGAAACAGGGATGAACTGCAATTCGGCCCGCTGGCCATCGACACAAAGCGGGCGAGAGTAACAAAAAACGGAACCGAGATACTGTGTACGGCGCTGGAATACAGGCTTCTTCTGACGTTTGCCGTGCATGTGGGGCAGGTGCTGTCGAGGACGCAGCTGTTGGAGGGTATATTCGACGTCGCGGGTGATTTTGTGAATGACAACACTCTGACCGTTTACATCAAACGGCTGCGTGAAAAGATCGAGGACGACCCGCAAAATCCCATATTGATCCAAACCGTACGTGGCTTGGGCTATAAGGCGGGTGATTGATATGCTGCGAAACCGTGAAGTCAAACGCCATATACTGTGGCTATTTTTGTTATCGCTGGTCTTTTCGGCGGCCGGTTTTCTCCTGTCGGCTATGGCGGGCGTGCTGGTTATGCTCTGCTGTATGGCCTTTGGCGCCGCGTCGCTGATTCTTACGCGCTGGCGCTACGCGCAGATCCAGACACTGAGCGGATACCTCAAGCGGATCAACGCCGGCGAAGCTGGCCTTGATGTTCGTGACAACGCGGAGGGCGAACTGAGCATACTGAAAAACGAGATCTACAAAGTTACCGTTACGCTCCGATCGAAGAACGAAACGCTTAAACGCGATAAAGCGGCGATGCAGAGCGCACTGTCAAATATTTCACACCAGATCAAAACGCCGCTGACATCCATGTTCGTAATGACGGACCTGCTCGAAGATGAGAACCTGCCGGACGAAAAGCGCAGGGAATTCACCGGCCGTATCAACGCGCAGCTTGAGCGGCTTCAGTGGCTGGTGGCGGCTTTGTTAAAACTATCCCGCCTGGACGCGGGAACGGTTGATTTTAACCGGGAACCGGTTTCGGCCATGGAGCTTTTGGATAAAGCGGCGGCGCCGGTATTGGTGGCATCGGAACTGAAGGAACAGGATCTGAGCCTTCTGGACAACGGCATTACGCTGTGTTGTGATGCGAACTGGACGGCGGAAGCGCTGCTCAACCTGTTGAAAAACTGCGTCGAGCACACGCCGCTGGGAGGCAGCATCACCGCCGTATGCGACGAGAATCCCCTGTATTATCAGATATGCGTTTATGACAGCGGCCCGGGCATAGACAGGGAAGACCTGCCGCATATCTGGGAGCGATTCTACCGCGGTAAAAATGCCGCGAACGACAGCGTGGGTATCGGCCTTGCCATGTCAGCCGCCATCGTACAGGGGCAGGGCGGCTCCGTGGATGCGCAAACGCGCAGCGGGGGAGGGGCATTGTTTACGATTCGCCTGCCAAAATGACAAAACCGTCACGCGATTTGTCACCGGGTAGTCATTTGAATGCTCTATCATGGCGTTATCAACGTAAGGAGCGATACTATGGATATATTGCGGGTGGAGAACGTCAAAAAGACCTACGGCGGCGGCGAAGCGGCCGTACATGCGCTGAACGACGTGAGTTTCAGCGTTCAAAAAGGTGATTTTGTCGCCATTGTCGGTTCGTCGGGATCGGGAAAGAGCACGCTGCTGCACATCATCGGTGGTGTGGACAGGCCGACGTCCGGCCGTGTATTTGTGGAGGATACGGACATCTATGCGCTGGATGAGAGCAAGCTGGCCATCTTCCGGCGCAGGCAGGTGGGACTGATCTACCAGTTCTATAACCTGATCCCCGTCTTGGATGTAGAGGAGAACATCACGCTGCCGCTGCTTCTGGACGCGCGCGAGGTTGACCAGAAGCAATTGAACGATATATTCGCCATGCTCGGCCTGCATGACCGCAAAAAACACCTGCCAAACCAGCTTTCCGGCGGGCAGCAGCAGCGCGTATCCATCGGCCGCGCGCTGATCAACAGCCCGGCGCTGATCCTTGCGGACGAGCCGACCGGCAATCTGGATAGCAAGAACAGCGCGGAGATCATGGCGCTTCTGCGCCAGTGCAACCGCAAGTACAGACAGACCGTGATCCTGATCACCCACGATATGAACATCGCAATGCAGGCAAACCGGATCATTCACATTGAGGACGGCAAGATCGTCATGGACGAGGCGGTGCGCAAATGAACGTGATGCGCACTTTCACACAGAAGAGCCTGCGGCAGAACAAGAAACGCACCATTGTCACCATCATCGGCGTCATCATATCGGCGGCGATGATCACAGCCGTATCCACGTTCGTAGCGTCGTTTTTAAGCATGATGCAGCGTGACGAAATTGCCAATGGCGGGAACTGGCATGCGGTGATCGAAGGCGTGCCGGTGGAAAACCTCCCGGTGATAGAGAACAGCGGTGATGTTGCCGCAACGGTGCGTTCCCAAGATCTTGGGTTTGCGCTGTTGCCCGATTCGCAGAACGAACAGAGACCCTATCTTTTTTTGCGCGAATACAGTCCAGATGGGTATGAAAGGATGTCCATACGCCTGATATCCGGACGGCTGCCGCAAAAGAGCGGCGAGGTTGTAATCAGCGAAACCGTTGCAAACAGCGCTGGCGTAGGTTACCAGGTCGACGACACGCTGGTCCTTACGGTTGGACAGCGCGTGATGAGCGAAACGGGCGAAGCAATCCGGGGCGACCTTAGTCTGCAATACAGCTATGACGAGAACGGAAATAAGCGTACGCTGAACGAAACGTTTGAAGAGACCGGGACGGCGACGGTCACGGTCGTGGGTATCATGGAGCGGCCGGGATTTGAATACAGCTGGTCGGCGGGCTGTTCCGTGCTGGGCTATCTGGACGAATCGGCTTTGTCGCCGACTGATGCGGTCGACGTCTATCTGACCATGAGCCATGTCAACCGCGGCATCTACGACAGCGTACTGGCGCTGGCCGAACAGGCAGGAAAACCGGGGGAACTGACGCCGACTGTGCAGTACAACGACAGCCTGCTGCGTTGTTACGGCGTGGTCGCCGGCGATAATATCATCGCATTTATGTACGGATTCGGCGCTGTGATCACCTTCATCATCATTGTCGCATCGGTATCGCTGATCTACAATGCGTTTGCCATATCGGTATCGGAGCGCGCCAAACAGCTTGGCCTTCTGTCCAGTGTGGGCGCGACCAAAAAGCAGAAGCGCGCGAGCATCTATTACGAGGCGGCGCTGATCGGAGCCATCGGCATTCCATTGGGCATTATCTGCGGCATCGCCGGTATCGGCGTCACGCTGATGGCCATACAGCCACTTTTGGAAAGTATGATGAATATGACAGCGGGCGTAACGCTGACGCTGGTCGTGTCGCCGGTGGCGATCGTTATCGCGATGGTTTTGTCCGCGGCGACGATTTTCATTTCTGCCTACCGGCCTGCGCTGCGGGCGTCCAGGATCATGCCCATCGACGCCATCCGCCAGACGGAGGATGTGAAGCTCACGCGGAAAAAGGTCAAGACATCGAAACTGACACGCGCGCTCTTTGGCTTCGAGGCGGAAATCGCACTGAAAAACCTGAAAAGGAACCGTAAGAAATACCGGGCGACCATCGTATCACTGGCCATCAGCGTCGTGTTGTTTTTAACGGTATCCACCTATGTGAATATGATGCAGGACATATCGGGCGCCACCTACAGCGGGTATAACTATGACATCGGCGTCACATATGCGAATGCCGATCAGAGCGCACGCGAGGACCTGAGCCGCCGTTTTGCACAGTTGACGCATGTGACGGGCAGAACCGATGCTACCGAGATAACGGGATTTGCCCTGGTTTCGGCGGAAGACCTCACCGATCAGGCAAAAAAACTCCACATGCAGAACGAAGACGGAACCTGCGAGAGCACATTTACCGTCGTTGCGCTTGACGCGGCCAGCTTCAATGCGTTTGCAAACGAAACAGGCATACGGCCGGAAGATTATGCCGATCCGAACAGCCCGCGGGCGGTGCTGATCAACCACGCGCAGAACTATTACAATGCGGGCGACGGGTACGTCAAGATGTCGGGGGAGATATTTGCCGACCCAGACGGGAAAGAGATCACGCTTTTAACCGGCCCATCGGAAGGCGAAAAGCTCATGGAACTCACCGTCGGCGCTGTGACACAGGAGCGGCCCATGGGCGTTTTAATGCAGGATTTCTACCGCGCGACGCTGGTGGTGACACAGGATACATTCGACGCGATGACGAGCAATTATGACGAGGAGTTGCAAAGTGGAATCCATTACGCCACATACTTCACCACCGGCGACGACCAGGCACTGGAAAAACAGCTGACGTCGATAGCGAAGACTTCGCCCGCCGACATCTATATCTTAAACCTGCAGAGTGCGGCGCGCGCAGAGCGCAACACAGGGATAATCCTTGGCGTGTTCATCTATGGGTTCATCATACTCATCAGCCTGATCTGCGTCGCCAATATCTTCAATACGGTGTCCACCAACATCGCACTGCGGCGCAAGGAATTCGCGATGCTGCGGTCGGTAGGCATGACGCCAAAGAGTTTCAACCGCATGATCCGTTTTGAAAGTGTATTTTACGGCCTGAAAGCGCTTATGTACGGATTGCCGATCAGCTTTGCCATCGGAGTGATTCTCCATTACATGCAGTGGTTGGTACTGTTGTCCGTTTTCATGATCCCATGGAAGAGCTACGCGTTCGCGGTGCTGATGATCCTTGCCATCGTATTCTCTACCATGCTGTATGCTACAGGCAAGGTCAAAAAGGAAAATATTGTGGATGCGCTGAAGGAGGAGAGTTTTTAAAAGTATAATGAAAGCGCCTGCCGTATTTTGCGGTGGGCGCTTTTGCGTTATGGCCGAGCCGGTCTAAATCCGATGGGCCTTTGAGAATGCGTAGGATTACTGCCCTTGTAGAATCTTCTCAACGCTCACGTTTGGATTGGTATACCGTCCTTTTTTTTCGGTGCCCTTAGCGTACTGGATCGCCCGCTCGGGACAATGGTTGATGCATGCCAGGCATTGGGTGCAGCGGTTACCCCATGTGGGTTTTCCATCCACAACGATGTTGGTGGTGTTGCACACCTTCGCACAGATGCCGCAACCGGTGCAATTGTCGGTCACATGGAACCTTGAGGCGTCAATCGCGTTTTTGTTGAACAGGGGGTTGACAAAGCTGGTCAACAGCCAAGGAACGGCGCCCTTTACGACATCAAAAACATCCTTTGTCCTATGCGCAACCGTTTGATTGATGATTTCAAGGCGTTCAACCGCGGCAATGAGCTTTTCCCTTTCCCGTTCCTTTGAATCGACATCTCCCATGATGATGTAGTTGTTCGGCATCACAAGGGAGAACCCGCTGTGAAGGGAGACGCCCTTTTTCTCGAGATGCTTGGACAGCAGTTTCATCGCGTTACCGATGTTGCTGCCGCAGGTGATCACGGCAAACGCATAGTTGCCATGGTAATTGGTAAGCGCAAGGTTGTCGATGAAATCCAAAACCACCTTCGGCGGGCCCCATGCATACACCGGGCAAACAAAGCCGATTCTCTCGTCGCCCTTAACATCGTAGGAAAACGTTTCATTGGCGCCGTTGACGGGCGTGTGCGATGGAAATCAAGCGCTCATCAATGTGCGTTGCGATGGTTTTGGCCGCATACAGCGAGTTTCCAGTGCCGGAAAAATAAAATATCATATCGATCACCCATGTAAAGTCTATCGTTCCAAATGCAAATCTGTAAATCGTTCTTACTAAGTTTCCGTCTCCGTTTTGGTCAATGGATTTCGGATGCTGCAAATTACAGATGTATCTCACCACTAAGATATAAAACGGCCGTGCCGCCGATTTCCACCCGGTCGCCCGCGTCGCGGCACAGAATCGTACCACCCCGGCTGGACAGCTGCTTGGCTGTCATCTCCGTTTTATGAAGCCGTTCGCTCCAAAACGGTATGA
The DNA here is from genome assembly GCA_963674495.2 of Christensenellaceae bacterium. GTDB lineage: Bacteria > Bacillota > Clostridia > Christensenellales > QAND01 > RGIG3178. The sequence goes on along the minus strand of CAXXLG010000002.1, from coordinate 452,450 downwards.
GCGTGCAATGCGAAGAGCCGGTGACGGGATCCTCGTCCATCCCTGCGTTGGGCGCAAAAAAACGGGATACGAAATCGTATGAGCTTCCCTTTGCCGTGGCAATCACCGCAAAGACGTCGATACGGCGCAGAAGCGCAAAATCGGGTTTCAGTTCGCGCACGGTATTTTCGTCAGCCAACAGCGCCACCATATCCCTTGCGACGTGCGTTTCAAGAACCTTTGCACCAAGCGCTGCTTCCAATACGTCCGGCTTTGCGCAGGGCATGGGTTTTCTTTGTGGAAAATCCATGATGAACGTGCCGTTATCCTTCACTACCTTGAGCACACCGCTCCTGGTATGGAATTCAACCCGCTGCATGTATGGATCTACAACTTCCATCAGAACAAAGGCGCTGCCCAATGTGGCGTGGCCGCACAGGTCGATTTCAACCTGAACGGAGAACCAGCGCAAGTCGTAATAGCCGTCCCGCTTCACCAAAAAAGCGGTTTCCGAAAGATTGTTTTCAAACGCGATTCGCTGGAGGATAGCGTCGTCCAACCATTCGTTAAGCAGACATACGCCAGCGGTATTGCCGCCAAAGAGCGTATCCGTGAACACGTCGACAATATAGTATTTCATTTATATCACTCCCTATGGATAAATGTGCGATATTGTATATAATGATAACATAAAAATTTGCCCCTGGCTGTATTGTTCGTGGCCCGCGGTGGTGAAGATGGATGGATAATTGCAATGTAAGGAGAATGAACGATGATTATAACTGTACTCAAATCAAAGATACACAGGGCCATTGTAACGGGCGCCGATGTCGACTATGTGGGGAGCATCACCATCGACAAAGATCTCATGGATGCGGTGGGACTATTTGAACATGAGCTGGTGCACGTCGCTGATGTCGATAATGGAAACAGGCTCCAGACCTATGTCATCGAAGGGCCTGCGGGCAGCGGCATGATCTGCCTCAATGGCGCTGCGGCTAGGTTGGTACAGGTGGGGGATGCTGTGATTATCATGGCCTACTGCCAATTGGATGAGGATGAGATGGCGGCGCACCACCCGAGCATCGTGTTCGTGGATGAAAAAAACCGCCCCACCCGTACGGAAACCGCCGAACGGGCGGATGGTGGAAGCGGGGTTTCGGATACAGGCAAGCATTCGCTTTGCAGTTGACAATGTGCTGCTCATTCATTAGAATACTCGTAAGCAATATACTATAAACACAATGACGGAGAGAGTAAGCATACAAAACGTATACAGAGATGCTTCCGCGGCCTGACCGCGCTGAAAGGAGGCAAACGGAATGTATGGTGAACATGGCTCCCGAGTGGCGCACCGAGATCGCATGGACGATGTAGGCTGCGACGGGATTCCCGTTATCGAAGCGAAGTATAACCAATCTATAGCAGATTGGCGTACTCGCTGAGGTTTGTGCCGTGAGGCACGGACAAACGGAAGTGGTAACACGGAAATCATCCCGTCTTCTTAATACAAGAGGGCGGGTTTTATATTTGGAGGTGATGCTTTCAACAATCGGCTTTAGCAACACATCACTGGTATTCAGGTGCTTTTGCGGCTATGCCGCAAGAAAGAGAATAGGGAATTCGGTGAAAGACCGAAACAGCACCCACTACTGTAACTCGGACGAAATTTCTATGGGCATGCGAATGCCCGCCACTGATTTTTATCGGGAAGGCAAGAAAAAGTAGGATGAAGAGAAGTCAGGAGACCTGCCTGAATACATCGGCTGCACCAAGCAGCGGAGCTAATATCTTTGGGAAATGAAGATAGGCTTAAAAACCTATTTTCTCCAAACATTTGAAGGAGGAAATATTATGTCAAAGACCACAATCGCGGGCTACCCTCGTATGGGCGGCCAAAGGGAATTGAAATTCTGGACAGAGGGTTATTTCAAGGGAAAAATCTCCGCCGAAACTTTGCAGGCAAACGCCGCCGGCCTGAGAAAAAAGCAGTGGCTATTTCAAAGAAAACAGGGGATTGATATGATCCCGTCGAACGATTTTTCCTTTTATGACGGCATGTTGGACACCATGTGTATGCTCAACGCGATCCCTAAGGTCTATCGGAATTTGGGATTGAATGAGCTGGATACGTACTTTGCCATGGCGCACGGTTATCAGGGAGACAGAGGCGATGTGAAAACCCTTGCCATGCGCAAGTGGTTCAACACCAACTATCATTATATGGTCCCGGAGCTGGAGAACGGGATGCAGATCCGGCTGAACGGACGCAAGCTCTTCAAAGAATATGCCGAGTCGCTGGCACTTGGCATAAAAACCAAGCCCGTACTGGTTGGTCCGTTCACCTTTCTAATGCTTGCCGATTATAAAGGGGCTGCCTGTAAGGCGGATTTTGCCCAGGATGTATTGGATGTGTATCGGGAACTGTTTGACCAGTTCAACGCGGTAGAAGGCGAATGGTTGCAATTGGATGAGCCGTCACTTGTTGCGGATCTGTCCCAAGAGGATATTGATCTGTTCGTGGCCCTGTATACAAAACTTCTTTTGCATAAGAAAAATCTTAAAATTCTGCTTCAGACATATTTTGGCGATATTCGCGACGTTTATATCAACGTTGCCGCGCTGGGGTTTGATGGTATCGGGCTGGATTTTGTGGAGGGCAAAAAGACAAGGGAGCTTATCCAAGCAAACGGTTTTCCAAAGAATACTGTGTTGTTTGCGGGCGTTGTCAACGGGAAGAACATCTGGCGAAACAGCTATGCGAACACACTGGCGCTACTGCATAAACTGGAGGGCGCCGTTTCAAAGGAGCGGATCGTGATCGGCACGTCATGCTCCCTTTTGCATGTGCCTTATACCGTAAATAACGAAACGGCCATGGACGAGCGGCATACGCGGCACTTTGCCTTTGCACAGGAGAAACTACAGGAGTTGTGCGATCTTCGGGTGCTGTTTGACGATCCCAACTATACCCAAATCCCTGTCTACAGGGAAAACACAGCCCTGATCCGGTCCGGAACAAGCGCTGTGGACCAAGCGGTGCGGTGCGCGGTGGATGCATTGACCGGGGACGATTTTATAAGAAAACCCGTGTTTGCAAAGCGGCGGGCGATCCAGAAGGAGGCGTTGGGGCTTCCCGTTCTGCCCACGACCACCATCGGTTCGTTTCCACAGACGGCGGATGTGAAAGCGCTTCGAAGGAATCTGAAAAAAAGCGAAATTGCGTTGGATGAGTACAAGGCGTGCATCAGGGAAAAGATGGCCGACTGCATCGCGTTGCAGGAGGACATTGGTTTGGATGTGCTGGTACACGGGGAGTATGAACGCAACGATATGGTGGAGTATTTCGGTGAGAACCTTGAAGGTTTTCTGTTTACGCGACATGCATGGGTGCAGTCCTACGGAACCAGGTGCGTAAAACCGCCCATCATCTGGGGCGATATCAAGCGAAGAAAACCGATTACGGTGGAATACATAGCGTACGCGCAAAGTCTGACAAACAAACCCGTCAAAGGGATGCTGACCGGGCCGGTAACCATACTCAACTGGTCGTTCCCGCGCGAGGATGTTTCAAAGCGGGAGATGGCCTTTCAGATTGCGCTGGCGCTCAAAGAGGAGGTGTCTGATCTGGAGGAAAACGGAATACGGATCATACAGATAGACGAAGCCGCCCTGAAGGAGAAGCTGCCCATACGGCACGCGGACTGGCACAGTGATTATCTGGATTGGGCAATCCCCGCCTTCCGGCTGGTACACTGCTCCGTGAAGCCGTCGACACAGATCCACACGCACATGTGTTACAGTGAGTTCGGTGATATCATAGAAGAGATCGACGATATGGACGCGGATGTCATCTCCTTTGAGGCGGCGCGTTCGCATTTCTCCATCGTGGATGCGTTGGTCAGTGCGGACTTCAAGACGGCGGTCGGCCCCGGCGTGTACGACATACACTCGCCGCGCGTACCCGCTAAGCAGGAGATCCAAGACGCGATCTGTGCTACCATTGAAAAAATTGGTTCGCAAAAGCTGTGGGTGAATCCGGACTGTGGGCTGAAAACGCGGGGGGAGGCGGAGACCGTCCCGAGCCTTAGGAACATGGTAGAGGCAGCAAAGAGCGTTCGAAGCGTGCTGGTATAATATCCGCATCCCCGTTCAGCATGACATAAAAACGCCGCAAACCGGCTGGTTTGCGGCGTTTGACCTACCGGTGTTATGCTAGCCTATTTTGTCATTCGCGGTACGGTTTTCTATACAAATCCCGTTTGGACAATCCATTTTTACGCGCACGCGAAACCCAGCCCTTATCCCCCATGAAGAAATAGAGTTTTCGGGGGAAGCGTGCGTAAATGTGGTAGTCTTCCACGATCTCCTGCCCGTTGCTTACTATGTCGATATTTACCGCTTGAAAAGCGTGCGCAAGTTCATCCCGGGTCTTTTTCATAAACGGTGCATTGATTGCCCCGTACAGCATGGGACCGCTCCCGATCATCACGCCGAAACGGAAGGTTGCTCGGATTTTTTCGGCAAAACTCTGGATCACGCGCACGGCTTCCGCGTTGATGTCCGGCTCGGGGAATCCGCAGTTGACAACGGCATATATCAACGGATTGGACGCGCTACCCGAACGGCCGGCACGGTATCGGTCATAATCCTGCAAGAAGCGCATCAGCTGCCCCGGCAGGCAGAATATGTACAGCGGGAAGACGAAGATCAGGGCATCCGCCTGCAGCATGGTTTGAAAGTCCTGATCCGTTTGGGCCTTTGTAAAACTCTCCCTGACGTGGATCCGGCTGATCCGGGTGCGCTGCGCATTCATATGGGATTCCACCCGGGTAGCGAGCCATCTGGATGTTGATGCATCGGTTGTTCTGGGGCTTGCGTCGATCAACACAGCATGTTTGTTTTCGGTACTCATAGTTGCCCACCTCCTCGGCAAAGTTGGATTGCGCTCAGCCGCTGGATTCCATCTACATCGGGTCGCTCGAAGACAAACGCTTCCACGTTGGTGCGGTGTTTTTGTATGATGTCCACAAACAGCTGCGCGTCGCTTTGAGAAAGTGCGTCTCCATAGCCGATAAAGATCTTTTTGGGATAATCGTCGTACCGTGAGGGGTGTATGGATGAGCCGTCTGGCCTTGTCTCAAAGAACGGGAGCATGTTGGGCAGCCATCGGTCGATTGCGTTCTTGATGTTGGCGGAGAATTGACCGAACACCACCGGGCACAGATATATAGCAACGTCGCTGTTCACATAGGTCCGGTTGATTGCAGACATGGCGTCATCGATTACGCATTCTCCGGGTTTTTTAACCCAGCATCCAAAACAGCCCATACAAAAGGCCAAATCGTCCCGCCCCAGTTGCACCTGCTCGATGGAAAACGCGCGCGCTTGCAGGAACGATATGACCAGTTGGTGCAGCTTCATATATGCCGGAGTCTGATACTCTTTATCGGAAATGATAAAAGCCTGCATACGATCGCTCCTTTCCGGCTCGACAGAGCCGTTACTCAAAACGTATCATACGGCATTTACCGTGTCAACATGGCTTGATATCATGTGTTCTTTGTCTTTTTGCAAAATATCTTGGGAAGAGCGGGCCGGAATGCATTGTTTATTATGCTATGGCGGTGATGGTGCTTTGGAGCGTGGACAAAGCAATCGCATCCGGCTCCATCGAGGCACTGATCATTGACGAGATCATCGGCCTGGCATGGAAAGCATGCCAACCGTAATCAGGGAGGTTCTGTTTCCAAGAACAGCGAACTTGCCGGCGGGCTTTTGTAGGTGAAATTATGCGGTTGGGAGGCTTTTAGAATCAAGGCATAAATAGACTATAATATGTATGCTCTGACATGGAGAGGGCTACCGTCCACGTACAGAGAACATCAAATACGGAATGCGTTGATGGCGCCGCGAAGATCCGATTGGTTAAAAAATTCGCGCTGTAGCCGGGTTATTAGGGGGATGGCAAAGGAATTATAGGCCTGTCAATATGCAGATGTGGCACTGAGATGGGCCAGGATCAAAACGTTTGTAGCGAAGGCATATGTGAAGGTGAAGCGATGGGATTACAATTTCAATCCCAATGCTGTATACAATCACACATGAAGGTATTGATCATACTATATTAATGAAATCAATATAGGTACAAGGAAGATGAGCATGAATGATTCAGTCTTTAACAATAATCCAGAAAGCCTGAAGGCATTGGTCTATAGTAACAATAATGGCACCCCGGTTTCGCTGTCATCCGACAGCGAGGGAAATCTCTATGTAAAAAATTTAAATGCAAGCGATGAGACACAAAGTCTTCCGTATACCGCTTTTGGTGAACTGAGGGTAGCGACGCTGACCCCCGTGACAGGCTGGACTTTCAATTATAATGTCAACACCGATTTGGTTAAGACAACGGTTGTTAGCGCTGGCACCGTAACACAGAGTGACAGCAAAGCATTGCTACAAACGGGAGCAAGCGCGAACTCAAGCGCCGCCCTTGAAACGCTGGATGCATTGAGGTATACACCGGGGGTTGGAGCGCTGGTAAGATTTACGGCAATATTTACCACAGGCGTTGCCAACAGCACGCAGATTATTGGAATTGGTGACGATACGGACGGATTCTTTTTTGGTTACAATGGTACCAGCTTCGGTATATTAAGAAGGCAGAACGGATCGGACAGCTGGACGCCGCAAACTGCATGGAATAAAGACAAGTTTGATGGAACCGGTCTGTCGGGGGTCACGCTGGACAAGACGAAGGGAAATGTCTACGCGATCCGATACCAATGGTTGGGTTTTGGCGCCATTGATTTTTTGATTGAAAACCCGACCACAGGAAAAGCCGTTGTTGTAAACCGTATCGAATATGCAAATGCCAACACAAATCCCAGCATTTATAACCCTACACTTCCGGTCTTTGCCAAAGTAACCAATACGACCAATACAACCAACATCGTACTGCAAACACCAAGCGCCATGGCCTTTATTGAAGGGATACCATCTTCAGCATTAAACACCCGCAATTCAATTGTCGGGTCAAAGGTTGCGGTAACCACGCAAGAGGCTGTATTGACCATCCGAAACAAATCGATTTTTCAAACCCATACAAACCGTGTGCGCATACGATTTGACTTTTTATCCTGCAGCGGCGATGGTACCAAATTCACCACGTTTAAGTTGATCAAAAACGGGATGCTGACGGATACCAGCTATACGAGTATCTCGGCCAATACCAGTGTGATCGAATATGACACGGCCGGAACGTATACCACTGGTGGACAGACGCTCATGACGTTTCAATGCCAATCGCAAGCGCTCCAGATTTTGCTTGACAGCTTGAACCTGATGCTGGCTCCAGGCGATTGGATTACGGTGACTGCTTCCGCTTCGGTCGCGTCAGATGTGTTTGTATCATTCACTTGGAGAGAGCTGTTTTGATTGTTTACTATCGGCAATTTCCAATATATGCCGCGCGCGGTTGTCTTTACGGGTCATGCACTTAAGGCTCTGTTGTTTTATGTTGCGGAATATGACAATAAAATGGTTTGCTGGTCGCATGTGCTATGAGAAAATAGAGAAGATGGCTGGCATAAGGCCGTAGCATTCTTTTGGCAATCTGGGAAAAAGATAAAGAACTGTACGATAGGCACCTGACGAAAATTTTAGATCTATATGCGATACGGCACGTATAAGTCTTATTTTAAGCGTACAGGGAAATATTATAAATGCCAACAAGATAATGCAGATTTGTCGGGCTACACGCTGTATGAACTGAAAAGAGGAACCGTTTACGCGCAGCCATAACGGAACAAGGGTGTGTGGCGTTTTTGCGAACAAGACCAGAGGCTGGTGGGCTTATCGAGAAAACGCAAAACGCAGTTCAAATCCCATAAGGGCGATGGTGTAGTTATATACGACGATGATTGCGCGTTTATGATTGAAGTTTCGCCTGCAAGAAAAAGAAAACGCCGAAAACCCCTTTGGTTTTCGGCGTTTATTTCGTTGATAAAAAAGATGTAAAGATCCGCGGCCAAAGAAAAATCGCGAACCATGTAAAATGATTCGCGATTCTGGCTGCAGGCGCTGCCCGCTGGCGCACCTATCGGGATTCGAACCCAAGGCCTTCCGCTTAGGAGGCGGACGCTCTATCCTGCTGAGCTATAGGTGCCTGTTTGAACGGCTCTGTCACACGGCCCCACCGCGCTTGTTTGAACATGACTATGTGGCTGCGTGACGGTAATCGAACGCCCCTATTCTACGCTGACGACAGGCGGATTGTCAACCGCTCAGACGGGCGTGTATTTTGACGATGGTGTAAACAAGTGCTTTGTCTACACGGTTTTGAATCATTGCGTTAGGCGTTTCGCCATGCAAAGCTTGGCGAAAATGGCCGCGCGGCGGTGGATTGATATGGATAAAAGCAGCTAATCGGCCAAATTTTGTGTTGGAAAAATCCAGCCGTGCATATACATCCACCGACAGGTGATGCTATGCGTATCAAAAAGAGGCGAAAAACCGCCAGCATAAGACGTTATTTTCGAGCCGGACGGCGCAGTCGGTTGATTGTTATCACCCCCGGTCATCTCTACCGCGTTGTGGGAATACTGTTGGCCCTGTGCCTTTTGACGGGTCTTCTTTCCTTTTTGTTCTTTCGGCCTAAGGCCCCGCGCACCACCCACATCACAGTCATGGTGTACAACCACCGCGAGGAGCGCTTGATGGAGATGGAGATGGAGGAATACATTGTGGGCGTGGTGGCGGGTGAGATGCCGATCAGTTACGGCGTGGAGGCGCTTAAAGCGCAGGCGGTGGCTGCGCGTACATATACGTATCATAACATGCTCTTTTGTCCCTGCGGACGAGAGGGCGCAGACGTGTGCACGGACAGCGGACATTGCCAGGCCTATTGCGACGTGGAGGCGCGTAAAGCAAAGTGGGGCGATAACTTTGGACAATACGAGCAGAAACTGGAACAGGCCGTATACGCGACGGCGGGTGAGGTCATGGTCTATGATGGAGAGCCCATCGAAGCGCTGTACCACTCCACCTCTGGCGGTCGGACGGAGGACGTGGAAAACGTATACAAAGAGGCATTGCCCTATCTGCGCGGCGTAGACAGTCCGGGGGAGGAGGATGCGCCACGGTACCAGCGCACCGTCACCGTGGATGCATCCACGTTTGTTAAAAAGCTCAAGGCGGTCAACGATAAGATGGATTGTTCGGTAAAAACACTCAAAGATAGCATCGAAGAGGCGGTGCGTTTTGGGTCAGGCAGGGTGGATACCATCAATATAGGCGGTGTAGATTTCACCGGTAGGCAGATCAGCAAGGCGTTTGCTCTGAGTACGACATACTTTGCCATTGAGATCAGCGGTAACTGCGTATCCATCATCACCCATGGATACGGTCACGGTGTGGGCATGAGCCAGGTAGGCGCAAACGCCATGGCAAGGGAACAATACGCCTATTGCGAAATTCTGTTGCACTACTATACGGGCGTTGATATTGTAACCATTGAATGAGGTTCCGCCAAACGGCAAATGGACGGTCGTATGGCGGAATCCATGCGGCGCTTGTTGTTTGGGTAAAAGGGCTTTGTTAACAACCATCAAAATGCCATACATCTGCATTGTCAATGAGTGATAACTTTCTCATTGAGGCGGCGAGTAACATGCGCCTGAACGCTATAAGAGCTTGATTTACGGGCAAATGTGCGTGCTCGATGGTTGCCGAGCGGATCGAATAAATACAATTTATTCAATAATCACCAAATTATCTTAACTTTTCGTATGAAGCACCCTTGGCGCGGTAACAATAGCGTTGAGGAGGTGTAATATGGACAAACGTATCAAGCGCCGCGACAGAAGGATGATGGGACGCTCTCCCATCGCGGCTTTTTTGGATAAGCAGGGCATATATCTCGTGATGTTCGTATGTCTGGCCATCATCGGAATCGCCGCCTATTTCACGTTGGGCGGTAATGATGAGAAGGCACAGACACCATCGCCCTCTCCGGCGCAGGAACAGCAGGCGGGACAGGTACTAACGCCGTCGCCAGACGTTCAAACGCCCAAGCCGACGCTGGCCGCACCCGCACCGACGCCTACGATCAACCCGACGCCAACAGAAAAGGCTGTTGCCGCGGTGGTGCAAGAACCAATGCTGCCGATAAGCGGGGATATACTTCGCACATTTTCGCCCAGCGATCCTGTATATTTTGAAACGCTCAATGCATGGATGATCCACAACGGCGTGGATATCAAGGGGGAATTGGGCGCGGGCGTTAAGGCTGCGCTGGACGGTAAAGTGAAAAGCGTAAAAAACGACCCGGATACCGGCTATACAATCGTGCTGAGCCATGACAAAGGCATCGAAACGGTATACGGAAACCTGGCCGCACCGGAAGGCATCAAAGTTGGACAGTCGATCCGGCAGGGTGAGGTGATCGGAGCGGTTGGGCAGAGCGCACAGAATGTGATCGCCGATCCGTCGCACGTGCATTTTGCATATCGGGTCAACGGGAAATACAAGGATCCCATCGAACAATGCCAATAATGTGGATTATTTCGATCAAACCTTGAAAGAAGCCCCCCTTGAAAGCCGGGGGGTTTTGCTTTATGATGGTATTAGCCATTTTATATGGTGTCTCGTAAGGAGGGTAAGGTATTTATGCATATATCGTTCGTCATGGCGATTATAGGTATCGTTGGATATATGATCAACTTGCGGATCATCGATCATTATATCAAAGTGAAGGCATATCAAATGCAGGAGCAGGGGAAGGTCGGACGCAGGCGCTCAAGCGAGAACCGTAAGGTCAGGAGCAAGGCGGAGCAGCGGCTGCTTAAAGAAGTGCCCAAACTGAAATGGACCATGTGGTTTGGCACCTCGATGTTCCTGTTGTTTGTCATCGGGTTTGTATGGCTGACAATCCGTTTAATCGTGAGTATTTTCTAATGGATGCAAAGGCGTAAGCGGGTTTGGTTTTCCGGCCGTATTTAGGTATAAAACAATGCCCCGTTCAGGCTATGGAAGCCTTGGAGGGGCAAAATTGATTTTTGCATTTGGACAACCGCTTTGTATGGGGCGGTTTTTCCTTATTTCAAAAGGAATGCTTGTACCGCTGTGACATCGGTATCGGGGTCGTAACCGATCGCCTTCCAACCGTTGTCGAGCTCCACCGCGGTGATGACTTCCGGCACATGATGGAACAGGGCATCGTTTTGTAGGCAGTACAGCGCCGTGTCCGCGATCTGTTGCCATTGGTCAACGGGCAGGCTGGTGATATAGTTGGCTTCAACGTTGGTTGCAATGGTCAAAAGATCATCGCTTTCAAGACCGAGCAAGCGGATGCTGGCCAGCACGCCGTTGATGATGTTCACGTGCCTGTCGCGAAACTTTTGTTCTTCCTCTTCCATCCAGTTTTCGCTTTCGGGCACGGTATCCACGAAATAACCCGCGGTCTGCACGCCGGTTAACGTCTGCTGGCCGGTTTGCTTGACCTCTTCCCACACAAGACCCAGTATATCAACGACGTGTTTGGACGCTTCGTTTAACGACAGGCTCTGTATATCTATTTTTATGCCCTCAAGCGCATCCACAATGTCCACCACGCCTTGCATGTTCATCAGCACCCAGTAATCGATGTCGATGCCAAAGTTCTTCTCCAACGCTTCCAGGGTGCCCTTTTCACCGAACTGGCTGCAAACAAACTGTAGTTGCATGGTCTGTGTCCCGTCCTCGGTTTCCACATCCACGGCCAGATTGTACGGGAACGTCGTAAATTTGATCACCCTTTTGTTTGGATCAAGGGTAATCAGTATGTGCGTTAGCGCGTAAGTCGAGCTGTTTTCATTGGAGAAGTTTTTGTCCATCGAACCCATCAACAGGATGTTGGTATACTGGGCGCCTTCGGGCGGCGGTTCATTGGATGACGTGGTGTGTGATGTGTCGTTGGATGAAGTGCATGCGGCGGAAACGATCAGCAATATCACGACCAAAGTGATGAACAACGTTCTTTTCATGGGATCACGCTCCTTTCATCAATAAAGGGAAACCAAATGATTAGGAATGCTAACCATATCCATTTTAGGATAGCGTGCATGAAAATGTCAATGCATAATAAGGCACAATGGTGCTTATACGCGGCTATTGTAACATTGTCGGCCCGCAGGACGGTTTTTGTATTTGTGCAGGATATCCCGGTAAGATAGGTACGCCTCGTCCACGATGCTTTCCCAGCTGCGCGATAATGTGAGGCGTGCTTTTTGACCGATGCGTGTCAGATCGTCTTTTGCGTGAGCGGCGTACTGCATCGTATCGAAAAGGCTTTGTACGTCATCCGTACACAAAAGTCCGTTTTCCATATGCCGAACGCCCTGTGATGCGTTGCTGTGTTCGATCATGATAGACGGGCACGCCATCGCTGCGGCTTCGCGTACCACCAGTGGCGCATTGTCGTATAGGGAAGGAAAGACCAATACGCGCGCGCGCAGATACACGGCGGAGAGCAGTTCGCGGTCCCTTAAAACACCAGGGAATGCAAAGCAATCCGAGAGCCCGGCCTCGCTTACCATATCCATCAACTCTTGTCGAATGGGACCATCTCCCACCATCAGCATCAAAAAGCGTTCGCCGCGTGCAGATAGTTGCACGCATGTATCGAAGATCAGCCTTAGATTTTTTTGCCAGATCATTTGGCCGACAAACAGAAACACCGGCACTTCGTGCGGTGCGGATACGACCTCGTCCGCACGTGCCATCAGCGCTTGTGTATCCTTTGGCATAACAAGATCGGTTCCGTTGGGCATGACAGTGACAGGTCCCCGGTAACCGTAGGAGCGCAGCGTTTGCACTGTGCCTTCACTGACCGCCCAAACGCTGTCCATTTGTTCAAAGCGGCGCATCAAGATGCGCAAGCACTGTCTGGACAACGCCTTGTTCTTGGTATAGGCGTAGAAATCATCGTAGTATTTTGAATGGAAGGTCGCGATGACGGGGATGTTGCGCTCTTTGCCTAAACGGAGAGCCTCCACCCCCGCGGAGAACGGAGAATGCGTATGCACCAAATCGAAATGGGATTGTTTGAGTATGTTGCGGTACTGCATATCCAGTGCAGGCATGCCCACGCGGTATGGTCGGCGGTGGACCAGTGGAAACGAACGGTAGCCTACAACGCGATACGGTTCCTCGTACACGGCGTTGTGTCTGTCCGGCACGAACAGAGTGCAACTCCCGTGCTTTTCGTTCAACCAATAGGCATAATTTCGCACACAGGTAACCACGCCGTCCATCACCGGCGGATATCCGTCATTGAACTGTGCAAAGGACAGGCGGGTTGTCATTGTTTTTTTTCCTCCAATATCCTATACGTCTTCCCATGCCGTTTCACGTCTATAATTTTAACATAAATCCTTCGTATTACGGCGAAAATTCCCCTCAAATGGAACAAACGTGTTTTCATATTGATGCGGGGGTGAATAAATTGAATGTTTTTTACAACAATCCGACTCTATAAAGCAGGGTGAATTTGACCAACGGTTTTTAGCCCGGGCACGACGATGCGCGCTTTTTGATAAAAAGAAAAAACGCCTTCATTAAGAAGGCGTTTTCGCATCAACTATGCCGATTGAACGTTGACGGCGCGCAGCCTACGGCTGTCCTTTGGATCCGGCTCGACATCAAACGTTACCTTTTGACCCTCTGTGAGGGATTTAAAACCGTCTGAAACGATAGCCGAGAAATGCACGAACACGTCGGCACTCCCATCGTCATTGGAAATAAATCCAAATCCCTTGTCTGCATTGAACCATTTTACCGTACCAGTATTCATCGTTTGGTACCTCCTGCTTATTTCTGCTTCCGAATCGAAAGAAAAACGCATATTTATGTAAATCATCAAACGTACAAATGACTTACATAAATATGCGAGTTCAATCGTGCTTCCGAAATACTCTTTAAGAATACCACATTAAAATGATTTGTCAACAGTATATTTTGGCGAATTGTGCGGCTTATGCACAAAACGACCATCCAAACATAATTATACACAACATTAAGCTCAACTATTACGGTTATGGTAAACCGCAACAGCTACATTATGGCCCGTTTTGAATCAAAAATAAAATCGAATTAACCGGCGGGCTACATTGCATAGTATTTCAACACCTGTATAGGAGAAGAACAGCCCCTGCCCAAAATGATTGTTGCTTGAGATTTTGCATCCGGCTGCACCATAGATCCTTGGGGTTTGTTCAGCTCAATGCATTAAACATCAAAAATATGAAGTGTGTAAGTATATTTGTTGTATAGTATGATCCATGGAACCTGCGGGCCAAAAACCGCGCTCCAACAATCTTTCAGGTGCGATCCTTTGTGGACATTGCCACCGGCGGAGCAAAGGAACCCGTAAACAAACGCTTGCTACCTCGCGGATAAGTTTGGGGTTTTTATCCTGCTGTGAGTTTTACTTATGCACACTTTGTGCTCGGAATACCTTGGTTTTGTATGCGAAGACTATTTAGCGTCCAGGGTTATTACTGCTTGACATGGGAGCAACTTCAAGTGATATGATGGTATTGATATTTAATAACCTATGGTCAAATGCATTGTCCGCGGACAATGGGCGAATGGGGAAGGACATACAGATGATAAAACGATTTTTAGGCAGAAACGGTTTGGAAGTATCTGCACTCGGCTTCGGTTGTATGGGAATAAGCTAAAGCTATGGACCGTCTCCGGAGAAAAAGGATTTGATTAAGCTGATTCATCAAGCCATAGAACTTGGCGTCACCTTCTTTGATACCGCTGAAGCATATGGCCCTTATTCAAATGAAGAACCTGTGGGTGAAGCCTTGGCTCCGTATCGGGATCGTGTAGTGATCGCAACGAAGTTTGGGCATGTCGTCAAGGACGGGAAATCAGTTGGTGAGAACAGCCAGCCAAAGCACATCAAAAAAGTCATTGAAGGCTCTTTATAAAGACTGCGCATTGATGCTATTGGCCTCTACTACTAACATCGTGTAGATCCGCAAGTACCGATCGAGGAAACGGCCGAAGCCGTACGGGACTTAATACAACAAGGTAAAGTGAAGTACTTTGGGCTATCTGAAGCAAGTGCCAAAACGATCCGCCGCGCGCATGCTGTTCAACCGGTCTCCGCCGTCCAAAGCAAGTTCTCGTTATGGTATAAGCGGCCTCAAGAGAAGATATTGCCAACATTAGAAGAACTCGAAATAGGATTTGTCTCTTTCAGTCCGCTTGGTAAAGGCTTCCTCACTGGCAGATTTAACGAATCAACTCAATTTGAAAACCACGATCTGCGAAGCAAGATACCCCATTTTACTCCGGAGGCCCTCAAAGCCAATATCGCACTGATCGATTTGCTCACTGCGTTTTCTAAAAAGAAAAACGCCACGCCTGCCCAGATCGCTTTAGCCTGGTTATTAGCCCAAAAGCCTTGGATCGTTCCAATACCCGGCACGCGAAAACCACACCGGTTGGAAGAAAATCTTAGGGCGGTCGAAGTTGAACTTTCACCTGAAGATCTTCTTGAAATCAACAGTGCAACTGATAAAATCGAAGTGATCGGCGCCCGTTATCCCGAGGAACTGAAAAGAAAAACAGGACTATAGTTTTTAAGGCTGGGCAGGTACCTCTTTTATCAAAGAAAGATCGTCTTCTAAGAAAAACCACAATCCTTTTCCGGATTGTGGTTTTTCTGTGGTGGAGATAAGCGGATTCGAACCGCTGACTTCTACGTTGCGAACGTAGCGCTCTACCAGCTGAGCTATACCCCCATGTCGAACGAATGATATTATACTACTTGCATATACAGAAATCAATACCCATCTGTGGCGTGAATTGGTGATATAATAAAGAAAATGAGGAGGATTAATGATCATGAAACAGACGATATGGACGCCGCTGTTCATTGCCAAGAGCGCTTTGATTGCTGCGTTGTATGTGGCGCTGACAGGCCTGCTGGCACCCTTCAGCTTTCAAATGGTGCAAGTGCGTATCGCGGACGCGCTTTGTATCTTGGCTCTGTATACGTTTGCCGCGGTGCCGGGCATGACGGCGGGCTGCTTTGTGGCCAACATCCTGTGGAGCCCATTCGGGTTTCCAGATGTGCTGATTGGCTCTTTGGCAACGTTTATCGGCGTTGCAGCGGCCTATATGCTCAGGCAAAACCGACCTTTGGCGCTTATGCCCACCGTTGTATCCAACGCACTGTTGGTGCCGCTGGTGTTATCATGGGCCGGAGCGGCCGATACCACGTATCTTCTTATCGCTTTTTATATTGCCGTCGGACAAGCAATTGCGTGCTATGCCATCGGCTTACCGCTGACAAAGATCGTTGATAAATTTGCGGACAAGATCACAAAGGGAGACAAGCAATGACGGATATAGAGATCGCACGGAGCATCGAACCGCAAGATATCCGGCGCATCGCGCAAAAAGCGGGATTGTTGTACGATGAAATCTGTCTGTACGGCAGCCATAAGGCCAAGATTATGGAGTCCGCTTTCAGACGCGTACAAAACAGGGACGATGGAAAATTGGTGCTTGTCACCGCCATTACACCCACACCTGCAGGTGAAGGTAAAACCACAATATCTATCGGATTGGCCGATGGTTTGCGCGCAAGGGGGGTCAATGCGGTGTTGGCGCTTCGTGAGCCGTCCATGGGGCCGGTGTTTGGCGTTAAGGGCGGGGCCACCGGAGGCGGATACGCACAGGTCATGCCAATGGACGAAATCAACCTGCACTTTACTGGAGATATGCATGCTATAGCGGCGGCAAACAACCTGTTGGCTGCCATGGTTGACAACCATATTTTCCAAGGCAATGCGCTGGACATAAAAACGGTGGTATGGCGGCGCTGTCTGGACATGAACGACAGGCAGCTTAGGATGATTCAAAGCGGGTTGGGCGGTAAATACAACGGTGTGCCACGCGAAGATGGTTTTGACATTACCGCCGCCAGTGAGGTCATGGCGGTGCTGTGCCTGAGCGAAAACATGGCGGACCTTGAAAGCAATCTCGAGCGGTTAATCGTCGGCTATGACCAAAACGATCAACCGGTATACGCCGGACAATTGGGTGCGGTGGGCGCGATGACGGTACTTTTGAAGGATGCGATGATGCCAAACCTTGTTCAGACGTTGGAAGGTACGCCCGCGTTGATACACGGCGGCCCGTTTGCCAACATTGCCCACGGATGTTCTTCGCTTGCAGCGACAAGGCTTGCACTAAAATTGGCGGATTATACCATCACCGAAGCGGGTTTTGGTGCGGATCTCGGTGCCGAAAAATTCCTTGATATCAAATGCCGTAAAGCGAACCTATGGCCGGATGCCTGTGTATTGGTGGCAACGATACGCGCGTTGAAATACCATGGCGGCGTTCATAAGGTGGACTTGAACGATCCCAACATGGTGGCGCTGGGGCGCGGCCTTGAGAATTTAAGTGCCCATGTCAACAATATGCGGCATACTTTCATGCTGCCCACGGTGGTGGCCATCAACCGCTTTGCTACGGACACGGAAGAGGAATTGGCGCTGGTGCGTCAGCATTGTTCGTCGCTGGGCATACGGTCGGTGATCGCCGATGTATGGGCTCATGGCGGAGAGGGTGCGGACTCGCTGGCGCAAGCCGTAGTGGAAACTACGTTGCGTAGCGATCGGACGCAGCATCTCCTGTACCAGGACGAACTGCCGCTGATGGAAAAAATCCGCGCCATCGCCATCAACGTATACGGGGCAAAGGACGTGAATTTTTCGGATGAGGCAGTGCAGCAGATCGATAGGCTGACGGAGCTGGGTATGGGCAGCTACCCAGTGTGCATGGCAAAGACGCAGATGTCGCTGTCCGACAATCCAAAGAAAAAAGGACGACCCAGAGACTTTACGTTGTCGGTCAGGAAAGTTCGCGTTTGCGCGGGTGCCAGGTTCGTGGTGGCGCTCACCGGTACCATCGTGACCATGCCGGGCCTGTCAAAAAGACCCGCCGCGGAGGATATCCGCATCGGGGACGATGGTATGACAGAAGGAATATTCTGATCGAGAGACAAAAGAACCCGTCCGGGTTCTTTTGTTGTACACGCAGGGCGAGAGAAATCGAAGAATCAATGCGGGGCACGAAAGGGTGAGAATGGGCCGCGCCGATTGCGATGGATTTGGAATGATGCTACAATAATGATGCTATAGTACAGATGCTTGGGTTTAACCAAAGAAACAAACATTCAATGCGGATGTTGTTCGTAGGAATGGAAGTAAAAGTAATGTTTGTGGTGGACCCATATAGGTATAAAAGTTAAAAGGAGGCCAAGAAGTGTCTTTAATCAAGCGCTTGTTGACGAGCAATCCGCTCAAGCCAATCGAAAAAATCGCCGATCAGATCGAGGCGTTGGAGAGCGATATGAAGGCGCTGTCCGATGAGCAGATGCGCGCGAGGACAAACGAATTTAAACAGCGTTTGCAGCAGGGTGAAACGCTGGATGATCTGTTGCCCGAGGCGTTCGCACTGGTGCGCGAAGCCAGCATTCGAACCACCGGTATGCGGCATTTCCACGTGCAACTTATCGGCGCGGTGGTGCTGCACCAGGGAAGGATTGCCGAGATGCGTACCGGCGAGGGTAAAACGCTGGTGGCCACCATGCCCGCCTATCTCAATGCGCTGAGCGGCAAGGGCGTGCACATCGTGACGGTCAACGATTATCTGGCCCGTCGCGACAGCGAGTGGATGGGCAAGATTTACAAGTTTCTGGGGTTATCGGTGGGGCTGATCGTCCATGACATGGAGGCGAGTGAGCGACGGAAGAACTACGCGTGCGATATCATCTATGGCACAAACAACGAATACGGATTCGATTATTTGCGCGACAACATGGTGATTTTTCGCGAACAGATGGTGCAGAGGCCGTTACACTACGCTATCTTGGACGAAGTGGACTCCATATTGATCGATGAGGCGCGTACGCCTTTGATCATTTCCGGCATCGGCGACAAATCCACGGAGATGTATACGCGCGCCGACCGCTTTGCACGCCGCCTCAAGGCTGAAGAGGATTACGAGGTGGATGAAAAGCGGCGGGTGGTGACGTTGGCCGAGGAGGGCGTAAGGAAGGCGGAAAGCGCATTTTCGGTAGAAAACCTGTCCGATGTGGACAATACGGAACTGAACCACCACATCAACCAAGCGTTGCGTGCCCAGGTGCTGTTCCACAGGGACACCGACTATGTCGTGCAAGACGGGCAGGTGATAATCGTAGATGAGTTTACCGGACGGCTGATGTTGGGCCGGAGATACAGCGAGGGGCTGCACCAAGCCATCGAGGCCAAGGAGAACGTGCGCGTCGCCCACGAGAGCAAGACGCTGGCCACCATCACCTTCCAAAATTATTTCCGTATGTACAACAAGCTATCCGGTATGACGGGTACGGCCAAAACCGAGGAGGAGGAATTCAGGGGCATCTACGGGCTGGACGTGGTTGTGATTCCCACCCATATGCCCATGATCCGCAAGGATGAAAACGACGTAGTATATTCCACTGAAAAGGGCAAATATAAAGCCGTGATTGATGAGATTGTGGCGTTGCATCAGAGCGGCCGTCCGATTTTGGCGGGCACGGTATCGGTGGAAAAGAGCGAAATCTTATCCCGGCTTTTGAAACAGCGCGGCGTGAAACACGAAGTGTTGAACGCCAAAAATCATCAGCACGAGGCACAGATCGTGGCCCAGGCGGGCAAGGTCGGTTCGGTCACCATCGCCACAAACATGGCTGGACGTGGTACCGACATTATTTTGGGCGGCAATCCTGATTACCTGGCGCGGCAGAAGATGCGCAAGGACGGGTACGAGGATGAACGCATTGAGGATGCAGTGTCCCACGCCGAAACCGATGACAGAGAGATATTGGCGGCGCGCGCGGCATACCGCGAAACGTACGAGGGCTTTGCCAAAACATGTCAGACGGAGCACGAAGAGGTTGTAAAAATAGGCGGATTGCACATCATCGGTACCGAGCGACACGAATCGCGGCGCATTGACAATCAGCTGCGTGGCCGTGCCGGGCGCCAAGGCGATCCAGGTTCCTCGCGGTTTTATGTGGCACTGGAAGATGATCTGATGCGGTTGTTCGGTGGTGAACGCATACAGGGTCTGATGAATAAGATCAGTCCGGATGACGATATCGCTATGGACATCGGCATGCTGTCGAGACAGATTGAGACGGCGCAAAGACGCATTGAATCACGAAACTTCGACATCCGAAAGCACGTGTTACAATACGACGATGTGATGAACCAGCAGCGCACCATTATCTATGCCCAGCGCAGAAGCGTGTTGTTGGGTGAAAACGTGCACGATAACATCGTGGAGATGATTCACACGCTTGTGGGTCATGCCGTCGATCTGTATTGCCAACAGGATACGGTGCGAGAGGAATGGGATTTCGACGGGTTGACGGCGTACGTCCGGCGTTTGATGCTGCCGCCCGATGACATCGTTGTGAACGAAGATGAAAAGATGGATATCAAGCGCGAAGCGCTTATCCAGCGTATCGTTGAACAGGCGGAAGCATACTACCTCGTGCGCGAAGGGATGGCGCAAAAAGCCGGTGCGGACATGCGTGAAATCGAACGGGTGATACTGCTTCGAAGCGTCGACCGGCACTGGATGGACCACATCGATGCGATGGACCAGCTGCGCCAGGGCGTAGCGCTTCGGGCCTATGGACAGCGCGATCCCGCGGTGGAATACAAGTTCGAAGGCTTTGACATGTTCGAAAGCATGGTGCACGGCATACAGGAAGATACGGTGCTTATGCTGTATCATCTCAACGTGCAGTCCGCGCCGACGCGGCGGGCGGTGGTCAAAGAGGCACAAACCAACATGGACAAGGCGGACGCTTCGCAGAACCGCACCGCGGTACAGACAAAATCCAAAAAGCGCGTGGGCAGAAACGACCCATGCCCATGCGGCAGCGGCAAGAAATACAAAAATTGCTGCGGCAAAAACGCATAGAAACATATATTTGGGAGGATGGATATGGAATTTGAACAATTGCATTCGCAGCTTGACGCGATGCTGGAAATTTTGAACAGGGCAGGTGAGTTCCTTTGACCTGCCCAAGCTGCAGGATGAATTAAGCACATTGCAAAAATACATGGAAGTTCCGGGGTTTTGGGATGATGTGGACAAAGCGCAAAAGGTGAACAAGCGGATCAAGGATCTCACCAGCCGCATCGACGCATACCAGAAGCTGTTTATCGCGGTGTCCAATGCAAAGGAACTGCTACTGATGGCGCAGGAGGAGGACGAGAAGAGCGTACTGCAAGAAGTGGCGCAGGAGGTGCAGAAGCTTGCCGAACAAGTGGAGGATTTAAGGCTGTCCACCATGCTCAAGGGTGAGTACGACCACAACGACGCCATATTGTCCCTGCACGCAGGCGCCGGCGGCACCGAAGCACAGGACTGGGTGCAGATGCTCTACCGCATGTATACCCGATATTGCGAAAAGCGCGGGTACACGATTCGCGTTTTGGATTATCTCGAGGGCGACGAGGCGGGTATCAAGAGCGTGTCGTTTGAGGTGCGAGGATCGGACGCCTACGGATACTTGAAAGCGGAAAAGGGTGTGCACCGCCTGGTGCGCATATCCCCGTTCGACGCATCGGGGCGAAGGCATACGTCGTTTGCTTCGTTGGACGTGATGCCCATGATCGAGGACGACGTGGAGGTGGACATCCGCGACGACGACCTGCGGGTGGATACCTATCGGTCAAGCGGCGCAGGTGGCCAGCACGTCAACAAGACGTCAAGCGCGATACGCATCACGCATTTGCCCACCGGCATTGTGGTACAGTGCCAGAACGAGCGCAGTCAGATCCAGAACCGCGAAACCTCGATGCGCATGCTCCGAAGCAAGCTTGTTGAACTGCGTGAACGCGAGATTGCGGAAAAACACGCGGAAATCAAGGGCGAGATGAAGAAGATCGAATGGGGAAGCCAGATACGCTCCTATGTGTTTCATCCATACAGCCTGATCAAGGATCATAGAACAGGATCGGAAACGGGCAACATCCAAAGCGTGATGGACGGCGATTTGGACATGTTTATCACCGAGTACCTGATCCACTCCTAAGCGCATATCGAGGCTCGTCTTTGCATACCTTTCATAAAGGGAAAGGGGGACGAGTGGTGTGGCGAGGGAAGTGGAGGCGCGCCATGAAGGCCGCGCGCATACCGTGTCCATTGAAATGCGCCGCCGCGCCGTCATCAACGGCGTGGAGGAGCTGGAAAGCTTCCACGAGGAGCAGATTTGCGTATACACGGCAAGCGGGCTGTTGACCATTGAGGGCGATGATCTGCACATTGACCGGCTCAACCTCGAGGACGGCCAGCTTATCGTATCCGGCGTCATCTACGGTGCGCTGTATACCGAGGAAGACGAACCGAAAAGCGGCTTGTTTTCACGGCTGCTCAAGCGATAGATGGCAGATATTGTTGTGCAGCCGAAGGTGTTTGCCCTGTTTGTGGCAGCGGGCATGCTCAGTTGCGTCGTGTATGCGTTGCTTCGCGGTCTGCGGGGCACCAAAGACCGGCGCATGTGGACGGGCCTGTTGGATCTCGTGTTCATCGGTGTTGCGATACTGTTGTTCGGTGTATGCAGCGCATATACGCTTGAAGGGGAAATACGTCTGTTTGCCCTGATGGCCTTTGTTGCAGGGTTTGCCGTGTTCTTTGCCGGCCCGGGCGCGGCGTTGAGTGCAACGGTTAAGAGACTGATCCGTTTTATAGAGCGTTGCGTTCATCGATTTGGGGATGCGCTCAACCGTATGCTTGCCAAATACAGGGCGGATGAGTAGAATAACAAAAGTGATAACCGAATGGAATGCGCTAACGATTTGGAAAGATTCACCTATATGATACATAGATGGGGGATGAGGTGCATGGCAGATAAATCCAAGACGGGAAAACGGAAAATCCGGTTTCGGTTTTACATTTATATGCTGTGCGCCGTGATGATCTACGCCGGGTATGCGCTCTTTTCCCAGTGGATGGAAATGAGTCGGCTTAAGACAGAGCAGCAGGCGCTGCAGGAACAGCTGTCAAACGCCGAGATGTCCATTGATAAGCTTAAAAATCTGATTGAGATCGCGAATACCGACGAGTATATCGAATCCGTTGCGCGCGAGAAACTCGGCTGGGTAAAGCCGGGCGAAACGCGCTTTGTCATCAAGGATGACGAGTGATCACCGGTACGGGAGAACATATATGAATAAGGGTACAAAAGCAGCGGCCATCGACATCGGCACGCACTCGGTACGGATGCTCAGCGCCGTCTATGACGGTACCGGTTTTGCCGGCACAAAAAGTTTGACCATCACAAGGCTAGGCGAAGGGTTGGTGCAGGCAGAGCGGCTAGGTGATGAGCCAATGCGGCGCACGGTAACCGCCGTGCGTGATTTTATGGAGCAGGCACGCCGCGACGGTGTTGTCGGTCCGGTCTATTGCTATGCCACAAGCGCGGCGCGTGAGGCGCAAAACGGTGATGAATTTCTAGCCATGCTTTCAGATATCAACGGGCTTGAAGCCGAGATCATTGATGGAGACCAAGAAGCAATGCTGTCCTTTCAGGGCGCGTCGGTCTTGGGTGATGTGGTGATGGATATCGGCGGTGGATCTACCGAACTGTCTCGTATGCACAACGGCGTATTTGTATCCTGCTCGGTGACGCTGGGTACGGTAACGTCCCTTGAGATATTTTTGGACGAGCACGACATCGGCCCCATCCTACTGATGGCGATGGCACAACGTGGACAACCCATGGTGGAAACGCTATGCCACACGGTGCTAGGCGTTGACAGAGCACAAACGCTTGTCGGCGTTGGCGGTACGGCTACGCAGCTGGCCATGCTTTTTTTGAAGCTGCGCAAATACGATCCTATGCAAGTGCATGGCTTTTCAATGAGGATTGAAGAGCTTGACAGGTTGCAATCGCAGATGATACGCATGACATCGCAGCAGCGCCAACAGATGCCGGGCATGCACCCCAAGCGCGCCGACGTCATTGTGGCCGGCTGCCTGATTGCGCGCATGGTGATGATGCAATCGGGCGCAAAAACGCTGGTCGCCAGTGAATATGACGGATTGGATGCTTATCTAAAAAGCAAGTGCAGGTTTGACCTTGACAAAGAATAGGGCTTCCGCTATACTGAACTGGTCGTCGCGGGGTAGAGCAGTCTGGTAGCTCGTCGGGCTCATAACCCGGAGGTCGTGAGGTTCAAATCCCACCCCCGCTACCATTTGTGGCCGCAATTCACTTTGCGGCCATTTTGCGGCGGTGTAGCTCAGCTGGCTAGAGCATTCGGTTCATACCCGGAGTGTCACTGGTTCGAGTCCAGTCACCGCTACCAACAAAAGAAGCCCTTTGTAGAGGGCTTCTTTTCGTTATTCGATTTTTATGTAGCGTGTTGAACATTGCTTACGGGAAGTTTTAACAGTTCGCACTGATAGACATTCGAGATGGCATTATAACGATGGGAAAAATAGCCGATTTAGCATTGAAAACGTAACCCATGAAAAAGGCTAAAATTGGCGTATTGCCCTCCGATTGCCCTCCTATGAGAGTAAATGAGGGGAATGGGAGGGAATGGGATGATATAATACAATAGTATCGATATATTTATTATCGCTGAATTTTGTTAAATCAATCCAACAGTTGACAGAGGTTTTCACCAAATGCATATGCATCCGCAAGAATATCTGGACGTTGCAACAAATCTTTTTCGGAATTAATTCCCTCAACTGTGAAATGATTAATCAAAGAGATATCAAGGTGACCCAAAAAATGCTCTATAGTATGCACAAGATGCATGTTTTCCTGTTTGTTCCTGCCTGCCCTTATCGCAATGGCAACACCCTTTACTGAGGATGAAATCGGAAGTCTGGCGGGATTGGTATTGCCATACGGCGTACACCTATCAATAAAAACTTTCATCTGTCCAGTTACATCACCCCAATACGAGGGTGAGGCGATTATCACGAGTTGAGCATTAAAAATATCCTTTATAACTTTTTGCACATCATCCACATGAACACATTTACCCGTAACTTCACATGTTTTACATCCACAACAATATTTAACATTCAAATCGCCCAATCGGTATAAATTCGTTTGGATATCGTGCTCTTCCAAAGCTCTGATGATCTCAGAAATAACAGTTGAAGTGTTACCATTCGGTTTTGGACTTCCTAAGATGCACACCGCTTTCATAATGATGCCTCCTTATGTTTTCTAACAATTATATCATAGACTTATTAATTCTTCTGCTTAGCGTTAAGCATGTGCAATTCAATTTCTTTCAAAATGCATGTGTCTTCCGATTGCCCTCCTATGAGTGTGAATGAAAAGATATGAGGAGACATGGGAAAGAAAATCTTCATAGAACGCACACGAAATCGCCTTTTATTCAGGAAAAAACCAAAGAACAAAAATCAATTGACAAATATAACGAGACGTGATATAGTCAAGAGGTGATATAACATAGCGTGATACAGGAGTGAATATGATACAAAGTCGGATAATAAAAAAATATATTCCTATGACCGAAACAGCCTATTATATCCTCCTGGCGTTAAGAGTGGAGCGCCATGGATACGGGATAATAAAGCATGTTGAAGAGCTGACAAAAAAGCGAATCTTGCTTGGCCCAGGAACGATCTATGGAACACTTGCAAAGATGGAAAAGGACGGATTAATAGAAATAAAGAGTGATTGGGATAGAAGAAAAACATATGGTATTAAGGAAACTGGGAATCTGATACTATCCATGGAGATCGAAAGACTAGAAGAACTGCTTCGAAATGAGAAAGAGGGTATGTGACGCATGACCATAAAGAGATGGAAGTGGTGGTGGGGCTGGAATCCGACTAAGGTGGAAGATTATCTTGAAGAGATGACGAAACGGGGATGGAAGTTTGTCAGCGCGCGGTTTGCCATGATGATTTTTGAGTTTGTAAAGGATGCGCCGAAGAATGTGCGCTATGTTTTAGATTTCAATTATAAAAACAAGATGGATGATGAATATATGAGAATTGCCACCGACGCAGGATGGGAATATGTTGTCATCTGTTCCGGTTGGATTTTATGGCGTAAAGCATTCAAAGAAAAAAGGCCGGAATTTTTTACCGACAACCAATCAATTATCGAACGAAATCGGCGGTTATTAACTTTTCTGTCCATCATAGTGCTTTCTCAAATCCCGGTATTTCTGATGTACTTTGTTGATCGCGATCATTCGGGCCATGCATATGTCAGTACGACAATTCTTTGCATTTACATACCGATGGCGGTGTTGCTGTTCTATGGCATTATAAGGCTGCTATTGGTAATTCGATCGCTGAAGCGACAAGGTAGAAGATGATTAGATTGTGTTGGACATAGGCTTGCGCCAGTCCCCGGAGTGTCACTGGTTCGAGTCCAGTCACCGCTACCACAAGAAAGAAGCCCTTGAGAGAGGGCTTCTTTTTATTATCTAATTATTTGATAACTTGGAAGATATCACTAATTGGGAGCCTGGATATTTCAACAAAGCAGTCAATTCAAACATTTATATCCAGACGAGATACGAGCCAGAATACTATCCTAAATTTAGATCGTGAAATATGGGCAAAATTGGGCTCTTGCCCTCCGATTGCCCTCCTTTGAGAGTAAAAGAGGAGGAATGGGAGAGGATGAGTTGAGGTTATAACATTGACTTATTAGACTATCAAAATCATAAAAAATACATTGTTTATTTCCAGCATGCGTTGATACTCTCTTAACGACAAGCAAATCATTGAGAATATTTATCTATGCAACTCGTCGACACGAACAAAGTCCAGCGCTTGATCGTCTGCTGTGAGAACCAGATATTCGTCACCATAATAGGTTTCAAACGCCATTGGAATGCTATACGAAGTCTCTTGAGGATCGGTCATCGTCAACATATTGCCGGAAATAGAATAGGTGTACATTTCCTGTTTGTCATCTTCGACATACAACGCGGTGCCGTCATCGTAAAAGATAATCCCATAGTATACAATTTCCGAAACCCATTCCCATGCACCTAGAATCTGCATTTCATTTGCCGTCAATGAATGGGAGGCCTCTGGCATCGGCGTAAAGAAGGGACTGTTCACAGCCGTATCAACAGGATTTGATATGCCCGGCGTATAGCTTGCTTTCACGGTTGGCGAATTTGAACTCGGTTTGATCCATTGAAAATAGGCGAACACACCAAAGCCTATCAAAGCTGCCGAAACAATGGAGATGATCGTGGTTTTCAATCCCTGACTCGCTGGCTTTTTGACGGGCGAAGTATAGAGGCCGGCTTGTTGGACGGGTGCGCCACAATGTGGGCAAAATGAAGCCTGATTGCTGATTTTTTCTCCACAGTTATTACAATACATCAATATCCCTCATTTCTTGAAGCGCTTATGTAAATTTCAAACTGACTTAGAAAAAACAATAGTGCATTTTTGTAATCGGGTGTACTGCTGTTCAAAATAAGAGTTTTTTCTGTGCATCTTAAAGTGTCAATATTCTACCCCTATATCGAAACCATATTTAAATTCCAAGTATCTATATATGAGCCGGTATTCTTTTTTTACTGATTATAATTTCCTTGTGAGCGTCTTTGAACGATTCGTTCGGTTTCATAGTTCGCTTCTCTTTATTTAAATAGTTACTCAACGAACATCTTTGTATCGGAAAACCATCGACATTGTTCAAATTCATCATTGTTAATTACTGTGATTTGCATACATTTATTATATGCTTAATCTATTATTGGAGGCAAGGGGGATGAAGAAAAAATTCAAAAAGCTCTTTAATGTACGATTGCATTATATATACATAAATAAAAGATGATGCCAGTGTAGATATGGCGGCGACTTTTACCTGAGAAAATTCATCGTTCTGTTTGATTTGTTCGAAGATCAAATTATCCATCATTCATTACCCCACATGCTATATTGAAAATCCATTTCTATACGATTTTGTTTAGCATCGATTCCAATATCTCCGCAGCCTCCTGATCCCTCGACTTCAACGCATGGGCATAGATGTTCAATGTAGTGGACGTATTTGCATGACCGAGCCTTTTGGACACTGTACAGACGTCCACACCCTCCGCTATCATCAGCGTAGCATTGGTATGACGGAGAGAATGGAGAGTCACCTTAGGCAGCTTATTACGCTTGATGAACTTAGCAAACCATTGTGTTATGGAATCGGGATACATTGGCGTACCATTCCACTGGGTGAACAGTCGATCCGAGTCAATCCATTGATCCCCAATTTTCAATTTTTCCTGTAATTGCCACTTCCTGTACTCCTTCAATACGATGCATAGACCATCGCTGATCACGAATTTACGGATACCGGATTTCGTCTTGGGCTCCTTCGTTATGACCGTCTTATTGCCTATGTATTGAGATGTACGAACGATACTAATAGTATGAAATTCGAAGTCGATGTCCTTCCATTCCAATCCACACAGCTCGCCACGACGCATACCGGTGAATATGAGCAAGCTGATCATAGTCCTGTACTTGATCGGCTCGTCATTTAATAATTCGATCATGCGGCATGCTTCATCTTCATTAAAATATTTGATTTCCCGATAGGGTACTTTCGGTGGGTCAGCCATTTTCGCAACGTTGATTCCGATCAGTTGCCACTTCACAGCTGTGGATAAAATCTTGGATATGAGCCGGTGATGCTCCAATATGGTCTTTGGGGATAGCCTTCCATTACCTACTATTTTGCCTTTCTTATTCCTGATGGCACGTTTATTGATCCCATCTTCTTCGAGATTTCGATAGAACATATTTAAATGCAATGATTTGATATCCCGTAGTTTCAGATGACCCATGGCTGGGAGGATACGTTTCAATAATCCTTCATACCGTGCTATCGTTTTAATGGTCAGTTGCTTTCTGGCATAGTTCTCCATCCACATGCTGACCAGCTCATGGAACCGGATGTTATCGTCATAGCAGATACCATTCTTAACTTTCTCCTCAAACAATAGTTTTTGCCGTTCCAACTCCTTCTCAATCTGCTTCTGGGTCATGTCTGGATCGGGATACCAAGACGTTGATTTGTCGATACGTCTGCCGTCCGATACAGAGGATCTAAATACTGGCACTGTCTTATAATCAACGTATTGATAGACAATGCAATGTCCACCACAATGGCCCAGAATAGAAACCTTGCGGTGAACTGTGGCGTATTGGTAGCGCCTTTCCTCTGCGCGTTTGACACTACGGTAACTAATGATGATATGAATATTATTATTTACGACCTAGTAGATGAATGGGTCAAACATGGAGTTGGAGAGCCTCTTGAAATGTTTTCATATGATGACCCAAAAGGAACTAGATACGTCTTTTATACGGATGAAATAGAAGGTGCTGCAGTGTTGAGGTTTATGGCAGGGTATATTCAGTAACTCATACACAAGCAGAAACTTAAAAACAATAAACAGGGAGGTCACAAATGAAAAAATATTTTATTGTTACTACGCTGATTTTATGCCTATCAATGATCCTGTATCTAAGCGGATGTACAAATAGTTCCACTCCTTCGTACAATCAGCCTAGTTATACGCAGTCTCAAACACAACAGCCAACAGCTACAACAGCTCGGACATCCAGACCAACATCTATCCCCACCTCAAGAATAACGATGGAGAATTTTGAGAAAATATCCAAGGGGATGACATACAACCAGGTTGTGTCAATACTTGGAGAAGGGGAGCTGCAAGTGTCTGGAAGTACAGACATGTATGTCTGGTCTCCCAGTGGAGCAGGTACTATCTCCGTTGTGTTTAAAAATGGGATCGTAATATCAAAGAGTCAGATGGGATTGTAGTAGAAAAGGTTCGAACCATCAAACTAACATCATTGGAAGCTCTATTCAAGCGATAGGGCTTCTATTTTATTTCCGGCGAACAACCTTCCAACAAAGTATGAAACGTCTACATGAAGCGTCTACATGAAGCGTCTAGGGGGTTAGTCAATTCAATGAATATAACCATATCCTATGTTGAATGGTCCATTAACTCAATAAAAGCCCAAATAAAGGTGGGATAGTCATGACATCGGCTTAATTGGTGTCGATTCCTTAATACTATAGATGAGGTGATATCATGGTTATATTAAAAGAGAGCAATATGACTGACCCCGACTGGCTGAGAAATGATATATGTGATGTGCTCGATCTGATCAATACCATAAAATATAAGTTGGTAAGTGCTGGTCTGGATAGTGCAGAGATAAGGGAATATCTGAGTAATATAGATATGGATTTAAATGGGATAGTGGCAGAGCTTTCGAATTTGGATGCTTAATAATTTCGAGCCTTAGCCCATGCATTGTTTTTAGTGCGATTCAGCTGTATATTATAAGCGTTAAACAATAATGGTCTTGCCGCACAACGTATGGGTATCATTAAGACTTATTGGATATTCATCCATTTCCAAGAATCATATAAATTATCAAAATAAAGATGAGCATGAGGTTAAGACTTGTGAAAATCATGAAATTATTATGGAAGATCTTAGTAATAATATCTGCAGTAATAATTATTGCATATGGTCTACTGTACTGGTTTGGACGTGCAATGTTTTCATTTACTCCAGAGGATGGTAAAGAAAGTCTTTATTATGAACTAAATGTACCGACGGATGCGACAATCATTCGAGAAAGTATTAATGACATAGGAATGATGGATGGTGAATACTATGGAATATTACAAATTCCATCTACGGAAGAACAAGATTTTATAGCAACAACAGACCAGACGCAAAAATGGGAACAGCTTCCATTGCCTGAAGAAATACAAAGAATAGCAATCCTGCCGGATGATTTCCCTGTCGATCTTGATAAAGGAATTTATTACTTTGAAGATATGTATGCGATAAACTATCCAGACGAAAAAGATGTCAATATCAATCTAAGAGAAAGGTTTTCTTTTAAATTAGCAGTATTTAATACAGAGACTGATATATTGTATATCTATTATTATAGTGATTAATGTGCAGATTTGGTATGCAATGGAATTGATGTATATTGTTGTTTTAACGGATAAAGAGAACCTTAGAAATAGCAGGATAGGCCCTCCGCCCTGGTGAGTAATTCCCCTCGTCTTGCCCTCCGATGAGATCAAACAGTATGCTATGAGAATGCATGAAGAGACAATATAGAGCCTATGGAAACGAATGAAACGCTCTTTAAGGGCATGAGCGTATATGTGGATAAACGGGCCGGTTCGGGCTCATAACCCGGAGGTCGTGAGGTTCAAATCCCACCCCCGCTACCACGTCGGAGCAAAGTGCGCTCCACCCAAGAATCCCCAGTCGCTAAGACTGGGAATTCTTAGGTATGCTCCCTTGCTCCTCCTTATCCCCACAAAATCTGACGGACTTTGTGGGGCCCCGTTTAGCGGGCAAAAGCATATGGCGGTGTAGCTCAGCTGGCTAGAGCATTCGGTTCATACCCGGAGTGTCGTAGGTTCGAGTCCCACCACCGCTACCACCAAAAGAAGCCTTTTGCAAAGGGCTTCTTTTCATTATTCAATTGTTGCATGACTAGAAGGATACCGTAAATGGGGGCCTTGATATTCCAACAGTGCAGTCAATTCATGTATTCACACATGGACGGGAAATTAGTCCAATTATCATCGAAAATATCCTATGTTGAATGGACGATTAACTCAATAAAAGCCCAATATAGAGGTGGAATAGCCATGACATCGGCTTAATTGTTATCGATTCCGTAACAATATTGATGAGGTGATACCATGGTCATATTAGAATGTAATGAAGAAAGAGATGCATTCACTTTAGAGAAGGATATCGTAGGACTGTTCCAAGATACGGAGAGGATCAAAAATATCTTGATCGATATCTGGCTCTATGATGAGATGATGGAGAAGCATTTCAAAGATGTAGAGATGGGTTTGAATAGTATAATCGAATCGTTGCTGGAGCTTGAGATCTAGAACAGGAAGAAGAGCATCTTTAGGTGTAGATAAGATAGAAATGCAATCTGGACAATAGCGATATTGATATAATCATACGATTCCAAGGTGCTTTGTCAGTATCTATATCTACAAATGACAACAATTAGTTAAGAAATAAGAAGTAAAAAATTATATAAAATAAAATAAATGTGTATATATTATAAATTAAACGAATATTTTTTATAATAATCCTTGACAGTACATTAACCAATGTTATATTCTATCATTAATTGAATAGCAATTGCATTTGCACATTAACCATCTAAGTTCATTGGGGGGAACTATATGGTCGAATATAGTCAATTTTCATTTAAATACTTTACCAATATAAAGTTAAAACATTTAATACAATGCATAAATACTATGCGTACACGTGGATGCAATAAGTTCAGAGAAACCATGAACAATCATATATATCTTGAATTAATTGGATTGCAATTATAGTTGCAGCCTTTTTATTTATTCATCAATGTAGCGTTAAGGCTCTTATAAAAGTGATGGGGAGGAAATTGTTATGAAGAAACGTTTCGCAACTAGCCTATTGAAAAGTCTGTGTATTGTATTTGCATTATTGCTAGCATGTACTCCGATAAACATTTCACCAATTGCACAGCTGGTTGCGAACGCTGAGGGCCTGCAGACAAATAATTCACCTGATCAGGTAGAGTTGGTTGAACGGCGTACTGAAAATGAAACTTTTTACCAAAACGCTGACGGCTCTATAACCTATGAGTCACACTTAGAACCTATTCGTTATCAGGATGAAAGCGGATTATGGCAGGATATCGATACCGATATTGTTAAGATCGATAAAAGTGAGACAAGTACAGATCTATTCAAAGATAACAGTAATTATTCTTTTCGAACAAAAAAGGGTAAACAGACTCTATTACTTGCAGATGATTTGAAAAACGAGGCACCTATACTTTTAGAATTTGAATACGGTAGTATTTCATCGAGACCTCTGACCACTGAGGACGCAGCAAAGCTATCTTCCCAAGTGGAAAAAATCGTGGTGGAATCCAAAACTGATACAACGGAAATGAGTAATAGCGAACTATCGCTGGTTGAGAAAACCAAATTAGAAGATACAGAAAAAGAAGAGGAAGTAAAGGTTGACTCTGCCGAATATAATGAGGATAGTAATTATTGCGTTGCAGAGTATGATAACGCCTTTGGCGAAGGGACAAGCCTCCGTCTTCGGCCTACAAGTCAAGGATATAAAGAAGATATTGAATTGCAATCTTATCCTGGCAAAGATGTATCCTATTCATACTTAATCTCAGCTGAAGGAGTAGAACTCGTACTGGGTGAGCAGCGAGAAGTGTTCATCGTTGATAAAGAATCGGGTGAACAGGTCGGCTATTTAACCCCTCCTTATATGTACGATTCTTCAAAATATGAAGAATACGAACATGAAAGTTATGATATTGATGTTTCTTTTCAGGATCTTGGCAATGGCACCTACCTATATACACTGACACCCGATCAGGATTATTTATTGGATGAGCGTACGGTTTATCCGGTATATATCGATCCCACGACAACCATTTCTGGCCCATCGTCAACATATGATTCTGATGTTAAATCATCCTACCCAGATTCACACTTCTATTTAACGGATCATTTACGCGTAGGCCAAGATACCTCTCATGCGAAGTATCGTACGTTTATTAAATTTACTTTGCCTGGAGATCTATCTGGCGCCTATGTGAAATCTGCAACACTTGGCACCTATCAAGCCTATAGCGGATCAACACAGCCACCGCACGCTCTATATAAAGTAACGCAGAATTGGACATCGTCTGGAATTACTTGGAATAATCAACCGAGTACTGGTAGCACATATTACCAGCAGCAGGTTGTTCAAACGGTAAAATGGTATTACTGGAACATGAAAGCTTTGGTACAGGAATGGGCGGATGGATATCCAAATTACGGGCTGTGTATTAAGAGTTTACAAGAAACCTTGGTTCGATATAAACGATATCGTTCTTCCGACTACTCCTCTTATAGGCCGTATTTGACTATCACATATTATCCGGTTGATATTAACCTATCTACTACAACGACAGCGGGATCTACGAACTCATCCGTAGGAAGCATCAGGTTGAATTGGACGGCGCCCCCGTCTGATTCCGGTTTATCCGTACGTGTTTGGCGTGGGAGCAGTTCATATTCAGTTTCCTCCAGCGCAACCAGTTATACGTTTTCCAATGTATCGGCTGCAACGAGCCATACTGTAAAGGTACAATATTATGACAGCAGCGGATACAGTCTTGTTGAGCAGCGGACGGTAAGTCTGCCAGACACTTGTCCGCCGGGTACGTTATCACAACCAAATGTAACTGTCACAAATGGAGCATCGAATAGTGGGAATAGTGCGACCATAAGAGTCTATAATAGCAATGGTGTAACCGACGTTCCTTCGGGAGCAGTTACTGATTATCGTTTAATGAGAAGTATAAGAGGTGGAGCTTATTCTCAGGTTGCTACTAATTCAATTCCTGATTTTACGTTATCGGCGCAAGCAGATAATACAAATTATTCATTTAAAGTCCGTGCCTATGATTCACGCGGTAATTATTCGGAATCAGCCGCGAGTAGTTGTCAGACAGCTGACAAAACAGCACCTGTAATAGACGCCAGCGACATATCCATAACTCCAAATGATTGGACAGATGATACTACTCCAACATTCACTTGGCATGATATTAGCGATGAACAAGGCGATGCAAGCTATGGCGTAACCTATGTTGCTATTCAAATTGACAGCACTGCCGGGAGTTGGACTCAAGTCGGCAGCAGCGGACAAGGGTCTTATGATATTCCGTGCAGCGCACTGAATGATGGGCAACATACGATTTATATCAGGGCGAAGGATGCTGCCAATAACACGAGCAATTTGGCTCAATTAATATATAAGAAAGATACGGTTATCGATGTTGCCGGAATCGATATACCTATGAACGAAAGAGTTATTTCCGGGAACGAGAATGGGATATTTATTATCAATGCACAGGCAAGCGACGCTCATTTGGCTTCCTGGAGCCTTGATTATGCATTGGCTCTTGAGGCATCACCTGAAGATTATATAAATATTGTTTCTGGCACATCAGAACTTCTTTTAACAGAGGGAAAGAATTGGCAAGTATCTGGTCTTCAGGAAAATAGATTCTATACGTTACGACTTACCGTAACGGATAGCGCTGGAAATGACGCAACAGATAGCAAAATGGTTCTGTATTCTTCATTGGGCACCGAAGCGATACTGCCGAGTTTAGATTTGACCCTGAAAGATGAAAATGAAGTTATAATAGGCGAAGATGACTTTATAGCTTCTGAAACCGTAAATGCCGAATATTCACCATCGGCAGATCGACTCGGTACACTATACGTCAACGATGTAGTAAAAGATGAAGAGATAACGCAGGATGGCTTATCTTTCAATCCCCTTGAATATGATGAGGTTAATGAAAAATGGATTTATCCGGAGGGCAGCCAGGTATTCATACGTATCATGACGGAAGACCTCTCGGACAATCGGGAATTTACGAGTACATCTTATGATGTGCAAAACCTTTCCGATACTTTTGATGACGATTTAAAAATATTGAACTATGTGAATACGCAAAGGGTAGACAGCCATATAGAACTTGAACCGACCTATACGGATGGTTCATTTCTAAGTAAAGATCAGGGAATATATGGTTGGATGTATTATGTGCAGCTGTCAGTAGACGAGACCTTAGCCACAGGATCATCCATTGAATATAGGCTCGTGTACGGCGATGGACAAAATGACTATATTGAGCTTGCAAAGAACGAAAAGACAATGTTGAATATGCCAATAAACACGTACAACCTGCAAGCAGTTTTACATGGATCGGGCGAATCACCCACGGTAAACGCATGGCATATTGAGACGATGTTTATACCTTTCGGTGATTCGATCGTTGTCAACAATGCGTTTGATGTCAATGGCCGGGGGTTTTGCGCGCTGTCCAACGTCGTCCATAATAGCAATGATGGCGTTATGGAATTGGACGAGCAGTCGCAGGGCGTATACTACACGTCCGGGAGTTTTACAAGCACACTTCGTGTAACACCGGGCGACGTGTGGGAAGCGCACTTGATGGTGGATGAAACAAAGCCAACGGGCACGGGGATCGCCTATTCTATCAGCACCGACGGCGGGTCTTCATGGCAGGCAATCCAACCCGGAACCGATCCCAACACCGATGATTGGGTTGCGATCATAAGCTTTGGCGACGATATCGTATTAAAAGCCGAATTGACCGGAGACGGAAGTGCCACGCCGCAGTTGAACAGCTGGACATTACGGTGCCGCCAGACATTAGCTGGAGAAGATCACGATGTTGAACTTATTGACGAACCGGATGAACTGTCGACATTGGTCGATGCAAACTATATGACGCTGCTTCGTTGGCAGCCGTCAGAAACAGAAGGCGTTACTTACAACGTATATCGCAGTGCGACACCGTATTTTGACTATACTTCTATGGAACCGTTAGCGGTCGGGATTGATACGTGCTATTGGAGCGATTACAATCTGAACTTTGGCGAGACATTCTATTATAAAGTGACAGCAGTCAAGACCTATTCTATTTCGGAAACTGAGGTGCCCAGAGAAAGCCAACCCACTAACGAAGCATGGGCTACCGTAGTATCAGAAGACGAACTACAAAAGAGCCTTGGCCTCCAGGATTATTGGACTTATGCCGGCTTTGCGGCGGGCAACGGCACGGGTTACGTCAATGTGGCGAACGGGAACATGTCGTTTGTCTCAACCGACATGGTTATTCCCGGCCCTTTCTTTGGAATGGTCATGAGGCGTACCTACAACCTGATGGGCAACACAAAGACGCCCATGGGGTATGGCTGGGATTATTCGTTCAATACATGCCTGTTCAAAGATCAGGATGGCAATGACGTTATCCTGAAAGACGGCGATGGCAGCTTCCACAGGTTTGAATGGGATCCCGCAACTGAAACCTATCAATCCGCCAAAGGCACGTTTATGAGCCTGATATACGATGAGCCGACCGACGAGTACCGCATCGAACGCAAGGATTATGTCACGTATCATTTCGACGCCACTACCATGAAGCTGAAAAAGTTTACGGATATTAACGGTATCGAGCTAACCTTTACTTATGACGACAGGGGAAACCTCGAATCCGTTGAAAACGATGTGGGCGAATCGTTGACGTTTGAGTATTGTGTTGATGGCGCAGACGAGCAAGATCCTGACTATATCTACGTCAACAACAACATCGATATGCTCGAAAGCGTAACGTGGACGCAGGATGTTGCGCAGGATCCCGTTAGCATCACCTACTCCTATGTATACGACGATGAGGACAGGCTGATTGAAGTGCATACGGAACTGGATGGAAGCGACGTATGCCTGAGCACGTTTGATTACGACGTGGATCTGGACAGCGATCCACAGACGACAGACCGCAATGTCGTGATTACCGATGCCGAGGGCAACATGACCGTAATCCTTTACGACGAGAGCGGGGCGGTGGAACGGATATACGATCCTGTGGAAACCCTTAGCAACCTTTCAACCGCGCATTATAACGATTTTGATTATGAAGAATTGACAGGTGATGACCTGACGACGATTACCAGCGATCTCGGCGTTGAAACCGAATTCTATCATGATGACAACGGCATGCTGACCCAATATGTCAACGCGCTTGGGCAAACGATTGCGTACGCCAACGATGGAACCAATCTTTTGGTTGACAGCATGGAATACCAGAATACGATCGACGGTGTTGATACCATCATACAATATGCGTACGTTTATGATACCAACGGGAATATTACACAGGTGAAGGCATACAGCAAAGAAGACGGGGCGCAGAACTTTACGGCCCTGGGGCCGGAAACCAATTTTACATATGATACGAATTTCCCCAACAAGATTGCAACGCAGACAGTCAAGAAGGACAGCAGTACGACCATCACAACGTCATATACGTATAATACAAATGGTTCACTACACTATCTGAGTGTTGCGGACGGTACGGACGAGGAGAAGGTAACGGAATATCAATACTACGGGGCCAGCGATAGCGACGGATTGCAGTACCAGCTTAAGAGCGTCGAGGACGAATTTGGAAAGGAGACGCGATACGTATACAACGACAAGGGACAAGTTGTCCATATCGACGAATACGATGCGGACAATACGTATGTACGCACGGCGGCGACGTATGCCTACGATGCTTACGGACAGACGGATACCGTATCCGACGCGTATGACCGGTTTGCACAAACGCCCGTGTACAACGTGATTGATCTTGATTATGACGATCTGGGCCGGCTTATCATGCAGACCAATCCGGACGATAGTGCCACCCAATGGGTGTATGATCTAAACGGAAACAACACAGAGGTTGATACCGGCTATATGGACGGATCGACGTACACGTCGAGAAATGTGGTTTCCAATGCGTATGATCAATATGACCGAATTACAACCAGCACCGTGGAGAACAATACGGGCACTGAAGATGATGTAGTGACGAGCGTATCCTATCAGAAATGGGACAGCACGCAAGACGTTGCGGGTAACGACGCGGATAAAGTCGTTGTTACCGATCCCGAAGGCGTTCAGACGATATACAAATACAACATCATTGGCCAGTTGGTGAAAACGGAGGTCTACGACGGCACCACAACCCTGACAGTTGCTGAGTATGAATATGATGATGCGGGAAACCGTATCAAAATAACGGATGGAGCAAGCAGGGTCAGTAAGGCCTATTACAACGAGCTGAACCAACAGATCCGTACAATCGTAGACCCGGCTGTGTTGGGAGAAACGGATCATCTGAACCTGCTGAATATCTATACTTACGATTATTTAGGCAATGTGACCAGCGATATGCAGCGGTCGTATGATTTTGGAACCAGTTCGTATACGGACTATGTTACAACCTACACATACGATAACCTGTCAAGACTGACCAGCGTATCGCAGGCGAATCCGAACTACGGAGATCCCGGGGAGCCGGAATACCTGACAACGCACTATACGTACGACGAGGCAGTGACGGTAGGCAGTGACGACCTCATCCTCAATACATATGTTGACGCGATGGACAGGGTGCAGGGTACGTACTTTGATGAGATGGGCCGAAAGGTGATGGACGTCAATTACGGGGACGTCACGTGGAACCAGGGCGTACCCGATCTTGCGAACGACAACGATAAAAAGACTACCGCCTATGACTATGACATCCGGTTTATGCCCACGGAAGTCACGCGCGTGGATGGCAGCGTCGAGGCGTACCAGTACAATGAGATGGGTCAGGTTACACAGGTTGATTACTACGCACAAGGTGAACAAACGCCAGGCAACACCATCGAGTACGATTACAACGATTATGGTGAACTGGAAGAAGAGTTGATCACGGAAGGGGCAAATACCCATACTACCAGCTATCGCTATGACAAAATGGGCAGGGTTGAAAGTACATGGGACGGTACGCCAGGCTTAGGCGGACTGGATGTTGAATACAAATATAACAATAATGGACAAGTAACGGAATTAGAATACAGGACGTTGGGCACAAATGAGCATAAGTTGGTATATATATATGATGGCTATGGGCGCATTAGTAAAATACAACTTGATCCGGTAATTGATCTGGAAGATCCGGAAGATGGGGACGATAACACGGTCCGTGAGTATATCTATGATGCTACCAATGGCGATTTAGATTATGTTAAGACGTACCGTGCATTCACAACGTATGATAATAATACAGAGAATAATCCGGCTTATATCAAGACAGATTATACGTTCAACAATGCAGGCATGACGGAACAGATTACCGTCACCGACGCGGACTTCATCGATGCGAACAACACCACGGGCATCACCGAGCAGTACACGGTTGAATATGACGGACGCGGATACATCGACATTGAAACGCTGGAGACGGACTACAGCACGTCCGAAGACATCGAGACGGTATACAAGGGGTACGAGTACGATGAGATCGGGCGGCTGGTATTCGCCGGTAACGGTGACGATATCCCCACAGACCCAAACCCGTGGGACAATGAGACCACCTACGAATATGACGGTGTAGGCAACCGCCTTGAAATGGACGACGGCACGGACGTATACGAATATGAATACAACGGGTACAACCAGCTATTGACCATTGACAAGAACAGCGTCTTGTACGAGGAATACGGTTATGACGCGCGGGGCAACCAGGATTATATCGAGACCTTTGATAGTGGCACGACGACGAAATATGAGGATTACACGTTCGACCTTCTAAACCGCCTGACTGAAACGGTGGTGGATGACCGTTCGCTGAGCTACGATGTGACGACCAAGGGGGCGTACAACGCAGCGGGTCAGCGCATCGAAAAGGAGATCTGGAGCGACGAAGGCGGCACAGATCAGCTCATCGATACGACAAAGTACTTTTACACCGGCAGCTCGGTATTGTATACTACGGATGACAGTAATATCATCAAAACAGATAATATATTAGATCTTGGCGGCAACATCGTGGCAAGCTGGCGTGATCGTGAGCTTGGCTCGGAGGACGTATACTTCTACAACTACGATATCCGTGGCAGTGTCACCAACATCGTGACGACAAGCGGCGGGACAGAAAAGGGATACGAATACGACGAGTTTGGCAACGCGCAGGTAAGCGGCAGTGCAAGCTTCCTCAACGAGACAGGGTACACGGGCAGTATACTGGACGACAGCACCGGATTGGTGTACATGAACGCACGGTTCTACGATCCATCGACAGGGCGGTTTCTCAGCCAGGATACGTATTCTGGGAGCGCATACCAACCATGGACGCAGCACCTGTACAGCTATTGTGGTAACAACCCAGCAAACTATGTGGATCCGACGGGGCATATGCCGGAAATCCTAAATAAATTGCTGAAGATGTTTGTTGCAGCATTTAAGGAATATAAGAAGAATCCAAAGGAAGAGGAAAAAGTTGACAGAAATAAAGTAAAGATTAATTACACTGTTAATAAAGATGATCCGAACCTACCATACTTTGAAGAGGTCGTTGATAAGCAGACTGAAGAAATTAACAAAGCCGACAATCGAGAATATGATATTGAGTTTACAGTGAACGCAGGCATTGAGAATGTATTTAACACAGACACAAATATAAACGTCAAGGGGGATCCAATTAGCGGTTCAATTGCGATAATTGATAATCCAACAAGCGCTAGTGGAC
Source organism: Christensenellaceae bacterium (assembly GCA_963674495.2). Taxonomy (GTDB): domain Bacteria; phylum Bacillota; class Clostridia; order Christensenellales; family QAND01; genus RGIG3178. The sequence goes on along the minus strand of CAXXLG010000002.1, from coordinate 411,122 downwards.
AATCGTCTGGAGGAGCAACAGGTATAAAATTGGTTATGATTGGGCACAAAGTAGGACCTGAGGGTCATACAAAAGAACAAGCGGTTTTGATGAGCGCCTGTCTTCTAATAGAAGAAACAGCCCATTCGTTGGGTATGTACGAAGAGCATTACCCAAATTCTACGAGATTGCCATCATGTGCATATGCAGGTACAGACAATTGTAGATTTGCGGGCACATGTTTAGCAGATGATGGGACCTCTAAATCATCAAATTTTGGATCGGGTTATGAATTAAACAAACTAATCGGCGATTTAGCGACTGGGAAAGGATATATACCGTGTGGAGGTCTTCAATGAATACTAAAATAATAGACACGAACAAAACAATCAAGAGAATAGTTGTTTATATAATCAGCATAATGCTTGTATTGATCTGCCTTAATGCATGCAATGCAGTGCATACTGATGGAATTGATCTATCAAAAATGGACGATACTATGTATGGTTTCGGTCCAGTTATAATTGAAATCGAAAATAAAGTATATTTTATGTATGATCCGTATTCGGCAAGTAAAAATGAAGGAACGCCTGGTATATATCAACTTGACCACGGATCTTTGGCATTGAATTATGAAGGGGATGTTCTAGGTATTCAAAAATATGATGATTGGATATACTTTCGCGAAAAAGCTACGGGTAATACAGCATATATTCGCCGTTACAATACAAAAAACGGGGAAGTGGAAACCATAAGGGAGAATTATGATGGCGAAAGCGAACATGTGGTGTGTCCAGCTGGTATATTCTGGATAAAAAAATTCATGCAGGATGAAGAATATGTTCAGCAGATAAAGCGCACGGATTTGGATGGGAGCAACGAAAGCACGCTATACGAATTGGGCGAAGAAGATAAAGGCAGGTTGGGCAGTCTTTGTGTTTATCACCATTCCTTGTATTTTTGCCAGTATATTGAACATGAAGCGCCAATGGATTTAAACACATATTTGACAATGGTTGAATGCAGGTTGGATTTGGAAACCGGGATAGTCGAAAAACCAGAAGGACTGCAAACGTGGAAAGTGGATGAAAGTGAAACATATACATATGAACCCGAAGACGGGGAACCCACAACACTATCGATGTATGATACGGTAGGGAGTTATTGGTTTGGTGAAGAAGGATGGATTTATTTTACAGCAATACCATTGTGGTGGGATCCTGAATCCGGACTTGAGTTTTGGCGCAGCAACGCAATGATACTATATAAGAGTAAAGAGGATGGAACGGAAAGGACAAAGATCAAAGCCTTTGATAATGGTCAATGGCCTATCGGTATTTGGGATGGCTGGATTTATTACAGTGATCAGGCCGAGGTAGGTATAGGAACTATTCTCCGCATGAAAGAAGATGGAAGCGATATACAAACGGTTGTTGATCAAGACGCTTGTTATTGGTATATTGAAGACAACTATCTGTACTACTCTTTGAATTCTGATGAAAATGGATATCCAATAAACAATTTTTATAGGATCGATCTGGATACTATCGGTGAACCGGAAAGGCTATATTGATAATACATGGAACACGGAACGGTTTGCAGTGCGCTTCTATGTATAAATCGGTCTATGAAAAACGGCGTCCGTATACAACGGGCGCTATTGGTTTCCTTATCATATAAATTATAAATACCCAATAATTGTTGATGCGAGTAAGTATAAAGATCATTATTATTCTGGAGACGAAATTCCAGAACCATATGCAACAATATATTTTGGAGGATCACAATGACAACAAGAATAATATATAAAGATAGAAAAGCTATTAAGAATATTAATTTACATGATAAAATTATGAATATTATGATATACGATAAATTAAAACAATATGTAAAAATTGATTTTAAAAGTAGATTAATAAAAGAGAATAAACAAATTATCATTGAGTTTTTTGATGTGGATAAAATCATTATCAATGATATGCAGCATTTATATGAACCAATCGGAGGTTCGTGTGAAGTGTCTGATTTAGAGTTAGTAGAAGAGAATGAGAATTCCAATAATGATATAATAACAATAAAAATACTATTCTTTATCGGAAGCGAAATCATGATAGAATTTAGGTATTTAGAGTATGAAGAAGCATAATTGCGCGATGAAGAAACATGGTACAGGGGACAAGCAGGGACAAGGGATAGGTCCCTTGTCCCATTTTCAATAGGCAAGCAAGGGACGAGCGAGGGGACGGTTCTTCTGCTTGCTTCTTATTTATAGAGATGAAAGAATACCCGCTAGGTGTTGTTCATGTCCAGAACGGCCAGAAGAAAGAGTTCGACAGGAATGTACCATGTATTTTTAAGGAGAATCAACAGGCAGACAATTTTCCATGACGAAGAAGATAACGAAAAGATACTTCCGGCTCTTGAAACATGCAAAAGAAAAAGCGGGTTTCAAATATATGGATATTGCCTGATGGGTAATCATCTTCATTTATTGACCAAAGAAGAAAAGGAAGAACTTGGCAAAATATTCAAGCGAATTGGAACAAGCTATGTGTATTGGTATAATTGAAAATATAACCGTAGTGGACATTTGTTTCAGGACAGGTATAAAAGTGAACCCGTTGAGGATGACGGATATTTTATAACGGTGCTGAGATACATTCATCAGAATTTCGTTAAGGCTGGGATTTGTAAAACGATTGATGACTATCGGTGGATCAGCTATCGGGAATATGTTGAAGATCGGGGCATGGCAGACAGGGAGTTCGTTTATTATTTGATTGATAAGAAAGAATATTTCGAACTCATGAGTCAGACGGTTGATGATATAATCCTTAACCTGGAAGAACCAAAGAAAAGACTGAGGGATGAGGAACTGATACAAAAAATAGAGCTTGAGTTGGGCAAAAAAGCAGCAGTAATTCAACAGAAACCGAAATAGGAAAGGGATAATCTCCTGTGAGGAATACTGAAATTCGAGGGCGTAATGACCTTTCCCCCGAAAATGTACCCAAATAATAAGTTAGGAATTTACAGGAAACAGCCATTGTGGGTACAATAAAACAAAGCGAGGGGAAAGGTCATGGGACGTAAAAGGTATACGGCAGAACAGATCATCAACATGCTGAGAGAAGTGGAAATTCTGTTAAGTCAAGGGCAGACGGTAGCGCATGCGGTACGGCACATTGGGGTAACTGAACAGACATATTACCGATGGCGAAAAGAATATGGCGGCATGCAGGTAAACCAGGCAAAGCGACTGAGAGAACTGGAAAAGGAAAACGGCCGATTGAAGAAGCTGGTGGCTGATCAGGCGTTGGACATAGCGATACTCAAGGATATATCCTCGGGAAACTTGTAAGCCCGGACAAGCGAAGATATTTCGTCAAAGCCGCAATGGATACGTATCAGATATCCGAAAGGCGAGCTTGCCGGGCTATTGGGCAAAGCAGAAGAACCCAGAGATATGCAGTCATTCGATTGCCGGATGAAGATGTCTTAACACATCGAATACAAGAGCTGGCAGCACAGTACGGGAGATACGGTACCCTGCGTATTACGGCATTGTTGAGACGAGAAGGCCTTAAGATTAACCACAAGCGTGTAGAAAGAATATGGAGGCAACAAGGGCTGAAAGTGCCCAAGAAACAGACTAAGAGAGCCCGGTTATGGGCAAACGACGGTTCCTGTATCCGGCTTCGGGCTGAATATCCCAATCATGTATGGAGTTATGACATGGTGGAAGATAAAACGCATGACGGAAAGCGATTCAGGATATTGAACATCATTGACGAGCATACCCGAGAATGTCTGATGGTGTTTGTTGCACGGAGAATAAGATCCAATGAGGTGAAGGAATGCCTGGTAGAGCTGTTCATACAACGAGGTATGCCGGAATATTTGCGATCGGATAACGGCAGTGAGTTCATTGCACAAAGGGTACAGGAATTCCTGAATAGGTTTGGAACAAAACCGACATTCATAGAGCCAGGAAGTCCGTGGGAGAATGGGTATGTGGAATCCTTCAACGGCAGAATGCGGGATGAATTGCTCAACGGAGAAATATTTTATACAATCAAGGAAGCACAGGTGATCATAGAACAATGGCGTAAGCACTACAACACGGTAAGACCGCACAGCTCATTGGGCTATGGAAGTCCTGTGCCGCAGTCATATTTACCAAGTGCAATGTCCAAAATGGCTGTCGGATCCTAATTTAAAAACTGGATACTTTGTTGGGGTAAGGTCACTAAGGCCTTATCCAAGTACAATTATTTTTTGGCTCTTCCATGAGAATATCTTAGTCTTATAAAAATTTTCAATTATTCTCCGCATTAACTAGTAGTCTTTGTATTTCCTCCCTGCTTCCTCGACGCTGCCTAATAGATTCGACTCAAACTTAAGAATTGGTACATGTTTTGAGAGCTGACCAATGCTACCTAAAAAATCGCTACAATATGCTATAATATATTTATACAATTTGGATATATATTGTTGTGCCACAATTGATAACCCTCTGAAGGCGCAAAGAAGCACGCCCGTTGTAATGCAAAACAAAAGGATGCGGTGGTGACATACTGCGGGTACAAATGTATAGATTTGCAGAAGGGAACAGGGGCAGTGTTTTTACAAAAGTGAAACAAAGCACCATTGTATTATATATTTATGTAAATACATGTTTTAAATACACTGTCAAACGGGATTCGGGCCTTGCGGTAGAATTATTAATTGTGATATTTGGAGGGTATACAATGAGCAAATATTGTGAGAACTGCGGCGCGCCGATGACAGAAGCAGAGAGCTATTGCCAAAACTGTGGCGCACCTAGCAGAAGGAAAAAATATTGTGAGAACTGCGGTGCACCGATGATAGATGCGGGGGGCTCTTGCCGAACATGTGGCGCACCGATAAGTGCGCCACAGCCAAGAGGGTATTATCCGCCGCCGCCGAAAAGTACGCCCAGTTGGCTCTTTGGTATTTTTGGGGGTGTGATACTGACCGTGGTCGTAGTTGGAACACTGTTTATAACGGGTGTGATCGGCGGCAATAAGCAGCTGCCGCAGGGGCAAACAAGTCAACAAGGCTCCCAGTCAATGCCTACGCAAATGCAAACACCACCCGAAGGGGAAGGAAGTGGTATACCTATTAAGGATATGGCTTTAGAAGATTTGCAGGGCGAATGGAGAGGTACTGGGAGACTCTATCAACTGAAAAATATTGAAAAATATGAGTGGAATTGGGAAGTGCTATCCAGCGAGGAAGCCGCGTTGTATAACAGCATGCTCAATATTGACAACACTTTTTATTTTGGAATTGATCAGGATAACGATGTTGGGTATGAACTATTGGCCAAAGGTGTCGCGTGGAGAGGCCTTGCGGCCACGCTCTTAGATGTCACATTGGTAAATGGTGAACTGCACGCAGAATGCAACGATTTGAACTTTGAATGTCAGATAAATGCGAATATATCTAGAGACACGGACGGTTTACTGATGATTCAGGGGACGGTGGAAGCGGTGATTATTCAAGGAGGGGCGTATGGCGTGGAAAAAGTTGAAATTCCGTACTCAATTTCGTTTTCTGTAAAGAAAGCTGACTGATGATGGATACTGCTAGAATCAGCAATATTTGATCAGGTTTGTCAAAGCCCATGGCTCTTCTTATTCTCCACAAAGTCAAATGACTTTGTAGCGGCACCCTGCACATCCAATAGGAATTTATAAAAGTATCTAGATGGATAGTTTTATTGTAATGAGTTTATTACATTTCCAATAAGTAAACAGTTAATCTTGATAAATGTTTGGCCAATTCTCAGATTATCAGCCGAAATCCGGCGATTTTTATGAACGCTCTAAGCCTCTGAATTTTGAATTGTTTAATACATTTGATACAATAGTTAAAATAGAAGTGGGCACCGGGCACTGGGTTGATTACCATGATATAGTTGGATTCCATGGTGCCTTGGGCTACAGACAACTGCCTTAGCAGATGGGTTTCTCCAGAGCATGAGAGACCTGACTAATTCTTAAAAAATGATATGCATCTTGGGGGCAGATCAAACATTTCATTTGAATTAGTTTTAATGGTAAATATAGGGAGTTTAACATGAATACTAAAAAAATCACGATTTTGCATTCCAATGACATGCATGGAGATTTTCTGGCGGAAGTGAAAGAAGGCAATGGACAGTTGATTGGAGGACTTTCCCTGCTTTCGGGCTATCTGAACAAAGTCAGAGCACAAGAAGAGAACGTAATTTATGTAATATCCGGTGATATGGTACAGGGTTCCCTGATTGATTCGGAGTATAAGGGCATTTCCACAATCGAAATCATGAACTATTTATCGCCTGATGTTGTAACCTTGGGCAATCATGAGCTGGATTATGGCCTTCCCCATCTTTTGTTCTTGGAAAAAATGGCTAACTTCCCGATTGTCAATGCGAACCTGTATATTAAAACATATGGAAAAAGACTCATGAATCCGTACGCTATTATTAACAAAGCAGGATTCGACATTCTTTTTACCGGAATCATTACCGAAAAGGTGCTGGATGCGCTTTCTCTTGATAAAATGATCGGCACGTTTATTTCTCTTGAAAATGCAGCAGAAGAGATTGGAAAAATCTGCAATTCCTATAAGAATAACGATATTGATCTGACGATAGCACTAACGCATATAGGATTTGATTCGGATTTGGAGTTGGCCAAAATGCTAAAGCCGGATTGGGGTGTCGATATGATTATCGGTGGACACTCACACACAATCTTGGAACAACCGGAGCAAGTCAACGGGATTCTGGTTACCCAGGCGGGCACAGGGACAGATCAAATTGGAAGATTTGACATTGAAGTTGATGATGACACCAATGCAATCGTTGCATGGAAATGGCAACTCATTCCGATAAACGACGATCTTACCGAACCCGACGAAGAATTGGAGAGATTTATTTCTACTTTCAAAGCGGCAGTTGATAAAAAATACAATGCTCTGGTTACACGCTTTACCGAGAAACTATTTCATCCATCAAGGGAGAGAGAAACAACACTTGGCAACATGATAACCGATGCCATGGCATACGCAGCCGAGTCTGATGTTATCCTCATTGGATCAGGTTCCATAAGGGTTTCAAAACTTGGTCCCATTGTAACCCTTGGTGGGCTTAAAGCATGTTTCCCCTATGATGACAGCTTGACAAAGTATAGGATCACGGGAAAACAGCTTAAAAGAATATTTTCTCATATTATGCGCCTTGAAAACAGAAATAGCGAAGGAGAATGTTATCAGATTAATAGCAGCGTTCGTGCTGTCTATTCGGACTCTCAGAAGAAGGTCGTATCGTTAACGGTAGATGGTGTGCCCGTATGTGATGAGCAAACATACACAATTGCATTACAAGGTTATCATTTCATTAATTCTAAAAAATATCTGGATATATCTAACAAAGAACTTCTGGCACTTGAAAGTCCGAGGGTTATAGCGACATCTGCCTATCAAGTTTTAGAAGAGTGGCTGAGAAACCACCCGAATGAGACCAGAAAAATCGAAGGTCGCATCGTTTTTGAGTAGTTCTGCTAATATAAAGACGGGTTATCTGGCGGCGTTGCACAGCGATAATGTACGTTCGGTTCATACCCAAAGCGTCACTGGCTCAGGTCCAGTCACCGCTGCCGAAACGAAGAAGCCCTTGAGATAGGGCTATTCGTTTTATAGGATATTGTTACTAAAAAATATATTATAAATTAAATAATATTTGACAGGATCAATCGAGCGGATTATCGATATCCACGGATGGGTGATTATTGATGGTTTCCAGATACGCATACACGGCCAATCAAAGAAGTTTGCCGTACGATAGGGTGAAATAGAATGATTTTAGAACAAAAAACGATACTTGGTTATACTCGGGAATAAATATAAAATGACTTAAAAATACCGATTCGTGAAGATATGGAAAAACAAACGCACCCCCAAAAGAATACTTGCGGTTTTGTGGGTGGGTTTGTGGTTAAAGCTTTTCTATAATTCCTTCATTACGCTTTGCCGACACTTCCAAACAGTTTCATGTAATGTAAAATAACGGTTTTATACCCTAGACTAATCGTTCTGAAAGGCCTTGCATACGCATCGTTTCTGCTATCATCGTTGCGCATTATGTTTGCCGCACCGTGCCGACACGCTGTACCGATGTTCACCTTACTGATGCCCATCGTGCAGGCTTTAGCGAGGTTCTCATCGCCTGTCCCCGAACCGCCATGGAGAACCAGAGGGACATCCACCACCGCCATTATTTCAGCTAGGCGTGGAAAATCAAGATAAGGCGTTCCGTTGTACACGCCATGGGCTGTACCTATAGCGATTGCTAGGCAGTCAACACCCGTGCGCTCAACATACTCCTTTGCAAGCGTAGGATCGGTAAGCGCGGCATCTCGATCAATTTTATATTGTTGTCCGATGCCGACGTGCCCCAATTCCGCCTCTACCGATACGCCGCACGCGTGTGCGACCTTCACGATTTGGGCAACTTCGTGGATGTTGTCTTCAAACGAAAGCATAGACCGATCCGGCATAACCGAGGTATAGCCATAGTGGATGCAGCGCATTGAATCCTCATAGGTTGCGCCGTGATCTTGGTTTATGGCAACAGGAACCTTGGCGCGCTCAGCCCGCATGCGGGCGATGTGGATTTGAAATTCCAAGTCCGTAAAAGCCTTGTATCCGATGTTGAGTATAACGGGGGATTTCAGTTCTTCTGCGGCTTCGATGGCCATTGCGACGTTGGAATCGCTGTCATGAATACTTGGGGCGATGACTGCGTAGCCTTCACGCCGCGCCTTTTGTAACATCTCTTTCATGGAAACCAACATACGGCTATATCCTCCTTTGGTTGGGCTAAAGCACTTCATTTTATCATGTATAAGTTATGTCGACAACGGCTCCAATATATCGCTATAGGCAATATTATATTCAGATATTAAAATCTGTATAAAAGATGAAATCAGCAGGCGAGCAGTATATTTTTGGTTATGTGTATTAAAAAAGCCAAGAAGCATCTCTTTCAAAGGCAAAATGTTCCCGGGCTGCGACATTCAGAAAGCTTATGAAGCCGTTGCAATGCACCAAGCATATCGAGTTGCTGTTGAATTGCAGGGAGGATAACCCCGGCAATACTTCAAAATACAGATAAAAATATACTTGGTTAAAACATAATAATTAAACAACGCAGCAAATGAATACCCATATTATGGAAAACATCCGCCCGTTCATGCAAAGATAATGGCAGTCATTGATTAACGTTAAAAGTAAAAAGCGCTTAAAAATGCTAGAAACTTAACCATGATATTTCTTCAACGGTCGTCTTATCGGCGTAGTCAAGATATTTGAAACGTGTTATGCATACGATATATTGAGGTTAGGGGGTATTTCCATGGCGCAACCAGCATTGGTCAGAATTGACAGCAGATTGATACACGGACAGGTGGTAACACAGTGGATCAGGAATGCGAATGCAAACCGCGTAATCATCATTGACAACCAGATCATGGCTGACCCTTTCATGGCGCAAATTTTTATTATGGCTTCACCTCCGGGTATCAAACTCGATCTGATGTCAACCAAGATGGCTGCTGAACAATGGCAGAAAGACCAGTTTGGTCAGGGCACAATCATCGTGCTGATGAAGGATATACAAACCATGGAAGAGGTCTATAAGAAAGGTTTTAAATTCACAAAACTTCAACTTGGCGGTCTTGGCGGCGCACCAGGGCGTGTGGCCGTTGCGGGGCCTATTACGCTTAGCGAAACGGACGCAAAGATTTTGAGCGAAATGGAAAAGGCCGACTGCAAAATTGTTTTACAGATTACGCCAAACACACCTGAAATAAGCTGGCAATCGGTCAAGTCTAAATATTTTTCAAAACTGTAGATTCAAGAAAGCAGACCCGACTTATTCTTCCGGATATATTTATAAATTGTTATGTTTGCCTTATGGATACAACATGCGATGAAAATCATTATTGTTAGCGTAGCCCATCAGAATGAGATATTAAACTATGGCACAAGGCCTTCAACCGGTTAGCATAAATGAAATATTGGTGTGTTCTATATGATGAGACTACCGTTGCCACACGGAAGGGAGGTTCATGCTGGTATGGGCAATGTACTATTATTCAATATATTCCATTTTAAGATGGAATATATAAGCTGTTTGGGGGAGGGTAACGATGGAAATTAGTACATTCCAATATGTTCTTATGGCACTTTACTACTGGATTGCAAGCTCAAGTCTAGGTTATGGACCTCCGTGGAACCGCCCACTATTTGCAGGTATGATGTGTGGGTTGATTTTAGGCGACATGGCAAGCTGCATGAAGATCGCAGCGACGATTGCACCGATGTTCCTAGCTTTCACGGGTGGCGGTGGAACGGTCGTTTGGGATAGGTGTGCAGGGACCATCGCAGGTTGTGCCATCACGCTTTCCGGCGGATTACCATTGGAGCAGGCACTAACGATAGCGGTTCCAATCTCGCTGATGTTTGCGCAAGTTCATACCGTTCGCCGTATCTGGTTTGCAGTTCCTGCGGGCTTAGCTGATAAGGCTGCCTTACAGGGGAAAGACCGTTCGATCATTTTCTATGGATCATGGTTCTGCTTCTTGTCGAAAGGTGTTCTATACTTTATTCCCATGGCATTGGCGCTGATATTAGGTGCGGATGCCGTTGGGACTTTGATGGCGAACCTGCCGGAATGGGTCGTGAATACGTTGAGTGCGGTTGGCGGCATTCTCCCGGCACTTGGAATGGCAATGACGATGCGCGTTATCGGTCGACCAACGTTAATTCCATTCTTCTTAGCCGGATACTTCTTGGTGGAGTATACAAACATCGGTGGATTGTTCCTTGCGTTTATTGGCTTGTTCTTCGCATTCCTGTATTACCTCATATTGGATGCGTCAAAGAAGGAAGACACAGTAGTCGATCAGAGCGCAGATGGTGGGGCAGCCATGGATGCAGACACCAAGCGCCTTTTAACGAAAAAGGATTGCTACACCATGTTTCGACGTTGGTGGTGGTTCTGTGAGCAGAGCAACAGCTTTGCACGCTTGCAGTCGATCGCGTTCTGTTGTGCGTTTATACCGGCACTAAAGAAGCTTTACGGTCATGATCCTCAGGAGTATTCAGCGGCATTACAGCGCCACCTGATGTTCTTCAATACCCAGGGAATTTGGGGATCCGTTATCCATGGTATCGTACTGGCGATGGAAGAGCAGCGCGCAATGGGAGCTCCGATTGAAGTCAATGCCATCACGGGCATCAAGGCTGGTTTGATGGGTCCGTTCGCCGGAATCGGTGATACGATCGACTGGGCCACTATGGTACCGTTGGTCACTATACTACTTCTTCCCTTAGCGGCATCTGGCAGCCCGTTGGCTTCCATATTACAGTGGGTTACCATTGTTACCATTGTGCTGACCGAGGGACATATCTACAGCTATACCGGATATAGGTTGGGCACGCGAGCAGCCTTGACTATTTTGTCAGGGAATGCTGTTAATACATTCATCTCCGTAGCATCCGTCCTCGGATTGTTTATGATCGGTGGTTTGGCAGCCAATATGGTTAAGTGCGTAACCCCGATCTACATTCCGACAAGCGGAAGTCCAGCTCTGGTGCAAAGTGGTATTCTGGATAAGGTTGCTCCCGGACTCCTGCCACTTGGCGTCATATTCTTCACGTACAACTTTATTCAAAAGGGCAATAGCATGAACAAAGCTGCGATGGTACTATTGGCTATAGGATTAGTTTTAGGCGCCATTGGCATCATCGGTAACGGTGGCATCATCTTCAAAGCCTATGTTGCACCCGCCATGTAAGTGTAAGATAAGAAGAACCGGCTTCGGTCGGTTCTTTTTATGTGTATATGAATGACCTATTTTTTAAACTATATCCAAAATATACGTTGGTAATTTTCAGGATGCAGGCATTTTGGGAAGTTCAAAAACAAAGTGAGGAGAAAGGTTATGGCAAAGAATGGGCTGCAACTTTTTGATTAATTTATAAATGAATCTATGATAACGATCCATTGCTTATCAGAGCAATGAATATGATATTTTGTTCTACATGACGTGTATCAGCATGTTATCCAGCGTCTATGCAGTCTCTTGATCCCTCAACTTCAACGCAGGGGCATAGATGTTTAATGTCTTTGATGTATTGGCATGACCAAGCCTTTTGGATACGGTACATATGCCCACCCTTTCGGCGATCATCAATGTAGCATTGGCATGACGGGGAGAGCGTGAAGGGGGATTTCCGCAAGCTGTGCTTCTTAACGAAGTCGGTGAACCATGCTTTAACGGTATCGGGCGGTATCGGAATACCGTAATATTTTGTGAAAAGTCGATCGGTATCTATCCATGGGCCACCGATGCTCATCGTACTGGCAATCTGTCAGCCTACTGTATTTCAACGGGATCTCCCTTTTTGATATTCCCGCCTGTAATGACTCTACAAAATAATCCTTCATACGGCAATAAACTTACCCCAAATGTTTTCGAAACAATACTCGGATGGTCTTCCTTGCCAATCTGAGTTACTTCCAGTCTTGCGGTAGAACCAAGTTTAACGATTTGGCCTACGTTGATCTTGGATAGATCAATTCCTTCTATCAGAATATTCTCAGCAAAATCACCAGGCCCCATATGCAAGTTGTGCTCGATATTGGATTTTTGAACACTTCCGCAATTTAAACAAGTGACTTGTCTACCCCAATCGCCCGCATGCCCGTCATTTTCCAGACCATAGTTCTCGATAAGATGGGATTGAGATATCTCCTTTTTCAGCTGTCCCCGTTCAGGGCTGATGGAAATAGAATAAATTATTCCTTTTGCCATAATGGTTTAAATCTCCTTATGAAATTTCTATTTGTAAAAAGTTTACTGTGGTGATTGCAAAATGTAAATAGCCTTATGGGTTTCAAGGGATAAGTGCTGGGAATTGGTGAAACAAAGAACAGTATAATGTTTTAAATTGATTTGTTAACAGCAAAAAGTGGATGCGCGGATTAGAATGCCAATAAGGCAAAAAAAGCTGAAACGATCAAGTGATGCGTAACGGTACAAACTGGCGAGAAATCTTTTTCGATGATGAAGGCTTGGCAAGAATTCTCGAGATATTGGGAAGATAAACAGACAAGTGGTATGGACATTGGGGAACTGATATAGTTTGATCAAAAGAGTATGATGAGACATGGGATTTGTCCCTGTGCTTGAGGAAACCAAACCTATGATTTTCTGTTTAGAATGCGCAGCCAGTTTTGTTATAAGCAACGGTAATACAGGGCAAGAAATAACAGATGAGAGGCATAAGAGTCTCTCACCTGTTCAATGCAATTTGTATAACGGATATTTACACGATTTGTATCTTTTTGCCGGATGGATCTCCTTTAAAGGCTTCCATTGCGTGTTCCCATGCTTCCAATCCAATATCATCATTGTAGTACATCGGAAGTTCGTTCAGATGGGCTAACGCAATTTTCCCTGTTAGCAGTCTGTTGTCATCAGTAACATTGGTGTGCGGATCAACGGTTCCGTGTTCCAACTCAATATTAATTCCTTCCAGATAATCTTCTGGCGTATAATCGACCTTTTCAAAATCGATACCTAAGCTCTTCGCAATATCTTTGGCATCAGCTAATGTAAATTTTTCCATTCTTATAATCCTCTTTCTTTAGATTCTTTATCTTTTCAATCCATGAAAACTATTTGTTTTCTTTCTTGAAACACATGAACCAGTCTAAGCAATAAATGCTGTCATCTTTGCTTTCCATTCTCTCTTTTGCGGTACCGCAAGAACCTGGCGTGGGTACGATCACATCATCCCCGGGCCTCCAGTTTGCCGGTGTTGCGACATTGTCCTTATCGGCTTTTTGAAGAGCGAGTATAATCCTTTTAATTTCATCGAAATTTCTTCCCAAGGATAAGGGATAGTACAGTATTGTCCGGATCTTTGATTCAGGATCGATTACAAACACGGCCCGAACTGCTTGTGTGTTCGACTGTCCCGGTTGAATCATGCCAAACTTGTTGGCTACTTCCATCCTAATATCTTCTATCAAAGGGAAAGTGACATCCAGATTCTTCATACCTTTCCATTCCAAATCATGGATTTTACGTAGCCATGCAATATGAGCGTAAAGTGAATCTACGGAAAGACCAATCAATTCCGTGTTAAGTTCCTTGAATTCATCGAGCATTGACGCAAAAGTCATAAACTCTGTTGTACACACCGGCGTAAAGTCGGCCGGATGAGAAAATAAAATAACCCATTTTCCTTTGTAGTCATCGGGGAAATTAATGTCCCCCTGCGTTGTTACTGCTTTAAAAGCTGGCGCTTGTTCTCCGATCAAAGGCATCTTGTTGACGTTTGTATGGTCCATGTAGAAATATCCTCCTCTATATACTAGATTTAGACTAATTATAAATTTTATCTAGAATAAACTCTGTGATTTGATCACATATGGATTAATCTTTTACATCTTAAGTATACATTAATTACAAGTATATTTCATAAATAAAATGCATGAATTAGCATTATCAAAACTATTATTGAGCGAAAGCATAGAAAATAGACAGTCAATCAAAAGCAATGTAATTCGCAAATACTCTGCGAGGAGGTAGAATATGCTGATATAATTAATAGCATAGATGGAAATGAATCTACTAAAATAGTGTGCTGTATTTTCAAGAAACATTTATAGATTATCATCCCGCAAGCAAAAACTTTATTGGAGGTTGCCTATGTAAAAGTTGCCTTGATCAGCCGCGAGAGTTATAAGAACGATGAAGTGAAGGCTGCCGTACAGAGAGGCGTTGACCTGCTGGGGGGGTGCTAACGCCTTTGTCAGGCCTGGCGAGAAGATCTTGCTAAAACCCAACTGGATTATGGCGGTTCCGCCGGAACGGTGCGCCACAACGCATCCGTCCGTGTTCAAGGCAGTCTGTGAGATATTTCAAGTTGTAGGCGCCGACTTGTGTTGCGGGGACTCGCCGGGGCACGGCACGCCGGAGGAAGTGACAGCGGAAGCCGCGAGCAAGACCGGGTTTTTTGAAATAGCTTCCAAGCACAACATATCACTTGCAGATTTTTTGCATGGACGGGAAGTTAAAACAACGTCTGGCTTTGAGCCAAGGAAATTTTTCATTGCAAACGGCGCGCTTGATTGCGACGGTATCATTAGCCTTGCCAAACTGAAGTCGCAGGGATTTTTAAGATGACCGGGGAGCCGTTAAAAACCAGTTTGGATGCATACCAGGCAGACGTAAGGGCGCGTAACACGCGCAAATACAAATGCCTGCTGATTTTCCCGCATGCTCATCGATTTGAATATGTTCCTCCATCCAAGGTTATACGTTATGGACGGCATCATAGCGATGGAAGGCAACGGGCCGATGAATGTACTGCTGCTCTCATCCGACCCTGTCGCATTGGACGCCGTGGTATGCCGTCTTGTGGATCTCAAGCCAAAATACTCCTACACTGTGTCATTGGGCATGCAGGCGGGACATGGCACATATGTCAGCGATTAGATCGAATTGCTGGGCGACCCGTTCGAAAGCTTCATCGCACGCGATTTTGTCGTCGATCGCAAGTCCATCAGCAATGTCCAGATCGGCAAAGGGCTTTTTCTTTTTCGAATGACGAACTGGTGCCAGGGCCGTACATCGTCGAGGAAAAATACATTCGCTGCGGCGTCTGTGTCGACATGTGCCCGATCGTACCGGAGGTGGTGGACTGGCATGACAATGATAAAAGCTAGGCGCCGACCTACAAATACGAGCGATGCATCCGCTGCTTCTGTTGCCAAGAAGTTTGCCCGAACGGGGCTATATTCATAAGGGAGCCAGTTCTGTAGGGGATATTTGGTAAAGGCTGAAGCTATATGGTTGACAGCACGCTCTGTTAATCATCAGCGCGACGGAACATTCCGTTCATACTCGGCGTGTTACTGGTTCTTGTAAAGTTATCGCTACCGCGTCGGATTAAATTACGCTTTACGCAGAATGCCCAGTCGCTAAAGCGACTGGGCATTTCTGCGTGCTGCTCCATGCCACCCCGCACGGTATACAGCGCCGGCCCACCGGTTGCGCCTCCCATTCCACTCAAAACCGCAAGACTTTGGGGGGCCTCCAACGTTTGCGTCAGGGGACAATTTTTAACATTATCTCAATGGAAAAATCCCTAGTGAAGGGCCTTTTTGATTTCAAATTTCGGTTATCAGTCAAAAGCGCATAAACAGTATAGATTTTCAACGAGAAGATAAAAAAATATCAGACATCCACGTATACGTGTATTTTCAAAGCTTAAGGATATGGACAAAGAGTTTGTAAAACACAATATCCCTTCTACTTTCTTCCGATAATGTATAATAAGATTGAATGAGAGAATACGATATTCACAGCTTGAATGGCGGCCGGTATTGATGCTGGAATAATAATGGGCATAAACCTGTTGCATAATAAAAATAACGAAAGCCATGTTTGAAGATTAAATGAGGTTCAATATGTTTCTAGACAAGCCGATCAAATCCATAAAGAAGATGATAGCAAAGGAATCAGTTGCTTCTGTGGGATTTCAAAAGGATGCAACAGAAATCATTGCGGCAATTGAAGACTTTTCAAACAAATTTCCCAAAGAGGCATCAATCGTAACGGATGGTACTGTAAAAACTACCGAATCAACAAGTTTGGCTATGCAAGAAGTGCTGAAAGATAAAAAGGAAATTATTGAAGTCGTTGAAGGATTAAAAAAGGGCAATATCTATACAGACTGAAATACGGACAATATAAATACGTCCAATTACCCTTATAGAATAAAGATCCATCCGATGGCGATAAATAGCGTGATGTGAGATAAAAAAAGGACAAATTCAATTGCTTCCGTTTGATATTTGCGATGAAAAAAAACCGCTTATTTGAAAGATTGTTAAAATGGAACCAATTCAAAATATGACTTATAATGTTGCAGTAAGCGTATAGATTTGATTAAATTTACTGAATGTGCTTGAAAAGAGTAGGGGTGATTGTAGATGATGAACGAGCTTATTGCGCCCTGCGGGATGAACTGTGGGGTCTGCATCAGTTATCTGGCGATGAAAAATGATATCAATAAGAATGGATTCAAAAGATACTATTGCGAGGGTTGTTTACCACGCGGCAAGAACTGTCTTTATATGGCCGGGAAATGCGAAGCGCTGGGGGAAGGACTTGTTCGATTCTGTTATGAGTGTCTGGATTATCCGTGCAAACGCCTAGAAGCCCTTGATAAGCGTTACAGGACAAAATACCATTTGAGCATGATCGAAAACTTAAGCGCTATTCAAGAAGAGGGCATTGAAAAATTTCTTGAAAAACAAGAGGAGAAATGGAGCTGTCCTGATTGTGGTGAAGCGATATGCTGTCACAATGGACTATGTCTAAACTGCCAAATTGATACGCTGCGTCAAAACAAAAAATACCGATGGGGTGAATAGACAGCATAGTTTGTGCTGCTATAGAATTTCCCTCTAAAGAGGGGATCTGAAGAGGTATAATTCAATACAATAAACGGAATCGTGTAAGCGTAGGCCGTATTTCAATCCCTATGTATCGGCAAGCGTTGCTTCTTACTAGCCTCTATACGTTTACGCTTGCCTTTTATATTTTGGTTTTGTTACGAACAAGCTTAGAATTAAACCTACCGCGCTGACGATTATTGAGATTATGTATCCAATGGCAAACCCCCCGATTTGGTCACGGACAATGCCTCCCACAAGGGGGCCAAGCACGCCTCCGACACCCCACGCAGTAAATATAATTCCGTAATTAAGGCCGAGATTTTTCAATCCAAAATAGTCAGCTGTCAAAGAAGAAAAAATGGAAAGCATCCCTCCGAATGAAAAAGCTAATAATGCTGTTCCAATGGCCAACGTTAGCAAGGTGGATAGCTGTGCAAAGAAAGAGAGACTGATAACCTGAATAAGAAAAATCGAAAATAGCATAACCCGCCTTTCAATTTTATCAGATAGTATACCACTGATAAAACGTCCAAAACAGTTAAAGAATGCATAAATTATTACAATCAATGATGTTCCATGCAATGTAAGTCCCGCTTGCTCCTTACCGATGTTCGATAGCTGTCCCAATATTTTAAGACCAGCGAATGTTCCGTAAAAAAACATGAGCCATAAAATGTAAAATTGAAAAGTTCCAGTCATTTCCTTTGCGCTATAATCCTCTCTTTTCAGCGTATCTTTTCCATCGCTAGATACATGATCAGGGATATGATTTTCGGGTTGATTTTTAATGAGGAAATGAAGCAAATATATGACAATACAGTAAAATATTCCAAGCACGATAAAGGTAATTCTTAATGTAAAATTATGCAGTAAAAATGTTGTCAGCGGTGCACATAAATTCCTGCAAGTCCGAAGCCACTTACCACGATACCAGATATCAGGCCTCTGCGATGCGGGCCAAACCATTTGATCGCCGCAGGTGTCGTCGCGGAATACCCGAACGCCATTCCAGTTCCAAATAATATGCCAAAAAATATTATTAGACCCGCAAGAGATAGAAAAAGACCGGAAAAAACAAATCCGATCCCTGTAAGTATAGCGGCAGTTAGTAGTACCGGTTTTGGCCCATATTTGTCCTGTAATCGGCCGCCCGGGACCATCAGCAGCGCAAATACTGCGCAGGCGATCATATAGGGAAGCTGTGTTTGCGTGGCTGTCCAGCCACTGGCCCGCAGAGACGATGCAAATACACTCCAAGAGTACAATACGCCTAGAGCAAGATTGATACCCAATCCAGCAAATGCAACAGTCCAACCTTTTGATTGTTTTTTTGTTTGGTTTGAGAATCCATAGTCATTACCCCCTGACCATAAAAATCTTTGTTATTGTTCTTTATACTATGACATTAATTGCATGATAAGAACACTGCAATCTTATTATAACACTATAAGCCATGCAATAACAGAAATATACATATGAATATAAAGATATTCTTCCATGGCGATGACAAATGGTCAGAAAAATTTGGGAAAGCATAACCTCAAGTTTTTTTGCAGCCTATGTGTCCCGAGATTTCAAAGCATGAGCAAAAAATGTGCAACGCCGTAGATGTATTGGCATGCCCAAACCTTTTGGATACGGTGTATATATCGATGCCTTCAGCGATTATCAACGGAGCATTGATATGCCGGCATGAATATAGCTTTGCTTTTCTCAACCGATACTTCTTTCGGAAATCAGAAAACCATAAGGTGACGATATTATGATGGATCGGCTTTCCTCAAATTCCACGTTTTTAATTATTCGAGTCGTTCTATTTTTGATATTCTTGGGCGTTCAAATAATTCGCTAAATATTGAGCATCTGTTATTTCAAGATCCCGTTCCCCGGCAAGGGATTCAAGGTGATGCATAAACTCATGTTTGAATACGCGAATAAGCTGTTCCTTCAAAGCTTCTTTGGCAATATGCCCATAAGCATGCGAAAACGATCCATAATAGAATATGATGTATCTGCCCAAAGGCCCGCCTTTATGGTATTCACCCAATATGTAAAGATCACGGTTTCTGGCTGCAGGATTCAGCTTTGCCTCGGGCAACAAGACAACGCCTCCATTGAGTTCTTTATAAATCTCCTGGGGGAACCCGGATGCTATTTCATCCAACATTTCTCCTACTTCTTCAAATGATACCATTGAATACTATGCTCCTTCAGAATTTTAAAGAATCTGTCCTCCCTTTTGATTCTACCAGTTATGATATACCCATTTAAACAAGATTGCGCATCTATTTGTTAACAAGAAAACATCGAATCCAGTTCCGCCGACAGTCTCCGTATCGCTCGAATTCAGTGCGGGCGCATAGATGTTCAGTGCAATGGACGTATTTCCATCCTGTTCGACGCCGTGCAAAGTTCCACGCACTCAGCAATCAAACATTTGGAATGCTAATATTTAAAATATCTTTATAAAATATGATATCGGTGAATAAAAGATGGAATGTAAGCAAAACATTATATAGAAATATAAACGCCGCTTGTGATGTTGAAATATATATGTCGTATAATTATAATCAATAATTCAGAATGATATAATAAATATGCAGCCGATCTAAAGTACGGAACACGTTTTGCTTTTTATGTGCCGTTTGGCCAAACAACCTCAGGGAGGGTTAAAATCGATAAAAAAGATAGTAAGGACAAGAACATGTTGACGACCGTTGCGCGATCCGCTGAAATTTCCCGATTTAAACCATGCTATCAAGCGTGATCCACGCACCGGTATGAGAAGTGCAAAAAACAACTGGGATTTTTGGACGTCACTTCCTGAAGCACTCCATCAGGTCATCGTTGTTATGAGTGATAGGGGAATTCCCGCATCACTTAGACACATGGATGGATTTGGCAGCCATACGTACAGCATGATCAATGCCAACAATGAACGGGTATGGGTTAAGCTCCATTTCAAAACACAGCAAGGCATTAAAGATTTAACAGACGCTGAAGCTGAAGCCGTTGTTACCAAGGATCGCGAAAGCAATCAACGCGACCTGTACGAACCCATTGAGCGGGGCGATTTCCCACGATGGACGATGTCTATTCAAGTGATGACGGAGGAGCAGGCAAGGAACATGCCTTATAATCCTTTTGATCTGACAAAGGTGTGGTATTACGGAGAATTCCCCAAGATTGAGGTTGGCTATTTTGAACTCAATTGCAATCCGGATAATTGGTTTGCAGAGGTTGAACAAGCCGCTTTCAACCCGGCCAACATCGTTCCGGGCATCGGTTTTTCGTCAGATAAAATGTTGCAGGGGAGACTTTTCTCGTACGGAGACGCGCAACGATATAGATTGGGGGTCAACCATCACCAGATACCAATCAACGCGCCACATTGTCCGGTCAACAGTTATCACAGGGACGGCTGGATGAGAGTAAATACCAATGCAGGTGGGACTTTGGCATATGAACCAAACAGCTATGGCGAGTGGAAAGAACAGCCGGACTTTAAAGAACCGCCATTGGAAATAAACGGCGCAGCGGACCATTGGAATTACCGAGAGGATGACGATGATTACTACACACAACCAGGCAAACTATTTAGGCTTATGAGCCCTGAGCAGCAGCAGGCCTTGTTTGGCAATACCGCGCGCGCCATGGGAGATGCACCAAAGGAAATTAAGATTAGACATATCGGAAACTGCTTGAAAGTAGATCCCGCCTATGGCAAAGGCGTCGCAGATGCTCTGGGGATCAACTTGGATGAAGTAAAATAGCATAAACAATAGAGCGACCTGCTCCTCGAAGATATGGTTAAGTCTTTGTGTCCATATATTGGCTTTTGATCAGTATGGACGAACGGGTATGTTCGGGGAGCAGGGCAGAACGTCTTCTTTACAATGCGTGTGATCATAATATCCAGATGCTCGGAAGTCTGTGCATCTTTCGATTTCAACGCGTGAGCATAGATGTTCAATACAGGGATAGGGCGCTGAGCTGAGTCAAAACAATACGCTATTCCTCGGGCTTCATGATGAGACGGATTGTAGTTCCATAACAAATAGATTCTAGGGATAACCATAATGAAAATCAGGAAAGTATTTTTCATCGGGCTGGGTGCTTCGTTTGTCTTTACAGCAATAGTCGCTTGGGTATCGACAGGCTTTGCTTCATTTCACAGCGTGCTCCTGCCGGTTAGCGGAGCCTCATGGTACTATTGGAAACTTCCCTATTTCAGTTTATGGGCGACCATCACAATGTGGGGTTGCTATGCAGCCCACCAGATTTTATGCTGGTACTTCATATATAAGTTGCAGAAAAAAAAGAAACCTTCAGTTGGATAGGGCTGGGAAATACAACGTCGCGCTACTGATCGTCAATGGCGTATTTATTGTTTTACATATGTTCCAGGCACTTTTTTTCTATGATGGATTAGCCCAATATGTTCCGGTGTTTACCTCGCAGTATTTAGTCATTATCATGATTGTTTTCATGCTGATTTTGGGAAATGCACGATGCGGGTTGTTTTTTGGTAAGAAAGTCAAGCTAGCAAAGCAGGCTGTCGCCGGCATTGCAAAAACGCACGGGTATTATATTGCATGGGCATTGGTATATACATTCTGGTTTCATCCGATGGAAGGCACTTGGACCCATCTGCTGGGGTTCTTCTATATGTTCTTGCTGATGCTTCAAATGTCTTTGGCTTATACTAGAGTGCACACCAATATAAAATGGTTCACGGCACTGGTGGTCTTTGTGGCTTTACGCGGTACCATTGTAGCGCTCGAGGCAGGACAGGCCCTTTGGGGATGTTCCTTTTTGGCTTTACGATGATGTTTGTAGTCACACAAATGTACGGGGTTATCAAGCTCAAAGCATTGCGTATCGTCTATACGGGCGCCTATTTACTCATGGCGGTGTTCGTTTATAGCGGATTACTGGGCACCGCACATCAAATTGCGCAAATCCATCAAATATTTTGGATACCCACCATTTTGTACGGTCTTGTATTTGTGATCATATGGCTGAATCAGGGCGGTATCTATCTGTTGGGCGAGAAGAAAGGGGAATTAGATATTATCAAAAATTGATATTACTATCATACTGTTTCCTCACCGGTTTGCCTTGCCGGTGAAATGAGAGAGGACAAAATGCTATAAAGATGTTTCGATCCCCTGAAACAAATACGTACAACATCACAGAAATACATGAATATTATAAATAAAAAACCAAACCCGTAAAATAGAGCTTTCCTTTTTACAGGCTGGTTTGGTATCCATATCATTTTACCTGGTGGTTATAGTTGTTTCATACGCCGTTCTACCACGGAGGCGTGATGGTTACTGTTGTCGTTCACGACAAACGAGATTTTGGCATTTACCCGATATTTAACAATCTTGGTTCCCTTGACGATTGCTTGGAAATGCTCAACATAAACGGTTTGAATATTTTCCAATGTCTTGGACGCTTCCGTTATTGCATTTTGTGCAGCTGCTTCCCAACTTTCAGAAGATTCGGCTATGAGCTCAATCACTTTTACAACAGACATCGTCTTAACTCCTTTCTTTGTTTGTTGGCCTGTATGGCAGTTCTACACCAACGGTAGAATACATAGGTTTTTTTGTGAATCATTGCGGTCTATATTTAATAATAGTATATACCCTATAAACAGGGCTTTTTAATATAAGACTCAGCTATAGCGCGAAAATCAGTATTGTGAATCCCTTTTTAGGGCAATCAACCAGCCGATCCACATGTGCTTGGCATGGAAACAAAGGGTTACGGATGTGACCGACGACCTATTATAAGTTGATTCCCCTCCGGTGACATGAAGCGAAGCGATATGAGAGAAGTATAAGGGTAAATACAATAACACATATCCACCAATATACATCGAATTAATCCAATCATAGCAGTACATTTATTGACGGACATGAGGAACGAAAAAGCATCGGCTTTCTATTTCGTTGGTATGCCGGGCGTCCCTATTGATTTACTTATAAACGCAAGTTGTTCACTAACAATTTTCATCTTGCCATTTGGCTGGTATATATTCAAAGGGGGCTATGGGCCTGGCCCTTTGCCCTAGAGCGCCCCCTTGCCTTGAATCTACAGGTTTTCCAGCATTCTTTCGCAAAGTTCATGCGATAACAACACGTTTTGCTGTTTTATATCAACGGGATGGTTCGCTACCTTGCCTAAAAAAGCTTGTATCATGGGGATAAAGCCGCGTTTTTCCAAGGTCGGCGTCCAATCACTAAACGTTTCAACGAATTTGCCGTCTTTCGTCAATGTTGTCAGCTCTGTTAAATTCTCTAATTTACATGTACCGTTTGGTGTTTGAACTTCGAATATTTCAGAATTCGCTCCGCTTTGCCGATTCGTACACACTACAGCTGTGGTGCTTGCTGTTTCAATTAGCGCCACCGCCCGAATCAACTGACCATCTTCATTTAAAACAATGCTAGAATCGAAATCCAATATTTCATCATCCAGCAGATAAACGGCTGTATCAAGCGGATGGATAAATTCATCATAAATCAAACGCTGGGGTTCACTGGGGCTAAATACTCGATTTTTGCTGATATACATCATGTTCTTATGGGGCAGCGCTTTCAACTTATCCGTCATCGGGGCAAAGCGCCGATTGAAACCGCTCATGAAAATTACATTGGCATTCTCAGCGATTTTAAAAAGCTTGCGCGTTTCCTCCAAAGACGTACTGATCGGCTTATCCATACAAACATGTACGCCGGCCATGAGCAACTTCTTGGCCGTTTGGAAATGTGCTATCGTCGCCACATGGACAAAAGCCGCCTCAACGCCAGCGGCAATCAACGCATCGACGCCGACAACTTTTTTGCTAAAACCGAATTGCGTGGCAATCCCTTGCGCTTTATCCAATGTCCGCGAACAAATGACAAAATCAAACTTATTCTGTATTTGCGCATAAAACGGCAAATATGCTTTTTGTGAAATATTTCCAATACCGATAATTCCAACTTTCATTTTGACACCTCGCAGTAAAGAATGAGTGTATTGCATATTCATAGCTGCTTCATTTGGCCGAATTTTAAAAGATGCTTCTTGGTTGATCAACAGTGTGTAGTGAAAAAAACGCTCACATGATCCTTGGATCTGTTGCCTTGCCCCCTTTCTAAAAGATATTTTTTATTTTGGTGAAACGCTTTGGATAGTTTGGTCTGTTACCATCCGGGAATCGGCCAGATATGACAAATGTCACATATGAAAATATGACAACTGAATAGCACAGGGTACTAAACTGATTGTATTATAGCATCCGTCATCCTGTCAAATCACATTTTCAAGTAGCAGCAATCATATTGGAAAGCATCGCCTCGAGTTTCTTAGCAGCCCGTGCATTTCTCAATTTCAATGTAGGAGCATAGAAACCAAAGGCTAAACCGATAAAACATTTAACATCAGATACAAATATGATATTATTACTATAGATTAAAATGGCAATAATACCCATGCTGATAGTTTTATAGGGAACTATTTACCTATTGGCTGTCAACGGTTTTGACGGTTATTGACAACGAACAGAAAAACAAAAATGAACCGGCAATCTTTTAGACTTAAATCATACCGCTAACACAGAATATCCTGATCAAACGGACTGAACCAATAGGTTCTTATGCGATGAATTGTCTAGAATAATGAGGAGGGTTCAATATGGGTCGAGGTGGCGGTTCTAGTAGCAGGGGCAGCAGTGGTTCCTCTAGTAGTGGCAGGGGCAGTAGTGGCCGCAGCGGCGGGTCCTTCAGCAGCGGCAGAGGCGGCGGCTACTCCAGTGGCGGACGAAGTGCTGGATCAAGGAGCTCTTATGGCAGTTCTCACCGCAGCAGTGGATACAATAGAGGATTTCGGGGATTTAGCCCTGTAAGCATGAGCCGAAGACGTCCCGGCCCCGGTACTTCCTCCAGCGGTTGTGGCTGCAGCCCATTGATTCTGGGTATTGTTGTGATACTCATTGTTGTTGGGATAATTATCGCTTCAAGCTCCGGCGCAATTTTTGGACAGTCCGGAGGCGGTTCGGATGTTACAAAGTCCACCGTTCAACGAGTGGCATTACCGGCAGGCTCCGTGAATGAAACAGGCTATTACACCGATGAGCTGGGATGGATCGACAATGAAACCAAGCTTCTGGCGGGGATGAAAAACTTCTATCAGGAAACGGGCGTTCAGCCGTACCTGTATATCACGGACACGGTAAACGGGTCGCATTCTCCAACAGCAACCGACTTAAAAAACTTTACCGAAGGGCTCTACGACGATCTATTTACCGATGAAGCACATTTGCTGCTGGTATTCTTTGAATATAACAGCAACAGCAATTATATGGATCATTGTGTACGCGGGATACAGGCAAAAACGGTAATCGATGACGAAGCCGCGGATATCTTGCTCGACTATATAGGCAGCTATTACTTTGATAACTCTTTATCGGAAGCGGAATTTTTCAGCAAAGCTTTCAATGATGCTGCGCAGCGTATTATGACCGTTACCAGATCACCATGGATAGCCGTGTTTATCGTGATTGGTGTTTTAGCGTTGGTCGTAATCCTATTCGTATGGTGGAACCATAACAAAAAGCAGAAAAATTTAGAAGCACAACAAACGGAGGAAATGCTCAAAACGCCGCTGGAAAAATTCGGGGACTCCGAGGTGGAGGATTTGACAAAAAAATATGATGGCGATACATGACCATTGTAAAAAACCATGCCCGGTAAGGGCAGAGATAAAATGATGAGGAGGATCTAGTATGGGTATTTTAGACAGGTTTGGTGATATTATCAAAGCAAATGTGAATGCGTTGCTGGATAATATGGAAGATCCATCAAAGATGATTGACCAGTACATGCGTGATATGATGGAGGATCTTGCGGAGGTCAAGCGTGGCACAGCTGCCGTTATGGCCGAGGAAGCACGAACAAAACGGCTAGTGGATGACAATCAAGCCAACGTTGCCAAATATGAAGATTATGCGAAAAAGGCATTGCTCGCTGGCAATGATGGGGATGCCCGGACATTTATCAGCAAAAAACAGGAACTTGAAAACATTGGGGCAGGCATTATGACAGCCTATGCAGCAGCGCATGAAAACGCTGTTAAGATGCGGCAAATGCACGATAAACTTGCTTCCGATATCGAGGAATTAAGCAGCCGCCGCGAGATGATTAAGGCAAAAGTAGCTGTTGCGAAAACGCAAGCAACCGTCAATGAAGCCGTTGCAAAAACCGGAGCCAAGCGTGATGCAATGGGGGCTTTTGAACGGATGGGGGACAAGGCGGATAAGATGCTGGATGAGGCAAACGCCATGAGTGAGTTGAATGCCGAGCCGATCAATGAAGCAAAGGCACTTGAAGAAAAATATGCGTCTGGGGTAGGCCCATCGGTTGATGACGAGCTAGCCAAGTTGAAAGGTGAACTTGGGTTGTAAAGAAAGTAATCCAGATCGTTGGTTTTACGAATGCGCATTGAAAGATAGATGCCCTGTATTGGCTCTGTGGGATTTGTATCCTTCGGCTGGCTATTTGTGCACAGCACAAGCAGGTGGCCAATAAGTGCGTGATTGGCTTCGATTATAATGATGTCTTCGACGAACCGGACAGGCAATAACTGCTCTGAATACAGAGAAAAATCCGAATTACTGCCGATAAAAGGAGAGTGTTGCTATAGCAAAACTAAGTATTATCGAAGGCATTGGAGAAACCTACGAGAGCAAGCTGGTAGATGCAGGCGTAAAATCCATTGAAGCATTGACAAAGACCTGAGCAACCCACAACAGGTAGAGTTGTACTTGCCGAAAAGGCCGGGCTTTCAAAAAAAATGATAGTGACGCGGGCCAACCACGCGGATTTGATCCGAATCAAGGGAATAGGTGGAGAATACTCAGAATTGTTGGAAGCGGCGGGTGTGTATACCGTACCCGAACATGCAACAAGAAATGCAGAAAACCTATTTAACAAGATGGCAGAAGTTAATGACCTACAAGCACTTGTAAGAAGAGTGCCAACACAGGCGCAGATTGAAACTGGATAAAACAGGCGGTATCATTACCGTGAGTCTTGCAGTATTAAATTTAATCCAGCGCATAGCAAAGGAGGAGAGTGGTAAAATACTCTCCTCCTTTTGGATGCATGTGATTCCTTTTCTCTCGATTTCACACGGTTTATGTGAATTCGAGGAGGTATAAGAGAAGCGACAACATGATTCAAAATCAGTGATACAATCAGGCCTTTTTGTTTGGCTTCATTATGGATAAACAAGAAGAGATACGGCATAACAAAGAGGATTGTATATGCCACAGCAGTGAATATAATAAACCAGATCTGCCGGATAATCCGAAGCATTTCAACAAAGGCCACAAAAGAGAGTACCCTATCGTTGTGCTTTATAATTCAGCATGTTTGCGCCTATGGAATGGGTGGCGGTTGGAGTAAATCGCGCAAGAAGGGATCCGCGGCTTTGGATCTTGTGACGACAACGGTTGTTCCCGGCGCACAGTTTTCATAAATCCATTTTGCATCAGGGGGTAACAGTCGAATGCAACCGTGGGACACCGCCGTCCCTAGCTTTCTATATGTGCTTGTGGAAAGCTGTCTGTCGCTGCGCGACTTGTAGATGATCGAGTGAAAGTAGATGCCGCCGACTAGATTCGTCCAATATTGGGCGTAGCAATCAAATTTTGTGAAGTACCCAAAACGCTTTTTGTAACCGCCCATTTTAAACGTGCCAGTAGGGGTGGGGGTGCTCCTTTTCCCAGTCGAGCAGATCATCAGACGGTAAGGGATGGTATGCTGCCCGTCCTGGTCTTTTATGTATACCGTTATGTACTGATTTACAGTATCCACCTCAAGAAGATACGTATCGGGTGCAGGCAGTGTTATGGGAGCGGGTGGTCTTTCACGCGTTTTGTCATCGGCGATGAGTTCCTTGAAACTCATGGTTGCTATGGGCGTTAGATTCATGGATGAAATCTGCGCTGTACTTGTCGGCATTTGACGGCTGACGTGCAGCGTATAGGTTTTTTTAATGATGCCATTTTGTGCCGATACCGTGACGCGTGCAGTCTTGTGCTGACCCATTCTGAGGTAGACAATGGAACTTGATTCCTTTCTGTCCACGGTAATGCTGTAATGGGCAGCGATGTCTGCTTGCTGGGGGATGATCTCCAAATATGTTTCATCAAATGGGATGAGGACGGTATACTCGGTTTTATTTGAATCAAATGCTGGATCGAGTGTTGCCCATGGACTCAGCGTCAGCGCGGACAAATTCGCGTTACGGCGATCGGATCGAGTTGTTTGTACTAGAACATTGACTGATGCCGCTGCGCGGACAAAGCCGAGGGTGATCTCCATTTTTCTACCGGAAGAGCTGTTATATACAGCCAAATCACTTCCGGCATTGGATGCCTCAAAGAAAAAGGAATCTGCCAATTGCAAATCGTCCGGTTGGCTCGAAGCAATCGTTGTATATTCTATCGGACGGTATAAAGTCGCTTGCAAAGAGGATAGGGAAGAAGACGCCACGCTTTTAGCGGCATGCACAGAAGAAGTTGCACTGGCAAAAACCAGTATTGCAGCAATCAGGATGGTAAGCGCTTTGCCCAGGCGTAATTGATATTTCATGCTATTCTTCCTCTGTTGGAATCATAATCCCTCAATTTGTATATGTATGATAATTTACCGGCAGCCATGTCGTCTACCCCTTCTTCGCGTTGCTATTTTTATAATAATAGAACCTTACTATAGCAGAGTTATTTGATTGATTAAACTTAAGCTATGTCAATCTTAGTTTTGGCTTTGGCCAAATGTTATACGAGATTAATAATTATCCTGCCAATATTATAATATTTGATGTTGTATTATGTCAAAATATATATATCATCGGCGGAAACAGACGCCCATTCGGTTGCTCCGGCAGCATAGCTTAGATGGTTATATCGTTCGTTTTACCCATAGTTTAATTAATTTAAGTATAGTCGACAATACAAAATAAAGGCCCTCAGAAGAAGGCTTTTATTATTTCATATTTTATGGGTATATCCGCTGTGCTCATACTAAAGTGGCAGGTTCAAAGTTCGATCACGGCTTTGACAATGCTATCCTTGCGGTCTATGGCATCGTCGAATGCCTGCTGTGACTGCGCAAATGGGTAGATGCGGTCCGCGATTTTTTCCACGGGGATTTTACCGCTTGCAATGGCGGCAATGGCAATGGGGTAGATATTGCGGTAACGGAAAACACCTTTGATGGTAATCTCCTTGTTGTTGATCACGCGAAGGTCAAAAGTCTGCGGCATCGAGCCGTTGGCGTTGCCCACCATCACGATGGTGCCTGCAGGCATCACAACCTCCGCTGCCAACGGAATGAGCGCCGGCACGCCAGTACACTCCATCACGATATCAGCCATGCGACCGCCAGTCAAGTGGCGTACGACTTCCACAACATCCTCTTTTTTGGTATTGACCACCAACGCGGCGCCCAGCTCCTTTGCCTTTTGCAGTCTTAGCTCCACTATGTCACACACGACAACCCTGGAAACGCCGCTTGCATAAAGCGACAGCATCGTCATTAGCCCAATGCAGCCGGCACCAAAAACGACCGCGTCCATGCCGACGGCAGCGCCTGCCTTTTGGGCACTGTACATGCCCACCGCCAGTGGCTCCACGAGTGCACCCTGCAGGGTGCTTACGTTATCGGGGAGTTTAAAGCATAAATTGGCCGGGTGCGCCACATATTCGCGCAGCACACCGTCGCGCTGGCCGCTGGTGGCGAAGAAACGCATATTTTTGCACAGATTGTACATGCCTTTGCGGCAAAATTCGCAGATGCCGCAACCACCACCGGGCTCGAGTGCAACACGGTCGCCCACAGCAAGATTTGTTACGCTTTCACCAAGAGCTACCACCTCGCCCGCAGCTTCATGGCCCAATATGCGGCGCCCGCCCGGGTGTGAGTGGATCCTCTCGGTGGTGTAGCTAAAGGAATGCAGGTCGGAGCCGCAAACACCCACATGCCCGATGCGCACGAGCACGTCGCATGCGTCAGGCTTCGGTATGGAAATCGTATCTTCC
This sequence comes from Christensenellaceae bacterium, assembly GCA_963674495.2. Lineage (GTDB taxonomy): Bacteria > Bacillota > Clostridia > Christensenellales > QAND01 > RGIG3178. Next base: position 380,487 of record CAXXLG010000002.1, on the reverse strand, counting down.
TGCATGGTGCGGTGGGCAACGGTAAACATGGCTTTCATGGTGTCTTGCATGGCAGTTCCTCCCCATTATCTTTGATTTATATTATACGCAATTGTGCCGTAAAACTCAAACAAGACAGATGCGGCAGGGAGTTTTATATGCGTACAAAAGTGTACATTCCATCCCGCTGTCATTCGTGGTCGCAATTTGGGGCTACGCAGTTCAGTGGGTCGAGAATTCCGTTCATATACGGCGTGCCGTGTTTTCGAGTTCCATCGCCGTTGCCAATAATAACCCGAGAGAACGGCTTTCTACGATTTGCTAAGTGGATTTCCCATCGCACATAACATGAAACAAATTCCAGGGGTTTAGGCATGCGATACAGCTATACGATCAAGAGCGACCTTTTCAAAGGGAGAAATTAAAATTCGTATTGTGATAAAAGAAGGCTCCGCTTCGATAGAAACGGGGCCTTCTAAGATGAGCGGCGTTTGGGATAACAAGATCATCCAATCGTCGATTAATACTTGCCGAACTCAACGTCGTTCAGAGCAATGCGCGGCGTGCCACCCTTTGATTTGTTTGCTTTTGATTTGTCGGATGATTTACGGCCGCTTTCCGATGCATTGTCTACCAGCTTGATATTTTCCTCACTTTGGTTTTGCAGTTTGAATTCGGAGACCATGTGCATGAGCAGATTCGCTTGGCTGGACAACTCTTCGCTGGCCGCTGCTGCTTCTTCGGCTGTCGCTGAGTTGGTCTGTACTACCTGCGACAATTGATCAATGCCATTGTTGACTTGCGTGATGCCCGTTGCCTGCTCGTTGGAGGCTACGGCGATGTCGCCTACCAGCTCTGCGGCTTTCTCCACACCTTCAACGATGTTCCCCAAAGCTCCGGCCGTCTCGTTGGCAATTTTTGTTCCTGCTTCGACTTTTTTAATGGACCCCTCGATTAATGCAGTTGTTTCGCTTGCAGCGTTGGCACTCTTGGCTGCCAAGTTTCTGACCTCCTCCGCCACAACCGCAAAGCCCTTGCCGTGTACGCCTGCGCGTGCTGCCTCAACCGCTGCATTGAGCGCCAGAATATTTGTCTGGAAGGCGATGTCATCAATTACTTTAATGATCTTGGAGATGTTTTCGCTCGATTCGTTGATTTCTTCCATGGCCTTCTGCAGCGCCTTCATCTGTACGTTGCCGTCGATGGCACCCTTCTTGGCACTGTTGGCGAGCTCGTTGGCATTGTTGGCATTCATCGCGTTCTGCTTGGTCTGGGAAGCAATTTCGGCTATGGTGGCAGACAGTTCCTCAATTGAGCTGGCCTGCTCGGTTGCGCCCTGAGAGATCGTCTGGCTGCCCTCGGACACCTGCTGCGTACCGGTGGACACTTGGTTGGCTGCATTGTTGATCTCGGAAAGTGTCGCGTTAAGTGCTACTACAATGTTGTTGATCGACCGCTTCAGTTCGACGAAATCACCCTTATAATCGGATGTAATCGCAACGCTCAGATTTCCCCTGGAAATTTCGGCCAATGTTTCGGAGATTTCCTTGATATACCCCTTGATCGTGCTTACAGCGCCGCCGAAATTATCAGCTATATCGTTGAAAAGCAGATACAGGCCCTTCGTATCCTCATCTGCCTCCTCCACGGCCAAATCGCAGTTGAGATCGCCACGGGCCAGCTGCTGCAGGTTGACGAGCAATTTGCTGACTTCCACGGATTGATATTCCGCCTGCTTTTCCGAAACGATGCGAGAATGCTCAATGGTTTTGAAAGCCAGTCGAACATCCTGATTGATTGTATTCGCGAGCTGGCCGGTTTCATCCTGGGACTTGACATTCAGCGGCGCATCCAGATCGCCTGCCGCCAACGCCTTTGCACAGTTGGCTACGGCCTTAATGGGTTTGCTGACCATTTTTGCGAAGACAAGGCCGATTGCTATCGAAAATACGAGGACGAAGCCCATAACGATCAATGTAATGGTGACCACGCTGTTGGCCTGCGCCGTGTTGTTGACGGATGCTGTCGCTCCGTTTTGGATCTGGGCAGTCAGAATTCTGTCTATGACCTCCCGTTCAACATCCGCGGCGATGCCCGCTTCCCCTGTATCTGAAAGAAGAGCAATTGCTTCCGCTTTTTGTCCGGACAGGGCCATTTCCATAGCTTGGTTCATCAGTGGAATAAAAACCGCCCTTGCGCTGTTCAACTCCTCTAATAGCTGCTGCATCTCTTCGGTGGCTTCAATGCTTGCTTCAAAGTCCGCTGCGTATGTGGTGATTTCATTGCTTAGCGCAGAGATTTTGTCAAATTCGGCTTGCATACCGGCCGTATCTTCCATTAACAAACCCTGCCGAAGATAAACCAGTATTCTTTGAAAGTTAATGCTGATCATAGCCGCGCTTTCACTGGGCACCATCATGTTCTCGTAAAGATGCTTAGACGAATTGTCGAGCGACTTAATGTTGATCAACGTGAACACGCCCATCGCTGCCGTCATAAAGGCAATCAGCATAAACCCTGCGATCAGTTTTGTCGCTATCCTCAGATTGGTAAACCACTTCATTTGTTCTTCCCCCTAATTTGTATTGGTTAATAGTTGTATTTCGTCGTTCAAAAAAAGTTTTCGACAGTCTAGCAGAAGAGATATTTTATCCCCTAACTTGCCGATGCCCTGCATGTATCTGTTGTTCGCACCGGTATTAATAGCAGGCGGAGGTACAATGTTTTCATCATCAATGCCGACAACTTCCGCCACATTGTCCACGATAAGCCCGACAGACAGTTCATTTGTATCGATGACGATGATGCACGTTCTGTCCGTGTAAGCGATCGCATCCTTTTTGAATTTAAGCCGGATATCGATAACGGGAATGATCTTCCCGCGAAGGTTGATAACGCCCTTGATATAATCTGGGACTTCCGGTAGCGTCATAATGGGCTGCATGCCGATGATCTCGGTGACATACTTGATTTCAATGCCGAAATCTTCATTGCCCAATGCAAACATGAGATATCTGCCATGCTGTGTGTCCTCGGCTTCATTGGAAAGATCCCTTTGAAATTCAGCCATTTCGTTCCTCCTAATTGAAAATCGCGTGCCTGCCTATTCTATCGTTACTATTTGTAAAAACATTAGTATCAAAGCGTACTGAACAATAAATTATTGCTACTTGATCAGAGCGGCGGAATATATGGCTCTTTGTTTTGCCGAATAAGCATGTATATGCATTGAAATGATGTGTATTTACTTCACAATGATCAAGGGTGCGCTGTGTGCCGCTTGATCAACATCCTACAGATCGACGATTTCCTTGATGGTGATGTTCAAGCTGGTGGAGTCGTGGGCCAGATCGATGCATTCGCTGGTCAGCGTGTTATTGTGTAAGATTTGAACAACGGGCCGAAGACTGCATGACTCGTGGTTGGCGACCACAATGGCAATATCATCTGTGCTCAACCGTACGCAGGTGCCCACCACATAAGGCGAGACCTTGTGGGTAAATGCTTCGACGATTTTAGGCTCAAACAGGATGCCGTTTTGGCTCATGATGTATTCGAAAGCGTTGGAAGGCGAAAGGGCGGACCGATAAGGGCGGTCGGAGATTAATGCATCATACACATCGGCGATGCAGACGATCCTTCCCATAACAGGGATATTCTCTCCGCTGAGACCGAATGGATATCCACCGCCGTCATAGTGCTCATGATGCGTAAGAATAACTTGCTTGGCCCTTTGTGATTCGAGCTTATCACTTAAATAGACATAACCCAGATTGCTGTGGCGCTTGACGACAGAAAATTCATCATCCGAGAGTTTATCGGGCTTATTGATAATCCTTTTGTCAATGAATACCTTCCCAATATCGTGTACAATGGCCCCCATGGCCAGATCGTGGAGTTCAGGCCGATCGAATCCCAAGGCCGAGCCAATGACGACGGAGATTACGGCAACATTGAGACTATGACTGAAGGTATAATCATCGTAGGTACGCAGATCAAAGATATTGACCATAAGGTTTTGGTTGTTTACTATTTCGTTTACCATGTCTGATATGATGTTGTCCAGTCCGTTCAAATGGGCGTTGATTCTTTTGTCCAATCCGGATTTTGCACAGCTATACAGGTGTCGCAAATTTCCTTTCATGGTGCTTTTCAATTGGTCACTGAGGATGCTTGTAACCTGAATATTCCTGGATATCTCATCGTGAATATAGACACCCTGAAATCCAAGCGTACGCAGGCGGGAGATCAACTGTGGCGTCAATTCCGCACCTTGGCGCAACACAAACCGGTTTTCACCCAAAACCAAGTCAGACGCCAACAGATGTCCCGGATGCAAACAGTTTATCGGTACATATCGCATGCTGCGCTCGCCTCCATATGCCATCGTCACTATAATGCTTGTCACAAAGCGCTACACCAGTCCGTTAACATCCAAAATAAGACTGATGTTGCCGTCACCCAAAATTGTGCAGCCCGCAATGCCGTTGATCCAACCCATCGTACGAGAGATATACAAAGGCATGGGTTTAATGACTGTCTGTTGTTCACCAATCAACTGATCGACAAACAGGCAGTAGGTTTGTTGATCGGCTTCCATTACCATCAGGATACCGTCCTCGAACTGTGTTACGGGTGTGTCGATGTCGAACAGCCTGTGCAGGCGGTATACGGGATAGACTTCATTGCGCATCAATATCATCTCGTTGCGATCCGGATCGGTGAAGACCTCGTCCTTTTGTGGTTTGAAGGACTGTTTGATGTTTAAAATAGGCAACACATAGCTATAGTCTCCCACGGAAACCTGCATGCCTGGGATGATGGCCAGTGTTAGTGGAATGCGAATCTGCACGGTGACGCCTTCGCCGGACGTGCTGTCGATAGACAATGAGCCGCCGATTTTCTCGACATTTTTCAAAGCAACGTCCAGACCGACGCCGCGGCCGGAAAACTCCGTTACGGTATCATTGGTAGAGAAACCCGCTTTGTATATGAGGCCGTATGCCTCCTTGTCGGTGATCTCGGTTTCCGGTTTTTTTAAAAGGCCCTTCTCTAAGCCCTTTTTGATTAGCGCCGCGCGGTCCAAACCCTTTCCGTCGTCCTTAATGGTGATGATCACATCGCCACCGGTGTTTTTTGCATCCAGAGATATGGCGCCCACCGGATTCTTTCCGTTTTGTATGCGTTCGTCCCTCGGTTCAATCCCATGGTCCATGCTATTGCGCACGATGTGCATCAGCGGATCCACCAGCACGTCAATGACGTTTTTGTCTATTTCCGTATCCTCGCCGCTGATGAACAGATTGACCTCCTTGTCGATCTTCCTGCTCATATCGCGCACGATGCGCTCCATTCGGTGGAACGTCGCAGAGATGGGCACCATACGGATGGACATGACAATGTCCTGCAACTCGTCGGTGAGCTTACGTAGTTGTCGGGATGCCTTTTCAAACGATTCCAGATGCAATCCGGTGATTTCCGGATTTTTTAGCACGGTGCTTTCGGTGATAACGATCTCACCCACAAGATCCATCAGGTTATCCAGCTTTTCAAGCTTGACGCTCATATAATTTTGCTTCTGAACCGCATGTGTATCTTGATTGGCGGCCTGCTTCGATGTGGTTGCTTGTTTCTGCTGTAATGACTTATAGAACAGGGGCAGAAGATTCTGCTCCGCTTCCTGCATCCTATCGATTTCCAACGAATGAATGAAAAATGTTTCTCGAATTTTCTTTTCAATGTCTTGAAGGGATTCAGTCGTATCTACGTACAGGGTAAACCCGTTTGTTATGATTTCATCTTCGCTTTGGTTGCTTAAGATGTCTTCCGGCAGCGTCGAGATTTTATGGTATAGGCCTTCCAGGGATTTTACGATGCCGAAGGCGCGGACATTCTCCATCTTGCTGTCCTTTTGGAAGAACACTTTGACCCTGATCACATGGCCGCATATCGTAGGTGCGCCCGCTTCATCCTTTTCAAGATCCGTATCGGGTGGCAAGGCTTCTGTTGCGATGGGATCCGCATCGCCGTTGCTTTTCAACGCATTGTAATACGCTTCGATCTGGCTGACCAACGCATCTGCCTTTTTTTGCGGTACGGTACCGTTTTGAAGCCCTTCGATTTCGCTACGCAAAAAATCCCCCGCGGCGAAAACGAGATCGCAGATTTTTCTATGATCGGTTTGCTGTCCGTCGTTTTCCCGTAAATAGGAGAACAGATCCTCCATGCTGTGGGAAAGCTTGGTCAATTCTTCATAGCCCATCATTCCGGACGAGCCCTTGATGGTATGAAGAAACCTGAAAATCGCATTGATTTGCTCAGGCAAGAAACTGCCGTTCTTCTCCCCGGCGATCAACAGATCATCCAGTTGATCCAAAAGCTGCAAATTTTCGTATACGTATACATCCAAAAGCGAATCGTTTATCGACATGATTGCATTCAATCCTTTATCGTTTATTCTTCTTTAACCCTAAAAAGAGGCTTATGGAATATTTTTAAATGCCGAGAGGATAACATCCTCCTTGAAAGGTTTTACGATGAAGCCCTTGGCGCCCGATACGATGGCTTCGCGCACCATACTTTCCTGTCCCATTGCAGAGACCATGATCACATTCGCCTGGGGATTGTAGGCGAGTATTTCCTTGATGCTCGATAGGCCGTCCATTTCCGGCATAGTGATATCCATGGTTACAATATCAGGCTGCATTTCCTTGTACTTTGCAATGGCGACGGAGCCATTTTCTGCCTCGCAGCACACGTCATACCCGTTTTTCACTAGGATATTTTTGATGGATATCCGCATAAATGCGGCGTCGTCCACGACCATTACTTTTTTCATCATACGTCCTCCTTCATAGATGGTTAAAACAATTCATATCACATTCAAATTATTCTTTCCGTACGCGGCCACGCCGTGCGAATCTTGAGTTCGCCCGTATGGCATGAGAATTCAATGGTCCTGCCCGTATTGCCGCCGGTTTCCTCCGCATGGATGGGAATGTTATATGCGCGGAGCAATTGGTGGCATATGGACACATTCCGTTCCCCGACGCGCAACATATCGTTTTGCGTGGAAGTGCCAAACATGTTTGCGCCGCCTGCCAGTTTAGCGCCAATACGCCTGCGGCTTGCACCGAGGGCAAGAACCTCCCGTAGGAGGAGTTCTAGGCCCGTGTCCGCGTATTTGGCTCTGTTGGTAACGTCTTCTTTGGCAATGGGCAGCATGATATGTACCATGCCTCCGATTTTTACAACGGCGTCGAATAGCACCAAGCCGACGCATGATCCCAAACCAAGGGTGGTCAACGTATCCGGGGATCTGGCAACCTTGCAATCCGCTATGCCAATATAAAAGTTTGCCATATGCTATACCCTCATTTTCCGGATCAACAAATCGAATGACGGTACGTCCGGGATGAGGAAGAAGTGCCCAGGCATACTTGCTCTTTCGCTGTCGAATTGGGTTTGCAGAAACAAAACCGTATCGCCGTAATCCCCGTACATGGTCGCAGGCAGATTCATGACAGCCGCGGCGTAATCGACGGCCATATGGGGAACAGAACAATCGATGCGAAGTCCAGACAGTGAAGCGATGGCGGTAACGAACGATCCTGAAAGGATGTTTGATACCTCCAGCAGCGCGGAAAGTTGCATTTCACTGAACAGTTCATCCTGATTTGCTTCCTCTTCCATGCCCATTGACTGGAGCAAAGCCTGCGCAAGCAGGCGCGAATCCTCTGCCTTTTGAATCAACAGAATGCATCCGTTGATCTCGCCGGAAAGTTCAATGAGCAGGGCGGTGACCAGCGTTTCGGGGCCTTCCACCACGTCGCAAATGTTCTCAAAAGAGAAAAGCTGCGCGCGGGGAACGCGGATTGTGATGGATTGTCCCAAAAGAGTGGACAGTGCTGTCACGGCATGGCTACCGCCGATATTCTGCAATTCCTTAAAAAAATCCAGTTGATTTTCATTGAATTCATTTGGTTTGAGCATGGCTGCCTTTCTCGTGCGCTTTGTCACGGTTCACTGTGTACTATATCGATAGATTTGAAAAAATATTTAGGGCTTATCGAAGTGTCAGATTCGGCAAGGCTGGTCCGGTGCAATTTATGACAATTATTAAAGATAGCAATACAAGGAAAGTACTGATTACGGAAGATGTATTTGTATTTATTGTGATAATTGATTGCACCAGACAGAAGCAACAAAACATACGGACGGACAGAGGACGGTTCATTTACGTTAAAGAATGCAGCCGGATGAGCCGATATATAAGCAGAAGCGTTTATGGTTTCAAAACTAAAATGAGAGAGCGGGAGCTTTGTATGGAAGTATCTGCCGTTGCACAACGATGGGCTACACAACAGCTGAATCGTCAAGCGGAGGAATCATCCCTCGGTGGTTCGTTTGCAGAAATCCTATCTATGTCCAAAAGGTATGGGGCCTCATTGGATCAAAGCGGTTCTTCCGGGGATGCCAGCCTTGCAGCTTCGCTTTTGGGCGGCATGCTCTCTTCCCACGAGGATGCCGATCAAAGCGGCCTGTCTTCCAGCCTGATCATGATGTGTATGATGATGGGCTGCAACGCAAATCTGTCTGGTAGCAGCATGGGCGTAATGATGAGTAGTTTGGCGGGCGCGATGAACGGCAATACACTGTCCGCTACGGATATCAACGAGTTATCGGGAAGTTCCTTGGTGAATAGTTATTTGCCCACATACGCATATGGTTTGTTGGATACGGATACGAATTTATATAACAATACCTACGTTTACAATCCCAAGGCAACGACGAATGTTCCTGCTTCGGCTTCCGTTGCAGCCAATCCGACCATCACAAGCAATGCGTATAATCGCAGTGCAGCCCGGTACCGGCAGGTGATAAACCAGTTTGACGTAGAAAACAATACGCGTTACGCGGTCAAGAACGGGAGCACGTACTGTAATATCTTTGTCTGGGACGTTACACGCGCCATGGGGGCGGAAATACCGCATTATATCGATAAGCAAACCATGGAGGCCAGGTATTATCCTGAGACAAAAGGAGCCTTCCAGACCAATGCGAACATGATCTGTAAGTGGCTTAGCCAAAAGGGAAACGAATACGGTTGGTGTGAAGTTACCGCGGAACAAGCCCAGGCATTGGCAAACGAAGGGCATCCTGTGGTGACCACGTATAAGAATCCAAATGGCCACGGGCACGTACAAGTTGTTTGTCCATCGAAGGACGGCACCTACAATGAAAAGAAAGGCGTCACCGTCGCACAGGCGGGCAGCCATCTGTACGACTATGCCTATATATCGGATGTATTCAGCAGCAGGGGCTTGTCCAAAGTGGTCTATTACGCCCATGTCTGATGCAGCATCACGGCATTTGAATGATCTGCTGCCCAAAATACAAAATTGTTTTGGATGCCGATTGATTGCATTTTCTGGCTACTCCACCGGGCGTAAATGCCGATAAATAGTATAGGCAATACCGACAGGACCCGTACAAATGAGGAGGGATATTTGATGTCTGTCAACGCATTAAATCTTTCTACGGTCAGGCTCACAGGGCTTTCTTCCGGCCTGGATACCGATTCCATCGTTTCGTCGCTGCTGCAGATCGATCAGATGAAGGTCGACAAACAATATAAGGCAACAACCAAACTGGAATGGAAGAGCGACGCGCTACGCGAAGTGAACACGCTTATCAAGAATTTCCGGCAGGAGAACCTGAGCGTACTGAATTCCGCCAACAACATGCTGTCCACCTCTACCTATAAGGCGAATACGGTTTCTATGCTGACGGACACCACAGCGGTTACCATTTCAGCAGGGGCAACTGCGATGGCGGCATCGATGAGCATCGATAGCATCACCCAGCTGGCCGCCAATGCACAGGTCAAGGGAAGCACCGCTTTTTCCGAGAGCATTTCAACGGATGGAGAGCTATCCGAATTGCCCTTTACAAATGTGCTGGCGTTTGAAGGCGGGGAAATATCCTTTTCTATCAACAGCGTCGAGTTCATTTTTTCCCAAGGGGATACGCTTGACGACGTGATCGGCGAGGTTAATTCATCCGATGCCGGCGTGACTATGCGGTACAGCTCTCTTACCAAAGGATTCTACATTTCATCCAATACGACGGGCAGCGAAAGCACGATTGAAATTGTTAATATCACCGGCAACGCGTTTGCAACGGAGAACAGCGCTTTCGGTATTGCGCAGGGAACTACCTATGGGCAGGATGCCGTTTTGTCCATTGATGAGACGGAAGTGGTCGAGTCGACCAACACGTTTACCGTCGACGGGATCACCTATTCGTTAAAAAACACCGCGGATACGCCCATATCCTTCGCCGTGCAACGTGATATTGAAGGCATCTGTGAAAAGATTTTAAATTTTATGGATTCGTACAATACACTGATCACCACCCTGCAGGATAAGGTTAACCAAGAGACGTACTCCGATTATGGACCGTTGACCGAAACGGAAAAGGATGCGCTGTCCGAATCGCAGATCGAAAAGTGGGAAACAAAGGCAAAAAGCGGTCTTTTGCGCAATGACAGAAACCTCCGGTCGTTACTGGGCACCATGCGAAACGCATTCTATACCGTCGTTGAGAGCGCGGGAATGAGCGCATCGGAGATCGGCCTTAGGACGGAAAGCTACTCGACTACCGGTGAAATCGTTATTGACGAAGATGCATTGAGAGAGGCACTGGAAGAAAACCCGGATCAGGTCGTAAAACTCTTTACCAGTACAAGCGAAGCGACCGAGGGATCCACGATCTATCAAGAATCTGGACTGATTACGAGGATATCCAACGCTCTTTTGAGCCATGCCGAAATCAATACGGATGTAACGCTGGGTAGCTTAACGACCCAGATCGATCAGGCGGAGGACAAGCTTGGAGACTTGGAAGAATGGCTGGTGGATCAGGAAGATTACTATTATAAAAAGTTTTCTGCTATGGAAGAGGCCCTTGCTATATTGAACAGCACAAGCAGTTGGCTTTCAACGATGGTGAGTTCATGGAGCAGCAGTGACGAATAACGGAAAATTTCTAAGGAGAAATGCACATGTATGCAAAGGCATATAAAACATACAAACAGCAGGGGGTACTCACAGCCGGCCCGACCAGCCATGTGGTCATGCTGTACGATGAAGCGATCAAGCAGCTGAAGCTTGGCGGCCTGTCCATCGAACAAAAGGATTATGAAAAGACAAACCAGTATTTTCAAAAAGCACGCCGCATCTTCATGGAATTGATCAATAGCTTGGATTTTCAATATAAAATCTCGGTAGACCTTTTCAATCTCTATGAGTTTTTCGTCAATCAAACCATCGCGATGAATGCCAACAAAGACAACAGTGATCTTGAGCGAATGGTGGGCATTGTATCCGATTTGCGCCAGGCGTGGGTCCAAGCTGACAAAATATGCAGAAGCGGCAGGCCGGAACCATGAGCAAGGATCCGATCAACGATATTGCATCAAAGCGGCTGCGCATCCTGGCAACGATGCAGGAAACGATCGATACGATGAAAGCGCTGTTGAAACAACAGCAGGTGCTTTTAAACGGCGATGACGTAGGCGCCTTTATCCAATCCATGACACAGAACCAGGACAAGCTGAAAGAAATGGAGCATCTTATGCAGTCCTTACATGGAATTGAATCGCGGCAGGGAGGACAGAACGATTCACCAGATTGTGCGGCGATGGAGGACAATATTACGCGGTCGATCAGGGAATTGCAGGAACTGGAAAAGGAGACACATTCGATGGCTATCCAAAAGCTTGATGATTATAGAAGAAACGTAAGGGATATACGCGTGGCCAAAAAGGGCATCCGTTCCTACCTCAGTCCTTTCAGCAGTGCGGACGGCGTTTATTTTGACAAGAAGAAATAACATGGGGCGGCGAAGTTGTACCCAAAGGGGATAAAGCGATGAAAATCAAACAAATTGGACAATCATCGGGGTTTTTGGGAGTTGCGGTCATGGAGGACAGCCATTATGGTCAGAAGCCCGGGATATCCTTTTCGCGCCGGCTCACGCAATTGAACGACCAAAGCTATCAAATGCAGTTGGATGCGCTTCACGAGCGCATTTATGTGCAGGGTCAACGCGTGGCGCAAAAAGCGGATCTTATGGAATTTCAGAATTATAGGGTGATGATTGCCCGCTTTATCTATGAGGCGGTGAGTAATGCATACGCGTTTCATAAAGACGATCGGGCCGATAAACACGGCCGCCGCAAAGCTTGTTATTTGATCAAAAACATCAATGCAAAGCTGGATGAAATGGCCAAAGAGGTTCTAAAGGAACAAGCAGACAATCTCAATATCATGAGCATGGCAGAGGAAATCCGAGGGATGCTCATCGACTTATACCTATAATTACAAACGATCAAGGGGGTAAAACATCATGTCATTACAGGAAGAACTTTTGGAGAAACGAGAAGACACCCAGCATGGCAGATTTCTTGCTTTTGCGCTGGGCGAGGAGATCTTTTGTATGGAGATACGCTTTGTAACGGAGATCATCGGAATACAGCCGATAACCCGTATTCCCGAAGTTCCGGATTTCATCAAGGGTATCATCAATTTACGAGGCAGGATCATCCCCGTCATTGATATGCGGCTCAAGTTTGGTAAGCAGGCCATCCCCTATAACGACCGTACCTGCATCATCGTGGTGGAAACACAGACCCTGTCCGTCGGGTTCATTGTGGACAACGTGGCCGAGGTTATCACAATTGATGATGAGAACATTGTTTCGCCGCCGGACAACCGTGTGGGCATTAAAAACAGCTACATTCAGGGTATTGGAAAAATGGGAAGCGAGGTCAAACTGCTGCTGGATTGCGAAATGCTGCTTGACGAAGATGCGGCGTGTTAGATCAGAGATATCGAGTGCGAAGCATGACTTGCGAACAAACAGAAACGGCACCTTGTTGAGCGGAGCATTCGGGGCGGTTTGGACACGGATGGTTTAGCGCATCCAAAGAAAGTGGATTATACCATGCGAACAGGTAATGAAGTGAGAAATCGCGGACGGTTGGCGTAAGCATGCCGGATTAATACGCGTTAATAAATGGGGGCGAAAGATGAGCATTATTCAATCGAACACTGGTATATTGCGCATAGGAGATGAGGACTTTCGGGTGTTGACCGGCTACTTACGCCAAAATTTCGGTATCGATCTGAGCAGGAAAAGGGAATTGATAGAGGGTAGATTAAACAACTATATCCTACATAAAGGATATTCGGACTTCAGTTCCTATTTGGAGCTTTTGTTTTCGGACAAGACCGGAGCCGAAATGAGCAACGTGATCAATCACCTGACAACCAACTATTCCTTTTTCATGCGGGAATTCGAGTCCATGCGCTTTTTCAAAGAAGAAATTCTGCCCAAACTGAAATCCTGTATGAAGGACAGGGATCTTAGGGTATGGAGCGCCGGCTGTTCGACGGGAGAGGAACCGTATACGCTGGCCATGCTGTTGGACGAGTTTTTGGGCAGGGCAAGAGGCCTTTGGGACAAAAAGGTGCTGGCGACGGACATCTCTGAAAAAGTCTTAGTCAAAGCGGCATGCGGCGTTTATGATTCCGCCGCATTGGAACAGGTGCCGTCCCAATGGAAGAATCAATATTTCGAAGAATTGCCGGACAACAATTGGAAAGTAAAACCCAAGATAAGAAGCGAAGTGGTATTCCGAAGGTTTAATCTGATCGATAAAACATTCCCGTTTAAGAAAAAGTTCCACGTAATCTTCTGCCGCAATGTAATGATCTACTTCAATGCACAAACCAAGCAGGCGCTGATCGACCGATTTTACCATGCCACGGAACCGGGCGGGTATCTGATCATCGGCCAATCGGAATCCATAGACAGAAGCCGGATTTCCTACCGGTTTGTCAGACCCTCCATATTTGTCAAAGGAGAATAGATATGGCAAAACAAAAGATCCGTGTATTGATCGTTGATGATTCGTTGTTTTTTCGAGAATTTATCGCATCGGCACTGTCGGGCGACCCTGCGATCGAAGTGGTCGGTCAGGCAGGGGATCCGTATCAGGCGCGGGACGAGATACTGTTACAAAAACCTGATGTTATGACGCTGGACATTGAGATGCCGCGGATGGACGGCATTGAGTTTCTAAAAAAACTGATGCCGCAATATCCCTTGCCTGTGTTGGTATTAAGCTCCGCCAACCATCGCGTTTTCGATGCCATGGAGGCGGGCGCGGTCGATTTTGTAAATAAGGCGAACCTGTCCAATAAGAGCAGCATGCAGACGTTTATGTCAGAGCTGATCATAAAAATTAAAATTGCTTCCATCGCAAAACTGGACCACACAGCAACGGCTCCGGCATACCAATCTGTTGATGGGCTGAAATCGTCGGCGCATGACGGGTACGGAGACATCATCGCCATCGGGGCCTCCACAGGTGGAACGGAAGCGGTACATTCAATATTTTGCAAACTGGGTGACGATTTGCCGGGCATCGTTGTCGTGCAACATATGCCTCCTGTCTTTACCAGCCTATACGCGCAAAGGCTGAACAAAGCATGCAAAATGGAGGTGAAGGAAGCTGAAAACGGCGATCGCATATTGCCCGGCTGTGCCTATATAGCGCCGGGCGGTATGCATATGCAGGTGGTTAAAGCTGGACGGGAATACAAGATCAAATGCTTTGCGGATGAGAAGGTTAATGGGCATTGCCCCTCCGTGGGCGTTCTTTTTGAATCGGTGGCAAAGACGGCGGGTGCACATTCTTTGGGCATTATATTGACTGGCATGGGCAGCGACGGAGCAAAGGGCCTCTTATCCATGCGAAAAAGAGGCGCAGCGACGCTGGGACAGAACCAGAAGAGTTGCGTGGTCTATGGCATGCCCATGGTTGCAAAGCAATTGGGTGCCGTACAAACGGAGTGCCCGTTGTCCGCCATGCCGCTAAAAATCTACCGGTGGAGGCAGGGGCAATAACATAATTACTAAATAAGTTACATTTAAATGGTAAAATGTAACTTATTTAGTAATTTATTGTTGATATTGTAACTATGCTGTGTTATTATCGACTTACTTCGCTCGTTTAGCTTACTAATTGTTTGTATATGTAGGGTGATAATGTTGGAGGTGATGAAAGATTGTTGGATAATTTGTTTTGTCAAACAAAATATTTGGAGCAGGGATTATCCGCCGCCTGGACTCGCAATAAAGTGATTGCCAACAACATCGCCAACGAGTCCACACCCAACTTCAAAAGCTCTTGCGTCGAATTCGAATCGCTGTTCAAGAATGCGCTGGAGAGTCAAGGAGATGGAATTTCGGCAAAGCGGACAAACGACAAACATATTGCATTCGGTGTAGCGGACGAAATTTCGCCTGCCATCGTTCAAAACACCAACACCACGATGCGCGCAGACGGCAACAACGTGGACATTGATTATGAAAATGCCCAATTGGCCGAGAATTCGCTCTGGTATATGACACTGACCGAAAAAATATCCAGCGAATTTGAGATGATCAAGATGGCCATCAAAGAAGGAGGTTAAGAGAATGAGCTTTTTAAATGCGCTGAATATCAGCGCATCTGCGTTGACGACACAGCGGGTGCGGATGGATGTCATCAGCCAGAATATCGCCAACATCAACACGACGCGCACAGATTCCGGGGGACCGTACCGCCGGAAGGTTACCGTGTTAGCATCCAAGCAAGCCAATTCGTTTGCCTCGATTTTCAATAGCGTACAGGGACAATCGACGGGGCAAGGGGTTTATGTAGCTGCGATACAGGAGGACATATCCGCCTTTACCTACGAATATGACCCCACGCATCCCGATGCCAACGCGGAAGGCTATGTTGCCTATCCCAATGTCGATGAGGTCACCGAGTTGGTGGATATGATGTCCGCCACCCGTTCGTATGAAGCCAATGTAACGGCATTTAACGCAACTAAGGATATGGCGCTTAAGGCTCTTGAGATCGGGAAATAAACCGGCTGTAGGTTGAAAGAAGGGTTATAGATGCAAATTGATTCGATATCCGGCCTCTCTTCCATTTCAAGCAGTTTGAGCGTGGGTTCTTCCTCAGCTGGTTCGGGCGGTTCCGTTGGTTTTTCCGATGTATTGAACGATGCGCTGGAACAGGTGATCGAAGCGGAGGAAGCAAACCAACAGAGCACGAACGCGGTTCTTTCCGGGGAAGACGAGGGCTTGGAAACGACCATGATTTCCGCAACAAAAGCAGAGCTGACGCTTAGCCTTGCAATTGAGATCCGCAACAAAGTGGTGGATGCTTACAACGAAATTATGAAAATGCAGATGTAGCGGCGCAACGACCTACTGTAGATTCGAAGGTAATTCTGTCTGCGCACCGGCACAATGCGCGGGTAAAGGCGCGGGCGGTTGCAAAGGAAATGGAGAAGGTAATGCTGACTGAGGGCATAGGCCCCACAATTATCCCAATTGCATTGATGTTTTTGGTAATCGTGGCGGCATATTATACAACACGCGCCATCTCCACAAAGGCGCAAAAAATCAACAAGGGCAAATGCCTTAAGGTAATTGACCGGTTGGTCATAGGCCGGGACAAGCATATCCTGCTTTTGGAAGCGGGCGATACGGTTTATTTGTTGGGCATAACCGGCCAAAACATGACGCCGATCGGTACGCTACCCAAGGAGCGCATGGAGCAGTTCTTATCCGTTGAGAAAACGCAAAGCGCCTCGGGCGAATCCGTCTTTCAAAGCGTACTCAAGCGCCTCGGTGGATTTTCGCAGATGAGCAATAAACGAATACATTCAAACGATGAGTGGAAAAAATGGCGCAATAAGGCGGCGAAAGCAAAGGAAGGCAAAGAACGCGCGCAAAGCGATAAAATCGACGATATGATGCAGGCAATCGACATTCGAAAGACGCGTATCAGGCGCAGCGCCAATGACAAAGGTGGCGGCAAATGAAAGAGGCCGACCGCAGGAAAAAGAGCAAGGCAGCCAAAACGCTGCTTGTATTGTCCCTGATCGTTTTTGCGGTACTGCTGCTAAACGGGTGTTCGTCGGTTCAGAACGCGGATATCGATTCGGCCATCGGCACGGTTTTGGGGAGTGAGTCCAGCTCCATAAAGATATTATTGCTGTTGACCGTATTGACCCTGTTGCCGTCCATATTGATTATGTTGACTGGTTTTACGCGCATCATCATCGTGCTTTCACTGGTCAGAAAAGGCTTGGGGTTACAGCAGATGCCTCCCAACCAGATTCTAATCGGTCTGGCGCTTTTTTTAACGTTTTTCATCATGGCGCCGGTGTTCGGAACCATCAACACCAACGCATACCAACCGTATGTGGCGCAGACCATCACCGAGGAGCAGGCGGTGCAGGAAGCCCTAAAGCCCGTCCGAGAATTTATGCTGAAGCAGACGTATAAAACCGATTTGGAATTTTTCATATCCTTATCGAAAACCGATCAGGATATTGCGGAAATAGAGGATGTTGCAACACCAACATTGATACCGGCATTTATTACCAGCGAACTCAAGCGCGGATTCCAGATCGGGTTGTATATCTACATCCCGTTCATCGTCATCGATATGATCGTGGCCAGTACGCTGATGTCCATGGGCATGATGATGCTACCGCCGACGGTGATATCCTTGCCCTTTAAGCTGCTGTTGTTTGTTTTGGTAAACGGGTGGACGCTCACGGTGCAAACGCTGTTGCAAAGCTTTGGCTAGCATACCGGTGATTGCAATCAAACGAAAGGAGCGCTAAAGGTGGAACAGACACAGGTATTAAGCTTGATTACGGATGCAATCCACACCATCATGATGGTAGCCCTGCCCCTGCTATTGACCGCTATGGTAATCGGCATTGTGATCTCAATCTTTCAGGCGGCCACGCAGATCAATGAACAGACGCTGTCGTTTGTCCCCAAGATATTCGGCATCTTTGCGGCGATCTTGATATTCGGGGGATGGATGCTTACAACGCTGACGGACTTTACAATGCGCGTATTCTCGTATATCAGTGCGGCGGGGCAATAAAGCGGCATGGAGAAGATCGTGACATACATCAGCACATATCTAGGATATTTTGTGCTCCTGTTCTTACGCGTATCCGCCTTGATGATATCCTCGCCCGTTTTTGGCCAAAAAAGTGTACCGAACATAGCCAAGGTGGGCATCTGTCTGGTGATGACGTACGTGCTTTTTACAGCCGCGCCCTCGCTGTACGCTATAAGTAGCGCCTCGCTGTTGGAATTCGTGTTCCTGTGCTGCAAGGAGCTGATGTTCGGGTTGGTACTGGGATATGTCACGACGCTGTTCTTTTCCATCACGCATGTGGCCGGGTATGTTGTCGACATGCACATGGGCTTTGGCATGGTCAACGTGATGGATATGCAAAATTCGGTGAGCGTGCCCATTACGGGCAATATGCTTTACGTGATCCTGATGCTGTCGTTTTTTAGCGTCAATGGGCTGCACCGGCTGATCTATATTCTCAAAACGACGATCGAGCAGATTCCCATAGGAGACGTTACGATCAGTGCAGATATAGCGCTTACGGCGCTGGAGGTGTTCGTACTAGCATTCGTATTGGCGGTCAACGTTGCCCTTCCGGTAATCGCCTCGGGTCTTTTGGGGGAATTGATCATGGGATTCGTGATGAGGGTGGCGCCGCAGATGAACATGTTTGTCGTAGGCATTCCGCTCAAAGTGCTGCTGGGTCTTCTGATACTGCTCCTGATCATGCCGGTCTACGTATCCTTCACCAATGTGATATTTGACAGGATGTTCGATTCGATCGCACAAATGATTTTGGGATTGGTGATTTCATGAGCCAGCAGGGCGGAGAAAAAACCGAAAAAGCAACGCCGAAAAAACGGCGGGATGCAAGGGATAAAGGACAGGTCTTTAAAAGCGCGGACCTGACAACAGCTTTTTCGTTGCTGGTCGTGTTTGGGGCATTGTCGGTCTTTGGCGTCCGGCTGGCGGATGGCCTCAAAACGCTGATGATATCGTTCTTTAGCGGGGATTCCATGCGCGATTCAATGGATATCGTAGCCATCAAACCGGTGTTTGGATCAGTCATCATTCAAACCGCGTCGCTACTGCTGCCGGTATTGGCCGCCGCGCTTTTGGCCGGATTGGTGCTCAACTTTTTGCAGGTCGGGTTTCTTTTCTCCTCCAAAGCAGCCTCGCCAAAACTAAGCCATCTCAATTTGATGGAAGGACTCAAGCGCATGTTCTCCAAACGCACGTTTGTGGAACTGTTCAAGGCGATCATTAAATTGGCGGTGTTGGGCGTGGTTGCCTATGGGGAATATGTGGACGGGTTGGAACAGATTCCAGGATTGATGAACGGCAATTTGTACAGTTCGATCACCGCTACCATGCAGCTTATTCTGGCGGTAGCCTATAAAATGATCCTTGCACTGATCGTCATGGCGCCCTTTGACTACTTATACCAATGGTGGAAATACAGGAAGGACTTGATGATGACCAAGCAGGAAGTGCGCGACGAGTACAAGCAGATGGAAGGGGATCCTAGGACCAAGAGCAGGATCCGTTCCAAACAGCGCCAGGTAAGCATGAGCCGCATGATGCACGCGGTCAAAAACGCCGACGTGATTATCACAAATCCAACCCACTATGCCATCGCCATCGAATACGAGCAAGGGCAGCATGATGCGCCGATGATTTTAGCCAAGGGCAAGGATCTTATAGCCAAGAGGATACGGGAAAAGGCGAAGGAATACGATATCGCCATCGTAGAGAATAAGCCGGTCGCGCGGCATCTGTACTTTTTCTGCGAGATTGGCGATATGGTGCCGCAGGAGATGTATCAGGCTGTGGCCGAGATATTGGCGTATGTGTACAGGCTAAAGCAGACCATGAAAGGGGGCAGGTAGATGAAACGTTCGGATATATTCGTAGCATTGGCGGTGCTTTTAATCATCGTGCTGATCATCGTGCCACTGACGCCCCACTTGCTGGACCTGCTGTTGATCGTTAGCATCAGCATGTCCCTGATGATCCTATTGATGGCGCTGTACGCAAGGGATATTTTGGAATTCTCTACCTTCCCTACGTTGCTTCTACTCCTGACGCTGTTCCGGCTGTCGTTGAACATCTCCTCCACCCGGCTGATTCTGAGCAACGGCGGCAACGCGGGCAACGTGATCGAGACCTTCGGAAATTTTGTGGTGGGTAGCAATCTGGTCGTGGGCGTGGTGGTGTTCTTGATCATCGTGATCATCCAGTTCATCATCATCACCAAGGGTTCGGAACGCGTGGCGGAGGTGGCGGCACGCTTTACATTGGACGCCATGCCGGGCAAGCAGATGTCCATTGATGCGGACCTAAACGCGGGAGCCATTGATGAAAACCAAGCGCAAAAGCGGCGCGCGGAGATTCAAAAGGGAGCGGATTTTTACGGGGCCATGGATGGCGCGTCCAAATTTGTCAAGGGTGATGCGATCGTGGGCATCATCATTGTTGTTATCAACATCGTGGGCGGTATGATCATAGGGTCGATGAGATTGGGGGGGGGCTCTATGCCGTTTGATCAGGTGGTGCAGGTGTATACGCTGGCCACGGTCGGCGATGGGCTTTGCAGCCAGATTCCGGCGTTGTTGATATCCACCTCCACAGGCATCATTGTCACCAGATCCACGGCGGATGAGACCTTCGGGCAGGATCTGACAAAACAGCTGCTATCGAAGCCGGAAGTATTGTATACGCTGGGTGGCATGGTGGGGCTTTTGAGTCTCATCCCCGGGCTGCCCAAGCTGCCAATGCTGATCATTGCCCTCATGCTGCCGCTGTACGGCTATTCCATCATGAGTAAGCGCAAGAAGACCAAAGCGGCCGAGCAGATGGACCAGGATGAACAGGTGGCAAAGGAAAAGCGCAAGCCTGAGAGCGTCACGTCCTTGTTGCAGGTGGATCCGCTTGAGATGGAATTCGGTTACAGCATTATCCCGCTGGTGGATTCTGCGCAGGGTGGGGACCTTCTGGATCGCGTGGTGATGATTCGGCGTCAATGCGCGTTGGACTTGGGTGTTATCGTGCCGGTTGTCCGGCTTCGCGACAACATCCAACTGCCCAACAACACGTACCTTATCAAGATCAAGGGCGTAGAAGTAGCGCATGGTGAGATCATGCAGGATCATTATTTGGCGCTTCGTCCGTCGGACGTGCATGAACAGATTGACGGTATTGAAACCACGGACCCCACGTTCGGCATGCCGGCGGTGTGGATTTTGGAAAGCAACCGGGAAAAAGCGGAAATGAAGGGTTATACGACCATCGATGTGCCGTCGGTGATTGCCACACACCTGATGGAAACCATCAAACGCCACTGCCATGAGCTTTTGGGCAGGCAGCAGGTGCAGACGCTGTTGGACAACCTTAAATCCCAGCAGCCTGCGCTGGTGGATGAGATTGTGCCTAAATTATTCTCTATCGGCGACGTGCAAAAAGTGCTGAGCAACCTGCTCATGGAAGGGATTTCGATACGCGATTTGGCCTCAATCCTGGAGGTGATGGGGGATTACGCCGGGATTACAAGAGATACCGACCTTTTGACGGAACATGTGCGCCAGAGTATGAAGCGCGCGCTCAGCCGCAAATTTATACCGGATGGAAAAGCCAACGTTATCCTGCTGGATCCGGCGCTGGAACAAACCATCACCGAGAACATCCGTAAGAGCGAACAGGGAGAGTACATCGTGTTGGCACCCGATACAATACAGAGCATTCTAAAAAATACAAAAGCGGCCATTGAGCGGTCGGCGAGCCTGGGCAATACGCCCATCATTCTGGCATCGCCGCTTGTCCGGCGGCATTTCAAGCAACTAAGCCGGCAGTTGGATACCGATCTGGTCGTTCTATCTTATAACGAGTTGGATCAGACGGTACAGATACATTCGGACGGGATGGTGAAGGCATAACGTGTTTATCAAAAAATACATAGTAAAGGACATGCCCGAAGCGATGGGGAAAATACGCAGTGATCTAGGATCCGATGCGTTGATTGTGAGTAGCCGTCGCACAAGAGTCAAGGGAATAAAGGGCATGCTTTCCAAAAAAAGGCTTGAAGTTGTAGCGGCGTATGAGCCGCCCATGAGCAGCGGGCGAAGCGCTCAGACGAACAGGGCTGCTGTTCAAAAACCTCAAAAGCACACGCCGTTGCTTGATGCATCCGAGAAGATCGACCGGCTCAGCGAAAAGTTGGACGATCTTGCGTATACGGTGCAGGATCTGGCGGGCCGGCAGGGAAAGGAAATTGATCTATCATCCGCAAGGGCGAAAAAACGATATGAACGTTTTCTCGAACAGGATGTATGGGAGGATATCGCTAAAGACTTGCTGTCACAGGCACAGCAGATATGCAAGGTGACCAGGGAATCGAGCGAGACCATCGTTAAAAATTTACTGATCCAAAAACTGGGACAATACAAGGCCATACAACTGCATGAAAACAGGCAAAACGTCATCCTATTAATGGGCCCCACCGGCGTGGGTAAAACGACGACGTTGGTCAAGCTCGCCGGCAAATACCTGTTACAGGAAGGGAAAACGGTGGGTATCATCAACACCGATACGTATCGCATTGCCGCGCAGGAACAGCTTAAAACCTATGCGGACATCATGGGCATCCCCATGCATACCGTTTACAAGGCCGAGGAGATGGACGATGCACGCAAGCTTTTATCGGACAAGCAGGTGATTCTCGTCGATACGGCGGGCAAAAGCTCCCACGATATGGGATACCGGGACGATTTAAAGCAAATTATTGATCGAAGCCGGGCGGATGAAGTGCTGCTTCTTTTGAGCATATCCACAGGGTACCGGGCTGTAAAGGAGACCATTGGTAATTATTCGTTTGCCGGGGATTACAAACTGATCGTGACCAAGGTGGACGAGGCAAGTACAAAGGGCGGCATATTAAACATTGCATCTGTTGCCCAAAAACCCATTTTGTATCTCACGACGGGGCAGAGTGTTCCGGACGATATCGAGGTTGCAGATGCGCAGAAGATCGTCAGCGACCTTATGGGAAGGAGATAAGATGGACCAGGCCCAAAGCTTGCGCAGCATGATGGAAAAACATCGGAACAGGAACATGGAAGTGATCACCATCACTGGCGCAAAGGGCGGGGTGGGAAAATCCTCCGTCGCACTGAACTTTGCCATTGCGCTTTCAAGGAACGGCAGGCGTGTTTTGATCGTGGATTCGGACTTTGGTCTTGCCAACATCGACATCATGCTGGGCATCAAGCCAAAATACGATCTTTCCTGTGTGATTCGCCAGCAGGTGGATATACGCATGGCCATCGCAAAAGGGGTGGAGGGCATTACGTTCATTTCGGGTGGTTCGGGCGTGCAAGAGCTGATTGCATTGAAGTCCGACCAGCTTGAAAACGTCGTCTCCAACCTGCTTACGCTGAGCGATGTAGCCGATACGCTGATATTCGATACCGGTGCGGGTATCAACGAGCACATCATAAGATTGATTTTGGCCAGCGATGAGACCATCGTGGTCACAACGCCGGAACCCACAGCCATTATGGACGCTTACGCGCTTGTCAAAACCATCGAACACACACAGGACAGGCGTAGAATCCATCTGGTGATGAACAGGGTGGAAAACGAAAGAGAAGCCAATACGGCGACGGGCGCCTTTGTGCGCATCGCGCAAAAATATACGAATATTCCCGTCGAGCCCCTGGGCTATATCCTCAAAGATGAGAACATGGTAAAGGCCATCAAGGCGCAGGTGCCGCTTATGGTGTATATGCCAAGAAGTCCGGCGGCGCTGAACATTGGGACGATGGCCAACAAATATGATCACCGCGCAACGACCGCCCAAAAAGGAATCGGGGGATTTTTGGAAAAACTTCTGGGCGGGGACCTGATGGTACGGGGGTAAAGATGAAACTTTACGAAATTGCTAAGATCGGGGAAATCATGGATGTGAGGGTTGGAGACCTCATTGCCCGTGCTAAGATCGAAAGGCTGCTGGAGCCGGACGGGTTTGTCATTGGGCATCCAACACACAGGTTGGTTCCTCTTTTGATACGGGAAGACGAGCCATGTAGTTTCTGGTTTTTGCGCAAAAACGGCGTATTTTCCTTTACCGCGGTGCTGGAAAACGAATATATCGTGGACGAGCTAAAGTTTTGTGCATTTAGGCTGATCACGCCTGTTTTGAGAGAACAGCGGCGGGATGCTTTCCGCCTTCACATATCCTTGAACGCAACGGTCCTGCGCATGGACAGTGATTCGCAGGACATGATGGAGATTCCTGCAAGGACCATCGATCTTTCGCAGACCGGCGTGCAGTTTTGCGTTTGCCATCCCATGAATAGGGGCGAGCGGTTTTTAATGCACATGGATTCGAATGAAAATGACGCGTTCTCCATTAACGCCACAGTCCTGCGCGTTGAACCGGCGGACCGCAAGCGCGGTGAATACCGTGTGGCGGCCAGGTTTCAATGGGACGCACAGCACGATCAGTCAATGTTGTACCGGTATATCCTTCAAAAGCAGATCATGCGCAGAAGGGCCATGAAGGATACCGGATTGGACGAATGATGCTTATTGAAACGGGGGAAAGTTCTGTGAGTACGGCAAATGAAAAGGTGTCAATTTGGAATCGATATGTAAATCAACCTACGTTGGAATTGAAAAATGAATTGGTGCTTGAGTACATCTATTTGGTCAAATGCATTGTGCGCCGCCTTATGCCCACCTACGAAGGCTACGCCAATTACGATGATCTACTAAGCAGTGGTGTGCTGGGGTTGATCGATGCCATCGACAAATATGATGCCAGCAAGGAAGTCAAGTTCGAATACTATGCCTCCATGCGTATCAAGGGTGAGATCATCGATCATATCCGTAAGCAAGATTGGGCGCCGTCCAGCCTTCGAAGGAAGATCCAGGCCATCGGTAACGCGTATGTTGAACTGGAAAACGCATTCATGCGCGAGCCCACCGATGAAGAAGTGGCCCAATCGCTGGGCATGAATCAAAAGCAGATGCAAGGAATTCTTAATAAATCGCATATGTTCAACGTGCTGCATTTTGAGGAGCAGATCTCCGAAGGACAGCCGATTGGCAACTTGGTCAAGGACGACAAACTAACGCCCGAAGAGCAATTTGAAAAAAAAGAGTTGAAGCGGATATTGGCAGAGCTCGTCGATACGCTGCCCGAAAGGGAAAAACTTGTGATCGCCCTGTACTATTACGAAGAACTTACGCTCAAGGAAATCGCCGGCGTTTTGGGGGTCTCCGAATCGCGTGTGTCTCAGATCCATTCCAAAGTGATCCTAAAGCTTAAAACAAAAATGCAAAGGATCACATGACGGATGCGACAAATAAAATGATCCATTGGGAAAAAGGAAAGTGAGGTACGGTATGAATTATTCCTATTTTGTCTTTGCCCTGTTTGTATTTTTTCTGCTTTGTCTGTTCATGCAGTTCTATGCAAAAAAGATCAGGCCAAAAGCCAATAACGAGATGCAGAAGGAACAAAAACTGTTCCAATTGTATCAGAACATGGAAGAGATGATGGACGATTTGGAAGCCTACGTGCAATCAGTGCGGGAGGAATTTGAAGGCGATAAACTTAAAATGGCCGGCATGATGGACCAGATGGAGCAGATTCAAAACCTTTTGACCCAACAGAAGCAGGCATTTCCGCAACAGCCAAAGAGAAAGCGGGGACGGCCGAGAAAGAACCCAATCAAAGCGGAACAAAAGGGAGAACCCGCAAAGCCGGTATTGGTCAAAAGCAAATATGAACAAGTGCAGCGATTGATATCACAAGGCCTCGGGGAAGAGGGCATTGCACAGGCGCTGGGCATATCCAAAGGGGAAGTGTCGCTGATTTTGGGCTTGAAAAGATCCGTATAAAGAAAGTGTACATTTTGTTTACAAAGATATAAAAAAGCGCTAAAGTGCGATGCGGTATCTGACGATATATACGCTGAGGGTATTTTGAAAAAATAAGGAGAGAACATGATCCGAAGCTTTTATACAGCAGCGACAGGGATGTTGGCGCAGCAGGAGAAGATGGACGTGCTGGTCAACAACATTACCAACATCGGAACCACGGGATTCAAGAAGGATGGTTTGGTTACAAGCGCTTTTGAGAGCATGCTGATTCAGCGGATCGGCGACGGATCGGCGACGGCCATCGGTGAAATGAGCCTCGGCACCAAAATAGAGCAGCAGTACACTGATTTTACGCAAGGTGCCATGGAGCAAACTGACCGGGAATTGGATTTTGCCTTAAACGGCGACGGTTATTTCGTCATATCCGGGCCAAAGGGCACCATGTACACCAGGGACGGCAACTTTACGGTGTCGTCTGATGGTTATCTTGTTACAAACGACGGAAACCGCGTGATGGGGGCCGGTGGCGTGATTTATGTGGGATCGGGCAGCGTTGCCTTGGATGAGAGCGGCAATATTGCCGTGGATGGAACGGCGGCGGGGACGCTTCGCATCGTGGCGTTTTTGGACAATACTGGCTTGAACAAGGTCGGCAATAATCTCTATACCACAACGCAAGCGCCGGTACTGCCGGCGGATATGGCGGTTAAACAGGGTTGGCTGGAAGGATCCAATGTGGATATGGCGACGGAAATTGTGGAGATGATGTCCGTTAACCGTACCTATGAGATCAACCAGCGAATCATTAAGATGTTGGATGAAACACTGGAAAAAACCGTGAACGAAGTGGGGAGGGTATGAGATGATTCAGTCATTCTATAGTGCAAAGCTTGGGATAAGCGCCCAACAGACACGGTTGTATACAATTGCCAACAACATCGCCAATATCAATACGGAAGGCTTTCGCAGCAGTTCGGTCACGTTCAAGGATGCATTGTATACGGCGAAGGGCAATGGAACATCGCACGGTACCGGCGCAGTCGTTGCGGCCACATCGAAATCCTTCAAACAGGGTACGCCGATCGATACGGGGGTATCTTTGGATTTTACAATTGACGGGACGGGGTTC
The DNA here is from genome assembly GCA_963674495.2 of Christensenellaceae bacterium. Classification (GTDB taxonomy): domain Bacteria; phylum Bacillota; class Clostridia; order Christensenellales; family QAND01; genus RGIG3178. The sequence goes on along the minus strand of CAXXLG010000002.1, from coordinate 353,482 downwards.
TTTACGATAGAAAGAAGTGACGGGATCCAGGCTTATACCAGAGCGGGCAGCTTTGCGGTTTCGGCACAGCGGGATGGGAATTATCTGATGACAGCAAACGGCAATTATGTACTGGATGCAGACAGCCAAAGGATCCGCATTCCTAACGGGACGGATGATATCACCGTTGACACCGATGGCACGCTCAGAACGGGGGAGGGCGTGGCGTTCGCCAAACTGGGTATTGCTTGCTTTTTTAATCAGTACGGGCTCAGTTCGGCAGGAGACAATTGCTTTACGGAGACCGTTGCCTCGGGACAAGCGAAAAACGCCACGTACGCTACCGTGATAAACGGTGTTCTAGAGGGATCCAATGTAGACTTTACACAGGAAATGGGCAAGCTGATCCGCACGCAACGCGCCTATTCCATTGCAGGGAAAGCGCTGCAGGCAGTGGATGAAATGCACCAGACGGCAAACAACATGCGTGTATAATATGAGGGAGAGAGACTGATGGGACTAACGCTGGGTCAATGCAGGCGATGTGGGAAATTGTTTCAATCGTGGGGCCAGGCGATCTGTCCCCAGTGTATGGAGGACAGAGAGCACTGTTATATACTGGTACGGGACTATGTGTATCAACATCCTCATGCAAACCTTTTTGAAATTGCAAAGGATACCGGCGTGGACGAGCCTCTGATTTTGGAATTTCTCAAGGAAGAGAGACTGACGCTCGGCGAGGACGAACGGGCACTCAAATGTGAAAAGTGTGGGAAGCCCATCGCCAAGGGCCGATATTGCGATAAATGCAAGGCGTATCTCGGAAATGCATTTTTCAAGGATTCGGCAGGATCGGCAAAACAGCTTGATCAGGCGGCAAAGCGAAAGCGCACGGACGTCGGCATCTCTTCAGGGCGCAAGGACAGAATGCATCTTGAATTCGACAAAAAGTAGTGGTGGCAACACCTGATGTTGGGAGAGTAAAAAATGAAAATTGATTTAATTACGCCAAAAGAGCTCTACGGAGTGTATTCGAAGGCCCCGGGAAAACCGGAGGTGGCATCCAAGAAATCGATGGAGACCGACCGGGTGGAATTGTCTGAAGATGCGATCGCGTTTAGCGCCGCTCTTAAAGCCGCCAAACAGGCGATGGAAACGAATGATGCCGATCGAATCAAACGGATCAATGAGATTAAACAGCAAATCGATAACGGAAGCTATGATATTTCGGGAGAAAGCATCGCTGAAAAAATACTGGAACGGTAAATAGGATTGGCGATTGCGCGCGATAGGTCCCAAATCGCTTACACAACGAACAAATTCTTTTAGGAGGCATTTTCGAATGCGGGAACTACAGCCCCTGTTGCAGGTGATGAGCCAAGAGAAGGACATTCATCGAGTTCTCTTGGACATTTCGACGCAAAAAAAGGATGTGCTGATCTATAATGATGTGTCCGCGCTAAACGGCATCGTGCTGCGCGAAGAGGGACTTGTGCAAAGGGCAAGGGAATTGGAAACACAGCGGCAACGGATTACGCAGGTCATCGCGGGGGATTTGGGAATTGAGCAAAAAGACCTGACCTTTGCGCAAGTCATCAAATTGTGCGACGAGCCGCTCAAACGCGAATTTGCAGCGTTAAAAAGTGAATTGAGCGATATTGTAACCTCGCTTGGACAAGCCAACGAGGCAAACAAAAAGCTGATAAAAACGCACTTGGACTACACCTCATTTTGCATCCGGCTATTGACCGATGCGGGCGAAGGATACACGTATAACAGTAAAGGTGGCACAAACGAGGAGGGATCGGCCAATTTTCGGGTATTTGACCGAAAGGCATGAAGTGAAATGGGATACTACGGACTGGAAATAGCCAAAACAGGGCTTTATGTAAGCCAGACGGCGATTGAAGCCATCGGGCAAAATATTTCCAACAGCGCGACGGAAGGGTATACACGCCAGCGCGTTGAAACAGCGTCCGTTGAAGCGGGGGCGCAGGGCGGACGCTACGCCGCCATTGTTACGCGCGCCGTCGGCGGCGGGGTCGATATCCAAGCCATCCGACAAGTCCGTGACGCGTACATCGACAGGGAATTGCGTCGTGAGTGCTCGGATTTTGGCAAATGGGAAACGCAGACAAACGCAATGTCGTATATCGAATCGCTGTTCGACGAGACGTCGGAATACAGCATTTCCTCCGTGATGTCGGAATTTTTCGATAGCTTAGGAGAACTTTCCACCGACGCGACCAGCCTTGAGATCCGTACCACCGTTCAGCAAAATGCTATACAGCTTACCGGTTTGTTTGACCATTATTACACGCAGCTGACGGAATTGCAGGATGAGCAGAACGATAATATGTATACGACCGTACAGGCGATCAACGATACGCTTGAGCGTGTTGCCGACTACAATTTGCAGATCTACTCGTATGAACTTTCGGGGGATACGGCCAATGACCTCCGGGATAAACGGAATCTGTTGCTCGACGATCTATCAAAGCTTGTCAATATCGAGTACTACGAGAATTCCGAAAAGCAACTTGTGGTTACGGTGGAAGGTGTAGAGCTGGTCAACCATACCGATCTTACCAAACTGGAAACGGTTGCGGATCAAACCGGAATTGTATCGGGGCAAACGGGATATTACAGCATCTACTATGAAGGCACAATGGATGAGTTCTTGTACAGCAGCGGAGAACTTTTTGCTTACCGTGCCATGCGTGATGGAAACAGCGTGGATGACGTGGGCATTCCCCGTCTGATGGACGGCCTCAATACGCTGTGCCAAAGCATAGCCGAAGCGTTCAATGATGTGCATAGTGCGGGCTATACGTTGGCCACCGAGAGTACGGCGTCCCAAATGGGCATCAATTTCTTTGCGGTGCCAATCGGGGGCTACGGGGACATCACGGCGGGCAACTTCTCCTTGTCCGATGAAATTCTTGGCGATGTATACAACATCGCCGCCTCCAGCGAACTGGTCGATCTGTCCGCCGGCAATACCAACGAGGGCAACAATGAAAATATTTTGGAAATGGTGGCGTTGTGCACCAGCGATGAAATTGCTGGCATAGGAAACTTTGAGGATTATTACAGCAGCGTTTTATCCGAGCTTGCCATCAGCAGTAGGTACTGCGGAAACATGTACCAGAGTCAGGCTTCCATTGTGAGCAATCTGGAAACCCGTAAGGAATCGGTATCCGGCGTTTCCATCAACGAAGAGATGATTGAGATGATCAAATACCAACACGCCTATGCCGCTTCTTCGCGGCTGATCACGGTCATCGATGAAATGCTGGACACGCTGATCAACGGCACCGGCGCTGTGGGCAGATAAACGGAGGTGAAAACGGATGCGCATTACAAACAACATGCTGGCAAGGAACTATACCAACAACTTGAATGATAATCTGACGGCTTTGACGAATTATCAGTCGCAGCTCTCTTCGTTCAAGCGCATCACAAAGCTTTCGGATGATCCGATCGGATCGCTCAAGAGTATGAAGATCAACAACAAGATATACAAGACCGAGCAATACGGAAACGTGGTTGATTCGGCACAGACGATATTGACCGATACGGAAAGTGCACTGTTCGATTTGAATGATCTATTGACAAATGCATATGAAAAAACAGTGGAGGCATCCAACGCGTATTTGTCCAGCGATGAAAAGATTTCCATTGCTGCCTATATCGGTCAGTTACGTGATGAAGTGGTATCCCTCGCCAACAGCACAAGCGGTGATCAGTATATTTTTGGCGGATACAACACACAGCAGAAGCCTCTAACCGTGGATGCTGGCGGCGCGATTCTCTATAACGGCTTGGATTTGTCCGACGATACCAGTGCGGATCTGATCGCGCAAAACGATCAAGCACTGTCTTATGAAATCGGCATGGGTCTGTCTATGGAAGTGACCATGCCGGGCACCAAGCTGCTGGGGATGGGCGATGAAAACATTTATGCCGAGTTGGATGGATTGTATGAGGCGCTGATGAACGACGCATCTGAGGAAGAGATCTCCAGCTATATCGCTTCCTTGCAGGATACACAGAGCCAGGTGCTGGCGCTTCAAGCCGAAGTGGGGGGGAAGATTAGCCGTTTGGACTTAGTTGCCAATCGCTACGAAAACGACCTGTTGAACTTTGCCGAAGTAAAATCCGAGATCGAGGATATCGATGTGGCGGAAGTGACGATGCAATACGAAACGGCTATGTCGGTTTACAAAGCGGCGTTGGCCATCGGATCCAAGATCATCATGCCAACGCTTGTGGATTATTTGACGTAAAGCTTGCAAAAAAAACCGACCGCGATCCATTCGGGCGCCGATTGTTTGCCGCCTGAATAACTCAAAATTGCTTTTGATGCCGCTTCATGGATGCATATTCATTAAGGCCTGACTTAAAAAACCAGTTTGAGTTGAAAACGGGCAGAGTATCTGCTATAGTAGGTAACACAATCAAGTAATATGTAATATTATATGTAACTTCTGCGCTTGCATTGAGAAGGGAAAGGGTGTGCGTCAATGAATATCGAAACAGAAAAGTTTGGGGACTTTGAATTCTCGGAAAACAAAGTGATCGATTTTCCTTCGGGCATTCCAGGGTTTGAGGATTTGCATCGGTTTGTGATTCTGGAAATCGATAAGAGCAAACCACTGTACTGGCTTCAGTCGACGGACAACAAGCATGTTGCCCTCCCGACGTTGATTCCCTTTGAACTGATCGAGAATCATTATATCCAAATTCGAGACAGCGATTTGGAAGATCTGCATGTGGAGGAGCAAACCGATCTGATCGTGATGAATGTAGTCGTGATTCCGGAGGATATCAAAAAGATGACGGTGAATCTGTCCGCGCCCATCGTCATTAATGCGAAGGAAGGCATTGGAAAGCAAATACTCATCGACGCCAAGGAATTGCCGATGCGGTATCCGATCTATGATACGATCATGCGGTCGGTCAAGGGAGGCAACGAACATGCTGGTACTGTCTAGGAAAATAGGCGAAGCAATTTTCATCGGTCCGGATGTTTGTATCGAGATCGTGGACATCGATGCTGACCGGGTGCGCCTTGGGATACAGGCGCCCGAAGAGATCCGCGTGTTCCGCAAGGAGCTTCTCAAGGAGACCGTTGCCATCAATCAATTGGCGGTCAAAACGCCAGTTGTATCCTTTTGAAAAAGCCCGGAAGGGCTTTTTTTTTTCTGTGTATCCGGGCTTCCAAGGGGCGAGGCGCAAAAGGATGAAGATGGGATGCGCCACGTCATACTAAAATACTTCTGCTGTGAGGGATGATTTCTATCCATCCGCCAGTCTTCGCCTTTCAAGTGGCTTAGATTCAGACGTGTAAACCTTGAGATCGCGGCTTTATTGCGGGAAATTGGCATGGTTGCGGAGTTTGCCGATTCACATAAAGCATAGTGTGCGGCAAACATATTTGAATTACGTGAGAGGGTTTTTCACTAACCCCCCCTTTTTTTTCATCCAATCCTGCCTGCCACCCTTAATAGGTATACAAGGGGCTAGGATCCCTTGCCAATGGCCAAGCGGTATTCAAAGGTGTCTGCGACCGTGTTCCTCTGTGTTTTTTTGCCCTTGAGCGCAACACGACAGAACAAGGGTTTTCGATAGACTAAAAAGATAAGTGACTTTTCATGTGTTTATGAACTACTTACTTTGAAAACTTTGATTTCGGGGAAAACCGAACAGGCAATAAGAAATGCGGACGCCGATCCGACCAACGGCACAATAAGACCCAATAATATAGGGCCGGCAATGCCGGCCCTATTGGGAGGTTTTAATGTTGTTCCGTGTTATTGCTGCAACAGGGATAACACGTTCTGCGGCGCCGAGTTGGCCTGCGCCAACATGGCGGTGGATGCCTGCACCATGATGTTGTTCTTGGTGTAGGTTGTCATCTCTTCGGCCATATCCAAATCGCGGATACGGCTTTCAGCAGCCTGCAGGTTCTCACTGGACGTATCCAGGTTGTTAATCTTGTGCTGCAGCCTGTTCTGCAAAGCGCCCAACGTCGCGCGCTGGTCGGATACGAGGTTGACCGCGCTGTCCACGGCGGTCAGCGCAGATTCCGCGGTTGTACGCGTATCGACGGACTGTGTCGAAATGGCGAGACCGGTCGTGCTCATGTCGCCGATGGAAATACTCAGCGTGTCGCCGAAGTTGGCGCCGGTTTGGATCGTGCCGGCGGCATTGGCGCTCATGTTGATGTGTGCTCCATCAAGACCAGCGGCACCAAACGTGGCGTCGGTCTTGATGGTAATGCCGAACTCTTCGATGGATAGCGTCTGTGCGCCGGCATCCATTGTGCCACCCGTTACTGTGAATACCGCGCCGTCGCTACTGCGCGTCACGGTCAGATCTGTGGTGTCATCCCCAAAGGTGAACACTTCACTTGCGGCCGCGCCTTCGACGGTGATACTGGTCACACCCACAACGTCGTCAAGATCAGATGCTGCCGCATCAATGGACACACCGTAGGTGCCGTCGAGCAGATTCATGTTGTTGAACTTGGTCTTGCCGGAAATGTCGTCGATTTCAGTCAACAGTTGCTGGAATTCCGCATCAAGTGCGTTACGGTCCACGCCGTCGGTGTTCGTGTCCGAAGCGGACTGAACCGCCAGCTCGCGCATACGCTGCAATATGGAATGGGTCTCGGTGAGTGCGCCTTCAGCCGTCTGGATCAGGGAGATGGCATCCTCACTGTTTTTCGAGGCCATGTCCAGTCCACGGATCTGTGAGCGCATTTTTTCGGAAATGGCCAAACCGGCCGCATCATCCGCGGCGCTGTTGATCCGGTATCCGGACGACAGTTTTGCCGTCGACTTGGCAACGGCGGCGTTGTTGATGGTGTACTGTCTGTGCGTGTTCATCGCCATGATGTTGTTGGTAATTCTCATTGAAAATTCCTCCTTGATATTTCATCGGCATCCTTGCCTTTGTGTGCGACACAACCGTTTTGTCGCCTTGGCGCCTTCGCGGCAAGAGGTGTGTCATAATATATATCGGTAAATTCCGGGAAAAATTAATGTTTTTATGCAAAAATAATGCAATTAATTCCATAAAAGCATTGAACAAGGTTACATATAAGTATATAATGTAACCTACAAAGTAACATATTGATAGGGAGAATAATGAGGGACAATGGAGAAAACAATTCAAAACACGAGGGCAAAGGCCCAGCAATTCTTCGGAACCCTGACAAAAGGTCAACGAATTCGCTTGTTTATTCTAATTTCCATCGTATTGTTGATTGCCATATTTCTGTATATCTATGTAAGCTATAAACCCTTTTCCGTACTATACAGCGGAATGGATGCCGCAGATGCGGGAGAGGTTTTAAGCATGCTTGAAGAAAAGGGTGTGGACGCCAAAGCGCAGGGGACGGATACGGTGCTCGTCCGTTCGGATCAGGTCGACGGCGTACGCATGGATCTGGCGTCACAGGGATATCCAGAAAGCGGATACAACTATGACATCTTTATGAAAGCTTCGGGTCTTGGCACCACCGATTATGAAAAAAGGATTTATCTGCAATTCCAGCTGCAGGATAATCTGCGGCAAACCATCATGAAACTGGACAAGGTCGAAGATGCAGTGGTCAACATCATTCTTGCCGACGACAGTTCCTTTGTGCTGTCCAACGATGAGGATGAGGCCAGCGCGGCGGTCATGCTTACCCTCAAGGATGGACAGACCGTCAACACCGACGAGGTGCGCGCCATTGCCGAACTTGTGAGCAAAAGTGTGTACGGCCTGTCGGTGGACAACGTACGCGTAATCGACTCGCAGATGAAACTGTATTCATTGGACGACGGAGATTCGACGCAAAACGTAGGATCTCAGCTCGAGCTGCAGCAGACGGTACAAAGCAATCTTCAGGAGCAAATTCTCAACCTGTTGATCCCCATCTTCGGCGAAGACGGCGTACTGGTGGAAGTGGCTGTTACGCTGGATTTTGATACGACGATTACGGAATCCGTCGTCTTCTCCCCGCCGGTGGAAGGGGAGACGGAAGGGCTCGTGGTCAGCATGCAACAACTGGTGGAAATCGTTCAAAACAACGATGGGTCCACGGCGGCGGGCACGGCCGGAACATCGTCCAACGACGGTGGCACCGATACGTATGCGGCCCTTATGGGTGAAAATAGCGATGCGGCCTATAAAAAACTCTCAACCGTGGCCAACTACGAGCTCAATCAAACCAAAACGCAGATCGAAAGCGCCAAAGGACAGGTTAAGAAGCTGTCGGTATCCGTGGTGTTGGACAGTTCGGCCATTTCAACCGATTATACAGATAAGATAAAAAATCTGATGGCTACCGCCATCGGCGTGTCCGAAGAGAACATAACGGTTGAAGCGCTACCCTTTAAACAGATGGAAGAGAATGGTGGCGCGGTGGAAGCCGTCGCCACACAGGCGGAATTGCTCAAGCAGGTACAGAAAGCTTCGTTGATACGGCTGATCGTCATCGCGGTTTCCTCGCTTTTTGGGTTGCTGCTGCTGGTTCTGGTCATACGGACGCTGATCAAATCCAAAAAGGCAAAGCCCGTGCAGTTTGAGCAGCAAGCGCAGATGGAGCAAGAGTCTCTCCAGCGGGACGCTGAGGATTTTGAGTTTGTCACAAAGGAAGACGGCAATTTGGAAAAGCTGGGTAAATACATCGATAGAAGCCCCGAATCCGTAGCGAATCTGCTGCGGACGTGGCTTTCGGAAGATTATGGGAGGTGAGAAATCGATGGCAGCTACACAGGGTACCCTATCATCCAAGGACAAAGCGGCAATCCTTCTAATATCGCTTGGCAAAGAATATGCGTCCAAGCTGTATAGACATTTAACGGACGATGAGATCGAGCAGATCACGCTGGGCATCACCAGCGTACGCCGTGTGACCCCCGAAGTACAGGATGCGGTCGTCGAAGAATTCTGCGATATCTGTCTGGCACAAAAATACATCTTCGAAGGCGGCATCGATTACGCGCGGGAGGTTTTGAACAACGCCTTGGGCGAAAGCAAAGCCGATGAGATGATTCAAAGGTTGTCCTCGACATTGCGTGTACGGCCCTTCGACTTTATCCGCCGGACGGATAGTGCGCAGATACTGAACTTTATTCAAAACGAACATCCACAGACCATCGCTTTGGTTCTTTCCTATTTGGATCCCCAGCAGGCTGCGATGGTTCTTGCGTCGCTTCCTCTGGAAAAGCAGACCGATGTGATCGCCCGCATCGCCAAGATGGGGTCCACGGCGCCGGAGTACGTCAAGGAAGCCGAACGGGTGCTGGAGAAAAAGCTGTCCATGCTCATATCCGGCAACCAGACGCAGGTGGGAGGCATAGAAATTCTGGTCAACATCCTCAACAGCGTGGACAGGGGAACGGAACGCAACCTGCTTGAAGCGCTCGAACAGAAGGACGAGGAACTGACCGAAGAAATCCGCAACCGTATGTTTGTCTTTGAGGACATCACCAAGCTGACCGATCAGGCAATCCAGCGCGTTTTGAAGGATATAGACAACCGCGATCTGGCCGTTGCATTAAAGGGTACCAGCGCCGAAGTGGTCAAAATGGTCAACAATAACATATCCAAGCGCCTGCAGGAAATGCTCAAAGAGGACATGGAAGTCATGGGGCCGGTCCGGGTGCGTGCGGTGGAAGAGGCACAGCAGAAGATCGTCAACGTTATAAGAAAGCTGGATGACGCGGGAGAAATCTATATATCCCGTAATCAGGAGGATGAGGTCATTGTTTAAAGTCGATAAATCATCCGTTGAATACATCGATTCAAACAAGGAAATCGTTGTCATCAAGCAATGGCTCAAGGAAAACGTAGGGGAGATTTCCGGTGAGGAAAATGTGCTAAACGTACAGGATGAAGAGAGCACATCAGACATTTTTGAAGCTGACAGGACAGGTGAAATTGTACGGCACGCCAAACAAGAGGCACAACGATTGATTGATGAAGCGGCGCAACAGGCACAGCAGATCAAAGAACTTGCCAGGCGGGAGGCAATGGAAGAAGAAACCGAACGAATAAAAACAATGTGTGAAAATATCCAGTCGAACAATGCCGAACAATTGAACCGGGCATTGATCGAGTTGGAAGGAATACATAAGAGAGCCCAAAGCGTGCTGGAGCAGATGATCCTGCAGCTTTCTTTGGATATTGCACAAAAAATCGTTAATACCCAACTGGAAAAGAACGATACATTGTTTGAAGGGATGATTCGTCAGGCCGTTCGCAGAATCAATGTCAAGAGCGAATGTACGCTTCGGCTCAATGCCCGGGAATACCAGCGGCATTTCGCCGACAGTGGAAAATGGTTGATGGAGGAGATCGATGCACCGTTTAGCGCTCTTTTGGACAACGCCGTTCCGCCGGGCGGATGCATTTTGGAAATGCAGGATTGCGTGATCAAGGTGGGCGTGGATGCACAAATCAAGATGATCGCTATGGCGCTCAATCAATGAGAGTATGGGGTTGAGCAATATGGAGAAATCATTTGATCTTGATAAATACAGGCGAATCATACAGGCGGCGGATTCGTATGAATACTGCGGAAAGGTCATAAGGGTAATCGGGCTTACGGTGGAAGCCGTGGGGATAAACGCGCGGATGGGCGAGGTGTGCCGTATCTATACGGGGGACGGGGAGGAATATATCCTCTCGGAGGTTGTGGGATTCAAGGAAAAGACGGTGTTGTTGATGCCGCTTGGCGAACTTAGCGGCGTCGGATCGGACAACTATGTCGTCCCCACCGGCGATGCTCTCAGGGTACCGGTCGGCGAAGGGCTTTTGGGCAGGGTGCTTGATGCCATGGGAAATCCCATGGATGACAAAGGGCCGATTGAAGTGGAGGATTACTACTCCATCAACAACGCACCACCCAACCCACTTAGCCGCAGCCGTATCAAGGAGATTCTGCCGCTAGGCATCAGAGCCATCGATTCGCTTTTAACCATCGGAAAGGGACAGCGCGTGGGCATTTTTGCCGGAAGCGGCGTGGGCAAGAGCACGCTTTTGGGTATGATGGCCAGAAACACACAGGCGGATGTCAACGTGATTGTGTTGGTGGGGGAGCGCGGGCGCGAAGTTCTGGACTTCATCGAAAAGGAACTCAAAGAAGAGGGGCTTCAAAAATCGGTTCTCATCGTGGCAACATCCGATCAGCCGGCGCTGGTAAGGCTGAAGGCGGCGAGTGTAGGCACGTCCATCGCGGAATATTACCGAGACCAAGGCCGTGATGTGTTGCTTCTGATGGATTCTCTGACAAGGTTTGCCATGGCCCAGCGCGAAATAGGGATGGCCATTGGAGAACCTCCCGTATCCAGGGGTTATACCCCGTCGGTATATGCGGTCATGCCCAAGCTGTTGGAGCGGTCGGGGACATCGAACACCGGATCCATCACGGGGTTATACACGGTGCTGGTAGAAGGAGACGACATGAACGAGCCCATTGCCGATACGGTTCGGGGCATACTGGATGGACATATCGTATTATCCAGACAACTGGCAAACAACAACCATTATCCGGCCATTGATGTGCTTTCAAGCATCAGCCGACTCATGCCGGACATTGCAACGACGGAGCATAACCAAATGGCCGGTTTTGTCAAAAGCATGATGGCGTCTTACCGGGATATGCAGGATCTTATCGCCATTGGCGCCTATAAAAAGGGCGGCAACGCACAGGTGGATCGGGCCATCGCCCTGCGGGATTCCATCAATGAACTACTGCGGCAACAGACCGACGACCGCGTTACCTTCGAAGATTCCTTCACAATGCTAAAAGAAATTTGCGGTGAGTGATCGAAATGAAAAAGTTTAAGTTTACGCTGCAGCCGCTGCTGGATCTGACGTTGTCCATGCAGGAGCAGTTGCAAATGCAGATGAAACACAATGAGGAAATCCTCGCACAGCTGATCGGCGAGTTGGAGGATCTATTCCAGCAGCGCACGAATGCCAAGGAAGCGTATCTTTGCGATGCGCAAAAGGGTGTACAGGCGGATCTGTTTAAAAGCCATGCGGCCTACATCGACCAATACACGCTTATGATCAACCGGCAAGAAGGCCGTATCGACAGTGCGCAAAGGGAGAGGCAGAAGCTCGTTTTAGAAAAGACAAGCAACTATCAGGAAATCAAGAAGCTTGAGAATCTGCAGGAAAAGCAGTATATGCAGTTTAAGGCACAGGTGAAACGTGACGAAGAGAATGCGCTGGGCGATATAATCAGCTATCGAATTGCCACCAATTAGAATGACCGATTTCGTACCTTTGGCCTGATGGGCTTGAGGCGCGATGAAATAATAATAAGGAGGGAAGGACATCAATCAACCGGTACAACTTGTAGCAAACGAGGGGCAGACCCTTCTGTTTTTTGGCAGAACCTCTATAAGACCGTCCGATCCTGTTGCGTTCCAGAAAATGATGGAAAAGGCCAAAGAGAAAGCAGAGGCACCGGAACAAAAATTGACAGAGGGAAACCAAACGGAGACGGTGGATAAGGGGAAATTGGTTTGCTTGTTCGAAAAATGGCACGAAAATACGAGGAAGACAAGGCAAAGCATTAGCATATACGACGATCCCAAAACGGAAGCGACGGAGACAGAGACAACGAAATTGGGAATCGAAGGCATTCTCGAAGGATTCGAATTGCTAAGCTTCAAGATGGAAGGCATTTGTCCCTCCGAATGTGGGGGTCAGATGGTAACCGACGTACCAACAGGGCAACCTTCTCTTGAAAACGATATTGCAGGGAAGCAAATAGATTTGTCACAGATGATTCTGTGCACAGAATGGATGGCAGAGCAGGACAACAATACCGATGGTGTGGAAAATATTCCACAATCACCGGCACAGGACGCACTCGCTATGCCCGCGCAGCGAGGCTCGGTGGGTGCTCCGGACGGGCAAACAGGGCAATCGGCGCTAATCGAGGGACTGACAAACGCCTTGGAAGATGCGTGTGCGTCCGCGGAAAATCCGGAAGTGCCCGTCAATAATCGGGAAGCGGCTGCGATCAAACAAACAACGGTCGGGATGGATAGACCGGACGGAACAGCCGCTATGGCGTCGGACGTATCGCCCGTGTTGGAAACGGTACGGGTTTTGGATGGCGGGACGCGGCAAAGCGAAACAGACGATGGGGACACGGGGTCGAAAAGGCAAGAACAGGCAGTGCTTGCAAACGAGGGTCAACAGCAAAAAGAGGCTGCTTTTGTGCAGGCATCTATGGTGAGGACCGCAGTTTCGCAAACCGGCTCCGTCGGAGCCGTTCAGACTGAGGGTTTGCAGCCGTCTTTGGCAACGCAGCCCACAAATGAAGGAGATATGGCCCAAAACGTCATGCACATCGTGGACAGTATCACTTCACAAGCACAGGAGGGTAAATCAGAGATATCCGTGACGTTACGCCCAGAGTTCCTTGGCAAGCTAAGCATCAAATTGGTAATGGACGAAAATGGGATCAAGGCGCAGCTCAAAACGGAAAGCACGATGGCGAAAGAAGCAATCGGGGAACAGATATCTGTGCTACATGAAACATTAAAGGAAAAGGGCATACAGGTCAGCCAACTGGAAGTGACCTATGAAGCGCCCGCATTTAACGGACACCAACAGTACGACGGAAGAGGCCAACAGCCGACCGCACACCAAAGCGGATTTTTGAGCGGCGCGGCATCGGATAGCACGGTTCAACAGGGAAGCATGGAAACTATGTACGAATCGGATTTGGCCATAAAAAACGGTTCCGTCGAATTTCAAGCATGACATGAAAGGAGCAAAGCATATTGATTCCGATAACGTCGGCAACAGAAGGCACATCGGCATTACGTACGCTGTCCGATTTAACATCGCCTACTACTTCCGTGCTGGATAAGGATGCTTTTTTGCAGCTATTGGTTGCACAGCTATCCTGTCAGGATCCGCTCGAACCTGCCAGCGACACCGAGTTTATTTCTCAGCTGACGCAGTTTGCGATGCTGGAACAAGTAGAGCAACTCAACGGGACCACGAGTACCAACCAGGCGTATAGTCTGATGGGCAAGTACGTATACGTCGATGCGACGGGCGAAGGCACCGAATACGCCTTTGGGCAAGTGGACGGCGTGACCATCAGGGACAGCAAAGCATACCTCATTATCGGGGACGAAGAGTTCGCGTATGAAAACGTAGTGGCCGTGATCAATACGGTCGAATCCAATTTGGAGCAGGTACTCGTTCAAAGCGCGGACTTGATCGGAAAGACCATCACGGCAGAAATCACCGACGAAGGTGGCGAACCCATGACCGTATCCGGCGTGGTATCGTATATCAACGTTAAAGACGGCGAAGTATATGCCATCGTTGACGGCGCGGAAGTGCCCATCGGCGGTATTGAGCAAATTCAAGCTTAACTACAGGAGGTAAAATAGTAATGATGCGTTCACTCTACGCGGGCATAACCGGCCTGCGCAGCCACCAGACCCGCATGGATGTCATCGGCAACAACATCGCCAATGTCAACACCATTGCCTATAAGACCAGCCGCGTGGTATTTCAGGATATCTACAGTCAGACCATCAAGGCGTCCTCGGCGCCCACGACCAACAACGGTGGCACCAATCCGCAGCAGATTGGCTTGGGCACGGCGGTTGCGTCCATCGATGTGCTGCATACCACAAACGGCAGCCAGTATACGGGCAATACAATGGACTTGTCCATTGAAGGTGACGGGTATTTTGTGGTAACGGATGTCGGCGGCACCTACTACACGCGGGCCGGCAACTTCTATACGAACCAGAATGATGACTTGGTCACGGCCAACGGCTCCCTTGTTCAGGGGTATATGGTGGACACCGACGGCAGCTTAATTTTGGACGGTTTGGGCGACCCACAGGTTGTCGACGTCCACATCGACCCGAACTATTATAACGTATCCATTGACAGCAACGGCACAGTCGTGGGTTTAGATGCCACGACAAACGATAAAACAGTGCTCGGTCAGTTGATCTTGGCTACCTTTTCGAATGAAAACGCACTGGAAAAAGTTGGCTCGAACATGTATCAAAGCACGGTAAATTCCGGTAACGCGGTGATGAACTTGCCGGGTAACGGCACGGCTGGTACGCTGAATCCCGGTTCGTTGGAAATGTCGAACGTGGACTTGGCCAGCGAATTTACGGAAATGATCGTCACGCAGCGTGGATTTCAAGCCAATTCAAGAATCATCACCACCACCGACTCCATGCTGGAGGAACTGGTGAATCTCAAACGGTAGGATAGCGATATCTTCAGGTCGGGCGGGGGAGCGCACGCTCCCCCGGCTTGCCCGGCGCATTTGCTAAAGAACAGAAGGAAGAAAGACATTATTTTTGTGGAGATTGATATGATCCAGTTAAGCCGGTTGAATAACGAAAAGTTTATGGTCAATTGCGATCTGATCGAGTTTGTGGAGGAGACGCCGGATACGGTCATTTCGATGGTATCCGGGCGCAAGATGGTCGTTGCCGAATCATGCGATAAAATCAGGCAGCTGATGATTGAATACAAGCGGCAGATTTTTACTGCGAGGGCATAGCCGCAGCAAAAGCTGACAGAGGTGTTTGTTTTGGAACTGACAACCATAGTCGGATTGGGATTCGGCTTGATCTGCATTGTGATCTCCATCCTGATCAATGGCCAAATTATGAGCTTTGTGGACATTGCCGCGATATTTATCGTGATTGGTGGCACGATAGCTTCGACCGTTATCTCCTTTAGTGGGAAAGTTTTAAAAACGTTTGCAGAGGTATATAAAACAGCCTTTAAGAAAAAGGATCACGATCTGAAAAAGGACATCGATTTAATCATTGATGTGGCAAACATCGCCAGGAAAGATGGCCTTCTGGCTCTGGAAAACGCGGTGGAGACCTTCGACAGCCCATTTTTAAAAAAAGGCGTTATGCTGGTCGTGGACGGAGCGGACCCCGAACTGATCAAGAGCATCCTGGAGGCGGAGATTTTTTTCGTTCAGGAACGGCATGCGAAGGGCCAGGCGATGGTTGATAGTATGGCAAGCTATGCGCCGGCTTTCGGTATGATCGGAACGTTAATTGGCCTGATCAACATGTTGAAAACACTGTCCGATCCGGAGAGTCTGGGGCCTTCCATGGCGGTGGCGTTGGTGACCACATTCTATGGGGTGGTGCTGGCCAATCTCGTATTTATTCCCATCTCCAAAAAGCTCAAGGCGATCACCGCAGCGGAAACCATGGAGAAGGAACTGCTGCTCGAAGGCCTTTTGTCTATACAAAACGGGGAGAACCCCCGCATTATACGGGACAAGCTTTCTTCGTTTTTATCGACGCGGGAGATCAACAAAGGCCAAAACAATCCTTCTAGTGTGAAACCGGAAACGGAGGATGTGCAGGATGAGAAACCGAAATAGACCGCAGGCAGAGGCAGAGGAGGGCGCGCCTGCCTGGATGAATACCTATGGCGACATGGTGACATTGATGCTTACGTTTTTCGTGCTGCTCTTCTCGTTTTCCACTATCAATGCAAAGAAGTGGGAGGAGATCGTTAAATCGTTTACCGGCGTTGCCATTGTGGAAAGCGGCGGAGGCAGTGAGGAGATCATAGACGACGGGAAACTGACTCCGGAGATGATCGCTGCCAACAACGAGATTGCGAATAAATTCGACGATTTGTATGAACAGATCAAAAAACATATTGCCGAAAAGGGACTTGAAGCTACGCTGGAGGTAAGCAATATAAACGGCGTTATCACCATCAGAATGAAGGATTCGGCGTTGTTTAATTCAGGTAAGGACACGATCAGAAAGGATTCCGTCAAGATCCTAACCGATCTGGTGATAATCATAAAGGACTATGACAACACAATTCGGATGATCCGCATCGAAGGGCATACGGACAACGTGCCCATTTCCAACGCCAATTTCAAGAACAACTGGGATCTTAGCGTCTCGCGCGCGGTCAACGTACTCGAATATATGCTGGCCGACTCCAGGATCTCGCCTGATAAACTCTCCGTGGCCGGTTACGGGGAATACCATCCCATCGATACCAACGATACGGTGCATGGGAGGGCGCGCAACAGGCGCGTGGACTTTGTGATTGAAAGCATGGAACAAAAGTGAGGGGGCGAAAAACATTAAAAAGTTATGGATACCGCTTGTGGTTCTTTTGCTTGTGGCAGCCGGCGTAGCATCGTACTTTCTGTTCTTTTCAAAAGGCGAGGCGGCGGAGATCACTTACTTTTCCTATACGCTCGAGGATTACTTCCTGACCAATGTCAAGGACAGCACAAGCCTCTTGAAAACTTCAATCGCCTTTGAAATCGAAGAACGCGATAAAGAGCAACAGCAGGCGTTTTTAGCTGAGAACGAGTCTGCCGTGCGGGATACGGTGCTGTTCCTGTTAAGGGACAAAACATACGATGAATTACGCTCTTTGAAAATTCAGGAGACCTTGTCAAATGAAATCGTGCAGGGACTTGAACAACGGTTGGGCATCGACTATATAGAGGGTGTTTATTTCAATGAGTATGTGGTACAATGACCGAAATATGGTGCGATGTGGTAACGTCCGTATATCCGTATAGAAGATGGGTCGGTATGGCAAAAGGCTTTTATCGATTATTTGACACAAGCGATGGCTCTGATACGATCGACATGACAAGGTTTGGTTCGTCCAACGGCGCGCCGGATTGAATAAAAACAGTGCTATTTTGGTGGGGAGGAGGGTTCTGTTGTCCGAGGTATTAACGCAAAATGAAATCGATGAACTCTTAAGCGCGCTGGCGGTTGGCAACGACATCGCTACGGACAAGCCGGAACAGGCGGAAACCGAAAGGGTGCGTCCATACAATTTTCAAACGGCCAACCGGTTTCCCAAAGAGCAGATCCGTATGTTCAATCTGATCTTTGAGAACTATGCAGGTCGCCTGTCCACCTTCCTGTCCGGCACGCTGCGTGCAATGAGTGAGGTTGAGGTCGTTTCCATCGAGGAGCAGACATATTCGGAATACAGCAACTCATTGCCCGCGCCGGTGCTGCTCGCTGTTTTTGATATGCCGCCTTTGGCGGGATCGTCGTTGGTGGAGGTTTCCTCCGCGGTCGCCTATGAAATCATAAGTCGCCTGTTGGGAGGGACATTCCAATCCTCCGAGGACACCAACAAGCAATATACGGAGATTGAGATTTCGATTTTAACGCGCATATTGCAGCAGATGCTCTCGCTGATGAACGAATGCTGGGAAAAAGTGGTGGATACCCATGCGATACTGGATCGGATTGAAACCAGCGCTCAGTTTGCACAGGTCACGGCCACTAATGAACCCATCGTAATCATCACCATGAACGTGAAGATCGCGAAGATATCGGGCATTATCAATTTTTGCATTCCGCACGTGGCAGTCCAGCCCATCGCCAAACTTTTAGGCACCAAGACGTGGTACAACGAAACTGCCCAGCACCCATGCGACGATGAACAGATATCCATGATGAGTGCGCGCATCACGAGCACGCAGCTGGCGCTGCACGCTATGTTCGATTCCACCGTGGCAACGGCTCAGGATATCGTGAGCCTGCAGGTGGGTGACGTGATACGCATCGATCACCATATCGATCAAAAAATAACCGTAAAGGTTGAACATATTACAAAGTTCAAAGGAACTGTCGGGCTTGCGGGCCAGAGGGTAGCGATCAAGATAGCGGAGGTACTCAAGGAGGAAGACCAGAATGAGTGAATTGTTGGATTATGATAAAGAGGCCGTGCTAGGCGGCTTTGAGCTGACTGCCAATGAGAGGGATGCAATCGGCGAGATCGGCAATATCTGTATGGGCACCGCAGCAACGACGTTATCGACACTTCTGGGAAACAAGGTGAGCATCACTACCCCAAGGGTAGGCGTCGGCCATGTCGATCAGGAAATTGGCGACCATGAGGGGAAATACGTATCCGTTGAGGTATCCTATGTGCACGGCATTGAAGGATCCAACGTGCTTTTGATCAAGGAGCGGGATGTTTTTGTCATCACCAGCATTTTGATGGGCGAAGAATATGACGAGAATGCGGAAATCGAGCTTGATGAACTGCACTTTTCCGCCATCAGCGAAGTGATGAACCAGATGGTTGGCTCCTCGGCGACGGCCTTGTCCGATATTGTAAAACAGCCGGTAAACATCTCGCCGCCCAACGTGCGCCAGATCTCACTGGATGATTACGAGGGAAACAACAGCGATACGACGATCAATATCAAATTTGCCATGGAGATTGAAAACGTATTGCAAAGTGAGATCATGCAGATCATGCCGTATGAATTTGGTAAAAAGCTATCTTCGTGCCTTTTGATGGAGGTCATGGGTTCGGATAATAATACGCAGGCGGCACCGGAAGAGACGATGCCAAAAAGCGCGCAGACGGCACGGCAGCCGGCGCCAAAGTCGCAGAGGGTGCAAGAGCAGGAGACCAACCGGATTGGCGTACGGTCTGTGCAGTACCAGTCCTTTGACGCAACGCCGGGACGAACCAAAAACGGAGGGATCGAGAGCGGGGAGAACATCGATTTCATCATGGATGTACCGCTGCAGGTGACGGTTGAACTGGGGCAGTGCAGAAAGACCATCAAGGAGATCCTTGGATTGAACATGGGCTCCGTAATCGTGTTGGACAAACTGGCGGGCGAGATGGTGGATATCTTCGTCAACGGAAAGCTCTTTGCCCGTGGCGAGGTCGTGGTGATCGATGATAATTATGGCGTTCGGGTTACGGATATCGTATCGGAGCCGAAGGGCTAAGCAAGATTTTTACCAGCCATGTACGTATGCAGGCCACCGGATACGCCCAGCATGCCAACGGTGAGATATTGAAAATTTTTACGCAGTTCAAAGCCCTGCTTTTATGAGCGGGGCTTTTGCATAGCATGTATTTGGTATATAGTAAAATGTAAATAACGTCATTGCGGGTGAATTGTTTTGTTGTGGCCTTGTGACGAATCACGTGCGCGGGTGCTTCAAGAATAAGGATCTTAAGGCTTAAGGCCATGCGTTTGCGCCATCGTGTAGACAACAGCGCAATGGAAATGTGGAAGTTGTCGCGGGCGCTTACGGCTTATCCTTGTGTTTTTATGAGATCTATCATAGAATTTCTATCATAGAATTTCTATATTTTGATAAATTCCGGAGGGATTACTATGCAACGCAGTTATACACTCAAAGGCGGGCCCGAGAAGGCGGCAAGCCGCGCTTTGCTCTATTCGGTGGGCATTAAAAAGGAAGAGATGAATCGACCCTTTATCGGGATCGCAGGCAGTTTCAACGAAATTGTGCCTGGTTGCATACATTCGCAGCAGCTTGCGGAAGCGGTCAAGCGTGGCGTGCGGGAAGCAGGGGGCGTGCCTTTTGAATTTAACACCATCACGGTATGCGATGGTATGGCGCAGGGGCATGTGGGTATGAAATACTCCCTGCCCTCGCGGGAGATCATCGCGGCATCGTGCGAGATTATGCTGCAGGCGCATCAGTTTGACGGGGCAGTGTTCCTCAACAGCTGTGATAAATGTATACCCGGTATGCTGATGGCGGCAGCAAGGGTTGATATCCCCTCCATCTTTGTGCCCGCGGGGCCGATGAAACACGGAATATATGGAGATCGAAAGCTGACGCTGTCCAGCACGCGCGAATACATCGGAAAGCACGCCAACGGGGAGATAACCGACGAAGAGCTCGAAGCAGTTGAATTATGCGCCTGTCCCGGCCCCGGCGCATGCTCTATGATGGGCACGGCCAACACCATGAATTGTATTTCAGAGGCATTGGGAATGACGCTGCCCGGCGCATCGACCGTGCTGGCCACCACCGAAAAGCAGATTCAACTTGCCTATGAAGCGGGCAAGCGGGCGGTGGAGCTGGTCCATGAGCAGCTCTTGCCTTCGCAAATACTGACCAAAGAGGCGTTTATCAATGCCACGACTTTTCACGCGGCCATCGGCGGTTCGACCAACGCGGTACTGCACATCCCGGCAATCGCCTATGAAGCGGGGTTGACACTTGATTTGCAGGACTTTGATCGAATCAACCGTGAAACGCCCTACATTGCGTCGGTTAATCCTTCCAGCCAAAAATATACCATTAACGATCTGGAGGATGCGGGCGGGGTGCCCGCTGTCATGAAGGAGCTTTTGCCTCGTCTACATGGCGAATGCCTTACCGTAACAGGCAACAGCATGGCATCGAACGTCCAAAACGCTGCCGATCCGGACGGAG
Organism: Christensenellaceae bacterium; assembly: GCA_963674495.2. Classification (GTDB taxonomy): domain Bacteria; phylum Bacillota; class Clostridia; order Christensenellales; family QAND01; genus RGIG3178. Next base: position 332,237 of record CAXXLG010000002.1, on the reverse strand, counting down.
AGGTCATCCACACCCTTTCTTCTCCCGTGAAACCCTCCGGCGGGTTGGCCGTTCTGTATGGAAACATTGCGCCGGACGGCGCGGTGTGCAAGATTTCGGCCCTGTCCAGCGAACAGATGCACTATGTCGGCCCGGCAAGGGTATATGAGCAGATGGAGGACGCCATTGAAGATTTATTGGCGCACAAGGTTCCGTCGGACGTCGTGCTCATCCTGCGCTATGAAGGCCCCAAGGGAGGGCCGGGCATGCGGGAGATGCACCTGATTACATCCGTCATTGCGGGCATGGGTTTGGGCGTGCCCCTGATCACCGACGGACGCTTTTCCGGTTCAACGCGTGGCCCCAACATCGGCCATGTCAGCCCTGAGGCGGCGTTGGGCGGTCCACTTGGCATTATAGAGGACGGCGATCCGATCGAAATCGATTTCATGGCGCGCAAACTCACCCTGCTCATCGGTGAGGCGGAGTTTGCGGATCGCATGGCGGCTTTTGTGCCCAAGGATACGAGCGTTAAACGTGGCATACTCTCCTACTACGGTGCGTTGGCCACCTCGGCCTCCGAGGGTGGCATATGGAAGTGCAAAGAGTAACCAGGCGAACAACAGAGGCTACATTGTATTTGTGCACCAATCTATGGCCTGTCGATCGCGGCATAGGGGAAATAACGCGCACGAATCATTTGAAGCCAATTGGGTTTGAACGATCAAGAAAACCAGTGGTATGATTCTTACTGTAGAAGAAGTGGGGGAGCAGAATATTTCCGCTTCTTTTGTATAGTATGGATAATCAGTTTGTGTATAGTCGGTGTTGAAAGAATATAAGTATGTGCAACAGGTTGCTGGAGACAAGCGGAATCGGATTTTTGCTCAATATCATTGGATGAAGGATTTGTCAAAATGGCTTTATCGACAACATTATGAGAATTTGTTATCCGCAGGATTGAATGCCACCCCGCTGCCAAGTGCGGCATCCATTGTTTATGGCCATATTGTGGTATGGTCCAGTTGTGGGAGGATGCGGTTATACCCACCAAAGCAGGTGATAGGGGTACATCATCACGACCAAGGGCAAAGTCGGATATACTCGGATATGTGTGTATTTAAAGCAAATATACTGCATAAAGCTATAGACAGAAAAACATACGATTGCTATGATATAGGTGAGTGTCACGGTGCACTGTACAATGCAACCGCGTATGCGAGAGAGTAGACACAGTGAAGAAAATTAAAATCCGCATAATACTGTTGTCATTGACATGCTGATCGTTGGCGTTGCTACGGCCTTTGAGCGGGGATAACGTACGATTTGGATGAACTCAATATAAGAACCATATGCCGGACGAGTGGTGCGCGATACCGCCCGATACGCGCGAGGACGATTGGATATTTGAACGAATTGGCATAAACGAATTTAAATGGCTGGATTATATGAAAGTCAATAACCGGTATTTGGATGCTGTGGCTGTGGATACGGGCACGTCGTTGTCCGTGATGATGACAAAAGATGCAGATACTAAGGACATTTATGGTCTCACCCTGCTATCCGAAGCGGGATTGGAAAGTTCGCAGATATATTTTTGTATTTTGTATAACGAGCAAACCGCATAAAAAACGTTACCTACGCGGCGTATACATATTAAACACATGTTAAACACATGGGTAAGCCGCTTTATCGTTTTGAACGGTACGTAGCAACAGGACGACATCGTTTTGGGCCATGTCTATCTTACATGCATCAATGGACAAGACATGTTCATTGGAATGAATTCATATGACGGGCTGCTGACAAACGGCCAAAAAATGAATTGGAAGCGATCATAGGCGATATTGTTTTTACAAAGAGTACGGGGATCCAACATCAATCAAGCCCTGATTGCCGAAAATACAAAAAGGAAAACTTGTTCTTGTACTTGTAATGGAATGCTTGCAGCTGTTGATGCCGAAGCGCCAAAACTGGATTTGGATTAACCAGTTGTGTTATCAGCATAAAAAATGGTATATTGTATAAGAAAAACTTGTACTTGTAATGGAATGCTTGCAGCTGTTGATGCCGAAGCACCAAAACTGGATTTGGATTAACCAGTTGTGTTATCAGCATAAAAAATGGTATATTGTATAAGGAAAACTTGTACTTGTAATGGAATGCTTGCAGCTGTTGATGCTGAAGCGCCAAAACTGGATTTGGATTAACCAGTTGTGTTATCAGCATAAAAAATGGTATATTGTATATTGTATAATGAATACATAGTTTTTTATAATAGCATATTGGTTCGTTTTACCAAATTCGCAGGGAACGACGATGTTTGGTGCCTATCATTTGCGTGATAATATCATATGGCGTAAATATTGCCGTATGAATATTGTTTCAAATAATTCCATAGAAGGAGAGAAAGAACATGTTAGTAACAATGAAGGAAGTTCTGGATCACGCCAACGCCGGAAACTATGCCGTGGCCGCACCCAACATCGCCACAGAGCTGGATGCTCGTGCCGCCATCGAGGCGGCTGAGGAACTCAACGCACCGTTGATTTTAGATGTTGCCTTCGGCATGACGCCGGACATCGTTTTTTTGGGCAGCTATCTGACGCGTTTGGCCGACCAATCCCGTGTTCCCATTGCCATCAACCTTGACCATGGCAAGAATTATCATGAAGTAATGATGGCGTTGCGCGCCGGGTTTACGTCGGTTATGGTGGACCGTTCTTCGGCCCCCTATGATCAAAATGTGGCTGAAGTCAAAGAGATTGTCAAGATCGCCCATGAGATGGGCGTGAGCGTTGAAGCCGAGCTCGGTCATGTGGGACAGGGCGACAACTATGCGGTGGACGGAAAAACAGCGTTGACCGATCCCCAGCAGGCAAAAGAATATATCGAAGCTACGGGAGTCGATTGTCTTGCTGTTGCCATCGGTACGGCACACGGTGCCTACAAGGGTACGCCAAAGCTTGACTTTGAACGTTTGGCAGAGATTAAAAAAGTCACAAAATTCCCGCTGGTGCTCCACGGTGGTTCGGGATCGGGCGAAGCGAACTTGCGCAAGGCCTGTAGCATGGGTATCAACAAGGTAAACGTATGCAACGATCTGTTGCGTGGCGCGTGTGATACAATTACGGCTGCTGACCTTAGCGGAAACGGCGCATACGCGCTGTGGAACCTTGCCAGGGGCGGATATAAGGAAGCGTTGAAGACCTGCATTGACATCTACGGTAGCAAAGGCAAGGCGTGGGCCGTGGAAGTAAAAGGCTTGACAAAAGCCGGGGAACTTAACGCGGAAGAAAAATAACCAAAGGCTAAGCGATACAAATGTCGTGCCAATAAACACCCGCTGTGCACCTAGTGCACAGCGGGTGTTTTGCTTTGTTCGGCATATTCAACACGAGAACGGGCAGATGGGTTTGGGCATCGGCACGGTAAAGCTGGCGTTGTGTATGTCCGTGTACCATCCGGTGCCGATGAGGCTGCATACCGGATTAAACACCGGCAGTTGTTTGGTGCGATCCGATGCTGGTTTTGTGGCAACAAGAACATGAATCACAACGATTTACTTGTTTCGACAAAAACAGGTTGTGATGTGCCGCATTGCGTATATAATAGGTATATACTACATCAACAGGAGGATTACTATGGCTTGGTTAATAGCGGCAATTGCAGTAATTGTGCTCATCGGCCTATGGTTTATGGGTACCTACAACGGCTTCATTCGGTTGAAGAACGCCATTGAAGAAGCATTCTCAACCATGGACGTCTATATGAAAAAACGGTACGATCTCGTTCCTAATCTGGTTGAAACCGTAAAGGGATATGCCAGGCACGAGTCCGAAACATTTGAGAAAGTCGTGGCCGCGCGTAACATGGCGGCAGGCGCTTCAACGACACAGCAGAGGGCTGAGGGTGAAAATATGCTCTCGCAAACGCTGCGCTCGCTGTTTGCGTTGGCGGAGAACTACCCTGAACTGAAGGCAAACCAGAACTTCCTGGAGTTGCAGGGACAACTTACCGTGATTGAGAACGACATCGCGAGCTCGCGGAAATACTACAACGCGGTCGTTCGGGAATTCAACACCAAGCGGGAAGCATTCCCCAGCTCGGTCGTGGCGGGGATGTTCCACTTTGAAAAACGGGACATGTTCGAGATCGCCACGGATCAGAGGGAAAACGTCCGGGTACAGTTTTAATCCATGCAGGGTTTTAAGGGGTATTTTACCATGAAAAAACGCATTCTGTGTTTCATCGCGGCTATAGCCGCCCTGTGGTGCATTTTGGGTATTCCCGCACCCGAGGTGGCGTTGGCCGCGCCTTCGTATATGTATTTTGAAAGCTATGACGTAGACGTTGTCGTACAGGAAAACAACGTGCTGAACGTGACCGAAACGATTGTGGCGGATTACGACCAAGTGGACGGTCTTCGGCATGGTATTCTGCGCGAAATCCCCGTCGAGCTGGATTTTTCGTTCCCCGATGGGACCAGCAAACGTTTTAGAATCATACTCAGCGATGTCGATGTGATTGGTCAACCGTATTCGGTCAGTAAGGACGGGGCGTATCAAGTGCTGAGGATCGGCGATGCGGACGAGTACGCCACCGGTCTGGTGACGTATATCATCCAATACAAATACGACATGGGGGATGATTTTTACGAAGCCGCCGATTTTCTCTATTACAACGTCATCGGCACCGAATGGTACGCGGACATACACAACGCCAGCTTTTCCGTACAGATGCCAAAACCCTTTGACCAAAACGATGTTGTGGCTTATGCGGGTGGATACGGAACCAAAAGCACGATCGATGTCGCCATAAACGGGAACACCATCAGCGGCAGTGTGCAGGATCTGGGGACGTATGAGGGAATTACACTGATCGTGGATTTGCCAGAGGGCTATTATGTGGGCGAACGGACGGGCCCGCCTTTCGTGCCCATTTTACTCGTGGTCTTTGCGCTCATCGTCGCGGCCGCTTTTGTGCTGTTTCTGCTTTTCGGCCGGGACAGCAAGGTTGTGCAGACGGTGGAATTCAACGCGCCGGACGGTATGACACCCGCCGAAGTCGGCTACATCATCGACGGTAGCGTGGACAATAAAGACATATCTTCGTTGATCATCTACTGGGCGGATAAGGGTTATCTTTCGCTGACAGAGCTTGACAAAAAAGATATACGCATTACCAAGCTTCGTGAGCTTTCTGAGAATGCGAGAGCGTTTGAAAAAACGATGTTCGAAGCGCTGTTTAAAAAAGGGGAAAGCGTGAACGTATCCTCGTTGAAAAACACGTTCTACACCACCATGGAAACCACGAAAACCAAAGTGGCGAATTCGTTCAAAGCAAGGCCAATCTTTACTAAAACGTCCATGACCATGCAGGGCTTTGTGGGATTTCTCACGGCGCTGCCCGTTGTGCTCGCTTTTTTCTTCACCATTCTGTACGATATCGGAGAACTTATGTCCGCTGGTATATTCAGTGTGCTGGCGCTGGGGTTGGTCCTGGGCCCGGTATACGCGCTGATCAAGCTGGTAAAGAGCTGGCGCGGCTTGGAGCGCCGCAAGCGCTTTTTCAGATTGGTTCTTTCCTTGGTTATTCTGGGCGTGGCATTTATCGGATTCATTGGATTTATGGCATTGTTTGCGGACTCGCTGCTTTTGGGCATCGCGTCGGTAGTGGCGACGATGATGACGGCGATTTGCGCGATGTTCATCCGCAAGAGGTCGAAACTGGGCACGGATCTTATGGGCAAGGTATTGGGGCTTAAAAACTTCATTGAAAAGGCGGAAAAAGACCGGATCATCATGCTGGTACAGGAGAACCCCAACTATTTCTACAGCGTTCTTCCCTATGCCTATGTGTTGGGCGTGACGGATAGATGGGCGAAGAACTTCGATCGGATCGGCATCCAGCCCGATCCGCCCGGATGGTATACTGGATACGGTAGGAACGATATGTTTACCACTATCATGTTCATGAACATGTTCAACAACTCGATGCACTCGATCAACTCATCCTTCGTTTCCCGCCCCGCACCCCAAGGCGGTTCCAGCGGCGGCAGCTTTGGCGGCGGCGGATTTGGCGGTGGCGGGTTTGGCGGCGGCGGCGGCGGTGGCTGGTAAAGCGTAGCTTCGTCTGTATCGCAGCATGCGCCGACTGTATGCAAAATGAACAAAGGCGGGCAATCGTTGCCCGCCTTTGTTCATGTGCGCCGTATTAGGAAAGCCTGTTTTTGAAATCCTCGTAGCCGAACGTGCGAACCTGTTTGTTTGTGCCGTCCTTCGTATGCACGAATATACCGGGCAAGGGCATGCCGTTGAAGGTGTTGTTCTTGACCATGGTGTAGTGCGCCATGTCGCAGAATACCAACATGTCTCCCGTGCAAAGCAGATGATCAAACGAATAATCGCCAACGATGTCGCCGGCCAAACACGTCGGCCCGCCCAGTCGGTAGGTATGTGGCTTGACGTTGGGCTGTTCTGCGCCGATGATGTCGGGACGGTAGGGCACCTCGATCACGTCCGGCATATGGCAGGCGGCGGAGGCGTCTAAAATGGCGATGTCGATGCCATTGTGAACGATATCAAGAACGCGGCAGATCAAATAACCCGCATTGAGCACCACGGCTTCGCCGGGCTCCAAATACACCTGTACGTCGTATTGATCACGAAGCCTTATCAGCGTTTCAACCAACGCATCCACATCGTAGTCGTCGCGCGTGATATGGTGACCGCCGCCCAGGTTCAGCCATTTCATGCCGTGCAGATATGGGCCGAAGTTCTTTTCAAACGCAAGCAAGGTCATAATCAGGGCGTCGGCGTTCTGCTCGCACAGCGTATGAATGTGCAGCCCGTCGATTCCCTCTATATGCGCAGGTTGAAAACCATCCGATGGTATGCCTAAACGGGAGAAGAGTGCGCAGGGATCGTACATCGCTTCGCCCGTTTGTGTGGAGCATTGGGGATTGATGCGCAACCCTACGGAACAGCCCGCCGATTTGGCGCGCGGCCCGAAGCGTTGGTACTGTGCAAAGGAGTTGAATATGACGTGGTCACAAAGCCGCGCGATTGTATCAAACTCCTCGTCCTTATAGGCAGGCGCGTATACGTGGTTCTCCTTTTGGAACAGCTCGGCGCCCAGCTTCGCCTCATACAGCCCACTGCACGCCGTACCGCACAGCGTCCGGTTTATCACGGGGTACAGGCTGTGCATGGAAAATGCCTTTTGTGCCAGAAGGATTTTACACCCGCTGCGCTCCATGACATCCTCAAGGATGCCAAGATTTCGCGCCAGCTTGCTTTCGTCCACGACGTAGCACGGCGTGGGCATATCCAACATCCACCGTTCCATCAGTCCACCAACACCGGATCAAAATCCTCGTTCCATGGCAAACCCCATTTGTTGAGCGCATCCATGAAAGGATCGGGATCGAATTCCTCCACGTTGAACACACCCGGTTTCTGCCATTTGTTTGTTAGAACCATCATGGCGCCGATCATGGCGGGCACGCCGGTTGTGTAGCTGATGGCCTGGCTGCCCACCTCCCGGTAGCATTCCTGGTGATCGCAGATGTTGTAGACATAGTATGTACACGGTTTGTCGTTTTTGATGCCGCGCATGATGCAACCGATGTTGGTCTTGCCCACAGTCCTTGGTCCCAGCGACGCGGGGTCGGGCAGTACGGCCTTTAGAAATTTCAGAGGCACGATCATTTTGCCATCGAACTCGATGGGTTCGATGGACGTCATGCCCACGTTTTGCAGGCAGCGTAAATGCGTCAGGTAGCTCTGTCCAAACGTCATGAAAAAGCGGATGCGCCGGATGCCTTTGATGTTTTGAGCCAGGCTCTCCAACTCCTCGTGATAGAGCAAATACATGTCCTTTTCGCCGACCCCTTTGAAGTCGTATCCGCGCTTGATCTCCATCGGCTCGGTTTCCACCCACTGACCGTTTTCCCAATACCGACCGTTGGCCGTTACCTCACGGATGTTGATTTCGGGATTGAAGTTGGTGGCGAACGGATAACCATGGTCGCCACCGTTGCAGTCCAGTATATCAATCTGGTGAATCTCGTCAAAATAGTGTTTCTGGGCGTAGGCGCAGAACACGCCGGTCACACCAGGATCGAATCCGCTGCCCAAAATGGCCGTGATACCCGCTTTTTCAAACCGGTCCCTATACGCCCATTGCCAGCTGTATTCAAACTTGGCGGTATCGATCGGTTCATAGTTCGCCGTGTCCAGATAATGTGTGCCGGTGGCAAGACAGGCGTCCATGATGGAAAGGTCCTGGTACGGCAGCGCGAGATTCATCACGATGTCCGGCTTGAACGCGTTGATCAGATCAACAACTTCATCCACATTGTCGGCATCCACCTGAGCCGTTTCAATGCGTGTTTTCCCGCCGCCCAGCTTTGCCTTCAACGCGTCGCACTTGGATTTGGTACGGCTTGCGATCATGATGTGTTCAAATACTTCGGGGTTTTGGCAGCACTTGTGAACGACCACGCCCGCAACGCCGCCCGCTCCTATGATCATTGCTTTTCCCATCGTATTCTCCTCCTATTCCTTGGTGCAAAGCACAAGCAGAAGCTCGCGCAGGATCTTGAGTGCAACAGCGGTGGATGCGCCGCTCTGATCGTATACGGGGCACAGTTCGTTCAAATCACAGCCTACGATGTTCAGTGGCGCCAGTTCGTACACCGCTTCAAGCAGTTGCATGAACGTTACACCGCCCGGCTCCGGCGTGCCCGTGCCGGGGAAAACCGAGGGGTCAAGCACGTCCAGATCCAGCGAAACGTACACGGGCTTACCCTTGAGCGAATTCACCAGATGCGAAAGTCCCGACAAATCAAACCTTTGCATGCGCACATGTTCCCTGGCCCATGAAAATTCCTCTTGCGTGCCGGAGCGTATGCCGAACTGGAATATGCGACCGTCCCCCAAAACATCCCAAATGCGGCGCATTACGGTGGCGTGGGACAGGCTTGCGCCAAGGTATTGGTCGCGCAGATCGGTATGCGCATCGAAATGGATTACGCATACGTCGGGGTATCTGTCAAAAACGGCCTCGATCGCACCCAACGTGATGAGGTGTTCGCCGCCGATCATCACGGGTAGCTTGCCGTCGTCCATCACCCTATCTGCGAACGCCCGGATGGCGGACAGGGTTTTTTGCGTTTCGCCGATGCACAAATCAAGATCGCCTGCGTCGTGGATGGCGCTGTCTATCAAGTCGGCATCGAGATACGGGCTGTAGCTCTCCAGCGCATGGGAATCGTTGCGCATGGCGTTTGGCGCAAAACGGCTGCCCGGGCGGAAGCTGGCAGTGGAATCAAACGGCGCGCCGTACAATACGATATCGGCGCATTCGTAGGGTGTATCAAAGCCAAACATCGTTGTCATTGCCTTCCACCTCCTTGATCAGATCCTCCACGTACGTGGGTAGCGCAAAGGATGCCTTGTGCAGATTGGTGTTGTAATAACGCGTTTGTATGCCAAGCGCGTTCCATTTTTGTGCGTCGAGGTGGCGCACGGGATGGTATTTTTTGGTTGAAAAGCCAAACAACCAGTGTCCAGACGGGTAGGTCGGTATATGGGCCTGGTACAATCGGCTCAGCGGAAAACTCTGTACGATACGCGTGTGGATCCGCTTGACGGCAAATGCGTCCTCAGGGTAGAAAGGGCTCTCGTGCTGGTTGACCAGAATGCCGTCCTCGTGCAGCGCGTTGAAGCAGTTGCCGTAAAATTCCTTTGTAAAGAGTCCTTCGCCCGGGCCGAAAGGATCGGTAGAATCCACGATGATGAGGTCGTATGCGTCGGTAAAGCGGCGGATATACCGAAGACCGTCCTCGTAGAAGACGGTAAGGCGCGCATCGTCAAATCCCGATGCCACTTCGGGCAGATATTGCTTGCATACCGATACCACGTCCTCATCGATCTCCACCATGTCAATACGCTCAACGTGCGGATAACGGCACAGCTCACGTACGGCACCACCGTCCCCCCCGCCGATCACCAGCACGCGCCTGGCATCGGGGTGCACGGCCATGGGCACATGCACGATCATCTCGTGATAGATGAATTCGTCCTTCTCGGTGAGCATCAACACGCCGTCAAGCACCAGTATTTTGCCATATGCGAACGATTCCAACACATCGATGCGTTGAAATTTGCTCTGGGCGCTGTACAATTGTCGATCCACGTCGATGCTGAGGCTAGCGTGCTTTGTATGTTGTTCCATAAAGACGAGTTGCATGCGCATCACCTTCCTTTGAGCACCTGCAGGTGCTCGATGGTGCTGTCCTTGGGTCCGGTCAGCGTACCGCCCCGCTCCTTCATGTAGCGGATATACTCCAGTATGTCCTTTGTAATGCGTTCACCGGGGGCCAACATGGGAATGCCGGGCGGGTAGCACATCACGCATTCAGCGCAGATATGGCCCGCGCTCTGTTCGATGGGTAACAATTGTTTGTCGGCGTAGAACGCCTCCTGCGGCGTGCATACGACCTCCGGGCTGATGTATTCCATGGGGATTAAATCGGACCGCTCGCGCTTGTAGCGGCGGCGGATCTCGGACAGTGCGCTGACCAACCGCTCGACATCCCGTTCCCGATCCCCGATGGACAGATAGGCCAGTATATTGCCCACGTCGCCGAATTCCACCTGAATGCTGTACTCGTCGCGCAGTATCTCGTATACCTCAATGCCCGCGAGTCCCATGTCCAGCGTAAATATGCTCAGCTTGGTCGGGTCGAAATCGTAGATGGTATCCCCGTTTGTAAGCTCGTGCCCGTAGGCATAGTAATCCCCGATTTGGTTGATTTCCTTCCGGGCATACGTAGCAAGATCTGTTACCCGCTTGAAGATCGCCTTGCCATTGAGCGCCAGATTCTTTCTGGATACGTCCAGGCTGGACATCAAAAGATACGAGGCGCTGGTAGTCTGCGTCAAATTTATGATCTGGCGTACATGGCCCTTGTTCATGCGCGGCCCGATGACCAAAAGCGAACTCTGGGTAAGCGATCCGCCGGATTTGTGCATACTGATACTGGCCATATCGGCACCCGCGGCCATGGCACTTTTGGGCATATCGTCGCCGAAGTAAAAGTGCGTACCGTGCGCTTCGTCCACAAGAACGGTCATGCCCGCTTTATGCGATAGATCAACGATGCTTTCAAGGTTGGAGCATATACCGTAATACGTGGGGTTGTTGATAAAAACCGCTTTGGCATCCGGATAGCGTTCTATCGCACAGCGTACATCCTGGAGCGACATACCAAGCGCGATGCCCAGCCTGTCGTTGGTGCGCGGGTTGACATATACCGGCACCGCACCGCACAGCACCAGTGCGTTGATGACACTCTGGTGTACGTTGCGTGGCAGGATGATCTTATCGCCGCGCTTGCACACGGATAGGATCATGCTCTGTACGGCGGACGTCGTCCCGTTTACCATAAAAAACGCATGCGCCGCCATAAAGGCGAGCGCGGCCAGATCCTCCGCCTGCTTGATCACGGAAACGGGATGGCTCAGGTTGTCTAGCGGCTTCATGGAATTGACGTCCGCTTCTAGGCAAGCCCGCCCTAAAAACGCCACCAGCTCAGGGTTGCCGCGGCCCTGTTTGTGTCCGGGCACGTCAAAGGGAACCACCCGTGCAGCCCGGTGTTCCTGCAGCGCTTCCATGATCGGCGCCCTATGTTGATCCAGTTCGCTCATGCACCCTCCCGTTATCAGGCGTTGCTGCTGTTGAAGATATCCAACATTTCCTTTCGCAAACCGTTTGTAATGGCTGTTTGTTCTTTCTTTGGCAACGCATCCACGTTCCTTCGAAACAGGTAGTTCTGTAAGTCCATCTCGCGAAGCAACATCTTGGTGTGAAACAGGTTGACTTGCGGCACGTTGATGTCTACGGCATCGTATCGTTGGAGTATAGAAGGAGCGATGAAATCGCGTATGGATTTCATCTCGTCATCTATAAAAAATTTGATTCCGTTGACATCGCGCGTGAACCCCCGTACGCGGTAGTCCATTGTAATGATATCAGAATCAAAACTTCCAATCAAATAATCCAATGTTCGAAGCGGCGTGATCTGCCCACAGGTCGCGACGTCGATGTCCACGCGGAAGGTCGCAATGGATGTTTCCGGGTGGTACTCGGGGTAGGTATGTACGGTCACATGGCTCTTGTCAAGATGAGCCAACAGCGTATCGCCGTATGCTCGAAGACCGGACAACGGTTGCTCGGCGATTAAAAAGGTAACGCTGGCACCCAACGGATCATAGTCCTGTTTGGATATGTTCAAAATCTGTGCCCCGATCATATCGGCAACGTGCTGGAGAATACCGATGAGCCGGTCGGCGTTGTACATATCGTTGACATAGGCAACGTAATCGCGCTGATCGGCGATGCCTTTGGCATAGCAAACATCGTAGATATTAAAACTCAAGGATTTTGTCAGGTTGTTGAACCCGTACAGTTTTAGTTTTGTGTCCATCGTTCCCTCTCCTCGATGCCGCCGACTAAAAACACCCGGCAGTGTACGGCACATGCCGCCCGGTCGTTCAATCCGATGAAAGATGCCAATTTCGCAACGTACAGCCGGGCTTTTCATGTCTTTGAGTCTATTTGGCAAGGAACTACTTTTGCCGCTCATATTGATTGTATCACAGGGGTGATGTGTCTTTGTGCACAACTATGGAGTAGCCAGCGTATATGCCAAAATGTTACGCCCAACCAATAAAGGCAACCATGTTGTCAGTCGCGGTTTGCGCTATATCCGCTTAGCTCAACGTCGGTTTTTAAAACCCGGGATGATCCAGTATCCGTTGTCGACCGTTGCTTACCATAGGGTGCTCCCTATACCTATTGACGAAATGGGATTATAATATGTAGCTTCGTCAATTGCAAGCGTTTTTTTGTCGCTCAGATGCTTGTGGTTTTTACCAGCATTGAAAACCATAATCATCGTGGCGTGTTATGCGGAGCAATTTATCAAAAAACGCCCGTGCAGTCGGTATTTTATGCCCCTTACAACCCTTGCCGACATTGCCAACCGGCAGACCGTATGATATATTGGCATAATAAGACTATCCGTACCAACAAAGGTGTCGTGGGAGGGGATATAATGACGCAGGATCAAATTGAAACGGTATTGAACCATGTGCTCAAGGATCTGTTTTATAAGATATTGCGGCTACAGGAAAAGAGCGTTTCCCTCTCATCCAATCGCACGTTGAGCCGTACGGAAATGCATGTTCTGGAGATTGTGCAAGAAACCCCAAATGTGACGCTGACTCAGATCGCGGAGGAATTTGGTACCACCAAAGCGACGACCAGCGTGACCGTTTCAAGGCTTGTTAAAAAGAAGTACTTGGAAAAAACCAAACTTGAGAAGGATAAGCGAAAGAGCGTACTCTCGCTGACCGAACAGGGCATATTCTTTTATCAAAAGCACAAGCAGTTCCACGACAATATGGTGCGAAGCGTGCTTCACGATTTCCGCATTGGTGAATATCCCGAAATCGTCAAATCGTTGCAGGCGCTATTAGCGTTTTTTGACCGAATGGATAAGGAAAACGCACTGTTGCCCAAACCCGATCCCCTACCGTGACAGTCGGGAATCCTGCCGGTTTTCGTGCCGTATGCAAGCGCGATTTCCATGATCAAGCGGCATCATTTTAGGACTGCCCCGAAGGGAATATGTCCCGTGATTGTGCAGGATTCTGTACGTTGAAGGGACACCGGCACCGCCTTGACATATGTACCTCTAAGTGATAACATGCTCATTACAGAATTTGGTTAGCAGTACTAACAGAATGGCCGCCAAAGGAGACCGCTCAAATGGACATCGAAAAGATATTTGCGTTGATCGATAAAGCCCAGGCGTCTTTGTTTGACCGAATTGAAATTCAAACACAGGACTTGACAATACGCCTTGAGAGGCAATTAAAGAATACTGCGGCGGAACAGCCGGTGTCTGCACCGGCACAGGAGCAGCCCAAAAGCCAGAAGGCATGCGAACAATCAACCGAAGACACCGTATTTACACCCATATCGGGCGTGTTCTATGCGCGCAGCAACCCCGAGGCGGAACCGTATGTGGCCGTGGGTAACCGCGTGGAAAAGGGTCAGCCTTTGTGCATCATTGAAGCGATGAAAACCATGAACGAAATCTGTGCACCGAAATCCGGCGTTATTGAGCGTATTTTCATTGCGGACAGCGAAACCGTTGCCGCGGGGGATGCGCTGTTTACGTTTATGAGGGAAGATTGATATGGGAACCGTACTGATAGCCGGCCGGGGAGAAATGGCGGTACGGGTCATCCATACCTGCAAAAAGATGGGCCTTGAAACCGTTGCGGTCTATGCGCAAAACGACGCGAACAGCTTGCACGTTCGGCTGGCGGACCACGGGGTGTGCATCGGTCCGCGGTCGGCGCAAAAAAGCTATCTAAACATCGATTCAATGCTTGCGGTTGCCAGGGCGTACAACGTTGATCTTGTACATCCCGGCATTGGGTTTTTATCGGAAAATCCGACGTTTGCACAGGCGTGTGAACAAGCCGGTTTTGCATTTGTGGGACCGCCGGCTGAGGCTATGCGCACCGTGGGCGACAAACAGACGGCGCGTGCGCTGTTCAAAGAACGGGGATTTCCCGTAATGGCGGGCTCGGACGGGGTGATAGGCGCAGAGAAAGAAGCGCTCCAGAAAGCCGAGGCCATCGGCTTCCCGCTGATGATCAAGGCGGCCATGGGCGGCGGCGGAAAGGGCATCCGTATCGTACAGGACAGCGACGAGTTTTTACGGGAATACCCGCTTGCGCGAAATGAGGCACAGCAGGCTTTCGGTGACGGCAGCGTATACTTGGAGAAATATATGCCGCGTGCGCGGCATATCGAAGTTCAGATCCTATGCGATGCGCATGGTAACGCACTGCATTTGGGTACGCGTGAATGCAGTCTGCAACGCAAGAACCAAAAGCTGATCGAGGAGGCGCCTGCTCCGTTTGTCGACGAGGCGGTGCTGGGTAGCATGCAGCAAGTGGCTATCGGTATGGCACGCTGCGTGAACTACCAAAACGCTGGTACGGTGGAGTTTTTACTTGATCGTGATAACAATTTCTATTTTTTAGAGATGAATGCCAGGCTACAGGTGGAGCACGGCGTAAGCGAATGTCTTTATGGTATAGACATTGTCAAAGCGCAGCTACATGTCGCGATGGGCCATCGCTTGTGTGTGGATCAAAGCGACCTGCGCCCGCAAGGGCATGCCGTTGAGTGCCGCATCAATGCCGAAGACGTGAACGAGCACTTCCGGCCTTCGCCGGGATTGATCAAAAACATGGTGTTGCCCTTTGGCATCGGCGTCCGGGTGGACACGGGGTACGTGGCGGGTGACGCCATATCGCCGTTTTACGATTCGCTGGTTATGAAGTTGATCTGCCATGCGGACACCAGAGACGAAGCGGTGGCACTGTGTTGCGAGTCGCTGAATGAACTGCGCATCGATGGCATATGTCACAACGCGGCGTTTGCGCGTGCCATGCTGAAGGATGAGGATTTCATCGCGGGCAACGTGCATACAAAATGGATCGAGCAGGACTTTTACAATAGGTTTGTGCAGGAGACGCCATGAGATTATTCGAGGAGAACATTGACGTAAAATCCATGCCAGCGTCGCATGACGAATTACAGATGCTGTGCTGTTCCGTCTGTGGCCAACAGATGCTAACGGATATCGTGCACGCAAACGATTCGACATGCCTGTTTTGCGGTGCGTTGTTCCGCCAGCCGCCGTATGAGCGCATCGACAGGGTCGTGGACGCGGACAGCTTCATTGAGATTGAGCGCGAAGCGCAGAGCGCTGATCCGCTGTCCTTTCCGGGCTATAAGACAAAGATCAAGAGCGAGATGAACAAATCGAAATCCCAGGAGGGCGTGGTAATCGGTAAGGCGACCATCAAGGGCGTACGCACTGCGCTGGCGGTGATGGATTCATATTTCATGATGGGCAGCATGGGTACGGTGGTTGGTGAAAAGATCGTGATCATCACGGAATTCGCCACGATGAACCGCCTGCCGCTTATCATCTTTTGTGCATCCGGAGGCGCGCGTATGCAGGAGGGGATACATTCCCTTTTGCAGATGTCCAGAACCACCATTGCGCTGGCCAAACACAGCGAGCAGAGGCTTTTGCACATCAATGTATTGACCCATCCCACAACCGGCGGCGTCACGGCCAGCTTTGCCATGCAGGGTGACATAACCCTTGCCGAACCCGGTGCGCTGATCGGCTTTACAGGCCCGCGCGTTATCGAGCAGACCGTGAATGTCACGTTGCCCGATGGGTTCCAGACAGCGGAGTATCTGTTCGAAAATGGTTTAATCGACCGCATCGTGAACCGGACGGACATGCGCAATACGCTGGGCGAGGTCCTCGCGCTGCATTGCAAAGAAGACCTGCCAAAACCTGTGAACCGCCGAATCGGGCAGCGCCGTGAGCACACCGCGAATGGGGGCGAATGATTTGAGCAGCGCGAAACAGCAGCCATGGGATAAAGTACAGCGCGCCCGCATGGAAAACAGGCCGCAATCAATGGATTATATCGACCGCCTTTTTTCAGGCGTGTTTGAGGTTAAAGGGGACCGGTGCTATGGCGACGATCCCTCCATCATCACTGCCATCGCCTGGTTTGAAAACCATCCTGTGACGGTGATTGGGCAGCAGAAGGGGCGCAACCTTGAAGAGCGTATGCGCCACAACTTCGGTATGACGAATCCGGAGGGCTTCCGCAAATCCATGCGTGCGCTCAAACAGGCGGAAAAATTCAATCGTCCGGTCATCTGTTTTGTGGATACGCCGGGTGCATATCCAGGTATCGAAGCGGAACAGCGCGGGCAAGGCATGGTTATCGCGGAGCATCTTCGCACCATGGCAACGCTCAAAACGCCCATTATCTCCATCATCATTGGGGAAGGTGCCAGCGGCGGCGCGCTTGCGCTTGCGCTTGGCGACCGGCTTGTCATGCTGGAAAATAGCTATTTTTCCGTGATTTCGCCGGAAGGATGCGCGTCCATCCTGTTTAAGGATAGCTCGCTCGCGCGCGAAGCGGCGCAGAATTTGAAGCTGACCGCCGTGGATCTGACGGAAGCCAACATGGCGGATCATGTGATCAAGGAACCAGACAACTTCGATCTGTGGCACATGGAGACCTGTGTGCGCGACCTGAAAAAGGATATCAAAACCACCCTGACCCGCCTGACAAGAATTTCTACGGAAAGACTGGTCGAAAGACGGCATGAAAAATACTTGGGAATGAGAGGTATCTTGGTTGACAGCATCGGTTGAAATAGCGGGCATAGGCAGCTATGTACCCGAACTTGTGGTCACAAACGACGACATTGCAAAGTTGGTGGATACCAGCGACGAATGGATCAAAAAACGTACCGGCATCCACAAAAGGCATATCGCGGGACAGGATACAACGATATTGATGGGCGTTGATGCCGCGAAGACGGCGCTTGATATGGCGGGATTATCAGCCAGCGATATCGGGCTGATCGTAGTCAGCACCTTCACCGGTGAATATATGACGCCTTCGATGGCATGCCTGATTCAAAGGGAACTGGATATCAAGTCGTGCGCCAGTATGGATCTGTCCGCCGGATGCACGGGCTTTATATATGCGCTCGTGAGCGCGCAGAGCTTGATGGACACGCTTGGAATCGATGCGGCGCTTGTCATAGCAAGCGAGGTGCTGTCCAATTACATCGATTGGACAGACCGGTCGACCTGCGTGTTGTTTGGGGATGGCGCGGGCGCTGTTGTGCTCAGGCGCAGCGAAACCAACGCCGTGCATCATCCGATATTAAGCGCAGTTCCTGACACGGAGCTTTCCCTCACACTCAAACGCGATTCCAGGCACACGCCGTTTTTGGACGAGGAGGCAAAAACCGAATACCTACACATGAAGGGGCGGGAGGTTTTTGCTTTTGCCACCGATGCGATGGAACGTACACTCCTTTTGATGCAGGAGCGTTGCGGCGATAGGCCCTTTACCAAGATCATTCCGCACCAGGCCAACGTGAAGATCATCGATTGCGTCATACGCAATACGGATTTTACCAAGGAGCAATTCTTTCTCAACATAGCGGAGTATGCGAACACATCTTCCGCCACCATCCCCATCGCGCTTGTGGACGCGTACAACCAAGGCTTTTTGCAAAGCGGGGACCGCGTAGCGCTGGTCGGCTTTGGCGCGGGGTTGACATACGGCGGCGTTGTGATAGATTGGACCCTATAAAATAATTTGGAGGAAAATGACCATGCAGGACATTCAGGAAAAAATTGCACAGAAGCTCATCGAACAGTTGGATATCGATCGTGACGACATCACCATGGAAGCAAGATTTGTAGAGGATCTGGAAATGGATTCGCTGGACATGGTGGAGATGGTGATCGGCATCGAAAAGGAGACGGGCGTTCAGATCTCCAACGACGAAGCCAAGGATCTTAAGACGGTGGGCGATCTGATTGCCTTTTTGGAAGGAAAACAAGATGCCTGAACATGACCTGTGCAAACTGTTATCCATCGATTATCCGATGATACAGGGCGGCATGGCATGGGTATCCGACGCAAATCTGGCAGCCGCCGTATCTACGGCGGGGGGATTGGGCGTGATCGCGGCGGGCCATGCGCCGCCCGATTGGGTGCGCGAGCAGATTCGCCTTGTGCGGGACAAAACGGATAAGCCGTTTGGCGTAAACGTCATGTTGCTGAGCCCTTATGCCGATGATGTGGCGACCGTCGTCGCGGAAGAAAAGGTACCGGTGATTATCACCGGCGCCGGCAATCCTTCCTCGCATATCAAACGATGGAAGGAAGCCGGAAGCCTTGTCGCACCGGTTGTGGCCAGCCGGGCATTGGCGCTGTTGATGCAGCGCATGGGCGCGGATTTTGTGATCGCAGAAGGTTGCGAAGCGGGTGGACACATCGGCGAACTGACCACCATGGTACTGTTGCCGCATGTGGTGCACCATGTCGATATTCCCGTGGTTGCCGCCGGAGGCATATGCGACGCACAATCCGTCGCCGCGGCCTTTTGCTTGGGCGCTTGCGGCGTACAGGTGGGTACGCGTTTCATTTTGGCCAGCGAATGCACGGCACACGATGAATACAAGCAGCGCATCATCAAGGCAAAAGACATCGACAGCAAGGTGACTGGACGGGTTACGGGGCATCCCGTGCGCGTTTTGCGAAGCCCGCTGGAGAGAAAGCTTGCCCGTATCGAATACGAGTTGGATGGCGCGCAGCAGATATTAAAGATGGGCGAGGGATCGCTCCGAAAAGCGGTGGTGGACGGCGACGGGCAAAACGGATCGTTTATGGCGGGACAGTGCGCCTGCCGGGTCGATCACATCCAGACCGCGCGTGAGATCATCGAGGAGCTTTTCGACGGCGCGGCGTTTGATGCTATAGGAGAACAAATCAAATCGCTTGGTGTGAAATACGGCGGGGTGGAGCAGCGTCCATGAAAACGGCGTTTTTGTTTCCCGGACAGGGTTCGCAGACCGTTGGCATGGGCAAGGACGTGTACGCGGATTTTGCCGCGTATGCACAGGCCTTCGACGCTTGCCAAGCCGGTGCCGGCCTCGACCTGAAAGCGGCATGTTTTCAAGGAAATGGCTTTGAAAACGGTGAAATCGTACAGCCTGCGATCCTTGCTCATTCGATGGGACTGTTGAACGTACTGCGGCAGGCGGGCATAGATTCAAACATCCTTGCCGGTTTATCCCTTGGCGAATACGGCGCGTTGTGTGCGGCGGGCGTGTTTGCACTCGATGAGTGCGCGGCGTTGGTTAAACGGCGTGGGCGCATCATGGACGATGCATTCCCACCGGGCACGGCGGGTATGATGTCCGTTATCGGGCTGACGATTGATGAGGTTGAAGGGATATTGCAGGACCAAACCGGTGTGTATGTGGCCAACCATCTTTCCGGCGCACAGATCGTCATCGCAGGCAACTTGTCCGATCTCAATGAACTCAAAGATGTTTTTGAAAAAGCAGGAGCGAAGATGACCGTGCTTCTCAATGTGCGGGGACCTTCCCACGCACCTATGCTCAAAGAGGCGGCCAATGCCTTTTACGATGTGCTCAAGGGGGAGAACATCAATCCAATCGGCGATAATTTGGTGTATGCGGGCACGCTGGGCGCACCGTACGATGCACAGTCGGATATCAAGATCTTGCTCGCGCAGCAGATGCAATCCCGCCTGAAATGGCACGATTGCGTGGAGCATATGCTCCAAAGCGGCGTAAAGCGGTTTATTGAGATTGGGCCGTCCAACGTGTTGTCCAAGCTGATCAAGCGCAGGGTTGGAAAGGATATAGAAATCATATCGGTGCGTGATCGGCGTACGTTGGAAGCGTTATTACAGGCACAGGAGGGATCCGATGGATAAGGCAGCATTGGTGACGGGCGGTTCGGGCGGTATCGGCCAGGCGATTTGTATGGCGCTGGCACGGGACGGTTTTGATGTATGCGTTCACTACAACAGCAATGAGCCGGCTGCGCAGGAAGTGTGCAAACAGGTCGAAGCGCTGGGCCAAAAGGCCGTGGCCATTGCCGCAGATCTCAGCCTACCTTCGGACTGTGCAAACCTTGTGGAGCAATGCATGGAAAAGCTGGGTGGATTGTACGCCCTTGTCAACAATGCGGGCATTACCGACGATGGACTGTTGATGCGCATGACGGACGAGCAGTATCATAATGTGATGCGCACCAATCTGGACAGCTGCTTTTTTTGCACGCGCGCAGCGGTGCCGTATCTTTTGAAACAAAGGGTGGGGCGCATTGTGAACATCACGTCGGTGGTGGGTATCATGGGCAACGCCGGACAGGCCAACTATGCCGCGGCTAAGGCGGGCATGATCGGCTTGACCAAGTCATGCGCCAGGGAGGTCGCCAAGCGCGGCGTACTGGTCAACGCGGTGGCCCCGGGATTCATCGAAACGACAATGACCGACCGGCTTAGCGACGATGTTAAGCAGCGCATGAAGGAGGCCATCCCGTTGAAACGCTTTGGCAAAGCGGCGGATGTGGCGGACATGGTGGCGTTTTTATGTAGCGAAAAAGCCACGTATATCACCGGGCAGGTTCTGGTAGTGGATGGCGGCATGACGATATAGGACAATCGAAAGGCGGAAATTGAATGCGGAATAAGGTGTGTATTGTCGGGATGGGTGCGATTTCGCCCATCGGGAAAAACGTGGAGGATTCGTTCCGTGCGGCGGTGGAGGGCACATGCGGCATCATTGGCGCAACGCTTTTTGACACCGGGTTGACCGGCATACATGTAGCGGGAGAAGTGCGGGATTTTGATCCGTCTATGTACATCACAAAGCGCGAGAGCAGGCGCTTGGCGCGATTTACCCAATTTGCAATAGTGGCCGCTATGCAGGCGTGGGATCAAAGCGGCATGGGAAACGCGGACTTTGATGCGTCGCGCGTCGGCGTCGTTCTAGGCAGTGGCATGGGCGGCATCGATGTGATTTGCGACCAGTACGACGAGATGATCCAGCAAGGGCCCAGAACCGTATCTCCGCTGTTTATCCCTAAGGCCATCATAAATACAGCGGCAGGCGGCATTGCAATAAAGCTGGGATTGCACGGCCCGTGCTACAGCGTGGTGACGGCGTGCGCAACGGGTGCCGACGCCGTTGGACAGGCGTACTATGCTGTCAAAGAAGGGCGGGTGGACGCGGTGCTCGTCGGTGGCGCAGAAGCGGCGATCATAGATCTGGCGGTGCAGGGGTTCCACCAGATGCAGGCGCTGAGCGAAAGCGAGGATCCAAAAAAAGCCTGTCTGCCTTTTGATAAGGACCGTCAGGGTTTTGTCATGGCGGAAGGCGCGGCGTTCATGCTTTTGGAAAGCGAAGCGCACGCGCAAAAGCGGGGCGCCAAAATCTTAGGCGAAATCGCAGGCTATGCGCAGACATGCGATGCGCACCACATCACCGCGCCCATGCCGGACGGTACGTATGCGGCGCAGGCAATGCGTTTGGCGGTGGAAGATGCGGGCATAGCGCTTGAAGATATCGGCTATATCAACGCGCATGGCACGGGTACGCCGCTCAACGACAAGTGTGAGAGCATTGCCATCGAACGCTGTTTTGGCGAGCATGCCAAGAATCTTTTGGTCAGCTCGACCAAGTCTATGACCGGGCATATGTTAGGCGCTGCGGGTGCGTTCGAAACGGTCATATCGGCGCTTGCACTCAGAGATGGGATTGCGCCGCCCACCATCGGCCTTGAAACGGAAGGGGAGAATTGCAACCTCGATTACGTCAAGGGGAAGGCGAAAAAGTTTACCGCACAGTACGCCATGTCAAACGCATTCGGTTTTGGCGGGCACAACAGCTGTCTTGTCGTCAAAAAAGCATAGGAGCAAGTGAAAACATGTTGGGAATTGAGGAGATTAAAAGAATTCTGCCGCACCGGGAACCGTTTTTGATGGTGGACCGGGTGGATGTACTGGAATCAGGCGTACGCGGCGAAGGGATTAAGGCGGTCAGTGGAAACGAATGGTATTTCATGGGTCATTTTGCACAGCATAAGGTTATGCCGGGCGTGCTTATTTTGGAAGCCATGGCGCAGATGGGCGGCATTACGGTGCTGTCGCTCGAACGGATGAAAGGAAAGCTTGCGTTTTTGGGCAGGATTAAAAATGCTCGCTTTTACAACAAAGTCGTCCCCGGCGATACGCTCAAGCTGGTCGCGGACATCGAGACGATTAAGGATACCATCGGCATCGGCAAGGGCACAGCCTCTGTAGACGGCAAGGTGGTGGCCCGTTGCGAGTTTGTCTTTGCCATAGGCGAGAATGAATAGGGGTTTGACAAGATATTAAGAACATAGGACATCGGATTCGGTCAGCACATGTGCCGGATCCGATTTTACTGTCCGCATGCATGAGCAGACCATATGCAGATGACGGCGGCACACGCGGAAAATGGCACTATACCGGGAAACTTTGCGCAGTTGCACAAAACCGTCGACGGAAGACGCAGCAACGGCATCATGGCAGACATGCCGACCCTGCGTGGGGACAGGTTCGAAAAACGCCCAACAGCATCCGATTCAAACATTCCTGGAGCTTGCGTCTTGGAATAAAACGCTTGCCAAGCATATAAAATAATGACATAATGTTGAACAAAGGGTGGCAAAATGTCGACGCGTGAGGGCGGCGCCGTATTTGCTAAATTGATAAGGGGGTTCTGTTATGAAAAAGAGGATTTTACTTTTTATTCTGGCGGCGCTGATGTTGCTGACAATGGCGGCCTGCGGCAAAAAAGGCATCGAGGGCAAATGGGGAATCGTATCGGACGAAAGCGGTGAATTCAGCGATTTCACTGGCATGGGTTACGAATTCTATTTGGTGTTTGACAAGGGCACGATGTCCTTTGATTTCAACTTGGATAATGCCGGGCTGTCCGATGAAGATTTGGAAATGGCACAGGCGATGCTGGGGATGATGAATATGTATACCATGACATATAAAATCATCAGCGATACCGAAATGGAACTGAGCGTGGACATGATGGGTGAAAGCGATACCGAAACGGTGCATTATACCCTCAACGGCGACACACTCGAAATCGAAGGAACGGTCTTTAAACGGCAATAGACAGTGCAAACAGCGCGGGCATTTGCCCGCGCTTCTTTTTGTTTTGATGGGAGAATTATATGGAAAAGCGTACATTTGCTTTGGCGCAACCATCGCAGACAGAGCAAATCTTTTCGATCTACCGGGCGGCCATTGTAGATATGTGCACGCAAAACATTGAGCAATGGGACGAGATTTATCCCGCGCTGCACGACATTGAGGGGGATATATCCCGGCAGGAGATGTTCATTGCAACGGCTGGTAATAACATATTGTCTGCCGTTACCATCAACGAGGAACAGGATCCGACGTATGCCGTCGGATGCTGGCGATACAACGATGGCCCCATTGCGGTGATCCACCGCCTGTGCGTACATCCGAAGGCCCAGGGGATGGGCGTAGGCAAGTGGACGATGCAGCGTGCACAGGATACTCTACGGCAACGCGGTTATAACGTGGTGCGGTTGGACGCGTTTGCCCAAAATCCGGCATCCAACGCGCTGTACTGTGCTGCGGGCTATCAACGCGCTGGGGAAATACAGTTGCGAAAGGGACGTTTTTTTCTGTACGAAAAACGGCTAACGGACTGACATGCAGCACGTCGCTGAGAATTTTATCAGTTGCGTCCAATCCCTTTGTGTGCTACCGTATGTTTGCAAGGAGGGATTCCGATGAAACGCTACCGTTCCCTGTCCATTATTATGCTGGTGCTGCTTATGTTATTGGTGGGTTGTACCGGGGGTACAACGGAGGTTTACGAGCAGAGCACCGAGCCTTTTACCATCGATGATGTGACTGGGATACTGGGGGGCTTGACCACGGTTGGAGATTATGTGGATGCGGTGGAGCCTACCAACTACAGCTGGTTCTTTATTGGTGAAGCGACGGGAGAAACACAGCTGGTGTTGAACAATCCCGACGGCATCGTAGAGATACGGTTCAAAACGCAGAGTGGTTCCATTGCCGGCGAAGCGGAAGGCGAATCCGAACAACTTCCAGATGATATTCTATCATTGCCCGCCACCGTTACCGCCATCGAATGGCTTAATGAAAACTTCGTTGCGATTGCGACAATCCGCGGCATCGACGTTGGGGCAAACAAGGAAAAAGTGTTGTCCGGCTATCTGCGCACCGGCAACGACGCGGATGTGATGTATACCATTGAGGACATCAACGCACAGGCTGATATGAGTTGGATTGCGGAATGGGCGATTGTAGGTGGACGGTTCATCCCAAAGGGCGGTTCCGGCGGTTTCTACGAATGGGATACGCTTGAGTATGGTTGGTGTGAGTTGACCGGCCCGGATGTATGGAAGGAATACTATAAGCTGGTATACGAGTTGGACAACAATGTGGTTCGTTCCATACGCCTGTACATCGAAGGCGATGAGAAGGAGGATCCGACCGAATAAGGAAGGGCGACAAAACAACAGCGCTATTCATCCGGCAATCGGATGCAAACCATATACCCCGTGTGTGCAGCGCACACGGGGTTTTATTTTTATACAAAGCGATGGAAATGGTGCGGATGCCTGCATTATGGGCTGCGCTTAAACACGATAACACCCGCAATCATCAAGGCAAGACCCAGGTATTTGGTGAAATAAAACGGTACTTTTTGTGCGCCCATCAATCCGAATACGTCAATCAAAGCGGCGGTCAACAGTTGCGCGATGAGAATGATGCTCATCGCGATGGTGGGGCTGAGCGTCTTGATGCCCACCATCACCGTCAACGTGATGACCAAGCCAAGCGCACCGCCCAGCCAGTAGAGCTTTGGAACGCCGGACAGCGCTTTGAAATTGCCCTGCCCCAAAATAGAAACCGCTGCCACAGATAGTAAAAATGCCGTTCCCTGCACGAAAGCGTTGGATTCATACAAACCGATCCCTTCGCTCAGCCGTGTGTTCATTACGCCCTGGATGCTCATGGCGGCGCCGGCGAGAGCACTCATGATAAGGCCGATCAACGTCCATCACCTCTCGCGTAGTATGGGCGGCAGGTGGGGGAGTATACCCAGTATCGTGACGAGTATTGCCATTTCAGCGCACTTTGTGCGCTATGGCGACAAGCGACGAAATGCGCGCGCCCTTCTTGTTACAATACCCGTTACCAATACATAAGGGGGATACGGGTATGCAAAGGGTACAGCGTGTAGCTCGGTTACCGTGGGAAACCGTGGGGATGATGGCGGTGCCGGCGCTGGTGGGTCTGCTTTTGGTACAAATTCGCGTGATGGACATACTCTCACCGTTTGCCGCGGCATTTTGCGCCACGCTGTTTATGATCGGCAACGCGGGATTGTATGCGGCGTTCGGATGTGCGGCGGGGTTGCTGTTTTTGGGCAGCAGCGTTCCCGCGCTGACCGCATGGGTGGCAGCGGGGCTGGCCCTTTGCCACATGGCGACTACAATGCATGGCTACCGCATGCAAAAAAAGCTGTATACTGTGCTCTTCCTCTTTTTAATCGTATGTTCCGTTCTGGTCAGCACGGGCAGCCCTTACCTGTTGATGACATCCATCTTAAATGGAATATTGGCTTTTATACTGCATCAAATATTCCTCGTCGCGATGGACGGCCTTACCGCCATGGGGGACAAGCAGCCGCTTACCGTCGCACAGACGCTGTCGTTAGGTATTCTAGCCGTATCGGTGGTCATGGGTACCGGCGGCATGACGCTGTTGACGCTGAATTTCATGCATATGCTCTTGGGCGCCATGGCCATGGTTTTGGCGCTGTGTGTACCCGCCGCGGTATGCGGCTGCTTCGGCATTGTGGTGGGGTGCCTCGCGGCGCTTTGCGGGGGCACATCCATACAGATCGTGAGCAATCTGGGATTGTGTGCGCTGTGCAGCGGCTACTGTGGCAGACTGGGCAAGTTTGGCTCGATACTGGGGTTCATGCTGGCCAATGCGTTGTTCACGCTGTACTTTGCGCAGGTGGCACTGTCGTTGCATCTGGGGGAAGCGATGTTCGCGGCGTTGATCTGCCTTTGTGTGCCGCAGCATGCCGTGGACGCGCTGTCCGCGTTGATTTGTCATCACGTCGCCCGGGCGGAGACGGCACGGGCGCGTATGATATCCTTTTGTGCTGCGCAGCGCATCAAGTCCATGGCGGTAGCGTTTGAAAAAGCGGCGCGTGCCATGATTGGACGTACGGAAACAAACAAACCCGTGACAAGCGTGGCCGGGCGGCAGTTGAATCTTGCGGCCCAGGAACTGCAAAAAGCGGCGTATGCCGTTGAAAAGTCCGAACCATTCGATGCATGGGCGGAGCGAATAATTATGCACCGCTTGCGGCTTTTGGGGCTTGAACCCATGGATGTGGCCGTGCAGAAGAACCGGGACGGCCTTTCGGTTCGCGTGGATGTAAACGGTTGCGGCGGGCGCGGCCTGTGCAACGGCATGATCAAAAAATCGGTGGGTGATGCGTGCAACATGCCTATGACGCTTCAAAGCAGGCCGTGTAAGTTAAAGCATAAGCGCAAATGCACGCTTTTATATCACAGCGAACAATCCGTGGCCATACGCGGTGGTGTGGCCACGGCCAAGCGCAAAGATGCGCGTGTGTGCGGCGATGTGGTCAGCACATGCAAGCTATCCGGGGGGCGTGAGTTGTTCTGCCTGTGCGACGGCATGGGCAGCGGAGAATTAGCGCGGGAGGCTGCCATCATGGCGGTGGATCTGATCGAGAGTTTCTTTGAGGCGGGCTATGCGCAGGACGAGGTGCTCATGACCGTCAACCAACTTTTAACATTGCGTCAGAGCGAGGTGTTTGCCGCGGCTGACCTTTTGGTGGTGGACACTTCGCATATGCAAGCACGCTTTATTAAAACCTGTGCGGGGCCATCGTTTTTGGTTCGAGACGGAAAGGTAATCACTATCGAGATGGAAGCACTACCCATGGGCGTTTTGGATTACGTACAGCCGGCGGTGCTGGAAAAACGCATTCACATTGGCGATTGCATCGTGATGGTATCTGACGGTGTGGCGGACGCCATGCAGGGTGAAAACGTGCAGCATTGGCTGCAACAGGCGATGGAACATAAACAGGAAAGCCGCGCTGCCAATGCGCTTTTGGAACTTGCGCAGCGCAAGATGGGAACTGCGCACGACGATATGACCGCCATTGTATTGCGTGTGATACAGGTGTAGACTGCCTGGCGCAAGCGGTTTTCGTGCAGGGGATTTTTGTCAAAAACGGACAAAAACCCCTTTTTCTTGTGTTCGAGGTTGCGTATACGAATTCTTATGGGTACAATGACAGTACCGCGCAAGGAGGAATATCATGCGTGAGCAGGTAATGGAAACGATGCAGCAATACGACATGCATACAAGGGGTGGCGTGGTATTGGCGGCCGTATCCGGCGGTCGCGATTCCATGGTGCTCTTGCGCGTACTTCATTCCCTGCGGGATATTATGCATTTTCGACTGTGTGCCGTGCATGTCAACCACGGCCTTCGGAAAAACGCCATGGCCGACCAACGGTTGGTGGAGACATATGCGAGCACGCTCAACATACCGCTTCACACTTTCGAGGTTTGCGTACCGCAAAACCGAAAAAGCGGCGAGAGCGTGGAGATGGCGGCGCGACGACTGCGCTATGCGGCGTTTGTACAAGCGCTTGAAGCATATCCCAAAGGATCGGTGCTTGCAACGGCGCACCACCAGCGGGATCAGGCCGAGACCGTATTGATGCGGCTTATGCGTGGTGCCGGGACGAGAGGTCTTGCGGGCATCCGTCCGGTGCGCGGCGTGTTTGTCCGGCCCATGTTGTTTGTGCCAGATGAGGATATTGAGCGCTATATGAAGGATTATGCCGTTCCATACCATGTCGACCAAAGCAACATGGAACTATGCTATGTGCGCAACCGCATCCGTCATACGCTGTTGCCCGAATTAAAGGAACAATACAACCCGAATCTTGAACGCGCGCTGGCTGCCACGGCCAAGGCAGCGTACGAGGACGAGATGTACCTACAGTCGTTGGCGGCGGCGCAGCACGGTGCGCTGGGTTGGCGGTTTATACCGGGTCTTGCGGTGTATATGCAAAGCGAAGCCTATTTGGCGTTGCCGATACCACTACAAAAGCGCGTACTGAGAATGGCGCTTGCGCAGCTCGTGATCCACCATATGGAGGAGAATACGTTGCTTTCGGCGCTTGCCGCCATCCAAAAGGGTGGTGCGGCACAGCTTTCCCGAGACGTTTTCGTCCGGGGCGGGCACTACGTACAGGTATATCGTACCATCGCGCCCAGTGAAGACACCGTTTTATTGCCGCCAAACGGCGCATGCCGGCTGGGTCTGTTCTGTATGGAAGCCAAATACGTTGTTGACAGGGTTGAGAAGCCTGACATGTGGACGGCTTATTTGACAGAAGAAGCGGCCAATGCGGGGTTGAGGGCGCGTACGCGCCAAACGGGCGACCAAATAGAATATCAATACGGCCATAAGAAACTCAGCGATGCGTTAATCGATAACCGCGTACCGCTATGTGTACGCGATCATCTGCCGGTAGCGCTGTGCGGCGACGAAGTGGTTTGGACGCCCGGGCTTCGGGTGGCGGATCGATTTGCGCCGACGGAACGGCACAGACGGGTTTTACAAATAACGGTAAAGACCGAACCATATGATGGAGGGATCGGAGATGTGTGAATCGGACATCACACGCATACTGCTGACAAAAGAGCAGATCGATGCAAAGGTTGCGGAGCTGGGGAAACAGATATCGAAGGATCATCAGGGCAAGGAGATCATTGTAGCCTGCGTCCTTCGCGGTGCGTTTGTGTTCTGTGCGGATTTGGTGCGCCATCTCGATTTGAAATTGACCATCGAATTTTTAGAGGCGAGCAGTTATGGCAAAAGCAGTGACACAAGCGGAAACGTACAGATCAAACGTGATTTTGACGTGGACATCAGTGGCAAGCATGTGTTGTTGGTGGAGGATATAGTGGACACCGGATTGACGCTCAGACGGCTCAAAGACATGTTGTTGGTACGCCAGCCCGAATCGCTGTCGATCTGTACGCTGTTGGATAAACCCAGCCGACGCAAGGTTGGGATACATGCGGATTATTTGGGATTTACCATTCCGGACGAATTCGTTGTTGGCTATGGGTTAGACTATGCCGGATGCTATCGCAATTTGCCTGATTTGTGTGTGCTGGATGCTTCCGTGTATGAAAATAGATCATAGAAATCTTGTGATGACGAAAGGCTTTGTGATATACTATATCCTACCGTTTCCAAACGGTTGGATTGAATGTGCAATGTAGGAGGATTATAGCGTTTGAAAAAGTTTATGCGCGGCCCAGGTTCATATGTGTTGATGCTGATCATCATTGTATTACTGGTATCTGCGCTCAACGTCCCGGCGGAGGATACGCGTGAGGTGGCCTATTCCCAATTCATCAAGATGGTGGAGAAGAAAGAGTTGAGCGCGATCTACGTCGTGGAGAACGATGCGGTCGCTTTGAAAAACAATACAGCTACAAGTCCGGACGAGTTTCCGAAGGAATACGACGTCTATGTATATCTGCCCAGCGTGGATGTGTTTATGACGGATGTACAGGAGCTGCTCGGTACAAACCCGCAGGATTACGGGCTGACGCTCACCTTTGAAGCCAAGGCCGAGCCAAGTTGGCTTGTTACCATGCTGCCCTACGCGCTGATGTCCGTTGGCATGCTCGCCTTTTTGTGGTTCATGATGCGTGCCCAGGGACAGGGAAACAACCGTGTGATGAATTTTGGTAAATCCAGAGCCAAGGTGAATACCGAGGCGCGCAACCATAAAACATTTGCGGACGTAGCGGGCGCGGACGAAGAGAAGGAAGAGTTGGCCGAGATCGTGGATTTCCTCAAGGATCCGCACAAATACACCGAGCTTGGAGCCCGCATACCCAAGGGCGTATTGTTGGTGGGCCCACCCGGAACGGGCAAAACGCTGTTGGCCAAGGCGGTTGCCGGCGAGGCCGGTGTGCCGTTCTACTCCATCAGCGGCTCGGATTTCGTAGAGATGTTTGTGGGCGTGGGTGCATCCCGCGTACGCGATTTATTTGATACCGCTAAAAAGAACGCGCCGTGCATGATATTCATCGACGAGATCGATGCCGTAGGAAGGCACAGGGGCGCCGGCATGGGCGGCGGTCACGACGAAAGGGAGCAAACGCTGAACCAGCTTCTGGTGGAAATGGACGGTTTTGCCGAGAACGAGGGAATCATCGTGATTGCGGCTACCAATCGCCCGGATATTCTCGATCCTGCGCTACTTCGCCCCGGCCGGTTCGACAGGCGGGTTACCGTCAATCATCCCGATATCAAGGGACGGGAAGAGATTTTCAAGGTACATACGCGCACCAAACCACTGTCCGATGACGTCGATCTGAAGGTGCTGGCGCGGCGTACGCCCTGGTTTACCGGCGCCGATCTTGAAAATGTTTCCAATGAAGCGGCCATTTTAGCCGCACGCCGCGGGCTTACGCGCATTGGCATGCAGGAGATGCTCGAGGCGATCACGCGCGTGCAGATCGGTCCGGAGAAAAAGAGTAGCGTTGTGACGGAGAAGGACAAGAAACTCGTTGCCGTTCACGAGACGGGACACGCCATGGTGGCGCATTTTTCCGAAAACTGCGATCCGGTGCACGAAGTATCCATCATCCCGCGTGGGCAGGCCGGCGGTTATACCATGACGCTGGCCAGCGAAGAGACGCATTACGCCTCGCGTAGTAAGATGCTGGACGAAATTGCGATGAGTCTAGGCGGGCGAGCAGCGGAAGAGGTTGTAATGGGAGAGATCACCAGCGGCGCCGCCGCCGATCTTAAGCGTGCGACCGAGTTGGCGCGACGGATGGTCGTGGAATTCGGCATGAGCGATAAGGTCGGTACCATCTACTACGGAAGCGGCGATCATGAGGTGTTTTTGGGTAGGGATTACGGCCAAACCCGCTCGTATTCCGAAAATATCGCGGGCACCATCGACGAGGAAATCAGGCGCATCATTGAAGGTGCGCACAAGATTGCCAAGGGCATCATCGAGAAGAAGCGCGCCAAAGTAGAGGCCGTCTCAAATGCGTTGCTTGAAGTGGAAAAGCTGGACAACGATGCGTTTATCGCTATCGTCGGCCCGCGGCCGTTTGATGAGTCAACCAAGCTGCCTACGCCCGCTTTGGAACAGGAAAAGGCGGAGAAGAAAATAGCGGGGGCCGAGCCAAGGCTGCATAGGTCAACGCCACCGAGGCCGAAACCACGCACGGCGGAGGATGCCGCGCCTGTACTAAAGGACAGTGAGGAGTAACCGGAGACAAAAGGCGTGTGTGCACCTTTTGCTTATAGAAGAACCCCATCCGCAGACTGTGGATGGGGTTTATTGTTATTTGAACACGGATATTTTGTGGGAACATCCGCTTAGCGGTTTATGAATAGGCAGAGCCTTTATGCAATGCTGTTTGACCGCATCGGCGGTTAACGATCAGAATGTCAAACTCTGGTGGACGGTTTTTAGAGCACAGACTTGGTTCTAAAGTCAGCCTTCAGGAGATTTCAAGGAATAATGTAGGGATGTTTTATGGATATATGAATAGAGCAAATGCTTTTTGCCGTCGGTTCCGCGTATATGTTTATTAAAACATAATCTGATTGACAAAAAAATTAATATTTTATGGATTAGTATACCCGAACAATGTTGAAGAACAGAGCACTTTCGGTTTTTAAGTATATTCTGCGGAACCTTGCGCTGTATGGGATTTATATGTCATTTATCTCAAAGTATTGACCCACATGCGGTCTATATATGTTTTACCGATTTATATGTGTAGATCATTTGTCCTTGATATTTCTGGAGTCTCTCCACGTTGGATTGATGAAACGCCTTCTCTTATTTGATGTAAATACCCTGAATAAGCTCGTCCCTGAAATGGTTTTTTATATGCAACACATAAAAAAGGCTGCTGATCTTTGTCGGCAGCCTGATGGGTCCGTATATGCCCGTTTATGTATCATCATCCATCGATGCTTCAACAGCGTAAGGCTATTCGCTAAGGTCGGGCTTCACGTCTTTACCAACGGGGCAGACGTATTGGCCCCCGGTGACGGTTATGTATTCGTCACGAGCCTTTTTCAAAAGTCCGGGGTCATGCAAAGCGCATATGCCCGCCAGTGCCAATGCTTTGCCCGCCGCCAACAATCCCTTGTGGGTGATGGACGATCCGCTCTGCGAAGTGACCTGCCAGGAATGCCCCGGCGTTCCAATCGCCCAACAGGCGGCGTTGATCTGCGCGGTCGGCGTGCAATAGCTTACATCGCCAACGTCGGTGGAACCGGGCTTTGCAATTTTGCTTTTGCTGTACGGCAATACGTCGCGCATCAATATGCAATCCTCGACCTTTTTCGCACACGCGTCACTGCTTGCTGTGGCGATGGATGCCAACGAAGCCTCTTTTTCCTCTTGTGAGAATTCGAATTGCTTTGCCAGCGCGTAGTCCGCTTCGTCGAATTGCGGGCCGCCGATGCACACGAAGCAATCGTGCAGCAACTGGCTTAAGACGTCGTTGGGCACAAAGTCGCACAGCGCTTCGCTGATGTTCATTTCCACGCGTGTTTCGCTCATCAAGGCCGCGCCGCGCGCGATGTTGTGTACGCGTTCGGTCAGCCACATCGCGGTCTTCACGCGCGGGGCACGCACGAAGTAATGCAAACAGGCGGTTTCCTGTACCACGTTGGGGGCGGTTCCGCCCACGTCACGGAAAGCATAGTGTACGCGGCAATCCAGCGGCATGTGTTCGCGCATGAAATTTACGCCGATATTCATCAATTCCGCGGCGTCCAACGCGCTGCGGCCCAGATGCGGAATGGCGGCGGCATGCGCCGTTTTGCCAAAAAACCGGTAAAAAATGCTGATGTTGGCCAGCGTGCTTTGCCCGTACACGGCATTGTGTACGCCGGGATGCCAGGTAAACGCTGCATCCACATCGTCAAAATATCCTTCACGGGCCATGAACATCTTGCCGCTGCCGTATTCCTCGCCGGGGCAACCGAAGTATTTTACGGTGCCGCTGACGCCGGATTGCTGCAAATGGTTCTTGAGCGCAAAGGCGGCGGCCAGGGAGCCTGCGCCCAGCGCATTGTGTCCACAACCGTGGCCGTTGCCGCCGGGGATTACGGCCTCTTGTTTTGTTACACCCGCTTTCTGGCTCAGCGCGGACAGCGCATCATATTCGCCTAGATAGGCGATGACGGGTTTGCCCGATCCAAAGCTGGCTACAAACGCCGTCGGAATGCCCGCGATGCCCGGGGTTATCTCAAAACCCTCCTTGGCAAGTGTATCCATTAAGATTTTGGCGGATTTATGTTCCTTGAATCCCGTTTCCGGGGCCGCCCACACCGCATCGCTTGCGGCGATAAACAGCGCCGCCTTGGCATCAATGCTTTTACTGATCTGCTTTTTCCATTGTTCCATTTACTGTTTTCCTTTGTAACGTGCAAGCTCTGCACGGACATATTCAATTTGTTGTTTGACGCGCTCGGGCGCGGGACCGCCTTGGATGTTTCGTTCCGTCACGCAATGCATCAAATCGATGGCCGCGTATACGTCTTTATCAAATGCGTTGTTGTGCTGTTTATAATCCGAAAGTGCCAGCGAATCCAGCGTTTCGCCATGCGCCATGCAATGCTTGACAAGTCCGCCCACGATGCGGTAGGCGTCGCGGAAGGCGAGACCTTTTGTCACGAGGTAATCCGCGCAGTCCGTTGCATTCAAAAAGCCCGCTTGCGCCGCTTCCATCATACGCTTTGGATGCACCGTCATGGTTTCGATCATGGGGGTGAGCGTTGTAAGGCACATTTTGACGGTATCCACCGCGTCAAACACGGCTTCCTTGTCTTCCTGCATGTCCTTGTTGTAGGCAAGCGGCAGCGATTTCAACATGGATAACAGCGTCATCAGATCGCCGAACACGCGCCCCGATTTCCCGCGCACCAGCTCCGCCACGTCGGGATTTTTCTTCTGGGGCATGATGGAAGATCCGGTGGTGAATGCGTCGGACAGCGTGATGAACCCGAATTCCCACGAGCACCAGAGGATGATTTCTTCGCACAATCGGGACAGGTGTACCATCACGATGCAAAGATCCGCAGCGAGCTCCATGCAAAAGTCGCGGTCGGACACGCCGTCCAGACTGTTTTGCGTGATGGATGAAAATCCCAAAAGCTCGGCGGTGCGCTCCCGGTCGATGGGGAAGGTGGTGCCTGCCAGCGCGCCGTTGCCCAGCGGCATGGAGTCCATGCGGCGCTGGCAGCCGTTTAAGCGATCTAGATCCCGCAACATCATCTGCGCATACGCCATCAGGTGATGGCCAAAGGTGATGGGCTGTGCATGCTGTAGATGCGTATAGCCCGGCATGATGGTGTGTACATGCCGCTGCGACAGTGTGCAAAACGCCTGCACAAGCGCGCACAGTTGCTCAACAATGCCATCGATCTCATCGCGCAACGTAAGACGAATGTCCAGCGCGACCTGGTCGTTGCGGCTACGGGCGGTGTGCAGCTTTTTACCCAAATCCCCGATGCGCTGTGTCAGCGTTGCCTCAACGAACGTATGGATATCCTCGGCATGGGGGTCTATGCACAAAACGCCGCTGTCAAGGTCCGCGGCGATGCCGGAGAGGCCGTTGACAAGGGCCTCGCTTTCCCCGAGCGTTACGATACCGGCCTCGCCCAGCATGGTCGCGTGAGCGATGGAACCCTGGATATCCTGCTTGGCCATGCGCGAATCAAACGCAATGGAGGAATTGAAGTCGTTGGTACGGCTGTCCGTTTCCTCCGTAAACCGCCCTGTCCACAGTTTCATGTTTACCTCCACTTTATCCCTGACGCTTTTCGTCAAGAAGTGCCTTGACCTTGATGGGTAACCCAAAGAGGTTGATAAATCCCTTTGCATCGGTTTGATCGTATACTGCATCCTCGCCGAATGTCGCCACTTCTTCGTCATAGAGCGTGTAGGGGCTTACCGTTCCGGCCGGAATGATGTTGCCCTTATAGAGTTTCAGTTTCACTTCGCCGGTCACCGTCTGTTGCGTTTGGTCGACAAAGGCGCTTAGCGCCTCGCGTAGCGGCGTGTACCATTGGCCGTTGTACACCAGCTCCGAGAACCGAATGGCCACCTGGTGTTTGTAGTGGAGCGTGTCGCGATCCAAACACATTTCCTCCAGCTTTTCGTGTGCCTTGTACAGGATGGCACCACCCGGCGTCTCGTATATGCCGCGGCTCTTCATGCCCACCAGACGGTTCTCCAACAGGTCGAGTATACCGATGCCATGCTCACCACCGATTTGGTTCAGCGCCTTTATCAGATCCACACCGACCATCGCCTCGCCGTCAAGCGACACCGGAATACCCTGTTCAAAACCGATGGTGACATACGCCGGATCGTCTGGAGCGCTTTGCGGCGTGTTGCACAGTTCGAGTATTTTCTCATAGTCCGGCTCGTTGGCGGGATCCTCAAGATCCAGCCCTTCGTGGGACAGGTGCCACAAGTTCTTGTCCTTGCTGTAATTGGTTTCGCGCGTGATGCTCAGCGGCACATTGCGCGCCTCGGCATAGTCGATCTCGTCATCACGGCTTTTGAGGTCCCACTCCCGCCATGGTGCCACGATGCCCATGTTGGGCGCGAAATGCTTGATGGCGAGCTCGAAACGCACCTGATCGTTGCCCTTACCTGTGCAGCCGTGAGCGATGGCGTCCGCGCCTTCACGCAGCGCAATCATCACGATGTGCTTGGCGATGATGGGGCGCGCAAAGCTGGTGCCCAGCAGGTATTCGTTTTCATATTTGGCGCCTGCTTTAAGCGTTGGAAAAATGTACTCGTCAACGAATTCATCCGCAATATGCGCGACATACAGTTTGCTGGCACCGGTGTTGATTGCCTTTTGCTCAAGTCCGTCCAACTCGTCTCCCTGGCCCACATCGGCCGCCACAGCGATGACCTCGCAGCCATAGTTTTCCTTCAGCCAGGGGATGATCACCGACGTATCCAATCCGCCCGAATAGGCCAATACAACCTTGTTATACTGCTTTTGCATGTTTTGCCTCCTGTCAATCCGGTCATGCCCAGCGTAGACCGGTCTGATGTTTTAAGATGTTTTTTATATTAACGCATAAAAGGGCGATTTCGTCAAGAGCAAAATGCATAATAATTCAAAATATGCGTCAATAATGCACGCAATATACATATAGATTCATGGCCGATTTTGTTGAACACGAAGCTATGGGGTGATACAATGAAATAACAAAGGATTTTATAAAGATGGCAAAAAGGAAAGGTGTTGGGTAAAATGGTTTCCAGTGGCGATGTCAAGATATATGCCGGATCGACAGGTAAGCCGTTCGCGCGCCGAATGTGTGACTATCTCGGGTGCGAATTGGGGGACAGCGAAGTCATCACGTTCTCGGACGGGAACATTTTTGTCAGAATTAAGGAAACGGTACGCGACAAGGATGTCTATGTGGTTCAGCCCGTCGGCATGAACCCAAACAGCGAGTTTGTAGAGATATTGTTTTGGATGGATGCACTCAAAAGAGCCAGTGCGAACTCGGTAACAGCCATCATTCCATATTTTGGTTATGCAAAAGGAGACAAGAAGGATGAACCGCGCGTATCGATACGCGCCCGCGTATGCGCCGATGCCATCGAGATGGCGGGCGCCGACCGCGTGGTGGTTATGGATTTACACGCGCCACAGGTCCAAGGCTTTTTCACAAAGCCGACGGACCATCTTTATGCCCGCCCACTACTGTGCGAATACATCAAAAAGCTGGGTATCGCCGAAGATCTGGTGGTTGTATCGCCGGATGCTGGATTTGCCAAGGATGCGCGTGCCTATGCCGACTATCTGGGCACATCCGTCGCCATCGGTGATAAGACGCGCGTTGCGCATGACGAAAAAGCGCAGGTGCTTGAGGTCATCGGCAACGTCGAGGGCAGAGACTGCTTGATTGTGGACGACTTCACCATTTCCGGTGGCACCATCGTGGAGATCGCCAACGCCATCAAAGCAAAGGGCGCCCGCCATATCTATGCATGTCTGAGCCATATATTGGTGCGTGATAAAGGCGTACAGGCAATAGAGAATAGTCCTGTTGAGCTGTTGATTTCCACTGATTCGGTTGAAAACACCTTTGTGCGCGGCCACGAAAAGATCCGTATCGTATCGGTGGCGCCGCTGTTTGCCGAAACGGTGCGCCGCATCAACAGCCGTCAAAGCGTCAGCCCACTGTTCACTCGAATGCCCATTCAGGTCATAAACCAGCTCTAGTGCAATAGCAACACAGTGTGGACGTATGAGTCCCACGTGTGTTGCTTACCATCCTATAGAAACAACAAAGAGCATTCCAAGTAGCGGTTCGCCGCCGGGCAATATGCTTTTTTGGTGATCCATCCTATTTATGGCGCGATGATGCGTCGGCAGCGAAACCCGTGTGTTCCGTTCAAAAATACGCCGTGGCAAAAAATGTAGATGCCGATATTCCGCAGGCGGCCAATGACGCGGTCGATGATATTGTACTGAGTAACTGAGCATGAAAGGAGTAAAGCCGATGGACAGAACCAGCGAATTGGTCCGTACCATCCAAAGACACGCCAAAAGCATGCGGTGCAGCGCGCTGAAGATGACGTTCTCGTCGGGCAGCGGCCATGTCGGCCCCGCCTTTTCAGCCACCGATATATGCGCGACCTTATATTTCGGCGTGATGAAACACGATGCGAACGATCCCGCGATGCCTGATCGGGACCGGTTTATACTCAGCAAGGGGCACGGTGTGTTCGCGCTGTATACCGCGTTGCACGAATGCGGGTACTTTGGCGAAGAGATGCTGTACACGTTTGAAAAACCAAACACCCATTTTGCGGGTCATCCATGTGCCAAAGGGGTGCCCGGCATTGAGTTTTCAACCGGATCGATGGGCCATGGTATCTCGGTGGCCGCGGGCATGGCACTTGCATCGAGGATTTCAAAGACACCTTACAACGTCTATGTTGTGGCCGGGGACGGGGAGCTCAACGAAGGCTCCAACTGGGAAGCGGTCATGTTTGCAAAACAGAATAAACTTGACAACCTGTGCGTCATCGTGGATGCCAACGGGTTTCAGCACGATTCGCTTTGCCGCGATGTGATGGATATGGACATCACAGCCATCTTCCGGGCGCACGGATGGGACGCTGTGGACGTTGACGGGCACGATGTGGCCGCGCTGCTTGAAGCCTTTTCAAACATCGACCACCATGCGGGCAGACCCACGGTGATCGTTGCCCATACGATCAAGGGCAAGGGCGTATCCTTCATCGAAAACAACAATAACTGGCACCATGCCGGGATCAGTCAAGAGCAACTTGCCTGTGCCCTTGGTGAACTGGAACGGGAGGGGAAATAGTAATGTTGGATTTATCCCCCAAAGGTATTGAGAAATTGAACCGGACGCAATCGTACCGTTCGGTGTGCACGCTTGCGGTATCCGAGGCCGCACAGGCCGATCAAAGGGTGGTCTATGTGGTCGCCGACCTTTCACGTGCTATGCAGGGGCAAGTGTTTTACGAACAGTTCCCCCACAGATTCGTACAGGTGGGCATCGCAGAACAGAACCTGATCGGTGTGGCGGCGGGATTGGCTGCATGCGATCTGATCCCCTTTGCAACGACGTTTGCACCATTTGCCACGTTGCGCTGCCTTGAACAGGTGCGCGACGATTGCGCGTATGCGGATGTCAACGTCAACATACTGGGCACCGAAAGCGGTGTTTCGATGGGCCAACTGGGCGTTACGCACATGGGCTGGGAGGATATAGGCACGGTGAGAAGCATTCCGGGCTTGACGATACTAAGCCCGGCCGACGGTGTGGAGCTCATCCATTGCATCCGTGCCGCCGTGGTTATACCCGGTCCGGTCTATATACGCGTCCCGGGCGGCAAAGTGCTGCCCACCGTCTATCGGGCGGATTACGAATTTACTGTGGGCAAGGCCATAACGCTCAGACAGGGTGAAGATGTTACCATCATTGCAACGGGATCGACCGTGGTACCCGCACTGAACGCTGCCGGGCTTCTTGAAAAGGACGGCGTACGCGCCGGTGTCGTCAACATGCATTCGATCAAGCCCTTTGACGTGGATGCCGTATATTGCGCCGCCAAGCGCAGCCGTCATATCGTCACTGTGGAGGAGCATACCGTCATAGGCGGTTTGGGTACCGCGGTGGCGGAAGCTTTGGCCGAAGCCGGTATGGGGCAGCTTACCAGAATGGGCCTGCCCGACGCTTTCCCCGATACCGTTTCGCCGTATAAGGAAATGCTGAACCGATACGGCATCACCCCGCAAGGTATACATGATACGGTTTTGCGTACGCTTGCAGGATAAAAAAGTGCCATGGGACTTGCGTAGCGCCCCGTGCATTACAGACGCTGCTTCGGATTGGTTTTATGGCTTGTTCGAATGCCGAAAACAGCCTATTATAGAATGGAGACAAACGGGCCGCAAAGTGCCCTGATATATGAAACTTGGAGGAATAGAAAATGAATGACAATCCGTTGAAACAATTGAGTACGCTTGGCCAGTCCGTTTGGCTGGACTACATCAGCCGGTCGCTGTTGGATTCGGGCGATCTTGAAACCATGCTTGAGCGCGACGGCCTGATGGGCATGACTTCGAATCCGACGATATTCGAAAAAGCCATCGCCGATTCAAACGACTACGATCGGGAGATCAAACAGATGGCCGCGGACGGCATGGACGCCATGGGGATTTATGAAGCCATCAGCCAGGCCGACGTTCAAAGCGCCGCCGACGTGTTCCGTCCGGTGTATGATCGCACCAACGGCGCGGACGGGTACGTGAGCCTGGAGGTCAATCCGCACCTGGCGTACGATACGCAGGGCACCATTGACGAGGCACGGCGGCTGTGGGCGGCTTTGGACAGGCCCAACGTCATGATCAAAGTACCGGCCACCAAACAGGGACTTGCCGCCATTGAAACGCTCATCGGCGATGGAATCAACATCAACGTGACGCTGATCTTCGATTTGCCGCGCTACCGGGAGGTTGTACTGGCGTATATCGCCGGGCTTGAAAAGCGGGTCCAAAAGGGCGAGCCCATCGATGCTATTTTCTCCGTCGCCAGTTTCTTTATCAGCCGCATCGATTCGGCGGTGGACGCGAAATTGCAGCAGATTATAGGCCAGGGCGGCGATAGCACCAAGCGCGCGGCAAAAGCGATGGGCCAGGTTGCGGTCGCCAGCGCCAAAGTGTCGGTTGGCATTCTGGAGGAACTGTTCGCGAGTGAGCGGTTCAAAGCGCTTGCCGCCAAGGGGGCCAACGTACAGCGGCTGCTGTGGGCCAGCACCAGTACCAAGAACAAGAATTACAGCGACGTTAAATACGTAGAAGCACTGATCGGGAAGGATACGGTCAACACCATCCCCACCGCGACGCTGGATCTGTACCGCGATCACGGGCAGCCCGCTCTGCGGCTGAGCGAGGGCCTGGACGAGGCGAAGGGCGTGCTTGCGCTGGCCGGGGAACTCAGCGTCGATCTTGCCCACATTACGCAACAGCTCGAGGACGAGGGCGTGGAGAAGTTCAACGTTTCGTTTGACCAATTGATGTCCGCTGTCAACAAAAAGATGGCGGCTGTATAGTTTGTACGGTTTTATGGAAGAACGCCGCTTTCACGACATGAAGGCGGCGTTCTTTTCATTTGAGGGCTGTTCGCATGTGCGCAGTGTTTAGACTGATTGGGCTGGCGCACTTTCCTGTGCAACGCATTGCGTTGCACAGGGCTGATGTGTGGAGTGCATAGCTTTTTAAAAAGACAGGTGATTTGTCACATAAGGTCGATGAAAACAAAAATCCCTCGCTCAGTATTGGAACGGGGATTCTTTCGATTGAATGCGAATGGATATAATATGGCGGATGCACGTACACGGACATGCCCGTTACCAAAATGGTGCTACGCTTTAATGGCTGCAACGATGGGCGCAATGGCACTTTTGTTTGTAAAATCGACGGTCTTTCCGTAGGTCGAGATGATGCCTTTGGCATCGTTGTCCAACTTGTCCGGGTTTTTGGATTTGAGGGATTTGACCAACAGGTACATCAGCATACGATCCTTGGCGTTCATCCTTTTGTAATCCAAACCGCCTCGAAGCAGAAAAAATTGAATATTATCCTTCATTTCCGCCGTCAGGTTTTTTTCTTTTATCTCTTTGGCAGCGGCTTCGCTTTTGGCCGTTGCGCCCACGGCAACCACGATTAATTTCTTGCGCGATAGCCTACCGTAGTTCTTTTTGATGGACGAAAAGCCCAGCATACCGCCCGCATACAATCCACCGCAGTAGACGATGGTGTCGTACGTCATCAGCGAATCGATGCTGACCGAGCCTGATTTGTACAGATCCGCGTTCACGTCCTGTGCAATCCAACGCGCGTACTTTTCCGTTGAGCCGTATTTTGTTTTGTATATCACTGCCACTTTTTGCATGGTAACATTCGCTCCAAAGCTGTGGGTTCGCGCTATAGAACGCGGGGACCTTCCTTGCCAAGAATCTTCCATACGTGTTGGTCTATGTCGCCGGATCCCACCAGCAATACAAGATCGCCGCTGTGCCAGCGTTCGCGCAGGAATGCGCCGATCTGCTCAAAGGTCGGGATGTAGTACGCTTCCTGCCCGTTCTTTTTGGCGGCTTCCACCAGTTGGTTGCCGTGCACCAATCCGGTGTCCTTCTCGCGGCCGGGATATATTTCGGCTACGATGAAGCAGTCCGCCGGGGCAAACGCCTCCACAAATCGGTCAAAGAACTGGTGTGCGCGCGAATACGAATTGCACTGGAACACCGTCCACAGCTTGTTGTGCGGCACGCGGCTGGCGGCATCCATGCAGGCCGCAACGGCGGTGGGATGATGGGCAAAATCGTGGTAGACGTTCACGCCGTCCACCTGGCCGTGGAACTCAAACCGGCGCTCTGCCGCATGGTATTGTGCGCATGCCTGTTTGATGTTTTCCATGGATACGCCAAGATGCGTTGCAATGCCCATGGCGCACAGCGCGTTTGACACGTTGTAATTGCCGGGTAAATTCAGCTTGATGCGCATGAGCCTTTCACCGTCGTGAATCGGTATAAAACTGGCATATCCCCTCTGGTCATACTCAATGTCCTCGGCATACCAGTTTGCGCTTTTGTCCAATCCGTAGGACAGCGTTTTGCGGTTGCATGTGGACATCAGTTTCACAACGCGTGCA
Source organism: Christensenellaceae bacterium (assembly GCA_963674495.2). Classification (GTDB taxonomy): domain Bacteria; phylum Bacillota; class Clostridia; order Christensenellales; family QAND01; genus RGIG3178. The sequence continues at coordinate 289,312 of CAXXLG010000002.1, read as the reverse complement.
TCGCCGACATATCCCACCATCAGGCCGTCCTCGGGCAATAGTGAGACGAAGTTCCGGTAGCTTTGCTCCGCCTGTTCTATGTTTTTAAAATAATCTGGGTGATCATCGTCGACGTTGTTGACTACCGCGATGGTGGGCTTAAACTGCAAAAAGCTGTCCAAATACTCACAGGATTCCACCACCATGATATCCCCGTTGCCAAGCCGCGTGCCACCGTCACCCAGATAATCTAGAACGCCGCCAACGTGGATGGTCGGATCCTTGTCGCCCAGAAGCAGCATCAGCCCCAACAATGAGGTGATGGTGGTCTTGCCGTGGCAGCCGGATACGCCCACCGCCACCTTGTGCTTTTTCATCAACTGGCCAACCAGCGTTGCGCGCGCCATCAGCGGGATGCCGTGTTTTTTGGCATAGGCGTATTCAATATTCGTTTCGGGGACGGCTGCGCTGTACACCACCAGATCCGCACCCGCCACGTTTTGTTCGCTGTGGCCGATGGTAAAGGAAATGCCGCTTTGGCGTACAAACGGCGTGAAGATGGTGGTCTTCATGTCCGACCCGGTCACGGTAAATCCCATATCCCGCAGTATCGTGGCCAATCCGCACAGGCTGGCTCCCATGATGCCGATAAAGTGTACACGCTTTCCCTGATAATCAAATAGTTCGATGGACGATTGCATACCGAACGCTCCTTTGTCGATGTTCCATGAACTCACGATTGGAACAACGCTATTATTGGGCTTATTGAATAAGCCGTATGTGACTTATCCAGAACAGGCTTACACTTGCACTGAATAGATTTTTGGTTATTCAGTATTGCTATTATACGCGTAAAATTTTGACCATGCAACAAATGGACACCGACAACCCGCAAAACAAATGCCGTACTTGACACCCCACAACAAACCATCATACTATGGAGGAAACGGAACGCTTGGCGGATGTGATTGCACCCGCATTTGAATCATTCATTGTGAACAGGAGGGATAGTATGGGCAGTTCGTGTATGAGCATTGTCATGGCGGCGGGCGAGGGCACGCGCATGAAAAGCAGGTTGCCCAAAGTGCTGCACAGGGTTTGCGGCAGCACCATGATCGAACGGGTGCTGTCGGTGTGTCCTAAGGATACGAAACCGTTGGTGATCGTGGGGCACGGACGGGATGAGGTTATAAAACACGTGGGCGACCGCGCGCGGTTTTTTGTACAGGCAGAGCAGAAGGGTACCGGCCATGCCGTGATGATGGCAAAAGAAGCATTACAGGGGCACCAGGGATATACACTTGTATTGGCGGGGGATATGCCGCTGCTTACCAGAGAAACGGTAGACGCTTTGATCGAAGCTGCAAAGGGACAGGCTGCTTCGCTGCTGACCGCCGTCGCAAACGATCCCGCCGGGTACGGCCGCATCGTGCGGGACGAGGATGGTAACGTAAGCGCCATTGTGGAACACAAGGACGCAACAGCAGCCCAGCGCGCGGTTCGGGAGATCAATGCATCTGTCTATTGCTTTGAAACCCAAAAGCTTTTGGCGTGTTTGAACAAGCTTACCTGTGATAACGCTCAGCAGGAGTACTATCTCACCGATTGCATCGGCATGTTGGTTGATGACGGCGACACCATTGTCGCGGTCAATGCGCCGATGGACGAATGCATGGGCGTGAACAATCGTGTGCAGCTTGCTTATGCGGAAAAGATATGGCGCAAACGCATCAACGAGGCGCTGATGCTTGGCGGCGTGACGCTCATTGATCCCAAGCGTACTTACATCGATGATTGTGTGATCGTCGGTCGTGATACCGTCATTGAAGCGGGCGCGGTGATAAAAGGACAAACCATCATCGGCGAAAACTGTCATATCATGGGCGGTACGCGCATGATAAATGCGGTGGTGGGCAACGATTGCAGCGTGATGCACAGCACATTAACGGATTGCCGCGTGGGCAACGACGTGCAAATTGGTCCGTTTGCCAACCTTCGCTACGATACCGTCATCGGCGACGGTTGCCGTATCGGCGATTTTATGGAGTTGAAGAATGCGGCGGTGGCGCAAGGCACCAAGATGTCGCATCTAAGCTACATTGGCGATGCGGTGCTGGGCGAGAACTGCAACATTGGCTGTGGCGTTTCCTTTGCCAACTACGATGGCAAGGAGAAATACATCACAGAGGTTGGGGACAACTGTTTCATCGGCTGCAACGTGAATCTCGTAGCGCCGGTGGTGGTGGAGGATGGGGCTTACGTTGCGGCGGGTACCACCGTGACCGAGCGGGTCACAAGCGATGCGCTTTGCATCGGGCGGGTACGCCAAAGTGAAATCCTGGACTGGGCCAAAATGCGCCGCGAACAGGGTAAATTGAAATGAAGCTGATTTTCGGGCTGGGCAATCCCGGTTCCGCCTATGAAAATAGCCGCCACAACGCGGGCTTTGTGGCGCTGGAGCAGCTGTCAGAAAGCCTTGCGATCCCGGTGGAACGAAAAAAGCGCAAGGCGCTTGTCGGCGAGGGCACGATAGATGGCGAAAAGGTGCTTTTGATCAAACCGCAGACCTTTATGAACAATAGCGGCGCGTGTGTGTTGGATTTTGCGGCCTACTATAAGGTGGATTCTAAGGATTTGTTTGTCATCTACGACGACGTGGATTTGCCAATTGGCGTGATACGCGTACGAGAATCCGGCGGGGCGGGTACGCACAACGGTATGCGGGATATTATTGCCAGCATCAAGACGGAGGAGTTCCCGCGTTTTCGAATCGGCATCGGCGCACCGCCGCCCGGATGGGATCTGGCGGACTATGTGCTGGGCAAACCACAGGGGGCGGAACGGGACGCGTTTTTACACGCTACGACGCTGTGCGCCCAAGCGGTGCATCAGGCGCTTATAAGCGGCGTTGCAAGCGCTATGCGATATAACGGGACGCAGCCAACCGAGCCTCAGCCACAGGGCTGAGTGGAAGGAGCATGCATGCAGCAAGGAGCGCCAACCGAACCATGGGCGCTGTCGCCCGTCCGTGAGGATGGCACGTACAAACGAATGATACAGGCGGTACGGGGGGGAGAAACATCTCTGCCGCTGTTCGGCATGCCGGAAAATGGAAAGGCGCCGCTGATTGTAAGCGCGTTTTTGCAACTGGGCACCAATATGCTGGTGGTATGTGCCAGCGACTTTGCCGCGCAAAAGCTGTATACGGCGTTGCTGCCGTCTGCGGGGGATTGTGCGTACTACCTGCCCTCGCGCATGGTACACCTGTCACGGACGCGCCAAGTGGACAGCCGCACGCAGGGGCTCAGAGCGACGGCGCTTTACGCGCTTTGCGGCAACAAGCCGGCGCTTGTAGTGGGTTCGGTGGATGCTGTGCGCGCGCGGTTATCCCCCGGGGAAACCTTTGCAGCGCTGGGATTTTCCCTTGCTCAGGGACAAAACCTTTTGATAGAGAAGCTCGTCGCCCGTCTTTCAAAAGCGGGCTATCGACGGATGGATGCGGTGGAGGATTACGGGCAGTTTGCTGTGCGAGGCGGCATCGTGGATGTGTTTTTACCCAACGCCACGGCATACCGGATGGATTTCTTTGGCGACCAGATCGATTCCATCCGCATCATGGACCCTCTCTCCCAGCGCAGCGCGGCGCGGCAGTTACGCATCGATGTCCCCCCGTGCTACGAGACGCCGCTTGACGAAAAAGCGGCGCGCGATTTGTTAGAGCATATACGCATAGCCCGGCAAACCGCGAAGAACGACGTGCAAAGGAGGCTGGACCTGCTGTATCAACAGATCGGGCAGGGGGATTACAGCGCGGCGTACGAGGTTTTTGCGCTGTCCGTACCGGCGTTTTGCGCCGCGGACTACCTCGAGGGCGGCGATGTGCTGCTGTTGGATGAACCGATGCGGTTGATGGACGCCGCCACAAACACGGATACGGATATAGCCGTCGCAGTGCGCGACCTTGCGCAAAAAGAAAACCAGCCCTGTGGCTGGGAAAAGCATCTGTTGCCGTTTTCCGCCGTGCGCGCCCCTCGGGGAGCGGTAAGCATGCAGGCGTCGGCAGTGGGACATCAGGGAGCGAAGGGTTTTTGGTTAGACATACGCCCCGCACAGCCCTTCCATGGCCGCATGGATCTTCTGTGCGAGGATCTGATCTATCGAAAGAAGAACGACTGGCGCACCATGATCCTGCTGCAAAACGAAAAGAGGTGTCAAAGCCTGTACCGGTCGCTGCTGGATCGGGATGTTACGGCCACGCTGGCCGCGGCACCTTCACGCTTTGCCAACCGGGGCGAAGTGCTCATTGCCACCGAAGCGTTTGGGGCGGGCTATGTGATGGAGCAGAATAAAACGCTGGTATTGTGCGAAGCGGAGATATTCCGAAACGTGTCGCAACCAGCGCGGCGGACGCTGCATACGGCGCAACGCGATACGGTGGAACTCAAGGAAGGTGAGTATGCCGTTCACGACGTGCACGGCATAGGCCGGTATAAAGGCCTGACCACTATTACGGTGGAGGGTCGGCCAAAGGATTTTCTTTTGATGGAATACCGCGGCGCCGACAAGCTGTATATCCCCGTTGAACAGATCGGCCGCGTGCAGAAATACATCGGTACGGGTGATACGCCGCCTAAACTGACCAAAATGGGCGGGCAGGAATGGGAACGGGCAAAATCCCGCGTATCCAAAAGCGTAAAAAAACTGGCACAGGATCTTGTGGCACTGTATGCTACGCGGCAGGCGCTCAAAGGCTATGCGTTTTCGCAGGATACGGTTTGGCAGCATGAGTTCGAAGAGGCGTTTATTTTTGAGGAGACGGAGGGGCAGCGCCAGAGCGTGGAGGAGATTAAAAGGGATATGGAATCCCCGCGCATCGTGGACCGTCTCTTGTGCGGCGATGTGGGCTATGGCAAAACGGAGGTGGCGATGCGCGCCATTTTCAAATGTGTGATGGACGCCAAACAGGCGATGGTGCTGGTACCCACCACCGTATTGGCCCAACAGCACCATACCACCATGTCCGCACGCTTTGAGGGGTACCCAATACGCGTGTCGGTGTTGTCCCGCTTTACGCCTAAATCGGAGCAAAGCAGCATCCTCCGGGATTTTACGGACGGAAAGGTGGACGTATTGATCGGTACGCACAGGCTGCTAAGCCGGGATATCAAACCGCACGATCTGGGTCTTTTGGTCATCGATGAGGAGCAGCGCTTTGGCGTGGGTCACAAGGAGACGATTTCCGATATCAAGCGTACGGTGGACGTGTTGACCATGACCGCGACGCCCATCCCGCGTACGATGGAGATGGCGCTGGTGGGCATCCGCGATATGTCCATTATCCAAACGCCGCCGGAGGAGAGAAAGCCGGTGGAGACTTTCGTGGGCGAAATGAATGATACGCTATTAAAGGAAGCGCTGATGCGCGAATTATCCAGGGACGGACAGGCGTATGTGTTGTACAATCAGGTGGTGCGTATGGAACGCCTATGCGAGCAGTTGCGCGCGTTGATTCCGCATGCGCGCATCGGCATGGCGCACGGCCAGATGCCCGAAGCGCAACTCGAGCGGGCGATGCTGGCCTTCTACGAAGGGGAGACGGATATCCTTGTCTGTTCCACCATCATAGAGAACGGTTTGGACATCCCACGTGCCAATACCATGTTTGTGATGGATGCCGACCGGCTTGGGCTGGCTCAGCTGTACCAGTTACGGGGGCGCGTGGGGCGCAGCGCGCGTACGGCGTACTGCTATTTGACGTATCCCGCACAAAAGCAGATCACAGAAACAGCCCAAAAACGGTTGGAAGCGGTGCGCGAGTTTACCGAACTTGGTTCGGGTTTCAGGCTTGCGATGCGCGATCTTGAAATCAGGGGCGCTGGCAATCTGTTGGGACCGGAACAGCATGGACACATGCACAACGTGGGCTACGATACCTACTGCAAGCTGTTGGCGCAGGCAGTGGCGGACGCCAAGGGTGAACCGGCGCGCGAGAATATCGAAACGGTGGTGGATGTGCCGCTGACGGCGCACATACCGGACAGCTACATACACGGTCGACGGCAGAAGGTGGAAGCGTACCGGAGCATTGCGACCATCACAACCACTGCGGACGCCGTGCACGTATTGGAATCGCTGGCGGACCGGTACGGCAAACCGCCACAGGAGGTGGATGATCTGATCGCCGTATCGCTGTTGCGCGCATTGGCCAACACGCAGGATATCCAAAGCGTCATCGTACGCGCCGACGGCGTTCGAATGCGCTTCCATAAGACGGCCCAACCCGACGTGCAATATCTAATGTCCGCGATGGATCGCTACGGATCGCGTGTGAAGCTTACGCGCACCAACCCGTCGATGTTACTGATAAACCCGGGGAAGCCGGGCCGCGGCGACGATGTGCGCAAGCTGATGCGCAGCGCCACGGATTTCTTATCCAACGTATAGGGCGCGATTGCGGTTACGGTATGTATACGGTATAATATCGGCAGTACGGGCATGTCACGTATTGTAAGGAGAGATAACGCGAATGAAAAAACGCTTGTTGGCAGCGCTGTTGGCGGTGGGTTTGTTGGGCCTTTGCGGATGCGAAATGGTATCGGTCAACCGCGACAGGGATAAAGCGCAGGTCGTCGTGAAAATCGGCGAAACCGAATACACAAAGGCGGACGTGTACCAGGCGGCGTATGAAGATCTCATGGCGAACGGTTATGACATCGATCTATGGGACGAGACACTGGACGAGTCCACGCGCGAGGCGCTGGACGATTACCTCGTGGAGTTTTTGGATGCCTTTGCGGAACAAAAGCTCATCGATGCCGTTTGCCAGGCCGAGTATCCGTTTACCGAGGAGGAGGAAGCGTCCATCCAGGAGGACGTGGACTCCTACATGGATTTTGTTAAAATGATGCTGGGCTACGATGAGACGAATCCGGACACCTATGAGGGCGATATAGAGGCGGACGTGGACGACTACCTTGATTCGATGGGTACGTCGCGCGTAACGCTGGAGACCACCGCGCGCTCGACAAAGGCGTATGCCAAGGTGCACGATGCGATGACCGAGGGTGTGGAGGCGACGGAAGAACAGGTGCAACAGCGCTATAATACGGATCTGCAAAGCCAGAAGGACGCCTACGCAACGGGCGGCAGAACCGAGTATGAGACGGCAATTACGGGCGACAGCCTGGGGGACTATATCCTGTTTAAGCCCAAGGATTACGCGGTTGTCAAACACATCCTGTTGATGTATACAGATCAGGACAACGAGGAATACCAGGCGGTGCTCACCACCATCGAGGATGCCGAGGGCGAGCGCGATACGGTACAAGCGGCGTATGACGACGCCAAGACCAAGGTGGATAGCGCGCAGGCGGCGCTGACGCAGGCGCAGGTGGAACTCGAACTCGCGCAGCAGAACAATGACGAGGCGGCGATATCCGAGTATCAGACTACAATTTCGGTTAACAACGAGATCGTCAATACGCAGACCGCCGAGATGAACACGCAGGCCGCGCTTCTGGTCAAAATGGATGCCAACGTGCAGGATGCCAACGATGAATTGACCGCCAAAAAGGCCCAGATGCTTTCAAGGTATCAAGCCAAAGTGGATGAGATTATGGCGCGGATTAACGACGGTGAATCGTTCGATGCGCTGATGGAGGAATATAACGACGACGGCGGGGCGGACAGCGGGTCCATCGGGGGCCTCGGTTACGTAGTCAGTCCACAAACGCCCACGTATTACGATGAATTTGAAACGGTCGCGTTTGCCATGACACAGCGCGGGCAGATAAGCGATCCCATCGTGACGCAGGCGGGCGTCCATATCCTGTTTGCCGTCTATGTTACGGGCGAAGAAGTGGACATCCCCTATGAAATTATCAAAGATGCCGTCAAGGCGGCGGAGGACGCGACGGTGATCGAGGATGCCTGGCAGGCGAAGCTCGTGCAGATCAAAGAAGAATACGGCGGAGAGTCGTGGCCCAAGCGCATCAAATTTGTGCAATAACCGATGCTGATATCAAGCGGGGAAGCTTTGAGCTTCCCCGTTTGTTTTTTTGCTGCGCCATGCATGTATAAACCAAAACATATGCCGTATATAGCACGAGCGCGCTGCTTTACTACAGGACAACTGTCGGGGGACACGCGGATGCAGTGCATAAAAAATCTGAGCGTTCAAATAATAAAGCAGCAACGTAGTATGGCATGAGCAGGAGGCATGATCTTGAAAGCAACGGGCATTGTACGGAGAATTGACGAACTGGGCCGTGTCGTCATCCCAAAGGAGATCCGCCGCACGTTGCGGATCCGCCAAGGCGATCCGCTGGAGATCTTTACGGACAGAGACGGCGAAGTGATCTTAAAAAAATACTCCCCTATCGGTGAACTGGGCGAGTTCGCCAGTGAGTATGCAGAGGCGCTGTACAAGATACTGGGACATGTTACGCTCATCTGTGATCGTGACAGCGTGGTGGCGGCTTTCGGCCCCGGTAAAAAGGATTACATCGAGAAGACGGTGTCCATGCAAATGGAACAGGCAATGCAGCATCGTTCGGTATTTTTGATGGGCGAGGGTGTAGAACCGCTGCCCATCGTTAAGGACGAAGACGCAAACAGGGATTACGCTGCGCAGATCATCTGCCCCATCATCAGCGAAGGCGAGACGGCGGGTGCGGTGGTGTTGCTGTCACATCAGCAAAGTGTATCCTTTTCTGACGCGGAATTGAAAACCGCCCAAGTTGCGGCAGGATTCTTAGGTAGGCAGATGGAACAGTAGCTATAGGCGCATGAACCTACGGCGTGGCGTGCTGCGCCGTTTTATTTTGCGTTTTTTTCCCGATGGCGTGTGATCCAGTATCGCGCGGATACAGGCGGATAGAGGATGATGGGACGATGTACGCCGGTTGCGATTGAATGGGAGATTTGTTATAATAAACATTACTGAAAAACTAAAATACGCACCTGCAATGGAGCATATATGGCTTTTTTTAGTTGGGCAAATACAGTTCCCAGATTGTTTGGCGAAGGATTGCATTCCGTGCGGGCATTGCCAGAACTGAATAAAGTCCCAAACGATTTGTCCAATGAGCGCAATAGAGGTTATATCAAAACAATAAAAAGGTGGATGAAGGATTGGACAAGAACAAGAAAACGTTTGCCAGCGGTGCCGCGCTTTTGGGCCTTGTGGGGCTTACTTGCAGTGCGCTGGGATCCGTGTATCGCATCCTGTTGGCACATGTCATCGGGGACGCGGGCATTGCCTATTATCAACTTGCTTATCCGATCTATTCATTTTTAACGGTGGTGGCCACCGTCGGTATCCCGGCCGCGATCAGCCGACAGGTATCCATGTACACAGCCCGCGAGGATTATAAAAACGCCCGGGCCTTTTTCATAACGGCATTGCGTGTACTGTGCGTCGGCGGCCTTCTCGCCGGCGGCGCGCTGGCAGCGTTGAGCGGCGTTATGGCGAAGGCACAGGGCGTGCCCGATGCGGGGGCGCTTATCCTGGCGGTGGCACCCGCGCTTTGGTTTGCGTGCCTGATATCAGCGTTCCGGGGCTACTTTCAGGGATTGCAGCAAATGCAGCCTACCGCCGTGTCGCTGGGCATTGAAGAGGTTGTCAAGTCTGTATGCGGGTTTGCGCTGATGCTGCTCTTTTTACACAACGGCAGTAGAATGGCGGCGTTGGGTGCACTGTTGGGCATACCGTTGGCGGAAGTTGCCGCCACGGCATACCTTGGCGTACGCTATGTGTATTCGCGGGACAGATGGCCGCGGTTGATTCGTCAAACGCCCCAAGGATATGCGGCGGTGGGTGTGCGCGACAGGGTACGTGCGCTGTGGAAGTTGGCCATTCCCATCACGCTGAGCGCGGCGGCATTGCCCTTGATTGCGCTTTTAGACAATTTGATGGTTATCAATGTACTCAAGTCAAACGGGTTTTCGCAACTGGTGGCGCAAACGCGTTTTGGCCTTTTAACCGGCCTTGTGGCACCGGTCGTGTATGTGCCCATGGCGCTGGCCAACGCCATGCAGATGAGTTTGGTGCCGACGGTGTCCGCCAGCGCTACGCTTGGAAGATACACGGAGGTGGAGCAGCAGGCACGCATAGGCATCAAGCTGGCGTTTTTGGTGGGTCTGCCATGTGCGGTGGGGCTATACCTGTTGGGACCACCCCTGTTGCAGATATTGTTCTATAAAACCATGGCGGATGAATCCACGTTGACCGTGGCAACGGCGTTGGTGCGGACGCTGGGGGTGGCGCTGTGCTTTTTGATCGTTGTGCAGACCACCAACGGCATATTGCAGGGCGTGGGTGAGATGCGTGCGCCGCTTATGCACCTGTGGCAGGGCGCCATCATCAAGCTTGGGGTCAGCTATTTTCTCATGCGCATGCCGTCGGTACACATCAACGGTGCGGCCATCGGCACGCTATGTTGCTTTTTATACATTGCGCTGATGAACCTGAGAAGCGTACGCAACATCCTCCACCGCCCCATCGGCCTGCTACGGCGGATTTTGACGCCGCTTTTGGCCAGCGCCGTGATGGGATTGCTGTCGTTTGGCTGTTATCGGCTGTGCCTTTTGGTGTTGCCATTGTGGCTGGCCTTCATCATTGCATTTCTTGCGGCGGTGTTTGTCTATTTGGCGGGTATATTGCGCCTGAGGGTTATTGGACCGGCGGATTGCCGCCTGTTACCCTATGGGCTGAAACTGGATTCATGGATGCATCGGATAGGATGGTGGAGATGAAAGGCAAACTTGTTATTGCAGGGCTTGGACCGGGTCCTCTGGGCATGCTGACCGAAGCGGCTAAACAAGCTGTTTTGAACGCGGACAAGGTCTTTGTACAAACCGCGCGGCATCCGGCTGTGTCCGCGCTGATCAATATGGGCGTCGATGTACAGCCGTTGGACGAATTGTATCAAAGAGCGCAGGATTTCGACGCGCTCAACGCCGCCGTCGCAAAAACGGTTCTTGACAGCGCCGTTTTACGGCACACCGTGTTTGCGGTCAGCGGACACGGATTGACGGGACAGGCGGTCATGGCGGATATTTTAAAAAAAGCGGATGATTGCGGTGTTCAGACCGTTGTTTGCCCCGGGATCGGGTTTGAAGACGCCGCCATCGCCGCCGCCAAGCTAGATGTGTTCAAGGGATATGCCGTACATGTGGGCGCGGTACGCGCCCAGTCCATGGACAGTGCGGTGATCAACGTCGTTTTAGACGTGGATACGCGGCTGCGTGCAGGCGAGATCAAGATCGAACTGATGAAACGGTATGAGGACGAAACCGTAGTGTATTTGATACAGGCGGACGCAAGCAGGATCGGGTGCACCGGCCTACCGCTTGCAGAACTGGACAGACAGCAGTATTTCGACGCATTTACGGCGGTGGTGTTGCCCGCACAGCCGCTGTTGGACAAACAGCGTTTCACGGTGTCCGATCTGGTAGAAATTTGTCGAATTTTGCGTGCTCCAGGTGGTTGCCCGTGGGACAGGGAACAGACGCACACCTCCATACGCCGCAACATGATGGAAGAATGCTGCGAAGCGATGGCTGCCATATCAGAGGGCGATGACAGGCACCTGTGCGAGGAGCTGGGTGATGTGATGTTGCAAGTTGCGCTGCACGCCCAGATGGCAAGCGAGGAAGGGAGCTTCGATTTTTTGGATGTTGCCACCGCCATCTGCCAAAAGATGATACGCCGCCATCCGCATATCTTTGGACAGGAACGCGCCGATACCGCTATGGATGTCGTGGATACGTGGGAGCGCATCAAGGAACAGGAACGAAACGGCGTGCCGAAGAATCCGTTTCAAAAGGTGGGCGAAGGACTACCGGCTTTGATGAGAAGCCAGGAATTACAAAAAATATTTTTCGGGGAAGAAAAGGATGTGGATCTGATCACGAAGGCATTGGCTGATGCGCTTGCTGAACTATCACTCAGTGCGGATGTGCATGCGGCTGAGCGGCATGCCGGGGAAGCCTTGTGGGCAATATGCCGTCTGCTGCGGGTTTTTGATGTGCATGCGGAGACTGCGCTGAGCGACCGGTGCGCCATGGAGGTGGATCGACATCAGGACATGGATAATGCATGCGAAAAGGAAATAATGATGACGAAATATGACGACTGCTAAAAAAAGACTTGACAAACGGCGCATGATTTAAGAAAATCTGACTGTCGGACAAGCGCATAGGATTTGTCCGCAAATGAAGGAGGTATCATCTATGAATAAAACAGAGTTGATCGCCCACGTGGTTGAGGCTACCGGTCTGAGCAAAAAGGATGCAGAAAAAGCCGTATCCGCAACGATTGGGACCATCACCGACACGCTGCAAGCGGGCGAGAAAGTTTCCCTGGTTGGTTTTGGAACGTTTGAAGTGCGCCAGCGTGCGGCTCGCAACGGCATCAATCCGGCCAGCAAGGAGCCGATGCATTTTCCAGCTTGTAAAGTGCCAGCGTTCAAAGCCGGTAAAGCGCTCAAAGAAGCCGTTCGATAAAACTGTATGCTAACCGCTTCGCTATGGCGAAGCGGTTTTTTGGCTTTGTTGCCTGCGTCAGCGACATGAAGACGGTATACCGTCCTATGTCCGGCGCGGGTATTTTTATGCTATAATACAGAAACGGGAGGAAACTGCATGCGAATTGATAAATATCTCAAGGTGGCCCGCATCATCAAGCGCCGTACCGTGGCCCAGCAGGCTTGCGAAGCGGGTCGCGTTACCATTGGCGGCAAGCGGATCAAATCAGGGGATAGGGTCAAGGTTGGCGATGTGATTTCCGTACGTACAGGTGATAGGGTGAGCCGCTATGAGGTGGTTTCGTTGGCGGAATCTGCCAAAAAGGACGAAGCGGTTACATTGTTTAAAACGTTGGAGGATGATTATGAGAATCGGCATCGGATTTGACGTGCATGCTTTGAAATCGGGCGGCGCATTGGTTCTGGGCGGCGTGCGTATCCCGCACGCGATGGGCCTTGTCGGACATTCCGATGCAGATGTGTTGACCCATGCGGTATGTGATGCCGTGCTGGGTGCAGCGGCGCTGGGCGATATCGGTATGCATTTCCCCGACAATGATCCGGCCTATGCGGATGTGGATAGTCTGATCCTGTTGCGCCGATGCGCCGACATGGCCAAAAGCGCAGGCTTTTTTGTGGGAAATGTTGATGCGGTCGTAATGGCGCAAGCGCCACGGCTGGCGCCTTACCGGGACAAGATGGCGCAGCATCTAGCGCAGGCGATGGGCATTGATGCATCCCGTGTCAACGTCAAGGCCACCACAACAGAAGAACTGGGGTTTGTCGGGCACGGCAAAGGCATTGCTGCACAGGCGGTGTGCATGCTCAAAGAGGGTTAGATGGCAAGAAAGGATCAGAGGATATTTAAGAATAGGCGGTTTTCCCGCTATCGTGGCAGCGCGCTGTGGCCGGTGCTGATGGCAGTGCTGTCCCTGTGTGGGTTTTTTTTGGCATACCGTCTCGTCTTCCATGTTATCGTACCGTTCGCGGGCGATCTGTTCAAGGATGATCGTGAAGTGGTGCTGCCCACAGCAACGCCGCAGATGATGGGTGATCTGAGCGACCGCATCCAGGAAGTGCTTTTGACAAGCCCGTTTAAACACATCAGCTACCCCGTTATTTTAGGCAACGATATCTTTTTTGCAGCGGGCAGCGACAACGCGCAGAACCCCAAGCTTGACCAGATCTTTTTATCCAAAACACAGACATCCAATTCCGTTACACCCAAAGCGATTGAGGGCATTGAAGCTCAGTGCGGTTACATCCTGCATCTGGATGTCAACGCCTCGTATATCGTTTTCTTTGACGGTTACCGCACCGGTGGCGGTTTGTTGAAGGTGTATGAGCGCGATACACAGCTGGTGCGTACGCTGTGCTCGGTGGATTACGGCGTCGTTTGCCCCAAGCTGAGCGGGACCAAGTGTGTATTCTTGCAACGCACGTCATTGGAGCAGGAAAAACTGTATTGTATGGACGTTGAAACACTGGAGGTGACGACGCTGCACGTGTACGATGATTCTCCCCTTGGCAAGTGCGAGATCGGCGTAAGCGACAGCGATATCGTGTTTGTGGCGGAAAACCCCGATCTGACGGACAGCGAGAAATACAATACGATCTACATACAATCGCTAAACGGCACGATGCGGACGTTCGACCCCGGTCTGTATGCGTATTCGCCCGTGATAAACGGCAACTCCATCGCGTTTTCCGATAGGCTTGACGGTGGTGGTGCGCTGTATCTGAGCGTGGACGGTGCGATGCAGAAAAAGATTGCACAGAACGTATACAGCTACGGTCTGGCACAACGATTTCTTGCATGGTGCGAGCAGGGACGCGTGTATGTGTACTATTGGGCGGACGACAAGACGTACATGGTATCCAAACCGGAGGAATATGCCATGCTTACCACCGTGTCAGACCATGCTGTTGCATGGTTCGACATCACCGCCGAAAAGCGTGAACGCGACATCTTAAAATTTGCTGTATTGGATTGATCGAAATGGCGAAAGCAAAAACGATATATACCTGTGCGCAGTGCGCCTACGAGAGCAGCCGGTGGCTGGGCAGATGTCCCGGGTGCGGCGAGTGGAACACCATGGAAGAGTCGGTGGTAGAAAGCGAAATAAAGAATTCCGTTGCGTCGGCGCGCGTGGATAGAATCCTGCGCCTAAGCGACATCGATTTGCGCGATACGGCCCATGAGCCCATCGGTATGGAGGAGTTGGATCGCGTTTTAGGCGGCGGATTGATCGAGGGCGCGGTGATTCTGGTGGGCGGCGAACCCGGCGTGGGGAAATCCACGCTTTTGTTACAGGCCGCGCAGTGTGTGGCGAACAATGGGCGCAATACTCTGTATGTTTCTGCCGAGGAATCCGCCCGGCAGGTGCGTATGCGTGCCAAACGGCTCAATGTTGAATCCGACAACCTGTATGTTTTGGCCGAGACGGATATCGATGCGGTATGCCATGCCATTTCACAACTAACAGCGCCGTTTGTCATCATTGATTCGATACAGACCATGCAAAAGCAGGGTATGAAGGCGTCCATGGGAAGCGTATCCCAGGTGCGCGAGTGCGCGGCCACGGCGGTTCGATACGCCAAAGAGACGGGTGCGACGGTGGTGCTGATCGGGCATGTGACCAAGGAGGGCAGCATCGCGGGGCCGAGGGTGCTCGAACACATGGTGGACACGGTGCTGTACTTTGAAGGGGAACGGCAGATGAATTTCCGTATTCTGCGCGCGGTCAAAAACAGATTTGGTTCCACGAACGAGATCGGTGTGTTCGAGATGACGGGACTGGGCATGCGCCAGGTGAGCAATCCGTCCGAACTTCTCATTTCACGGCACACAAGGGGTGTGGCGGGTGCGGCTGTTACCTGTACGCTCCAGGGAGCGCGCCCCGTGCTGTGCGAGGTGCAGGCATTGTGCGCTGCCTCGCCGTACGGCCAACCGCGGCGTATGGCGACGGGCATCGAGTATAATCGACTGCTTCTTTTGATCGCGGTGTTGGAGCGAAGTTGTGGCATTGCGCTTTATAACCGGGATGTGTATGCCAACGCAGTGGGCGGCCTTAGGCTGAATGAGCCCGCGAGCGATGCGGCACTTGTGGCCGCCATCGCCTCCGCTGCCACCGGGCGACCGCTACATGAAGACGTGGCGGTGATCGGGGAAGTCGGTCTGACGGGAGAGATTCGACCGGTGTCCCAACTTTTTCGGCGCGCATCTGAATGCGCCAAGATGGGGTTTACCAAACTGGCGGTGCCCAGGGACAGCGTCAAGGGCACCAAAACGCCTAAGGGGATGACAATATTGCCGGTTGACAACGTGGCACAGATGCTTTCGTTTGTGCTCAGCCGCCCAGAATCGACGGAAAAAGACAGCAAAATTCAACACAATCCAATTTGACATGGGCCATATGCTGGGGTATGATGGAAGGGAACGAAAAGAATGAAAGAACAGCTTTGTCGTGGGCAGAGAGCGGTGATGGGAGGAACTTAAACGTGTTTGGCATAGGCGATTGCATCGCTTATCCGATGCATGGCGCCGGGTATGTAGAAGCGATTGAAGACAAGGAAATTTTGGGGGAGCTTAAGCAATACTATGTGCTTCGGTTCGTGACGGTAGGAGCAAAAGTCATGGTACCGGTTAAAAGCGCAGAGGGCAATGGGCTTCGTTCTTTAATTTCAACGGAACAGAGTGAATCGGTGCTGTCGTTTTTGACACAATTGGATGATACCGGCTGTGAAAACTGGAACCGGCGATACCGGGAAAATCTTGAGAAGATGCGTACCGGCGACATATGGGAAACCGCGAAAGTGGTACGCCGTTTAAGTTGGCGCCACCGCGACCGGGGTTTGTCCGGCGGGGAAATGAAGATGCTCAACACTGCACGTCGGCTTTTGATGGGTGAACTGATGATCTCATTGGGGTTAAGTGAGGAGGAGATGCTCAATCGCATTGAAACGTTGGTTTAGACAAACATCGACCAGATGGGGGGAGGTGAAAAGATGAAAAAAATTGCTCGTACTAGCATTACCCTATTGGGGGGTGGATTGGGCATCGGCTTGTTGTATCTCGCATTCAAGGCGATAAACGCGCTTGGTATTGCGGACATCGAATCGATGGTGTCGTCCAAAATGCTGGCTGTTTTTTATGGCCTCGCCGGTTTGTTGGCGATGGTGGTTTTTTTCTTTAGCGCGCCAAAGATGTCGCGAGGATCGCTATCCACCATTCGAAAGATCGAAAACAAACTGACGCAAATCCCCATACAGGATATACTCTCGGGAATTGCAGGCCTCATGATTGGACTTATTCTTGCATTACTGCTTTCTACTTTAATCAGCCGCATACCCGTCGAATGGATTTCTATCCCGCTGTCGATCTTGGTATACATCGTCATGGGATATCTGGGCGTTTCCGTAGCTGTTAGGCGCAAGGGCGAACTGCGCCAATTCGGGCGGCGCAAGCGCACGGAAACAGATACGGATGCAGACGATGAAGACGCGGACGATATGGAGCTGGAACCGGCGGAATCGGCGCAGACATCAAGGCGCAGAGCGGACAGGATATCCGATCGAAGCCTGCGAAACATACCGCCCAAGATCCTCGATACGTCGGTGATCATCGACGGGCGTATCTACGACATCGCCATGACGGGTGTGTTGGAAGGCCGGTTGATCGCGCCGTCCTTCGTGCTGCAGGAGCTCCGGCACATCGCTGACTCCGCCGACTCGCTGCGCCGCCAACGCGGCCGCAGAGGATTGGATATACTTAACGCGATGCAGACCGAGCTCCAACGTCTCCAGGTTGTGGACAAGGAATACAACAACATGGAAGTGGACGAGAAACTCATCGCACTGGCCAAGGATATGAAGGGTAAGATCGTAACAAACGATTTTAATCTAAACAAGGTCGCAACGGTCAACGGGGTAGAGGTAATTAACATAAATCAGTTGGCCAACGCCTTAAAACCCGCGGTTATGCCGGGTGAAGAGATGAACACGCAGATCATACGAAACGGCAAGGAACAGGGCCAGGGCGTCGCGTACTTGGAAGACGGTACCATGATCGTGGTGGATGGCGGACGCGATTATGTCGGACAGAACGTGAACGTTGTGGTTACCTCGGTGCTGCAAACCGCGGCGGGACGCATGGTATTCGCCAAGATGAAGGCGTAACAGTACGAATAAACGCCCGCGAAAAAACGGGCGTTTTGTCCTGCCGACAAAGGCGTGGGGCATAGGGGTGCTGGGACTTCGTCATTTTTGCATGGGTTGCCCATCTTGTTTTATAGCGGCGTATGCCATGTATAGGATGGCATGGGGTGGGTTAGAATATTTAGGTGCAAAAAAAAGTAAAAAATAAAATCCACACTTGACATAGCAAGGCGGAAATGGTACCATTATAACTTGCATCAGTATCCCCGCTAAGGGCAATGTTTCTCCAAAACGAGCGGAGAATCCCACTATTATTTAGCCACATTATAGCGTGCTTTTAACGCGATTGCAAGAGGGTCCATCCCTTTGGGGATCGGGATGAATTTGAATTGGGAGTGAAGTATACGATGGTTCATGAAATCCTTCTGGGCAAGCGAAAAAAACTTAGCTTTTCGCGCATCGACGATGAGAACATACTGAAGATGCCGGACTTTATCGAGATTCAGAAGAACTCCTACCACCGTTTTGTGACCGAAGGTCTCAAACAAGCCTTTGACGACATATCCCCCATTACGGGTTATTCTGATAACCTCGTACTGGAATTTGTCGATTATACCTTGGATGACAGTCCCAAATACTCCGTGGAAGAATGTAAAGAGCGCGACGTGAACTACGCCGCGCCGCTTCGCGTTACCGTGAGGCTAATCAACCGCGAATCGGGAGAGGTCAAGGAACAGGAAGTGTTCATGGGAGATTTTCCCATTATGACCGACCAGGGTACGTTCATCATCAACGGCGCGGAGCGCGTTATCGTCAGCCAGCTGGTTCGTTCGCCCGGATCGTATTACAGCCGCAGCACCGACAAGACTGGTAAAACGCTGTTTTCCGCCACCATCATACCCAACCGGGGGGCTTGGTTGGAATATGAGACGGATTCCAACGACGTGATGTCGGTGCGCGTGGATAGGACGCGAAAGCTGCCTGCCACCGTGTTGATGCGGGCGCTGGGCGTTGGTACGGACGAGGAGTTGTTGGAAAAATTTGGCGAGGAAAAGCTGATCATCGATTCTATCCGAAAGGACGTTGCCAAGACATCGGCTGAGGGTGTGATCGAAATATACAAGCGCCTGCGTCCCGGCGAACCGCCGACGGAAGAGAGTGCGCGCAGCTTGTTCAATTCCTTGATGTTTGACGGGAAGCGCTACGACCTAGCGCGGGTGGGACGCTATAAATTTAATAAAAAGCTCGGACTGTCCGGCCGCCTTGTGGGCAGGCGCATCACCCGAGACATCGTCAATTCCTATACCGGCGAAGTGATGGCCGCATCGGGCGATACCATTACCCGCGATCAGGCTGAATACATTCAGGCACAGGGCGTCAACGAGGCCTATGTGGCGGTGGAGGATGGGGAGCTGAAGGTATTTGGCAACCATTTTGTTAACCTGTCGCCGTTCTGCGGCTTCGACGTGAACGAAGCCGGCATCAATGAAAACGGGCATTTCCCCTCGTTCTGGGAGCTGTATACACAGAAGGATGATTGGACCAAGGATGAGCTTTGTGCCATGCTGCGTGATAACCGCGCCAGCATATTGCCCAAGCATATCCATCCGGACGATATACTTGCAAGTCTGAACTATATGATCTGCCTGTTCCACGGTGTCGGCCATGTGGACGACATCGATCATTTGGGTAATAGGCGGCTTCGGTGCGTGGGTGAACTGTTGCAAAACCAGATACGGGTGGGCCTGTCCCGGCTTGAGCGGGTGGTGCGTGAGCGCATGGCCATTCAGGACATGGACGTGGTCACGCCAAGCAACCTGATCAATATTCGACCGGTGTCCGCCGCCATCAAGGAATTCTTCGGCAGCAGTCAGCTGAGCCAGTTCATGGATCAGACAAATCTTTTGGCCGAACTGACGCACAAGCGCAGGTTATCCGCGTTGGGACCGGGCGGACTAAACCGCGATCGCGCCAGTTTCGATGTGCGCGACGTGCACTTTAGCCACTACGGTCGCATGTGCCCTGTTGAGACCCCTGAAGGCCCGAACATCGGGTTGATAGGTTCTCTGGCTACCTATGCACGTGTCAACGATTACGGTTTTATGGAAACGCCGTATCGCCGTGTGGACAAGAAGAAAGGCATCGTCACCAGCGAGGTCGTGTACATGACGGCGGACGAGGAGGACGAATACACAATCGCACAGGCCAACGAGCCGGTGGATAAAGTCGGGCATTTCCTCAACGAGCGGGTAACGAGCCGGCGAAGGGAAGAGATCATCGAGGTGCCGCGCGAGCAGGTAGAATTGATGGATGTTGCGCCCAAACAGCTGGTTTCGGTTGCGACGGCTATGATCCCATTCTTGGAGAACGATGACGCGAACCGCGCGTTGATGGGTTCGAACATGCAACGTCAAGCCGTTCCACTTTTGAATCCGCAGGTTCCGCTGGTGGGTACCGGTATGGAACACAAGGCGGCGATTGACTCAGGCATGATCATATTGAGCAAGCGCGACGGGGTTGTCACCGATGCCACCGCTAAAGGGATTGTGATCACAGGCGACGACGGCGAAGTGGACAGATATAAGCTTATTAAATTTACAAGGAGCAATCAGGGCACCTGCATCAACCAGCGTCCGATCGTCGAAATCGGGGAGCGGGTGGAAAAGGGCCAGGCCGTTGCGGACGGGCCGAGCACGTCTCAGGGTGAGATTGCTTTGGGCCGAAACGTATTGATAGGCTACATGCCCTGGGAAGGCTATAACTACGAAGACGCGATTCTCATCAGCGAAAAGCTGGTTAAGGAGGACGTCTATACATCCATACACATAGAGGAACATGAGTGCGAAGCCCGCGATACCAAACTGGGTCCCGAAGAGATTACGCGAGATATTCCCAACGTCGGTCCAGAAGGGCTTAAGGATCTTGACGAGATGGGCATCATTCGCGTCGGCGCCGAAACGACCAGTGGCGATATACTGGTGGGCAAGGTCACGCCCAAAGGCGAAACCGAGCTGACGGCGGAGGAAAGGCTGCTTCGGGCCATCTTTGGCGAAAAGGCCCGCGAAGTGAGGGATACCTCGCTGCGAGTGCCCAACGGAGAGGGTGGCATCGTGGTGGACGTCAAGGTGTTCACACGGGAAAACCGGGATGAATTGCCCGCGGGTGTGAACCAGATGGTACGCGTTTACATCGCGCAGCGTCGCAAGATCAGCGTGGGCGACAAGATGGCGGGACGCCACGGTAACAAGGGCGTCATCAGCCGTATACTACCCGAAGAGGATATGCCGTTTTTACCGGATGGCACACCCCTTGAAATTGTATTGAACCCGCTGGGCGTGCCCAGCCGTATGAACATAGGCCAAGTGCTGGAAACGCATTTGGGATTGGCAGCCAAAGCGATGGGTTTTGAAATGGTTACGCCCGTGTTCGACGGCGCGACCGAAACCGAGATTGAGGATCTTCTGGAGCAGACGGGATATCCCCGTCACGGCAAAATTGAACTCCGAGATGGGCGTAGCGGCGAGACGTTTGAAAATTCCGTCACGGTGGGATATATGTACTTCCTCAAACTGGCACATCTGGTGGACGACAAGATCCACGCACGCAGCACCGGCCCGTACTCGCTGGTCACACAGCAGCCGCTGGGCGGTAAAGCGCAGTTCGGCGGGCAGCGTTTCGGAGAGATGGAGGTGTGGGCGCTAGAGGCCTATGGCGCGGCGCATACGCTGCAGGAGATATTGACAGTAAAAAGCGACGACGTGGTGGGGCGCGTCAAGACATATGAGAGCATCATCAAAGGCGAGAACGTGCCGGAGCCCGGTATTCCCGAATCGTTCAAGGTACTGGTCAAGGAACTGCAGTCCCTTGCGCTGAACATCCGCGTATACAGCGACGATCATGTTGAGATACAGCTTCGGGATACGTCGGACGATGAGATGGATCTTTTGCAGCCACAGCGTGGCGGCGGCATGCTCGGCGGCGACGATTACATATTGGCCTCGGATACCAGCGCGGATGGCGACGCGGCCAACGTGGTAGAGGACAAAGGTGCATTCGACATAGCAGGCGTGCACGAATTCCAAATCGATGACGATCTGATCGATTTGGGAGAGGAAGCGTTCGAGGAAGAAGATGAAGCTGAGGCTAAAACTGAGACCGAGGGTGAAACTGAGGTTGAGATTGAGGTTGAGATTGAAACCGAGGGTGAGACTGAGGTTGAGGATGAGCAATAAATCGGTACAGGATGATGGCGTGAAGAATCGAGGAGGGTTTTGTTCATGGTGGAATTGAACAACTTCGACAGCATACAGATTGGACTTGCTTCGCCCGAACAGATTTTGGAATGGTCGTATGGCGAAGTGAGAAAGCCCGAAACTATCAATTATCGTACGCTTAAACCCGAAAAAGACGGGTTGTTCTGCGAACGCATTTTCGGCCCCAGCAAGGACTGGGAATGCCACTGCGGCAAGTACAAGCGCGTGCGCTACAAGGGCATGGTATGCGACAAGTGCGGCGTGGAAATCACAAGGGCAAAGGTGCGCCGCGAGCGGATGGGACATATCATACTGGCCGCGCCAGTGAGCCATATCTGGTATTTCAAGGGCATACCCAGTCGTATGGGTCTTTTGCTGGACATGTCACCACGTGCGTTGGAACGCGTGCTATACTTTGCCTCTTATGTGGTGGTGGATCCCGGCACCACAGATTTGCATTACAAACAGGTCATATCTGATCGGGAATACGACGAAGCGATCACGAACTTTGGTGAGGGCAGTTTTCGGGCCGGCATGGGCGCGGAGACCGTTAAGGAGCTGCTCAAGGCCATCAATTTGGATGAGGAGAGCGTGTCACTACGCGAAGCGGTATCGGGCAGCAGCGGTCAAAAGCGGCTGCGCGCAGTCAAACGCCTGGAAGTTATCGAAGCGTTTCACAAGAGCGAGAACAAACCAGAATGGATCATTCTGGACGTGGTGCCCGTTATTCCGCCGGAGCTTCGGCCGATGGTTCAGTTGGACGGCGGACGGTTCGCCACCAGCGATCTCAATGATTTGTACCGCAGGGTTATTAATCGTAACAACCGGCTAAAAAGGCTTCTGGAGCTCAAGGCACCCGACATCATCGTGCGCAACGAAAAGCGCATGTTACAAGAAGCGGTGGATGCGCTCATCGACAACGGCAGGCGTGGCCGTCCGGTCACAGGGCCGGGCAACCGTCCGTTAAAATCGTTGTCCGATATGCTTCGGGGCAAGCAGGGCCGTTTTCGGCAGAACCTTTTAGGTAAGCGCGTGGACTATTCCGGTCGAAGCGTCATCGTGGTTGGACCGGAACTCAAGATGTACCAGTGTGGACTGCCCAAGGAGATGGCGTTGGAGCTGTTCAAGCCTTTTGTGCTCAGAAAGCTTGTACAGGAGAACCACAGCCACAACGTAAGACAGGCGAAAAAGCTGGTGGAGCGCGGCGATCCGCGCGTATGGGACGTACTGGAAGACATCATCAAAGATCATCCGGTGCTGCTCAACCGTGCACCCACGCTGCATCGATTGGGCATCCAGGCGTTTGAGCCGGTGCTGGTGGAAGGCCGTGCGCTCAAGATCCATCCGCTGGTGTGTACGGCGTACAACGCTGACTTTGATGGCGACCAGATGGCGGTGCATATCCCGCTTTCTGTAGAAGCACAGGCGGAATGCCGTTTTCTGATGTTGTCGGTCAACAACATGCTTAAACCACAGGACGGCAAACCGGTGGTGTCGCCCACACAGGACATGGTCATGGGCATCTACTACCTGACGCTGATTCACAAAGGCGAAAAGGGCGACGGTTCGGCGTTCTGTAATCCGGAGGAGGCCATCATGGCCTATCAGACTGGCAACGTTTCGCTGCAGGCACCGGTAAGGGTGAAGGTATGCGGCGAATTCGAGGGAGAACCCATCTCAAAGCTATTGGATACCACCGTTGGCCGCATCATATTCAACCAAGGAATCCCACAGGATCTTGGCCGCGTGGACAGGACAAAGCGGGAAACGGTGTTGGATCTTGAAGTGGATGAGACGGTGGACAAAAATGGATTGACGCGGCTTGTGGACGACTGTTTCCGCGTGCACGGTGCAACCACGACCAGCACGGTGCTTGACGAGATCAAGCGCATGGGCTTCTACTACTCGACCAAGGCGGCGGTTACGGTCAGCGTATACGACATGACGATACCGCCCCAGAAGAAGGAACTGTTGGCCGAGGCGGACTCAAAGGTCTTGGTGGTGGAGGGCATGTACGCCCGCGGCCTGTTAAGCGCTGGCGAACGGCGTGCACAGGTCATCGACGTGTGGGATAAGACCACGAAGAAGGTGACGGACGCGCTGATGGAGGGACTGGATGATTTCAATCCCATCTATATGATGGCGACGTCCGGTGCGCGTGGATCCACCAACCAGATCAGACAGTTGGCGGGTATGCGCGGATTGATGGCGGATCCCAGCGGCAATATCATCGAGCTGCCCATACGGGCGAACTTCAGGGAAGGATTGACGGTGCTCGAGTTCTTTATCTCCAGCCACGGGGCCAGAAAGGGTCTGGCGGATACCGCGCTTCGAACGGCGGACTCAGGCTATCTGACAAGGCGTCTTGTGGATGTATCGCAGGAGGTCATCGTAAGAGAAGAGGATTGCTTTACCGCGCTGGGCGAGCAGATCAAGGGCATCACGATGAACGACTTGAAAAACGGCGACGAGATTATCGAAAATCTGAGCGACCGGCTGTCCGGACGGGTGGCGGTGGAAGACATTGTTCACCCCGTGACCGGAGAGGTCATTGTCAAGGCGAACACCATGGTGAGTACGAATGATGCAAAGAGCATCGTGGAAGCGGGCATCAAGAACGTGCAGGTGAGATCGATCATGACGTGTCGTGCGCGGCACGGCGTATGCAGCAAGTGTTACGGATCCAACATGGCCAACGGACAACTGGTGAACATCGGTGAAACGGTGGGCATCATTGCGGCACAATCCATCGGCGAACCTGGCACGCAGCTAACCATGCGTACGTTTCACACCGGTGGCGTTGCAAGCGCCGAGGATATAACGCAAGGTTTGCCCCGCGTAGAAGAATTGTTTGAAGCGCGCAAGCCCAAGGGACAGGCGGTTATAACCGAGATATCGGGAACGGTATCCATTGCCGACAGCAATAAAAAACGCCGCGAAGTTACCGTACAGAACGAAGAGGGCGAATGCGAGTCGTACATGATTCCGTTCACCTCAAGGCTTAAGGTTAAAAACGGTGATATGCTCGAGGCAGGCAGCGAGTTGACCGAGGGCCCGATCAATCCCCACGATATATTGAAGATCAAGGGCATACGCGGCGTTCAGCAATATCTGGTGCGCGAGGTGCAATCGGTGTATCAGATGCAGGGCGTGGGCATCAACGACAAGCACATCGAGGTTATTGTGCGCCAGATGCTTCGCAAGGTTCGCGTGGAGACTGCAGGAGACACCAACCTGCTGCCTGGCGAACTGGTGGACGTGTTCCGCTTTGAGGAAGAGAATGAACGAATCATGCTCGAAGGTGGCGAAACAGCCAGCGCAAAGTACGTGCTGATGGGTATCACCAAAGCATCGCTGGCGACGGAATCCTTCCTGTCCGCCGCATCCTTCCAGGAGACGACGCGTGTGCTGACCGAAGCGGCCATCAAAGGCAAGACCGATCCGCTGTTGGGCTTGAAGGAAAACGTGATCATCGGAAAGCTGATTCCCGCCGGCACGGGCTTGCGGCGGTACCGTAACATCGAGGTGAAAAAGGAAAACACACGCGATTACGCCATGGATATCCAGAACATCACCGAGGCGTTGCAGGACGATTTGATGGATACCATCGAATTTGACGATGATTTATTGGATATTCGGTTTGAGGATCTCCAGGCATAGGCATACTGTGACTAAAGGCCCATTTACGGAAACCATTTCAAAGACAAGGAGGATGCATCCATGGCTCTGATACGCGAACTGGAGGATCACGGATGCTCGTTGCGCGGTTCTGTCGTCTGCAAGTATATCAAGGGCGACGTCACGCGATGTGCTGCATGCGAATACAAAAAAGCGACGGACGAGCAACGCATGCAGGTGGCGATCGACTACTATATCGGCGAGGATTTACTTGAATGCTATCCCATCGCCATCACCGACGATGAGGCTACATGCGCGCTTTGCCGCGGGCAGAAGAACCCCGCCACCACAAAGGCCTATGCGAAGATTACCAACAAGGCGCTGGACGTCAAGCGCGATGTAGCGGGCTCCGGAGGCCGTATCAACGGTGGCGAGATTGACGTTGAGGTGCCCGCTTGCGAAGACTGCATGAAGAATATCAAAAAGGTCAGGCGGTTCAATAACCTGATCATTGCTGTCATCGTGGTGACCATCGGCGCCGCAGTGTATGCAATAAACGCGACGTACGAGATGCAAAGCAGCATTGCGACGATGTTCATGTTTCTGGGCTGTTGCGTGGCCGGTACCGGATTGTACTTCCTGTCGATGCGAGCGCTGGTGTTGGCCATATCAAAGCGCACCTGTGTCCAAGTACTGGATTTGCCGGCGCTACGTGGCTTCAAGCAAAAGGGCTGGTACGTGAGGCGCAGCGGTATGGTCATGCCCACGCTTCACCGCGATCCACCCATGTCGGTGGTGGACGAACTCAAAACGGACGCATCGCAGCATAAGGCGTATAAGGACGAGATAAAGCGCAGACACACGGAGCATACGCGCGAAACATAACGCCTCAGATGGCGCATATTGGTGAAAAAAAGGAAATATTGCGTAAATGCGATGTTGGGCGTTGACAGCGGCCTGTCATTTTGCTAAAATAATCCGGTGTCGTTATCACCTAGACACTGAACATTCTGGAGAAACAAATGCAAGAAGATAAAACCATGCGCATCATCGGCTACAGGCAGGTGATACGCGCGCTGGAGGCGGGAACGTTGGTCTGTGCGCAGATTGCCATGGATGCCGACGGCCACCTCAAGGAAAAATTGCTGTCCGCTTTTGACAGCGCACAGGTACCGTACCGGTTTGTGCCGACAAGGAAAGAGTTGGGAAAACAGTGCGGTATCAACGTCGGTGCCGCCGTTGTGGGTACCGTTGAAAATGCGTAGAATCCCTTTTGGGTTGCAAAGGGATTATTTGCCCCAAAGGGGAAGGAGGAAACTGAATGCCTACAATCAATCAATTGGTTCGCAAGGGACGTAAGAAAGTGGAGTACAAATCCACCGCGCCCATCCTACAGGAATGTCCGCAAAGGCGTGGCGTGTGCACGGCCGTGCGTACCATGACCCCCAAAAAACCGAATTCCGCGTTGCGTAAAATCGCGCGTGTGAGGCTGACAAACGGTATGGAGGGCACCTGCTATATACCCGGCATCGGACACAACCTACAAGAGCATAGCGCCGTCTTGATCAGAGGCGGACGCGTGAAGGATTTACCCGGTGTCAGATATCATATCATTCGCGGGGCGTTGGACACAGCAGGCGTTGCTGACAGACGGCAATCGCGTTCGCTGTACGGCGCAAAACGTCCGAAGAAGAGTTAAGGGGGATTTACGATGCCAAGACGCGGAAACATTCCCAAGCGAGAGGTGCTTGCGGATCCGATCTATCATAACGTTGTGGTCACCAAGCTGATCAATCAGGTCATGCTCGATGGAAAGCGCGGTGTCGCGCAACGGTGCGTATACGATGCGTTTGCACTGCTTGAACAAAAATCCGGTCGATCTGCCATGGAGGTGTTCGACCAGTGCATGGAAAACATCAAACCGCAGCTTGAAGTCAAAGCGAGGCGCGTAGGCGGGGCCACCTATCAGGTTCCCATTGAGATTCGTCCCGAACGCCGCCAGACGCTGGCCATTCGATGGCTGGTCAATTACTCTCGGAGCCGCAGCGAAAAAACCATGCGCGAACGGTTGGGAAACGAGATATTAGACGCAGCCAACAACGTGGGTACCACAGTCAAACGACGTGAGGATATCCACAGGATGGCAGAGGCGAACAGAGCATTCGCCCATTACCGCTGGTAAGTACCGGCAATGATTTTCAGGCAAGCGTCCATCTTTCCATCCATGGGGAGGTGGGCGTTGTACGCTTGCCTATATCTGAAAGGAGGGGAACACATGCCTAGACAGTATTCCCTTGAAAATACGCGTAACATCGGCATAATGGCACACATCGATGCCGGCAAGACTACAACCACGGAACGCATCCTCTACTACACCGGCAAGATCCACAAGATCGGCGAGGTGCACGAGGGTGGCGCAACCATGGATTTTATGGAGCAGGAACAGGAGAGGGGCATCACCATACAGTCCGCTGCTACCACCTGTTTTTGGCGTGATAAGCGCATCAACATCATCGATACGCCCGGGCATGTGGACTTCACGGTGGAGGTCGAGCGTTCGCTTCGGGTTTTGGACGGCACGATAGCGGTGTTCTGTGCCAAGGGTGGTGTGGAACCGCAAAGCGAAACAGTGTGGCGCCAGGCCGAGTGCTATGGGGTGCCACGCATGGCATACGTCAATAAGATGGACATCATGGGCGCGGATTTCTTCAATGTCGTTCAAATGATGAAGGACAGGCTCAAAGCCAACGCTCTTCCCATACAACTGCCCATCGGCACTGAAAATGATTTCATTGGCGTGGTCGATTTGGTTCGCATGGAGGCCACGACATATGATCAAGAGGGTAACCCCGTCATTTGTGCCATACCGGAAGAAATGGCGGAGCAGGCCCGGCAATATCACAATCAGTTGATCGAATCGGTGGCAGAAACCGATGACGCATTGACTGAGAAGTATCTGATGGGTGAAGAGATCACAGAGGATGAGATCGCCGCTGCCATACGAAAGGCCACCATTGCGGGTGCCATGGTGCCGGTGGTTTGCGGTTCGAGCTATAAGAACAAAGGCGTACGAAAACTTTTGGATGCCATCGTGGATTATATGCCGTCGCCTTTGGATATCCCTGCCGCTGTGGGCACCAAGCCCGGAACGGGTGACGAAATTGAACGGGAGGCATCGGACGAAGGCCCGTTTGCCGCGCTGGCCTTCAAGATCGTAACCGATCCGTTTGTCGGAAAACTCGCATACATCCGCGTGTATTCCGGTACGGCCAATAGCGGTAGCTATGTGTATAATTCCAGCCGCGGCAAGCGCGAAAGGATCGGACGCATTCTGCAGATGCACGCCAACCACAGGGAGGATATAGACCAGATATATTCCGGCGATATCGCGGCGGTGGTGGGCATGCGGAACACATCCACCGGCGATACGCTGTGTGCGGAGAACAACCAGATACAACTTGAATCCATGGTCTTCCCTGAGCCTGTTATACGTGTGGCCATCGAGCCTAAGACCAAGGCGGGGCAGGAGAAGATGTCGATTGCGTTATCCAAATTGGCGGAGGAGGATCCGACATTTCGGGCGTATACCGACAATGAAACGGGACAGACCATTATCGCGGGCATGGGCGAGTTGCACTTGGACATTATCGTGGACCGCTTGCTCAGAGAATTCAAGGTGGAAGCCAACGTGGGCAACCCGCAGGTGGCGTATCGCGAAGCTTTTACCAAAAGCGTCAAGGCGGAAGGACGCTATATCCGCCAGTCCGGCGGCCATGGACAATATGGCCATTGCGTGGTGGAATTCGAGCCGACAGAACCGGGATCCGGATACGAGTTTGTCAACAAGACGGTGGGTGGTAGCGTGCCACGCGAATTCGTCAACGCGGTTGATGCGGGCATACGCGAAGCCTGCAAGAGCGGTGTGTTGGGTGGCTACGAGGTTCTGGACTTTCGGGCCACGCTGGTAGACGGCAGTTCGCACGAGGTGGACTCGTCTGATATGGCGTTTAAAATTGCGGGATCGATGGCTTTCAAGGAGGGCATGAGAAGGGGCGCTCCGGTATTGCTCGAGCCTATCATGAAAAACGAAATCGTAATCCCGGAGGAGTACATGGGAGATGTGATGGGCAACCTGAGCGCGCGGCGCGGGCGTATAGAGGGCATGGAAATGCGTGGGGGTACACAGGTGATACGCTCCATGGTGCCATTGTCCGAAATGTTTGGCTATGCGACCGAGCTTCGGAGCATTACGCAAGGACGTGGCGTGTTTACCATGCAGTTCTCACGCTACGAAGAAGCGCCAAAATCCGTACGCGAACGCATCATCCAAAGCTAAACATTAATTATAAGGAGAGTTTAAGATGGCAAAGGCAAAATTTGAGCGCAACAAGCCGCATGTAAACGTGGGGACGATCGGGCACGTGGATCACGGCAAGACGACGCTGACGGCGGCGATTACGATGGTGCTTTCAAAGTCGGGCAACGCGACAGCGACCAAGTACGACGAGATCGATAAAGCGCCGGAGGAGAAAGCGCGTGGCATCACAATCAATACGGCGCATGTGGAGTATGAGACGGCAGCGCGGCACTACGCGCACGTTGACTGCCCGGGACACGCGGATTACGTGAAGAACATGATCACGGGCGCAGCGCAGATGGACGGGGCGATCCTGGTGGTATCGGCGGCGGACGGACCGATGCCGCAAACGCGCGAGCACATCCTGCTGGCGCGACAGGTTGGCGTACCGTACATCGTGGTATACATGAACAAGGTGGATATGGTGGACGACGAGGAACTTTTGGAGCTGGTGGAGATGGAGATCAGGGATCTGCTCACGAGCTACGAGTTCCCGGGCGACGATATACCCATCATCAAAGGATCGGCACTCAAGGCACTGGAAGCGGCGCAGGGCGACGCGGACGTGGCCACGGATCCGTGGTGCAAGTCGATCTTCGAGCTGATGGATGCGGTGGACAGCTACATTCCGACGCCGGTGCGAGAGAGCGACAAGCCGTTCCTGATGCCGGTGGAGGATGTGTTCTCCATCACGGGCCGCGGAACGGTGGCGACGGGCCGCGTGGATCGCGGGACTGTGAAGGTACAGGATACGGTGGAGATCGTAGGATTGACCGAGGAGCGGCGCAACGTAGTTGTAACGGGCGTGGAGATGTTCCGCAAGTTGTTGGATCAGGCGATCGCGGGCGACAACATCGGCGTGCTGTTGCGCGGCGTGCAGCGCACGGACATCGAGCGTGGGCAGGTTCTGGCCAAGCCGGGCAGCATCCATCCGCACACGAAGTTCGCCAGTCAGGTATATGTATTGAAGAAGGAAGAGGGCGGAAGGCACACGCCGTTTTTCAACGGATACCGGCCGCAGTTCTACTTCCGTACGACGGACGTGACCGGCGTGATCAAGCTGCCGGAAGGCGTGGAGATGGTAATGCCCGGGGACCACATCAACATGGACATCGAACTGATCACCCCCATTGCGATCGAAGAAGGATTGAACTTCGCGATTCGTGAAGGTGGCCGCACGGTAGGCGCGGGCGTTGTGATCGGCGTTACGAAATAGAGCAACAATGTCGGGAGGGCGGGATACCCGCTCTCCTGATTTGTGCAAAAGGACGGGCAAATTCGTAAAATAGTTCTTGCAATTGATGCAGGGGATGGGTATAATGAGCAAGCCTTCGTGTTTGCACAGAGGTAAAATGGGTTGAAGCGGAAGGTTGCTGTCCACGGCATGGACGGGGTATTTCCGTGGACCAGGTCCGAAAATCGGACGGCGGATGTCATGCCGCCCAAAAAGAAAAAAGGGCACACGTGGCAACGTGTACATGGCACCGACTACAAGGAGGACTATCATGCCGAGCCAAAAGATTCGCATTAAGCTCAAGGCGTACGATCACAACCTGATCGATCAGAGCGCCGAGAGGATCGTGGACACTGCCAGGCGTTCGGGCGCCAAGATTTCCGGCCCCATTCCGCTGCCCACCGACAAGGAGATCATTACGGTGCTGCGAGCGACGCACAAATACAAGGATTCGCGTGAGCAGTTCGAGATCAAAACGCACAAACGCATGATCGATATTCTGGATCCGAC
Organism: Christensenellaceae bacterium; assembly: GCA_963674495.2. Classification (GTDB taxonomy): domain Bacteria; phylum Bacillota; class Clostridia; order Christensenellales; family QAND01; genus RGIG3178. The sequence goes on along the minus strand of CAXXLG010000002.1, from coordinate 257,677 downwards.
TTCCAAAACGGTCGATTCGCTGATGAGGCTCGATTTGCCTGCCGGCGTGGACATTGAGATCAAGCTCTGATACGGCGGAGGTGACGAGAATGAAAAAAGCCATTATGACAAAGAAACTGGGTATGACCCAGGTATATGCAAAGGACGGTACGGTGTTGCCGGTGACGGTGCTGTTGGCCGGCCCATGCCACATCGTGCAGAAAAAGACCGTTGAAAAAGACGGGTACAGCGCATTGCAACTGGGCTTTGGCGAGATTCGTGAAAAGCTGGTGAACAAACCGGCCACGGGCCACTTTCAAAGCGCAGGTGAAAAGGGCGTTCCCGTTAGCCGTTATACGCGTGAGTTCAAGTTGGACGATGCGCAAAATTACGAGGCCGGACAGGTGATCAATGTCGACGTCTTCAGCGAAGGCGATAGGATCGACGTGACCGCCATCGGCAAGGGCAAGGGTTTTCAGGGCGTTATCAAACGTCACAACCAGTCCCGCGGACGCATGACGCACGGCTCGCACTTTCACAGGGCGCCGGGCAGCATGAGCGGAGCCAGCGATCCAAGCCGTGTGCTCAAGAGTAAAAAATTACCCGGACATATGGGTGCTAAAAAGGTGACGGTGCAGAATCTTACGGTGTTTTCTGTGGATGCCGACAAGAACCTTATGTTGGTCAAAGGTTCGGTGCCCGGTGCCAACGGCGCGCTGGTATGTGTGCGCGACGCCGTGAAGCACCAAGCCGAATAGAGGGAGGATTACCCAATGCCTAAGGTTGATGTATACAATATGCACGGCAACAAGACCAGGAAGAAACTGGAACTGCCCGATGCCGTGTTCGGTATAGAGCCCAACACCGTTGCCATCCATACCGTCGTTCGGGCACAACTTGCCAACAGACGGCAGGGAACGCAGAGTGCACTGACCCGCGCCGAAGTGGCGGGTGGCGGTGCCAAACCATGGCGCCAAAAGGGCACGGGCCGTGCCCGTCAGGGTTCCATTCGCGCGCCGCAGTGGCGCAAGGGCGGTGTGGTGTTTGCGCCCAAACCGCGCGATTATCGCCAGAGCGTCAACCGCAAACTGCGTCGGCTTGCCATTAAAAGCGCACTTTCGGCCAAGCTGATGGACGGCGAACTGATGGTTTTGGATAAGATGGAATTGAAGGTTCCCAAAACCAAGGATATGAAGCAGACGCTGTCGGCACTCAAGGCCGATAGAAAGACGCTGGTGGTGCTGGACGAGCCGAACGAGAACGTAGAGCTGTCTGCGCGCAATCTGCCCAACGTCAAAACCATCGTTTCCGGCACGCTCAACGTCTTTGACCTGATGAATTGCGACAAGGTCATTTTGACGCAAAAGGCCGCGGAGATGATCGCGGAGGTGTATGCACAATGAGAGCGCACGATATCATTATCCGTCCGGTTCTGACGGAGAAGTCCTACCAGGATCTATCGGACAAGAAATACGTGTTCATCGTACATCCCAGCGCCACACGCACGCAGATCAAGCAGGCGGTGGAAGAGGTGTTCGGCGTGCAGGTAAAAAAGGTCAACGTCCTGCGCCAGCTTGGCAAGATCAAGCGGCAGGGAACTCACAGCGGGCGCAGGCCGTCCGTAAAAAAAGCATATGTTACGCTTAATAGCGATTCCAAGGCCATCGAGTTCTTCGAAGGCATGGCGCAGTAAGCGGATCAGGTACGGGAGGATACGGATTTATCATGGCTATTAAAAAATACAAACCGACGTCGCCCGCCCGCCGTTCCATGACGGTTACGGATTACAGCGGTTTGACCAATACCGCACCAGAGCGCTCACTGCTCGAGGATATGAAAAACACCGGCGGCCGCAACGCCAAGGGACGCATAACTGTACGCCACAGAGGCGGCGGCAACAAGCGCAGATATCGCATCATTGATTATAAGCGCAATAAGGACGGGATTCCCGCCAAGGTTGCGACTTTGGAATACGATCCCAACCGCACGGCGTTTATTGCATTGCTGCACTACGCCGACGGCGAGAAACGCTATATCTTGGCGCCCATCGGCCTGTGTGTGGGACAGACGGTGGTTTCAGGCCCGCAGGCCGATATCATCGCAGGCAATTGCCTGCCCATCCGCAACATCCCGTTGGGCACGGTGATTCACAACATAGAGATGATCCCCGGCAAAGGTGCCCAGATGTGCCGCGGTGCCGGCACCAGCGCGCAGTTGATGGCCAAGGAAGGCGCATACGCCCAGGTGCGTCTGCCCTCCGGCGAAGTGCGCATGGTACCCATGGATGCTAGGGCTACCATAGGTCAGGTCAGCAACGAGACCAATGAAAATGTGAATTTGGGCAAGGCAGGCCGCAATAGATACCGCGGATTCCGCCCGACCGTACGCGGCTCGGTCATGAATCCAAACGACCATCCGCACGGCGGTGGTGAAGGCAAGTCGCCCATCGGACATGCCGGCCCGATGACGCCGTGGGGCAAACCGGCGCTCGGTCATAAAACACGTAGCAAGAAAGCCAGATCGAACAAGTACATTGTTCGAAGCAGGAACAGAAAATAAAGGAGGCTGACAAATGTCCCGTTCGATTAAAAAAGGACCTTACGTATCGCAGAGGCTGTTGGCCCGCGTGCAGGGGATGAACCAAAAGAACGAGAAGAAGGTTCTTCGTACCTGGGCCCGTTCCTCCACGATATTTCCCGATATGGTGGGCCATACCATTGCCGTGCACGACGGGAGAAAACACGTGCCGGTGTACATCATCGAGGATATGGTCGGCCACAAGCTGGGCGAATTTGCACCCACACGGACTTTCCGCGGCCATTCGAGCAGCGAAAGGTCTTCGTCCATCCGATAGCAGGAGGTAAACCATGGCTACACGTCAGAGAGAAAAAGCAAGGGTCCGCCGGGAAAATAGCGATACCCGCCCACGCGCGGTGTTGCGCTATGCGCGCATTAGCCCGCGCAAGGTGCGTCCTGTCATCGACCAGATACGGGGTAAGAGCGTTGAAGAGGCGCAAGGCATCCTGATGCTGTCCCCCAAGGGCGCAGGGGAAGTGGTGGGCAAGCTTCTACAATCCGCTGCTGCAAATGCCGAAAACAACATGGATCTGAACCGTGATCAACTCTATGTTGCGGAGATATTCGCCGATGGCGGTCCCACATTGAAGCGGTTTCGGCCGCGCGCACAGGGCCGTGCTACGCAGATACTCAAGCGCACAAGCCATATCACCGTGATACTGGATCAGGTCAAATAGGAGGAACTACATGGGTCAGAAAATTCATCCGCACGGTTTTAGAGTCGGCGTCATCAAGGATTGGGATACGCGTTGGTTTGCATCCAAAAAGGCTTTTGCCGATTTCTTGATCGAGGATTACAAAATCCGGCAGTTTCTCAAGAAGAAGCTGTTCCCGGCAGGCGTGTCCCGCATAGAGATCGAGAGGGCTGCCAACAAGATCACCATCAACATCCATACCGCAAAACCCGGCATCGTAATTGGCCGTGGCGGTACCGGCGTGGAAGCGATCAAGGCGGATCTTCAAAAACTGGTGGGCAAGCCATGCAACGTCAACATCATCGAGGTAAAGCGCCCCGATTTAGACGCGCAGTTGGTCGCGGAAGCAGTGGCCTCGCAACTTGAGCGGCGCATATCATTCCGTCGGGCCATGAAGCAGACCATTGGTCGCACCATCAAGGGCGGCTCCAAGGGCATCAAGATTACCTGCTCGGGTAGACTGGGCGGCGCGGAGATCGCGCGCACAGAGAGCTATCACGAGGGCAGTATACCGCTGCAGACCATACGCGCGGACATCGATTACGGGTTCACGGAAGCGCGCACCACATACGGACGTATCGGTGTGAAAGTATGGATCTATAAGGGCGAAATTCTGGGCAACCGGATGCATCGCTACAACGAAGTGCGCAGCGACAAAAGACGGGAAGGAGGCAGGGCGTAGATGTTAATGCCAAAACGCGTAAAGCGCAGACGGGTGTTCCGAGGCCGCATGAAGGGCACGGAGACACGCGGTGTCAAGGTCGATTACGGCCAATTCGGATTGATTGCGTTGGACCCCTGCTGGATCACCTCCAATCAAATTGAAGCGGCGCGTATCGCCATGACGCGCTATATCAGGCGCGGCGGACAGGTCTGGATTAAGATCTTTCCGCACAAGCCCGTCACCGAAAAGCCTGCCGAAACCCGTATGGGAAGCGGCAAGGGATCACCGGAGTACTGGGTCGCCGTGGTGCGTCCCGGCCGTGTGTTGTTTGAGATTGGCGGCGTGAGTGAAGAGCAGGCACGCGAAGCGATGCGCCTTGCGATGCACAAGCTTCCGTGCAAGTGTAAGTTTGTGCGAAGAGAAGACATCGAGGGTGGTGAAGCGCAATGAAAGCCCAGAAATTCCACGAGATGTCAACCAACGAGTTGAATACGAGGCTTAACGAGCTCAAGATCGAGCTGTTTAACCTGCGCTTTCAGCTTGCGACAAGCCAGTTGACAAATCATATGATCATCAAGGAAACCAAGCACGATATCGCCCGCGTGAAGACCGTTCTGCGTGAGCGTGAACTTAAGGCAGAAGCGTAGGAGGCCGACAATGACGGACATAAGAGGACATCGCAAAACGCGTAACGGGGTCGTCGTATCCGACAAAATGGATAAGACGGTTGTGGTGGCCATATCGACGCTGGTCAAACACCCGCTGTACAAGAAAATAAAAAAACGCACCACAAAACTCAAAGCGCACGATGAACAGAACATGTGCGGTATTGGGGATAAGGTGCAGGTGATGGAGACACGGCCGCTGTCAAAGGATAAGCGGTGGCGCGTCATAAAAATACTCGATAAGGCCAAGTAGAGGGCAGGATAAGGAGGACAACGCCATGGTTCAACCACAAACCAGGTTGAAAGTTGCCGACAACACAGGCGCCAAGGAAATCATGTGTATTAAGGTGCTGGGCGGTTCGCGACGCAAGAGCGGCAACATAGGCGATGTGATCATAGCATCGGTTAAAAGCGCGGCGCCAGGTGGCGTTGTGAAGAAAAAGGAAGTTGTACGCGCCGTCATCGTTCGCACCGCCAAAGGCGTCAACCGGCCTGACGGCAGTTACATACGGTTTGACGATAACGCTGCGGTCATTATCAACGAACAAAAGCAACCGCGCGGAACACGCATTTTCGGACCGGTAGCCAGAGAACTGCGCGAGAAGGATTACATGCGCATCGTCTCTCTCGCCCCGGAAGTGTTGTAGGAGGGAAGCATGATGAACAAGATGCATGTCCGGCGCGACGACAGTGTCGTCGTGATTTCGGGCAAGGACAAGGGAAAGGTTGGGAAGGTGCTCAGCGCACAGCCCAAGAACGGCAAGGTCATCGTTGAGAAAGTCAACGTTGTGGCCCGCCACACCAAGCCGAAAGGACAGGGACAACCGGGCGGCATCCTGCATTCCGAGGCGGCCATTGATGCCTCCAAGGTCATGCTGTATTGTGATAAATGCAAAAAAGCGACCCGCATCTCCTACAAGATCCAGCCAAACGGCAAGAAGGTGCGCGTGTGCAAGCACTGCGCGGCCGAGATCGGTTGAGGCATAAGGAGGAAATATGATGGCCGAAACGAATATGCCTCGTCTGAGGCAAAAATACCAGGATGAAATTGTCCCCGCGTTGATGAAAAGGTTTGCGTACAAAAACATCAACGAGGTGCCCAAGATTGATAAGATCGTGCTGAATATGGGCTTAGGCAACGTGAGCGACAACCCAAAGGGGTTGGAAGCTGCGGCAAACGACCTTGGCACCATTGCCGGGCAAAAGCCGATTGTGATCAAGGCCAAGCGATCGGTTGCGAACTTCCGATTGCGCCAGGGCATGAACATTGGCGCGAAGGTGACGTTGCGCGGCAAGCGCATGTACGAGTTTGCGGATAAGCTGCTCAATATCGCGCTACCCCGTGTACGCGATTTTCGGGGCGTATCCGACAGGTCGTTCGACGGGCGCGGGAACTATGCGCTGGGCGTGCGCGAACAACTCATGTTCCCGGAGATCCAGTACGATAAGGTCGATAAGGTGCGCGGCATGGATATTGTGTTCGTGACAACTGCCAAAACCGATGAGGAAGCCCGTGAGCTTATCGCGCTTTTGGGAATGCCTTTTCGGCAGAATCAATAAGGAGGAAACAGTCGTTGGCGAAAAAGAGCATGATCATCAAGCAGCAAAGAACCCCAAAGTTCTCAACGCGCGGCTATACCCGTTGCCGCATATGCGGCCGGCCGCACAGTGTGCTCAGGAAATATGGCATCTGCCGCATCTGTTTTCGGGAACTGGCTTACCGCGGCGAAATACCCGGCGTGCGCAAGGCAAGCTGGTAGCCCACGAAAGGAGAACCGAATATGGTTGTTACAGATCCGATTGCCGATATGCTCACCCGCATACGCAATGCGCTGGTAGCCAAACACGAAGCTGTTGACGTGCCTGCCAGCAATATGAAAAAATCCATCGCAAAAATTCTGCTCGACGAAGGATATATCAAGAGCGTTGAAGTTGCTGACAACGGCCCCCAGGGGCTGATCAAGATAGGGCTGAAATACGATGCCAACGAAAAGGGCGTCGTTAGCGGGTTGCGCCGCATCAGCAAACCCGGCCTGCGCGTGTATGCAGGCAAGGCGGAGGTCCCACGGGTTTTGGGAGGCCTTGGCGTTGCCATCATCTCCACCTCGCAGGGCGTGATGACGGACAGGGAAGCCCGTGCGAAAAACATCGGTGGAGAGGTACTTGCGTACATCTGGTAGGGGTACGCAAACGGAGGTGTGAAATGTCTCGAATAGGCAAAAAACCGATCAGCATGCCCAACGGCGTCAGTGTCACGGTGGATAATAACAACACCGTCACCGTTAAGGGTCCCAATGGCGAGCTGACCGAACGGATAAACAGCGCGATTTTGGTCAAGGTGGAGGACGATACCATTTTTGTGGAACGTCCGTCTGATCTTCCAATGCACCGAGCGCTGCACGGATTGTCCCGCTCGTTGATCTTCAATATGGTCAAAGGCGTTACGGACGGATATTCAAAGACGTTGGAGATTAATGGCGTCGGTTACCGTGCGCAGAAGCAAGGGAATAAATTGGTGCTCAACGTAGGCTATTCCCATACGGTCGAGATGGAGCAGACCGGTGGCATAGAGTTTGAGGTGCCCGCGCCCAACCGCATCGTCGTGCGCGGCATCCATAAGCAGCAAGTCGGTGAGACGGCGGCGAAGATCAGGAGAACCCGTCCGCCCGAACCGTACAAGGGCAAGGGTATCCGCTACGAAGGCGAATTTGTCCGGCGCAAGGCCGGCAAGGCCGGCAAGTAAGGGGGCGTATGGCATGATTCAAAAACCGGATAAGAACAAATTGCGCAAAGCGCGTCATCTGCGCACGCGCAAAAACATACACGGTACGGCACAGCGGCCGAGAATGAACGTTTACCGCAGCGCAAACCACATTTATGCGCAGCTCATCGATGATGTAAGCGGGCATACGCTCGTTTTCGCATCCTCGCTTGAACCGGATATCAAAGAGCAGTGCTTGGCGGCGAAAAAGGTGGATGCGGCCAGGATCGTGGGTCAAAAGGCTGGCGAGAAAGCACTGGCTGCCGGTCTACGACGTGTCGTTTTTGACCGCGGTGGATATCTGTACACAGGCCGCGTGGCTGCGTTGGCAGAGGGTGCTCGCAAAGCCGGGCTGGACTTTTAATGACGGAGGAAAACAAAGTGCGTATCGATACAAGCAGCTTGGATCTCAAGGATAGGCTGGTAACCATCAACCGGGTCACCAAGGTTGTCAAAGGTGGCCGCAACTTTCGTTTTGCGGCGGTGGTTGTTGTGGGCGACGAAAACGGCCATGTCGGCATGGGCACCGGAAAGGCGACGGAGATTCCCGAAGCCATCCGGAAAGCGACGGAGGATGGCAAGCGTAAACTGATCGAAGTACCACTCAAGGGAAGCACTATTCCCCATGAGGTCAAAGGGCGCTTTGGCAAGGGGCTCGTTTTGCTCCTGCCCGCTCCCGAAGGCACAGGTGTCATTGCGGGCGGTCCGGTTCGTGCCGTGTTGGAGATGGCAGGCGTCAAGGACATATGGACAAAGAGTTACGGATCAAACAATCCGATTAACTGCATCAGGGCGACCATTGCGGGCTTGTCAGAACTACGCTCTGCGGAACAGGTGGCCAAAATGCGCGGCAAGACCGTTGAGCAAATTTTGGGATAGGGGGTGCTACGATGAACAAGATCAAAGTAACACTCGTGAAAAGTACGATCGGTTCCACCAAAGTGATGAAGGATACGGTCAGATCCCTGGGACTGCGGAAGATTAATTCCTCTGCAATCCACGACAACACCGATTCCATCCGTGGCATGGCACAAAAGGTGTGCCATCTGATCAAGGTGGAAGATGTGGAAGATAAGGCGTAAGGAGGAACTTCCATGAAGTTGCATGAAATCGGCCCGGCCGAAGGTTCGCGCAGGGCACCCAAACGGGTGGGGCGCGGTATCGGCAGCGGTACGGGCAAGACCGCAACGCGCGGACATAAAGGCCAGTGGTCCCGTAGCGGCGGCGGCGTACGCCCGGGATTTGAAGGCGGCCAGATGCCGCTGACCCGTCGGCTGCCCAAGCGTGGGTTTACCAACATATTTTCGAAGCAATATGCACTAATTAACGTGTGCGATCTGGAATCGTTGGAGGACGGAACGCTCGTCACCGCTGAATCGCTCAAAGAACTGGGCAAGATCAAAAAGATCGGAGATGGACTCAAGGTTTTGGGCGACGGTACGCTTTCCAAAAAGCTAACTGTTAAGGCCGCCAAGGTGTCCAAAAGCGCGTTGGAAAAGATCAGCGCCGCCGGCGGCTCTGTTGAGGTGATTGGCTAATGCTTGAAACATTCAGGAATGCTTGGCGCATTGAGGAAATACGCAAAAAGATACTGTTCACACTGATGATGCTGTTTTTTTACAGAGTCGGTGCTTCGTTTATCCCCATTGCGGGCGTGAACGCCTCGGCGATTTCAGCGATGGTGGATCAATACAGCATCCTTGGCTTCCTGAACATGATCACGGGCGGTAGCTTTGCATCGTTTACCATCTTTGCCATTGGCATCTCACCGTATATCACCTCAAGCATCGTGATGCAGCTGCTCACCTTTGCCATACCATATCTGGAAAGGTTGAGCAAAGAGGGCGGCGAAGAAGGTCGGGCCAAGATCCAGCGCATCACGCGTTATGTCACGGTGGGGTTGGCCAGCATAATGGGAACCGGCATGGTGTTTGCGCTTAAGGAAACGTTGCTGTATTCTAACATCCTGTCCTATGTAACGGTGATATGTTCACTGGTTGCGGGTGCGATGATTGTGATGTGGATGGCGGAAAAGATCACGGAGAACGGCATTGGGAACGGCGTATCGCTGGTCATCATGGTCAGCATTGTATCGCGTTTCCCGGTTAGCATCATGAGCTTGTTTCAGAGTGTTCTGGCGGGCGATATCACGTTCTGGATTTTGTTACCGCTGGTCGCGGTCATCATTGCGCTTTTTACCGGCGTGGTTTTGATCGATAGCACCGAGCGCCGTATTCCCATCCAGTATGCCAAACGCGTGGTGGGACGCAAGATGTACGGCGGACAGAGTACGCACATCCCCATGAAGCTCAACAGCGCGGGCGTTTTGCCCATCATCTTTGCGATGACGCTGCTGCAGGTTCCCGCCATGATCGCACAGTTCTGGCCGACCAGCGGGTTTACCCTCTGGTATTCCAGATGGATGGGCACGGGCACGGTTATCTATTCCGTACTATTCGCAGGATTGATCATAGCGCTGGGGTTCTTCTACAACATGATCACCTTCAATCCCATGGAAGTGGCCAAAAACATCCAGCAATACGGCGGGTTTATTCCGGGCATACGTCCAGGGCGGCCCACCACCGAATATCTCACACGTATCTCATCACGGCTGACCATGTTCGGCGGATTATTTTTAGCGGCGCTGGCCACCGTGCCTTCGCTGATGGTTGGATTGTTTTATACCGGGTTTACGCTGACGGCCACGGGTCTGTTGATTACGGTATCGGTTGCGCTTGAAACCAGCAAGAATCTGGAATCCCAGATGCTGATGCGGCACTATAAAGGTTTTTTGAAGTGAGGAGGCTGATGAAATGAATCTAGTGTTTCTCGGCCCGCCCGGCGCCGGCAAGGGTACGCAGGCGATTGGGGTGAGCGAAAAGCAGGGCATTGCGCACATCTCCACCGGCGATATTCTGCGCAATGAGATTAAACAGGGCACAAAATTGGGTATGGAGGCCAAAAGCTTTATGGACGCGGGCAAGCTTGTACCGGACGATACCGTTATCGGTATCGTGGCACAACGGCTGACAAAACCCGATTGCAAAAAGGGTTTTCTGCTTGACGGGTTTCCGCGCACCGTTGTACAGGCGCAGGCGCTGGCCGACAAGACGGACATTGAGATGGTGATCAACATCGACGTGCCGGATGATGTAATCATAAAAAGACTGAGTGGGCGCCGGGTCTGCAAATACTGTGGTGCTACCTATCATGTATCCAACATGAAAGGGGATACGTGTTCTGCCTGCGGCGGAGCGTTGATCCAGCGTGCCGACGACAAACCCGAGACCATTCAAAAGCGGCTTGACGTATACAAAACCCAGACGCAACCACTCATCGAGTTTTATCGAAAACAAGGTGTTTTGCATACAGTGAATGGTGCACGCGATATCGATACGGTGTTCGAGGAGATCGGCGCTTTGATACAAAAGGCGTTTCAATGATCACTATAAAAACATCCGATGAACTTTCCGTCATGTACGAGGCCTGCCAGATTGCCGCAAAGGCGCGTGAGACGGCCAAGAAAACCGTACGCGCGGGTATGACCACGGCTGAACTGGACGATATCGTACACAAAACCATTCTGGACCTTGGTGCAACGCCATCGTTCTACCATTACAATGGTTATCCCGGCCACATCTGTATCAGTATCAACGAACAGGTCGTGCACGGCATCCCGGGCGACCGGGTGATCCAACAGGGAGATATCGTTTCGGTGGACATCGGCGCGTACTACAAAGGCTTTCATTCGGATACTGCGGACACATTTGCCATTGGAAGCTGTTCGGACAACGCGCTTAAACTCATAGCGAATACCAAAGCGTGCTTTGAAACGGGCCTTGCATATGCCAAGCCGGGTTGTAAGCTCGGAGACATGGGACATGCGATCGCGCAGTGCGCTGCAAGGGAAGGCTTTGCGCCGGTGCGAGCACTGACGGGGCATGGAATTGGCAGAGAATTGCACGAGGATCCCGTCGTGTACAACTACGGACGGCCGGATACCGGGGAAGTATTGAAGGCGGGTATGGTGATTGCCATTGAACCGATGATCAACATGGGAACGCACCGCGTAGTGATGCTCAACGATGGTTGGACCATCGTGACGGCGGACAAGAGCCTATCTGGACACTATGAGCACACCGTGGCCATCACACAGGACGGTCCGTGGATATTAACGGAACTTTCGGAGGCGATTTCATGACGCCCGACTTACGAATCGGCGATGTGGTTGTAAGCCGTGCAGGACGCGACAAAGGCAAGTATTTTATGGTATACTCAATTGTTGACGGCGAGTTTGTTACGCTGGTGAACGGATCGGCCCGCAAGCAGAGTGCGCCCAAAAAAAAGCGCATAAAGCATACAAAGCAAACGGGTGAACACTTAGACGGTATTGCACGCAAACTGTCGTGCAGCCATCATGTGTTTGATGCGGAGATTCGCAAGGCACTTGAAGAAGCGGGTTACGGAAAACTGACCGGCGATGCAAAGAAGGAGGGCTAACTTGGCCAAACAGGATGTTATTGAGGTAGAGGGAAAGGTCACAGACGCGTTTCCAAACGCAATGTTTGAAGTGGAGCTCCCCAACGGGCATAAGGTACTTGCCCATATCTCCGGCAAGCTTCGGATGCACTACATCCGCATTTTGCCCGGCGACCGGGTGACGCTTGAGCTTTCCCCCTATGATCTGAGCCGTGGGCGCATCACATGGCGCGGCAAGGGCTAAAAAGTTACGCTATCCATATGTTTGTAATATTGATTAGGAGGATATAATTAATGAAAGTGCGTCCCTCGGTCAAACCGATGTGCGAAAAATGCAAGATCATACGCCGAAAAGGCAAGGTCATGGTCATTTGTACAAACCCAAAGCACAAGCAAAAGCAAGGCTGAAAACCCGCGCGCGGGCGGCTGAAAGAGGAAAACCTCAACCGTGCGTACAACATAGATTTTTTATTTAACCGGGAGGTGTGTTGCACCAAATGGCACGCATATCAGGCATTGATTTGCCAAGAGAAAAACGCATTGAGATTGGTCTGACCTATATCTTTGGCATCGGACGGTCCACTGCCACTAAGATTCTCAAAGAAACCGGCGTAAGCCCCGATACCCGCGTCCGTGATCTCACGGTGGCGGACGAGAGTTTGCTCCGCGACTATATCGACAAAAACCTGCAGGTCGAAGGTGATCTTCGGCGTGAGGTACAGCTGAACATCAAGAGATTGATGGAGATCAGCTGCTATCGCGGAATTCGCCATCGCCGTGGGCTACCCGTCCGCGGACAGAGTACCAAGCAGAACGCACGCACGCGCAAGGGCCCCAAGCGGAACGTTGCGGGCAGGCGGAAGAAATAAGGAGGAAGATCGTACATGGCAGCACCCAAGCAAAGACGGCGTCCCATCACGCGTAAGCGCCGTGAACGCAAAAACATCGAACGAGGACAGGTGCATATCCACTCCTCCTTTAACAATACCATCGTGACCATCACCGACATGAGCGGCAACGCGATATCGTGGGCCAGCTCGGGTGGGATGGGCTTCCGAGGCTCGAGAAAATCCACGCCGTTTGCGGCACAGATAGCGGCGGAAACCGCTGCCAAAGCGGCCAAGGAACACGGGCTGCACACGGTGGAGGTATACGTTAAAGGCCCCGGCGCCAGCCGTGAGGCCGCGATCAGATCGCTGCAGGCCGCAGGGCTTGAAGTGACGATGATCAAGGACGTGACCCCCATCCCGCATAACGGATGCCGGCCGCCCAAGCGTCGGCGCGTTTAACAAGGAGGAAAAACCCCAAATGGCAAGATATACAGATTCCGTTTGTCGGCAGTGTCGTCGGGAGGGCGCAAAGCTCTTTTTAAAGGGAGACCGGTGCTATGGTCCCAAGTGCGCTGTCACTAAACGTGCCAAACCGCCGGGCGAGCATGGCATCAGCCGCAGAAAGCAGAGCCAATACGGCATCCAACTTAGGGAGAAACAGAAAGCACGTCGCGCGTACGGCGTGATGGAAGGACAGTTTCGCCTGTATTTTAATAAAGCGAGCCGCATGCGCGGCGTAACAGGCGAAAACCTCTTGATTCTGTTGGAACGCCGTCTTGACAACGTGGTGTACCGCTTAGGATTAGGCGAAAGTAGACCGCAGTCCAGGCAGATGGTCAATCACGGCCACATGTTGGTCAACGGCAAAAAAGTCGACATACCTTCGTTCCTTGTGAGCGTTGGTGATGTGATTACCGTTAAAGAGCGTTCGCAAGGCATTGAGCACATCAAAGAGCTACGCGAAGAGGGAAACCGCAACCTGCCCAAGTGGTTGACACTGGACAACGAAAACCTCAAGGGCACGGTCATCGCTATGCCGCAGCGGGACGATATCGATTTGACCATCGAGGAACATCAAATCGTCGAGCTGTACTCCAGGTAAGCTGTAAAGTGGTCATTCACAAGAGGAGGAGCAATGCGCATGATTGAAATTGAAAAGCCGAATATCGAATGCGTGATTCAGGAACGCGACTATGGTCAGCTGGTTGTTGAACCGCTTGAGCGCGGATTTGGCACTACGTTGGGCAACGCGCTGCGTCGTATCCTGTTGTCATCGCTGCCCGGTGTGGCGGCGACCAGCATGCGCATCGAGGGTGTGTTGCACGAGTTCAGCACCATCGAAGGCGTAAAAGAGGATGTTACCGATATCCTGTTGAGCCTCAAGGGCCTGTCCGCCATCATGCATATAGACCAACCCAAAACCATCCGCATCAGCGTGGAAGGACCCAAGACGGTAACGGCTGCGGATTTCATGCTGGATCCCGAGATCGAAATATTAAATCCCGATTTGCACATTGCCACGCTTAACGACAAGGCGTCGTTAAACCTTGAGGTTGTGATGGAAAAAGGGCGTGGCTATGTATACGCCGACAAGAACAAGAAGCCGGGCATGCCCATCGGCATCATTCCGATGGACTCGATATTTACGCCCGTCAAAAAGGTCAACTTCACAGTGGAGAACACCCGCGTAGGGCAGGTGACGGACTTTGATAAACTGACGCTGGACATTTGGACAAATGGCGTCATCGCACCGCAGGAGGCAGCCTCGCTGGCCGCCAAGATCATGACCGAACACCTCTCACTGTTCATTGATCTAACGGATCATGTCAGCGGCGTGGAGATCATGGTGGAGAAGGAAGATGAAACCCACAACGGCGTGCTTGAAAAGAGCATTGACGATCTGGATCTGTCGGTACGAAGTTACAATTGTCTCAAACGCGCCGGCATCAGTACGGTGGACGAACTGGTCAAGATGACCGAAGACGAAATGATGAAAGTGCGCAACCTCGGCCGCAAATCCCTGGAAGAAGTTCAGCAAAAACTGGATGAGCTGGGTCTGAACCTGCGTACGAGCGACGAATAAGGAGGAAGAATTATGGCATACCGCAAACTGGGCAGGTCGTCTGACCAGAGGCAGGCCATTTTGCGCAACCTGACCACGGCGTTGATTTGGAACGGAAAGATCCAGACCACCGAAGCACGGGCCAAGGAAGTGCGCAGCATAGCGGAGAAACTCATTACACTGGCGATTCATGAGTGCGACAACACCGTTTCTGTAAAAAAGAACGGCAAAAGCATTGTGAACGATGCGCCGGATAAACTCGCCGTACGCCGCAGGCTCATGGCGTATTTGTACAACGTGCCGATGGAAAAGCAGGCGAAGGAATCCAAAGCGGAATACCGCGAACGCACCGGAGATATTAAAAATCCGGTCGTGGAAAAGCTGTTTCGCGAGATCGGGCCGCACTATGCGGCGCGCGCCCAAGACGTTGGTCAGGGCGGCGGCTACACCCGCATTGTAAAGATGGGACCGCGGCGCGGCGATGCTGCACCGATGGCAATATTAGAACTCGTTTGAAGGATGCACCGGGGCCGCATGGCCTCTTTGCGTCTACGCGAGAGAGTATGGCCTTGGAAAAGGCGGGATAAGGCACGATATACATGCTTTGGCGATTATGCACACATTTTTACGCCGCGTTGATCAAACAATGCGTGGTATGGGGAGTTTTTCAAGGGAGAATCGTTCTCCCTTGGCGACTGTCTATAGTGTGGGTAGCCTGAGGGGAGCCGCAGGGCTCCCTTTTCGATAACAGGAGGGGGACGGATGGAAGCGGTTCGCATTGAGCAGGCCAGTTACGCTTATGGTTCTTATGAGGCGCTAAAGGAGCTGGACTTTCATGTTATGGTGGGGGAATACGTCGCCATAGTCGGACGTAATGGCAGCGGTAAAAGTACGCTGGCGCAACATATAAATGCCCTTTTAAAGCCGCATGAGGGGCGCGTATTGACCTTTTCCATGGATACGGCGGACGATCAGCTTACCCTTGGCATTCGTTCCAAAGCCGGTATGGTGTTTCAGAATCCCGACAATCAGATCGTAGCCTCTGTGGTGGAAGAGGACGTGGCCTTTGGCCCGGAAAACCTTGGCGTACCCACGGATGAATTGGTTAAAAGGGTGGCAGATTCGCTTGCCACCGTGGACATGTCCGATTATGCTACCCGCGCACCGCACCAGCTTTCCGGCGGACAGAAACAACGCGTCGCCATCGCTGGTGTTTTAGCGATGCAGCCGCAGCTGATTATTTTTGACGAATCCACGTCCATGCTGGATCCGGTGGGCCGCGAAGCAGTATTGTCCGTGATGGACGTATTGAACCAAAGTGGCATAACAATCCTGCATATTACGCACAACATGGAAGAAGCGTTGTGTGCCAAGCGGATGGTCGTACTTGACGATGGACACATCGTGCTAGACGGCAGCCCGCAAGAGGTGTTTTCCTATAATAAGGCCGAGTTGATCGCGCTGGGAATGGAACTGCCGCCGTTGATGCAGCTGTGCCATGAGCTTGGGGAGCTGGGCATCGACGCAGGCGCAGGACTTACCATGGAAGAGACGGTGAATGCGATATGTCAATTGCCGTAGAAAATCTATATCATACCTATTCGCCCAATACGCCTATACAGGCCGATTCGCTTACCGACGTTAGCTTTGAGGTGCAAAACGGTGAATTTGTGGGCATCATCGGCCAGACGGGCAGTGGGAAGAGTACATTGATCCAGCATCTCAACGGATTGATCCAGGCGCAGCGCGGCACGGTGACGGTGGACGGTATCACGCTTTGTGGAGACTACCCGAAAAAGAAGGTGCGCACCACGGTGGGTATGGTGTTTCAATATCCGGAATACCAGCTGTTTGAAGAGACGGTGCAAAAGGACATTGCATTTGGCCCTAAGAATATGGGATTGGACGAAGCACAACAGGATGAGCGGGTGCGCTATGCCATGGCGCAGATGGAGATAGATTACGACGAGTTCGCGCAAAGAAGCCCGTTTGAACTTTCCGGCGGCCAAAAACGCCGGGTGGCCATCGCGGGGGTTTTGGCGATGCAGCCGCAATATCTTGTATTGGACGAGCCGGCGGCGGGGTTGGACCCCGAAGGTCGCCGCATGTTGCTTGAATGCATCAAAACACTGCACAGCCAAACCGGCATGGCGGTCGTGATGGTATCCCATGCGATGGATGATATTGCGATGTGTGCACAGCGCGTTATGATTATGCACGAGGGTAAACTGGTTAAAACAGGCACGCCGCAGGAGACATTTGCCGATGAACAATATTTGTACAGCATCGGCCTTGGCATACCCGTGATGGCGCAGATGCACCGCCGGTTGCGTGAAAGCGGTTTGCCCGTTGCATTTGACGCGACGCCGAGCGGCATGGCGCGGTGTATACAAGCGGCGCTTTTGGGGAGGCGGGATCATGTTTAGGGACATGACGTTGGGCCAATACTATCCCACAAACAGCGTCATGCACGCGCTGGACCCACGGTATAAGATTATGCTGGCGCTGCTGTTTATCGTGCTTGCATTTTTAATGAACACGATATGGGGCTATTTACTGTTGTTTGCGCTGCTGGTGATAGCGGTTGCACTGTCCAAGGTGCCGGTGCGCACCGTGCTGCGTGGGCTTAAGCCGCTGATGTTTATACTCATCTTTACGTTTATACTCAATCTGTTTTTAACCAAAGGCGGCGCGGTGCTGATTTCGTTCTGGATTATCTCCATCACGGCAAACGGCCTACTGATGGCGGTGACCATGGCGACGCGTTTGAGTATGCTGGTGGCAGGTACGTCCATTTTGACGTTGACGACGTCGCCGCTGCAGCTCACCGACGGTATTGAGGCGCTGCTCGGGCCGCTGAGAAAAGTAAAATTTCCAGCGCACGAACTCGCCATGATGATGACCATTGCACTTCGGTTCATACCCACGTTGGCCGAAGAGGCCACCCGCATACGCATGGCGCAGGCGGCGCGCGGCGCGGATTTTGACACCGGCGGGCCCATCAAACGCGCCATGAGCCTGGTACCGCTGTTGGTACCGCTGTTCATCAGCGCGTTTCGGCGCGCGGAAGAACTGGCGGTTGCCATGGAAGCACGGTGTTACCACGGCGGGGAAGGGCGCACCAAACTCAAAGTGCTCAAATCCTCATGGCGCGATTATGCCGCCATGCTACTGATGGCCTCGTGTTATGTGCTCGCTACGGTTGGTGGGCTGTGATGCGTGTTCGCATGGACGTCGAGTATGACGGCACAAACTATTGCGGCTGGCAGCGGCAAAAAAACGCCACCAGTGTGCAGCAAAAACTGGAGGATGCGCTTGGTAAGCTTTTGGGTGGGCATGTTATCATACACGGCGCCGGGAGGACCGATGCCGGGGTACACGCACGATGTATGACCTGCCATTTTGAGGCGAAGACAAGTATACCGCCCGAGCGGCTGTGCTACGCGCTCAACGTCCAATTGCCCAAAGATATCCGTATTAAGCGGTCGGCCAGGGCAAGCGATGATTTCCATGCGCGCTATGACGCTAGGGCGAAATGGTACCGCTACCGCATTTTGATGCATCCGCACGACAGCGCATTGTATGGGCGCATGAGTTGGCATGTGCCCTATAAGCTTGATTTTGCGTGCATGAACCGCGCACTGCCATCTCTGGCGGGTACGCACGATTTTGCTGCGTTTGCCGCGTCCGGTACAACAACGAAGACCACGGTACGTACGCTGTACGAAGCGCGACTGGCGCTGCTTGGCCAATGGCTGATCATGGATGTGTTGGGTGATGGGTTTTTATACAACATGGTGCGCATCATCGCGGGCACGCTCATCGACATTGGCCGGGGAAAGTGTGATACAGACGCCTTTGCGAAAATGATACAAAGCGGCGACCGGCAACATGGCGGCGTTACCGCACCGCCGCAGGGATTGATGCTCATGCATGTGTTCTATGACAGTGACGGCGAGATCCAAAAAAAGTGGACGCAGATGATGATGGATACACCGTTTTGAGATTTCGCATCATGACACTTGACACACACCTCGCCTTTGGATAAACTATATAAGTCCCATTTTGTCCCTGCCCCGGAGCAAAACGGAACATAATACGTTATAATTTGCACATACGGAACTGCTCATTCGTTTGTGTCATAGTCAGGGAGGACTCAAATCCAATGAAAACCTATATGCCAAGCGGCAAGACCGCCGGCAAATGGTATGTTATGGACGCCGAGGGACAGATCTTCGGACGTCTGGCAAGCCGTGTTGCCCATGTCCTTCGGGGAAAGCACAAACCCGACTTTACGCCGCACGCGGTGATGGGCGATCACGTTATCGTGGTCAACATCGACAAGGTCGTATTTACCGGCAAAAAGCTGGATCAAAAGACCTTTCGCCGCCACAGTGGATATCCGGGCGGGCTTAAAGAAACCACATATCGAGAGCTGATGAATAAAAAACCCGCGTTCGCATTTGAATGCGCGGTAAAGGGCATGTTGCCCAAGAACTCCATCGGCCATGCCATGTTCAGAAATCTCAAGGTGTATGCCGGACCCGATCATAACCATGGCGCGCAAACACCCGAACCGTTTGAAATGTAAGGAGGACGCACATAATGGCAGCAAAAGCACAATATCTTGGAACCGGCCGACGTAAAAAAAGCGTCGCACGCGTCCGATTGATTGCGGGAAAGGGTGCGTTCACGGTCAACAAACGCCCGCTGGAGGAGTACTTTGGTCTGGAAACGCTGAAGATGGAGGCCAAGGCACCGCTGGTATTAACCGAACTTGAAGGCAAATACGACGTGCATGTCAACGTGTATGGCGGCGGCACCACCGGGCAGGCGGGTGCGATTCGCCACGGCGTAGCGCGCGCGCTGTTACATGTGGATGCGGACCTGCGTAGCCCGCTGAAAAAGGCCGGGTATCTAACGCGCGATCCACGCATGGTAGAGCGCAAGAAGTACGGTCTGAAAGGCGCACGGCGTGCACCCCAGTTCAGCAAGCGCTAAAAGGCGAAAACAAGAGGGCTATGCCCTCTTTTTTTGTACGATTTACGCCCGTATCTCAGCGTGGACACCCAATTGGGCTTGACGGGCTGCCGGCTTGGTTTTACCATAGAAGCAGACCTTGTTCACCGGTTGTAATATGGCGAGACTATATTATTAAGAGCAAAGGATTGAGTGGATACCGTATACAAATGTTCGAGAAACTATCCATACAATGCGTTGTCAACCATGTGAGTTGATGAAATAAATCTGTGAATGGTGTAAAATGAATCGTATACGATCGGATCGACAAACCCTTTAAATAGTAAATGAACGGGCGTACACGTGAAGGAGGAAATGACATATGATGGATGTTGTTGTACTGGGCGCTGGTCCTGCGGGGCTGACCGCTGCCATATACGCGGCGCGTGCCGGACTCGAGACAATCGTGCTGGAGCACAAGGTGCCGGGCGGGCAGGCGTCGACGGCACATTTGATCGAAAACTTCCCGGGTTTTGAGGATGGCATAAACGGGGCCGAGCTGATGGACCGTATGCTCAAGCAAGCGCAAAAGCTATCCGTGGAGATCGCCTATGAAGCGGTATCCGCTGTATCACTGGTGGGTGAGGTTAAATCTGTAACAACCGAGAGCCGCACCATCGAATCCCACGGTGTGATTTTGTGTATGGGCGGCATGCCGCGTATGCTCAACGTTAAAGGCGAAACGGAGCTTTTGGGTTTGGGTGTGAGCTATTGCGCAACGTGCGACGGATTTTTCTTTCGCGGTCGCGAAGTGGTCATCGTAGGCGCAGGCGATGCCGCGGTTACGGAAGCATTGTATCTGAGCCAGATCTGTAAAAAGGTTACGCTGGTTCACCGTCGACAGGGTTTTCGGGCCGTGCAAACCGTGATAGAGCGGATGCACGGCACGCCCAATATCGAGCTGGTGCTGGACAGCGTGGTCACCGAAGTGCTGGGGACCGAGCGGGTGGAAGGCATTGCGGTAAAAAGCACGGTGGACGGGCACGAAACCACCATAGCGTGCGACGGCGTTTTTGTTGCCATCGGTTATCTGCCCCAGAGCGAACTGGTAAAAGAACAGGTGGATGTGGACGAAAAGGGTTATATCAAAGCGGATGGGCAAACCATGCGCACCAGCCTGCCCATGGTATATGCTGCAGGCGATGTACGCGACAAGCATTTACGGCAGGTTATCACCGCCTGTGCGGACGGCGCCATCGCAGCAAGCGAGATCAAGGCGTTTCTCTCGTCACATTGACGGATATTTACTATAAATCGGAGGGGAAATGAATGGGATCGTTGTTTGGGACAGATGGCGTACGCGGCATTGCCAACGTGGAATTGACGGGGGAGACTGCTTTTTCCTTGGGGCGCGCGGGCGCACAGGTTTTGTGCCGTGACAGCGAACAGCCACGGATATTGATCGGAAAGGATACGCGTATTTCCGGCGATATGCTCGAATGCGCGCTGATCGCCGGCATCCTGTCTACAGGCGCTACCGCCGTTTCGGCGGGCGTTACGACAACGCCGGGCATTGCATATCTCGTGGATAGGATGAAATTTGATGCGGGCGTGGTCATATCCGCTTCGCACAACCCGGTGGAATACAACGGAATCAAGTTTTTTGACGGCAACGGCGAGAAGCTGTCCGACGAACGCGAAGAAGAGATCGAAGCGATGATGAAGCGTGCGGATACGCCGCGCAGTAGCCAAACGGGCCGGCGTATGGAGCTAAACGGGGCGGACGGTATGTATGCGGAGTTCCTGTTCGGCCAGGCACCAAAAATGCTTGTCGGTTTGACGATTGTGCTCGATTGCGCCAATGGCGCCAGTTCGCACATCGCGCCGGCGTTGTTTCGCCGCATGGGCGCCACGGTTCATGCGCTGCACCATGACCCCAACGGCCTGAACATCAACGACCAATGTGGCTCGACACACCCTGAGGCCATGCAAAGAACTGTCAAGGAAACAGGCGCCCATATCGGCCTTGCCTTTGACGGTGATGCGGACCGGTTGATTGCCTGTGACGAGTGTGGCGAGCTTGTGGATGGAGACGTGATCATCGGACTGCTGGCGCTGGCTATGAAAGAGGATGGTACGCTCAATCATGATACCGTGGTGGTCACCAAAATGAGCAATCTTGGCCTTGAGCTTTCTTTGAAGAAGGCAGGCATACGGCTTGTAAAAACCGATGTGGGTGACCGTTATGTCAACGAAGCGATGCAGCAGGGAAGCTACAATCTCGGCGGCGAACAGAGCGGGCATATCCTTTTGCCTGATTTGTCCACAACCGGCGATGGCATACAGACCGCCATTGCACTGTGCAAGCTGTTGATGAAATCATCGGAACCGTTGTCGGTACTAAGACGCAGGATACGCATATTGCCACAGGTGCTCTTATGCGCCAGTGTCAAGGCGCAATACAAGCAGACCTACATGGAATTTGAGCAGGTCTCTGAGGCGATAGAGGCGCTGGAGCAGGCGTACAGCGAAGACGGGCGTGTGTTGATTCGCCCCAGCGGTACCGAACATTTGATCCGCATCATGATCGAAGGCCCGGATGAAAAACAGATGCTCCAAGACGCACAGAAACTCAAGGAGTTGATGGAATCCCTTTTCGGCGTATAGACTCTGAGCGGCTTTGGTTATGGCAGACGGCATGCCCGATATGGTGCAAAGCGTTTGAACAATCTAAAACGCGGAACCATCGGACCGGCAAGGGAACGAATATTCCCTTGTACTTTTTAGCTTCGGCGGTTACAATAGTCACCAAACAAAGGGATATACGTACATATGGCGCGGAACCCTTCCTTCATTGGGGTGTACAAAAGGAGAGAAACAGATGGCGTATTATTTTGATGAACCGTCAAGAACCTTCAATGAATATCTGTTGATACCAAGCTATTCTGCGGAGGATTGCATGCCCAGCAATGTGAACCTTAGAACCCCCGTGATAAAATTCAAACGCAACGAGCAAAGCATGCTTTGCATGAACATCCCTATGGCCTCCGCCATCATGCAGTCGGTATCCGACGACAATATGGCGGTTGCGTTGGCCAAGGAAGGCGGCATTTCGTTTATCTACGCGTCACAGAGCGTGGAAAACGAAGCGATGATGGTGTCAAGAGCCAAGGCGTACAAGGCGGGTTTTGTGGTATCGGACAGCAACGTCAGCCCCGACATGACGCTTTCGGATATTCTGGCGCTTAAGGAAAGGACGGGGCACAGCACCGTGCCCGTGACACAGGCCGGAACATCCACGGGCAAGCTGTTGGGCATTGTCACCAGCCGCGATTATCGGGTCAGCCGCATGCCGCTGGACACGAAGGTTAAGGAGTTTATGACGCCGTTGTGTGATCTTGTATTTGCGCCCAAGAACACGACGCTTAGGGAAGCGAACGATATCATATGGGATCACAAGCTCAACACACTGCCCATCGTGGACGACCACGGCAATTTGATGTACCTCGTGTTTCGCAAGGACTACGATTCGCATAAGAACAACCCGCTGGAGTTGTTGGACGAGGCTAAGCGCTATATCGTGGGCGCGGGCATTAACACGCGGGACTATGAGAAGCGCGTGCCCGCCCTTGTAGAGGCTGGCGCGGATGTATTGTGTATTGATTCCTCCGAAGGATTCTCCCAGTGGCAGCGAAATACGCTAAAATTCATCCGTGACAGGTACGGTGATGACGTCAAGTGCGGTGCAGGCAATGTGGTGGACGGCGAGGGATTTCGGTTCCTGGTGGAATCCGGTGCGGATTTTGTCAAAGTCGGCATTGGCGGCGGATCGATCTGTATAACGCGGGAACAGAAGGGCATCGGCAGGGGACAGGCCACCGCATTGATTGATGTTTGCCGCGCGCGCAATGAGTACTTTGAGGAAACGGGCATCTATGTTCCGATATGTTCGGACGGTGGCATCGTACACGACCATCACGTGACGATGGCATTGGCGATGGGCGCCGATTTTCTTATGTTAGGCCGTTATTTCGCACGTTTTGATGAAAGCCCCACCAACCGTGTGGTCATCAACGGCAGCTATATGAAGGAGTACTGGGGCGAGGGCAGCAACCGTGCACGTAACTGGCAGCGCTACGACATGGGCGATTCCCAACAACAGCTCTCGTTTGAAGAGGGCGTGGATTCCTATGTGCCGTATGCCGGCAGTTTGAAGGACAACGTCGGGCTAACATTGAGCAAGACGCGTTCCACCATGTGCAACTGCGGCGCACTGACCATTCCCGAACTGCAACAAAAGGCGCGGCTGACACTGGTATCCTCTACCAGCATCGTGGAAGGCGGCGCACACGACGTGGTGCTAAAGGACAGCACAGCTGGAAGCTACCGGAAATAGCGTCAAATAAACCATTGTTATGCATCCAAAGCGTTACCGTGCTTGCGGCGGCGCTTTTTTGGTTTTTTACCACACTGAATCATATCCGTACCCGGATGTCAATGGTCAATGCGCCGGTACGGGTATGGCGAAGCCTATAAAAACAAGGTCGAATACAGTAAAGTCAAATATACCATTGACATACCAGGGGGAGAGTGGTACACTATGTGCAAGCGTTAGCAATGGCTAACTGTAGCGCTGGCACTTGGTTAGCATATGCTAACAATTGAAAGGGATGACGATGATGCCTTTGACGATGGCAAAGCAGGGTGATCATAACTACATCAAAAAGATCACCGGTAAGGATCAGACGCGCCGGCACTTGGCCAACCTTGGTTTTGTGGTGGGCGAGCGCGTAAAGGTTGTATGCGAATTCGGAGGTAACGTGATTTTAGACGTCAAGAACACGCGCGTTGCCCTTGATAAGAATATGGCAAGCAGAATAATGGTGTAGGAGGTTATTAACAATGAAAACACTCAAAGATGTCAGACCCGGGCAAACCGTCACGGTGACTAAATTGCACGGCAGCGGCGCGGTCAAGCGACGCATCATGGACATGGGCATTACAAAGGGCGTAACGGTGCTTGTACGCAAGGTGGCACCGCTTGGCGACCCCATAGAGCTCAACGTGCGAAACTACGAGCTTTCGCTGCGTAAGGCGGATGCGGATATGGTGGAGATCGGCTGAAAGCGTCGTAGCGCAATATTTGTATCATCAGAAGTTAGCATAAGCTAACATTAAAATCGGAGGAGGGTTAACAATGGCAATCAGCATTGCGCTGGCGGGCAATCCCAACAGCGGCAAAACGACCATGTTCAACGATCTGACCGGCAGCACCCAATACGTAGGCAATTGGCCTGGCGTGACCGTTGAAAAAAAGGAAGGAAAGCTCAAAGGCCATAGGGATGTGATCATACAGGATCTTCCCGGCATATATTCGTTGTCCCCGTATACGCTCGAGGAAGTTGTGGCGCGCAATTATCTGATCGAAGATGGGCCGGACGCCGTGATAAACATCGTGGACGGATCCAACATCGAGCGGAACCTGTATCTTTCGACACAGCTGACCGAGCTGGGTATACCGGTGGTGATGGCGCTGAATATGATCGATATTGTCAAAAAGAACGGGGACGTGATTGATACTGAAAAATTGGGCGACGTGCTGGGTTGCCGGGTCATCGAAACGTCGGCGGTAAAGGGTATCGGTTCCAAGGAGGTGGCGCAAGCCGCGCTGGAGCTAGCAAAGAGCGGCCAGATGGCGCAACCCAAGCACAGCTTTGGTGGCACGGTGGAACACGCCATCGCCCACATCGAGGATTTGATGGGGGAAGCTGTAGACCCAAAGCGCCAGCGATTCTATGCCGTCAAGTTGTTCGAACGCGATGGTAAAGCGATGGCAACGATCAAACTGTCTTCGGACGCTATGGACAAAATTGAGGCTGTCATCCGGGAATGCGAGGAAAAACTGGACGACGATAGCGAGAGCATCATTACCAACGAACGCTATGCCTACGTCGCCCGTGTGGTGGATATGTGCGCGAAAAAGCGCAAGCGGCAGACAAACCTGACAGCGTCGGACAGGATAGATAAAATCGTGACCAACCGCTTTTTGGCACTGCCCATCTTTGGTCTTGTCATGTTTGCGGTGTATTATATCTCGGTCACCACCGTAGGCGCATGGGCGACGGATTGGACCAACGACGTATTGTTCGGCGACGTCATCCCCCCGGCCGTGGAAGGCTTTTTGGCGTCAATCGGCACCGCACCATGGCTGATGTCGCTGGTTCTTGACGGAATCATCGGCGGCGTCGGAGCGGTGCTGGGGTTTTTGCCACAGTTGATGGTTCTGTTCCTGTTGCTGTCGATTTTGGAGGACAGTGGGTACATGGCGCGTATCGCGTTTATCATGGATCGGATCTTTCGAAGGTTCGGCCTGTCCGGCAAATCGTTTATTCCGATACTCATCGGCACAGGATGCGGCATTCCCGGCGTGATGGCGTCGCGTACCATCGAGAACGAGAGCGACCGCAAGATGACCATTATAACCACTACCTTTATCCCCTGCGCCGCAAAACTGCCAATCATCGCACTCATCGCGGGCGCACTTTTTGGCGGGGCTGCATGGGTGGCACCTACATCGTACTTCATCGGCATCGCGGCCATTGTCAGTTCCGGCATTATCCTCAAGAAATTTCGCAGTTTTGCGGGAGACCCCGCACCGTTTGTCATGGAACTTCCGGCGTACCACGTGCCAAGGGCAAAGGGCGTCCTCATCCACATGTGGGAGCGTGCCAAATCCTTTGTCGTCAAGGCTGGTACCATCATCTTCGTTTCCAGCGTTGCGGTATGGTTTTTAAGCTCGTTCAGCTGGTCGATGCACATGGTGGAAACGTCCGAATCCATGCTATCTTCCATCGGAAACATCTTTGCACCGATCTTTTCGCCGCTGGGATTTGGACAATGGGAAGCGTCGGTGGCTACCATGACCGGTCTTGTGGCCAAGGAAAATCTGGTGAGCACCTTGGGCATTCTTTATGGTTTGGAGACGGTGGCGGACAACGGCGTGGAAATCTGGGCCAACCTGCAGGCTGTGTTTACGCCACTGGCAGCGTTTTCGCTGTTGGTGTTTAATCTGTTATGCGCGCCGTGCTTTGCGGCCATTGGTGCGATTCACCGTGAAATGGGCAACGCAAGGTGGACATGGTTTGCCGTCGCGTGGCAGACGGGGCTTGCATATGCGGCATCGCTGTGCATCTACCAGTTCGGCATGTTGTTTGGCGGTCACGGTTTTGGCATCGCTACGGCTGCGGCGGTTTTGGTAGCGGGTGTGTTTGTGTACTTGCTACTGCGCAAAGCGCCGGAACACGGCGGCATGCGCGCGCGCAGTACCGAAGCCGCCGAGTTAAAGGCATAGAAGAAAGGAAGCGTTTGTATGGCTACTTGGATCGTTGGTGGAATCCTGTTGGGGCTTGTCGCTCTGACGGTGGGATATATGATCAGACAGCGCCACAAAGCACGGGGAAGCGGTGGGTGTTCGAGCGGCTGTGTCGGCTGCCCGTATGCGCACGGGCAAAAATAGAGATTAAAAGGAACTTGCCAAAACATAGAAGGCCGTTAAATGACGGCCTTCTTACTATGGAAATGATTCGATGGTTTTAGTCGTTTGTTTGTCGAAAACCAACAGGTGATGCAGTGTGTCCTCCATTTTAGCAACTTGCTCCTTGTTCCTGATAAGATAAACTATCTCTTTGTCAAAAGCAACTCCTGCGGCTGTACGATTTGACTCACGTTGACCACCACGCCATGAATTTACACCATGACATCCTTTGACCATGAACGTATTAAACCTTCAATCAACGCTTTTAAATGGGGCATTGCGTACTTGGCATCACTTGCCTTTGGAATATTGGACAAGAAAAAAGGCCGCCATATGACGGCCTTTTCGTTGTATGTTATGCTTCGAAACGCCGGCCCTTGAGGCCTTTTGCGCCGATGAACTTGGCCCTTGAACCTAGCTCCATCTCGATCTCGAGGAAGCGGTTGGCGATGTCCCCTATGCCGCACTCGCGCACCGAACCGGCGTTGATGCCCACGCAGTAATCGGCGATGGATGCCCCTTCGCCGCGGCTCTCACACGGCATGACGCCGTAGCCGTTCTTGTAAGCGAGCTGAATCATCTCCAGCGACTCGGTGATGGTTCCCACCTGGTTGACTTTCAATAGCACCGTGTTCGCGGCTTTCATCTGGATGCCGTGCGCCACGCGCGAAGGCATGGTGGTGAACAAATCGTCGCCCACGATCTGTATGTCGATCGCTTCGCGCAACATGGCATGGCTTTCGTAATCGTCCTCATAGAAAGGATCTTCAAGGATGACGAACGGATAGTTTTTAACGGCATACTTGTACAATTCAAGCATTTCGTCGCGGGTCTTGTCGTTTTTGCCAAACAATCCGTGATATAGTTTTTTCTCACGGTCATAGTAGGTATCGGATGCGCAGTCGCACTGGAATCCCGCCTTGCCCTCGTAGCCCGCCTTGCGGATGGTGTCTGCCATCATCTCCCATAGCTGCTCGTCGCTTTCGATCGCTCCCGGCGGCATGCCGAAAAAGTTTGTCGCGCCCGGATAGATGAAGTAATACTTTGACATCATCAGTTCCGTCCATTTCTGATAGATCTCCCAGCATGCATAGGATGCGTCGGAGTATTTATCAAAGCCAAAGCACATGAACGAATAGGTTGGCTTGGCACCGGGCGTGGTCACGCCGCCGCCGTAACGCTCGTTGCCTGCCATGGCGGGTGCGCCGGGTACGGGCAGATACATCGCGTTGGCACCACCGATGTGCTGGTACAACGGGATATCCAAAACTTTGGCGCCGGCCTTGAGCGCCGCGGCCGAAACCGCCGCTACCGCGTTGCCGCCCAACGTCACCTTGGCATCCTCGCAGATATTTAGCATTGCGTTGTCTATTTCAAACTGATTGGTGGCATCCATGCCGATGATGGCTGGGCCGATCACGTCGTTGATATTTTTAACAGCGCCCATGACGCCCTTGCCGTTCCACTTGGTGCCGCCGTCAAGATTAAACTTGATCTCATGCGTGCCGATCGAGATGCCGGACGTACAGATAGCGCGCCCCTCACATCCGCTTTCCGTAACAACGATGGCTTCCACGCCGGGATGTCCGCGCCGCGAATAAACCTCTCTAGCCCAGACTGCTTTAATTGCTTTTGCTGACATATACGCTATCTCCTTTGTTTTTGGCAGGGACAGGGCCCCGCCCGTTCTTTATGCCATCACCAACACGATGCCGAAATCGCATAGGCTGATGTTCTGACCCGCATGGATGCCACAATCGAGTTTCCAAAGCGCTTCGGATGTGGCATGGGTTTTGAGCGCCGCGCGTATGTCCACGCCCTTTTCCTGCGCTTCTTCCACAGTATACCCGTCCGTGATGCCTCCCGCAAGGCAAAGAGGGGCATCGGGCAAATTCAGTCCGCCCGGACCGTCCGTGCCGTCGGTGTCCACCGCGCAAAAAACGATCTTGTTGCTGCCCGCAATCTTCGTGGCCGCCGTTAAGGTGTATTCCTGATTTCTTCCGCCAACACCCTTGTGCTGATCCACCGTAACCAAAAGTTCGCCGGTGGTGAACAGTGCCACGGGGGGCTTAAACGGCTCGCCCAACTCCTCGACGCTGCGCGCAATGGCGCCAATTGTCAGCGCGGCATCCTTGGATTCTGCCATCAACATGGTGCACAGCTGGATCGGTTTATAACCAAGCTCCGCCGCTTTCTTTTTGGCCACCGGCATGAAATGGAGATGCTCCGGCATGACGCCGAACACGCGAAAGTTCATGTTTTTAAATTCGTCGAATTTCACGGTCTCGTTCTTCGGATCGGCTTTCGTCAGGCAACGTTGGATAGACTCGGCGCATAGATCCCAAGCATCGTAGTAATGCAGGATATCTACTGCTTCTTCAAAGGTGGTCCCTTCGGGCAGGTTGTGCAGCCAGCGGTTGGTGGTCATCAGGTGGTTGTAGTCGTGCCGGGGATTGATCAGGCTATACCGGTTGACATCCACCGCCACGATATGTATCAGTTTGGCTTTTTGGAACGCCCGTGAAATCTTGCCGCCCTTCATTTGGTCGATATGGTTACGTATGACGTTGAGGTGGAAGGTGGGTACGCCCTTTTCGATCTGCATCATATGGGTCATGCGCTTGACTTCATCCACGCTGATCCCCTCTACGGGCAACGTCAACAGAGAGCTTATGCCGTTGGCTGCGATGGTGAACACCAGATCGTCTTCGGTGATATCCTGCGCCAGTTTCAGTATCTCCCGGCATCCTTGCGCACAGCATTCGTCCGGCGTGGGATGCCCGCCAAGCGTTACGCCGATACGCTGTAGTATGATTTCGTCACCATGCTTGCCAATCACATGCCCGCCCGTCAACCGATCGCCCAGCACGTCCTCGATCGCTTTGGCCACCCGCTGTACGCCCTTGCCCGCGCCCACGACGTAAATGCGCCCGGTTTTGTTGAGATCT
Source organism: Christensenellaceae bacterium (assembly GCA_963674495.2). Classification (GTDB taxonomy): domain Bacteria; phylum Bacillota; class Clostridia; order Christensenellales; family QAND01; genus RGIG3178. The sequence continues at coordinate 227,524 of CAXXLG010000002.1, read as the reverse complement.
ATGACCTCTTCGCCGGTCTTTGGATCGCCGTTCGCCTCGAAGTCGGGATGGCCGATATAGAGTGTATCGCCGTCAAGCCGCAGGAGCCGGAACGCGTTGTTGTAGGGGTCCGCCGCCTGCAAACCGGCCTCCAGTATGGCCAAAGCGTCTTGCCTGCCGCGGATGTTGCCGTGGGAAGCGAGAGAGGACACGTTGAGGATTCCCATAATACGATTCTCCTTTGTTGGTTTATTCCTTGATGAGTACAATGCCCAAATCGCCTACGCTGATGTTGTGCTCGATGTGGATGCCGCTGTCCAGATCCCAAAGCGCCTTGCTCGTAGCATGGCGTTTGAGCGCTTCGCGGATGTCCACGCCCTTATCCCTGGCTTCGCGCAGCGTTTCACCGTCGGTAATGCCGCCGCCCAGGCAAGTGGGTGCGTCCGGCGAAAAACGGCCGCCCGGGCCGTCCGTGCCGTCGGTGTCCACCGCGCCGAATACGATGTTTCGATCCTTGATTTGCAGTGCCGCCGACAGGACGTATTCCTGGTTCCTGCCACCCACACCGGTTTCATCGCCCACCGTTACCAACAGCTCGCCGCCGGAAATGAGCGCGCACGGCGGTTTGACCGGCTCGCCGATGTCCTGTATAGTCTGTGCCATGTTGGCCACGGCCAGCCCTGCTTCGCGCGCTTCCAAGCGGAAGAATTCCGCAAAGACATAAGGGGTATAGCCAAGCGCCCGCGCTTTTTCCTTGGCGGCGGGGAACACCGTCTTGTCCTTTGGCATGACGCCGAATACGCGGAAGTTCATCTTTATGTAATCGTCGAATTTGACGGTTTCATCCTCCGGCCGCGCCGTTTCCAGATGCTTGCGGATGGATGCGGGCGTCCGCTCCCACGCGTCCCAGAACTTGAGTATTTTGACAGCCTGCTCAAACGAAGTACCCTCGGAGAGGTTGTGTAGCCATATGTTGTTTTTCAAAAGTTCCTCGTAGGTGCCGCGTTTGCCCGCACCGGCGCGGCTGATGTCAATCGCTTCGATATGCACCATGCGGGCGGGCGCAAAGTGCCTTGCAAACCGCCCACCCTTCATCTGGTCAACGTGATTGCGGATGACGTTGAGTTCTTCGGTGGCTACGCCTTTTTCGATCTGCATCATATAGGTCACATACTCGACCTCGTCGATGGTGATACCCTGTGCGGGCAACGTCATCAGCGCGGAAAAACCGTTTGCGCCCACGGTGAACACAAGGTCGCGCTCGGTCGTGTCCGCTGCAAATTGAAGGATGTTTTCACACCCGATTGCGCAGTACTTGTCCGGGGTGGGATGGCCTCCCAGTGTTACACCGATCTTCTTTAAAATGATCTCGTCGCCGTGCTTTCCTATGATGTGGCCGCCGGTTAGACGGTCCCCCAGGATCTCCTCCAACGCCAGCGCGACGCGCTGTGATCCCTTGCCCGCACCTACCACATAGATTCGATCAATCTCATTGAGGCTGTATTCGTCGATGCCGGAATTCGGATCGCCGTCCACCTCAAAGTCCAAATTGCCTACGATGAGCTTGTCGCCCTTCCGCTTTACCAGCTTCTTGGTGTTGTTGTACGGATCCGCGGCCTGCAATCCCGCTTCAAGGATTGCGACCATGTCCCGCCGTCCCGCCACATTGCCGTGAGAGGTCAGACTATCTGCATTGTGGATTCTCATCGTAATTCCCCCCTGCGAGATTATCAGCCCTGGAAGCGTTTGCCCTTTAGACCCTTCGCGCCCATGAATTTGGCGCGGCTTCCCAGCTCTGCTTCGATTTTCAAAAAGCGGTTGCCTGCATCGCCGATAGCGCTCTCCCTGACCGAGCCTGCGTTGATGCCCACACAGTAATCCGCGATGGTATCACCTTCGCCGCGGCTTTCGCACGGCATCACACCGTAGTTGTACTTGTAGGCAAGCTGAATCATTTCAAGCGATTCGGTGATGGTGCCCACCTGGTTGACCTTGAGTAGCACCGTGTTCGCTGCACCCTTTGAAATGCCGTACGCCACACGCTCGGGATTGGTTGTGAAAAGGTCGTCGCCCACCACTTGGATGTCGATACGGTTGACAAGCTCGGCATGACTGTCGTAATCGTTCTCGTTGAACGGGTCCTCGATGATCACGAACGGCCAGTTTTTGACCATTTCCTCGTACCACTTCATCATATCGTCCCGTGTCTTGGGTTCCTCGGAGAAGATGCCGTAGTATTTCTGGTCGTCCTTGTTGAAATAGGTGTCCGCCGCGACGTCCACCTGGATGCCGACCTTGCCGGTGTATCCTGCCTGATCGATGATTTCAACTAGCAGATCCCAGATCTCCCGATCGCTCTTAAACGTACCCTTGGGGAATTCGGGAATGCCCGTTCCGCCACCGCCCACACCGATATCAAATTTTTCCTTATAAACCTCTCTGATAAGAGAATCAAGCTCCCAACCCGCATAGGATGCATCGGTGAATGTGTCAAACCCATAGCACATCAATGAATGGGAGGGCTTGCCGCCCGAGCGCTTGGCGTCTCCGCCGTAGCGTTCGCTGCCGGTAACCGCGATGATGCCGGGCACGGGTAGATACATTGCGTTGGCACCGCCGATATGTTGGTATAGCGGAATATTCAAACTCATGGCGCCCGCTTTTAATGCCGCGGCCGATACCGCCGCCACCGCGTTGCCGCCCAGCGCCACCTTGGCGTTTGGACAGATGTTCAGCATGGCGTTGTCAATGGACATCTGGTCTTGGCAATCCAAACCAATCAGAGCCGGTGCGATGACATCGTTGACGTTGTTGACAGCGCCCATCACGCCTTTGCCCTTCCAGCGAGGTCCTTCGTCGTACGCGAATTTAATCTCATGCGTTCCGATAGAAACGCCGGCCGTGCATACGGCCACGCCCTCCGCGCCGTTTTTCGTTACCACCGTTGCTTCAACACCGGGATGACGTCTGCGCGTCATGACCTGGCGTGCTGTAACTTGTTTGATTTCTGTTCCGGACATAATAGTATGGCTCCTCTCGTGTATCCGCACGGTATATTGCGGTACTTCAACCGTCCAAGAAGCATACTGCTTTTGAACGACCTTGCATGTCATTATTGCTTTTTATGTCAATAAATTCAATATCATATCCCTTGTATTCAATGTATTTCACAATGTCTTTCATTTGATGAAAGACAGCGGCACAATTCATATATACGTGTATGAAGCCGGTGTGAGTGAGTCACATTTACATACGGTGTATTATCCGTTATGATACAAGAAGAAAGAATATTGAATTGGGAGGGAGCCCATGAAGCAGCGATTTGAAGTGACCGGCATGACGTGCAGCGCGTGCAGTGCACACGTGGACAAGAGCGTGCACAAGCTTAAGGGCGTTTTGGACGTGGCGGTCAACCTTTTGCAAAACAATATGACGGTCACCTTTGACGAAAACACCATAACCAATGCAGATATCATCAAGGCAGTGGCGGGTGCGGGATACGGCGCGTATATAAAGGACAGCGGGGCGGCGGCGCAGTCAAAGGAGGATCCCGCCAAAGCGGAGGCTAAAGTTGTACGCGAGCGACTGATCACGTCGCTGTGTTTTATGGTTCCGCTGTTGTACCTGGCGATGGGGCACATGATGGGCGCGCCACTGCCGACGTTTTTAATCGGCACGGAAAATGCCATGGTCAACGCCTTGACGCAGTTGGTGCTCACCGCGCCCATTTTGGTGATTAACCGTCACTATTTTACGGGCGGTTTCCGTGCGCTCTATAACCGCGCGCCCAATATGGATTCGCTCATTGGTGTGGGCGCATCCGCTGCGGTTTTATACAGTACATGGATGCTGTTTTTAATGGCGAATGCACTCGGACAGGGGCAGATACACCTGGCCCACACATACGGTATGGATTTGTACTACGAGTCCGCCGGCGTGATTTTAACGCTGATTACGGTGGGTAAATTTCTGGAGGCACGCAGCAAGGGCAAGACGTCCGAAGCGATCGAGAAGCTATTGTTCCTCGCGCCCAAGACCGCTGTGGTGCTGCGCGATGGACAGGAGGTTGAAGTGCCGGTCGAAGATGTTTCTGTGGGGGATACGCTGGTGGTTCGTACCGGGCAGGGCATCCCCGTGGACGGCGAGGTGATCGAAGGGCACGGCGCGGTGGACGAATCGGCCCTAACCGGCGAGAGCGCGCTGGTGGATAAGGAAAAGGGGAGCAAGGTCATCGGCTCCACCATCAATAAGAGCGGCTATTTTACGTTCCGCGCCACCAAGGTGGGGGACGATACGACGTTTGCGCAGATCATACGCCTGGTTGAACAGGCGGGCGCGAGCAAGGCGCCCATTGCCAAACTGGCGGATAAGGTCAGCGGGATTTTCGTGCCGGTGGTGATGAGCATTGCCTTGCTCTCCGCCGTGGTATGGATGGTTGCGGGCGCGGCCATCGGGTTTGCGCTGTCCATCGGCATCGCGGTTTTGGTTATATCCTGCCCGTGCGCGCTGGGACTTGCCACGCCCACCGCCATCATGGTGGGAACGGGCAAAGGCGCGGAGCTGGGGATATTGATTAAGTCCGCGGAAAGTTTGGAGATCGCACATACCGTGGATACCGTTATACTGGACAAGACCGGCACCGTTACGGCGGGCAAGCCGCAGGTAACGGATGTTCTAGTATGGAACAAAGACGGCGAGGATGCATTGATTTCTTTGGCAGCGTCCGCCGAAGTGCTCAGTGAGCATCCGTTGGGGCAGGCGGTGGTGGATTATGCAAAAGAGCACAATTTGGAGCTTATCAAGGCGAAGGATCTGCAGTCCTATGCCGGCGCAGGCATCGCGTGCACCATCAACGATGAGAACATCATGGTGGGCAATGCCGCCATGATGGAGCGATTCCATATCGAAATACGCGCGGATGGGCAGGATCTATCGCAGCAGGGCAAGACCGTATTGTATGTCGCACGGGGACAAAAGGCGCTGGGTGTGATCGCCGTTGCCGATGTGATCAAGCCGACCAGCCGTGAGGCGGTGGCTGCGATGGAGCGCATGGGTCTGGATGTGTTTATGCTCACCGGCGACAACGAGAAGACGGCCAAAGCTGTGGCTCAGCAGGCGGGCATCCGCCACGTCATCGCGCAGGTGCTGCCGCAGGATAAGGAACTTTGGGTGCGTCGGTTGCAGGAGCAGGGCCATAAGGTGGCCATGATTGGTGACGGCGTGAACGATGCTCCCGCATTGGTTCGTGCGGACGTGGGCATTGCCATCGGTGCAGGCACCGACGTTGCCATTGAATCGGCGGACATCGTTTTAATCAAGAACGATCTGATGGATGCGGTCAACGCGTTTTCGCTCTCCAGGGCAACGATACGCAACATCAAACAAAACCTATTCTGGGCGTTCTTCTACAATGTGATCGGGATACCGCTGGCGGCGGGCGTACTGTATCCGCTATTAGAGCTTAAGCTCAATCCCATGATTGCAGCGGCGGCGATGAGTTTTAGTTCCATATTTGTGGTGACAAACGCGCTCAGGCTCAAGCTGTTCGATCCGAAAAAGGCGCGCGTCCGGCAGAGAGAAACGCCGCATAGCAGCATGGAGGTGGAAACGCTGATCGCGGATGAACAACTGCAACGACCGGCGGAAGCGTGTCCGCTCGAGCAGGCTGCACAAACGCAATGGGTCATGCAGGTGGGTGGTATGACGTGTGTGCACTGCAAGGGCCGGGTTGAGAAGGCGTTGACCGGCGTGGTCGGGGTACAAAGCGCTATTGTGAACCTCGATGAAGGGACGGCCACCATAGGCGCGGCGCCGGATGTCACGGTAGATATGCTGCAAAAGGTGGTGGAAGAAGAGGAATACGAGGTTGTGTCCGTGGTGCGGAGCGATCGTGCCCAAAAGGCCGTTGTACGCTGGCGAATAAAAATCGGCGGTATGACGTGTGAGCACTGTAAGGGCCGGGTTGAAAAGGCCCTGTCCGCCGTCGTTGGCGTGCAAAGCGCTGTTGTGAACCTTGAGGAGGGTACGGCTGACGTGGAAGCAGAGCCGGACGTTGCGGCGGATGCGTTGCAAAAAGCGGTGGAAGGAGTAGAATACGAGGTCGAATCGGTGGAACAGGCGGAAGGATAGTATTTATACCCGTCCGCCGCCCAATCGAGGAATAAGGGCATAAGCCTCATTTAACCTACGGCTGTCGCTGTTTTAACGGTTTTAAAAACAGGCATGGATAATGAGATAAAAGGGGTTTTATAAACGAGAGAAATGGATTGGGATATCCATTGCATTTAGGGCAAGATGTAGAAAAGGCATTCGGTCAAAGGAATTTATCTGGAACGGGAATACCGGCATCTTTTAGAAAACAAACATAGTTCTTATCCTTTATCCGTTCCAAAGAAGCATATTTTTTCTCAAGTGTCTTAACACGTACGCTAAAGGCTTTTAGGTCATCTACGATAGACCATATATCAGATACGATGAGGATTAAACCGAAAACCAGGAAAATCCAGCCCATTGAGTGATCATCCAAATATGAAGCGGTAAAGGACTGTATGGAACAAAGCATAAAAAACAACCAAAAAGGATAAATACGATATTTCCAGCTTTTAGCTTTTTTTCATGAATCCAATTAATATTTTTAAAAGCAATTTCATGATAGTACTTATCGATGTATTGCCACAAAATTCGCAAACCCTCAACGGCGATCCATATGCGTAAGCCCTTTTTGACTCCATTATTCGTATTGGCTTTCCGCAATGTAAACATGTGCTGGTTACATACGTTGCCATTGAATATTCTCCCACTATAAGTCACAATAACCAATCTATGCATATAATAACGCACATAAAGCTTAATGGCAACCATATTTTATAGAATTCATACATTCAAAGTAGTTAAAGTCGTGAAAAATTTTCCTTGGATAATTGAGGTGGCTATGGTATGAAAAGGATTTTATTGGAAGATGCTCAAATTCCGCCAACCCTGTTAAGGTATAAGAAGGCGCTTGCCCTTATGATCTTTCATTGAAGACAGATAAAATTGTTTATAAAAAGCATGTTGAGGATCAGAGGTTATTATCCATTCCTGCCTGCAACCCGTTGAAGCAATCAGGAGGAATTGCCCTGTGTGGTTGGCTTTGGCTCTGATTGGATACGTTGCAGAAAAGCCCGGCGATTTTTTTCTTCCATATCAGCGTCTGATCCAACACGGCCCAGCCTGTCGCACAGACAGAGCAATGCGACGTCATGAAGGTTTGCCTCCCTTTTCATGGCGGGAATGTCGGCATAGGGCAGATCCTTCAATACATAGAGGATTTGCATATGCCATCGTACCAGCGATACCACGTTGCGTATAAACGATGGATCACAACGGAACACGTCCAAAAATCGGTGTGTTAGCTCCGCGCCCACCTTATCGTGATCATAGGCGGTAATGCGGCCCCGGCGGAATTCGGTTGTATCGAATTTGCCGATGTCATGTAGCAGTGCCGCCCACATGAACGCGCGCGCGTCACTGCTCTGAGCTTTACGCCAGGCGGCCTCGTCGGTCACCAACAGCGTATGGTTCCATACGTTGCCCTCCGGATGGTGCTTTTTAGACTGCGGCGTGTTCTGAAGGCGCAACAGCATGGAGAACGGATACAAATGGAATGCGGGCATACCTGCCGCGCTTTCTAAAAAGAGGGACGGTTTTTCGTCATCGACGATGTGCCGATCAAGAATGTGAAACAGTGAAGTCGGGTTTTCCATGTCAATGCTCCGTTATGAATTTTGCAGCCGGGATAAAAAGGCGTATCATAACCGCTCGACGCTAAAGCCGGTGTCCTCGATGCAGCGCATGATATCGTAATTGGTAGCGGGCTGATTGTAACGGACACGGGCCGTACCTTGATCCACATCAATTTCCACCGTCATAACGCCCGGCAGCTTCAGCAGCGCGTTTCTGACTTGGGTTTTGCTCTGCTGATTTTGAATACCGACCACTCGGCAAAATGCGCAATGCATATCTGTCTCCTCCCATTCGCGTTGTGCTTGCCACGCGTTTTCCACGTGCGATACCCCGGTACGCCGCGATCTTTAAGTCCGACGTTTCGGTCTGCCCCTCGTTCGGGTTTCCACGCCGTTCAAGATGTCGTCCTCTTGTTTGGATGGGGTTAGTATGGATGCGCAGAGCCGGAACTATACGAGGCTGGGAAACGAGAACACATAAACCTTGCGTGCGGTGTTGCGACGGGGTGTAAAACGCACAAAAGAGATGACAGGACGTGATGCGGGAAACAAGGCAAATTGCCTAAACGTGTCATTGGCATGCCGCTTTAGTCATGATCAAACCCCGTGATTCCATGCGCCGTCGACCGCACCGTGTGCTATACTGATCACATCAATGGATACAACCGACAATCGTAGGCGCGCTTTATTGGACAAGAGCCGATCCGCTTTTGGGTCATCATCCAAATCATCCAATCGACAGGGAGGGCAAAATGGAATACATGGACATTCGCCGGGCGGTGATCGATGCATCGCTCAAAGCGCAAAAACAGGGATTGATCAGGGGTACATCGGGCAATATTTCAATCCGAAGCGATGACGGCAAGGTCATCGCCATCACGCCGACCAGCATACCCTACGAGCTGCTTGCGCCCGAGGACATTCCCTTGATCGATGAAAACGGGACGGTGCTGGAAGGCAAGAATAAGCCTTCCTCCGAAATGCCGATGCATACGGCGATCATGCGCGCACGCCGTGACGTCTACGCCATCGTTCATACACATTCCAAGTTTGCGACGGTGCTGTCCATCATCGGACAACCGCTGCCGGTGATGACCGTTCCGCTTATCGGTTATGCACCCGATCCGGCGCCAATCGTTCCGTTTGAGGTACCGGGATCCGATCAGTTGGGGCAAGCGGTGGTCAGGGCGTTGGGGAAAAAGGGAAGCGCGGCGATATTGGAGCATCACGGCATGATCGCGGTGGGCAAAACAATCCAAAAGGCCATGAGCTGTACGGACTATGTCGAAGAGGGCGCGGAAATTGCTTTTTATTGCTCTCTGGCGGGCCCTGTCAAGGGTATATCCGCGCAGCAGATCGCGCATATGCGCGAGATTCTATCGTCGGGGCGTGCCTTGTAGGACCGTTTTATTCGGCAGGGAAACATCCGGATACAAAACAAAGCCGTCAGTGCTTTGGTGGCTTTACGCGTTGTAAGTGAACCTGATGCGGTACGGTGTCGTGAGGATGCGTTACAGGGCGCGTAGCGCTTCGAGAGCCACGCGGATGCGATGATAGCTCACGTCGGTGGGCAACGTGCAGTCCGCGCCCAATATCATGCGCTTGCCGTGGCTGTCATTCAAAAACGCGTCCACGACGGATTGCACAACACTTCTGATCTCATCGTCGGTGCCGTTTACCAGCACCCCGCTGCGGTTCTCCATACCGCCGCATAAAACGGGATGACGGAACAGCGCCGCCCCTTGGTGCAGCTTCAAATCGTTGTGGTGGGCGTCCCAGTTCACCGCGGCGCCCGGCCAATTGTAATAGTATTCCAATTGCATGTCGAAGCCGCAGATGTGCACCATGGCATACGGTGTATGCTCGCAGATCGCATGGAACTCCGATAGATCGTTTTGAAGCACGATGGTTTCAAACGCTTCCTTTGAAAACCGTCCACGCTCAGCACCCTTGGCGGAATAGTAGATGGAGTCCGCTCCCGCCGTCATGCAATCCACGGCGTACTGGGCCAGCGATTCGCCCATGTTGAAAAACGCACGCGCAACGCCCTTCGGATTTTCCGCCATATGCGCCTCGATCATCTCGTATCCGCGCGTTATGCCCACGCATCTGAGCGGGGAGAATATGGTGGTGTAGGTGAAGATCTCGCCATCGAGTGCGTCGGTGATGCGGCGGATGACATCGAACTGCTTTTCGTAGTGAGGCGCGTGTCGCTTGGGCGGTACGTACTGGTCCCAATCGGATGCGGTTTTGATGGTGCTAAAGGGAAGACGCATCTCGTCCATGATCTTCAAAAAGTCCACGCCGGTTTGCTCGAGCATGCCAAGGTGGGCATCCTTTGCCGCTGTGCCCTCCCACTTGTCCTCTGTGTTGTGAAACCAAAACGACCCGGGTATCGTCCCGGTCGGTTTGCCGCTTAGATAATCCATAAACGCTTGCCGCTGCATCACATTGCCTCCTTGCTTTGGTTGCGGCCATATTATACCATAGCAAGGACGGTTTTTACAGGCAATGCTGGCGAAACGATACCCGGTGCGAGAATGAAACAAGCACGCATAAAAGGGTGAATTACAGGCAAAAAGACATTGACATACTGGCTATGATGTGTTATCTTTTAGCAGGAAACCCCCCGAGGGGGCTTTATTTATCGTGTGGATTATAATGGATGGAGGTGTTCGGCATGCGCGTGAAAATCACGCTGGCGTGTGCAGAGTGCAAACAGCGCAACTATGATACAATGAAGAACCGAAAGAATACTCCGGATCGTATTGAGGCAAACAAGTACTGCCGCTTTTGCAAGAAGCACACTGTACATAAGGAGACACGCTGACCTTTTCAGCCGCTGAGGAAGTGAAACCATGGCCAAAGATAAAAGCATGCAAAAATCAAACGCAAAGCTCAACAAGCGTGAGCGCGGCATTGCCCGGCGCTTTGATCGCATCCGGCGGTATTTCCGAGAGATGTATGCGGAACTAAAAAAAGCCACCTGGCCGAGCAGGAAAACTCTTGTCAAATACACCAGCGTAGTGCTTGCGTTTGTCATCGTTCTGGCCGTGGTGATCGGTCTGATGGATTTAGGTCTAACGCAGTTGCTCAAGCTTATCACCGGATAAGGAGGCAAAACAGTGACCTCTTCAGGCACGGATAAAACCGAGCCGCAGGATAACGCGGCGCACTGGTATGTGGTACATACATACAGTGGCTATGAGAATAAAGTCAAGGCCAATTTGGAAAAATCGGTGGAGAATCGCGGCATGCAGGACTTGATCCTGGAAGTGAAGGTGCCGATGGAGGATACCATCGAGATTAAAAACGGTAAGCGCAAGACCGTGGCGCGCAAGGTATATCCAGGTTATGTCATGGTCAAGATGGCGTTGACGGACGAGAGCTGGTATATTGTGCGTAATACGCGCGGCGTCACCGGTTTTGTCGGGCCGGGAAGCCGTCCAATCCCGCTGACCGACGCGGAAGTGCGTATGACGGGCGTTGAAAACGTATCCATCGTACTGGACGTCGAGGTGGGACAGAACGTTACCATCACAAGCGGACCGCTTGAAAACTTCGCCGGTGTGATCACCGAGATTAACAAGGACCGCCAGAAGCTCAAAGTGATGGTGTCCATGTTCGGACGAGACACGCAGGTTGAACTGGATTTTGTGCAGGTACGCAAAGTATAAACGGGCCTTTGTGAATGACTGGGCACATGTATGCAATGCGGGCGTTGTCCTCATGGTATAGAACGCAGGTTTAATTCACCAAGCCCTACATTCGAAAACACACGCCATGTGCGTTTGTTTGTGGGAGGGGAGTTCCCCCGCTTAGACCACATCATATTTTGGGAGGTGCAACCATGGCCAAAAAGGTTGCCGGATTGATTAAATTACAGGTTCCCGCAGGCAAGGCAACGCCTGCACCGCCGATCGGCCCCGCACTGGGCCAGCACGGTGTGAACATCATGGGCTTTTGCAAGGAATTTAACGAGCGTACCGCCAAGGACGCAGGTCTGATTATTCCCGTGGTCATCACGGTGTATCAGGATCGTTCCTTTTCCTTTATCACAAAGACGCCCCCCGCGGCTGTGCTGATTAAAAAAGCGGTAGGCATTGAGAGGGCGAGCGGCGAACCCAACCGTGAAAAAGTGGCGACCATCACCCGCGCACAGATCGAGGAGATTGCCAAAACCAAGATGCCGGATCTTAACGCCGCATCGGTTGAAGCGGCGATGCGTATGATCGCCGGAACCGCCCGTAGCATGGGCGTCGTCGTTGCCGATTAGGCAAACAAGTGGGAGCAGTGAACCTGCGTGATTACCACAAGGAGGATAAAATGAAACGGGGAAAGAACTATCAGAACAGCGTTAAGCTGTACGATAAAAGCAAGCAATACGACCCGGTCGAAGCCGTGGATATGGTCAAGCAGACCGCTAAGGCCAAGTTTGACGAGACCATTGGCATTTCCATCCGTCTGGGCGTAGACCCGCGCCATGCTGACCAGCAGGTACGCGGCGCGGTTGTATTGCCACACGGAACGGGTAAGAACATACGCGTTTTGGTGTTTTGCAAAGAGGAGAGGGAAGCTGAGGCCAAAGAGGCCGGTGCCCAATTCATCGGTGGTGAGGATCTGATCGCTCAGATCCAAGGCGGATGGCTGGGGTTTGACGTGGCCGTTGCCACGCCGGACATGATGGGTTTGGTGGGCCGTGTAGCCCGAATCTTGGGCCCGCGTGGATTGATGCCCAACCCGCGTAGCGGGACGGTCACCACAGACATCACCAAAGCCATCGGCGAGATCAAAGCCGGTAAGGTGGAGTATCGCGTGGACCGCACGTCCATCATCAATGTGCCGGTGGGCAAGGCGTCGTTCGATTCCAAGAAGCTCGAAGAGAACATCATGACGCTGATGGATGCCATCATAAAGGCAAAGCCCTCCAGTCTTAAGGGCACATACCTTCGCTCCGTGGTGATATCCAGCACTATGGGACCGGGTATTAAGCTCAATGTCGCGCGCTTTGCTTGATCGTTGACAGAACATCTGCAACGCGTTATACTGAATGCGCTATAAAAATTAAATACACGCAACCCATGGACAGCCGGCGCGCCGCGTGCGCTTAAAACAACAGCCTGCCGAGGATTTGCATTGATTGAAGAGTTTTGTTTTTCTTCGTCTTATGCCCTCGGAACGCTGTTCCGGGGGTTTTGGATTTCCGGGAGGTGAAACAGTGAAAGAAGCAACGCTTAAGGCCAAGGAGACCATTGTATCCGACATCGCGCAAAAGCTCAAAGGATGTCAGAGTGCGGTGCTGGTGGACTACCGTGGACTGACGGTGGAAGAAGCGACCGACCTTAGAAATCGGTTCCGCGAGCAGAATGTCGAATACCGCGTGCTGAAGAACACCATGGTGCGATTGGCGGCTGCGGAAGCGGGTATCGAGGGTTTGGACGCATATTTGAAAGGCCCCACCGCCATTGCATTCGGGGTGGAAGATGCGGTGGCCCCTGCCAAGATCATGGCGGAGTTCATCAAAGCCCAGAAGAAAACCGAGATCAAGGGCGGTATATTAAGCGGCGAAGTGGTAGACGCCAAGGGCGTACAGGCGCTGGCAGATTTGCCGCCTAAGGAAGTGCTTATCGCCAAGATGCTTGGCAGTATGAACAAGCCGATATCGGGTTTTGTGGGCGTACTAAGTGCCACAATCCGCAGTCTGCTGTATACGTTCAACGCCATCGGCGAAAAGAAAAGCGCGTAAAGCAGGCGAAGGAATGCCACATACTTTGGGAGAAACAGACGGTGATTTTTGGCAGAGTAGCTGACCAGTTTTGGGCTACATGCGCCAAAAGATGATCCGTGAAAACACACTATGAGACCGGAGCGAAAAAGACGCTCATTCAGTTTATAAAATAGGAGGATTATTCTCAAATGAACAAAGAAGAGATTATGCAAGCCATTGAATCCATGACGGTGCTGGAGCTTTCCGAACTGGTTAAAGCGCTGGAAGAGCGTTTTGGCGTGTCGGCGGCAGCACCGGCCGTTGCCGTTGCTGCCGCACCCGGAGCCGCAGCGGAAGCTGTTGAGGAAGAGCAGACCGAATTCGACGCCGTTTTGTCCGTTGTCGGCGACCAGAAGATCAAGGTTATCAAAGCCGTACGCGAACTGACCAGCCTGGGCCTCAAGGAAGCCAAGGATCTGGTGGACAATGCGCCCAAGGCCATCAAAGAAGGCGTATCCAAGGAAGAGGCAGAAGCGGTTGTGGCCAAACTGGCCGAAGTGGGCGCCACCGTGGAGGTTAAATAACGGTCACCGGTTGACCTGACGAAAAATGGCAAGTATTCAAGAAAAAGAGGCGCACAAGCGGCCTCTTTTTGGTTTTTCATAAAAGGGCGTTCAGGCATAGTACAAACTCAAAACAACTAAGAATAAAGTATAATTCATTATTATTATATGAATATCAAATAAATGGACTGATTTGTACTATACGAACATTGACAACAAATGGACCGAGCTATAAAATGGTCAACAGCCGGACGTAACATACATTGTATAACGGCGAAAGACATTTGTTTTAACCAATGGCTATTGAATATTTTGGCAGTGTACTGCCTGCAAATATGTATGAAGGGGTAGATCGATATGAATCGAAAAAATGGCGGATATATACCGCCGTCCAACCTATTGAACCGTAATTTTATCGCTCTGATGATCATCGTATTTTCCGTGACCACGGCCTTTAACATGACGTTGCCGGTTATGAGCGGTTTTGCGGCATCGCTGGGCGCGACAGGTACGCTGATGGGGCTTGCCGCCAGCGGCTTCGCCTTTGTCGCCCTGTTGACTCGGCCGATTACCAGCCCGATGGCCGACCTGTTCAACAAAAAGAAACAATATCAATTTGCGATCATACTGCTTACCGTATGCAACATGGGTTTTGTCATTGCGGGCAATATCGGGTTATTGATTGCTTTTCGCTGTGCACAGGGCTTTGCACTGGGCGTATTGGGTACCGTCGGGGCGACGATGTCCAGTTTTTATGTGCCCGAGGATAGAATAACTACGGGAATGGGCATTTTTATGATCGTTCAGGTGGGCAGTTTGGCGCTGGGACCGTATGTGAGCCTGTGGCTGGTGCAAACGGCAGGATACGGCGCCTGTTTCACCGTCACCGCAGCGGTGAGCGCGCTCAGCTTTCTATTGACCATGTTTGTCAGCGACGTGGACGAGGGCAGGGAAAAACACAGGATATCTGAGCTGTTTATAAAACCAAAGTTATCCAAATTCGTATGCTTTGAATGTCTCGTTCCGGCAGCGGTCATGTGCATGTTTGCATTGCCATTTGCCTGTATCAATTCATTTTTGGCCCAAGCAGCGGCGGCGAACGGGGTTGCAAACGTGGGCGCTTTTTTTACGGTCTATGCGGTGACCACGATATTGATCCGCCCACTGATCGAGATATTGGGCAACAAGTTCGGGCAGAGCAGCCTGATTATCCCCTGCAGCTTGATTTTTATCGTGGGGCTGGCTCTTTGCGCCAACGCAACCAGTCTTGTGATGTATCTGATCATCGCGGTTCTGATGGGCGTGGGTATGGGCAGCGTATCGGTGATCATGCTTATCATCTGCACCGGGCGGGTCGGCGCCTCCCGGCGGGGACTTGCTTCCGGTACGTATTACCTGAGTATGGATACGGGTTTCGCTATTGGGCCGGTGATCGGCGGCACCATAGCCGCCGCATTAGACTACAACGTATTGATGTATGCGCTAATCGGGCCCATCGCTGTTGCCATTGTGATCAGTGTATTTGGCAAAAAAGGCATGCGGCCGTTGGTTGAAGCCGACGCAGGGCAGGGGATCGAGTCGGTTGGCTGACAAACCACTGAACGGGGTGTTTTGACATCGTTGCGCTTGGGTGGTTGATAGAATTAAGGGACGGCTTGTTATCAGAGCGCCGTCCCTTTTCGTATGTTTTTATAAATCTGAATGCGTCTCTATTTTTACAGTATGGATTGATAAAAATCAACCAGTTCTTCTTTTGTGAACATGCGATAGCCGCCAACCTGACCGTTGCCACCGAAGCCGGCGTGCGCAACCAGCGTATCCATATCGCTTTGCTCGATGCCCAATTCGGATAGAGAGGCGGGCATGCTGATGTCGGCAAGCCAACAGCGGAACCGGCGGATTCCCTCGTCGGGGACACCCTTAAGGTCGGTTAAGTCCGGGTTAACGCCGAATACATTGATGGCAAACTTGGCAACGCGTGTGCAGCCTTTCTCGTCCGTGCTGGACACCACCTCCAGCCATGCGGGCATCACCACGGAAAGTCCGGCACCGTGTGCGCTGTCAAATAGTGCGGATACCACACTTTCCAGGGCATGCGCCCCACCGCGCGGACCGCTGTGCCCGCGCCTGTCTGATATGTTGAAACGGAATAGGTCAATTCGGGGTTCATGATGGCGAATACGGGACGTGCCAACGGCCCGCCGCAACCGTGCTTGAGCCCTGTGTCAATATCGTCCACGATGACCGAAGACGTGGATGTTTCGCTGCCCGCCGCGCTGATGGTATGGATGCTGCCGACGGGGATACGGGCTTTCGGGTCGGCTTTGTGGGTATACAAGTCCCACCAATCACCTTAAAACACAGTGCGAAAGAGATGGCCTTGGCGGTGTCCAGCGTGCTTCCGCCACCGACGGGCAGAATGAAATCGATACCCTGTTCCCTGGCCAGCGCAATGCCCTTATCAACCAGTGAGCGCCGGGGATTGGGGTTGACGCCTGCAAGCTCGACAAACGGGATGCCCGCTTCTGTTAGCGATTGCTCCACGCGTTCATACAAACCGCTTTTCTTAATGGAACCGCCGCCGTATACCATAAGAACCTTTGTGCCTCCGTGCTTTTTGACAAGTTCACCGGTCTGCGCCTCCGTTTCCTTGCCAAACACGATTTCCGTGTACAGGTGCAAGTTAAAACTGGAAAACTGTTTCATGTTTATCCTCTTATAAAATTGTAGTTGGAATGAAAAGATCAACGCGGCCCTTTTGGGAAACAACCGCTGGGGAAGGGCCACAAAAGATGGCTTTTACAATGCGTCTATATCAGTTGATGTCCAGCGGTATTTTACCCGTTGGCGCTGGAAAAGCAGCGTTGAGCATACGCATATCCGTTTCGTCCAGCCGAATATCCATTGCCATGCGATTCTGTTCCACATGAACCCTGTTGCCCGCTTTGGCAATGGCGATTGAGCTTTTGTTGGAAAGGACGAAAGCGAGCAGGATTTGTGCCACGGTAACGTGGTGCTTTGTGGCAACGGACTGAACGGATGGATGGGTGTACAGGGTCCTGTTCAGCGATCCACCCTGCGCGATGGGGCAATAGGCCATAAACGGAATGCCGTAGCGGCTAAGCCAGGGGATTAGATCAAATTCGATTCCCCTAGAACCGAGATGGTACAGCACTTGGTTGGCGGCGCACCGATTCCCGCCTGCGATGGAGAACAGCTCCTCCATGTCCGCCGTATCCAAATTGGAAACACCCCATCGCTGAATCTTTCCCTGATGTACCAGTTCCTCCATACACTCTATCGTTTCGCTCAATGGGGTGGTGCCTCGCCAATGAAGAAGATATAGGTTGATGGATTCCAGACCCATCCGCCTGAGGGAACTCTCGCAGCTTTGAAAAATGTTTTTCCTGTTGGCGTTCTCCGGGTGCACCTTAGAGACGATGAACAGATCGTCAACAGGGAAACCCTTGATCGCTTCACCCACCAACAATTCGGACTGGCCGTCACCATAGATTTCGGCTGTATCGAGCAGGGTCAGGCCCAGGTCAATCCCCAATTTCAACGCGGCCAACTCATCATTCCATTTTCTAGAGTCCTCAGCCATGTGCCAGGTTCCCTGCCCTAATTTTGGTACGCTTGTTCCATCCGGCAATTGAATCACAATAGAAAACTCCTTCCAAAAATATGAAATCCAGTATGTATTCATTGTATATCTATATATTACTAATATCAAGTTTATGAAGCCGTTTCAAAAGCGTATTGCTTAGTACACACGCACGTATAAAGGTATTATTGCATTGTTATGATGTTGATTTGCAAAAGGGAGGACAGCTTTGCTCACATTGGGATTTGTGACAAATAAATCATTAAGAGCATAATTGCGGAGGACGTTTTGAGCCCATGGGGTTATGCTATAATCTAATCATACATATGCGGTATTTTAACGACAACAAACAACGAGAGGGAATGGGCACAACAGATGAAGATCACAAGAGTGGACGTTATGCAGTTGAAAACACGGATACCATCGGCGCTTCGGCCAGTGGTATGTCGGGTACATACCGACGAAGGCGTCTTTGGGGACGGTGAGGCGGGATTGGCCATACACATCGGCGCGCCGGCGGCTTTGTGCATGATGCGTGACCTGTCCCGGCTGATCATTGGCATGGATCCGCTGGATACCGACGTCATTTGGGAGAAACTGTACAAACGGACATTTTGGGGACAGAATGGTGGGCCGGTGGTGTTTGCGGGCATCAGCGCCATCGACATTGCGCTGTGGGATATCAAGGGCAAATTCTATGGCGTTCCGGTATATAAGTTGCTGGGCGGTAAGCACAGGGAGAAGCTGCGCTGCTACGCCAGTCAGCTGCAGTTTGGCTGGGGGCCACAGAGAACATTGGCCAAGACTACGCAGGATTATGCCGATCATGCAAAGAAGGCCGTTGCGGACGGGTACGACGCGGTCAAGTTCGATTTCTTCATCTACGGCGATCGGGGCGAACCGCTGACGCCCGAGCATTGGACGGGGCTTTTAAAACCCCGTACGCTGGATCTGGTGGAGCAGCGGATTGCCGCTGTGCGCGAGGCGGTGGGGCCGAACGTGGACATCATTATGGAGAACCATGCGCACACTGACGCACTGTCCGCCGTGCAGATTGGCCGGCGGATCGAAAAGTACAACATACTGTATTACGAGGAGCCAAATACGCCCACACCCAAGCTGGCCAAGTACATCCACGATCAGCTCAACATTCCCATCGCGTTGGGTGAACGCGTGTATACGCGCTGGCAGTATATGCAATATTTCGAAAACCTGTCCGTGCAGGTGATCCAGCCGGACTTGGGTAACACCGGCGGTATCACCGAGGGGAAAAAGATCTGCGACATGGCGCACCCGTACGACATCAGTGTGCAAGCACACGTGTGTGCCAGTCCGCTATCCACGGCGGCGGCGATGCATCTTGAATGTGCCATCCCCAATTTTGCCATTCATGAGAATCATATGAACAACCTTGCGGCATTCAACCGGGAACTGTGTAAGTACGATTATCAGCCGCAAAACGGTATGTTGGCGCCACCCGAAATACCGGGCATCGGCAACGAATGGTCGGACTATGCGCTTTCGAACTGTGACAGAGTGACTGTGGAAGAGTTTTAGCGAAGCTGATAGAACGGACAAAAACAGGGTGCCATAACGGTACCCTGCTTTTTTGTTGCTATTGTCAAATGCATGCCGCGGCTATAACTGTTTGATGCGCTTCTAGGAGCTGGTTGTACAAGGCGTGTGACTGCCAAAATCCAGGTGTATCCCGTATGGAACAAGAACCTCGCCGCCCGGGCTGTTTGCCTTGCTGGATGTGTAATGCCCACCCGGCGTATTGGCGGCGGCCCGGTCGGGAGAGGAATGACGCTGAATGCAAGGCTGTCACCACTACTTCGGTGCCACACGGGCAGCTGATAAGCTTGTGAGCAGCGTGCATGTTTTGGTCAATTTCTTGTGGTGACGATGCTGTCCGCGATGTCGTCTCAACCCTGGTGGCACGGCGTGGGGGAGGCTAGGTATCTTCATGTACAGCGCATCGGGGCTGTATACGCGATACAAGGCGCCGCCGCGCGGACTGCGTTGATATCCTTGCATTGTATCGAACTTATGGGTATGATGAAAGCAAATACGGCGAAGGAGCGCACGATGAAAAAAGTCATTGGCATGGTGCTAATCCTGGCGATATTGCTTACGGTGTGCGGCTGTACCGGTACACAACAGCAGACTGAACCGACCGCTACGGCAACGGCGACAACGGCCAGGTTTGAAAGCTATGTGACGCAGACGACATTTCACTTTTCAAAGAGCTGGGAATACCAGGACGACGAGGACGTTGGGCAGGGCATGACGGCGCTGTTTGCCTTTGATGGCGGGCAGGCTGCGGTGCAGTTTTTGTGGATGGACGAAACGCAGGCGCAGCACAACGTTTTTTTGCAGCAGTTGGACATGGACGATGTCACCGCTGAGGCGTACACTGCGGGCGCATATGAAGGCACACTGGTTAGCGGGGTGGAGGACGAAAAGCACACCGTTGCGTTTGAAGGATCGCGCAGTTGGTACGATGTTGCGCCCAAACTGTACATGCGCGCCGTTGTGGAAGCAACCGGTGAAAATGCGTACACAATGCAGCGCCAAAATTTCCTGGATCTTCTTGCAAGCATAACTGTCACGCAGGACGCCGATCCGCCGGCGGTGGATCAGCGTACGCTGGAACGCTACGATTTTGTGGAGGATTTTGGCCTTGCGCTCACCGCGCCGAACAGCTGGTGGCTGACGCCGGACTATGATTTTGAGAACAGTCTGCTCATCCTTGAATTCCAGGCGGCGGCGGGCGACAGCATCTACCGCGTGGAGACGGGCGCGGTAACCCAAACGCAGTATGAAGATATCGTACGAAGCCTCAGAGACCTTGAGGGGCATGAGGACGTGTATGGCTACGCCTTTTCACAACATAATGGCGTGGTTGAAGTGACCTGTTTGCAAGAAGGCAAGATCAACCGGGTACGCCTGAGCAAAAAAGAGGAAAACGGACGTGTCCGCTATCTTTGGGTAAGCAGTGCGCTGAGGCCTGTGCTGGATGAAGCGTATTATCAGACCGTGATCGTGCCCAGCATGGACAGCATCGACTGGACATAAAGAAGGAGAAGTATTATGGCACTTATCGATTGGGAACCCAAAGCATTTTTCCAGTATTTTGAACGAATTAGCGCTATCCCGCGTTGTTCGTACCATGAAAAGGCCATTGCGGACTATCTGTGCGATTTTGCAAAGCAGCGAAACCTACAGTGTCTACGCGACGAGATGAACAACATCATGATCAAAAAGCCTGCCAACGGCTGCGAGGGGAAGGACGCCGTATTGCTGCAGGGACACACCGACATTGTGTGTGAGAAGAACGCGGCAACGCAGCACGATTTCGAACGCGATCCCATACATCTTGTGGTTGACGGGGATACGCTTCGCGCCGACGGCACCACGCTGGGTGCGGACAACGGCGTGGCGGTGGCGCTGATGCTGGCTATTTTGGATGACGATAGCATCGTGCATCCGCCGCTCGAATGCTTGTTTACCGTACAGGAAGAAGTGGGCCTTTTGGGCGCGCACGCGGTGGACGGTGATTGGATCGACGCCAAGACCATGATCAATATGGACTCCGGTCCCGACGATACCGCCATCGTCAGCTGTGCGGGCGGTATGCGGATGGATAGTGTGAAACATTTTGCGCCTCAACCGGCGACAGGTTGTGCATTGCGCCTGTCTTTGACTGGGCTGATGGGCGGACACAGCGGTACCTGCATAGCCCGCCACCGCGCCAATTCGAACAAGCTGATGGGGCGCATTCTTTGCGCACTGCCGCCGTTTCATCTTGTCTCCATAGACGGCGGGAGCAAGGACAATGCGATCCCACGCGAATGCTTTGCGGTGGTGACTGCCGGCGATCCCGATGCGCTGGTGGACAAAGCGCTGGACATGGCAAGCATCATCAAGGCTGAACTTAGCGAAGTGGATAAAGCGTTTGCCTTTACGGTGGAGCGCTGCGATGAGAGCGTTGTTGAACAGATGAGCGAAAAGGACACGCGCGACATCGTATCCTTGATCATGCTCTCGCCCAACGGCGTTTTGTCCAAGAGCCATTCCATGGAGGGGCTGGTGGAGACATCGGTAAATCTTGGCGTGATCAAGACGCAGGGCAACAGCGTCACGCTGACGTTTTCCCCGCGTTCGAGCGTCGCGAGCAAACAGGACGAAACCGAGGCGAGACTTCGCCTTTTGGGTGCGGCGTTTTGCTGTGATGTGCGTGCGTACAACCGCTATCCCGGCTGGGCGTACGATCCCGATTCCAAAGCGCGCAAAGTGCTTGTGCAGGCGTATCGTGACCTGTTCCACGAGGACATCAAGGTCAAAGCCATCCATGCGGGACTTGAATGCGGCATCCTGTTGTCAAAGGCGCCGGATCTCGATATCATTGCGATGGGCGCGGAAACACACAACGCGCATACGCCAAACGAGGTGCTGTATTTGCCGTCGGTGGACAAGGTATGGAAGCTGTTGATAGAGATATTCAAGCGGTTTGCGGCTTAAAGAAAATGGAATGTTTGTAGGATAACACGTGCGGACTTGTAGAAACACTGTAATTGACCAGGGGTTCTTGTGCGCGGGATTGGTTTAGCGCACAAGGACTCGTCTTTTCTTTTGCGACTGGAAAGGTTATAATAAATCGGTAAGGGAGGGAACGCCGTTGGCAAACATTGTCTATTCCGTCGTGGTGCCCTGTTTCAACGAGCAGGAAGTGCTTCAAACCACGTACGCCAGACTTCATGATGTTATGGAAAACATGGACGAGCCGTACGAGCTCATATTTGTAAACGACGGGAGCCGTGACGGTACGCTTGCGGTGCTGCGCGAACTGTATGAAATGGATGATCATGTGGTGGTCCTTTCTTTCTCTCGCAATTTTGGACAGCAGGCCGCTTCCAGCGCCGGAATGGATGCTTCACGGGGCCGGGCGGTGGTGCTCATTGATGCGGACCTTCAGGATCCGCCCGAGATTATTCCGCAGATGGCCGCCCTTTGGAAGGACGGCGCGGATATCGTATATGGCAAGCGCAAGAACCGCGAAGGGGAAACGATTTTTAAAAAGATGACCAGCGCGGCATTCTACCGTGTGTTCCACTGGCTCTCCAACTCCAATGCGCCGCTGGACACCGGCGATTTCCGATTGATGGACCGCAAGGTGGTCAAAGAGATCATTGGCATGGGCGAGCACAACCGGTACCTGCGCGGTATGGTCAGCTGGGTGGGCTTTGACCAACGCCCGGTGGAGTTTGAGCGCAAGGAGCGCGCGGCGGGCCAAACGAAATACGGCATCAAACAGATGCTTCAACTGGCATCAAACGGGATCTTTACGTTTTCCATCAAGCCTCTGACCCTGTCCACCCGCATCGGCGCGTTGACCGCCTTTGGCGCATTTGTGGCGCTGATCGTGCAAATTGTACGGCTTATATCGGGACATACTATCACCGGCATGACATTCGCGATGTCCGGCCTCTATCTGCTGCTGGGCGTTTTGTTCATGTGCCTCGGTCTTGTGGGCAGCTATCTGGGCCGCATCTATGAGGAAGCGAAGAACAGGCCGCTCTATATTATGGACGAGTTCTACCGCAGGACAGCCAAAAAAGTACAGTCGAACCAGGAGGAAACAAGCGATGATTGATCAAAGACAGCGCACATTGGCGCACAATCTGATTCACTATTCCATCAAACTGAAAAAAGGCGAGAAGGTATGGATCAACCTGACGGACTGCGACAGCGACATGGCCTGTGCGCTGGTAGAGGAAGTATACAGCGTGGGCGGCTATCCGTTTGTGGTGATACAAAATGGCCGCGTACAGCGCCAGGTGATGCGGGGCTTAACAAGCGAACAGGCGGCGCTCTGGGCGAAGCTTGACCTTGAAAAGATGCAGGCGATGGATGCGTTCATCGGCGTGCGGGGCTCGCACAACGTGTTCGAGGCCGTGGACGTGGATGAGGAAACAAGAAAGATGTTCAGCCTTGTATACAACAAGCCGGTGCACATGGAAACACGCTTGCCCAAAACAAAATGGGTGGTGCTGCGCTATCCAAACCCGTCCATGGCGCAATTGGCACAGATGAGCACCGAAGCGTTCGAGGACTTCTATTTTTCGGTGTGTAATCTGGACTATGCCAAAATGTCCAAAGCGATGACCCCGTTGGTGGAATTGATGCAACGCACCGACAAGGTGCGCATTGTGGGCCCCGGCGATACCGATCTGACTTTTTCCATCAAGGGGATATCCGCCATCAAGTGCGACGGCGAACGCAACATCCCGGACGGCGAGATCTATACCGCGCCTGTTCGTGAGAGCGTCAACGGCGTGATCCACTACAATACGCCCAGCATGGTTTCGGGATTCAAGTATGAAAACATTCGCTTCGTTTTCAAAGACGGCAAGATCGTAGAGGCTTCGAGCAACGACAACGAGAGGATCAACAAATACCTCGATACCGACGAGGGTGCACGCTTCGTGGGCGAGTTTGCCATCGGCGTGAACCCCAACATCCATACCGCCATGATGGACACGCTCTTTGACGAGAAAATCGCAGGCTCCATCCACTTTACCCCGGGCAATGCCTATGACGAGGCGGACAACGGCAACAAGTCGGCGGTGCACTGGGATCTTATTTTGATCCAAACGGCAAAGCACGGCGGCGGCGAGATATACTTTGACGATATATTGATTCGCAAGGACGGGCAGTTTGTCATAGATGAACTGGTGGGCCTGAACCCGGAAAATCTGCGCTGAGGAGTTTGTGATGAAGGACAGCAGAATGGAAAAGCTCGCAGACATATTGGTACATCATTCGATGCGCGTAAAACGGGGCGACAACGTAGCGCTTTTGGCACGCGAACCGGATATCGATTTTCTGGCGCTGATGGTGAAAAAGGTGCAGCAGGCGGGCGGGAAACCCTTTGTCAACATCACGGATGAGCGCGTGCAGCGTCTTGTGACAATGCATACCAACCAAGAGATGACAACAATGCGCGCACAGTTTGCCTGTGCGCAGTTTGAATACATGGACTGTTCCATGCATCTTTACGGCGCGCACAACGATGCCCAGATGAGCGACGTGCCCGCCAAAACGCAAGCGATGTTAAGTTTGCTGTACAGCAAACCGCTCGATGAGGTGATGCGCAAAAAGAAGACGCGGTGGGTGGTCGTGCAATGGCCGACCGGCGAAGCGGCACAAAAGGCGCAGATGAGCACCGAAGCGTTTGAGGATTTCTTCTTTGATGTGTGCTGTGCCGACTATGACAGGATGGCGCGCGACCTTATGCCCTTGCAGGCGCTGATGGAGCGCACGGGCAAGGTGCACGTTGTGGGACCGGGCACGGATCTTCACCTGTCCATCAAGGGGCAGACGGTGGTTCCCTGTGCGGGTGAGTTCAACATCCCCGACGGCGAGATTTTTACGTCCCCCATCAAAGACAGCATCAACGGCACCGTTGCGTTCAACGCGCCCAGCCTCAAGGGTGGTTTCCGCTTTGAAAATATACAATTAACGTTTGAAAACGGACAATGCGTCAAGGCGACGGCGAATAATACACAGCGTTTGAACGAAATGCTCAACACCGATGAGGGCGCAAGGTTTGTCGGCGAGTTTGCGCTGGGCGTCAACGCGCGCATTCAAAAACCCATGTGCGATACGCTGTTCGACGAAAAGATAGGCGGTTCGTTCCACATGGCTATGGGAGCCTGCTACGACGAAGCGCCCAACGGCAACAAGAGCGCGATCCACTGGGATCTGGTTTGTTTGCAAAACGAGGGCGGAGAGATATACTTCGACGATGCGCTGATACGCAAAAACGGACAGTTCGTCGATCCTGAACTTTGCGGGCTCAACCGTGCATAGATTGTGGGGCGTACGTCGTTGCTTTGGGCGCACCGACCCTTGCGATTGTCCATCCTCAGACCATCATTTACGCGTGGCGCTGGTGGTTGCGGTCAAGCGAGGTAAAGCGACGCGGCCTAACAATGGGGAATGCCGGGAAAAAATGTGCGTGCGGCCAGGTGCGATGCTTGCGGTCTTGTGAATATTTTGGTAATATAATTCTGATAAACAAGTTTTTAATTTTTACAAAAATACCAAGGAGGGTAATAGTATGGCAATTAAAGTAGGTATCAATGGTTTCGGTCGTATTGGCCGCCTGGCGTTTCGCGCCTCGATTGGAAAACCCGAACTCGAAGTGGTAGGCATCAACGATCCGTTTATCGATCCCGAGTACATGGTTTACATGCTCAAGTATGACTCCGTACACGGCAGGTTCGATGGCGAAGTCTCTGAGAAGGACGGCAAGCTTGTTGTCAATGGCAAGGAAATCGCCATATATCAGAGTATGGATCCCAAGGAGATTCCGTGGAGCAGCTGCGGCGCCGAGTATATCATCGAATCCACCGGCGTGTTCAGGACCATGGAAAAGGCTTCCGCGCATCTTGCCGGCGGCGCGAAAAAGGTCATCGTTTCCGCACCCACCAGCGACACACCCATGTTTGTCATGGGCGTGAACAACGACGAGTACACCAAGGATATGAACGTGGTATCCAATGCGAGCTGCACCACCAACTGCCTAGCGCCGTTGGTTAAGGTCATCCAGGACAACTTCGGCATCGTCGAAGGCTTGATGACAACCGTGCACGCCATGACGGCAACACAGAAGACCGCGGACGGCCCCAGCAAGAAGGATTGGCGTGGCGGACGTGCGGCTTCTTACAACATCATCCCCGCCTCGACCGGTGCAGCCAAGGCAGTGGGCGTGGTCATTCCCGAAATGAACGGCAAGCTGACCGGCATGGCATTTCGCGTGCCCACGGCGGACGTGTCCGTGGTTGACCTCACCTGCCGGATCGAGAAAGAGACCACGTACGAGGAGATCTGCGCCGCGATGAAAGCCGCAGCCGAAGGCCCCATGAAGGGCATTGTCGGTTACACCGAAGATGAGGTTGTATCCAGCGATTTCATCGGTGATCCGCGCACATCCATTTTCGATGCCAAGGCTGGCATCGCGCTGAACAAGAACTTTGTCAAGCTCGTCTCCTGGTATGACAACGAGTGGGGCTATAGCAACAAGATCTGCGATCTGATCATTTACATGAACAAGGTCGACGCACAGTAAGCCAAGCCAATAAAAAAGTCCCGAGAAATCGGGACTTTTTTTATGCGCGGATTTTTCCATCGGAGCGGCCTGATCGCGCCGCTCTTGCCCGCTGGGGGTAAATGTGAAATAATGTTGCCGGAGGTTTTTCAATGAAGGATAAAATACGGGCCAAGCGAAACCGGACCATCTTCCTTTCGCAACAGGAATACGAAAGGGTACTGTCAAAGTGCGTTACAGATGTGGATGTGAGCCAATGCCCTTTGAACACGACGGTCTGTGCCGATGCGTTTTCGGTATTGGACAAGCTGCCGGACGGGATTGTCGATCTTCTGATCGTTGATCCGCCGTACAATCTGTTGAAAACCTACGGCACCAGCAAATTTCATAAAATGACTTCGGACAATTACGAGGCGTATACCCGGCGGTGGGTAAAAAGCGCTTTGCATACATTGAAGGACACGGCGTCCATTTACGTATGCTGTGATTGGGAAACAAGCCTGATCGTTGGGCGTGTTTTGAGTGAATATTTCATTGTGCGAAACCGGATCACGTGGCAGCGGGAAAAGGGGCGGGGGGCCAAAAGCAACTGGAAAAACTCGATGGAGGATATTTGGTTCGCGACGGTATCCAAGGAATATACGTTCAACGTCGACGCGGTCAAGCAGCGGCGCAGGGTGATTGCACCCTATCGCAAAGATGGCAAACCCAAGGACTGGCAGGAAACAAAGCATGGTAATTTTCGCGACACGTATCCTTCGAATTTTTGGGACGACGTATCCATACCCTATTGGTCCATGCCGGAAAACACCGACCATCCCGTGCAAAAACCCGAAAAGCTGATTGCCAAACTGGTGTTGGCAAGCTCGAGCATTGGCGGCGTTGTGCTGGATCCCTTTTTGGGATCGGGCACGACATCCGTTGTGGCTAAAAAGCTGGGCCGACAATACATCGGTATCGAAAGGGAACCGGCATACTGCGCGCTGGCGGAGAAACGGCTTGAGATGGCGGAGCAAAGCACTTTGATACAGGGGTACACCGACGGCGTGTTCTGGGAGCGGAACTCGCTACGCGAACAAAAAGTGCAGGCAGGGCAAAACGGCAAAACTTGATCGCATTTTCCTAAATGCTTTACAACGCGGGAGACAAATATGAATTTTTTATTGGGCATTGACATCGGCACGTCCGGGACTAAAGCCATTGTATTTGACAAAGGCGGTAACGAGATTGCATCCGCATCAAAGGAATATCCGCTTTTGACCCCGCGGCCCGGTTGGGCGGAACAAAACCCGTGCGACTGGTGGGAGGCGGTATGTGCCGCCGTCCGCGGTGTTTTGGACCAAGGCATCAATCCGGCGGACATCGCAGGGGTTGGGCTGTCCGGCCAGATGCACGGTCTTGTTATGATCGGTGGGAACGGCGAGGTTTTGATGCCCTCGATCATATGGTGCGATCAGCGCACGGCAAAGGAGTGCGAGCAGATCACCCAAAGGGTGGGGGCACAACGGCTGGTCGAAATCACCGCCAATCCCGCGCTGACGGGGTTCACCGCCAGTAAGATACTGTGGGTGCGTGACCATCTGCCCGATGTCTACTGCAGATGCAAAAAAATACTGCTGCCCAAGGATTATGTCCGTTATAAGCTTACCGGCGTTTTTGCCACAGAGGTATCCGATGCATCGGGCATGCAGCTTTTGGATGTGGGCAAACGACGCTGGAGCGACGAGGTTCTGGGAGCGCTTGACATCGAAAAATCGCTGCTGGCGGATGCGTTTGAATCCGTCGTGGTGTCCGCCCATATTTCGCGCGAAGGCGCGATGGTGACCGGGCTAATAGAGGGCACGCCGGTTGTCGGCGGCGGGGGCGATCAGGCGGCGGGTGCGGTGGGCAACGGCATTGTAAAACAGGGACTGGTGTCCTCTACAATCGGAACGTCCGGTGTGGTGTTTTCCCACACGGACCGCATGGCTTTTGACCTCAAAGGCCGCGTGCACACATTTTGCCATGCCGTGCCAAACGCTTGGCACGTGATGGGCGTAACGCAGGGAGCGGGGTTAAGCCTGCGGTGGTTTCGGGATACGTTTTGTCAAAGCGAGAAACAAAGGGCGCTGCAACTGGGCGTGGACGTGTACGAGATTCTGACAGAAATGGCGCAGTCCGCACCGTTTGGCGCAAACGGCATCACGTTTTTGCCCTATCTGATGGGGGAGCGGACGCCGCATCTGGATCCGTATGCGCGCGGCGTATTCTTTGGACTGAGCGCTGCGAACACCAAGGCGGACATGCTACGCGCGGTGATGGAAGGCGTGGCATATTCGCTCAACGATTGCATGAACATCATCGTGGAGATGGGATTGCAGATTGGGGAAGTGCGTGCATCCGGTGGCGGGGCACGCAGCACGCTGTGGCGGCAGATGCAGGCGGACGTGTTCGATCAAAACGTTTGTACCGTGCGTGTATCGGAGGGACCCGCGCTGGGCGCGGCACTGTTGGCGGGTGTGGGCGTGGGGTTGTACCCATCGGTAGAGGCAGCGTGCGAAGCGGCCGTTCACCATGCCGATGTGCTGATGCCGGACGAAGAAGCTGTTGCACAATATCAAAAGGGATACCGGAGGTATACCGCTCTGTATCCGGCGCTTAAGGGACAATTTATGGAAGCGGCACAAGAAGTATAGGAATGGAACAAGCGATACGGACGTCGGTTCAATCGGGCTGTGGCGGAAAAAGGATGAGGCGGTGGTCCATAATAAGTTTTCACCGATCCGGCCTGCCGCGGCATGGAACAGCGGGTTGGCCACAGGCTCTATCAAACATATTTTAATGCGCTAACGCCCAAAACACAAGATCATAAGTTCATGGTGGGTGGTTTACGCATGCGTAAGGCAGCAATGAACGCAGCGCCAAAAATCAAAAGGCTATACGGTGCCGTATGGCCTTTTTTATGCCACGGAAGATTTATGTATTACATCGTATCGAAATATAGTGAGTTACGTTGAAAATTTGATAAATAATCAATATAATAAATATAAATATTAAAATTATTAATATTGCTATTGACATTATTGATGTTTTTGCATATTATACGGATGAAGAGAGGTGGTTGTTACGGAGAGATACAAAGCACCTTCCGTATGCCCGGTATGCGGCGGCGAATACGAAATAACGGCGCTGACATGCCAAACGTGCAAAAGTGAGCTCAACGGGCGTTTTGAAGGATGCGAATTTTGCTCGCTTACGCAAGCCGACAAATCATTTTTGCTGGTTTTCATCAAATGCCGCGGCAACATTAAGGAAGTGGAGAAGGAACTGGGCATTTCCTATCCGACGGTGAGAAACAGGCTGGAAGGGCTGATAGCGCGGTTGGGCTTGGCGCCGGATAGCCCCGGTGCCGGGAGGGTCAAGGAAGAACAAAAACGGATTATTCAACAACTGGAAGACGGAGAGGTCACCGCACAGGAAGCGGCGGAGCAATTGAAAAAACTAAAATAGGCCGGATCGTGGCCTAAGGGAAGGGACGGTTTGAGCATGAATGAAGAATCCATGAAAATCCTTACAATGATTGAGCAGGGTAAGATCACCGCGGAGGAAGGCCGAAAACTTTTGGATGCCATGGGCGACGAACCCTCGGAAATCAAATCGATGCAATCCGCGGCGCCGGAGAAGAAGAACAGGATTTTACGCGTGGTCGTGGATACCAAAGGCCAGGGGGAGGACAATGCACGGGTGCGGGTGAACGTTCCGCTGCAAGTCGCCAAAAAGCTCGCAGGCTTGACGGCGCTGATTCCAAAGGACGCCAAAGCGGAAATGATGGACAACGGCATCGATATCGATGCAATCGATCTGGAAGAGTTGATCGGCATGTTCCAGGACGGTTTGATTGACGAGAACCTCGTGGATGTGGAAGCGGGTGACGAGGGAAAAGGCGCGAGCGTAAAAATCTATGTGGACTAGAAGAAGTCGTTGGTTGCTTCTATACATCCGGATTAAGCGCTTGCCGGTACCGCTGATCGTACCGCTGCGGATATTCTGGGAGTGTATGGACGCAATTGAGGATATACTGGCGTTTACCGGAAGATTCATCAAAGGCAGGGATGCGCGCAAAATCGTGCAAACGGTTTCAGATACCGTATGGACTGTTGTGTCGCTGGGTAAATTCGATCTGGTGGAAGTGGAAGCGGGAAAAGAAGTTAAGATAAGGATTTGTTTACGATGAGGTATATGATTAAATTTATGCTCAGGATCGCAATGTATTTTATCGTGTTCACCTTGCTCAGTCAGTTTTTCGTGGGCATGGGGGGGTCGATTCCCGCATTGCTTTTGCTCGCGTTGATACTCGCCATCGCAAACGGCAGCGTGCGTCCGGTGCTGACACTGGTTACCCTGCCGCTGAATCTGATCACCTTTGGCGTTGCCAGCGTGTTTGTCAACATGTTGACGCTGTTGATATCCGACGCCATTGTGGGCGCGGTGGGCATCCATGGATTCTGGTTGATGGCGCTCGCTTCGGTACTGGTCATAGCGGCAGATTCGCTGATTCGATGGATGCGGCATAGCGCTTCGCTCAATACCGCGTAGCGGTTTGGAATGTGCCCGGCTTGCCCAATGCGCATACGGAAAGCGATGAATACCAACGCAAACAGGCTGAACACAGCCTGTTTTTTATTGACGGAGATGTGCAAGCGATGTATAATAAGTATGAAAAATCATATATTACATATTATACACACAGATCATACAATGGGAGGATGGAGATGAAGGAACCCAAAGGGAAACATGTTTGGACGGCGAAGGTTGGGGAGAGGGGACAGATCGTCATCCCCAAAGAGGCACGGGAGATATTTGACATCAAACCGGGACAAACGCTGTTGCTGCTTGGCGATGAGGAGCAGGGCATCGCGATTGTCAAAAACGATGCGTTTATGCACTTTGCGCAGGCGATCTTAGGTGCGCAGAAGCCGGAAGAGGGAACCGAATGATCGCCATTGAGATTACCGATCTGACAAAGAAGTTCAAACAACGCATGGCGGTGGATTCGCTTTGCCTGTCCATTGGGCAGGGCGAACTGTTTGCACTGCTCGGGCAAAACGGGGCGGGCAAAACGACGACGATCAAAATGCTGTGCGGGTTGCTGACGCCGACACGAGGCGACGCACTGCTTTTGGGCAACAGCATCGTGGAAAATCCCAACGCCGTCAAACGAATCATCAACATATCCCCGCAGGAAACGGCGGTTGCGTCCAAGCTGTCCGTTCGTGAAAACCTCGAGCTGATTGCGCGGATCCATGGAAACGATAAGCGCGAAGCGGCCGATAAAGCGCACAAAATGCTGGATACATTTGGATTAAAAGACCGTGCCAAGGACAGGGCAAAGTCGTTGTCCGGCGGTATGCAGCGCCGGTTGAGTATCGCGATGGCGCTGATTTCCAATCCCAAAATTTTGTTTCTCGACGAACCTACAATTGGGCTGGACGTTCGCGCAAGGCGTGATCTTTGGAAATTTATCGGCGACCTGAAAGGGAAAATCACCATCGTGCTGACCACGCACTACCTTGAGGAAGCCGAGGCTTTGGCGGATCGGATCGGCATCATGAACCGGGGAGAAATGCGCATTGAGGGCACGGCGGAAAAGATCAAAAGCGAAACCGGAAAGACGACGCTTGAGGACGCCTTCTTATTTTTGACGGATGAAGAGGTGGCGGGATGAGGTATTTGGCATTTTCATCACGCAACCGCAAGGAGATATTGCGCGACCCGCTGAGTATGGTTTTTGGCGTTGGATTTCCCGTTGTTCTAATCCTGCTGATTTCCATAATGCAGCAGAGTATGGTTGGAATGCCCGTTGATATATTCGGCATCGATAGCTTTGCCCCAGGCATGGCGGTGTTTGGATTATCCTTTATCCCGCTGTTTTTGGGCATGCTCATCGCAAACGATCGGGACAGCGCGTTTTTGATGCGGTTGTTTGCCTCCCCTTTGACCGCATTTGACTACATTATGGGGTATTCCCTGCCGCTTATACCCGTTGCGGTCATACAAAGCGCTGTCTGTTTTGGCGCTGCATTTCTCTTCGGTCTACCCATCAGTGTGAATATACTCCTTGCCGTGGTTGTGCTCATTCCCATCGCCGCCCTTTTCATCGGTTTTGGGTTGTTGTCGGGAAGCTGCCTCACCGGCAGCCAGGTGGGCGGCATCAGTTCGATACTCATCAACGTGGCTGCCTGGCTCAGCGGTACATGGTTCAGCTTGGAATTAATCGGCGGCACCTTCGAAGCGATATGTCATGCGCTGCCGTTTGCTCATGCGGTGGATGCTGTTGAAGCGGCTGTACAGGGCGAGTATACGTTGATTCTCCCGCATTTATTATGGGTGATCGGATATGCGGCGGGCCTGTATTTTGTTGCCGTATATGTATTTAAAAAGAAAATGAGAAGCTGAGGCGAATCGAGGCCTATAATGGCGGCTACAACGCAGGGTTGTTTTATACAAAAAGGCAAGGGCGCTTTTGCATGAACCTTTGCCTTTTTTGTTATCGGATTGTTGTTCGGCTTATGACCGGCAAATGCGCATCGTTTGATCGTGCCCGTTATTTCGCGTATACGCTGCGGTAGATGTTCGGATAGGCGGACAGGTAGGCCGACAGCGTGGTGCGGCTGTTGGAGCCGGGATCGTTGATGGCGAAGCCGGACGAACTTAGGCTGTTGCCACCGCCGTACCCGGTGACCACCACGAAGTGCGTGCTGCCGTACGAATTTTTCGCGCCGATGATCACGGGCGTTCCGCCCTTGAGCTTATCGTAGATATCGGACAGGCTCATCGAACCGCCCACCGCGTAGGCACTGGGCCAGTATACTGCGCCGCCGGACGTATAGTTTAGGCGATCTTCCATCATGGCGGGTGTAACGGTTGCGCCCAGACGGTACGATTCGGTCATGGACAGTGCCGTGGTTGCGCAGCCGATGTCGCTTATGGTCCTACCAGAACTGCCCACCGTAACGGACGCCCAGCGGCTGTCCGTCTGCTTGTAGCTGGGAACGGACAGCGATATCGCGGCATAGTTATTGACGGTTGCGGCCGTTGTTCCGCTTATGGTGCTCAGATAGGAAAGGCTGGCATAACCCAAACGGGTGCCGTCGTAGAGGATATAGCCGAAGTTGCCGGAATTTGACAGTTTGACAACTGGAGTTCCCTTGGCAAGCTTGGTCAATATGGCGTAGGTTGTGGATGGGCCGCTGCGTATATTCAGCGGGGACCACGAGGTGGAGATGATCATGGATTCGCTGCCCGATACCTCGGCAATATACGAGGCGTAGCAGTAGCCGCTTACACCGCCAGCCATTTGCACATGCCACCAGCCCCCCCTTTTATCCAGTAGCGTCACAGCGCTGCCGCGCGGCAATGTACCGATGACCGTGGATGATGTGGTGGGCTGTGAGCGTACGTTCAAAGCGGTGCTCTGCGTGGTGATGCGCCCCGCTGAAGGTGAACCCGCCGCCGTTGCCGTTTGCCCGAACGGGCTTACAATCAAACCCAGGCACAGGACTGCCATAAATAATGCTGTAAACCGTTTCATGCAATTCCTCCTTGTGTGATGTGTGCGTAAAAATCGTAACATAATTGTAATATATTAGACAGGCACAATTTCTGGAAGCGATACCAGTATGTCCCTGCCATTGTACGTATATCCCTTTTGCTTTCTTGCGCAGCCAAGCAGTACGGGATATCCGCGAGCCGGTTTTTGGATGGCAACCCTACCTATTGTTTTGAACTTAAAAATGCTATAATAATGATAGAAAACGGCGAACAAAGGGGAATTCTTGCGATGATGAGTTTTCAACGTCTGCTCAAAGAGAAGGACTGTGCCTTTGGCTTATTTGTAAACATTCCCGATCCGACGGTTGTCGAATTAGCCGCTTTGGCCGGATTAGATTTCATCCGCATCGATCTGGAGCACAAGCTCATGGGATTTGCGCAGGTGCGTGAATTGATACGCACCGCAACGTTGGTGGATTTGGCGGTACAGGCGCGCGTACCGCGCATGGATGATATAACCGCGCTTTTAGATGCGGGTGTGGGTAACGTGCTGATACCCTCCGTAAGCACGGTTGACCGTGCAAAAGAAGCAATTGCGAAGAGCAAGGACTATCCCATTGGCCAGCGGAGCATTTCCGGTGATTCGCGTGCTGTGCGGTATGGGCACGATGCCATAAAATCCTATTTGTTTAGCACCAATAGCGATCACGTGACGCTGGGCATTCAAATTGAAGAAAAACAGGCTGTGCAACCTCGATGACATTTTCGCACTTGAAGGCATCGACATTGTGGTGACGGGTCGAAACGACCTGTCGCAATCCTATGGACTCTTGGGACAAAACACCGCCCCCGAAATACTTGCCAAAGAGAAGAGCATCATCGAGAAGGCGGTTGCGGCGGGCAAGCAGCCGATGATTCTGTCAAGCAACGCGCAGCGCACCAGAGAGCTTCGCGGTATGGGCGTGCGCCTGTTGTTGGTGACCCAGGACAACAAGGTCTTGTACCGTGGGCTTAAGAACACGCTGGCAGAAGCTTTGGGATAGAGCGGGCGGCGCGGCAAAGATGATGCAAATATCGAAGAATATGGGACGGTGATGAAGTGGCATAACCCGGGTTTGGGGTACTGCCGCCATCTCCATTATGGGAACATATGCCTCGTATAAATCGAGGTTGGCTATCGGGTATGTGGCAAAAGCGAAGGGGGCAACCGCTTGTACAAATAGGCGGCGGTAAAGCAGATCAGGGCGTCCTTGGGCAAAAACACCAGCGCACCGGAAATGCTAAGCTGCCAAATCGAGATGGTTTGCCCAAGATACAAGCGGGCAATCATGACGTAATAGGCAACGCCTAAAATATAGATAATGGCAACACCGGCAAAACAGCAAAGCATGATATACCACAGGCCAGCGGAAGGGCGCTTGTGTGCCAGATAGCCGATTACATAAGTGGCCGGGCAGAAGGCTAATATATAGCCGAACGTTGGCTGAAGGACATACAGAAGACCGCCGCCGTTGGTGAACACCGGCAGGCCGATCAGACCGGCGATCAAGTACAGCGTCGCACTTGTAAGCCCCAGTGCCGGTCCCAGAATCAAGCCGGACAGGAAAACGAACAGCGTTTGAAGCGTAAAGGGGATGTAGGGCAGCGGAATGCGGATCATAGCGCCCACCATGATCAGCGTGGCAAACAGTGCGCACATTGCCAGCGAACGTGGTGTCAAACGTTGCATGATGATCACCTCACTGAATAGCATAGCAGGGATGTGAATAAATGTAAATGAAGAAATAGCGTAGGTATACGATTGCTGGTGAATGATCCTATACACGGCCCCATTGTTTTTATCATAGGTTGTAAGATACACTATCGGCATTTGAACCATGATAATATAAAGGAATATGGAGATACAAATAGTATAACGGAGATATAGTGTAATAAAATAAGAAATTCACGCCATTCTGCCTGATTTCTGTCCGTTTCCTGAGAGAATCATATTGTGAATCAAAACCGATGGGCGTATGATAAAGAATTATAACAGTGGATCACAAGTTATCATAGAGAACAGCCAAAAAGCCATGCAATATCATGGCATAGGGGGCAAACCGCAATGGGATGGTTGGTGGGGCTACTTGGGGGCCTTTTGGAATTTGTTCTGCTCAAAGAGATGGTAGCATCCATCTTGGCGGGCCGTACAACGCGTGTCCTGATCGCATCGGTGCTTAATTTGTTTTGTATGATGGGCGTATTGGCACTGGTTATGATCTTGTGGCGTAATCAGTTGGTGGCGAGCGGCGCGGTAATGGCCGGGGCGTTGATCACAAGTTCGTTGTATGCTTATTTCAAACAACGGCGCACAAAAAGGGAAGGTGACTGATATGAGTGCTTGGTTGCAGGCGGGTGCCGCGGTTATGATAGCGGTGGCTGCGTATCTCTGGTTGCGTACATCTATGGCCAATTCATCCGATGCTGGGAAGCGTATATCATGGATGCCCAAGGCGCTTTTTTTGGTTTCCGTAGGATGTGCAGTCGGGATTTCATTGAGCAAGAGCGTCATGTACGTATGGGAAACCATGGCGGTGATCACGGTGCTGGCTGTTTTGTTCCGCGTTTTTGTTGTTCCGCGCTTGAGGGATAAGCCCAAGACACTCCAGACCATGGTGGAGGTCGGCGTGAAGAGCGCCCAATCGAAAGAAAAAAGTCAAAAAAACGAAAAACGCAAGAGATGGATGCTCAAAGGCGTGTTCCTGATATCGGTTTGGTTTGCATTCGGCCGTATCCTGGTGGCGATCTACGGCATGCAGAGCAGGGAAATCAACATCGAAATTTTTGCCAAGAATGTAACGTTGTTCGGTTTACCCGTTAGCAGCAGCGTTTTGACCGTATGGTTGATCATTGCGGTGACGGCGGTACTCGCCGTCCTGTTCCGTGGGTTGGCGGTACCGCATTTTCGGGAAAAGCCCAAAGGCCTGCAAAACCTAGTTGAAATGAGCATTGAAGGCATCGACAAATATACGCATGGCAAAATGCACGCAGCAACAGATGCGCTGGCCTGCTATATGTTCACTATTGCACTTTTGATGGTGGGTAGCGCTTTGGTTGAGGTCATAGGACTTCGACCGCCGATGGCGGATTTAAAGATGACGTTGTCCATGGCGCTGATCACATTTGTGTTTATTAACTATTACGGCATCAAGGAAAAGGGGATCGGCGGACGTGTTCGAAGCCTGATGCAGCCGTCGCCGGTTATCTTACCCATCAAGATACTTACCGATTTTGCCATACCGGTATCGCTTGCGTGCCGGCTGTTCGGCAACATGATCGGCGGGTTGATCGTGATGGACCTGTTAAAAATAGCATTGGGCGCGAACGGTATTGGTTTGCCGTCGGTGGTGGGCCTTTACTTTAACGTGTTCCACCCACTGATTCAGGCATATATTTTTGTTACGCTGTCGCTGACCTTTATCAATGAGGCAGCGGAATAGCATTTAGTCTAAGGAGGAAATTTATTATGCAGTATCTCGCAGCAGCATTGGCGCTTCTGCCGGCAATGGGGGCCGGTATGATGATGGGGTTTGCCACCGGTAAAGCGGTGGAGGCCGTGGCGCGCCAACCCGAGGCATCGGGAAAAATCAACGCCATTTTGTTGCTCGGCCTAGCACTGACGGAATCGACCGCGATCTACGGTTTTGTCACCGGCCTATTGATTCTCTTCGTCGGATAGCGGGAGGAGAATTTAAATGGGATTGGATTTTAAGACCATTCCGATGGAATTGGTCATCAACATTGCAAACATCATCGTTCTGTTTGTCATCCTGCGGTTTTTAGTCTATAAACCTGTCAAAAAGTTTATGGATAAGCGCAGTGAACGCATAAACCAGGAACTGGTCGATGCCCGGCAAAAGCATGACGAGGTGGAGCGCGAACAACATGAATTGACGCAGACGCTGGCGCAGCAGGAGAAGGACGCGCTGGCCGTCATGAAGGAAAAGCAGGCGGTGGCACTCAATCAGGCGGACGCTATCATTCAAAACGCCAAAGCGGAAGCCGAGTCCATTTTAAAAACGGCACGCCAGCAGGCTGAACTGGAGCATAAACACGCCCTGATGGACCTCAAGGACGATGTGGCGGCACTGTCGGTTGATATCGCAAGGCAGCTTCTCAAGCGCGAAATTCAAAATGAGGACAACGACAAAATCGTCGACGAATTCTTCAACGAGGTGAAATGACATGGAAAAAGCGGAACTTCGCATAGCCGGGCCATGGACACGTGATCAGATCGCTTCGCTGTGCGACCGGCTGGCGCTTCGGTATGATGAATCCGCTTCTTTTACCGTGAAACGGGACGATGAGCTAATCGGCGGCTTTGTAGCAAAAATCGACGGCAAGGTATTGGATGCGAGCATCAAAAGTAAGCTTGCCGAGCTTAGCAAACGCCTCACGGCGGATGCATAGGTTTGTGAGGAGCATAAATGCAATCGCATGATAATGAAAAAATAAATAAATATCTCAAGCAGCGTATACTGTCCTACGATGCCAAAGCGCAGGTGTACAACGCCGGTAAGGTGTCGCAAGCATCCGACGGTGTGGTGCACGTAACCGGTCTACCGGGCAGGCGTTACGGTGAGCTGTTGGCCTTTGAGGGCGGCGTATATGGCATGGCGCTTGATCTTAAAATCGAAGGCGTTGGCGCCGTACTGCTTGCGGTGGGCGACAACGTCAGCGTTGGCAGCGAGGTGCGCGGTACCGATAGGGTTGTAGAGGTGCCGCAAGGCGACGAATTGCTGGGCCGCGTTTTGGATCCCATTGGCCGTCCGCTGGACGGTCTGCCGTTATCCGTACGAAAATACCGGCCCATCGAGCAGCCGGCACCGGGTTTGATACAGAGGCAGAAGGTGGACGACCCGCTGATGACAGGGCTGATTGGCATCGATTCCATGATTCCCATCGGCAAGGGCCAGCGCGAGTTGATCATCGGCGACCGGCAGACAGGCAAGACCACCATCGCGTTGGATACGATCCTCAACCAAAAGGGCAAGGACGTCATCTGCGTCTATTGCGCTATCGCGCAAAAGGCATCTTCCATCGCGCAGATCGTGCGTACTTTAAAGGATGCGAACGCCATGGGTCATTGCGTGGTGGTGGCATCCACCGCCAGCGATGGACCCGCCATGCAATACATTGCTCCGTACGCGGCCTGTTCCATCGCGGAGGGTTTTATGTACAGGGGCAAGGATGTGCTGGTGGTGTACGATGATCTGAGCAAGCATGCGGTCTCCTACCGCACGCTGTCGCTGCTGTTACGCCGCCCGCCGGGACGCGAGGCGTACCCCGGCGACGTGTTTTATCTGCACAGCCGGCTTTTGGAGCGATCCGCACATTTAAGCGACGATATGGGGGGCGGTTCCATGACCGCGTTGCCCATCGTGGAGACAATGGGCGGGGATATATCCGCCTATATCCCTACCAACGTCATTTCCATCACCGACGGGCAGATATACCTTGAGAGCGAACTGTTTCACGGAGGATTCCGTCCGGCGGTCAATGTAGGACTGTCCGTGTCCCGGGTGGGGCGTAGCGCCCAGTATGCAGCGATGAAGAAGGTATCATCATCGCTACGCATCGAGTTGTCACAATACCGCGAACTGGCGATCTTTGCACAATTCGGATCGGACATAGACGTTTCCACAAAGAAGATGCTCGCGCGCGGTGCGCGTTTGACCGAGATATTGAAACAGGAAAAGCAGAGCCCGCTGCCGCTGTCCTCGCAGGTGGCGATGCTGTTGGCGTTCATGCAAAACGCCTATGAAAACGTTGAAGTATCGCATATGCGCGAATTTGCAACGAATATGCTGCGTCACCTATACGAGAACAACCGCCTTGAGATGACGCACATCGATGTAAACGGCGATTTGAGCGATCAGGACATGGAATTGCTTGTCGAATCCATACGGATCTATGCGGAGGCAGTGCAAAATGCACAATCTCAGTGAGGTAAAACACCATACGCGTGCCGTATCGCAGACGCGAAAAATCACCAACGCGATGTATCTTTTGTCCACTTCGCGTATGCGCCGCGCCATGATGCATGCTCGCTACAATCAAGAATACTTCACGCGCGTGCGCGCCACCGTCAAGGGTATATTGGCGCGTAGCGAATATGTCCACCATCCGTACCTTGAGATACGTCCGGGGGATCGGGCCGCATTCATCGTGGTGGCGGGCGACAAGGGGATGTGTGGATCATACAACGAGAAGA
Organism: Christensenellaceae bacterium; assembly: GCA_963674495.2. Classification (GTDB taxonomy): domain Bacteria; phylum Bacillota; class Clostridia; order Christensenellales; family QAND01; genus RGIG3178. The sequence continues at coordinate 187,049 of CAXXLG010000002.1, read as the reverse complement.
TTCTTGATTTTGCATACAATCGTATCATAAAACACACCAACCGCTACATTATCACAATCGGGATGGTGGCCACACGGTATTTTATGAAAAAGGGTATTACGCCGGATATGGAACTGTTGGGCGTGGCGCAGAACCCGACAATGACCGACGCGCGCAACATCGTGGAGCAGGTGTTTGCCTATTACGACGCCGGCATCATGGACGAAGTGTTCATCATCAGCACACGTTTTATCAACAGCATGGTACAGCGGCCGCACAGCGCGCGCCTTCTGCCCCTTGAAATGGAGGATTATATCGACGTGGACGCCGACGTGGATCACGGCGACGTACTGTTTGAACCGTCCGCACAGGAAGTGTTCAACACGCTGGTGCCGCAGTATGCCATCGGCTTGGTGTTCGGTTCGCTGGTGCAGGCCATCGCAAGTGAGCACTGCGCACGGATGAACGCCATGCAAAAGGCCACGACCAATGCCGATGATATGCTCAAGGACCTACAAAAAGAATATAACACGGCGCGGCAGTATGCCGTTACGCAGGAAATCGCTGAGATTTCGGCGGCTGCAAACGCTATGGAGGGAAATATTTGATGCAAAAGGAATGCAACAGCGGCGAGATCATCCGTATCGCGGGGCCGGTGTTGGATGTCCGGTTTGATATTGGAAGGGAACCGGCCATCCACAACCTGTTGGAAGTGCGCGATACTACCGTATTTTTGGAAGTGGCGGCACACGTCGAACAGGGTGTTGTGCGTACCGTGGCGTTGGAAGCAACCGAAGGGTTGCGCTGCGGCTTGGCGGTGGACGATACAGGCGGCAGTATCACCGTACCAGTGGGTGAGGAGGTCATCGGCCGCGTGATGGACGTATTGGGACGGGCCATTGACGGCAAGGGCGAGATTAAGCCTACCATTTGCTGGCCGATACACCGCACGGCACCGCCCTTTATCGACCAAAAGCCTGCCACCGAGATACTCGAGACCGGCATCAAGGTCATCGATTTGTTGACACCGTATCCCAAGGGTGGCAAGATCGGCCTGTTCGGCGGTGCAGGCGTGGGCAAGACGGTGTTGATCATGGAGATGATCCACAACGTGGCGGTTAACCACGGTGGTTTTTCGGTGTTTACCGGCGTTGGGGAACGAAGCCGTGAGGGCAACGAACTTATGACGGAGATGGCGGAAAGCGGCGTTCTTAACAAGGCGATTTTAGCCTTTGCGCAGATGAACGAACCGCCGGGCAGCCGCATGCGTATCGCGCTGACCGGGCTGACTATGGCGGAGTATTTAAGGGACGTAAAAAAGCAGGACGTGCTGTTGTTTATCGATAACATCTACCGCTTTATTCAGGCAGGCAACGAGGTATCGGCGCTGTTGGGCCGTATGCCATCCGCTGTCGGCTATCAGCCCACGCTGGCCAATGAGCTGGGCGCGCTGGAGGAGCGGATCGCATCCACAAACGATGGATCCATCACCTCGGTGCAGGCGGTGTACGTCCCTGCGGACGATCTGACCGACCCGGCACCCGCTACCATTTTTACACATCTCGATGCGACAACGGTGCTGTCCCGCACCATCGCAGAGCAAGGCATCTATCCCGCGGTCAGTCCGCTGGATTCCATGAGCCGCATACTCGATCCCTATGTTGTGGGCGAAAAGCATTATAATGTGGCGAAGCGTGTGCAAGAGACGCTGCAGCGGTACCGCGAATTGCAGGACATCATTGCTATTTTGGGCATGGACGAACTCTCGCAGGAAGACCGCCAGACGGTGTACCGCGCACGTAAAATCCAGCAGTTCCTGTCCCAGCCGCTGCATGTTGCTGAAGCATTCACAGGGCAGCCAGGCCGCTTTGTGAAACTGGAAAGAACGATTGAGGATTTTAAAAAGATCGTGGATGGCGATGCCGACGAACTGCCAGAACTGGCGTTTTCCATGGTGGGCGATTTGAGCGAAGTGAGAGAAAAGGCCAAGAGGATGGAGGCATAGACGTGGAGATATTTCATCTGGATATCATGACGCCCGAGCACCGTTTCTTTGAGGACGAGGTGCAGGCGCTGACGGTGGACTGTTCCGATGGGGAGATGACGATCTATAAGAACCATCAAACCATGGTCGCCGCGCTTGCCATCGGGCAGATGCGCATCAAACTAAAGGACGGTACATGGCGTGAAGCGGTCAACAGCGAAGGCTTCGTCGAGGTGAACCACGATGTTGTGAACGTATACGTGCAAGCGTGCGAATGGCCGGAGGACATTGATATTAATCGCGCCAAAGCTGCGCTGGAAAGGGCCGAACGTAAGTTGCGCGAGCAGAAGAGCCGCCTTGCTTACCATCATTCGCAGATATCCATGGCCCGTGCCATGGCAAGGTTGCAGGCTACCACCCATCAAAAATTCGATACGGACTAACTTATATAAGACAAGCATTGCAAAAACCCGGACAACGTCCGGGTTTTTTTATAGAAATCTATCGTGGGTGGTTTTTATTGCTTTTGCACCATGCGCTTTGTATACGGACTGTCAGTTGGCATACACCCACTATGCGCACCCGCGCAGCACAAGACCACGCAAACCGGTCAGGCAGAAACATTGGAATGTACGTGTGGTACGCTGTGGTAAAATAAATGGTGGGAGGCATCAGATGATTACGTTACAGGCCCACCAAGGACAGGATGGTTTTGGTGCAAAATGCCGCAGACATATGTGGACGGGGAGGCACACGTTGGCGCTTAACGGGAGGAAAAAACATGGAACTTGAGGTACTGGATCAATCGCTCAGCGTATGCCAATTGAAATCACTCAAAGGCATAGAATGGCAGGGTGCGCCGGTATTTTTGTGCAAAACAAACGACGAAATTTCGCTGGTGTGCGAAACGGACAAGGTACCGGATACATTTCAAAAGCGTGAGGATGGATGGCGGGCGATTCGGGTGGTGGGGCCGCTGGATTTTTCCCTTGTTGGTCTGCTGGCACAGCTGACCGACGCGCTTGCAAAGCGCAACATACCCGTATTTGCCGTGTCCACATTTGACACCGATTACGTTTTAATCAACCGGCATAGGCTCAACGATGCGGTGGATGCGCTCAGGGAGAAGGGATACCGTTTTGTATGAATCGGTTGATGGCAACATGTGTATACGTTGTGCCGAAGTGCTGGAAGCCGAATATCTAAGCGACATTGCCTTTCGGTCCAAGGCCCATTGGGGATACGATTCCAATTTTATGGAGGCGTGTCGGCAGGCGCTATGCGTCACGAGCAAATACATCAAAGACAACGATGTATTTGTCCTTTCGGACGGCGGTGTTATCATGGGATTCTGTTGCATGCGGTGCAAGGATGAAGCCGGTCATCTGGATGCGCTGTTTATCGATCCCGGGCATATGGGCAGGGGATACGGCAGGCATTTGTGGACACGGTGTCTGCAAGTGGCGAAGCAACGGGGTGTGAGAAGCATCACCATCGAAGCCGATCCTCACGCGGAAGGGTTCTATTCGAAAATGGGCGCAAAAAGGGTCGGGGAAGCCGATTCGGAATGCATTGGGGGGCGAAGGCTGCCGCTGATGCGCATCGATTTATCTGTTACACCGGTTTTTTATGAGCTGATCGAAAGAAAATAAACGCGATGTTCTCAAAGGAACCAAGCTTTCATGGCTTGCGAAGGCAGCAATCGGGTTACGGCAATTATTCTGGTCTCTAAGAATTATGAGCACAGAGGGAAGCCTATCGCGGCGATGGGGAGGATATAAACGTTTCCGCCGCCAGACTGAGCCGTTCAAGGGGGTAGCTTGATCCCTTTCAAGATTATCTATACCCGCCACCGCCCGAACAAGGCAACCAAAGGAGGTTCCACTCCTTCAGGGTTCCCCTTCTTGTGATCCACTCAAGCCCACCGACCAAACAAGCTAGCGACAGCGGGTAGACTCTTTGGATCGCGGAATTTCGCCTTGTTGTATACATGAAAAGGAACGGCTTTGCCGTTCCTTTTTTACAATGCCATATCGATTTATTTTTTGCTTCATTGCGACAGGCCTACCGACAAGCTACCGTTTTTCAAGAGGAATTTATCCTTGTTGAATAGCGGCCAAGATATTCTCTTTTAAGAAAAGAATATATGTCTATAAACAAACCAGTAATCATGAGCAATCATACGCTATTGTCCGCTGACAAGCACGGCGGGTTCGGCCTTCAAATAGGAAGTGATGTCGTTCCACGCCCGCTTGAGCCGGTCTTGGTTATTATCGTCCAGCGTCCCGAAAAGAGCTTCGTTTTGCATGTACGAATGCACAGGCAGTACCCGGTAATCGGTATAGCCGGTCTTCCGGTTCACGTATGTGGGCAGGTAGGACATGTCCTTGATGATGAAATCACCCTGCTCGTCCTCGGCAAAGGTGATGTTGAAGATGATGCCACAATCCGTGTAACGGTCACGCTGGTTTGAAATAAAGTTTCCCATGGAGTACACAACCGCGCCGCGTGCCATCGTGCCGTCGTCAAGCGCAACCTCCATGATCTCGATGGGCTGAACGACGTGCGGATGGCTGCCCAAAACCAGATCCACCCCGGCTCTTATCATCTCTTCGGCCTCGGCGCGTATCGAATCGCGTGGCGTCCGTTCGTATTCGTAACCCCAGTGCATCACCGCTACCACGATGTCCGCGCCCTTGTCCCGGCAGGCCTCCACATCGGCTTGATAATCCGCATTTGCGATGAAACGGATGCAGAACGAATGCTGTTCGTTCGTTACCGCTCCGTCGCGCCCGTTTACGTTTTTTGTATACGCGATTACGCCCACTTTTACGCCGTTCGTTTCCACAATCAGCGGATCATGGTAATCCTGTGCGCTCTTGTATGTCCCAGTCTGGTAAAACCCGTAATCCTGCACCGTATCAATGGTACGGACCAATCCCTCCCAGTTCGAATCAAAGGCGTGGTTTGTGCAGGTATTGACCACGTCAAAACCCGCGGATTTCATGGCGTCAAGAATCGAATCCGGCCCGAGAAACAGCGGATAACCGCGGTAGCCTTCGCCGGGCAGCGTTGTTTCCAGCGTAACGAATGTCAGATCCGCATCGGTGAGATACGGTGTGACCTCGGTAAAATAATCCGAGAAATCATAGCTTCCGTCCGCTTGTTTGGCATCGGTTAGCTGGCGCTGATGCAATATCAAATCGCCAGCCGCGGTGATGTGGATGCTCCGTGGCGGCGTGGGCGTTTGTGTTGACGTTGGTTGCTGCGTTGTGCCGGTCTGCGCGTTGTCTGACACCGCGGTGTGAGGCAGGGAGCGTATGGCGAAGAACGAGATAAACGAAAGCGCCGCCACCAGCAGAACCAACGACATGGTTTTGAGCAGGGCATTGCGTTTTTTGCCGAATTTTGGTTTATGGGCCATAATAAACTCCTTTAGGCATACGTTGCGAAGGTTAACGATTAATGATTCATGATATGTTGATCAGTCCAACAACCGCCGAAGTGCTTTTTCGCCCGCTTGCGGACAGATGCGAGCTGCCTGCGCCAGTATCGCTTGCGCTGAATCCGCCGGCGGTTCATGGTAGCGGTTCCTGACATGCTCATAGCCGAACACCGTCTCCGGCATGGCGTATTGAGAAACTGCCCAGCCGTAGGGGGCGCCCATCTTATTGCGTTTATAATCAAAACCGCATATGACAAGGTACATTTGCATCTGCAATTGAGCGATGGTCGTATCGTAGCTGCCATTGCCCTTTTTGGTAAAGCCTGCCTGTTTTTTGATAACAGGGGACATAAGGATGGCGTTGCCTCCTGCAAACAGATCCATGATGCGCTTCTGCTCATGGGATGCCTTGCCGTCGTCATACAGTGCATCGAAATCATAGCCGTCCCGGCGAGCATTGGCGAAATACGGTATCCAGTGTTTGGCGATGAATCCTGCTTTTTTACGAAAAAGTTTGCCATAGGCGATGCTATGTTCGTCTGCAATGCGTTTGCGCCATTGTCAAGGATCGTGATCCTGCCCGTCAAACCAGGATGACGGCGATGTCAGCTCCTCCACCGAAAAGCCGGGTATGGCGTTGTGGAACAGCGGTAAAAAGCCGATTTCTTCCACGAGGATTTTAAGATCCGAACTGGTTTGCAGTTGTGTTGATACGTTCATCCCATTATACCTTTCCCGGCGTGATTGATACTGGTGGTTCCTTAGCCTGCGCCGATACAAGCGCATCCAGAAACAGAAAATCCTCCTGCGTTGTGATCTTCAAATTGTGCTTGCCCCCCCTGCACACCGCGATGCTGCCGCCCATCAGGTGCACCAACGAGCAATCGTCGGTGACGTAAGGCGGGTTCTCCATCGCGCGGTAGTGCGTGTGAGCGCGTTTGATTACCTCATAGCAAAAGGATTGTGGCGTTTGCCCCTGCCACAGCGCCGCGCGTGGTAGAACAGAGGACAGGGTGTGCCCGTCTTCGGATATGAATACGCTGTCCTGGCTGGGCATAGCGGTGTATACGCCGTCGTGCGATTTGGCGAGGCGGATGTTGTCCTTTATGATGCGCGCGTCAATCAACGGCCGCGCCGCATCGTGGAATAAAAGTATATCGCCTTTTTGGCATTTGCGATCCACCGCGCAAAGCGCGGCATAGGCGCTGTCAAACCGTTCCTGTCCCGGAAGGGCAAGGCACAGCGGCGTCTTGATCCTATATTCATCGGCCCATTGATAAATCAAATCGTGGTAATCCTGCGAAGCCACGATGCATAAAAGATGGATGTCCCCGCAGCTGTCAAACGCCTGCATCGACCAAACAAGCACGGGCTTTTGCCCCAGCATCCTAAATTGTTTCGGCGGATAGGTGTCGGGCATGCGTATGCCCAACCCACCCGCAAGTATGCATGCGACGTTCATGTTGACCATCTCCCGCGTATTTGACTGTGGCTTCAGTGTATCAGTTTCGAGTATTTCAAGCAAGATCGCAGGTATGATCAGGCGTACGCAACGGCAAAAAAGTATGAGTGGAAAGAATTTTCTAGCCCAACGGTTATAACCCGTCTACCGTAGTTTGGAGGCTGCGGACGCATAAATGCAAAGCGACCGTCCAAAAATGATGATAATGTGAGGAATTTTAGGCATTACGCAGGAATATCGAGGATTCGACATCTTTGCGCATTGACGTGATATGGCGTGGCGGGTATACTAAATACGTTCCCATTTCAAATTGATAAGTCTTTTGCAAAACATGTGGCCATCGTGCCCATTTTGTTGACATGGTTGAATGGTTGAAAGGAGCCCATTGATGACTCGCGAACAATATATGAAAAAAGGCCTTGTTGCGTTGCGCCATATTGCAGCTTATTTACAAATTGAGGAATATGCCTCACTGCGTAAGGCGGAACTGATCGACGCAATTTTAGCACACCCGAATCCCGTAGACGAGGTGCCCCCCGATGCGGTAGTGCCCAAACGTAAACGGGGCCGACCCAGAAAAAGCGAAACGCAAAGCGCAGATAAGACTACAAAAACCAAATCCGCGGCCAAAAGCACGGACAAGCGCACCACCCGCGCCAAGAAAACCGGAGAGGATAAGGTGGAAGCGGCACAGAATGCCAAGCGCAGTAAGGATATAGCACCGCCTCCGCGCAAGGTGAGCTTTACGCCGGACACCGTATTGAACGGTCCGGCAACTGCGCCAGAAGTACAGGAATTGGCCAGCGCTGAGCCACAAGTACAGGCTGAGCCCGCCGCTGTACCAGAGGTACAAACCGCGTCCGCTACCGCGCAGGAAGCTGCGCGGGCGAAAACGACTGCGCCAAGACCCAGGCAAAATTATGCGCGCTCTTTTGGGCGGGATAACCTGAACCAGAGGACAAGGACGGTGCGCAGGCGCCCGCAGACAGCCGAACGCAGCCAACCGGATTCGGAGCCAAGCGATGCGGTGACAGAGCTGCTGCAAAGCGGCGATTGCGGCCTGTGCGAGGGCGTACTCGAAGTATTGCCCGACGGATACGGTTTTTTGCGTAGCGAAAAAAACCCCGATGGCCGTGATGTATACGTATCCAATGCCCAGATCCGTAAGTTCAACCTGCGCACGGGCGATTATGTGCATGGGCGTACCCGCCCCAACAACGAAGGGGATCGGCGGCTGGCGCTGTTGTACATCGACACCGTCAACGACATCGATCCAGAGCAGGCGGCGGCGCGTATCCCGTTTGAGGATCTCACGCCCATCCATCCAAACGAAAGGCTGACGCTCGAACGCAAGGATCATCCCAAGGAGTTGGCGCTGCGTATCATCGACTTGGTCGCCCCCATCGGCAAAGGGCAGCGCGGGCTCATCGTGGCACCGCCAAGATCGGGCAAAACGGTGTTGCTGCAGAAGATCGCCAACGCGATCTCTGCCAACCATCCCGATGTGGAGCTCATCGTGCTTTTGATCGATGAGCGCCCTGAAGAGGTAACGGAAATGCAGCGCACCACCCAGGCGGAGGTGATATATTCCACCTTCGACGAGTTGCCCGAGCACCATACTAAGGTGGCGGAAGCGGTACTTGAGCGGGCGCAGCGGATGGTGGAGCATAAAAAGGACGTTGTCATTCTGCTGGACAGCATCACACGGATGTCACGTGCGTACAACCTTGTCATAACGCCCACGGGCCGGTCGTTGTCCGGCGGATTGGATCCGGGTGCATTGTATAAACCCAAGCGATTTTTCGGTTCGGCGCGCAATATCGAGGACGGCGGCAGCCTGACCATCATAGCCACGGCGCTGGTGGAGACCGGATCAAGGATGGACGACATCATCTACGAGGAATTTAAAGGCACCGGCAATATGGAACTGCACCTTGACCGCAAGATGAGTGAAAGACGAATTTTCCCCGCCATTGAGATGTACAAATCCGGCACGAGGCGAGAGGAACTTTTGATGAGCAAGGCCGAGCTTGACGGCGTTAGGATGATGCGGCGCGTCATGTCCAGCGGTTCGGCGATGGAAGTAACGGAAACGATGCTCAACATGATGATACGTACCCGCGCCAACGCCGATTTTATTCGCAGCCTGCATGAGTACCTGCGCATCATGGAAAAGGACGGATTCAATCTGGGTCGATAATCCATGACATCCGGAGCGTTTTATGGTAGAATGCGCGGGGAAAGAGGGGATTGCGCATGCTGGACCTGTTTTTGATGATCCTGTTTTGCGTAAGGCTATTCCGGCGTTGCGTCCAAGCGGGCGTAAGAAGTACATGGCACATCGCCCGGCTGGTGGGGTACTGGATCCTAAGCGAGATACTGGGCATGTTTCTGTTTATGCAGATTGGGTTTGATGTTTTGCTTGCGGCGTTGTGCGCGATTGCACTTGGCGTCGTTGCGGGCGTTCTGTCCTATCAAAAGAGCATGACGGAGATCAACATGACCAAAGAGCCGGGCGGCGATGAACCGCCACGGCTGAATGAATAGGCGTTTGGCGCAACAGAGACTTGATTTTTGCCCTTTTCGCTGCTATAATAGCCGTTGCGACAGATTGATAAGGAAAGAAGGTGGGGTCATTGAAGGAGAAAATTCACCCGCAGTACGGCGAGTGTACCGTACAGTGTGCGTGCGGAGAGACATTCAAAACCGGTTCGACGAAAAAGGAACTGAGGGTTGAAATCTGCTCGAAGTGCCACCCGTTTTATACCGGCAAACAGAAGCTCGTGGATACGGGCGGACGTGTTGACCGCTTTAAAAAGCGTTACGGAATTTAGCTGTATAGCGCGAATGTACAGGCCGGCATAGCGCGGCCTGTTTTTCGTATGGGAGTGAGTGATGAAAAGGATCAACGTGGGTGGACAGGCCGTGATGGAAGGCGTGATGATCCAATCGCCCAAACACGTATGCATGGCGGTGAGGCGGAAGGATCAAAGTATTACGCTGACCGTGGAGGATGCATCCACCTTTTCAAGTCGACACCGATGGGCGAAATGGCCTATTGTGCGGGGAATCGTTAACCTGTGTGTTCAGCTCAAGGTGGGCTACCGCATGCTTATAAAAAGCGCGGATTTCGTTGCGGTTGACGAGACCGGCGAGGTGGAACAGAACATGGGAGCGCTTAGCGCCATCGCTACTGTGCTGGCCATTGTTATTGCCATCTTTTTGTTTGTGGTGGCGCCCAATCTGATGTCTAGATGGGCGTTTGCCGGCACCGGCGACTGGCGTTACCTGCTTGAAGGCCTGCTGCGCCTTGTCATTCTGGCGGCGTATATGGCGTCCATCGGCTTGATGAAGGACATGAAACGGCTGTACATGTATCATGGGGCGGAGCATCGCGTGTTGCATTGCTATGAGCACGGCCTTGACCCGACTGTTCAAAACAGCAAGAAGTTCAGCGTGGTGCATCCAAGATGCGGCACCAGTTTTCTGTTTCTGGTGGTGCTGGTCAGCGTGTTGGTGTTTGCGGTGCTGGGACGGGGCGCATCGCTCTGGCTGGGCGTTATGATACGGATTGTCTCCATGCCGCTTGTGGCGGGCATCGCCTATGAACTGCTACGGTTTGCTGCCCGTCATGAGAATATACTGACCAAAATCCTCCGTGCCCCCGGCCTGCTCCTTCAGCGGCTGACCACAAGGATACCGGATGACGACATGATCGAGGTGGCAGCTTCGGCGTATGCAGAAGCGATGAAGGATGTTTGAAGACGGCCTGCCACGCATGGCGTTGATCAAGGGCGCGCGCATCTTGCATCAAAATGGATTGGACGATGCTAAAAGCGCGGCGAAATTGCTGCTGTGCCATGTGCTGGATACAGATATGCACGGAATACTGGTTTCGGATACGCCGATGACGAATACGCAGGCGGCGCAACTAACTGCGCTTATCGACCGCGCGGCGCAGGGCGAACCGGTACAATATATTATGGGGTATGCTTATTTTTCGGGATTGCGCTTTATTGTAACGCCGGATGTTTTGATTCCGCGTGCCGATACCGAAACCATCGTGCGTTGGGCGGTGCAGAACACGCCTTTGAACGCCAGGGTTTTGGATGTATGCACGGGCAGTGGTTGCATCGCGGTCGCGCTCAAGAATCAAAGAAGCGATCTTGAGGTTTTTGCGGGCGATATCAGTGAAAAGGCGCTCGTGGTGGCACGGAAAAATGCACAGCGTAACGGCACTGACATCGATTTTATGTGCGGCGACCTGTGCGCGTCGTATGGGGACAGCGCATTCGACATCATACTGGCAAATCCGCCATATATAGATGAGCATGAAATGAAAGGCCTGCCCAAAAACGTACGGGAATTTGAGCCGTATGCAGCGTTATACGGTGGCGCGGACGGCTTGGATATAACAAGAAGGTTGATATCTGAGGCGACGGCACGATTGAATTCGGGTGGAGCACTGTGCGTTGAGATTGGATGTAAGCAGGGGCAAGCGGTTAACGAACTATATAAGGAACAGGGATTTGGCAACATACGCGTCTTGTATGATATGGAGAATCGTCCGCGCGCGGTTGCGGGCGTTTGGGAGGATAGGGCATGACGGATCGATTGAGGGCCATCATAGAGCGGTACCGCAGCTTGGGCGAAGCGTTGGGGCAGCCGGGCAGCATGGATGATATGGATGCCTGGCGGGAATTGGTCAAGGAGCACGCACAGTTGGCGCCCATCGTGCAAAAGAGCGAGACGTACCTGGATCTTTTGAAACAGGGCGAGGATTGCCGCGCGCTGGCGGATGACGAGGACGAGGAAATGCGTGCCTTGGCGGAACAGGAGCAACATGAACTCAACGAACGATCCGACGTGTTGTTGGAGGAGATCCGCGTGCTGCTGTTGCCAAAGGACCCAAACGACGAACGCAACGTGGTGATGGAGATTCGTGCGGGTACCGGCGGCGAGGAGGCGGCGTTGTTCGGCGCCAATTTATACCGTATGTACGCCCGCTATGCCGAGCGGAATGGGTTTACAATCGAGCCGATGAGCGAAAACTTGACGGAACTTGGCGGCGTGAAGGAAGTCGTGTTCGTGGTCAACGGAAAAGGCGCATATGCCAGGTTGAAATACGAGAGCGGTGTGCATCGGGTGCAGCGTGTGCCCGAGACCGAATCGAGCGGGCGCATCCACACAAGCGCAGCGACGGTGGCGGTTTTGCCCGAAGCGCAGGACATCGAGGTTGACATCGGCCCGAACGATCTGAGGACCGATGTATACCGCAGTGGCGGGCACGGCGGACAGAGCGTGAACACCACCGACAGTGCTGTTCGAATCACCCATCTGCCAACAGGCCTTGTTGTCACCTGCCAGGACGAAAAATCCCAGCTGAAGAACAAGGATAAGGCAATGATTGTTTTGAAAAGCCGCTTGTACGATTTAATGCAGCAGCAGCAGGACGATGAGTTTTCCAAAAACCGCAAATCGCAGGTGGGCAGCGGCGACCGGAGCGAGCGGATACGCACCTACAACTTTCCCCAGGGTCGGGTGACGGATCACAGGATCAACATGACGCTGTATAAGCTGGATGCGTTTATGGACGGTGACTGTGATGAGATCATCGATGCACTGATATTGAAAGAGCGCACCGCGCTATTATCCGGCGAAGGGAAATCTTGATCAAACGACAACGCGCACAAGGCGCATTGGATCACAAAGGTTTACGCGCCGGCAACGAGGGATATACAACGAATGAATACGGATATGCTATGCATACAAGGCGATGCGGCGGCTGTCATACAAAAGGCCGCGGCTTTGCTGCGCGGTGGCGAACTGGTGGCTTTTCCGACCGAGACGGTGTACGGGCTAGGCGCGTATGCATACGACGCAAAGGCCGTTGAACGGATATTTGCCGTTAAGGGCCGACCGGGCAACAACCCGTTGATCGTGCACGTATCCGACCTTGACATGGCGAAAAAGCTCGCGGCACATTGGACGGACATTGCACAAAAACTGTCAAAGGCGTTTTGGCCGGGGCCGTTGAGCATCGTTGTCAAAGCCGCGCCCGACATACCAAGCGTTGTAACGGCGGGTCTTGACAGCATTGCCATCCGCATGCCTGGCCACGATGTGGCGCTTGATTTGATTGCGCTGGTCGGCCCGGTTGCAGCGCCCAGTGCCAACGCGTCCGGCAGGCCGAGCCCCGTTAACGCGATGCACGTGTATGATGATCTAAACGGAAAGATCCCGTTGATACTCGACGGCGGCGACTGCGAAATTGGCGTTGAATCCACGGTGGTGGATTCAACAGGTCCGGTGCCGGTGGTGCTACGCCCCGGTGGCGTCACCTGTGAGATGATACGGGCGGTATGCGGCGATTGTACGATGGCAAACGGCGTGTTCGCACCCGTTACGGCAAAGGCGGCGTCGCCGGGCATGCTACACGCGCACTACGCGCCGATGGGACGGGCAACACTTGTCGCGCCGCATGAGCATATGGCAAAAACGCTGGGCACTCAATACGACGCGGCGCAAAAACAAGGCTTTACGCCCGTGATCCTGTGCAGCAGCGATGCCGGTGCGAGTCTGGACAACAGGTCGCTTATACGACTGGACGAAACGGGCAGCATGGCGCACGGATTGTTCGATGCGCTGCGCAAAGCGGATACGATGGGATTCGATCGGATATTCATCGAGGGCGTGCCAAATCAGGGACTGGGCACGGCGTACATGAACCGCGCGCTTCGGGCCGCGGGATTCGACATATGGAGGGACATGGAATGAACGTATTGTTTGTGTGCAGCGGCAACACATGCCGCAGCCCGATGGCAAAAGTGCTGCTGGAGTTGTTGGTCAAGCAGCGCGGTCTTGACATCATCGCTGATTCGGCTGGACTGTTTGCATTCGATGGCGCGCCCGCGTCCGACGGAGCGTCGCAGGTAATGCGCGAGGATTATGGTCTTACGCTTGCGGATCATCACGCCAAATCGCTCGATGACGCGCTTGCCCATTGGGCGGACAGGATCGTATGCATGACAGGGGCACACAAAGGCCTGGTACAAGCTGAATTCCCGGCTGCGGATGCGTGTACACTGGGCGAATGGGCCACACGGGACATGGATATCAGAGATCCCCACGGCGGCCGGATCGTAGAATACCGTGCGTGTGCAAAGGCCATAAAGCAATTGCTGGATGATATCGTGGGTGGATGCGAAGGCATTTGCGGCGCTGGGAATGTGGAATAAACCCATCATATGACGTATTTCTTGATTTGAAGCGAAAAAATGAGTATACTGGTTTTTAATAGGGTAGTGCGCTATGATTTGCGCACCATAAACCGGAGGACGGGATGAACAAGATATTCATAGGAAGCGATCACGGCGGATTCGACCTCAAGGAAGAGGTTAAGACCTACCTGATTGAACAGGGCGTCGACATAACGGATCTGGGCTGTTATACGACGGAGAGCGTGGATTATCCTGATTATGCGAAGTTGGTTGGACAGGCCGTGTTGGACAACCCGGATGCGCTTGGTATATTGATTTGCGGCACGGGCATCGGTATTTCCATCGCCGCGAACAAGATGCGTGGCATACGCGCCGCGCTGTGCAACGATACGTTTTCTGCGCGCATGGCGCGCATGCACAACAACGCGCAAATCCTGTGCATGGGCGGACGTGTGGTCGGTATCGGTCCGGCGCTTGATATCGTGGATGCTTTCTTGCAGGGTTCGTTTGAGGGAGGCCGACACAAGCGACGCGTTGATAAGATCATGAACATGGAGAACGCATAACGGCGATACGAAATTATTGAACATAAAAGAAATCCAATATGTCTTACAATACGGTTCATAACATACCCGTGTGGGACAATGAGGAGGAACGGTTTTGGTCGAGGAGATTATTCATGAGATTCAGCAGGCGGAACAACAGGCTGCCAACCTGCTGCAGGAAGCGCGTAAAAATGCGCGTGACATCGTAAACGAAGGTGCGCAACAAGCCAAACTAAGGGCGGATGGCATCATAAGCGATGCAAAGAAACAGGCGCAGGATATCGCCAAAAAGGCCGAACTTGACGCTCGGGATAAAGCGAAAGAGCATATGCAGCAACAGACACAGCGCATTGCGCAAAACGCTGATAAAGCGCGCGAAAATATCGACGCAGCGACAAAGCTGATATTGGAAAGGGTCGTTTGACATGGCCATCGATCGCATGAAAAATGTCGCGATCTTCGGCATGGCCGATGAATTCGCGAACATCGCGCATGGACTGCAGCGGTTGTCCATGCTGCACATCTCGAGTATCGAGACGCAGGATAACGTACAACGGGACGATGGCGGCGAGGCGTTGACCAAGGCTGACAACAGGCTTGCCGAGGTAATGTGTGCACTGGAAGCGGTCAAGCCCTATTACAAGGGTGGACGCGGCATGCTATCCGCCAAACCGACCATGACCGAATCACAGCTTTGCGCGCTTGACAACGAAAAGAATTGGGCGGCTGTACATGAAATTCTTGCGCTTAGCCAACAGTTGCCCATGTTGCGGTCCAAGCTGCTGCAAGCACAGAACGCGCTTTTAGCACTGCGCCCGTATGAGAAGCTCGATGCGCATGTCTCGGAAATCCGCACATCGAAGCTTGCCTATATGGCTCTTGGAATCGTACCGGAAGCGGCGTATGAACAGATTCAAACACAGGCAGCCGACCTTGATGCTATCGTACAGCCGGTGGAGCTTATCAAGGACATGCGCACTGTTGTTGTTATTGCACACGCGAGCCAGCGTGAAGCGGTGGAGATTCTATTGCGCAATGCGGGCTTTAACGATGCGAATCTGCATTGTAGCGGGACGATAAAAGAGGAACAGCAGAGTCTTCATAATGAGATAAGAGATATCGATAAAAAGACCTCCGAGATCGGGGAGGCGCTGATAAAGTTAAGCACGCATACCGAAACGCTACAGATGCTCTATGACCACTGCGCCATCGTGAAACAGCGTGCGGCGATTGCACTGGAATCAGGCCGGACGCAAAAGGTTTTTTACCTCACCGGCTGGGTGCGTGAACGGCAAACTGAAAAACTGACAGCGGCACTGACATCCTTGTCCGACGCCGTTGCCGTGGAGTTTTCCGATCCTAAGGAGGGCGAGATGCCTCCGACGGCGATGCGTAACAGCAAACTGCTGCGTCCCTTTCAATCCATAACCGATATGTACTCGTCGCCTACGCCCTTTGAGGCGGATCCGACGTTTATCATGGCGCCATTTTTCCTGTGCTTTTTCGGGATGATGATGTCCGATGCCGCGTATGGCATCATTTTAACGGCGTGTGCATTGTTGATGATGAAGATGACCAAACCGGGCGGCATGATGGGACAGATCATTGGGGTGGTGGCCATGGGCGGCATCGCTACGTTCTTATGGGGTGTCGTGTTCGGCGGTTGGTTTGGCGCACCGCTTTTCCCCGCTCTTTGGTTCAATCCGTTGGAGGAGCCGCTTTTGATGCTGATGCTGTGTTTGGGCTTAGGCCTTGTACAAATCACTGTCGGAATCCTCATGAGGGCGTCTGCCCTTTTCAAAAAGCATAAATACATCGATATTGTATTCGACTGTGGCTTTATCCTGTGCATACTATGGGGTGCCGTGGCGGCAATGTTGGGCGTGAGTTTTGGTATGACGGTGGCGCTTATCGGCGTTTTGGGCATTTTCTTAACGGCCGGGCGCGCAAGTAAAAAGATCATAGGCAAGTTTGTCGGCGGCTTTAGTGAGGTATACAACTTAACGGGTTATCTGTCCGATATCCTCTCCTATTCGCGACTGTTCGGCATGGGCCTTGCCACAGGCATCATCGCGATGGTATTCAACACTATTGCAGGTATGCTCATGGGCAATCCCATCGGGTTTGTGTTTGCGGTTGTCGTGCTTGTGGTTGGACACTCATTTAACATCGCCATCAACGCATTGGGTGCGTATGTGCACTCCTGCCGTTTGCAATATATTGAGTTTTACAACAAGTTCTATGAAGGCGGTGGGCGCAGCTTTGTGCCCTATACCTTTAAAACCAAATACATCAACTTAATCCAAGGCTAGTAAAAATCTTTTTGGTATAATAAGGAGGAAACACGTATGACTTGGGGATTGGTAATTGCACTGTTTGGTGCAGCAATTTCGGTAACGTTGGGTTGTATCGGCTCTGCAAAGGGTGTGGGCATTGCGGGTGAGGCATCCGCCGGTGTAGTTTCGGAGAATCCGGATTACTTTGGTCGCTGCCTTGTCCTACAGGTGTTGCCGGGTACGCAGGGCATTTATGGCCTGCTGGTAGCATTCCTTATCCTAGTCAACACCGGCGTGTTGGGTGGCGAGCTGGTTGCGCTTACCATTGGCAACGGCTTGGCTTATTTCGCCGCGTCCAGCATCATGGGCTTTGGCGGCTTGATGTCCGCCATCGCACAGGGCAAGACCGCTGTTGCGGGCATTCAGCTCGTGGCACGCCGTCCAGAGGAAAGCGGCAAGGCCATCGTCATGGCTATTATGGTCGAGACATATGCCGTATTAAGTTTGTTGCTCAGCCTATTGATCGTGCTGACAATATAAGGGGCGGCGATGATGACGGGTACAGAAAAAATCATCGGACGCATACTGCAAGAGGCAGAGGACATGGCGCAAGAACTTACACAAGCGGCCCGTCAACAGGCGGAGACTGCAACGGCGCGTACCATGCAGGAAGCCAAAGAGCAGGAGGCGCGCATCGTTGAGCGCGCACGGCGCGAAGCCAAAGAGGGCGCAAGCCGTACCATGGCTGTGGCGGATTTGACGCTTCGTAAAGAGCTGTTGGCACAGAAGCATCGTGTACTGGATGAGGCGTTTGATAAGGCGAGCCAACAGTTTGCCAACCTTAGCGACGCGCATTTTGTCGACATCTATTTGAAACTGGTGCTTGGCGCTTTGCAAAAGGGAAGCGAGGGCATCGCCCCTGCCAAAGAGGATGCGCACCGTCTGGGTGAAAGCTTTGTAGCAGCCGTCAATGATGCGCTGGTTCAACAGGGAAAGAACGCAGAGGTGGTTCTTTTGCCCGCACGCGATGGCCTATGTGGCGGTTGTGTGTTGGTCAGTGGGGAAATGGAGATTGACCTGTCCGTGCAAAGCGTATTGAACAACGTACGCGAGAGCAACGAAGGCGAAGTGGCTGCGCTGCTGTTCGCCTTTATGGAGGGTTGAGCATGCCGCAGAAAAGTGTGCCATATGCCATTGCAAGGACGCGCGTTTTGGAAGGACGACTGATCACAAAGGAGCGATTAACGCGCCTTGTGGAGTCGGCATCCGTCCAGGATGTTATGCGCATCCTCCATGAATACGGCTACGGCAACAACATGCAGGACATGGATGCGCAGGTATTGGTGGATCGCGAGTTATTGCAGGCGTACGATTACATACGCAGCGTGACGCCAAACGAATACGCGACCGGCGTTTTGCTGCTCAAGGGCGACTGCCATAACATAAAGAGCATTCTAAAAGCCAAATTTTTAGAACGGAAAGCGCAGCCGTATCTTAGGGACTATGGCACCATCAATCCCGAAAAGCTGTGCGAATGCATGCAGGACAACGACCTATCCCTGTTGCCGCAAAACATGCGTGAGGCGGCCGAAGCCAACCTATTGGATATTGAGGTAGGTCATGCCCAGGTGCAGAAGATTGAATGCACACTGGACGCGGCCTGTTTTGCGGATATGCACGCCTATGCGAAAAAAAGCGGCGAGCCGGTCGTGGTGACGTTTGTCAACATGTACGCGGATCTTCAAAATCTTTTGATGCTGCTTCGGGTTCGCAGGGCGCAGAGCGATGAGTCTGCGCTGCAAAGGGCGCTGTTGCCCGGCGGGACGGTGGAACTGGACAAGTTCATCGATGCGCTGGAGAGCGGCGAGAGCGAGCTGCTTAACTTTTTGGGTATGACGCGATACCAGCGGCTTTTGGGCGCGGCGCTCGAATCGGTGCTACAGGGCGACTCGTTCGGCTTGATTGAGCGATTGTGCGATGATGCATTGTTGTTTTTGCTGCGCGATCTGCGCTATAGTCGGGACGGCTTGGCGCCGTTGTTGGGCTATCTGTTGGCCAAGGAGCGCGAAGCGCAGGCGGTTCGACTGATTGTTGCGGCCAAGATGAACAACGTGCCCGTCGCTTTGACACAGGAAAGGTTGCGTGAGCTGTATGCGTAGACAGATGGCGGCCATCGGAGACGCGGACAGCGTGATGGGCTTTGCGGCGTTGGGAATCCACGCCGTGCCGGTCAGCGATACGGAGGAAGCGGAAAAAATAATTTTTGAACTTGCCAGGGAAGGGGCGGCGGTGATTTTCATCGAAGAGCATCTAGCCATGCGAGTACCGCAGGTACTGGCCCGCTACGCCACCTCGCCCTACCCGGTCATCATTCCCGTTCCGTCAGGTCGGGGCAGCGAGGGCTTGGGCCTTCGCCAGCTCAAGGCGAACGTGGAAAAGGCGCTGGGTGCGGATATATTGTTCGGGAAAGAGAGTTGAAATTAATGCAGGGTACAATCGTCAAGGTGTCCGGCCCGTTGATCGTGGCGAGTGGCATGGCGGACAGCAAGATGTATGACGTGGTGCGCATAAGTTCTCAGCGGTTGATCGGCGAGATCATTGAGCTAAGGGGCGATATGGCATCCATACAGGTCTATGAGGAAACTGCGGGCATCGGGCCGGGCGAGCCGGTACAGAGCACAAACGTACCGCTGTCGGTGGAGCTGGGGCCTGGGCTGATCGAATCCATATTCGACGGAATCCAGAGACCGCTGGACGTCATCTATGCCCAGACGGGAGAGCGGATTGCGCGGGGCGTGGAGGTAACGTCGCTCAACCGCGAAAAGAAGTGGCAGTTTGGGCCCATCGCCAAGGTAGGGGATGCGGTACAGACCGGCGACTTTTTGGGAAAGGTGCAAGAGACGACCATCGTTGAACATCGCATTATGGTGCCAAACGGTATTGCGGGCGTTGTGGAATGGATTTTCTCCGGCGAAGCTACAGTTACCGAGCCGGTTGCACGCATCAAAACGGAAAGCGGCGATGTGGTCGAGGTTCCCATGATGCAGACATGGCCGGTGCGCAGGGGTCGTCCATACCGCGAAAAGATGCCGCCGCAGGAACCCATGGTTACGGGCCAGCGTGTCATCGATACGCTGTTTCCCATCGCAAAGGGTGGCATGGCGGCAGTACCGGGGCCGTTTGGCAGCGGCAAGACCGTTGTGCAGCACCAGCTGGCCAAATGGGCTGATGCTGAGATTATCGTATACGTGGGCTGCGGCGAACGTGGCAATGAAATGACGGATGTTCTGATGGAGTTCCCGGAACTCAAGGATCCACGGACGGGCGAGCCGTTGATGAAACGTACGGTTTTAATCGCCAACACGTCGGACATGCCGGTGGCGGCGCGCGAAGCGTCCATCTATACCGGCATCACCATCGCCGAATATTTCAGGGATATGGGGTATAAGGTTGCCATCATGGCAGACTCGACGTCCAGATGGGCGGAGGCGCTGCGCGAGATGTCCGGTCGGCTGGAGGAAATGCCGGGCGAAGAGGGATATCCGGCCTATCTGTCAAGCCGTTTGGCTGAGTTTTACGAGCGCGCGGGTGTTGTGCATTGCCTTTGCAGCGGTGACAGGCAGGGTGCCATCACTGCCATCGGAGCGGTATCACCGCCGGGTGGCGATACGTCAGAGCCGGTGTCGCAGGGTACTTTAAGAATTGTCAAGGTGTTCTGGGGATTGTCCAGCACACTGGCGTATCGGCGGCATTTTCCCGCCATCGACTGGCTGGTGAGCTATTCGCTGTATGCGACAAAGATCGGCGCATGGTTCGATCAGAATGTCGACAGCGATTGGACAGCGCTGCGTGGCGAAGCAATGCGAAAATTGCACGAGGAGAGCGAACTGGATGAGATCGTAAGGCTGGTCGGTATGGACGCGCTGTCATACAAGGACCGGTTGACAATGGAAGTGGCACGATCCATACGCGAGGATTATTTGCACCAGAACGCGTTTGACGAAGTGGATACCTATACATCGCCGAAGAAGCAATACGGCATGTTAAAATTGATATTGCAGTTCGACGCGTTGGGCCGACAGGCGCTCGAGCGTGGTGCAGAAATCAACGAGATTGCCGCACTGCCCATACGTGAACAGATCGGCCGCGCCAAATACGTGCCGGAAGACGAGTTCGGCCAGGCGCTTTTAGGCATCGAACAGAAGCTCGTCGAACAGATGACGGCGCTTGGCTTTGAAGAGGGAGGGCTGGACAATGCGTAAGGAATACAGAACCATCCGCGAAGTGGTCGGCCCTTTGATGACGGTTGTAGGTGTGGAAGGCGTCAAGTACGACGAGTTGGTGGAGATCGAGCAGCAAAACGGTGAGACACGCAATGGCCGCGTGCTGGAGATCGACGGAGACCGCGCACTTGTCCAGTTGTTTGAAGGCTCGCAGGGCCTTCAGATCAGTACGGCCAAAGCGCGGTTTTTGGGACACAGCGTGGAGCTTGGCGTTTCGCCGGATATCCTGGGCCGCGTGTTCGACGGGTTTGGCCGCCCCAAGGACGGCGGGCCGGAGATCATTGCGGAAAAACGGCGTAGCATCAGCGGATTGCCCATCAATCCCGCCGCGCGCGACTATCCCGACGAATTTATACAGACAGGCATATCCGCTATTGACGGGCTGAACACGCTGGTTCGCGGTCAGAAGCTGCCGGTGTTTTCCGGCTCGGGCATGCCGCATGCGGAACTGGCGGCGCAGATTGCGCGCCAGGCGCGCGTACTCAATAGTGATGCGAAGTTTGCGGTGGTGTTCGCCGCCATAGGCATCACGTTTGAAGAAGCGGACTTCTTTATTTCGGATTTCAACCGTACGGGTGCAATCGACCGTACCGTGTTGTTCATCAACCTTGCCAACGATCCCGCGATTGAGCGCATCAATACGCCGCGCATGGCGTTAACGGCGGCGGAATATTTGGCGTATGACCTGGACATGCACGTTTTGGTCATCATGACAGACATCACCAACTACGCCGAAGCGCTGCGTGAAGTATCGGCGGCACGCAAGGAAGTACCGGGGCGGCGCGGTTATCCCGGCTATCTGTATACCGACCTTGCCAGCATGTACGAACGGGCAGGGCGTATCCGTGGCAAAAAGGGCAGCATCACGCAGATCCCCATCCTGTCCATGCCGGAGGACGACAAGACCCATCCCATCCCTGACCTGACCGGATATATCACCGAGGGGCAGATCATTCTATCCCGCGAGCTGGAACGAAAGGGCATTACGCCACCCATTGATGTACTGCCGTCCCTGTCCCGTTTGAAGGACAAGGGCATAGGGAAGGACAAAACGCGTGAGGATCATGCTGATTCATTGAATCAGCTGTTTGCGGCGTATGCCAGAGGTAAAGAAGCGCTGGAGCTGGCCGTGATTTTGGGCGATGCAGCGTTAACGCCCATGGATAAGCTGTACGCCAAGTTCGCGGACGCATTTGAAGAGCAGTATGTATCGCAAGGCTTTGACACCAACCGCACCATCGAGGAGACGCTTGATTTGGGCTGGAAGCTGCTGAGCATGCTGCCCAAGAGCGAGTTGCGCCGCGTCCGGCAGGCGTATCTGGATAAATACTACCCCGGGTTCACCGGCGAAGAGGAAGCGTAAAGCATGGCTTCAATGCGAAAAATCAATCCCACGCGCATGGAACTGCGGCGCTTGAAAAAGCGCCTGTCCACAGCGGTGCGTGGGCATAAGCTGTTAAAGGATAAGCGGGATGAGATGATCCGCCGCTTCATCATACTTGCGCGCGAGAACAAAGCGTTGCGTGAGTCCGTTGAGGAGAAGCTGGCCAAAGCGCTGCACGATTTTATGCTGGCTCGTGCCGTGATGAGCGAGGAGAATATGGACCAAGCGCTGATGGTGCCCGCCAAACAGGTGGAGCTTGTCACCGGCAGGCGCAATGTCATGAGCGTGAACGTGCCTTCTATTTCCATCAAATCCATCACAGAGGCGGAGGGCGGCACGCCGTACGGTTTTGCGTTTACTTCTGGAGAGTTGGACGGCGCGATTGCGACGCTTGCCGATCTTCTGCCCGAGTTGGTCAAGCTGGCCGAGACGGAAAAGGCGTGCAATATGCTCGCGGACGAGATTGAGAAGACGCGGCGCCGCGTCAACGCGCTGGAATACGTTTTGATCCCGCAGATGAAAGAGGATATTCGCACCATCAAGATGAAGCTGGACGAGAACGAGCGCGGGAATTTAATTCGCCTTATGAAGACAAAGGAAATGATCGAAGCACGCAATGTGGCTGTCGGTTAAGGGACCGCAGTGCGGTTGATACAAATATGATTAAACAATAACGATCAAGCAAGGGAGCAGAATGCTCCCTTGCTTGGTTTTAAACGGCCATTGTGACTGTTCATGGAAATATGGAGGCATATCTATACTCACCCGCCGACTTGGGGGCACGCCTCCTTGCGACTCTGGGCTATCGCCATTTGGGACAGTAGTTGTATTAAGGCACAGGTTTGGTGAGAGACGGGTTTGGGTGAAAAAGGATATCAAAGGGGGCGAGGCCCCCTTGAACGCACAAGCGATTGGTCTCAAAAGAGGGCAGGCCCTACGAGGCACGGAATCCTTAACTGTATTTAGAATGATACAACAGGTTTACAGGAAAATGCCATAAGGTGCTTAGGATAACACCGTAAGCTCGGGAAGAACGCAGATGAAAATATGGTTGTTATAAAAAAGGTTGACAAAGTCCACGTGTTGTTGTTTGATAGAAATGTGGACTATGTCAACCATTCTAAGCATACGGGAGATTGATACGATGAATGAGAAGCAAAACGCCGTAAAAAAGATACGTGAGTTCAACCGAGCCTATACGCGTATGCTGGGTCTTTTGAATCGGCACATTTTGAATTCGGGTTACTCCTTGACGGAGGCGCGGATTCTGTTTGAGCTATACAGGCCAAATCCGTGTTCCGCGAACGGTCTGGTCAACCTGTTGGGCGTCGACCGGAGCTATATGAGCCGCATACTCAAGCGGTTCGAACAGCGGGGGCTGATCGAGCGCACGATGGACCAAAATGATTCGCGGGTACATCTGATTGAGCTCACGCAAACGGGCCGGGCCACCATTGAGGAGCTGGGTGTAAAATCCGACGAACAGGTATTTGAATTGATACGGCCGTTTCAAAAACAGGAGTTGGCCATGATTCTGCACGGCATGGACCTATTCATGCGGCGGATGGAGGACGATAACGGCATACGAATACGAAACCATAAGATGGGCGATTTCGATTATGTCATCGCTCGCCATCAGAATCTATATACCAAAGAATACAACCTGTCGCCCGAATTTTGCGTGTATGTCGACAAAAGCGTGCGCTATTTTCAGCATCATTTCGACGATGAATGGGAGTGTTTGTTGGTGCCGGAATTGCACGGACAGCCGATGGGCAGCATTGCCATTGCCAAAGCGGATCAAAACATGGCCCAGTTGCGATATTTTTTACTGGAGCCTCAAGCCAGAGGTAAGGGCCTCGGGCACAAGCTGATGGATATGGCGCTGGATTTCTGCCGCCAAAAGGGATACGGGCATATATTCTTGCAAACGTGTAGCGATCTTTTGGCGGCACGGCATCTGTATAATAGCTACGGGTTTGTACTGACGGATGCGCATGCGAACTTACAATGGGGAGAGGACATCCTTGAAGAGCGCTGGGAGATGGACCTTTGAGCTTTGTACCATGGCTGATGAATTATAGATTTCAATAAAAAAAGGCCGCATAGGCGGCCTTTTTGGATGCTGCATCCCGGGGGGTAAGGTAGGATGCATGCGAGGGTCCCTTGGGAGGGTGTGGGACACATACATGGCTAACCTGAAAGCCAAGCGTCGTTCATCAGGCTTGCTTGAATCCACGAGTACAGTGTACTGGAAGTGTGTGTTATAAAGATGGACAAAATATGAAATTTTTGTTCATGCACGCAACTAGGATGTTTACCGCTGCTTCTTCTTTGATGCGAAGGAACCGACATAGAAGGTTCCCGCCGCGTACATGCCCATCACGGAAAACACATCGACAAAGCCATTTTCGTTCAGATCCACCATGATACTCTGCTCGATATTATTATCATCGGTGCCGCTATCCCCGTAGTGATCGTAGTATCCGGTGATTGCCACGCCGGCTTGCCTTTGGCCGATGCTGCATTGCGGGCTCAACAGTGAACAGCGCTTGCGGCATCCGGTGCAGATTAGGTTGCTTAAAAACCGCTCAAGCGTGGGCACTTCGGACGAGTCATATTGTATGATGGGTCCCTCGATCGTTGTATCGTCCCCCTTGCGTCCGTTGCGGCGGTTTCTGCCGCCTTTGCCGCCTTCGGTGGTGCTGTTTAAGTCGTCCTGTTCGAATTCACAAGACGAGGGCTCCAACGCATACGATGCGATTGCGCTGGGAGATTCCGCTTCCATAACGGCAGTACCTGTGATCGAGGCGGCGGAAGCGTCATCCGGTTGTGTGTTTTGGTAAACCGGGTACGGATACCGAACCGATGCCAACAGACCGTACGTGACAAGGCCGGCGGCGATCAGATGGTAGAGCGCGCGAAATGGCCCGCGCAGGCGGTTTAACCGAAGATGCGCGGCGATAGCCTTTAGGTGCAGGCCGATGTGTACGGATACCAACACCATGGACAGGTACGCCGACCATCCGTGCAAAAACACCCATAGTTCGATGTTGCCCGAAGCCAGCAGGGGGAACAGTGCGATGGATACGAGAACCCCGCTTGCCATGGTGAACAGCGTGAAGATCAAAAGCAGTGCATCCACGATGTAGTTGACGGTGGTGATGGAGAATTTTGTTTTGAAAATACGCCGGGTGACGGCGCAAAGCCACCTGCGGTTGATCAACAGGTGCGCCGTCGTTAGAACAAACAGCGTCAAGCCCAGTATTTCGTGCCAGTATGCACCGGTCAGCGAATAGACCATTAGGATTGCCCATAATGCCAATAGCAAAATATCAAAGAGAATTTTTTTCTTTTGTTTCGTCAAGAAGATCACCCCACGGCCAGTATGAATAAAATCCATGTTGATTTGATGGAATATTTATGAAAATTCGATGCGTTTGAAACAAAAATATGACAAGGAAAGAACACAATTCACATCGATTGATTGTGCGCCCGTTGTTTGCCCATCCTGTACAGCGGACATAAAAAAACAGCCAGTAGGCTGCTTTTGTGCTATTGAAAGGGTTGGATTATTGTGCGGACAGTTTGATGGAGACCGGTTGCTGATTCGGGGCGGCCAGCTGGAATTCCGTCATATCCTCCGTCGCGGATTTTGCAACGGCGAAGACCAATACGTACTCCACCTTGTCCTCGCTTGCAAGACCCTGATAAGCCACTGCGGTGCAGTTGTACTCGCCGCCGCCAATGGTCGCTTTGGCAACACTGCTTTCATCCTCCGCGGCAAAATAATTCTTAAAGCGCGTTTCGTCGAATCCGAGGTCCATCGTCATGCGCACGACCAGCAGCGTTTGCCCGGTTTGTGCGTTCATAGTACTATATGTATCCATCGTCGTCGCATGGATAACCTTAAAGGTGCCAAGATCCGTCGGAAAGTTCGTTCCACCGCTGCAACCACAAAGGACCATTAAAAGTGTCAATGCCAAAGCGGACAGGATGAGAATGCGTTTGTTCATAATGATGCCCCTTTCAGCTATGCGGTTATTATACCATACGGAATTCGATGTTGCCATACCATAATTACTCTTTACTGAATGTGCATAGAGGCATTTCGTATCGGGCAGGGACGGTTGTACGAAGGGGACGTGCATGTGTTATGATTGTGATATGAATAAAAAGGAGATGAGAATATGGACGTTCGGCAAGCCATCGCAAGCAGACGTTCGGTGCGCCGGTACAAACCGCAGACGATCACAGACGAGCAACGCAATCTGGTTCTCGATGCGGCAAGGCTGGCGCCGTCGTGGAAGAATCAGCAGCCCTTCTTTGTTGTGGTTGTTTCCAACAGAGATCTATTGATGCAACTCGGAGAAGCCTGCCGCATGAATCCAAGCAAAAGCGCATACTTGAATGCGGACTGTTTTTTGGCGCTTTGCGAGGATTCGAACATCGGTACGGTGTATTTGGACAAGGATTATGGTTTGGTGGATGCGACGATAGCCATGCAGCAGGCCATGCTTCAGGCCACGGCGCTGGGGCTGGGTACCTGTTGGATCGGGGCGTTTGACGAGCAGCCGGTCAAGGAACTGCTGCGCATCCCGGAGCACGTGCGCGTTGTTGGATTAACGCCGCTGGGCGTGCCGGATGAGAATCCCGATGCGAAACAACGCCGTCCAATGGAGGAGATGACCTTTTGGCAACGGTGGGGCGAAACGCGGTAGATGACCGTTTTGTAGCATTTTGCGCGGAGGCGAGACGCCACGGAGCCGCAGATGTGCGCGTGGTACGGGCGGATGCGTTTGTCAAATGGAAAATGGATGCCAACCGTGCGCTTGACGGCGTGTATCAGGCACCTCTGTGCTACGATCCGTGCCTGCTTTTGCCAGGAGCGCGCAGTGTACTGGTGCTGTTCTTCGCATGCCCGCCCTTTGATGTGCGGGATACGCCGTTTGCACGATACTATACCGTTAGCCAACGCGGGTATTTTGCGGCGCACGTGCTGGTGGATACGTTGCAGCAAATGGGTGTATCGGCCTTGCACGGCGTACGGTTGCCCCACCGGGCCGCCGCGATTCGAAGCGGGGGGACCATTGGTGATAACGGATTGTATTATCATCGAACCTGGGGAAGCTATGTGCATATTGAGCTGATCGTCAACGACGCGTTTGCACCCGACGACGATGGAGATGTGCACCAGTGCGCGCATTGCGGGCGGTGTAAAACCGCTTGTCCCACCGGCGCTCTACAAGATACGCGGCGCACCATGAAACACTGCTTGCGCAATCACCTGTATCAGAAGGACATGCCCTTGCACATGCGCGCGCACGTAAATCAGCTCTTGGGATGCGAGCGGTGCCAGCGCGTATGTTCGCTAAACGAAGGAATCGATTCCGTACCGGTCACGGATTTTGAACGCGATGCGATGTCGTTGGAGCGGCTGCTTTCAGGTCCGCTTGGACCGACCAGGAATCTGATTGGTAAAAATCTTGCACGCCGCAATCACATGGCGCGGCAGGCCACGCTGTACATCGGCGCACAAAAACTGTCGGATTGCGGCGCGATGCTCCAGGAATTCAGGCGAACGGGACGGGATAACGCGTATATTGACTGGGCGCTTGAGCGCATCATTGACGAAAGTGATCGGATTTGATATGCTTACAGCATTCAAGTTTGCCGCGCCATGCGGGGAGCCAGCGGTGCCCTTTACCTGAAAACCGCTTTATGCAGGGCAGGATTCCCATCCCCGGTTTGATGTGTTTGAAGTGCGTGCGTATAAGGAGCGTTGATGGTCGGGCCCCGTGCAATGGTTGCCTGTGAACCATGTCAGGCCTTGACAGGAGCAGCATTAAGCAGGAATCGCCATGTGCCGCGGGTAGACCGGGCCGGAGCTACCTGTGCGCATTGCGTCAGATGCATTCTATCAAAGATGGGTGCGCGGCATTTTTTTAAGATAGGGGTTGCCAATGAAACCGAAACAGTGGTTTGCACATCTGTTGCCGGTACAGAAAGTCGCATTGGGATTCGTGGCTGTGATACTCACGGGGATGATTCTTTTATCGTTGCCGGTGGCATCGCAAAACGGCGAAAACATTGGGTTTCTCAACGCCCTGTTCACGTCCACTTCGGCAACCTGTGTGACCGGTCTTGTGGTGTTGGATACCGGCACCACGTTTTCGATGTTTGGCCAGATTGTGATCCTCTTTTTGATACAAACCGGCGGGTTGGGTTTTATGACCATGGCCACGCTGTTTTTTATTGCGGTGAAAAAGCGCATTACGTTGCGCGAGCGGCTTGTTATTGCCGAATCGATGAACACCGACAGCATGGCCGGGCTTGTGCGGCTGATGAAAACAACCGCTGTGCTGGCCTTTTCCATTGAAGGCGTGGGCATGCTGTTGATGATGATACGGTTTATACCTGATTTCGGCCTGTCGCGGGGCATATACGTCAGCATCTTTATGGCAATTTCCTCATTCTGCAACGCCGGATTCGATCCAATGGGAAATTTCACGTCGCTGACGGCGTATACGAGCGATCCGCTGATCAATTTTACGGTGATGGCATTGATCATCATCGGCGGTCTTGGTTTTGCGGTTGTCAGCGAACTGTTACAGCGCAAACGGTGCAACCGCTTGAGCCTGCATACCAAGATGGTTATCACCATGGCCGCTACGCTGGTCGTGGTGGGTACCGTACTGTTTACCGCGCTTGAATGGAACAATCCCGCCACCATAGGAAATCTTTCGGTGGGCAACAAATTTATGGCCGGGGCGTTTCAATCGGTGACGACGCGTACGGCGGGTTTCAACACCATCAGCCAAAGTTCTATGATGGGCGGCAGCAAGTTGTTGTCCATGTTTCTGATGTTTATCGGGGCCGCACCGGCTTCCACCGGTGGTGGTATCAAGGTTACGACGTTTGCATGCGTACTGATTATGACATACTGTATCGTAAGAGGTTCTAAAGAATGCAACATTGGAAATCGCCGCCTGTCAAGAGACGTCATTCGAAGGGCAGCCGCGATCGTGACGCTGGGCATCAGCCTTGTCATCGTTGCTACGTTGGTAATCAGCATGTTGGAGCCGGGTTTCTCGATGGAAGCAATATTGTATGAGGTGTTTTCCGCGTTTGGCACGGTGGGGTTGAGCTTTGGCATTACGCCGTCCTTGCATCCGCTGGCAAAACTGGTTATTATCGTGGTGATGTTCTGTGGCCGCGTGGGTCCGCTGACGGTGTCCATCGCACTGGCGCGCAGATACCAGCGGGAGGATTATATCCGTTATCCGCAGGGCCGTATCATGGTGGGATGAACGGGAGGATGAATATGAAACAGATTGCAGTATTGGGGTTGGGACGGTTTGGTCGTTCGCTGGCCACCACGCTTATGGAACTTGGACACGATGTTTTGGGCGTGGACATCAGCGAGGAGATCGTGGATGAGATGGCGCCGCATTTGACAACATGCGTGCAGGCCGACATCCAGGAGATAAAAGCGTTGCAGATGCTGGGACTACGGAACTTTGACGTTGTGGTGATCAGTGTCGCTTCGCTGCAGACCAGCATCGTTGCCACAATGCATCTCAAGGAGATGGGCGTGCAGCAGATGGTATGCAAGGCCACATCGGAAATGAACGCAAAGATCCTGCTGCGCGTGGGCGCAGACCGTGTGATATTCCCTGAGCGCGATATGGGCATACGGTTGGCGCGTACCATCGCCAACGCCGGTATTTTGGACTATATCATGCTGTCCAACACGCACGGCATGCTGGAGATCAATACGCCACATATATGGGTGGGCAAAACCATCCGACAGACCGATGCACGTGCGAAATACGGTGTGAATATCGTGGCGATATCAAGAAACGGACAGATGATGGTCACCCCGTCGCCGGACGAAACGCTCTTAGAGGAGGATGCTGTCATCGTCATCGGCAGCAACGAACAGGTCGATATATTGAGCAACCTCTAGGCATGGTGATGCAGATAAATTGACCGATGAAACCGTTGCCGGATTGAGTGATTACACGCTTGGTATCCGTCAAGGCCGGAAGCCATCTCGCCAAACCAACAAAGCCACATTTTGTGGCTCTTTTTTTAAAGCGGATAGGGCACGGTGCATATTCATCCGGTCTAACAATGAAATGTATGTGTAGGCATTAAAACGCCTATTGTTGGGATGCTGTGGACAATACAGTCACCAAATGTACACAAGCGTACTATGATATATTTATGCATAACGGGGTAATGAATCAGAATCACTATTACTCCTGGATTTCTTGCACCAGACAGGCGATAGTGATAATATGTATGGGTTGAATAACTATTAATGGAGTGTAAAACGTATGACCTTGACAATCGCTTTGTGTGTTGGCGGTATTGCATTTGGATACATGGCAACATGGTTACTGTTATTTAAATCAACCAATATCATCAATACCATCGACAGAGAAAAGCTTCACGATGCACGTGAAATCGTGCAGAAGTTGAAACTGTAATTATGCAGGATAAAAAAGTAAAAAAAGAACCGCACCTGTCTCGAGAACTTGGCCTCTTTCAGTTAACGATGATGGGCGCCGGTATGATGATTGGCGCAGGCGTATTTGTAGCGACTGGTATCGCGATCGGGCAGGCAGGCCCGGGCGGTATCATTCTTGCATTTGCGCTCAATGGCTTGATTGCGATTTTTACCGCTATGTCTTTCGCGGAGCTGTGCAGCGCGATGCCTGCTGCAGGCGGCGCGTATGCCTATGTTAAGAAAGCCTTTGGTGGGTTGATTGGATTTATCTCCGGATGGATGAATTGGTTTGCTCTGGCAGTCGCGGGAAGTTTGTATTCCATCACATTTTCTGAATACACACTTCATTTACTGCAAACGTTTGAGACCTTTAATAATATGGGCTTGAATATTGACGTTGCAGAAAAAGTGCTGGCTGTTGCGATTGCACTCGTGTTTATTATGATAAATTACAGAGGCGTTTCAGGAACTGGAAAATCAAGCACGATTATTGCACTTGGGCAGACCGTGACGCTGGGGATCATCGGCGTACTGGGCATTGCCGTCGCGTATGTTAACCCCGAACGCCTGATGAATTTTTCCCCGATCATAGACAACGGTGTGGTTGGCGTATTGGTCGCCATGGGATTTACGTATGTTGGATTTGAGGGATTTGAAGTCATTGGACATGCGGGTGAAGAGGCGATCAATCCGCGTAAGAATATACCCAAAGCCATACTGTATGCGGTTATTATTGTCGTTTCAACCTATATACTGGTTGCATTTGCGGCTGTTATTGGTGCAAACACAGGAGCGTCCACAACGGGTGCATGGTTTGCAAACGAAGGCGCGACGGGTTTTGCCAAGGCAATCGGCTCTCTGATTCCTTTTGGAAGCGTGTTGGTTGTTCTGGCAGCAATCTTTTCTTCGACCTCCGCGCTCAATGCAACGCTATTTTCTTCGGCAAGAGTATCGTTTGCGATGAGCCGGGACGGTTATCTGCCCCCGGGACTCTCGAAAATATCAAAGAATCGCGTGCCGCATATCGCATTATTTTCTTCTTCTGTGATTGTCCTCGTTGTGGCACTGCTGCTCGATGTCGAGGGTGTTGCCGCCGCCGCCGATATCATGTTTCTATTGATATTTATGCTGATCAATATTTCTGTGATCAAAATCAGAAGAGAAATGAGCGACGAGCTTCAATATGGATTTATGATGCCGTTTTTCCCGGTCATACCGATCATTGCACTGGTTTTACAACTGATTCTGGCGGTAATGCTCTTTAAGATGAGCATTATGGCATGGATATCATCGGGACTATGGATCGTTACCGGTGTCGTTTTATACTTTTGCTATTCAAAAAACAAGGGCAAAGAAGTAACACCTTGTACAACGCTCGAGGAAATACCGGCCAATAAAAAAATGAGCCATCAAATTATGCTTCCCGTGCATCACAGCACGGTTAGTGAGATATTGGCGGTGTATGCCTCAAAGATTGCAAGCGCTCAAAAAGCGGAGCTGTTATTAACCAGCATCGTGCCTTTGCCTCATTATGAACAACAGGAAGCGGCAGCACAGGGCCTTAAGGATGCAAGGCGGGATATTGATGCTGCCAAAAAGCGTGTTGACGCAAATGTCCCTATCCATAGCATAATCGGTAGAAGCGAGAATGTGGCAAGAGGTATCGTATGTTGCTGTAAAGAACACAAAACCAACATGGTTGTGTTGGGCTGGAAAGGATATACGAAAACGAAGGGGTACACGATGGGCACGACCCTTGATAGGGTGATCGAGCAGGCCCCTTGTGACAGAGTCGTCATTAAACCCGGGAAAACCGGATTGCATACTGGTAAGCCCATCCGTAAAATACTGATACCGTCCAACGGTACTTGCCATGGTCTGCTTGCCTCTAAACTGGCGGTAGCGCTGCTTGATAATGAGGCCGATGCCTGTATCACTGTTCTGAATATTAACAGAAGCGGAGAGGCACAAGAGCGAATTAAGCGCAGGCTCACGCCCATGCTCAATATTTTAGGCGGACATCCAAATGAACTTAAGATTATCGAGAACGAAGATGTCGTTGATACCATCGTGGCGGAAGCCGAGCACTATGATTTGGTGATTCTTGGCGCCAACAACGAAGGCGTTTTAACGCAGATGCTGTTTGGCAAAGTCACAGAGAGAATCGCAGAAAAATGCAGCAATACGGTTATGCTCGCAAAGATCGATTTGGGTATGAGATCGTGGATTTCCCGTTGGCTTGGAAGAAGAGGATGATTTAAAAACAGGTTGCTGATTAAAACATACAGAAACCGCCTAAAACAATGGCGGTTTTTTTGTGGACAGAAAAGTACGAGTGGATTCAAATAGACCGCAATCTCAGTGGTTTTAATATATTGTATGCGTTGTGTGAAGTTGAACAAGGGGCATGATGGGCTTTTAAATTATCTGCATACATAAACAGCCTTTCGCGGGTGAACTGGAGGGATTATGTTTACAGTCTTCAAGCGAACAGCCGGAGAAGATGGTTCACTCCGGCTGTTTTACAAAGCGAATGAGCATTATACTGGTATTGAATCCCGATCAAACCATGAATTTAACAGCCGTGCCGTAAGCCATTACCTCCGCGGCACCCGACATAATCGCAGCCGATGCGTAACGGATGTTGACGACTGCATCAGCGCCCAGCGACTCCGCTTCTTCAACCATCCGCTTCGTTGCCAGCGCCCGAGCCTGGTTCATCATTTCGTTATAGGCTTTCAGTTCGCCGCCGACAAGGGTTTTGAACCCCTGTGAAATGTCTCTCCCAATGTTTCTGGACTGAATCGTACTGCCCTTTACAAGGCCAAGCATCTCCAGTTTCTTTGTGCTGATGTAATCAGTATTGACTAAGATCATCTTCTTCGCCTCCGTTAATTTCTCTTATTCTATGATACCCTGCGACAAATACACCGATCGCAGGTATGACCAACAGTGACTCGATGATAGCAAAAGCCCATAATGGTATGGGATCTTCCAGTTCTGCCCATATAAACAATACGGCAAAAGCTATCATCAGAAGAGCAAATCCGGCCGCCGAGAACCAAACACCGCGTTTTTCCTTTTTCCGGTCCTTCTGTACAAAGTCAGCAAAGCGCACACCTTCATGCTCCAGATCGAGGATCCGTGCAAGATATGCATCGGCATCCATCGTGTTGTTTTCCACCGCTTCCAGTATCATCTGATCACACAGGACAAGCTGCTTATCGACGTCGTTGCGTTGGTGGGACAGAACTATTTTCTGCCTTTCCAGAGCCTCGCCCACGGTAAGCTGCCCCGACATGATCTTTTTTATCTCTTCGATTGGAAGAGATAGCTTTCGATAGACTTTGATTTTTTTCAACGTGAACACGTCCTCGTGGGTGTAGTTTCGATAGCCGTTGGTCGTGTCTCGGGCCGGAAGGAGCAACCCTTCTTCCTCATAGTAACGTATATTCTTTTTTAAGATACCGACCAAAGCTTCTGCTTCGTTGATTTTCACGGTCGCATCACTTCCCATTGCCTTAATAGTACACCTTCCAGTTGCCGGAAGGTCAAGAGGTTTGGTAAAATATTTTTGTATGCAGAACAAAGTTATATCGCCGATTAAGAATGGAGCGAGCCGTATAGTACGGTGATAGGCCAAAGTCTCTACGGAAGACATCCCTACAGGCGGTTTATTTTGGGTGGAGAGAGGGATTATCAATATACAGGAGACAAATCATCCAAGCAGGACTTGTCTTTCGGCGTTGACTTCTTTCTTCCTGGCACTGGGGGCAACACATGGGTTGATATCGAGGAAACCTGCACATGGGACAATTGGGGCGATCCGGTGGTTGAAGCCGGTATTCATCTATATGCGTTCATACGCTGCATCGTTATGATTGCATTTCTGAGGCATCTCAGCGGATGAGTGCCTGCGAACGCATGAGGGGACGGGATGTCTTGACATCGTATCATAATTTGCGTATACTGCGTATGTTGTAAACCCAAACCAGCTTACGGAGAGATGGCTGAGTCGGTCGAAGGCGCACGACTGGAAATCGTGTGTACCCTTACAGGTACCGAGGGTTCGAATCCCTCTCTCTCCGCCAAAAAAGAAGCCACCTAAAGAGGTGGTTTCTTTTTTGGTCAGGGATACGAGCCCGAAAGGAACCGAAGCCGAAGCGCTGCCAGTGGCAGAAAAAGCGAGGCGGAGGTTGTGTGAGCGTGAGGTGAAGCCGAACGGTAGTGAAGGATGAGCCCACAGCGAACAGTGAAACAGGCGAGAAGCGCCGGGAATCCCTCTCTCTCCGCCAAAAAAGAAGCCACCTAAAGAGGTGGTTTCTTTTTTGGTCAGGGATACGAGCCCGAAAGGAACCGAAGCCGAAGCGCTGCCAGTGGCAGAAAAAGCGAGGCGGAGGTTGTGTGAGCGTGAGGTGAAGCCGAACGGTAGTGAAGGATGAGCCCATAATGAACAAAGAGATAGGTAGTGTGAACCGAACGCGACCGCGCCCAGTAGGCGATAGAGGGCGTGGGAGGTTTAGGCACAAAATAAATGGTACCGGCTGGCAATGATGTATACGTTCCGTTAAACATTGTAAGCCTCCGACAAAAAGTTTGCATAACACTATAAAATACAAAGGACATATATGGAATAATTGTGTATAATCAGCATGCATGGAAATTAGCATATTGTGAGGCTTTTACATGGATGATACAACCACAAAAGGCAATGATACAAAAAAAGTTCTTGAAAGACTTTGCAATGCGAAATCAATGACTGCTTTTATGGAAGAAAACAGAGAAGTGTTTAAGGACATGTCAATTGGTGAATATATCGAATTGGAAATTGAAAAACGCAATATCAAAAAAGCATATGTTATAAAAAATAGCGGTATAAATAAAAGGTATTTCAACGATATAATCGCAGGGAATAAAACGCCGAACAGAAGATATATAGTTAGAATATTTCTTGCCATGGAACTCGACCTGAGTGATGTGCAATGGTATTTAAAAGCGTGTGACTATCCCAATCTTTATGCAAAGAACAAAAGAGATGCTGTCATTATTTATTGCTTGAATAACAAGTTGTCTGTAGACGAGTGCAACAAAATGCTCAATAAAATCGGACTGGAGAATTTAGGGTTTGAAAATATTTGAGGAAAAGGGATATATATATCAAAAGCACGTATCCACAGGCGGCGAGGGCGAAGTTCACCTGATAAAATCTGAAAACAAGGATTATATCGCTAAGATATTTCCAAAACTCAACGACAACGCTATTGGTTTATTGCATGATATTCAGCAGATGAATGTGCCGAATATACCTAAAGTGTATGAAATATTTAACTATGAAGATAAAACAATCATTATAAGAGATTATATTGAAGGCAATACGCTCTATGATGAAATAAAAAAGAACGAGTATTTATCATTCAAAAGGTCAAAAATAATCATTTCGAAAATATGCAAAACCCTGAAAGTATTGCATGATGCAAAACCAAACCCGATTATCTACCGTGACTTAAAACCCGAAAATATCATAATCACACCAAACGGGGATGTCTTTTTGATTGATTTTGGTATTGCGAGATACCACAAAAGGGAAGCGACCAGAGACACCGTTGTGGCCGGCACAAAAGGATATACAGCTCCTGAAGTCATGGGCGGGATGCAGAGCGATGTGAGAAGTGATGTCTATTCTGTGGGGATGCTGTTTTACGAAATGCTCACGGGAAAAAATATTCTGGATCCCCCCTATCAAATACGACCGGTACAGGAATCCAATGAGTATCTGCCCGATTGGCTGGATAAAATAATAAAAAAAGCAACGGACATAAATCAGGTAAACAGATATTCAAGTATTGAAGATTTTATGTTTGATTTGGGAAATCCCAAACACCCAAAGAGTTCAAAGAAAAAAAAGCCCAAGGTGCTGATGGCTGTTGTAGCGCTTGTATTAATTATTGTGGGTGTGGGTATATGGTATTATTTTTCAAAGAACAACGAAGAAAATTATAATATGATACTTGAACTTAAATTTGATGATGAAGCGGATTTAGCATGGATTAATGGATATGACAATCCTGAAAATATATTTGCCATTGATGAGGGACAGCTGCATATCTTAAAAGGTGGATGTAACATAGACTATACGCCCAAACCCGGTATGATTGTGCATTATAAAGTTAAGCAGCCGCAATACGGCGCGGTTGGTTTGAGTCAATACAGAATCAATGCGCCTGTACTGTTTGAATGCATCTATAGGGATGAAGAGAGGGGCGTTGATCATACCACCAACAGTTTAAATTTCAGCGGAACGGTATTTAAAAACAACGGCCACTTTGTCGATGCACTATTTTATATCACGGAAGACAGCAGCGCTGTTTATGCGATTGCGATCGATGAAGAGGCGCAGAAAATTTGTTATACGGCCTATAAAATACCGGATTTTATGAAAGATGATGTGCTGTATATGGAAATATGTCATTTCTCCGAGGAAGGCAGTGTAATTGTTGAAAGCGTATACGTTGCCGAAGGATCACTATCCAAATATTTGGCAGATAATTTTGAAAGTTATAACATCAACAAGGAGCGTGTTAACGAGTTTTTACAAAAGGA
The DNA here is from genome assembly GCA_963674495.2 of Christensenellaceae bacterium. Taxonomy (GTDB): domain Bacteria; phylum Bacillota; class Clostridia; order Christensenellales; family QAND01; genus RGIG3178. The sequence continues at coordinate 149,356 of CAXXLG010000002.1, read as the reverse complement.
CGTAAGCGCGTTGCCGGACATGGTATTTAAGCCGGCAGACGAATGGTAGATCAATTGCGTATTGAATGGGTGAGCCGAGGGCTCACTTTTTTTTGTTTTATTCGTGTTATCCTTTATTTAACAATGGAATTAGGAGGATAAACATGAGTCAAGCGGTTACAAACGGATCGGACTTAATCAACGCGATAAAACAAGCACAGATTGATAAAAAGAATGCACTGGAGAAAGAATGCTGGTTTTGCAAGCAAGAGATTCCTGCGGAAAAAAGTAAATGGGCCGGTGTCAAACTCACCAAGCCAGCTCCATCAAGTTCTCACAGAGTTCAAAGGACATATGAGACTTATGTCAACATACCAAGGTGTGAAAAATGCCACAGCATTCATCAAAGAAAAACAATCATCAATACCGTTTCGATGATTCTTATATTTACACCGTTGGTTTTGGCAATGTTCGGAATCGCGTATATATCACCGATCATTACAAGCATTGGTTTTGCGGTGCTGGTCGCTGGCAGTGTTGTTTACCATGCTACATTCCCCGAACACACACAGAAAGAAGGATATAAGAACAAATACCCTACTGTTTTGGAGTTGAAAAGCCAAGGATATAGAAAGGGATGGGTAACGGAGATTTTCCGGGGGTCCGGCATTAAGTTGAAATAGGCCATGGATGTGAAGATGAATTTTGATTTTAAACCGGATCAAGATGTCGATGACATTATCGAAACATGGGCGAAAAAATTTGATCTTCAGGAAGATTGTTTTTTAATCGACATGAAGCCTGATGACGCTGCGTATTGTTTTAGTTATGCTGATGGCAACGCGAGAACGTTTATCGCTATTAACACCATGGATAATAGGTTGTATCTTAAAGCATGGGCAGTACAGAACATTCAAAAAAAGGAGCTGCTTAAAGCGCAGATTAACAATCTGCAATATATGTTGGGGCATGTGTCCATGGACATAAAGGATAGAGATGGAGAATAGTGATTATGAGCAGTTATGAATATAGAGTTTGGAGCATCAAAGCTAAAAGTGATTCGGTGATCGAATATGAGTGCGAGAAATGCGGAGCATCGAATATATCCGTTAAAACCATTGTAGGATTTGGTAGTCGCAACGATGATCATCAAGCGAAATGGAGCAAATCCTATACCAATGAAATAACAAACAAAATTGTCACGGATATGGGCAAAGAGACCGAAAATAAAGTTCAAATTGACATCGACAAACATAAATCCAAACTTGAGAAAGGCATATATAATTGCGTGGAAAGAGAACAATGCAAAAAATGCGGTGCATACCAGCGTTTTATGCTTCACAAGGCGGCTTCGTTGAAGTTCAGTCTATGGCTCGCTTTGAACATGCTGGCCTGTATCGGTTTGATCGGCTCTGTATTTCGTGCGATATTAACCAGTTCGTTGATAGAATCACTGATATCAATCGGTCTGATTGTACCTATGGAGATTGCGCTATTGATATTCTTATTGCGCAGTTTGAAACGCGTAAAGGAAAACAGTGAATTGAAAGACTGGGAGAATAAAATAAAACCCGCATACTATTTTACGCCTATTCAAATCGTTATGCCTGGTCGATAAAAAAGAGAAGGCATCTCAAATCTTGAGAAAATACTCTTGTGTTTATAACAGTTTTGAAAGGAAGCTTGTGATGGACAAATCAAAAAAAGTAATCAAGACGCTAAAGCGGATGATGAGAAGGAATCCTAAAGCCAAATTGGAAATTAAAAAGATTGTAGAGCGAATCTAGTTTCCGAAAAAGCAAGGGTGCGCCAACACCGAATATGCACGGATACTGACGGAGAGTTTGATCATGTTGGGAATAACCAATGCGATATCCAGAGAGGATTTTTTGGAATCGAATGAATTGGGAAGGGAGTGCGCGTTTGAATAGTTGACGTATTCAATTGAATTGTATCGTGCCATGATGTCAAAATGCGCAAAATGCCCACCCAAGTTTGTCGAAGCAATTTTGGCAAGAAGAGCCACCCGCAGGGGTGGTTTTTTTGGGCGCAGCGCAGTGAGCGTGAGATTAGTACAGGCACCAGCAAAGCACAAATCCATAACGAAGTGGGCAGTTTGGATCGGTTGCAAGCACGGGCTAAAGACGTTTGGAGAGATTGGTGCGCGATTAAACCCGGATCATTGTGGTAATAGCAAGCATCTAAATTGATTTGGTTCACAAGATTTGCTATCATAGTATCGGAAATAGATAAAACAAAATTATGTAGGATAAGATTAAACATATGAACGTAAAGAGCTCAAACAAATATATTAAAATTGTAGGCGCCAGAGAAAATAATCTGAAGAATATCACTGTTGAGATTCCCAGAAATCAGATTACTTGTCTGGTGGGAGTTTCCGGTTCCGGGAAATCAACGCTTGCCTACAATATCCTTTACAGTGAAAGCCAGCGACAGTTTTTGGAATCCGTCAGCGCTTATGCCGCCAGATTTCTCAAAAGGACAAAAAGACCGGATGTTGAGGGTATAATGAATCTGTCCCCATCCATATCAATTGACCAAAAGCAATTGCGGGGGAATCCTCGGTCCACGGTTGGTACTGCAACAGAAATATATACATATTTAAGATTGCTATTTTCCCGTTTCGGTTCCATTCCAAACCTAAGCGCAGGCCATTTTTCGTTTAATAATCCGAAGGGCGCCTGTCCAAAATGTAAGGGCATTGGACTGGAGTTTACGATCGATCCCGATACGATCATCGATTTCGAAAAAACCTTGGCCGAGGGTGCTGTTAATCACAATAACTATAAACCGGGCGCGCGGCTGTACAACATCATTGAATCATCGAGAAAAATCGATGTTGATAAGCCAATCAAGAATTTCTCCAAAGATGAGTTGTTTTTGCTCCTATACACGCCACGAATAGAATTGAGCAATCAGGATCAAGGGTTTGTACAAAGGTTTAGTCATGAAGGAATCATTACGCGATTGCTAAAGCGCGCTGGAGATTTAAGAGGAATTTCAAAGAGGAAAGAAAAAACGGACAGGCCTTATTTGGTGCAGCGGTCTTGTTCAGAATGTTTGGGAGGCCGATTGAAACAAGAAATACTTCAATCAAAAATAAGAGGAAAAAGTATCGGCGATTACTCAAATATGGAAATTACCGGGTTTATCGATGAAATTGGCAGGCTTGATATCCCGCAAGCGGGCGAACTCATACGCCGAATCCTTGAAACATCAAAATGTCTGGCTGATGTAAAACTTGGTTATCTGTCCCTGAATCGAAGTCTGGATACGCTCTCGGGCGGAGAAGCCCAACGATTGAAACTGGGCAGGGAAATGGGGAACGATCTGATTGAGATGATCTACATTTTGGATGAGCCGACATCCGGATTGCATCGTTACGATTGCGAGAATATTATCAGGATACTCAAGGGTTTAAGGGATCAGGGTAACACAATCGTTGCAATCGAACACGACGAAACAATAATGGAAATCGCCGATTATATGATTGAACTGGGTCCTCAGGCGGGCAGGAATGGAGGCAGGATCGTTACATGTGGTAATATGTACGATTTTACCAATGACGTTAATTCCATAACAGGTAGGTACCTAAAAAATAAAAGCCTGCTCCAGATAAATCATAACAGGAGGAAGCCGAGCGGATACATGGAGATTCGAAACGCCCATGTTAACAACCTTAAAGACATCAATTGCCGTATACCGCTTGGTTTACTGTGCGCTTTCACCGGGGTTTCCGGTTCGGGTAAAAGCTCGCTATTAATCGATGTGTTTGCAAGGAAATTTAAAGATAAAGTGATTGTTGTCGACCAAAAATCCATGTCGGGAACGGCTAGAGGAAATATAGCGACATACATCGGTATATTTGACAGGATCAGAGATTTATTTGCAAAGGAAAACAGTGTAAGCAAATCGATATTTTCCTTTAACAGCAGGGGCGCTTGCCCGGATTGCAAGGGCCTTGGCTATAAGAAAATTGATATGCACTTCATGGGAGATGTCACTGTGAAATGCGAGACCTGTTTGGGAAAAAGGTACAGGAATGAAACGCTGGCTTATAGATACAGAGGGAAGAACATTCACGAAATATTGAAAATGACAGTGGATGAATGCCTGGATTATTTTGATGATAAAATGATCAGACAGAGAATTAAAACATTGATCAAAGTGGGTCTTGGCTATGTTGAGCTTGGACAGAGCCACGATACTTTCTCCGGCGGAGAGGCGCAAAGATTGAAACTCGCAGGTCAGCTTTACAAAAAAGGTGAGATTTATATTTTGGATGAACCGACAGCGGGCTTGCATTTTGCCGACATTGAAAAATTGCTCAACCTACTCAATGAATTGGTAGAAAATGGAAACACTGTGCTTGTGATAGAACACAACTTGACTTTTATCAGAAATGCTGATTGGATCATTGATTTAGGCCCGGGCGGAGGGGATCAAGGTGGAACAATAGTTGCAGAAGGTACCCCTGAATCGATTGCCGAAAATGCAAACTCGATTACGGGACGGTTTTTAAAAGAGCTGATGCAATTGAATATTGACACCGAACCAAAGTGATTCGTTGATTGCGTCAAAAGAGAAAAACAAATTGAAATCGTCCGGGACGAAGATGTTGATTGTTTTCACAGTGAGGAAGCAGATATGGAAATTAGAATTGCGGATGGAAATGACTTGGCAGATATTCTTAAGTTGTATACGCAACTCACTGATCACGGGCACGACAGCCCGATGCCGGAAATCGACGGGCGCGTACGTGCGGTATGGCAGCGTATCCGAAGCGCCGAGGGGCATTTTATCATTGTAGGGGTCGTGGATGGCTGCATCGTTTCTTCCTGCGTTTTGATTGTAGTGCAAAACCTGACGCACAACCAGCGGCCATACGCACTGATTGAAAACGTTGTGACGGATGAAAGACACAGAAACAAAGGCTATGCTTCGGCGGTTTTGAATCATGCGAAAGCTGTGGCGCAGCAGGCGAATTGCTATAAAATGATGCTGATGACGGGATCGAAACAGGAAGGTACACTGCTCTTCTACGAGCGGGCGGGATACAACAGCCAGGATAAGACGGCGTTTGTGCAGTGGATCGAATAGGAGTATGATATTTTATAGAATACTTTTCGGGGTGACGGTATGGCCGAGCTGTGGGATGTGTATGATGAGAACCGCCGCAAGACGGGTTTGTTACATGAGCGCGGGACGGGGAGAATGCAGGATGGACAGTATCATCTGGTCGTGCAGGTATGGGTTGTGAACCGGGCAGGAGAATACCTTATGTCCAAAAGGCATTTGGATAAGCTGTTTCCGCTATTTTGGGAAAGTACGGGCGGATCGGTGCTATCGGGGGAGACAAGTCTACAGGGCGCGCTGCGGGAAGTTGAGGAAGAGCTTGGATTGTGTCTTGATGCCAAAAACGGCCGACTTATCAAAAGCGTGCGCCGTGAACGCTTTCATGATTATTACGACGTGTGGCTGTTCCATTCAGATGCACAAATCCGCGATCTTGTTTTGCAGGGAAGTGAGGTGATCGATGCAAAATGGATGACGGAAGACGAGATATGCGCGTTGTTTGAAAGCGAAAACCTTCATCCTGCGCTTGATTACTATTTGGAAGTGTTCGCTGCCTACAATGGTGTTTGATGCAGGACTGTACAGAGCGTGATTGTCTAAACCCGCCCACCGCCCAAGCAAGGTTAGGGGGCAGCCCCTTGGAAACCCGCGGCTGTTTTACACGGCCAATGTTTAGAAGTGAAACAGAGGAGAAGTTTTCCGCCTTTTGGAACTTCCAACTGTATACGCCGCTTTGTGCGGGACAGATGGCACGATGCATTTCGGAACCCTCAATAAACGGCTTGTTTTTACGGAGACGATAATCCGGGAATTGATCCGGGAATTGATCCGGGCAAATACCCCATGGCAGATAGTGCCTTTAGGCACGGCCGTACCCCTTAGCAGACAACAGAAATGATTGTCAAATTTAACAGGCGGGCCAACCGAACGGCTTGTTTTCCCGCATCCAATGGCAAATGGAATTAAACATGGAACAAATATTTTTGTATTCAATCACGATTGTACCATCAACAAAACCAAACGCATTAATACTACCATTGAAATTTTTTCAAACAATTACTATACTGGGGGACAGCGTTTTAGGATCGATTGCGCCGAAAAAATATACGGGAGTTCTTTGTTATGTTGTCATACCATTACTTGTTCGACATCGCGCTGATATTACTCAGCACGAAATTCTTAGGGATATTCACGCGGCGGCTGCAAATGCCGCAGGTGGTCGGCGCGCTGTTGGCTGGCGTAATACTTGGCCCGGCGGTATTGAACATTCTGCACGAAACCAACTTCATCAAGCAGGTGGCTGAGCTGGGCGTCATCATACTGATGTTCAACGCCGGTTTGGAAACAAACCTCTCGGAACTGAAAAAAGCCGGGAAGGCTTCTTTGATCATCGCCATTATGGGCGTTGTGCTACCGCTGGCGGGCGGATTTGGCGTTGCAATGCTTTTCAACCGCGGCGATCTTGTGCAGGGCGGCGCCAGCGTATTTCTGGAGAATTTGTTCATCGGCGTTATATTAACGGCCACATCGGTCAGTATTTCGGTGGAGACGCTCAAGGAGCTTGGAAAACTGGATACACGCGTGGGCAGCGCCATTCTAGGCGCGGCGTTGATCGACGATATCCTTGGCATTATCGCACTGACGGTCATCACAAGCTTTACCGATCCAAGCGTCAGCGTTGTGGTTGTTGTGGCAAAGATCTTTTTGTTCTTTGTTTTTGCCGGCGTGGCGGGCTTTGCGTTTTATAAATTCTATACCTTCTACATCAGCCGTGACAACCGGGACAAGCGGCGCTACGTCATACTTGCTTTTTCGTTCTGCCTGCTTCTAAGCTTTGCGGCGGAACGGTTCTTCGGTGTGGCGGATATTACGGGCGCCTATCTCGCCGGACTGATCATATGCAACTCGCAGCGTTCCAGATATCTGACCGCGCGTTTTGGTACGCTGTCGTATATGCTGCTCTCTCCGATGTTCTTTGCCAGCGTGGGCATTTCTGTGGAGCTTCCTCACATGACGGGCAATCTCATCCTGTTCTCCGCCATACTGCTTGCGGTGGCCATGGCAACCAAAGCGCTGGGCTGCGGTCTGGGCGCAAAGATGTGTGGCTATAAAAACGAGGAAGCGGTGCAGATCGGCGTGGGTATGGTGTCCCGTGGCGAGGTCGCGCTGATCGTTGCCAACAAAGGTGCGGCGATGGGTCTGATGAGCAGCATATTCTTTGGCCCAATCGTCATCATGGTCATCGTAACCGCCATCATGACACCCATTCTGCTTAAACTTGTTTGTTCTCGTAAAGCGGAGATTGTGGGAAGCTCTTTGGTTGGCGATTTCCAGGAACAGGAGCTCAGAGAGCTGCACGACCAACACAATATGGATTGAACCCGATTATTCTGGTGTGCAGGGCTGTGCGTTCGTAGCGTGTTAATAAGGATCTGCTTTATAATCCCGCACAAACCGCGCGTAAACAAAGAACCGTCCATCTGGACGGTTCTTTTTGTGCTTCATGCGATGTGGTCAGCGCAGGTACAGCGCTTTGAGCTGGTCTATTTTTTGTGGTGTAAGGCCCATCTGCTGTTCTAGGTATTGTTTCATGCTGCCGAAGTTGTCGTTGATCGCAGCCAATGCTGTTACAAAATACGATTCCTGCACACCCCGTCTTTTACGCATGGGGATCACATTGCCTTCCAGCTTGGGCTGATCGGTATGATGGACATAGAATTTCAAAAAAGTATTGGTGATTAGGTAATCATACAGGATATCCTCCTGCGAAACGCCAAGAGCAAACAGCAGCAGCACCGTTGCAATGCCCGTTCTGTCCTTGCCCGCGGTGCAGTGCCACAGGACTGCGCCGGTTTCCTGTTTGAGCAGAGTTTCAAAAAAGGCGCGGAAATTCTCAATGGCATGGGGCGAAGAGATCAGACCCCGATAGAAAATGCCAAAAAACTCGTCCGGGTCAATCAGTCCTGCATGCATTGCATCCACAAATGCGCTATGGGTTTTCAAATCTGCGAACTTATGGCTGTGCAGGGCGCCCATTTCCCTTGCATCCAGAATCGAATGCAACAAAATAGTCACGTTTTCCAAGTCGGGATCGGGTGTTTCCTCCCGCTCCGAGTCCGTACGGAAATCCACTACGGTTTTTACATCGTATTCATCCAGAAGTATCCGCATATCTTCCTCTGTCAGGCCATCCAGTCTTCCGCTGCGGATGAGGCGGTGTGGGCAAATTGTTTTTCCGTCCATAGTTCTAAGCCCGCCCAGGTCCCGTGTGTTTTGGACACCCTGAAGCGGTATTCGTTGAGTTTTCTGCAAATTACATTCCCCTTAATGGTAAAAATCTTAATTGTGCAATATTATAGCAAACAAATGCTGAAAAATAAAGTCGGCGTTGAATGGGAAATGGTGTAGCGTATAAACGTGTGGACTTTTCCATGCAGGGCATCTATCATAATACATACCGGAAGTCCGCTGATTCAAGCATGCGGGGGATCTGTGGAGGTAAATGTATGAAGAACATCGTCGACTATGTCGAAAATGAAAAGCGGACGTTTCATGAACGGGAATTCCAGGCCATCGACAGCCTTGTGCTGTCCATTATGGCATATTGGCATTTTAACGGGATCGTTCACGGGCCGCTTGAAAATACGGGCGTTGCCTTTGAAACGGTGGCAACCGCAGATATTGATGGCGCTTTGCTCAAAGACGTGAACAACAAAAAGAGCAACGGACGGCTGCTCGGAGCGCTTAGCGCAAGCCCGCGGTTTCGGGATTTAAGATTGATGCACTATGTCGACGTTACCAATCAGGACGAGCAAAAGCAGTTCTGCGCCATCACGTTTTTGCTTGGCGACGGTACGGCCTATGTCGCCTTCCGCGGTACGGACGGCACGCTGGTGGGATGGAAAGAGGATTTCAACATGTCGTATACCTGCCCGGTTCCGGCGCAGGTAGCGGGTGTTGTGTATTTAGACGAGGTGGCAAGGCACACGGATCGTCCGCTTAGGATTGGCGGCCATTCCAAGGGAGGGAACATCGCGGTGTATGCGGCGATGATGTGCGAAGAATCCAACAGGCAACGCATTTGCGATATCTATAGCCACGACGGGCCGGGTTTCCGCAAGGAGATTTTGGAAAGCGACGGTTATCGGGCGGTGATGGACAGGGTACACCGCACGCTGCCGCAATCGTCGATGGTAGGCATGATTCTCTACCAGCAAGGCGAGTACGACGTAGTACGCAGCAGAGGAATTGGCATTATGCAACACGATCCGTTTTTGTGGACGGTGGAGGGAGACGATTTCCACTACGCGCAACGGCTGACGGGAAGCGCGCTGTATATGAATCAGACGCTCAACAGTTGGCTGAGCGGATACAGTGACGAGAAACGCGCTCGTTTTATCGATACGCTATATGATGTGATCGTGGCGACCAACGCCACAACGTCCGCCGAACTGACCGAGGATTGGTATAAAAAAGCCGTTGCCGTGTTGAACGCCGCAAGAGATGTCGACGAGGATACGCGCAAATTCATACTGGATACGGTGCGCGCCCTGGTCGCACTGTCGCTAAAAAACATTCCGCAAGAGGCAAGAAAGAGCCTGCAAGGCAGCGCGGTGTATAAGCGCGTTATGATAGCTCGTAATCGCAAAGTCAAAAAGCAGGAGGAACAGAGAGGAAAACTCAATGAGGATACCCAGTGATGCGCTATAATGCAGACGCAGCTGTACAATGACAGGCTACATGCGCTTCGCGCCGGATTTTGGACGCGTACGCAATAAAAGCATAATTATATAATGATATATCGCTATATATAATAATACGTAATGTTATATTGTTTGACAAAAAGTCTCCTTCAATCCTATATGAGCCGGACGGCGTGTCGAAAAGGAGCAGTGAATTTATATCCCTGCGCCCATTGTTTGAAACAGGCCTAGTCATGGTATCTGGACATGAACCGGGCTTTTTTATTTGTTGGAAAGTGAGAGTATCAGCGATACCCGTACGATATTCGGTATTGGAAGCGATATTGGCAATAGCGCATTTGGGAATCAATCTATACCCACCCGCCGCCTTATTGATGAATAAGAAGGGAGAGTAGCCCCCCTTTTAACCCCCACGGTATGCAAACGTTCACATCATTGGAGAATATCGCCGTATTTCACGTTTAATATTGATTTTAAACATTTGAGTTCATCGGCATGGCGGGGCGGATGCCCGCCTCAATCTTTGCTAGCGTACCTCTTGACATGTCGCATCCGTACACCTGCATCTTGGCAACAAGTTGTGCCTGCGTAAGGGTTGCTCTGCGCAGGCTTTGTTTTCATTTCTTGAATTGCTCTAGAATAGAGCAATTATTTGCACAATGCATGAGAAAATCACCGCATGGACTCTTTATGCTCAATGTTTTAGAGCCAATATTATTCGGATTGTTTGATACATAGTACATAGTTTTCGTGAGATGTCCTATTGCGGAGGTGTACAGAGAATGCGTGTATTGAAAGAATTGTATTACGGCAATATCAGTCCGAACGAGCGCACGATCGCTAAAGGAAGCAAATATGAAAGCGTTCTGAATGTGCTGACAAGAGACGAGGCGCTTTTATCCGATCTTTTATCCGGGGCTGAACTTGATCTGTTCAACGAATACGGGGACGCGCAGGCGGAACTCAACAGCATCACCGCGGTTGAGAATTTTGTCTACGGCTTTCGTCTGGAGGCAAAGGTGGGTTTGGAGATTGGGGAGGATGCGGACGGGCAACCGGTTGAGATTGGATAAGCGGGAGGGCGCGAAAAATGGCGGGTGTATATGCGCGGGGAAGTGCACTAAAAAAACCGCTTTCTTTCAAACCGCCGAACTGGGCAGGCCGGTTTGGCAGGATGCGTATGTAGGGCCTAGTGAGTGGTGCGGCGAGATTCTCAAAATTCTGACAGGAAAATACAGGAGTTCAAGTGATGAAGCATCAACATATAAACATATATAGAAATTAGACTATATATAATAATACAATAATACATATTAATCGACAGATTGTTCTACGAATTTACATAGGTGTCAAATGCTACGTTGACGGATAGCGGGAAGATAAAATTTCAGCGTAGTATAAAATTTATTGGCATAAATGAAAATTACCGAAATTCTCAAAAAGGGATTTCATCAGATGGTATTGGAGAGGGGATGAATCCTTGCTCTTTGATCGAGACATATATATAGAATATTCTGGCCTGTTTTTTAAGTATTGTATCGAAAAGAAATACTAGACAATATGTCTAAGGCCATGTTAAGTGCACACGGCATAAATATTACAAGAAATTCCAAATGAAGAGATGGTTGATATTGGCTGATAGATCGGCCCGCAAAACGGGGCTTTTTTTATTATACGCCCAAATGGGAACATGATAGGAAGCTGGAGAGAATAGGATTGAAACGTAACGACCATTTGCGATGGTGCATTTGGTTGTTGGTTAATCATTTCTTTGCGTCCACTGCATGAACATCCCTCCCGGACGGAGAAACAGAAAATGCCGGTGACTTTCGTATATACCTGCAGCGGGAAGAATGCAGCATCTTACATTTAAATTTTAAAGCATAAGAGGCAGGCATAGTCATGCAACATCCTACTTGCGATAGCATGTATACATTCATACAGTTTGAAGAAATTAGCGTATGGCCGGGCGGACAGAATGTGTGGCCCCGACACGAAGTGCAAAACGGGCACAACATGAATAGTATGAACTGTGATGGCGGAAAGGGGGGAAGCATATTGTTGAAGGAGGAGATTGAGAGAAGGGCCAATGAGTTTTGCAGCGAATATGAGGTGAACGCGCATCCCGTCGATATTATTGATATCTGCAATCGTGCCGGCATAAAAGTATTTGAAGAGTATTTGCCGGAAGAAGTTTCGGGCTATATCCTGATCCAGGAAGATGATTTTGAACGGTATGGCGCCAATCAAGTGATCGTTGTCAATTTGTTGGACAGCCCGAAACGAAGGAGATTTACGGTATCGCATGAATTGGCCCACTTTGTTTTACACAAGGGCGAGAACAGCAGATTCTACGCACACCGGGATGCGGGGCAGAGTAACCGCATTGAAAATGAGGCCAACATGTTTGCGTCCAATATTTTGATGCCGGAACGATTGGTGCGCATGGAATTGAACGGCCTGCGAAAGAGCGTTGGAGGGGAACTCCCGCTGATGGTGAAGATCAGCCACATTGCAAAAGCTTTCGCCGTATCGGAGTCTGCTGCTGAAGTTCGATTAAGTGCACTGGGGATTCGCTAAGATCTAAGGTGAAACTGAATTGAATGAAGAGTATTCAAAAATTATAGAACAGATTAACAGGGAAAGTAGCTTTTCCAGGCCCATTGAGGCTACGGATCATATTATCTATGCCTCAATCAAAAGCCAAAATCGGGACAATGACCCGGAATACGACAGAAGAAACCGGCTTTACACAGTACTGCTGGATCACTATATTAAATCCTATCAATCGAACAGCCGAAACAAGAGGCGGTATAAATTCTTTTTCTTCCTCATCATCAATGCGCTGTTTGCGCTTATCATCGGTGGCAGCGTATTGGGCATTGTAATCGTTGCACTCAAGGATACCGTTGCGTTGACGGATATGGGCGTGATATTCGGCGCGGTTTCAGGCATATTGTCCGCCATCATCGTGATCCCAAAGATTATTGCGGAACATCTTTTCCCCAAGGATGAAGATGGCAATATGATTGATATGGTCAAGAACATGCAGCAGAACGACACGGGCATCCGGAACTGGCTGCATCCCAAAAAGAATACGGATAAAGAAGAATAAGCCATACAGAAAAGCACCCTAACCGGGTGCTTTTGCATGCACGGATATTATCTTGAAGCGATTAGCGGATGTTCAGCCTCGGCCGGCCCAAACGTCCCGCCCAATGCCTGTTGTTTTCCGCTTCCACACGATGCAGCCACACCCACACCATTGCTAGTGCTGCCCGCTGGCGCAGGCGCACCGGCATACGGTTTGGACGGATAGCTTTTGCAAACAGCGGAAGGGGAGCCGGTTTTTTCAATAGCTTCTCGCCGATGACAAAGGACAGCATGAAGATGCCAACCGCAAACAGCGTGTTCAGGCCGGTTATAAGATACAGCGTGCGGATGCCCATCGCGCCGATGGCCCAGCCGCCGAACAGGCTGGCGACGATGCCGCCCGCGGACATCACCATTGCGTTGAGAGACTGCGCGGTGGACTTGAGATCCTTTGGCGCGAGGTGGTGGATATAACCGATCAGCGCCACGGTATTGAAGCCGTTGGCCAAGCCCTGCAACATCTGGATCAGCAGTATATCAAAGGTTGACGTGCAGATGGTATAGAGCAAATGCTCGATGACGAACATCGTGCCCACCATGCACAGGACAACCGGCGGACGAAGACGGTTTAGCAGCCTGCGGGAGGCGATCATGGCGGGGATTTCAAACAGGATTTGAAACCCGACGATCAGCCCGATGACGGATGGGTCGCCGCCGACATCCAGAATCAGAAACGTCCTGAAAAAGAAGACGGCGCTGGCGGATATGGCGATCAAGAAGCTGAATAGCAGGTATGCCATATAATAATAATCGCGCAACAGGCGGGCCGGGCGCAGCTTTGCCTTTTTCACAACATCGGTTTTCACATGAGAATCGGGCAGTTTGCGCGCCAGCATCACGATGGGGCCGATGAGCATCAGCGGTACGATGAATATCACATCCGTACTGAATAGGCGAATGAGGAAATAATAGGCCGTTGCCATCAACGCGCAGCCGAGAGAACCCCACATCCGTATCCCGCCGAAGTCCAGGCCCTGTTCACGCTGGGCGGTTTGGACGATCCAGCAGTTGACGATGGAATCGGATGGTAGGCGAAAGAAATGTATGGCCGGCATCAACACGGTCAACAGCAAAATCCCGGCAACGGTATAGCTGCCAAAGATTGGCACCAGCGCAATGAAGAGCGTTGCTAAAAGAAGGCACGTTAAAAACGCCTTTTTGGATGAGCCGATCTTGTCGGCTACGATGCCCCAAAAGGGCAGCGCAACGATGCCAATGAGCGAATTGACCGCCGCAATGGCGCCGATGCCCACGCTGGTCATGCCTTTGGATTGTAAAAACACCGTGACAAAGCTCTGTGATGTTAGAAACATCCAGTAGACCATTTCCAGCCGCCCAAATAAAAGTCGGTTGGGATTGTGTATACGCGCCGTCGCGTGCACCCCGCCTTTAAAAGCGAGTGTTTGTTTTGATTTAACCGGAATTTGCATGACGCTCACCCCTTTTTAGACAAATAAAAATGCCTTACGAATGGCGTATGATATCCGTAGGGCATCTTAACTGCCGCATCATCATATGCGATGACGCTGCACAATGCAAGAGGAAATTTGTGCCTGAACAAACAATATTATGATGAACCAAAATCCGATCAGAGCCGTAGCTGAACGGGCGATGTAGCTGTACATAAAAAGGCACAAAGCCTAATGAAACGGCATTGTGCCCAGCGCGAATATTTTTAAAGTTTTACTTGTCCGTTTTGTAGTTGCCCTCAAGCGTGCATTCTGCGATGATATGGCCCTCGAGGGCGGCGCGGAATTGTTCCAATGTGAAGCCGCTATCCAAATCGAGCCTGGCATCGAGCGCATAAACTGTGACGGCATAGGTATGGTCCTTTGGCGGCGTAGGCCCACCGTACCCGATTGTATTGAAATCGTTCGTTCCTTGTATGACCGAATCATCCGCCGTCAAGCTGAAATCCTCGGGAATCACACTTTGCATGACATTGACCGCCATCCAATGCACCCATGCGGGCTCCGTGCTCAAATCCTCCATATAAACGGCGAAGCAAACGGTGTTTTTCGGCACATTCGCAATTTCCAGTGGGAGGGACAGCGTGGGAACGCCCTGAACGACTTGAACGCCGTGCATGCCGTACGTGGGATCGATGACGCCACCGGTGATGCCCGCGCTCGTTACCGTCATCGCCTGTGCAGGGTCGCCGTCATCGTCGACCAGGGAGGAGGTTGCGCCGGGTTGAGAAGCGGATGCGGTCGGTTCGTTCGCTTGCGGGGTTTGTGCCGTACAGCCCGCCACGACGAACATCAGCAGCGCCAATGCGATATACGGAATCCTTTTTTTCACAATGCGCGCTCCTTTCCATTGTTGTGTTTTGATAACGTTGTCGATCAAAAACCCGTCCATATTCTTCCAGAACCAATATAGCACGAGGGCCTTTTTATGCGTTATACATGTCTTCGCATCCCCTTGCGATACCCTTTGCGGATCTTGGAGCAAGGCTATGGTATATATTGAGTTGAAAACATGGCTTTGGAGTGCTACCATGTGAGCAACGAACAGAGCGAGGAGACAGGAACATGGCCATCATCGTTTGTCCAGTATGCAGCAGCGAAATGTCGGACAAGACCGACCGCTGCCCGGTATGCAATTTTCCGGTTGTTAATCTGGAACAAGTTAAAAGAAAACGCGACGAGGACAATACCGAATTCATCACGATCTGTAAGCAGTGCTGTCATTTTGCCATCGTCAAAAAAAAGGATTTGGGCAATCCATGTGCCATGGAAGGCGGGGAGATGACGCCGGTTATGACGCGGGAAAAGTGGTTTGCCATGTCGGAATCCGATAGGGAAAAGGCGGCGAACCGCGCGGTCAGTGCCATCAAGGGCAGCTATAAATACAACGCGCTGTTGCACCGGCAATACGGCAGCCGGGTGCGTATTGACAAGAACATGTTGGTCTATTGCCCACGGTGCGGGCAGTATACAAGCGCACATTTTGCAGCGGAGCGAAACAATACCTGCACCTTTTGCGGCTCCGAATACAGGTTTACCGACAGGCTGTATCACGATGTGCACGACGAGGTGGAAAGCAAGCTGCAATCCGAAGCCGAGGCTGCGCGCGATCCGAACGCCGAAGACGATGAGGAACAAACCATCCCAAAAGCCGATTACGTCAAGGCCATGGACGATTATGTCATGGAACACTATTTAAAGGATGAGCGCTTTTTTAATCAAAATGAGATGGACAGGCGCATACAAAGGCAGCGCTGAACGCGTGGGGGACAGGATGGATCTGAAATTGAATATCAATGAATGGAAGCGGCCATATGCCGCTTTTCCAGTTCCAGCAGTTTTTGCTTTACCGCCAACGTGCTTCGGTAGCCAATAAGCGCGCCGTTTGCACCGATCATTCGGTGGCAGGGGATGATAAGCGGGATGGGATTTCGGTTTAATGCCTGTCCAACCGCCCTTGCCGAGCGCGGTTAACCGATGCTTGCCACGATGGCTTTATACGACGCCGTTTGCCCGTAGGGAATTTTGCATACCCGCGCCCAAACCATATGCATAAAGGGCGTGCCTTTGGGATTTATGGGCAGGTTGAATGCCGTGCATGTACCGTGTAGATACTGTTCGATCTGCACGGTGGCTTCTTGTAACAGCGGCGTATTTTCAACGCAATGTGGCGGCGTTTCATCCGCCGGGAAATACACATGGGTGATGCGCCTGTTTTGTTCTTCAATGCAGATGGACCCGATGGCGGATTCGAAATAACAGGTCGTCATCGATCGTCCCCTTGCCGAAATGCGCGTGGCGTCCGCCCCGTTTGCGCCCGAAAGCACCGGTAGAAATTGGACAGGCTTGCAAAGCCCGCTCGGTATGCGATGTTTGCGATGCTATCCTTGCCGTTCTTTAGCAATTCACTGGCTTTTTCGACGCGGATCCTGTTCAAATGCTGCGTGACCGTTTGCCCCGTAATCTGTTTTACAAGCCTTGACAGATGGCTTTCGCTGATGCTGAGCTGTCTGGCGATATCGCCGATGCTGATGATTGCATCAAAGTCCCGTTCCAGCAGCGCCAATGCTTTATGGGCAAGCGCACGGTTCGGCTCAAATACCGCAAGGTCGGGGCGGCACAGCTTGCACGGGCGGTAACCAGCATCCATGGCACACTTTGCGCTGTCAAAATAATGCACATTTATCCGCAGCGGCGTTCTGGCTTTGCAGGAGGGACGGCAGAATATCCCGGTGGTGCCGACACCGTAAAAGAACGTACCGTCATACGCATTGTCGCAGCCTTTGACCGCCTGCCATTTTTCATCGTTTGTCAGTGTATGTTTCATGGCGCTTATCCCTGATGTTCCTGTATGTACGCGTCAAGTTGGGCGTGCCACGCATCGGGCTGATGCACCTTGGGCTGCGTGGTTTCGCCAAAGAGAAGATCCAACAGATAGCGCGGCGTTTTGTCGCCGTTGTAGAGCGATTTGATGCAGGAAACGCAATACACCACCACGTTTTCACAGGGCATGTCCATAGCACGCTCGCGCATTTTTGTTTCGATTTGTTCCGTGGGCAGTTTTCCAAAGAAGCTGTCCCCGCAGCACACCGCCTTTGTTTTGGTTTTTCGTGGCTCCACAATACCGATGTTCATCCTTTCGAGCAGCGTGCGTACGGCGCTGTGCACCCTCTGCTGTGTGCGGGTAGGGCAGGCATCGTGTACCGTCATCGTGATGCCGCCATAGTCCGGAAAGGGAAAATCGGCGCGCTTTGCCAACACCTCCCAAAGCGATATGGTGGATATACCGTCGTACAAGCAGCGGTATCGCCGGTCGCACCCCGGGCATACGTTGATAACGCGCGTGTTGCGCTTTAAGATAGGCTCGAACCGGCAGCAGGTGTCGTGTGCACAGATGTCGTCGGCATAGCTTTGTAATAACACCTGCGCCCATTTGGCAAGTTCCGGCTTATAGAGCATCAGCGCGCACCCCGGCGCAAAGACCTGTTGCATGGATTCACCCTCTTTGTACTGTATGGATATTGTACAGGATTTCATCCGATGCGTCTTCCCGTATTCCATCATTCCATTGGTTTGCGTGCGATGTAATCGTGTGCCGGGCATCGTTCCAAAAGTGAAAGGGGAAACCGTATGGTGGACAATTCGGTACGAGTGCTCTATTATATAAAGTGATGCCTTGGGTGAGGAGAAGCAAGCCCATGGCATCGCGAAGGAGTATGAATGAAAAACATCATCGACTATGTGGAGACGCAACAGGATACGTTTTTGGAACGTGCGTTTTGTGAGGTGGACAGCCTGATATTGTCTGAGCTGTCGTACCGTGATTTTAAAGGCGTTGTTCCAGGACCCGCGCAGGAGGCTGCTGGCGTCAGCATTGCGGACATAGTTGAATCGGGTTTGGAAGATCAGATACTAAGCACATCGGTCAAGGACATTGAAACGCGGCGCAGAATGTTGCATGCGCTGGCCAACAGCATCCGGTTCCGTGACGTTAAGCTGTTCTTTTATGTTGACCAGATGGACGAAACGGCGGGCAAGCAGTTTTCCGTGGTGACGTTTCTTTTGGGAGACGGTTCCGCGTACATCGCGTACCGCGGCACAGATTATTCCGTGGTCGGACTGAAAGAGGATTTTAATCTTGCGTGCACAGACCCCATTCCGTCACAGATCGAAGGCCTTGCCTATCTGAACGACGTGGCGTTGCGCCTTGACGCAGATCTGCGTTTGGGCGGGCACTCAAAAGGTGGGAACGTTGCCATCTATGCCGCGATGTGGTGCAATGCCAACGTGCAGGGCAGGATACTGGATATATACAGCCATGACGGGCCGGGCTTTCATGACGAGGTCTATAAGAGCGAACGATATCTTATGATCAAGGACAGGATCAATCAAACGATGCCGCAATCCTCGCTGGTGGGTATGTTGTTGCAGCAGTATGGCGAATATGCCGTGGTGGAGAGCGAAGGGTTTTGGTTTATGCAGCACGATCCGTTTTCATGGGCGACAGAGGGCAGCGATTTTTGTTATGCGCAAAAGCTCAAGCTCAGCGCCCGGTATGCAAACGTAACGCTGAACAATTGGCTGAGCCGGTACGATAATGAAACGCGCACGATGTTCATCGAGGTGCTGTTCGACATCATTTCGGCCACCGACGTTACATCGTTTGCGGATTTTACCGAGGGTTGGCGGGCCAAGGCGTTCGCTGCGCTGGGTGCCATCAAGGGCATGGACCAGCAAACGCGCCGGTTTATCCGAAAGGCCATCACTACGCTGATAATCGTGTCCATCAAGAACATACCGCAGCTGCCATACAGGAGTTTTTGTGCGCGGCGTTTCTAACACTCATTATATATAGGATGTGAAGCGGCCGTTAAAGCGGCCGCTTTTTTTCTATTCAATGCATTGTTGCGTTATTATTGAGTATATACCGGTGCATGTATGAGACTGCCTTTATCGAGCGAACGCCTGTATTTGGTCGATAAGGCCCTTTTCAAAGGCCGACTGTACAAGGGGGCAATCGCCTCTCCTGTTGAAAAAAAGAGCGCAATAGTTTCGTTGCATCTGGGAGCCATTAAACAGATAAAAGCCCAACCGCGCAAGGCCCTGCTGTGTTTGGACAAAGCTCAGCGAATAATCGATGATCTTGGTGGCGGCAAGGGTTGCGTCGGCATTCAAACCGTTCATGATGGCGTCGATCGCGTCGCTTGTACCCGACTTTGCCAAAGCTATGCAAGCATGAAGGGTTGGGGTTTCATTGCATTGATTGAAAACGATTTCGCCTTTTATCTCTAGTATGGATGGATCGATGAACACATTGCGCCACAGGAACGACATGAACGCGTTGGTAAAGTGAAAATCATGCGTTATTCGTTCCCGGTACGCTGCATTATGCTCGAAGTAGCAAAGGCCCATATCAATATAGTGATATATCACGTCGTCGGAAAATGCCGCGCTGATCAGGTTCTCCTCTTTGCCTTGGCGAATCAACGTCAACACAATATCCTGTTCCATCTGTAAGCACTGCGCATAGTCCTCTGCCGCTTCAATTTCCACTTCGGCGAGTTCAGCGCATAGCGTCCGGCGTCCGGCGCATACAAAGTCGGTCAGGATGTCAAAACACACCGTCATTTTTTCCATCATCGGTATGTCGGACGCTATCAGGCGCGCAAGGCGTTTAGTATGCAGGGATACGATGTGCTTGCACACGCATACAAGCAAGGCGCTTTTGCTTCCAAAATATTTATAAAGGGTCATTTTTGACACGCTTGCATTTTTGGCTATGTCATCTACCGTTGTTTTGGCAGCGCCGTATTTTACAAACAACGAAATGGAGGCATCGAGGATACGCTGATGCTTTTTTTGCGTTCGTTGTTCCATATAGGCATGCTCCTTAATTTGCTACGGATATAAACAAATTTGTACTAATGGTATGATATTAGTACAATGGTTCTATTATGTCAATGCTCACCAATCGATTCAACGACTTATACACGCCGTTTGGCATCCATGCTTTGTCATGTGATTGTGGAGGTGATATTATAAGGTTGGAGGCGATCTTCGACAAACAATCCACGGATCGAATTTGCATGAAGGACGGGGCAAACGTACGCTGCCGATTTGGTAAAGGAGGCACAACGTGGCTGAACTATACCTTGTCACCGGGGCATCCGGTCATGTCGGCCATACCGTGGTACGTACGCTACTTGAAAAGAACAAGCGCGTACGCGCACTCGTTTTGCCCAACGATCCGCTGATTATGACCGTGGATGAACGGGCACAGATCGTGTTTGGCGATGTGCGCGATGTGCACAGCTTACGCCCCTTTTTTGCAAACCCCGAAAGTGAAAAACTTATCGTTATCCATGCGGCAGGGATTGTTCACATTGCAGCCAAACGTAACGATAGGGTATACGATGTGAACGTACGCGGCACAAAAAATGTCGTTGAGATGTGCCAAGAAAACGGTGTTGAAAAGCTGATCTATATAAGTTCCGTGCACGCAATACCCGAGCCCAAGGGCGGTGGGATTATTCGTGAGGTGACAGAATTTGATCCGGCACAGGTTGAAGGTTACTATGCCAAGACCAAGGCGGAAGCGACGGCGCTGGTTCTAAAAGCCCAGCAAAGCGGCCTGTTTGCATGTGTCGTGCATCCGTCCGGCATCATCGGGCCGTATGACTACGGGAATGCGCACATGACGCAGATGATGATCGACTATGCTTCGGGAAGGCTGTGGGCTTACGTGAGCGGCGGGTATGATTTTGTGGATGTGCGCGATGTGGCAGACGGGATCATGGCGTGCATTGAGCACGGAACAAGCGGATCTTGCTACATTCTGTCCAACCGCTATATCACGATCAGGGAGATGCTAGACACACTATATAAGGTAACAAACGGACGGCGCGTGCGCATCGTATTGCCGTGCTGGTTCATCCGGTTAGTTGCGCCGATGGCGGAGTGGTATTATAGGCTGCGCAAACAAAAGCCGCTGTTCACCGCTTATTCGATGGTTACACTTTTTAGCAACGTGCGGTTTTCAAACAAAAAGGCGCGGTGTATGTTGGGTTTCTCGCCCCGGCCCATAGAGGGGACATTGGCGGATACCATGGAATGGCTCAAGCAGCAGGGCAGGCTGTAAACAACCGGTTTGTTGTATTGGGCCACCTGTCAATACAGGCACAAGGAGAGGATCGTATGATTGTCACGACAACGCCCACCATAGAGGGCAAATCCATAACGCAGTATTACGGAATCGTTTTCGGCGAGGTGATCTCTGGCGTGGACTTTATCAAGGATTTTGCGGCGGGGGTGCGCAACATTTTCGGCGGCCGCTCCGCCTCCTACGAAGGGGAGCTTTTACAGGCCAGGCAGGCCGCCATAGACGAGATGATCAGTCGTGCGCAGGAAATGGGCGCCAACGCCATCGTGGGTGTGGACATCGACTATGAAGTGTTGGGCAGTGGCGGCAGCATGTTGATGGTGACCGCGTCGGGTACGGCGGTGGTGGTGCGGTAGGCACTTATGATTATGGTGCTGTCCCCGTATCAAACCATTCAAATGTTCCGATGCATACAAAACGCAATACGGCGATGCGCGGTGATGCCGCCTTGCGTTTTTTAGCGTGTTTCGTTATCATCAAATATAGCGATGAAATAACTGGTTTCATACAAAGGGTGCCGCATGGATGCGCGCACAGAGGAGGACCGGATGCAGCAGACAGCCGCCAAGAAAAGAATTACGAAAAGGATATCTTTCCGCATTGCGGCTATTTTGATGGCGGTGCTTCTTGTTTTAACCACCGTACTTTTGTATCTAAGCCGCGTGGCCATACAGAAGGAAAACTACGAACGCAGCGACGCGGCGGCGGCGGTCTCTTACCTGATGGACAGCACGGAATACGTCGAAGCGGATGTGGCATCACGTGTGGGACAGGTGCTGTACAACCTAGTGTCCGCGCCCAAGACGCTACCCGATCACTATGCGCTGGCCAGTACCTACATCGCCCGTGAGGAGTACGAAAAGGCGCTGCTGCATATCGAAAAATGTATGCAGATGTATGCCGGGGAGTCCGATGTGCTGCTTGCAGATCTGTGGCTGAAAAAGGGTTGCCTGCATGTGCTGCTCGACCAATCCGATCTGGCATTGACCTGTCTTTCTCAAGCGAGCGTGTTGCAGCCGGGCGATCCACAGGCGTATCTGATCACGGCGCAGGTGTATGCGCAACGCCAGGACGTGGACAGCATGGTGGACAGCCTAGCCAATTACGTAGCGTTGGTGCCAAACGACATGGACATGTGCGAGGCACTTGGCGAAGGCTATGTTGTGCAGGGCAAATACGATCTTGCGAAACCACTCTATGACCGATGTATTGAGAAAGACGAAAACAATGCCAACGCCTATTACATGCGCGGCGTCTGCAATCTGTCGTTGCAGTTGTTTATAGAGGCCGAATCTGATTTTACAACCGCCATTCAAATGGATACATCCGCTGCACAATCGCACTACCACCGCGGTGTATGCTTCATGGCGTTGGGCCGTTTCAACGATGCCGTTTCGGATTTCACCGTGTCCATGGAAGCGGACAACCAAATGCAGGCCTGTTTGTACAACCGCGGTATCTGCTATTGGCAGTTGGACGATATCGAATCCGCCAAAACAGATATGACGGCGGCGGCCGGCATGGAAGGAGATTGGCAACAATCAGCCGAGGATATATTGACATTGTTGGAATAGTCATTACAAGCAATATCGAGAAATGACAAGCATTCATTGAAGATAGTTTACAAACGGCTAACAATCGCCGAAAATCACCAAATACAGGATATTTTCCACAAATTCCTAATTTGTGGTTGTTTTTTTTATGTTTGTACGATACCATAATTCTAAAGTTACATTGTAACGAAATTGTCATCCTGTAACGGCGGATTTATGGTGTAACAGCATTGTAACATAATTACGATACAGTATAGTCAATCAGTTGGCTGTCGACGCATAAGATGCGTGTGTTCCTCAGGGGATCAACGAAAATCGAAGGAGATTGGATGGCAGATCATAGGTTCACCTAAGGATGTAACGGATGGGTGGGCTGTGTGCCGATATGGATGCAACGGACGGGCCGGTTGTTTTACGAAGGGAAAACCGAAGCTTGGAGATTGGGAGAAGACATACACGCCAGGGTTTGTTCGCAGCGGTATTGTGCGTGCTGCTTGCCTTTGTTTTTGTCTTTTTCGCACCCGGCGTTGCGTTTGCGGAGGAAGCCATACCCGAGCCGGAGACGGCTGATATCGGCGCCGATGACGTTAATCTGACAGACGAAGTCACAGCGAATGAAGGCTCCGCCGTCATTGTGGAGCACGTGGAGGACGACGGCAGCGGCGAAGAGAACGTCTTGGATGAGGAAATTGCCTTTGACAATGACGTCGATCCTGATCCCGCAGTGTTGGTAGACAACGCGATACAGAAAGCGGTCGACCAGGCCATGAACGACGCGGGCGCGGACAGCAACTCGGTGACAATCAAAGTGCTCGCGGGCACGTACAACGGCGATATCAACATCGACGCGTCCACCGCCAGCGTAGGCGACGACTTCACATTATACATCCTGTCCGACGATTCATATGAGCAACCTGCTGAAGACGAGCTCATTGACCATACCACCATCAGTGCAAGCGGCAGCGGAAGCGCGCACGTGAATGGCAATATCAACATCAACGGCCTCCAGGTTGTCCTGGCAGGTCTGTATTTATCTTTGGACAGCAAGGTCACGGCCACGGACGGTTCATTGACCGTATACGGAACAGACGAGAACGACAACATCGACGTGACGCTGGACGGCGAGACGGATGAACTTATAATAGAAGGCGGGGAAGGTGACGATGCCATCTCGCTCAATGCAGCCGATACCGCCGTTCGTAATGACAGTGCTTCTGTTGATATCAAAGGCGGAAACGGCGACGATACCGTTACCATCGACAGCGCTGCGTCGAAAGCGGCGGATACCGTTTCGGCCGACGGCGGAGACGGCACGGACCGCCTGCACCTGACCGGAACGCTCAAGGACGGCGGATCGAGTTCCGCTTCGCTTTTATCCGGCGGCGCGGATATCCTTTTGCAGGACACCTGCGAGGAAACGCTTCAAATCGGCGCGACCGATTTTGAAACCTATACGGACCTTCTCGTGAACAAGCCGACGTTTGTCATCGATCCCGCGGACATTGCGGGCGGTACGCTGCTTGCCAGCCAGCTGTTCTCCAATTACATGCTCGCCATCGGTGAGATCTTAAACCTTATCGTCACAGGCGGCGGCTTTTTGTCCAGCCTGACCATCGACGGTGGGAGCAGCCTGAAAATCGGCAACCTCGACGCGGCGAACATGAACCTGAACCTGGTTGCGAAGAACATCGAGATCACGGGAACCGTAATTGGACAGAACATCTTCATGACGGCGAACGACGACGATATTACGTTTACCATTTCGGCGGGCGATCTTGGCCTGCCTTCGGATTATGAATACCAGGCCAGCCTGATGGACATCGTGACCAACGCGTCCATCAAGATTGCCGAGGACGCAAACGTGATCGCTACCGGCTCGGTGATACTGAACGCGGGCAGTTCGCAGACAAAAGCGCTGCTGCCCATTGGCGAAGGCTTCAACTTTGTTAGCGTCAAGGTCGGCTCGGCCAATATCGAAATACTGGGCAGCATCACGGCGGGCGGCACGGTGGAAGCCGTTGCCAAATCCGTAGTCAGCGTTGCCGCATCCAATTCATCCTTAGCAAAATGGTTTATACCGCTAGCGGTTGCTGTGGTGGTGGCGGACGCCTCCATAACGGTGGGCGAGAACGCCTCCATCACAGCCAACGGCAGCGTTTCACTGCGCTCGGATCTTGATGTCACACTGACCACGACGGCCACCGCGGGCAAGCTGCCCATCTCACTGGCTGTATCCGTTGTCGTGACCAGTTCGAATGTCAAGGTACTGGGTGACATCATCTCCAATTATGGAAACATCGATCTGTTGGCACGGGGCAAGGTGAACGTTGTCACCAAGTCGTCCGCTAAGGCGCCGGCCACCAGCGATACCACCGCCAACCAGTCCTCCACCGGTTCCAACACCGGTACGACGGGCAACACGTTCGGCGGATTCTTTGCCATCTCGGTCGTAATCAACAGCGTCAATGCAAGCGTTGAAGGCGATGCGTCGCTATGGGCGTACGGCGACATTACCATCGATTCATGGTCGGACGAGCGGGTGACCACCAGCGCGGTGTCCTCATCCGAATCCGGTGCTGGCGATTCGAATGCAGAAAGCCAGCCCATGACGCAGGTCAAGAACATCGCGACCATGCTTTTAGGCGCGGCAGGCGCCAAACTGGGCCAGAGCGCCAAGAGTTTCCTTGGCATCAAATCGGCGACCGATCAATTGAACGGTACCGACGGATACGAGATCAGCGTCGAGTCATCCACGCACGGCGCCATCACCACGCCAACCAAAGCCAAATCCGGCGATCCGGTGACCGTGAAGGTCAAACCCGACGAAGGCTATATACTCGAAGCGTTGACCTATACGTACCTGCCCGCAGGATCTGGCGCGCATGTTACGCACAGCATCGACATTTCAAGCGGCTCCAACGAATACAGCTTCACCATGCCGGATGCGGCGGTGAAGATCGTGGCCGTGTTCCGTGAAAAAACCGAAAGCGATCCAAATGACGAGGACAGCGGCCTTGGCAACCTGTTTGACGAGGACGAAGACGACGAGGAAACCCTCGGTCTTGAAAACCTGTTCGACGAGGGAACGTCCGGAACGGACGAAGAGGAAGAGGAGACCGAAGAGGAAGACGGTACGCCGGGCGCATACACCGTCACCGTCAGCGATACGCTGCAAAACGGATCCCTGATACCAGGGAAGACCACCGGCGATACGGGCAACCTCATTGAGATCACCATCAATCCCGCGACGGGCTATCAGCTTAAAGCCAACACGCTTACGGCAACAACCGAACTGGACGGAAGGACCAGTATAACCACCATCATACAGAACGGCTCGGGCCAGTACATCCTGACCATGCCGGCCGGGAACGTGGTCCTGTCCGCCGAGTTTGAAACCATACCCGAGGGCACCACCCCCGCAACCAAGAGCAATTCATCTGCACAGGTTGTGGGCGCGCTGAGTGTATCGGTCGTGTCCAACAGGAACAATGCAATCATCGACACCACCGGCATGATCGTATCCGGCGGCGCGCTTGCGCTTCTGGCCAATGCCGTGACACAGGCGGTCATTGTTGCGGACGGCTCACCCATTAAGAGCTCGACCACCGATACGGTGGGTACGCCGGGCGGACCGGAAGATCCGGGCGATCCGGGCGATGAGGTCACTCATCCGCAGGAAGTGCCGGACAAACCCATTGTCATCGATACAACCGTAAATGGCACCGTTACATTCGTGTCCTATGGTACCGACGACAAGGCGGCCTTTACGTTGGAAGCGCGCCAGGGCTACAAGCTCACGGTTGACAGCCTGACCTATACCTATATAAATAATGTTGGCACCGAGGTCAAACAGGCGCTGACGGCGGGCAGCGGCGATAACTATTACTTCACCATGCCGACAGATTTGCCCGAGGGCAACAAGATCACCATCAATGCTTCGTTCGAGGCGGACACGCACAATATCACGGTGGACCCGTCCATCGCAGACAAGGTCACCGCACCTGCAAACGCCAAGACCGGCGACACCGTCACCGTTACTGTGACGGTCGAACCCGGCAACAAGATCTCTTCACTGCAGTTCAACGGAACGGACATCACCGAAACCGACGGCGTCTATACCTTCGTCATGCCGGGCGTTGACGTGACCATCACCGTTTCGTTTGAACAGAAGGGTACCGAGCTCGAGGTTGCGGACGAGGCGAAGCCGTATATCACATTGTCCGATACACGGGCCGACGCGAACGAGACCGTTACCATCTCCATCACCGACCTTTTGACCAGCGAGGGAAAGAAAATTGCGACGCTGACCGTCACGGTCTACAACCTGGACGCGTTCGGCGAGGAGATCGAACTGGAGACGCTGACCGTCACGGACAACAAGTTTGTCGTGCCGGGCGATCTTGGCCCCACCAATTTCATCCGCGTATCCGCGACGTTTGAGCAGAAGGGCTTTGCCGTCAACGTGACACCAGGAACGGGCGGCACCGTAACCGCACCCGCACGGGCGGACAGCGGCGAGACCATCACCATCATCGTCATCCCCGACGAGGGATATATGCTCAAGGCGAACTCGCTCAAGGTCCGCCGCATCGAGTCGGATCGGGAAACCATTATGACGGTTACGGCGAATGATCAGGGCAATTTCATGCACACGCTGCCCACCATCGCCGCCGGCGGCACGCTGACCGTTGAGATCAGCGCGGAGTTCGTTGCCGATCCCAACTATACCGGCACCTCCACCACGACAACGCAGAAGAAGAAAACGTTTGCGCTGGGCGTGGGCATCGCGGTGGCGGTTACGACACACATTAATAATGCAATCATCAAAAACGGAATCATACAGGCTGCATCGCTTACCATCAAGGCCGTATCGGGCAGCGAATCGGATAAGATCCTCTCCAGCGTATCTGCCAAGGCGGGATATTCGCAGGGCGATATCGGCGTGGGCGGCGCCATTGCCGTGCACGTTGCATCCGCCAAGACACGGGCGGTCGTAATGGACGGCGCAACGCTGTATCTAAACGACGGCGCGGACGTAACCATCCAGTCGTCCAGCACGGAACGCTACGCCACAAACGCAGACGCGATCAGCTCCGCCTATGCATCCACAGCGGGCGTGGGCGCGGGCATCGCCGTGGCCGTCATCGGCGTGGACGTTGTGGCGGGCATAGAAGACAATGCGGATCTCTACATTGTGACCGGGTACACCGGCACGGGATTTGACCGTGTCGCCATATTGGGCGGCGCGCTGGGATCGCTCACGGTCGAAGCGCTGCACCAAAGCACCGAAGCGGTGCTTGCCAAAGCGGGCTCGGCGGGCGGCGTATCCGTAACGCCGGTACTGGCGCTTCTGATTTCCGGCATATATACCGTGGCATACATCGGAAAGTCCGATCAGGATCTGAGTTTGGCCGGCGATGTGATGATCTCTGCCAAAAACGCGATCAGCCGCGAAATGGCAGCCAACGCGGCGGCGTCCGGCGGCAACGTCGGCGTGGGTGCGGCACTGTGTATCAGCGTGATCAACGACAGCGCAAAGTCCGTATTGCGCCGCAATACGAGGGCGCGCAGCGTGACCATCAAGGCCGTCAGCCGCAGCAACCTCAAGTCCACATCGCGCGCCGGATCGCAGGGCGCGACCAGCCGCAAGAGCAGCACCGCCAGCAGCTCGAGTTCGAGCAGCGGTGAAAGCGGCGACGAGGAAGCGGACAAGGGAGAGGCGGACAAACAAGCCGACAATTCATTGTCGGGCGGCAGCAACCTGTCCCGCCTGACCGGCAGCCAGAACACGAACCCGAGTGCGATCAATTCGCTTTCGTCCAACCGACAGACCCCGCAGACCAGCGAGGGCAACATCCAGGTTGCGGCGGGCTTCAACTTAAACATCCATTCCAACGCGGCGGTAGCCTGTATCGAAGGCGCCGTGGTGGAAGCCTTCATCCCGGAAGGCGAAACAACCAATTCTGAAGATGAAACCCCGGCAGGCAGCGTTGTCGTCATGAGTCAGAACGACACCGACGCGGCCATCTATGCGAATGCCTCCGCCACCCGTGCGAAGATCGGCGTTGGCGTTGCCGTTGCCATCAATATCGTAACGTATAAGAATATTGCATACATCAGCGGAAGCACGATTACGGCGAACAGCCTGACCGTTTCGGCGACCATGATCGACGACCGCAAGAAGGACGACGAGGACGAGGACGAAGACGAGGACGAGGACCTCAACATTATCGAGACGCTGGTGCGGCAGGCCATCGAAGAGCTGATTGCGGATCTGGCCTATGAGATGGGCCTCGGCGAATTCTTCGATGAGACCGGACTCGGCTCGTTCATATCCGATCTGACGGCGGAAATCGTGGCAAAATCCGCGCAGACACTGTTGTCCGGCACCGGTTTGGAAAACCTGATCAGCAATGATATAGACGATAAGATTGAGGAAAAGCTCGGCAATCTGGACGGCTTCGACGACGAACTGATGGAAGCCGTGAAGAACGCCATACTGAACATGCTGCTGACCATGATCGCGCAGAAGGTCTCCGCCTCGTTCGGCACGGCTTCAGATGTGCCGGCGAACAATCTGACGCCGGGATCGGCTGCGGAGCAGGCGGCGACGCAGATCGCAAACGACCTGTTCAGCGATTTCGTGGATGTCAACCAGCTCAAGACGTTCCTCAAGGGCGACGTCGGAGCGCAGCTCAAGACAAAGGCGACACAGATCCTCAGTGACGCGGGAAAGGCGCTTACAACCGCGGCGCTGGATGCACTCTCCGGCTGGCTGGATCTGAAGATCGAAGTGGACGACGGCAGCAGGACGCATACATTCGTCACACAGGCCGTTGCGGGCGCAGGCGCGTCCAGCGTGGGCGTAGCGGGCAGCGCAGCCATCGCCGTCATCGTGGGCGAGACGAAAGCATATCTGGCAGATTCGACGGAAGTCATTACATATACGATAACGGGCGATGTGAACATCGAAGCCATTGCAAAGCAGAAAGAGGATACCGTAGCTTCCTCATCCGTTGGCAGCGACGGCATGGCGGACAAGAACCTGACCGCAGGCTCCAGTTCGGATACAGGAGACGGAAGCAGCGCGGGCACGCAATACGATTCCCAAACCAACGGCAGCATCACGGTCGGCGCCACGCAAAACGGCAAGGCGGAGGTTTCCGGCTCGCAGAGCGCGGGAAGCACCATCACCATCACCATCACGCCGGACGAGGGGTATAAACTGGTCGCGGGATCACTGAAGGTGACGCGCGGCGATACCGGCGCTGAACTTACCGTATCCGGCAGCGGCCCCTATACGTTCACCATGCCGGGCGATCTGGAGGACAGCGCCACCATCACCGTTGCGGCGCAGTTCGAGGCGGATCCGCACAACGTATCCACCGTCGTTACAGGCGGCACGGGAACCATCACGTTTACGTCGCCTCTGACCACGACCGCTGCGGCAACCGGCACGGCCAAGATGGGCGACCGGATACTGGTCACCATCACACCCGGCGACGGGCAGAAACTCAAGGACGGGTCATTGACCTTTACCTATACACCGCAGGGCGGCACGCCCACCACCAAGCAGATCGTTGTGGTGGAGGATGCCACCAAGAACATCTACGTGTTCTACATGCCGGATGCGGACGTTGTGATAAACGCCGCGTTTGAGGCGGACCCGAACGCGGGCACAACGCCGACGCAGGACACCAAACCCACCAACAGCAAGGGCAAGACGGTGGGTGTGGGCGCATCGTTCGCCTTAAACATCGTGCACATGACGGTGGAAGCCACAATCGGCAAGGGATACAACATCACCTGCGGTACGATGGACATATTTGCCAAGGGGCAGAACGATCTATCCACCGTATCGGTGTCCGGCTCCGATCCGCTGGCGGACAGCGACGGAACGAGCTCCAGCTCCTCCAGCAGCGACAAACCCAAGGATATCTCGGTGGACGCTTCAGTGGCGGTGGGCCTGATCTACAACACCGTGGTTGCCCGCGTGGATGAGAACACCACGATCACAACCACCGGCGGCGACACCGTCAACGCCAACAAAACGGAGTACGATACCGAGGAAGAAACCGAAGAGAATGCCGATTGCGTCAACTACAGCCAGATTGCCGAACAGATCGGCAGCACGCTGACAAAGGCGTCCGGCTTTGCCGTGGGCGGCGCCACAGCGGTGGGCGCTGCAGTGGCGGTCAACATCGCCTACTCCGACGTGACGGCCGAGTTCTTAGGCACCGGCATTGTAAACGGCATGGCGAAGCTTGTGGCCCATACCTACGACGAGGACGACAGCGACGCGGTCGCCACGGCGATGGGCGCCGATCTCGAGCGCTATTTGAGCAAGTTCCGTTCGGGCGTGGACGGTGCGGAGAAGAGCACCAACGACGTCATGAACGGCAACTATACAAACGAGGATACGACGACCACAAACAACAACAACCAGACCGCCGGTACCATCAACGGCGAACTCAACAACAACAATAATACGCAGGAAGAGGGCGGCACCAACAACAACCAGTCCAACAACAACCTGCCGCTTTCAACCAACGCCTTAAACAGCCAGGGCACCAGCACCACCGGCACGCCGGACGATGCAACGGGCCAGGCGCAGGGCCAGGTCAATAATAACGTTGATCCGGCGGACAACGGCAGCGGCGGCAGTTCGGTGCCCACTTCGCAGGGCACACAGCAGCAGGGACAGAAGATCCAGGTAGCCGCGGCGGTGGCCGTGAACATCACGCACCACAATGCATCGGCCATCCTTAATGGAAACTTCACCGCCAGCAACATCGAAGTTCTGGCGGACAATGACGGAAACTTCAAAACGCGTGGCACCGGCATTGCGATGAGCCTGGCGCAGAACAGCACATCCATTGCGGTGGGCGTGGGCGTATCCGTCAACAACAACGAAGCCAACGTGACGATCGGCGGCACCATCACGGCAAACGGCGATGCGGCGGACGGCAAGGGCAACATCGAAGCCAACGCCGAACTGACGCAGAACATGGACGGCGACTACCGCGGCCTCTTGGGCGCCCAGGCGCTGGCCGGCGCGGTATCGGGCAGCGGAAACGCGGCCATCGGCGGCGCGCTTGCCATCATCATCTCCCAGGCCAAGACGACGGTTAAGGTCCTGGAGAGCGCGGTGCTGAACGCCAACGGCGCGATCAACCTGGCCGCTTCAGACAAGAGCAAGCTGGCAGTGCGCGCAGGCGCCCTGAGCGTATCGACCGGCGCGAAAGTCGGCGTCGGCGCATCGTTCGCACTGATCTATGCACGCAATGTTGTGCAGGCCATCGTCGAAGATTATGTGAGCATCACAGCCAAGTCGCTGCACATGAGCGCATTGAAAAAACGCGTGGACTTCTCGGATTACCAGAGCGCGTTCGGACTTGACAACCTTCTGACCGATTCGTCAAACGGCAACGTGCCGGAAAGCGAAAAGGGCATCATCGACATATCCAAAAAGGACGGCGAAGAAGGCTATACACTGGATATCAACTTCAGCACCGACAACGTGCTGGACTTCATCGATATATTGAATTTCCTCTCTTCCACCAACTACTACGCCGAAGCCATCGCGGGCGCCATCTCCGGCGGCAGCGGGCAGGCGTCGGTGGCAGGTTGCATGGCCATGGTGTTCTTCTTCAACACCACGCAGGCCATCATCGGAAACCATGTGACCATCACGGCAACGGACGACGTGACCATCGAGGCAAAGACGGATACGACCGCGCGGATGATCGCAGGCGCGCTGTCCGCGAGCAACTCGAAGGTAGGCGTGGGCGTGACCATCGCGGCGCTTGCCAACTCGGATACAATCACAGCCAAGATCGGTGAGTATACGACCATTACGGCGGGCGGCGCCTATGAGCAGATTGCCAAGGCGGTGCAGGACTTCATGGTCATCACCATCGCCGCGAGCGTATCCGGTTCGGGCTTGGGCATCGGCGGCGCAATCAACGCCATCGTTAACCTCGCCGAAGTTCAGGCGCTCGTCGGGGCACATACGAGTATTACCGCCCATGACGATGTGAACATACTGGCGGATACGGACGCGTTCCTGCTTCTGGTCTCGCTTTCACTGGCAGTGGGCGGCGGAAACGCGGCAGTGGGCGGCACAATGGCCGTCGTCATCACACAGAACATTACGCGTGCGGAACTGAGTGATTACGCAACGCTTATTAAGAGCATCGCGGGGTCGGTCACGGTTTCGGCACATACGAAGGAAATATTAATCAGCGTACTGGCGTCGGCGTCGGCCAGTAGCGGCACGTCCGTTGCGGGCACGCTGA
This sequence comes from Christensenellaceae bacterium, assembly GCA_963674495.2. Taxonomy (GTDB): domain Bacteria; phylum Bacillota; class Clostridia; order Christensenellales; family QAND01; genus RGIG3178. The sequence continues at coordinate 115,945 of CAXXLG010000002.1, read as the reverse complement.
GCGTTCTGGTTGCGCAGTCCATCACCGAAGCGCTTGTGGGCGCGCATTCGACGATCCAAGCCGCGCAGGACGTGCTCATATCGGCACAGGCGGAAGCATGGATGTTTGTCATCGCGGCAGCGCTGACTGCATCGAGCAATAACGCCATCGGCGCGACGGTATCGGTCAACGTGTTCCTGCGCACCATCACCGCGCGTGTCGGCAATTATGCCAGCATCGCTGCGGGGCGCAATGCGGTGGTTCAGGCGCTGGGCAAGGACATCACACTGCTTGTGACACTGGCGGCGGGCGGATCGGGCTCGGTTGCGATATCCGGAACCATTCCGGTTGTCGTGAGTCTGAACACCATCACAGCGGAACTGGGCGAACATGTGTCGATTACAGCGGGTGATTCCATCGGTGTCATCGCGGATCTTAACAGCAATCTGTTCATCATCGCGGGCGGCCTGGCCGCATCGGGCACCACGGCTGTGGGCGCGACGATTTCCACAGCGGTGGTTAACAATGAAATAACTGCGCTGATCGGCTATGGATCAACGCTGATCGCGGGTGGCGCCGTGACAAGCGGCGCGGCCAACGCAGGTATTTCCGTTCCCAACCGGGAGAAGAAGCGCCGCGGCATCACGCTTTCCGCCACGGCGAGTGAGAATATCGTACTCGTTTCCGTATCGGCGGCGGCATCGGGCAACGTGGCGGTGACGGGCGTGATCAATACGCTAATCGTGCGCAACGTGATCCATGCAAAGGCCGCGAACAACGTAACCATGCGGGCGAACGGAAACAGTGCCTCCTATAACGATGGCGGCAATACCGTCGTCTCGACGAGCGATGTTACGGTGGAGGCGGAAGACGAATCCATAATAATCAACCTCGCGGGCTCCCTGTCCGCGAGCGGAACCGTGGGCGTCGGCGCGACGGTGGTCGTGCTGGTGTTCAGTAAGGATATTGAAGCGTCGGTCGGAACGGGCGGGTCCATCTATGCCGCTGGCAACGTGACCGTCAATGCGGATACGCTGGACGTCCTGACACTGTTGGCCGTCGCATTCGGCGGCAGCGGCACGGTTGGCGTCGCAGGCGGCGTCAATGCGCTGGTGTTTATAAACAAGGTAAACGCCAAATTAGGCGGCGGCGTTATGACACCCGGCAACGTTACGGTATCCGCCAACACGCAGAGCATTCTGGTCAACGTGGCCCTGACCATGGGTATCGGCGGCGCGGTCGGCGTTGTCGCGGTGGCCATCGTAACCTATTTCTACAACGAGACAATTGCACAGATCCTCGAAAACGCCAGCGTGGAAGCGCTTGGCGATGTTGTGCTGCGCGCGGATTCGTATGAATTTGTCACCAACGACGGTGCGGGCGCCAGTGGCAGCGGCACCGTGTCGGTGGGCGGCATGCTCAACGTTGTGATAACACAGGTGATCACAAAGGCGATGACCGGCAACAACGTGCATCTGACCGGCAAAAATGTCAATGTAATCGCCACCGATGACTACGACCTGATCGCGGTGGTCGTGACGGCAGCGGTCAGCGGCGTTGTGGGCGTGGGCGTAAGTGCGCTGGTCAGCGTGGCGTTCAACACAGTGACCGCTAAGATCGGCGAGAACAACATCATTACGGCAACAAAGAATATCAACGTCAGCGCGGCCAGCGACCGCCGGGTGATCACGTTTGTGGCCACCGCGGGCGGCGGACAGGTCGGCGTGGCTGGCTCCATCGCGGTCATCGTGGTGGGCAGCATGCTCAACGACGACGCGCACGACGGCATCTATACAAGCAATACGGATGGCGATACGACATACAGCGCCATGGATCCGCAGTCGCAGACCGACGGCGCGTTCTCTTCCGCCAACTCCAAGGCGGTAGGCGGTTATAAGCCAAACCAGAGCATGGACGAGATGCTCGCGGGCGACGGCAACAACGTTGACGGCCTCGGCGTGGACGGAAACGAATACGGGCAGGACGAATCCGGCGAAGGCGACATGAACGACGATCTCTATGACGACACGGCGGAAAAGAGCCTGGGCGAACCGCAGGGCGCCACCGTGAACGGCATGGAATTATCCGATACGACCAGCGCCATCGTGGGCGCGGGATCGCATCTCACCGCACAGGGCGGCAATATCCTAGTCAAGTCCAAGGACAACACGAACATCGACGCCATCACCGGAACACTGGCCATCGGCCTGTGGTGCGGCGTGGGCGTGGGCCTGGCGGTTGCCATCGTCAGCGCCGATGTGCAGGCGGTCGTGGAGAGCGGCGCGGCTCTAAGTGCATCCGGCGATGTGACGGTGCTGGCCATGGCGGGCGCGGCGGACGATGATATCCCGGTATTAAACGACGACGCGCAGGAAGTCAACGACAAGATCAAAGCGGATATCTTAGACAGCGACATCTCCGCGGTACGGATGATTTCCATCACAGGCGGCGGCGGGTTTGTGGGCGTGAGCGTGGCCATCGCCGCGCTGATCGTGCAGACATCCACCCGCGCCATACTGGCGGGCGACGTGACAAGCGCGGATAACGTGTACGTATATACACAGGCGAACTACGGCCAGATCCTCGCGGTGACGCTCAACGCGTCCGGCGGCGTGGTGGCGGTCAACGGTTCCATCACCGTCGTATACTTCGGCGGCACGGTGGAAGCGGGCATCGCGGGCACCGCGAATCTTTCAAACGTCGGCAACGTGGAAGTTGTTAGCAGCGGCATAACAAGGGCGCTGTCCGCAGCGCTGGCGATGAGCGGCGGACTGGTGGCGGTCAATGCGGCACTGGCCCTGGCTATCAACATCACACGGATTGACACCTACATCGGGCAGGGCGTCGTGATTGACGCCACGTCCGCGGATATCAAGGTCAAGAGCGATTTCACAGTCGAAGCGGACGTTCTGATCTTAAGCGTCGCCATCGGCGGCGCTGGCGTGGGCGTGACGGTGGCCATTGCCATCAATAGCCCGACCTGCCTGACCTATATCGGAAAGACGCCGTACGGCAACCCGCTTGCAACAAGCGAGGGCGCAAACGGCTACATCAGGGCGCACAACATCGATGTTACAAACGATATCGACGGCAATGTGAACGTCGTGGGCCTGGGCATCGCGTTCGGCGCAGGCGGCGGCTGCAACGGCACCGTAGCGCTCGGATTCAACCGGGTCATCGGCTATGCCGCGATCAATCAAGCAAATATCTTCAGTGCCAACACGGTCAACGTAACGGCACTGATGGACGGTGACACAACCGTAACAGCCACGGCGCTGGTCGGCGGCATGTGCGGCCAGGGCGCTTCCGTTGTTCTGGCGCAGATCAAGACGGACAACCGGGCGATCGTGGACGTCACAGGCGTGACGGTACACGCCCAGACGCTGAACGTCAATGCGGGCACGGATGCCATCCCATACGATTCCAAGGCGCTGGCCGTTGCCATCACAGGCGCGGCGGGCGTGATGACCACGGCGCTCAACTTTGCCATTGCCATCAACGCTGCGTCCAACCGCGCACTGGTTTTGGGCAACAAGGTAAGCGGTGTTGGCAAGCTGGACGTCGACGGAACGCTGAACGTATACGCGCACGGCGTGGCCAAAGCGTATTCCATCATCGCGGGCGCTACCATTGGCGGGATCAACATCAACGTGGCGGTATCGCTGGCCATCCTTGAAGGCGTGCAGGAAGCCAAAATTTCCGGCAACGCGCGCATGGAGATCGGCACCGCGACGGTAAAATCCGAGCAGAATACGAATATCCCGAGCTACGGATTCTTCGATTTGTTCTTCGACGAGGGCAGCAATCCGGACGGCGCCGGGGTTGACAGCAAGCGCGTCAACTTTGATACCATGGCACAGGCCTATATCTTCTCCGCGGCGGCGGGCATTGTGGCGGCCACGGCTAGTTCGGCCACCGCCATTGCAAACGCGACGGGACGCGCCAAGGTCAGCGCGGCGGATATGGTGATCAACAACACGTTGACGATCATAAGCGAAGGCTGTTCGGTGGCCAACGCCAAGATCGACAACATCTCGATCAGCCTGGTGGCTGTGGGCATCCTTGTGGGCTACGCCTATGCGGAAGGCACATTTGAAGCGATCTTTGAAACAACGGGCGATGTCGTGATAAACGGCACGCTGACGGTGAAGACCGAGTATACCGCCAAAGCGATCTGCAATCTCACACCGGGGCTGGGCGGCTTCAAGCTGGCGTTGGTCGGCGTGGAAGGCAACGCGGCCAACGCACAAGTAAGCACGGTCGCGAAAGCCGGCATCGAAGGCACCGGGCTACTCACGGCGCATAAGGCGATCACCGTCCTTGTGGACGGCACGGTCAGTGCCGACGCATCCGTGGCAGGCGTGACGGTCAGCGCGGCGCTGGTCAAGATCGCGGTCAACATCGCCACAGCGCAGCTGTCCGCCGAGCAGAGCGCGTACATCAAGAACGCGCACGTGGTCACAACGGGCAGCGGAGACGACGGAAATGTGACGGTGCGTGCCATCTACAACACATCCGCTTCCTATGATGCAAACGGCAATGCAGAGGTACCGGAAATCACCAGCAACATCAAGGGCGCAACCGCTACGGTGGGCGCGAACAACGGCCCCAGCGTATCGCTGTCCTACGCCAACATCGATACAAATGTTGCCACGGCGCAGAGCGATTCAACAAGCAGCGCATATCTTATGGGCTGCTCAACCGATATTTCCGGAAAGCTGGTTGTGGACAGCTTCGGCACGAGTTACGCGAATGCGGACATCGACACACCGGATATCTCCCTTGGCATATACAATGTTGCGATCAGCGCCACGTACGCGTACGCCGACGGCACATTCAAGGCATACATCAACAGCACCGGGTCACAAAGCGGCATCCACGCGCAAAGCATATTGGTGAATACCGCCTATGCGGTCAAAGCGCTGGCAAAGGTCGGCCCGACAGGCAATATCAGCGCCGCCATCTCCTTGGCAAGCGCCACCGTCAACGCGGCGGTAAGCCAGGCGCGGGCAAAGGCCTATGCGTACCTGTACGGCAGCGGCGACATCTCGTCGCAAAGCACGTTGAAGATATTGGTAAACGGTAACGCGACAGCCAAGGCGCAGGCCAAACGGCCCACCATCAGCGTTTCTCTGGCCAACCTCGTGGCAAATGCCGCGTACGCGGACCTTCTGGTCGAGCAAAAGGCATATATGAACGTATCCGGCACGGTTACGGCTTTGGGCGACGTCACGGTCAAGTCGGTATATGAAGCTGAAGATAACCAGGGCGCCATCGCCACGGTGGGCACGCCCAACGGGCACAGCGGCGTATCCGTCTCGCTGATTGAAGGCTCGATTAATATTGCCATCGCAAAAGCGGCATTGACCAACTACACGTATATCACGGGCGGCGGCTCCATTACCGCGCGCAACATAACTGTCCAGGCCGATTCGACGACACGTGCGACCGCCCGGGCGGAGAGTTCATTGACTGTCGGCCTGATTGCGCTGGGCGGCATGGACGCCGAGGCGTACACGTGCGATGATACCAGATCTTACATCGGCAACAACACGCATATCACGACCACGGGCACGGGCAGCAACGGCAACGTCACCGTCAAGGCGGACGGCGATACGACGGCGAGCGCTCTGGTGCAGACGCCGGGCAGCGTGACGCTGGCTTCTGGATCGGCCTCCAACGTCGAAGCGCATGTGGGTAAGAGCAACGACAAGCAGACCGTTCTGGCCTATGTCGGAACGAACGCAAACATACAGGCAAGCGGCGATGTGCTAATCGACGCATTCAACAAGGGATATGCGACGGCGGTGGCGGAGCAGGGCACCAACGTGTCCGCCATCGGCGTTAGTAAGAGCGTCATCCCCACCAAGAGCTATTATCTGACCAAGGCATACGTCGACGACGGAACGGTCATCGAAGCCAAGGGCGATATCACCGTCAAAGCGGAGGACGCGCCCAAGGCGGTCACCGAAGTAAACGCAACCAATATCGGCATCCTCGCATCCGCCGACGACATGTACGCCGAGAACAGGCTGAATCAGAGAGTATACACATTCATCGGCGACAACGCGATGCTGAGCGCCGGCGGCGGCCTGTCCGTGCTGGCAATCTCCAATGCGTCCCTGTCCGCGCGCACGCTGGCCAACAGCGGCGGCATCTTCAGCGGCGGTTCGCTCAAGGCATACAACTACCTGACGCGCGACACCGACGTTGAAATCGGCGATGGAACAACGCTGATCGCGGACTACGGCAACCTTGACGTCATCGCGCAGAGCGGTTTGAACGATTACCTCTATGCGTCTGCGACGGGCAATTCCGCGGGCCTTGTGACCATCAGCTCCGCAAAGGCGCAGAATGCGGTCACATCAAACACGGATACGGCGGTCGGCATGGGCGTGTTGATCAAGGATACGTTCAACACGATCACCATCGCGGCGTTCACGGCCGAAAAGAACATGCAGAGCGTTGGCGATTACGGCAGCGCCGCACTGTCATCCAATCCTTCCACCAAGGCGTACATCAACGACCTTACGTCCAATGCTAAGGTGCAAATCGCGACCGGATCGGGCACCGCGAGCAAAGTGATCGGCAAATATGTGAACATCTATGCCGGCGTAAAGGATATGTACATCTCCTGCTACACGCGCGCGGTGACCAAGGGCTTCCATGGCACCGCCCATGCGGAGAGCACGGCAGACGTGTACATGAACATCGAAGTTGCGATCGGCAAAGCGGAGATAGCCAGCTACGATAAGACAAACATCGTGGCCGACGCCACACCGACGTCTTCCGGCACGAATATCCGAGCCTACGCCTCCACGTCCATCACGGCGGCTTTGGGCAGCATCACATCCAAGGCGATCACCAACGGCGACATCGACGCCAAGCTCAGCCTCGGCGGCAGCGCTGTGATCACGGGCGCGAACGTGAACATCTACGCGCAGAAGTTCTCGGGCTCGATCAGCCTGACGGCGACCGGCAAGCGCCGCGCGCTGGCCACAAAGCACATTACAGAAGAGGACAACATCGATAAGACCGCTTCGACGACGGTTGCTTCCGGCACGGTGTTCAACATCTACGACGCGGCGGCGGGCATTGTCATCGACATCGCCGAGGACGGGACCTACGGCGGCGTGCGCGCGGTGGGCATCATGAACGAGAGCAAGATCTGGTCGGTAGCGGGCGGCGTCATCACCATATCCCAGATCACAAATCCGAAGGCGGGCAGGCTGTTCATTACTGCCAGCATTTCCGGCAACAAGATCTACGGCCAGCAATATATACCGACGATCGACATCATCAACCACAGCGATCTTGACGTTGTATTGCGCGGCATTGACGTATACAACGAGAACTACACCTATCCGAGCGTATATTGCAGCGGGTCGTACAACAGGAACTACATGGATAGAAGCGCCGACAAGAGCCGGAGATCACCATCACATCCATGCAGGATGGCGATGTGACAGTGCGCGGCCTGATCTCAAACGAGACGGGCACGGTATCGTTCCTGTGGACGGACGGCGAACTGCACGGAAATCTGTATACGGAATCTGCGCTGGTGGGAACGCTGTACCTCTCGCCGGTATGGGCGCACATATTATGTGTTTCCGGCGCGCAGAACATCGGCGCGCAGGGCGCGCGCTTTGAGGCGTTCCTTGCACCGCTTAGCGGCAACGACGCAATAATCGACATGCAGGCGCAAGGCGATATCTATGCCGAGCTGACGCTGGCGGATATACAGCGCGTCTCCGTACTGCCTCAGTACGTGAGCCAGGATCCGATCGACGGCACGCTGTGCATAGATAACATCACGGCGGGCGGCGTAAACGATATCTACCTGCCGTACGCCATCCGGCTGCCCTGCTTGGCGGACATTTCCGCCGTATCGGTGGTCATGCCAGGGATGCTCGAATACACAAGCGATACCGTCACCGTCAGCGCCGTTACGCTTTCCGATATGATGAAATACCTCACTGGCACCAGCCCGGCGGACGGTTCGGTAAGTTATACGCTGCCGACGGGCGCCGAAGTCTATACCGACGAAAACGGCAAGGTGCTGCGCATCGTCACAAGCGGCGGTACTGAATACGACATGACCAACTACAGCTATGCGGTTTTGAACAACGAATTGATCATGACGTTCCTCGATAGCGGCGTGACGCTGAATCTGACCACCGGCATACTGCATGTGCCCGAACACAAGATCGTTTACGACGAGAACGGAAATCCGGTCGAACTGGAGAACGAAGAAGGGTACGAAGGATACGAGCTGTTCATCGAATATGCGATAAGCGCCACGGAAAGTGGCTGGCAGGTCGTGTTGGGCAGCGAGGGCAGCGTGCGGATGGAGACCGAGTTTACTTCGGTCGACAGCGAGGAAGAGAGCTACAGCATGCAGCTGTGGAAGAGCGAAGGCGGATACGATTACTACTTCGTGTACAATGGCGAGAACATCTACAACCCGGACCGCGGCCACGTATACTACATCGTGAAGGTCAAGCAGGGAACCAACCAGATCGCGAAGGTCTACAAAGCCAAGCACAAGACGGTGGCGGAGCCCACCTCGAACGTGGTCAAATGGGAGAAATGGTATCCGGACAATGTGGTAACGGTGACCAATTCGGACGGAAGCTATTATATTCGCCGGTACTACCGCAACAACTACACACTGTACTACTATTACTTCGCGGGAACCAGCGGCGCATTCATCTACAACTGCTATACGGAGAACTACCGCTACGATTATTACAAGTCCGACGGCAGCTTCGACAAGACAAAGTGGGAAAAGATCAGCGAGAGCGGCGGACTTTACTCCCTGTGGATCACGTCGCCGGGCAGCACGAGTTCGTACGGGTATCAAAACGTCACCAGTTCCATGAGGATCGAATGGATCGCATACGATGGCAACAGCTATAAGTACCTGCGCGTTTCCGACAATACGTCGGGCTATGACAGCACGCGGATGGCGGTGTACAATGCGCTGCGGGGCAAGTACTGGGAGATCGACATCGATAACCGTTTCAAGGACAGCATGAGCGGCGAAGTGACCGTATACGGCATCACGCAGGACGGTGACGATCTGACCACGGAGACCGTCGAGGTCGAGGACGACGAGGGCAACGTAATAGAGACCTACCAGGCCTTCACGTTTGGCAGCGGCGACAGCTACCGCGAGATCATGACGTACGACGTGTGGTACTACGACTTTACATACCAGGGCGTTAAAAAAACGTACGAGATCGACCTGAAGTCGTTCACAGTCGAGTTTGATCCGACGCTGGGCGTGTGGACGTTCCGCATATCCATCGGCGGCTCCATCCACCTCAATCCCGGCGATTCGATCCGCGTGCTGTTGAAGGATTACCTGGGCGATCCCGCGTACCACCTGCAGCCGGACCTCTGGGTCGGGAAGACCGGCACGGTGTATACGCTCAAAAACGGTACGCTCCAATACGCGTACAACGGCTATGCGGCCACGTTCGAGTGCGACGGACTCACGATCGACAACACGAACGATATAACGAGCGCCAATGCCGTGACCATATCCGGCGACATCTTCCTGGAGAAGCTGTCCGACACAGTGGCGTACGGCGCCAACGGCAAGTACTACTATTACACAAACGGAAGCTGGCATGTGGCTACCGAAAGCGGCGGCGTGATCAGCTATAACGGCGTTCCCAAACTGACCATCACCACAGGGCAGGGCGTGGACGAAAACGGCGACCCGGTCACCATCACGTACTACGAGTTGCATGAAGAGCATCTGATCATCGGCTCCGACGGATCGGTCGTATGGACGCAGGCGCCGACGGAAGCCGCAAAGATGGCGGAAGTCGCGGGCACGACGTACCAGGTTGGGTACATCGGCGGAACCGACGTTACGATCACGATGGAAGACGATCATGGCACGCTGAACGATCAGGACGGCACCGATGCGATCGACATCGAGGCGGCGCACGATCTTACCATCAAGTCAAACAGCAGCGGCAGTCTGGGCACACTTTTGAACCCGCTGGATATACTCGTTGGCGGTACGCTGTACCTGTGTGCGCTGGACGGTACGCTGGGCGTGTTCACTGATACGTACATTAAGATAAACGACGGAGACGGCGGGTTATACATCGCAGACGGCACGATCGTTGACGGTGTGGACTTCGTTGTCATCGTGGAGAATGGCGACATCACCGGCGGCAGTTTGGGCGCAATAAACGGCGCGTATGTGCACTTTATCGCCGACGGCGCGACAAGGACGGACGGCAACATCCTCTTTACCGGGGACATCACAGTCACGGACAGCGAACTGGAATTCATGGCCAACGGAAGCATCTCGATCTGGAAGTTGACCGCCACCAATTCGATTGTCACGATGGATGCGCTGCACGGAGACATTGACCTCTATGACTTACTGGCAACGGACAGCACGGTTGCATTGAGCGCGTACGACGACATCACACTGTGGGATCTTGTTTGCCACGACAGCACGGCGACGCTGACTTCCTCGCACGGCGATATCATACTGCACAACATCTGGGCGGACCCGAGCACGGTCACGATCACGGCCTACGGGTACGTCAACCTATACGATATTACGAGCATCGACAGTACCGTTACCATCACATCGCAGCAAGCCGGCATCGACATGTGCGACCTTGACGCTACGGGCAGCGACGTCTCGCTCACGGCGCACGAGGATATCGATCTGTACGATCTGACGTCGACGGACAGTACCGTGGAGCTCCGTGCGCAGAATGGAAGCATCGAACTGTATGACCTGTGGGCGGACCCGAGCCTCGTTACGGTAACGGCGTACGGGGACATCGGCATGGACGATTTGACGAGCATTGACAGCGTCGTTGCCATCTGGTCGCTGAGCGGCCATATCGGCATGGGCAACCTTCTGGCAGATGCGAGCAACGTTGAAATAACGGCGGGTATCAGCGTTGCGATGCTGGATCTTACATCGACGGACAGCACGGTGAAGGTCAGAGCGTACAACGGGGATATCGACCTGTCCGATCTTGACGCCGCGGGCAGCGAAGTGGATATAGGGGCATATGTGGACATTGCGCTGAATGGCAGCCTTTCAAGCGACGACAGCATCGTGACGCTGAACGCGCAGACCGGGGACATCGGCATCGGCAATCTGACGGCGATTGGCGCCAGCACGGTCACGATGACGGCGGGCAAAAAGATTGGGCTGCTGGATCTGTCCTCAACGGGCAGCACCGTGACGCTGCGTGCAAACGGCGGCGACATAACATTGGGCAAGCTCGACGCCCTGGGCAGCACGGTGAGCCTTACGGCGTCCGGCGGCATCTGGCTCTCGGGTGACCTTTGGAGCAACGCCAGCGGTGTGACGCTCAGAGCAACAGGCGGCGGCATCGGCCTTGGATATTTGACGGCAACCGGCGTCAGCACGGTTCAATTGACAGCCGGCGAAGGGGTTGCGCTGCTGGATCTGTCCTCGACAACCAGCCATGTGGACATAACCGCAAACGGCGGCGACATAACCCTTGGCAGGCTTGACGCTTCGGGCAGCACGGTCGCGTTGACGGCATCCGGCGGCATCGCGCTTTCGGGCGACCTTTGGAGCGAGGGAAGCGCCGTGACGATAAACGCGCTGGGCGGCGACATCAGCCTTTATAACCTGGCGGCGCTGGGCGTCAGCATGGTTAAGCTGATTGCAAGCGGCGGGATTACGCTGCTGGATATGTCCGGCGAAAACAGCCAGGTGACCGTTACCGCCAACGGCGGCGACATAACCCTGTGCAATTTGGATTCCACGGGAAGCATGGTGATTTTGACGGCGTTTGGCGGCATCGTGCTTGACGGCGACCTTTCGAGCGGCGACAGCCATGTGACGATGACGGCCCAGAACGGCAGCATCACATTGCATGCGTTCGGTGCGAATGGGAGCGCCGTAACGCTTGACGCATACGGCAACATCGATCTGTATAGCTTCGGTTCGTCCGCAAGCACCGTTGATTTCATCGCGCGGCATGGCAGCATCTCGCTGTATGGTCTTGACGCCAACAGCAGCAGCACAATTGAAATGACTGCGTACGGAACAATCGCGCTGCTCGACTTTGACAGCGCCAACAGCATGGTCACGCTGAGCGCGCAGCATGGGAATATCAATCTTTGCGAATTCAGCGCGTCGCAGAGCCTCGTGACGCTCACGGCGTATGGAAACATCACGCTGTACGGCTTCGGCGCGTCGCAGAGCTCGGTCGGGTTCACGGCGCAGCAGGGCAGCATCAATCTGTATGAATTCGATTCCACCGGCAGCGGCGTGACGTTCGTCGCGTACGGGGATATCGGCCTGTACGGCTTCGATGCGTCGCAAAGCGCGGTCCAATTTATGGCGCAGTACGGCAGCATCTCGCTGTACGACCTTACGGCGTCGGATGCCAGCACGGTGGAGATGACGGCATGCGGTAACATCGCACTGATCGACTTTGACGCTGCGGATAGCATCGTGACGCTGACTGCGCAAAACGGAAGCATCACATACGACGACGTTGCCGCGGACAACAGCGCGGTGCGCTTTACTGCGGGCGCGTCGATCGTGGCTGCAATCAACGCGCCGGGCGCGGATAAGCATTACGACATCGACCTGACGAACGGGTCCGATGTGATCTTTACGGCGGGCGCGGATATCACGGCGCAGGGCATCTATGCTAATACGAGCAGCCTGAAGCTGGATACGGCGTCGCCTTCGGGCACGGGCGGAGACATACGCTTCGACACTCTGGATGCTGCGCAAAGCCTGATCGTATTCGACGCGGACGGATCGATCGTGTCGCTCACCGGCGTCATTCCGGTGATCACGTTCGATGAAAGCGATATCGGCAACGGCAGCGTTTATGACAACGCGCTGCTGAGTCTGGCGGCGGGGCAGGACATCGGGACATACGGCGTGCGGCTAATCGCGGACATTCCGGCGCTTGTAACGATGTATGTGCCCAACGTGACAAACTTCTACGTCGATGCGCTGGATCTGCCGCCGGATGTTATGCCCGCAGACGCGGTCACAAGCGGCACGGATATCGACGGCAACGTCGTGTTCGGCGATTACCTGCAGAACATCAACGTGCAGGAACTGTTTGAGGCCATCGACGCGCAGACGCCGGGCGAGCAATCCGCTTGGATCTTTGAGAACATGACGCGCGAGGATTGGTCGGCGCTGTTGAACGACGGCACGATCAAGGCCCTGATACAGTCCGGGGAACTCACATCCTCAAAGCTGGCTTCGTGGATCGACGAATACGCGTACCGCTCCAGCGCCATCAGAAGGATGCTCAGGAACGACCCCGAATCGGCTTTGGATATCGCGCAGAAGATGATCGCGGCGATCGTAAAGACCGAGACCGTGAAGGTGCACGGCGTCTACACAACCCGTTACGTCATGAGCGACAAGACGGCGAAAGCCCTGCTGAGCGTGATGATCGAGGATTGGGCGGTGAACGACTTCGGCGAGACGTTGGGTTCGCTCTTGAATGACGAGCAGATCCAGGCGCTCTATGACGCCGCGGTGGAACAGAGCGAGTATCCGCAAGGCACGACATACGACGACGCGGCGGCGCGGACGTTCACGATGGACATCGGCATCAGCACTGGCGACGGATACGTATACAACGAAGGCGATATATTCATCACGCAGAGGAGCGGCGATCTGACAGCCGGATACATCAAATCCGAGCGCGGCGACGTTACGATCACCGTGGAGCTTGGAAGCATATACGGCATTGAAAATCCCAATAAAGAGCACATCCTGGGCCGCGATGTGACGCTGTGGGCGATGGACAACATCGGATCCGCATCGCAGGCGCTGATCGTCGAGCAGCGGGCGAACCACCCGACCATCGTGTGGAACATTGACGAGACCGTCTACGGCGTACCCGTTGCATACGTACTCGAATGGGTGCCGGTGCTGGATGAGAACGGTCTGCCGGTATTCACAAGGAAGGGCGAAGCCGTTATGCAGTGGGCGCTGAAGGTGGTCGTGCGCTACGACTTCCTGCGCGTAGATTACCCTGCCGAGGCGACGCACCTTGACGCCACCGGCCTTACGGGGATCGTGAACATCGAGGAGATGACCGGTGATATGGGCATCGGCGAGATCATAGCGGGCACGGATGTGCAGCTTGTCGCGCCGGGCAGCATACTGGATGTGCGCACGGCGGCGCAGAGCGGTAAAAAGAATATCACGGCGGGCGGAAACGCCACACTGTATGCAGGAACCGGCAGTATCGGCACGACGGATAAATGGATCGACATGGCCGTCACCGGTTTGACCATGGCAAGCGCATACGGAAACATATGCCTCACCGATACCGACGATATGATCCTTCTGGTGGACAGCATAACCGGACAGGTATATGCGCAGGCGCAGTTGAGCCTTCTGATGATGAAGATCCAAAGCCGTGCGGACAGCACGGAAGACCTCACGCTGGGATTTGCGACGGCGGGAAGTACGGCAGTCATCTATGCACCGGGCGCAATCATTGAGGGCGACAGACTGTACATGCCGGCGACGGTGACGGCGGACAGCATCGAACTGATCGCCATGGACGGCGGCATCGGTACCGAAGACGACCCGTTTGAAGTGGATACGCAAAACGGCCTGACCAAAACGGGCATGTTTGCGGCGTACGGCACGGAGCTGTACATCACGGAGATCAGTGGCGACATGTTGCTGCTGGGCCTTGAATCGACAGAAGGCGACATCGTACTGACCGTGCCGGGCAGCATCGAGGAACTGGATACGTATCCGACCCTCATTGAGGATGCGGCCGAAGCGCAGCGCATCGCCAACGACGCGCAGAATATGGCGGACTTGGCGCAAGCGGAGGCGGACGTGATCAATACGTTTGCGACGCGGCTTGAAGAGGATTATACGAACAGGCAGACAGAGCGCATGGAGATCGAAGCCGAGATTGCCGAGATCGAAGCGCACATACTCGACGTGCAGGCGCAGATCGATGCGATCAACGCCGATCCGGAATTGACGGATAAACAGAAAGCGTCGAAGATCAAAAAGCTCAATCGCGACCTTGAGCGCTCGAACGAGAAGAAGGCTGACCTTCTTGCGGAACTGCTGCTCGCGCAGACAGACGAGGAAGCGGCAAGGCTGACGGCGGAAGAGGCAAGGGTGTTTGCCAACGACAAGCAGGCGTACGCGACGTTGATGCAGATGGATGCGGACATCCTCCGGCAGAATGCGGACGTACTGATTGCGGCGGCGCAGATTGCACCGACAACGATCACCTGTGCCGGGGATCTGACGCTGGTTGCGGGTGGCCATATCGGAACCATGACACACGGCATCTCCGTACTGGTGAAAGGATTGCTCAATGTTGTGGCAGGCAGCCTCAGCGGCGACGATATCGCCCTGGCATCCGCGGGGGACCTGACTGTGGATACGGTCACAGCGGGCGGCAGCGTGCGCCTCACGGCGTTAGGGTCGATCATGGGCACCAGCGGCAGGCACAGGAACATCACGGGCACGTCCGTGCGGCTGGATGCGCTTATGGGCAGCGTGGGGAACTGCAAACACAAGATAAGAACAAGCACAAGCTATCTGTCCGGCATGGCGATGGGCACCGATTCGGAGCCCGGCAACTTCGGCATCGACAACGACAGGTCGCTCACCATCGGCACCATCTATGCAACCGGTAACGCATGCCTGAAAGTGAAGGGTTATGTGACAGCGGATGCCGCGGCCGCAGCGGGAAGCGCCAATATCCGGGCAACGACGCTGAAGATCGACGCGTCGCGGGATATCGGCACGGCGGACAGTCCGCTTGTGATCAATGCGCAAAACGTGGATATCAGGGGCAGGAACATTGACCTGTACTGTCTGACGCATCTGAATGTGGACTACATGCGCGGGCGCAACGTGACCATCACGGCGCGCGGCACGGTATCGGGAGGCACGGTATACGCGCGCAACCTGACCGTTGCTGCCTACGGCGACATCGGCGCGCCGGACGACAGGTTTATCGTCTACGTATGGGGCAGGCTGCGCTTGAGTTCCGAATACGGCGGCGTTTGGTACAGAAACCGCTATAAACCGCAGGAGAAACATGAGTACCCGGTTATCATATGCGACGTCATCCCGATACCGGGAGACAGCGGCGCGCAGCCTACGAATCTGAGCTGGCTGTACATACTGCTTGCGCTTCTGTTGTTGGGCGGTGTGGTCTGGTGGCTGTATTGGCGGCGCAAACGCGAGGAAGCGGTCGCATAGGCGGTGTGTAAAAAGGCTGCGTATACTGAGGAAACAATATGATGGCGCGGCGTCTTTGGATGCCGGGCCATCTTGTTGTATACGCATGCTTGCGTCGATTGGAAACGCAATGAAGGGTTGTATATAACCGGTAATACGGCGGACGATGTTGTGGGATGCGGTGGTTGCGTATACAATGGAATCAAGACCCAACTATAAACGGATGTGAGGAAGATGAATATGAGCGGAATCGAACTGCATGGAAAGGATATCGCGCTGGAGGACCATAAACACATCAGTAAAAACACGGGCAATGTGACGTACGAAAAAGTGCTGTGGAACGATGCGGATACGGGCATGATGGTAAAGCTTGCACGCTATCCCAAAGGTTCAATCACGCCACTTCACGATCACCACTGCGGGCATGGCCTGTACGTATTGAAAGGCACGCTCCACACCGACAAAGGGGATTTCGAGGCGGGCAGCTTTGTATGGTTTGAAGAGGGAACAACCATGACGCACGGGGGCAAGGACGAGGATGTGGAGTGCCTATTTATTACAAACAAAGCGTTCGACATCCACTATTTCCACCTGGATTGAACGGCGTTATGCCGCAAAGGACATAGGAATACGCGGGACGGGGTTCTTTGTAGCGCGGCTATGAATTCGATTACCGGCAATCAAAGGCCACATGATAATTCATGTGGCCTTTGAAGTATGAACGTAGTACCCTTGACAAGGCGAAAACGTATATGATATAACTAACATATGATAAGGCGGGAGTGACTGAGCATGGCTATCCAATTTGCGATTCTGGGGTTGTTAAGCTGCTGGCCGGCTACTGGATATGATTTGAAGAAGATATTTGAGGATTCTTCCTTTCTATACTGGTCCGGCAACAACAACCAGATCTACCGGGCGTTGCTTGATATGCAGGAGCAAGGATACGTGACCAACAGGGTGATTCATCAGGACGGAACGCCGTCTAAAAAGGTATATACCGTTACACAGGAGGGGATCAATGCACTCAAGGAATGGGTGCGGTCCACGCCGCAACCACCCGAATGCAAAAAACAGTTTTTGGTTCAACTGGCTTGGGCAGATCTATTAAACGAGGGTGAGTTGGATAAGCTGATCGGACAATATCAGCAGGCGGTTACCATGCAGCTTGTGATGGAGAGGGAAAAACGCAAGCGGCACCGACATTCGCCCAACCGCAACGAACGGGAAACGTTAATATTTGATATGATTCATCAGAATATCGAATCGGGCTATCGAGCGGAATTGGAATGGATAGAAGAGCTTCGCCAATCTTTATTGGAAATATAGCATGCAAGGAGAGCAATGGAATGAACCATCGTACTCATACGGCTAACGGCAAAACCTATGTTGAAATTATATCCGCAAAGAACCCCGTCAAAACGGAGGCGGATGCGTTGGATTTGGTGGCACTGTGCGGGGAGAACGAGACCAGTCTGTTGCTCATCCATCACGACGCGCTGGATGCAGATTTCTTTGATCTCAAGACGCGGTCGGCGGGTTTAATGTTGCAGAAATTTGCCAACTACCACATCAAGGCGGTGGTGGTTTTACCAGAGGACATCGTACAGAGTAAGAGATTCATGGAGATGGCACTGGAGGCAAACAAGGGCAATTCGTTTCGTATTTATGCCAGCAGGGAGGAGGCGCAAGCATGGCTGGTGCGTTGATGGATGAACCGGTGGGTCAGCATGGCCTCTGTGAGGGGTGAGGGGCCCCATAGCCTGCTGAGATGTTGTCTCTTGGATTATAGAGCATATTGCGATATGGGCCGTCTGAGGCGGCAAGACGGCTTGTTGATATGACTTGTTTTGCCGCGGATACGATGCGAGGTGGTGCATTGTGGATTGCCAATCGGCTGGGTAAAAATAGGTTGGGTGGATGGATGGGAAAATGATTATTTCGATAGGCGGACTAAAATACGGTTTGAAATTACAAATGAGGATAAATAGAATCTCTGTGATGCCGATCCAAGTAAAATGAAGAACTGTTTGATGCCAAGGATTATGGAATAAACGGATGGGTAAAGAGCAAAGATGATGAATGGTGGAAAAAATCAAAAGAAGAGGACATGGAAAAGGAACCCATTGATAATGGATTTGGATAAATTCGATCATAGAACGTAAAAAGGCCATGGGAGATTCCATGGCCTTTACGATATAATCAAATTTGTTATTTTATGCCCCTAGGTACGCCTGTTTTATCCGGTCGTCCTCCAACAGATCGACCGCTTGGCCTTCCATCGCGATGTTGCCCGTTTCAAGTACGTACGCCCGGTCCGCCACGGACAGTGCCATGCGGGCGTTTTGCTCAACCAGAAGCAGCGTGATGCCCGCTTCGTGCATGGTTTCAATGATGTTAAAGATGGCTTTGACCAATATGGGGGAAAGGCCCATGGAGGGTTCGTCCATCAGCATCATCTTGGGGCTGCACATCAGCGCGCGGCCGGTGGCCAGCATCTGCTGTTCACCGCCGGACAGCGTGCCCGCCTGTTGTTTGGCCCGCTCCTTCAGGCGGGGGAAGTAGGAAAACACCATTTCCATGTTTTCCTGCTCTTTGGCCTTATTGTGAAGCACCATGGCTCCCATTTCGAGGTTTTCCCACACCGTCATTTTGGCGAAAACGTGCCGACCTTCCGGCACGTGCGCCATGCCCAGCGAAATGATTTTGCTCGGCTCTGTCTTTATCAGGTCGATGCCGTTGTATTCAATGGTGCCGGAGCTTGCGGGGATCAGCCCGGAGATGGCGTGTAGAATTGTTGTCTTGCCCGCGCCGTTGGCGCCGATGAGTGAGACGACCTCGCCTTCCTCCACGTGCAGAGACACGCCCTTGATGGCGTGTATGGCGCCATAGGATACGTGCAGATCTTTTACCGTTAGCATGTCAACACCTCCTAATCGCCCAGATAGGCCGCAATGACCTTCGGGTTGCTTGCAATTTCTTTTGGCACGCCAAAGGCAATGGGAATGCCATAGTCGATGACCATGATTTTTTCGCAGATGTTCATCACAAGACTCATGTCATGCTCGATCAGAAGAATTGTGATGCCGAATTGCTGTCGGATCAAATTGATGCTCGAAAGCAGCTCGGACGTTTCGGTGGGATTCATGCCCGCAGCCGGTTCGTCCAAAAGCAGCAGTTTCATGTCCGTTGCCAATGCGCGCGCAATCTCCAGCTTGCGCTGCTGGCCATAGGGCAGGTTGGATGCGATGTAATCCGCTTTATCCTCCAGACCGAACAACGTCAAAAGATCCATAGCGCGCTGGTGCAGATGAGCTTCGGTACGGAAAAAGGTGCCGGTGCGCAAAATGGCGGAGCCCAGACCGTACTTGATGTCCTTGGTAAAGGCGGTGAGCACGTTCTCGATTACCGTCATCTGCTTGAACAGACGAATGTTTTGGAAGGTGCGTGCGATGCCCGCGCCCACGATCTGGTGCGTTTTTTTACCGTTGAGCTTTTCGCCCATGAAGAAAATCTCGCCTTCGGAGGGCTTGTATACGCCGGTTAGCATGTTGAACACAGTCGTTTTTCCCGCGCCGTTTGGCCCGATAAGGCCAATCAGCTCGCCTTCGAATATATCAAGGTCAAACCCCGATACGGCCTTCAAACCGCCAAAGGACATACCAAGGTTGCGGATGGACAGGATCGGATCAGCCATTGATCTCACCCTCCTCTCGTTCTTTCTTTTTTAATCGGGGGTGTTTGAGCCATGCCAAAAAACGGCGCATTTGCCGCGGTAGCGCCCGGATGGCGTCGTACAGTGAAAATTCGCGCCGCCCAAACAAGCCAGTGGGTCGGAAGATCATCATCAATATCAACAGCACCGAATAGACCAGCATGCGGTATTCGGAGAAGGCGCGCAGCATTTCTGGAATAACGGACAATACGATAGCCGCAACCACAGAACCGGACAACGAGCCCATGCCGCCCATGATGACCATGATGATGTATTCCGTGGACTTCATGAAGCTAAAATCCGCAGTCTGTATGGTGCCAAGGCCACGGTGTGCATACACGGCACCGGCTACACCTGCAAATACCGCGGACAGGCTGAATGCCAACACCTTATAGTAGGTGGCATTGATACCAACGGCATTGGCGGCGATTTCATCGTCCCGCAGTGCGGTGATGGTACGCCCGTATTTGGATCTTACAAACGCGAAGAGCAACGCCACGCAAATAGCCACGATGCCGAAGTTTATATAGATGCTGTTGAATCGCGGGATGCCGATCAGCGCTTGACCCGCTGAACCCTCGGACAGGCCTTTGCCCCCTGCAAACGGCAGGTTTTGGATTACGACACGGATGATTTCGCCAAAGCCTAGCGTGATGATGGCTAAATAATCGCCCCGCAGCCGAAGCGCCGGAATGCCTACCATCAACCCGAACAGGCCGGCCATGACGGCGCCCACAAGGATTGCAAGCATATACAGGATGAAACCGGATGTGCCGGTGGCGGTCAATATGCCCGCGCCGATCAGGTATTTGGTCAAAAGCGCGGAACTGTATGCGCCTACCGCCATGAACCCCGCGTGTCCCAAAGCGAGTTGTCCCAAAAAGCCCGTGGCGATATTCAACGAAGTGACCATCAATATGACATAAAAGCACTGGTTTATAATGCCGATATAGTAATTGCTTAAATGACCGCCCTCTTTGAGGAGCGCCATGACGCCCAGCATGACGGACAGGCCGATGAACGATACAATTGTTTTTTTGAGAGCCATTTTACGGTTTGTCATATCATCACACCTTCTCTCCCACGTTCTTGCCCATAATGCCCGCAGGTTTGATCAGAAGCACCAGAATAAGGATTGCAAACACGATGGCATCCGAGAATGCCGAAGTGATTAGCCCGCCCGTCAGCGGCGCTATGTACGCCTTGGACAGGCTTTCCACCAGGCCGATGACGACGCCGCCCAGCATCGCGCCCGGTATGCTACCGATGCCGCCCAACACGGCCGCGATGAATGCCTTAAGACCAAGCATCCAACCCATGGTGATGGTGACCGACGGATACTGCGCGCAATACATCAGCGCCGCGATTGCCGCAAGGCCGGAGCCGATGGCAAAGGTGATGGTGATGGTCCGGTTTATGTTCACGCCCATCAGTATGGACGCTTCCTTGTCCTCGGAAACGGCGCGCATGGATTTTCCCATGGAGGTGTGGTTGACAAACATCATCAGTGAGATCATAACACCCACGCCGATGACGATGGTGATGATGGTGTTGCCGGAAAATCCCAAAATGCTGGGCAGGGAAAAAATGGTGCTCACCTGTCTCGGGTTAGGACCAAAAACCAGTTGTGCAAGGTTTTCAAGAAAAAGGCTCATGGCGATGGCCGTGATCAGCGTGGACATTTTGGTGCCTCGCTTTCGCACGGGGCTGTACGCCAGCTTTTCCACCAATACGCCGGTTAGTGAGCACAGGATTACGGCCAATATCACCGACGTCCATGCCGGCAAGCCGATGCTCAAAAGAAACGGGATGGTGAACACAAGCGTGAACCCACCAACCATGATAAAGTCGCCGTGTGCAAAGTTGATGAGGCGGATGATGCCGTAGACCATGGTATACCCAATCGCGATCAACGCATAGATGCTGCCCACTTTCAGGCCGTTGATCACCTGTTGGATAAAGAGCATAATGCCATCCAAAACTGTGTCCTCCTTGCGAATAAATGTATAAAGTCAATGAGTACTATTTAATAAAGCGACACGGGGTACGATTGAGCCCCGTGTCGCAGTGGAGTTCTTCAGATTATGTCGTATAATCTTCGTACGCTTTTTACATTCTAATACATGCGGCTGTTATTGTACAGTCGCCTTCCAGACCATTGCGCCATCTTTGTATTCGATGATAACGCAGGGCTTCTGCGGCGTACCGGTCTCGTCCAGCGTAAACGTACCAGTGACAACGCTATACGAACCAGCCTGCATTGCGGTCACGATGTCCGCTGTTTCCGCGCTGCCCGCGTCATTGATGGCTTGAGCCAGCATATACACGGCATCGTATCCCAGTGCAGCCAATGCGTTTGGCACTTCGCCGAATTTTTCCTGGTAAGCGGCAACAAAGTGCTGCACCTTCTCGGCAGGATCGTCCGCTGCATAGTGGTTGGTAAAGAACGTGTTGTTGTACAGTGTCTTGTCCTCTACCATGGTGCCGGCGGTGCCGTCCCAGCCGTCCGCGCCGACCATGATGCCGTCAAAGCCCGCTTCGCGCGCTTGCGGCACAATGTAGGGGCCCACTGCATCGTAATAGTAAGGCACGAAGATCGCTTCCGCGTCAGTTGCTGCGATGTTGGTCAACTGCGTGGAGAAATCGGTATCGGATGTGGACGATGAACTTTCCTCCGTCACGACTGTAAGACCCAGATCCGCGCAGGCGGCAATAAAGCCGTCACGCATGCCGGCGGAATAAGCGTCGCCGGAAGCATACA
Organism: Christensenellaceae bacterium; assembly: GCA_963674495.2. Classification (GTDB taxonomy): domain Bacteria; phylum Bacillota; class Clostridia; order Christensenellales; family QAND01; genus RGIG3178. The sequence continues at coordinate 93,256 of CAXXLG010000002.1, read as the reverse complement.
GCACAGCTACTTTTGTCACACCTTGTTCGGAGAGAAACTTCGCTGCAATGGAGCTCTGGTACGAGTCGGCATAGCAACTGCGGAATACCGTGGGTTTGCCGACCGTCACATCGTCATTGGTGGCTGTGGGGGTCAGCAGCAGCATGCCTTCGCTGTCTGCCAGCGTTGCAACACCGGCGGTAACGCCCGATGTTACCGAGCCGATAACTGCAACAACGCCCTTGCCCACCAGGCTATTAAAGGCGTTAGCTGCCTCGGTGGCGTCTGCTTTGTCGTCCATATAGTCGACGACTTCGAGCATTTGGCCGTCCAGCACGCCGCCTGCTGTGTTGATCTCTTCCACAGCGAGCTCAATTGCATTGGCAACCGCAGTTCCATATACGGCCAATTGCCCGGTCAGCGGTCCGACGCTGCCGATCTTGACTGTGTCTGCGCCGCCCGTTTCACTGGGCGTTGAAGTGCCGCAGGCTGTCAGGGACAGTGCCATTGCCAAGGCCAGCATCAAACCAATGAGTCTTGTGCATTTCTTCATGGGTCTTTCCTCCTTAAGATTAAGAATTGTTGATTGCCATGACCCTTTGAAGAAGCGGATCATTGGCAGGACTGAGAGTAGAAAAACAAAAGGACATACAGACATAGGCCCGCACGTCTTCGTACAGTGATTCTTCACACTCTCTCGTCAATTAATATAGCAACATGTTAGCACAATGTCAATAGATTGTCATAATTACGTCGGGGAAAAATTCATGAAAATTCGCTGTGTACGGGGCTTTGCGCACAGGTTAGCACCAAAGCCGGGAAGAGGAGCTTGGTTGTTTTTGATGGCCATCGGCGGTGAATTGTTAAGGGATTGTCTTCTGGAAGAGTACCGAACTTACGGTTAAATCAAGTAAAAAAATCCCGATGAAAATCCACTTTCTAAGGAGTCGTAACCCGGCAGTCAAACCATCCCGCCGCCTATCAGGGAGCAAAGGGAGATTGCACCCCTGGGAAATCCTCGTCCGCTGCGGCGGAGAGGGATCGAATTCCACCCGTCACGCCCTGAGCAAGTACGGGGTTGATGTGCTTTGAATCCGCTGGAATGGCTGCCTTTGAAACGGCCGATCTTCTGGCCAACAAAAAAATCCCCGCAGGCCGTACGATAACCTGCGGGGCAAAGATTTTTGGCATTGTGATGATCGCCTTATCAGAGGCTGGTTCGGCTGCGCTTAGATTTGGCAGATCTGCTCGTTGAGCTGGATCATTTGTCGGAGAGTTTCCATGCGTTGCTGCTGGGCCGATATGACCTTTCCATAGGCGGCCTTGATGGTGTCATAGTTCCGGTTCCTTCTGGCCGTGCGAATCTGCTGCCTTTGCTGCGTCATCGTGGGATTCGTTTGGGCAAGATCTACGCGGCATTGTTGAAGCTGCGTTTTAAGTTGGGTCAGCTGCGCAAGCTGTTCGTCGGTCACATTGTCAATGTCACCCTTAAGTCCATCGATATGCGCTTTGGCCAGCTTGATCTGCTCTCTTAATTGTGTTTTCAGTGATTTGATCTGTCCGCGGTTTTGGGTCATCTGTTGGATCAGCGGCTGGATCTCCTCCAAAAACGCAAGCCGTTCCTGCGCTTTGTCGATCCTGTCCTGCATGTTGCCGCCCTGGTTTCCGTTATCATTCGGTGCGGCATAGGCTACCGTTGCGCCAAAGAGTGTGAATGCGAATGCGACGATGAGTATGATCGCAAGTTTCTTTTTCATAAGACGGGCTCCTCTCTATTCGATGTCGTCCATATTTAAGTCGGATTCGTCCAGTTCCTCCAAATCGTCAATGCTACCGAGCGAATTGTTCAGCTGGCCTGATACCTCGTCGAGTATCTCCTGCTTTTCCTTGTCCGAGATGGTGTTGGACGATTCCGCCACGATGACCGAAGCGGATGATGACGGCGACTGTCCCGGGTCGGGCGTTGCTGCAGCAGCACCGGCACCCGGTGAAGCCGAAACTGTACCTGATACATTGGGCGAAGCTGTATTGGCCGCGCCTTGATCTACATTTGTGCATGCGCACGCAAGCATGATGCAAACCGCGATGATCAGGATGATGGAAAGGGGTTTTTTCATGGCGTCTCCTTTCGGTCTGACGTTGATTGTATTGTATGACCCATGTGTAAATCGAAATGGGTCGAAATGTAAACAGTCCGTAAACGTTACGCGCGGGGGATGGTAAACGAAAAAACGGTGCCGTTGTCTTTGTCGCTTGTAGCTGTGATCTCTCCACCGTGGGCTTCTACATAGGTCTTTGCGATGCAAAGACCTAGACCAAACCCACCAGCGGTATTGGAGGAGACACGGTAGAACCTGTCAAAAACATGGGGCAGATCATCCTCTCTGATGACGATGCCGTGATCTACAACCGAAACCGTAACCGCGTGCGCTTGATTCCGTGCACGTATGGATACCGTTGTGTTATCATCCGCGTATTTGACGGCATTGCCAATCAGGTTTAACAGCACCTGCTCGAGTTTCTTTTCATCGGCGTCAACGAACAAAGATTTATCTGCGTCCACTTCAAACTGTATGTTCTTTTCACGGGCAAGGGGTTCGTTGGCCGAAACCGCCGCATCGATAATGGATTTGAGTACGGACTTCGACAAATTCAACTCGATGCGTCCGGACTGGAGCTTGGCGGTTTGCAAAATCTCGTCCGTCAGCGCCGTCAGCCGCCCGGCCTCTTCCAAAAGGATGCCGATGTATTTGGGATAATCCTGTGTTTGTATGACGCCGTCCGCCATGCCGGTTAAAAAGCCGTTGATGTTGGTGATGGGGGTTCTCAGATCGTGCGACAGGTTGGATATGAGTTCGGATCGAAGCGCTTCGTTTTGTTTAATCTTGTTTTTCATGCTGTTGAACGATTTGGCCAGCGCGCCCAGCTCGTCTTTTGAATGGATGTCGATATCCGCTGCTGCTTCGCCCCGCGCCATCTGTGAGGATGCCGCGTCGATGGATTTGATGGGCATAACAAACCGTCTGGCAAAGAAATAGATCACAACGCCGCCGAGAATCACAAACGCAGCGGCGGCCAGGCTGATGACGAGGCGGATGTTGCCCACGATGGCACTGATCGTTTTCTCGGGAGATAGAAGCAGTATGGCGCCTTTGATGTCGTCGCCGCTTTGCCACGGATAGGCGGCAAACACGATCTGCTCCTCGTATTCGGACGAGTATTGCCGACGCGAGAAAATGGTTTCTCCCGCCAGCGCCCGCGAGAGGGCATCGCGGAAATAGGGGTCGACCAGCGCGCCGTCCAGTTGGATATTATCCAACATCGAAGGATCCGCCTGTATGATATAGATCTTTGTATCCGTCGTGTAACCCATCGCATCGAGCGCCTCAGTCAGCTGTGCGTGGTCGATGTCATTTGCGGCATATTCGTTGGCCAGTACGTTCGTCTTGTACGCCACATTGCCAAGCAAATGCCGCTTTTGCCCGTACACATAGGCGTTGGCCAACGCGGTGATTGTGAACGTCAAAACGAGCATGATGACGGCCAGAATAGACAGATAGGTGAAAAAGATCTTTTGAAACACGCTTTTGAACATTTATCTTTCCTCGAGCTTGTATCCGACGCCCCACACCGTTTTGATTTCAAAGGGAGCGTCATCGTTAATCAGCTTTTGACGCAGGGATTTGATGTGTACATCCACCGTGCGCGTATCCCCCGCAAAATCGTAATTCCATACCTTTTGCAGCAGCGTATCCCGCGAGAACACGATGTTCCGGTTGCGCATCAAAAAGAAAAGCAACTGGACTTCCTTAGGCTTGAGAAGGACGGATACACCGCCCTTTGTCACCTGGTATGCATCCATGCTCACGGTAATATCGCCGATTGTTATCACGTTGCTTTCACGCTGCCCGACTCCTGTTTTCTTTAAGCGGGCACGGATACGCGCGATCACTTCGGCGGGTTCAAAGGGTTTGACGATGTAATCGTCCGCGCCGCAATGAAACCCCTGTATCTTGTCATCGAGCATATCCCGCGCCGTGATCATGATAATGGGGATTTCTCCCTTTTTGTCCTTCATGGCACGGCACGTATCAAACCCCATCCCGTCGGGCAGCATCACGTCCAGCAGCACCAGATCAAACGGTTCCGTCAAAAAGTGCTGCATTGCGGTTGTGACGCTGTGACAGGAAACGCTTTCAAAGCCCGCGCTTTTCAGATACAGCGTGAGCAACTCGCAGATATGCCCGTCGTCGTCAACGATGAGGATCCTGTTGTTCTCCATGCGTTTTCACCGCCTTGATGGGTTGTTTTGTTATCATTGTACTGCAACGTTGTCATTATACCATACAGGTAAGGAGGATTTATAAGTATCGTATGAATAGGGCAGGGTGCTTACAGGACAACGGCTTGTCCTATGAAACTGTAATAGGCCCGCAACGCATGCGGAACTTGGTGGATATTATCGATGGTTGAACAATGTGAAAAACATGGTGGCGTGTTCCAGTTCGTCCACCATGGCAGGAAATATGTATCGCGTATCAGGGAATCCTTGATGGGTAATTGAACGCGCGGCAGAATCCCGCCGCATCCATCTCGTTATTCAGTGCATAGAGAACACCCTTACGCTAGGTTGGGAAATGCACGGGCTTGATTTGATAATGGGGGCCTATTCCGAAACAGTGTTTATAGAGGTTCTCGAAATGTTTAAGGTGAAACAGTTCATCCCCGCATGCGTGATGGATATATGTGCGACCCAACTCGTTTGGCGCCTGACGTATAAGACTGCCATAGAGATCCGCGGCGCGGGCCTCGCCAGCATGGTCTGTGAGTGTATGATTTTTTCGAATCGCGGTTGAAACGCCAATGCACAATCAGGTTGATTAGACAAAGGATGGCGGGTAACCCAAACACCGCAAGCGATTTGGACGCATAGTTGTCCGGCGTGCCCGTCGAGCCCCAGTGAATGGGGATGCGCGCCGGCAGCTGATCAAACACCACAAGGGCAAACGCCACGGGCAAGAGGCATGCCAGCGAACTGATGATCAGGGTACGGTCGATTCTTCGTTGCATGGGTTTAGACCTCCGTGAAATTGTGAAAGCCAGAGCATGAGCTCTTCGAAGATAGAAGCGTTCAATTCATAAAAGACGTAGTTCTTGTATTTCGTTTCAAAGACCAGATCTGCCTTTTTCAACTGTGACAGGTGATAGGAGATGGTGGCCCCGGTCATGTCAAAATGGCGGCCGATATCGCCTGCCGACAAACTCCCGTTTTTGAGCAGGATCAAAATGTCCCTCCGAACGGGATCTGAAAGCGCTTTGAATGTCTCGGGGAAGCCGATGCCAATCACCACCGATCTATTTAGAATAATATCTAAATAGATTATGCCCGTATGCGCTGTTAAAGTCAACAGGTATTTAGATAAATCTCTAAATAGATTTTTGTGCAAACCGCGTATTCCGCATATGCATGTGGGTGGATGTCAATCCGCCGGCTGAAGCATTTGTACGGCAAGTCAAAAAGGAAAAGAAAAACGGCCCGAGGTGAGCCGCAGCCATGGTGCATGACGATGGTGAATCATCGACTGGGTCTAAAGCGCGCGATGCGGCGATAGTAATCGAGGAGATCCGGGATGATCCGATCCCACGAGAAGCATGAGGCAGTCTCAAGGCCGCCCGTTTGGATGCGCTTGCGGAGATTATCGTCGTTGTGCAGCATCAGCAGTTTCTCCACGATATCCCGTGGGCTTTGCATCTGAATGTACAGGCAATTGTTACCGTTTTGCGCGTAGGACAAAACGCCCTTGTTGCGGGTGGTTAAAACGGCGCAGCCGCACGCCATCGCTTCGAGCACGGGTAGGGAAAAGGATTCGTAGGTGGATGCGGAGACAAAATATTCCGCGCGGCGCAACGCCTCGCCGATCTCATTTTGCGGCGGGTTGACCCACACCTCTCCCGTCCGCTTATCCGGCTCATCCGGCGTGACCCAGTACACACGGGTTTTGTGGCCCAACGAAGTGAGCAGATCCACAGCTTTTTTTATATCTTTTATGCATTTGAAGTCGTTGTGCTCGCTGCCGATCATGGCAATGCGTATGTCGCAAGCGGAAATTTTGTCTTTATCGGGATAGAATACACTGTGGTTGATGGCGTTTGGGATCACGTCCGCGTCCCTGTAAAAGTTGGATTTTATCTGAGCCGCCGCTCCCTCGGATACGGTGAACACGAAGGGGACGACTTGGTATTGCTTGTGGATGTATGCTCGCTCGCGGGCGTTGACATTGTCCCAGTCGAACAGATGGTAATCGCCCTGCTCAAAGTAGACCACGGGAGCGATGCGGCGCGCGATGCACTCGTAGATCTCCCGCCAATACGTTGCCACGATGACATCGCAAGGCGGAATTCCCATGGCAAGTTCGGTTTCAAACGGCACGTTGAGGTATGCGACATCGCCGTGCATGGGGAACCATGTAGGTTTGTCAAAATGCGATATGAGCGTCACCTGTTGTCCGTGCTTTACAAGGTGGTTGGCATGCTCCAGTATGATCTTTGTGCCGCCGCATACGCCAACATGCGTCAAAACATATACGATGTGTAGCGCGCCGGAATGCGGCCGAGTAAGGGTAAGTTGCTGCCGCTTTGCACCCATAAGGTTCAATTCGCGCCGCTTAAATTCCTGCTTCCGAAAGGCCTGTAAATCGATCAACAGTATCTCCTTTCATGGTTAGGGGCACCGGGGTAAATGCCATTTCGACTTTGCTGTTTGTGTAGTAATCGCGTATATCCACCCAGGTTTCCTGCGCCTGCTGGAACTGTGCATAGTGCTTTTGCACGTTCTGATGATAGCGCTCCAATTCGTATGCGATGTCCATAAAAGCCTCTTTGCCGAAATACGCGCATACCTTGGGTAGCGTATAACTCAGCTTATCGCGCATGTCGCGAATGCGTTTATCGTATTGGGAGCGTTGTGTGATGTACAACAAAAGCGGTTTGTAGCGTATCCAACCGATGCACGCCCGGTAAAAACGGGTGATGACGGCCTCATCGTCCGAGTTGATGGGGCGCATACGCGTGGGCAGTACGCCGTCCATAATGTGCCGGTACGTGGAAAAACCGTCGTGGAAGGTATAGCAGGGCACGCGCAACACCTTGCGTTGGCTCAAAAGCGTGCTTAAAAACGTATCCTCTCCGCGGGCGCCCGGCGGGTTGTAAAACGGGAAGACACGATTTGGATCGGTGAGGTTGATGCACAGGTTGGCACCGGAAATGAACTTGGCCCGGTTGACCTCTTCGACTTCGTACGGTTCGTCGCTTGTCAAAACCGCCGTGTCGGCATAGGTAACGCCGCCGTGATCCATGACCTTTTTGATGTTGTCCCAATTCAATATATCGTTGCTGATCGCTTCTATAAACGTGCGAAAATCCGATTCCGTCAAACGATGGTCAAAATCTATGTGCGGAATGGGGGAAATATAACCACAGTGATGGCCGTGGGTCATGTCCGCAGCCCCAATGTGTTTCAAATGTGTTGTTAAAACGTGCTGGCCGCCCCAGATGGCGCTGTTGCGCGTGCTGGTCACCGCCAGCGGGTATTCGTCGTCGTCCAAAAACATCAGATAATCAATGCCGTGCTTGATCGCCGCGTATAAAACAGCGTTGCGCTTGCCCGCATAACCGCTACCAAATAAGAGGCGCGCGCCTTCCTTGTCGGTTACGCCTTGGGCAATAAGCTCATTGATTTCATTTTGCATGGTAGGATTGCTGATAAAATGTACATCATCAATAAGATTGGATACGCGTTGGCTGATGTTGGTATAGTCGATGCGCTGCGTGTTGTTATATTTTAAATCATACGCGACCAACACGTTGATTTTGACGTTTTTTTTTCCGTCAGACCGCTTTCCATCCAACTGTACGCATATGTTTTGAGTACTTGCTGAAAACTTTTTCGCCCTGTGGCGAAACCGATGCCCACATTTTTTATTCCTGGTTTGTTCACTGATTATCAGCACCTTTCTTTTCCGGGAATTTAGTATGTAATTTACATTCTTAAGTATTAGTATCATACCATACAAATGACTGTTTTTCAAACGCAACGCAACCGAATATGGCTGATTTGGCGGTTCAAAGAGCCCGTGGGGCGCGCGAATATTGTATAAATAACGCGAATGATGTGAATAACCATCGAACGGACGGGTACGCATGTGAGCAGGGGCGCAGCTTTTGTCAGCGTTTTACAATGCATGGTGAGCACCGGCGTTGAGCGGTGATGAAATTGGTGGTACAATCGATTTATGTTCGGGGAAAGGGGATTGGTTATGGAGATACAAAAGGTATCCATCATCGGGTTGGGGGCGCTGGGCGTCATGTTTGGGAAACGGTTGATGGACAACGGGGCGGATGTTAAATTCATCGCGAGCGAACAGAGGATTGAGCGCTATCGGCGTGATGGCGTGTTCTCAAACGGCGAACGGTGCGATTTTGCATACGCGTCCACGAATGAGACGGGCGAAACCGATGATCTGATCATGTTCGCGGTCAAATACAACGATATGAAGCAGGCCATTTGTGATGTTAAACACCGAGTCGGGCCACACACCATTCTTTTGTCCATGCTCAACGGCATCACCAGCGAGCGGGATATCGCGAAGGTTTACGGCTGGGATAACGTGATCTGCGCTGTGGCACAGGGGATGGACGCGTTGAAGGTTAAGAATAAACTGCGTTACACCAATATGGGCCTATTGTCCATCGGGAACTGCGAGCGCGGTCCCATATCGGAGAAGGTACACACGGTCGCGCGGTTTTTCAAAAGGACAAACCTGCCCTATGAGGTTGTGGATGACATGTCCAAACGCATGTGGGGCAAGTGGATGGTCAACGTCGGCGTGAACCAGACCATCGGGGTTTACGGTGGCACCTTTTTGGATATCCAGCGCGAAGGCGCGGCGCGTGAGGCCATGCTTGGTGCGATGCGCGAGGTGATAGCGTTGGCCAAAGTGGCGGATATCAATGTGACCGAAGCGGACTTGCCCTATTGGCTGAATATATTGGGAAAATTGGATCCCACCGGCAAACCTTCACTTCGGCAGGACATCGAGGCAAAGCGCAAAACCGAGGTGGAGATGTTCGCGGGTGCGGTGGTGGAACTTGGAGAGAAATACGGTGTGCCAACGCCCGTCAACCGCGAACTATATACACGCATCAAGGAGATGGAAGCCGCATTTTAGTTGCAGCAAAAAGGAGGAAGGGTATCCGCGGATGCCGTTTTAGTATGATAAACCGGCGCGTCGACAGCGGCGCGTGCCCTAATAGCTTCATATCCAACGCTATGTGCCCGGTGGATCTATGACAATGCGTCCTGGATCAGATCCGCTAAATTGTTTTCCTTATCCAGTAGGATCCGGTATCCGCCGGACAGCGTTTCATGCGTCCCCTTTTCAAACGGAAGTTTCAGCCAATCCGGCGAGGTGATTGCAAACTCGACCTCCAACCCGTTTTCGTAGAAAACCCTGACAGGGGTGACGGTGCCCCAATCCTCCTTTTGGCACCGGGTGACCTTTCCGAAACCGTAAAAGAAAGTGCCGATGATGTATCTTTTTGGGTCGGATGCGATGACGATCAGATCGACATCCGAATCCGCCCGGGCCTGATTGCGTGCATGGGAGCCGATCAAAAGGATTGACTGTATCGCATCTTCTCCCATAGCCCATTCCTTCACTGCATCCAACAGAATTGAAAGCGCCATCGCTACTGCCTCCAGTAAAAGAGTAAGGGATTTAACTCACTTCACTTCTATTATACGACATGATTGGGTTAAAACAACAAGTATTTCGTTCGAATCAGCACATTGATGTGAAATCGGGAAAAGAATTGGTATATACCGGTATGTAGTTTGGGCTGGACGCAAAAAGCGCCCGTTTGGCGCTTTTTGCGTAAGCATTTTCATCATATCAGGAGGGATGATAACGAATGTAAGCGGTGGCGGCCATTGTTTTGAGGATGAGAAAAGGTTGTTATATGTCAACGCATACGCCTGCCCATGTGTTGACTGATGCAGAACCGCCGCCACCGCAGGGCACCGCGCAACGCGTTGGCCGAATATCAAGGGGCAATTCCCTCGTATTCATGATACTTCGTGCGTATCATGGCATCGTACGGTTTGTGTAAAATATTGGTGTGCTTTGACCCCGCGCGGCGAATATACATGCACGCAGGAGCAAGGATAGGATGCTTCGGACAGCGGCATGATTTCAAAGGGAGGCACAGCGCAAAAGACACCCGAAGGTGTCCATTGCGGAAGCAAGTATGCGAACAGGGGGAGAAAACAATTTTTGTGGAAGCGGTGGATGGCTATCGGTAATGGGCGCTTGCGAGCAGACCAATTGTTGTTGACGGTTCGTGCGCGGCCTTCGAATCATGCGCGGTTTGGGCTTTTGATGTGGCCATGACCTTTCCCACATTCAGCATAGTACACGTTGACAACGATCGCATAAAAAGCGTGTATAATCTTCGTAAATTCAAGCGAAACGCGGATGCGCTTGAAATGCGTAATGTTCTCACATACAATGGTATTGGATTGAAATATTCAGAATGGAACTGCAGCGGTTTCGTGCAAGAATACACCGAAAAAATACATTGAAAGGGTGATGGCCGTTGAACGGATCGATCGGTTGGTATATGCTATTACAGCTTTTTTTAATCGCGTTGAACGCGCTGTTTGCCTGCGCGGAAATCGCGATTATCTCCATGAACGACAACAGGCTGGCAAAGCTTACCGCAGCGGGGGACAAGCGTGCCGTCCGGCTGACCAAACTGACCGGGCATCCTGCACGATTTCTGGCTACGATACAGGTGGGCATCACGTTGGCCGGGTTCTTAGCCAGCGCCTTTGCGGCTAGTCATTTCGCGGACGGATTTGCTGGTTGGCTGATAACGGTCATGCCCATGCCCGCCGCGACGCTGCATACCCTGTCCGTCATTCTGATCACACTGATCCTGTCATTTTTCACGTTGGTGCTGGGTGAACTGGTGCCCAAACGCATCGGCATGCGTAAGGCGGAGAGCATCGCGCTCGCCATGTCGGGGCTTGTCTATTTCATTTCCAAGCTGTTTGCGCCCGTTGTATGGCTCCTGTCCGCCTCCACAAACGGTATTTTACGGTTGTTGGGCATCGATCCGCACGCGGAGGACAGCGCGGTGACCGAGGAGGAGATTCGCATGTTGGTGGACGAGGGCAGCGAAAAGGGCGTCATCGATGCATCGGAAAAGGAAATGATCCAAAATGTGTTCGAGTTCAACGATAAGATCGCCGCAGAAGTGATGACCCACCGTAAGGACGTAGCGCTTTTGTGGCTGGACCAAAGCGACGAGCAGTGGGCGGATATCATCAGCACCACCAGCCGACATTCGTTGTATCCCGTGTGCGATCAAAGCAGCGACAACGTATTGGGCATACTCAATACCAAGAACTATTTTCGCCTGGATGATCGTTCGCGAGACAACGTGATGGAAAAAGCGGTGCGGTCTGCATATTTCGTCCCGGAAACGGTACGGGCGGACGTGCTGTTCCGCAACATGCAAAAAAGCCGCGATCATTTTGCGGTGGTTCTAGATGAATACGGTGGCATGCAGGGCATCATCACCATGAACGATCTTTTGGAAGAGATTGTGGGCGAATTGGAGGACGACAACTCCATCCCCGTCGATCCGCCACTGATTGAGAAAATTGACGCCAAGTCATTCAAGGTACAGGGCCACGCGCCGCTGTATATGGTATCGAAGCGGGTGGGGGTTCTGTTGCCAGAGGACGAGTACGACACGTTTGGCGGGATGGTCTTTGGGCTGTTGGGTTATGTACCGAGGGATGGCAGTACGCCGGAACTGGAGAGCTTCGGCCTTTCGATCAAGGTCACCGACATTCGTACTCACCAATTGAAAGAGGCCATCGTATACCGGAAAACGAAACCGCCCGCCGATGTACGGCAAAGCTGACGGCATTGTCAGACAATGCAATAAAGGGGAAGAAAACCTATGTGTGGCAGGTATTTTGTGGAACCGAGAGAGGGCATGATGGATCTTGGCGATCTCATCGCGCGCATCAAACGGCGCGACGATGCCATCCAGAGGCAGATGAAGCTGGGCGAGGTGTTTCCTACGGATATCGCGCCGGTTATCGTACTGGATCAGGACCAGACGCCGCAGCCGCAGCTGTTCAAATGGGGGTTTTCGCGCTATGACGGGAAGGGCGTGATCATCAACGCGCGCAGCGAAACGGCGGCTATAAAACCCATGTTTCAGAAAAGCATAATGCGGCAGCGGTGCCTGATACCCGCGGCGTATTATTTTGAATGGGAGAAGAAGGGCAAGGACAAGACCAAGTACAAAATCCGCCCAAAGGGGCAGGGCATGATTACGATGGCGGGGATCTACCGCCATGAAAAAACGGAACTTGTGCCAGTTTTTGTGATTCTGACCCGCGCCGCATCCGGGGACATACGGTTTATCCACGACCGTATGCCGGTCATCATTCCCAAAGACATGCGGACGGCCTGGCTGCAAGGTGGCGGCGATGTGGATGAGATGCTCGCGGCGGCGGAGATTGACATGGACTATAAGAAGACCGCGTCATAGGAAACGGGGACAGAGCCGATACGGCATGTGCTGGCCTTTTTGTATTACAAAGAAGTAGGTTGGATCTATTCAAACCTCTATGAAGGGCAAGGGCTCGGCCATCACTGCCGTTCGGATTTGCCATATGCCTTTGTGAACCTTTGATTCGCTGTATCCGACACTGCCGGCGCTCGGCTTTGGTTCCCATCACTCTATTGATGGATGTAATCGCACGATCCAATGCGGTTGTGTAGCCTAAGAGAGGCAGGAGTGGCAAGCAGGTATATGGTATACTGTTTGGCAGGGCGCGCGGTCGATTCTATAACAGGCAGAAGGATGGTTTGTATGGAGGATTCCAAATACCATAAGGAATACATAGCCCGCATTAGCTCCGTCCAGGATTATATTGAGGCCAATCTTGACAGGCGTTTGACGCTTGAAGAACTGGCCGACGTCGCGGGGTTTTCCAAATATCATTTTCATAGGATTTTCACGGGCATGGTTCATGAAACGCTGTTTCAATATATCAACCGCATACGGATTGAAAGAGCGGCCAGTTTTTTACGGCACAGCCCAAAGTTGAATATTACCGACATTGCCCATTTGTTCGGATTCTCCGATTCGGCGACGTTTGCGCGGTCGTTTAAGCAATATTATGGTGTAAGCGCGAGCGAGTATCGTTTGCAATACAGCAACGATTGCAAAGCGGATGGCAATATTCGCAAAGCATTTGACGGATCAGCCGGTTATCCTACAGATACAACGAATGCTGTAGAAGGGGATGATGCGATGAAGGTCATGGGAAATGTGGAAGTGAAGATGATAGAGGATATGCACGTGATCTATATGCGGCATACGGGAGCTTACCAGGGAATATCTCCCGTGTTTCAAGAGCTCATACACAAGCTCGTGGGATGGGCGGCAGCCCGGGATTTGTTGAAGCCCGGGGAAACGAAACTGCTGACGGTTTATCACGACAACCCTGAAATTACGCCGGAGGAAAAGCAAAGGACCAGCGTATGCCTGACCGTCCCGGAGGATACTAGGGTAAGCGGCGAGATTTCAAAAATGCTGATACCGAGCGGGAAGTATGCCATCGGGCATTTTGAGATTGATGCCGAAGAATATGGCGATGCGTGGAATTACCTATACGGGGAATGGCTTACAAACAGCGGATTTCAGCCTGATGACGGCGTGAGCTTCGAAGTGTATAACAACGATCCGAAGACCCATCCGCAAGGGAAACATCAGGTGGATATCTACTTGCCCGTCAAACCGCTCTGATGTGAAACGAATCCCAAAAGGAGGATTGAGATGAGATCCTTACAGGTGTATATGAACGAGTATCAGAAGCAGATGCAAAAAGGCGATGTTCAAAAGGCGTATCGAGGCCTGATGGATTTTATCATGGGGCTTCGAACGCACCTCATGAACCGATATCCCCGCTATGTTGTATCGGGGATATACTATGGATATATGGATATGACGTATTTTTCCTGTACGCCGCAAGCGCTTAGAGACAAAAAGCTGAAAATTGCCATCGTCTTTGTCCATGAAAAAATGCGATTTGAGGTTTGGCTTGCCGCCAACAACAAACGGATGCAAAAGCAATACCGGCAGATCCTTCAAAACAACCTCCCAAGCATCTACGTATTGTCGCCGGAAGGGAAAGGCGTGGATTCCATCGTAGAGGCAACGCTGGTGGACAATCCAGATTTTGACAACCCGGATGCACTGACGGACCGGATTGAGCACGGCGTATTGGCGTTTGCCGAGAAGATTCAAAATGCAATGATAATACAGGAGCACGCGCCTGTATAATCCAAGACTAAAGTTCGTACTGATTGGATTCGTAGCCGGCTACGATGTAGTTTTTGCCCTTGCGTTGGACAGAATGGCCTTCCATCTCCAGCAGGGTTTTTTGCTGTTCGGCGCCGCCGGGGTATTTTTCGTTGAGCAGACCGCCCTTTTTCAACGTCCGCCAGTACGGCGTTTTGTCAGCGCCGCGCTCCTCGCTGGCGTTCGCGACGATGTTGATGAAAATGCCGGCGGTGAGCGGGCAGGCGAAGTTTGCGTCGTACGATTTGGCCAAATGATCCCGTATGGCGTCCGTGGTAATGACCATGCCGTAGGGCACGCGTTTCATGATGGCGTCGTAGAGCAGCGGTGGTGCAATAAGCATGCGGTTTCCGCCGTATCGCGCTATCGTTCGGTTATCCGAAACTTCCACGATTTTTGGCAGATCTTTGCTTGCCATCAATTTGTCGTTGAATGATTTCCGTGCCAAAGGGATACGCCTCCTTTTGAAAGGGATAGAATCAATATACGGTTACAGTGTGGCGCGTATGCCGTCAAACGCGGCGTCGGTTTGGGGAAAGATCTGGCGGATTAGGGGCAAATACGCGTTTGGATCGTTGAGCGAGGGGCTGTAATGGGTAAGCCACAGCTGCTTGACCTTTGCGGATTTGGCCAAGCGGGCGCTGTCGGTAAAGAGCATGTGCATGCGCTTGTTCGCTTTGGAGCGCATCGTTTCATCGCCGTACATACCCTCACAGATCAAAAGATCCGCGCCTTGGACGAAGGGCAACAGGCCGGGTACGGGCAGCGTATCCGTTGCATAGCAAATGCGTACCGGCAGGCGCAGTCCGTCGGTGACCATGTCCGTGGTGACCTGTCGTCCATCCGATAGCGTTAGACATTGCCCCGCATGTAATGTTCGGTACATCGAAATGGGAACGGCGAGGTTTTGCGCTTTTTTGGGATTAAAGATTGGTTTGCGTATCACGCTGATGCGATAGGCAAGACAGGGCACGCTATGGTTCAATAAAAGCGCGTCGATGCGCATGTCCCCCAGGGACAGCTGTTGGGGTTGTTTAACGTCAAGCTCGACCGGATGCAGCGGGTAGGGCAACACGGGGGCGATGGTCAAAAGCGCGGATACGACTTTTGTCAGGCCGATGGGTCCGGCAATTGTCAGCGGTGTGCATTTGCCGCAATTGCCCAGCGATAAAAGAAGGCCGGGCAGACCCGCCACATGATCAGCGTGAAAATGCGTGATCAGCAAAAGATCCAATCGGCTGAGCCGGCAACGCGCTTGTGCGAGCGCGATCTGCGTACCCTCGCCACAGTCGATTAGCACCGCACTTTTGTTGTGCAGCATATAGCAGCAGCTCAGATACCGGTCGTGTCTGGGGATCATCCCGCCGGTTCCGGGCAGACATACCTCCATCATGGACTTCCTCCTTTTGCATTGCCTGTTCCCATATATTGTAACCAATCGTACAAGAAAAGGAAAACAAAATGAAAAGAAACCGTATTTTATGGTATACTATAATACAAATATATAGTATGTATGGCTGGTGTAATCGATTTTTGGATCGGGTATGTGGATGCCGGTGAAAACCGGATGCCAATCAAATGCCTAACATGCGACATGATAAAGTGTAGGAGGGTGATACGTATGAAAAGGGTAGGGTTGGTGTTTGTATGTGCGCTGTTGCTGATAGCGGTTTGCGGTTGTACCGCAGCTTCGAATGGGCAAAGTTCCACCAGTGGACACACAGTGCTCAACGAACAGGAACAGAGGGTATTGGATGCGTTGCGAAAAATGCAGAGCGCACAAACACACATCACGCATTTACGCATCACCGGCGTCGACGAGGCGTTTGACCCTTCCCATCTGAACATCGACATTGCCGTCACCTATACCGATTCTCGCGACGGGCAGGTCATGACGGTTGTTACGCGGCTGGTGTTGGATACCGGAGACTGCGTGGACGATCCATTTGGGAAGTATGCGGAACTGGTGGAAAACAACGGCCATGTTGACATTCGAAACATCAACGCGATGATTGAAAGCGACGAGGCGTTGTCATCGCCAACCTAAGGATGTTCTCCTTAAAATGCCCCTTCAAGACTATCTATACCCACCCACGCCCAATTGTGGAATAAAGGGGGGTGTAGCCCCTTTGGAATGCCCAAGGTCAAAAGGATATGGTATTCCCCCACTGCCGTATATCGAATAAAGGGAGTGGTGTTACTTTGGAGCACTCGTTTACCGAACCGTGAAGAAGATCGGCAACCCCGTCCGCTATCCGGACGATGTAAAGTGTTTGGACGAAAACCCAAAAATCAGCTGTACGACGTCGGGTTTGAGCAGTTGGGCTGCCAGCCCAGAGTGCTGTAGGGGATTATAAATACCACGATGCCCGTCGCATACGGTGCGATCTCATACTGCTGGTAATAGATGGCGACACCGGCGGATGTTAGATAGTAATGGTTTTCATCGAAGTTCTGTTCGATAAGTTGGTGATAATCGCTGAAATAGAGGTATGGATTTTGTTGCATGTTCCCATCGGCCTGCACAATGATTTGTTCGGTCAAGATATGCTGGACATCGGTGCCGGGATTAAAGAACGAAGATAGCGGCAACAGTGTGCCGGTCTGCAGGTCCCACGTATCGGAATACCGCGTCGTGAGGCCGTGCGCGCCGCCGGTAAATTCGTACCGGTCGCGATAGGCGCTCATATGGCAATGCCCGTTGTATGGAACGGTATAGTTCAAAACGGCTTGGTACGGGTGGAACGGGAAACCGTTTTGCTTCGCGAATTTGTAGTCCGCGATGGCTTTTCGGTACAGCGTTTGGCCGACATAACGGCAAAATAGGTTGACCTGCAGGTGTATGTTGGCGCTGATCAACCGCTGTGCCCTGCGGTTGTCCGGCAGGGTAGCCTCGGGGTTGGTGACTTGAAGTGTTAAAACGGTCTCGTTGTTGTACGGATAGGTTCGCGCCATGTCCTGCATGGTGATGTATGCGCGGAAATTTGGCAGATACATAAAATCCCCTCCCATATATGCTATGCACGAGGGAGGGGATTTTCGCAGTCATGTTTGCACGATGCCGAATCTGTTTTGTTTTCTCGTGTGTTACATGGGTTCGGGATTGTCTTTTCTTCTAAACAGGTTGATGATCATCAACAGCAGCACGGAACCTGCGGTAGCTACGATTAGGCTCCACAGGTTGAAGCCGGTGATACCGATACCGCCGAACAGGTTGAACAGCAATCCGGCGACCAATCCGCCAAGGATGCCCACGAAGATGTTCCATCCTGCACCCATTTCGGCGTTGTAGCCTGTGAACATGCTTGCGATCCAACCGGCCAGCGCGCCCAGAATGATCCAGCCGATTATATTCATAGCGTTCATTCCTTTCATCACTTTTTGCGGCCTTAGTTTGCCCGGTTACAAAAAAAATACACACTATTTTTGTGTGTGCATGATTGCAACGATGATGTGAAATAATCCCGCGATGTATGTGGAACCGTCCAAAGCAAAGTACGGTAGCGCGCGGCATGCTAATACCTCAGCGGTTGATTGCTGTAGTCTTCAATAAATTTTACGACATGCGCGCGTATCGTATCGCGCAGATTGCGCACTTTGTCCATGATCGCATCGTCCGTGCCGGTAAATTCCGACGGATCGGGCAGCGGCCAATTTAGAACCACCCGTGTCATGGGAAAGATGGGGCACCGCTGGCTGTTTTTAAGATCGCATACCTTGACCACGATATGGTACATCCGCTCCTGCTTGAAGTATTCGTAGACGTCGTGTGCCGTTTTGCCGGACAGGCCGTAGCCGGCTTCCGCCATCGCTCGGATCACATAGGGGTTGATGGGCGCAGGCTCGAAACCCGCGCTCTCGGCGTAGAAACGCTCTCCCCCGAGATCGTTCAAAAATGCTTCTGCCATTTGGCTGCGCGCCGAATTGTGTACGCAAACAAACAGGACGTGTGTTTTGAGTATATCGATCAGTTTCATGCCGTATACCCCACATTGTGTTCATTCATTCCTTGTGAAGAACGATGGCGTTGCTGCGGATTCTCTCCGCAAGCGATTTGAGTTTGTGCTCAATTCTTTCGATGGTTTCAAGGAAGGCTGCATCCTCATGGCCGGAGGGATCGTCCAAATCCCAATCCTCTCTGTATTGGCTGGGCAGATACGGGCACTCGACGTTGCAGCCCATGGTAATCACAATGTCCACCGGCGGCAATTCGTCGAGGAGCTTACTGCGTTGGGTCTTTTCCATGTCGATGCCGTACAGTTTTTTTATCAGCCGGACAGCGTCCTGGTTGATGCGCGGTTTGGTTTCCGTGCCCGCAGAGTAGCTTTCAAATGAATCGGCGTATCTGAATTTGCCCAGTGCTTGCGCGATCTGGCTGCGGCAGGAATTGTGCACGCATATAAATGCGACCTTGGGTATATTTTCCATGTATGTTACACTCCTGCTTGTATTCAGGGAGGCTGTATCTAACCCCGTATTTTCTTGAATAGTTTCACGGCGTCCTTTGTCTTGAGTACCTTGCCGGTGGATACCACCTTTCCATCCACCACCAGCGCGGGTGTCGACATCACGCCGTACGCTGCGATTTTCGCAAAGTCCGTAACATGATCGACGATATCGTCCATACCAAGCTCGGTCATCGCGGCTTTGACGTTTTTCTCCAGTTCGTTGCACTTGGCGCACCCCGAACCCAAAACCAAAACTGCCGCGCCGTTTTGCACATTGGTTGTGTTCTGCTGTTTCTCACCGTTTTGTGACATGATTGTTTTCTCCTTTATTGTAATGGGTTTGTGCAAGATTGACGTCAACTACCTATATTTTACATGTAAAATCCGTACGGGTCTATTCACGATTTTTCGTTGCGTACCAAAGCGCCCGCAAAAAAACTCTTTAGGTTTTCCGGCAATACATATAGCGTTTGATCCTTTACCGCGGCTGACGCGTATACGGCGCGCATGATGCCGTCCATGATCATCGCCTTGGGCGGGCTGTCGTACGGTTTGCCCGCGTAGGTGAACACGCGGCAAGTCGTATCACAGCCGCAGATGTCCCCGCAGTCTTGGCAGGCGTTCTCGGTAACGTCGGCGCAGATGTCCGCGCCGTTTACGCGAATGGTAGGCGAGCTAACAAACCGGTATTGCTCGGCCATATCCGCTGTTTGGATGTTCACCTTGTTGACGGTGAGCGTATAACCCAATTGGCGCAATATGTCCTTGAGATCATCGGTTGCGGCGTCCAGTACCGCATCGGCGCCCATGCATCGCCCGCAGGTGTCAAGGTCGAGGTACAAAAAATCCACCACGATATTTTTCACGGACGCATCGGTAGTTTCGCCGCAGCATGTGCAGCCGAAGGACACCTCGTCCGTCATGCCGCCACAGTCACATGTTTCGCTACCGCACGCACGCGATTCACCGCAACCGCAACCGGCAGACTGCGGCGCTTTGCCCTGCAGAGGCGTCCATATCGTATCCTCGTCTGCATAGGTGATGGCGCCGGTGGGGCAGAGGTTGCCGCAGCCATGACAATGGTCAATGCATGTATCCGGCTCAACGACAACCGGGTATGGTGCCTTTGTTTTTTCGTATACCCCGTGTGTGCAAAAGTCGATGCACGCACCACAAGAAGTACACGCCTTAAGATCGATGACGGGAAACCAACTTTTTGACATGATGGACCTCCTATATGAACAGGAATTGCAGTGCGTTGAACAGATACCCGATCAGCATGATGCCCACCGTTACGATGGCGACAAATACGCCGAGCAGCTTGGGTTTGACGGCCTTTCGCAGCATGACCATGGAGGGCAGGCTAAGCGCCGTGACCGCCATCATAAAGGACAGGATGGTGCCAAGCCCCGCGCCCTTGAGCAAAAGACTCTCCGCCACAGGGATGGTACCGAAGATATCCGCGTACATCGGCACACCCACGATGGTGGCCAAAAACACCGCGAACGGGTTTTTGCTGCCCAGTATGGATTCGACCCAGGTCTGGGGAATGGCGTTATGGATGACCGCGCCGATGAAAACGCCGATGATGATGTATGGTGCGACCTTTTTAACGGTTGCGACAAGCTGGTCCTTGGCGTAGATCAGCCGATCCTTGCGCGTTAGATCCGGCGCATCCAAATCCACACCGCCCGACTGTTTGATGAAATCCTCGACGTATTGTTCCATATGCAGCTTCTGAATCATCGTACCACCCCCAACCGCCAGCACCAAGCCGATGAGTACATAAGCGATGGCGACCTTTGCGCCAAAAATACTCATCAACAAGATCAGCGATCCCAAATCGACCAGCGGGGAGGAGATCAGGAACGAGAATGTCACCCCCACCGGCAGACCCGCGCCGGTGAATCCGATGAAAAGCGGGATGGACGAGCAGGAGCAAAACGGCGTGACCGTGCCCAACAGCGCCGCCAAAATATTGGCGGTGATGCCACGGAAACGGCTGAGAATGCGCTTTGTCCGCTCGGGCGGGAAGTGGCTCTGGATGTAGGAAATGGTGAAGATCAACGTTGACAGAAGCATGAAAATCTTGACCGTATCGTACAGAAAAAACTGAAGCGCACCGCCCATCATGCTGTCTTTTTGAAGACCTAGAAGCGAGACGATGTTGCCCGCCAAGGTGTTGAGCCATTGCATGCCCAGTATCTGATTTTGAAAAAACGCCCACACGGCGCCAAGTGTCTGCATAATTGTGCCTGCTTTCCATTGAAGTATGTCCGGGTATGTCCGCCGTTATTTGCAACCAATGCCGTTGCACGTCACGGTGTCCATGGCCGTGTTTGTGTCCGTTATTTCCAGAAGCAACGCTTTGGCACAATCACTGCCGGTTTTGCTGATGGCATAGTGCGTCCATTTTCCATCCCGTCGGCTTGCCACGATGCCCGATTCGCACAGGGTCTTCATGTGGTGAGACAGAGTGGACTGGCTGATGTGAAGCTCCTCGAGCAGCATACAGGCGCATTTTTCGCCGGTTGTCAGCATTTCGAGAATGCGTAGCCTGTTCTCATCGCAAAAAGCCTTGAACACCTTGGCATCCCGTTGATGATTGCGCAAATCCATCACCTCATATCGATAAAATTCGATGTGTCACTCGTAGTATATGCAACATATCGATAATTGTCAATGTGTTATTCGGGTTTTTTGGAAGAAAGTTTGGAAAAGAAGGGTGTGCCCAAGGGACGGGCAACGTTCATCGGCGATGCGAACAAAGGCAAGCAGCACAGAAGTAACGCGACCAAGAGGTTATTGCGTGTTGATCACGTCCACGTCTTTGCAGCATTGGTATTCGAACTGAATGGTAACATGACCAATGCCGTAGTGCGATAATCTATGCCGGATCTCATCCAGAAGGGGAGCGGTTTCGCTGACCGGCATATCCTTGATGTTCACGTGCGCCTCAAAATGGAGGTTGCGCTCATCCAGGCTCCACACGTGCACATGGTGGACGTTATCGATGTCGTCCAGTTGCTCAAGATCCGCGACGATGGCGTTGATGTCCAGATTGTCCGGTGTGCCCTGCATGAGAATCTGAAATGCCTTTTTGATGATGCCGTAACTGTGTTTTAAAACGTACAGCGCAATGAGTACGGTCAGTAGCGGATCGACCCAGAAGGTGTTGAAAAAGTGGATGAGTACGCCGCCGATGATCACGGCCACGGAGGACAGCGTATCGCTCAGAAGATGCAGGTAGCTCGAGCGGAGGTTCATATCCCCTTTGGCGTTGTTGTGCAACAGCGCGACGCCTAGCGCGTTGGCGATCAGCCCTATGATGGCAACCCAAATGACAAGTATCCCGTCGATGCTGGCGGGGTGTACAAACCGTTGATAAGCTTCCTTAAACAGAAGTACGGATACCACCACCAGAAAAGCCGAGTTGATCAGCGCCGCCAGTACCGACGCCCTGCGATAGCCGTAGGTGCGCCTGGCATCGTTGTTCCTTTGGGATATTCGGATGGCAAGGTAGCTTATGATGATGGATATCCCGTCGCTGAAGTTGTGCAGAGCATCGGAGATCAGCGACAAGCTGCCCGCGATCAACCCGCCCGCGGTCTGGGCGACGGTGATGATGAAATTCAAAACGATAACAAAGAACAGCCGTGCGCCCGTTATGTCCGAAACGCTGTGGGTATGATTGTGGTTATGCTCGTGTTTTTTATGTTCCATGGGTACATGCTTCCTTCATAGCAGTTGTATGGCTGGGCATGAAAGTTCTAGAAATCCCGGGTGCTGTCAGGTGGCATTACAGAGAATATATAATATAAACTAAACGTTGTCAAAGACGTGGAATACGAGTCGTCTTCGCTGTGGTAATATATGAATAGACAACGGGAGCTGTTCCCGAACCTATGTCTTCGGCTTGTGGATGTCGGACAAGTAAGGTCAAGAAGAGCCGACACACCATCTATCGCAATGAAATGTAAGACCGCAGTCAGGTCTATGCAGAACCTGCGGATTTCCCGCTTTTGAGGGATTCTATACGCAGCCATTGTCCAAAAAATGTGAAGATCAAAGAGTAAGGCGGAAAGTTTACATTGTTGTGAATCGTGTATGAACGGCAACGCTTTCCCAACGTGTGGCGAGACCTTTTGCGGCGGCATTTAGGGCTTATATGTCAACGGAAAAAGTGTCGGATGGCATAACCGTTGGATTTGACGGCGGGGATAAAGGGCTGTTTGTGCTGATTTCTAAGATTCATCCGTTCGCAATCCGTTTTTAATGGATTTGTTTTGTAATGAAACCGTTTAATTGGCCATATTGTTGTAGAGATATTTATTATTAGATTTGTCCGTACGAATTGGGCGGGATGTGCCAGGGGGGACGATGATGAAAAGGGTAGTGGTAGTGGTTTTTGCCTGTTTGCTTTGCGTGTTGTCAAGCTGTCTTTTTACACCCAAACCAGAAGCGATGAACGATGAGGAAAGACGCGTATACGATGCGCTGGTTTTAATGGCCCGAAACGATTCTACGTTGACGGAAATTGTATTAAACGGCATTGATACCGGTTATTTGCCCGAGCACCTGAACATAGACGTGGACATGACCTATACGCAAAACGACGAGAAGAAAACGGTGTTGGTGCGGCTGGTGTTCAACAGCGGCGAGGTGATGGAAGATCCCTATGGTTATTACTGTGATACGGCGCAGAGCAACGAATATATGAAGATTCTCAATATCAACTATGCACTTGAACAGTATTTTAAGGGCGTTTAAGGGAACGGGTATCAGAGCCGTTGTTTGCTTATGGATATTGAACGCCTTATTTTCTCGTGTATGAATATCAAATGTGCTCCCATTTCTCCTTTACATGCTGTATTCTTTATCCATTTCAATCTCAAATCACTTGACGCGACTTTTTGCATATGATACTTTAAAAATAATGGGGAATATTTGGGAGGAATTTAGTATGTTTTGTCAAAATTGTGGAGCTCAGATTCCAGATAATGTAAAGTTTTGCGGTTCCTGCGGAACGCCTGTAAAAAGCCAGCCCAATGGCGAAGCGGCTTCCGGAACATCAGAATCCAATGCGTCTGCAAATTCGGGTCAACAGGCCGGCGCACAGGGCGAATACACGCAGCAAACCTACACACCGCCTTCTAACAATGCACAGCCGTCATACAATGCACAGCCGTCATACAACGCGCAACCATCATACAACGCACAACCGTCATACAACGCGCAACCAGCTTATGCACCACCCCGTGCCCGCGGCGGGATAACCGTTGCCACATGGGTTATCTTGGCAGGCGCGGTGTGCGCCATCGCCGGGTATTTTTTGCCTTTGATCAGTTCGTACGGCGTGGGCATTAGCTTGATGGAATTGACTTTTGGTACAGGCATGGCCTCGTATTACAGCGCAACGTTCATTCCATTGGTGGCTTTTCTTGTGGCAGGCGTGTTGGCGCTGCTCTTTGCTTTTACAAAGCCGGGACTGGCCATCATCTCCGCGCTTTTATCCATCGGTGGTTTTGTGTATCTTCTGGTTGGCACCGGCAGCTCCCTGGGCACCAGTTTTTCAGCGCTGATGCAGTATGCGGGATTTGGCATGTACCTAACTATGGCGAGCATTGCCGTGCTTATCGTAGGCGGCATCATGGGTATGATGCGCAAATAACATAGAAAACCAATGGGTTCAACACAGCGTCCGAGATTTTAGCGGGCGCTGTTTGTGTGTCCGGAGGTTCTAATCTATACCACCCTCCGCCCGATATGGAATAAAGAAGGCGCTGCCCCTTCGTGGTAAACGGAGGAAGAACGATAACCGCCGTCCAATGGCGGGAACAATATGGAAGCGGTGTCCATTGCACGCTCGAAGATGTACAGGGAAGAACGATTTTCAATCCCGAGCCAACACCTTTCGAGGAGGTTCTAAAACCCGTGGTGTATGCATAGCGCGTCGCCTATGTGGGATTGGATCGATAAAGGGATTGCCTATAGCGGTTGAGAAAAATAGTGGAGGATATTCAATGGCGCAATGTCATAAACAAAGACGGCGGGAAATCCCACCGTCTTTGTTATGCCCTGCGCAGGGGGCGGAATTTTCATGGTAAGCGCCTCAGACGCCTGGCTTTTTTTGTACGATTAGCGCGTATAGGTAGGTGCCCGCGATCAGTCCGAGCAATGTGAACAGGGCCAACAGCTGTCCTTCGCCAACCTGCGCCAGAACCGTGCCGGGACAGGCACCCGCGACGCCCCAGCCGATACCGAAGAGCATGCCGCCCCAGACATTGTTTTTGTTTAGGGGTTTTTTCTTGATCCGTATGGATTGTCCCTTATAGGTTTTGTTGTGAAACAACGCGAGAAATTTCATGCCGATGCCGCCGATTACGATTGCGGAGCCCATGACGAGGGCTAATTTTAGATCCTCCCCAGTGAACATACGGTAGATCAGGTTATAGTCCGCTGCGCCCACGCGGCTTAGCGCAAAGCCAAACAGCGCGCCAAAGAATAAAAATGCAAGCTTGCGTCCCATCATGCACCTCCAAAAACAAAGGTTCTGACCAGATACACCGCAACGATGCCGAAGAGTACGAAAAACGCCGTGGCGATTACGCTGGACGGATGGAGATTTGCGATGCCGTGGATGCTGTGGCCGGAGGTGCATCCGCCTGCGATGCGCGCGCCCAAGCCGAGCATCACCCCGCCCATTACGAACCACAGCGCCTTGTAGGCAAACGGCCAGAATAGGTTGTCGGTGAAGACACCCATGGACGTTGTTGCCAAGACAATGCCCGCCAACCGTGCGGATACAAACGCGCCCAACACCATGCCCACCATAAATAGCAGCCGCTGGTTGAACACGTTTTGAAAATTGTCGGAGTTCAGCCATTTGAGTTTGGTTTTGGGTACGAGCATTTTAGCGAGATTGCCATAGCCCGTGGATACGCCTAACGCCGTGTTGAGAAAAAAGTATAACAGTGGCACCATAAGGCCGATGACGATGCCGCCCAACCACCAGGGCCAGGGATCAATGAAAAGGAATTGGTACAGGTTCATTTGGTTCCTCCTTATACAGCGGGGAAGCCCATGTTGATCCAGGCGGATGTTCCGCCGATGACGTTGATGATGTTATGCATGCAACTGAGGTTCTGCATCAGACTCGCGGCCAAAAGCGACCGGTTGCCGGTATTGCAGATAAAGGCCACGGGCTTATCGCCGATGAACTCGGCATAGCGCTTGCGCACGTCCGGCGCGGCTGTGTGCACGGAGCCCTCGATATGTCCGGCATCGAATTCACTTTTAAGGCGCGTGTCCACAAGCAACAGCTCGTTTTGTTCAAAGCGGTCGTGCAGTTCGCAGATGCTGATGCTCTCGAACCGGTCCGTCCTAAAGCTCGCCGCTGCCCAGGCGGACATGCCGCCGCTAAGGTAGCCGATCACGCGATCCAAACCGACAGAGTAAAGCCCCTTTAAGGCTGCCTTTAGGTCGGCTTCGTTTTCAACGACTAACAGCAGCGGTTTGTCAGGGGGCAGAACCCACCCGGCAAACGTAGCGAAGTTGCCCAAAAGGCTCAACCCGTACGCACCCTGTACGTGCGCGGCACCAAAGGGAAGCTGGTCGCGCGTGTCCACCACGGCGCAATTCGGCATCAGATCGTAGAACTCTTTGGGAGAAAGCGCCGCGGGGTTTGGCAGCGATGCGATGGTGGCCGGGCCTTTGCGGTTGATGTCCGAACACCGCGCAAAATGATCGGGCGCTTCTGGCATATTTTCCAAAAAACTTCGCACGAACGCATCCTGTGGATGGATGTTGAGCGCGCCGTTGTGCATTCTTTCTGTACCGATGGTGGAGGACAGCTTTGACGAGAGCAGCTTTCCGCACAGCGAGCCGGCGCCGTGGGCGGGATACACCTCCACGTTGTCGCCGATCTGTTCCACCCGCCGTAAGCTGTGATACAGCTTTGTGGCCAATTCCTCTTTGATGTCGGGAAAAAGGTCCGGCCGGCCGGCATCGCCGATCATCAACGTGTCGCCGGTAAAGGCGAGCGCGGGTTCGATTCCGCGCTCGAGATCGGATACGATGTACACCGAGCAATCCGGCGTGTGTCCCGGGGTGTCAATCATTTTGATTTTCAATGAGCCGATTTCAATTTCTTCACCGTCGGTCATGGTGTGATGTGGGTATTCCGCCTTGGCGTTGGCGGTTATATAGATGGTGGCGCCGGTCTTTTCTGCCAAATCCATATGTCCCGAAACGAAGTCCGCGTGCAGATGCGTTTCAAGGATGGCCACGATGGGTTTTTTGAACGATTCGGCGATGTGGATGTACTGTTCTACATCCCGTGCCGGATCCACCACGATGCATTCGTCTTTGCCGCCTATGACATAGGAACAATGAGCGAGACCTTTGGTGTATACCTGTTTAAAATCCATGTACAATTCCTCCTGTAATTGGGTTTTGTAGTTCTGTCGATTCTATCGCCACACCAGCGCGATGGCCAGCGAGGCGAGCGCGCCGCCGACAAGAGCGATGATGGCGCTTGTTTTGATGTGGTTTATGCGTGAAAAATTTGTATGCATCATGGATGCGACGGTATATATGCCGCGCAATCCATTTGCCAAGGCCTGTTAAAACGCCGGATTTAACAATGCCGTCGCTCATGACAAGGACGGCGATGATGGTAAAAAGCGCAGGGCTTTGAAATCCAATAAACAGCGCATTGAGCTTTGCAACGCCCAATAGGCCCAGAAACAATAAGCCACCAAACGCTGAGGCTTCGAAGCGTATCTGGTCGCTAACAAAAGCATGCAGAACGAAGAACAGTACAAGCCAAGCGGCGATTTGTGCAAACATTCCGATGGTTTCACCCCATACTGAAACAAAGCAATTGTAGGCTTACGGTCTACTTCGCGGATCGAGCGTCAAGGTTGGCGGTGCACGTTCCAAAACAGATATGCTTATGGTGTGAACATGCGTCAATGCATCATGGAGCTGCTCGGTCAATCCCAGGGACAGCGAACGTATGCGAACAACGGTACGGTGCTATGGCTTGTCCACCGCTTTGACCGCAAGCTGCTGTGCCATTCTATCCGCCTCCTTGGACTGGAACGTTAAGCTGTTGCCGTTCGAGCAGACGATGTGCAGTTCGTTGTTTTCCGACGTGGCGATTTCGACATCAATGTACGGCACTTTGAGGTTGTCGGGTGGATTGCTGCCGCCATAGACAACGCACAGCGTATCTTCAAGAGCGTACACGCAACCTTTGCGCACAACGCCATCCCGTATGCAGTTGGCTTTGATTTTTGCCACCAACCTGTCCGCATATTTCTTTTCAAACGCGCGGTATCTCTTTTCGCTCTGGTACAGGTACATAGCTGCACCCAACATGACCGCCACCGCAAATGCGATGCCAGCGATGGTGGCAGACGTGTTATCCATGAAAAAACCGGCTACATAATAGCCCAACATTCCCATGAACATTCCAATAGCAACAACGGAAACAGAAAAAGAATATTTCATTGTCTTCACCCTTTGATTTTCGTACGGCTTCTTTGCTTTGAGGGAAAGGCTATTTCTGCATCGCACAGAGGGATAAACTGGTATACCCCGGCGCTATGGATGGTACAATGTCAAAAGCCCCAACCCCAACAGGAGTACGAGATGCCCACGCAAAGAAATGCAATACCCGATCTGTTGCGCTGCATCCGTACCGGGTTCTGCGGAAGTGTTCAATAAACAACATACACACGATTACAGTCAATGCCGGTATAAAAATGGCGAAGGATTTGGACATCTTACCATCTCTATGAATCCCGTGGTTTTATACGCAGAAGACGGGTGCGCGCATAAATGGCAGGTTGTCTTATATGTATTATACGAAAAACTGTTGAATATTTCAATTTTATTGTGAAAAGAAAAAGCAGATTTCATACCAACGGTTATCGAAAAAAACGGCGTGCCGGGTATTGTTTGGACGGTACAGCAGAACGCATGGATGTACAAAGTGTTGGCGGATGGGCGATTGTGGTTTATGATGGGGATAAAGGCGGTGTTTTCCCTCCGTGGTTGTGCGCCTGCAAAGGCTTGCCAACGGAAGGGGAAACGAAAGCCATTGCTACAAATACGCAGGGAATTTATATGGGTATGATCGATATCACAGGGGCGTGCGATCTGCACATCCACACCGGGCCGGATGTGTTCGACCGCATTGCGGACGATGTGCAGACGGCGCGGTTTTGCATGCAAGCGGGCATGCGCGCCATCGTTTTCAAATGTCATGCGGATACGACGATGTTGCGGGCTTACCACACGCAACGATAGGTGGGGGCATCCGTGTATTTGGCGGCGTGGCATTGTACCATCAGGCGGGCGGGATCAACCCGGCGGCTGTGGATGCGGCGCTGAAACTGGGTGCGGTCATCGTATGGATGCTGATGTACCATTCGCTGGCCCACTATCAGGAGACCGGCCTTTTGGGCGCGTTCGGCGCCATGGGGGACGGCAAGCGGAGCTATCCGATGGATGGTATATTCGTTCTGGATCAAAACGGTGAGCTGGTGGAGGGAGTATACCATATCCTTGAACTGGTCAGGCAGCATAACGCCATCATCGCAACGGGGCATCTTTCGACACAGGAGGCGCTGATGGTCATCGAGGCGGCGCAGGATATGGGATGTAAGAGAATCGTGATGACTCATCCGTTCTTTGCACCGCCCGAATGTTCGGTGGATCAGGCGCTACGCTTGGGTTCTGTGCGGGCAACGCACTCAATCCCATCCCCAAGCCCATCGACATTGGCTTGTACGTGGAAACGATGCGGCGCGCGGGAGCCGGGCGCATCATCATATCCAGCGATACCGGGCGACCTACCAAAACAATCGCGCCCGAAATGACGCGAACGTTTGCCCAAACGCTGTACCACTTGGGTGTGAGCGAAAAGGACTTAAAGGCTATGATGTGTGACAATTACGATGAACTGTTGGATATCGGTTGACGTACCGACGATCCGGCCGGGCAGCATTGCCAATTGACCGTACGGGCATGCGGTGATATGCTGTCCTTTGCGTACGCTTAAACCGGGCGCAGCGGCCCGGATGGGGGGTATGCAGGCAAGACTACGAACCGGAAAACGGAGTGAACAAGAAACGGAGAAATCGTGTGACCGTTGTTGTACTGCTTTTTTTATGTGGGTTTGTGCTGTTGTGCAAGGGCGGCGATGTTTTCGTGGACGAAGCCGTGTATTTTGCGCGCCGGTTTTGTATACCCGAAGTGATCATCGGTGCCACCATCGTCAGCATCGGCACGACGCTGCCGGAGGTAACGGTGTCCGCGTTGGCTTCGCTTGACGGCATCACCGACATCGCCTACGGCAACGCCATTGGATCGATCACATGCAACACAACGCTGATTGCGGGTTTGCTGCTTCTCATGGCGCCTACGGTGGTAAGCCGCCATGAGATATCGCGGGAGACGGGCTATTTTTTCGCCGCCAGCGGCGTGTTTTTAATTGCAAGCGAAATCTTCGGCATGATTCACCCCGCGGTGGGATTGCTGTTTCTTGCGCTGTTTGCGCTGTTCATCGTCAGTAGCATTCGGAGGTCAAGCCGTGCCTTCCAAGGCGCGTGTATAGCACCGGTTAGCGTTGATCGGGCAAAGGAGAAGCCTTTTGTGTGGCATATTTTCGCGTTCGGTGCTGCCGTCGCCGCCATCCTTGTTGGATCGCAGCTTTTGATCAACAACGGTATGTGCATCGCGCAGTACCTCAAGGTGCCCGAACGCATCATCGCGCTTTCATTCATTGCACTGGGCACATCGCTGCCGGAGCTGGTTACCGCCATCTCGTCCATTGTCAAGGGCCACGGTGCGGTGTCTTTGGGCAACATCATCGGCGCCAATTTCATGAACCTAACGGTGGTTGTCGGCATTTCCTCGGTGATTTCGCCGATGCCCATGCCACCGTTGGGTTCGCTGACCACCGATCTTTGTTTTTCGCTGATCCCCATGCTGCTTTTGACGGTTCCTATCATGATATACGGTAAGACCATGCGGTTACAGGGTCTGGCGCTGTTATTGATCTATGTTTCGTATGGATTATTATTGTTTCGGTGATGATGGCAACGAAAAAAGCGCGTTCAAAAGCGCGCCGCACCGGTACCCGATGCCTATGCTTCGCGGGTCAAAACGGTGTATAGTACCGCTTTTTGACAATGCGCGTAAAACCGTAATCGATGATAACGTATCGATCTCCGATCCGTCCCCAGTTGACCGTGCGGTATAGATCATTGAGCAGCAGACCGTGGGCACGCGCCATATCCAGCAATTCCTGAATATGAAAGAACTCGTAGCTGTTTTTGACCTGCAAATATCGGAGGACCTCCGTCATGCTGCGGATGCGGTCCGCTTTTTCCATGATCAACAGCATATAATCTTCGGATACGCGGTGGATCCTAGCGAACAGGGGAGATTCGCTGCTTTGCGAAATCTGGTATTCCACCGTATTTTGCGCCAACCCTTTGCGGTTTCGCGCAAACTTGACAACGTTGCCGTTGCCCATATCGAATACGCTTCGACCCGATCCCGAGCCGACCAATTTGTAAGCGTGGTTTTTTATATGCGCAATGATATCTTCAAAATCCAATTCCATATCTTTCACCAATCCAAAGGCATCGAGCTACTACCAATGTATTGACGGGGCGGCCGATCGGTGAGATATATGGCAAAAACCGTTTGACGGCGGCATGGATATCCAGCCCATCGCGCCCGCATATGCGTGGTACGCCGTTGGGGGTGTACTGTGAATTGCACGGCAAAACGGGGGCATTTGCCCCCGTTTTTTGCGCCGCTTTAGTGCCTATATCCCGCGCGTGCCGGACCTTCAGGCCCGCAGCGCCTGTCGCGATCACAGCAGCAACACAACAGGATCAGGATCGGGATTATGCAACTGCTTCTGCAGCAACAACACAAAAAGATGATAAGAGGTAGAATGTTGTTGTGGCAGTCACAGCCTGTTCCGCCCGAAAATCCCATATGAAATCCCCCCAAGCGTCTTATTTGCCATGAACCATGGTCAACATATAATACGTTGGGAAATCCAATCCGGTGCTTCCCGGCACCGACAGCCGGAACTTTGGATTGAACCAATCATACCGGCATTGAATTAAAAATCGGTGCGTCAGGGAAAGGAAACGGTATGGGTTTCCAGGTAGCTGAGTTGATTCTGGGAAAGACTGCAATTTTCTTTTAGAATGCCTGACGCCGCTTCGGGCAGATACATCTCCTCCGGCGGGTCGTAGGGCAGGTTTTGATATAAGGCGACGAACATTCGAACCGATCCGGTGCCGATATCGTATGATGAACCGGCAAATACGCTTTCAAGGTCCTTGCACCGGAACGAATCCGCCAAGTCCGCATCCACCGAGAATGCGGCGCACAGGTCCTCTATGGGGACGTTGAACAGATTGCTGATCTCGTCAAAGGTGTACGAGCCGCGGATGTCACCCGGATCGTACGATCCGGCGGATTCCTCGTTTTGGGCGTAACGCCGGGGTGTCTTGTTCGACTTTGTGGACCACAGGCCCAGTGCGGAGGTGACCGCGATGCCAATTGCAAAAATGGCGATGGTGACCACAATCGCCGTCTGCGGTTTAATCCTCACGGCTGCCACCGTCCTTTCGTATGGAAATGCTCATGGTGTCCGCGACGGGACAGATGTTGGAATCGGTGCATTTGTGGCACGTGATGCATTGAGGATCGCGTATCACGGTATGCTTTGACACCTCAATGTTCATCGGGCACACGTTGTCGCACTGTTTGCAATCGATGCAGGTATCCTTGTTGCTACGGATTTTGAAGATGCGAATCGTGTTAAAAAGTCCCAAAAACGCGCCGTATGGGCACAGGTATTTGCACCAGGGCCGCTCGACAAACAGCGACAGGATTGCGATGGTGATGAGCACGATGTATGCCGTGATGGCAACCTCGCCGGTGAACAAGTGGAACAACGCGTAGTACGGATCGACGGACTCAAAGATGAGTTTGGTGGTGACGGCGCTCTGGTAGACGATCAGGCCGAGCACGACGTAGCGCAGATACCGAAGGACGCGGTCGAGATTTTTGGGAACAAAGCGGTTGTACTTTTTGGGAAACAACTTTTTCCCGATCTTGCCGATCCACTCTTGAAACGAGCCGAACGGACAGACGTAGCCGCAAAAGATCGTGCCGAATAAAAGGGCGACGACGACGCCTAATCCCATCAATATGAACGAAGAGCTGTGTATCTTCTGGATAAACGTGCCCGTTGTTGCAAAGGTGTACAGCGTGGCCACGCCGCCGAACGGGCATATCGCATGCAGCGATACGTCGGGTGCAAACGGCAGCGCGATACCGCTTTCCGCCAGTGTTTTGCCCAAAACAATGAGCAGAACCAGTGCGAAAACGGAGATCTGCACGATGGTTCTGACGGTCTGTGCCCCGTTCCTTTTTGATTTCATAAAATCCCCCCTTGTGTCCTTTGTTATATTATACATGTGAAGCTGTGTCAAAACCGTGTTTTTTGTTTTATGGATGTGTGCTTTCAATCGGCAGAATGAACTAAGCAAACGATGTTTGTAAACGTCGTTGCTTTCCGATGGCGAAGGGCGAAAGATGCCTTTGGCACAACCGTATGGAGCCGATAGAAAGAGTTTGACATAATGGACATAATCAATTTAAAACATTTATATGAAAATATGCGTATAAATATATTACGCAAAATGTACAATTATGGTAAATGGTACAGCACACTCAATAAGCCTATTCGGTTTTCACGATGGCGCACAAATCATTTGTTGCATTAAAAAGCCTTTCTATGAAGCGAATGCTCTTTTCCACTTTTGATATCGGAAATGCTTTGAAAATTAAATCCAATATTGATTGACTTGTTCATATTTTAGACATATACTTAACCGACTAATAATTAATCGGCTAATTAATTGGGAGGGATGCGCAATGAACGGGGAACTGGCATTGTTGGAGAAGGAGTTTCGGCGGATGAACCACTGCTATCGTCGCAGCATGCGGGCTATATTATCCCGAAACGGGCTTTACCATGGACAGCCGCCCATCCTGTTTACGCTTTTGAACGCGGGAGGCTGCACGCAAAAGGATATATCCAAGCGCCTGGACATTAGCCAGGCCACCGTGGCCGTTTCTATCCGGCGGCTTCTCAAGGCCGGATTTGTTTCAAAGACGCCGGATCAAAAGGATCTTCGACGAAACCGCATCGAGTTGACGGAGTTTGGCAAAGAGACAGCCAACGCGTGCCGAAAACAGATTGATCTGGTTTTTGAGCGGATGTACGCGGGTTTCGATGAAAACGAGATGCGAAGCTTGACCGCAATATTTCAAAAGCTCAGCGAAAACCTATGCGGTTGATATCGGATTATAAATGGATTGTTATGGGGAGCAGTTTATGAAGAGATTTTTTGTCTATTTCAAAAAGTACAGGTTTGCAGCCATGGCAGGGCCGGCCTTGCTGATCATCGACGTACTGGCCGAGATCGTCCAGCCGGTGTTGATGTCCAAAATTGTTGACATCGGCATAAACGGGCAAAACATCGCATACATCGTGCGCACCGGCCTGTGGATGGTGGGGCTTGCGCTTGTGGCGCTTGCCACCAACTTTGGCAGCGTGTATTTCTCGTCCATAGCCAGCCAGGGCATGGGCGCGGAACTTCGGCTGGATTTGTTTTCCAAAATTCAGGAATTCAGCTTTGCCAACATCGACAAATTCGGGTCCGCTTCTTTGGTAACGAGGCTGACCAACGACGTTAACACCATCCAGCAAACGGCGATGATCGTGATGCGCATGTTGATACGGGCGCCGCTTACGCTGATTATGGCGACGATTTTGGCGTTTACGCTCAATGCAAAGCTGGCGCTGCTGTTGATTGTTGCCATGCCTGTTTTGACCGTTACGCTCATCTTCATCATAGGCAAAGGTCTACCTTTGTTTACCAAGATGCAGGGCGATCTCGATAAGCTCAACGAGGACGTGCAGGAAAATCTGACCAACGTTCGGGTGGTCAAATCCTTTGTGACACAAAAGACGGAAAAGCGCAAGTTCACCGCGGCCAACGACAATTTGATCGGGGCTTCTATACATGCCATGAACGTCGTGATACTCACCATGCCCGTAATGATGCTTCTGATGAACTTCACCATTGTGCTTGTCATGTGGTTCGGTGGCAATCTGATCGGACAGGGACAGATGTTCACAGGAGAGCTCATGTCCTTTATCAGCTACATGACGCAGATACTCATGGCGCTGATGGGATTGTCCCGCATGTTTATGATCTTTTCCCGTTCACGTGCGTCCACCAAACGCATTTTAGAAGTGATGGACACGAAGGTGGATATCATCGACGGACCCAATGAGGGCCTTCATGTAAGGCACGGGCGCGTGGAATTTGAGCATGTTGGCTTTTCCTACAATAAGGGCGCGGAAGATGCGGTGCTCAGCGATATCAGTTTCACAGCGCAAGCGGGGCAGGTGTTGGCCATTGTCGGATCCACCGGTTCGGGCAAAACATCACTGGTGTCGCTGATCGCCCGGCTATACGATGCTGACAGCGGACGGGTGCTCATTGACGGACACGATGTCAGAGAATACACGCTTGAAAACCTCAGAGAGGGCATCGGGATGGTGATGCAGCGGAACACGCTGTTTTCAGGATCAATCAAAGAAAACATTCAATGGGGCGGGCCGGACGCATCGATGGATGAAATTGAGCAGGCGGCCAAAGCGGCACAGGCCCACGGCTTTATTATGGATATGGAACAGGGTTACGATACCGTGCTTGGGCAGGGCGGCGTCAACCTATCTGGCGGACAGAGGCAACGCCTGTGCATCGCGCGGGCGATGGCCAAAAAGCCCAGGATATTGATACTGGACGACAGCACAAGCGCGGTCGATTCTGCCACCGAAGCAAGGATTAAAGAGGCGTTCCATACATCCCTTAAAGATACCACCACGTTCATCATTGCGCAGAAGATCAGTTCGGTGCGCGAGGCGGACACGATCATCGTTCTGGATAAGGGGCGCATCGCGGGCATTGGCGACCACGACACGCTTTTGCGCAGCAACAATATATACAAAGAAATCAATGATTCCCAGCAGGAAGAGGTGAAGAACTAATGGCGCAAAACGAAAAACAACCCACCATCATGCCCATCGGGCACAGGGGGGGTAGAATACCGGGCGGCATACGCTCCTTTGCCAAGCCAAAAAATATGAAGGGAACGTTGGGCAGGCTTTGGATGTATCTTGGCAAGAGCAGGATATCATTGATCCTTGTGTTCTTCCTCGTGTTGATAGGCACAGCCTCCTCGCTTTTGGGCAGTTATTTCATTCGGCCGATTATCAACGACTACATTATACCAGGGGATTTATCCGGCCTGGTGTCCATGCTGTTGGTGTTGGCGCTGATCTACATCGCAGGTGTTGTGTCCACCTATTGGCGCAACAGGGTGATGGTGGGCGTATCCCAAAGAACGGTGGGCGCCATGCGCACTGATCTGTTTAACCACATACAAACGCTGCCGCTCAAGTTCTTCGATACGCACACACATGGAGAGCTGATGAGCCGGTTTACCAACGATATGGATAACGTATCCAACTCTTTAAACAGCGCTGTAACACAGCTGATTTCCAGTATTATTACGGTTGCTGGCACGCTGTCTATGATGGTGTTCATCAGCCCGGTGTTAACGCTGATAACAGTCGTTATCATGCCGTTGATGCTCGTTGTCGCGCGCTGGGTGATCAAACGCAGCCGCACGTATTTCAGTGCCCAACAGCGCACGCTCGGCGCCGTCAACGGATATATCGAAGAGATCATGGAAGGGCAGCGGGAGGTCAAACTGTTCTGCCGCGAACGTCAGGCGCAAGCACACTTTAAAGCGCTGAACGAGCAGCACAGACAGAACGCGACAAAGGCCCAGATGTTCTCCGGCATGATGATGCCGTTGATGGCCAACATCAATACGATGAACTATGCGTTGTCCTCCGCGGTGGGTGGCGCGCTGGCTATATCGGGCCTGCTGGACATTGGCGGCCTGGGCGCGTTTTTGCAGTATGTCCGCCAGTTCTCCCGGCCGATAAGCGGTATATCCAATGAGGCGAACATCATCCAAAGCGCGTTGGCCGGGGCGGAGCGCATGTTCGAAATCATGGATGAAGTGTCCGAAGCGGCCGATGCGCCGGACGCCGTAGAGCTTGGCGACATCAAAGGGGACGTACGGTTTGACAACGTCACATTCGCGTATGTGCCCGGAAAACCCGTATTGAAGAACGTATCGCTCTATGCCAAGCCGGGGCAGAAGATCGCGCTTGTCGGATCGACGGGTGCAGGCAAGACAACCGTCACCAATCTGATTAACCGCTTCTACGATATCGAGCAAGGGCGCATTACCATCGACGGCATCGACATCATGCACATCAAGAAGGACAGTTTACGCGGTGCGCTGGGCATGGTGTCCCAGGACGTGCACCTGTTTATAGGCACAGTGATGGACAACATTCGCTATGGCAGGCCGGAGGCGACGGATGAGGAATGTATCGAGGCGGCCAAGATGGCCAGCGCGGATGATTTTATACATCATCTGCCGCTGGGATACCAGACCGTGCTTGAGCGGGACGGGGCTAATCTCAGCCAAGGCCAAAGGCAGCTTTTGAGCATCGCGCGCGCGGCGGTGACAGATCCGCCGATATTGATTCTCGACGAAGCGACCAGCTCGATTGATACGCGCACCGAGCGTCTGATTGAAAAAGGCATGGATAAGCTTATGGAGGGGCGGACCACGTTTGTTATCGCACACAGGTTGTCCACGGTGCGCAACGCAAACGCGATATTGGTCATTGAAAACGGCCAAATCAGTGAACGGGGCGATCACGACGACCTGTTGAAACAAAAGGGACGGTATTATCAATTGTACACCGGGCAGTTCGAATTGGAATAGAACACATAAAAAAACGGCCTGTATACAGGCCGTTTTGCTTTACATAGCTGCGGCTATGGCAAGGTTCCATTGGCGCATGAACATCTCATAGATCCAATGTTGACAACGTTGGTTGGGGTGGATACCGTCCTCGCACATCCAAGTGCCTTGCGGCCCTTTGGATAGAATGGATT
The DNA here is from genome assembly GCA_963674495.2 of Christensenellaceae bacterium. Lineage (GTDB taxonomy): Bacteria > Bacillota > Clostridia > Christensenellales > QAND01 > RGIG3178. The sequence continues at coordinate 55,215 of CAXXLG010000002.1, read as the reverse complement.
CACGCAGGGGCAGGCAAGCAAGGCCGTAATCACGCGCTGTTTGTTGATTCATCAGGCTGTAGAACTCCTGCCAACGGTAAATCTGTTGCACGTCGCCAAGAAATTCGAGAATGCTATCCGCGTCGTTTGTCCGTGTGATCCACCCAAAGTATTTTTGCGCATCCAACGGCGGAAGCGTGGTCAATACGGGGATGCCCCCCGCTTGTTTAATCAAAACAATCATGTCCGAAAGCGTTTTGCGGTAAAGATCGGGCGGTACATGGCAGGTGTGGCCCCTGTACGGATTCTTCGCAACTTCGCTCCAATCGAAATCACAGTCGTTGCCGCCGAACTCCAAAAGAACCAGCCTGTTCTTCATGCAAACGGGGTCCTCTTTCTGTATGTTCTGATAGCCTTTGAGCACGGTGTTACCCATGCGTGCATGGTTTTTAACGGGCAGGCCGATGTCCGTCTGCGCCATAGAAACGGCGTTTTTGGGGGAGATAAAATGCCGGCCACGCCTGCCGTCGAACAACACGCCGCGAAACAAAGAATCGCCCCAGATCTCAATGCCCTGTATGCGCACAGCACACACCTCATTTTTGTGGATTATAAGAACATAATATACGTTTATAATTATCGTGTCAAGCAATAAATAATATGCTAATTGACGGTAGGGTTTTGGTATGATAGAATAAAAATTATTCATTAAAAGGGGCGCATGCGATGAAGGAAAACCTGCAGGACATCGGGAAGAGGCTGTCCGAATATAGGACGGCGACATGGTCGGAACTGCCGGATTTGGATTTGTATATGGATCAGGTTGTCACGTATGTTCAAAAGCATCTGGAGCTGTTCCAGTCGGCACAGAGTGAAAAGCTTGCAACGCCTGCAATCCTGAGCAACAATGTCAAAGCGGGGCTGATCCCAAGGCCGCATAAAAAGAAATATGGGAAGAGCCACATCGCGGCGTTGTTGATGGTGTGCGCATTCAAACAGGTTTTTCCTGCCAGTCAGGTGGAACAGATGTTGAATTTTTGCCAAACGCAAGACCATGAAAAGGCGTTTGAGGAATTCGGACGCGTGCAGGATGAGATGTTGGCAGAGGTCGCAAAATGCATGCCCGAACGTGACTTGGACGATGGAGATTTGCACGAAATGATTCTGCGCCTGGCACTGCGTGCCAACGCCAACCGACTGGCCGCCCGCATGCTGCTGCAGCGAATGGAAGCCAAAGGGGAAGGCAAAGCGAAGAAATAGGACGCGGAAAAATTTATCCGGCATAAAAAGGGCTGCCCTATTGGGCAGCCCTTTTTGATTGTTCGGATGTGGGAAACTTTGGTGGGTACCGTGTCAAACACGAGCGGCAGGCTTGGCGTTAATACCAGAAGCTTACCGGCCCGGCTTGATAGAGCAGGCATTTGCCGTAGTTGCGGTGCGATTTGTCCGGCTCTGTCCCGGTGATGGTTCCGGCCAATACCTCTTGTGCGCCTTGGGCGAGCGCGGATAAAAGATTTGAATCAACGCTCAAATCAGCGTGTGAGGCATAGACAGTGTCGAACAGGTCTTTCATGGACAGCAGTTTTTGCATGCTCGTAAGGTAGGCGGGCATGTCGCGCGCGGGGCCGAACATGAAGATCGCGCCATTTTGGATGCTGTCCCCGCCGATTAAGAAGCGGTTTTCCCGATCCAAAAATGCGATGCTGCCCGGCGTATGTCCCGGAATTAAAACGATTTCAAGCAGCCGGCCACCCAAATCGATCACGTCGCCTTCCCACAGTGGCACGGTGGGCAACCCTTTACACAAGCCTCCGTGGTAGTTTGCGTATTCGGACGGGTGCATGTGTGTGGTGCCGAAATTCTTGTTGCAGCCGATGTGGTCGCCGTCGGCGTGGGTAATAGCCAGCATGGGCACCTCTCCAACGAGTTCCTGCACAATCTTTTTCAAATCTCCCGTACCGAAACCCGTGTCGATTAAAAGGGAACGCTTTTCGCCTTTGAGTAAGAAGCAGCGGACATGTTTGTCGTCGATACTCCAAAATCCGTCTTCAATTTTATTGATTCTGTATGCTTCCATAAACATCACAATCCTTTCAATTTGATTATTCCACTGGTGAATGGGCTTGTCAACATTCGGCACACGGCGGGGAGATATCTCGTTGTATCTTCCGTATCGGCAAAAAAAACCGATGGACAGAGCGTCCCTCGGTTTTCTGTGTTGCGGGTTTCCCTACAGATGTTTTTGTTCAACAAACTGAACGCTTACCCCATCCGGATCGTTTACGAAGAAAAAACTGGTGAACGGGTTTGGGGAAACCGGATCGCTTGCGATGGCAACCCCTTTATCCTTAAGCATTTGCAGTGTGTTGTCCAATGAATCGACTTCAAACCCGATGGACAGTGTGGTGCCTGCATTTGTTTGCGGCTGGTTCGGAGTTTTGAGCAGCTCGATCTTGGGCTGGTCGCTTTCTCCGAGCATCACAATGTCTGCGCCCGGCCCCTGATGTCTCATATCGACGGGCAGCCCCAATACTTCATGGTAGAACTTCAGCGACGCATCCATATCAGCAACGCGTATCGTGGCCCAACAGATTTTCATAGCGTTCCCTCCCGATAATTCTATCTAAATTATTTTACCACATTTGCTATTAAAAGTTAACGATGGAACGGATAGAGCATGTGTGAACGGCTTAACGGATTGTACCAACATCGTTTCACCGTGGAGATGCGGGAACAGGCGCGTATTTTCAAAGGCAATGGCGATTTGAAGCCGTCTGCATAGTATGTGGTATATCAGTCCCAGGAAAGGAAGGAGAAGAACGTGCAAAGACAAAACAGGCACTGTATTCCTCAGCAAACTGAGATCAAAAACGTGCAGCTTGCCGCAGCCTATGTTCCCTATCAAAAATACTGCGGCATCATGTCGCCGCTTGATTCATTAATCAGAGGAACGGCATTTCCAGAGCTGTTTAGCCCCTATCGCAAACGCGATTTTGCCAACATCGAGCAAGAGGTCAGTTGCATGCCCAGGGTGGGGGGGAGGAGGTATTAACATGAACCACGACGAGATTTTACGGAAGTTGACGGCGCTGGATTTTATTGCCGTTGACCTTGCCTTGTTTTTGGATACGCACCCGGATGACCGGGAAGCGCTTGACAAGTACAACGATATTTTGACGCAGGCCAACGGTTTGCGCAAGCAATATGAGCAGATGTGCGGACCTTTGGTGTCGTATCGGTCCATGAGCCCATATCCGTGGCAGTGGGTATGCGATCCGTGGCCGTGGCAGTACACATTCAATTTCAATCTGCCCAGAGAGGAGTGTTAGCATATGTGGGTTTATGAAAAAAAGCTTGAGTATCCCGTTAAAATCAAAAATCCGAATCCCAAGCTGGCAAAAGTCGTCATTACACAGTACGGTGGGCCGGACGGTGAACTTGGCGCTTCCATACGGTATCTGAGCCAGCGGTTTTCCATGGTAACGCCACAGGCGCGCGCGCTTCTAAACGACATCGGCACGGAGGAGCTTGCGCATCTGGAAATGATCGGCACCATCGTACGCCAATTGATCAAAAACGCAAGCATCGATCAAATCAAAGCCGCGGGCATGGAGGGCTATTATGCCGACCACGATAAGGCCATATTCCCGCTGGGTGCATCCGGGATGGCATTTTCCGCGGACGCACTGCAATCCAAGGGCGATCCCATCGCGGATTTGACCGAGGATATGGCGGCGGAGCAGAAGGCAAGGGCTACATACGAATGGTTGATCAACCTGTCCGACGATCCGGATGTAATCGATCCATTGCGGTTTTTGCGCGAGCGCGAGGTCGTGCACTTTCAACGCTTCGGCGAGGCGCTAGAGATTGTATCCGATTATCTGGAAAGCAAGAAGATGTATCCTGTTATGCTGCCCTACGATCAGCCGCGGTAAAAGAGTTTTGAACTAAGACAACCGAATAACCGATGGAATCAACACAAGAGGAAGGCGCCGGATACCGGTGCCTTCCCGGCCTGTTATGGGGATGCAGGGCAAGGGATTTCTTTTGTTGGTTCCACATATATATGAACCATGGTTCGATAAAAAGGAGGGTGCTTCATTGATTGTTTATGTTGTCAGGCCGAATGAAAGCGTATACGATATAGCGCAGCTTTATGGCATGGATCCCGAGACCGTCATCGAGGACAACGGGCTTGAAAATCCCGATCAGTTGGTGGCAGGGCAAACGCTGGTATTGATGACGGATACCATCCCGCACTATGTAACGCGGGGACAGTCGCTGTACGCCATCGCAAGGGCGTACGGGGTGCTGCTCGCAGAATTGCAAGCTGCCAACCCGCAATTGACCGACCCAAACCGACTTGAGGTGGGGCAGGAGATCAACGTGCCTGTGCCTTCGGTCAAGGACGGATCCATCGACGTGAACGGATATGCCTATCCCAACATCAGCGCGGACGTTTTGCGCCAAACGCTTCCGTATTTGACGTATCTGAGCATATTCGCCTACATGGCCAAAGCGGACGGCTCGTTGTCCACACTGGACGATACGGCGCTGATCGAGCAGGCTCGTGCCGCCAACGTCGCACCCATGATGGTGATCACAAACATGGAGGAGGGCGCCGGTTTTTCAAGCGAACTCGCGCATACGATACTAACGGATACCGGTGTGCGTGATGCGTTGCTTGACAACGTTGTGGCTACATTGCAAAAGAAGAACTACTATGGGCTAAACATCGATTTTGAGTACATATATCCCGAGGACGGCGGCGCGTACGATGCGTTTATAGAAAAGAGCGTGGATACGCTGCGCCCGCTTGGGTTTATTGTGACCACCTCGCTGGCGCCCAAGACAAGTGAAAACCAGCGCGGCCTATTATACCAGGCGCATCATTATCCCGTGCATGGTGATGTGGCCGACCTCGTGATACTGATGACCTACGAATGGGGCTACACATACGGGCCGGCGATGGCAGTGGCTCCCACCAACCAAGTGCGCCGCGTTTTGAACTACGCCGTTGGCGCCATGCCCAGCGAAAAGATTTTAATGGGCATGCCCAACTACGGCTACGACTGGACGCTACCCTTTGTCAGAGGTTCTGCCGCGCGTACGCTGTCCAACACAGGCGCGGTGAATCTTGCTCTTAAAGAGGGGGCGGCGATACGGTACAATACGCTGTCGCAGGCACCGTACTTCCACTATGTGGACGACGGGGGCGCGCGCCATGAGGTATGGTTCGACGACGCGCGCAGCATATGGGCGCGGTTGCGGCTGGTGGATGAATACGATCTGGGTGGTGTGAGCTACTGGACCGTCAATCGCTTTTTTTCGCAGAATTGGCTGATCTTATCTTCCATGTACGACGTGAACAAGGTGCTACAGAGCGCGGTGGCTTCGGCAACGCAACCGGAGGAGGTCGAACAGCAAAACATCGAATCCGGATACCAAGCGGAGGTGGAACAGGGAAACATCGAATCCGGATATCAAGAGGAAACGCCTTTGATCTGATCCCGATCCATGATCACCCGCCGCCAAAGTATGGTATGCAAAGGAGGCTTTTGGAACCCTTTGGACCACCTTGTCGCGGTTTGGGACGAGGGTGGTGCAATGGCTTGCGCGTGGTCCCCGAGAAAACACTTCGGGCACAGTGGACTTGTGTGCATGCTGTGTTCGTTATCTAGCGAAACCTCTCTAAAAGACATGGGTCCAGGCTTCGCCATTCACGCGCCTTTATCGCATGCTTTGAGAACCTCCGATTCGCTTGCTCTGCCACGGGCAGTGCTCAATTTCGGTTCCAACCGCCCGATTGCGGAAGCTTCATGATCCCAAGTGTGCTAGATCCTCCCATTCTGTATGCAGAAAAGCGCCGAGATAAAAGGGTTTCGGCGTTTTTTCAATCATAAATATTGTGCACAAAAGATCATGCTATGCGGCTTTGAAGCCATAGTCATTTGCTATCAAGCGCATGGCTTGCTGTAGCGGCTACGGCTGTCTGTGAAACGCGATATGGACTGCTTTGATGAATTCCGATTCCCCGATCAGCAGGGGATCGATGCGTATATTTATTTTATTGGTATATAAAATATATGCTGTCATATCAGTTTCGAACGCGCCAGCGGATATTTTTACTTTAATCCGCTTAATATCCTCGTATAAAAACGCATGGACCTTGCCCCACGATTTTCTGTACCGAAAGCCTGTTTTGTCGAAGTTGATTCGAGTATTTATGTAGGCGGACAGGGTATAGCTCCCATTGCTGCGAACAAATCGAATATGGCGCCGCCCAGCCACTTCAATCCGGCGGTTTCGTTGGAGAATACTAGCAGGATGAACGTGCCCAAGAAAAGTCCGCCGCAGACCATCCCTATCCAAAAAATCAGGCAGGTCAGTCTAACCTGATTGGGCTTGGTATTTTTCTTTTCCTTGCCGATATGCGCCAAGATTGCACCTGTCGCCACGACGGTCAATACGGCTCGTATGATGAGATGACCCCTATTACCAATGAATGCATCCCCTTTGCACGATTCCATTTTTTATATAATATGGATATACCAAACAATTGTATATTCCATATTGAGAAATAAAAAAGCACTGATTTAAACCGTTGTTGCGTCCTTGCATAGAGCGAGAATTTGCACGGAAAGGGGATATAGATCGAAAAATCTGATTAGACAACATAGAGGATGGGGACGTTTGGAAGGGCCTGCCCAAGCTGGGCGCGTAAGAACTGTTCCGCTTCGTGCCGAGCATCCTGCCGGTAACAATACCGGCCATAGCCACGGCCGGTCATCAGATCGGTGTTGTAAAGATCCACGGCGCTAGGGAACGCCTCGCGGTTGATGACTCGATGGACGTAGCTATAAGTCATGAAGATGATTTCAATGCGGATTTGTTTTTGCGTCCTTTGAGTTAGCTCGTCGGCGAGTTGTTCGATCAGACGTTTGTACATGGATTGGTAATTATCAAGCAGTACGACGGGCGCGATGAGGATGCCCACCCGGTATCCTGCGTCGCACAGAGTGTTGACGGCGTGGATGCGCTTATTCAAAGCGGATGTGCCAAACTCTATGCGCTCTATAACCTCCCGCGGATTTACGCTCATGCGTGCGATGACGCGTCTACGGTGATCGAGGGAGAGCAGCGGTTGTACCATGTCGAATTTGGTGGGGAAGGTGATTGTGCCTCGCTCATGTTTGGCGAATTGTTCAATGGTCCATACGAGGTTGTTGGTAATCGTGTTTTCCAGCACGAGATCGCTGTTGCTGCCAATCTCAAAGACTAAATCCTGATCCGCTTCTTTGGCGGTTTTGATCAGTTTTTGCATCATAGCTTCGCGGTTGACGAACAACCTAAGATAGGCGCATTTGTTGTAGTGGCAAACGAGATAGCAGTACAGGCACATGGCGCTACACCCCGACGATGTGTAGGGTACAATGTAATCCGAAACCTTGTGGTTTTCGGTGTACCGTAGGCTTTTGCGTATGCCTATGATCAAGTACCGCTTCATGCCGGGAAACGATTTGTTCGGGTTTTGGCGCAGGGCGGGGATGTTGTTGTGGCTTTGTATGGGTATCCAATCAAGATGAGAAAAACGCGCGTTCAGATCTTTGCCCAACGGATAGTCCAATGCGGCGGGTTCATAGAAGACCTGCGTAAAATACCCGGTGATGTCCCGACCCATTTGCATGGCGCTCAGAGGAACACTTCAAGCTTTTGGAAGTTATTCTCCTCAAAATGCAGGAGATCCTCCATTAGATCGAGTATATTCTGTTCTGCATCGTCCCGGTATTTTTTGATGTTGCGCGTTGCCTGGATGATCCCCATCGTGCTGCCCAAAAGCATCATTTCCGCGATGTGCGAATTGGATTTATCCGCCATGGTCTGAAGGTTGATCATCAGGTAGGTTTTGATCTTGTTAAACGCTCCGATGCCTTTTTCGTCAAACCCGTTTTGATTGAGGAGTTTACCTGCCGCGTCGTGAATTTTCTCGTATTCGTTGCGCTGCGACAAAAGCTGTTCTTTCATCCGGGCATCCTTGACGACATCCAACAGTTGGGAGATGGTGATGACGCCCATCTGGGCATTCTGGTAAACGAAGTTTAGAAGTTCGGCGTTTTGGTTCATGCGATGCACCTCCGGCGTAGCTTGTCCGCCGTCGGGAAAAAATATCCGCATACAAAAGGAAACGCGCCCCTGCACATAACCGCCCATGTATGATTCCATACCTAATGAGGAATTATAATACAAAGGCAGGTGATGGATATGGAAGCGGCCAACATGAAAGTGAAATGCAACGTTGACAATTGCTTGTATTACAAAAACGGAAAATGTCATGCAAAATCCATCGTGGTGAACCCGATGGGTGATGGGAGAGCCAGGACCAGTGAAGGTACATGCTGCACCACCTTTGTGAGCAAATAACCGCCCGCATCAGAGAAACGCGGAAAAAGAGGACGACCTCTTTTCCGCGTTTTCATATGAAGTGGTTTTGGATGTTGTAGCGGACGCCATCGGTGTCGCCTATCCGTCCAGGCCGGTATAGACCAATAGTGCGTCACGCAAAAATTTGGCGGTGCCCGGCGATTCCTTGTCGTAATAGGCGGTGAAGCGCTCGTCATCCACGTACATTTGGGCGAGGGCGGCATGCGCCTGTTTGGAATATTCCGGCCAATAGAAGCAAAGCCACTTTCGATGCAGATCCGCAACCTCCTGCGCGAGTAGGCCTTTGGGATCGCCCTGTGCTTTGGCTTGAGCCAGTTTCTCCATGAGGGTCTTGGATAGGATTGTAGCTTCCTCGTGTTGTTGTTTAGTCATGTTCTTTACTTTCTTGTTGGATCGGTTGATGGCATCGTCGCCGTATTGGCTGCGCGATTCCTTGCCGTATTTCTTTTCGTTCTCATTGATCAGGTCTTGTTTGAAACCCTCGAATTTTTCCTTGTCACTCATGATAATATTTCCTTTCGTTGCCTGAATGGTTTTGTCCACGTTGCGTATCAGCGTGCTCAACCGGTTGCGCTCTTTTGTCAGCTGCGTCCTGTGTACGTGCAGCGCCTGTATTTTGTCAAACGCGGGATCTGTCAGGATGCTGGCAATCGTTGTAAGTGGGAAGCCAAGCTCCCGGTAGAACAGGATCTGCTGCAAGCGGTCGACCTGTGCCGGCCCGTAAAGACGGTAGCCCGATTCGTTGACCCTTGCGGGTGCAAGCAGCCCGATTTTGTGGTAATAGCGCAGCGTACGTGCGCTGATGCCTGCCGCGCGGCTCAGCTTTGTAACGGTATATTCCATGTGCTCATCTCCTGCCATACATAGCATAAACCCTTACGTAACGTCAATGTCAAGTCTTGTTTTTTAAAACCAGAAAAACGGTGGGAATAAAAGACAGCGTATAAATGGAGAATGGGATATTGTGCACAAGGTTTTCCCTTGGTATACTGTTGCCTTGGATAAAGGTGGGGGGAAGGGATGGCCATAGTTAGAGTAGATGAGTTCAATCTTGAAAAGATCGCGCTAAGTGGGCAGTGTTTCCGGATGCGCCGGCTTGATGACGGTTCCTACGGCGTTGCCGCCATGGGGCAGTTTGTCAGGATCACCGAACTCGGGGACGGCTATTTTGATTTTTCGTGTTCCGAAAAGGAACTGCAAATGCCGTGGGCGGCGTATTTCGATCTCTTTACCGATTATGCGCGGTTCTATGATACGGTGGATGAAACGGACGGGTATCTTAAAAGAGCCGTGGATTTCTCGCGCGGTCTGCGCATCCTTAGGCAGGATCCATGGGAAGTGGCGGTCAGTTTTATCCTGTCCCAGCGCAGGAACATCCCCGCCATATGCGGATGCATTGAAGCACTGTGCCAACGATTCGGCACGCCGTTTGATACCGAAGTCGGCGCGGTGCACGCTTTTCCCACGCCGCAGCAATTGGCGGATACGGCACTGTGCGATTTGCGTGAATGCTCGGTGGGGTACAGGGACAAGTACATCCAAACGCTCGCGCGCAGCGTGACCGCCGGCGAACTGGATCTGAACGGTATTGAGAGCATGGACGATGAAAGCGCCAAAAAGGCGCTGATGGGACTATACGGCGTCGGTGAGAAGGTGGCGCACTGCATCCTGCTCTTTGGCTATCACCGCCTGTCCATGTTTCCCGAGGACGTATGGATAAAGCGTGTGGTGCAACAAGAGTACAATGGCGAGTTCCCCATCGAACGGTACAAACCCTTTGTTGGCGTGGTGCAACAATGCCTGTTCTACTATGCGCGCTGTGGGCAAGGGGGTAGAGAAAGAACACTTAAAACCTAATAAAAAACCAAGATAACGCATTGAGAGGCATTGATCAAATTCACGGCGTACAAGGGCGCGATAGACGATTGAATATATAAGAAATATGCATTATAACTGTTATAACAATCTTATATATTGCTGCAAAAAACCCTCTAAAGGAGCGGTTGTGGGCGCAGTGAGAAATCAACAAAAAAGTTTTGTGAATTTCTAGACAAGGTTTTATCGATATAGTATAATGTGCTGATAGATTGTGAAATAAATATTTTGTGTGCCGTATGGTGTCGAATCGTGATGTGTCTACAGTGACGGAATTTTTAGGACGGGGCATTGGACAAACCCATGGGCCGGTCTAAAAAGCAGGTGGACAGACAGGGCATGGGCGGTTGGCCAACCGGAGGAAACGCCGGATATCGCGAAGCCCGAGGACAGGCAGGATGGCCGCAATGAACCGAAATCAACCAGGATAGAAATTTTGCTATCATCGGTTTACGATAAAAATATATGTTTTGTAAGGAGGATTATCATGAGCTCAATCAACGGCAATTGCACGTGTATGGACCCGGAAACCGAGCACAAATACGAGCAAATCGCCAACGCAATCGACCTGTACAAGGATAAGGAAGGCAGCCTTATCCAAGTCTTGCACATCGCACAGGAAGTCTTCGGACACCTGCCGCTGGAGGTGCAGGAGTTCGTCGCTCACAAGATGAACATACCGCTGTCCGAGGTTTCGGGCGTGGTCACGTTCTACTCGTTCTTCTCCACACGGCCAGCCAGCGAACACACCATCCGCGTATGTATGGGTACGGCCTGCTATGTCCGGGGCGGTAAAAAGATCGTCGAGGAACTGCAGAAAAAGCTTGGCATCGAGATAGGCGAAGCCACCGAGGATGGCAAGTTCTCTTTGGAAGTGGCTCGTTGCGTGGGTGCGTGCGGCCTGGCGCCTGTCATCCTGGTGGATGACGATGTATATAAGCAGGTAAGCGTACACAGGCTGGATCGGATTTTAGACAACTACAAGGGGGGTGACGAAGATGAATAAAGGAAAGATTAACGGCATTGCTGATCTTGAAAGCATAAAGAAAGCATACAACGACAATGCGGCAAAATACAAATTCCAGATACTCATCTGCAGCGGTGCAGGCTGCGTGTCCTCCAACAATGCGGCCGTTATTGCCGCTGTGAAAGAACAACTGGAGGCCGTCGGCAAGCAGGACGACGTAATCGTTCACGAAACCGGTTGCATGGGGACATGTGCGGTGGGCCCGGTCATGCTGATTTTGCCCGAGCGGACCTTTTACGTAAGTCTCACGCCCGAAACCGCCAAAGAGATCGTCAAAAGCCACATCGTGGACGGAAAGATTTTGGAAGAGCATACGTTTTACGATCATTCGGTCAAAAAACATGTGCCCAAGATGGACGACATAGGATTCTTTAAGGATCAGGTCAAGATCGTTCTTCGCAATTGTGGCATTATCGACTACGACGACATCGAAGCGTACATCAGCCGCGACGGATACATGGCCATCGCAAAGGTACTTGGTGACAAGAGCCCGCAGGATGTCGTGGATGAGATCAAGAAATCAGGTCTTCGTGGGCGCGGCGGCGCGGGTTTCCCCACCGGCATCAAATGGCAAGCTGGGCTTGACGCGAAGAGTGATCGCAAATTCATCGTGTGTAACGCTGACGAGGGTGATCCGGGCGCGTTCATGGATCGCAGCATACTCGAGGGCGATCCGCATACCGTCATCGAAGGTATGATGCTGGGCGGATACGCCATAGGCGCCAGCATGGGCTATGTATATGTCAGAGCCGAGTATCCCATCGCGGTGGAACGGCTGAGCAAGGCCATCGAGGACGCCAAGGCGCGCGGCCTGTTGGGCGGCAAGTTGTTCGGCAGTGATTTTACCTTTAATCTTGAAATTAGAATGGGCGCGGGCGCGTTCGTTTGCGGCGAGGAAACGGCGCTGATGGCGTCGGTGGAAGGCGAGCGCGGTGAGCCGCGGCAGAAGCCGCCGTTCCCGTTCCAAGCCGGACTGTTTGGCGAACCCACCATCATCAACAACGTGGAAACACTTGCAAATATTCCCGAGATTTTATTAAAAGGCGGCGACTGGTACGCCGGCTTTGGTACCGAGAAGAGTAAGGGCACCAAGGTATTTGCGCTGGCGGGCGACGTTGTCAACACCGGCATCGTGGAAGTGCCCATGGGCATGCCGCTGGGCGACATATTGTTCAATATTGGCGGTGGCATACAGAACAACAAGGGTTTCAAGGCCGCGCAGATTGGAGGTCCTTCCGGCGGATGTATCACAAAGGAAAACCTCAACACGCCCACCGATTATGAATCCCTCAAGCAGTTCGGCGCCATCATGGGCTCCGGCGGATTGATTACCATGAATGAAAACGCGTGCATGGTGGATACCGCCCGCTTCTTCATGGATTTCATCCGTGACGAGTCCTGTGGAAAGTGCAGCGCCTGCCGCACCGGCACGACGCGCATGCTGGAGATTCTCGAGCGGATTACAAAAGGTGAGGGCAAAGAGGGCGACATCGAGCTGCTTGAAGAGCTCGGACATGTCATCCAGGATACCGCCATGTGCGGCCTGGGACAGACGGCACCCAACCCCGTGCTTTCCACCATCCGGTACTTCCGCGAAGAATACGAAGAGCACATCAAACACAAATACTGTCGTGCGGGCGTTTGCTCGGATCTGTTCCTCTCCCCCTGCGAGAATGCATGTCCCGCCAACATCAACGTCCCCGGCTATATGAACCTGATCGCGGCCGGAAGGTTTGTGGATGCATACAACCTGATACGGCAGGAGAACCCGTTCCCCGCGGTTTGCGGACGAATCTGCACGCATCCGTGCGAGGCCGCCTGCCGACGTGGCACACTGGACGATCCTCTTGCTATTTGCGACTTGAAACGGTTTGTGGCGGATTATGCATATAAGAATGAGAAGCCATTCAACCAAGACGTGGTGTTTCCCAAGAACGGACGGCGCGTGGCCATCATCGGCGCGGGCGTGTCCGGACTGACCTGCGGCTATTATCTCGTCAAGATCGGCTATGACGTGGACGTATACGAATCCGCACCCATGGCGGGCGGTGTGCTGCAGTCCGGCATTCCAGATTACAGGTTACCCAAGGATGTGTTGCAGCATGAGATTGATCTGATCGTGCAGGCCGGTGTCAACCTCCGTCTCAACACCGAAGTGGGCAAGGACATCGACTTTGATACGCTGCAAATGGCCTATGACGCGATCTACATCGCAACGGGCACGCAGTACCCCGAGTTGGTCCATATCTCGGGCGAGAAGCTAAAAGGGGTTATACACGGATTGACCTTCCTCAAGGCAAGAGCCAAGAAGCCGTATACCTTCAACAAGACCGTGGCCGTCATCGGCGGTGGCAACACCGCCATCGACTCGGCGCGTACCGCGATACGGCTGGGTGCCAAGAAGGTCATGATCCTCTATCGGCGCGACAGGGACGCCATGCCCGCCAACGAAACCGAGATCCGTGGCGCGCTAGAGGAAGGCATTGAATTGATGGATCTGGTCAATCCCGTCCGCTTTGTGGGCGAGGATGGCAAGCTCACCAAGATCGAGTGCCAGAAGATGAAACTCGGCGAGTTTGACAAGAACGGGCGGCGTAAGCCGGTGCCTGTGGATGGTGAGTTCTTCTACATTGATGTAGATACCGCCATCCCTGCCGTCAGCCAGTACTCGGATTTGCCCTTTATCAAGGAGACCGAGATTGGTCTGACGCCGTGGGGCACGTTCGTGATCGATCGCGAGACGATGATGACTACCGCCAAAGGCATCTTTGCCGGCGGCGATGTGGCCAATGGACCAGACACTGCCATTGCCGCCATCGCGGACGGCAAGCATACGGCCGTGGAAATAGACAAGTACTTGGGCGGTGAGGGCAAGCTGAACAAGGGCGCGCCCATTGAGATTCCCGACATGTACAACGAGGACGAGATAGCAGAACTCGAGCGCTTTAAAGTTGAGGAAATGGATCCTCAAACGCGCAAAGAGAACTTCGATGAAGTGGTACTTGGATACCATAAGCTTCGGGCCATGGCAGAGGCAATGCGCTGCCTGCACTGCGACAGGAGGTAGGTGATTCACATGACAAACATTACGATAAACGGAAAGAAATTGAGTGTTGAAGACGGGCTGACCATCATTGAGGCGGCCAAACAGAACGGTATCAAAATCCCCAGCCTGTGCTACCTTTCGGGTGTGCATCAGTTCGGGTCATGCCGCATCTGCGTGGTGGAGGTCGAGGGTGCGCGTACGCTGTTGCCCTCGTGTATGACCAAGGTCAGTGAAGGTATGGTCATCCACACCAATACGGCACGGGTGCGCCGCGCGCGCAAGGTGCTGTACGAACTGATTTTATCCAACCATCCCAAGGATTGCCTCAGCTGCAAACGCAATCAGAACTGCGAACTGCAGGAATTGGGCAATATGCTGGGTGTGGATGGCACGCGCTTTGAAGGCAAGCGTGCCGAATATCCCATCGATGCGTCGGTGTCCATCACACGGGACATCTCCAAGTGCATCTTGTGCAGACGTTGCGTAACCGCGTGCAATGAGATCCAGGGCGTGGGTGCCATCAACGCCCAGAACCGTGGGTTCAAAACCGTGATCAGCCCTGCGATGGGTCTTGCGCTGGGCAACGTGAACTGCACGTTCTGTGGCCAGTGCACCGTTGTGTGCCCGGTTGGCGCACTGCGTGAAACGGACGCCATTGAAAAGGTCTGGGGCGCCATCAGCGACGAAAGCAAGCGTGTCGTCGTGCAGACTGCGCCCGCTATCCGCGTTGCCATCGGCGAGGAGTTCGGACTTCCGTCAGGTTCGCGCGTGACAGGCAAGCTGGCGGCAGCGCTGAAGCAGATTGGTTTCGACGATGTGTTCGATACCAACTTCACAGCAGACCTGACCATCATGGAAGAGGGAACCGAGTTCTTAACGCGTGTTTCAAACGCGCTGTCCGGCAAGGAAGCCACGTTGCCTATGATTACAAGCTGCAGCCCCGGCTGGATCAAGTACATCGAGCATACGTATCCGGAAGAATTGGATCATCTGTCCACCTGCAAATCCCCGCATACCATGCTGGGTGCGCTGGCCAAGTCCTTTTACGCGGAAAAGATCGGTGTGGATCCCAAGGACATCTATGTTGTGTCCATCATGCCGTGTACCGCCAAGAAGTTCGAGATTGAGCGGCCTGAGATGCAAGTCGACGGCAACAAGGACGTCGATGCGGTGCTGACAACCCGCGAACTCGCGGCTATGATCAAGCAAATGGGCATTGATTTTGTGAACCTTGAAGACGAGGAGTTCGACAACCCGCTTGGCATGTCCACCGGCGCGGCGGATATCTTCGGTCTGACCGGCGGTGTGATGGAAGCGGCGCTTCGGACGGTATACGAGCTGGTAACGGGACGTGAGCTGCCCTTTGACGGGCTGCATGTAACCCCCATTGTCGGGTTGGATATGGTCAAAGAAGCGGCAATCACCATTGAGAACCCGCTGCCCGATTACAAGTTCCTCGACGGCGTTACCGTGCGCGTGGCGGTTACCAGCGGCCTCAAGGGCGCGAACCAGCTGATGGAGCAGATTGCAAAGGGAGAGTCCCCCTACCACTTCATTGAAGTGATGGGTTGCCCGGGCGGCTGCATCATGGGCGGCGGGCAACCGCGATCGGACGATCCGGATGTACGCAGCAAGCGGCTAAGCGGACTTTACAACGAGGACGAGAGCAAGAAGCTTCGTAAATCGCACGAGAATCCGTACATTGCGGCGCTGTACGAGGATTACCTCGGACATCCCAACGGACACAAATCCCATGAGCTATTGCACACGCATTACGTCAAGCGTGGGTTGTTCAACGAATTGACGGACGAGCGGTTCGATATAACGGAACAGACCAAGTAGGGTATAACAAACGGCGCACACACTGCTTTGACAATGTTTGGGATGTGGTGTTGAAAGCGAAACGGGGAAGGGCTGAGCAACTGCGCAGCCCTTCTTTTTTATTGATTTGCTTGAGGCATACCGCCTTGCGCGAAATTCTGTCCCATGCTGGATGCCCGTGTTGGAGCATGCGCGTGAAGGGATTTGAAAATCGATACGCTCGAAGCTGATGGACGGAGCCAAAAAGGCAAAAAAAGAGACATCGTGCGATGTCTCCGACCGGTATGGTTGATTGGGACGCGCAGTTTACGCTGCCCGTTTAAAGCATGTGTAATTTACGATGATCCGGTTCTATCGTAGACGTACAGCGGTTCTCCGATGACATCCTCTGGCGCTTGCTGTGGCCTTAAGGTAGCAACGTTTTGCACGACAGGCTTCTGATTGACCTTGCGACCGTCCAAGATTCCACGGCGGGACAGAACGATTAAAAAAGATCGGAAGAATATTTTAAGATCGGTGACGGGCCCGTATGTATACAAGTACTGTGCGTCATAGCCGACTTTTTCAAGCGGGGTGACCAGATCGCGCCCGTTGATCTGTGCAAGGCCGGTCAGGCCGGGGCGTACGGCGTATACGCCTTTGCGGCGGCGCATGGTATGCGTTTCGCTTTCGCTGGGAACAAGCGGTCTAGGACCGATGAGGGACATATCCCCTTTGAGAACGTTGAAAAACTGCGGCGTTTCGTCGAGGCTGGTGTTGCGCAGCAATTTGCCTAATTTCGTGATGTAGCGATCGGTGTCTTTCAATTCGGAGGTTGCCATATTGTCCGGCGCGCTATCCTTCATGGTACGGAATTTGTAGATGCAAAAGAGCTTGCCGTTTTTTCCCACGCGCTGCTGGCGAAAGATCACCGAACCGAGCCTATCGCGCCGGATTAAAACGGCGACGACGAGAAACACGGGGGAGAGCACGATAAGCATAGTGGTGGCTAACAGCATGTCCAACAATCGTTTAACAGGCTGATACATTCGCTGCGTAAGGGTTGGGGTATGTGAATGGGCGGACCTTTCAACAGGTTCGCCGTCCAGCGTCCATGCACCGCGTTTTGCCGTACTCTTTTGCATAGAACTACCCCTCTTTCAGTCCTCGTTGGTCTATTGCGTTTATCACTTGTTGTATAGTAATGCCCATAAAACTTTTTTGTTTTCCTCGATGTCCGGCAGTAATACCGCCATACCACGAATCTTTTTATTCGAGTACGTTCCCTTGGCTGGTATGGTGCATTGCTCGATTGGGTAATTCATCAGTACGCCCGAATCCCAGATCAGGCCGGTGATCTCCGTAGAGGTCAAATCCGTTTGTATCTGCGGCAAAAACTCGTCCGCAATGCCCAATATGGTGGATACGCTGGAGCTTTTCAACTTGGTGACCATGGCAACCATAACGGTTCGCTGGCGTTGTGTGCGGCCAAAATCGCTGTCGATGTGGCGTATGCGCGCATAGGCAAGGGCCGTTGCGCCATCCAAATTGT
Source organism: Christensenellaceae bacterium (assembly GCA_963674495.2). GTDB lineage: Bacteria > Bacillota > Clostridia > Christensenellales > QAND01 > RGIG3178. The sequence continues at coordinate 37,494 of CAXXLG010000002.1, read as the reverse complement.
TTGTGCCTTCATTTACTTTTTTAAGGGTGCCTCCTCCGGCATATCTCCCCGGGTTGTTGTTCAACTCCCTAGCTTCCTTACTGGTCATGTCAATGTTGATCCCGCCGATGGCGTCGATAACATCCACGAAGCTTTCAAAATCCACACGAACGTAATTATCGATGCGGATGCGGAAGTTGTTTTCGATCGTTTCAATCAACAGTTTCGGTCCGCCGTAGCCATACGAGACGTTGATGCGGTTATCCTTAACCCCCTCTATTTTAACATACATGTCGCGCAAAAAAGAGGTCATGATCAGTCGGTTGCTCTTCTTGTCGATGGACAGCAGCATCATGGTGTCCGACCTGCCGTAGCCCGATCCGCCGCGCGAATCGCTGCCGATCAACAGTATATTTTGTATGTCGTTGTCGAAGAGGATGTTTCCCGCCGCATAGCGCATCGCATCTGGGTCGAGCTCCTCGACATACGAAGGATCGGCACTGGGATCCACCTCGTCGGGCGGGATGGTTTCGGACAGTTCGAATTCACCCAACGGCGTATAGTTAATGCGGGACAGAAAGTACATAAAAAATCCTGCGCCGATCAGGATAAGAAAACAAAACGAGCAGGCAACAACGATGATTGCCGTGCGCCGTTTTGAACGTTTGGGACGCTTCTTTGTAGCATGGCTGTTTCGCGGTGCCCTTGACATAGCGCAAATTCCTCATTTGTAGGTCGTCTTGCTTGACCGTATATTTATTAAAAGTCTATTACAGGAATGGAATTATGTCAATGCCATACTTGACAATTCATATGTAAAATTTATATGGTATACGCATTGATTTATGATGGAATACGATTCCTATGATCGAGATGTTTCGTTACAACGTGTGATTTGGATCCCAGTCATGCCAAATTCAGCAAAACAGCTACATGATTTCATAGGCATCGTGTATTTCGGTATACAACAAACAAAAGGCGCTCCATCCTGTTTCGGAGCGCCTTTTGTGTTTATGGTTATTCGACCGTGATGTCCACGTTGTCCGGGTGTACGGCGATCCATGTGTTGCCGGGCCGCAGAACGATTTCATTGCCGTCGCCATCGAGGTATACGGTGGGAGAATCAAAGCTGGTGCGCTCCCATGTGCCCACGATGTGCACACCGCCTATAAAATACTCAGCCTTGCCCGTGCCCACAAGGTCGCAAAGCCTAAGCCCGGAGGGTAAACCGTCGCGGTGGAAATGCGCGAAATGAACAATGAGGTTCTGTACCGTGACGGGCGAATCCGTGGCGGCGTCCATAAAATCCTTGCTTCCCTGATACCGAATGAGCAAGTCGCGGGACTCGTCATACTTGTACGTAGCCTCGCTTCCATAAAAAGGAAGCGTGACCTGTGAAAAGGCTTCCCCGTTATAGGAGACGTTTTCATCGAACAGGAATGTACGGCCCTGGGCCTCCTGTTCCATTAAGGGTTGCAGCTTTTGTACGTTGGTATACGCATTGTGTGGTGCACTACGATTGGAAGAACGCCAATAGTAGTCGTTGTAATTGCCTTTAATAAAGTTGATACGTGTATTAATATGCTTTGAGATTTCCTCGGCATTCACGTTTGCTACGCCGTATTCGGATCCACCAAAATGCACATAGGCGCAGTCCCACTCCTGCTGTAGCCGCATGTAATAAACCCGGGCCGAACGGACGGGGCCTGCTACTTCAGGCAGTGTGTCGTTGAATATACATAAAAAACGCGTGATGCTGCCCTCCACCGGCGCTTCGTACACGACGTCGGCGGCTTGCAGACCGGTTTGCGGACGTGCAGCTGAGCTGTTTTCGATCATTACGCCGATGGGCTTGTATTCAACTTCTGTCTCCAGCACTCGGCCACTGGTTTTGGAGCGTATAGCCGCTGTTGCGGTGGGCGTCGGTTCGATAGTAGGCTCGGCAGTTTGTGCGGGCGAAGAGCACGCAGAAACGCACATTAAGACAACCAGTAAAAAAACCAAAAAAAGTGTATGTTGTTTCATAATGTTACCCCTTACATTTATTCTATTCTAAAATATACGCAATCCAACATTTCGTAATCTATATAGAATCCTTGTTTATTAATGCAAGTATTATAATAGTGATTAGTTAACATATACATAGTGGTTCTTATGCATTATACTACAAAGAAGAACGATATCGCAAGATCCAAAGAAGCAGACTAATATATAATATTGTCGAAAATGTCTGATATTAAATTTATTTTATGATAACCAAAAAAGTAATTTGATTGGATTTTCATTTAGTGATAGTATTAAGTTCGTTAAGGAATCTAGTAATGGGTTATTAAACAGAACAAATAAGAACGGTGAGGGAACTATGAAGTATAATTATCTTATCGTAGGTAGCGGTCTCTTTGGAGCAACATTTGCGCGGGAAGCAATGGCAAGGGGCAAGTCCTGTCTTATATTGGAAAAGCGAGGACACGTCGGCGGCAACGTATATTGCGATGACCGTGACGGCATCCGTATCCATGTATACGGAGCGCACATTTTCCATACGAGCAATGAAAGAATTTGGGATTACGTACGGCAGTTTGCGAAATTTAACCATTATATCAACTCGCCTATCGCAAATTATAAAGGTGAAATTTACAATCTGCCTTTTAATATGAATACGTTTTCAAAGATGTGGGGTATTACGACACCAAAAGAGGTAAAAGAAAAAATCGATCAGCAACGTAACACCATCGCAACCGTACCAAGAAATCTTGAAGAGCAGGCGATATCTTTAGTGGGACGTGATATCTATGAAAAGCTTATTCGTGGCTATACCGAGAAGCAGTGGGGCCGAGCATGCAGTACTCTTCCTGCGTTCATCATTAAACGCTTGCCTGTACGCTATACTTATGACAACAATTATTTTAATGATCCGTATCAGGGAATTCCTATCGGGGGTTATACAGGTATAATAGAAAAGATGATTGATGGTTGCGATATAAAACTAAATACCGATTTTAACCAAGACAGGAAACAATTTGATGGATTGGCCGATCGTATCATTTATACCGGTCCAATCGACGCATTCTACGATTACTGCTTTGGCAAACTTGCCTATCGCAGTTTACGATTTGAAATAGAAAAGATGGATACCGAGAATTTTCAGGGTGTAGCCGTGATGAACTATACAGATCGAGAAACGCCGTATACGCGTATAATCGAACATAAACACTTTGAATTCGGCAAACAACCTGTCACCTATATTTCAAAGGAATACCCAATGGAATGGAAGGAGAGGTGCGAGCCGTATTACCCAATAAATAACGACGCGAATCAACGACTTTATGAACGCTATAATGAATTAGCACAAACTGAAAAACGAATTTTGTTTGGCGGAAGACTGGCTGAATATAAGTATTATGATATGGATCAGACCATTGCCTCTGCATTAAAACTTGTGAAAAAGGAGTTTGACGTATGACCGACGGACCTAAGATTAGCGTTATCATGCCGGTATACCGGGTGGAAGAATATGTTGCAAAAGCTATTGAGAGCATGCAAAATCAAACCTATACCGATTTTGAATTTCTTATCGTGGATGATGGTAGCCCAGACAACAGCGGCGCTATATGCGATGAATATGCAAAAAGAGATAATCGGATCCGAGTCTTTCATAAGGAAAATGGGGGCGCGCCCAGCGCCCGAAACGTGGCAATTGAAGAAGCGCATGGGAAATATTTGTATTTTATGGATTCGGATGATTGGGTTGAGCCTACAATGCTTGATGATCTTTTAAGACTTGCGGAGGAAAACCAAGCCCAATTGGTTATATGTGGTTTTTTTATTGATACCTATTACAATGATACGGATTATATTACACAGAATCTACTATATAAAAATAAAGTATATGGAAACCAACAAGAATTTCGCGAAGACGCGTACCAGCTGTTTGATAGGAATCAATTATACTCTCCGTGGAACAAGCTTTTCCTGACGGAATATATTATGGAGAATAAAATACGTTTTCCATCAACCTTTTGGGACGATTTCCCATTCATTCTATATGTAATTAAAAATGTGGAAAGAGTCGCGGTTTCAGCAAAGCAGTACTATCATTTTATTCGTAAAAGAGCGGAATCGGAAACAGCAAAATACAACCCTCGGATGTATGAGAAGAGGGAAGAGGAACACCAGTGGATGGTGGAGCTCTATGATCATTGGGGCGTTCATGATTTGAATAGCCGAGAAATGATCGCGAGGAGATATATGGACAGGCTTGTAGGCTGCGTTGAAAATGTGACCAATCACAATACAAGCTTAAAAAAAGCTGAAAAGAAAAAGAGAATTGCACAAATCATTCAAAAACCACATGTACAGGAACAGCTGAAACTTTGCCGACCTAGGTCCAGGATGATGAAGTTGTTGTTTTTGCCCATCAAGCGTGGTAGTGTAACGATGACATATCTATTCAGCAATATAATCAGCTATGTCAAACGAAAGAATGTACGTATATTTGCAACGTTGAAGGCAAAGAGGTAAATACAAAATTATCTATATTCCGAGAGGCATAAATATGGTAAAAATTAGCCATATCATCGTAATGCCAGTTTATAATGGGGAGAAATGGCTCAAGACCACCATTGATAGTATATAAATGGATGTTTCGAAAAGGGGCTTGCCCCAATAAGCATTTATCCGGATGGGAGTGGACTGATTGACCGGCAAACCATACATTACCATCATTATGCCTGTTTATAAAGCGGAGAAAAGTCTGCGAAGAGCTGCGGCAAGCGTTTTGAACCAGAGTTTAGCGAATATTGAGCTGATCTTGGTTGATGATCAGAGCCCAGATGAAAGTTCAAGAATCGCTGATGAGATCGCAAAAGGCGATACCCGAGTGCGGGTAATCCACAAGGAAATAAACGAGGGACCAGGTTTCGCGCGCAATACAGGGCTTGCCTGTGCCACGGGAGAATATATAGCGTTTATCGATTCGGATGATTGGATAGAACAGAATATGCTTAAAACCATGTATACGAAAGCGGAGGAAGAACGCAGCGACGTTGTTGTATGCGGTTATTCTCAGGATATGGTTGATTTAAATGGGCATGTGCGATACTCAGTCACAGTAAGCCCTTCTTCTGCTATTGCATCTGACCGAACAGAGAGTGTGCGTTTAGCAGCACAGATTGACGTGGAAAAAAGTTTTGCGTTCTTATGGAATAAATTGTATCGGGCAGAAATAATAAAGGAAAATGTATTGCTGTTTACTTCTAATATGTTCAATGAAGATTTTTTATTCAATATCGCATTTTTTGAGCATGTCAATCGCATATCAACAGTTGCACCGCCCTTGTATCATTATATACGTCCGGTTACTATGACGCTTTCCACTGCATATATTACTGAGTTTGAAGAACTGATCAACCAACGTTTTGAGTTGATTAAACAGTTTGCTCAGCATGCGGACGTTTATAACGGAGGAATTCGTGCCGATCTGTGTAACGTCCACATCAAGCATCTTTTTGCTATATTTGAGCGGCAGTGCTGGCCACAAAGTGGTATGTCGTTCCGGCAGCGTTGTGCTGAAGTCAAACGAATTTTAATGCAGCCTAATACGCAGGAAGCCATGCGATATGCAAAAGGAACTTCGAGAGCTTCAAATATCCTAAACAGTGTCATTGGAATGCACAATCCTTTTTTGATCGCGGTGTTCGCACGATTGATACGGTTGACAAAAGCTTATCTGCCGCGTATATTCGATACAATGAAGTAAAGGAAGCACTGATGAAGAGAGTTTTAGTTTACGGAATGACAAATAATATGGGCGGCATTGAATCCTATCTGATGAACTATTTCAGACGATTTGACCGGACCCGTATAATGTTTGATTTTATTACCGATTACCCAGAAATGGCATATGCTGATGAAGCAAAGTGCCTTGGCAGTCATATTTATTATATTCCTCCCAGAAGGCAGGGTCTTTTGAAGCATATGGCTGCGTTTCGAAGAGTTGCTCGGGAAGGTTCGTATGCTACCGTTTACTATAATTTGTTATCGGCTTCAGGAGTGTTTTCGCTGCTTGGCCTGATTGGTATGAACACCGTCAAAATAGTGCACAGTCACAACAACTCTGTAGAAAATATGCGAAATCATCGACTGTGCCGGCCGCTACTCAACGCCTTGACCACATATAGGCTCGCTTGTTCCGAACAAGCAGGAGCGTTTATGTTTGGGGAAGCATATCTGCGTAAAAAAAAGATATGGGTCATAAAGAATGCAATCGACTGTGAACGGTTCCAATACGATCCGAATAAAAGGCAGGCCGTAAGAAAAGCCTTGGAATTGGACAATCGTCTCATAATTGGGCATGTGGGCCGGCCATGTTATCAAAAGAACACTCTATTTTTGATTGATGTATTTGAGCAGATATTGCAGCGGGAGCCCAGGGCAATGCTGCTGCTCGTAGGTGAAGGTGAAGACCGTGCAGCTGTGGAAGAAAAAATACGTACGCATGGCCTTGACGATCATACGATGCTACTGGGAATGCGGGATGACATTCCTGACTTGATGCAAGCCATGGATGTATTCTTACTGCCAAGCCGTTTTGAGGGATTTCCTGTGGTTGGAATTGAGGCACAAGCTTCTGGGCTGCCATGCGTATTTGCTGATACCATTGTTCGTACAATTAATATAACAGGTCATGTCAAGTTTATCGGCCTTGATCAACCTGCAATTCAATGGGCAAATCTCATTATTGAATATTCCGCAAATTTTTACCGAGAGAATATATGTACGACAATTAAACAGGCTGGATTTGATATTACACAGCAATCCAAGAAACTGGGAACCTTTTTTACGGATCTTTTATTGGATTAGTTGAGGAGGCTGTGATGAATAAAAAGGGAGCAAATTTACAAAAGACAATCAATAGCCAGATGATTTCATGGATCACCAATCGGAGATTGTTTACTCTGGTTTATTTTACAATATACACTCTTTGGTATTTCCCACTTCTGGGAAGCTATATGGATATCGCCAGTAAAGTATGCTTTATTTGGGGAGCAATACTGATTGCATGGGATCTATTAAAGGATAGGACGGTATTTAAAGCACCGTTCGGAATGTTAGTCATTGCGTTTTTAGCAAGTTATGTGATGACGATCCTGTTCAATTTGGATGGCAACGTATATATGAACATCAAGCATTTGATATACAATGGCATTCTGTTACTGCTTATTTATGAACAAGATGCAAAGAAAGATAAAGCTTATCATCTCAAAACGCTATGCATCATGAATGATATTATTGTCTACATTACTTTACTGGCGGGTATTGTATCATTGGTTATGTTTTTGTTTAATGTCAGTTTTGAGATTCAACAGGGTGCTACATCATTGCGTCAAGGATTTGTAGAAAACAGGCTTTTCGGCGTATACACAAGTCCCAACACCGGTGCTTTATTCGGCATTATTTCCATCGCTGCCGGATGCATCAACTCGGCAATTCGTTCGGGGCGTATCTTCCAATGGAAAGCGATATATATTGTAAACGTCGTGGTACAGTTTGCATATTACACACTTGGTCTTTCCAACGGTGGCCTTGTTACTTTAGCCGTATTTATTTTTGTTTTTATATTTGTATTTATATATCCGATACTATGCAATTTCTTCTCGAGATTGCACGTATGGAAAAAAATGATTCTTGGGATCGTTTTGGGACTGGTGATATTTGCGGCAGTGATAGGTAGCGTTTCACTGGCAACAACAGGTCTACGGCAAGTGTTTCTGCAGGCTGAGAACAGCATACAGAATCTACTAATCAATGACGAAAACCCATCCGATGATCGGGAGACCTCGGGAGAAATTGTACTGGAACGCATCGAATCGGGAGACGATCTTTCCAATGGACGGTTGACCATCTGGGACGCGGGTAGAATCGTATGGATGCAGAGACCGTTATTTGGTTTGGGTGATGCCGATATCTATAATGATAACGGCGAACTTACTATACCTGTCGATACAACCTCATATCAAGGACTTTATACCTATTGGATGAAACGGGCAAACGGTAATTTACATAATATATTTATTCAGATACTTGTCTGTACCGGTGCCATCGGTTTTACAATATTTCTGGTATTTGCTTGCCTGGTAGCCCGGCGCTATATAAAGTTTTTATTAAAAAAACCAGTTGATGCGAAAATGTATAAGATAATAGGCATGCTTTTTTGCATACTTGCCGCTATCGTTGCCAACGGATTATTCGAGACGCATCTGCTTTTTGATAAACAGGATCCCTATGGCGTTATTTTCTGGGCGTATCTTGGCATCGGGCTGTTGTTGATCGAAAAACAACGTAAAGCAGTGGAGCACGGATATTTCGCTTTTGCATGTGACACGCCGTACCAAATCTGCGGCGCTGTAAATTTTGTTGCCGAAAATATGGAAAACAGTGCAGGAGTGTCGGACATCTTTATATACCACCAATTCGCCGGTTCACAGGGCGTTTCAGATAGGCTTAGGCAAAGTGGTCTTTTTAACAACGTGTACGATATCATGCCTTACCACGGCAATAAGGTTTGGTATGCCAAGCTACGTACGTTTTGGCGGCTGCTTGCGCCCCGGCATACGCTGCACGTACATACCATGGGTACGGCGCAGTACGATACGAAAGGCTATTCCAATCTCGTCCTGTTCTTTTTCACCAGCTTCACGCACAGCCTGCGCCAGGTATTTTCAGACGCTCAGGTGTTGATGATAGAGGATGGCACAGGTTCATATTTCGGTAATGTGGAAACGGATTACCGTACGGGGCTCTTCAGATTTTACAATAGATTTTTTATGAACGGCGCACTCGATTACCACCCACAGCGGCTTTATGTAAACAATCCCTCCATATGTAGTTCGACGGTGACGGATGACATTCGGGCGCTGCCTAAGCTGGATGAAAACAATTCCACGCTAAAAGTGATTGAAGGGGTGTTTGATTACCGTGATAACTTGATTTATAATAATAAGCCGATCGTATATCTCACGCAACCACTTGACGAGGTGAAAGGCAGCATTACTGGCGCACATGAGACGTTGTTAGAAACGCTTTGGAAGTATCGGAAAAAGACTATTGTTCGCATCCATCCACGGCAAAACAATGTCGATACGGACGGATTGGCTATCGATGAAATCAATAACCTTTGGGAACTGGAATGTACGCATCACATTACCGATAACCATATCCTGATCGCGGCTTTTTCCACGGCGCAGCTTACACCAAAACTGCTCAGCGATGCAGAGCCATATCTGATATTTGCTTATAGACTGTTTTTTACCGAAATAGATTCAGAGTATTGGAAGGGTACGGAAACGCTGATCGAGAAATTCAGAGGGCTTTACCGGCAGTTGGAGAAAATTTATGTACCGGAAAGCATGGAAGAGTTGCAAAAACATTTAGACACAATTTTTGAATAAACCAGGAAAATGAGGAGAAAAAAATGAAACCTTGCGTGTCAGTGATTGTACCGGTCTACAATGTCGAGAAGTACTTGCGAAAATGCCTCGATAGTTTAGTAACGCAAACTTTGGAGAACATTGAGATTATAACGGTAAATGATGCTTCACCAGACGGGTCTCTCGCAATACTTTATGAATATGAGGAGAAGTATCCTAATAAGATTGTTGTAATTAATTCTCCGGATAATCGTCGGACCGGCGGCGCCCGGAATCTTGCGTTACCCATTGCAAAAGCTGATTATATTGGTTTTGTAGATAGTGATGACTGGGTTTCTTCAGATATGTTTAAATTACTTTATGAGCGTGCGGTAGAAACTGACAGTGATATAACGCAGATTTTGCACTTCAGATGTCCAAGCGAGAGCCAGTGTATTCCCGATTATGGATGGTTGCATCAGGAGAAAAAGAAATTGGATGGGAAAGTACTCACCGATCATGATCGAGAGATACTATTACTTGCAGGAGGTGGAGGAATCTGGTCTAAGCTATATAAAAAATCATTAATCTTGGATAATAATATTTTTTTTCCAGAGCATTTAGGCTACGATGATAACTATTGGGATCCTTTTTGCAAGATGTTCTGTAAAAAATATTCGCTTATCGAACAACCTACCTACTATTATAGAGATAACCCGGTATCTGTTGTTACAACCCGTAATGCGGCACACCATTTTGATAGACTGACGATTGAGCGCATGAAGATAGAAGAATATAAGAAACGTGGTTTGTTTGACAAATATCATAATGCGATTGAGATATCTTTTGCGCGGTTATTTTATTTTAATACAGCATCTACAATATTTTCTCGATTTGATCAACCGGATTTTAAGCGTATCCGAAAAATTCGAGATGAACTCTATACTGCTTTTCCAAACTTCCGGAGTAACCCTTACTGGCGGGTAGTATTCTCTCGAAAGGAAAGGATGATATGAGGTTACTTGATATTTCTCCTCGTTGTGTTTATCTTATATTAAAGCTTAAACAAAGGCTGGCTAAATAATGAAGATGCTTTTTTGGCAGAAGGGTAAGACAAGATGTCAGGCCAGACCAAAAAGTGAGAACAAGATGGCCTTTTACAATTTAATGGGTCCGATTGTGCTAAATGGCATCAATTTTTTTACCGTTCCCATATTTACAAGACTTTTAGGTACAGCGAATTATGGTATCGTGTCAGTATATACTGCATGGGTTCAGATTCTGGCGATCATCATTGGTCTGCAAACCGGTACGACCATTGCGGTAGCCCGTATGCATTTAGATATAGATGAGCAAAAAGCCTACCGCTCCAGTGTTCTTAGTTTATCATTTTGCTCGATGAGCATTTTTAGTATATTGATCCTCATATTCATTGGGCCAATTTCGAAGTTATTAGACTTGACCGCGGTTCTGATCATCATTATGATATTTCAGAGTTTTGGCACTTTTGTGATATCTTTCGCTTCAACAACATTTACATTTGACAAACAAGCGCAAAAGACATTTTTGCTCTCTATTACGACAGCAATAGCTACCATCGTTCTGTCATTCGTGCTGATGTTGATGTCCGGTGAAGGTGAAAGCCGTGCTTACGCACGTATCTGGGGCATGGCCATTCCTATTGTCCTGATTGGCATTGCGTTTTTTTTCGTCTTTTTAGTGCGCGGCAAAACCACGTTTTCCAAGAAATATTGGAAATTCTGCCTGCCATTGGCCCTGCCGCTCATTTTCCACGGCCTGTCGCATGTCATCCTGGCTCAGGCTGACAAAGTAATGCTGCAAAAGATGGTGAACAACGACATCGCCGGCATATACAGCTTTGTCGTGGTATTTACACATCTGATAAATGTGATATGGTCGGCTTTAAACAATACGTGGGTGCCGTTTTATTATGATGATATGAAAAACAATAAAATCGCGCTAATCAAAAGCAAATCGCGGAATTACATGGCGCTGTTCACAACCATTACTGTTGGCTTTATCCTGCTTTCACCCGAGGTAGCAAAGCTGTTTTCATCTTCGGATTTCTGGAGCGGCATTAACCTGATTCCGATATTTGCCGTGAGCATGTTTATGGTGTTTTTATATAGCTTTCCGGTTAATATACAGTTTTATTATAAAAGATCGATATATGTTGCGATCGGGACGTCTGGCGCGGCGGTTATGAACATAGTGCTGAACGCTCTGCTGATTCCGTGTTATGGTATGTATGGGGCCGCTATTGCCACAATGTCCTCATATGTGTCACTGTTTATATTCCATCATATTATCGTTAGGGTTGTCATCAAAAATGATTATCACTTTGGCTTTAAGGATTATGTACCCGCTGTTTTGGCGGTGAGCGTTGGCGTGGCAGCATTTTATCTGCTCAAAGACTACTGGTATGTCCGCTGGGCAATGGGTGCTATATTGGGAACATGGCTGTTCAGGAGGATCATGAAGAGCAAGAAGATATGGTAAAGTGTTGTACTTTGGGCAGAACTACAGTACAATTTATACAGTGATATCTAAGTGGTGAATCTGGCCAATCGGGGTTACCGACGGTTACAGATAAAAGATTAATAAGGGTGAAGAACATGCTTAATAACAAGTCAATATTGATCACAGGCGGAACGGGGTCCTTCGGGAATCATTTCACACAATACGTTTTGAACCATTATACCCCTAAGAAAATTGTGATCTATTCCCGGGACGAGTACAAGCAGTATATCATGTCGGGTAACTTTGCCCGCCATACAGATAAATTGCGTTTTTTCATCGGTGATGTGCGCGATAAGGAGCGGCTGGTCCGTGCGCTAGACGGCATTGATTATGTTGTGCACGCCGCGGCGCTCAAGCAGGTACCTGCTTGCGAATATAACCCCATCGAGGCGGTACGCACCAATATAGACGGCGCGATCAACGTGATCAACGCGGCGCTGGATACCGGCGTGTCCCGCGTAGTAGCTCTTTCCACCGACAAAGCGGTGTGCCCCATCAATCTGTACGGCGGAACCAAGCTGGTGTCCGACAAGCTGTTCGCAGCGGCCAATGCCTATGCGGGCGGTAGGGATGTCCGCTTTTCCATCGTGCGATACGGCAACGTAGCCGGCAGCCGCGGGTCGGTGATTCCCTTTTTCAAAGCGCTGATTGACAAGGGAGAAAAGGCGCTGCCCATCACCGATTACCGCATGACGCGGTTTTGGATTAACTTGGAGCAGGGCATCGAACTGGTAATCAATGCGCTGAAGCTTTCCAATGGCGGCGAAACCTTCATTTCAAAAATTCCTTCTTTCAAAATTATCGACTTGGCGCAAGCGATGTTGCCCGGTTGCGAAATGCCCGAGGTGGGCATTCGCGAGGGCGAAAAGCTGCACGAGACCATGGTTACGAAGGACGATTCGGCCCACACCTATGAATACGACGACAGCTATATCATTTATCCGAACTACGCTTGGTGGAATGGCTTGATCCTGCCTGGCGGTCAGTTGGTAGAACAGGGGTTTGAATACAACTCGGGCACCAACAAGCAATGGCTGTCTATCGAGGACTTAAAAGTGCGGCTGGCACAGATGGTGGAAAAATGAACGGCAAGACAGTAGCGATTATACAAGCGCGGATGGGTTCAACGCGCCTACCCGGCAAAGTTTTAAAGACTCTGTGCGGCTACAGTGTTCTGTCTCATGTCATTGAGCGAGTGCGTCAGGCACGAGAGATCGATGATATCATTATCGCCACCACAGTGGCGGAGGCGGATGAAGCCATCGCCGCCGAGGCGTTGCGCTGCGGTGCCAAAAAATTCCGGGGCAGCATAGAGGATGTTCTTAGCCGATATTACTTAGCAGCAACGGAAAACGCCGCCGACATCGTTGTGCGCATCACCTCTGACTGCCCATTGATCGATCCGCACGTGGTGGACGAAATCGTCGGCTTTTTCAAACAAGGAAGTTTTGACATCGTTTCCAATGCGGGCAGTGATATGGCCCGGAGAACCTACCCCCGAGGATTGGATACCGAGGTATTTTCCTATGAAGCGCTACGGGGGGCATACCAAAACGCGGATAAGCTGTATCAGCGAGAGCATGTGACTCCATATATTTATGAACATGCAGCGCGGGTACAGTATTATCGGGGCGACACGGATCACTCGCGTCACCGATGGACGCTGGATACCTTGGAGGACTGGCGTCTGATCGAAAAGCTGTATGGATACCTTTATCAGGGTCGGCACGATTTCTATCTGGCCGATATCCTCACTGTGATGGATGCTCATCCGGATTTATTTGAAATAAATAAATATGTCGAACAAAAGAAACTCACGTAAGGAGTAGTATCTGCTATGAATACGCTGACGATACAGGGACGCAAGGTTGGCGAAGGATATCCCGCCTATATCATTGCGGAGATGTCGGCTAACCATGCCGGCAGCCTCGACAACGCCAAAAACATCATCCGCTCGGCCAAGGACGCGGGCGCCGATTGCGTGAAGATACAGACATATACAGCGGACACGCTGACGATCGATTGCGACAACGAGCATTTTACTATTCGAGATGGATTGTGGGCGGGAGAAACGCTGTATAGTCTATATGACAAGGCATATACGCCATGGGAATGGCAAGCCGAGCTGAAAGAGGAGACGGAAAAAGTCGGACTGGACTTCTTTTCTACGCCATTTGACAATACAGCTGTAGACTTTCTGGAAAGCATTGGAGTGGGCTTTTACAAGATAGCTTCCTTTGAGTTGGTGGATATACCCTTGATCGAATATGTGGCCCGGCAGGGCAAGCCCATGATCATCTCTACTGGCATGGGTAGTTTTCAGGAAATACAAGATGCGGTGGATGCGGCTCGGGCTCAGGGCAATGAATCTCTGGCATTACTGAAATGCTCAAGCGCATATCCTGCTGTGCCTGGTGATATGAATTTGATGACGATGCAACATATGTGTAAAACCTTTGACGTGTGCGTGGGCCTTTCGGATCATTCCCTCGGATCCATTGGCGCTATAACGGCTGTGGCGATGGGAGCTTGCATTATCGAAAAGCATTTTTGTTTGAGCCGCAGTATCGATAATCCGGATGCAGCTTTTTCCATGGAGCCGGAGGAGTTTGCTGCTATGGTGCGCGATATACGCACTGCGGAAAGATCGAAGGGTGTTGTAAGCTATGATGTATCCGAAAAGGAAAGAGCCAGCCTACGCTTCCGGCGTTCCCTGTTTGCTGTTTGCGATATCCGAAAGGGTGATCCGTTTACACCAGAAAATATTCGCAGCATCCGACCGGCATACGGCCTAGCTCCCAAACTTTACAGGGATGTGCTAAACTGCCGCGCTAATCAGGATATCCCCCGGGGCACGCCCCTACGACCTGACCTGATCGGCAATGAGGGAGAGCAATGAGTGCATTTGTCTTGCGAAAAGCCACGTGTGAGGATATGGCGCTGTTGTTTGAATGGGCCAACGATGCCGAGACGCGCCGCAACTCCTTTCATATGGAGGAAATCGATTGGGATGAGCATGTGCGCTGGTTTACGGGTTGTCTCAATAATCCGAATGTCGAAATATATATTTGTTGTAAAAATGGCGAACCGGTAGGTCAGGTTCGACTAACCTGCGAGGATGGAACAGGTAATATTAGCTATAGCGTTGCGAAGGCTTTCCGCGGGCAGGGCATAGGCAATATCATCATTGCTCTGTTAGAGGAAAAAGCAGCGTCCGAGTACCCTTATACTACTTCCTTGTCAGGCAGCGTTAAACCAGAAAACATTGCTTCGCGAAAGATATTCGAACGCAACAATTACACAAGAGTAAAGATCGAGGATGGGCAACCCCAGTGCCGTTATTCGAAAATTGTAAACAGACCGGGGCAAAAGATTGGCATACGGGTGGATGCCAATCCGCATATCGGCACCGGTCACATGATGCGCTGTCTATCCATAGCCGCGGCATTTAAACAGCAGGGCATGAACTGCATATTTTTTGTTGCCGACGCAGAGGCGGTTGAATTTATCCATACGCATGGTTTCGATGCTGTCGCCCTTGACACCCGCTGGGATGATTTGGAGGAGGAAACCGGCAGGCTCATTCAAACCCTCTGGTTGTACGGTATAGGGAAGCTACTCGTGGACAGTTACTATGTGACGCCAAGATATCTGACGCAATTGCGTGAACGGGTGAAAGTGATATGTATCGACGATCTAAACCCGTTTATGTATCCGGTGGACATGCTTATTAATTATAATGTTTACTATAACTTGTTCGGATATCCACAGGCATATGCAAATACATCCACGCAATTGCTGCTTGGTTGTGACTACGCGCCGTTACGAGCGGAATTTTCCGGTTTGACATCTCCTTGCCGAGAAAAGGTAAAAAGGGTGCTGATTACCACGGGAGGCACGGACAATCTAGGGGTTACGGGGGAGCTACTAAAGGAAATTGCGGCGCGAAACTTGTTCGAAGATGTGACGTTTGATGTGATCATGGGACGCTTCAGCGGACATACGGAAGAGCTAGCCCATATCTGCGACAAACGACTTGGCATTGTGCTGCATAGAGATGTGCAATGTATGTCAGAGCTGATGATAGGCTGTGATTTTGCCATAACGGCAGGAGGTACCACACTCTATGAGTTGTGCGCCTGCGGTCTGCCGGCTGTCACCTTTGCCTTGGCGGACAACCAACTTTACGCGGTACGGCAGTTTGACGTTGAGGGCTTGATGCCCTACGCTGGGGATATGCGGGAAGATGCGGGAGAGGTTATCAATACCCTGATTGAGCACATGCAGGCGGCTATCTTCGGTTCCCAAGACAGGCATGAAATTGTCATAAAAATGAGGCGGCTGGTGGACGGCTGCGGTGCTTTGCGCATTGCCGCTGCCATCGCCGCTTTTTAACAGGAGGTATGGAACATGTATATTCCCTATGGCAGGCAGAGCATCGATGAGGATGATATCCAGGCTGTAGTAGACGTACTGCGCTCTGATTTTTTGACGACTGGACCCAAGGTTGAGGAGTTTGAAAAAGCTGTGGCGGACTCTATAGGTGTAAAATATGCTGTCGCCGTGGCGAATGGTACGGCGGCATTGCATATCGCCTGTCTAGCGGCGGGTGTTGGAACGGAGGATGAGGTGATCACCACCCCCATTACTTTTGCCGCATCGGCCAACTGTGTGCTGTATTGCGATGGTGTACCGGTGTTTGCCGATATAGACCCCAAAACATATAACATTGACCCTGCGCAAATACGAGAGAAGATCACGCCTCGGACTAAGGTGCTATTGCCGGTGCACTTGGCTGGTCAGCCATGCAACATGAATGTGATTCATGCTATCGCCCGGGAATATGGTCTGATCGTCATCGAGGATGCAGCCCACGCACTGGGTGCGGATTATTATGGCAAAAAGATTGGAAGCCTATCCGACATGACAACATTCAGCTTCCACCCCGTCAAGCACGTCACCACGGGGGAGGGTGGCATGGTTACGACGAACGATGAAGGGTTATATCGGAAGTTGATGTTGTTGCGGACCCACGGTATCACCCGAGACGTTGATCAGATGCAGCGAAATGAAGGAGGTTGGTATTATGAACAGCTTGAATTGGGATACAATTACCGCATCACGGATATCCAGTGCGCTCTCGGCATCAGCCAGATGAAAAAGCTTGACAGGTCTGTGGAGCGGCGGCGCGAGATTGCAAGACGGTATGATGAAGCGTTTGCCAGGATTGAGGGCATCGTCACGCCAACGCAAGCTCAGGGCTGTCACAACAGCTATCACTTGTATCTTATACAGGTGACGAATATGCCCCGCAAGGATGCGTTCGATAAACTGCGAAGTGCCGGTATCGGCGTCAATGTACATTATATTCCCGTATACAAACATCCGTATTATCAAACGCATGGTTATTCCGATGTGGTCTGCCCCAATGCCGAGGCGCTTTACTCCCAGTTAATAAGCCTTCCTATGTATCCGGCGCTGACGGATGAGCAACAGGCGTATGTGATCGATCAGGTGCGTAGCCTGTAATATGGTAGTTTCCTGTCGGCCCCACGAGGGCGATGGTATCCCCCGGGTTTACGTGCAGGTGCATGTCTTTGATAAGTTTGTGATAAAACATATTGACAAAGGACAATAGGGAGCCGATGGTGGAAGAACGATCGGTTCCCTATATGTACTGATAGCAGAAAGATCACGGAAGTTGTGGGAAACGCGTTATATGAAAGTAATCTATCTCATGACTATATCGCTATTATAGTCAACAAGTTGGTCTGTTACCATTGCCTGTGATATTCTTCTGGGAGCCGTGCAAAAAAATATATCTGGGCCGATTAAATAATTCGATGTTAACTATTAGAAGCATTTTCGGATGAGCAAAGGAGCGGTCATGCAAAAAATCTACCGAACGGACAGGCTTATTCTGAAGGTGTTGGACAAGCTTGACGCCGAAATGGTTTTGGATTATTTTGTCAGGAATCGGGCTTTTCTGAGCGAATGGGAACCAACGCGCAGTGCGGTATTTTTTACGCGGGCGTATCACAGGATGCAGCTTGAAAGCGAACGGGATGCCATGACAAACGGCAGCATGCTCAAGCTGTGGTTGTTTAAAAAGGGCGACGAACACAACGCCATCGGCTCCATCGGCTACAACAACATCATACGCGGCGCGTTTCTATCCTGCCATTTGGGGTATCGGCTGGATAAGGATGAGGTGAACAAAGGTTATATCACCGAGGCAATCGCGCGCGGCAACGAGATCATGTTTTCTGAATACGGGATGCACCGCATCGAGGCCAACATCATGCCCAGGAACAAGGTGTCGCTGCGGGTGATTGAAAAGCTCGGGTTTACCTATGAAGGACTGGCGCGAAAGTACTTGAAGATCAACGGGGCCTGGGAGGATCACATGCACTTTGTGCTGCTCAATGAGACCGAATGACAATATTATGCTACGGCGCGGTCGGGCTGCAAGGATGAACAAGCAGTGATGATGGCGTGAGATAGGGTTATTGTGGCGGTATATCAAAGGGCGAAGAGCAAGATCGGTCCAGATGAACGGTTCGCGATATCGGGGCCATTGGCTATGATATAAATTGCTGGAGCCGACATATCAACCGTGTGCGTAGGATAAAAAGTAAGGATTATATTATCTGTGCGTCATATACCGAGCCAACAACGACAACGTACTCTGGAACCAGACGTATTTCGGTGGAGGGATGAGACGGCGCCGGGGATGGAACATTATGGGGATGAAGAAGAGGGAATGCGCATACCGCGTTCCCTCTTTTTTTGGATTATATTAAACGCACCAAAAATGCAGCAGCGTAAGAGATAGCGTAACAGCAAACATAAAACAAAACTGCTTCCGTAGTCTTTGATATCGTCTAAACGATGGCCGTTGCCGGCATGAAAGGAAAACCTTTGTTTTGACTCGGTATGACAATCCAAGTGGTCTCGAAACAATCAAAGCCCTGTTGCACACAGGACTTTCTTTGTTTGGCAGTGGATAATGCTATTGTAGGGGGAAGTATATGGTGTTTGATTATTCCTCCCCTGCGGCAGCGATGGCGCCTGTTAGGAGAGGGGCGGCGAGGTCGTCAAGCGCGGCGGCGTAGAGCAGGGTGGCGTTTGGGATATCTTCACCGGTGGGGGTAAACACAAGCGCTGTACCGCCGACGTCGCAGAGTAGCAGCTGCGCTTCGGTGGCGCCGAACTGGCCCGCGTAGGTCTGGATCTGGGCGCCGCTGAGCGCATCCAATGTGAACAGGTTGAAGGTGGCGTTTGCATCGCCTTCGCTAAGCACCACGATGCATTCGTTCTGTTCGTTGTATAAAGTGCTGACGACGGGTTGGGCGATGTTGGTCTTCCAAGATTCAGTTGCCGCGTCCTCCTTGAGCAGATAGCAGGTGAGAATGGTCTGATCACCGCTTTGGCTCATCACCAGCATATGTGGCATTTTGTCGGTAAGATACAGCGTTTCGGAGCCGTGTTGATCGTCTATGACGGATTTTGGTACGGGATATGGCGCGTCCATGCCGCCGCTTTTGGAATCCAAAATGGTGAACAGATAGTTCGATCCATCTTCGCTTGTTTTGCGCATGTACACCATGTTTTCATTAATGTGGAGCACCGAGTCCGATCCCGCTTTGTACATGCTGCCGATCAGTTCGCTCTCTTTCGTGTCCATGTTCAGCCGCACCAATTCGGCTTCGCCAAACGGGATGCCGTTGTCCGATTGGGTGTATACGTTGTAGTATAGGTCTATTCCGTCCGTGTCCCCCGCAATAAGACGTGCCATCACGCCGAGATTGGCGCAGGAAAGCTGCGCACCGTCGGCGGCGTTAATGCAGATGCCCTCGCCGTTTTGCA
This sequence comes from Christensenellaceae bacterium, assembly GCA_963674495.2. Lineage (GTDB taxonomy): Bacteria > Bacillota > Clostridia > Christensenellales > QAND01 > RGIG3178. The sequence goes on along the minus strand of CAXXLG010000002.1, from coordinate 17,698 downwards.
GCACGTGGATGGTGTCGCCGCGAACGGACATGGGGCCGGAGGATTGCGCGTGAAGTTCAAGGGCTGCGGTGTCGCTGCCAAGCGGTATGCGGTACAGGTTGCGGTCGTAGCCCCGATCGTTAGGTGCTTCAAGCCGCGCGGTGAAATACAATGCGTCAGCGGACGGGACGTATAGATCTTCCGGCACTTGACCGGACGGTACATCACATAGTTTTGCCGTACCGCCGCGTTGATAGCACCAAATCGCGTTGCCTGATGCGTAGTAAAGCGCATCTTCAATTGCTGCCGCATATCGACCAAAGTTCTTTGTGCCCATGGCGCGCGCGGGAGCGGTTGCCGTTGCGGTGGGGCTTGGCGTGACCGCGGTTGGCGATGGATTGGCGTTCTGCGCGGTGCAGCCCATAAGTAGTGCAACCAATGCCAACGCTGTGCATACCCTGATCGTTTTCATGTGAATCCCCCGTTTGTTCTGAATTTGCCAGGTGGCAATCCATGTCTATTATGCCCATAAAAAAAAGATTGTCTTCATTCTGTTGTATGGCGTGAGTAGTGTGCATTTTGTTAAATGATCCGGCAGTGGCGTTTGCCGCTTCGAATGAAGAAAAGATTTAAGCAAACGGTTTTCAATAAAGGGCAAAGATTTTCCCCAAATAAAGAAAAGGAGTGTCGCACAGAGTTATATAGTATGGTGCAATTCGAATAAAAATTAAATTTGCCAACAAAAAAAGAGGTTGACCGGCAACCCCTTTTGAGTATGCAGTTTAAGAATCCGTGCGGTTTTCCTTCATAAACAGAAACAGGATACACGCGGCGACGGCGGACAGGGAAGCCCCGAACAAAAATGGCACTCTTGCGCCGAATAGAGTCCACAACAAACCGGCGATGGCACTGGCCGGGAAAAGCGCTACGCCGACCAGCGTGGCGTGCAAGCCCAGCATCGTGCCGCGCATCGACTTTGGCGATATTTCTGCGATGTATGCACGCTCCACCCCCGCGATCATAGCGGTGTACACGCCATAGGCGACGAATATCAGCACCATCAACGCCGCGCCCGAAGCCAACGCAAAGCCCGCATACACCAGGGAGAACACGAGATAGCCCGTGATCAAAAGGCTTTTGCGGCCGATCCTGTCGGATAATTTACCAAGCGGTATGGCCAAAAGTGATGCGGTTACGTTGTAGAGAAAATACAAGAGGATGACGGACGTATCGGTAAAGCCCGCGGCTTTGGCCCGAAGCAACAGGAATGCGTTGGAAGAGTTGCCAAGCGTGAATAGGAATGCCACACAAAGATACAGCTTGAGTTGGGGGTTGAGCGCTTTGATGTTCTTCCAAAACGGCTCACGTTGTTTTTTTGCATGCGGCTCCTTCTTCTCCTTGATGAAAAAGAACATGCACAGTCCGAGCACCGCTGGGATCATGGACAGCAGAAACAAATTCTTATAATCAAACGCACCCACCGTGGCTTTGAGCAGCAGATAGGCGGCAAGTATTCCCAATGCAGAACCCGCCATGTCCAGCGCCTTGTGCACGCCGAAGGATTTGCCCATCGAGTTTTTATTCCCGCTCTCGCTGACCAAAACATCGCGCGGCGACGTGCGTATGCCCTTGCCAACGCGGTCAATGACGCGGGCGCACAGGATACCAAACCATGAGGCGGAGATCAGCAGCGCAAACTTATAGACAAGCCCCCCTGCATAACCCAAAAAAGCGAGTGGTTTTTTTCGTTGGTACCGGTCGGTCACGTAGCCGCTGAATACCTTGAGCAAACTGGCAAGGCTTTCCGCGATCCCTTCGATGATGCCCACCAGCGCGGGCGTCGCGCCAAAGGCGGATACAAGATAGAGCGGGATCAATGGATAGACCATCTCGGTGCTCAAATCGGTAAAAAAGCTGACCAATCCAAGAAAAACGATGTTGCGCATACTGATTCATCCTCGGAATTCGAGTTGTCGGTGTTGCCGGACACGATATATAGTATAGCACACAAAGGCACAGCGATGGATAGAACGCAGACGCACTACGCGGTGATTTCATAAAAACAGCGCGGACACAAAACCCAATGCCATTGAAGAATAAGGAAAAACTGTGCCTTAAACCCACGTGTGATTGCTTTATAAAGGTAAAAAAACTTGGACTTGTTGATTGAAAAAGTTTATCCACAGCGGCAAAGGACGATCTAAACCCGCCCGCCGTTCAATTGAGGAGAGTAGGAAGGCTGTGCCTTTTTAACAACCCCGGGTATCTTAGTTTGGTTGGGCGGCGAATATAGAAAGACCCCCGCCATAACGGACGGGGGTTTTGCCGCAACGGTAGCGGATTTACCGCTTTTGATAGCCGCTGCCCTGACCCTGTGAGCCGCGCTGAGAACCGGTTTGGGGATCGCCCTGCTGTTGCCCCTCCTGTATGGTGGGGTGCATGTTGTAGATCGAATCGTTCGTGCTTGTCGGATCACCCTGCTTGCTGTTGTCCTTATTCTTGCCCTGATCCCCCTGTTGCTGTTTGTTTTTGTTCTTATTCTTGGCCATGTTATTTTCCTTTCTGTTGACAGTATGTTATGCTTTGGTGTCCGGGTGCCTTGCCTTGAAAGTTGGTTCGGACGGTGTTAAGTTGGCCGTTTTGGCTAGGCGACCCAATACGTGCCGTTGTCCGGCTTGTCGTGCAAAAAATCGGTTCCCTCCTTTTCTGATATTTCATTTCCGGGAATTGTCGGTAGACCGGTATCATCCCAAAAGAGCCGGGCAGTGTGCATCCCTCGTGCCACAACCGCCCGGTTCGGTCCTGTATGCGAAACCGCTGCTACCGGATAGAAGCCAGTTATTGGCGCTATTCGTCGTCATCGGGATCGTTGTTGGTACTGTCCTTGGGGTTGTAAGTCATGTCGTACAGCAGATCCTGAAAATCCTCCGTCGGCCGGTTTTTTGCCCTTTGACGTTTGTCCCTGCGCCGTTTGAACCACTTATCCATTATGATGATCCTTTCATAGGGATTTACGGGTATAGGTTTTGACGTTTTGATTATTTTATGCATAGAGCCGTTTTGCAAAAGACATGGGATGGTACGGGCAAGATGATGTGGTAATATTATGGACGAAAAAAAGGACATCTTGGATGCCCTTAATATCTGCGCCACGACAATGCCAATTGAGATTCTTACGCGCTCCGCCGCCTATTGCGTGCGACAATCGATGGTGAACATGGATGATCGGTGAACACGCCTTCATAGTGGGATAACACGTATTGTTGTGACGCATCTGTTTCGTATCGGATATGGCATTGGTTCGCTTTGGCCTCATCCACCCAACTGTAGAGAATCGCGCTGGCGTTGGTGACAAACGTGCATTTATACAGTGGCAGGATATCCGGCGGATAACCTGACAGGATTGCGGTTCGGTCCCCGCCTTCAAGTACGGGAGCGGTTGTGGTCTTCGTAGCAGTACCGGATTTACCCTTGTTGTATCCTACGGGAATGCACAAAACAAGAGCCAACAACAATATGGCCCAAACTCGCCTTCTCATATACGTGCCTTCAGAATGAAATTTATAGCCAGGCGGTAGACCGTTGTCCGATTATAACCGTTGCGCTCGAGCGGAAAAACCGCTTTGGATTGGATGATCATGTGGTTTGGGCTATTGCGTGCTATGATTGGTATTTGTAAGTCTATGGTTGGTCACACCGTCCTTGATGGATGGTTGCGCACGCCGTCTGGTTGGTTCTTGCGGGTCTACCGGCTGAAGATGCCTGCGTCACCCGATATCGTTTCAACGGACAGGTGGGCGCCGTCGTTGCCCGACGTGCCAAACAGGGCACCGCTGCTGCTACGCTCCAATGTGATGGGGAAATCGCTTTCAAACTGCCCGGATACCGAATCAAAATCCAGCGTGAATGCGCTGCCTGCGGGCATGTACAGATTGATGTTACCCGATGTGCTGCTGAAGTTTACATCGCCCGCCTGACCGAAGGTGAGGGTGGCATCGCCGGATATGGAGCTTACGTCGGCACTGCCTCTCAAGCCTGTCGCCTCAACGTTCCCTGACGTGCTGGTGAAAACCAAGCCGTTTTGAACGGTTCCGTTTACGGTAAGATTGCCGGATACGCTGTTGAAATTCATGCGGCCGACCTCGGCGCCGGACAGCGTGCAGTTGCCAGATACCGTGTCGATGGCGACGGCGCTTAATTGGTTACCAAGCGCGCTGGTGTCCATGTCACCCGAAACGTTGTGTATTGTAAGTGAACTCGCATAATCGGAAGGCAATGTAACGGTGAGCGTGCAATCGTTGTTGTGAACGCCCTGCGGGTATTCCACCTTGATGGACAACAGTGCACCCTCTGAGGCCATTTCAACGGTCATCGGGCCGTTCATGCCGGTGCATGTGCCAAAAAGACGGGCGGATACGACATCTTCGCCGGCTATGATGGTAATAGGGCAGGATACATCTGAAACCGATATCATAGTGATACCGTCCAGTGCTAAAGTGCGCGTTTCGTCGACGTAATAGGTTGTCCCAAGTGGATTCAGTCCGCATGCGCCCAGGGCAAGCGATGCGATGAGCATAAGTGCGATGAATGCCGTATATTTTGGTTTCATGTGTGTTTGCCTCCTTTGATAGCGGATCGAACAGGGAATGCGGATGTGCATTGTGCTCTCGGTTATTTATTTATAACGTGGGGTTGCATGACTAATAAGATGTTTCTGTATTCCATATTGTATCATAGAAAAAGGTACGATAAGTCCAGTCCACAACAAAAATTCATAACAAGAATTCTATAAATTCCATAAGTTTGTCCGCATATGATACATGGCCAGCATGTACCGTAAACCCGTACGGCGTATGCTATTCGTGCCAGCAGATTATGGAGAGGAAATGCGCACCATGATCCTGCGTTTTGGTAAACGAAACAGTCCAGCGATGGTCGACATCCTCGAAGGCATAGGTTTTCAGGTTGTCGTTTTCCACCATGGAAAAATCCGCCCAGTCGCCGTAGGCATCCTCGTAGAGCTGCGAAAACTCCTCCAGCGAAAGATGTGACCGATAGCGCAACACGTACCGCTCAAACCGCGTGCCGATGTCAAAGCGCTCAAACGCGGTGGTGTGCAGACTGTTCTTGTTCCCGCCCAGCGCAAAAACCGTGCCCGGACAGTTTTCAAAATACCAGTTTTCGTCCGGTTCCTGTTCATCGGGCAAGCCTAGTGTGATGGTGACCTGTACCAAATCAACGCCCATCTGACAGACCGATACAACTGCGGGATACGCCCCCACCATGCCGGACAGCCGGTCATACGTGCATAGATCCATATTCTGCTGCGCAATCCGCTGTCTGTAGTAGGCCAGAACGGATTCCGCCGTTTCCTCCGTTTGATAACTGAGCATAAACAAATCCTGTCCAAAGGTATAGTCGGGTTCTTCCTTCATCTCAAACAGGCAGTATGTCACCCTGTCGCAGGCGTACAGCGGCAGGATATCCTCCGGATAATCCTCAAGCAGGGCAAACCGTCCATCCTCGCTTGGCGTCGTTGTGGCGTCGGTCTGACGACCGCAACCGGTAGATACCAGAAACAGCAACGGCAATATGCATATCCACCATTGTTTTTTCATGATTATTCCTCCCATCGAAAGAAAGGCAAACGGGGTGTTTACTTTACTATGCCCAACAGATGCAAAAGACTTTCGATTGTATGGAAACTGCCAAGGGTTTGGACAAGCCGGTTCAAATGGCATAGAACAGCGTCATGCTGGCTGTGGCCGTCTCACTGCCATCGTTTTGGTAGCTGTGCGGCGTATCCGCCATAAAGCGGATGGAATCGCCCGCGTTCAGTCGTTGGAGTTGACTGTTGGTTTCGATGATGATTGTGCCGGAAAACACGGTGATATATTCCTTCGTACCGGCCATATGTGCATCCGCATCCAATCTGCCACTTGGCTTTATTACGATGCGGTAGGTCTCAAAATGCGTATCCTCGTCAAATGGGAAGATCGGGTAGTTGATGAATTTGCCGTCGTCCTCCATCAGTGGAGAGATGGTGGAACAGGGGATGATTTCGGCGCTGTCCGCCCTGTTTTCGATCAGTTGGGAAAATGAAATTTTCAAGCCGTTTGCAATCTTCCACAACAGTGTGATGGTGGGGTTGACTTCGCCGCGCTCAATCTGCCCCAGCATGCTTTTGGATACACCGGAAAGTTTCGATACGCTTTCCAGGCTCAGCCGCTTGGATTCCCGGATTGTTTTGAGGTTTTCTGCCACCCGTACATGAATATCCACATGGATCACTCCTATTATTGACAATATATCGCACGATAGATACAATACACCATACGATCTTGCGGCGAGCAACCCGTTCTCGATTTCGGTATACTATAATTATATCACAGCAGTACAAGGGGAAGAAACGATATGTTCGCTTTGAATGCCTTTATGATTTACGTAATCGTTACCGCTATCACGCCCGGGCCGAACAACATACTGTCCATGTCCATGGCGGGCCGATACGGGTTGAAAAAAAGCCTGCCGTTTAACTTGGGAATCTGGCTCGGCTTTTCCATCGTGATTTTGCTGTGCACGATGTTCAGCGCGCTGTTGTACAATCTGATCCCCCGCCCCAAGCCGTATATGCTTGCGCTAGGCGCGGCGTATATGTTGTATCTGGCGTACAAAATATGGACAAGCGGTGCAAATATCGGCGAAAAAGATGGTGGCAAAGCGAGTTTTCTCGCGGGTATGCTGTTGCAGTTCGTCAATCCCAAGGGCATGATTTACGGTATCACATCGATGTCGGTGTACATACTGCCGTATTTTCAAGCGCCGATGATATTGATCGGGTTTGCGCTGATGCTCTCTACGGTGGGCTTTTTGTGTACGCTGTGCTGGTCGGCGTTTGGCGCGGTGTTTAAAAAGCTGATGGCTGGACATGCGAAATGGATCAACGGAATCATGGCGTTGCTTTTGGTGTATTGCGCGGTGTCGTTGTTTTTTGGATAGGGTCAGCCTCTTGATATGCGGAACCATTGATGAAAAGGAAGGGCGCATTGCCTTCCTTTTTTATTTTTTTATCAGCGTGAGGGGGAAGAGTGTCCCGCTTGAAAATTCTCTCAAAAAGGCATGGGCTCAATCTTCGCTGCCGCTTGCTTTCACCACATGCTTTGAGAATCTCCAGCTCGCTTGTTCGTCCACTGGACGCACTTACTTTCGGTTCCCACCGCCCCATTGTGGTATCGCAGAATGACAAAAGGCACAGCAGTACAGCGAAAATGATTGCTGCATACAATACGTTCCATTCTGAACAGATTTGAATGTAAGACATGCCTTTTGGGTTACCCCTGTCTTTTTTGCATGCGCTTATACAAGAGCAACAGCCAGACCAGGCCGACCAACAGGCCGGGAATGAGAAGGTAAAAAGGGCCATAGAGCATTGCGCCCATCCAGAACGCGGGGAACACGCCGAACGAGTAGCCCCACAAAGCGTGGACGAACAGCGGCACGAAAACGGGCAGCAAAAGGATGCCCATGAGTTTGGATACGGCAAAGCCCTCCACTTTGTTCTTGGCAAAGGCAAGTAGCAACAGTGCCTGCGCTGATGCGGCGATCCCGCCGATGATTGCGATACACAAAACGCGCCAAAGCGCGATGCCGCTCAAAGAAAACAGCGTTGCGATGACCGGTGTTACCATCAGGCTCCACAGTATGGGGAAGGTCAACCGGGAGATCAGATACCAAACACCGCCCGACGGTGTGACGGAAAAGTAATGGCCTACGCCCTCGTCACGTTCGTCAAGCATCAGGAAGCCGGTGAGCATGCCCGCCATCAGCGGCGCGAGCATCAGCATCAGTATGTCAAACACGGGATACCACGGCGTAAGATCAAACGCGAATGCATCCAGAAGCACGGGCGCGAGGTGCGGCAAACCGACGCCCAGCACCGCACCGGCCATAAAGGGCGCAATGAGTAGAAGTACCAGCATGGGATCCCTGCGCATCAAAACAAAGCTGCTGGTGAAAACGCCCAACCTGCCTTTCATGCCACACCGCCTCCCATCCGTTCGAGCGCGTCGTTTAACCGACTGATTGACCAAAAGAACGCGGCGCACAGCCAGAATATTGCGACCAGCGCCGGCAATAGCGAGAACGCGCCGCCGATGGCCGATTGTACCAAAAGATACCCCGCGCCGGTGGGTGTCCATTTCAGAAGGGGAAAGTTGACGCCCAGCATCATAAGCAGCACTGGGATCATTAGTGTCGTTTCCAGCGAGCCGTGTATGGACAAAAACGCATTCATGGTTTTAAGATTGATGGATATGCCCACGCCAAACAGCGTGAAGGTAGCGCTTATGACGAAAATTATCGGAATAAGCAGCGCGTAGCGAACGCCTGGCGCGCCGGTCAACAGGGCGATGAGACATCCGGCAAGCGTGGACAGCAAGCCCAGCGACGCCGCCTTGGACAACAGGTACTCGTGGGGGCGAAGCGGTGTTTGAAACAGTGCGTACAACAGCCCTTCGCCGCGCTCCAACTGCAAAAGGCCGCCGATAAAGAAAAAGCCCAACAGTGCCGGATCGGACAACAACACGACGGCGAGCGCGGTTTGATGCCAGCTTTGCGGTATCAGGCGGACGATGAGCACGAAGAACGCAATCATGAACGCATAGATGAAATAAAAGCCGTACCGGTATTGATAGCGCACGTCTGTATGCAATGTTTTGGATAGGCGCGTCATGTCAGCCGCCTCCCCGTCACCTGAATGAACAGATCTTCCAGCGAAGGTTCTTGCGTATGCAGTGTCTCAAGCCGCCCGGACTGCAACAAGCTGATAAACTGTTTGTCGCTGTTGAGGGTTTTCAGCGGAGAATCCCCTTGTTTGAGCGCGCCCTCCCGCCAAGTGTAGCGTACGCGGCGCTGTCCGGCGCGAAGGCTCAGATTCACCGGCGTGTCGCACAGGCGAATCTCGCCGTCCACGATGAAGGCCACACGATCGCAGAGCTCTTGCGCAAGATGCATGTCGTGCGTGGTCAGAAGGATTGTACGGCCCAGTGCCTTTTGCTCGATCATCATGTCTTTCATGGTACGGGCACGGGCGGGGTCGAGGCCCGCCGTCGGCTCATCCAAAAAAAATACGTCGGGGCGGTGTATCAACGCTCGAATGAAGTTTAGCCGTACCTTCATGCCTTTGGAATAGGCGGATACACGTGTATCCATCGCGTCGGAAAGCTCCAATCGCGCCATAAGCGCTTTGGCATCTTCACACGGCTGATCGTACAGTGAAGAGAAGAACTTGAGATTTTCCATCGCGGTGAATTTGCCGTAGAGGTTCGGTACTTCCATCGCCACACCGATACGCTTGTAAAAATCGCGGCCCTGGTGTTTTACCTCCCGACCCAATACTTTGGCGCTGCCGCTGTATCCCTTCAAAAGGCCGGTCAGTATCTTTTGTGCCGTGGATTTTCCCGCGCCAGAGGGGCCGAGAAAGCCAAAGATTTCGGCGGATTTTGTGGTAAAGCTGATGCCGCGCAGTGCCTCATGCCCGCTTGTGCGATAGGTATAATGCAAATCGCGTACGCTGATCATGCCGTTCCTCCAAACAATCGGTCGGCCAGCGCGTCAACCATTAGCATAAATGCGGCATCCGCCCATTCTTCGCCAACTTCGCCGCGGTGCAGCACGCCAAAAAACAGCATGCGGAGCGTGGCGGACAACAGTGCAGGCTGTATGGACAAGCCTTCGCCCAGCGATTGCATCATGCGCTTAGCGGAGGCGTCGTCAAGCTCGATATGTTGTGCCATGCACTCCTTTGGTATACGCCGTAGCAGCAGTTCATATTCCTCGGAACTAAAGTTTAATAACCAGGGCTTTGCGATGGAATCACGGTATATCCAAGCGATGGCAGACACGAAGCCGCTGCGCCTGTCCGGCGCGCTTGTGATGCCGTCGATGACCGCTTGATGAATGGATTCCTGCTCGCGATCAAGCGCATCCATGAAAAGCAGCTCCTTGCTTTGATAGAACGAATAGAACGCGCCTTTGGAGATGGAAGCCGCTTTGGCAAGCTGTTCCACCGTTGTTTTTTTGATGCCGGTGGTGGACAGAAACCCCCCGGCGGCATCGATGAGTTTTTCGCGTACCAGTTCCTTTTCCGTTTCAGTGAATGCTTTGGGGGACATGGAAGACTCCTTCTATGACTATAAAAACAAATATGGTCATACGTATTGTAACGCTTGGAAAGAGTGATGTAAAGAGGATTATCTATACCCGCCCACTGCCCAATTGCGGTATTTAAGAGACATAGCCCCCCTTGAAACGCCCGTATACGCTGCGCTGGGCGCGTAAAAAGCGCTTCGATGATTTGTGGTCAAGCTGATGAAGAATGGCTATGGCAATCGAAGCGCATGGGGTGACAAGGGTGACGACGTAAAGGACGGCGCATGGGCAAGTCACTTTGAGAGGATTAAAGAAGAACGCGGCGAGGGAAGTTCACAGCCGCGTCCGTATTCTAAAGGACTTTGTTATGCCTTGATGTATGAGCAGCAATAATCCGCCACTGCATCCGCTTTGACCTTGAATTGGCAGTTGGCGGGGACTTCAAAGGCTTGGCCTGCTTGAAAGGCCGCCCATGCGTCGCTGCCGGGCAGCATGGCGTACAGTGTGCCCGATAGCACTTCCATGTGCTCCTTATCCGCGGTACCAAATTCATATTTTCCGGGTAGAATGACACCCAGTGTCTTTTTTGTGCCATCGGAAAACAGTACGGTATGACTGGTCACGTTCCCGTTAAAATAGATGTTTGCTTTTTTTACAACGGTCACCTGTTCGAATTGATCCATGTGTTGCCTCCCAAAATAAATTGATTGTTTCGTGAACATATGCCAAGGCGTGCCTGTTATGGCTGCGCCTGGTTCTCTTTTTTAATCAGCACGAATACGAATCCCAGCATGGTAACGGCGCCCATTGCTACAAATGCGGCCGCCATAGAAAAGTGGTCCGCGATGGCACCGGACACGATGGGGCCCAGCGTCATACCGATGCCGTAAACTGACTGGAAAAATGACGCGGCGGTGGATCGAAGATTGTCTTTAGCATCCGCGATGGCAAGCGATGTCAATACTGGCTGGAGCATGCCCTTTGAAAAGCCGCTGACCAGCATGAGCAGCATGATGACCATCACGGTATCGGCCGCAGCCACGGCCAGCAGCGTAAAGGATAAAAGCGCGAATCCGATCAGCACCGTCTTTTTCTGCCCGAGGGTCTTTTTAAAAAACGTGCCGGACAGGGATGATGAAAGGATGGCGGGGATGGTGGATAGCGTCGTTGCAAGGCCGAGCAGGAAGTTATTGGCGCCCATATCCCGAAGGATGTTGGATACAAAGCCAAACGCACCAGTGTACAGCGCGGCCTGCATGATGATGCCCATCACCGAATAGAGCAGCAGGTTTTTGTTTTGAAACAACGCCAGAAAGTTTTGAAATTTTATCGGTTCACGCTTTGGGGCGTGGGGTTCGGGCAAACGTAGCAGAACAAGCAATCCGATGATGGCGGCGGAAGCGGCGACGGCAAAGGTCGCTCGCTCGCCGATATACTGCGCAATGAGCCCGCCCAACAACGTGGCGATGCACTGGCCCAGATACAATGCCGAGTTGACAAGACCTATCGCCCGTGGTTGCTGTTCACGGTCGTAGTAACTGTTGTAGGCAATCATGTAAATCGCCCATGTTGACGCGGACAGCCCGGCACAGGCGCGGAATATGAGCAGCAGTTGCGGGCCTGGCGAAAGAAACATGCCCAGCGAACTGATCCCGCCCATGGCACTGCCGAAGTATAAAAACAGCTTGCGCTTGCTCAAGACATCTGACAATACGCCAAAGGGGATGCGCATACATAGCTGAATGAGGCCATAGGAACTTAAAATCGCGCCGACGAGGGTGTAGCTGGCCCCCATCGATTTTGCGTAGGGACTTAGGATTGGTACGTAAACATAGAGAGAAAACCACATGAAGCAGGTGGCGATGTATAGGAGAAGTCGTTGCTTTTTGATGCCCATCAGATTCCCCCGGTTGAATGTGCAAAATTATGATTAATCCTTAGTGTACAGTAATAGCGTGGGGTTTTAAAGTGTTTTTGTGCAGTGTGATCTGTACCCACCCGCCACCCTGTTACGTATAGCAAGGGGCAGTGCCCTTTAAACAACCAACATCCTTGTCTGCCGTCTATTGGGATGGGAAAACGTATAGGTTTGTAGCGTGGACAACTTGAATGCAAAGGGAGTTGAACCCCGGACAACCGATATATATGATATAATTTCCCTGTGGAATCGACAATTTGTTGTGGACGAGGAGGCTTGCGAATGGATCAGAGAAAGCGGTTGTTTTTGCGCTGTAAGCCGTATGACATACAAAGGGCTGCACCGTTGTTTTTGGGCGCGGTGCGGGGCAACGTTGCGCTGCAACAACAGAACTGCCAGTCCTATGCCGACATCTTAGAACACTTCGATTTCCATTTGGATGCGCTGAAAACCGAAGACGATCTATATCGGATTCCCGTTATCCCTTCGCTGTACTTCAAAAAGCACGATCTATTTTCCATCGATCCGGACACCGCCAGAATCAACGCGACATCATCCGGTACCAGTGGATCGCGCAGCCGGGTGGTGTTTGACAAGGATACACTGTATACCGGCATCCGCATGATGATCCGGTTCTTTTTGTATCACAAGGTGATATCCATCATGCCCACCAACTACATCGTGCTGGGATATGAGCCCAGCAAGCATAACCAGATGGGCGCTGTCAAGACTGCGTACGGCACAACGAAATTTGCACCCGCACTCAAGCGCGTATACGCTCTTCGTGACACGGGCAGCGGATACGAGATCAACACGGAAGGGATTCAAAAAGCGTTGTTCAAATACGCGCGGCAGGGGTTTCCCGTGCGGTTTGTGGGTTTTCCGGCGTATATGTATTTTCTGGTGAAAGCGCTGGATGAAAACAACATCCGCCTCAAGCTCAACCGCCATTCCAAGGTTTTGTTGGGCGGCGGGTGGAAGCAATTTTCATCCGAAGCGATCGACCGGGAGGCGTTTTTCAATTTGATAGAGCGGACGCTGGGCATCGACCGGTCGCGTTGTCTGGAGTTTTACAGCGCGGTGGAGCATCCCATTCCGTACTGCAAATGCAAAAATGGGCATTTCCACGTCCCGGTTTACAGCCGCGCTATTGTGCGCGACGTAAGTTCGCTCAAGCCCGTACCCTACGGAACGATGGGGCTGTTGAGCTTTGTCACGCCGCTGGTATTGAGCATGCCGCTGATCAGTGTGACGACGGATGATCTTGCCGTGATGCACGAAGGAAGGACATGCGGCTGCGGTATAGAGACGCCGTATTTCGAGCTGTTGGGCCGTGCGGGTGTGCGCGACATCAAGACATGCGCCGCAGGCGCGGCGGAGCTATTGAAGGGGGCGGACGCATGAATCTGATTTTTGGCAAACTGATGGAACGAGATAAGGCCATAGCCATGTTGGACGATCTGCAATGTATGATCTGCGACACGCTGCAACAGGGCGCTATCTCCACGCAGCAGGTGATCGCCGCGTGCGATGCATTGTCCCAAAAGCTCAATGACAAGCAGCACTTGCCGCTGCTGTTGGAGATGGGCATCGAGCAAGAGCGGGCGAAGGAGCAATTGCGACTGACCAAGATGATGTTAAGCCGGGCATATCTTACGGCATGGATGGAGAGGTCGTTTGGCGAAAATGCGGATCAAAGGGAGGCGCTTGTGCCACTTGACCGGGAGGAGAGGGTAACGGAGTACTGGGCGCCGTTAGGGGTATTGTTGCATATTGCCGCAGGCAACACGCAGGGCTTGCCGGTGTTCAGCGTAATCGAGGGACTTTTAACCGGCAACATTAATTTGTTGAAGCTGCCCGGGTTGGATGACGGCATTTCTATATTGATGATACACGAGCTGATCGGATTCGAGCCCGCGCTGGCAGGGTACGTCCATGCGTTTGACATCCCGTCAGAGGATATCCAAAGCATGCGCAAACTGGCGGATGTGGCAGATGCCATCGTGGTGTGGGGCGGCGATGCGGCGGTGTCGGCGGTACGGCAAATGTCCAAGCCGGATACGAAGCTGATCGAGTGGGGACATAAGATAAGCTTTGCCTACGCGACCAAGGAGGGCACGACGGACCAGGCGTTGCATGAATTGGCCAAACACATCTGCGATACAGAGCAGCTTTTGTGTAGCTCCTGCCAGGGCATCTTTTTGGATAGCGCCGATATTAACGAGGTTCGCGCGTTTGCGCATCGTTTTTTGCGCGTTTTGGACGAAGCGGCGCAAAATGGCGGCGAACGAAATGTGCCGCAGACTGTGTTGGCGCAGGTGACGCTCAACCGGTATACCGAGGAGCTTGGAACGCTACGGGGTGACGGCACGATGTATCGGACGGATCGTTGTAGCGTGACGGCATATGGGGACAGCGCTCTGACCCCGTCGCTGCTGTTTCGAAACTGCTGGGTGAAACCGCTGCCAAAAGATAGGATTATCCATGCGCTCAAACCCCGCAAGAACCATTTGCAGACCGCGGCGCTGTTATGCGGCGAATCGGAACGGGAAGGGATTGAACACAGCCTGATTAAGGCGGGCGTGGTACGTGTTTCAAAGGGTGAAAACATGGCGGATGCCTATTGCGGCATGCCACACGACGGGGAATATGCTTTAAAAAGATATGTCAAACGCGTGGTGGTGGAGTAAGGATATAATCCATTTCTACCCGACCGCCCTTATGGGGATAGGGGAACTGTGTTTCAGCGCTTTGAACGCGGGCTCGATGCCCGCCGTTTCTATCAGCGATAAGCTATGATTTCCAGATGAAGTTGTAGCTTTTTATAATTGTACGAAGGAAGCATTGATGAAATGAATACAGTAATTTTTGCGGTGCTACTGATGGGAAACAGCAAAATTGAATAATCAAGCATATTTATTAATACTTGCTTGTCATATATTATTATATTAATAATCAATGATATCCTTCTCATATTATGAAAATACGTTGTAAATACAACAGATCTACACAGGGACACACTGTACAATAAATTTGAATAGAAACCGTTATTTGTGCTTTCCCGAAAGAGCACGGCTGATAACGAATAGCAAAGGTGTGTTGATCTATGGTAGAGGAAGTTTTTGAATTATCCAAAAAAGACGAAAAGACTGTAGAGAAAGTTGTTTTTGATGAAAACGTACATTATCTGCACATGGTTTTTAACCTGAACGAAGGATTGCCGGAGCATTATTCCAATTCAAACGTATATATGACGGTTGTCCGAGGACGGCTTTCCATCGGTTTGAATGATCAAGAGGTACACCAGTACGGGGCGGGAACGCTTTTGAAGATCCCCTTTCAAACCAAGATGAATGTAAAGAACTTGGATGCGGATACCTTGGAGCTGATCGTGGTTAAAGCGCCCGCGCCTGTGGGTTGATGCATGAGTGATAATGATGAGGAGGAATATATTATGAGTATGTTTTGTTATCAATGTCAGGAGACGGCTGGTGGAAAAGGATGTACAATACGTGGTGTTTGCGGGAAAACTGAGGAAGTAGCCAAACTTCAAGACCTTCTGATGTATACGCTAAAGGGCATTTCAGAAATTGTAGCACAAGGCAAGATGGACATAAAAGCGCTTGGCGATATTAATTATCAAGTGCTCAACAGCCTGTTTATGACCATTACCAACGCGAACTTTGACGAGGATGCCATCGAGCGGAAAATCAACAAGATGCTGTCTGTGCGCGATATAATAAGGCAAAGCGTTGAAAAGAGCGATTGGCATGATGCGGCTACCTTTGAAGTGATTTCCAGAAAATCCATGCTGGAAAAGGCTGCAACCGTAGGGGTATTATCCACGGGCAACGAAGACGTGCGTTCGCTACGAGAACTGATTACCTACGGATTAAAGGGGATGGCGGCGTATGCGGAGCATGCGTACAACCTAAGCAAAGAGGAGCCGGACATCTACTCTTTTATCTACGAGGCTTTGGCGGCGACACTGGACAACGCGCTGTCTGCGGATGATCTTGTGGCACTAACGCTTAAGACAGGCGCGTACGGCGTCAAAGCAATGGCGCTTTTGGACGGCGCCAATACTGCTAAATACGGCAACCCCGAAATCACGCAGGTGAATATAGGTACACGGGGGAATCCGGCCATTTTGATATCAGGCCACGACCTGGCCGATCTTGAACAGTTGCTTGATCAGACCGAAGGGTCCGGCGTGGATGTATACACCCACAGCGAAATGCTGCCCGCGCATTACTATCCGGCGTTTAAGAAATATGGCCACTTTGTAGGTAATTATGGTAATGCATGGTGGAAGCAAACGGAGGAATTCAAGACCTTCCATGGTCCTATCCTCTTTACTACCAACTGTATTGTACCGCCGCGAAGCGACGAAATCAGAAACCGAATCTTTACCACCGGATCGGCTGGCTATCCCGGCTGCCGGCATATCGCGGCGAACGATGAAGGAAAAAAAGATTTCTCACCTGTTATTGCACTTGCAAAAACACTTTCTGCGCCTGACGAGATCGAGAAGGGCAGCATTGTGGGTGGTTTTGCACACAATCAGGTGATAGCGTTGGCCGACAAGATTGTGGATGCCGTAAAATCCGGCGCCATCAAAAAATTCTTTGTCATGGCCGGGTGCGACGGACGTATGAAATCACGGGAATACTATACCGAGTTTGCGCAGAAGTTGCCTACGGACACCGTGATTCTTACCGCCGGATGTGCCAAATACCGCTACAACAAGCTCAAACTGGGGGATATCGGTGGCATACCGCGGGTGCTGGATGCCGGGCAATGCAACGATTCATACTCGCTGGCAGTGATCGCGCTCAAACTGAAAGAGGTGTTTGGGCTGGATGATATCAACGAGTTGCCCATCGCATTTAACATCGCCTGGTATGAGCAGAAAGCGGTTATCGTGCTACTGACCCTGCTTTACCTGGGCGTGAAAAATATCCACCTTGGCCCTACGTTGCCCGGCTTCCTATCGCCCAACGTGACCAAAGTATTGGTTGACACTTTCGGTATAGCTGGTATCGGTACGGTTGATGACGACATCCAATTGTTCATGGATGCATAGGAAAGGAGTTCGAAAGATGAAAGCTACTATTGACAAAGAGAACTGTATATCCTGTGGGTTGTGTGAGTCTATATGTCCAGAGGTATTTCGTATGGCTGACGATGGTTTCGCGGAAGTGTATGTGGATCCAGTGCCTGACTCTGCCGTGGAAGCGGCGAAGGAAGCGGCGGAGAGCTGCCCCGTCTCCGTAATTACGGTAGAATAGAATGGACTTAAGTGCCCTCCATGTTAAAAAACATGGAGGGCTAAATGAAACAAGTAAAGCCGCGTGAAAAAATTTATTCATAGATAAAGTATGCTTATCAGAATGAAATTCGCGCCCCAAACCCGCCCACGAAGACAAAGTGGTTCTTCTTTGGGACATTATGCTCCACCAGCTACAAGCCATGATTTCTATATTTAAGTTGTGCTTGTTTTCTTTTTGTGATAAAATGTTTCTAAAGAGCATTACTGTATAAAGCCTAGATAAAATGGTACAGCAGAACCGTTTCTGTGTATTTTTCAATATAATCACAAAAAAAGTCATAGGAGAAAGCAAAACAATGCATGGAAAATCAAAAGATATA
>CAXXLG010000001.1:0-1056865 GCA_963674495.2 Christensenellaceae bacterium | reverse complement strand
ACAGGCAAGCAGCCAGTGGCACCCAATCCGTCACTCGGAGTGTGACGAAGCACTAGCCGCGCCAGCACCAATTCGTTAAAATGCCGGGATATCGCGCCTGCGGGAGGGCTTACCTACGCAGGCCGTTTGTGGTACCAATCCGAATAAGCGAGCAATCCGCCTGCTGCGGAGGACGCTGCTGAACGATATAGTCAGGGGGCGGGCACCCGCCATACGATCTCGAACATCCGTAGCGTAGAGCAAAAAATCAGTCATGCCGAACACACAGAGTGCCAAGAAGCGACTTCGCCAGAACTTCGTCCGTCGGGCTCGCAACCGCTCGATCAAACAGACCGTCCGAACTCAATGCCGTAAGGTTCGCGAAGCGGTGAAAGCTGGCGATATCGAAAAGGCCGAAACCGAATTCCGGCTGGCCACCAAGAAGCTTGATCAGGCTGGCACGAAAAACATCATCCACCGCAACGCGACCGCGCGGATGAAATCGCGGCTCTCGGCCAGGATCAAGGCCCTCAAACAGCCGCAAAGCGCGTAAACGCCTCGGCCGGCGAACGTCATTCTATGCCTTAAGGGTGCCATGCCCACGCCTTAGCGTGGGCATGTTTGCGCAGCTTTCCGCTTGCCTACGCTTTCCATGGGCATGCCGCTCCGGTGCCATCAAGATATAGGTGCCCGGAAACCGGGAACCATCGGGCTTAGAGTTCCACATCCTCGGCGTCGAACACGGGGCCTTCGACACACGTGCGCCGGTAGTCCCACTCGCCCGAGGCGTCGCGGACTTTCGCCACACAACTGAAGCAAACCCCAATGCCGCAGGCCATCGGCGTTTCCAGCGACACTTGACACGGCAGCCCCAACTGTCGGGCAACCTGGGCCGTGGCCTTCATCATCGGCTCCGGCCCACAGCATACCAGCCGGCACTTCCGCTTCGACTCCTTGACCACCGGCTCGATCAATTCGGTCACCAGGCCGTGGTGCCCCTTGGAGCCGTCGTCGGTCGCCAGACGCATGTCGACGCCCAGCGTACGGAAGTCTTCCACGCCGGCCAAGCAGTCGGCCGATTGTGTCCCGTAACAGAGGGTCACCTGCTTGGCCACCGGCACCTTTCGCGCCGGGGTGCCGTAAGTTCGCTGAGCGAGATACTCGCGAGCAAGCGCCAGAAAAGGGGTTTGCCCAATCCCACCAGCCACCATGACCAAGTGCTCGGTATCGGTCGCCGGAAAACCGTTGCCCAGCGGCCCCCACACCTCCAGCGGCATGCCCGGCTTCTCGTCGGCCAACAGCCGGGTCATCTTGCCGATGGCCATGTAGACGACGTCGACCCCCACCGCCGTTGCCTTCGCATCGACCACCGTGTCGTACAGCGCCAGGGGACGGCCCAGCAGGGGATCGTTCGTGTTGGCCAATCGCAGCATGAGAAACTGCCCTGGCACCACCGAACGAGCAATCTCTGGACACTGAAACCGCAACCGATACGTGTCGCGGGCAACCTGGGTGTTTTCTTCGATGACGACCGTACCTTGCCAGGCTTGGTCGGCGTAGCATGTGCAACGATGCTCGTGTTGCTCGGTCATGGGAGGAGGGAGTTGGGAGTAAGGAGTTAGGGGTCGGGAGGGGGACGGGCTTGGCCGATTCAGCGGCCATGGATGCAGCGTCATCGGAGCCTCGACGCACCAAATCAGGACGACTTCTTCTTTTTCTTTTTTGGCGTCGGGTGCTTGGAAACGGAACGTTTCGACATGTGCCGCTTCGACACAGAACGCTTTGACACAGAGCGTTTCGACGCCGGTCGCTTTGGTGTCGCGGTCTTCGGTGTCGCGGTCTTTGGTGTCGCAGTCTTCGACGCGGGCATCTCTGTCGCCACCGTTTCCGAGGCGGCTACTTCCGAGGCTGCCGTTTCTGACGCCTGCTTTTTGGACACCGGTGTCGCCCGAGCCGCTTTCCACAGTGCGTCGACCTCCTGGCGAGTCAGTGAACGCGCTTCCCCGGCCGAGAGGCTACCCAGCCGAATCGGCCCGACAGCAATCCGCACCAATCGCATCACCTTATGCCCCACGCGGGCGAAAACTCGGCGAATCTCGCGGTTTTTTCCCTCGCGTAGCACCATTTCCAGGATCGCACTCTGCTTATGCTGGCTTTTCAGACGTACGTCCTCAACGCGGGCCACACCCTCGGCCAGACGCACACCTTTGCGTAGCTCCCGCAGCATCTCCGGCGCAGGGTGGCCCGCTACCATCACGCGATAGGTCTTTTCGATCTCGTAGCGAGGGTGGGTGAGCCGGTTGGCTAGATCGCCGTCGTTGGTAACCAGGATCAGCCCTTCGCTGTTCATATCGAGCCGCCCGATGGGAAATAGCCGCTCCTGAGTGCGAGGCAGCAAATCGATTACCCGAGGCCGGCCGGCCGGATCGCTGTTGGTCGAAACCACGCCGGTCGGCTTGTTCACCGCGTAGTAAACGAGCTTCGACTGCCGTAAGGACTCGCCGTCGACACGAATTTCCTGCCGTCCAGGATCAACCCGCGTGCCCAATTCGATGACCAGTTCGCGGTCGACTTCAACGCGTCCGGCGGTGATCAGTTCCTCGCACTGCCGACGACTCCCCAAGCCGGCCTCGGCCAGGACCTTCTGCAAGCGAACCCCCTCGGACGCTGTTGTCTTCGACGACGTGACCTTGGCCTTGCGGCGCGGGCCGGTTTTCTTGGCCGGACGTTTTTTTTCGCGGGAAACGAGGGGGCATTGCTAGGACAATCGTTGCGGTGTTCGGGCCGATACGCCCGGTGGATTCGTAATCCTTGATGATACCCCATCGACGACCGATAGAGAATGACCGAAACCCAATGTCCGGCAGAAGAAGTGGCCCCGGTGGATGATTACCGAGCTCGGTGGAGATGAATTGAGCGATCCACGGGGGGCAAAGCCGCGAAGCGGCTGCTTACGTTATTGCCCGAAGCTCCAGGGCAGCCACCGCGATCGCAATGGTTCGGCCGGGGGGCGATCATAATCGAGGGGGCGGCCACCTACAATTTCCGGCCCCGGTTCATTCTCCGGATAGGGATCGAACCGTTCGGCACGAGCTTGCTGCAACTCGGCCGGCCCCGGATTGAAAATGGGCGGCGCCGCCAACCCCTGGCATCCCACCGAAAGCAATAGTCCCCCAACCGTTACCGCGGCCATCGCGACTCGTTTCGTCATCAGAACGCGCTCCGTCTTCGATTTTCTGCCGCGCCGCGAGACAGTCCCGTCGGGGGACATGGCCGTGGACACAAAAGGGCCGCGGATTATAGACGCGTTGGGCGGACGACAAAAGGGGAATCTTGCCCTCTGCGGCACTCAATCCGCGTTACGGCAGATACGCATCCAGCAAGACGGTTGGTTCATGCGGGACCAGGCGAGTCGTGCCCAGGCCGGCCGGCAGCAGGACCGTGGAACCCCGGGCGACCGGCTTCCCGGTCGGGTCCCCCTCGACGGCGATTTCACCCTCAAGCACGCAGACAATGTGACAACGGTCGTCTCCCCCGACCGTTTGCGGCGTTTCGAAGTCCCAGCGATCGAGCACGAACTTGTCGCACGCAACAACACGCCCCACGGTGGGCCGATCAGTGGCTTGCAGCGGACGAGGGTTCACCGGACCGCGCTCGTAGTCGATGGCTTCCAGCCCCTGCTCGACGTGCAAGGGTCGCGGTTTTCCGTCGGCGCCCAGGCGATTCCAATCGAATAGCCGGTAGGTGGTGTCGCTCGACTGCTGGATCTCGGCCACCAGCGTCCCCTCACCCAGGGCATGCACGGTGCCCGCCTCGATGAAAATACAGTCGCCGGCTGCCGCCTGTACCTGATGCAAACACTGCTCACAGGTGCCCTGGCGAATGGCCGCTTCGAGCTGCTGCCGGTCGACTCCCGGTTTCAAACCAGCGTAGATCGTGGCCCCCCGGCTCAGCAGCCAGCACCACCCAGGCCTCGGTCTTGCCCAGGTCGGGCGGATCGAGCCGCGCGGCTCGGGCGTCGTCGGGATGCACTTGCACGGACAACGTTCGGGCGGCATCGAGAAATTTCAACAACAAGGGAAAACGCTGCTGGGGATGGTGTCGCCCGAGAAGCTCCGGCCCTCGCTGTTTGACCATCTCGCCCAACGAACTGCCGTCCAGCGGCCCACCCTCGACCACGGTCTGGTCCTGGCCGTGGTCACAGATTTCCCAACTCTCGGCATAGTCGCCTTCCGACCCGATCGGCTTGCCCAATTCGGAACCCAGCCGACGCCCCCCCCCAAATATACTGACGGAGAATTGGTCGAAACCGTAACGGATATAGCGGTTGCATAAATCGCTCTCTTTTCAGGGTTAATTTCCCAAGGGTCGAAATGCGTATCATGTCGGATTACGAGGGAGCTGGCCAGGGGGTATGCGGCGTTGCCGGCCAACGGTTCGTTGCCGCTGCTGTTTGGCGCTGTTATCATTGAATGTTTGCCCCACCCCTCGACCAACCCACCATGGGCAATTGCCACAGCTTCGCTTAACTCCGAAACGACGCTGCTTCACCCCAATTCATTTTCCACCGAATCAACGCATGGCTTTTCAGCGAAAGACCGACGAAAACCTCTTTGCCGAAACGACGATGACCTTCGGGGAACACCTCGAAGATCTGCGGCAATGTCTGTTCAAGGCGGTGATAGGACTGGCAATCGGGTTTGTGCTGGGACTGTTCGTCGGCGGACGCGTAGTGGAGTTCATCCAGCGCCCCTTGAAGCTGGCACTCACACAATACTACGAAGACCAGTCGCTCGACCGAGTCGAGTCGCACTTGGTAGAACTGCGGGCGGCCGGCTACACCCTTCCCGACGACCCCGATACGCTCAAAAAGTACATGAGTGAGAACGGGCTGATGTTCGAGGAGGTTTTCGTCAATCCTCACGAACTGCTGCATCAGTTGCAGGGCAGTGCACCGCCGGCCCTCCTTCCCCCGACACAACAAGGGAGTTCCGCAACCAACGGCGACACTCCCTCCTCGGCCAACACGACCGGCGCGAAACCCTCTCGACAAAAGCATCGCCGAGAAGAATGCTACGGACAGCACTACCGACGGCGCTACGGACAGCGGCACAAGCGGCGAGGCAACGGACAAATTCACCGGCAGCAATCTCGTTCCGATCTTTTTCTGGCGTCGCATTGCCGACGACACCCGCGTGCAGACGAAGAGCCTCAACGCCCACGAGGCTTTCGCCATTTACATCAAGGCGGCCCTGCTGGTGGGTGCGTTGCTGGCAAGCCCTTGGATTTTCTATCAGATCTGGAGCTTTGTGGCCGCCGGACTTTACAAGCACGAGCGGTACTACGTCCACGTTTTCCTGCCGTTTAGCCTGGGGTTGTTTTTTGCCGGCGCGGCATTGGCGTTTTTTCTTCGTCTTCGAGCCGGTATTGACGTTTCTGTTCAGCTTCAACAAGTCGCTGGGAATCGACCCCGACCCACGGATCAGCGAGTGGCTCGGCTTCGTGCTGATTTTGCCGTTAGGCTTTGGTGTCAGCTTCCAGTTGCCGCTGGTGATGCTCTTCCTGGAACGGATCGGCATTTTCGACGTGCATGCCTATCTGTCACGTTGGCGGATTGCCATTTTGGTGATCTTCGTGCTGTCGATGTTCCTGACGCCGGCCGACCCGACGAGCATGCTGCTGATGGCTGCTCCGCTGACGGTCCTCTACTTTGGCGGCGTCCTGCTGTGCAAGTATATGCCACGGCGCAAAAGCCCCTACGACGAGCTCGACGAGGGGTAGTGCTGCGTCAATCTTAATTACGGGTGCCATGCCCACGCTTGCGTGGGCATGCCGTTACCGAAAGACCCCATGCTCAAGCTTCAATGACCAATGAAGCACCGAGCACGAAGGACCAACAAAATCGCACGGCCCACGGCCGTACCAAACGGCGCAAAGGTCGCCGCCAAGGCTTGATCATTGAGGTTTCCTTGGTCATTGCGATGTGGTCATTGAGACTTGCATGGCCCTGCCCTCGGCTGGAAAGTTGATGAAACACCAACTTCGGCGCAGGAATGACCTGCCCAAGAAACGACCACAGGCAACCTCCATCTCTGGAAGTTGCCTGCTTGTTTGTTGTCGTTTTTGAAGAATGCTCGTCAAGCAACGCGCCGGACAAGGCCAGTTTGTCAGATGGCCTCGCTACCGCGTTCTCCCGTGCGAATGCGGATGCAATCTTCCAGCGGGAGGACGAAGATTTTGCCGTCGCCGATTTCACCCGTCGGACCACTACGGCCGGCACCAATGATGGCGTCGACCGTGGGCTCGAGAAACTCCTCGTTCACGGCGATCATCAGTTGCACCTTGCGGAGCAAGTTCACGGTGAACTCATGACCACGATAAACCTCCGTATGCCCACGCTGGCGACCGAATCCCTGGACGTCCATCACAGTTAGCCGAAAGACTTCCTTATCGGCCAGGGCCGCTTTGACGGCTTCCAGCCGGGCCGGTTGAATGATCGCGATGATCAGCTTCATTTCTTTTTCACCTCGGTTATAAGCGACGGAGCCCCTCAAATCTCGCGTCGACGATGTTATTCTTCTGCGTTGATCGTAACCACCTGCTGACGAGACCACAAGAGGGGCACAGCCAACCAGCGGGCGGGCTCTTTACTGCTAAGCTCAAAAACGTTCAGCTCTCCACAAAGACGAGCGGACCAACGGGAGCGGGTACCTGCCTCGGTGCGGTAGCACCGCTCCGACTGGCGGCGAAAGCCGCCTTGTGGGGGAGTGGCCCGGGCAGCGGCGGCGGCCACTGCCCGGGCCGGTCGGTCGGCGTGCACGCACAAGCTCTGCCAACCTCGCTAGATCAAAACCCCGGGGGTCTCTCGCCCCCGGGGTATTACGCTTTTCCTAGAGCGACTCGGTCGCGGGCTTGGCGGTCATCGGCGACGTGCTGGTCACACCAGCCGAACTGCCGGCCACACCCGTGACGAACGACGGCGGATAGGCATAGATGCCGTGCTCGCCGATGTCCAAACCTTCCATCTCTTCCTCGGCCGTAACCCGCAGGCCGATGGTGTACTTCAGCGTCAGGAAGATAATCAGGCTCAGCGGGAAGGCCCACAGGAACGCGGCTCCCACACCAAGTGCCTGAATGCCAAGCTGCGTGGTACCACCACCGAGGAAAATCCGTGCGAAAATACGAGCGAGATCCATTGGGAGCAGACAGGTTGGCAGAGATCAAGTCGTTCATACAAGGCATCAAGCCCCTGCACCCCGCCATTCAGGTGCAGTTTGAAATCGTCGGTCCAAAGGACATCAGCAGTATACAGCCCATCGGCGCGCCGCATTACTTGGTGGCGTTTTCGAAGAGGGCGGAAGGGCATACGCGCAACATCGGGTTTATGATGCAGCAAATCGACCTTTATCTGTCCTCCACGGGACTTGGAAGCTGTTATCTTGGCATGGCTAAACCGTCATCTGCCGTCAAAGACAGATCGAAGTTGGACTTTATCATGTTAATGGCGTTTGGCAAAGCGGCGGACGATGCGCACAGGGAGCCTTCACAGTTTAACAGGAAAGCGGCGGATCAGATTGCATCGGGGCAGCCCTTCTGGCTTGAAGAGGTGCGGCTGGCGCCTTCCGCCACCAACGGACAGCCTTGGTACTTCGACTGTAGATGGGATGGATTCGATGCGTATTGCGAAAAGCAACACAGGATTAAAGCGCTTATCTACGACAGGTTGAACGGCGTGGACATGGGCATTGCGCTGTGTCATATTGATCTAGCAGTGCAACGGGCCGGGCGTAAGGCGGTCTTTTACCATGACGGCGGCAAACAGGCGACCGCGCCAAAGGGATATCTTTACGCGTTGTCAGGCGAAATATCGCAAGCGTGACTTTCGGCGCTCGTAGAAAGGTGGATAGCGCTCCGTGGGAAGCGGTGCGGTATGGGGATTGGTTTTACCGGATAATTGGATGAATTGCCTCTTCACAAAACAACGGTTTGGTGATACGCTCAATGATAGGCAAAGCGTAAAGGAGTGTTGATTGGTCCGGTTCGTTGTAACAATTGAATGAACTGGAAACGAACGCAAAAAACATCGATTGCAAACCAAATAAACGTTGTATTGTCACCAAGTATTGGCGGTTTATTTGTGATTGATTGTTTTATGTGTTCTTGGGCTTCCTGTGTTCAATGCCCCGGAATGCCGGGGTATTTTTTATTGGCAATGATCGGTCACAGAGCGATGAGTATGCACACATGTATCCAACGGAAATCCAAATCCACTTTGCCTGAACGAACAAAAATAGAGGAGTTCATTGAATGAATATTATAGATAACAACAAACTGGATCTGAAGGCCTTTGGAGAGTGTATCGCAATGCCGGCCCTGTTCACCAAAGGTACCGATAAGTTTTGGGACGATGACTATGTATCCAAACAAATGCTCAAGCTACACCTCAATCCGGATATACGGGCGGCGAGCCGAAAACGGCAAACGATTGAAGCGGAAGCGGGTTTCATCATCAAGGCAACGGGAATGGAAAAGGGGAAGATTGTACTGGATCTCGGATGCGGCCCAGGACTGTATGTGAAGGAATTTGCCAAAACCGGCGCAAGCATAACCGGACTAGATCTGTCCGAAAATTCCATCCGGTATGCAAACGAATCCGTCCGGCCACATTTTGAAAACATAGAGTTTGTGCGGATGAACTATCTTGATCTGAACTTTCACGAACGCTTTGACATCATCACGCTTATCTTCTACGATTTTTGTGCGCTCAATACGAAGGAGCAGCATGAATTACTGTCCAGGATCCATGTAGCGCTCAAGCACGGCGGCGTCTTTGTATTCGATGTCATCACGGAAAACAGGGAGATACCGGAATCCACGGGGATTTCGGTCTGTGAATGCGGATTGTGGAGTTCCAAACCCTATATTGAGATACTGCGACGGCATTGTTATCAAGAACCGAAGACGGAAGGGCTGCAATATACCATCATTGCGCAGGATGGAACGATGCGTGTCATCAGAATCTATCACAGGCTGTTCGGATTGGCGGAGATTGAAAAGATGCTGCTCGATCATGGCCTGAAGGTCGAACATGCCTATGGAAACTTGCAGGGGCAGGTGGTTGACGAGAAGAGCGAAACGTTTGGCATCTTGGCAAAGAAATCATAGCAAGCAGACGGCGTAGTGTATAAAGCGCCGTTTGCTTGCTATGAAGACGGGAGCAAAGGTTACTGATATTTTCCGACGAGTGTAAGACTATAACGCGTTTTGCATGGTCTTGCCCATGTGGTGGTGAACTGTCCTTGATTAGATACCACATGATGATATAATGAATTATTAAGATACATACGGGAAATACACATTTTGATTTGCCGCATGGAAAAAAACCCAGATGCGACTGGCGCCTGCCGGGTGCCGTTTGCCATGGGCCGATATATAAACAATCAAATGGGAGGTAAGACATGGCTGATATTAAGTTGATCGTTACCGATCTGGACGGAACTTTTTTTGGCGACGGATACGATGTGCCCCAACAGAACATCGAAGCGGTAAAGGCGGCACAAAAAGCGGGGATTACCGTGTGCGCTTGCTCGGCCCGGCTTTGGGGGATGGGGCATCACATGGTTAAAAAAGGTGGTTTTGACCGCTGGGGCGTGTTTAACAACGGTGCGGCCATCGCAGATGCTATGACGGGCGAGATCGCCCACAAAATCGGTATTGCACCCGAGTATTTCAGGGAACTCATCGAAGCGGCGGCTTCTTTTGATGCGGTCATACAGAGCTGGAACCATGAATTCATTGGAATATACGGCCCTACGATGGGCGAACGCGGCAGAATATCTGCACAGCGCATGAGCGACCCCAACGCGGAAGTGCACTGCCCGGTCAGGATTTATGACAGCATAGAAGATATGGATGAAGGATGCAGGGACATAGCGCAGAAGATCATGCTGTTTATGGACAGCGTGCATATGCCCAAGGTGATCGAAAACCTGTCAAAGGTTTGCGATATTGAGGTGACCAGCTCGCATGAAACGGTCGTTGAGGTGACCATGCCCGGTGCTACAAAAGGCGATGGTGTCAAGAAGCTGGCTAAGATGTACGGTGTGGACGCAAAGAACATCATGGCCATCGGAGACAACTTCAACGATGTGGGCATGCTGGAGTTTGCGGGCGTCAAGGTGGCGATCGGCAACGCGAAAGACAGCCTAAAACGCATTGCACAGCATGTAGTTGCCAACAATGTAGACGCAGGATTTGCTCAGGCTGTTCACGAAATTGTGCTCAAATCCTAAAGGGCGTTCAGTTATCAAGAAAAGCAGGCATATTAACCGATATGCCTGCTTTCGTTTGTCTTCATGAATGCCAAGATGCTTGGATTTTGACAATACAAAAACCCAAGAGAAGATCTGATACATAAGTATGGATCATACGGGCCTGGTCAGTCGTTTGATATAGACGCCGATAAAATCGGAAGTATTTTCAAAAGACCAACCTCCCAACGAAAACGGCCCTGAGGGATGACGGGGCCGTTTTTGTATTTACAGGCAGGGAATTCTTATCAAGACACGAAGATATCCGGCGCGATGTTGACGTTGCTGCCGAGATATTCTTTAAATCGACCAAATCTGCAACACCCTTATTTTAACAACGTGTTGTTTCCATATGCTGCCATGTATTACGCTACGCTTTTTACATATACCAAGTTTGCATAGCGTGCTAGATGAAAGGATGAGCTGCCATGAACAGATCGAAAAAGAAGGATAAAAAGTGGTATCAGGCCGACTTGTATGACGACGACGCAAACGAAGAAAATCAGGTCGGCATGTCTGAGGATGTCCGAGTGATTTACAGCGAAGAGAACAATCCCAACGATGGATGACCGTTGTATCACGTTGTTTGTTATTCTATGAATGATCTCTGCGTCGGTTTTCACAGGTGTGCCGCTCACTAGAGCGGCATTCTTTTTGTACTTGGGGTTTCACCATGAATAGACCTTTTGTTAAAAGGAATAATTCTATTATCAACAAACGGAGGAAATACCGGCATTGAATACAGAGAAAGAGCCAGCGGATCAAAATCTTTACCTTGGCATTGACATCGGTTCGACAACAGTCAAAGTCGCCGTATTAGACGGTAACGACCACTTGCTTTTCAGCCGCTATCAACGGCATCATACGGCGTTGTGCAACGCATTGGAGAAACTGATGCACGAGCTTGGCGAATTCATGGGCGATGCACATTTCAACCTTTGCATCACGGGGTCGGGCGGGTTAGCCATGGCTCAGGATATGGGCCTGCCGTTCGTGCAGGAGGTCATCGCGGGAAGCAAGGCTACTAGCCGGTTTATGCCGGATGTGCAGGTATTAATCGAGTTGGGCGGAGAGGATGCAAAGATCACTTTCTACGAAAACGGCGTGGATCAGCGCATGAACGGCATATGCGCGGGCGGGACAGGCGCGTTCATAGACCAGATGGCCGCTCTGTTGGATACCGATTGCGTGGGCCTGAATGAGCTTGCTAAAAAAGGCAGCGTGATTTATCCACTGGCGGCACGATGCGGCGTATTTGCTAAAACCGATATACAAGCGCTTTTCAACGATGGCGCCGAACGAGCTGACATCGCGGTGTCGATCCTGCAAGCAGTTGTCAATCAGACAATCGGTGGGCTGGCCTGTGGACGCAAGATCGCGGGGATAGTTGGTTTTTTGGGTGGGCCGCTTCACTTTATGCCCCAGCTGCGCTTGCGCTTTCAACAGACGCTGGGATTACGGGACGATGAGATGCGCATCCCCCAAGACGCGCAAGTCTACGTTGCTATGGGCGCGGCGCTTGCCGCCAAAGAGCAACAAAGCGAAGGCTTTACCATTAAAGCCCTGCTGGATTGCATCAAAAACAATGCAGGTGACAGCACCGACGAGGTTATTCATCTCAATCCCCTTTTCCAAACAGACGGTGAATACGATGGATTTTTACAACGGCATCAGAAACACAAGATTAAGACAAAGACCTTGAATGACCATGCGGGGCGATGTTTCCTTGGGCTGGACGTTGGTTCCACCACCATCAAAGCGGTTCTAATCGATGGACAAGGCAGTCTGTTGCTGTCGCGTTATGCTCAAAACGGAGGTCGTCCGCTTGATACGGTTTCGGAGATGCTCGGGCAAATTTACCAGCAGCTTCCGGGGGAGGCAACCATCGCATATAGCGCTGTTACAGGATACGGCGAGCATCTGGCCAAAGCGGCGTTTGGTTGTGATGTGGGTGAAGTGGAAACCGTTGCGCACAAGATGGCGGCGCAGCATTTTTTGCCCCGCGTTGAGTTTGTTCTGGACATCGGAGGGCAGGACATGAAATGCGTCAGGCTCAAAGACGGCGTCATTCAAAAGGTTCTGTTAAACGAGGCGTGTTCTTCGGGTTGCGGATCGTTTCTCGAGACGTTTGCAAAATCCCTGCACATGGACATGAAGGAGTTTGTCCAACAGGGGATACGGGCACGCGCGCCGGTCGATTTGGGTTCGCGCTGCACGGTGTTTATGAACTCCAAAGTCAAACAGGCGCAACGTGAAGGGGCGTCGGTAGCGGACATCTGTGCCGGCCTTTGCTATTCGGTAGTCAAAAACGCGCTGTACAAGGTCATTCGATTGAAACAGCCGACGGATATGGGTGAAGGTGTGGTACAGGGTGGGACGTTTTTGAACGACGCGGTGTTGCGCAGCTTTGAGCTGCTGACGGGCAGGGAGGTGGTGCGCCCGGATATCGCAGAGTTGATGGGAGCGTTCGGAGCCGCGTTGATTGCTAAAAACGCGTGGCGCAAAGGCGTTGAAACGATGTTAATATCCGCCGATGCGCTCAAAACGTTCAAGTATAAGACAAGCACTGCCAAATGCAATCGGTGTCCCAACCAATGCCTTCTGACTTTCAACCACTTTGCAGATGGCGCGGCATTTGTCACGGGCAATCGTTGCGAAAAAGGGGCGGGCCTTACAAAGAGTGAGGATATACCCAATCTGTACGAGTACAAATACCACAGGCTGTTTGATTACAAACCGCTTGCACCACAGGATGCGCCACGCGGCACGGTGGGCATTCCGAGGGCTCTTAACATGTACGAGAACTATCCGTTCTGGTTTACGTTTTTTACAAAGCTGGGGTTTCGCGTCGTACTGTCGCCGCCTTCGGGCAAGTCGATGTATGAAAACGGCGTAGAAACCATTGCGTCGGATACAGCATGCTATCCCGCCAAGCTGGTGCACGGCCATGTGGATGCCCTGATCAAACAGGGCATCCAGTACATCTTCTATCCCTGTATCATTCACGAACAGGCGGATGTCAAAGGCGCGGATAACTCGTATAACTGTCCGATGGTAGCCGCCTATGCTGAAGTGATCAAGGCGAACATGGAGCATATGGTAGATGCGGGCGTGGACTTCCACAATCCTTTTTTGCCTTACCACCATCCAAAACGGCTTATACAGCGTCTTTTTGAAGAATTCAAATTGTATCTCATACCATATAAAAAAGTGGAAGAGGCGGTCATGGCCGCCTATGAAGAGGATAAGAACTTCAAGGCGGATGTTCGCAAAAAAGGTGAGGAAACGCTTCGGTGGTTACGTGCCACGAGGCGTAAGGGCATCGTGTTGTCTGGGCGGCCATACCATCTAGATCCAAAGATCCACCACGGCATTCCGAATCTGATCACATCGCTCGGATTGGCGGTGCTGACGGAGGATTCCCTAGCGCATCTTGGCAACGTTGACAGGCCGCTGCGCGTACTGGACCAGTGGATGTACCATTCAAGACTGTACGAGGCCGCGGATTTTGTTGCGAAGCAGCAGAATCTGGAGCTGGTGCAGCTCAATTCGTTTGGATGCGGGCCGGATTCCATCGCCGCGGAACAGGCCCAGGAAATCCTCCAAAAGGGCGGTAAGGCCCTTACGCTGATTAAGATCGACGAAGCGAGTAACCTCGGAGCAACAAGGATAAGGCTGCGTTCACTGGTGGCGGCCATGGAAGACAAATGCAACCGAGCGGAGGTTTTTCCCGCTGGCGCCGATGCACCTGACAGGATGCGGTTTACAAACAAAATGCGCAAAAGCTACACCATATTGGCGCCGCAGATGGCACCGATCCATTTTGAACTGGCGCAGGCGGTGGCTCAAAGCGAAGGGTATCGGCTGGAAGTTCTGGGAAAAGCGGAAAGGGAAGACATAGAGGAAGGGTTGAAGTATGTGAACAACGATTCATGCTATCCCGCCATCCTTGTCATCGGACAGATCATCCGTGCGCTGCGCTGCGGCGGGTACGATCCAAAAGCAACGGCCGCGATCATAACACAGACCGGCGGTCCGTGCAGGGCCAGCAACTATTTGCCGTTGTTGAAAAAGGCGCTGAAGGACACGGGATTTGAAAGCGTCCCCATAATTTCATTGAACATGGCTGGATTACACCAAAGCACTGCTTTTCGAATGACGCCAGCGTTTTTGAAAAAGGCGCTGATGGCCTTTGTATACGGAGATCTTCTGATGAAGGTGTTGCTGCGCACCCGACCCTATGAAACGATACCGGGGACGTGTGACGGATTGTTTGACCGGTGGATGAAACGATGCAAAATGCAACTGCGCATGGGCAATCGCAAAGCGTTTCGCGATAACCTCATACGAATCGTCAAAGAATTTGAGGACGTACCCGTTACAGGCGAACGCAAACAGCGTGTGGGTCTGGTGGGCGAGATACTTGTAAAATACCATCCAACGGCCAACAATGAACTGACATCATTCGTCGAAAAAGCGGGTGCGGAGATGGTTGTGCCCGGATTTATTGAATTCTTCTTGTATTGTGCGTACGAAAAAGCACCCGACCACCGATATCTTGCGGGCTCATGGGCGGAAAAAACATTTGGCGAATTCATCGTTAGAGTCATGGAAAGTTACCGCAATGACATGCGCAATGCGCTGATGAACAGCCAACGGTACGTGCCGCCCGAAACCATCGAAGATTTGGCCGAGAAAGTACGGGATGTCCTGTCCTTGTGCAACCGCGCGGGAGAGGGTTGGCTGCTCACGGCAGAAATGGTATCGTTGATCGAACAGGGCGTGCCCAATATCATATGCATGCAACCGTTTGCCTGTCTACCCAATCACATCTGTGGACGGGGCATGATCAAAGCAGTTAAGGCTGCACACCCCATTGCCAACATCGTTACGGTGGATTATGATGCATCCGCCAGCGAAATTAACCAGCACAACCGAATTTGGCTGATGCTGGAAAGAGCAATGACGCAATAGCATAGACATAAATGGGTAACCATTGAAATATCAAGTAAACGACGGTATATTGGCATGTATGCACTATGCAAGTGGACATACGTGCCTTTGTGCTATATAGTAGGCATAAGCATTGAAAGAGCATCGCGAAATGGAGAAGGCCAACCGCCGGAGTTGTGCAGGAGGGTGAAATGAAATTCCTTGCTATCATACGCAAAAAACTCAAGGCCATCACGGATGCATTCGAGCGCTATCCGCTGACCATTGTATTTCTTGTGGCTTCCGCCGTACTGATTTCTATGCAGATCAAAACGGACAACGACTATTTCAAATATCAGCTTGCGTGCCTTGTTGGCGCGGCGCTGAGCATCGCGCTTCAGGCGGCGTATGAACGGTATTTTGTCAAACTTACGGCAAGGTTGACGCTTATGGGCGCGGGCGTGGTACTGACATTGGTATACTATCTTTTCATCAATTCGGCGCCGGAGCTTAGCGCCGAGATTGGAATCAAAACATCCGTCGTCTTGTTCGCACTGCTGATCGCTTATATGTATGTGCCGGTGATCAAAAATACGGTCAGCTTTAACGAAAGCTTTATGGCCACCTTCAAAGCTTTTTTCCAAGCGGCGTTTTTTGCCGGTGTGTTGTTTGCCGGTTGCGCCATCATCCTTGGGGCGATCGATACGCTGATCTACGATCTGGATTCTAAGATATACGCGCATACGGCCAACATCGTATTTGTGATTTTCGCACCTATATTCTTTCTCTCGCTCATCCCGCTCTACCCGGGGAGAGTAGAGCAACAAACGGGGAAAGGCGCAGCCGAAACACAACATGAGGCTGTTGATAAGGCGGCCCAAAGCCCGAAGTTTCTGGAAATCCTCATATCATATATCATCATTCCGTTGGCGGTGATTTTTACAGGAATTCTGGCCGTATACATCGCAATCAACATCGGCGGAGAATTCTGGACCGATAATCTGCTCGAGCCCATGCTGGTCAGCTATGCCGTTGGCATCATACTGCTGACCATTCTTTCGGCCCGTATGGAAAACAAGATGACCCGCTTGTTCCGATCAATCTTCCCCAAGGTGCTCATACCTATCGTTGTCTTCCAGATCGCCGCGTCGATTTTAAGTACCGGAGATACGGGTCTTACCCATACGCGCTATTACGTAATTCTGTTCGGCTTGTTTGCCGCTGCGTCCGGTGTATGGTTGAGTTTGACGTCCGTACGCAAAACTGGCATCATCGCTGCCATGCTCATTATATTCGCGCTTGGCTCCGTCATCCCGCCCGTTGATGCTTTTTCGCTGAGTCGTACCAGCCAAGCTAACAGGCTCGAATCGACTTTAATTAAAAACGGGATGTTAAATGGTGATACGGTCACGCCAAACGCATCCGTATCCGACGCGGATAAGGAAAAGATTTCAAACTCGCTCCAATACCTGTTTAACATGGGATATACTCAAAGCATTGATTATTTGCCCCAAGACTTTTCCATGTATGATGACTTTGAAAATACCTTCGGCTTCAGCGCCTATTATCTGCCCCACGACATCGACCGACAGTCTGTTTATGTTTCGTTGAGCCCCACGGTGCCGCTTCCTGTCCACGGGTATGATTTAATGGCCAGAACATTTGTTGAATGGTCCGGCAGTGTATTGGGTGACAATACGGACAATGTGATCAGCAAGATTGAATGGGAAGGGAAACGTTTTACGCTGACCAGGGATATATTGCAGGAGCGGGTCGATGTCGTGCTTATGGATGAGCAGGGGCAGGAGCTCGTGCGGTTTGACACAAGCGAAATACAATCTTGGCTGATGGGATTTGCGACAAGCAGGCCTGACATTGCCGTGGAGGATGCAACTTTCCTTGTGGAGAATCAGACAATTGGAATGAGCGTGATTGTGATGGAAGCGAATTTGAATTACGCCGAAAACCAACGGTATTACTATGCTGATTTCTATGTGTTGATCGATTTCAAATAGCAACCATTACACAAAAAACAGGCTGCAACAAGCGGCCTGTTTTTTGTGTATCTTGAACGACATAGAGGGAGAGCAAAAAGTGCTAAATCTGGGATTCCAATTGACATGCCCCATATACGGTATGATATGATGAAAAACAATTGATGGCATCTAGCGAATCAAACAGGAGAGGAATCATTGCTGTTGCACAAGTATATATGGGTCGGAATCGGTGGGTTTATCGGAGCAATGTTTAGATATCTGGTCAAAGGCATGCACATCGGACAGATACATAGCATGATTCCCTTCAGCACTTTGATTGCCAATACTATGGGCTGTTTCGTTCTGGGGTTGGTCCTTGCCTACGCGCTTGAGTCATCGATGACCAGCCACGTCCAACTTGGCATTACAACCGGTTTTCTGGGCGCATTTACCACATTTTCCACACTCTGCAAAGAAACCGTGCAGTTGTTTTACCAACAGTTATGGTCGACCGCTGCTGCGTATCTCATCGTGACAGTTGTGTTGGGGTTTGTGGCGGTTTACTCGGGCACGGTTCTCATGCGCGTTGCATTGAAAGGCATGAATGGGGATTTGATAAATGCAGCACCCACAGAACGGATTGTCGATGAAAGCGAGGATGAATAGATGGATCTCGTGCTTGTTGGCATTGGTGGAGCGCTGGGTAGCCTAGCCCGGTTTTCGCTTGGGAAAATGATGATCAAACGGACAAAGGCCTCCTTTTTATTTGGTACGTTTGCCATCAACATTTCGGGGGCCATGCTTTTGGGCGCCGTTTCCGGCCTGAGCATTTCAACCAACGCGTATCTGTTGCTCGGCGACGGTTTTTTGGGGGCTTACACCACATTTTCAACTTTCATGTACGAGGGGTTCCAGCTATCACAAAGCAAAAAAAAGAATGCGGTGGTATACGTTATTGGAACATTAACATTGGGAATGCTGGGATATCTTTTCGGCTTTATGCTGAGTAAAATCGCTGTGCATTGAAGTTTGCAATTTATCCCGCATCATTTTTAGCACATACGCCACATGCCTGGGACAAGCAACGTATGCACAATGGTATGTACCAACAGGGCCTGAATCCATTATAACTATCATGTTAGTATATCATGAGATAATATCGTGATCGAAGCGGCATCAAAGTCGATTAGATTAGCCTTTTTCATTTTTGCCAATTCCCTGGACAACGACGTGCGCTGAACGCCGATTCTTTCGGCAAGTACTTTTTTACTTACACCAAGATGCACGATGTCAGAATGCTGGCGTGTGCTTTCGTATCGCAAGTAGTTGATGATACATTCGCGTATGGACCGCCTGGCATAGTGACTGATCCGATCCCCAAGCAAGGCGGTGCGATCCGCAATGATCGTTAGGAAGGTTTTAAGAAAAGCCGGATGATGGCAGAACATCAAAAACAAGTCGTCCTTGTCGATCTCTAGAATGACGGCGGACCGACGTGTGGTTACGGTCATGGGATAATGGGGATTTTGGGAAAACATGAGACTGCCGCCTAGAATATCCCCGGCGAAGAATTCCGCTACATTCATTAGATTGCCGGATGGCTCGATATGTTCCACGCCGATGTGACCTGTCAAAATGATTTCCAACGAACGACACACTTCACCCTCGAAATGAATCACGGTATCCTTTTTATAAGCGATGGTTCGGAACGTCCCATTGCGCCTGTATGTTTCAAGCGCCTCGGTCGGCACAGCATGCAGCAACGCGGGCTCTTTGATGGACTGTTCATGGGAAGACATGGAATCACCTCCGGGAAAGTTACCAAGGTAACTCCCTTTTTTTAAGTATAGCCATATACTTATGCCATATCAAGAAAAGGAAGGTTTGATATGGACATCTTTATACTCTTGTTTTGGGCTATTGCGATTGTATTGACAGTTGTATCCCTCGTTAAGGACAAAAAAGGAACATTTGCGGCCATGAAAACAGTCAAAGGTATGATGGGAGGCATGATCGGACAGATCATCGCTATCATATTCACCATCGGGCTGGTGCTCACCTTTATCCCACCACATACCATTCGTTCCGTGCTTGGCTCCGCAAATGCAATCAGCGCTACCGTCATCGCGGCGGTTGTGGGCAGCGTGACGCTGATCCCGGCCTTTGTGGCGTTTCCATTGGTGGGATCGTTGGTGGATGTGGGTGCTAGCACGATACCGGCTGTGGCTTTTCTTACCACGTTGACCATGGTGGGCGTTGTGACGTTTCCGCTTGAGAAAAAGGAATTCGGGCTTAAATTCGCACTGGCAAGAAATCTGCTGAGCTTCTGCTTTGCGATAGCGATAGCATTGGCCATGGGGGTGTTGATATGAAAATGGCAATTGTTAAAAAGAATAAACTTCTAATTGCAGTCGTACTGGCATACCTCCTCCTATCCGTCATTTCGATGCAAAACGCGTCAAAAGCCCTGCATAACAGCGTGTATTACTTGCTCGAAATGTTGCAGGTATTGCCCGTCATTTTTCTTTTGACAACGCTCATCCAAGCGTGGGTACCCAAGGAAGTGATCATGCGCGGATTGGGGGAAAACTCCGGTCTTTCGGGTAAAATTCTGTCCCTCGTGCTGGGCAGCATTTCGGCAGGCCCCATATATGCCGCTTTCCCCATCTGTATGATGCTTCATAAAAAAGGCGCAAGCATCGCCAACATCGTGATCATCATCAGTGCCTGGGCGGTCATCAAAGTGCCCATGCTGGCCAACGAAGCCAAATTCCTCAGCTTGGGCTTTATGGCACTTCGTTGGATCTTAACGGTTATCGCCATCTTCATCATGGCGCAGTTGATGGCCGCTATCGTCAAGAAGGAGGATTTGCCCGGCGAAATAGCAAATCAGAATGAGCCTAGCATTCAAGTTAGACAGGAATATTGTATCGGCTGCGGATTGTGCGCAAAGCGGTTCCCGGAGTATTTTGAAATGCAAGGGGGCAAGGCGGCCTGCAAAAATGCGCAGCCAAATGCTGCCGACAGGGACGATATACGGCTTACGGCCGGACAGTGCCCAACACAGGCGATCGATATACATTTTGAGGAAACGGACGGAGAATAAAAGAACGGTGTGTTTTACAATTATGAGACGTCTGCGTGTTTTGCGCGGATTGAGAGGTGTTCTATTTGTCGATCCCATCGTTGAAGGGGAAGTACTTATGTTTTGTGACTGGGCACCTGAATACAATTGGCAACGACACTGTTCACGCCAATCGATTCCTGCTATGATGGGTACGGTAAGTGTTGCCTGAACACGGGCACATGCATGGTTCATTAAAAGAAAACTCCAACGGGGGTAGCATGATACAGCTTTTGGTCATCGCTGACGACTTTACGGGTGCGCTGGATACGGGGGTACAGTTTTCAAAGGCCGATATTGCCACCTTTGTCACGTCAAATATGGAGCCAGATTTAAATGCCGTACCGCTGGTTGTGCAGGCGCTTGTTGTGAACGCCACCAGCAGGCATTTGCCGCCCGGACAGGCTGCGAGTAAGGTGCAAAAGCTAGTGCACATGGCAATTGCACATGGGATTGCGCGTGTATACAAGAAGACGGACTCCACGCTGCGCGGGAACATCGGCGCGGAATTGGGCGCTTTGATGAACGCATTCGGCGGGCAGCCCGTTATGTTCATACCCGCCTATCCAACGGCGGGACGTACCACAGTGGATGGCAGACAATATGTTTTTGGCGTGCCGCTTGAACAGACGTCCTTTGCCCAAGATCCTCTTAATCCGATGGAGACTGGAGATATTGCAGCGATTCTGAACAAACAGACAAATGCTGCGGTAAGGATTGTCAAGCCGTGTGATGAGCAAGCGCTAGACGAACCAAACACTATTTACGTATTCGATGGAGAGAGCGAAAAGGATCTAAGAGATGTTGGTGATCTGCTGCGAAGAAAGAACCGGCAAAAAATTACGGCGGGTTGCGCGGGATTTGCGGCGCATCTGGCGGATCACATATGCTTTGAACATTGCCCGTTAAAGGATACGGCGATGCCCGCCCATATTTTGCTTGTATGCGGCAGCGTAAACGAGCAGTCGCTCAAGCAGCTGCGCCATGCCGCGGAACTTGGGTATCAAAGGATGACGCCGGGTACAGAGGCGCTTTCAAGCGCTTCGTTCTGGTACACGGAAAGCGGGCGGAAAATCATATATCAAGCCGTGCAACGGTTCAATGGTAGCGGCAAGCTGGCCATACAATCCATATTGCCACAAGGCGTGCGGCTGCATGCGGACAGGGGCGATGCGGTGGCCAAGAGTATGGGGGTTTTGGCGGGAGAAATACTCAAAAGTGCACAGCCGTGTACGCTTGTCGTGTTTGGTGGCGATACCGCCATGGAGATCATGGATACGCTCGGATGCACGGGTTTGATGCCGATGGGCGAGATCGAACCGGGCGTGGCCGTTTCAGCCATGCACAGTGACCTTGGACAAACGCATGTGATCAGCAAGGCGGGCGGCCTTGGCAGCGAGCGGGTTTTACATAACATAGATGCATATATGAGGAGGAAACAAACGCAATGATATTGGGTGTGACGATGGGTGATTCGAGCGGCGTGGGGCCGGAGATTGCGCTGCGCGCTTACAAGGACGGCGATGTGACGGAGAATTTCGTGTTGATTGGTGACATTGGCGTACTAGAATTCTGCAATCAAAAGTTGGGTCTGGATGTTCCGCTTCGGCGTATTTCCCGCCCGGGCGAGTGCAAAACAGGCGCGCTCAACGTACTGGATATGGGATTGTTAGCGCCCAATGATATTTGTATCGGGCAGATAAGCCAAAAGTCCGGCGTAGCGGCACGCGCGTATGTGGAGCAGGCAGCCCGTCTGGCGCTTCAAAGGGAGATCGACGCCATCGTAACACTGCCCATGAATAAGGAAGCCACAAGGCTGAGCGATTCTAATTTTACCGGCCATACGGAACTCATTGCAGGAATCTGCGGCGAGGATAACTATACCATGATGCTCTACGGGAACAAATTGATCGTCACCCATGTGAGCACCCATGTGTCCATGGCGGATGCCGTATGTATGGTGAAAAAGGAGCGGGTGCTAAACGTCATACGATTGACCCATCAGGCGCTTTCGGGCGTTGTTAAGGATCTGCGCATTGCGGTCGCCGGGCTCAACGCCCATGCGGGGGAGCATGGTTTATTTGGCAATGAGGAAGTTCTTGAGATACAGCCCGCCGTGGAGGCGGCCAGACATCAGGGGATTAATGTTGACGGTCCCATTGCGCCGGATACGGTGTTTTACCGGGCGGTCAAAGGCCAATACGACGCCGTGGTATGCATGTACCACGATCAGGGACATATCGCCATGAAGCTGTTGGACTTCGAGGGCGGGGTCAACGTCACACTGGGCCTTCCCATCATCCGTACGTCGGTGGATCACGGTACGGCGTTCGACATCGCCTATCAGGGCATCGCGTCCACGCAAAGTTACATTCGGGCGTTTGATCTGGCAAAGCAGATGAGCGGTGCGGATATATAGCGCAGACGAGAATGTACGCTAAGACAATGTCAAACAACGGAATAAAACGGCCTTCTTTGAGTATGGAGGCAGAAGCCGTTTTGGATATTAACACGACAATCAATCAACGAACAAGGAGGGTAAGCATGGCAAACAATATCATCCAGGAGACATTTAAAAAAGGGCAGGGCGTTTTCCGTTTGATGCCAGTGTTTGTGCCACGCCGCTTTGCCGTTGCAGGTAAACGGCTGAAACTGCACCCGCACGACTACTATGCGCTGGGTACGGCGAGGGGTAGCATCAAGGAGCGTTGGTTCGCTTCGGTGGTTGTGTGCATGAACGGGCCGCTGGCGCCGGAGGACGAAGGATTAAGCTATGTGGCGGCGGACGACCTTGGCACGAAGAAGTTCACGTTGCGTGATGCCGTAGAGGAGCTTGGCGCCGAGTTGATCGGGACGGAATTGATGGAAAAGTACGGCACGTGGCCGATGTACTCCAAGTTCTTCGACTACGACACGCCGCTGTTCCATCATCTGCATCTTGATTTTGAGTCGGCGGCGCGCGTTGGCTGTCTGGGCAAGCCGGAAAGCTACTATTTCCCGCCGCAGTTGAACAACCATTTGGGACGTTTTCCGGTGACCTATTTCGGCTTCGATCCCGAAGTGACCAAAGAGCAGGTCAAACAACGTCTTGAAATGTATCAAAAGGGAGATAACCGCATCACAGAGCTATCGCGCGCGTACCGCATCGAGCTGGGAACGGGCTGGTATACGCCGGTGGGCGTGCTGCACGCGCCAGGGTCCGTGTTGACCTACGAGCCACAGTGGAACAGCGATGTGAACTCGGTTTTCGAGAACATCGCAACGGACGAAGTGTATCCGTACGAGTTCCTAACCGAGAACTGTCCAAAGGACAAGCAAATGGATTTGGATTACGTGATGTCGCTGCTGGATTGGGAGAAAAACGTGGATCCCCACTATAAAAAGACGTTTTATCGTCCCAAAGTTTCGGCCCAAAGTGGAGAAGGGTTTGCGGAGTATTGGATCGCTTATGCCAACGACTATACGGGTGCCAAGGAACTGACTGTTGCCCCCGGCGCCACGGCGGTGATCAAGGATGGGGCGGCCTATGGCTGCATCGTCATACAGGGGCAAGGCACATTCGCCGGTTATGATACGGAGACCGCCACCATGCTCAGGTTCGGACAGATGAGCGGCGACGAATTCTTCGTCAGCGAACAGGCAGCAAAGACAGGCGTCACGATATGCAACCGATCCAAATGGGAGCCGTTGGTTATTCTCAAGCACTTCGCGCCCAACCATCCAGATATGCCAAAGACCGTACCCAACAATTGAATGGGGGTGATCTTGTGAAGCCACAGAACTATCAAATGAAAGATGATGCCATCCGCGAAGCGTTTTATGCATTCAAGCGGGAGCATCCGGAAAAACTGAAAAAGAGACTGAATCTGTCCTGGTCCAACTGGGGATTCGGCCTTGAGGAGCTATCGGTCTCGTGCGCCCGGCTTGCCTGGGCAGGAATCCCCTACATCGAACTGCACGGCAACCACTATGGATACGACCTTGGATACAAGCCGGCGGAGATAAAATCCATCCTTTCGAATTATGGCATTGAGGTCAGCGGGGTGTGTGGGATGTTCAGCGCGGACAACGATCTGTCCAGCAACCGCCCCATGCAAAGGCAGGCAGCCATCGACTATCTAAAACGCGAAATTGCGTTTACAAGCGAGATGGGCGGCAGCTACCTGTTGGTGGTACCCGGCGCGGTGGGCCGCCCCGTCTCCTATGATGAGTCGGAGCTCCAAAGGAGTGTAAAAACGCTGCGCATTGTGGCCGATCTGTTCGTACAGCATAATGTACGGGCGGCGATCGAACCCATACGCGCGGCGGAGGTCAGTTTTGTGCATACATTTGAGGAAGCCAAACGATATATCGAGGCGGTAAATCATCCCGGCGTAAGCCACATCAATGGTGATGCATACCACATGCTGGTCGGCGAAAGCCATATGGCACAGGCCATACTGGATGCGGGGGACATGCTCACAAATCTGCACATGGCGGATTCCAACCGCTGTGCGCTGGGCGACGGTTTTCTCGATCTGGATACGATCATCATGGCGCTCTACCTCATCGGCTACAACAACGACCGTTGTTTTGTGACACCCGAACCGCTGGGCCCCGGCGGGGATCCCTATCCGGCGATGAATGCCAAACCGGAGCGGGATAAGCTGGATCAGATGGTGATGAAAACGGCAAGTTATTTCAAAGAACGCGAACAGGCTGTACTGCAAGTATAACAACAGGAGGGATACGGCGATATGAAAAAGAACGGAATACTCAACAGTGAGCTGTCCGAGGTTATAGCCTCCATGGGACACTACCATAAACTCGTGATCTGCGACGCCGGTTTTCCCATCCCCCTGCATGTGCAAAGGGTGGATCTGGCGGTGATCGCGGGACTGCCGCCGTTTATGGATGTGTTGAAGGCGGTAATCGCGGAATTGCAGATTGAACAGGCGTTCGTTGCCAAGCAAACCGAGACGAATTCGCCGCAGCGCAACCAAGAGATATTCGATGCGTTGCCAGACGACGTCCAGGTGGATATCATCGATCATGAGGCGCTCAAGTCCATGAGCGGTGAGGGTGGAGTGCTCGCCTGCATACGAACGGGCGAATGCACACCCTATTCCAATATCATACTGGTATCCGGCGTTACATACTGACCAATAGTCGACGCTTTGACAATGCACGCAACCCATAGTAAGCCGTGACTCCATCGACATGATGGGGGTCGCGGCTTGTTTTCTTTGCGGGCTGTGTGACTCGATTACCGAACTTTAAAATTATATAAGGTAGTATATAAACAATATAATTAGGAGGTATCCATATGGGTTTATTAGGATTGTTTGGTTCAAATGCTGTGCAAGAAAGCGCGGAGGGTCTAAAGGACAAGCGCATTGTTGTCAACAAGAATAGGTGTCCGCAAAACCACCGTTGTCCATCCATACGCGTATGCCCCGTGGACGCGTTAACACAAAAGGGTTTCGCTGCACCCAGGGTAGATATGGATGCGTGTATCAAGTGTGGCAAATGCATCAAATACTGTCCCATGCGGGCAATTTCCTTCCAATAACGGATAGCACACCGTTTATCATTCCGAATGTTTGCCAAAGCGGACATTCGGTTTTTTAGTGAGCTACGAGTTTAATGTTACTGTTACTGTGGGCACAATGATCAAATAAATTTGCAGAATTTACAACAATCATGATAAAATTTAACATAGTGTCTGTTGAAAGAGGTGCCATATGAAAGCTGCCTTTGTAGTTGAACCCGGTAAAGTAGAGATTCGCGAAATTGACAAACCTGTTATGAAGGACGACGAAGTTATGATCAAGGTCAGGACGGCGGGTGTGTGCGGGTCGGACCTGCACTTGTTCAAGGGCACGCATGCATTTCGGAAACCGCCTGCCATTTTAGGGCATGAAGTAGCGGGTGAAATTGTACAAACTGGCAAAGATGTCAAAGGGTTGCGTATGGGAGATCGCGTCACGGTAGAGCCACACATCGGATGCGGCGAATGCGAATTTTGTAAACAGAGCTTGGTCAACCTGTGCGTGAACAAAACGGCCCCCGGTACGCCTTCATGGATCGGAACATTTGTAGAGTATTTCAACGCGCCTGCCAAGGCCGTTTATAAGCTAAGCGACAGCGTTGGTTATCCGATGGGTACGCTGATCGAGCCATTGGCGGTTGCCGTGCATGCCATAAGCAGGATCACCGGCAAGCAAAAGGACTCCATTGCCATATTGGGATCTGGCACAATTGGATTGATGGCGCTCGTCGCGGCCAGGGAAGCAGGTTTTAAGAACATCATCTGCACCGATACGCAGGCATTTAATCTTGCCATGGCGATCAAACACGGCGCTAAGCTGGCATTGAATCCACTGAATGAGGACGTCGTATCCAAGGCGATGAAATTCACCAACGGCAGGGGTGTGGATGTGGCGTTGGTTGCAGCGGACTCCACAGAAATTGTGGATCAAGCCTCCGCCATGGTGAGGAAACGAGGCGAAGTGGGTATCATTGCGATGATTACACATCCAATTCCGGTATATACCTATCGCTTTGTGTTCAACGAACTGACGCTGTTTGGCGCGATGACGTATGAGACGCGGGATTTCGTAAAAGCCGCCCATATGATCAATAATGGATTGGATCTGAGCGATTTCTTAACGCAGAAGCTCGCGCTTTCCCAATCCCAAAAGGCGCTGGATATATTGAACAAGAAGGAAGAGTCTGTGGTCAAGGTGATCGTCGAGGTCGGCGAATAACAGGGGTTGTGACGAAAAGCGGGCAAAAGGCATGCCCACTTATGCACTGCGTTGTTTTTCAAACCGGAACGGGAAAGGAAACGATTATGGG
Source organism: Christensenellaceae bacterium (assembly GCA_963674495.2). Lineage (GTDB taxonomy): Bacteria > Bacillota > Clostridia > Christensenellales > QAND01 > RGIG3178. The sequence goes on along the minus strand of CAXXLG010000001.1, from coordinate 1,029,704 downwards.
CAAGATTCTCATCGGCTGCGTTGGCGACGATTTTTCCGGTTCAAGCGATGCGGCTTCGTTCATCGCCGACGAAGGGATACGAACGCTGCTGCTCAACGGAACGCCAACAGAGGAGCGTCTGAATTTCCAAGAGGACGTGGCCGTTGTTATAGCGCTTAAGACTAGAACAGAGGAAACGGGCAAAGCGGTTGCGGACACGTTGCGCGCCGTACGGTGGCTCAAAGCAAACGGCGCAGAGCAATTGTATGTCAAGTACTGTTCCACATTTGATTCAACCAAAGATGGCAACATCGGACCCATTGTCGATGCCCTCTTAGAGGAATACAACATACCGTATACCATATTGTGCCCAGCGCTGCCCGTCAATGGCAGAACTGTGGTTGACGGTCACCTGTATGTCAACGGCGTACCGCTTCACCGTTCGCACATGAAGGATCATCCGCTGACGCCGATGTGGGATGCGGATATCGAGAAACTGATGGAACCGCAGGGCAAGTATCCATGCCTGAAAATCAACGCTGCCATGCTGGATTTGAGCAAGAAAGCTATACGGGATATCGTGCAAGAATTTGGCCGCGATAAGCGGCACTTCTATGTGATTCCCGATTATATTGAGGCGAAACACGCGCAGAAAATCGTGGAAGTTTTCGGGGATATTCCGCTTTTGACCGGCGGATCCGGCCTCATGTACCAACTGAGTTTGCGGTTTACGCATGGCAAGGGGCATGAACCGGAGCATTTGCCAAGCGCTGTGGGGAAGACAATCGTACTGGCAGGCAGTTGCTCAAAGGCGACGCTTGGGCAGGTCGAGGAATTTATCAACCGGCACAAATCGCACGTAAAAATGGATCCGCTGGCTTTGCTGGATGGGACGCAGACCAAGCAGGGGATATGGGACGCGATCCAATCCGCCGATGCGGATGCCGTGTTGGTCTACAGTTCGGATACGCCGGACAATGTCAAAAAAGCGCAGAAGAAGGGTGCTGCAAAGATATCCGAATTGCTGGAACAGACGATGGCCTATCTTGCCAGACAGGCTGCAGATAACGGCTTTGACCGGATTATCGTGGCGGGTGGGGAGACGTCGGGTGCGGTGACCAAAGTGCTTGGATACGACGCCTATCTGGTTGGTAAGAGCATTGCGCCAGGCGTGCCCATTATGATCCCAATCAATAACAAGCGCATACGGTTGGTATTAAAGTCCGGGAATTTCGGTCAAAGGGATTTTTTCATTCGTGCCATTGAACAAACTCAAAGAGAAGCACATATTTGATGCGGTTCCATGCACTCCAGTGCAACGAGTGACAAAAAGAAAGCCGCATACGGTTCCTTTTTTGCGCAAACGGTGAGCGTTGCGACATGATAACGAAGTAGGGTGTTATTCCTGCGAATCTGCCCATTTACAGCAGATTTCGTGCTATAATTATTAAAAGGATTATACAACGACGAGAAAACAGCGTTTGCGTTTTAAATCTTAGCCGGACAAACGGCTATTTCCATATACGGAACTATGCGTATGATGGTAATTAAGACACGCCTTTGAAAGGGGCTAGTGATTATGAGGGCAACGTATCGCAAAAAATACACAGCTGTCATCATGGCGGTTGTATTGGCCGTTCTGCTCGTTGGGTGCAATGTCCCGACAAACCAAGGGAACCTGACGCTGAACAAACAACAGGCACTGGAATTCCTTACAGAATGCCAAACAGATGTCGATACGATGAACGGCGTTGCGGCAAAAATCAACGTGTTTTTGGAAGAGGATTCTCTCGACGAAGATGATGGGGATATCGAAGCTACCATACAGGAGATGCAAGTAATTCGGGAGGAACTTTCGCCCATTCTCAATGCAAATACGGAGCTATATCCGCCGGAAAGCCCGCTTGCACAATATACCCTATTAAGGCTGCGTTGTGCCCGGGACCTGGACGATGTTCTTGTGGAAATACAGGAGATTCTGAATTATGAGATGGAACTGCTGTATGCGTTTGAGCCGCTTGAGGAACTTGAATATTTGGATTACAATGATTTGGAAGCGGTATACGAGCAGCTTGGGGTGGCGTATACGGAAATCAACCAGCGCACCGTTGGCATAACGCCGCCGACCTTTCTTCAATATATGCATGAAGGGTTGTGTGAGGGGCTGAACGATTATCTGGATGCTATGCAGTCCCTCATTGTCAGCGTATATTATGATGATCCACTACTTACGAACTCGGATGAGTACCAATTGGGCGTACTTGAACGGAAAATGGATATCCTTTTGGATGAAGGGGAGCAGGCGTTTGATCGCCGGGAAGCCAAAATCAAAGAGGACGTGGAAGAAATTCACACCATGCTGGACGGTATGGCCGACTGGGTATCAAGCAACGATCAGGCCATTGGGAAAAGCAATGGAATGGTTATCTTTTCCGAAATGGCGCCTGTGTTAACAGCGCGTCTTGACAAGGAGCAGGTCTATTGTCTCTATGAGGCGCCGGATACAATCATTCCTGCCAACTATCGATCTCTGGACTATATCGTATTTTTAAGCACTTGGTGTGACAATGGCACAACCGATGTAATTGTAAGCGTTGAAATACCTGAGTTCACACAGAAATACGTGAAAAAGATCACACTGTCGCGTGCGGAGACACAGATCAAGATTCATCCTCCGCTGTTGGAAGGCGCGGCCAAATCCTTGAATTCGTCCAAGGATGCGCAGATCAACATCAGTGTGACCGATGCCGATACGGGTAAAGTGGAGCTGCAGGAATCGCATCCGCTTAAAATATATTCGCGCTACGATATGCAATGGGCAGCTGAAGACGGAACGCCATACTACGAGAACGTACTTGCTTGGGTCACCCCGGAAGCTCCCGAAGTGAAGGAATTGTTGCGGGAGGCCGCCGATTCCATCAGCTATATATCTGACGGGGATATCACGTTCATCGGCGGATACCAGAGCGTATCGGGATATGATGACGAGAATCTGGCCGCCTATCAGGCTGTAGCGGTGATGAATGCGCTGGCAGAATCCATGGAAGTTAAATATGTGGCGACGCCGTTTTCCTCCTCCAACAACAATTTCCAGCGTGTGGCTACGCCTTCGGAGGTCATAGACAAGCGGAGTGGGCTCTGTATTGAAACGGCACTTACGGTGGCGTCAGCCCTGCAGGCGACGGGGATGCATGCGGCCCTGATCATACTGCCGACGCATGCGCAGGTGGCGGTGGAAACATGGTACGGCACGGGAGATTACTACATCATTGAGACAACGGCGCTGGATGACGCAAGGGCGGGCAATTTCGACTATGTGCTGGCGTATTTTACAAAGGACGAATGGGAGCAGTACATCATGGAAAACAATGCCACCATCATTGACTGCGATTTGGCGCAGACCTTGGGCATTCAATCCATCGATTGACCATGCCCGCATCGGTTGGTTGTTTATCATTTATTTCCATAAAAGCCCATCGGATCGAGCGATGCCATGTTTTTGGCGGGATGCTGTTTTTTACACACTTCCCCTCGTTAAAAGCCATGTATCGTAGAATCATGTGATTTTTCTATACATTCATAATGACAGAACAATAAAGCACCGTTAACAAAAACAACGACTTGGTTTGATGTCTTCAAGTCCATTTTGGGATACAGCAAATGACGTCTATTCATGGAGGTCGACCCACATAAATACGTGCGAACAGTCAAGGATCAACCGTTGTGGCGGACACTTAAAAACACCATCAAAAACGCGCCTGACGTGCAAAATATTATCAAACAAACCGCTATATACCCGCATTTTCGCACTTTGATCATATAATCGCGGTGGTTTGACAAAAATATACCCGGATGGTAAAATCCTCATTAATTAGATGGTTAGGTTCTCAAACAATAGAAGGACGGTATCCTCAACATTAATCAATCAAAAATGAACAAATGCGAAAGGGAATACGATGGGTAAAGAAATCGTAATCATCGGCGCCGGATATTCGGGTATCCTCGTTGCGAAAAAGTTGGCCAAGCGGCTAAAAAAAGCAAAAATAAAGGATGCGTCCGTCACACTCATTGATAAGAATCCGTTCCATACCATGTTGACGGAACTTCACGAAGTGGCGGCGAGTCGGGTGGAAGAAGACAGCATTCGAATCAGCCTGAAAAAGGTCTTTGCGGGCAGAAAAGTGGATGTAAAGCTCGATACGGTAACATCCGTTGACGTGGAGAATAAAACCGTAATCGGTAAAACAGATCAATACCCGTACGATTATCTGGTTCTGGCTGCAGGCTCAAAGCCGACTTATTTTGGCGTTTCCGGCGCAAAAGAGAATGCGTTTAAACTTTGGTCTTACGATGATGCGGTATTGCTTAAAGACCATATTGAGGATATGTTCCGCAAGGCCGCGCGTGAAACGGATATTGAGGAAAAAAAGCGCCTGTTGCAGTTCAATGTTGTCGGCGCCGGGTTTACCGGTGTTGAAATGGCGGGCGAGCTGGCGGAATATGTACCCGTACTCTGCGACAGATATGAGATCGACCGTGCGCTGGTGACAATTTACGATATAGATATTTTGGATCGGGCATGCTCGATGTTGTCGGAGAAAATCAGTGCTAAGGTTGAAAGACGCATGAAAAAGATGGGCATCCAATTGATGTTTAAGACCAAGGTTATTGCCATCGAAAAGGATTCCATCCAAACCGAATCGGATGGGGTCCAATCAATCCGCAAAACGGCGACCGTCATATGGGCGGCGGGCATCGAGAGCGCCGAAATCACATCAGAGGTCGCCAAAGTCTATCAAACCGCCAATCGAGGCCGCATCAAGGTGGATCCCTATTTGCGTTCGTTGGACGATGAAAGCGTATATGTGGCCGGTGACAACATGTTTTACATTCCCGAAGGCGAGAAAACGCCCGTCCCGCAGGTGGTGGAGAACTGCGAGCATTGTTCCGGAACCATTGCACATAATATCATGAGCGCCATCACGGGGAAGAGCCCAATGGAGGTATACAAGCCAAAGTTCCATGGAATCATGGTCAGTATAGGCGGCAGATATGGCGTTGCGATGGTTGGATTCCCAAACCATATGTTCAGCTTGGCATCCTTCTTTGCGATGTTGTCCAAGCATTTTATCAACATACTATATTTCGCCTCGGTGCTGGGATGGAACAAGATATTTAGCTATATCAGGCATGAATTCTTTACCGTACGAAACCGTAGGAGTTTTGTTGGCGGACATTTCTCCAACCGGACGCCGAGCTTTTTACTGATGCCGCTACGCGTGTGGTTGGGCTGTGTGTGGATGTTTGAAGGCGTGATGAAGATTGCGGAAGGCTGGCTTTCCGATCCAAAGTTGGTGGATTTCTTCAATGGCGCCGCCACATGGTTTAACAACATCATCAACGGTGCAACGTCAGCCGGTGTAGATGCGGTGGCTGCGGCCACCGGCACGGGTGGCAATGTGGTAGCCGCAGCTTCGGGTGTTTCGATCATAAATCAGAATATTTTGGGGTTATTCCGAATCATATTTGTCAGCGGAAAAGAGTTGTCTCAGGCAACGTTGAGCGACTATGCATTCAAGCTGGACGTTCCTCTGATGAACAGCTTCATCAACGGCGTGATCCTGCCCCACGATTCGGTACAGATCGGCATGCAGATTTTTATTGTGGTGGCGGAGATACTCATCGGACTGGCCTTGATCGGTGGATTGTTCACCATGCCGGCAACCGCATTTTCGCTGGTATTGCAGCTCATGTTTGTTTGTACAACCGGTCTGTATCTGGGCACTTTCTGGATGATCTTTGCAGCCATTGCGGTTCTCATCGGCGGTGGCCGGACACTCGGATTGGATTACTACTTCATGCCTTGGTTCAAACGCGCATGGAAGAAATTACCATTGGTAAGAAAGTCTTATCTATATCATGATTGACAAAAACGATGGTGAAAACAATGGCGTACAGCTGACTTTTGATGTTGCCTGTGAATCAACGAAAGACGAGGTAAAGCGCGTACTGTCCGCTTCGCCCGTTATCATCAAACAATATACACGGCATTTGCTGGGTGCACAGGGTAAGTTTATACGCGCAACGTCCCTGTTGGCATGTGCGCTCAACGAGCAGGATCGCATTGAGGGAAACGCTGTGAAGTTTGCAGCGGCAACCGAGATTCTGCATTTGGCAACGCTGGTGCACGACGACATTATAGACAATGCGGACGTGCGCCGCGGGATTCCGTCGTTGCAGAAGAAATTTGGCAAGCGTACGGCCGTGATCTGTGGCGATTATTTGTTGAGCGTGGCACTGAACATGGCAGCTTCAGCTCCGTACAGGGAAGAATACAGCAACTTTGATTTGCCGGGCTATGTTGCACAGATATGCTATGGCGAGTTGAGCCAGCATATGAACAACGGCAATCTGGATCTATCCGTTTTTGAATATCTGAAGATTATATCGGGCAAAACTGCGGCGCTTTTTGAATCATCGTTTTACGTGGGCGCATCTATCAGCGGTTGCGATGCTGATCAAATCAAACGGTATAAGCGGCTGGGTTGGTATACCGGTATGATCTTTCAGCTGATGGACGACTGCAACGACTTCGAGTCCACACAGAAGATAGCAAAGAAAACCGTTCAATCCGATTATGAACAAAACGTGATTACGTTACCGCTCATCCACGCGCTGAACAATTCGCAGGCGCTTAAAGACAGGATGAGGGCGCATGCAATCACCAGGGAAGAACTCAACGAAGCCGTTGTGACTTGGGGCGGATTGGACTATACGCATCAGTTGGCAGAGCGGTATTTCGCCAAGTGCACGCAAATTGTGGACATGCTTGCAATGACGGATGAAAAGCGCGTTAGGATAACGGCGATACTGAAAAGGGTAGCGCAGGATTAGGGTACGGCGAATGAAACGATTCTTAGAATATGTCGAGATAAGAACCAAAATCACAAGCCTGTTTCCTTTCATGATGACGCTGGCGCTGCTGTTCTATCAGCGACAGCCCATACGTTGGATGCTGACAATGCTATTCTTTACTTCCATGCTCTTGTTTGACATGACAACGACGGCGATCAACAATTATATCGATACCAGAACAAACGGGATGGACCTTCCATACAAAAGAACTACGGCGCGCGCCATTCTATGGGTGATGCTGACGGCCAGCATATTGAGCGGCTTGTATTTGGCGTATCGGACGGATATTGTTGTATTGCTGTCCGGCGGGCTCTGCTTCGTGTGCGGTATCCTGTATACCTACGGCCCGGTCCCTATTTCCAGACAACCGCTGGGCGAGATCCTGTCCGGAATATTCTATGGAATATTTATACCCTTTTTAATCCTTTACATCAATTGGCCGGTTGGATCGCTGATGATGCTTACCGTAAGCGGGCAGGCGCTGGACCTGAGCATAAACATTGGGCAGATGGCTAGGTTATTATTGTTTGCGAGCATACCTGCCTGTACCACGGCCAACATCATGCTTGCCAACAACATCTGTGATTTGAACAAGGATGTTACGGTAAACAGGTACACGCTACCGTATTATTTGGGCACAAAGGCCCTGTATCTGTTTGCAGGACTTTACTACCTATGCTATGCGGCCATCATCGCCATGGTAGCCAGCCGTATGCTGCCGCCGATCTGTCTTGGGTCCTTGCTCACGATCATGGTTGTGCAAAAGAACATTAATGCATTCTTGAAAAAGCAGGTGAAGGGGACGACGTTTGGAATATCGATACATAATTATATTATCATCAACGGAGCGGTTATGGTTATGATCTTTCTAAGCGGACTACTGGTGTGACAGTGATATGAAGTTTGTAAAAAAGACGGATTTTATCGTAATTGTCGTAATCATAGGAATCGCATTGGCGGTTATGGGCGTATACCGCGCACTAAATGCCGGGCATGCGGCCAAGGCGGAGATCTACTATTACGGAGAATTGGTTGAAACTGTCGATCTTGGCACCGGAGAGGATCGGACATTTTCCATTCCTCAGAATGAGCATGTGGTATTGCATGTATATTCGGATGGACAGATTTGCTTTGAATCATCGGACTGCCCGGATCAAATTTGCGTAAAAAGCGGAAAACTCAGCGTGATCGGTCAAAGCGCGGCCTGTCTGCCAAACGGCATCGTGCTAAAGATTGTCCCGGCCGGACAGCGTAGCGGTGATGATCCAGATATCGTAATCGGGCCATAATAAGGAAGTATCATGGATAAGAAAATTGCCGAAAATGATATTGCTTTGCAGGTGAACGGCACGAAGCAACTGGTGTTGACTGCGTTGCTGTTTGCCACGGCTCTGGTCTTGTCGTTGGTGGAAAACGCGCTGCCGCCATTAATTCCGGTACCGGGCGTCAAGTTGGGATTGCCCAACATCGTGGTCATGTATACATTGTTCTTTCTGGGCAAGGGCAAGGCGTATACGATCGTGGCACTCAAAGCGCTGTTCGTAAGCTTTACGCGCGGCATGATCGCCGGACTGTTGAGCTTTTGTGGTGGTTTTCTGTCCGTAACCGTGATGGCGGTGCTGTTGTACCTGTACAAAAAAAGGATATCGTATCTTTTGATCAGCATTTGTGGTGCGGTCTCCCATAACATGGGGCAATACGTTGCGATTTCCATTATCTACACCAACATGAACTTGTGGGCATATCTGCCCATTCTGGTCATTGCGGGCGTGGCTGCAGGCATTGTGACCGCCACGCTTTTAAGGTTTATAATGCCAGCGCTGAAAAATACTGGTTTATTATAAAAAAGAACAAATAGGAGGGGAAAAGATGAAAAAGAGTTTGGCATTAATGCTGGGGATATGCTTTATTCTGGCCATGGTGGCCGGATGCACGACCCCAACCACTGCAGCCGCTGTGAAAACGGGCTTGGCGGTCATTTCATCGCTGAGCAAATCAACCGATGCAACGGCGGATGCCGAGGGCTTGGCGGAGGCGGATTCCACCGTCATAGCTGTATTGGTGGATAAGAACGGTGTCATCGTGAGTTGTATGATCGACGCTGTGCAGCCCAAGGTCAACTTCACCAATGCCGGGGAGATCACCACCGCATTGGATACCGCGTTCGAGTCGAAACAGGAGCTTGGCGATGCATATGGGATGGGTGCTGTTTCGGGAATTGGTAAGGAATGGAACGAGCAGGCGAATGCATTTGCAGCCTACGTTGTCGGCAAGACCGTTGAACAGGTTGAAGGCATTGCGGTGACCGAGGACGGCTACGCCGCCGATACCGAGCTGGCAGCATCCGTAACCGTTCATGTCACCGATTTCATCGAAGGCGTTGCCAAGGCCGTGGCCAATGCACAGGATCTAGGCGCCAAGGAAGGCGACACGCTCGGAATGGGCATCGAGAGCACGATCAGCAGATCCACAGATGCAACGGCGGATGCCGAAGGTTTGGCGGAAGCGTATAATTATTATGCTGCGACCTCCTTCGACGCGGATGGCGTAATCACAAGCTGTGTCTTGGATGCTTCTCAGGGCCGGGTGAACTTTGACGCCACTGGCATGATTTCCACAGATCTGACGGTTGCACCTATGACAAAGAACGAATTGGGTGACGATTACGGCATGAAAGCCGCATCCGGAATCGGCAAGGAATGGTACGAGCAAGCCGCATCGTTTGCGGACTATGTCATAGGTAAGACGGCTGCAGAAGTTGACGACATTGCCGTGAGCGAAGAAGGCTACGCCACTGACGCAGAACTGACGAGTTCGGTGACCGTTCACGTAGTGGATTTCATTACCGTCATCGACGAATGCGCAGCCAACGCAAAATAGAAAAAGAACGCCGATTAAGAGAGGTAGCACCGCTACCTCTCTTTTCATGCAAAGGTGAGGTATATGTTAAAAAGAATGGCAGCCGCGATCATATCCCTGGCGATGTTGTTGAATCTGATGGCATGTGGGCAGAGAAGGAAGCGCTTTGAGGCGGAATTTTTAGTTTTGTTCGATACGGTCACCCGCATTGTGGCATACATGCCCGATAAAGAGGAATTTGCGGTATTTGCCCAACTTTTCTATGACAACCTTGAGGAATATCACCGGCTATATGACATCTACAACAACTATGATGGGATCAACAACATCAAAACCATCAATGACAATGCGGGCATAGAGCCGGTCAAGGTGGATCAAAGGATCATCGATTTGTTGCTGATTGCCAAGCGGATGTATGTACAGACCGATGGAAAGTTCAACGTCGCCTATGGCGCGGTGCTTTCGATATGGCACAACTACCGGACCAGAGGCATAGATGATCCCGAAAACGCACAGCTTCCACCGCTTGCGGATCTTCAGGCAGCGGCATTGCATACGGATATCAGCGATGTGGTGATCGATGAAGCGAACGCAACGGTATATCTGGCCGACCCGGATATGAGCCTTGATGTCGGCGCGATTGCCAAAGGATATGCCGTGGAGCAGGTCTGTAATTTAGCGCAGCAACAGGGGTATACAATGGGCTTGGTCAGCGTGGGTGGAAACGTCAGAGCCATCGGCGCAAAGGACGAAGCGGGGCTGATGTGGAACATCGGGATACAGGATCCTGGCGACGGGGCTCAAACCGGTGAAAATATGGCCATCGTATATCTGAAGGATAAGACCGTGGTCACCAGCGGCAATTATGAGCGGTATTATACGGTAGAAGGGCAAAACTACCACCACATCATCGATCCTAGTACGCTGTATCCGGCAAATTTCTATACCATGATTACCATCATCGGTCCGGATTCAGGAATCGCGGACGCACTGTCAACCGCGTTGTTCTGCATGCCACTGGAACAGGGGCAGGCCTATATTGAAAGCCAATCCGATGTGGAAGCGCTGTGGGTGCTGCCAAACGGCGAAACCGTGTACAGCTCAGGCTTTGAAGCATACACAAACAATGAATGATACCCATACTGGGAGAGGCCTTTGCGATGAAGCTGTTTCAACACGCAGTATTTCGTGTTATCATAGGCATAGCCAACAGGAACCGCTACAATTGAAAAACACACATCTATAAGCTGTCATATACAAAAATAATCAATGTTCGGATCCGTCTACGATTGGAGCCTTGGATATCGATACACAGCACTTCATCACCTTTCGTGCCATCGTCAATACAGGAGATTTTTCCAAGGCTGCTGATCAATTGGGCTATTCACAGTCGATGGTTACATTCCATATCCGACAATTGGAGAAGGAATTATCCGTGCAGTTGTTTGAAAAGATTGGCGGAACATGCGTTTAACCGAAGCCGGCAAACGTATACTCCCCCTTTGTGATCAAGCACTGGATGTGCTGCAAAGAATGAAGGAATGTGGCAATCCGGAAGACGAGGTAAACGGGGGACTGACCGTTGCCATATCCGAAACGTTGCTGGCTTACAAGATGCAGGACGTCCTGCGCCTGTACAAGCAATACGCGCCCAAGGTTAAATTGACCTTTCTTTCAAGACCTTGTTATGAGATTGCCGAAGCGATTCAAAACGGTTCGGTTGACATCGGTGTGATATATCATATCGGCGTGCCGCAAAAATTTATGAAAATCCATCGGCTCTTTACAGTTCCTATGGTGTTGGTTGCATCGGCCGGATTTGATATGCAGCAGCACAATTTCACCGTGCCAAATCAGACTATCCACACCAGCTTTTTTATCAACGAGCCCAAATGCGTATTCAGAGAGATTTTTGAAGCATATCTCAAATTCAAAAATATATTTCTTGACAGCACAATTGAGCTGGGCAGCATCGAAACGATACGCAGGAGCGTACCCAACAACCTCGGCGTATCGTACTTGCCCCGTTTTATTGTGGAGAAAGATCTCAATGCCGGAGTTTTGAAGGAATTGACGATGGACGGGGCGGATGCCGAGATATCAGTGGTGTACGCGCGTCATAAAAACAAATGGGTCGGCCCGGCCATGAATCTATTTTTGCAACAGGTTGAACAACACGTCACCAACTGAGCTCTTTTTAACAGTTCAACATTATCGATACATGATATAAATATCATCAATTTTCGCAAACAATGAATGAGTATATGATAAAAGTGATCGGACGGATGCCGGCGAAGGGTGCTGGAGCCGTGTTTTGGTGTTTTCTCATGATATGGTTACATATGGATTGCATATACCAACATAGTAATAAGTATTTGGACGGCTGCCGGGCTGTGTACGCCGGTATGCCATGAAAAGAAACAGGCATTGCTTTTGAAACGGTTTGCATTGTATACGGATACCAATTTTACTCTACTGTCAGGAGGCGTTTGATTTAAAATTGACCAAAGATGAAAAAGCGGTTCTGAGCGGAAGCGAAGGCCCTGCGAGGCAAAAGGCGATGGAGTTCATCGTGCAATACGGCATTGCGCTGGGTGCAGATCAGCTGCTGGACACCGACAACGTACTCTTTACTACGCCCTGTCCCTATCCGGCAGACCGCCATGCAGACCAGGAATTTGATAGCTATGAGGACATGTTTGCCTATGCCAACATGAACTCTGACCAAACGGTTGAGATTTCGCATGATTGGGCATACGCCGGAAGCGGCCACGTATGAGATTGCATTTGAAAACCATACGCCGAAGGAGACGGTGCATTACGGCGAAAAGGAAAAACAAAAAGTGCTTGGCATGCTGGATTTTGCACCGGATGACGGAGTCGATCTTGTGTTGCTGGGATGCCCCAACTATAGCACCTATCAATTGAAGCAGCTGGCCGAAATGCTGATGGGCAAAAAGGTAAAAGCGAAGTTTATTGTGATGACCTCGTGGAGTCTCAAAGATCAGGCCAGGCGCAACGGCGACGCACAAATTATTGAAGAGGCGGGTGGATTCATTTTGACCGATGCGTGTCCGCCCATGATTGGCCTGTGGCCGGACAGGCGACGCTGGGCCATGTGGTGAAATACAAACCGATGGACGACGGGAACGGCAGGCAGGTCATCGGGGGCATTTCCGAGGAGATTATGAAAAAATCTATTCAATACGGCTATGACAACCTGCCGGTGGAATGGAAGCAAAAGCTTAACATCGTTGACGATAAACCAACGGACAACGGGCATTTCAGCAATCCGGATCGTCGTTTGGCGACGTTTTCAACGTGCCTGCATTTGTGCTGGCACTTGATGAAATGATGGAGCAGGAAGGAATCGACGTTTTGTTCGATACGCTGTTCTGCGCACCCGTCATGGAAGGCGACGTTTGCACTGGCATAATCGTGGAGAACAAATCTGGGCGGACGGCGTACCGTGCCAGCATGATCGTGGACGCATCGGGCGATGCGGACGTGTTATACCGTTGCGGCGCGAAATGCGTGGATCAAGACAATTTTGTCACTTACATGTGCTATGATATCGATTTTGAAAAGATGAAGGACGCGATTGAACACCAGGACATGTTCCGTGCCATCCCCATTTGGCGAATGCTGGGCTACGACCCGCTGACACAAAAAGGGAAGACGCCTCAGAAGTATTACGGTACAACAGCGGAGGGCGTCAACGGATTTGTCAAGGCGAGCCGACGGGCGGCACCGCCGTTGCCATGGCGCTTAAGAACAAGGTGCCGGTGCAGCAAGTAAACGCAGGAGAGCTTCAGAAGAAACTGGAAAAGGCGGGCGTTTTAATTCACGAGTAAGAACGGCAAACAGAATAGAAAACCGGGATTGTATAATTCCGGTTTTTTTCAACGGGTATTGCCGTTTATTGGTCAAAGGTTTATTTGGGGTATTTCGAAAATATCCACAACGGTTACAGCAACGGTTCAAGAAATGGTTGATCATTCTGGTCAATTCGGTCAGTTGACGAAAAAGATTGGATGATGGGAGCAAAGCACTTAAAATAAAAGCTGTCATCCGATAGATTGCGGCATATTGTCATGGCAATATAAATGTTAAAAAAATATACAAAGAATAATAATAATTAATATTAAGCTATGATATGGGGAAAAAAACCATGATCACAGCAATACGTCATGGCAAATTTGATGGAATATGTTATGTATTGTCTCATCATGAGCGTTGGAATGGAAAGGGGTATCCAAGCGGCGTATAGGGAGACAAAACTCATCTCTAGGAAAGGATCATTGCTATTACGGGCAGGCACGGTACCCTGACGAGTGAAAAGCCGTATCAAGAGGAATTTTCCAAAAAAGCAGATGCGAAAGAGATTATTGAGAATGCAGGGAAGAAATTCGATCCGTATATAGTATATGTGCTTTTGAAAATGATTGAGAATAAATGAAAGGATATAGAATGCGGGATATATGCATTTTTCCGACGCCACAAATGAATAGTCACACATGGCGCGGTCTGCCGACATAAGAGAATAGACGGTTTGTCTTATTAACCCAGTCATTAGAGCGTTTTGAAGAGCAGGATAAAAACATCAATCTTTGCTTAGCGTTTCGTTCGCTGTTCAGGATTGAGGATGCTATACCATACGGCGGGTGCGAGGAGGATTTCTTCCATAGCATCTGCTTTTTTAGGGGAATTAAAGAATGTCTTTAAGGATATAGGTCCTAACGTCTTTTAACGGATACGGCACATACAAGTCTTTTACTACATTGCGTCTATTAACATAACAAAATATGGGTAAACTAATAAAAGATTTTAGATGAAGCTATAAAGGAGGGATGTCAAATGGTATTTGGGCAGTTTAACGACTCCTTTCCGCCGACGATTGACGGTGTCTCAAATGTGGCAATCAACTATGCTCGTATTCTGAATAAACTCTATGGAGAATGCTATATGATCACACTGAAGAATCCAGATACGATGGCGGACTTTCCTTTTGAAGTTCTATCCTATAAATCATTCGCGCTACCCTATCGAAGCGAATACCGTTGGGGCATGAGTCGGCTGGATCATGGATTTCGTAAAAAACTGTTCCAAATACCGTTTGATGTTGTACACGCGCACTCGCCGTTTTCTACCGGCGCCGTAGCAAAAAAGGTAGCCAAAATCAGGGGCGTTCCGCTGGTGGCGACACTGCACTCCAAATACCGGGAGGATTTTAAAGGAATTATCAAGTCGGACAGGCTTGTCAACGATCTGGTTATTAAACGTATCGTACGCTTTTATGAGAATGCCGACGATGTGTGGACCGTGAACGAATCCACCATCGAAACATTGCGCGAGTATGGTTATAGGGGGGACGTTTTCGTTATGAACAACGGCTCCGATATAACTATTACCGGACGGAATATCAATAGCAAATTGGCCATTATGGAAAAATTTGGCTTTAACAGGACTGCGCCGCTGTTCGCATTTGTCGGACAGCATATCGCGCAGAAGAATCTCATGCTGATTATTCGGGCGCTGGATATCCTAAACGCACACGGCATCGATTTTGGTATGCTGTTTATTGGTGAAGGCCCAGAGCGCAGCACGTATCAAGCGCATGTCGGCATGCTTGGCCTTGGCTCAAAGATCAGGTTTACAGGCAGGATAAACGACAGAGAGCTTCTAAGAAGAATTTATGCCTCGGCCGATGCTATCCTATTTCCGTCGCTGTATGACACGTCGTCGCTGGTCATAAAGGAAGCAGCGGCCTGCCAGTGCCCCACCGTCTTTGTGGAGGGCTCCACCACATCACAGGGCGTGGTCGACGGTATAAACGGATTTCTCGCAAAGAATGATCCGTATGATTTTGCGGCGAAGATCAGGCATATAATCGAAACGGACGGATTATCGCAAAGGGCAGGGATTGGCGCGTGCGATACGTTGTATGTCTCGTGGGACGACATCGTAAAAAAAGTACATAACCGCTACCTGTATGTGGTGGACAGGCATGAGCGGAACATACGGGCGGCGATGAGCTTTAGAAAGAACTTTAGCTGAAGTGGCAATAACCCAAAGCGGTAATATCAAAAGCGTTGGTTGGTGGTATACACATTGGAAAAATTGTAAAAAGTATGGTATGATAGACAAGCAGATAGATACCGTAGTTTTGCGATTGCAGTTGAATGCAAAAGCAAATAACAATACAATCACAGTGTCGTTTTGGATTCTGTTGTCGCGATGTGAGGACATTTGCGTGTAATCCGAACGAAAATGATTTATGAAGCTTAATATCAAGGGTAGAGCCTCTTTCATGCGGCTCGCTTTTTCTTGGTTATCAAAGCTACTGTGTACCTTGTTGCTTGCTGAAACGATATATGCAAAACATAACGGCATAATACATGGTCAATATGCGCATGATAAAGAATCGGCCAACAGAATGTATTTAGTCTGTGTACAAAGATGTAAATGTTTACAAATTATACGGGAAGGGAGATTATCAAACTGGCCATTAAACAGGATGAAAAAAAAGCGATTTTAAATCGGCTTGTCAATAGAGGGAAGAATCAGGGCAAGCTAACGCACGAGGAGATCATGGATGCGATTGAGGAAATCGAGATGAGCCCCGCTGCGTTTAAAAACCTTTTAAACAAAATAAAACATTTGGGCATCGAAGTGATTGATGATAAAGGACATTCGGACGATGCTGAAAATGAAAAATCCAAAGAAGGCAAATCCAGGGAGATCATGCTGGACGATTCCGTCAAGATGTATTTGAAGGAAATCGGGCGTGTGCCCCTATTGACCGCACAGCAGGAGGTCGATCTTGCCAAGCGGATGGAGCAGGGCGAATCCTATGCCAAAAGCAAGTTGGTAGAATCAAACCTCAGGCTTGTCGTGAGCATCGCAAAAAAATATGCCGGCAGGGGACTGAACTTTCTTGATCTGATTCAGGAGGGTAATCTTGGTCTGATCAAGGCTGTCGAAAAGTTTGACTACAAAAAGGGATTTAAGTTCAGTACGTATGCGACTTGGTGGATCAGGCAGGCCATCACGCGCGCCATTGCGGATAAAGGGCATACCATCCGTATTCCTGTACATCGGCACGAAACGATCAGTAAGTTTAACAGGGCATCGAAACGCCTTAGGCAGGAGCTCGGACGCGAACCGTATCCGGACGAAATAGCCGACGAAATGGACATAACCGTTGATGAGGTTAAGATGCTGATGGAGATCCCACGGGATCCTGTTTCGCTGGAGACACCCATCGGGAAAGAGGGCGACAGTCAGCTTGCCGACTTAATTCCCGACGACAATGCGGCCGCTCCGGAAGAAGCGACGGCCACATTGTTGATGAAGGAAAGAATCATTGATGCGCTGGACACGCTCACACTGCGCGAGGGGAAGGTGCTACGGCTGAGATTCGGCTTAGATGACGGCAAGGCGAGGACGCTTGAAGAGGTCGGAAAGGAATTCAACGTGACACGGGAACGTATCCGGCAGATTCAAAACCGGGCGCTTCGGCGGTTGCGGCATCCTACACGCAGCAAAAAGCTCAAGGGTTACCTTGACTGATACGGAGGGTGAAACATATGTTTCACCTTCTTTCTTTTTGCCCTGATGTTTCTATACATCGGACGCTGGGTGCTTTTATTATGCTGAATAAAAGATTATAATGATAGAAATTTAGGATAAGAGAAGGTTTTGCGATGATCCGTTTCAACTGCGATTACAGTGAAGGTGCCCATAGCAGGGTGCTGGATAAGCTGATCGAAACCAACCTTGAACAGACGGAAGGCTACGGGGAAGACCGCTTTTGCAAACACGCTGCCGGACTGATTCTGCAACGGTGCGGTCGACAGAACGCCGATGTTCACTTTTTAGCAGGCGGTACGCAGACAAACCTAACGTTCATTTCTGCTGTGCTCTGCCCCCATCAAGGCGTGATTTCGGCGGATACGGGACATATCAATGTGCACGAAAGCGGTGCCATTGAGGCCACAGGCCACAAGGTATTGTCGATACCCAACAGGGACGGAAAGCTTACGGCGCAACAGATACAGAGCGCGTATGATGCGCACCATACCGACGAAAACCATGAGCACATGGTGCAGCCGAAGCTGGTGTACATTTCAAACGCTACTGAGGCCGGTACGATTTACACCAAGAAGGAATTGACGCTCATCAGCGAGACATGCAGGCGAAACGGCCTGATTCTGTATTTGGACGGTGCCAGGCTGGGCTATGCACTGTGCGCCGAAGGAAGCGATCTGGATCTGCCACTGATCGCCGATCTTTGTGACGCATTCTACATCGGCGGCACAAAGAACGGGCTTTTGTTCGGGGAAGCATTGGTGATATGCAACGATCAGTACAAGCAGGATTTCCGCTATATCATAAAGCAACACGGTGCGATGCTGGCCAAGGGTCGGGTGCTCGGAATCCAGTTTGCCGCATTGTTTGAGGACAACCTTTATTTCGAACTGGCGGCTTATGCCAACCGGTTGGCCATGCTGATACGGGAAGCGTGTATGCAAAAGGGCTATAGTTTTCTCACGCACTCCACAACAAACCAGCAGTTTCCCATCATGCCAAATGCCGTTTTGGAACAACTCAATGCCAATTATGAGTTTTCATTTTGGCAAAGAATGGATGAAAACCACAGTGCGGTACGGTTTTGTACCAGTTGGGCAACCAGAGAGGACGACGTGAAGCGGTTGGTTGCGGACATCAAAAACGCATAAATTCGCTGTTGAAAAGAGCAATTGGTGTTTTGTACCATGATAAAAAAAGATATTTTCAGATGGATCGCACCGATATACGGCTTGTTTTACAATATGCAAAGACGGCATTACGCCGCGGACTTTGAACTCGTCCGCAAACGGTTGGGTTTTGCCGGATACCGCAGCGTGGTGGACATTGGCTGTGGCACAGGTGCATTGTGCTGCGTCTTTGGTCAAAACGGATTTGAAACAACCGGTGTAGAACCGGTGAAACAAATGCTCAATATCGCAAGAAATAAGAACGGATACACCCGGTTTATTCAGGCGGATGTGCTGCGCGGTTTGCCGTTTGACGATAAGCGCTTTGACATATCCATTGCATCATACGTCGCACACGGCTTAAATACACATGAACGAACGCATATGTACGCCGAGATGAACCGGATCACCCGGCATCTTGTCATCCTTGTTGATTACAACAGTAACCGTTCGCTTTTAACGAATGTGATCGAATGGATGGAGCACAGTGATTATTTCAGCTTTATCAAAAAGGTAAAAGCAGAGCTCAACGCGTACTTTGGCGATGTTCGCACCATAGACGTGGGCAAACGGGGCTCATGGTACGTCTGCACGCCCAAAAGTAAATGAAAAAGAGGGCGAAAGAACTTCCGCCCTCTGGTATGGCCAAAAAATACTATTCTTTTGAAGCCGTTTGCTGATCGGTATTGGCAGTATCTTCCGCGCTAACTTCGGTATCATCCGCTTCATCCGTCTCGACGATTTCTTCTCTGGTGGCTTTGATCACAGCATAGATTTCCTCTTGCGAGTCAAGTACTTTCAGCTCTGAATCTAGGTTGAAATCCTCGGCAGTGACAGTATCGCCCAGTTCCTTGGTGGACAAGTCTACTGTAACCACGTCGGGCATCAGCGTTGCTTTGCCCAAAACCTCAATTTCGGTTTTGAGAACCTGTACCTGCAGCATTCTGTGCATCAGATCCTGATGGCCGTGGAAAGCAATGGGAAGCTGTAGTTTGACCTCTTTGTCTTGCGGGACGACCTGTATCATAACGTGTAGGATGATCCCCTTGACCGGATTGGTCTGTACTTCCTTAATCAAACCAAATTTCTTTTCGCCGTTGACGTCAATCCAAAGTTTGGCCTTGGTACCGTGTTTGGCAATGGCTTTATTCAGTTCAATGGCTTCGAACTGCACGCTGGTGGATGTCGTATCCGGCTCGTTCAACACGCCCGGAATAAAGCCGTTCCGCCTGACTTTATTGGGTTTATCATTTCTTTCAATTGCTTTTAAAACTGTTGCTTCCATGAAAACACTCCTTTTATCTTGCGCTCCCTTACATACTATACCAATCTCTTGTATAGTCAAGTCTCGGTGGCAAAATCCCGCGTATACACAACGATATAATAAATAATAAAATATTCGTTGAACTGTGAAATAATCGTTGTATAATAGGATTAAGCGGTTGTCAAAGCACTACTACAATGCAAAGATTTTGATTTTATCTATGAAAACGGAGGAGATACGATGGAAAAGAGTAAAGCGAAAATCAAGGCATGTCTGCAGCCAAGCCCCAAAGTACTGATATCGTGCAGAGGACTAAACGGAGAAAATAACGCACTGGCGGTTGGATTTTGCGGCAATTGCAGCTACGATCCGCCCATGGTTATGGTAGGTATCGTCCCGTCTCGATATTCCTATCATTTGATCAAGGAATCCGGTTGTTTTGTCGTTAACCTTGTGGCTAAGAGCTACAAGGAAACCTTCGATTATTTGGGAAGCCACAGCAAGCGGGACGGAGACAAGTTGACCAAGATGAATGTCAGATTGGCCGACGGGGTAAAGGTGAATGCGCCGGTCCTTGTGGACTGCCCGGTCAACATCGAATGCAAGGTGGTGGATTCTATCGTTACGGGATCGCACGAGATGTTCGTAGGCCTGATCGAACATGTGCATGCAGACGCCGCATTGGTGGATGAAAAGGGTGGTATTGATTTTTCTAAGTTGGATCTGCTGTAATGGCGATTGAATAATCCGGTTTGGACACGGTGAATAAAGACGGCATTTTGTATCGGTCGGTGTTGGCGTCAACGCTCAAATCGTTGCTTGTCCAGCGAGATACCGATCGTGCAGCAGGTGGTCAATTCAGTAGGAGCGGGATCAGGCAGGGCAGCCCGTGCCGGCATGCGCGGCCCTGAAGGGCAAAAATAAGCTATGGATCAGGATGCCCACAACGTCCTGATCCATTTTGTCGTAGTGACCACGCGTCCTTTCATCCGTTTAACAGTCTTTCCATACGCACATGAATTTTTTGGAAAAAGCAGCCCATTGCCTACAATATTAAAATATGCAGATGGACGCCGGATGAAACTCTGATACTTGAGATTGAGGGTTGCAGGGTGTTGTGTCCGGGTTATGGAACATGAAAGGCTTTGCAGGTTATCCTTATAATGCGTCGTGATAGAATACGGATAATGTTTGTTGAAAACAGGAGACTGTGATACAATTTCCATAATCGACACAAAGGAGCAAAGCCATGCTGGAATTAAAACATATCACGTTAAAAACGGAGGATGGGGCGGAGATTTTAAAACGCATCGACCTCAAGCTTTTCGATAAAAAGATATATGCTATTACAGGCCCGAACGGAAGCGGTAAATCAACGTTGGCCCGTATCGTCATGGGCATCGCAAAGCCAACGGCTGGACAGGTTATCTTTGATGGGCAGGATATCACGAATATGAGTATAACCGACCGGGCCAACCTCGGTATCGGCTACGCGTTCCAAAATCCACCGCGCTTTAAGGGGCTTACAGTTCGCGAACTGTTAAAGCTTGCTACGCCAGGCAGACCGGATACCGAGAAAATCTGCGATTTGCTATATAATGTGGGACTGTGTTCGCAGGAATACATGGACAGAGACATGGATACCAGCCTTTCCGGCGGGGAGAGCAAACGCATTGAGATCGCCACAGTATTGGCGAGAAGGTTGAAAATCGCCGTTTTTGATGAGCCGGAAGCGGGCATCGATCTGTGGAGCTTTCATAAACTGGCCGAGACATTTAAGAACATGCACCAACAAACCGATACGACGCTTATCATCATCTCCCATCAGGAACGAATCCTTGAATTGGCGGACGAGATTATTGTGATGGCGGACGGCGAAATCGAGAAAAACATAACGAGGGAAGAGATATTGAATGGCGGTGCCTTGGACGAGCTGTGCAAGTGCCGTGAAAACTGCGGGATAAGGGGTGGAGAGAATGTTAGATGCATTGGATAATGCGATGCTCAAACAGGTTGCCGATCTAAACGGTACGCCAAAGGGCGCCTACAATATCCGAAAAAACGGGGAAGGTGCGGGCAGGAGTACCACGGAGAACATAGATATCGTTTCGAATGCGGAACATCCGGGCATTGACATCACAGTGAAACCGCATACCAAAGGGGAAAGCGTGCACATCCCGGTCATCGTAACGCAACAGGGTCTGACGGACGTCGTGTACAACAAATTTGATATCGGAGAATACGCCGATGTGGAGATCGTTGCCGGTTGCGGTATACACAATGCGGGCGAAAAGAAAACAGAGCACGACGGCGTGCATGAATTTTTCGTTAAAAAAGGCGCGCACATCAAATACATCGAAAAGCATTACGGCGAGGGCGACGGGAAAGGGCAACGGGTGCTCAATCCCAAGACGATTATCCACGTTGAGGAGGATGCCGTTGTCGAGTTGGAATTGATACAGATCAAAGGTATCGACAGGACCAAACGGGAGACGGACATTGATCTTGCCAAAGGCGCAAAGCTCATTGTAACGGAACGCTTGTTAACCAATTTGGATCAGCAGGCGCAATCCAGCATTACCGTCGATATTGTGGGCGAGGATGCCTCTGCCCAAATTATATCGCGTTCGGTTGCACAGGACGATTCCAAGCAGGATTTCTATTTTGATCTGATCGGCCGCAACAGGTGCCGGGGCCATGTTCAGTGTGACGCGATTATCATGGACAACGCGAGCATCTATTCAACGCCCAAAATATCGGCACATCACAACGAGGCTCAGCTGGTACACGAGGCGGCCATCGGCAGGTTGGAATCGCAGCAATTGCTCAAATTGATGTCGCTGGGACTGACCGAAAAGGAAGCGGAAGATACGATATTGAAGGGATTTTTGCGGTAATATTGCGGACTTCGCAGACCTATCAAGCGAGGAAGGATGGTATTTAGATGGACGTTTTGGACTATGCGGTCAACATGGAACTGGATGGGGAGAAATACTATCGGGAACAGGCGGCGAAAAACGGCGAAAATCCGCTCAACACCGTCTTCAACGCGCTGGCGGACGAGGAGGCCAATCACGCTGAGATAATCAAGGAGAAAGCCAGAGGACAGGCGTATCGGGCCGGTGAAATCGCACCGATGGAAAGCAGGCACGTATTCGATGGCTTGGTCGATTTTCAGATGGATGTCAAAGAGAACCCGGATCAGCTGGACGCATACCGTATGGCGATGGATAAGGAAAAACAAAGCATTGAGCTCTATCGGAAGATGTCGGATGAAGCTGGCGACGATGACGGACTGTTCAAGTTCCTCATTGGGCAGGAGCAGGAGCACTACCGGATACTGGAACAGATTGTCGAATTGGTCAAACGTCCCACCGAATGGGTAGAGTCGGCTGAGTTTGGCAACCGAAAGGAATACTGACGGTTTAACAACAAACGCAGCCGCATCAATGCGGCTGCGTTTTGTTTTATTGCAGTATCGAGCGAACACGGGAACCAACGGGAAGTATGCGATGATTCGCGACATAGGATGAGGGTTACCGGCATATATAACCTTGCATTTAGCGTGCATTCCACAACCGCGAAAGGAGGGCACGGGGTAGCACATTTACCCCGTGCATTGTGAGATGAGTCTTATATTGTTTTTTGTATTGTTTTGTGCTCTGTGGATCTTGGTTGAGATCATATCCATCCTGTTTAAATTGACAGGACTTGATTTGAACAAAGCCAGGTTTCAGGTTATCTCCATACTCACCCATACAGGATTCACAACGCGCGAATCGGAGTTGATTGCCCAGCATCCCATGCGGCGTCGCATAGCCAGCATGCTGATGATCATCAGCTATGTCGCACAGATCACGTTGATCGGGCTGTTGTTTGACATGCTATACAGCAATGAACGTGGGATGTTGGTAATGCTGATCGCGGCCATCGCGATACTGGCGGTATTCACCGCTGTATCGGGAAGTCGATTTATCAAAGAAAAGTTTGATTATGTCGCTGAAAAAATTCTGTCAAAAAAACTCAAAAGTATCCATCACAACCAAATCGAAAAAATCTTAAATCTCAGCGCAGAGTACAGCATATATGAATTCATCGTGGATACACGCAGCCCCATGTGTGAGAGAACTTTGCGGGAGGTTCGCTTGATGGACGATTATATGCAGATTCTAAAAATTGACCGGGGCGCGGAAGTGTTGGATTTTCCCAACGCGGATACACGCATTCTTGCAGGCGATCGGCTGATTGTATATGGCAAGATATCATCCATCCAAAAGGCCGCCGCAAACGACGGATAGAAGAGCCCGGGATATACAGGCACCGTCGCGTTGCGTATCTTTAACAAACGCAAATGGCGGCGGATATTGTTGTAATGGATAAAGGATTGTTATCGGCCGGTCAACGGGATATACTGTTTAAATACGGATTATCAAATCATATGGGCTGGGATGGGATAAACATGGATTGTTATCTGGAAGGCATGCGGGATTTCTGGGAACGGCGTTTTATGCGCGAAGAGAGGGTCTGGGGTTCGCGCCCAAGCAAAACCGCCGATTATGCGATGCAGCTCTTTGAAGGTGTGAACATCAAAGACATTCTTATTCCGGGCGCCGGGTACGGCCGTAACACGAAGCTGTTTTCCGATTGCGGATATCACGTGACAGGGATTGAGATTTCTCAAAAGGCCGTTTCCATTGCAACGCAATTCGATCCAGGCACACGTTTTATTACTGGATCCGTGTTGGATGTGGCGTTTGAAAAGCAAAGCTTTGACGCGGTCTATTGTTTCAATGTCCTTCACCTGTTCCGGCAAAAAGAGCGGCAACAGTTCGTTTCCAAGTGTTGTAATTGGCTTAAAACGCCGGGTTATATGTTTTTTACCGCGTTCTCTATGGATGAGCCCAGCTTTGGCAAGGGCCGCGAAATGGAAAAGAATACCTTTGAAAGCAAGATCGGCAGGCCCACCCATTATTTTTCCGACGAGGATCTCAGAGAGCATTTCAAGAATTTGGATATATTGGAAACGGGTGTTATGGAAGATCCCGAGAGCCATGGCGAACTGGGCGAGCATATCCATAAGGTCGCCTACATATTCGCAAAGAAGTCGTCCCGATAAAACATAGTGCAGGAGGCAAACAGATGGACGAAAAGTCGCTACATCGAAAGGAGATCTATCTGGCGGGAGGGTGTTTCTGGGGCACGGAGAAATACTTATCAATGATTCATGGTGTGGTAAAAACCCAGGTGGGGTACGCCAACGGTCTTACACAAAAGCCAACGTACGAAGATGTCTGCCACAATCATACGGGCCACGCTGAAACCGTCAAGGTGTACTATAATGCCAACGAAATCAGCTTGCCGTTCCTGCTGGATCTTTTCTATGAAACCATCGATCCTACGTCGAAAAATCGCCAGGGTGGCGATCGGGGCACGCAGTACCGTACGGGAATCTACTATGTGGATGAAGCCGACCGGACGATTATTTTAGACTCGATCGGCAAGTTGCAGAGAAAGTACAAAAAAACAATCGCCATCGAGGTATTACCGCTTGAGAATTTCTATGAGGCGGAAGAAAGCCACCAAAAATATCTTGATAAGAATCCCGGCGGATACTGCCACATTCATCCGGCCGAGTTCGAAAAGGTAAAGTTCGCCAGAGAGACCGAAACTCCGTACAGGCGGCCATCCAAAGAAACGCTTGAGAACAAGCTGAGCAGGATGCAATATGAAGTGACGCAGAACGGTGCGACCGAGCCTCCGTTTGACAACGAGTACTATGATTTGTTTGAAAAAGGCATCTATGTGGACGTCACAACCGGTGAACCGTTGTTCATCTCAAGCGATAAATTTGAATCTGGCTGTGGCTGGCCGAGTTTTTCTAGGCCGATTTCGGAAGAACTGCTTGAAAAACTGCCGGATCATGCCTTGTTTCACAAAAGGACAGAGGTGCGTAGCAAACACGGCGACGCACACCTGGGGCATGTGTTCAACGACGGGCCGGAGGATAGGGGCGGTCTGCGGTACTGCATCAACAGCGCATCGCTTCGGTTCATCCCTAAGGACTTTATGGCGCAGGAGGGCTATGGCGAATTTCTTGAATTAATCGAGAACTGAGCAATCACAGAGAATAGCGTTCAAACCGCAAACCTTGGCATTGTCCGGGACTGCGGTTGCTTTTTATGTATAACGTATCCGAACCATGGCGCACTGGATTGATAACCCGCATTAAATTCCGATAACGGTTTTATGTATGCACCTATTGATGCACCGTACATATTATAGAGCAAATCCTTTTTCTTTGAGAAGGAGTGCATGGATCAATGAATCGAGCCAATACCAATCTAATTGATTTGCTCAATAACTTACGAGCCGCAATCCAAACAACAAATGATGGCGGCATAAACGAAGATAGGCGTTTTAGGCCGGAGGATCAGAAGCAACCGACAATACCCAATCAAAAGTGGCATACCATGGAAATACCAGAAGCCAAAACTGTGATCGTACAAAACGAGATTAATTGTTATCCCAAAAAAGAGCCTTGCGGCTACGGGCCTATTCGAAAGGGTGATATGGAAATGAGCGAACCCGCTAAGGAAGGTCCATTTGACAGCTTTGTTAGACCGCAACCGTGCGGCGTGCAAAGCAACGGGGCATTTGCAGCCCTGTATATGCTTACGGTAGGAGGAGCCACCGTTGTAGGCGGCGGCGATGTGCCATTGAACGTGGCAGATCCGATCCAAAATATTGGATTTGCCGCACCGCAGGCCATCGTGCAGCAGGCAGGAAATTACAGCGTCTATTACGGTGTGAATGTCACATCAGCACAGGCGGCTGCAACGCAGATCACGGTTGCGGTAAACGGCGTACCGCAGGCAAAAACTTTCATTCCTATTTTGGCAGAGCAGACCGGCGAGTTTTCGGGCAAGGTCATTCTCACCCTGAATGCGGATGACGTTGTGACAATCAGAAATGTGCCGGGCGGCGCAGACATCGTTTTGGCCAGCTCCCCCAACGTAGGAGCACAGCTTGATCTTATCCTTTTGGATTGATTTAGGCGTATGCTACCCAACCTGTTTTCGCATTTATGCCAATGGATACGGCATACGAGAAATCAAACGAGCATCGAAAAAGGCACCTTAGCGGTGCCTTTGGTTCTTTCATTTAGCTGTTACATGCAGGTTTCGTTAGATTATTTGTGGGATTTATCTGCGTATTGACCGTGGCAATCTATGCGCGGAGTAGGGTGTTTTGTGCTAAAAACGGGGCAAGGCTAACATGCACCGGCGTTGATTTATTTGATGGTATCGCCGCATTTTCGACCACTTGCCATCGCTAACGCGACAGCTTTGGCAGCCGTGCGCTTGTAATCATTGTTCCACCGATTCACACCAATGAAATCGTAGATCAAAACACCGGTATGCTTGCAAAATCGTTCCATCTGCTCAAAACAGCTTAAAATACCGTTGCCCGTTCCGCCCGCCGAAGCAATGAGCAGGGCTTGCTTGCCTCGTAAACCATCCTCTTGATTGAACTCGCAGCGCCGCAGACGGTCGATGAACGATTTGAACACCTCTGTCGTTTCATGCCAATATACCGGCGATGCAAAAACCATTGCGTCGCATGCCTCAAGGCGCGCCTTAACCTCATCAAAACCGTCCGACCCGTAGGTGCAGTGGTTTTGGTTCCGACAGGTGCCCCATCCTTCGCCGCATACGCGACATTGTGCGATATCATAATCGCACAGACGGACCTCATCCACTTCGGCACCGCCTTCGGCAGCGCCTTGTATGGCTGCGTCAATGACGGATTGACACAGGCCCTGCGTTTTCGGATTGCCTGAGAGTATGCATATCTTCATTGCCCTCATCCTTTCAAAGCGTTATCGTATGTCTTTATCAATCAATTATAGCAGATTAACACACAGGTCAAGACAATCAAAACGTTATGCGAACTGATCAAACAAATCAATATTCTAAATTGTGGTGTCCAAAGCAATAGAACTTATACGCATGCGGTGGTATAGTTAAAAGAGATGGGGTAGCGCTGGTAACATCGGCCCTGATCCAACCCTTCGGTACGGTTGATGGTGAACGGTTATGCGCCACGATTAGTCATACCGAAATGGGAAGACTATGTACCGGCTACCGCTATTGGGAGTAAATAGCTATGGATCTAGCTTGCAGGAATGGGTTTTGTAAAAAGGAGTGAGAATCATGCCGCTTATCGGTGCCTTTATTGTCCCGCATCCCCCGTTGGCCATACCGCGGATTGGCCGCGGCCAGGAGAAGGCAATACAAAAAACGTTGGATGCCTACAGGGAAGTTGCACAACGAATTGCAGAATTTAAGCCCAATACCATCCTCATCACGACACCGCATGCGATACTGTATGAGGATTATATCCACATCTCACCGGGACACCGTGCCAAAGGCGATTTCAGGGATTTTGGT
The DNA here is from genome assembly GCA_963674495.2 of Christensenellaceae bacterium. Lineage (GTDB taxonomy): Bacteria > Bacillota > Clostridia > Christensenellales > QAND01 > RGIG3178. The sequence continues at coordinate 1,001,478 of CAXXLG010000001.1, read as the reverse complement.
ATGCCCGACGTAGGTATGGACGTCACGTACGATGCACAATTCGTACAAGTGCTTGAGTGTATTGTCAAGCAAGAGGGAATACCCGCCGGGACAGCAGGAGAAAGGGAGCGGAAACTCGATCATGGAACCATGGTACCGCTCTTTTTCGTCAACCAATTGGATGTGGATTATGAACTGGTGCGCATATCTCTGTCCGGCCTTGCACCGCTTATGCATTACCGGTTTGGCAAATGCATCAAGCAGGCTGCGGAGGAAAGCGAAAAGCGGATTGTATTCATTGCAAGCGGCGATTTATCCCACAGGCTTAAAGAAGACGGGCCTTACGGTTTTGCTAAGGAAGGACCGGAATTTGACCGCGAAGTCACCAATGCCATAGCGAGGGGAGATTTCTTGCGATTTCTCACCTTTGACGAAAAATTCACCGAGGCGGCGGCTGAATGCGGCCTGCGTTCGTTCATCATGATGGCGGGCGCGCTGGATGGACGAAGGGTCAAGCCGGAACTTTTGAGCTACGAGGGGCCATATGGTGTGGGTTATGCGGTCGCTTCTTTTGAAATCGGAATTGAGGACGAAAACAGGCAATTCGACCGCAGCTATGAACAAAGCCGTGAAAAGCATCTTGAAAGCATCAAGGCAAGTGAAGATGCCTGTGTCCGCCTAGCGCGGCAATCCTTGGAATGCTATGTGAGAGCCAATCGGCGCATGCAACGGCCCAAAGATTTGCCGGATGATATGATCAGCAGGCGCGCTGGCGTATTTGTCTCGCTCAAACGCAACGGTCGGCTGAGGGGGTGCATCGGCACCATATCACCGACAACAGAATGCATTGCGGACGAAATCATTCAAAATGCGGTTGCAGCGGGCGCAAAGGATCCACGATTCAGTCCTGTAAACGAAGAAGAATTATCCCATCTGGTATACAGCGTTGATGTGTTGAGTGAGCCTGAGCCAATCGAATCCAAAAAAGAGTTGGATGTAAAGGAGTACGGCGTGATCGTTAGTCATAAAAATCGGCGCGGTCTGTTGCTTCCAAACATAGAAGGCGTGGATACACCTAAGGAGCAGGTGAGCATCGCGCTGCAAAAAGCGGGCATCGCCTCATATGAACGGTATACCATGGAACGATTCCGGGTGGTGAGACATACATGAGTAAGGTTATATGTGGAATCTGTCCACATCACTGTGCACTGTCCGAAGGAGAAACCGGGTTTTGCCGGGCAAGAAGCAACTGCGATGGCATCGTTACAGCGATCAACTACGGACAGGTGACGTCCATGGCGCTGGATCCGATCGAAAAGAAACCATTGCACCGATATTTTCCCGGCAGTAAAATCCTTTCGGTGGGCAGCTTCGGATGCAATCTGAGATGTTCGTTCTGCCAGAATTATCAGATTTCCATGGTGAACAGCAAACAGGCTGTGGTGCGGTTCGTCAGTCCCGAACAACTGGTCAAGACCGCCATATCGCTCAGACGGAAGGGAAATATAGGCGTGGCCTTCACTTACAACGAACCGCTGGTTGGCTACGAGTACGTCATGGATTGCGCGATGGCGGCGAGGAAGCAGGGGCTTAAAAACGTGTTGGTGACCAACGGTACTATCTGTGAGGAACCGTTTTTGGAGCTTTTGCCGTATATAGATGCGATGAACATTGATCTAAAATCGTTTTCCGAGGCATTCTACCAAAAAATAAGCGGGGACCTTAACACCGTCAAGCACACCATCGAACTGGCGGTAAAAAGATGCCATGTGGAGGTCACCACGCTTATCATACCCAATGAAAACGACAGAAAAGACGAAATGACAAGGCTTTCGCGTTGGCTTGCGTCCGTTGACCCTGGCATACCGCTACACCTATCGCGCTTTTTTCCGCGCTATCGGATGACGGACAGAGGCAGTACGGATATTGCAGGTCTGCACGCATTGGCGACCATTGCACGTGAGTACATGCGATACGTTTTTTTGGGGAATTGCTAAGAGTTCTATTATCCTCTGTGTCAGGAATCCTCTTTGGTGTCAAACCGTTTCCGTTCAATTTCGCCCCAACTGTGCTTCGCCTTGCGGTAGGAAAACATCGCTTCTACCCGAAACAGCGTGTTGATCTGCCGATATCCGAAATTGTCGATGATCGCATAGACCGTCAGCTTGAGGAGTTGTCGTATGGACGGATATTTCTTAAACGTGTTTTCCTCCAATATCAGCGCACCGATGGACAGAACCATGCCATACAGAACGGCGACGGCAAAGAAACCGAGGAAGAAATTCAAATTAATGATGCCCAGCGCAAACGAAATGGGGATGGTAATATACCCTATCAATTCAAACAACGGGCCGATGAATTCAAACAGCCAATAGTACGGCAACGATGCCGTGCCAATCCGGCCATATGTGGGATTGAGCAACATTTTTTTATGTTTGAACAACGAAAAGATCAACCCAATCTGCCAGCGTTTGCGCTGTTTGTGCAGATCGCGGAAACTCTCAGGCGGCTGTGTCCAGCATACTGGATCGGGAATGAACTTGATGATATATTCGGTTTTGCGTTCCCGAAGCATCCGGTGCAACTTGATGACCAGTTCCATATCCTCTCCGATGCAATCCATGGAATATCCACCCGCGTCGATGACCAGACGTTTATTAAAGGCACCAAACGCGCCAGATACGATGAGCAACATGCCCATCGCGTCAAACCCGATGCGCCCTGTTAAAAATGAGCGCAGGTATTCCACGGTCTGCAGGTTTACAAGCGCCTTTTTGGACAGATCGATGCTGATCAGCTCGCCATCTTTGATTTCACAGCCACTCGCGATACGAACGATGCCACCCACGCCCACCACGCGGTGATCCCTGACAAAGGGCATAATGATCCGAATCAGTGATTCCTTCTCCAAAATGGAATCGGCATCGATGGATACAAACACCGGATAGCGCGAGAGGTTGATGCCGGCGTTGAGCGCGTCCGCCTTACCGCCGTTTGCCTTGTCCAGTACAACGAGGTTGGGATAATCCACCGAACGATAGACCGCCCGGATCTGTTGCGTTGAAATGGAACGCTTAAATGGCTGACTCGTGGGTATCAGATGAAACGTATCGATGAGAAGGGATAGTGTAGCATCCTTCGATCCATCGTTGATCACAATCAATTCATATTCGGGGAAGTCCAGGGACAATAAATTCTGCACGTTGTCGAGGATGGTTGCTTCCTCGTTGTAGGCAGGAACCAAAAGCGATATAGGGATCATGTTTTCGGAATCCAGAAACCGCTCATGATCGGAATAGTGTCGTGATCGGACGTATTTACCCAAACTGAACGAAGAACTGATCAATTGAATCAGATAGATGCAATCGACAAGAACAACATAGACCAGGGACAATACGTTGACCACGAGAATGGCCGTGTAGAATACGTTCATGACGTAGCCCCCCTTAATTGCGGATTTTGGATCATGTACGACAAGATCTCAAAAGCATACCGGTCGCCCGAAAGGCGAACGGTCTGTAAAAACTCGCCGGAGCGGTCCGTTGTGCTCAGTGCTTTGGCCGCGTTGAAACGCACGTGCCACTCGCTATCGTGAAGCGCGTTCACAAGTTCGTTGGCATAGCGATTTGCATCAATGGCCCCGAGCGCGCTGGCCGCGATGTTGCGCACCTCCCATTTTTTGTGCGACATAAGGGCAATGAGTTTGGGCGCGGCGTTGTCATATCCGAGCTGACCTAACGCGCGTGCAGCATCGATGACGGTGTTGTAGTCGTCGGAATCAAGATAAAGCATCAGATCCTGTGCAAAGGATATGAAATGCTCGGCTCCGATGCGTTTCATGCATATGCGTACGATATAGCGGTCAGGCGATTTGAGCAATGCCCGGTATAGGTCAGGCTTGTTACCAGAATAGGTCTTGAGCGCCTCCTGCAAGCTGCGGAATGATAACCGATGAATAAAACCCCTGTCCATGCATATGCGTACAAGTTGATCGCGGCAAGCGAGCTGAGACAGCGTCAAGAAGCTCTGATACTGCAAATCAATGTCATCCTTATACTTGTACAGCAACCGTATCACTTCACCAGCGAGCTTTTTCAGACCGAGTTCGCCCACCAGACGGACGACGAGTATTAGATCGTTCAGGTTGCGGGCCTGAAGTTTTCTTCTGATAAAACTCTCATATCCACAATTATAAATCAGACTGCGAAGCGTTTGCCGCGACGCCTGGTTGCACTGCTCGAACATTTCGTTCAAAATGATAAGCCCGTGGCGCGAGAGCAGCTTATTGAGGCTGATCAAATTAAACAACGGTGTGGCGATGCCGTGATCACGACGCAGCTTGATAGCGGACATGATCTTTGCCTTGATCTTGTCTTTTGCCCGATCGCGTATCATCGAAGTGATATGGATATACAGCAGCACGCAGAAAAAATAGAGTATGATGGACATCAGGAAGGCGATCATGTAATTCAGCACGGGCTGAATGGGGAACCAGGTTACAATTTTAGAAAAAGAGGTTAAATTCCATTCCGCCCAAAAAACCTCAAAGGGTGTGCGTTGCGCCACATGGGCTGCCGTATAGGAAGCAAACGTATCCTGCACAATGTAGTAGGACTTCTTCAACCGTTCGTGATACGTGGGCATTTCCCACGCATCCCACCGATATTCCCCCATGGCGGTGGCCTGTCCGTCTGATGGCACGACACCAAGGCGGAACGCTTCCACATCCTGCGCGACAAAGCCGTCGTTTTGGTACAGATTGCCGATGATCTTTTTTTGGGACGGGTCCATAACGTTGAGCATCAACCATGGTATGCGTATTTCTACACAACCGTCGCTATAGTAGAAATCGGCCAGTGAATCATAATCGCTTGCATCCGGGTTTGCGTTCCCGTAGCTAAGTTTTCCCGTATCCGCCAAGCGAAACGGCACCGTTTCGCCTGTTAGGGGTATATACAAAGCCCTGCTCAGAACCTGTGTGATTGGGACAAACATACCGCTATCGGTCGATTCGTATTGCGGGAATCGCAACAGATGATCGCTCTTTATAGCGTATTGATAATAGGTAACGTCGTAATAGGGATCCACAAGAACGGAACTGTTTTCCTTACCGCTGAGCACCAAAAGAAAATCCGCCGCTGAATCAAACCGGACACCCTGATAGGCTGTATTGCCCTGACCGAGGATGGTATCAATGGGGATGTACAGCGTATCGTTTTCAAAATCTTCCACGTTGACCATCAGGTACAGGAATTTCTCGTCGGATTTGGCATAGAGGCGATTTTCACCCTGTTGCACAACAAGATCGGAATCTGACCATTCGGTCACGTCCCCATCCACATACGAAACGGAAGCCTTATCGCCCGGGTCGAAGGCCAACAAACCGAAGTTCTGTTCGTTCGTTTGATAGTCTGGCCAAGAGGCGCGGCTGTCCGCAATATCGAGGTCCATGGTATTCCACGTTGTTTTGAACCACTCGTCATTCCAGGAAAAGATCAGCGCACCCATGCAACCCTCATCCCGGATATCGCCAAAGAGCGAAATCAGCATTTCACCCTGCCGGGTTTCTTCGATATGCCCCTGATTAAAGCCGGACAGGCTGTTCTCATGTGTGATGCCACGAGATGCTGGAATGCCAACCTCCGCAACCAGTACCGGCATGGAATGGTAGGCGTTCAGTTCTTTCAAATAGGCTGCATAGGTATTGTTTTCGCCGTCCTGAAGATACTTGGCTTCATAGCTGAAAAAGTCCGGATAGTAGGGATAGATGTGGTAGGAGGCAAAGAAGCCTGCCTCAAAACCGATCTTTGCCACAATATGTTCCATGTCAACGATGACGGAATCCTCATTCTCATTGGGTTCGTTTGGATGTTCAAGAGGATCGGTGGTGACCCAGTTGCAAAGCGAAACGGGACGCTGCTCCCGGTAGGTTTCGGTTTCATGGGTGATGGCTGCATCGGCCGCTCCGGCTAAAAAGACCTCGAACGCAGATGCATTTTGTGTTTTGACAAAGTCCCCGTCATAGCTCGTTTTATCCAAGTTATTCTCGTTGGTGGCGATGACGAAATCGGGATCCCACTCGATGCCAAGAATGTAGGCGCAGACGTAGTTGGATATGTCCGCCGTGTAGGTGCCGCCTGCATGGCCGGGCAACTTTTCGATGACGGCGTTTCCATGAATGATGTCAACGATGTTTTGAATATCGGCATAAAAATCATTTTTGATCTTCCCGTCCATAGCAAAGGCGTCCTGAAGCTCTGCGATGTCCGCTTCGTTCAAGTATACGCCCTGTATGAGATACAACGGGTTTTCTGCTGTGGAATTGTATTCAAGAAGCGTTTGGTAAAACACGGGCATCTGTGCGGTATATACGCGGATTGTGTTTGCATTCATATCGCTTATATACCCAAACCAGCGCAGGTATTCCTCGCGGGTTATACCGAATGCGCCCGGATAGTAGCCTGGTTTGGCCGCGCCAAGATTGACGCCCGCAATAAACATTCTTGACCATTCATCGCGGTTGTTGTATACGAGGAATTCCTTGTCCTGTATTTTGGCAACATAGGAGATACCGCTCTCGCTTTGATATTTATGGCTGTTTGTATCGCGCAGAATATAGAGCTTGTTGCCAAAGAAAAAGGCAAACAATACCGTAAAAAACAGGATATAGCCAATAACAATTTTTCTCAAGGAATAGGTCTCTCCCATCCTAGTGAATTGTGTCGAAAATAAGCATCTAAGGCCATTTTAACAGGTGACAGTATGAAAGTCTATCCACGGCGCTTTCCCGTCTACTTATCACACGTAGCAATGGCGAAGGGAGACGGGGGACGGATTTGCATAGGAAAGATCAACACTGCGTTAAACAATGGATATAGTATTGTAAATTTATGTAGGATTATATTGCAACCTGCATTTTTATTGATATGATAATAATGAACTGGTATAGGGTTTGAAAAATAAATTTAAGCAATGGAATAGGAAATGTTTATAGATGAATAAAGCCTGTTCTATGATTTTAATGGGGTAGCCTATGGAAATTTTTAAAGCAGATACGCCGGGCGAACGCTCGGATACAAAAAAGGCACAGATAAATGAAAAAAATCTATCGCATAAGCAAGAGTTGCTAGGTTGCATTATCAGGGATGCGGATATCCGCATTGTATTTCAGCCCATAATTTCCCTCAGGTTTTTGGCGATGAAAATCTGATTGGCATTACCGTTATCGATGATCAGAACATAGTGGTTGGCGCTGTGTCCAGAATGCGTATCGATCATGCGATGAGTGGTCAATATGGCTTCAGCTTGTACGCGCGGCGTCCTATCTCCAATATCATGGATTCAAATCCACTGGTAACGGATTTCTCAACGCCCATCGACATCGTTACAAAACATGCGATGCCCGTCCGTTAAAAACGCTGTACGATTTCATCGTCGTTACACAAACCGCATCGTATTGCGGCATGGTGACCATCAAAGATCTTTTGGAAAAAACCATGCCGACGGACAGCTTCGTCGGACACATTGGTGGCGACGATTTTGTGGCAATCATACAGTCACACGACATCGATCCCATATGCGAAACACTAATCGAGTGTTTCGATCAGGGCATTTTGGAATATTATTCGCTTAAGGGCAAGGAGAACGGGTTCATTGTCACGAAGAACCGAAAAGGAGAAGAGGAACAATTGCCCATCATGTCCGTTTCCGTGGCCGGCGTCAGCAATAAGAGTCACACATTCACAACTGTGAACGAGCTCGCTGAATATGCGGGTGAACTGAAAAGACAATGCAAACTCATTTGGACAAGCTGTCATATGGTTGGATAAGCCTGCTTTTTAAGCGAAAGATTTGTCGGCGCCGCGCTTTCGCAGCGCCGGATTTAACCAGACAGACAAACTCATAGCTGCTATTCTATCTCGCTTATTTGAATGTATATTGATGAGAAGTGTACACGCCAGCATACGCGTGTTAGAAGGGCAATTGCATCACATGGTTGACAAGTGTGATTGTATTTTTGCATCCCAACTATGATGTGCAGTAAATATTCAGGAATATGATATATGAATATATCACCAAAAGACGAAGACAAGAACTTGATATCCAAAGTAGCCAATCTATGGAGGTTCGTTCTTTTGGGCATCGGTATTATAATTTGTATGGGAACGGTCTATTCGTGGAGTGTATTCCGCACACCTATCTCACAAATGTACAGTCTGGATGCCAACGCAGGCGGACTGCCGTATCTGGCGTTTTTAATCCTGTATACGGTATTCATGCTGCTGTCCGGTTTCGGATTGTCCCCGTTGATCACGGCTCCGGTTATCAAAGTATTGATCAATCACGTGGGCGTTAACAGTACGTTTATCGCAATGGGAATATTCTTTCTCATTGCTGTGCCATTGTTGGGTTTTATATTTTCGCAAACCAGATCAAGCCGATAAGGACAAGCGAACGACAAAATGAAGACGGCACGCCGTTGGCGAGCTATATCCGGATGCAACTAGGCAGCTATATCCATGTATTCTTGCCCATCATGGCATTGGCGATCATCGGTTTGGGCGTATCGTTTTTGACATTGCGATCCCCAAAAACCTGGTGGAGCAGCCGTAAGATACAGGCGCGGAATTGCTGTCTTGAACGCATAACACGGAGGCGCACTATGCCGCCGGGTGAGTATGGGGCAATTCTGTTATGATGTAATTTTGCGGTTCTAATACGCGGAAGGGAATTGGAATAAAGTTAGAGCAACTATATTTATATGCTTGTTTATGATATAATAAGCCATAAAGCGATTCAACGTCTGCGATACAATTGTCCATGCAATATGTGTTAAGAGATATGGGGACTTGTTTTTGTGATTCAATCAATTAGAAATGCCGGGAGAATTGCACAGGATTGAATCAACAATGGCCACAATTTCCATTTTGTGGAGGTTGAGGTCTTTCTTTTATGAAAGCAAACCATTCGGTACATGCTATCGGATGTGCACGGAAAACCAAAAAATGAGGAGAATATATGAAATTCAATGATCTACCGATTATACCGCCGATCCAAAGAGCGCTGACGGATGAGCGGTATTCGAAACCAACGCCCATACAGGAACAGGCTATTCCGCCCATCATGGCGGGACGGGATGTTTTGGGCTGTGCACAGACAGGTACAGGAAAAACAGCGGCGTTTGCCATACCCATCCTGCAGCGATTGTACGAGGAGGATCAGGCAAACGGTCCGCGAAAATCAATGCGCAGGATACGTTCGCTCATCTTAAGCCCGACGAGGGAACTCGCATTACAAATATATGAAAGTTTTCGCGCTTACGGGCGCTATACAGGGTTGCGTTGCTGCGTTATTTTTGGGGGTGTATCGCAAAGACCGCAGGAAATAACACTTAAAAAGGGTGTAGATATTCTCATTGCAACACCGGGCAGGCTGGAGGATTTGATGAGCCAGCGCTTGATTGATTTAAAGCACGTGGAGGTTTTAACGCTGGATGAAGCCGACATGATGTTGGACATGGGATTTATCCATGCTGTGAAGAGAATCATAGGTCAAACACCGGAACAGAGGCAGACATTGCTGTTTTCTGCCACCATGCCGCAGGGTATCGTTGAAATATCGCGGGCAATTCTGAACGATCCTGTCAAAATCACCATCACGCCCGAGACCCCGGCGGTGGAGGCAATCGATCAGTGCGTATACTTTGTGGACAAGATGAATAAGCGGAACCTGTTGCTGCATCTTTTGAAAGATCCCACCATCACCTCCGCACTGGTCTTTACCCGCACCAAACATGGCGCAGACCGCGTGGTACGCCAACTCAGAACGGGTGGCATTCGTTCGGAGGCTATCCATGGCAACAAATCACAAAATGCGCGGCAAAAAGCATTGAAAGATTTTAAAAATAAGATCACCCGTGTGTTGGTGGCAACGGATGTCGCTGCACGCGGGCTGGATATAGACGATCTATCGCACGTCATCAATTTTGAGCTGCCCGAAGTACCCGAGACCTATGTTCACCGTATTGGGCGTACGGGACGGGCGGGGCATAGTGGCAGCGCTATCGCTTTTTGCGATATTGAAGAGAAAAAGTTACTCAAGGGCATTGAGAATTTGTGTGGCATAAGTATTCCACGGGTAGAGGATCACCCTTATCCGATGAGAGTTATGCATGCCCCGCCCAAACAGCCGAGGCCTGCGCGCGGTTCGCAAAATGCGGCATCGCGGCATGGGTCTGGGCGTCAACGCCCGTTTGATGCCGGGAACCGTACTTCTTCCGCGCAGAGAAACTCAAAGGGTGGTGGCGGCACAAGCCAAAAGCCCTATAAAGCATCCGGCCAACGAAATGCAGGGGGTTCCAACAGGCAAAACACACGAAGCGCTAGCGCAAGGTCAACCGGGCATGGACAAGGATAAAATGAATAAACCGGACAATGTTCGTCCGGTTTAAGAGGTACGAATACTACGAATAACAGAAGTATCCGAAAAAAGTTCAACGAACCGCTCACAACGGCTGCGCAGATGCATATAGGCGCAGCTTTTGTTTTGCTCTGCAAAAGTATTCAAAGCACTGTCGGCGCTTGTGGTTGTTTATTTGCTCGATCCATATCGTTTATGATGAGGGATACAAATAAGATCGGATTGAAAAAATTCGTGTAAGATCCTATAATAAAACATACGGAGCAAAGGCAAATCGACCCTTTGAATTGATTATATTACGCAAAATGTACGGAGGTGAAACGATGAATCCCATCACCGATAAGGATCATATTGGGTTAAACAAGGCTGGCGACGCGGTTATCATACTTGACCAATCGCGCCTGCCTAATTATACGGAGCATATTGCGCTCAGAACGTCGGATGAGATGTTCGACGCCATCAAGATGCTCAAGGTACGCGGCGCACCTGCCATTGGGATCTGTGCGGCCTACTGCATGTACTGCCTTGCGCAGCAGATCCAAGAAATGGAGATGAATTCGTTCATCGCGGTATTCCACAAGCACAAGCAACATTTGAATGCATCGCGTCCTACGGCGGTAAACTTGAGCTGGGCGCTTGATCGGATGGAGCGTGTCGTCACAAAAAATAGAAACAAATCCAAAGGGGAGATCATCGGCCTCCTTCATGCTGAATGTAGGGATATCCACATGGAGGATATCGCGATGTGTCGCGCCATATCGGAGTATGGTCTCACGTTGATTTGCGAAGGCGACGGTGTGTTGACACACTGCAACGCGGGGCCGCTGGCTACGTCGCGTTACGGTACCGCGCTGGGACCGCTTTTTATGGCGGAGGAGCGCGGCACGAAAATCCGCGTATTTGCGGATGAAACGCGGCCGCTTCTACAAGGAGCGCGCATCACGGCCTATGAACTGCAAAAAGCCCACATCGACGTGACGCTGATCTGCGATAATATGGCGAGCATGGTGATGAAAAACGGCTGGGTACAGGCCTGTTTCGTCGGCTGTGACAGGGTGGCGGCAAACGGTGATGTTGCAAACAAGATCGGGACAAGCGGTGTTGCGATACTTGCCCGGCACTATGGCATTCCGTTCTATGTCTTGGGCCCCACATCTACCATTGATATGAACTGCAAAACGGGGGATGACATACAAATCGAACTGCGCGATCCAAATGAAATCAGGGAGAAGTTCTATCGGGAGCCGATGGCGCCTTTGGAAGTGAAGTGCTACAATCCCGCATTCGATGTCACGGATCATACGCTGATCACTGCCATCATTACCGAGAAAGGGATTTGCCGCGCGCCCTTCTGTCAAAGCCTAGAAGCGCTGTTTGGCTGATTGCATGCTAGATTCAGCAGCATTCGGCGGCAGGGAAGGCGTTGAATATATTGCACTAACAAAAATGGCAGAGAGACACTGCCTTTTTTGTTATGATAAGGGGCGCTTTGATGTGACCATAGACAAAGCATTTTCCTTCTTGGCAAATAAAGGAGCTGGATGCGCATAAACCGACGAAAATAGATAGGCAAACCGTCGTCCATCAGTGGTTATTCGTATAACGGGCATTGACAAGTGAATGTCGATTGCGCTAACATATATGCGTACATGTGCATATATGCATAAGGGGTGAAACATTTGGTAACGTTGTTCAAGACGTTGGCTCAGGAAAGCAGACTGCGAATTCTGTCCCTGTTGATGCGGGGGGAGATGTGCGTTTGCGAAATCGAACATTGCCTTTGCATGTCGCAGTCCAATGCTTCAAGGCAACTGACAGCGCTGAAACGATGCGGTTTGATACAAAGCGAAAAGCGTGCGCAATGGATCCATTATCGCATCAACGATGTATTTATACACGAAAATCCGGGTTTATGGATGTTTTTGAGCAAGGGAATGGAAGAGCTTCCAACTTATAACGCGGATGAGAAAGCGTACGAAAAGTGCAAGCAACAGGATTTGTGCAATGCGACGGGAAAGCCGCACTGAAGGGATATAGATATGAAGAAACAAAACATGCAGGGAATCGGATTTTTTGAACGATATTTATCTGTGTGGGTTTTGTTGTGCATGGCGGTGGGGCTTTTCATCGGCAGCACGATGCCCGCTATACCTGCCTTTTTAGCGCGGTTTACCTACGCGCAGGTGTCCATACCCATCGCGGTATTGATCTGGTTGATGATCTATCCCATGATGCTGAAAGTGGATTTTGCCAGCATCAAAAATGTAAGTCGGAATCCCAAAGGATTGCTTATCACATGGGCGACAAACTGGCTGATTAAGCCTTTTACCATGGTGGGTATCGCCGCCTTTTTCTTCTTTATGGTATTCAAAAGTTTGATTCCACCAGAGCTTGCCAAGGATTATCTTGCAGGCGCTGTTCTGCTCGGTGCTGCCCCCTGTACGGCTATGGTATTCGTATGGAGTCACCTGACCAAGGGAAACCCGGCGTATACCGTGGTACAGGTGGCTACAAACGATTTGATTATACTGTTTGCATTTACACCTATCGTGGCATTCTTGTTGGGGATCGGCGGCGTTGTTGTACCGTGGGATACGCTGATCCTTTCGGTCGTGCTGTTCGTGGTCATCCCGCTGACTGCCGGCATGCTGACGCGGATATGGATGGTTAGGCACAAGGGTTCGGAATACTTTGAAAAGCGCTTTATTCCAAAGTTCAGCAACGTCACCATTGCAGGGTTATTGTTGACGCTGGTCATCATTTTTTCGTTCCAGAGTAAAACCATTCTGCAAAACCCGCTGCACATACTGCTCATAGCCATACCGTTGGTATTGCAAACGTTTTTAATCTTCTTCATTGCGTATCTCTCCGCCAGAGCGCTGAAGCTGCCACACGATATTGCGGCACCTGCGGGCATGATCGGGGCATCCAACTTTTTTGAATTGGCGGTGGCGGTAGCGATTTCACTGTTTGGTGCGACATCGCCGGCGGCGTTGGCCACCACCGTGGGAGTGCTTACGGAGGTGCCTGTGATGCTTCTGCTCGTACGGATTGCAAACAGAACTGGACATTGGTTCCCTCAAAAACAGACGCGCAATCTGGAATAAATAGCATGCTCGCCAATAAAATATCGGATACGACAAGCATATTGGACGTATCATTATAAACAAACGGTGGACAAGCCAAGGCTTATCCACCGTTTGTTGTCGGCCAACGGGGAAGAACGTGAATGCTTCATTGGCATGCTTTGTTCAGTTGACGGGAAACACAAAGGCAAACGCCGTACCGACACTTTCCTCGCTTTCAACGTTAACGGCGATGCCGTGCCTGTCTGCAATCTGTTTGGCAATGGACAGGCCCAGACCGGTACCGCTTTTATTCTGTTCCGACCGTTCATGGTAAAACCGCTCAAAGATATGGGGCAGGTCCTTTTCGGATATGCCGATACCATCGTCGCGAATCGTGACCGCATGCTGCGACAGGATGACATTGATGCTGCCGCCCGTATGGGAAAATTTGATGGCGTTGTCCAAAACAATCAGGAACATCTGCCTGAGTCTGGCGTAGTCGCCGGTAAAGGGAATCGTGTCGGTATCTATACGCTCTGTAATGCGAATACCTTTACCATCTGCCATGCGCCGAACGCTTCGAATGGCATCATGTATCACGTTGGATAGATTCAGTTCTTCCATCTCTATGCTGAATTCCGCATTTTGCAGGCGGGACAGTTCCAATAGGTCGTTGACCAACCGCATCAGAAATTCACTTTCCTTCAAAAGCTGCCGGTGGTATGCATGTACCTGCCCGGCATCGCTTACCACTTCATCGCTTAGCGCTTCCAAATAGCCCCGCATGACCGTAACGGGCGTGCGCAGTTCATGGGATATATTGGTGATGAAGTCACGGCGCATGTTTTCCAGTGCGTCGCTTTCCCGTTTTGCAATGGACAGCCGTTCGCCGAGGCCATCGATGGTATCGGCAAGTGCGCCAATCTCATCGTCCTGCGCAACACCGGTCTTGGCGTCGTAGTCGCCCAATGAAAGCGACGATGCGGCAAGCTTCATTTTATGGAGAGGTTTGGTAAAGACATAGGCAAAGAAGAACGACAGGAGAAGTGCTAAGACAAGTGCAATGCATAGGCTTATAATCAAGATGCCTACGCCCTGCATGGCAGCCTGGTTGATATTGTCCACCGAGGTGTGCAGCAACAGTGCGCCTGCGACAATGCCGCTTACGACGATGGGTGTGCCCACGGTAATGGTGGGCGCGTTTAAAAGATTGCTAAAGCCTTCGCTGAACGTTGTTTCCCCCATAAAGACGGTTTCGACCACCGCCTCCGCATCATTGGGAAGATCCGCATAGTTGTATGCGACGCTGCCGGTATGGCCGCTGGTGATCAGGGACAGATCCCGATCGACAATCCAGACATCCGTCATCGCAATTTCGTCGATCAGACGGAGATAGGCGCCGTATCCGCCCTGTCCGTTGCCAACCCCCTGGCTCTCGCCGGACATATAGGTGGCGAGCGTGGCAGCGATGGACAGCGCACGTGCTTGTAGATCCGCTTTATGCAGTTCGATGGTGTGGCTGCGGAACAGAGCGATAAACAGCGAACCGATGATGACGGCAAACAACAAAAGGACGGCAAGAAAATACAGTGAAAGCTTGCGTGCTATTCTACTTTTCATCCATATCCACCTCGAACCGGTAACCAACGCCCCAAATTGTCTTAATATCCCAGCGTTCGTGGGCATACTTGCCCAGCTTGGCGCGCAGCCGTTTGATATGTGAGTCCACCGTACGGCTGTCCCCATAATAGTCATAGCCCCAAAGGCTGTTCAACAGCTGGTCGCGCGAGAACACCTTAGGGTAATTTGCCGTCAGCGTCCAAAGAATCTCAAATTCTTTTTTGGTCAATTCGACCGGCTGACCACCGATGGTAACCCGGTAATCGTCCAGCGATATAAAAAGGTTGTTTATCGAGAAAACAGCACTCTTTTCATTATCGGCCTTGCTGATCCTTCTCAACACCGCCCGTATACGCGCCATCACCTCGCTGGGTGAAAAGGGCTTGACGATGTAATCATCCGCCCCGATGTCAAGACCCATGATTCTTTCAAAATCCTCACCCCGTGCGGTCACCATGATGACCGGCGTGTTGGATGTTTTTCGGATTTCCCGGCATACCTCAAAACCGTCCATCCTGGGCATCATCACGTCGAGCAATACAACGTCGGGATGATGCTCGTGAAACAGCGTCAAAGCTTCCAGCCCGTCCTTGGCCAAGAGGGATTGGTATCCTTCCTTCTTGGCGTATTCTTCGAGTAGGGAAGTGATCTTCTCGTTATCGTCTGCAATCAATACACGCTGCATCATGCTCTCCTCGCTCCCTGATCTTTCTTCCATTATATGATAAATCTCATGTATGGCAAAATTATGTTTTTTATCAAATCGTGCAATGTATACGCGCCAACACGCATAACAAGTATTTACAACGAAAAAAACACGGATTCGACACAGCCAATTGATATTCTTTGATCATCAAGAGGGGAAAACCCGGAAAGAGGACAATCGATGAAAATAATGAAAAAATCAAAAATATTTTTAATCGCCGCGTTAACCATACTAGCGGTGGGAACACTGACCATGACGGGGTTTGCAGGTGCGGCATCCTTCGGTTCGGCCGCCGTGCAGGAGGGTGAAACCTATACGCTGGAACAAATGCTGACCTATGCGATCCAGGATGAATATCTAGCACAGGCCGAGTATGCGAAAATCATGGAGGTATTTCAAGAGCAGCGGCCATTTTCCAACATTATCGTAGCCGAGGGAAGACACATCCAGGAACTGCTCCCGCTCTTTGAAGCCCATGGCGTTGCGGTGCCGCAAAACAATGCGGCAGGACTTGTCAAGGCGCCAGGCACGGTGGAGGAAGCGATTTTAGCGAGTGTTGAAGCCGAGAAGAAGAACATCGCCATGTACGAGACGTTCTTACAGAAAGAACTACCCGATGACGTCAGGGCCGTATTTGTGGAGTTGCAAACCGCCTCGCAGCATCACCTCAATGCGTTTACCAATAGGGCGGACCGCATCCAAAACGGCGGAACGGGCGGCGGAGCTGGCAACGGTTTTGGCAATGGCAACGGCAATGGTAACGGCAATGGAAATGGCGACGGTAACGACGGACGCGGAAGCGGTATCCGCTATGGAGACTGCCTCAATGCGACCGAAGAAGGAACGGACGGAATCTAAAAACAATCTGGCTGGTCCGCTATAAACAGTAACAAGGAATCGCAAACACATAGAACCCCTTCGAAGGATATCCTTTGAGGGGGTTCTTCTGGTTCGGTCGTTGGCGTCGCGACATTTTGTAAAATGGAGTACTTTGCTACAGTGAGCTGCCGATGGCGTCGATGACATTCATGATGATCTGCTCGCGCTGCTTGTTTTTCCAATTGACTATGCCGGTTGCAAACACGGAACCGCCCTTGATTGTGCACTGCTTGATCATTTGCTTTATGGCGCTGTTTCCGCCCATCCATGGACGGGGAAATTGTTGGGTGACTAGGCAGGCTACGCGCTTGCCCTGCAGCGAATCAATTGTGGAAAAGCATTTGGCTATGATGGGAGATTGCGAAAAGCCGCGCACCGGACCGGCAAAAATCACCGCTTCGTATGGCGTGACATCCACCGGTGTTTCAAGCTGGATTTTGGACGGATCCGAAATGTTTGTCTTCTCGCCTCCGACAGGGGTCAGCCTTTCGATGTGTACTTCATGGCCCTGCGATGCCAGACGGCGGGACAGGCGGTCCACTACGGAATAGGTATTGCCGGTCAATGAATGGACAAAGATACCAATATTCATGCGTTGCTCCTTCCTTTGCGTTCAATTGGGGGGATTGCCAAGTGCATTCTCAATGGCAAGCAGTATCACCTTGCTGCTGTAGGTGGCGCCGGATATAGCATCCACGTCCAGGCTTTGCGCATCCACAACATGCTGGGGGAGGACCTCCGCCGCATCGCCCTGTCCGTTTTGATGCCGGACAAGGTCTATGGACACGATTCTATGATTTGTTACGGTTACGTCCACGGTGGCACCCACCGGAAATGAATTATAGTCGCCGGTGTATATGCCGTCGGACAGGGCATTCAGGTCGATTTCGGAGACCGTTGTTTCAGTGAGCTTCTGCAAACTGCGGTTAATTACTGTTATCGCTACAGTGCCACTGACGGCAAGTACAGCGATAATGATAACGATGAGTACGACGGTCCTTTTTTTCATGGCAACTCCTTGTGAAGCTTTCGTCCACTGTTGAATTATACACAATACCGTGCATGTCGGATAGTGATTACAGTGATTGGAAACACTGTAAACGTAAAGGTTATTACCCCGTCTGTCAAGTGAGGCTACTGCACTATTATAGGGGACTTATCGCATTTGAAGAAATTATAATTGATAAAACCAATGCTATAAATGTGATGCAACTGCCGCCAGAAAATGTTCATATATATTTAAAAAAATACTTTGACATTTAATTATCAATATATTAGAATATATGTATATTAATGATGAATAAAAATGATGAACATGAATGATTTTATAGGAGGATTGCATGGAAAGCATGGATAGCAGGGAAAAGGAAGCCTTGAAGAAAGCTATTACAGTGAAGGCAGAAGTCCTCAAGACCATGGCGCATCCCGTGCGTCTTTGTTTGCTTGCTAGGTTGATGATGGATGGACCGTGCAACGTTGGCGGCCTGCAGGACTGTCTTGACGTTGCGCAGCCCACCATTTCACAGCATCTTGGTAAGTTGAGAGCGGCAGGCATTGTATCAGGGGAGCGGAGCGGGAAGGAAATGATCTATCGGATCAAGGATCCATTGGTGTCCACGATCCTTCAGGCGATTTTGAATGGATAAACGGAGGTAGTATTCTATGAGCAAAAAAGTATTGATCATCGGCGGCGTAGCGGGCGGGGCCAGCACGGCAGCGAGGCTGAGAAGGTTGGACGAAACGGCGGACATCACCATATTTGAACGTGGACCGTACATCTCCTACGCAAACTGCGGTCTGCCCTATCATGTGGGCGGCGTGATCCAAGAGAGGGAATCACTGCTGTTGCAGTCTCCCGAGGCCATGAGCGAGAAGTATAACATCAATGTTCGTGTCAACAACGAAGTGGTGTCTATCGACAGGGAGAACAAGCAGATAGAGGTCAAACGTGTAGACAACGATGAGGTATACCGGGAAGACTACGATGTTTTGGTGATAGCCACCGGGTCATCTCCGCTAAAACCGCCCATCCCGGGCATCGACGCGGATCGAATCTTTCCACTGTGGACAATTCCGGATACCGACAGGGTTAAAGCATATTTACAAACCCAACAACCAAAACGTGCCGTGGTGGTGGGTTGTGGATTCATCGGGCTTGAGATGGCAGAAAATTTGCACGCCGCCGGATGTGAAGTCGCAATGGTGGAGATGGCAGACCAGGTCATGCCGCCGTTGGACTTTGAAATGGCGAGGATTCTTCAAACCCATCTGGTGGAAGAAGGCGTGGCGTTGCATTTGGCAAACGGTGTGAGCGCATTTGAACAAACGGAGGATGCCGTCACCGTCGTTTTGGCAGACGGCAAGCGTGTTGAGGCGGATCTGGCGATACTCGCCATTGGCGTTCGTCCCAACGGCAAACTTGCCAGGGAAGCGGGCCTTAGTGTCAACAAGCGCGGCGGCATCGTAACCGACGCATACCTAAAAACATCGGATCCAGATATCTATGCCGTGGGCGATGTGATCGAAACAACGGATTTTATCTCTGGAGACCGCACCATGATTCCCCTGGCCGGACCCGCCAACAAACAGGGTAGGATTTGCGCCAATAACATCATGGGTGCCATGGAGATGTACGATGGCACGATGGGCACATCCGTTGCCAAAATTTTTGAACTGACTGCGGCTTCCACCGGATCTAGCGAAAAGGCGCTCATGCGCAAAGGCATGGTGCGCGGCAAGGATTATGAGACGGTTACCATCGTACAGCGTTCTCATGCCGGCTATTATCCCGGCAGCACCACTATGACCATCAAGCTCGTGTTTTCCATGGACGGGAAGAAGATCTATGGTGCGCAGATTGTGGGGCAGGAGGGGGTGGACAAGCGCATTGATACCATCGCTGTTACCATCAGACTGCATGGCGGCATCGAGGATTTAAAAGATCTGGAACTTGCCTATGCGCCGCCGTATTCCTCGGCAAAGGATCCGGTCAACATGGCCGGCTTCATGGCGGAAAATATACTGACACACAAGGTTGCGATGGCCGAATGGAATATAATGGAGCAGGATGACGCGAACAGGCAAATCCTGGATGTGCGAGAGGACGTTGAACGGATGGCATATAGCATACCCGATGCCTTCGGAATTCCGTTGGGCATGCTGCGCAAACGGATCAACGAATTGGACAAGACCAAAGAAACCATTGTATTCTGTGCCATTGCCGTTAAAGCTTACAATGGCGCACGTATTTTGATGCAGAACGGGTTTAAGAACGTGAAGGTATACCCCGGCGGTGTAACGTTTTACCGGGCAGTGTACGGTGATGATGACCAGCAAGGGGCACAGGAGGATCATGACATGACCACGCAAGCGCATACGCAGGTTTCGGAGCACGATCTTGGCGATGTAATCGCAGCGGTTCGCGTGGATTGCAGCGGACTGCAGTGCCCGGGGCCCATCATGAAGGTGTTTCAGACCATAAACGGCATTGAGAACGGACAGATCATCGAGGTGGTAGCGACCGACGCGGGCTTTACCCGCGACGTGGATACATGGTGCCGCCGGACCGGCAACACATTGGTTAAATCGGAAAAGCGTGGCAAGGACTATGTCGTATACATCCAAAAGGGAACGGAGCAGGCGTTGGAGCAAGTGGCAGGTGTGGCTGCGGCACACAGGGCGGACGGCAAAACACTCATCGTGTTCAGCGGCGATTTGGACAAGGTACTAGCCTCATTTATTATCGCCAATGGCGCGGCATCCATGGGCCGGCCGGTGACCATGTTCTTCACTTTTTGGGGATTGAATGCACTGAGAAAGCCGGAAAAACAGCGCGTGAAAAAGTCGCTCATCGAATCGATGTTCGGGCGCATGATGCCGCGCGGCGTGCATAAATTGAAGTTGTCCAAGATGAACATGGCCGGCATGGGCACGAAAATGATGAAAAAAGTCATGCGCGACAAGCGTGTGGATGCGTTGAAGACCATGATGCAGCAAGCAATGGAAGGCGGCGTCAAGCTGATCGCATGCACCATGTCCATGGACGTGATGGGCATCAAGGAAGAGGAACTTATCGACGGCGTGGAACTGGGCGGCGTGGCGACGTATCTTGGGGACGCGGAGGAATCGGACGTCAACCTGTTCATCTCCTGATACGGCTTTACGGTATGAAAAGGGGCGCACCATCCGGTGCGCCCCTTTTTTATACACAATCACTCATGATATGCTCAACAGCGTGCAATTTTACAAACCGCCGTGCTAAGTATGATGTAAAAATGCACAAGAAATGTTACAAAAAATCAACATTACTTAGGATTCACAAAACAGATGCATGGCGAAAATTGCGTGGTTTCTAAATGGGAGAGTTCCCTAATCAGCGGATGGAGAAGGCAAGCCCAAAACTTGGCCATTTCATATATACATCCAAAGAAAAACAAGGAGAAAACATGATGGCAAAAAGTACAATCGTCTCGGTCACGGCACGACAAATCATGTCCGAAAGGGATCATGCGGGCGTGGAAGCTATGGTTATTACGGAAAACGGCTCGAAGGGTGATGCAATAGGCACGGCAGGCGTTTCCATCGAGACTCATGAGATTCCCTTTGCCTATAACGGCGGCGAAAAATGGCGCGGCAAAGGCGTCATGCGCGCTGTCAACGCGGTAACGGAAAAAATCGCTCCGTTGATCAAAGGCATGGACACCACGTGGCAAACCGCGGTGGATGAAGCGATGCTCAAAGTGGGCAAGGATGTGCTTGGCGGATACGCCACCGGTGCCGTATCCGCCGCTGTTTTGAAGGCCGCCGCTGCTTCGCTGGCATTCCATTGTACCAGCACATCGGCGGTACCGGAGCGTATACTCTCCCGGTACCCGGCGTAGGTTGTCTCGGCGGCAGCCGTCGTTATGGTGGCGGCTCTCGTTCGGGCGGGGAACCTTCTCATGTATTTATGGCATATGATTTTGAAACTTTCTCGGATGCATCCTATGCCCTGTGGGATCTACGAGATCGCCGATCAAAGCACCTATGGGAAAAACACAGTCTTGAAGTGGGCGGCGTGCGCAGGGGCATTGCTGTTCCTCCGGGTTATTTCAACAGCGATATGGAGATATGGGACCAGATAACAGAGCTGATCAACAAGCACGGCTACCAGAACAAGATCGGCATCCAGATCGACATTGCTTCCGATATGTATTTTGAGAAGGAAACCGGCAAGTTCGAAGGGCTGTTCTCCAAAAAACCCATGACCCACGATGAGCTGCTCAAATTCCTGATCAATATGTCCAAACAGTGGCCATTTGTCATCCTGGAGGACCCGCTTTCCGAGGACGATTACGAGTTGACGGCAGCTTTCACAAAGGCGGTGGATATCCAGGTCGTAGGCGATGATCTGTTCACCACCAACCCGGCCCGCGAAAAGGAAGGTATCAAGGTTGGTGCCGCCAACACAGTGCTTTTGAAGGTCAACCAGATTGGCACCATTACCGAATCGTTCGACATGGTCAATCTGGCGTACAACAACAGTTATGGCGTCATGCCGTGTTCCAGCCGTGGAGAAGGCGTGGACATCTGCGACTACGCCGTCGGCCTTAAGACCGGCACCATACGCGAATCCGGCGTCAGAGCGCCCGGCAATCGCTTCCTCGAAATCGAGAAGGAACTGGGAGCGCATGCGAGGTTTGCGGGCAAGCATGGTCTCAAGGGCAAACGCTTTGAGGACATCGAATAACCCATGGAATCGCTTGATACCCACAGCCAATTAGGTTGCGGGTATTTTTTAAAGTATAATATAATCGAAGGGATGGGATGGCGAAAATTATCAAAGGAGAGCACTGGTATTCCACGACGGTAAAAAAAGGACGGAGGTTCGGCGTTGCCTCTGTACAAAAAAATATCAGGCACACGGATCTGAAAAGCACAATGGCACTGGACGAATGGACTTGCACGGGATCAAACCGCGCTTATATGAAAATAAATGTGGATGGCATCGCAGACGGTGGTGCCGTTTATCCTTATGCCTATGTTTATGGGGATCATGTATGAAACCGCCGAAGACGTGTAACAATCCCGTTTGTATTCGTATAACGGTTGTTCATGGCATCGTATACCAATAAAGGGGTTTTAGGCGAAACATCCTATTATTTGCACCAATTGTTTGCACTACCGCCATAATTATACCGTAATGCATGGTTATAATATCGGTAAATAGGGCCATAAGCGGTCATTGGCGGATCTGTCTATGTATGGTGCGTTGCACGTTTAGGAGCATACGAAATGATACGCTTTGGTGGTATGACCCATGAATGTTTGAGGAGAATTGCAATGGACAATAAAAAGCGCAAGAACACGGGGAAGAGAACAAAAATCATCGCAATCGTTGTGTCGCTGGCAGTACTGATTGCCATCGTACTCCTTGTGTTTTCACCAAAAGGGGAAGAGGAGAGCGTACAATACGCCATTTACCAGGTGGGAACCAGGAATATTGAAACAACGGTGAACGGATCGGGTTCTGTATCCTCGGCGCAAACGACGCCGTATAGTGCGCTGGCCGGCGGTACGGGTATACAAGTGATTGCGCTTAGCGGCGACGCGGTTGAACGCGGTGATTTGCTTGCTGTATTGTCTGCCAACGCAGACAGTTCGCGCCAACTTTCATCTATCGCAGATGCCATGACGGAAGATCACATGTCTTTGACCAAGCTGTATACCTACTCAAGCGGTATCACAAAGGTGAAGTCCCCTGTGAAAGGACGAATTAAGATGCTCAGCGTCAGCGAAGGCGATGATGTGGGCATCGTGCAGCAGCGCAGTGTGTTGTGTGTTATCTCTTCAGACGGTGATATGTACGTGGAGTTTACGCCGACCGAAGGTGTTGAACTCGCCATAAACCAGAAGGTGAACGTTGAAGTAGACGACAAGAAGATCAGCGGTACAGTGGTTAAAACCGATTCGCAGGGCACGGCAAGGGTGCTGATTACTTCCGATGTTTACGATCAGGGTACCGAGGTGACCATCTATGATACCGACGCAAACGCAATTGGACAAGGAGAACTCATGATCAATGCACCGGTGGCAGTGGTGGCGACAGGAGGTTACGTCAGTTCCATTTCGGTGGATGAGAATGATCGGGTTAGCGAGGGTTCCACACTGATGCAGTTGGTACAAACAGGGCTGGACGAAGGCTATGCAGGTGCGTTGGCGGTGGTAGCGCCCGCCAACGGCATATTGTCCGACCTTGCGATCACAGATGGCGGTGTGCTGGATTCGGATACGCTCATGTTCAATCTATTGAGTGCTGATGAATATACGCTGAGCGTAGCGGTGGATGAGTTGGACATCGCAAGTGTTATGCCGGGACAGAATGCAACGGTAGCGGTGGATGCGCTGTCAAATAAAACCTTTACCGGCACAGTACAACGCGTATCATCGGTCGGGGTATCCTCGGGCGGTGTGGCAACATACGATGTGGTCATCTCCCTTGCCGATGCAAATGGCGTATTGCCGGGCATGAGCGCTTCCGCCGATATATGTACGGCCTATAGGGAAAATGTAGTGACCGTACCAGTGGATGCGCTGATCTCCATGGGTGGCAAACAATATGTGATGAAGGCGGCTGCTATCGAAACCACGGCATCCGCCACGCCGGGCACCATGGACAGCTCGAATTATATCGAAGTGGAGACGGGCATCACGGACGGTAGTTATATCGAGATCACCAGCGGGCTGACCGGGGGCGATGAAATTGCCTATGCCCAGTTGGCATCGGACAGTAGCGTCAACAGCGGATTCATGATGAACGGCTTTGATGTTCCCGGCGATCGGCAGGGCGGCGGAACCAAACCCGGAGGTATCGACCAATGATCAAAATGCGGGGTGTCAGCAAAACCTATACCATGGGAGAGAACGCCGTTCATGCGCTCAGCGAAATCGATCTTTGCGTTTTGGATCAGGAGTTTGTCGCCATCGTTGGGCCATCAGGAAGCGGAAAGTCTACCATGATGAACATCATGGGATGTCTGGACATACCGGACGAAGGTTACTATGCATTGGATGGCGAAGACATCTCGGTTTGCAGTGAAAGGGAACTGAGCACAATTCGCAACCAGAAAATCGGCTTTGTGTTCCAGCAGTTTAACCTGCTTCAGAAACTTAGTGCACTTGATAATGTTGCCTTGCCGTTGGTGTATCAGGGCGTCGGTGCGACCATTCGACGTGATCGAGCAATGGAGGCTTTGCAGCGTGTAGGACTATCGGACCGGACGCATCACCGCCCCAACCAACTCTCCGGCGGCCAGCAGCAACGGGTGGCCATCGCACGTGCGCTGGTGACACAGCCCGCGCTCATTCTCGCCGACGAACCGACAGGCAACCTCGATTCCCATTCAGGGTGGGAGATCATACGCATCCTCAAGGAGCTACATGGGAGTGGTAAAACCATCGTACTGATCACCCATGACGCGCATTTGGCAAAACAAGCGCAAAGGAGCGTTTATCTTTCGGACGGACGCATCGTGGCGCGCGAAGAGGAGGTGGGAGCATGAAATTCATAGAATCCATCAAGATGGCGCTTGCGGCCATAAGCGCCAACAAGGTGCGTTCGTTTTTAACGTCACTGGGAATCATCATAGGCGTTGTGGCCGTTACCATGTTGGTATCGCTAGGAATCGGCACGACCAGCACCGTAACAAACCAGATATCTTCTTTGGGGACCAACCTTCTATCCGTCAGCATCCGTACGCAACGTAGTTCGATCCGTCTTACGCTGGATGATTTGGAATCCCTTGAAGGGAATGGCGGAATCGGCAGTATATCTCCCATCGTAAGAAGCAGTGAAACAATTCAAAACGGTACGGATACGCTGGACGATACGTCGGTGCAGGGTGTGTTGCCAAGCTATGCGCAGATTCGAACACTAGCTGTAACGCAGGGCCGCTTTTTAACCCAGTCCGACATTGACAACCGAACGGCAGTATGTGTGGTGGGCGTGGACGTGTGCGACGAGCTGTTTGGCACGCGCAATGCGATTGGCGAAACGGTTAACATCTCGGGCCGAAGCTTTAAAATTGTCGGCGTGTTGGAAGAAGTGGGTACAACAGCGACGGGACAAAGCGACAACCAGGCCATCATTCCGTTTACAACCGCCCAGCGTCTGTTCCAGAACACAACCATCCAGTCGTTTTTTGCATCGGCACAATCCGAGGGCACGGTAACGCAGGCACAAAGCACGCTGGAAAGTTTCCTGTTACACCTCACTGGAGATTCCGATGCCTATACGATCAGCAACCAGACACAACTGCTTGAAACGTTCAGCAGCATCACGGGGATGTTGACCATGGTATTGGCGGGCATTGCGGGCATCTCACTGCTGGTTGGCGGGATCGGCATCATGAACATTATGCTTGTGTCGGTATCGGAGAGAACGCGCGAGATCGGCATACGCAAGGCCATTGGCGCACAGCGCAGCGACATCCTTTCGCAGTTTTTAATCGAGGCGGTGGTGTTGTCTTTGTTTGGTGGGTTTGCGGGCATACTGCTGGGTATGTTCGGGTTAGCCGTAATCGGCAGGATTATAACAGAAATGACACTGTCACTCTCGCCCGCTGTGGCGCTTTTGGCCATCGGATTCTCCGTTGCGGTTGGTGTGGCGTTCGGCGTTTATCCAGCCAACAAAGCTTCCAAATTGCAGCCCATCGAGGCGCTGCGCTACGAATAAGAATAAATGCATGTTGAATAGAAAGGCGGCAGGGAGAACCTGCCGCTTTTATATTGTATAAATATACGCGAAAACAGCGCCTGGGTTTAATTTGCGGTAACGGTATGTAAGCAGTATAATTAGGGCAAAGGAAAAGGCGTGAATGCGATGAACGGTATTATAAAAATGGAGGCGCTGATACGTGAACGTGGTCAGCGTATGACAATACAAAAGAGGGCATTGTTGACCGTGTTTTTACAGCAGGCGGGCAGAATGTTGTCCGTTATGGACTTGAAAGGCTTTTTACCCGATATCATGGAAATGGATCGCGCCACGATTTACCGCAATGTTCAAAACTTCGAGAATCTGGGGTTGCTGGAATCGATGATAGATACGAGGGGTATTGCGCGTTATATGATTTGCGACGGGGCACACCATCATCATCTGGTATGCATGTCCTGTGGGCGCATTATCAACTTCCCGTGTAACAACCCGTTTTGGGAAAAGCTGGCACAACAGCATCATTTTGAGGAAGCATATCATCGCATTGAGGTGTACGGACTGTGTTCAGATTGCCAACAATAATAACGTATCTCCTACGTTTGACAGGCGCGTTTTGTTATGCTATTTTTTTATTGCAATAGTTTTGCAATAAGGAGGCGCGTCATGAAAAGGATCGCGTGGGGGTTGATTGTGGCTATGACCATTCTTTCGTTGACCGCATGCAACGGGACGGTGCCGTTGGAATCGGACGAAGCCCAAAGGATCATTGTTGCGGTAGGCATCGTACCGGCGGCAGCTTTTGTAGAACGGGTGGCGGGTGACCTTGTGGAGGTTGTGACTATGATCCCGCCGGGCAACAGTCCCGCGAACTATCAACCTACGGCGCAGCAGATGCAACAGGTATCGGATGCGGCTTTGTATTTCACGCTACATATGCCTACGGAAGATGCTAACATCCTGCCAAAGCTTACGGATTTTAACCGGGACATACGCGTGGTGGATCTAAGGGATGCCGTATCGGCTGTATATCCCATGCTTTCAGCTAACCATCAACATGATGGGGACGAAACGGAAGCACATGATCAGGCATCGGGCAGTGATCCGCATATCTGGCTGTCACCCAAACGGGCAATGGTCATGGTGCAAGCCATCGCGAATGAACTATCCGCGATGGACGAAGCGAATAGAGAAACGTACCAAACCAATGCGCAGCGTTATATCAAAGAACTTGAATTGATTGATCAGGAAATCCGCCAAAAGTTCGAAAATCTAACAAACCGGTCGTTTTTGATCTATCATGCAGCCTACACGTATTTTGCGGATGATTACGACCTGACCATGATATCCATTGAGATTGAGGGTAAGC
The DNA here is from genome assembly GCA_963674495.2 of Christensenellaceae bacterium. GTDB lineage: Bacteria > Bacillota > Clostridia > Christensenellales > QAND01 > RGIG3178. The sequence goes on along the minus strand of CAXXLG010000001.1, from coordinate 973,747 downwards.
AGGCCACCGCGCAGGAGCTACAGCAGGCCATCGAATATGCAAAGCAGAACGGAATCACATCTGTATTCTATCAGGAGGAATTCAACGATAGCCAGGCGAACACGGTTGCTCAGGAGATCGGCGGTACCGTCACGGCGGTTGCGCCGTTGTCCGCCGATTACATTGAATCGTTGCGACATGTGGCGGATGCGCTGTTGAATGCACAATGATATGGAAAACGAAATAGTTTTTTCAAATGTACGTTACTGTTACGGAGAAGTTTGCGCCTTGCACGGCGTAAGCTTTTCATTACCCCCGGGATCGATGACGGCGCTTATCGGGCCAAACGGTGGAGGTAAGAGCACGCTGATCAAATTGTTGGCGGGGTTGCTCAGACCTAATGTGGGCACGATCCGGCGACCTGAAGGGTGGCGGGTTAGCTATGTGCCGCAAGACATGGAATTCGATATCACTTTTCCGCTTTCGGTACGAGAACTCGTGTTGATGGGTACATTGGTAAGAAAAATAAGCCCGTTTCGACGCTATACTGATGCGCAGAAACGGGCGGCATCTTTGGCCATTGCGCAGGTGGGCCTGTCCAAATACGAGAATCGCGGCATCGGCCAGCTTTCCAGCGGACAGCTTAAGCGCGCTGTGATTGCCAGGGCGCTGGCGTCCAATGCCGCCATCATTGCGTTGGATGAGCCGGACGCAGGCCTTGACATCGATGCGGCGCGAGATGTATATGCGGTATTGCACAACCTCAAAGGAGAGAAGACCATTTTCATTGCAAGCCATTACGTGAGCACGGTGTTGCAAATGGCGGACAAGGCGCTGTATATCCACGAGACGGTGAACCTGTATGACGATCCCGCTAAACTAAATGACAGGCTGAAAGACGGACTGATGCTATGATCGAATTGATTGTACGATATGCATTTATGCGCAACGCTCTGTTAGCCGCGTTGTTTGCCAGCACCATGGTTGGCATCATCGGCACCATCGCCATCGAAAAAAAACTAATCAGCATGTCAGGTGGCATCGCGCATGCATCGTTCGGTGGCATCGGCCTCGGATACCTGTTGGGATTTGAACCCATACTCGGCGGCCTGATGTTTGCTGTTGCTGCTTCGGTTTTAATGCGAAAGATGTCTGCACAATCCAAACTCAAAGCGGATACCATGATGGGCATACTTTGGTCGTTCGGCATGGCTCTTGGTATCCTGTTTGTTTCGGTGGCATCGGGCTACATGCCTGATATGACCAGCTATCTATTTGGCGACATCCTTTCGGTATCCACCACATATTTATGGGTGATGGCGGCCTTTACCATCGTCAACGTGCTGGTGTTTTGGATGCTGTACAACCACCTGATTTTGTATATGTTCGATGAGTCCTATGCAAAAGCGCGTGGTATCAATACAAACGCGCTGTCATGGATCGTATACATCATGATCCCGGTTGGCATCATCGTATTGACAAAGATCGTGGGCATCGTGTTGACCATCGCGTTGATGACCATTCCGGTATCCATGGCCAAGATCTTTTTTAATTCCGTCGGCAAGGTTATCGTTGCGTCCATGGTGCTGAGCCTTGCTTTTTGTCTTTTGGGGTTGTGGACATCGTATTATGCAGCCATTCCATCCGGCGCTTGCATTGCTGTTCTAAGCACCGTAATTTACCTGGTGGTCTTGTCCACGCATGCTGGCATTAAACGACGCAGGCACGGACAACACGTTCACCAAGGGGAGTAGCGGAACGATAGGCCGGGCTGTCTGCACAAAATTGTAGGGCCGTGGCATTGAAGGCTATTTGTGACGATGCTTACATATCTTGGCGACAATGGAATGGTTTTAATTTGATACAATTGATCCATCGTTGTTTTGACATACAGTGCGGTCTTTTCGAATCAAAACGAAAGGATCGCATCCGTGTTATGGTATACTTTATCGGACAATCGATGGATTGTATGGATCATGTAACGTATTTTGGGGCAGAAAGCAGAAGCAATGGAATGTGTCCCGCAAAGAGGATGGGTTGATATGAGAATTCTATGGAGATTGAGCAGGGAAGCGACGAGATATAAGGTGCTGTACGGGATCGCTATCCTGTCCACACTGACGCTAACCCTGATAAATCTGGCGGGACCGAAGGTATTGTCTACTATGACCGGCGTGATACAAAGCGGCGCTACGCCTGATATGCTTCATCGCATCGCCTCGTTAACGGCCATCCTGTCGGGACTATACCTCTCGCGTATCCTGTTCCGGTTTTTAAGCAGCTACCTGTCTCATCGTGCTGCATGGAATTTGGTGGAGGAAATGCGCATTCGGGTATATGAGAAGATTCAGACTCTCAGTATGAGCTTTTTTCATGACAAGCAGACCGGTGATCTGATGAGTCGCGTGGTGAACGATACGGCCACCTTTGAGCTGTTGTACGCGCACATCATTCCCGAGGCGCTAACCAATTTTGCTACGCTGACCGGTGTATTTGTGGTTTTATTGACCATCAATGTTAAGCTGGCGCTGTTCACGTGTATCCCCATACCGTTCATCCTGTTGTTCGGTGGGATCTTTGCCCATAAGATAAGACCTAATTTTCGCATGACCCAGAGCGAATTGGCCAATCTTAACGCAAAGCTTCAGGACAACTTTTCCGGCATACAGGAGATACAATCCTTCGGACAAGAGGTGTTTGAGAAGGAAAGGGTTGCGGCGCACGCGAGTGCCTTTACAAAAGCCATGCTGCATGCGCTCAAGCTGAGCGCTATATTCCATCCAACCGTTGAATTTGTTTCTTCTATCGGCACCATCATTGTGGTAGGGTTGGGCGGTGTATTGGCTTATTACGGGCAATTGTCCGTGCCGGATATCGTCGCTTTTTTGCTATATCTGGCAATGTTTTATACCCCCATTACGGGACTGGCTAGGCTGTTGGAGGATTTTCAGCGCGCGTTGGCCGGTGCGGAGCGCGTGATGGTGGTTTTGGATACACCTTGTGGTGTTACCGATGTACCCGACGCGGTGGAATTGAAGGATGTTAAAGGCGGTATCGCCTTTGAAAACGTAAGCTTTTCATACCAAAAAGACAATGCTGTTTTAAAGGATATCAACTTTTCCTGTACGAGTGGGCAGATGATTGCGTTGGTTGGGCCAACCGGCGTGGGAAAAACGACGCTGACACAACTTCTCGCACGGTTTTACGATCCGACGGGGGGACGCATCACCATCGACGGGCAGGATATCTCCCGCGTTACGCTGCAAAGTCTAAGACGCAATATAGCGCCGGTTCTGCAGGATACGTTTTTGTTCAACGGTACCATAGCCGAGAACATTGCGTACGCGGCGCCGCGGGCGGACATGAAGGAAATCATTGAGGCAGCAAAGCTGGCGCGTATCCATCAAAGCATCATGGATATGGAGGACCAATACAATACGCATGTCGGTGAGCGCGGTATGCGGCTGTCCGGCGGTCAAAAGCAGCGCATTGCCATTGCACGCGCCATATTGCGCAAGGCGCCCATTATCATATTGGATGAGGCCACGGCTTCGGTGGATATGGAAACGGAGCGGGAGATACAAGGGGCGATAGGAGCACTTTCGGGACAACGGACCATCATCGCCATTGCACACCGTCTGTCCACCATCCAAAATGCAGACTTGATACTGGTGATCCAGAACGGCGTCATTGTTGAACGCGGAACGCATGAGCAACTCATATCCAAAGGCGGCCTTTATAAACGGTTGCAAGACGCTTGATGAAAGGGAATAGTCAACATTGAAGCATCCTTGGGAAGACATATCGCTTGACGATTATGAGGCGCATATGCGCTGGCAGGATGTACGCCAGTTGCAAACGCTCAACGCTATCATGGCCGAGCAGATGGCGCAGTATCCATTTGATACCGTCGCAATATGGGGCATAGCGGGCGGCAATGGTTTAGAGCATGCGGTTAACGGGGGATTTCAGACGATTTATGGCATTGATGTCAACAAGCGATATCTAAACGAATGCAGGCATCGCTATCAAAACTTGTCAGATCGGTTGATACTGATGAACTTGGATCTGTCCGCTGCCGGTACAAAACCGCCCGGGGCATCGCTTGTCATCGCAAATTTGCTTGTGGAATATATCGGCGTGGAATGCTTTGCGCGGCAACTGCAAAACGCCATGCCACGTGTCGTATCCTGTGTTATACAGCAGAACGATGACGCCATGAAAAAAATCGGATTGAAACATTTGGTTACCAAAGCCTATCCGTTACCCAACAAAAAACGCTTGGTGAGATTGGATTATTCGAGCGGATAACCAAACGGGCTTCTTATGGCATTAAAGTACGATTGGCACCGAAAAAAGTGTATGTCATGTATACGCTTATTAGCAGGTGATTGGACAAAAAACCGAATAAAAAAGCGAATCGGCTATCCGCAAATGGAATACACAACTCGCGTTGCACGCTTGAGGGAGTAGCGTCGCTCCATACACCTATAATTGAGCTGGTACTGTTTCCATCGAATCGTAGTAAACGGAGCAGTTCCGCCCCGCAGCCTTGGCACGGTATAATGCCTGATCCGCTTCCAATATCAGTGCAAAATGGTTTTTTTCGCTGCTCGGATGGTTCAACTGCGGCGTATACAGTGTATAGCCGATACTGATGGTCAAATGCTCCGCTACGCGCTGATACGGCGTGGTGATGGACATGTCGATAACGGCCTTTCGCAGTCTATCCGCCATTAGTGCCGCATCGTTCTCCTTTTGTATCGAACAGCATGCCAGGAATTCCTCACCCCCGTAACGACATACGATGTCGGATCGCCGTTCGAACACATCGTCCAATGCCCTGGCTACCTTGCGTAAGGCGTCGTCTCCTTCAAGGTGACCCAGCTTGTCGTTGAAGGCCTTGAAAAAATCGATGTCGATCATATACAATGCGGTGGTGCGGCCGTGTCGTTTGCATAATGCCAACAGTGTTTCAACTTTATCCAACCCGCCGCGTCGGTTAAGAATGCCGGTCAGCGGATCGACTCGGTTTTCCTGAAGCAACGAGAGAATCATCCGAACGTATTGTTGCTGGATTAGCATGGAGATGATGAAACCCGAAGCGCAGATAAGTGCATTGGATTTGATATATTGCGCGGATGCACCGGACAGGGTTGCCAAGACGATGCTAAAGACCAGAAAGATTGTAAATACCCAAAACGACTGGCGCGTGGAAAAAATTGGAACGATCACCAAAAGCGCGCAATATGTCAAGACATTGATGGGCATGCCGACGGTCTGGATATCGAGAATAAAATACTGCCCCATGCCAAACAATATCAGGATCCAAAACGAAATGCTCATCTGAAGACCCAACCCGGCGTCCAAGAGTTTGCGATAGTAAAGAATGATAACCAAAGAATATGAAAAAGAAGTTAAAATAAGAATTGTAATGCTGATGGAAATCGTATGCAATGCATGCGATGGGTCAATCAAATTGATGATCTGGTATACCAAAAGGATCACCGATACATAAACAATACGCTTGAGGTTGAAATCATTGGATAGTTCGGTCAGATCAGGTATGTCTTTTTGTCTGAACACGAACCGGAACAACGGCTTTATCATAATCCACTCAATCCTCAAAGAGGTAGATCAATGCAATAGAACATATCCAATCATTGCCTGAGAACCCTATGAATGATTATATATAATAGCATATTCGTGCATAAAAGATGCAGATATACGCTTTTTGATGTTGCTCATTATACGGGATAAACCCATGAAACGCAAGGGAGAATATACCCGGAAATGCCTTTATATAGGCATTTCCGGGCAATATCCGCTCGTTTTAAGCATTTATGAATAAATACCGGTGGATTATTGCATCAGTCGCTTTTGTAGCAGCTCGGGCTCGAGACTGCGTGTGATGGCGTCCTGCATGCTGATATCACCGCTCTGTACCATGGCCAAAAGTCCTGCATCCATGCTGCACATTCCTTCTACTGCACCGGCGGCGATGACAGAATGCATTTGATGCGTTTTGGATTCACGAATCATGTTGCGTACGGCGTTGTTGCTTGTAAGGATTTCGAACACCGGCAGAAGATTATCATCGCGTGAAGGCATCAGTTGCTGAGAGATCACGCCTTTTAGCACCATGGACAGCTGCAAACGGATTTGGGCTTGCCGCTGCGCAGGGAACACGTCGATGATACGGTCAATTGTGTTGGCTGCGCCCAGGGTATGAAGCGTCGAAATGACCAGGTGCCCGGTTTCGGCAGCGGTCATGGCGATGCTAATGGTCTCGGTATCGCGCAGCTCGCCTATCAGGATGACATCCGGGCTCTGCCTTAGCGCGGCGCGCAACGCTACGACGTAGTTATCGGTATCCAACTCGATCTCACGCTGGCTGACGATGCTCTTTTTGTGGCTATGCAGATACTCGATGGGATCCTCCAATGTAATGATGTGTGCATTGCGGTTTTGGTTGATCCGGTCGATGATGCAGGCCAGTGTGGTGGATTTGCCACTGCCGGACGGGCCGGTCACCAGTACAAGTCCATGCGGGACATTCGCAAAACGCAATACCTCCTCGGGGATGTGCAGCGACTTTGGATCGGGGAGGGAAAAGGATACCACGCGTATCACCGCTGCCAGTGATCCACGTTGCCGGTATACGCTGATTCGAAAACGTGCTACGCCCTTTAACGAAAATGAGAAATCGTCGTCGCCATGTTCCAGAATACGGGCCATATTGCGATCATTGGCAAGCCCATAGATGCTTTGTAGCATCTGCCGCGTGCTCTCCGGCGTCAGTTTTTCCTCACTGCAATTCTGGATGTGCTCATTTCGCTTATAACAAAGCGGACGCCCCGCGATGATGAAAATGTCGGATACGCCAAGCGAAACAACATCTTTGAGTAATGACAGAATTTCCATATGCATGCTCCTTTTTAAAGTATAGGAAACGTATTTAACCCCTTACGCAAAACGTATTGAAACGGCAAGCGTTACGCTTGCGGATACAACCAGTTTTTTTCGTCCGATGTCATCGTTTGCCAAACAATGCGTGTAAGACCTCCTGCCGGCCTTCCGCCGTCAAGCGGCTGATTGAGAACCACAAACAGGAAATCTTCGTCGCAGATGGGTACAAAGAAGGAGAGCCTTGCCGAACCATCACGGATCAGAATGGATACGCCGATCAAGTCAAGCGTTTCGCGCCAATTCTCCTGGTTGAGCGCAGTATCTATATCCATAATCATGCGCTCAGCCTTGCCATCCGCCGCATAATAGGCGGTTACGCTTTGGCGAGCTTTGTCCGTCAGATTGGCATCGGTACGAGCGGACAACAGCGACATAACCGCAAACGAGGCGAGCAGTAGCACCATCAGCACCATCAGTATGGTGAGGATACCCACGCCCATCGGCGGGTGTAATAATCGCCTGTTGTTCATGGAACATCCCCCCCCTTCGTGACGGCGTGGCACACGGTGAGTGTGAACAAAACCCGGCTGCCCAGCGATACGGTGATATCCGCCGTGATCAGCGATCCCTCCCGATGTGTTATCAGCGTCAGTGTACGGGAAGCTTGTTCTCGTACCGCCGACCACGTATCGCTATAGTACACCGTAGCGGTGCCGTTTTGCATGTCGGCGCATAGCAAGGAAGCGAGTTTTTGTTCGTCATCGGGCGCTGATTTAAAACACTCGGCCGCTGTCTGCGCCCAAGAGACGGCGGCGGCGGTTTCGCGGCTTAAACTGCTTTTTTCATGCGCTTTGGCAAAAAGCTGTACGCATACTGCTGTGCACAGAGCAAAACTCAATAGGACAAATACCAATTCGACAAAGAACAGTCTGGTGGTGCGACGGTTGCTCATGGCTCCACCTCCGCTGTACGCAGATATAGCGTGATACTTGCGTCATGGCCGTTTCCGTCTGTCATGGCTACAGTGAGCAGACCTTCATCAGGCAATGAAAAGGACAACGCGGACAGCGGCAGTACGGGTTGTCCAGCCATTTTTTTAACAGGCGTATTCTCCAGTACGCTAACCTCGCAAAGATTGCCTTCATATATATACAGATAGGTCGATACCATCGCATCGTCTATCTTTTTGGACAGCACCAGAGCCGTACTATCCTCGATGCAGCCCAACGATACACAGCCGGCCCCGTCATGTCGTCTTACCTTGTTGGCTATATACAGGGTAGCGGTACGAGTCATGTCGTTTTGTGCGCCGTCTTCCAGTACGGATGAATACGCATCCGCGCCAAATAATGCAATGAATAACGCCAACACAGCGAACACGCAACCCAAAAGGAGCGCCAGCAAAACGCCAATGGCGGATTGTTTTGGATGCATGGCTTCCTCCTTCATTGGGCAGTATTGAGTGCAAACACCGCAATCTGCGGTAGGATGTTTGCGCCGAGGTTTTGGTAGTGATAGACGTACCGCTCCCGATCCAGCGTTAGCGAGTAGTTCTTCTCCAAATAGTCAAGACTGTCTGGATAACGCCCCTCCAGCGCATAGCACTGCACGACATACCGCCGAATGGTGGCGGTAAGCTGCTCCAGTCGCTGTGAGTCCAGCGCCGTTGATACGCCCAAGGCACCCACAATTAGCCAATACAGCATGGCCGCTGCAAGCAACAGAGGCAGAAGTGGTTTAAAGCCCAATCGGCGCTTTGTAAGAAGGCGCTTTTGTTTCATATGTCGCCTCCTAAATCGCTGCCATGATGCCCAAAAGCGGCAGCATCACGGACAGCAACACCATGCCGGCGACCAATGCCATCAAGGCAACCAGCGTGGGTTCGATCATGCCGACCAAACGTTCAAACAAAGCATCGCTACGCGCTTCGCTGCGCATCGCAAGGTCCTCCATTGCATTGTCCATCGCGCCCACCCGTGCGCCTACCTGAAGCAAGCGTGCATCCATTGCACTGAAAAGGCCGCTTTTTGACAGCGCGGACGTCAACGTACCGTCACGGCTGAGCAGAGAGAGAAGAGATTGAATGCGCGCCTTTGCATCGCCACGAAACAATCGCGCTGCCATATCTGCTGCTTGTTCGAAGGATATGCCACTTTTGAGCATTAGCGACATAGCATAGGAAAAACGGCTGGTTGTGATCTGATGCATCAAGGGCCGTGTCAGGGGAAGGCGGGAAAGAAAGTGCATGAGCCCGTCCTTGCCCTTGTCATTGCGCCACAACACGAACAAAACAAGGGCCGAAAATATCACGGCCGCACCGATATACAATGAACCATGGCTAAGCCATCGACCAAAATTCAGCAGGTGCATGGCAAACGGCGACATGTCCGCTCCCAGTTGTGTGTAAACCTGTGCGAACACGGGCAACACGCGCACCAACAGCACGGCGATCAGTGCGAACAGCAGGCAGAGCATGATGAGCGGATGTGTAACCGCGGTTTTGATGGTTTGGCGCAGGTGCTCCTGACGAAGATGATAGGCGTTGAGCGCATTTAATACGTTTCCAAGTCTGCCCGTGGTTTCACCTATACGTACCATTTCAACCGTATAGCGAGAAAACCGGCTCTTTTGCGACATCGCTTGATAAAGAGATACGCCGCTTCCCACCATTTGCGCCAAATCGTCAAACATGGCCGCTTCATGATCCTGTTCGGTTCCGTCGCGCAGTATCAAAAGGGATTCGTGTACACTGACACCGCCGTCGAGCAACATAGCCAATTGTGCGCAAAACGCGGCGGTGGCCAAGGCGGATAGCGGTTTCTGCTTGATGGCGTTTTGAATACTCATGCTGACTCCTTACCAATCAATACGGGGATTGCCTGAAGATGTTTCACCGATGACAGTTCAATAGAAGAACAGTTCATTGTAATTGTCGCTGTTGTTGACGTATTCCAGCGTGTGCTTCTCGCTATTGCCGGCGGCGTAGGTGGGATCCATACGCACCCACGTGGTGCCATCAAAGCGTATGATGCCGTTTACCCAACCAGTTTCCTCGGTATACACATTGATCCATGCATGGTAAACCTCACCTGCGTAGCCAATGACAAGTTTGGTCGGAATCCGCTGGGAGCGCAGCATAGCGGTCATAAGCGAGGCATAGTCGAAACAAATACCCTTCTTATCGCGCAGCGTCTGGTCGATATCGGGCAGATACCCGCTGGTTACGGTATTTAACTTGTCGTAATCGTAATCGATGTTGTCAATGACATATTCGTAGATGCGTGACACCACGTCCAAATCATCCGCCGCACCTTTGCTCAGCGACTGTGCCGCTCCAACAGCCGCGTTGTTCGATTTGAAATCCACATATTGGTTGGGATATAAAAACGGTAATTGCTGATCCTTCAACGTAACATCAAACGTTGTTCCGAATACGTATACATAAGTATTGTCTTTCAAGTGGCTGTATACATTGAGCGTGTAACTGCCGTTTCCACAGCTGAGCGGAAAGGTTTCATACCGACCGTCGGTGGCGAGATCGTATGTATACGGTGTGTTGTCTTCAAAGGCGACTTGCATGCGTGTCTTATGCGGCTCGCCAAGATATTCCACCATGACGTACCCTTCGTCGATATGAGACAAATCGACCCTTACCCATTCATTCTGCTCAACGCGCGTTCCGGATGCTTCCGGGATGAGCACCTTGGGCACGCTGCTGCGCGCTGTGGAGGAAGCCATCATGACCAGCATCAGCAAAATGCTCAACGGACTACGCAAATACAGCGGGACCGTCCATGCGGAAGAGATCAACATCGTTTGCTCCTCTCGAATATCACCGAACAGCATGCGAAAAAACCGATACTGTGTAGTCTCATAGTAACATATCGCATTTTAAGGTTGCAAGCCTAACGATTCCAATAAATGGATCGGCCCTTTCTGTGGCGAAAACCAAGGGAAGAGGGATTGTAATATGGTCACATTAATGTTACAATAAAATAAAAATCGATCGTATGCCAACCAAAGTGCCGCCGTGCTGGATTCTTCAAAGCGGCGGTGTTATCAATAAGGTTACAATGTAACCATAGGGTCATATCTAAAGTTTAAATAACGTTCATCCGATACATATAGAATAAGAAAACAACAGTTACCCTGTAACCTTTTTGTATGAACGGAATGCGGGGGAAGGAGTCGAAGCAGGATGAAGACCATTGAAGTCACCATGTTGGGCGGATTCAGCATCATGGTGGACAACTTGGATATCGTGGCAGAGTTGGGCAGTTCGCGCAAGAAAATATCGCTAATGGCATACCTGTTGCTGAACAAGGACAGGCAGGTATCGAATTTCGAGCTATTCGAGACGCTTTGGCCGGAAGAGGAGATTACCAACCCGGAAAGCTCGCTTAAAACGCTGGTCAGCCGTTTGCGTGCGAACCTGAAGCAGTTCGGTCTTGACAAAGCCATCGTCACAAAGAACGGAACATACCGTTGGAATGATGCACAGGATACATCGGTGGATGTGTTTACCTTCGATAAACTGTGTACCAAACTGGACAACGCGAAGGATCTATCGCTGGAAAACCGTCAGTATTTTGAAAATGCATTGTCATTTTACCAAGGCGACCTTTTGCCAAACTCCGTTATCGAGACTTGGGTACAAACAAAAAGCGCGTATTACCATGACAGGTACCTGAAAATGGTTTACGAATACATCGGACTGCTGGAAAACAAGGGCTTGTACGAGGACGTTATCAGGGTATCGCGCATGGGCCTTGAGGTGGATGCATTGGATTCGCGTTTGAACCTCGAATTGATGTCCGCCCTTCTGAAATCAGGTCGGAGCAAGCAAGCGCTTGCGCAGTACAATCGTACCACCGATCTTCATTACAACTATCTGGGTATAAATCCTTCGGATGAGATACTAGCATTTTATAAGCAGCTGATCAAGATTGAACGGGCGTCCAGCGCGGACATTGGAGAGATACGGAAGGATTTGTTTGAGGATACCAATGTCGAAGGCGCGTTCGTATGCGAGTACGCGATATTCAAGGACATATACCAATTGCACATGCGAAATCTCAAGCGGTTGGGTACGCCGATGTTTTTAGCGCTACTGACGGTGACCAGTTTGGACAAGCAGCGGGTGGAACCGCTGGTGCTGGATAAGGTGATGAAACAACTGCTCGCTACCACCAAAAGCAGTCTTCGAAAGGGCGATACCGTATCGCGATACAGCCCGACGCAGTTTGCGGTACTTTTACCAACACAGAACCACGAAAGCGGCAGGATTGCGATGGAACGCATCAAGAAAGCGTTTTATCGGGATGGCAGCAACACGCAGTTTTTGCTCAACTATCGGCTTGGACCCATCGAGATGATGGAATAGCGAACAATACAAAGCGCCGGCGTGCCTATGCACCCGGCCTTGTTCATATATTGAAGCGATGATAGAAAATGTGGTACGAGATGGATAATGAAAGGAGTAAGAAGTAATGAGTACCGTGTTGTTGGTGCGGATCCTCGATGCCGCGCAACCTTATCTTGTGGGCAAAACGGTAACGGATGCAGTGGTTGGCATATCCCTTGTTGGCATGGCGCTGTCAGACGGCAATGTAGGCGTATCGTACGTGTTGCGCGAGAACCTTCCCGGCGGTTGTTCGGTGTTTCCCTACGGGCAGACGGTGGTGGGCAAGGACGCACAGGAAGTGGCAGCGTGGAGCCTGTACGGAACGGATAATCTTATGCGCACCATGGGTATGGCAGTGTTGACGGCAGCAGCGGGCGCTCAAACACTTGAAGATGTAAACGCGCCGTATGGTGTGAACATGATGCCCATGGATGTGCTTGGCATGGTGGGGTATATTCCGGCAGTGGAAAAGACGCTGGGTAACAAGGCGCGCGCCTTGGTGGTGTTCGATCAAGGCCTTATGCAAAGCACAGAAACGCCGCCGTTTGTATATCCAGTGAAGGACCAGTGTAAAATGCTGCCTCAATGCGATGTGGTGACCATCACTGGAACGGCGTTTGTAAATCATACCATAGACAGTTTATTGTCCATGTGTACAAAGGCACGGGAAATCGTACTGGTAGGCGCATCGACACCGATGTATCCGCAGGGCTATACGAATAGTGACGTAACGGCGTTGGCGGGATCGCTGTGGGATGGCGCACAGCGTGAAAAGCTTTTCAGGGCGATTTCGCTCGGTGGTGGCATTGCACATGTCCGTTCCTATATGATCAAGAAGACATTGCGTATCGGAGCATGTTGAAATAAAAAACACGTCTGTTTTGGGGATTGAATATTCAATCCCCTTTTTTAGCTCACAGGCGGTTTGTTGGTGGGATGTGAGATAAACAATATATCCGGACGGTAAAGAAGCGTGCTGGCACTGATGCCGCCAATCATAGTACGGGATCATGTGTCCCGGTTATCAGGGGGGAAACAAGCGCGAAAAACCTTATCCACCTCTGCACGAGATTCGAATTCAAAGCGGGTGTATTGAGCCAAAAAATATTCGCCTTGTCCCGTCAAGGTCGTACCGCCGCCACCGACGCCGCCGGTTTTACGTTCAACCAATTTGAAGCCAAGATCATCTTCAGCCTTATTAAAATGCATCCATGCTTTGCTGTACGCCATGCCGATCTGTTGGGAAGCACTTTTGAGAGAATGACCGCTTTGGATGAGCTCCATTAGGGTTACAATGCCTTTCCCAAAGCTCGGGTGCCTGTTGTATACTTGAAATCGCGTGAGGAAATTCTGCGGGGATGGTGGTTTGTTCATCGCAAAGAACTCCTTCCTTTGATGCTTTTATCATAGCATGATGTTGACGGCCCTTTCAACTTATTGCAATACATGTTGGGCGGACAGGGCAAAGAAAAATAGGGTAAAAGACGTGTATAAAAGTGTTGGAAAGCCTGTGGTAATTGGCATCTTGTGCACTGTCGAAGGAACATGATACACTGAAGATAACGAGTGTTCCGACCTGATTAACCATGGAGAGGGAAAGCGAAAGATGAAAAAATATGCCATCGATGAACTATATCTAAGAATACTTACTGAAGAGTTGGTGCCAGCGGTAGGCTGTACCGAGCCAATTGCAATTGCTTATGCTGCTGCCAAGGCACGAGCTGTACTGGGATGTATACCCCAGAGTGTGGACATCTCAGTCAGCGGCAATGTTATTAAGAACGTTAAAAGCGTCGTGGTACCCAATACAGGCGGTCTGGAGGGATTAAAAGCGGCGGCAGCCGCCGGTATTGTGGCGGGAGATGACACGCGTGTACTGGAGGTCATTGCCAAGGTAAGTGACGAAGATAAAAAGAGGATACGAGAATATCTTTCGAGTGCTGTCTTTACCGTCCATCCCACGACCGGCGATGAACTTTTGGATATCGTCATCCAACTTGCAAGCGGTTCAAGTACGGCATTGGTACGCATTGCCGGGACGCATACCAACATTGTGTGTATTGAAAAGGATGGTGACGTTATATTCGCGTCCGGCACCAAAATGGCAAAGGGTATGGAGCTGACAGATCGGCAATTGTTGAACATAAAAGACATCGTGGCATTTGCCGATCGTGTGGATACAAACATCGTTAAGGAGCGCTTGGATGCGCAGATTTCATGCAATACTGCCATTGCGGAGGAAGGTTTACGCAACGACTACGGAGCCAATATCGGCAAAGTGCTGCTTAGGACCGGGGAGAAGGATATTAAAACAAAAGCCAAGGCGATGGCGGCCGCCGGAGCGGACGCACGGATGAGCGGTTGCGAGATGCCGGTCATCATCAATTCGGGCAGCGGGAATCAGGGAATGGCTGCGTCTTTGCCGGTCATCGCGTATGCGCGTGAAATGGGTTTGTCCGACGAAACGCTTTATCGGGCGCTTATCATTTCTAACCTGACCACAATCCATCTCAAGACCGGCATTGGACAGCTCTCCGCGTACTGCGGTGCAGTCAGTGCGGGAGCTGGAGCGGGCGCGGGCATTGCATATCTTTTGGGTGGTGATCTAAACGATATCGCGCATACACTTGTCAACGCGCTGGCTATCGTGTCCGGCATCGTATGCGACGGCGCCAAACCATCCTGTGCGGCAAAGGTTGCCTCGGCGGTGGACGCGGGTATTTTTGGCTACCAGATGTATCAACACGGGCAGCAGTTCTACGACGGCGACGGGCTGGTATCAAAAGACGTGGAGAATACCATTTCCAACATTGGTCGCCTAGGCCGGGAAGGTATGCGGGAAACAGACAGGGAGATCATCCGCATCATGACCGAATGCTGAAAGAAAAGGGAGAGAGGGCATAGAGCCGTGACCATGATGCCAGTGCAGGAATTGCCTTTGGATGACGGGCTGTACATGAAATGCTTTATCAAATCAATATATCAATAAGCGTATTTTGCAGCCTGGATATAAGGGTGCGTAAAAGCAAAAAAGCTTTGATTAAAACCCATTCCAACAGCGGTGGTTGGATTGACTTTTTGACCGGAAGATGATACCATATATTCAGTCCCATAATTGTGAGACCGAGCCATTGATGCTACGGGCAATGCCTATGCGATATGGCCGTTGGGCCTTGGCGGAAACGCCTTGACCTCCCGCGTTTTGGAAAGGGATCACACGCAGGACGGGTTTTGATACACAGATATTTGCTATGTTCGCGGATGGATGGCACTGATGTGCCTTGGTTCGCTTACTATGGCGGTTTGCTGTTTAGCCCTGTTGCGTGCAACGGGGCTTTTGTTTTATCCGGATATGCGGGAAATCGAGCGTTGAAAGTCAGAAAACAAAAGGTGGTATGCTTCGATGCACTTGTTGTTAACAGGTTCATCCCGGACGGGAAAAACCACGCTTTTGTTGTCCGTATTGGCCCCGTATCGAGCCGCTCTGGGGGGCTATTATGTGACG
Organism: Christensenellaceae bacterium; assembly: GCA_963674495.2. GTDB lineage: Bacteria > Bacillota > Clostridia > Christensenellales > QAND01 > RGIG3178. The sequence goes on along the minus strand of CAXXLG010000001.1, from coordinate 957,950 downwards.
AGGCACATCGACAATGGCCGTGTCATGGCCTATGCGATGTGCGAGGCCAACGAAGGCGAATTTCAGCCCGATGCCATTTGGAGCGGCGGGGTGGCACATGCGTTTTTAACATGGAGGGGAAATCAACGGGTGATGGACTGCACTGTGTTCGACGGATTTGGTACCGCGGTGTTGCGGCGGGCATTGGATCGTGAGCTTGTGCTATTAGACGAAATCGGTGGGATTGAACTTATGAGCGATGCGTTTTATCAAGCGCTGGAAACATTGCTACAAAGCGGAACACCGTGCATCGGCGTATTCAAATCTGCATCGGCGCTTGAACGCATGCGCAAAGATGTGGCGGGCGTGGACGCCTGTTTGCTAAGAAGGCAACGAATCTTGGGTGTGCTTGCAAACGACGCTGCCGTGGAGTTTCTGGATGCTTCGAGCCGGGATGTGTATAAGAAAGCGAATAGTTTTGTGGAGAGTATCCTCGACAAGGATATGAAGAGGTGACGTGTGTGTGGGAACTGTACGATGCGCTGATTGAAGGAATTCCGCAGAATATTGTGGTAACGGACAGCCTAGTGGGAACCATTTGGTCAGCCGTTTGTACAAAGGACGGTGTAGGGCTTGCCATGACAACGCCGCAACATACGCGGCCAGCGGCGGTATCCGGCGATATGCGTGGCATGAAACTTGTGGACATGGCCAAACGTGTGAAATCATGGCACTTTATCGAGGCGGGATTGGGCATGGCTGCCATCAACGCATATTACAACCAACCGACTCTGGCGAAAAAAAACGGCGTGTTAGTGCCCGAAAAAAACAAGCGGGAGCAAGATGCATTCATCGCCAGCTATGATGAGCTCGCGGGGAAGCGCGTCTGCGTGGTCGGCCATTTTCCGTTTTTGGAACGCCGAATCCACGACATCTGTGATTTCTCCATTTTGGAGCGTCAACCGCACAATGGAGACTATCCGGATACGGCTTGCGAATACATGCTGCCGCAAGCGGATTACGTGTTCATAACCGGTTCGGCGTTGACCAACAAGACAATGCCGCGTCTGCTGCAGTTGTCAAAGAACGCGAAAACCACGTTGGTTGGTACCAGCGTTCCGCTTGCGCCGGCGCTGTTTGATTATAACGTGGATTGTCTGGCAGGGTTTATGCCCACCGACAATGAAGGATGCTGGCGCATTGCAGCATACGATCATGAAAATCCTTTGACAACCGCCGGACAGCGCGTTCGACTTATCAAACCGTGATGAGAGGAATTGGCATGGATGACGTACGAAAACTGAAAGAACTGCAGGCAAAGGGATATTGTTGCGCGCAGGTACTTGTGGGACTGGGTTTGTTCTTGAGAAAAGAAACGAACGATCAGCTGATTCAATCGGTGGGCGGTCTGTGCGGCGGTTTGTCCGAAGGCCTTGTGTGCGGCACCTTGACCGGCGCGGCGTGCATGCTCAGTTTATTTGATGCGGTGGCGGCAAGGGAAGAGATGATTCCGGAGCTTGTGGAGTGGTTCGAGGATGAAAATATAGAAAAATACGGAAGCGTCAACTGCGACGATATCTTAGAACACGAGCGTTCAAACCGGGTATCGCGCTGTCCGCTGCTGATGGAAGAGACGTATTTTCAGGCGAAGGACATTCTCTTATCCCATGGATTTGACGTTGAAAGTTTTGACTGATTGGAGGAGCGCCTCATGCGGGTGATTTCACAGGCGGGTTATGAATGCATACGGAATGGCACGGATTTTGCACTTTGCGTCATTATCGATAGAACCGGGAGCACGCCACGCGAAGTGGGGGCCAGTATGTTGGTGACGGCAGACGGGCACAGCGTGGGTACCGTCGGCGGCGGATTGGTGGAGCTTGGCACACAGCGCCGCGCACAGAAGGTTTTGCAGGAAAAACGGGCGGCGCGCATCCATTTTGACTTGACCAATGAGGACGCCGGAGAAATGGGCATGATATGCGGCGGCGATACAGATGTTTGGATTGATTATATCGATGCGTCAAACCCGATGTATCTCAATTTATACAAGACGATGGCGGATGTGTACCGCATAGGCATGCGCGCCTGGTTCGGCATATATCCGGAATTGGACAGTGCGGTGCATCAATGCCTGCTACTGGCGGACGGTACGGTGTACGGCGCGTTTGTCGACGATGCAGGTGCGCTTGTTTCGGGAAGCACGCAATTTCAGGGGTACGATGTTTTCACGGTATCCGAACAGCGTCGTTTGTATCTGAGACAAATCGGCAGCGAGGCCAAAGCCATTGTTTTTGGCGGCGGACACGTGGGACTTCAGTTGGCGCCCATCGTGCATGCGCTGGGCTTCGAAACGGTGGTAATCGACGACCGGGTGGAGTTTGCTAGCAAAGAACGCTTCCCCTATGCCGATCGCGTGTTTGCACTGGATACTTTGACACATGACGTATTTAGTCGCGAAGCTTGTGACGAGAACACCTTTGTCATTATTCTGACGCGTGGGCACAGCTTTGATAGGGATGTGCTGGAACAGGCGCTTTTGACCAATGCCCGTTACATCGGCATGATCGGCAGCAGACCCAAGCGCGATCAAATATATGAATACCTTTACCAAAAGGGATTTACCAAAGAGGATATTGGCCGTGTATATTCGCCCATAGGTGTTGATATCGCCGCACAGACACCGGAGGAAATAGCGGTATCCATCGCAGCTGAAATGATTCGTGTACGCAGGAGGGGGCAATGAATCATAGATATGCCGCGTTGATCCTCGCTGCGGGCCTCAGCTCGCGCATGGGACAGCTTAAACTGCTTTTGCCATTGGTAGGCGGCAATACACTGGAATCCACCACGGACTGTTTTAGCGGTGCTGGGTTGGATGATATCTACGTGGTTACTGGCCATGAGTCGGACCGTATACGCAACAGCTACCGTTATTCAAACGACGTACATTTGGTGTATAACGCACATTACAAAGACGGGATGTTCACATCCGTTATGGCTGGTATATGCGCCATGGGCGATGATATCACGGCATTTCTGATGATGCCGGGAGATTGTCCGCTGGTTAGTCCCGATACCGTGCGTGACGTGATAACTGAACACGAAAAAACCGGCGCGCCCATCGTGCGCCCAACCTTCAATGGGAGGCCAGGCCATCCGTGCCTGATATCCATGCAGTATAAAAACGAGTTATTAGGCGGTGAATTTCCACAGGGCATGCGCACGCTTATGCAGCGCCACGCGGCAGATATTGTATCGGTTCCGATAACCGATGAAGCGGTATTGTGGGATATGGATACGGCAGAGCAATATGAGTTTATGGTACAAAAGGCAAAAAAACGCCTAACTGACTGATAAAATCGCTTTGTTCGTTCGAATACCGGCAACATGCCCTCAGACCAGGGCGATTTGACCGGTGCGTACAGTGGGACCGAAAGCCGAAATCTTTGGTTCGGCTTGAGATAAAAGGAGGGATTGTACGATGGAATTACCACTCAAGAAGATGTGGCTGAACATCAACGGCGTGGATCGCATGTTTATCTGTGATCCGGAGAAGGATTCGCTGGCCGAAGTCATCCGCAGGCTGGGACTTACCGGCACCAAGGTGGGCTGTGGCATTGGCGTCTGTGGCGCCTGTTCTATCATTCTCAATGGCAAGGTTGTGCGCTCATGTACGCGCAAGATCAAAACCATTGATGAATACAGCACGGTCACCACCATTGAAGGCATTGGAACACCGAACAATCTGCATCCGCTGCAGCAGGCCTGGATCACCTACGGCGGCGTACAGTGTGGATTCTGCACACCCGGGTTTATTGTATCGGCCTACGGACTGTTGCAGGAGAACCAGAACCCAACGCGCGAAGAGGTGCGCCAGTGGTTCCAAGATCACCATAACGTCTGCCGCTGCACGGGCTATAAGCCGTTGGTGGATGCCGTGATGGCAGCCGCCAAGGTCGTACGCGGCGATGCGACGATGAAGGACATTCAATTCGAGGATCCGGAAGATAAAGAGTACTATGGTAAGGGCGTTCCGCGCCCGGCAGCGTTGGCGAAGGTATGCGGATTGGCGGACTATGGTGACGACGTTTCCCAAAAAATGCCGGAAGGCACGCTACACGCCGCCCTGGTGCAGCCCAAAGTATATCATCACGCGAAGATATTGGGTATTGACGCTGGCGAAGCGGAAAAAATGCCCGGCTTTGTGCGGTTGATTACGGCCAAGGATGTCAAGGGGACCAATTATACGGCGGCCATGAATAACCATCCGCGTACCACCGTTGTCAATCCAAACCGACCGATTATCCATGGAGACAAAATCTTTCGCTACGGAGATGCGGTGGGCGTCGTGCTGGCGGATACCCGTGAACACGCGCGTGCCGCAGCAGCCAAAGTCAAGGTAGACCTTGAGCCGTTGCCGGAGTATCTCAACTTCCTGGATGCTGTTATGCCCAACGCAATGCGCATACACGAGGATACTCCCAACCTGTTCATGAAGCAGCCGCTGCTCAAGGGTGATTACGAGCAGATGGAAGAGATCATCGAAGAATCGGCGTATTCGGTAAGCGGCAGTTTCTATTCCACCCGTGAGCCGCACCTTTCGCTGGAGGGTGATATCGTGCAGTCGTACTGGGGCGACGACGGAATGCTGACCATACAGTGCAAAGCCCAGAATATTTACGGCTCGATAAGCTCCATAGCCAGGGGCATCGGCATCGAGTCTGAAAAGATTCATATCATCATGAACCCGACGGGCGGCAGCTTCGGATGGTCGATGAACGCTGGTTCCTATGCGATCGCTGCCGTCTGCACCATGGCAACAGACCGTCCCGTTTCGCTGTCCATGTCATACGAAGAGCACCAGCATTTCAGCGGTAAACGCCGCCCGTCTTATTCCAACGCCAGCCTGGCCTGCGATGAAAAAGGCAAAATCACGGGCATGACATACGACTTCGGCGTGGACCAGGGCGCGTATTCCGACGGCGGCGAGGTTATTATAAGCCGCTTTATCCGCTATATGGGTTGGCCATATGCCATCCCCAATATCAAAGGACTGGTGCGCATTGCCATCACGAACCATAACTTCGGGGTGGCCTATCGTGGATTCGGCGCCCCGCAGACAACTACAGCGTCCGAGGGCATTGTCGATATGCTGGCGGAAAAGGCGGGCATTGATCCGTTCGAGTTCCGTTACATCAACATCGCACGCCCCGGGGACACCACACCCAACAGCTATCCGTACAGGCAATATCCAATGGAAGCGTTAATGGATAAGATGCGCCCCTACTATGAAAAGGCGGTTGCAGAAGCGAAATCCGCTGACACGCCGGAAGTTCGACGCGGTGTTGGCATAGCGCTTGGCAGCTACAACTGCACCGGCGGCAGGAGGGATAGTGCTACCGTGGCGTTGGAATTGAACCCGGATGGTACCGTCACACAGTACAACACATGGGAGGATATCGGGCAGGGCGGCGACGTTGGCTCGGTCATGTTTACGCTGGAAGCTTTAAAACCGCTCGGCTTGCGCTACAACCAGGTGAAGATCAAGCAGAACGATTCGCAGTATCCAAACAGCGGTGCGGCTGCGGGCAGCCGATCTCATATGATGAACGGATTTGCCGCAAAAGTTGCGGGTGAAAAGCTGCTCAATGCGATGAGAAAGCCGGATGGCACCTACCGCATCTATGACGAGATGGTGGCAGAGGGAATTGAGACTTACTACGAGGGAACGCACGAGAACACGGTGTTCGATGATCTGGTGGAGTACGATCCCAACACCGGCGTGGGTGATCCGATTCCCGCTTACATGTACGCCGTCTTTATGGCGGAGGTCGAAGTGGACGTTGGCACGGGCAAGACCAAGGTGATTGGCTACACATCCGTATCTGACGTCGGCAAAATCGGCAACAAGGTCTCCGTGGACGGTCAGGCTTTCGGCGGCCTTTCGCACAGCATTGGCTTTGCGCTGTCTGAGAATTATGACGACGTGAAGAAGCATGCCAACATCTTTGGCGCAGGCATTCCGCAGATTGTGGACATTCCCGACAAGTTCATTTCCGAGTATATTGAGACCTACCGGCCCATCGGACCGTACGGGTCTACCGGATGCTCGGAGCTGTTCCAGTCCAGCGGGCATATGGCGGTTATTAACGCCATCAACGACGCCTGCGGCGTACGCATCTACGAGTTGCCTGCGTCACCGGATAAGGTAAAGGCGGGTTTGGAGAAAGTTGCAAAAGGCGAGAAGATAACCCCTCCTGATCCGTACTTCTTGGGTTCCGACTTTGAGGATGAGATGGATGATATCATCGCCAACCCTGTAAAGGTAGGCGGCTCACGAAGTGCCGGCGATAACAAAGAAGAGATCGTAGCAGGTTAAACGCAAGGGTAATCCGGGCAGATTGGCTCGGATTGCCCTTCAAAACACATTTGAACTAACACCGGGCTTTTTCATAAAAGCCCGGCGTTCATATGGGGGAATTTATTTGGAACAAGGCAAAAAACAGATACAAAGATGCTTACACGGACAACCGGCATTCTGTACCGCGGCCTGTCCGTTTGATTTGGATGTTCGAAATTTTCTTACGCGCATCGGGCGGGGCCGTATGGATGCGGCATACCGTATATTTCGCGACGCGGTTGCGTTTCCGTTCATCGTGTCGCAGCTATGCTCTGCGCCGTGTCAGCAGGCCTGCATACGGACAACGACTGATGATGCAATACAACTGCATGCGCTGGAACAGGCGGTATGCGAACAGGCGCGCAACAAAAAGTCGACCAGATACAATGTGCCCAAAAAACCAGGCCGCATTGCCGTCATTGGCGCGGGCATCAGTGGCCTTGCCTGTGCGCTCAGGCTGGGCATGATGAATTACGATGTCACGGTCTATGAACGATGCGATCATATTGGCGGACACTTGAATGAACTTCTGCCTAAAGAGATCCTTCGACTGGATTTTGAGACACAGTTTCAAACTGTGCATTATTCGTCCAATCTCAACGTAGAAATTAAAAACTTGGATCTTCCCGCGGACGTATTCTATGTGGCTACGGGATGGGGTGGTGAGGATTTTGGTCTGTTGCATACATGCGACGGGAATCTTGTTCTTGGTAAATCGAACGTTCTAATGGGCGGATCCATGACGGGAGCCGATTCAATGAGGGCTCTATCCCACGGGCTTTTGGCAGCGCAAGCGATCGATGTGTTTTTCAAAGTGGGCACGATGGTTGCGCCGCAGAACAAAGAAAACAGCACTTTGTTGTACATTGACGAGTCCAAACTTATAAAGACACCGATGACATTGCCACAAGGTAATTTATACACGAAAAATGAGATGATTTTGGAGGCGGAGCGCTGCCTCAAATGCGACTGTGACATCTGCCAGCGTTCATGTGATTTGATGGCATATTATGACAAATATCCGGGGAGGATTGCTGAAGAAGTCGAAGTTACCGTATATCCGACCGTCATGTTCGGGCACCGTTTGGCAACAAGACTCATCGGTAGCTGCACGCAATGCGGGATCTGCAGTGAGATTTGTCCAAAGCACATTGACATGCAGACATTTTTGCTCGATAGCCGCCGCGAAATGGAGCGCATGGGGGATATTCCCAAGGTGTGGTCCGCGTTCTGGCTTCAGGACATGGCGCATGCCAACGGCGAACGCGCTGGCCTTTGCGCGATGCCGGAGGGAAAAACAAGTGTTGGGTATGCGTTTTTTCCCGGTTGCCAACTGGGCGCGAGCGATGCGCGTTATGTGCAGAGCACATATGAAACGCTGCTTGAAGATCGTCCAGACACAGGCTTGATACTTGACTGCTGCGGTGCTCCGGCGTACTGGGCGGGGCAGGAGGTGCTGCATGAGGAAAGTATCGAACGGATTAAAAACAATTGGGAGGCGATGGGAAAACCGACGCTGCTGTTCACATGCCCCACATGCAAGAAATTGTTCAAGGAGTTCCTACCGCAGATCCATGGCGAATTTGTCTACCCGCTACTGGGGCAAAAAGCGGGGAAACGGGGCAGTGGGCAGACGGTCAGCGTATTTGATCCTTGCAGCAGCCGCCACGAAGGCGAGGTGCAGGATGCGGTACGGAAGCTTTTGACGGACAGCGGCCATACGTTGGTGCCATTGCCCTATGAAAAAGAAAATGCCCAGTGCTGCGGTTACGGCGGTCAGATGATGATCGCCAATCCGGGTATGGCAAAATACATGGTGGACGACCGGATCAGACAATCCCCTCATCCCTATGTTACCTATTGTACCAACTGCCGCGATACGTTCGCGGCGCAGGATAAAGGGGCCATGCACGTGCTGGACGTTGTGTTTGGATTAAATGACGCAAAACGAAAGCCGCCCACATGGACAAAGCGGCGGGAGAACCGGGAAAATCTGAAACAATCCATGTTGGCAGTTTTTAATAAAGAGGCGATAGATATGCAAAAACCACCCGTTTATGTGATGATCAACGATGAACTGATGCACAAGATGCAGCAGGATTATATTCTTAAAGAGGACATAGAGCAGACCATTGCGTACTGTGAAAAATCGGGTGCAAAGCTGAGCGATTCAAAGACTGGATACCGTATCGGACATCACCGCATCGGGTATATGACGTTCTGGGTTGAATATGCGCCATGCGAAGAGGGTTTTGTGTTGATCAACACTTATGCGCACCGCATGCAAATACAGGAGGACGAATGATGCAACGGGAGTTGATCTGCGATAAATGCAAGGCGAAGCTTGAAAACGCACATACGACGTTCAACTACATGGGGCATACATTCCATACCGATTTGCCAAGGTGTCCCAAGTGCGGACAGGTTTTTATCGACGAAGAGTTGGCGCGCGGCAAAATGGCGGACGTGGAAACGGAGCTTGAGGATAAATGAACGATCGAAGGATTCTAAGGCATACGTACAGCGTTTGCCCGATCTGCCGCAAAAGAATCGAAGCCTGTCATGTACAACGCGATGGTTTGATCTATATGGAGAAGTCCTGTCCCGAACACGCATCGTTTTCAACGGTGGTCTGGCGTGGACTTAGGGATATGGACTCCTGGCGCAGTCTGGCTGATGAGATTTCAATTGAGGGTGGGGAAGACGATTGCCCAAACGCGTGTGGGTTGTGCGCGAATCACCAAAATGGCACATGCTGCGTACTTTTGGAGGTAACGCGTAGGTGCAATCTGAATTGCCCGTTCTGTTTTGCACACGGTGGAGAAGGGAACGACCGGCCGTTTTCTGATATCGTGCGCGATTTACATAGGCTGGCAATAAAGGGTCAGACGCTGGTGCAACTGTCCGGCGGGGAGCCCACCGTACGCGATGATTTGCCGGATATCGTATATACCGCCAGGGAAGCAGGATGCCGGTATGTACAGCTGAATTCAAACGGCGTACGCCTTGGCGAAGATTTGGACTATGTAAAAAGGCTCAAGGATGCGGGCTTGTCATTCGTGTTCATGCAGTTTGACGGAGTGGACGATTCGGTCTACCGTGCACTGCGCGGGCAGGATCTTTTGGATTTAAAATGCAAAGCAATCGAAAATTGCGGCGCACTCCATATCGGGATAACATTGGTGCCTACCATCGTGCCGGGTGTGAACGATGGCCAAATTGGGGATATACTTCGATTTGCCACAGAACGATCCCCTCATGTGCGTGGCGTGCATTTCCAACCCGTCAGTTATTTTGGACGCACGCCAAAACAGCCGACGGACGATATGCGCTACACGCTGGACCAGTTGTTGCATGACGTCGATATACAGGCGGCGGATGTGCTGCCGGCAGGTACACTGTATCCGTCGCGCTGTGACCATCCACTGTGTGGCTTTCACGGAGACTATGTAGTACAGCCTGATGGAACGCTTTATCCATTGCTGAGCGAACACAAAGGTGCAAAAATTGCAACGGCAGCGCAGAATCGTTCCTTTGTAGCACGACGGTGGGATCGAAGTGCGTCTGGTGGACAAGCGGGAATCGGAGTTGATTGTGTCCAGTGGACGGGAGAGCGGAGCGGAGGTTGCGAACCTTCGAGGCGAGGACAAGAGGCCGTACAGGTCGAGTGCGCAGGCATACTGGACGAAAGAGCTGCTGTATCCAAGGGGAATTTGGAAGCGAACAGCAAAGTGGATACTTCCAATGCAATCCCAAACGAGAGCCGAAGTGCATATACGGGAATATGTGCGCAGTACGAGCCGGTAAAAATGGTTGGTGAATCCGCGGACTGCTGTTGTGAAAATGTTGTTGGCGCCTATGTGCGTACCGATGATGATGAAGAAGATATGGATGGATTGGGAAGCGTTGAGCAACAGGGGAGGGGACGAGCGAGGATCGATATGACGAACATGGATGTTTTTTTGAAAAGAGTACGCTCGCACGGATTTACCGTGACGGCAATGGCGTTCCAGGATGCGGGAAACCTTGATTTGGAACGGCTGAAGCGATGTAGCCTGCATGTATATCACGAAGGCGCCCTTATTCCGTTTTGTAAGTACTATCTATAAATGTATACAAGATAATATGTAGGGGTAACATATGCAAAAATCACTTGGTGTTGATAACGTACAACATGGAAATGAAATAACAACCAATACGCTATTGAAAGTATACATACTGGGCGACCCGATAATACCAGAGAAGAATTACCCGAATTACAATTGAAGAAAAAATCTTCTAAAAAAAGAAATAATACATGCGGAAGTGCGTAATTGTGTAGAAGATAAGGATAATAAAAGATTATACACAACAATACATTACATAGATGTGACATACAACAGATCGTTTAGAAAAACTGACGGATGAGTATGAAGGGAATGAATTTGGATCAACCCCATAAGTATACTTATGATAAAATTAGGTATACATATAGATACAGACTCATCAAAGATGGGCATAGGGAGTATTGATGAACGTATACACAAATGAAGCAAATAGCAAACATCCGGGAGGATTGGCGCTGACAAAGCGTATGATGTCAGCGTGCGCTCCGGTGAGAGGAACTTGGTTGGATATCGGCTGTGGGCATGGTGAAACGGTTCGATTGCTCATGGACGAATATGGGGTGATGGCAGTTGGTGTGGACAATGACGCGGATGTGATCGAAAAAGCAAAAACGCCATACGGTAATTTCATATGCAAAGATGCCCATAAGCTTCCTTTCGAAAATGAATCGATGGACGGCATTATAATGGAATGTACGCTGTCGCTGATGTATGATGTAACAACGGTTCTTCATGAATGTGCACGCATATTGAAACGCGACGGTATGTTGGTTATTAGCGACATGTATGCTCGTGCACAATCTGCCCGAATGCAAGATATGGGGTGCCATCTGTATACAAAGGATGAGATATTACATATGTTCACCGTATTTTCGATCCAGTTATTTGAAGATCAAAGTGAAGCACTTCGAGCGATGATGGGGCAGATGCTGCTTGAAAACGGTGCCAATGCATTGTATCAAAGCCTCGGGGATCGTGAAAGGATACGGCGGGCAAAGGCCGGGTATTATATTTTGGTTGCAAAGAAGGGTTAAGATATGATTACACCGATGGCAGCGTATACCAAAACGCTTGTAGGAGAAGCGGCACAGGATCCAAAACGCTTATATGCATGGCAGCTTAAACGGGCGATTGAGGCGCTGTGCCGTGCCAAAACAAGCAGCTTATTTTACGCCGCGCAATTGGCCGATGTTGACGAATTGGTGCTGACCGCACAAACTTGGGACACGGTACCAACCATGACTGACAAGAATCTGACCGATGCCTTTTCATTACTGTGCGTCCCCGCACGGGAGATTGCACGTGTCATCACGATATCGACATCCGGCACGGTTGCACCAAAACGGGTCCTGTTTTCCCAGAACGATTTGGCCGCAACGACGGCGTTTTTCGAGCACGGTATGTCCACCATGGTGGACGCAGGTCAACACGTTGCCGTATTAATGCGAGGAACCGAACCGCACACCATCGGTGATCTATTACAAAAGGGACTGGCGGGAATCGATGTTTCGGCATCCGTGCTTTTTCCGTTTGACGATACGGTGGGCCAAGTGCTGAAAAACGCGGATTGTATCGTAGGATTGCCGGTACCGACGCTGCGTTTGGCGCGAAAGCATCCGAAACTTCGCCCCAAAACCGTATTGCTGAGTGCGGACTATGTGCCGCAAAGCGTCATATTTGGCATTGAAACGCTGTGGCATTGCCGCGTATTAACGCACTATGGCTTGACGGAAACAGGATACGGATTGGGCGTGCAGTGCCTTTGTACGCAAGGTTATCATCTACGCGATGCCGAATACCTGTGCGAAATATTGGATGTGGATACGCATAAACCCCTCGCAACGGGGGAAACGGGAGAAGTTGTGCTGACCACACTGGCACATCGTGCGATGCCGTTGATCCGGTACAGAACGGGCGATATCGCGCGAATGAACACGATCTCCTGCGATTGCGGCGCTCCACTATTGACGCTGGATAAGGTGATGGGCCGCATTGGCGACGATGGTATGTTGTCCATGCCAAAATTGGATGAGGCCGTGTTCTCCGTCGAAACGGTGTACGATATGCAAGCCGTGCAAAGAGGCAGGAATATACAGCTTTTAGTTGATTGCGTACCGGGCAGTGAAACGCAGACAAAAGAACACATTCTGCAAGCTGTTGGACAGGAGATAGACATCGCGTTTGTATCCCTTGACATGCGCCTTCGAAAACGGCGCGTGGATGTGCAATTCGATGTATGATCTGATATACTTTTTTGCTGAGGAGGGATGGCATGCTGACTTACTGGACGGAGCATACGGATCTGTTGGGCGACATCACCATACAAAGCGACGGCGAACAACTCTGTGCGTTGTATTGGGGTTGTATAGCGGGGGAAGGCCATAAGAGCAAAACACCGCTTCTGGCCGAAGCATTTTTGCAGTTGCATGATTACCTCAACGGCAAGCGAAAGCAGTTTTCACTGCCGTTGTGCATTGAAGGCACGCCGTTTGAACAGCAGGTATACCATGCGCTGATCGCCATTCCTTACGGCAAAACGGTGAGTTACGAGGACGTCGCCATTTCGGTAGGCCGACCACGCGCATGTCGCGCCGTTGGGATGGCAAACCACAGAAATCCGCTGCCCATCGTAGTGCCGTGCCATCGCGTGGTGCAAAAAAACGGCGGATTGGGCGGGTTTGCCCCCGGTCTTCGCTACAAAAAAGCGTTGCTTGATCTGGAGCATGATCATGCCATACGTTGAGTATTCAAAGGAAGCGATCCAAACGCTGTGTAAGCGCGATGCAATGCTCAAATCCGCGATTGAACGCATCGGTCCCATCCGGCGTGAGCGTACCCCCAACGTATTTGTGTCGTTGGTGCATTCGCTGGTAGCACAGCAGATATCCACAAAGGCCGCCCAAGCTATCTGGAATCGGTTGTATGACGCTACGGAAATCAATGCAAAAGTCCTTTCAGCCATGGATGAGAGCGCACTTCGAGAGCTCGGCCTAAGCGGACGCAAGGCGTTGTATATTCGGGGCGCTGCGCAAGCGGTGGTAAGCGGGGCACTTGATATCAAAGCCCTTGATACCATGAGCGATGAAAAGGTTAAAGAAAGCCTGTGCGCACTCTATGGCGTAGGCGAATGGACGGCGGAAATGATGATGATATTCTCACTTGGCCGGCCGGATGTTTTGAGCGAACGTGATGTGGGCATTGTGCGCGGTATAAAGTGGGTATATGGCTTGGATGCACTGACACCGGCATTTATTCAATCGCTCAAAACGCGCGTATCCCCATACGGTACCGTGGCATCCTTGTATTTCTGGGCTGTGGCAAGCGGAGAATAGTCTTATAGAATGTAATAAAAAAGCGGTGTATCACCGCTTTTTTGTTTTTCTATTCAAGCAATATATTAAGATTTGGAATCAGGGCCTTCAAAACGCTCTTTGAGCTTTTGATAATAAAAGACGGTGTGTTGATCTCCGTCATTGTCTGGAAACAGACAATAGGGCAAGCTGTCCGTTTCGCGATGTTTCTTGATGCAGGCGCAGCAAATTCCGTTGTTGGGACAGCTCTTATTTGGACAGAGACAGTTTTGTGATGAAGGACAATTGGCCATGGAATACCTCATTTATAGCCGTAATGGTAATGGATGCTTTGCAGACATGCATTATTTACAAATTACATAGTAAAGAAGAGATTTATACAGCACGGCTATAGTATTATCCAAAACCATGGAATCGTCAAGCCGTCGAACGCATTCTCATTTGGTATCTTCATACACCGATCTACTTGAAGAAGTAACGTAAATAGCCATATAAGAGACTAAAAAATGAAGACGGTAAAATAACCGAGACCCCCTTAAAAAAGAGGGTTTCTCGGCGCATGCCGTCAGCGTATACTTTCAAAGGATTGACAATCCACACACTGTGGCGTTTTGGGATTCCTCTCATGGGTCCCGACCTGAATGCTGTCCAACGAGCAATAGTTCTGCTGGCCGTTGTGATGACGGCAAGACTCAACGGTGCAGCCAATGGACCTGTTGCACTTTTTACTCTGCATGTCTGTCCCTCCTTGCCGCGGTTGCGACAAAAATAGATTGCCCGCCGTAAAAACAGAACATGTGTGACATGATTTGCCATTGCAAATCAACTAAAATGTGCGACAAGGAAAGCATTGCCAGTATGAGGACAATTTTGCTGTACAGCCTATACTTGAAATGGGGTGACAAACATGGGCAAAACATATGGGGGTCTGGGCGCGCTGTTGTCCGCTGAACCACAGGCGCAACAGTATTTTGACTCGCTCCCGGGCTATGTTAAAGAAATGATGCAGGATCGTGCGCATAATATCAACTCATTTGAGAGTTTGCATGATTACAGCGAAAACCTGTTGCGCGGCGATGGTTGAAGCACATACTCGGTAAAAAACCGCTTCGGCGGTGTTTTTCTATGTTTATAGAGCATTTTTGTATAAGCACTAGGAATTTGACAAGATGAGCTCATGGATATGTAGAGGCAATGATCGTTTATTTTAATTACATGGGTGTATCCATACATCCATGTAAATAACGGTTATGTTTACTAAATCAAATGATTGAGTGTATCCCAATTGATATTATTTGAGCAAATCATGCTGCGGATCGTATGCTAGCCATGCACAAAGTATACAGGTAGTGCATTCTTTCTAATAGCTTGTGCTGGTTATTGGCAATAAATGCAGGTTCATTTCGTGCACAAACGCGCGGAATAACGCATAGGTATAAAACAATCGGACATAACTAACAATGCCATTACTCCATGAATTTGGCAAAATCATCGACGAAAGTTGTCAGAACTATGAAAAACGCATCGGATTTCTAAATGTTTACATACTAAGATTTGAAAACATATAGCGATTGCGATACAATATGAGCATGGATGAGAACAGGCGGAAAACGCCCTTTCACAAAACGATTATGTTCGTTACCAAAATGGCCGTATTCAGTGTTCCGATTTGGTTCTTCATCGCTTTTTTGATGCCGAAAGGCGGAGGGCAGGCGGTATGGTGCGCAATCTATGCACTGGTGCTCGGCCTTTTGAGCGTATCTTTCGGTTGTTATCAAATCGGGGTCTATCGGCTCAGGACAATGCTGTGGTCATTCTGCGCAGCATTATTTTTTACCAATGCTGTGGCGGTTTTACAAATCTGGCTGATATTTGACGTTTTGATGCCAGGTCGGTTCGCGCTTCTTTGGCTAGTGCAATGCGTGGCATCGATGGGCATGTACGTGTTTGCTAACGCAGTTTATTTTTCCATCAGCCCGCCTCGCCGTCTATTGGCGATATGTCACGGAACGCGTGCGGAAATCAAAATGATACAGCGCTTTGCGGAAAACAAACAGAGGTTTGTTTTAAGTGAAATTCTGTCGTCCTCCATGGGCGAGACGGCCATCAAAAACGCCATCGACGGTGTGCCGGCGGTGCTGTTGGGCGACATCGATAAGCAACTGCGGGACGGATTGACCAGCTACTGTTTTGAAAACAATAAACGATTGTTCATCGTGCCTAACTTGCAGGACGTCCTGCTGCACGAGGCGCACTTGACTCAGATCAGCGATAGCATGGTGTTTATGTGCAAAAACCGTGGCATGACCAGCGAACAGGCAATTGTGAAACGCACGTTGGATATTTTCACCTCTGCGTTTGGACTGATTGTGTTGTCGCCGTTGTTGATCCTAACGGCACTGATGATCAAATGTACGAGCAAAGGTTCCATATTCTATCGGCAGACAAGGGTGACAAAGGACGGCATAGAATTTACGCTTTATAAATTCCGATCCATGGTCAAAGATGCGGAAAAGGACGGCAAAGCTGTACTGGCATGCCGACATGACGAACGTATAACGCCGGTCGGGCGGGTGATCCGCCGACTGCGCATCGACGAGTTGCCGCAACTGTGGAATATTCTCAAAGGTGATATGAGCGTTGTCGGTCCTCGACCGGAGCGTCCTGAGATCATGGACCAATTTATTGACAATATGCCTTCGTTCCGCTACCGGCTTAAGGTTAAAGCAGGTCTGACGGGATATGCGCAGGTTTTCGGACGCTATAACACACCGTTT
Organism: Christensenellaceae bacterium; assembly: GCA_963674495.2. Taxonomy (GTDB): domain Bacteria; phylum Bacillota; class Clostridia; order Christensenellales; family QAND01; genus RGIG3178. The sequence goes on along the minus strand of CAXXLG010000001.1, from coordinate 941,374 downwards.
GAAGAGAAAGTCAAAATGGACGTGTATTATATCGCGCACTATTCGTTGATGCTGGACATGCAACTGATCCTGTCCACCGCGCGCATCCTGTTTATGCGGGATAGCACACAGGGTATTGAAGAGGTGATTCCGCCGACAGTTCCACAGCCCACCGGAAAACGAAGGCGTTACAGCCGTATCAAAACAAATACGCAGGCAGGAGCCAAAACCACACCGGATTCGATGGTATATGCTACCTCCGGACGGCATGCGCAAAATTCACGCAGGCATAACAAGATTCTGCTGGAGCAGGCCTATGATGCCTATGACAGCGATGATATACAAAAAAATCCGTAAAATAAATGATAAGGGTGGATCAACTGGTCGAACGATCCAAAAGATTACACAGTAAAAAATACGAAAGAGGGAATCGTTTATGAACATACTTGTAACGGGCGGACTGGGGTATATCGGCAGCCATACATGCGTGGCGCTGCTCAATGCGGGGCATGGCGTGGTGATTGTTGACGATACATCCAATTCCGATGTGTCTGCTTTGGACCGCATCCGCGAAGCGGCCGGTCTTAATGCCAATGGCGCGGATCGTTTGGCGCTTCGAACCGGCGATGTGTGTGATACGGTGGAACTTTGTGAAACAATGCTTCGTTACAAGGTGGATGCCGTCCTACATTTTGCGGCCAAGAAAGCGGTGGGCGAGAGCGTTCAACAGCCCGTTCGGTATTATGAAAACAACGTAGGCGGTCTCTTGTCCGTGATCAGGGCGATGGCAAACAGCGGTGTGTACCGCATCATATTCAGCTCTTCCGCAACCGTATATGGCGACGAGATGCCGCCGTTTATGGAGACCATGCCCACGTACGGATGCAACCCTTACGGATGGAGCAAGGTCATGTGCGAGCGCGTACTGCTTGACGCGGCCACAGCGGGCAAAGGGTGGAACGGCGGATTGAGCGAGGTATCTGTACCGCCTCTGCATGTGGCGGTCTTGCGCTATTTCAATCCGCTGGGCGCACATAAGAGCGGTCTTTTAGGTGAAAATCCCGTCGGTATCCCCAACAACCTGTTGCCCTTTGTGGTGCAGGTGGCGTTGGGTCAACGCGAGAAGCTCTATGTTTTTGGAAACGATTATCCAACCCGTGACGGCACGTGTGAACGCGATTATATTCACGTATGCGATGTGGCGGACGGACATGTTTTGGCGCTTGAGCACCTTGCACAGGGTGTTCAGGTGTACAACCTTGGTACGGGACGTGGGCAAACCGTGTTGGAGGTAATCGATGCATTCGAGAAATCAACGGGCGTTACAATCCCCTTTGAATTTTCGCCGCGCCGCGAAGGAGATATCGCCATATGCTATGCCGATGTACAAAAAGCGGAGGCAGAGCTGGGGTTCACGGCGCGGCATAACCTTATGGATATGTGCCGCGATCATTATCTTGCAGCCAAAGCAATGCAAATGCGCTGATTTGGGATGATTTAGGAAGATGATTGATGAGTAAGGAAAAGGTGTAAATATGGAAGAGCATTGGTTGCTGCGCTATGGCATAACCGATGAGTTTACCGGCGAAAGGCCGGAAGGGCTGGAATTGGCCAGGGTATGTGCTCAGCATCAGACCATCTATCATGTCGGCTGTCAAAGCGGTGTTGTAACGGCCAGCGTATCTGGACGTTTTGCCTATGAAGCCTCGGACAACACCGCGTTTCCTACAGTGGGGGATGTGGTGTTGATTGCTGCACGCAGCGGAGACGGACCAGCCGTTATTCATCGCGTACTACCACGCAAAAGCGCATTTGTCCGCAAGGCCGCCGGAACAAGCGGAACATCGCAAATCATCGCGGCCAACATCGATACGGTGCTGATCTGTATGTCGCTGAATCGGGATTACAATCTTAGGCGGCTTGAACGGTATGTCACAACTGTATGGAGCAGCGGCGCAGTGCCGGTGGTTGTTCTTACCAAGGCGGATCTGTGCCATGATGTGGACGCTTATATTAAACAGGCCGAAGCCTCGGCGCCAGGCGTGGACGTTATAGCGGTATCCACGCTGCATCATGCTGCACAAGTGCTGCAAAAATACATTTTAAAGGGAAAAACAATGGCCTTTGTGGGTTCATCCGGCGTCGGCAAATCTACGCTGATCAATGCGCTCATGGGTAAAGAGATATTGCCTACCAGCGGACTTGGCAGCGACGACCGGGGCAGACATACCACGACGAGCCGGCAGATGCTGATCTTGCCGGGTGGAGGTATCGTCATCGATACGCCGGGTATGCGTGCACTGGAGCCGGACGGAGCGGATCTTGCATCGGGATTTGCGGACATTGAACTGCTGGCAACCAAATGCCGTTTTCGCGATTGCTCCCACACAAATGAACCGGGTTGCGCGGTGCGGGATGCGCTTGGCAAAGGAATGCTTAACGAGGATAGGCTTGGCAATTACCGTAAACTGCAACGGGAAATGGGATACCAGGGGCTGGATGCCAGAGCGCGGGAACATGCAAAAATGGAAAACATGTTTGGCAGTATGAGCGAGATGAAGCGTATGTTTCGAGAACTCAAAGAAAAGAGGAATCGCTAAAAAGCCACAGCAATAAGTGCAGAGTACAAATAGCGTACAGGAGGGGGCAAACGGGTTGCGGCAATTGCATGAGGCGGACAGAGAAGCGTTGTTGTGTTATTTGCAGGACGAGGAGGCCTATAACCTGTTCATCATTGGCGACGTGGAGAATTACGGACTCAGCGATGAACATATCAGCGTGGCCGTGCACGAATGTCACGGCGAATGGGATAGCCTGGTGTTGCGTTATCATGAGAGTTTTGTGGTCTATGCGAAACAAGAGGACTATGATGCCGCAGCCGTAGCGGATTATATCAAAGAGCAGCCGTACGAAATAGTCAGCGGTAAGGGGAACATCGTGAATAAGCTGGTCTCGTATTTTCCCGACAGGAAACCGCGGATGACGCTGCTTTCCCGATGCGATGCAAGCCTTATTCAGAATGCGAGGCCGCATAATGCCGACATTCGCCGTATTCAGCCGCATGAAACGGATAAAGTAGTGAAGTTGTTTTGTGCCATCGACGAATACTCGCACATGTATAAAGGACGCGAATCGGCGCAGAGTGTCAGAATGGCGCGTGAATTGCAGCGAGGCGGCATGGGATTTGGCGCATTCATTGGCGACGATATGGTCAGCTATGCGCAAATCACCGCACGTAACAGCCGGAGCGCCATGGTTGTGGGTGTCGGAACGCATCCGGATTACCGGCGCCAGGGTTTTGCAAGCGCGGTGATGCAAACACTATGCAAAACTTCATTTGAAAGTGGATTGTCGTTTTTGTGCCTGTTTTATGACAATCCGGGGGCGGGGCGCATCTACCATCATATCGGTTTTGTGGAATTGGGGGAATACCTGATGTTGGTACCGCGTAAAGAGAAGTCGGATGAACAGGAGGATGCGGCCGGTAAGATCTGACAAGGGCTTCGGGAATTTGCATTGTCTCGTCTCATACGTAGCGAAGGATTTTGATATTCAGTTGTAAACAAAACAGCAACGGCGGCCCAGCGGGCGCAGATAAGGATAAGGTGTTTGTATGAAACAGGTGGATATTCTCATCATAGGCGCAGGACCGTCAGGTATCTTTACGGCTTACGAACTGATGAAAAAGGGACGTCAAAGGCATATCCTCATCGTCGAGCAGGGCGCGCCACTTGAATCGCGCCGATGCCCCAAGCAGGAGACAGGCAAATGTGCGCACTGCACCCCCTGCTACATCACAGCGGGATTTTCTGGCGCCGGTGCATTTTCCGATGGAAAGCTGTCCCTGTCCTATGAGGTAGGGGGTGATCTGCCGCAACTTGTGGGTAAGGATACGATTGAAAAGCTGATTCCCTATACGGACAGCATCTATTTAGGCTTCGGAGCGGATGAACATGTGGAGGGACTAGAGCAGCCGGGCCGTATCAAGGATATCAGGCGCCGGGCCATTGCAAGCGGACTGAAACTGGTGGATTGTCCCATTCGGCATCTTGGTACTGAGAATGCACGGAAAATCTATCAGAAGCTGCAGGATTATCTGTTGGAGAGAGGTGTGGATATCCTGTTCCATGCCACCGCACGCGATCTTGTGGTGAACGACGGCGTTTGCTTGGGCGCGGTGATTCAAACCCGTGACGGCCAACAGGAGATCCGGGCAAAGCGAACCATCGTGACCCCCGGGCGTGTTGGCGCCAACTGGCTGGACGAACAATGTCGCAAACACGGTGTGGCGCGCGAGGCTGGCAACGTGGACATCGGCGTACGCGTAGAGGTGCGCAATGAAATCATGGACGAGGTAAACGAGCTTCTGTACGAATCCAAACTCATTGGGTACCCGTTGCCGTTTAAAAACAAGGTACGCACGTTTTGCCAAAATCCCGGCGGCTATGTCGCACAGGAAAACTATGAAGACGGATTGGCGCTAGTCAACGGACATGCTTATAAGGCGCAAAAGTCGGACAATACCAACATTGCGATTTTATGCACCCACCATTTTACAGTACCCTTCGATCAACCCATTGCGTATGCTCAGATGGTGGGGAAGATGGCCAACATGCTGGCCAATGGCTCCATTCTGGTGCAGCGGTATGGCGATATTCTGGAAGGGAAGCGCACCTGGGAGAAAGAGTTGAACCGGTCTAACGTTGTGCCGACATTGTCCGATGTGGTGGCGGGTGATATATCCGCAGCGCTTCCGTACCGTACACTGACCAATATACTGAATTTCATGCAGGCGATGGATAAGGTGGTTCCTGGCTTTGCCAGCCCCGAAACACTGCTGTACGCGCCGGAGATCAAATTCTATTCAAATCGTGTGTTGATGGATCAAAGCATGCATACCAACGTCAAGAACCTCTCCTGCCTGGGCGATGCCAGCGGTTGGACGCGTGGATTGATGATGTCCTCCACCATGGGTGTGCTGATGGCACGTGCTGTTTTGCGCGAGGAAGACGTTTAGAGAGATACACACCGAAGCCAAAAGGACAAAGGCCTGTCAACCGGGCCTTTGATTATATTATATGCGCAATGATACAAGCGTGCGTCAACAATGATCCGGTGGATCACGAAAGAGGGAAAGGATACATAGTGCATAAATATACACGCACTATATGTAATGCTATCTGGTTACAAAAATGATTGGCAATACTACGATAAAACGCTTTGACACGGGAATGTGGATATAATAAGCTATAATTACAAACCGAATATGCTGATGGTTATCAACAGTCATCGATATTGCGGGTCTAGTGTAACGTGGAAAGTTACATGATGATGTAGCCATGCAGAACTATTTTATCGAAATGCGTCTGCTTGTTTGAATGTAACATGAAAAAGGAGAAATGGTAGCATGGGGAAAAGATTGTGGGTTTGCATCCTTATGATATTGTTGCTGACCGCCACGATGGGATGCAGCATTCATGTCTTTGGCGGCGATGGAGCCCAGCCGGAATCGCTGATATTGGGTACTAAGTATCTTGTGCAGGACGTGGCGGAAATAACGCTGGTGAAAGTGGAGAACACTACCATCATCCGGCCTGCGATATCCAGTGCTGGTTACACTGCGGCGAGCGGACAGTACATTGATATCGTACTGGATGTAAAAAATCTTCGAACGGAAGAGGTAAACTGCAACAGTTTTATTGTCATAACGGCCGAGGATGCGGACGGCAATGTATATAAGGACGTTCTATACGCGGCAGAAAGAGATGAGGGCATGAGCATCGATGCGTATGCCAACATCGCCGCGCAACAAAGTGCGCGGTTGCATTGTGCCGTTGCCGTACCAAGGGATGAAGGTGTAATTAACGTTACATTGACGGTGGACGAAGCAAAATACGTACTTACCTATACCATGGGCGATCCTTGGGTCAATCGAATCCCAATCGGTATGAACCAAACGGTGGATGTAGCCGGCTTTGCGGCACTGACGCTTGAGGATGTACTGATTACCGAAGATCTCGTGCCGCCGGATACGTCTGGATCCTACAACCATTATCGGCCGGATTCTGTGGACAACGTATACGTTGCAGTACAAGTGATGATCCAAAATCAAAAAAGTGTTTCCTATACGTCCGACGGCTTTGTAGCCGTGCATGCAGTTATTGATCATAAGCCCTATGCGGGGTTTGTGGTATTGCTGGACCCGGACGAACAAGGATTTTCATCCAATGTGGACTTGGCACCTGCCGCATCACGAACGGTCTACGCGTTGATCGAAGTACCCAAAAGCGCACAGGATCAATCGATGCAACTGGTTTTCTTTTTTGGAGGACAAGAATATCTTTACTCGAATTGAGCGGTGACATTGCAGTATATTTGCGGAAACAGTCTTTGCCGTTTGTACAAAGGCTGTTTTGTTTTGCACAATTGTGAATGTTTATAAATGAACCGATATCAACGTCGCCTGCCAATCAATCATGTGACGCAACGTATACGTTTTTACAATAATACGTATATTACCGTGTCGAATTATGTCAGAATATAAAAGATAAGCACTTGTTTTGCCATTACGCAACATAATTACTGGATTAATCTATAAATTCTGCTACAATTTTGTTCGACTTTAAAATTTGACAAAGGAAGAGATTTGATATGAATTTATCTTTAACGAAAACCATGGAAACAACCTATATCACGCACTGCATCGGCAACGAGACACCAATGGGAACAATGGAGGAACAGATGCAGGCGCTTCACATACGACCGCTAAATACGTGTTGTTGCTACGGGTATTCGCCAAAAATTATCCCCTATGATATGCTGCCCAGCGGGATACGCATCGCTGAGATTCGCCGTTTGGTACATATGTGGGTAGACGATATGGTGGAGCAAGGCATGCGAAACTTCCTAAGTCCCATGGAACCCGGCGTGGATCAGATGGTGGCGGAAAGGGTCATTGCACTTAGAAGTATTGGGAATAAGAATTTGCGACTCATCGCTTGTCTAACGCATCCAGCCATGGACCGTGATATATCGCTACTGTATCGCGACGTGTTTATATCACTGTGTGCGCAGGCGGATCATGTCCTCTATGACAACGATATGTGTGGCGGCCGACGCATACGGCGTTCGGTGAACCTACTGCTGATCAAGCGCAGCGTGCATATGTTGGCGGCTTATCAAAGCGGGCATACCCCGGCTGTTTTGCGCGAATCAAAAGCTGAAAGTGTTATGGTAAGGCATATCCGAACGGATTTGCTGGGCTGATCAAAGAAAGTCTTAAAAGTTTCAAATCTTGCATACGTCGATATTGGGGGTAACATATCGAAAAAAGAAGAGTTGCCGATTCCGAATTTGCCAGTTGATATCGTTTTGAAGTGGGGACAATAACAAATCGTAGTGTATTTTCAAACACAGGGCGTGTTTGAAAAAAGTGAATTCATAAATTATTCAACAAATCAACGGAGAAATGCCGTGTAAAACACCTGAGCAACAGGATGCCTCGTAATCCGGCCTGTTGCTCCTTCTTTTGGTGCTTGCTATTTCACCATGTATATTGTATGTTAAATCCTGTTGCTCAAATTGAAACTGTCATATAATGTAAACGACAATCCATTGCGCAAACATTAAAATCTTACGGAGTGCTTGAAAAAGAGTGACGGGGAAGCATTGCCAATGAAAGAAATATATAATAATATAATGATATCTACAACGAAGGGCGGAATCGTGGTGGCTCAACAGGAGAATATGTATAAAAACGGTACAAATAAAATCGAAATGATAGAACAGAACAAGCGGTTGGACGACAAGGACGGCGATGGAATATCGGTTGAAAAAGCCGGGGCAGATAACGGGCACGCTTTGAAGACGGATGGAAAAACGGTGCCCGAAGATGCGTCTGAAAACGAACTGATGATGGTACGTACCATTGGCCAAATGCGTAACTGCATCATGGATTACCCGTCCTCACTGATCATTGCCACCTTCTTCAAAGCCTTTTCCGATGGGACACGGTTGCGCATTTTACAGGCGCTTAGCGTGCGGGAAATGTGTGTATCGGATATGTGTACGCTGTTGGAGCAAAGCCAGCCCGCCGTGAGCAACCACCTACGCGTGCTGAATCACCAACGCATCGTTAAGATGCGGCGAAGCGGGAAGAATACGTTCTATTCGTTGGACGATTGGCATATCAACGCCATCATTGGCATGGCGATGGAACACCTATCCATGCTTTAAGCGGGTTGGTCGCAGGCTCAAGTATAATGACCCGGGAAATACGGAGTTGAAAGGATATAAAAAAAGGGCCGATTCGGCCTTTTTGTGTTTTAAAGAAGCTTGCGCCGCAACGTGGTATTGTAAACGGCAGCAAACATTGATACCACCATATCCATCACTACAAATAATGCAACCAACAACAGTACAAAGAAGAACCATGGTAAAGAGGCATACGCCGTGAACAAGGGCGCCGGGAACAGCCGTATGGTTATACCAAACGCAAAGCAGTACACCATCAACTTGCTTAAAAACCCCACAACGCCGCCGCGTTGTTCAAAAAGAAATTTTACGGGGGGATAGTACCCCAGAAACAACAGATAAGGTGCGGTGATTGCGATGCCAAACCGGAATGCACAGACGATGCTGACGCCCAAAATCTGAAATATCATTCCACGAATGCTGAATTCCATGGTCAAAGGCACGGTGAACACGCAACTGAGCATCAACAAGGGCAGTTGCAAGACCGCCGGCAACCACATGCATACGGATATGTAGATCACCGTTATTGCAAAGAATAGCCAGCCGACGAGGATCAGGCGGTGATGGTAGTTGTGTTTCATCTCAGCGGCAGAAACACAGAAGCGGCCATAAAGTGCCAATGCCGCCGGTGCCCAGGCAGATGCTGCCCAGCGCCATACATTGCATCATGCGGCAAAAGGTATCGTTTTGAGTGCCTCCGCCGAAGGTGCGACCACGGAAACCGGTGCTCTGTGCTTCAAACTGGTCCCTGGCATTGCGAAACTCGCTGTTTGTGGGATCCATCTCCACCGCCTGATTGAGATGGATGCGCGCGGAATCGTATCGGCCCGTACCGGCCAACACAAATCCCATCAGAAAATGCCACTCTGCGTTGTGTTCCTGTAGGCGCAACAGTGTTTGCTCTGCGGTGCGCAAATCACCCCTTTGGAGCATCATGCGTACGCGGGTACGCGTGGCGCGCTCGTCGCCGCCCTGCGTGTAATCACTGTTATATTCACCGCCGGTGCTGCCAAAGTCCGTATTTTTACCGGTCAGGGCATCGTAGGCGGTGTTGATTTCTTTCATTTTTTCCATCGCCACATCGTATTGCGGGGTATTGGCATACTGATCGGGATGCCATTTTTTTGCAAGCGTTCTGTAAGCGTGTTTGATCTCATCTTCGCTTGCTCCGGGGCTAACGCCCAGTACCTGATAGGGATTCAGAGTCCCGACCTCCTTCGCCTTGACCAAGCGCACGCAATGTGTGCGCTGGCAATACATCGTACAAAATATGTTTGCAGACCGACAACGCCGGCTCCGCTGGATTGAGTGCCTGCAGGGACAATTCCATCTGACTGAGCGTATGCCACAACGAGAAGGAAACGGCTTTGCGCGATTCGGCAAGATTCGCATATCCCGACAGGGCATTGAAACGGCTTGCCTTTTTGTCCGACTCATAGTCCAAAAGAGCATCCACTGTGTAAATCCAACGCCCAAGATCGTAAAAAAACTGGCCCAGTGCACCGTCGCGGTCGAATCCCGGCGCACCTACGCCTTGCAAAAGCAGGCCAAACGCATGGCTTAACGCTTCGATGTCGGTGCTTTTTGCGTTTTCCAGTTCGTACAAGAAATCCATTTGCTCCCTGATGTGCGATGCCACTTTCGGAAGATGCCTTTGTGCCCTGCGCATAGCCGGTTTGAGTAGCAAACATAGTGAGCGGCTTTTTATGCCGCCGTCGTCACGCACGTCGTCGCGTAATTTATAATACGCCAACAGGGCGTTGACATCGGCCGCGTAGCGTTGGTTGGTGCCCACCGCCATGGTCTTGCGGCGTAGCGGAAATCCACGGCATGCACGGCATTGGTAGGATGGCATCGTTGTCAGCCCGTCGTACATTAGTGCAAGGAAGGCACATTCGTAGGATAACGCAAAGCGCGACATCATACCCATGCACCGGCACACACCGCAATAGGAAGCGCGAAACGCGGTTTGAGCCGCCTCGTCGAGCATGCTGTCTACGGGGCAGACATATCCAAACATACGGTACCTCCAGAGTGTATTCTACCATGAAAGAACAGGCGTTACCAGCATTTTCAACGCTTTGCAATGGTATTTTGTCCATGATATACTACAGCATATATAAAATCCAATGTCTACCAAGGGAGGTTCCATGCGCAAAGTACAATGGTGTGCCGTCTGGCTGGTTTCTTTGTTAATGCTCGTGTCCTGTAAAACCGTATCCATGCAACAAAGACAAACACCGGAGTCAATGGTGACCATGACACCCATCGTTACGTCAACGCCGGCGCCGGATCCAATCCGCTATATGGTGAAAGGACTGAGTGACAGGGAACTGATCGGTCAGATGGTGATGGTAGGATTCGATGGAGCCCAATCGCCATCAGGCGATGTAGTCCGCCTGATGGTCGATTACAAGGTGGGCAGCATCATACTGTTCGGCTGGAATATCGAAACCTTTGCACAAACCCAAGCACTGGTGGAGCGCATCGTGGAATACAATCCACTGCCCGAGTTGCCCATGCTCATTGCTACGGATGTTGAAGGCGGCCTGGTCACGCGTTTTCACTGGTCACCGTCCACCAAGTCCGCCTATCTTTTGGGTAAAAGCGGTGATACGGATCTGGCGTATGAACAGTTCAAACGCATCGGCGAAGGTTTGCGCGGTTGCGGCATAACGGTGGATCTTGCACCGGTGATGGATATCGCAAAAACGATGGCGGGTACGTTTTTAAACGAGGATCGCCGTATGTTCTCAAGCGACGCGGATCTGACCGGCGAATTGGTATCCGCGGCGGTTATGGGTTTGCACGACGGCGGCGTGCTGTCTTTTGGAAAGCACTTTCCCGGGCACGGCAACACTTCCGTGGATTCCCACGATGCCCTGCCCGTACTCTATACGGCGCGGGATAGATGGGAGCAATACGAACGATTGCCGTTCCAATCTGCTATTGATGTGGGGCTGGACGGTATGCTGGTCGGCCACATGTCCTATCCGAACTTTGACGACACGATTACATCAATATCGTCCGTTGTCATTACCGACATATTGCGCGATGACATGGGGTTTTCAGGTATCATCATGTCCGACGACATGCGCATGAGCGCCATCTCAAACTATGTCGGAACTGGTGAAGCAGCGGTTCGGTTTGTGGAAGCGGGCGGGGATCTTGTCCTGATCGGTCGGTATATCAACAAGCAGGAAGCGGTGCTGGATGCGTTGTACGAAGCGCTGCAAAACGGCCGGATAACACGAGATCGGTGCGAACAAAGCGTCTACCGCATCCTTTTGGCAAAACAAACAATTGCGGATATGGAATGATGGCAGGGCGGCATGAGGCCGCCTTTTCATTTATTATCGATACGCATGGTTTGTCTCTCAATGGCCATGGCGTTTAATGGTCATGTATTATTGTTAAAGCCATAAAATTATATATTTAATTGCCTGTTCACGAAAAAAATTGTCATCTATGGTTGAATATGATAACGTATTCATGTAATATCACATGCCCAATATAAGCTGTTATAATTTCGTATTGTATCCGATATACTGTTAGATTTACCAATGCACGGTTAGGGCGCATTAAAATAGTTGTCAATGCGAAGGCATCTTCGCTAAAATATTATAGTTTGAGGAGGAACTGGAATGGAAATTTCGCTTTTTCAGGCTGTTCTGATGGGTGGGTATTATTGGTTTGCCAATATATCGCTTATCTACGGGGCTTCCTGGGGCAGACCGTTGGTCGTGGGCATCTTTATGGGGCTGATTTTGGGTGATTTGAAAACGGCTATTATGATCAGCGCAATGATTCAACCGATGTTCATCGTATTCACCGGCGCAGGCGGCACGGTGGTTTGGGACCCCAATGCAGGTACCATCGCAGGATGCGCAATTACCATGGCCGGAGGTTTGGCCATCGACCAAGCGCTGACCGTTGCCATTCCCGTCTCGTTGATGGCGGCTCAGCTACACACCATACGCCGTATCTGGTTTGCGTATCCGGCGCAGAAAGCCGACCAGGCAGCGCTGGTTGGAAACGACCGGGCGATTGCATTCTATGCCACATGGTTCTGCGTACTCTCGAAGATTGTGATCTATTGGTTGCCGATGAGCATCGCCATGGCGCTGGGCGTCGAGGTGATCGGCGATATGATGAATGCTCTGCCACAATGGATCACCAACGCGTTGAGCGCCGCTGGCGGTATATTGCCGTCGCTTGGATTTGCGATGACCATCCGCGTAATCGGCAGACGAAATCTGATGCCGTTTTTTCTGGGCGGGTTTTTTTTGGTGCAATACACTGGCATAGGAGGTATGTTTTTGGCGTTGATCGGCCTGTTTTTCACCTTTTTGTACTACCTGATCATGGACGCAACCAAAAAGGAAAGAGACACGCAGTTCGAAAAGGCAGAGCGGGGCATTGCAGACATGGACGAGGATCATACGAAACACATGCTTACCATAAAGGATGTAAACCGTTTGTTTCGAAGATGGCAGTTGTGCGCAGAAATGAGCAATAGTTTTGCCCGGCTGCAATCCATCAGTTTCTGTTATGCATTCCTGCCCGTATTGAAGAAGCTGTACGGACATGATTTTGACGAATACACCGCCGCACTAACAAGGCATCTAATGTTCTTCAATACGCAGGGCATATGGGGCAGCGTGATCCACGGAATGGTGCTTGCCATGGAGGAACAGCGCGCATTGGGCGCGCCCATTGATGCGGCTGCCATCATCGGCATCAAATCTGGTCTAATGGGACCGTTTGCGGGCATCGGCGATACGGTGGACTGGTCGACGTTGTTTCCGCTCATTACCATTCTGGTGCTGCCACTGGCCGATGCGGGCAGTGCGCTCGGTGGCATCCTGCAGTTTGCACTGCTGTTGGGCATTGTAACGGCGGAAGGCAATTTCTTTTGCCGCACCGGTTATCGCCTGGGAACGCGTGCGGCGTCCACCATCTTGGATAATAAGAACATAAACACGTTCATCATGTGCGCATCGGTATTGGGCATGTTCATGATGGGCGGTTTATCCGCTTCCATGATAAAGGTATCAACGCCGGTGTATATTCCGACATCGGGCACACCGATGATGGTACAAAAGGATATACTCGATCAAGTTGCGCCGGGATTGTTGACGTTGATATCGGTGTTGGGGGTGTATCGTTTTTTGCAAAAGGGCAATACCATGATGAAGGCGACACTGTTGCTATTGTGCATCGGCCTTGTTCTGGGCTCCGTTGGCATCATTGGCAACGGAGGTCTGCTCTTTGGTCCATATCAAACGGGTGTATAAACCATAGTGTGGGCAGGAGTACCTGAAAAATGGCGGATCGATGGTCCGCCATTTTCTTCTTTGCATGTATGTGCAAACATCCTGCATAGAATGAAACATCAACGCAAGGGCGAATCATATCACAAAGCCGACGGAGCGTGTAACCATGAAAAAAGCCATGAAGAGGATATGTATCGCATTCATCGTACTGTTATCGTGCCTGGTGGGCTTTGAAGCCGCTTTTGCGGCGACACCCTATACGGTTGTAAAGGGCGACAGTATTTGGAGAATCGCCGTTAAATTCCAGGTTGGAGTCAAGGAGATCATCGATGCCAATCCGCAGGTTAAAAACCCGGATTTGATCTATCCCAATCAGGTTTTGACAATCCCATCCCTTGATCAAAGCGTCCTTTCCTATGAGGAACAGGTCATCCAACTGACCAATCAAAAAAGGGCCGAGAACGGATTGAGCCCCTTGAAATCCAATTGGGAACTGTCGAGGGTTGCCCGCTTTAAATCTCAGGATATGCACGACTTGAAGTATTTTTCCCATACAAGCCCGACATACGGAAGCCCGTTTGATATGATCAAAAATTTCGGTATCAGTTACCGATCGGCGGGAGAAAACATCGCATACGGCCAGCGGACGCCTCAACAGGTCGTCGATGCGTGGTGGAATTCGCCCGGACACAAAGCCAACATGCTCAATGCATCCTTCACCGGGATTGGCGTCGGGTATGTGGCGGACGGTCATTATTGGACACAGATGTTCATCGGACGATAGCGCGCATGCGCATCGTGGGGGAGCGAGAAAAACGGGGGGGTTCTCCCGTTTTTTTATATCTGCGTTTCATACAGGCATCCATGTTCTGTGAATTCGATGTGAATGGAAGTTACACATGTAGTTGTACGATCGGGCGCCGTTTGGATTGGCGATCCTGTCATTGGGGGTGTTGATGAAATGTCTGCTCATTTATTGCCGGTTATAAACGCCGTCAACCGGTTCGTATGGGGGCCTATTATGCTGATGCTGCTTGTCGGAACGGGCGTATGGTTCACATTTGGAACGGGTTTTTTTCAAATCAGGCACTTCGGACACGTCGTTAAAAACACACTGGGGCAGATGCTTCGCCGCAAAAAGGCAAAAGAAGGCACAATCACGTCTTTTGCGGCGTTGTCCACGGCGCTTGCAGGCACGGTTGGCACGGGCAATGTGGTGGGCGTGGCCACCGCCATAGCCTCCGGTGGCCCCGGCGCGGTATTTTGGATGTGGGCATCCGCCTTTTTCGGCATGATGACCAAGTATGCAGAGGTCGTCTTGGCGCTCAGGTACAGAGAACGCAACGCAGCTGGCGAATGGATGGGCGGTCCGATGTATTACATCAAAAACGGATTGGGCAAACGATGGTCGTCGTTGGCGGCATTGTTTGCATTTTTCGGTGTATTGGCGGCATTTGGCATCGGCAATATCGCGCAGGTCAATTCGATTGCCGCCGCTGTACAGGACAGCATGGAAGCGCTCGGATTAACGTCATCTGACGCGGGTGCGCAACTGATTCTCAGGCCAATTACCGGAATCGCGGCCATGTGCCTGGCCGGTCTTGTGCTCATGGGCGGTCTGAAGTGCATCGGGAGAGCGACGACCATGATGGTGCCTGTCATGAGCGTACTGTATATCTTGGGCGCGCTTTTTGTGCTGATGGCCAATGCGGACAAACTCGCTGCTGCATTTGCAGATATTATTTCCGGCGCATTCCGCCTTAGGGCTGCGGCGGGTGGATTGATGGGATATACCATCAAGCAATCGGCGCGTTATGGTGTGGCACGCGGCGTGTTTTCCAACGAAGCGGGGATTGGGTCGTCGCCCATCGCCCATGCATGCGCAGATGTGCAAAATCCGGTGAGACAGGGAATGTACGGTATCTTAGAGGTATTTGTGGATACGTTTGTTGTCTGCACGCTGACCGCTCTGGTCATTCTTAGTTCGGGTGTTTTCGGCGGTACCTCCGCATCGGCGCTGATGGCGGGCGCACCGATGCCCATCGCAGCGTTTGAAACGGCAATGGGCGGCTTCGGCCGTCTATTCATTTCGATTTGCATAGTATTGTTCGCGTTCTCTTCGCTGCTCAGCTGGGCACTGTACGGGCAACGCTGTATTGTATATCTTTTGGGCCCGCGCAGCGTCCGTCTTTTTCTGGCGGCGTTTCTTGTCGCCATACCGATAGGCGCTGTGATGCAATTGGATATGGCATGGGATATATCAGACGCGCTCAACGGCCTGATGGCCGTCCCCAATCTCATCGCCCTGCTGTGTTTGTCCGGCGTAGTGCTGGATCTGACAAAAAAGTATAGCCGGGCTATTTTCACCCGGTCAAAACACTAAGATTATGGTATAATATCCATTGTTGTTGGGCGGCAGTTCCGTTCATTCGTTTTTGGGATTGTGCTTGGAATTGCCGGTCTTTCGGTTGTTTATAAAACGAAATACCAATACATGGAGGAGGAATGGATATGGCATTGATGGAAATGACGTTTCACTCTCAAGCGCTGGGATTTGATCAATCGATCAACGTTTTTTTGCCTGAACCTAAGGATATCGGCCTTGCAAAACTGGGGAGACCCGACACCGAGAACCTGCCGGTGCTCTACCTGTTGCACGGGCACTCGGACAATCACACCGCGTGGTTGAGACGCAGTAATATGGAACGGTATCTGCATCACAGCAGCTACAACATGATCTGCGTGGTGACCAGTATGCGCAATTTCTACTATACCGACATGGCATACGGATACAACTATTTTACGTATATGAGCAAGGAGTTGCCCAACTTCATCGAAACGACGTTTCGCGCTTCCTCCAAAAGAGAGGACAGGTTTATCGTAGGATTATCCATGGGCGGTTACGGGGCGTTGAAAATTGGACTGTCAAACCCCGATCGCTATGCGGCGGCGGCCAGCCTGTCAGGCGCGGTCACATTGGCGGAACCAGGGAAGAAGCTCAACGATGAACAATATGCCATTTTCGGTACCCGGGAAAGCGACGACCTGCGCCATACACCGCACGATATCCGCCATACCATCGAGACCAACCTCGCCAGCGGTGTGGACATGCCAAAGCTATACGTATCATGCGGCACTGCCGATTATTTGCTCGAACGCAACCGCGCGTTCCATCAGTATCTGTCGGATAAGGAGATCGATCATACGTATTTTGAGCAGGAGGGCCTGGGGCATGAATGGGCGTTCTGGGACAGCGAAGGCTATAAGATGGTCAACGAGTGGTTGCCCGTCGACAGAGGATAAGGAGGAACGTCATGGCAAAGAGCGTATTCAATTTTCATTCGGAAGTGCTTAATTTCCACACAACGGTATACGTTACATACCCGGAACCCGAACTATCCTGTGCACTCGAGGGCTCGTCCAACGAGGAAAGGCAAGTTTTGTACCTTCTGCATGGCATGCACGGTGGCGCACACAGCTGGACGTCCAACAGCAATGTGGAACGATACCTAAATGAATCCAAAAAGAACATGGTCATCGTCATGCCCGAAATGGGCAACGATTTCTATACAGACCAACACATCGGGTGGAAGTATTTGACCTATGTGGGGGAGGATTTGCCGCGCATCATGGAAACGTTTATGCGCATCTCTCCCAAACGGGAGAACACCTATGTGGCCGGCCTGTCCATGGGGGGGTATGGTGCCATGAAGCTGGCGCTGACCTATCCTGAGAAATTCAGCTACGCCGCATCCTTTTCCGGCGCACTGGACATTGAGAAATCCATGAGTGCACCCGAGCGGGCGCATATGGCGAATTTCATTTTCGGCGGTGCCGACAAGATAAAGGGTAGCGACAACGATCTGTTCCATCTGTTACACCAAGTGAACCAACAGCAAAAGCCAAAACCCAAGTTGTACGTATCCTGTGGAACAGCGGATGGATTGTTCGAGCAAAATACACGCTTTTATAGCGAAGCGTGCGCCTTGGGCTATGACGCAGGCTTTCACGAAGAACGTGCCGAGGGCCATTCCTGGCGATTCTGGGACAGGGAAGTGGAGAAACTGCTGCGCGTCTTGTTGTAACAGAGATTCTACGGATGGAACAAAAGAAAGGCTGCCGAATCAATCGGCAGCCTTTAAATATATGCGTTTATTTCTCAGAGTTTGGAAGCGGCTTCCTTATCCAGTACAACCACAACATGGGGATGAAGCTGTACGATGGAGGCGGGCACTTCCTCCGTTACCGGTCCGTTGAGCGCCTTTGCAACGATCTCGGCTTTGCGCAGGCCTTTGGCACAAAAGATCAGCTTTTTTGCCATCATAATGTCCCGCAATCCCAGCGTCAAGCCAACCTTGGGAAGCTTATCCCAGCCACCGTATTGCTTGGCATAGGCTTCGGTCACGTATACCTCCGGCAAATCGCATACCACGTTCACCGAATTGAATTTGGTGCCGGGTTGGCAAAACCCCACATGCCCGTTCTCGCCGAGCGGCAGAGCCTGCACGTCCAATCCGCCCAGCGCCGCAATCTTATCGGTAAAATCCTTCATCGCCTTATGTGGGTCGGAATGCGCCGAATTGGGAAAACAGCCGTGTCCCTCGGGAATATCCACATGGTCAAACAACTGCGACTTCATGACAGAATAACCCGACAGGGGATGCTCGAGCGGCATCGGATAGCGGATATCCACATTGAACGTATAGGATTCTTTAAAACTCACCACGCCCTGCTTGTACAGCTCCACAAGCTCCCGGTATATGCCGGCAGTGGTTGTGCCGGTTGCCAGACCCAAAAGGCTGTTTGGTTTTTCGTTGAGCTGTGCGGACAGCATAAGGGCCATGGTCTTATCAAACTGCAAAGGGGTGTCTACAACTACGATACGCATTATTCATTCCTCCTATTTTTAGGTGCTCAGGCCATGCAGTTTTAAAGTTCGCTTGCCGCTTCTTGATCCAATACGACGATGACGTTGGGATGCATTTGTACGATGGAGGCGGGGACATCCTCGCTCACCGGCCCTTGGAGCGCTTTTTGTACGATCTTTGCTTTTCTCATACCCTTGGCACAGAAAAACAGCTTGCGTGCATGCATGATATCGGCAGGCCCCATGCTAAGGCCGGTGCTGGGAACTTTGTCCAATCCACCGTATTCTTCGGCGAGTGGGGTGATATAAATATCCGGTAGCCTGCAGACAACGGCGCTGGCGCCAAGTTTGGTGCCGGGCTGGCAAAAACCAACGTGGCCGTTTTCTCCAAACGGAAGCACCTGTACGTCCAGTCCACCCATCTTATCGATCAGATCAACATAAGCGTCCACGGCGTCCTGTGCGTTTTTTGCGCTGGAATCCGGGAAATGTCCGTTTTCAATGGGGATGTCCACATGATCGAACAACTGTTCCTTCATGGGGAGATAGCCGGAGTTTTTATGGCTGAGCGGCATTCCGTAGCGTACGTCCAAATTGAATGTATGCGCCTGTTTAAAACTGAGAAGACCCTCCTGGTAGAGGTTGACCAGCTCCCTGTGTATGCCAGCGGTGGTGGTGCCAGTCGCCATGCCGAGGATGGCGTTGGGCTTTGCCGCAAGCTCGGCGGCAATCAGCAGCGCCATCGTCCGCTCAAACGCCGCTGCGGTGTCGGTGATTACCATTCGCATGTTGTTTCCTCCTTCGATTTATTCATCATGGTAAACCATGAAATTGAAGCGTCTAGCAGGATCCGTTCCTACAAAACCGGTTTTGGTCCGTTGGGAATGTCGGGGATTTCCGGTGCCAACGTCATTAATCTAAGTTGTCCGCAGCTCTCCGCATAGTATTGTTCAACCAGATCACGCGTCGGTTTTAGATCGTATTCGAAGCCGTCATGCAGCTTGCTCTCGTTGAGAAAAGGACCAAAGGAGTGCAGTCCATGCATGCGAGCGCCCGTATAATCCTTACCCATGAGGCTGCCGGCTACACGCAGACCGTCCGGCCCCACGGTGGGCAAAACGCCGGTGATGCCCACGGCGGGTAACGTGTTAAGATAGCCGCGCACATCCGCTTCTGTGGGACCCTTGGTTGACCAACCAAAAAAGCCGTGATTGTGCGTTTCTATGATTCCGGGAATGATGGGACAATCGCCATAGTCCACCGTCGCACCCTCCGTAACACAAAGATTGCCCTCTGCCAACGCCTCAATAAGACCATTTCGGATGACAAGCGCGCCGTCAAAGGTATGGTGTTGCGCGAAGATACGTTTGGATTTTACAATCGATGGTTCCATAATCCACCGCTCTTTCGTCAAATGAATTCTTCTACGTGCCCATAAGTGTGATCCCATCCATTAAAATGGATGGCACGCCTGAATCATTGCAGTGTATTTGTTATAATTTATAATTCATGGAAAATGTTAGCCTATATCACTCTCAGAATCCGATGTTGAAATAGGCAAAGGATGTTTTACCTGCCTATTGATATTTTAACAACGTCATATATCATTCACAATATAATATAACTTTGAATAAAGAATAAGAATCATTTATACATATACTATTGTAAAGAAAAATATAATACATATAAATTGGTGTTGAGTAAAAGGCTTCAATTAAGTTAAAAAAGCAAAAACCCTTCAAGGATAACGAGCGCAATGTTTTTGTGCGTTGTGCAACGAAATCATAAACTGGCAAACAAGCTGTCTGCGATATGTGCAATTTCAAAGAAAACCATAAGGATTTGACTCGATGTACGGGCATTTGGCACGGAAGGCTCGGTTGTACGCGTCAGTGTGGCCAACCTCGTTTTATCAAACGCCAATCCGGGATAAAAGTCATGTTGCCTGTTTTGGAATTATGCTGACGGTGATACGGTCTCAACGGCGGCGCAAAGCATATTGCAGTGCGGTGTTTGCATACCGTGTAACAAACGGCATCGATAAGGAAGTGATCGAATGGCTAAGCGCAGAAGAATCAATTCGAGACGGAAAAAGTCAAATCCGCTGGCATGGATTCTTGTCATTTTGTTGTTGGTGGGAGCGGCGTATATCGGCGCGGCCGGCCAATTGGGCACGTGGCTGGCCGAAAACATCATCCAACCTGTATTCACCACGTTGGGTATTTTTAGTCCTGTCGAAAGTGTGGAGCCAGCTGGCACACGGCAGCCTAACGTATCGGTAAGCGTCTCAGGCTTTACGGTATACGGCTTGCAAACCGGCATTTATGCCAACCATGAGAATGCAGAAAATGCCGCCGAAACGCTCCAGAAACAGGGCGGAGCAGGGTATCTGCGTGCTGACGGGGACGACACCCGTGTGATGCTCAGCCTGTACGCAAGTGAACAGGAGGCTTTGTCGGTTCGCGATCAACTTGCAGACACGATGGAAACCAGGTTATATCCCATCGTATGTACGGCAAGCACAATCTACGTACACACCGATGAACAGGCGAAGAATCTCAAGGCTGTGATTGCCAAGGTGGCAACGGTACGCAATGCACTGTTGGACGCTGCCCTATATGCGGCCGACGAGCAAACCGGTGCCGCAAAGGTGGGAAATGCCTACACGGTGTTATCCGATTTTAAAACCGACTTGGCAACGTCCGTGCCCGCAGGCCAAAACACTTTTGTGGACACGTTGGACGCAGCATGCCAGCAGGCGCTGACTCTTTTGTCCCAGGCGATAGATGGTGATACAAAGACGCGGTCGCATTGTATGCAGGCTGCAACCTTCTATTTCTGTTTCGGATATCTGGATAGCCTCAATTCACAATGATGTAAAGTACATAAAAATACAAACGCGTTCGTCCGCTTCGATGGGCGTATACCGGACAGGCTGACGGGCGTAAAATAAAATCCAACGGATTGGATCGGTCAAACATAATCTGAAACGGTGGCAAACCGCCGTTGATCTGCGTAGCGGATGAAGAGGCATGCTGAAAGCGGACATATCACAGTAAAGGCAGTCTATGCAACCGCTGTTGTCTCGTTGGTACCGTTGCGGGGTTATCCTTGTGGTACGCAAGGGAGATGAAAAGAACACGGTCCTTCGGAATATGCTTTTGCATCGGCATGTACGGTGCCATTCGGGCATCCATTATCATGAATGCTTGCTTTGGGGCATTAAGAAATCCTTGCGAAATCCTGTGTTCTTGATACAATGGAATAAGAAATATAAGGAAGAAATGAGGGGAATCATGGTATTTGTTTTGCTGGCATTAGCCGCATTGCCACTGATTAGTATTGCACTGTTTATCCTCAAAATTGTATTGCGTCTGTCGTTCTCCGTTGGAAAGGTTCTGTTGGTGCTGTTCGCGGTATGGCTTGTTATCAGTTTTGCAACCGGCGGTCTGCAGGAAACGCTGAATCATCTGGGCAAACCGTATGTGAGTCAGGATGATCAGGGCGTCGTGCACTATACCGGTGCGTTCAGTGCGGGCGAGTTGAATGTGGCCGAATACGTTACAGATAGCCGCCTGATCAAGGTGGAGATTAACTGCGCATTCTCCAAAGTGGATGTCAAGGTACCTGACAACTGTATTGTACGGCTCAACGGCAAAGGCTTCATCACACAGCTTTTGATCAACGAGGATGGCGAATTTGTCGCCTTTGGCGAAACGGAAACGGTAATCGGTACCGGTGATACCATTGTGGAGCTTGTCATCAACAGCGGCTGTGCATCGGTGCGCATTATACATTAGAATTGATGACGTCCACGGCGTATTGGGAGGATGAAGACCATTGGATCAGGGCTATTACGCAAGTGATATCAAGGTACTCAAGGGGCTGGAAGCGGTGCGCATGCGCCCCGGCATGTACATCGGAACCACCGAATCAAGGGGTTTGCACCACCTGCTTTGGGAGATCGTGGACAATGCCGTCGACGAGGCGGCCAACGGCTATGCGGATAGCATCGCAATCACGCTGCTTCAAGACGGCGGCGTGACGGTTATGGACAACGGCCGTGGCATACCGGTGGACAAGCACCCCGAATTGAAGATCAGCGGTGTTGAGGTAGTATTTACACAACTGCACGCGGGTGGCAAATTTTCAAGCAAACAATATCAGTACGCTGGCGGACTGCACGGCGTGGGCGCGTCGGTGGTCAATGCACTTAGCCGGCGCCTTTTGGTGGAGGTAGGACTCGACGGTGTACTCTATCGGCAGGAATATCAAAGTGTACTCGATAAAAAAACAAAAAATATCATCGCGGGAAAACCTATGACGCCACTTGAAAATCTTGGCCGAACGCGCAAGAAGGGGACCACCGTCACCTTTTGGCCGGATGACCGGGTATTCGAAACGCTGGAATTCAATTACGACACCATCGCGCGAAGGCTACGGGAACTGGCCTATCTCAATCCAAACATCACGCTCTCGCTTCTGGATCAGCGAAACAAGCAGGCGGATGGCAGTTATCCGTCCGTTTCCTTTTGTTCGGAGGGAGGGCTTTTGGATTTCGTCAGGCAACTCAACAGCGATAAGGATGCACTGTTTGATACGCCCATTCTGCTTGAAGGCAGGGCGGACAATATACTGGTATCCATCGCAATACAGTACAACGACGGATACAGTGAGTCCATCTGTTCGTTTGTCAATAATATCCCAACCATAGATGGTGGTATGCATGAGACGGGCTTCAAAGCGGCATTCACTAAATGTATGAACGATTATGCGAAGAAAAACGGGTTGATCACGGACAAGCAGGCAACGATGTCGGGCGAGGATTACCGGGAAGGAATGATGGCGGTTGTTGCCATCAAATTGCCCAACCCGCTGTTTGAAGGACAGACCAAAACGCGGCTGGGCAATGTGGAAGCGCGTACCGCCATGGACTCGGTGGTTACCAACACACTCTCGCTTTATCTAGAGGATTTGAGGAACCAAAAGATCATAGGCATCATGCTGGACAAGGCGACGCAGGCGCAAAAAGCAAGAGCGGCAGCGCGAAAGGCCAAAAGCATCGCCCGCGCGCGCAGCAAACTGGATTCCGCGCCGCTGGTCGGGAAATTATCGGCGTGTACAGGCCGAAAGCACGAGCAGAATGAGTTGTTCATCGTGGAGGGAGACAGCGCCGGCGGCAGCGCCAAACAGGGGCGGGACCGGAGTTTTCAGGCGATACTGCCACTACGTGGCAAACCGCTCAACAGCGAAAAGAAACGCCTTGAGCAGGTGATGGAAAACGAGGAGTTTCGTACCATCATCGCCGCACTGGGAACCGGGATCGCCGAGGATTTCAACATTAAAAACCTCAAGTACAACCGCATTATTATACTGTCCGACGCGGATCAGGATGGGGCGCATATCCGCGCTATCCTGTTGACGTTTTTCTACCGCTATATGAAGGAATTGATGATCAACGGTCATGTATACATCGGCATGCCGCCGCTGTACCGCATCAAGAAGGGGAAACGCAGTGAATACGTATACGACGATGCGGCGCTGCTTGCACTTATACAGAGCTACGGCAACGGCTACACCATTCAGCGATACAAGGGATTGGGCGAGATGAACCCCGACCAGCTTTGGGAAACCACCATGGATCCGCAGAAGCGCACGCTGGTTCAGGTGTCCATCGAAGATGCCATGGAGGCGGAACGGCTGGTTACCATACTGATGGGGGACAAGCCCGAACCGCGCAAGGAATACATATTTGCGCACACAAACTTTGACAAGGAAGACAGGTTCGAACAGTTTGGAGGGGAACAGCTTGGCAACTAAAAAGGCAAAACCACCGGCGGACGGCGGGCATGTGCTGATAAGGCCGTTGGAACTGGTTATGCACACCTCCATGCTGCCTTATGCTGAGCACGTGATCATGGAACGTGCGCTGCCAAGGGTGGAAGACGGTCTCAAACCAGTACAGCGGCGCATACTGTACACCATGATGGAACTCGCGTTGTGGCCGGATCGGCCGCATCGGAAATCCGCACGCATCGTTGGCGACACCATGGGCAAATACCATCCGCACGGCGATTCGGCCGTATACGATGCCATGGTGCGCATGGCGCAGGAGTTCAATATGTCCGCGACGCTGGTGGACGGCCACGGAAACTTCGGCAGCGTGGATGGCGATACCGCCGCCGCCATGCGTTATACCGAAGCTAGACTGACGCCGCTGGCGCTGGAAATGCTGCGTGATATCGAAAAGGACACCGTGCCGTTCGTGTTGAACTTCGACGATACGCTCAAGGAACCCAAGATGCTGCCCAGCCGTTTTCCAAACATCCTGGTCAACGGCGCATCCGGTATTGCGGTGGGCCTTGCCACCAACATCCCGCCGCACAACCTCGGTGAGGTGATCAATGGTGTGATCGCCTATTATCAGAAGCCCAACATCACACTCGAGCAGATGATGCAGCATATTCCGGGCCCGGATTTTCCAACGGGTGGCTTCTGTACCGATGGCGACGAACTGCTCAAAGCCTATGAAACGGGGCGCGGGCGGCTTAGAATCCGCGCCAAAACAACCATCGAAAAGGACAAGTCGGGCAAAAGCCGCATTGTGATCACCGAACTGCCGTATCAGGTCAACAAGGCCAATCTGCTCGAGCGCATTCTCAAGGCCTGTGAGAGCAAAAAGGGTGTGCTGCTGTCCGTGGCAGACATACGCGACGAATCGGACAGGAGCGGCATGCGGGCGGTGGTGGAAGTTAAAAAGGGCGCGGATGTCGAAGCAATACGCCAAAATCTACTGCGCTATACCGATTTGGAGACGACGTTCGGCGTCAACATAATGGCTATTGCACACGGGAGGCCGCAACAACTGGGCCTACTTAATATTATTCGTATCTATGCCGCGTACCAAAAGGACGTGGTCAGGGCACGCACGCAATATGATCTGGAGGATGCGGAAAAGAGGGAACATATTCTGCAAGGTCTGTTGGTTGCCGTGGACAATATGGACGAAGTTATCGCCATAATCCGAAGCAGCGAGAACGCCAAAGTGGCGCGACAGCGGTTGATGCAGCGCTTTGACCTGACTGGTGTTCAGGCACAGGCGATTCTGGATTTGCGTCTGCGACGGCTGACTGCGCTTGAACGGTTGGAGATCGAGACCGAATACAAGAAGATTTCCGCCCTGCTCGAACAGCTTCGCAACATTCTATCCAACGAAAACAAGCTGATATCCGTCATCATCGGGGAACTCAGGCAGATCGCGAAAAAACATGCCGTGCCACGCCGTTGTACGCTCATGCAGCTCAAGCAGGCGCAAATCGTGGTCAAACAGGAAGAACCCACGAACGAACCGTGCGATATACTGTTTACGCAAAACGGCTATGTCAAGCGCATCGCGGTGCGCAACAACGGACATAAAGGCGCCGAGCAGGACGGGGATAACATCCGCGTAAGCCTTCGGTGCATGACACAGGATAAACTTCGGTTTTTCACGGATCTCGGCAATGTGTTTACCATCGAAGCGCACGAAGTGGCGGAGTGCAAGCTTAAAAGCCGCGGTGTCAGCGTTTACGGCATATTATCCGGCCTTGAAAAGGAAGAGAATATCGTAAGTCTGCTTTGCCAAAACGGCGTGGACGATATGCTGTTTTGCACGCAAAACGGCATGGTCAAGCGCACCGCCGTATCCCAATACTCTGACAGACGTGGAAAACTCGTGGCCTGTGGCCTCAGGCAGGGCGACCGCGTACTATGCGTGGATGCGGTAAAAAACGACAGGGATTTGCTGCTTATCAGCCAAAATGGATTTGGTATTCGCTTTGGCGTTGCGGAAATTCCCACACAGGGACGTACCGCGGCGGGTGTTAAAGCGATGACGCTACCAAAGGGGGATATCGTTCTTTTGGCTACGCAGGAATTCGACGGTGGTGACCTGGTGTTTGTGACCGACGGCGGCTATGCAAAGCGCATGGGAACGGAGGAAATGACGGCGCAAAAACGAGGTGGAAAGGGGAACAGATTGTTCCCCTTTGCAGGTGATGGACACAATGGTACGCAACTATCTGCAGCGCTTGTGGTACAACGGCAAGAAACGTTGAACATTACACAGGCGAACGGGCATGCGACGGCGTTGCCGGTGCTGGATATTCCGTTGGAAACGATCAAGGACAAGGGTGTTCCTGTTATAGAAATAGCTCCGGGCAATCCCATTACAGCGGCTTTGCCGGTGTTCGTGGTAAACTGAGCACAGACAAAGGCGGCGTTGAAGAAATAAGACATTCTAATGACGATAAAGCAAAGGCCAGTGAAACGTAAGGTCGTATACGTTTACCTGACCTTTCTTTGTTTCCCGGCTATCATGTAATTCGTCAA
Organism: Christensenellaceae bacterium; assembly: GCA_963674495.2. GTDB lineage: Bacteria > Bacillota > Clostridia > Christensenellales > QAND01 > RGIG3178. The sequence continues at coordinate 914,629 of CAXXLG010000001.1, read as the reverse complement.
AAGGAGCGATATTATCTGAAGGCGTGGGCCCGTATTAGACTTCCCAATAGGCAATTGATATTGAACATAGATTGACCTGGTTGGTCTTGTTGCTCAATCGAATATAAAAATACCGGTCCGTTGTAGAGCTTGGAATCACAAGCCTTCCATCAAAAGGCAGCAGAATCCCTCCGCCCGTCTGAACAAGGGATAGCACATTTGTGCCACCGGTTGTTGGATCTGTCGCCTGACTTAGATATTTTGCAGTGCACACGCTTGTGTTGGTGTAACTCCAGTTGTTGTTCACCGGCGTAATGGTTGTACCGCCCGTAAATGTGGCGTTGCGAAGGATATCCAACGTCGTGTTTACAGTAGAGCCGCCAATGAGCCTTAGTATATAGATAGTTTTGCCCTGATTGGCTGGGATGGTCAGCTGAATCGTAAGAAAACCGTTGGCGGGCACATCGTGCTCTGCGGTTGAAACATCATAGACTTGCCCGTTTATGGTCGCATCCGCGAAGGGCTGATTGTTCAAAACAAGCAACGGGTCATTTGCGTTTGAAACAATATGAAAATTCGGCATATTTCAATCACTCCATAAATCTACGTTTTTTCCCGATGCGTTGAGCAGACTTTGTTCACATTGATTGATAAGTCTGCCTGCGCAATCTGGTATAAATACTATATTCATATAAACACTTGTCTGTTACGGTATACAAAGTTGTTTGAGGATGCCGGGAAATAGCACAACCGGAAAAAGCCGACGTACCGGTAAATACACCAAGCCATTATTACCATTGTTACAAACAGGATGACTCTCATGTATAAGAATGCTTGTGGATCTGGTTTGTGTATGCCATGTGAAGGAATTCGGATACAGGAAACAAAGCGCCGGGCATGCCAATTTGTGGCGCGTTGAAAAAGTGCTCAAAATACACAGGGAATCCAAGATGCATCTGACAAATAAACACGATTTCGTCTGCGGTTGTTCAAAAATACCATACCTGTTGGAGCAGTGTAATTTGGCGGTAACCGTACATGAATAAGCCCCCTGATGCATACATTCAAACATGGGGTTTGGGGGCGGCGCTGATGCGCCCTCTTTTCCCGTCAAAGGGGGATTTCCTTGTGGAACAGAACCAGGACAACACCGTCAAGCTGTGTGGTGTAATCATGGGTGTGCCGATATTTTCCCACAGATTGTATGGGGAGAGCTTCTTTACTTTTTTAGTACGCATACCACGGTTGTCGGGTAGCGTGGATGAACTGCCGGTAACGGTAAGCAACCGGCTGCTCAGCCGCACGGTGACAAAAGGCGCTGTGGTGCACATAACGGGACAGCTTCGTAGCTACAACAAGATGATCGATGGTTGCAACCGCCTGATACTCACCGTGTTTGCCCGCCAGCTGCAGAGGGTGGATGTCAAAACATCCCCTATCAACCACGTCCAGCTGCTGGGTCACATCTGCAAGGAACCGATCTATCGTACCACGCCGTTTATGCGGGAGATCACAGACCTGTTGATCGCGGTCAACCGCGCCTTTGGCAAGAGCGATTACATCCCCGCTATCACGTGGGGTAGAACCGCGCGCTTTGCCCGTACGATTCAGGTCGGGGATTGTGTGCGCGTTGTCGGACGTTTTCAATCGCGCCAATACCAAAAACGCTATGGCGACAGCAAGGTTGAGACCAAGACAGCCTATGAAGTATCGGTGGCGGGATTGGAGAGAAACGGTGCAATTTAGCACTTTAACAAACGAATGCTATATGCTATACTAAAACAAAAATATATTGTATGATCGGAGGAGGGACAGGCCATGGCTGACCGCCCGCACAGATACGGTAAAGAGCTCGACGAACTGTACGATGCCATTCTCCAACTGGGCAATCGCGACGAATGTTATGCTTTTTTTGATGATATCTGTACCATATCCGAACTGCAGGCACTCAGTCAACGGTTGCAGGTGGCGCGCCTGTTGCGCAAAAAGATTACTTACCAGCAGATTAGCAAGATAACGGGCGCAAGTACCGCCACCATCAGCCGCGTGAATCGGTGTGTCGTATACGGCACCGGCGGCTATGATTTGATCTTAGAGCGTTTGGAATAAAACGTTGCCGGCTGCGCTGTGCGCAGGCGCGCAAAGGCGGCGGCTTTTGCGTGCTTTTTTTTGGATGAGGAGGCATAATGGAAAAGGACGTACTCAATCCCATGCAGCAACAAGCTGTGTTGCATATAGAGGGTCCGCTTTTGATTTTAGCGGGCGCGGGCAGCGGAAAAACGCGCACACTGACGCAAAGAGCTGCTTATTTAATTGAACAGGGCGTTCCGCCATGGCAGATTCTTTGCATCACTTTTACCAACAAAGCTGCACGGGAGATGAAAGAGCGCATCGCATCGTTGTTGGGAGAAACGGCAAAGCAGATGTGGATCATGACATTTCACAGCATGTGCCTGCGCATTTTGCGCAAGGAAGCAGAACATCTGAGCTATACATCCGCATTTACCGTCTACGATACTGACGATCAAACCAGATTGATCAAGCAGATCATGCGCAACGCAAACGTGGATGATAAGAAGTTTAAGCCAAGGGCAGTACTGGGTGCGATCTCGGATGCAAAAAACCGCATGCAGTCCCCCTCCGAATATATGATCGAAGTGGGCAACGATTATTTTTATAGCATTTGCGCCAAGCTGTACGTGTCGTACCAGAAGGCGCTGCGCGACAACAATGCCATGGATTTTGACGATCTTTTGATCAACACCGCACACTTGTTCGAATCCAATCCAGATGTTTTGGCGAGGTATACGGACAGGTTCCGCTACATCCATGTGGACGAATACCAGGATACCAACCGCGCGCAGTATCTGATCGTAAAAATGCTATCGTCCCATCAAAACCTATGCGTAGTGGGTGACGACGACCAGAGCATCTACGGTTGGCGGGGCGCGGACATTCGCAACATATTGGATTTTGAAAAGGATTTCCCGTCGTGTACGGTGATACGCCTTGAACAGAACTACCGGTCTACGCAATCCATATTGGGCGCTGCCAACGCCGTGATATCGCATAACCGTGGTCGCAAAGGCAAGAATCTATGGACGAGCCGTGACGGAGGCGAGCCGGTGGTGGTGCACAAATCCGTTACCGAACGCGACGAGGCGTTATTCGTGACGGATACCATAGAAGGATTGCTCAGAGAGTACGCGTTGCGCAATGTATCGGTATTGTACCGCACCAACGCACAGAGCCGCATGATGGAGGAAATGCTCAGGCAAAAGGGTATGCCGTATCGCATGATCGGCGGTCAAAAATTCTACGAACGCAGGGAAATACGCGATTTGATCGCGTATCTGAGGTTTTTGTTCAATCCCAACGACAGTGTCTCGCTCGCGCGCATCATCAATGTTCCAAAGCGTGGCATCGGAAACGTCACCGTCAGCAGATTGCAGACCATGGCTGTGGCACGCACGCAATCGCTGTGGGAAGCCATCTGCAACGCGGACGATTCCGCCATCGGCAATCGCGCATTGGTAATACTCAAGGCGTTTTCGCGGAATATGATCCGTCTGATGGCGCTCGCATCCTTGAAGATGCCAGAGGAATACGTGCGCGCTGTCATCGAAGAAACCGGAATTTTGGAACAGTTCGTGCGTGATGGCTCGATCGAAGCGCAGGGACGCGTGGAAAATATCATGGAGTTTGTCAACGCAGTCAAGGATTACTTCCTGCAGAATCCAGATGCGACGCTTCCAGATTATCTGTCCAGCCTAGCACTGATATCCGACGTCGACGGCTATGATGAGAATACCAACGCCGTAACGCTGATGACGTTGCACAGCGCCAAAGGACTGGAGTTTCCCGTCGTGTTTGTCATCGGGTTGGAGGAGGGTCTTTGCCCGCACAGCCGTTCGATGGACGACGAGTTGTCCATTGAGGAAGAACGACGGTTGTGTTATGTTGGTTTTACAAGGGCGATGGACCGTCTATACGTAAGTTATGCGCTGTCCCGTGGTGTATACGGAAACATCAGCCACAACCCGCCGTCACGTTTTTTGGCCGAATTGCCTGACGAAGGCGTTAGACGGGACGATTTGTCCCTCGGACACGCTGCGGACAAACTGTCGTTTTCCCGCGTGAATGCGCCGACGCGACGGGTTTTGACAAATAAACCGTCGGCGTTTGTGCAATCTTCGCCCGAGTTGTATGCGCTCCAGATAGGCGATTCGGTACGCCATCCCGCCTTTGGGGGTGGAAAGGTATTGTCCATGTCGGGAAACGGAGAGGGCGCCGTGGCGGAGATAGACTTTGGTGCAAAGGGCGTTAAGAGGATAATGCTCAAATACGCTGCGATGAAGAAGGTGTGAGATGGAACGAAGAATGCGTGAACTGGTGGATACGCTCAATCGCTATGCACATGCGTACTATGTTCTGGATGCGCCGCTTGTTGGCGACGGGCAGTACGATACGCTATACGACGAATTGTTGGCACTTGAGAAGCAGACTGGCACCGTGTTGTCCGATTCTCCCACCAACCGCGTAGGCGGTAAACCGTTGGCAGCTTTTTTGCCACACCGGCATCTTGCCAGGCTGTGGAGCCTTGATAAGTGCAAAACTGAGCAGGATATGATAAGTTGGGAGCAGCGTACCAAACGACTTATGGTGCAGCACGGATCGATAGATCCCACATATCTGCTCGAATACAAGATCGACGGCTTGACCATCAACCTCACCTATCAGGACGGCCAGCTGGTGCAGGCGGCCACGCGCGGTAATGGTGTTGTGGGAGAGAGCATATTGCCACAGATAAAAACCATTCGGTCTATCCCACTGTCCATCCCGTTCAAAGGGATATTCGAAGTGCAGGGTGAGGGCTATATGCCGCTGAGCGAGCTTGTGAAATACAATGAACGGGCGGACGAACCTTTGAAAAACGCGCGCAACGCCGCGGCGGGTGCGCTGAGAAACCTCGATCCACGCCAGACCGAGAAGCGCAAGCTCAACGCGTTCTTCTACCAGATCGGCTATTGGGAAGGGGAACCGTTTGCTACGGCGACGGATATGCGCAAGTTTTTAACGGATAACGGGTTTCGTGTTACGGAGATTCTTGGGCGGTTTGACAATGCGGTTCAAGCATTTGCTGCAGCGATGGAATTGGACGAGGGTCGCCATGGCGAAGACTATCTGACAGACGGCGTGGTTGTCAAGATCGATCAAATACCACTTAGAGAAGCATTGGGTACGACGGACCGGTTTCCGCGTTGGGCGATCGCCATTAAGTTCGAGGCCGAAGAGGCGGTGACGACGCTCAACGAGGTCTTATGGGATGTCGGGCGCACCGGCAAACTTACCCCCACCGCACTTTTGGAACCTGTGGAGCTGGCCGGTGCTACCGTAGCGCGGGCGACGTTGAACAATCCTGGAGATATCAAGCGTAAGGGTGTGAAGAAGGGTGGTGGCGTATGGATACGCCGAAGCAACGACGTTATTCCAGAAATTTTAGGCAGTGCGGATGACCAAGGCGAGGACATCCACATACCCACGCATTGCCCGTTTTGTCATACGGAACTTGTGATGCGAGGCGCGCATCTGTTTTGCCCGAATCAGCACAGCTGTAAACCGCAGCGGCTGTATATGCTCGCCCATTTTGTATCAAGGGATGCCATGGATATCGAAGGGTTGAGCGAACGAACGCTGGAACAAGCCATGGACCATTTGAGCGTTTTGACGCCGGATCAACTCTACGACATAACGGTAGACCAATGGCTGTCGTTGGAGGGTTTTGCCCAAAGGCGGGCGCAGAAGATCCATGACGCGGTGCAGCGTAGCAAGAACAGACCGCTGCCCAACCTTTTGTACGCGTTGGGCATTCCCAATGTTGGCACCCGTACCGCGCGGATGCTGGCTGACACGTACGGTTCCATGCAAGCGCTGCAAAGCGCGGAGCGAGGCGGAATTGCAAAACCTGAAGGATGTGGGACCCGTTGTGGCGAAAAGCATCAAGGCGTTTTTCAGCGACGAGGACCAACGCGCGGTGCTTGAGCGGTTGACGGATCATGACATCCATCCTGTGATGGATACTAAACGAGAGGTTGAATCGCAAGGAAGCCTTGCGGGCGAAAGCATTGTGTTCACCGGTACATTGAGACGTATGGGGCGCAAACAGGTACAGGAGCTCTCGCAAAACCATGGAGCCAGGATCATGGACAATGTAACAAGGGAAACCACGTTGCTCGTCGCGGGGGAAAAGGCGGGCAGCAAGCTGAAAAAAGCGCAGGAGCTGGGCATACGCATATTGTCAGAGCAGGGATTCTTTGAATCTCTTGGAGAGGAAAATCGATGAACATCGGTAAGCTTACAAACGAACAACTTCAACAAAGCGTTTTATCCATGCTCAGGCCCATGCGCCGTGAGGTGGTGTTGCGGCCCGGCATCGGGGAAGATTGTGCCGCACTGGATTTCGGGTGAACGCCTGTGTGTGGTTTCCACCGACCCCGTTACCGCAGCGCAAAAGGATCTGGGCAGGTTGGCTGTGCACGTCAGCTGCAACGATGCGGCATCGAGCGGTGCGGAACCCGTTGCGATGTTGTTGACGCTGCTGGCGCCGCCCAAATCCAGCGTAGCGGATATTGAGGTTATCATGTTGCAGGCATTTGAAACGGCACAGGCGTTGAACGTTGAGATCATCGGAGGGCATACCGAAATCACAGATGGTGTGACCCGACCCATTCTCAGCGGCATGGTGTTGGCTTCGTGTAAAAGTGACGGCCTTATCAAAACGTCGGGCGGTCAAATGGGAGACGCGCTGCTGTTGACTAAGACGGCCGGTTTGGAGGGGACATACATTATGGCTAGCGATTTTACCAATCGTGCGCTTGCCGTATTGGGGCAAAAAGATTTGGCCGTGTGTCTTGCGCTTAAGGATCAGATCTCCGTGGTGCCGGAGGGGCTTTTGGCGGCGCGCAACGGCGTGCACGCCATGCACGATGTAACCGAAGGCGGCGTATTGGGCGCTGTCCACGAACTGTGCACAGCAAGTGGCTGCGGGGTGCTTGTGGAGGAGAACGATATTGCGGTGCTGCCCAGACCAAAGCGTTGTGTACAGCCTTTCGTATCGATCCGTTGCGGCTCATCTCCTCGGGCTGCTTGCTCATCGCCTGCCCTAACGGCGCGCAGATGCAGACCATACTCAACGGGTGTGGCATCCAAACCACGTGTATTGGACGGTTGACCCACAAAGCGGAGGGTCTTCGGATTAAATGCCGTGACGGACAGATACGCCCCTTGGGCGAACCGCGCGCAGATGAATTGTATAAGCTGTCGCAGCGTGGCTGAGCGTTGTATGCTTGCCCTGCTATATGCTATAATAATATGATTCTCAGCCATGTTTGCATTTGAGGATTGGATTTGCCAATAGATCTACATATGGTATAATATTCCACTAAAACTTGGGAGGCGTCGCCGTTGAACAGTATGACCGGATTTGGGCGCGGCATGGCCGGGCTTGATGGCCGTGAAACCACGGTGGAGATCAAGACGGTCAACAGCCGCTATCTGGACATCGCTTTTCGTATGCCCCGCGTGCTGAACCTGATGGAGGAACGTATCCGCAAATCCATTGCCGCGGCAATCAGCCGCGGCAAGGTGGATGTATCCATTTCCTACCATAACCGGCGTGAGGACCATGCCGAAGTGGTGGTGGACGTGGCGCTTGCCAAATCCTATCAACGTTCGCTTGAAGTACTGAGCGAACACACGGGACTTCATAACGATCTGACGTTGACCGCGCTCGTCTCCTATCCGATGGTTTTAGCCACGCAGGAAGCGCGGGAGGATGAGGATTCGGTATGGTCGGTGGTAAACGTAGCGTTGGATCAGGCTCTTGTCATGTTATCCGATATGCGCCAAAGAGAAGGAGAGCGCCTGAAGGAAGATTTGATGCAAAAAGCGCAGGCAATACGGATTGAAGTCAAACAAATCCAGACACATGCCCCTGCCATGGAGCAAGCCGCCCGGGATAGGCTGATGCAAAAGATGAAGGACTACTATGAAGCGGACGAGGTGCTGCGTCAGCGGGTATTGACCGAAGCGGCGATACTGGCGGACAAACGCGCCATCGACGAGGAGATCGTAAGGCTGCTTAGCCATTTGGATGAATTTCTCTACAATCTACAACTGCGCGTGCCGGTAGGGCGCAAATTGGATTTTATCGTACAGGAGATGAACAGGGAAATCAATACCATCGGGAGCAAGGCAGGCGAAAAGGAAGTCAATGCTTTGGTTATCAACGTTAAAAGCGAAATGGAGAAGATCAGAGAGCAAATCCAAAACATCGAATAGCATGGAGGGGATTGCATGAGCATTCGTTTGATCAACATCGGCTTTGGAAACATCGTATCCGCCAACCGTATCATTGCCATCGTCAGCCCGGAATCCGCACCTATCAAGCGCATCATACAGGAAGCGCGTGACCGGGGTATGCTCATCGACGCGACGTATGGGCGGCGTACGCGCGCCGTGGTGGTAACGGACAGCGAGCATGTCATCCTGTCCGCCGTACAGCCTGAAACAGTCGCCAACCGCATGTCGGACCGCGACGAAGGAGAGATGGATTGATGCAAAGGCGGGGAACGTTGCTGGTGGTCTCGGGTCCTTCGGGTGCCGGCAAAGGGACGCTGTGCTCTAAGCTGCTTGCAAACAGAAGCCATGTGCAGTTCTCTGTTTCGGTGACAACGCGCAAGCCGCGAAATGGAGAGGTCGACGGCGTTCATTATAATTTTGTCAGCGACGAACGCTTTGATGAGATGATCGAAGCGGGTGAATTTCTCGAATACGCGTGTATCTTTGGCCTGAACCGATACGGTACGCCAATAAAAGGCGTAGAAGAATTGTTGAAAAAGGGAGTCGATGTTCTGTTGGACATCGATGTGCAGGGCGCCATGAACGTGAAAAAAATCATGGCGGAGGCGGTGTTGGTATTCGTGCTGCCGCCGTCCTATGAGGTGCTGGCGCACAGGCTCAGAAACAGGGGCACCGAGGACGAGGAGATGGTGGTGCGAAGGCTGAATACGGCACGCGAAGAGATCAAGCTGGCCGACCGGTATGACTATCTGGTCGTCAACGATGATTTAAAGACTGCAACCGAGCAATTGATAGCCATTTTAACGGCAGAGCGCTGCCGCAAAGAGCGGAGCTATGCATCGGTTATGAAAAACTGGGAGGAACAACTATGATTATATATCCACCGATCAATGAGCTTCTCGATCAAGTAGACTGCCGATATTCGCTGGTGGTGATGGTATCCAAGCGCGCACGCCAATTGGTGGCGGGCGATGCACCTTTAATTGAGGTGGAAGAGGAGGAAAAACCGGTGACCATCGCGGTGAATGAAATCTACCAGGGCAAGGTCAGCTTTGAGAGGAATGGGAGGCTGTAGCGTTGGATAAACCGACGGTTGTATTGGGCGTTACCGGTGGCATTGCAGCGTATAAAAGCGCACACATCGTATCCGGTCTTGTCAAGCAGGGCGTGGACGTATTGGTCATTATGACAAAAGCGGCCACGCAGTTTGTTGCGCCGTTGACATTTGAAACGCTGAGCAATCACCCGGTGGTGGTGGACATGTTCGACCGCAGGGCACCATGGGAAGTGGAACACATCTCTTTGGCCAAACGTGCGGACGTTTTTCTCGTTGCGCCGGCCACTGCCGATCTGTTGGCCAAGTACGCATGCGGTATCGCGGACGATATGCTGACCACTACCCTTTTGGCGACAACGGCGCCGGTGCTGATGGCGCCTGCCATGAATGAGAAGATGTGGGAAAACCCCCGCACACAGCGCAATGTCAGAATGCTTGCTGACATGGACGTGCATTTCATCGGCCCTGCCTCGGGGTATTTGGCCTGCGGAGACATCGGGTTAGGTCGTCTGGAGGACCCGGACGCCATCGTGGAGAAGACGATGGATCTGTTGCATCCGGTAAAAGATTATGAGGGGAAACGGGTTTTGGTCACCGCTGGTCCAACGCGTGAACCACTGGATCCAGTACGGTTTATCAGCAACCGTTCGTCCGGCAAGATGGGTTTTGCCGTTGCGATGCAAGCGAGAAGGCGCGGCGCCGTTGTCACCGTCATTCACGGTCCGGTTGGCATACCATTGCCACGGTTTGTCAAATGCATTGCGGTCAATACCACCCGGGAAATGCACGACGCGCTGATGGCAGAGTTTGAAAACTGCGACGTATTGATCAAGTGTGCTGCTCCGGCGGATTATCGCGTGCAATCCGTGAGGCAACAGAAAATCAAAAAGAGTGAGAACGATCAGGTGACACTTGATTTGTTGCCTACGGTGGACATTCTAACCGAGGTGGCCAAGCGCAAGAAACACCAGATCGTTGTCGGATTTGCAGCGGAAACGCAGGACATCAATGCATATGCACAGGAGAAACTGAAACGGAAAGATCTCGATATGATCGTGGCGAACGACGTCACGCAACGGGGGGCAGGGTTTTCGGTGGATACCAATATTGTCACGGCATTCAAAAGGGATGGGACAAGCAAATACCATCCGCTTGCCAAAAAAAGTGAAATCGCAACCTTTGTGCTGACAGAAACCGCCACGTTGTTTTAACAGGGTTTTACAGGGGCACCGAAAGGTGCTCTTTTCTTTACGGGGGGCAGACATGCAAACCTACGCACAGGTCATTATTGACATCGCGCATACGAAGGTGGACCGTGTGTTTTCCTATGCCGTGCCGGAGGATATGGACATTGGCGTGGGACAGCGTGTACTCGTGCCGTTTGGCCGGGGCAATGCGATGCAGGAGGGATATGTCGTATCGTTGTCCGACGAAGTCAATGTCGACAAAGCGCTCATCAAAAGCATCGCGGGTCGGGCGGAGGGGTTTGCGGCGCTTTTGCCTGATCAGATTGAACTGGCGGTTTGGATGGCAAAGATATACCGATGCCTGTTGGTGGATGCGCTGCGCCTGATGATCCCGTCGCAAATGCGCCGCCAGCGCGTCAGACCCAAAACGCTGGGCGTGGCGCGGCTCGCGCTGTCCGGCGATGCGCTTGACAATGTGTATGCGCGCCTTTTGGGCGTGGGCGCGCGTAAGGCACCGGCACAGGCGCAGACCGTTCATCTTCTTCGTCAGGTTGGCGCCATGGCGGTATCTGACCTGTACGCATTTTTACCGTCCGCCCGCGGAGCACTTCTGCAGCTGAAAAAGAAGGGCATCGTTGTGGTGGAGGATACGCCGGTGCGGCGTACGCCGTATAAAACGCTGCCAAACGAGGCGGAAAAACGCCTTATATTGTCGGATAAACAACACGAGGCACTGTGTGCCATCAAAAGCACGAAAAAAGGCGGTATGTTGCTATTACACGGCGCAACGGGTAGCGGGAAAACCGAGATATATCTGTGCGCCATTGAACGGGCGCATCAGGAGGGGAAAAGTGCCATCGTGTTGGTGCCGGAAATCGCGCTGACACCGCAGACCGTGGCGCGCTTTCGAAGCAGGCTGGGTGATCTGATTGCGGTGATGCATTCGCGCCTGTCGCCGGGCGAACGCTATGACGAATGGTGCCGGGTGCGGAACGGCGAAGCGACGGTGGTAATAGGCCCACGGTCGGCGTTGTTTGCGCCGGTACAGAATTTAGGTCTCATTGTGATCGACGAGGAACATGAAACGTCCTATCACAGCGAGCAGCGCCCGCAGTACCATGCCCATAACGTCGCCTGCCGTAGAGCCGAGCAATCCGGCGCGGTGGTGGTGTTGGGCAGTGCCACGCCGTCGGTGGAGACGTACCACAGGTGTACCAAGGGCGAAATCGGCCTTGTGACCATGCCGGAACGTTTCAGTGTCCACGGATTGCCCAAGGTACAGCCTATTGATATGCGCGATGAACTTGTAAAGGGCAATCGGAGCGTATTCAGCGCTGTGTTGCATCAGTGTATAGAGGATGCGCTTGAAAATGGGGAGCAAATCATGCTTTTCATCAACCGGCGCGGATATGCGACGTTTCTGATGTGCCGCGGCTGCGGTTACGTGTTTGAATGTCCTAGCTGCGACATCTCCATGACATATCATAAATCAGAAAGCCGAGAATGGCTTAAATGTCATTACTGCGGGCATTCCGAACAGGTTCCAAAATTGTGCCCAAAATGCGGAAAGCCCTATTTGAAGTTCTTTGGAACGGGCACGCAACAGGTAGAGGAGCAGGTGCGCGAGCACTTTCCCACCGCGCGTATTTTGCGCATGGATCATGATACGACGCGGGGCAAGAGATGCACATTTAAAGATTCTACAAGCGTTTGGAGCACATGAAGCGGACATTCTCATCGGTACACAGATGATCGCCAAAGGACTGGATTTTGAAAACGTCACACTGGTCGGCGTGATGGCGGCGGATGCATCGCTGTATATACCGGACTACCGCAGTGCGGAGCGTACTTTTTCCTTGATCATGCAGGTGGCGGGCCGCGCAGGCCGGGATAAGCTGCCCGGCCGTGTGGTGGTGCAAAGCTACAACCCCAGTCATTTCGCTATCGAAGCGGCGGTGGCGCAGGATTATCTCGCGTTTTACCGGCAGGAGATTCAGTACCGCCGCATGGCTCAATATCCGCCGTTTTCAATGTTTTTGCAGTGGCTGTTTGTGGGAGATGAGGCAGACAAGTGCCTTGTGGCCTTGAAAAGCAGCGAAAAGGTTGTGCGCGCCGTTCTGCGTTCTCATGGCATACAGCCGCTTCTCATGGAGAGCGGGGCGGCGCCGGTGGGCAGGATCAAGGGTCAAACGCGGATGCGGATCCTACTGAAAATCCGGCAGGATAAGGATGCGGCGTCGGTACGCCAAGCGCTGTACGACGCGTTCTCGGATGCACAGTTTGAGGGTTGTGCGTTTGTACTCACGTGCAATCCCCAGAGCATGTTGTAATCCGTTATCTATGGTATAATGAAGTGGAAAGGATGGTATTCGTGGCACTAAGAGAGATATTAATTGAGGGCAATCCTGTCCTGAGAAAAAAATCAAAAAAGGTCGGCAAAGTGGATGATTATGTCTGCCGCCTGTTGGACGATATGCTCGAGACCATGCGTAACGCGGACGGTGTTGGTTTGGCTGCCCCGCAGGTGGGCGTGTTGCGCCGCGTTGTGGTCATTGAGCATGGTGAGAACGTATATGAATTGATCAATCCCGAGATCATTGAGACAGAAGGCGCAATTTCGCAAGTGGAGGCCTGTTTATCCCTACCCGGTCGTGCGGGAATGGTGGAACGGCCACGCAAGGTGACGATCCGCGCCATGGACCGCGACGGTAAAATGCATACCTATACCGGAGAGGGGCTGCTGGCCCGGGCGTTTTGCCATGAAACGGATCATCTCAACGGCAGGCTTTATATCGATATCATGACAGAAGAGGTGGATCTTTCAAAACAGGAAGAGGAAGGCGAACAGGACGAGGAAACCACGGAGGAAAAGCTGTGAAAGTTATTTTAATGGGCACACCGATGTTTGCTGTGCCCATGCTCAGAGCCATGCACACCCATCATACGTTGATCGGCGTCGTAACGCAGCCGGACCGCCCTAAAGGACGAAAGCGCGTTGCTGTTCCGCCGCCTGTCAAAGTGGAGGCACAGGCGCTTGGCGTACCCGTCTATCAGTTTGAAAGAATAAAACGAGAGCAACCAACACGGCTTCTGGAACAACTGGATGCCGATGTGATGGTAACCGCGGCGTACGGACAGATATTGACAAAACGTCATTTGAATGCAGCGCCGTACGGCGTTGTCAATGCCCATGCTTCGCTGTTGCCAGCATACCGCGGGCCGGCGCCGGTTAACCACTGTCTGATCAATGGAGAAAAACAAACCGGCGTTACCATCATGCATACGGACGTTGGCGTCGACGATGGTGACATAATACTATCCCAGTCCGTGGACATTCTAGAGTATGAAACGGCGGGCGAGCTTCTCGATCGACTGGCGCCTTTGGCCGCGGATCTGATGCTCAAGGCACTTGAACTATTGCAACGAGGGCAGGCACCCACAATACCCCAAGATCATAGCAAGGCAAGCTACCATCCCATGCTTACAAAGCAGGATGGGTTTTTACCATTACAAAAAACAGCCAAACAAATCTGCAATCACGCGCGTGGCGTTACACCATGGCCGGGTCCGTGCTTGCACCTTGACGGTGATGTTTTTAGGTTTAGCGGCGTACGTATGGCACAGGGACAAGGCCAACCGGGGGACATACTGTGCGCCGATGTCAGGGACGGATTTGTCATAGCCTGTGGCGACGGAGCTATCAGTGTGAGAGAGATACAGGCACCAGGAAAGCGCATGATGCCCGTGGCGGATTTCTTACGCGGACGGTCTGGCCTCTGCGGTAATAGGTTTACCGCATGAGCGTCCGCGATGGCGAGTGGGCCGCATTTTTGGTTCTCGAGCGCATAACGGCGCGAGGTGCGTATCTCAATCTGGCGCTGAGCGGCGTGTTTGACGAACTCGAACTGATGGGTGCCGCCCGATCTGCCGCTACGGCGATGGCGCGCACTACGATGGAGCATCTGATCGCCGTAGATTTTGCGTTGGCTACGGTAACGGATACGCGGCGTTGTGGGCGGGCGGTCAAAAATATTCTGCGACTGGGTGCGGCACGGATTTTGTACATGGATACGGAGGATGCCGTGGCGGTCAACGCGGCGGTGGAGCTGTGCAAACGCGCCGGAAAAACCGCTCAGGCCCGATATGTGAACGGCGTTATGCGTGCGTTTGCAGCCGACAAGCATAGGATACCGTGGCCAAGGCGTGAGAACGACGATACGAGGTATCTGTCTATACAATACAGTTGGCCACTTTGGGCGGTCAAGCAAGCGGTCAGGCAATTGGGTTTTGAGCAGGCGGAAACGATGCTGGCGCAACAAGCACAAAATTATATTCCGCTGCGCGTGAACCGTCTGAAAACGACGCAGAAACAGGCCGCTGACGCCATAAGGCTTGTGGGCGGGCAAGTGGATGTATCGCCGTACGATCCATGGATGCTTCGCGTTCGGTATTGCGGAGATATCACAAACATAAACGCATATCAAAACGGGTTGTTCAGTCTGCAGGGTGAAGCGAGCATGTTTGCAGCGAGACAGATCCCACCATGTGCAAATACTATCATGGATATGTGTGCGGCACCGGGGGGCAAAACATTCGCCATAGCTGAGTGCATGCCAAATGCAATCATTCTGGCATTTGACGTTCATGCACATCGCGTGGCCATGATGGAGAAGCAAAGAGGGCGCTTGGGCATAGAAAATGTTACGTGCGCGGTGCAGGATGTGGCACAGCTGATGGAGGAACGGATTCGAAGCGCCGATGCGGTGCTCATCGACGCGCCTTGCAGTGGAATGGGCACGGCGCTCAAGCGGCCGGACGTAAAACAAAACCGCAGTTTTGAAGATGTGCTGTCGCTGAACAAGCTGCAAAAGGATATTTTGGAAATGTCCGCGCAATACGTCAAAAACGGCGGTATACTGGTCTATTGCACCTGCACCTTTATTCATCAGGAAAACCGCGATGTCATCGAAGAATTCCTCCATAGACATAACGATTTCACTTTGATACCATTGGATTTGCCGCGGGCTTTCAACGACGAAGGGCGTAGCGGCATGCTGCAGCTGTGGCCGCATATACATGGAACGGATGGATTTTTTATGGCGAGGATGCAGAGGCATGGATAAGCTGTACGATATGGACTACAATGAGCTTTTAGCCTTTGTCTTGGGCAAGGGCTGGCCGACGTTTCGTGCCGATCAGATCTTTGCTTGGTGCGCAAAGGGTGAAGAGCCGCAAAACATGACCAACCTGCCCAAGGATATGCGAGTGCAACTGGGTTTGCTGGGAACCGGCGGTGTTGACATCGTGGAGCGACATAAAAGCGAAGACGGCAGCGAGAAATATTTGTTCCGTTGCGGGGACGGGAATGCAATCGAAGGTATATTGATGCAGTACCGCTATGGCGGATCGCTGTGCATTTCCACTCAGGCTGGCTGCCGCATGGGATGTCGGTTCTGCGCCAGCGGAGAAACCGGGCTGACACGGAACCTCACCGCGGGAGAGATGGCTGGACAGCTCTTTGCCGTAACGCGCCTTTTGGGGCAGCGTTCCTTCAACCACTGCGTGCTGATGGGTTGCGGCGAGCCGCTTGACAATTTGGACAAAGTCCTACGCTTTCTTCGTGTTGTGACACACGAAAAGGGCATGAATCTCTCCATGCGCAACATATCGCTGTCAACTTGTGGTCTTGTGCCCAAGATGGACGAACTCGCCACGTATAAACTGCCGTTGACACTGTGCATTTCGCTGCATGCAAGCGATGATGAAACACGGCGTAGGCTTATGCCGGTTGCAAACCAGTATTCCATCGATGAAGTGATTGATGCGGCGCGCCGTTATGAAGATACGACATCGCGTAGAATTGTGTTTGAGTACATTCTGATCCGAGACGTCAACGATTCCATCAAAGCGGCAAAAAGACTGTGTGGGATAACCCGTGGCATGCGCAAACACATCAACCTTATCCCGCTAAATGGAACAATGGACGGTTTGTTGCCGCCGGATGAGAAAACGGTGGCGCTCTTTCAACAAACATTGGCGGACAACGGCGTATCGGCGACGGTTCGTCGGCGATTGGGCGCTGATGTTGAGGGTGCCTGTGGGCAACTGCGCTTGCACAGGGCAAAATAAGGAGGACATGAAATGGAGTTTGCCGGCTATACGCATAAGGGCAACGTCCGCGAGATCAACGAGGACAGTCTTTACATACCTCAAAATTGGCAAAGTGCGGAGCCTCCCCATTTTATGGCTGTTGCGGATGGTATGGGTGGCCACAACGCAGGCGAAGTGGCCAGTGCCATGGCAATCCGTTCCATGGTGAACCTGCTGACAACCAAGGATGCGCAGGACGACATTGTAAAGAATCCCGTCGGTGTTTTACGCAAGGTCATGATGGTGACCAACGACAAGGTGTATATGTTGGGTAAACAGTCTGCTAAATTTGCCGGAATGGGGACAACCATGACCGCGGCGTTGTGCTATGAACAAGATGTGTTGGTGGCCCATTTGGGTGACAGCCGTGCCTATCTCGTGCATTCAGATGGGAGTTTTTTGCGCATCACCCATGACCATACGCTAGTCCAGGATTATATTGACCATAACCTATTAACACCGGAACAGGCCGCCATGGATCCAAGACGCAACATACTGACCCGCGCATTGGGTACGGAACTTGGGCAGACGCCGGACATGTTTGACACGCCGTGGCAACAAGGTGATACGCTGGTGATTTGTTCGGACGGGCTGACGGCCTATTTGAACGACGAAGAGCTTTGCGCGCTGGCGAGTGAAGCGACACAGGCACTTCATTGTGCCAATATGTTGGGCAACATTGCACTGGAGCGCGGAGGCATCGATAACATCAGCGTATGTGTGGCGATGCACAGGGGAGGGCAAGCAGAATGATCGGTCGATTGCTTTCCGGGCGCTATGAGTTGTTGGAGGAAATCGGATACGGCGGCATGGCTGTTATTTACAGTGCCAAGGACCTCAAGCTGAACCGTACCGTGGCGGTCAAAGTGCTGCGCGAAGGGTTTTCGCAAAACACCGAGTTTTTACAGCGGTTCAGGCGCGAAGGATATGCCATGATGCACATTCAGCATCCGAACATCGTGCAGGTATACGATGTCGGCTATGACGACGATGTGCAGTACATCGTGATGGAACTCGTGCCCGGCGAGACGCTAAAACAGTATATACAGCGCACCGGCGGGCTTAGCGTACACGAATCCGTGCGCATCACCATAGCCCTGTGCGCGGCGTTGCAAATGGCACACGAGCACGGCATCATACACCGGGATGTCAAACCTCACAATGTGTTGATGTCGCGTGACGGTGAAGTGAAGATGACGGATTTTGGCATTGCCAAGGTGGTAGGCAGTGCCACCATTACACTCTCGGGTGAAAACGTGCTGGGGTCGGTTCATTATATCGCGCCCGAACAGGCACAGGGAGAGGAAATCGATGAGCGTACGGATATCTATTCGCTTGGCATATCGTTGTATGAAATGCTAACTGGGCGGGTGCCGTTCGAAGCGGATACCACGGTCTCGGTGGCGCTCAAGCACATACAGGAGGAAATGGTACCGCCTGACCGGATCAATCGGGAGGTCTCGTACAGTCTGAGCGCCTGTACGCTCAAAGCCTGCGCCAAGGATCCCGCCATGCGCTATCAAAGCCCACATGCGTTGGCGGAAGATCTTCAGCGCTGTCTGATGTTACCCGAAGGGCATTTTGCCGATCTGCCAATAAAAAATTCCAGGCCGGGGGTATCATTGGATTTAGTAGAGCCGAAGCATTCAGAACCCAGAAATCCGAAGCGCATTATCGGTCGCATCGTGCTTGCGGTGTGTGCTGTAATGTGCGTGTTGATCATTGTATTCTGGATTGTACAAGCCATGATGAGCAACGCGGGGGGGACGCTTAAAGCGGTACCGGATGTGATCGGTCTCAATTCTGCACAGGCACAGGAGCTGCTCAAGGATGCGGATCTTTTGGTCACATTTGATCACGCATACAACGACGATGTGCCGGAAGATCATGTTATTTCTCAGGATCCCGAGTCGTCCAGCCTTGTTAAGGAGAGGACCAATGTACACGTTTTGATCAGCGCAGGGCCGCAACAGATTGCTGTGCCGGATGTAGTGGGTACAACGTTGGACGAAGCAATATTGTTGCTGGAGGATGCGGGACTCACCAAGGGTATGGTGACGGATGCGTACATGCCGGGTGTGGCGGATGGCATCGTGATAACCCAACGGCCGCAGGCGGAGAGCAATGCGATCGTCGGTGATGAAATTGACTTGGTTATTGCCAACCAAAATGCCGGCGCTACCGAGCCCATCACGGAATCGCCATTGCCATGAATAAGGGACTGATCCTCAAAGGCATCGGCGGGTATTATACCGTGTTGTATAATGGGAATAGACAATGTATACTGCGGGCAAGGGGCAAGTTTCGGCATATCGACAAAACGCCGCTGCCCGGCGACTGGGTATCGTTTCAAGAGCCGCCAAGGGGCAGTGATGGCGTGATGGGGGCGCTTCTGCCGCGCAAAAACCTGCTGCTGCGCCCGCGCGTAGCCAACGTGGACTTGTTGTGTGCAGTGGTCAGCGCATCCGTACCTTCGCCGGATTATTTACTGTTGGATAAGATGTGTGCCAGCGCCAATTTAAGCCAAATCCAAACAGTTTGCCTTTTGAACAAAGCTGACCAGACGCCGAAAGTGCAGTTGAACACATTCAAAAAGGAATATGCTGCGTTTTCGCCGTTGTGCGTAAGTGCGCTAACGGGGGAAGGCTTTTCTGAGCTGATGCCTTTGTTTGAGGGGAAAGTGGTATGTCTAGCGGGTCAATCCGGTGTGGGAAAAAGCAGTCTTTTGAATCGGTTGTTGCCGCACAGGGAATTTGAAACCGATACACTCAGTGTACACGGCAATCGTGGCAAGCATACAACAAGGCATGCGGAGTTGGTGCCGCTTACAAGCGGCGGGTTGTTGGTGGACACACCGGGATTCTCTTTGATGGAAATGCCGTTGATCGAACCGGAAAGACTCAGAACGCTGTATCCTGAATTTTTGCCATTTGAGGATAAATGCCGCTTCATTGGTTGTCTGCATGACAAGGAACCTGATTGTGCGATAAAGGAAGCGGTGGAAACAGGCAGCGTGCCAAAAGCACGGCATGCGCGCTATGTGGAGTTGCTGGAAGATGTACAAATGAGATGGAGGAACCGTTATGAATGATGTAGTCGTTTGCCCGTCGATACTGTCCGCCGATTATGCGATTTTGGGTCGAGAGGTGGCGGACCTTGAAATTGCGGGCGCAGATTGGATACATGTGGATGTTATGGATGGCAATTTTGTGCCCGACATCACCTTCGGGCATGGCGTCGTACAGGCGATTCGCCCGTATACCGAGCGCCCACTTGATGTACACCTGATGGTCTTGGACGCGATCCGCCATGTTGAGTTGTTTGCAAAAGCCGGGGCGGATATCATCACGGTGCATGCCGAAACGGAGGACAATCTTACCGAAACCGTCCGGAAGATACGGGATTTAGGCGTTCGATCCGGCGTGTCAATCTCCCCGCAGACACCGGTAGAAGCATTATTGCCGGTATTGGAGGTGGTGGATATGGTGTTGATTATGACGGTCAATCCGGGATACGGCGGACAAAAATTTATGTCGGAATGCCTGGATAAAATCGTACGGGTACGGGAGTTATGCAAAAGGGAAGAGTTGCGCGTGCAGGTGGATGGTGGCATCAACGTCAATACTGTCCGACAAGTTTTGGACCGGGGCGCGGATACGTTGGTGGCGGGCAGCGCGATTTTCAAAGCCAAAAACAAAGCATCCGCTATTTCGGCGCTGAGGCGCGGATGAAATTGCTAATCCTTACAGGCGGCGTTTGGCCCCACGATACGCGCGTCCAATCGCTTGTGCATGGTTGCGAGTTTATAATTTGTTGTGACGGCGCGGCCAAAGATGCCAGACGTCTTGGCATCATGCCGAACATGCTCGTTGGCGATATGGACTCCGTATCGGAGGAAGATCGAGCCTATATGCTTGCTCATGGTGTGCAGGAGGCGCATCTGCCGCGTGAAAAGGATCAGACCGATACGCAGGTGGCCTGCGAGATAGCCATAGAACAGGGGTCGCGCAGCGTTGCTATCATCGGAGGGCTTGGGGGTCGAACCGACCACAGTATGGGCAACATCCAATGCCTATGGATGCTACACGACGAGGGTGTGGATGCGCGTATGGAATCCGGCGATGAACTGGCGATGGTCGTTACATCCGAATGCCGGCTCGGTTGTCATACCGGATGTACGTTTTCGCTGATACCACTTTTGCCACAAACCGTTGTTTTTTCCATGACGGGTGTAGCTTACCCTCTCAGACAGGTGTCGCTTCCATTGGGGAGCACGTTGGGCGTGAGCAACGTGGTATTGTCACAACAGGCGCTACTTTCATTGCAATCAGGCGCGGCGCTTTTGATTGTCAATTTGATGGAGGTCTAGCATGGGGGATACCAAGATCTTTGCCCATCGTGGTGCCAATGTATTCAGGACGGAGAATACCATGGCGGCTTTCCGGCTTGCCGCAGAGCAAGGAGCGGACGGCATTGAACTGGATGTGCAGCTGACGCGTGACGGCGTTCTGGTGGTATTGCACGACGAGACGGTGGATCGTGTATGGGATGGAAACGGCACCGTGAAGGATTTTACATATCCACAGCTACGGGAATTGCGAGTGCGTGAACAAACAGGGGGTAAGCGTGCTTATATATACCAACGCTGGAGGAAGTGCTGGAATTTTGCTCAGCGTTGCCCATCATGCTGAATATTGAGTTAAAAACCAACATCGAGCCCTATCCCGGCATTGAAAAAATGGTGGTCGATTTGGTGCATCAATACAATTTGGCAGAGTTTGTACTCTATTCCTCGTTTAATCATATGAGCCTTGTTACTCTGAAACAATACGACTCTGGTGCACGCATCGGTCTGCTCTACAGCGATATTCTGGTGCGTCCTTGGGACTACGCCAATGCAGTGGACGCGGACGCCATCCATCCGAATATCAATTCCATGCGCATTCAAAATCTGGTAAGAGATTGCCATCAGCATGGTATCAATGTGAATGTGTGGACAGTGGACGAACCTGAACGAATGCATTATTGTTTGGATCAGGGAGTAGACGGAATTATAACAAACAAGCCGGATGCGGCGGTTTATCAGCGCAAAAACAGATAATTTAAGGGTTTCCTTTTATTATAATTATTTTTGAGAGGGTATGATTGGGTTGGAAATTGAACAAAAAGATGGTGTTTATGCATCGCAAAGAAAACGAACACGCCTGTCATTTGCAACATTGCAGTTCACCTTTTGGGCAGCATTTGCCTGTCTTTCATTCAACGTGCAGCTCCTAAAAAGCTGTGGTTTTGGCAGCAGAGAAGTCGGACTGTTACTGGCACTCGGCTTTTTGGCCGGTATGGTTGCTCCGCCAATCTGGGGCTATATAGCAGACAAGATACGCTCAGTCAAGAAAACATATTTAATTGTCTTGTGTTTGACTACCGTTGCTTTGTTGCTATTTCCGATTTCCAAATACATTTTAATAGGTGGCGTATTCCCAACCATAGCGGTGATGTACCCAACATTTACGCTTTTACGCGCACCGGCCAACTCGTTGCTGGACAGCTGGACAGTGAGTAAATGCAACGAGTATGGTATTACCTATTCACATGTACGCCTGTTCGGATCGTTGGGATTTTCTATAGTATCTTCAGCGTTCACATGGGTAGCCACCCGTTTCGGTGTGGAAGCGCCGTATTATGTAAGCGTTGTTATGCTGTGTTTCCTGCTTTTATACGCGAGCCGGCAACCCGATGAGAGCAGAGCGCTGGACGAAACGGACAAGGCGGCGGAGCAGGGAGAATCCAATAAACTTTCACCCACCGTCCTGTTCAAAAACTATTATTTCGTTGTTTTCCTGTTGTTTAATATCGCATTGGCTTTTGCTACCAGCTCAACAATGAGTTTTATGCCATATTTTCTTGAACATATTGGGCAAAGCGAAGCATTGACGGGCCTTGTAGGCGGCTTGCGTGCCGCATGCGAAATTCCCATCTTGCTTCTGGGGCATGTGTTTATCAAACGTTTTAAGCTTTCTACGATGTTGGGGATGGTGGGCTCCATATACGTTGGGTGCCTGTTTTCGTTTCAGGTTATCAACACATTGCCCGGCATTATCATCTGCCAGTGTGTTCAGGGCTTTGCGTACGGGCTCTTCCTGTCCTCCGCTATTCAGTATGCGTATATGTTGGCGCCGAGCGAGTTGCGCGCAACGGCGCAAAGCCTTGTAACGACAACCATGTTTATGGGTTTTATTATCACGAGTCTGTTGGGCGGCTGGCTGATCGGAGCAATCGGTATTCGGGGGATGTTTTTGGTAATCATGATTGTGATGGCGGGTTGCTTAATGATCTATATCGGCTCGTTCCCATTTGGCAGACGGGTTTTGAAAATTGAACAGATAGACCATCGCAAAGCAGCATAAATAGCCAAAAGAAGAGAGGCAATAAAATGAAGCAAGCGGATATCGGACTCATAGGACTGGCGGTCATGGGACAGAACTTGGTTTTGAACATGGAGGATCACGGATTTACCGTAGCAGTATACAACCGAACGTATGAACGCACCGAGAAATTTGTTACAAACGATGCCACAGACCGCAATATTATACCGACAAAAACAATTCAAGAGCTCGCAGGGGCGCTCAAGCTGCCGCGTAGAGTCATGCTCATGGTCAAAGCGGGATCCCCTGTGGACGACACGATCGATCTTTTGTTGCCGTACCTTGAGGCGGGTGACATCATCATTGACGGTGGCAATTCGCATTACCCGGATACCATAGCGCGCACCAATCGACTGAAGCAACTGGGCATTCGTTTCATGGGCGTGGGCGTATCCGGCGGCGAAGAAGGGGCAAGGTTTGGCCCCTCCATAATGCCGGGCGGGGATCGGGATTCGTATGACCTGATGGCGCCGATTTTAACCGCCATTTCCGCCAAGGTGAACGAAGGCGTACCCTGTTGTGATTACATTGGCCCGGATGGTGCAGGGCATTTCGTGAAGATGACACACAACGGCATTGAGTACGCTGACATGCAGTTGATTGCGGAATCGTATGCGTTGATGCGCGCGCTGGGCGACTTCTCGGTTTTGGAAATTCAGGATATATTTGCCGCATGGAACAGTGGGCCTCTTGAGAGCTACCTGATTGAAATCACGGCGGATATACTTGGGAAAACGGATGAACTCACGGGGCAACCCATGGTCGATGTCATATTGGATGCGGCCGGGCAAAAGGGAACAGGCGTTTGGACTTCAAACGCGGCACTTGAATTGGGCGTACCCGCTCCCACCATCGCAGAGGCTGTGTTTGCACGCGCCATATCGGCTCAAAAGGAACAGCGTGTTGAAGCTTCCAAAGTGCTGTTTGGTCCGGCCAATCAGCCCGTAAGCGATCCTGTCCAACTGATAAAAGACCTCGAAATGGCGCTGTATGCCTCCAAGATCTGTGCCTATGCGCAGGGATTTGACCTATTAAGAACCGCTTCCGAAGCATACGGTTGGGATCTAAAACTGGGGCGTATCTCGCTTCTGTGGCGAGGTGGATGCATCATCCGTGCTCGATTCCTCGACAAGATCAACGATGCCTATCAGAGAGATCCTGATCTTAGCAACCTCATGCTCGATACATATTTCCGTGAACAGATGCAACGTGCAAAGGACAGCTGGCGGCGTATCGTAAGCTTGGCGGCACAGAGGGGCGTCAGTGTGCAGTGCATGTCTTCGGCACTTGCGTATTTTGATGCATACCGTACAAAAGTGCTACCTGCAAACCTGCTGCAGGCCCAGCGCGATTATTTTGGTGCGCATACCTACCGCAGGGTCGACAGGGATGGCATTTTCCACACTAAATGGACGGATTAGATATTTTACAATATTATGACAAAAACAGCGTATCCGGTTTCACATTCGCTGTGCGTATGGTATACTATGTTTAATCCTGACGAAGGAGTGGAAACATGGCTCACCGCAAACGCAGACGAAGAGTAACCAAAAGGTTTTATATCCTGATGGCCGGATTCATCGCCGTTTGCACACTGGCGGCCTTTTTAATTTTTGGCATAGATCGATACGGCAAGGTGACCATGGACGGCATGTCGCTGGAACAACCTGTGAATGCGGTTATTGTTCGTGATGAGACGGTATATTATGTCACAAATTATTCCGAAGCATCATTTTTTGTCACAGAAGGCGAATCCATCACACAGGGCACGACAGTGGCGCAGGTATATAAATGGGGTTTTGACAATAAGCTATTGACTGATTTGATTTCTGTGCAGGAAAAAATCCTTGATGCGCAGGAAAACGATATTTGGGCCGATGTGGTCAACAGCGATCTCAATGAAATCAACTCGCAAATCAGCAATAAAATTCAGGAAATTGCGGCGGTGGTGCAAGGCACGTCGGCGGCGGACATTGTATCGCTCGAAAGAAAGCTCAAAGAACTATTCGAGCAAAAGCAATCGTTTTTAGAGCGCAACGTGCAGGCGGATGCGCGGCTTACCGAACTGTATACCCAAGAGTCGGCAGCAGAAGCCGTTCTGATAAACTGGCGTGAGGACATCACGGCGGAATCAAGTGGCGTGGTTAGTTTCTATTTGGATGGATTTGAAACGCAGTTGACGCCGTATAACCTCGAAACCATCACAAGGACGGATATTGAAAACGCTAAAAAGGGCGTGGTGTCCGGTTCGGGTTCGGACGGAACGACAACTACGTCGCTCTATAGGCTGATTAACAACTACAAGTGGTATTGCATCATCTATGTCGAGGCGAACGACGCCATCGAAGAAATGAAGGAAGGCGACGAAGCCCAACTGACATTTGAAGGGTATTTCGATCGGCCGTATACCGCAAGAATTGCCAGTGTCCGCACGCCCGAAGGCGGCGGTAGGATGTATGTGTTGGAGATGAGTGAAGATGTGTCGCCACTGCTGAGCGTACGCACCGCCAATGCGACGTTGTTGTTGAATTTTGAAGGCATCAAGGTGGAAAGCGACGCCATCTTTACGCAGGACGGCGAAACCATGCTTAAAACCGAGCAAAATGGTACCATCGTGTTTGTACCGGTGGAGGTTCTCATAAATGACGGTTCGTACTGCATTGTAAAAAACTTAAGCGAAGATGTTACTGTCGATGAGAACACCGTTATATTGTTGAGGTGATCTGTCATGCAACGAGCATATTGCAACGTACGCGACGTCATGGACCGGGCTGCGCGCAAGTCGGGGAGAAAGCCGGAAGATATTACGTTGGTGGCGGTCAGCAAGAATGGTACAACGGAACAAATCCACGAACTGGCTGCATTGGGTCAACGAGATTTTGCGGAAAACCGGGTCCAGGTTTTGGTCAACCGCATGACGCAATGCGATGAAAACTTGCGTTGGCATTGCATTGGACAATTGCAAAGCAATAAAGTAAAGTATATAATGAAGCATGAGTTGTTAATCCATTCTTTGGATAGGCTCAAACTTGCCGGGGAAATGGACCTACAGGCGCAGAAGAACGGTGGGCAAGCGCGGGCACTTGTACAGGTAAAGTTTGATACGGAAAAGGGCCGGGGTGGCGTTGCGCCGAATGAGATTCGCGCATTGTTGGATGGGTGTGCGGTTTTGAAACATCTTTCTATTGAAGGACTGATGTGTATGGCGCCGCTCGGTGCGGATGAACATGAAACGCGGACATGCTTTGCGTCCATGCAAATGCTGTATAATCAGCTTTCAAAACAGCGGTGGCCGAATGTATCTATGATGACATTGTCCATGGGCATGAGTCGTGATTACCACATAGCTATTGAGTACGGCGCAACGATGGTGCGCGTTGGATCGGCACTGTTCGAATTCGGATTTGACCGGTAAATGTGAGGAGGTTCCGCCTTGGCGAACAATAAGGATAAAAAGTTTTTTGGCAGGATGTTGAATTTCATCGGCCTAGAAGAAACCACCGAAGACGAATCGGATTACCGGTTTGAAGATGACGGCGACGACTTTAACGACAATTACGACGATGCGTATTTAGAGCGTGATGTAGACAGGGATGGCGGATATGGCGATCCCGAGCCAGTCGCATTTTCGCGGGGTGGAAAGGGTTCAAGGCGGGGAATATCAAAGTCCAGCAAGGAGCTTAAACGCACAAGGGAAGCGATGGAAGAAATGCCTGCGGATAATCGTGGAAGCAATGTCGTCGGATTTAAATCGGGCGGCGGTGGTGGCGGTAGCAAGATGAAGATGATCGTTTATCAACCCATAACCTATGACGATACGCAGAACATCATAGACAATCTAAAAAATCGCAAACCCATCATCGTAAACCTCGAGAGTTTGGAAATGGATATTGCTCAACGAATCTTGGATTTCATATCGGGCGCTGTATATTCGCTCGATGGCAACATCCACAAGATTTCCAAGGGAATCTTTATCTTGGCGCCTTCCAATGTGGACATCAGCGGCAATGTGCCGGATGAATTGCAGGGCAAGAGCTTCTACACCCTTGGCAACAAGCCGAGAAGGGAATATTAAACGACACTAGATAGGGAGAGAAATGCCAATGTTGACTGCACAGCAAATCCATGAAAAGAACTTTGGTAAAGGCTTCAAAGGCTATGACATGGATGAAGTCGATGCTTTTTTGGACGAGGTGATCGATAGCTTTGACAAGCTTTCGCGCGAGACACGGGAACTCAACACGCGCATTGAAGCGTTGAATACGCAGATCGAATCCTACCGTGGTATGGAAAACACCATGATGCACACCATGGTAACCGTTCACAAGGCGGCGGAGGAGATTACCGAGAGCGCCAAGCGCGAAGCGGATGAGGTATATACCAAAGCGCGCCAGCAGGCGGATGAAATGGTAGAGCGTGCCACACAGGAGAGTGAGCAGATGCTACAAAAGGCGCATGGCGACTCGCAGGAAATTGTGGCTAGCTATCGGGAGGAAATTCAAAAGACAGAAGCGGATCTGCTGACCCTTAAAAATCTATTGGATGAGTTTAAAGCGGGTGTTCACAACTATTCGGATGAGCTGCTGTCGCTGGTCGACCAGATGGACGCGCCGCCAGAAGTGAAAGAGATTGAGGCGGAGCATGAATTGGGTGTGAATGCGGAGGAGTCTGAGGAAGAGGAATCTGAGCCGCGCATGGATTACGTTGGACAATATGTGTCGGGTTTTGACGAGGCGGGCGAAGACGAACAAACGGCGGGAGAAGAGCCGTATTATGGGCCTGTGGATGTGGATGAAGAGGACGAATTCGATGTGGAATAAAGAAGAATTCCTTTTCGGCGCGCAGCAATGCGCGCCCTTTTTTGTATAAAGCTTTCGTTTGCGTCCATTCTTGTAAGGTAGCGACAACGATAAGACATTGCATTGTACCTGCAAGGAGGGAGGCGATCGAATGGAGCAACAGAAAAAGAGCAACGAGGAATGGCTGACGGATACACTGATTGCGCTCAACGATACGATGGAACGCCTGGCGGTGGCGCTGGGAATGCCCAAATACTATTCGCGGCGTAAGATGCTGTACCGCAGTTTTCTCTCCGGTATGGCACGTGGGTTGGGCATGGCCGTTGGATTCACCGTGTTGGGTGCGCTGCTTATCAGTCTTTTGACGTTCTTGGCTAGCAAAAACCTGCCCATTATCGGTGCGTTCATCGCAAATATTGTGCGTATGGTGCAAAACTATATTCCGTAAAGACCGGGTATGCTATAATATACGAAAAGTGCCGGTAAACTGATTTACTCACATGCGTGCCGGTTTTGTGGATGGCCATGCGGTCTGCACCGTCTTGGCTGTGGGGGAAGGTATGCTGGAATTCATCATCATCGTTTCAACCGTAATCCTGGACCAACTGACAAAATGGTGGGCATCCGCCTCATTGGCCACCATACCGACGGGAAGCCTTACGCTGTTGCCGGGTATTTTGGAGTTGCGCTATGTCGAAAACCGAGGCGCTGCCTTTTCCATGATGTGGGGAAAAACCAGTTTTTTCATCGCCGTATCCACTATTGTTGTTACTTTACTGATGTTTTATCTAATTCGATACCGCGCTAGTGAAAATCTTATAACGCGCATTGCCATCGCAAGCGTGATAGGCGGCGCACTGGGCAACATGATCGATCGTATCTTTCACGGCTATGTTGTGGACATGATCAATCCGCTGTTCGTCAGGTTCGCCGTGTTCAACGTGGCGGATATCTTTGTAACATGCGGAACAATCCTTCTGGTATTTCTGCTAGCTTTTGTACCTTTTTTTAAGAAAGGGAAAATGAATGCCACTTGAAAGGTACATTGCAAAGGCCGATCATGAAGGCATGCGCGCGGACGCCTTTTTGGCATCTGTTTCTGAACATACCCGTTCGCACATCGCCCTGTTAATGAAAAGGGAGTTCGTGCGTTCGGGCACTGCGCCGGTGAGACCCCGCGATAAGGTGAAGGCAGGGCAAACATTTGACATTACCGAGCCACGGCCAAAGCCTTTGGCGATGGAACCGCAGGATATTCCGCTGGATATACCATATCAGGATGCTATGCTAGCTGTTGTAAATAAACCGCGTGGACTGGTGGTACACCCCGGCGCCGGCGTGAAAGATGGTACCATGGTCAATGCGCTGCTGTATCATCTGGATCATCTATCCGGCATCAACGGAACGCTGCGTCCGGGCATTGTACACCGGTTGGACAAGGATACAACGGGGCTTATGTTGGTGGCCAAAAACGATCAGGCGCATCAAAAGCTGAGCCAAGGAATTCAATCCCGTGACGTTAAGCGTGAATACGTGGCGCTGGTGCACGGCAACATAACCGAGGATGAGGGCGCTGTGGATGCGCCCATTACGCGTCATCCGCGCGAACGCAAGCGTATGGCGGTGGTGCAAGGCGGCAGACGGGCGCGGACGCATTATCGGGTTGTGCACCGTTATGGGGATATGACACTGCTTCTTTTGTCATTGGATACAGGCCGGACGCATCAGATCCGCGTACACATGGCGCACATCCATCATCCGGTGGTGTTTGATGAGACGTACGGAATCAAACGGGAGCGGGGCAAAGGACCCGGTCAGTTGCTGCACGCGTTTCGAATCTCGTTTACGCATCCGGAAACGGGGGAAAGAATGTCGTTTTGTGCGCCGATACCGACGGAATTTGAGAAAATTCTACGTCAAAAAGGCCCTGTACCGCCGCTATTTTGATCTATACAACGGGGTACGCCCCTGCTATACTGGAACTACATTGAAGGCCTGTTGTGCAATAAGCACAGGCAAGGCGGTGTCAAAAAGGGTCTTGCCGAGAGGTCAAGGCTTTTTTATGAGAAGGAGACTGCCATGAACTGCATCCGGGTACAGATTATGGACGAAAGTGATATGAACCGAGCGCTTTCGCGCATGGCGCACCAAATGATCGAACGTAATCCCGATATGTCGGATCTTGCCATCATTGGAATACGCTGCCGCGGTATACCGATTTCCAAACGATTGGTGGAGAGCATGGCCCAGTTCGTGGGCGTTTGGCCGGAATGGGGGAGCCTGGATATCGAATCCTACCATGACGATCAAGCAAGAGCGGAAGATCTTCCCATTGTCAGGAGCACCAACATATTGTTTCCTCTGCGTGGACGCACGGTGATACTGGTAGACGATGTCCTCAACACCGGCCTGACGGCACGGGCGGCTATTGATGCAATCATGGACATCGGAAGGCCCAAAAGCATTCAACTGGCGGCGCTGATCGACCGGGGTCACAGAAAGCTACCTATTACCGCAGATTTCGTCGGGAAAAGCGTGCCGACCAGCAGCAGGGAAAACATTGAAGTACATGTAAATGAGATCGATGGGATGGATGATGTCGTGTTGATTAAACCCAAATAATGACAGGGGGTTAAGCATATGTCAAAGAGGGATTTACTGGGATTATCTGGGATCAAACGCGATGAGATCACCGACATCCTGGACCGGGCTGTTTTCATGAAAACCATCGTGTGCAGCGAGATCAAGCGCGCACCACATCTTAGGGGAAAGAGCATCGTAACGCTGTTCTATGAGAACAGCACGCGAACGCGCATGAGCTTTGAACTCGCTGCGAAATATATGGGGGCCACGGCTGCCAACATAACGGCGTCGAGTAGCAGCGTCGCCAAGGGTGAAACCCTGATCGATACCGGCATGACGTTGGATATGATGGGTGTGGATGTCATCATCATACGGCACAACATGGCGGGTGCACCGCATCTTTTGTCTAAACACGTCAAAGCCAGCGTGATCAACGCAGGCGATGGTATGAACGAGCATCCGACTCAGGCGTTGCTGGATATTTTCACCATCCGTGAACACTTTGACAGGCTGGAGGGGTTGAAGATCGCCATCATCGGCGATATCCTCCATTCGCGTGTGGCGAGAAGCAACGCATACGGTATGATTGAAATGGGCGCGCAGGTGCACTTTGCAGGGCCTACCACGCTGCTTCTGCCCGAGTTTGAAGCGATCGGGGTCAAGGTACATACGGATATAGATCAGGCGCTGCGGGATGCCGACGTGGTGATGGGTCTTAGAATACAACGCGAAAGGCAACAGGCGGGATTGTTCCCGTCGGTGCGTGAATACCACCGGTTCTTCGGTGTTGCGAAGGACAAGATGTCCCTTGCCAAACCCAATGCCGTGGTGATGCACCCAGGGCCGGTTAATCGAGGCGTAGAGCTGTCGAGCTTGGTTATAGACGGGACAAATAGCTTGATACGCGAACAGGTGCAAAACGGTGTGGCTATACGTATGGCGTTGCTGGATATGATTGCGGGGAGGGGCGAAGTGCAATGAAACGTTTGATTCGGGGAGGCGAAGTCGTCAATCCAGGCGGCCGAGGAGGGCGGCTGGATGTACTGATGCAGCACGGCAGAATCGCAGCCATCGGCGAGAATCTGCCACAGGATGGCGCAGAGGTGTTTGATGCAACGGACAAATACGTTTTGCCCGGTCTTGTGGACATGCACGTGCATTTGCGCGAGCCTGGCTTTGAATACAAAGAAACGATAGCAAGCGGTACGCGCGCTGCCGTTGGAGGCGGGTTCGCGCATGTGGCCTGTATGCCCAATACCGATCCGCCAGTCGATAATGAAGCGATTGTGAAATACATCCTATCAAAGGCCAAACAAGCGGGCTACGCCAAGGTATATCCCATTGCTGCCATCACCAAAGGGCTCAAGGGAAAGGAACTGGCGGAATATGGCATGCTACAGGCGGCTGGCGCCGTAGGATTCTCTGATGACGGTTGTCCCGTGCGCAACGATCATGTGATGCGAAACGCGCTTGTATATGCCAAGAGCTTTGATGCGCTGCTGCTCTCGCATTGCGAACAGTTGGATCTGGTGGACGGCGGTGTGATGAACGAAGGATTATCGGCAGCCCTTGCTGGCTTGTGTGGAAATACGCGTGCGGCGGAAGAGGTGATGATTGCCAGGGAGATTATTCTGGCGCAAACATACGATACACGCGTTCATATTTGCCATGTCAGCACCGCGGGTGGTTTAAGCATGATCCGTTTTGCCAAGCAGAACGGCGTATACGTTACATGCGAAACATGTCCGCATTATTTTACACTGACCGACGAGGCCTGCCTGTCATATGATACGAACATGCGCGTCAATCCGCCGTTGCGTACCGAAGCGGATCGACTGGCTGTCATCGAAGCCATTGCCGACGGTACGGTGGATGCCATCGTCACCGATCACGCGCCGCATCACCCTGACGATAAGCAGGTGGAGTTTGCTCGTGCGGCCAACGGTATATCGGGGCTTGAGACATCGCTGGCGCTAGGCTATATGATGCTTGTTCAAACCGGCAAGATTGGTATGAGCCAACTGATTGCGCTGATGAGCGTTAAACCCGCGAGTGTTTTGGGTATCAACGCCGGGATCATCAAACCGGACGGTGCGGCGGATGTAACGGTCTTTGATCCCAATGTCAGATGGATCGTGGAAGCGGATAAACTTTATACAAAGGGCAAAAACAGCGCATGGCTGGGTATGGAAATGATCGGTAAGGTATCGGATGTGTTTATTGACGGACGCCATGTTTTGAAGGATACACTGATTCAGGAGGATGGAAGATGCTGAGTGATAGGTTATTCGATGCGGTCAAAACAAGAAGAAACCCGAGCGTTATGGGTCTCGATATGCGTTTTGAATATTTACCGGCAGCATTGCAAAAACAATACGATCAAGACGCTCCGTTTGAAAGCGCCGTGTATTTGCTAGGAGAATTCAACCGGGCGTTGATGGATGCGGTGGAGGATATCATACCCTGCGTGAAACTGCAGTCCGCCTATTACGAGATGTACGGCCCGGACGGCGTCAAGCTGCTGTGGGAGATGGTGGGGGACGCTAAGGAACGCGGATTTGTTGTGATCGTGGATGCAAAGCGCAACGACATCGGCACGACTGCACAGGCTTACAGCGCCGCTTATTTGGGGCAAACGCCGTTTGGCGGCAACCCGACGACAAAAGCTTTTGATGCGGATTTTCTGACCGTTACACCCTATCTTGGCGAAGACGGCATCCTGCCTTTTGTTCAGGACTGCGTGGCCTTTGATAAGGGTATCTTTGTCCTCGTGAAGACCAGTAATCCGTCTTCGGGGCAATTGCAGGATCTTCTGGTGGATGGTAAACCAATTTATTGGCACGTGATGGATATGGTAAACGGCTTTGAAGGTGTGCAAACAGGCGCATATGGCTATAGCAACATTGGCGCGGTTGTGGGTGCAACCTATCCCGTGCAGGGCGCACAGCTTCGAAACGATTTTGTACACATCCCATTCCTGCTACCCGGATACGGCGCACAAGGGGCAAAAGGCGGCGATCTCGCATTGTGTTTTGATCAGGACGGGTTTGGCGCGGTGGTCAACGCATCGCGCAGCCTGCTGTGTGCGCACCAGAAAAGCGAGTTGCCGTACGCCGACGCCACAAGGCAAGCGGCGCTTGCCATGCGCACCGATCTACTGGCCGCGCTTAAAACAGCCGGACGGCTTTCGTACTAGGAGGAACAATGGACCAACCGATGATCTGTATCGTTGAGGAAAACCGCATGACCGCGCTTGACACTTACCTGATGAGGTTGCGCTGTGATAACCGTCCGGATGAATTTATACCGGGGCAGTTTGTACATGTACTGGTCCCGAATCGGCCGGATTTGGTGCTGAGAAGGCCGTTGAGCGTCCATGCGTACGACGCTACATGTGGGGAAATAACGTTGATCTATCAGATCAAGGGCAAGGGTACAAAAGTGTTTTCACGTCTGGAACGCGGCGATGCATTGTCGGTGCTGGGTCCCATCGGACACGGATTCCCAATGGATAAAAATGCAAAACGATGTATTCTTGTGGGCGGCGGAATTGGCTGTGCGCCACTTTTGACGCTACCTGCAGCCATGCCGGACACTGTGTTTGATGCGGTGCTCGGTTACCGCAGCATGGCGTATATCTACCAGAAGATGCAGTTTGAGAACGGTTGCCGACACGTGATATTTACCACCGACGACGCATCGTACGGGCGCGGGGGTACAGCGGTCGAAGCGCTTGATACGCTTTTGGAGCGGCCCTGCGATGCCATCTATGCCTGCGGCCCGATACCGATGCTCAAAAGCCTGCAATCGGCGGTTGAGGACTTGGGGATCCCGTGCTTCGCATCATTGGAGGAGCGGATGGGCTGTGGTGTCGGCGCATGCGTGACCTGTACATGCACCGTTATGGAAAACGGAAAGCAGACCCGTCAGCGTGTGTGCAAGGACGGCCCGGTATTTTCGCTTTTGGAGGTGGTCTTTTGAACCTTTGTGTATCGATTTGCGGCATACCGTTTAAAACTCCGTTGATCGCAGCTTCGGGTACGTTCGGATACGGGAGGGATATGGCGGACTATATGGATCTGTGCGAACTCGGTGGCATCAGCAGCAAGGCTGTGACGGGAACGGAACGCCTTGGAAACCCAACGCCGCGCATTGCCGAGACAGCATCCGGTTGTTTGAACGCCGTAGGATTGCAAAATCCTGGTGTTGATGCCTTTTTAAAAACGGAATTACCGTTTATGAAGACGCTTGATACACGCATTATCGTCAATGTATCGGGTAGCAGTGAAGAGGAATACCTGACCGTGATTTCCAAGCTTCAAGGAAGCGGCATCGATATGGTGGAGTTGAACATCTCATGTCCCAATGTCAAGCAGGGAGCCATGGCTTTTGGTACGTCGGCACAGTCCGCACATGACATTACAAAGAAATGCAAGCAGGTATGTGATGTACCGTTAATGGTAAAATTAACCCCGAACGTTACCGATGTCGCTTCCATCGCGCAGGCGGTGGAACAAGCGGGTGCTGACGCGGTATCGCTGATCAATACGTTGACAGGCATGGCGGTGGACGCGCGCACGCGCCGCCCGGTACTCGCCAATACCACAGGCGGACTGTCCGGTCCTGCGATAAAGCCTGTGGCGCTTCGCATGGTGTATCAGGTGGCAAGAGCTGTCGCAATTCCGGTGGTGGGAATGGGTGGCATAACAAGCGGTGAGGATGTGGCTGAGTTTCTTTTGTGCGGTGCCAGCGCGGTGATGGTTGGTACGGCCAACCTCACTACACCGACAGCTATGCACGGGATATTGACGCAGCTTAGCTCGTTCATGCAAGAGCAGTGCATCGAGGACATAAACGAGCTGGTCGGTGCGCTTCAAGTATAGTATAATGAGCAAAGCGGGGAGGGTTATCATGGAACGCCAAGAGATTATGGATATGTTTTTTCAAACGGGAGTTTTGGTCAAAGGTCATTTTCTATTGACTAGCGGACGGCACAGTGATCTGTATCTGCAGATCGCGCAGGCGTTTTGTCATCCCGATTGCAGCGAGATGCTCGCCGGCGAGCTGGTAAAACGGTTTTGCGATGCAAAGGTTGACATCGTCATCGGTCCGGCACTGGGCGGCGTGATCCTGTCGTATGAGGTGGCGCGGCAGCTTGGCGTATCATGCATCTATTGCGAACGTGTTAACGGGCGTATGAAACTGCGCCGCGGTTTTCAAATACAACCGGGACAGCGCGTGTTGATCGTGGAGGATGTTGTTACAACAGGAGCCAGCCTGAATGAGACCATCGAACTTGTGCAGGAAACCGGCGGCAACATTGCGGGCATCGGCGTTATCATTGACCGGACGCTGGGCAGCGTGGATTATGGTATGCGTATGGAGAGCATCATCGAACTGGATCTGGAGTCCCATCCGGCGGACGAATGTCCCATGTGCCAAAATGGCGAACCTTTGAGCCGGCCGATACAATCAAAATAAACCCTAACTGCGGTTGGAAAGTGTAATAAAACTATACAATAGATGAGTAAAAGAAAAACATTCTCCATAATGTGACATATTGTTATATAATGATGCGATGATACGACAAACCCATTGCGAAAAGTACAGTAGGGGCCGAAAAAGGCGGCACTTGGAATGTTGTTCATCAAGCCGTTTGTTTGAACAGGATTATTCTTGCACGGGGGAATGGAGGAGCAGATACGCGTATCAGGCGTGCCAGTGAACGTTTAGATCGGTTATGTCCTTTGGTTACAAGTTCGTTACCGTATTATAAAAAGAGCGTTGCGTTTTGATAAATGCAACGCTCTTACTATTTGAATCCATGGCAAAACCAATCAAAAGGCCAACTGTTGACGCAGACGGGAAAGCACGCGGTTGATGTTGGGCATACAGGCGATGACCAGACAGATGATGAGTTCGGGCAGCATGTACGTACCATTGTATATCAGGGAATAGACCAGAGGGCTTTGCCCTGCGGGGGCATACATGTAGAAGAATACCACACCGGAAATTACGTGGATCGCATAGCGCAGCGTACAGCCTACGGTAACGCCAATGGGGAACTGTTTTTCCTTTCGGAACAATCCCGCACAGCCGAGAATTGCAAAGGGAAGTATGTAATCGAGCAGGAACTGTACCGGGTGGACGATATAAACGCCCTGAATGAGCTGAAGTACGCCGTCAACCGTCCCGGCTGCTATGCCGGGGACGGGTCCATATAGATAGGCGAAGATAAAAATGGGCATCATGGATGCGGGTGTGATGCTGCCGCCGTTGGGCAATTTCCACAATGTCAGGCAGGACAGCAAAAAAGCCAATGCTACGCACAGCGCACCGGTGGAAAGCATACGGGTGGTAAAGGCATGGCGGCGCAGAAGCATTACCAGCACAAACACGCCGCCGATGGCGAAAATAATGGACCAGAAAACAGGATTGTACAGAAAAGCGGCGGATGTGTTAGCCCCTTCTTCGATGTACGCTTCAGGAGAAGAGAACAAAAGAACACCGACCATGGCGCCCAACGTTACAATCCACAGGATTGCGGTCAATTTCGCGTTGTTGCGCTTTTTAAATAAAACTGTTAATACAACGGCCAATACAAGCAACAGAGCCACCAGCGTCCATACCGCTGTGGATATGCCGCCGACCCCTTCCCAAAACAAAGCAAACCATTCCTTCAAAATAAAGCCTCCTTCCACCGCAAATAAAAAACCCGCAACATTGCGGGGAGGCGATTGGTGCATCCATATTGTATGAATGCATCCGCTTCCCTCCGTCGGCATTACCCAAACAGGTTCCAAGGGTCGGGCCCAAGCCCTCTCAGCATATTGCTCCCCCAGCGGTGATATAATTATAATCACAGTATACGGAATGCATAAAGAGTTGTCAATGCTTGCAATCGATGCATTGCATTGTGGCGTGGAACCTGTTATTATTAAGAAAAATATGCCATGTTGTATGGTGCCCAAAAGGATAATAGGGAAAGCGGTCCAATGCCGCTGCAGCCCCCGCTACCGTAGGGAATGAGACCCGGCCATATGCCACCGCTGTGTGCGGGAAGGCGGCCGGAATCGATGAAGCCGAGCCGGTAAACCTGCCATACAGCACAGTGACGTTCTTCGGAGGGAAGAAACGCTTGTGTTTGATGCCGCGTTTTATCCGAACGCGGTATTTTGCGTTTGGTATCCGGGATGTCTTAGGCAAAAGGAGGCCAAGACATGGTAAAGGGAAAAAGAAATCTATGGATCTCGTTGTGCGTTGTGTTTATCGCGGTGGTATTGTTCGGCGTATATTATACACAGCGTGGTACTGCGCAGCAGGGGGCCAAACAGATCGCGCTTGTGGTGACAGGTGCGCAAGGGGAGACATTGCTTGATGAAACGGTACATACCGATGCGCAAACGCTGGCGGAGTTTCTTGAAGAAAAGAATATCGCTACGTTTATGGACAGCAGCTATGGGCGTTACATCACGGGCATGTGCGGCTTAACGGCTGATGAGAGCCTGCAACAGTGGTGGCACATTGGCATAAATGGCGAAGATGCTACCGTTGGGGCGGACGATTTGATGATTGCGGACGGAGACAGCCTTGTCCTAGCACTCAAGACGGGCTATTGATTCGATGCGCATACGCTCTTTAACGGCGATGGGCTTGTTGGGCGCGTTGTTGGTGGTATGTCAGGTGGCGTTGCGCTTTTTGCCCAATATCGAATTGGTATCGTTCTTCATCATTCTATCGTCCTTGGCCTATGGCTGGCAGACGATGTGGGCGGTAGCGGTATTCGTTCTGACGCAGGGCATGATCTACGGTTTTACACCTTCGTGGTGGATCGGCTATGGAATTTTATGGCCGGGGCTTTGTGCGATCAGCATTTGGCTGCGCGGTCTGCTTATGAAGGGCAAGATGATTAGAGCGCTGTTTTCCGGCGCCTTCGGGCTTTGCTTCGGTCTGTTGTATGCCGTTGGAAATATACCGTTTATGGGCATTTACGGCGCCGTCGGCTATTGGATATCCGGCCTTCCGTTTGACGCGCTGCATATGTTGGGTAACTATTTCTTGATGCTTGTGTTGGGCGAGCGGATGATGGAGCTGATGATGCGACAACGCGATCGGGGTATTGTGCCGTAAGATCGCACCAAGGTTTGCCGCAAAGTCGGCAAGCCTTTTTCGTATTACAAGAGCGTTTTCATCGTAGGGATTGATGGACCGATTTTATGAATCAATGTGAACTGCATGAACAATTCATTATGCC
Source organism: Christensenellaceae bacterium (assembly GCA_963674495.2). GTDB lineage: Bacteria > Bacillota > Clostridia > Christensenellales > QAND01 > RGIG3178. Next base: position 875,834 of record CAXXLG010000001.1, on the reverse strand, counting down.
ATGTCTTTATTATTGGGCATACGGGCTTTGGCAACCGGAAAACGTAAGGCTGACAAAACGGTAACATATGAAGAAGCACTTGCCAAAGCATGGGCAACTATTATATACTTATTAAAGCAAGGAACGGTCCATCGCCGCCATGTCATTCCATAGAGAGCGCTGCCATTGGCTGTAAGCAGAGCGAAAGACATCGACGTACCCAACCGGGAGCATGCGGGGAAAACCCGCCGCAGACCAGCGTTACGGGTGCTTGAGTGGGCCGCACCAGCGGTCAAATAAGGTGGTACCGCGGAGCTTCCGCCCTTATACGGGCGGGAGCCTTTTATCTATCAACCAGAGAGGGAGAGAATATGGCCAAAAATAACGAAAAGGCATTTGTTCAGGACATCACGCCGATGGAAGAGGATTTCTCGCGCTGGTATACAGATGTTGTCAAGCGTACGGAGTTGATGGATTATTCCGACGTACGCGGGTGTATGGTCATCCGGCCGTACGGATATGGAATTTGGGAACTGATACAAAAGGAGCTGGATACACGCTTTCGTGAGACCGGTCATGAAAACGCATATTTTCCGTTGTTCATTCCGGAGAGTCTTTTAAAAAAGGAAGCTGAGCATGTGGAGGGATTTGCGCCGGAGGTGGCTTGGGTGACCAGGGGCGGCAACGAGGAGTTGCAAGAACCGCTCGTGGTACGGCCTACCAGCGAGACCATTATTTGTTCGATGTACGCCCGTTGGATACAGAGCTATCGGGACTTACCAGTGCTAATCAATCAGTGGTGCAATGTCGTGCGTTGGGAAAAGAGCACGCGTCCGTTCCTGCGCACCAGTGAGTTTTTATGGCAGGAAGGGCATACGGCACACGCAACGTATGATCAAGCGCAGGAAGAAACCATGCAAATGCTGCGCGTCTATCGGGACTTTGCCTACAATGCAATGGCCATACCCGTTTTGACGGGCCAGAAGACCGAAAAGGAGAAGTTTGCGGGTGCCAGGGATACGTACACGATGGAAGCCATCATGCATGATGGGCAGGCGCTACAGATGGGCACCAGCCACAACCTCGGGCAGAATTTTGCAAAGGTATTCGACATCATGTTCCTTGATAAGGACGGGCAGCGCAAATACGTCTGGCAAACGAGTTGGGGTGCGTCCACAAGGCTGATTGGCGGACTGATCATGGTGCATGGAGACAACCGGGGATTGAAATTGCCGCCTCGTCTTGCGCCCATTCAGGTCATTGTCGTGCCCGTTGCTGCGCATAAGGAAGGCGTATTGGATGCTGCCAATGAGATGGTTGGTGTCTTGAAGCGGGCCGGTATCCGTGTTAAAATGGACACGCGGGATCAAACGCCAGGCTGGAAGTTCAATGAATGGGAAATGCGTGGCGTTCCCATTCGGCTTGAAATCGGGCCCAGGGATATCCAAAGTCAACAGGTCGTATTGGTGCGGCGCGATACACATGAGAAAAAGTCGGTGACAATGGATGGCTTGGCGCATCAAGTGCAAGCGCTTTTGGCGGATATACATGACAACATGCTCAACACGGCAACCGAGCATAGGAATGCACACATATTCGAGGCCCAAAATAAAGCGGAAGTGCTCGAAGCGGTGGACGGAAAGAAGGGCTTTGCCTATACTGCTTGGTGTGGAGAACGCTCCTGTGAAGAGAAATTTAAGACGGAATGCGGCATTTCATCGCGTTGCATGCCCTTTGATGTTCAGCAGCTGGCGCAGGGCAAGGTTTGCGCTCTGTGCGGCAAACCTGCCACACAAATGATCTATTGGGCGCGCGCCTATTGAGCCGCGCCTTAAATAAGGAGGAATAGACATGCCATATGTAATCGTAAAGATGCACGCCGGCCGTGACGAGCAGATGAAATCAAAACTCGCGGACGCCCTGTTTCAAACCATGCAGGATACACTGGGTGTGCCGCCGAAGTCGCTGACCATCGATATCCAAGAAACAGAAAAGGAGCAATGGGCGGAAAAGGTCCGTTCGGTGGAAATCGAACCGCGCGAGGACGAGATGTACTATCTTTCAGGTAAAAAACAGCGCTAAACTGGAGATATTTTCTATAAAAAGGCTGTCGACAACGTCGACAGCCTTTTTATAGAAAACATCATACTGCTATGGATACAGGCGATGGTAATTTTAGCATGCAAGTTCTGAGTGCAAGCATGAATGGGCAGATACAGACCATGAGGAATGCCGGTGCGCATGAATTTACATTTGTATGCAAACCGCGTATAATCATTGGGAGACTACATGGATAACGAGGGCGTATGGAAAGAATTGAGAAGGTATATGTAGAGCCAAGTACCTTGTGTAATTTGAACTGTACCATGTGCATGCGACGCGGCTGGAAGGACGAGCCGATGGGACATATGGACATGGATCTTTATCGGAAGCTGATAGAGGAAGTTGGGTCGATGGACAGCGTGCATACGGTGTTTTTCGGGGGCATCGGGGAGCCGATGTTCCATCCGGAATTTACCGAGATGGTAAGGTTGGCCAAGGCAACGGGCAAGCGGGTTGAGTGTGTGACAAACGGTACATTGATGACCCAGGATAAAGCGAGAGAAGTGATAGAAGCCGGTTTGGACCAGGCATGGTTCAGTGTGGACGGTTTTGACGAAACTACCTACGAGGGCATAAGAGAACAGGGAAGCTTTTCGCAGATAAAGGGAAACATCATGGAACTGGCTAAGCTACGCGCACAGCCCGGTTATACCAATTTCAGCATCGGGCTTACGTTTGTGGCGATGAAGGATAACATCCATCAGTTGTTTGATTTGATGAATTTTGCTTGGCGGTGCACCGCTAAAGACGTAAAGATCTCCCATGTTCTGCCGTATAATGAGGAGAACATGGAGCAGGCACTGTATTGGAAAACGCTGAAAAAAGGAAATTTTGCGCAAGGGACCATGGCGGATGGAAAAATCGTATCTGGCAGGAATCAGGAGGATGTACCGGTCACACATGTTGATTTTCCGTTTATGGATTTGACGGATCAAACCATAGGACCGCTTTCCCGCATGCTCAATACCGTCAATATCTTTTCCATTATGGGTGAACCGCTCCATCGCAAAATGGGACATTGCCCGTTTGTGCAGGAGAATAATGTGTTTGTCAAATGGAACGGTGAAGTATCGCCGTGCATGGCGCTGCTGCATCCGAGCGAGACATTTCTGCACAACAAGCACCGTACGATTAAACCCAAGCACTATGGCAACATCAAAGATCAGAGCTTATGGCAAGTATGGTCGTCGGAACCATACGCTACGTTTCGCGATAAGGTAAGGCGATTTGATTTTTCCTATTGTATTCTGTGCGGGGGTTGCCATCGTATTGAAAGCAACGAAGAGGATTGCTTTGGAAACGAGCATCCTACCTGTGGCGCTTGCCTGTGGGCACAGGGCTTCATCCAATGCCCTTGAGGGTATAGCGAAGGGAACGAATATGCCCAGAAGAAAGAGTGCGAATCAACCGATGAAGACGGCCATGGTCGTTACCGTAATCATTGCGCTGAGCAAGCTGACGGGGTTTGTGCGCGAAATGATCATGGCGGCGGTATTCGGTCGTGGCATTGAGAGCGATGCGTATGTTGCTGCCTACGGAATTTTAAGCATCATGACGCTTCTGTTCAGCGCGGGCATTTCATCGACATTCATACCGGTGTATGTTCGCGCCCAATTGCGCGACGGCCAGCGCGCTGCGGATCATTACGCTTCCAACATCCTCACCTTGTATCTTTTGGCCGGCGCTTTGGGAAGCGTCTTAGCATATATTTTCGCACCGTCTTTGTGCGCGCTCGTTTTTCGGGCTCCGCAGGGGCTTGATTTGACCATAGAGTTGACACGATTGATGTATCCAACGCTGGCTTTTTATGCGATGACCGGAGTTTTGTACAACATTCTAAACGCACGAGAACGGTTTATACCCGAACAATTGATGGGCTTCATGCTCAGCGGGCTTGTGATTACGGCTTGTTTGGTATACCGTGACATACACGCCGTTGCAGTGTCTGTGGCATTGGTCGGCTGTGCGCAGTTTCTGCTGATGTTGCCGTTCTTACGCGGGCACTTCCATTATTATCCGAAGTTGAATTTTAAAGACAAACGGCTGGGTCGTACCTTTATGCTTGCCATCCCCGCACTGATCAGTCTGGCACTGGGGGAGATCAACCATCAGGTGGATTGTGCCATTGGTTCATCTCTGGGAAACGGCGTGATTACCGCGCTGAACAAATCCTATGCTCTGGTGGCAACGGTGCTCGGCGTAATGGTTGTTCCCATTACAACCATCATGTTTTCCCGCCTGTCTAAAATCGCCGTAAATCAGAATAAGAGGTTGTTTATAGATTCGGTACGATCATCCCTTGAAACCATTATGCTTGTCACGTTGCCCATCATTGTTATCACGATCTTTTTGCGCAACGATGTCATTGCACTTGCATATCAGCGCGGCGCTTTTACGGCGGCGGATACTGATTTTACCGCGCCGGTATTTGCCTTTTACATTGCAGGTGTATTGGCCTTTGGCATGCGCAATTTCTTAATACGCGTATTCTATGCGTTGCAGGATACAAGAACACCAATGATTATAGGCATCATCTGTGTATCCATGAATATCGGTCTGGATTTCCTTTTGGCGCCGGTTTTTGGCGTGGTGGGTATCGTGATCGCAACGACGGTTTCGGGCTTGATCGGGGCGATGATACAACTGTGGCGTATCCACAAAAAGATGGGTTATATTGGAATAATGGGCATCATAGGACAAGGAATACGTATGATGGCTGCGTTGGTGCTGGCGCTTTTGATAATGATTGCGGTATGTGCTTTGTTTGGCAGCGTTAACGGGACATGGCCTCGTCTATTAAAGATGGTTGTTTGTGCACTGACGTTCATCGGTGCGTATGGGCCGCTTTGTATTGTGTTACGCATACGGGCGATGCGTACATGGTTAAACCGCTTCAGTCGGAGATAGAGGATCCGTGCCGTCTGGGCGCGGTCATTCCAGCCAAAATATTTGAGCAAAGCGGTTATAGAAGGTGTGTTGAAAGATCAACAAGCCAGCGTGACGGTGTTGTCATACGGACGGCATTGTTGAAGTATGATTGTCTTTGTATTGTTCGAAGCGGTGATGTAAGCAGATTGAACAACATGCTTAGGGATTGTATAACTATTTGGGCAGCAAGAACAGCCAATTGATAGATGAATCGGAGGATCGCATATGCGCAAGGATCAATGGATGAAAAAGTTGGATAAGCTGTACTTTCGCAAAATCCTCAAAATGAAAAGTGACGAAAAAAAAGAATATTACAATATGGACGGCTGCGGTCTTGAAATCGAGTTTGGCGTACGTTATGAGTACCGTAGTCGCCATTATATCCGGACGGGGCTTCGTAAAATGAAAAAACTGGTTGGAAATCACGGGAAGTTTGTACCGGATATGACGGTTGGTAATGATTTTAACGTGGAGATCGTACTTTTGCCCATGGAAAAGGAGCCGCTGCACGATCTTTTCCTAGACATCACGAACATCATTGAATTCTATGAGAATTTCCTATTTGATTCTCACTGTGGTATCCATGCCAACTTCCGCGCAGACACGAACGTTAAACGAATGTTTTACAAAATACTGGTCAACGGCGGATATGATTCGGTGCGTTTTATCCATAGTAAGTACAAGATGGATTTTATGGATATTGTGCGAAAACCGTCGGGCGAGATGATGACGTTTGAAGAATACCTAGATTTTCAAGACCGCATAAGTTCTAAATACGCAGGTGTGAATTTTCTAAAGGAAAATTTGGTGGAATTCCGCACTTTGGATTTGAATTGGAATGATATCGTGTACGTCTTTGATCTGTACGAGCGCGCAAAAGAGCTATGCGATGTTTAAAACGTTATGCACGTGAGGCAGTGAGCATAAACGCCAAAACAAGGAATTGCATAAACGGCGTATAAATACGACGGTACGATTGAACGGGCTCGTATATCGAAATTTACCATATTTTGCACAGTAGGATATGCTATCTTTACACGGGTTTCCTTTTGTGATACATTGAAATAATTCAAATACAAAACTAATATTGCTTCCCAATCGATGTCGAAACAAACGATGTGGAGAGGTGCTGTTGTATCATAAAACAAGCAAAATGAGGGATGCGAATGTGTAGAAATATTGGATTCAAAGAAGGGACATGAACCGCTATAAGCAGATTCTCAAGATGAAGAAGGCTGGTGTCAAGGAGTTATTTGATCTTGATGGTTGTTGGCTTGAGATTGAGTTTGGTGTATTTTACGAACGGCGGTGCCGCAGCTATATTGCGACGGGACTACGCAAAATGGTAGGTGTGGTGGGAGCCCATGGGAAATTTGTACCGGATATGACAATCGGACGGGATCTCAACGTGGAGATCGTGCTCAGGCCCATGATGAAAGAACCGCTGAAGCGGTTCTGACGTCGTCTCATTTTGCTAAAGAAGATCGCGGAGTTTTGCCTTATCCACAATTTCAAGCGCGCCGCGGGACAGTTTTACCAAGCCTTCTTCCTGAAATCGTTTGAGCATGCGCGTGACCACCTCACGGGCGCTGCCCGTGTATTTGGCTATCTGTTCGTGGGTTATTTTCAACAGGTTGGTCCCGTATTTAGCGGATTCATCGATTAAAAACACCGCAAGCCGTTTGTCAAAACCCATAAATAAAATCTGCTGCATCGCCCACATGACATCAGAAAACCGATCCGCGGCCAATTTATAGGAGAAATTTTCCACATAAACGTTGCTGCTGCTCAATGAGGCAAAGGTGGCGGCGGAAATCAGGAGTACTTCGCTGTCAGCCTCCGCCTCGATATGAACGTCAAAGGTAATCTGCCGGATGATGCAGGATGCTGAAAGGATGCACATATCGTTGGCATACATGCGGTATAGGGTGATATCGCGCCCTTCTTCAGAGAGAATGTAAGTACGCAATGTCCCGGATTTTATTAACAAAAAGCCGATGCAATCGCGGTCGCCTCCATGCACAATGCAGGATTTCGGCAACTGCATCAGCACCGTATTGTTGATGACCAGTTCCTTCTCTGGCGCGGTGAGATCCTGCCAGAAGGGAAGAGCCTTCTCAATCCATTGTATATCCGACTGATCGATCATCGTAAAGCCTCCGCTTTTTCATCAGGGCATAAAAACATATGCCATGGATGCAATAACCGTTGGAATTTGGTAAATGCATCACAATATGTACAAAGCATACCCGCTTTGTACAACTGTGTCAATTGCTCGATATACAGGAGTGATAAGCCAAAGATGCCAATACTCCGCGTGCATAGAGGGGCGGATTATTGAGCTTATAATGCGATGGTGTGATGTGAAGTTGTATTATAAATGGAATAAAAAAACGCGCAGGGGAAACCGCATCCAATCCCATGCGCGTGTACGCAAAACCATGCTTCCTATATTTTTAGAAGCACGGATTGGCGGTATATAGTGTTACCATAGAGACTCGACGTACGCAATCGCCACGACTGCATTGTCCGATTATCCGGCTGGATAAGGGTGGCAATCAGGCACTGGAAACCATGGAAAGGATGGCTTTTTTGGACTTCACGCCAACGGACGATGCTATTGGCTTGCCGTTTTTCAACACCACCAACGTTGGAATGCTCATTATGTTGAACTGCGCGGCCAATTCGGGCTGTTCATCTACGTTTATTTTGCATACCTTGACACCTTGATGCGCTTCGCCCGCAATCTCATCCACCACCGGCGACAGCATGCGGCACGGACCGCACCATGTAGCCCAAAAATCGATGAGAACCGTATCCTTGGATTCCAACGCTTCTTTGCGAAAATTATCCTTCGTCAATGCCAAAACCGACATGGCTCATTCCTCCTTATTTTTGTCGTTCTAAGAATACCGCTTTTATTTACATGCTTCTGTAACCTGATCACACGTCAAAAGCAAGAAATACGATATACTTCTATTATAAATATATCAAACCATTGCCATACGTACAATAAAAGGATAGATCACGGTATTTTGTGGTATTGTCAGAAGGAAGCCTTTAAATTTTGTTTTCACAATAAAACCGCAGCGAAGGAGGGGAAACATGCAATACGTAATCGTATTTCTAGAAGGGATCATTACCTTTGTCTCTCCCTGCCTATTGCCCATGCTACCCATCTATTTGTCATACTTCGCAGGCGGCGATGATGTGAACCGCCCGGGGCGAGCTTTGAAAAACGCTTTTGGATTTGTCATCGGTTTTACCGCAGTATTTATGTTACTCGGTTTGTTTGCAGGCAGTTTAGGCGCGCTGTTCCGTCAAAACAAAGCGTGGATCAACCTTGTGATGGGTGCACTTGTCGTGCTGTTTGGACTGGGCTTTATCGGCCTTTTCAAGTTACCTCAACTCAATTGGGGGCATAAGAAAGAGTGGGGGAAGCATCGAGGATTCTTTTCGGCGGTTTTGTTCGGAACGATATTTTCGCTCAGTTGGACGCCCTGCGTTGGCGCGTTTTTGGGCTCGGCCCTGGCACTTGCGTCGCAGCAGGGATCGGCGGTGCAGGGTGTCTTGATGCTGCTGATATATTCAACTGGGCTTGGCATTCCTTTCATGATCAGTGCACTGGTCATCGATAAACTGAAGACATCGATCAATTGGATTAAGAATCACTACCGGGTGATCAATGCATTGGCCGGCATTTTACTCGTCGTTGTGGGCATTGCTATGATGACTGGTTTGCTGGACAGATTGTTGCTTTTGATGGTATAGAGCGTGAACGGCCATGAGCAAATCTAAATGTTAGGATTGGTTGCGTAAATGCATATTGGAGGAGAGAATCATCGATGGAAAATAGCAAGCGAAAGTCAAATGTTATATTATTGACGATTGTACTCATAATCGTCATCATAGCCGCTTACTTTGGATATCAATGGCTATCAGGGCAGGTTTCTTTGTCAAACATCGCCGTGGTGGATCCGACGCCAAAGGTTTCGCAGGATCCTACCGACCAGAGCTCCACGGCATCCGATTTTGTTGTGATGGACGCCAACGGGAACGAGGTTAGATTGTCCGACTACAAAGGCACCCCCGTTGTGCTCAACTTTTGGGCCAGCTGGTGCGGGCCATGTCAAAGCGAGATGCCGGAGTTTCAATCTGTATATGAAATGGATGACAATGCCGTAGTGTTTATGATGGTCAACATTACAGATGGCGACAGGGAAACACTGCAATCTGCAAAGGATTTTATACGTGATGAGGAATACACGTTCCCGGTTTACTTTGATACGGAATTGTCGGCTGTCAATGCCTATGGGGTATCATCCATACCAACGACGTATTTTATCAATGCGCAGGGAAGCATTGTCGCTGTGGCACGTGGCCCCATAGAAGCGGATACACTGATGGAAGCCATCGGAATGATCACAGAGTAGAAAGAACGGAAATAATCAAGAGCCCCGATGTGTTTGGGGCTCTTGTTGTAGTATCATCAGAACAGGGCGAATGAAGAAAGTGGAATCAATGCTTGCCGAAGAAAGGCATCGGGATTATGATGAAACAGGTAAGGGTAGAATAATCGTCGAAAAACGGTGATGGGAGGTAGGTAAATGGATCGCAAGGGGATAAAGATTGTGATTGTAGGCGCAGGCGCCGTCGGTACGTCGACTGCCTTTGATTTAAGCATCCAGGGCTTGTGTGATGAGATCGTTCTGTTGGATCTTAATGAGAAGCGCGCCAATGCGGATGCGATGGACATGCAGCAGAGTATTGCGTATCAAAACAGGCACGTTACAATCAGAACCGGCTCATACGAAGATTGTGCGGATGCGGCCATCGTGGTTATTACTGCGGCGCCAACTTATATCATGGGACAAAGGAGACTGGACATGTTGGTCGCAGCTGCCAATATTGTCCAATCCATCGTGCCGCCCGTCATGAAAAGCGGATTCCATGGAATATTCATTGTTGTGACAAATCCGGTGGATATCATATCTTACTACGTTTACCGTCTTTCCGGTCTGCCCAGAAACAAGGTTATCGGTACGGGTACCGCACTGGATTCCGCAAGGCTAAAAGGGGTAATAGCCGATCTTATCAGGGTTGACGCCAAAAGTGTGCAGGCATATACGCTGGGCGAGCACGGCGATTCGCAGTTTATCCCGTGGAGCAACGTGTCCGTTGGCGGCAAGGCGTTTATGGATATTCTAGCGGACAACAAGGAACGATTCAAACATGTGGATCTTGAACAATACCGTGCCGATATCATCGATATGGGTTACCAGATCGGACATGTAAAAGGAACTACGAATTTTGCCATCGCCGCTACGGTTGTAGAGATCATAAAAGTCATACTTAACGATGAGAACAGGGTTATACCGGTATCGACGCTTCTATGCGGAGAATACGGGGTGCAAGACGTATTCGCAGGCGTACCCGCAGTGATAAACCGAGAGGGCGTCGGGGAGCTGGTGGAATTGCACTTGACGGACGAAGAAAAGAAACGGTTTAAAGAATCGATTGCTGTGATCAAAGAGAATTGTAAAATATTACAGTATCCTGACGCTTGATGATGCGTAGCTGTACATATATCAAATTGCCTGTATCAATAGCCCTGCAGTGCCTTGCTGTGGGACTATTGCTTAATTGAAGAAAATCCTTTATCATGACTTTGTTGCACAACCAGAATCAAACCGGTGTTTATTAGTATAGTATACTGTAATAATATATCTATAGAATTACGATATAAAAATAATGATATAACACAATAAAGTACACGGGATAATATAGGCACTTGGCGAACTTGACTGTCTTGTGTTAATGGGCACAAAGGATTTTGCGTGGAAAGGATATGGGTCATGCGTTCCGATATGACGGACTACAATATAGAGGAAAAAATGGTACGTAAGATGGAGCTGCGCCTTCAGGGGAGAAGCACGCTTGGTTTGGGCCGGGCCGAAACCACAGACGGACAGGACTCAATGGACAAGGCGCAGATGCTCGCAGCGAACCGTTCGGCGCTTGCGGCGATGCACAAATCCCATTACTTGAATACGGAATGGAAAGTGGTATCGCGCAAGAGAGTTTTAGGCAAACCCATTGTATTTATCAAAAGGCTGATCCGCAAGGGTGTACGATGGTATGTTCGCCCACCTATCATGCAGCAGAGTGAATTTAATCGAAACAGCCTTACGGTAATCAAAAACCTGCAAGAAATTGTGCTTGATCAACAGCAAACAATTCAACGGCTGCGTGAGGAACAGGCGCAGACGGTACAAGCGCTGCATGAACAAATGGCGCTACTCGATCAAGTTCTTGTAAAAAACCACCGTTTTATGGATGCTTATCAACCTTATTTGGATGTTTTGCTCGAACGGGTTAGAGGAGTCGACGAAGAACTGCAAGAGTAAGGGGTATGGTAGGCAATCATGATGTATCGGGGTTGACCAATGGAGGGATTGTCGCAACAAAAAAGCAAGGAGATCCAGCCGAATAAGTCCTGTTCAAAGAAGTCCATACATTACTTGCTATGGACGTGGAGTGAGACATTGAAGAGCAACGGGAAAAAGATTTGCGTATGCGCCGCACAGGTTCCTTTCATGCGAGGCGGCGCGGAAATACAGGTTGAAAACCTCTGCAGGGAGCTCAATGCCAGGGGCTTTGAAACCGAACTTGTCAATATTCCGTTCAAATGGTATCCTGAGCAGCAGCTTATGGACAATGCAATGGTCTGGCGGCTGATGGATCTAAGAGAATCCAACGGCAGAAAGATTGATCTGGTTATAGCCACCAAATATCCAACATATGCAGTGCGGCATGACAACAAAGTGACTTGGCTGATACACCAGCACCGCATGGCGTACGACCTCTATGATGCGCTTGGTGATGCGCCCAACTCCGAGCTCTTTGGCAATGAGAGCAGGGAAACGGTGAGAAAGGCCATCGTGCACATAGACAACGTTGCGTTATCTGAATCAAAGCGCATCTTTGCGGAATCCAAAAATGTACAAAAACGTTTGAGACACTATAACTCAATTGCATCCGAGGTCTTGTATCATCCACCCAACAACGCCAATCAGTATCATTCTGGTCAATACGGGGATTACATACTGTCCGTCAGCCGTTTGGATCCCATCAAGCGTCTTGACCTGTTGATTAGAGCACTTGAATATACCACCCGAAATGTAAAGGTACGCATTGTGGGAACGGGAATGGATTTTGACCGATTGACAAACTTGGCATTGGAGCTTGGGGTTGAGGATCGTGTCGAGTTTATGGGATTTGTCAAGGACGAAGATGTAATCAATCTGTATGCTAACGCTCGCGCCGTATACTTTGCGCCTTGGGACGAGGATTATGGATATATAACATTGGAGGCTTTTTTGGCTCGCAAACCCGTAATTACATGTCGGGATTCCGGCGGCGTTCTTGAATTTGTCAGTGACGGCGTTTGCGGTACGGTATCAGCCCCCATACCGCAAGAGATTGGCCGGATGATTCAAAGACTGTGGGAAGACAAGAAAATGTGCCGCCGATACGGCTTGGCCGGGTATGATCGAATCAAGGATATTAATTGGGATAACGCCATAGAAAAGCTGACTGAAACGCTGTAACGATGGTATCGTGGAAAGTGGACACATGAAGAAAAATGGTAAGAAGATATGCGTATGTGCCGCACAGGTCCCCTTTGTCAGAGGCGGTGCGGAGATTATGGTGGACAACCTTTGCCATGCGTTGGATCAACGGAGGTTCGACGTTGAAAAGGTGGCGCTGCCCTATAAATGGTATCCGTACGATACGCTCAGGGACAACATGCTCGCATGGCGCATGATAGATCTTGACGAAACCAACGGAATGAAAATCGACCTTGTTATCGGAACCAAATTCCCGTCCTATGGCATCCGTCACCCAAACAAGGTCGTGTGGCTGATTCACCAATTCCGCCAAGCCTATGATTTGCTGGAAACGGATTATTCGGATCTTGGCAGGAATGAGCAGGGAATTGCGCTTAAAAAACATGTGGTGAATTTTGATCGGATCACAATGGGGGAAGCAAGAAGGCTGTACACCATATCGGACAATGTAGCCAACCGTCTTAAACGATACAACGGCTTGGATTCAGAAACGCTTTATCACCCGCCTAACAATGCGGACAGGCTATATTCCAATGGATATGGCGATTATATTCTGTCCGTTGGACGCATCGACCCACTCAAACGGTTGGATTTGTTACTCCAGGCACTTCGGTACAGTCCAAAGGGCATCATGGCCTATATTGCGGGCAAAGGCCCACAGACGGAACCATTGCGCAAACTGGCCAAGACAATTGGTGTTGAGGATCGAGTCCGATTTCTTGGCTATGTGAATGATGATGAACTGCTTGCGCTGTACGCAAATGCATTTGCGGTCTACTATGCGCCGCTTGACGAAGATTATGGGTATGTGACGCTAGAGGCATATTTTGCACAAAAGCCCGTAATCACCTGCCGCGATACAGGCGGCGTTTTGGAGTTCGTCGCCGATGGAATCAACGGCTGTGTGGTTCAAACGGATGCTGAAGCGATCGGTGATGCCATGGGAAGGCTTTGGCAGGATAAGGCACTTTGCGCAGAGTATGGACGCAGTGGGCGCAACAGCGTTTGTGATATCAGTTGGGATAACGTTGTAAGCGCGTTGACGCAGATGTTATAAACTTTTTACCGGAAGCGATATTTATCAACGGAAGGGGAGGCTTTGGTGCGCATTGCGATATTTTCACCGCTGAATCCGATCAAGTCCGGCATATCCGATTTTACTGAGGAATTGGTGCCGGCCTTGTCAGAATACATGCAAGTGGATCTGTTTGTGGATGGAATAAAACCGATAAACGATGAAATATTAAAAAACTATAACGTATATCGTATCGAGGATATGGATAAGCAAGGCGTTAGGGAACGGTACGACCATCTCATTTTTCATGTGGGGAACAGCGCTGCGCGACATCAACGAATTGTGGAATATCTCCATAAATACGGTGGGGTCCTCGAATTGCACGATTATGCCTTGCATCACTACGCCGCAGAAACGACGGCTATGGAGAACGGCGGCGAACGCTATATAGAATTGATGCGGTATTGTCATGGTGAAAAGGGCGTGAACAAAGCGGAGGCGTATTTGGATGGCACGTGCCCGCCGCCCTGGGAGGATTGCCCGCTTGAATATCCGGTGAATAAGCGCATTTTGGATTGCGCAAATGCGGTGATTGTTCACTCGGATTATATCAAGCAGTTGCTCAAGGGTATCGATCCTGCTTATAAAACGGTATGCATTCCTTTGCATGTGAATGAAATCATCGATGATATCCGAGCGTTTCGGGACGGATTCAGACAGAGTCTTGGAATCGGCGTGAATACGTTGATGCTGGCATCCTTTGGCTTTGCCACAAAACCAAAGCGAATCCTGCAGATTCTCGAAGCGCTGGCAGAATTAAAGAAAAGCACATCCGATTTTAAATATTACATCGTCGGTCATATGGAAGACGACGATATTCTCCAAAGCATCGCACAACATTCGCTGAACAAACACGTTGTAACAACGGGATTTGTCGATCTGCCCACCCTTAAGCGTTATATGGGTGCGGTGGACATTGCGCTTAACTTACGCTATCCAACGCACGGCGAATCATCAGGAAGCCTTCACCGTCTTTTGGGCATGGGTAAGACCGTATTGGTCAGCAAAGTCGGTGCGTTTGATGAATATCCGGATGATATTGTTATAAAAATCCGTGTGGACGAGAACGAAATTAAGGATATTACGAACAATCTGATTGCCTTGAGCCGTGACAGGCAGGCTTTGATGGACCGCGGCAAAACTGTCCTGCAATACGCCAAGGATAATTTTTCGCTTGAAAAGAACGCAATGAAATATGCTGAATTCCTGCAATCGCTAAGCGAAAACAGGTATAGTGAGACAGAGTACGCAGATCATCTTTTGGACAGGATGCTCGGAATTGAAATCATCGACAGAGAATATGCAAAAACGCTGGGCAAGCGTGCATTTGATTTAACTGGGATTCTATGATCCAAGGGCAAGAGAGGAAAAATGGACTTGAATATGGAAACCGAAGATAAAAAAACCGGTAGATTTAAGCGGGCTTTGAAAAATGAATATGTAATATTGGGTTTGTTTTGCATTGCAGTTTTTGTTTTACACGTATACACGGTGGGTAAATTCTATACGTTTACCATCTGGGACGATGAGTTCTGCTATTGGAGTTCGGCTTCGTTTCTGGCGGGTATGGACTGGAGCAGCGCCATGTCCACAGCTGCATATTATTCCTACGGATCTTCATTGCTGCTGTTGCCGTTGATGTGGCTGTTTTCAAATTCCATCACTTTGTACCGGGCTGCACTGATTTTGAATGGAGTCATGCTCACATGTATCGTACCGCTGGCGTATAGCATTGGTAAACACCACTACCCCAATGTCAATCGGATCTTGTTGATTATAATAAGCTTCTGCGTTTCCATGCTTCCAGCCTATTATATTCAGTCCAGTATGACTATGGCTGAAAGCGCTCTGTACCTTGTCTTTTGGTTGGTGGTATGGCTTTTCAACCGAATGGACAAGCATTCAGGATACTGGATTTTTATAGTGTTGGGCGTTTTACTGCCCTATACCTACATGATCCATCAACGCAGCATCGGCATTGTCGTCGCTGCATTTATCGCGTTGATATATATGGGATGGAAGAAACACGTTGCCTGGAAACAGATTGCCGCTTTTGCATTGGTCTGCATTGTAATGTTTGCAATCCATTCATGGATCAAGCCAAAAATCCAAAGTGAACTGTGGTTGAACAGCGGGCAGGTGAAGGGGAACGATTACGCTACACAACTTATCAAAATTGGTAACCTCATTACGTTTGAAGGTTTTATAAAGTTCTTACAGGTCTGTTGTGGGCAACTGTTTTATATTGGGGCTACAACCTTATCCATGGCTTTCATAGGATTTGGGAATATTTTTCAGCGCGGATATTTTGCTTTATTTAGAAAAAATGATGAGAATCAGTCAGATAAACAACGCGCGCAATCTGGCCTTTGGCTGTTTGTTATTCTCGCCGTATTGGCAACCTTTGCAATCAGTTGCGTGTTCATGTATTTCAGTCCAACAAAAGCGGATCATGTGATCTATGGGAGATATAATGAGGTTTTCGTAGGCCCTCTGCTTCTTTTTGGACTGCTTGGCATTATGCAAAAAAAGCGTAAGTTAATGTGGAAGATGGCGATTTGCTCGATACTGCTGATCACAACCGGCATGATTGCGAAGTACACCATTGAACAATGGGGTTTAACGGAATATAACTTATTTTGCATACCGGGATTCACGTTGACGCGCCATTTTCCCGGAAACCGGTTGATTACAGCGATACTGGGGGCTGTTGTGGGCACAGGTTTAATGCTCTTTTTGGCAAATATTGGGCAAAGGCAATATCCAGCCCGCATTGCAGCGGTTGGCTTGTTAAGTTGTTTTTTTATTCTTTCGGGTTTATCCCTGACTTCCATGGCAATTGCCTCTCAGATTATCTACAACGCAGCCGCTGATGCGCTGTCGTATATAAGAATCATGGACAACGAAATCCCTGTCTATTTTCTGCTCAATGATGAGCCCTATAATAATTCACGAAGAGGGCATCTACAGTTTATGATGATGGACAAACCACTGATTTGTGTAAATGAAGCGAATTTATTGGAATATACGCGGGAGAAATTTGTAATTCAGCGCGATCTAAGTGCTGATACGGACGATATTAATTTTTACACGGAGATGATGAAAAACTATTCACTGTGCTATAACAACGGCGAATATAGGATATGGATCTCAAAACAAACGGGTTGTGGATTGGATGCAGATGTGCTGAATGAATATAGCGGCGGTACTTTGGAGTTTAGCAGCGGCAATCCCGACTATCGTTCATTCGTCCTCTCCGGTTTATCAAATGCGGAAAGCGAATATGCATGGAGTTGTCAAGAGGAAGTATATTTTTATTTTAGTGGTGCTGGAATTACAGGGCAGCGGATGCTAAAGGCAACAATATCTCCGTTTCTATATGGAGACAATGATAGGCAAACTATAACGGTGATGGCCGACGGTGTTATAATTGCTAAGTGGGAAGTAACAATACGGGGTGAATATACGGCAACCATACCACAAGAGATGACCAATGATGGCAAACTGATGCTGACATTCACAATCTCGAACCCCAAATCGCCGCTTGAATTGGGATTGAGCCAGGACTCGCGTTTGTTGGGACTACAATTCTACCAAATGAGCATAGACGGCATTGAAGCAAGCCGAGATACGGAATAAAAGGAGACCGAAATGAAACTCATCATTCAAATCCCATGTTTTAACGAGGAGCAGACGCTGCCACAGACCGTTGCGGATCTGCCAAAGAAAATCGAAGGCATCGATACCATCGAATACCTGATCATTGACGACGGCAGTACGGACAAGACCGTGGAAGTTGCCAAGAAAATAGGCGTTCATCACGTGGTCAGCTTTCGCAGGAACAGGGGATTGGCCAGGGGGTTTATGGCCGGCATCGATGCCTGCCTCAGGTTGAATGCGGATATTATCGTTAACACCGATGCCGATAACCAGTACTGTGGCGCGGACATTGAACGACTGGTTGAACCTATACTAAAGCAAAGGGCAGATATCGCAATCGGAGAGAGACCCATCGATGAAACCGAGCATTTTTCGAAAAAGAAGAAGAAGTTTCAACATTTCGGAAGCTTTGTTGTGCGCGTTGCGTCTGGAACGGACGTCCCGGACGCGCCCAGCGGATTTCGTGCATATACGCGGGAGGCTGCGCTTAGGCTCAATGTCGTAAACGAATACACATATACGTTGGAGACCATCATTCAGGCTGGACATAATCGCGCAGCCATTGAATCGGTGCGAATCCGTACAAACCCAGAAACGCGCAAATCCAGGCTTTTCAAGAGTATATGGGCATATATACGGCGTTCTGCTTCGGTGATCATTCGTTCGTTCATGATGTACAAACCATTGAAATTCTTTGGCGCTATCGGCATGGTGTTGTTTGTAGCGGGACTTGGCCTCGGTATACGGTTTTTGGTGTATTATTTTGTGGGGGACGGAACCGGACACATCCAATCTCTGATCTTTGCAGCCGTTTTGATGTTGCTCGGATTCCAGACGCTGATGATGGGATTGCAGGCGGACATTATCGCGGCGAACCGCAAACTACTCGAGGATATCCAGTATCGTGTCAGGCGCATGGATACGGCAAACGGCGGCGATGCACGGGAACAGTGACAATCGGGGGTGATGGAGTGAAGCGGATAAAAAAATGGGCGAAGCCGGCCGGTTTTATCCTTATGTTGGTTGCGATTGCATTTATCATCAGGACGTTATTTTCGCTTTCTATCGATTTTACGCGCATCGTTAGCATAAACAACCTCGTGTTGATCGGGTTTTTATCCGTATTCATCTATACGGCCAACCTCTTTGCAGCGGCGTATGGATGGCAGATGATTCTTGCTTTTATTGCGGGAAAGGGTGCAGGATATAAAGATGTATCCAACGCTTATGTGAAGGCAAACATTGCCAAATACCTGCCCGGCAACGTCATGCACTATGCGGGAAGAAATTTATTGGGCGCCAAATACGGCTTTGAACAATTGGATATTGCATTTTCATCCCTGGCAGAAATCGGCATGCAGATTCTATCGGCCTTTCTGCTATCGGTGTTGTTTTCCGGCCGACAGCTGATCAATATTCTGCACGGGCAGTTCGAGTCCGTGCAAAGCGTCGTGGCCGCACCCGTTGCGCTGCTGATTATCGCATTGGTAATCCTATGCGTAGTGCTCATTCGCAAAAAGAAGGATAAACTGCAAAAGTACAAGCTGTTCTTCACGAAAAGATTCTGGTATTTTACAATAAGAATTCTTCCGTTGTATGTGATCGTACTGTTGCTTACGGGCCTTGTACTGGTGATGACCTTTCAATTTGTGTTGGGAGTAGATGCCATCGCGTATATGGGCACCGTCATCATGGCTTATATCATTGCCTGGCTCGCCGGGTTTATGGTACCGGGTGCTCCCGGCGGCATTGGCGTACGCGAAGCGGTACTGTTCTTTCTTTTGACGCCGACATTCGGCAAGGAAATGACCATACTCGCAGCCGTGATACAGCGGCTATTTTCCATCATTGGCGATGTATTGGCATTTACCGTGAAGATATCGGCTGAAGCGTTGCAAAAGAGAAAGCATGGAGGGCAAAATCGGGAATCCCCTTAGAAGCTTATAACGCAGCGTGCGGAAGTGAACGGACGACAAAGCAAGAAATTTGATAAAATACGATAAATAACTTACAAAGGAACGATACTATGCATATATCAATTGTGGGAACGGGGTATGTAGGGCTGGTTACGGCAGCGTGTTTTGCAGAGATGGGCAATGCTGTCTACTGTGTGGATACGGATATGGATAAAATCCAGCGCCTTAACAATGACGAGGCAATCATATACGAGCCACAGTTACAGCAAATGGTGCAACGCAACCGGGAAAAAGGGAATTTATGTTTTAGCCCTGATATTCAGAAAGCATTGGATGAAGCTGACATCTGCTTTATTGCGGTGGGCACGCCGATGGCACAGGACGGCAGCGCCGATTTAAGCCAAGTAATGGCTGTAGCAAAGGATATCGGCCGCTGCATCGGCCATGATATGATTGTGGTCAATAAATCTACGGTGCCGGTTGGGACGGCAAACAGCGTTGCCGGCATCATTGCCAAGGAACAGACCGAACGCGGCACGGACTATAGGGTTTCGGTTTTGTCCAATCCCGAATTTCTCAAGGAGGGATCGGCGGTGAACGATTGCATGCGCCCGGATCGCATCGTCATCGGTTCGGAAGACGAACGTGCTACCAAAACGCTTCAGACGCTGTATGCGCCGTTTGTCAGGAACCACGACAGATTCATCTTGATGGACCCAAAAAGCGCTGAGATGACAAAATACGCGGCCAATGCAATGCTTGCAACGCGTATATCATTTATGAATGAGATGGCCAATCTTTGCGAGCGCGTCGGCGCTGACATCAACAACATCCGCCGCGGTATTGGCAGCGATTCGCGCATCGGGTACAGCTTTTTGTATGCGGGATGCGGCTATGGCGGGAGCTGCTTCCCCAAGGATGTTCAAGCGTTGATCAAAACGGCGGCGGATGTTGAATTTCCAATGCATATACTCAAAAGCGTGGAAGACGTGAACAGAGCCCAGAAGATGGTTCTTGTGGATAAGATCGTGCGTAGATTCGGTGAGGATCTAAATGGGAAGCGCTTTGCTGTATGGGGTCTGGCATTCAAACCCGGCACTGATGACATGCGTGAAGCACCTTCCATCGTGATCATACAAGAATTGGTAAAGCGCGGCGCGCACATACAGGCATTCGACCCAAAGGCCATGGATACGGCCAAGGGAATACTCTCCGATGACGCCGTTGATTTTTCACGCAATCCCTATGATGCATTGAGCGGGGCGGATGCGTTGGTGCTTGTTACGGAATGGAAGGAATTTCGCAGCCCGGATTTTAAACGGATGGAGCAATTGCTTAAAAACAAACTGATTTTTGATGGCAGGAATCAATATGACGCATCGATGCTCAGTGGATTGGGATTCGAATATGAACAAATCGGAAGAGGTCAGTGATTTAGCGGGCGCCTTATCAGATAGAGCGTGGAGACAGGCCCTTTGTCCTACAACTCAAAGAGTGGGTCGATCATCGCGTTGTAAATACCTGTTTAACTGTCGTACTGGCTTGGGTGGAGAATGTGCCCAAATACAATTCGATATCGTCCAAATGATTATAAATAAGGCTACCGTCGATTTGAGGAGGCGCGTAGACGGAAAAAAGAGCGCTCGTGGTTTTTGGCCCGATGCGTGTCCGCCGATCCGGGCCTCTGAGGATGCTTGATATCATGCCCTTTTGATCAGTTATGGCTATATCGCCCGCGACTGTCGTCAGATATTTGCCGCCAATGCCAACGTATGCTTCCAAACCGGATGTTGCATGCAACCGAATAGGAAACACCAACCTGTCAAGATCATGCCCTGCTGTGAGCATCATGTTCTTTAATTCGGCCATGAACATTGATGTGACCAATGCGGATATACTGGGTATTGATTTGCCCTTGAGTATCGACTCCAGTTGGGGCAATACATGATAGCTGTACCCGAATTTCTTGTAGTAGGCAACATAGACGTCCATCGGATGGATCGTTTTGAGCGCACTTCGGGTAAGGCCGCCGTATTTTTCTCTGAGGGTATCCTCAAGCAAGCGTTTTTTCTCATCCAACTCCTGATGGGATGGCATGTTGACAACATTATTCACGACAAGAATTCCCACCGATGAACCTTGGTATGGATCGGTCAATTCATTTTGCAGTCTAAACATTTTAGGCTTCCTTTCAGGTGGTAGGATGATCGATGGTTTGTTTGTTACGGTATTGATTATACAAAATCGATAACCGATATACAATGAAATGTAGCATGATCGTACCATGAGGTAAAACGCGGCCATTCATCATGGCATATAAACGCCTAATTATGCGGCATGGAGGCGAAGATATGAACGAGTTTGCTATCAAAGAGGTTTCGGAGGATGATTTGGGCACATGCACCCAAATCATACGCGAAGGGTTTGCTACGGTGGCAAATGATTTCAACCTAACGCAGAAGAATTGCCCGACAAACGGAGCATTTATAAAACAACGAAGGCTTAAGGCGGATATGGAAAAAGGGAACTGCATGTACGGTTTGTTTTTGGATACTCGGCAGATTGGCTTCGTACAATTGGATCAAGGGGACGAAAACCGATTTGACATGAAGAAGCTAACCGTATTGCCACGCTATAGGCACTTGGGCGGTGGAAAGTGTTTGCTTGACTTCATTCGTCAGGAAGTGAAGCGGCGGGGCGGAAGCAGGATCACCATTGGGATTATAGAGGAGAACGTCGTGCTGAAAGAGTGGTATCTGAAAAACGGATTCGTACACACTGGGACAAGGGTATTCGATCATTTGCCTTTTACGGTAGGCTTCATGCAACTGGACCTTTGATTGTGAACAGGAATAAAAATGTCCGCAGCGATTGCGGGCATTGCCATATACCGGTTGTTGGATCACGTTATTTTATAATTTCATGCGCTTTGCTGGTGGATGAACACCCAAGGACACAGCTTCTTTTCCAATAGATCGATAAGTTTGAAAACCGCAATGCCCATGATGCTCAATGCAAGGATGCCCGCGAATAGACCGGTATAATCGGCCATGGTCCAACTGTTCATGATATAATGACCGATCCCGTAGGCGGTCGCAAAGTTTTCAGCAAAGAACAGCACGGATATGCTGATGCCCGTGCTTATTCGAAGCGCAGAGATGGTCTTGGGCAAAACGGCGGGCAGTACCAGGTTTATGTATGTCTGAGCGCGGCTGAGGCCAAGGGATTTGACTGAATGGAACAGTTCGCCCGGTATCTCCTTCACGCCGTCCCGTGCAGCCAGCATGATCTGAAACACGATGACCGCGATGATCAGTATGATCTTGGATGTGTCGCCAAGACCAAACAGGATCATAAAGACAGGCAGGAAAGCGATTTTAGGTATTGGGGAGAGGATGTACGCGACGGGAGAAATGAACCGGTCTGCTCGTCTGCTCAATCCCGCCCACAGCCCAAGCGGAAGCCCGATGGCAAGTGATATCAAAACCGCCGCTATGATCCGATACAGGCTTACCAAAATATGCAAAAGGAGATCTCCCTGTAAAAGTTTAAAAAATTCGACAAATGCCGCGTATGGACTGGGTATGATAGCGGAATTCAGAGTCAGGTGCAATGCGTACCAAAAAAGAAGTACGATCAATGACCCAGTCAAGGTTTTACTGTGTAGCATTCTTTTTACAAGTTTCATGATACACCACGGTCACTGAGATATTTTCGCACTTGCATGCAAATGTTGTAATAGTCCGGTTTGAGTCGGATGCTCTCATCGCCGAAATATGGATTGTCGATGATATGTTTGATCGATGCCTTGTCCATCACAACGATTCGTTGCCCTAGAAAAACCGCTTCCTCAATGCTGTGAGTTACCAATAAGATGGTTAACGGCCTTTTTTTGTACAGCGTAAGAATGAGGTTTTGAATGTGCTCCCTTGTGATGGAATCCAATGAGGACAGAGGCTCGTCCAAAAGCAACAGATCCGGTTCGGTGACAAGTGTTCGGGCGATGGCAGTACGTTGTTTTTGCCCTCCGCTGAGTTGCGACGGGTATTTGTTGCGATGTTCCACAATGTCAAGTTCGGTAAGGATGGCGAGGACTCTCTGCTCGATTGTAGCAGTGCCCACGTTTCGCGCAACAAGGCCCAACGAGACATTTTTATATACTGTTTTCCACGGCAAGAGGCCGGTGTTCTGCATAATGATCCCGGTATCTTTTCGAACGCCCGAAAGCTTACTATTACCGATGTTGATGGTCCCTCTGTCCGGGGCAATCAATCCGGACAGGGCAAATAATAGCGTGGTTTTACCACAACCCGAAGGTCCGATGACGGCGCATGTTGTATTCCGTTGTATCTGGAGGTTGATATCATTCAAAGCAGTTTCGTGAGCATAGTCAACCCCAAGACCTGTAATGCGTATCATTGTTCTACAAACGTCCTGTCAACCAGGTCGTCGGCGCTGACGTTGAGGTCCTCTTTGATCACATTAGCCGTCCATAGGATAATTTCATCGATATAATCGCTATTTGGCAAAGATGCTTTGGTATATGTGGGGAGAACCATCATATCTCGAACGTCCGGATTAAGGTTTTGTATGTTTTCCATCAGTATATCCCGCGCTGCATCCGGATCTACGTTGATGTCATCCACGGCTTTGTTGTAGGCCTGTATAAAAAGCTCTATCGCTTCTCCCTTGTTGGCTATGGCCGTTCCTGTAAACACCATCACGTCCGGACAGTACCCGTTATCGGAATCGTAGATCTTTTTTTCAAGACCGGAAAGTTCACCCATCGACGCAACGGGTTCCGGGAACAGTCCCATATCCGTTTGGCCGTTTTGAATGGCAGCCAACCTTTGCGGTATCTCGTCTATAAAGACCTTTTCGATGTTGTATTGATTACCCAGCCATTTGTCAATTAAGAAGTTGGATACGCTGACTTCCATCATGCCGACCTTTATATCCGTTTTGTCCTCGCTGTCGGTGTTCATCAGAACCGGGAACATGCCATTTGTCGTCATAACGGCTCTGATATCAAAGCCGTTATCGACATTGGTGGCTACCGCAATCAAATCGGTCATGGCACCGTCTATGGCCGATGCTTGCAAGGCACTTTGTCTATTCTGGGCATTGGTGTAAATCTCAATGCGTATGTCAAGCCCGAGTTCATTAAAATAACCCTTTTTATCTGCCAGAAGAATTGGCGCGGAATCTACGGCAGGCATCAGGCCTATGGTAAGTGCCATGTTTTTAGTTTTGTCCGATGCGGACGTGCTGCAGCCCGCGAAAGCAAGCATTGTCAATGCAATAATCCCAGTAAACAAGCGTCTCAAAATATTCATGCCAGACCTCCTTGTTAAACGTGTGATTTTAATTATATGATTGTTTATTTATTTATGCAACGTAATAGCATAACATGTCATACATAGCGGTTGCATCATGGCGTTCCGTATGCAACAATTGGATATGGACAGAAGGTGTAAAAGGAACGATAAAATGAAAACAGGTGCGAACATGTTGCCAAAATTCATAAAGGATTCATGGATTGCTCTGAGACCTTTTTCGTTGACATTGGCCGCGGGAGCTACGACGCTTGGCATCGTTGCGGCGTACAGGGAAGGATTGTTGTTCAAAGGGGACGCTTTTTTTGATCTCTTGAAAATCGCACTCGTTACCGTGGCGGGACTATTGACACAAGCAGGTGTCAATGGATCCTATGATTGGGTGGCAAACAAAAACAGTATCGGCAGCAATGTCAACGCAGAGAACAATCAAAATAGATGAAGCAGATATAACCCATGTGTTATATGATGTAAAAGCCCTGGCAAAATGCCAGGGCTTTTTTCTATTGTAACAATAGATTCATAGGTTACAATTGTTATATAATATATTTTATAGGTGGGTAGAAATAAGACTCTTGAAACTATTATAAATCTGTATTTTATTTTGTATTATTGGCCTATTAATCGGTATAAGTTTAACAAATTGTAAACCTATATGGAACTATTTAACAGGGCCTGAAATGAAGAAAGTGTATCCACTACTATCAGTTCTTTTGGGGATCACAATCCCTATACTTATCACGTCTTTTCTGATAAAAAGGCAAGAAGTCATCAAGTTAAAGGCTATTTTTGCACAGGATAGTCTTAAAATTATTCAAGAATATAGACCTTTTGATTTGAAAATGAGATTAACGACAATTTTGGATAAAAATGTTAGTGATTTATCATTTGATTATGGGGCAACTGAAACGGATAAATCAGCCCCAATTTTACGTGGACTTTATATTTTATCAGATCATGGAACTTTTAGTGATTGGAGGGTAGAATACACATTTAATGATGAAATATTGCTAAGTTTAAGGTGCGATAGAATTGCTAACTATCTTTGGTATAGAAAACATTATTTACTTCGTGTGGATTTACTGATAAAAGATATACCTGATTCATCAATGTGGGAAGTATCGGTTGCCTTAAAAAATGATTTTTTTAATATGGGTACTGAACTTTCAAACATTATTGAGGATTACTTAGACAATGAACTATTTAAACTAAAAAAGATCAGACCTTCTAAAAAAGAAAGAATGACAAAGGAACTCATCCATAATAAGTATTTAGATACTAATTTATATAAATATGGTACGGAATTAGCAAAACTAAAAGAAAAATAAACCCCGGTCTTGTCATACGTATACTTCCGCGCCGCGGTGATGCTGCCGGGTGCCATTAAATAAAGGAATCCAACATCATCACCCCATTTTCATAAAAGGTTATGCCGTTGTTGGATTCTGATGGCGGGGAGAGGGTATTAATTCCCAAACTTTTAAAACCCAATAAAACACCTTTATATAAGGGAAAAACCATATAAATGGTTTCTTTCAAAAGATTGAAAATTGAAAGGGCTGCATGAATGAAAGCCGCAGAATAAAAAAGAGTAAAATATCAATACGTTGAATTTTGCCCTTATAAAAACTAAAACCATATTAAGAACATCTTATTAAACCTCATAATAAAGAAAATATGTTAGAACATGCAAACAGCATAAAAGAGCAAGGCCTTATTGTCCCCATACTCGTTCGCCCGATTGAGGACATAAAGTATAGCCATGAAATCATAGCCGGACATAACAGAGCAAAGGCAGTATAACTTGCTGGACTGGGAAAAATATCTTGCGATGTTCAAAATATTGATGACAATACTGTTATAATTATGATGATTGACAGCAGCCTGAAAATTTTCTCTGCCATTCATAATAATCGTGAAACTTACATTAAAAAAGGTTACGAGAATCATTGGCATAAAAAAGTGCAGATATGGGATTAAACCATTGCTACGCATGGTTCTTTATAGGCTTTTCACACTGCTACACAACTTATGGCATCTAGTTTGCAAAAGTGGTATAATAAAACTAATAACTTAAAAAGCAATGCCATAATTAAATACGCCCTTCCTTAAGAGGAAAGATTCCTTGATCTTATTTGTAAAGCAAAATGCAGCATTTATTTAGAAGTGGAGCAAAAATATGAATTTATTTTCACAATTACTATTATTATTTGGTATTATTTATCTTGCTATTGGCGTTGTTATGCTCTTCAAGGACAGAAAGGCGGCATTAAACAGGACGTTTTTTGCACTTAATATAAGTCTTTTCATCTGGTCATTTTTTACTGCTGTTTCAATATTATCGCCTGATAAAGCCAGCTGTATCCTTTGGAATACTATAGCGTCTATTGGATTTTGTGCATTTTCAAGCATTGCTCTTCACTTCCTTCTAATATATGCGAAAAAGGATAACATTTTAAAAAAATGGTGGACATACATTGTACTTTATCTGCCTACAATAATTTTTATATTTCAGGCAATAAAACACGATTTGTACTTTAGCGATGTGATTTATAATCAATCTGGCTGGAGAACAATTGCTAATGTAGAGTCAGCATGGTATTGGATTTTAATGATTTTCATAGGAATTCTAGGGACCATAAACATGTATGTATGTTATTCTGTGCTAAGAAATACTACGTCAATAAGGGAACGAAAACAATCTAAAATAATATATTTTTCGGGCGCAACTTCCGTTTTGCTTACCATGGGGTATAATCTTTTTGCAAATATTTTCATCAAAGTCGATATCCCAGATATAATTGCAGCAGGCATGATGATCTGGCAACTGGGAATTTTATATGCAATTATAAAATATAAATTAATGACACTGTCAATATCACTTGCTGCCGAAAGCATTTTGAAAACAATTGTTGATTCAGTAATATTAGTGAACCCAAAAGGTTTGATTTCTTATATTAATTCTGAAACACTATCTCTATTGGGATATCAAAAAACTGATTTACTCGAAAAGCCAATTGAAATGCTCTTCCCAAAGGATATAAAATCTGAAATGGGGGATATCATTGGAACGTTGGGGGAGGGCGCTATTCGCAATAAAGACACTTTTTTCCTTTCTAAAAATAACGATAGAATACCTATCTTTTTCTCTGCCTCTGTTTGCAATGATAACGAAGGGGATTATTTAGGGTTTGTCGCATTATCAAGAGATATTACCGAATATAAACAAAGAGAAGAAGAAATCAAGTTCCTTAGTTATCATGACCAACTCACCGGTTTATACAATCGCAGGTTTTATGAAGAAGAGTTAAAGCGATTGGATACAAAAAGGAATCTTCATATAGCTATTATTATGGGAGACGTAAATGGTTTGAAAATTATCAATGATTCTATTGGGCATGCCAAAGGTGACGAACTTCTTAAGAAAGTGGCTCAAGCGATAAAGAAAGGATGCCGGGCAGACGAAATTATCGCAAGATTGGGCGGGGATGAATTTGTTGTGCTTCTCCCTAAAACGGATAATCAACAAGCTAATCAGATTATAAAGCGTATCAATAAATTGCTGCAAAACCGAAAAGTAGGTAACATAGATATCTCCATATCTTTTGGTTGTGAAGTTAAAAAGGATGAAAGTGAGAAAATACAAGCCATAGTAAAGGCTGCAGAAGACCAGATGTATAAGTATAAGCTCTTGAACAGTTCGAGCACTAAGAGGAATACAATAGACCTGATTATGAATGCACTGTACGAAAAAAATCAGAGAGAAATGCTGCATTCAAAAAGGGTTGGTGAACTCTGTGAAGCGATTGCGCTAAATATGAAATTTGAAAAGGAGACCGTATATCGTATTAAAGTAGCAGGGTTAATGCATGATATTGGGAAAATCGGGATTGCTGATGAAACTCTAAACAAGCCAGATAAACTGAATGATGATGAGTGGATAGAAATGAAAAAGCATCCTGAGGCAGGTCAGCGGATATTAAGCTCAGCAAGTGAATTCTCTGAAATAGGAGATTATATTTTTGAGCATCAGGAAAAATGGGATGGGACGGGGTATCCAAGAGGACTTAAGGGCAACGAAATTTTACTTCAGGCAAGGATTATCGCGGTTGCAGATTCGTTTGACGCAATGACCAGTTATAGATCATATGGGAAAAAGCTAAGTGAAGAAGAAGCCGTAGAAGAAATCAAAAGGTGTTCAGGTACACAGTTTGATCCTGCAATTGCAAAATTATTTGTTGAAAAAGTATTGGGTAAAGCGTGGGAATAATTGATAGTGTGGTGCTAATATATTTTATTGAACCATTATGCAAAAAGAGTGTCAACGACGGCCTGAAAATACAGATTTCCGGGGATACTAAACAGAGTTTCATTAAGGGATGAGAACTATAGTGAGCATTTATTTTTTTTATAGGGAATAAAATGATTAATGTGTTGTGGAATAACAAAAAAAGATATTCATGAAAGAAGGAGCATTTTATAATGGCATCAAAAAATAATTCCGAATCAAAGCTGGATAAAAATACTGAAAGAAGATGAAATGAAGCAACAGGGTGTTTTAGACGTGACTATTTCCCCACTATTCTACTTGATCAGGAAACAAACTCTATATTAGAAGTTAATGATGCTGCTTGTACGCTGTACGGAATACTTACGATGAAATGCTAAAACTAAATATTACGGACTTAACAGCAGAACTGGATAAAACAACGCAAGTGATACAGGAGCTTGTGATCGCCATACCGCTGCGATATCATGTAAAAAAAGACGGTATCGTATTTCCGGTAGAGATAACGATAAAACCGTATATATACAAGAAGTGTAATTCGTTATTAACCTTTATACATGATATAAGTGATCGAAAGAAAGCGGATGAAGAGCAATTATTCAACCAAAAAATTATAAGTTGCATAAATAGCGGCATAGTCGTTTATGATAGAGACCTTTGTTTTCAAACATGGAATCCTTTTATGGAAAAATTGACCGGCCTTTCAGCCCATAAGGTCGTAGGACGCTATGCTCCGGAAGTTTTTCCTTTCCTGCACGATACAGGAATGGCCGAAAAATATAAAAAGGTTTTGAACGGTGAAACTGTTGATATGCTTGAATATCCATTTGTTGTTCCCGAAACCGGCAGATCGGGCTGGGCGTCAAATATAGTAGCGCCATTGACGAATATTAACGGAGAGATTATTGGCGTTCTGGAAGCTATACACGACATTGCCGAACGAAAACAGGCTGAAGAAGCACTTGTCACACGCGATGCCAAACAGAAGGCAATGATAGCGAATATTGCCGATGTAATATCTATTTTAGACCAAAGCGGTATTATCAAATATATAAGCCCTAATATAGAAAAGTGGTTTGGCTTTTCACCGGATGAAGTTATAAATAATGAAGCATGGGATTTTGTCCACCCCGATGACTGGAAACGGATTAGAAAAGATTTTTTTGGTCTGTTGCGCAAAGATGGGAATATGAAAACCGTGGAGTTTAAATACAAGCGCAAAGATGGTAAGTATAAAGATATTGAATTAACATGGGTAAACCATAATAATGATAAAGATATTAATGGTATTTTAGTGAACCATCATGATATTTCATCGCGTAAAAAGGAGGAGGAAGAGATTGTCTATTTAAGCTACCATGATGTTTTAACAGGGCTGTATAACCGTACATATTTTGAGGAAGAAATGAAAAGGCTTGATGTTGCAAGACAACTACCCATATCTTTTATAATAGCGGATATAAACGGGTTGAAATTTGCTAATGATGCTTTCGGGCACAAATTCGGCGATAAGCTTCTAAAAAAGATGGCTGAGATAATAAAAGCATGTTTGCGAAAAGAAGATATTGTGGCCAGATGGGGAGGGGACGAGTTTGTCGTTTTTACTTCCTAAAGCAGACAATGCTGTTGCCATGGAGATATGTAATCGCGTTATTAGCATGACAAATAAAATAAAAGTGGGACATTTATGTTTAAGTGTTGCGCTTGGTCATTCTACAAAAGATGTTATTGAACAGAAATTTATTGATGTTATGGAGCATGCTGAGAATGCAATGTATAATAACAAGCTTTTAAATGCAAAAAGCGGTCGGAATGAGGCTGTTTCTTCCTTATTGAAGACACTATATGAAATGAATTATGAAACGGAAGAACATGAACAGCGCCTTCTGGGAATTGCTACTCAGGTTGGCGTAAACTTGGCCTTATGCCTCAAGAAGTTGAAGAATTGCGACTTCTTGCAGTTTTGCACGATATAGGGAAGCTAGGAGTGTCCAAGGATATTATCATGAAGCCAAGCAGTTTATCAAAGGAGGAGTGGATAGAAATAAAAAAACATAGTGAAATTGGCTATAGAATTGCGGAAGCAACACCTGGACTGGCTCACATTTCAAAGTATATTCTATCGATACATGAGCGATGGGATGGGCAGGGTTACCATCATGGATTAAAGGGTAATGCAATACCAAAGCTATCAAGCAAGGATTATAGCAATACTTGACGCATATGATGCAATGATTAGCGGAAGACCTTATAAAAAGCCTATGACGTCTGATGAAGCAATCAAAGAAACTTTGAGGTGCAGTGGAACACAATTTGACCCATTCCTGGTCGAATTGTTTGCCAATCTTGAAGATTTCAAGTTCACACAAGAGTGAAAGGTAAAAATCTTTATTTATAATTATGGCTATTAGGATAAATTAACCAAACGAGCTGTGTGATAAGTCCAAGAAAACATACGCATCCCATTCCTTGCATTTTACACCAGCCGTTGATAATTATAGCTACAAAGAAAACAAAGTAAAAATCATTAAGCAGAATTTTAAATAATACAATAAAAGCAGTTCAATCGAGCTGCTTTTATTGTTTAGAAACTATTTGTGTCCTAAATAAGGTATGTGGCGGAGAGGGTGGGATTCGAACCCACGTGAGGTTCCCCTCAAACTGATTTCGAGTCAGCCCCGTTATGACCACTTCGATACCTCTCCTTGTCCATGCTTGACGCTTTCAGATCGTATCAAAAAAAAGAATAAAATGCAAGCCCTGGTATCCAACGGTTGATGCCGCTGGTAGTCGGGAGAATGTCTCTTTTACGCGCCACTGAGGCTTGTAACTATGCCGCGATGCTGATATGCTAATGGACAAAGGTTATAAGTAATTCTTGTTGAGGTGTGTCTGGATGGAAATACCAATCCGCGAGGAATGTGTATACGATGGAAAGATTCTGCGTATGGTGCGCATGGACGTTCGCCAGATCGACGGGCGGGAAGCAGCGCGTGAGATTGTGCAGCATCCCGGCGCCAGCGCGGTGGTGGCTATAAACGTAAATCATGACATTGCGTTGGTTAGGCAATACCGCGTGGCGATGGGACGATTTATGCTTGAAATCCCGGCGGGGAAATTGGATGAAGGTGAGGAGCCTCTCGTCTGCGCCAAGCGGGAACTTTCGGAGGAAACCGGATTGGACCAGGGCGAATGGAACAAGATTGGCGTGTATGTATCCAGTCCCGGCTTTTGTGACGAGGTTATCCACCTCTTTTTGGTGCGCGGGGGACTGCAGGGTGAACAGAATCTCGATGACGGAGAGTATGTCGACGTTGTATGGATGCCGTTTTTCGAGGCTGTGAAGCTGGTTATGGAAGGGGAGATTGTGGACGGCAAATCCATCAGCGGCATTCTCATGGCGAACCAGTTGCTATACAAAACGCTGCATGAACTCGAGCATACCGTATAATCGTTTGGGGATAACAACAAGATTAGCAATTTATATGAGGTGATTTCGATGGTGACATTATTTCAGGGGCCGTCTTGCGTGAAAGACGGAGACATCATAAAGGCGCAAGCAGCTTTTCATGAAGGAACGATGGCGCACAACATTCTTATGGCGCATCACAAAGGGACCGGTACGCAAACTTTAAACATTGCATTCGATGCGATGGCCTCGCACGACATCACCTATGTGGGCATTGTCCAGACGGCGCGCTATAGCGGTATGGAATCGTTCCGTTTGCCATATGTATTGACAAACTGTCACAACAGCCTGTGCGCGGTTGGTGGTACCATCAACGCGGACGATCACAAGTTCGGGCTGTCCGCCGCCATCAAATACGGCGGCGAATTTGTGCCTGCACATATGGCGGTCATCCATCAATACATGCGGGAGATGTACGCGGGCTGCGGCAAGATGATATTGGCTTCGGACAGCCATACCCGCTACGGTGCCCTTGGCACGTTGGGCGTGGGCGAAGGAGGACCAGAACTCGCCAACCAACTGTTGGGGCGTACCTATAACATCGCCTATCCCCACATCGTGGGTGTGTATCTCACAGGCAAGCCACAAAACGGCGTCGGCCCACAGGATGTGGCGCTGGCGTTGATACGAGCAACGTTTAAAAGCGGTTTTGTCAAGAATAAGATTATGGAGTTCTTCGGGCCCGGTATAGCCAATCTGGCCATGGATTACCGCATGGGCATCGACGTGATGACCACTGAAAGTGCTTGCTTGTCCTCCGTGTGGCAGACAGATGATACAGTCAAACGGTTTCTTAAAGTGCATGGGCGGGAAGCGGAGTATGCACCCATGGCACCTAGGGAAGACGCCGTTTACGATAGCATGATCCATATCAAGCTTGATATGGTTGAGCCGATGATCGCCCTTCCGTACCACCCAAGCAATGCTTTCACCATTGGCGAGCTCAAGCAAAATATGCAGGATATATTGGCAGAGTGTGATCAAGGAATTGAAAAACAAACGGGAAAGAAACAGAGCGTAACGATGCTGAGCCACGTGCGCGACGGTGAGTTGTACGTGGATCAGGGCATCGTGGCGGGCTGCTCGGGAGGATTGTATCAAAACGTATTGCGTGTCAATGAGATATTACAGTTAGGAACACTGGGCACGACAGGATTTGAGTTGTCCGTATATCCCGCCAGTGTGCCTATGGGCATGGCGTTGAATCATAAGGGTGTGACCGATGAACTGCTGCAAAAGGGCGTGGTTATGCGCACAGCGTTCTGTGGCCCATGCTTCGGCGCGGGCGACGTACCGATAAATGGCGGATTGTCCATACGGCATACCACAAGGAACTTCCCCAACAGGGAAGGCAGCCGACCCGGCGATGGGCAGGTGGCGTACGTAGCGCTGATGGATGCGCGATCCATTGCCGCTACGGCAGCCAATGGCGGTCGCCTGACCGCTGCGACCGAACTGGATCGGCCACCGGCCGAGCCTTTGGAAGACGATTATCAGTTCAACGCCTTGCCGTACCAAAGCCGGATATATTGCGGCGTAGGAAATCCAAAACCGGATCATGAACTTGTGATGGGGCCAAATATCACCAACTGGCCCGAGATGATTCCGTTGCCGCAGAATCTGGATCTCACTGTGGCCAGCGCCATCTACGATGACGTGACCACAACGGACGAGCTTATCCCGTCGGGCGAGACGTCAAGCTATAGAAGCAATCCACAAAAGCTGGCGGAATTTACGCTGTCGCGCAAGGATCCTGGCTATGTCGGACGGGCCAAAGCGATTTTTGAAGAGGAGCTTGAGCGGCGTAAAACCAATCCCGAATCACCCGGACTGGGCACGGTGGTATTTGCGCTATGCCCTGGCGACGGATCGGCACGTGAACAAGCCGCTTCCTGTCAACGCGTGTTGGGTGGTGTGGCAAACATCGCACAGACGTATGCGACAAGGCGCTACCGAGCCAACGTGACCAATTGGGGCATGTTGCCTTTTGAGCTGGAAGACGCGGCTTCCTACAATATACAACACGGAGATGTGATAAAAATCCGTGGCATACGTGATGCGCTTTTGGGTGGCAAGGAAACGGTGTTGGCAACGCTGATACAGGGTGAAGAGAGAACGCAGATTAGACTGCTGTTGCCGAATCTAACCAAGGATGAACGAGAAATTATTGCCGCAGGATGTCTGATGAATTACTATGCACAGCGGAATAAGAAAAACAGGGAATAGCGGCAAGGCAAAGCCCGTAAACCGAGACGGTTCACGGGCTTTTGATTATCAAAGTCGTAGTAGTTATTGGGCATCTAGTGTTATCTGTGTAGACGAAAGAAGTCGGTCAACAGCATGGCGCAATCCTGTGCCAGCACACCGCCCACAACGGCCGGACGGTGGTTGAAGCGCTCGTCCTGTGGCAAGGTATACAATGAACCGCAGCAGCCCGCTTTGGGGTCGCTGGCGCCGTACACGATTGTATCAACGCGTGCATTGATACAAGCGCCCGCACACATTGGGCAGGGCTCCAGCGTCACGTACAGCGTGCAGCCAGACAGCCTCCACCCGCCGAGTTTCTTTGCCGCTCTTTGCAAGGCCAGCATCTCCGCATGCGCTGTGGGATCGCGCCGGCTTTCGCGCAAGTTGTGTGCACGGGAGATAATAACATCGTTCTTCACAACAATAGCCCCTACGGGAACCTCTCCCTTGCGTTCCGCTGCTTTGGCCTGCATCAACGCCTTGTTCATATAGAATTCATGGTTCAAGATGTTCCGTTCCTTTCCACGCGCCGTGCATTGAACTCACTGCACGACATAGGTGGTATTGACAAGCATAAACACTTGTTTTGCACCGTCGGTCATATAGATGCGCCCGTCTTCCATGACCAAGATCGCATCCAATCCCTGCGATTCAACCAACGCCATGCCTCGATCTAAACCCAGCACAAATACAGCCGTTGACAAAGCGTCGCACTGTGCGCCGTTCTGTCCGATGACGGTGACGCTGCACAAACCGTTGTGTACACTTTGGCCTGTAGCGGGATCGAAGATATGATGGATGCGTTGACCGGCCACCTCGATATAACGCTGATAATCGCCGCTTGTTACCACCTGTACATCGGAGACCTTGAGTTTACCGAATATACCGTCCGCACGTGGATCTTCCAAACCGACGGTATACGTTTCGCTGCCGATCAGGCATACGTTTCCGCCCAGGCTGACGATAGCATTATTAACGCCTTTGGATTCAAGATAGACCTTGAGTTTATCCGCTGCAAAGCCCTTGGCAATTCCACCCAAATCGATGCCCATCCCGGGTTTCAGCGTTACTGATACGCCATCTCCCACCTGCTCCAGCGCAAGCGAATTTGCATCAACTAGCGCGCATGCATTGCGGATGGATTGTTCATTCGGTAAGGACTCATCATCGGTGCGAGTGCTCAAATGCCAAAGGGAAGTGATCGGGTATATGGTGAGGTCAAACGCGCCGCCGCTGACCGCCGAATACTGCATAGAGGCAAACATAAGTTCAGCCGTATCCCCCGTCAATACCGCCTGCCCATCTTGATTGAGTCTGTCGATATCGCTACCCGCTCTATGGGCCGACCACTGTGCATCGTATTGATCCAGCAGGGACAAGCTATCACGCGCAATATCTTCATACGCCTTATCGTACACCGTGATGGTGATCAAAGTATCCATGGCAAAGCCCTGCACATAAAGCGGCGCCTTTGAACAACCGCCCAATAGAAGCGGCAACAGAAACAGCGCTAAGGCTTTGCGAATCCGATTTGTTTTCATCCATCTCCCTCGGGGTTTTAATATCATCGGAAATATGCGATCACGGGGGTATTCCGTCTGATCAATGTACCATAAAACGGCGATGGATTCAATTAAATCACCTCTTTACAAAAAGGTACCGCTATGCTATCCTAATAAAGCGTTTTGGGGGCGTAGCTCAACTGGTAGAGCGCTTGAATGGCATTCAAGAGGTAAGGAGTTCGACCCTCCTCGTCTCCACCACAAAAAAGCCCGATATATCGGGCTTTTTTCGACCCCTGACACTGATTTCAAGAGCGCAAAAAAATAATGTGGCAACCTTTTGGCAACCTTTTTTCCGACATTGGCAACCTTTTGGCAACCTTTTACCAGCAAAATGAGCACGTTACTTGAGATGAACAGGTAGATAAAAAGGATAAAAAAGCTATACGCCGAATGCCTTGCGAAGCTTATCTGCGTTGAGGTCTTTTGTTTTATCTGAAAGATGTGAATAGATCGACATCGTTGTTTTCGGGTCAGAATGGCCAAGCCATTTTTGAGCGGTCAAAACATCGACTCCCGAGTTATAAAGGATGGATGCGAAGTTATGCCGAAAATAATGAGGGGTGAGTATTGAACCCATCGTATCTGGTTTATGTCCTTGTGTTCTAAAGAGCAGTTTACCTTCTATTCTTTTCTTGTCCGGGGAAGCCATCGCCGCTTCATATACTGCGATCATGAGATTGTTCCAATGTTCGACGAATCCCTTTTGGTAAACGGGACCTCCATTCTTTGCCGTAAGAATATGCATACCGGGTAGACCCCGCTTTTCCTTCAACATCGTGACAAGCGGATTCGCAAGTGGAATCACACGATTTGAGGCAGGCGTTTTGAGCGTGTCGACTTTCCCGGTCGCGAGATCAATGTCGCGTTGAACACGCACAAACTTTTCGTTGAAATCAATATCGCCCCAACGAAGGCCGAGTGCTTCGCCACGCCGCATCCCGGTATAGTACAGAATGGCGAGGATAAGACTGTCGCTGCGTGTGGCTATGACCTTGAGCACCATTTCGGTCTCGTCATCGGTTAGCGCACGGCGTTCATTTTTTGGCAACCCGGTGGGCCTCTTAATTCCAAAGCAGGGATTCCGATCTATAATACCTTGCTCACAGGCCGCAGCAAATATCTGCTTTAAGATCATGACAGCTTTGGATAATTGGGAACCTGACTGCTTCGCTGCCAGACGGTTCAGGAAGAACTGCAGGTCAATTGATCGAATGGCACGGATTTGTCGATCTCCGAATGCCGGCAAAAGATGCGCGTTCAACATGGACGAATATGTCGAGCGTGTGGTGCGTTTCGTCATGGGCGCCACAAACGCTTTGTACCATTCTGTGGCAAACGCCCCAAACAGAGCATCTACTTGAAGTTTCTCACCACCGACATATTGTCTCTTGAGT
The DNA here is from genome assembly GCA_963674495.2 of Christensenellaceae bacterium. GTDB lineage: Bacteria > Bacillota > Clostridia > Christensenellales > QAND01 > RGIG3178. Next base: position 838,243 of record CAXXLG010000001.1, on the reverse strand, counting down.
TCACTCTTGTTGATCTCGAGCTCTTTCTTTGAATACCCTTGTGCATAGCGGACGATGGGCTTTCCGTCCGGCGCTCGTCCAATGGTTATTTTAGCTCGCTTCCTTCTTGGCTTTTTGGGCATGATCAGGGATTCCTTTCTTCAGGATAGGGGATCTCTTTATCTGACTGTGGACTGGAACGCGACGGCGCGTCCAAGGATGCGCATTCCACGCAACTGCTCTCCTACGAACACCATGGGACTGTATGCAGGGTTTTCCGCTATCAAGGTTACGATATCGCCCTCTTTGTAGAAACGCTTGAGTGTGACTTCATCGTCAATAAGCACTACTGCAATTTGCCCGTTCTCCACCTGGGTTGTTTCCTCGATAAAGACAATATCTCCATTTAGGATCCGGGCATTGATCATGCTGTCGCCAACTGCGGTAACGCAATAATCCGCATGAATGTCTGCAGTGGCATCGACATACCCTTCGAAATTCTCCTCCGCCCAGATTGGTGCGCCGCAGGCAATGCTTCCGAGCATGGGAATGGATCTGCGTACAATAGGGCGGAGTGCCAGATACTGTGATACATCAAAACCGTTTAACCATAAAGGATTAACGCCGATCGCTACAGCTATATCACTGGCGGTGTCTACTTTGGGAGTGCGGTACCCGAGCTCGTACCTGTTCAGCGTTTGCGGTGGGATATCGGTTACATTCCCGAGCTCCTCGAGCGTCAGATCCTTTTCGGATCTAAACTCGCTTAACCTTTTACCGAATGTTGAAACTATTTCCATGAATTTCATCCCTTTCACTTCGTTATGTCCAATAATAACTTAAATTATCACCGATTGCAATAAATATTAAAAAACAGAGATTGATATTATAGCCGTCCGGTGTTAATCTCCAATTAGGACAAATCGGTGATGAATAATTAAAATTGGGAGGCAGAGGTCATGAACGAAGAATGCAGGAACAAACTCAGGGGGCTGGTGTATGAGATGTACGGAACACAACTATCCTTTACAAAAGCAATCAAATGGCGACCGGGAAAGATAAATGCAATTTTATTGGGCAAGTACATTCCGACGACTCAAGAGGCTTCTCAAATCTACAAAGCGCTTCATATGAATCAAGAACAGTACAATGCAATTTTTATGCAGTAGGTATCACCGGACGGTGACGGAGCAGGGGGAGAATTTGTATGGCATCTACGAAAAGCAAAACTGAAATACAGGCAGATGCGGCTGCTAAGGTAAATGAATCGGTGCTGACGTTATCCAACGCGCTTCAAAGCGCCGGACAGGCCATATTGACTCTCACCAACGATCTGCATGGATTCAAGGCATTGGATATGGAAGAGCGCTGGGTGCGCATGTGGGGAGAGACGCTGCCAAAAAAAGACGCATCCAAAATGCTCGGAATCTCTGTCGGGTATCTCAATAAGCTAGTGGCGAACAAATATATAAGCCTTACCCCGGATGGACGGGTCCTCGTTCGTAGCGCTGCAGCCTGGGCGTTGACAGATACACAGCAAAAGCCTAATGCAAAATATACCAGCTCACAAAAATGGAGGGTTGAAGCATGAACGATCTCAAGATTTTCGAACACGAGCAATTTGGCCGGATCAGGACAACGATTATTAAGGGAGAGCCTTGGTTTGTGGCTAATGATATTTGCGGTTTTTTCGGAGAAAAGAACCGTTATCGCACCATGCAAGCACTAGACAAGGATGAGAAAGGGTATACGCAAATGTATACCCCTCAGGGCATTCAATCATTAGCGGTCGTCAATGAGCCCGGTTTGTATCAGTTGCTCCTCATGCTGCAGCCAACCAAGGCGCGTGGCATTAGCCAGGAGCTTGTTGAAGAAAGAAAGAATCAGCTTAAGCTCTTCAAGAGGTGGATTGCTCATGAGATTCTTCCTTCAATAAGAAGGAACAACTTACAACAGTCATACGAGACGATTCGTGAGGGCCTCATCAACCCGCATATGATCATTCGATTGGCCTCTGCGATTATTGCAGAGCAGGAAACCTCGCGTGAGCTTTCGACTAAAGTTGCACAGGACAAGCCGAAGGTAGCGTTTGCGGAAGCTGTGGATACATCTCGTACATCCATCCTCATTGGGGATTTGGCCAAACTCATCCAACAGAACGGAATACCGATGGGACAAAACAGGCTCTTTGAGTGGATGAGAATAAATCACTACCTGATTGGTCGCGGAGAACGTCGGAATATGCCGACTCAACGATCTCTGAAGCGTGGTTTGTTTGAAATAGCTGTAAAGACTCTGCCTATGAAGAGCGGGACACCGCGTATTATTAAGACCACGAAAGTGACAGGAAAGGGCCAGGTATTCTTCATCAACTTGTTTTTGGGAGAAACTGCGTAGACGAAGTTATGCGCTTGAACGTTGCTGAAGCACAGTTGGTCTGCAATATATAGATGCGGCAGCCGGCAACAGCTGCCGTTTCCTGTGAAAAAGCTGAAAACCTGCTCCAAAGAGAGATAGGATAATCGTTGCTGTTGTCTTCTTCTTTCTCGGCCTTGTAATGGGTTATATCAAATCAACGGGGTATATCAGGAGGGGAACCAATGACCGGATATAGTTCGGATCAATATATAGAGTTGTTCGATTCTTCCTGCGACGGAGAAGACGTGTTTCGTTTGCGGCATGGGCATGTGGCCAACTACAGAGTACGAACCATCTTGGCAGGCAATATCCTCGAATGCGAGATCTATCCGATCTGGTCCTGCATAGGAGAAGAAATGGAAGCCCGCAAGGCTATGAAGCGCAAGTCAAAAGCAGCAATCAAAGCAGCGAATGAGAGGAATGCGAAAAAGAAGCTTATAAGAAAGATCAATGCCAACTTTACAGGGAAAGATCTTCACATAACATTGACATACGCAGGAAGTCAGCCAGGTATCGCCCAGGCACGAAAGGATATGCAGAATTACTTGCGAAGGATTAAGGCATATCGCAAAAAGATCGGGTTGGGAGATCCCAAGTATATCTATGTCATCGAAGGGAGCGAAGAGACTACGAAAAAACGGATCCACCATCACCTGATCATGAGTGAGATGGACAGAGATATTGCTGAGCAAATTTGGGGCAAGGGAAGAGCCAATGCCATGAAACTGCAGCCTGACGAATTCGGATTGGAAGGGCTCGCTCGTTATATTGTAAAAGACCCTTGCGGTTCAAAAAGATGGTGTTCAAGCAAGAACTTAAAGGATCCCATTATTACCGTTGCGAATAAGAAGATCAGCAAACGCCGGATTGAACTGATTGCTTTTGATATGGAGAGAGACGCGAAGAGTATCTTTGAAAATGTATACAAAGGGTATGACTTTAATGATTGCCTAATTAAACGTAGTGAGTTTGTTTCTGGTGCCTATATCTATACGCGGATGAGAAAACGAAAACCGTACGGCGAGGGACGGCTGATGATATCAGTAAAGGAGCGAAAGAATGGATAATCAAGAGTTTGAAATGATCGTTGAGAAAGCGATATTGAAGGCATTTAAAACAGGTAATTCACTCAGGAAGTACGATCAAAAGGAAATCCGTAAAGCAACAGAAAGGAGACTTTTTGCTTATCCTGATATTCTGGCCAGGCTGGAAGCAGATGCTTATAACACTATTCTTAATCACAGCAGGGATGTTGTTGGTTTCGTAAGAGGTGGCCGTATACCTCCGGAGCAGAAAGATGCAATTCTTGAAATGGAAGCGATTGCGTCAAAAATGCGTGATAAGACCGAGGTTGAAGCCGTCTCGTCGGCACTTGCTGCGATCAGAGGCGACCCGTATTATGAAACTGTCGAGGCGAGGTATTTTCGACAGGAGAAAGATGATGAAGTTGCTGCTCTTATCCCTTGTGATGAACGGACGGTCAGAAGAAATCGAAGCCGGTTGTTAAGTCGCATTGCTGTACGTCTATATGGAGCAGATGCAATATAGTGGAAAAAGAACTACTCGGCAAGATCAACCAAAGCCAAAGCGTTCGCAAATATTGTAATATCGTTCATAAAATTTATAGCATATAGCCATTGACACGCAATGTCGTACGCATTATAATGAGTATCGTATATAGGAGGTGCGCAATGGATTATTCGAGCGAGATACTCAAAATTGTCGAAGGAGCATTGAAATCAGACAAAGCGAAGGTATCAAATTATACGAAGCTTTTAATAGATAAGCTAAAGGAGAACAACGAGACGCGTTTAGCAAATAGCTTTTTAAAGTTACTAGCGAATGGCTCTGTCACAATGACACAAATGTCCACAAGTGATTCAATGAAAGTACCAATTGACCAAGAATCAAGATTACCTATGGCGGATGTGCTTCAGCCTATACAAGCAGCAGATGTAAAAGTCATATTGAATAAAGCAGCATATGAACAGGTAGAAAAATTTCTTTTTTATTACAATAACACGAATAAGCTAATTAATTCGGGCATACACGTGCCAAATTCAATCCTTCTTTATGGACCTCCTGGGTGCGGTAAGAATAAATTGGCAGCTTATATTTGTGCGAAAACAAATTTACCCCTGATAACTGCCCGGTTAGATGGAATGATATCTTCATATTTAGGAAGTACAGCTAAAAACATTCGTGCTATATTTGAGTATGCACAATCAGTTCCATGTATATTGTTTCTAGATGAATTTGATGCTATAGCTAAAGTTAGAGATGATAATAATGAATTAGGCGAATTGAAAAGGGTAGTTAATAGCTTATTGCAGAATATTGACAATTTAATTAATGGTAGCGTAATTATAGCTGCAACAAATCATGAACACTTACTAGATCCCGCTGTTTGGAGGCGATTTGGTTTTAAAATTCCGATAGACAAACCTGACCTCGAATCGAGGAAAGAGCTGATTAATTTATTTTTAGCTAATAATGCTTTCTCTAGTAAAGAACATGATATTATATCTGCGGCTTTTTCCGGGTTTTCTGGAGCGGATATTGAAGAGATATGTAATAAGGCGACTATCGACTCACTACTTCAAGAAAATCCAATTTCCTTAACATCGGTATTTAGTAATGTTTTTGACTTTCTTAATATTGGGCGAAATTCGAATGGAGATAGTTTATCTTTAAAAGACATGCATCGTGAGCGTGCGAGATATTTAAGAGAATTAAATGAGAAAATTTTTAGCTACGCACAAATAGCATCAATTCTTGGTTCTTCCAAATCATATGTATCAGATCTATTGAAAGTCAAGGAGGGTGATATTGATGAGTAATAATGGCCGTTTGCCAATTCAGGTAGTCATTCCAAGAGAAACTGATTTTACTGCCAACCATCCTGGTGGTAGTAAAACTTATTTGGTGCCTTTTACGCAAGAATTACAAACAAAAATTGCGACCGAGTGCGTTGCTTTACAATCTGCACTGCAAAGTTCTTTTCAACTTTTTCCTTCAACGCCTTGTATAGGAAAGGTTGTGATGAAAGAAAAAGCCATAGCAAAATCGCATAAACCAACCGCATTGTTTAAGTCAAACACATGCCCAATTGTCGGAGCTGAAAAACTCGACGAGGTATTAATAAAAATAACTCCAATGGGTTTACAGCATCTTATAAATGTTGTGAATCAAGCATCGAACGAGGATGTCAAAATAAACATGACAAAAGTCCAAGAAATTAAGGAGTATTCCATATCAGATAAAATTGACATTAACAATTTTGATTCTATCGACAACATCACTCAGCCAGTTAAAGTGAAACTATTCTCCTTTGATGATGCCACTAATAACGCATACTACACTAATGGATTTGAGCAATACATAAACGAGCTTGATTTACAAGTAGAAAAACTGAATTATGGGAAAAGCTTATGCGTTTATAAACTTAATTGTACTAGCAAAAAGAATTTAAACAAAGTTCTTGAATACCCAGGAGTTCACAAAGTATCTTTTTTTCCTCAATACACATGTGAATTTCCGCATATAGAACAGGCACGAAAACATTTATCTAATTTGCCAATGCCTGTTGATGGGGAAGAATATCCTATCATTGGGCTAATCGATTCTGGCATTATTCCAGGACATAAGTATTTAGAACCATGGATTTATAAGAGAGAAATTTATGTCGCCGAAGACTATAGAGATTATATACATGGAACATTCGTTGCGGGTATTATTGAATATGGAGGTATCATTAATACAAATGCACAAGAGCAACAACATTTTAGAATATTGGATGTGGTTGTTTTCCCAAATGTTGATCCTCAAAAGGGACCTACCGATTCGCTATCCGAGGAAAACTTAATTATCATTCTGCATGACGTTATAAGTCGATATCACGATAAAGTAAAGGTATGGAATATTTCGCTTGGCACGAATAGAATTTGTACGGATACTATTTCCGATTTAGCAGTAGCACTCGATGACATACAAGATACATACCAAGTTGATATAGTAATATCAGCTGGGAATTATGTTGTTCCGCCGCTAAGAAAATGGCCCCCAACAGATGATTTGCACGACAATGATCGAGTTACTTCACCTGCTGAATCCATAAGAGCAATTACAGTTGGATCTATAGCAAATATTGGAGTTGATGGATTTGTTGATAGACAAATGCCATCACCTTTTTCAAGGAAAGGTCCAGGAGCTAATTTTCTTATAAAGCCTGATGTAGTGCATTATGGTGGCAACTGTATGTGCGATCTACGCTGTGAAGGAACAGGGGTGGTATCTTTCGATGTGAATGGAAATATAGTTGAGGGAATTGGGACAAGCTATTCAGCACCAGCAATTTCAGCTATATATGCTGGTATTCGAAACGGAATATCCGAAGAGCGATCTCGTGAATTTTCAAAGGCGTTTTTAATTCATTCTGCAACCGTTCCAGAAAGAGCGAAAAATGACACTGAAGAATATAACAAATATTATGGCTATGGGCTGCCAAAGCAAAACATTGAAGATATTCTTACATGCACGAGTTCTGAAGTCACTCTTGTATTTTCCGGCAAATTATGCAATGGGCAATTTATAGAATTTAATGATTTCCCTTATCCAAAATCCTTATATAGGAATGGGAAGTGTTATGGTGATATAAAGATGACTTTAGTGTATACACCAAAACTAAATGCATCTTTTGGCCAAGAATACTGTCGATCAAATATTGACGCTCATTTTGGTACATATGATTTTATGAATGAAGAAGGCCACGTTGTAGGTTTTAGCAGTAAGGTTCCACTTGAAAAAAAGTGGGGCCAAAGGTATGAGAAGGCTCAGGTCGAGAATGGATTTAAGTGGAATCCAATCAAGTCATATTCTCGTTCTTTTAAAAATGGAATTAACCAGAGGCCATGGAGGCTTATGGTTGATTCAGTCGCGCGATTAGGTGAAAGTTATGACGAGCAGGAGTTCGTGCTTTTCATCACTATCTCTGATCCCAATAGAAACGACATATACTCTGAAATTATTCAAGCGCTAAGAGAACGTCGTTACCTTTACTACGAGGTACAAGTACAAAATAGAATACGTCAGACTCTAGGTCTATAAGCCTCTTAGACAATACCGGAAACAGCTTATCTATGAGAGGCGCTGACAGAACAAAGCGGGGTGTTTAAATGACAAAGAGTGGTGTTGTTGATAAAAGCATGATTATTAAATGCATGAATGTGTTTAATTCAAACTGGCAGTATGCGGAACCTGATAAGGCGATCAATCGGGCTGTTAAAGATTACTCCAATAATACAGACTTTGCTGAAGTAATACTTAAAGCGACACTTATCAATTCTATCTATTCCACGCAGATCTTCGATATTCTCTCAATGGCTAACCATATTGTTAATATTGTAAAGCTGAATAATATGCTAAATGAAGGCGACAAGAGAGCCGTTGACTGCATAAGAATAGGTGCCGGGATCATAGTTAAGAAATCCGGAAAAGAGCGAGATAATTACTCTTTCGCAACAAAATACTGTTCATTTCATAATCCAAATAAATATCCAATATACGATAGCGCTATTAGCAATTTATTAATAAGAGCGAATAAGGATTATAAATGGATTTCCAAGATAACAGATGAGAAATTGGGCATGAATTTCAAAGAATATTCGTACTATGTTGACTTTCTGGACAAATTTTTAGAAACAGTTGATATAGACAAATTTGGATATCGAGAAGCTGACAAAGGTCTATGGATCTATGCGAAGTATTGTGCTGCTTTAGCTATACCAGCGAACAAGAGAACCAGAAACGACAAGGCTCTAATAAGATTAATAGATCTTGACTAGTTGCAAACAATCAATTCAGGCCAGGGGCAATTGAAAATTTACCATTTACCTTGTCCAAATCATGTCCTTTTCGTATGTCTATATAGCATGTACACTTCTTACAATAGGAAAAATCCAAAGACTGGGTGACGATATCCGGTCTTTTTTGTTTTGTGAATTGGAGTGGACAGACATGGAGATTACTGATGTATCTATTGAATCTCTAAAGATCGATGAAAAGAATGCGCGTAAACACAACGAGCGCAACATCGGCGAGGTTATACGATCATTGGAGAGATTTGGTCAGCATGCTCCAATTGTGGTGCAGCGCGGGACAAACAAGATTCTTATTGGAAACGGCAGGGTGGAAGCAATGCGGCGCATGGGATGGGAGACCTGTGCTGTTTTCTTTGTTGATGATGACGATGCAAGTGCGGTGAAACGCGCACTTGCAGACAATCGCACAGCTGAATTGGGATCATGGGATGAAGATATCCTCGCTGAACTGATCAACGACCTCGACTCATTGGATATCGTTGGTTGGACGCCCGATGAAATTCGAGATTTGGTTTCGACACAGACAGAAATGGACAGAACTGACGATGACTTTGATATCGACAGCGCTTTAACCGAAGAACCGATCGTGAAATTGGGCGAGGTATGGCTGCTGGGACGTCATCGATTGATGTGCGGTGACAGCACCTCGCCAGAAGATGTCGCTCTCTTGATGCAAGGTGAGCAGGCTCAGATCGTTTTTACTGATCCTCCTTGGAATGTAGACTACGGCAGCGATGAGAAGCACCCAAGCTGGAAGCCTCGCACGATACTCAATGACCATATGTCAACGGAAATGTTCGGTGAGTTTTTAACCAAAGCGATCACCTGCATCAAATCTGCCATTGTACCAGGTGCAATGATGTACATGGTCATGTCAGCACAAGAGTGGGGCAATCTAATGACAGTTATGGCAGCATGCGGATTTCATTGGTCCAGCACAATTATTTGGGCAAAGGACAGTCTGGTGCTCTCCCGTAAAGATTACCATACACGATACGAACCAATCTGGTACGGGTGGTTGGATGGAAGTAAAAGATTGTTTCCGCTTAAAGACAGGACGCAGGATGATGTATGGGAGATTCCAAGACCTCGCCGGAGTGATGAGCATCCTACAATGAAACCCATTGAGTTGGTCGTGCGCGCGATCCAAAACAGCAGCAGAGCAGATGACAACGTGATCGACTTCTTCGGAGGATCCGGGACGACCTTGATTGCCGCCGAGAAAACAAAAAGGCGTTGCTTCATGATGGAGCTTGACCCTAAATACTGTGACGTTATCATTAGGCGCTGGGAAGCGCTAACAGGGATAAAAGCCACGAAGGAATTAAAATAGTGCCAGGCAATAAGCATTATCAAAGCTCGAAGCATAAAGCATGGCGTGAAAAGATTCTTCGAAACGCAAAGTATCTATGCGAAGAGTGCGCAAAGTATGGGCGTAAGACGGCCGCTACACACGCACATCACAAGAAACCCATTGATGAGTATCCTGAGCTAGCTTATGTCGTAGAAAACGGCGAGGCTTTATGCGATAAGTGCCATAATAAGATCGAACCAAGAAAGAGATCTTGAGGATCCCCCCCTTAGTGGAATCGATGATTCGGGGGTCACGCACCGGAGGGGGCTGAGCTTTCCCTCTCCAGCGGAATCTAGGAAAAGGGGGGTAATTCGCTGCCTTTAACGAAAAAGCATAGGTGCAAAAGCAAACCGCATCAGAATAAATTGCAAAAGCGGCATACATAACAGCGGTAAAAGATCGGGGAAACGATATTTATTTGCACTGCTTTTTACATTAAAAGTACAAAAAAACCGAAGATGAACGGACGGGTAGGCGCAAAGAAGATCCGGCAGTTCGAGTCGGAGTGTTCTCCATATCATTTTGTATCATTATGCAACCTATTAGAAAGTACTTGATTGATTATAATGTTATTGTATGGACTGAATAATTGGGATATAATTACTTGGTATCACAGAGCATTATAGGGAGAGATCATTATGAAACGTTTTCTCGCATTGTTCATGGCAATACTCATGGGAGCCGGTTTGTTTGGCTGCGGTAATACAAAGAGTGAGGCATTAGGGGAATCTACCTTTAAAGAGCCCGATGCCGTCTCCATTGTTGATACAGAGAAATGGGGCAATGTCCCTGTAAACCAGATTGTCGTTGTATTTGAAGATGATATAGACAAACTGGAAGCTGTAACCCTCCTGAAACAGATCGGTGGCGATGTTGTCGGGCAGATGGAGATGATCAACCTCTATCAGCTTGAGACGAACTTCACCACCGAAGCCGAGCTTACGGCGGCGATAGATGCCGCTTTGGCGATGGATGGAGTGGAGGCTGCGTTCCCTAATGTGGAGGTTTATGGCAAAGACATAGAGGGAACGCCCTGTACCGCACTCAAGGACCCCATATTTGAGAATACGGCCAACGCGGCGCATTACAATACCATTGGCATGGAGAATGCATGGCGCATCATTAAGGGCAGCGGCGTTGAACTGAACAAGGTGAATGTAGGTGTACTTGACGATGCAATCTATACTGGATCCGATGAGTTTTCTGGCAAAGTGAAGGTCACCGGCGATACAACCGACGAGCCGGAGAAGAACGACAGCGATCAGATTATAGACGATGGATTGAATCATGGTACTATGGTAACCCACGTGATCGGCGCAGATCCCGAGAACAGCGGCATGGTGGGTGTCGCCAGTGTGCTGGAGGAAAACCTCAACATAGACGTTACGAATCTATATGATGGGAAAAAGAGTTTTCAAACTACGATAGCCGATGAAGACGACATAACGCAGGCGACCGAGACGGTGGACGGAGTGGATTATACCTATACGGTCAAGGCGCTTGTTTATTTAAAGGAACAGGTGGACAATGGCGCAACGGTGATCAACTGTTCCTATGGTCCAAAAGCACCCAACGACGACCTCGAGTTTGTAAGCAAGGCTTATGAGAAATTCTTCAAGAAGATACAAGAAACCAATCCGGACGTTATCTTTGTTGCGGCGGCGGGCAACGAGGCGGAAGCCGATAAAAGCAAAGGCGCTTTGAACGGGAAAAATTATTACCCAGCCGGATTGAACCTGCCCAACGTGATCACGGTTGGCGCTTTGCAAAACGACGGTAAACGGGCGGACTTTTCCAATTTTGCCACGGACGATGGGGAGGTAACGTTGTCGGCACCCGGTGTGAAAATGGTATTGGGTGTGGATAAGGACGGTAAACCCGTCACGGCAAGCGGAACAAGTTTTGCCGCGCCGCAGGTGACGGCCACGATCGCTCTGATCCAATCCATAAATCCTGAGCTTTCAGCCGCACAGGTCAAAGAACTCCTTGTGGAAACTGCTGCCAAGGGCGTTACCACCGGCAACCAGTCCATTCCCATTCCGCAAGGTATGGGCGCCGGCGTTTTGCGCGTGGATGTGGCCGTTTTGAAAACGATCAATGATTTGAGGGAGGAACAAGGGAAGGCACCCTATACGTTCGATCAGCTGTTCAATAACACATTCGTATCGCTCAGTGCCTCGGGCGGGCCGCTGGAATACAAGGTGACTGCAGGCATCCCTATGGCTTTGAACGGCAGCGCGGACGTTAAAATCGAGGTGTCCGGCGGGCAGTATGCCTTAGGCGGAAGCAGCACGCAGCGCGTTACAGCCGGCGGCGCAACGTCGTGGGACCTTACGCTTGGGGATGAACCGGTGTTTGTTCGCGTAACAAGGCTGGATAACGGAGGCTGTGCAACACTCTCCCTCGATCCGACGATCCCCGACCCGATGCTTCTTGACCTGACCGGCACGTGGACCGGTACTGCTATTCTCGTTGGTGGGGATGATGTGGAAGACATTGAACCGGATAACCCGATTAGCTTGTCCCTATCTTTTAACAATAGTGCAGGAACAGCCAATGTCCAAGGCTTCTCTACGGGTGTCATCGTCTCAAACGATGGAACGAATCTAAACTTCGCCCTATCTGGAACCGAATCCATGTACGGGATTAAGTTAACGACATCCGCGGTGTTTACGGGCACGGTCACGGCGGAAGGAGATGGGCTTTCCATGGGTGGTTCGATGACCCTTACCCTTGTGGGCCAAGGCAATACCGTCACCTATTACTACGAATGGTCAGCCTATCGATGAATCGATGATCGCTCTTGCCAACTACTGAGGGCGAAGAATCCATACCGAAAACCGGAGATTACGAGATATACAAATATATGGTACGATAAGACAGGGTTAGAATTAGCACCAGGAGAATAAAAAATGTATTGCAGCCAATGTGGAAATCCAATGGGCCCGAACAGCAATTTCTGCACACGGTGCGGGCACAATGTATCGACCGGTCAACCGGCAAACAGCCCACAGCCGCAGGCGCAGGCTGCGCCCGCCGCACCCGCCGCGCGACCTGCCGAAAAGGTTCTATGGGTTTTTCAGGCCCAGCGCAAATACTCCATGGTGAAAATGGCGCCATGCCATATTGTATTTTTGCAGGACAAAGTTGTATTGGCGCACCTGACGCCGGCATTACAGAAAGCGGAAAGCGCCAAGGTCTCCCAACAGGTCAAAGCCGAGGGGAAGGGGTTCTTTAAAGGCAGCGCTCAGATGATGCGCTTTTGGTCGGAGTATCATAAAAAATATTATACGATGCCCATAAGTGCTATACTGGCCGAGGATCCATCGAATATTGTGATCGACCATCCAGTCATTACACGGGTTTACTTCAGGGGATTTTCTGAAACTGTCAACACAGGAGATTCTACATCAAGCGTGAAGCAAGGCAGGTTTGAATTGACGCTGACAAACAGAGAAACGATCAAGTTTATCCACTCCCAGCATGCGCACAAGTCGATTAAAGAGTTGCTATCTAACTCGTTTGGAAACAGATTAAAATATAAAAAGTAAAAAATATTTCAATATTAAAAAAGCGGCAGAAAATATTCTCGCCGCTTTTTCTTCTGTAGCAATAAATTCTATTTCTTCAGCTCTTCTATTTCCTCTTCCACTTCACTAGCACCCTCAGCATAAAATACTTCTTCTTGAGGATCAAGTTCTTTGAGCAAGCGGAGAAATTCTCCCGCATGCACGCGTTCTTCATCCGCAATGTCCTTCAATACCTCAATGGCAAGTTTGTTGTCGATGGATTCGGCCAACTGCATATACATTTGGATGGCTTCATATTCCGCCGCAATCATAAAACGGATTTCTCGTATCAATTCCTGATCGGTTAACTTACGGCCTTTGGCCGTCCCTGAAAATGCTCTGCTAAATTCGGGCATGTTTACTCTCCTTTTATTATTATTCTTGTTTTACTTCTCTTTCTTAAAGCACATAAACCAGTCCAGACAATAGATATCTTCGTCTTTGCTCTCCATGCGTTCCTTTGCTGTGCCACAGGAGCCGGGAGTGGGCACAATCACATCATCACCAGGTCTCCAGTCTGCGGGAGTTGCACAATTATCCTTATCCGCTTTTTGCAGAGCCTGTATAATTCTCTTGATCTCGTCGAAGTTACGGCCTGTGGAAAGTGGATAATACAGGATCGTACGAATCTTCGCTTCAGGATCGATAACAAACACGGCTCGTACAGCCTGCGTGTTCGACTGACCCGGCTGAATCATTCCAAACTTGTTTGCAACTTCCATCCGAATATCCTCGATCAGAGGGAAAGTAACCTCCAAATTTTTCATGCCTTTCCATTCCAACTCCTGTATTTTACGCAACCAGGCTATGTGCGCATACAATGAGTCAACGGACAAACCGATCAATTCAGTGTTCAGTTCTTTGAAATCATTCAGCATGGATGTAAAGGTCATGAACTCAGTGGTGCAAACAGGCGTGAAATCTGCCGGATGAGAAAAAAGTATAACCCATTTGCCCTGATAGTCTTCAGGGAAGTTAATTTTACCCTGCGTAGTGACTGCGATGAAGGACGGAGCTTTCTCGCCAATTAAGGGCATCTTGTTTGCTCTGGATTCTTCCATTACTATGTACCTCCGTTTGTATTTACTGTGATTATAATAATAGAATGAATATAATACCGTGAGCTGGACATCTGTATTTTGTTTGATTATATTATACTAGAAATTTTTGAGCTATTCAACGATTTCATTAATCCATCTATCCATAAATGCAGTTCCTTTTATTCTTAGCAGTATAAAGGTTATTGTCTACTCTTGAAATCAAATCGTCCCGCTGTTCGATAATTTCACATTGATAACATCCCACGACAATGCTCATGGTTGTTTTTACAACAGTCTTGGCTAAAGGCATTTCGGAAATTTCAACACGATATCGAAGCCGTTCCGCTATCATTAAAGCGTCCGCACGCTGGGTGTCTGTGAGACAGATAATAAATTCATCTCCACCGTATCTTCCAATAAAATCGTATGGCCTTAAAGAATTTGATAATATCTTTGCAAGATGTACTAATATTTCATCACCATATACGTGTCCAAATTTGTCATTTATATTCTTAAAATGATCTATGTCAAGCAATATGAGGCATAGAGGTGATTTATTTCTATTCGATTTTTGGATCTCTTGGTCGAGTCTGCCCATAAAAGCCCGGCGGTTTAGTAATCCCGTAAGATCGTCATGAGATGCCATTTGCTCCGATATTGCGATTGCTTCACGTAATTTATTTTCAGCTTCTTTGTCAGCCGTAATATCCCGGATAATCATCGACGTCCATTCAACACCTCTTTCGTCTTTAAATATCCGAGATGCACAAAATGCCGGGAAAATGATGCCATCCTTACGGACCAAATTGAGTTCAGTTCGTACCATACCGTTTTCTCGGCGTTTGTCCAACGCTATTTTCAAGCGGGTATCATTTGAGTCCACCAAACCATTGCGCCCCAGTGCATATATTTCCTGTTCGCTCCTTTGAAACATTTGGCATGCTGCATGAATCGCTCGATGTACTTTTCCGTCGGCGCTGGTAAGCAATAAGGCATCAAGGCAGTTTTCAAACACAAGATGGCAGAATTTATCGAATACAAGATTATCCATAAAAGAGCTCTTTAATTTCAGTTTGTAGACTATTTTAGTATAACTAATAGCTGAGATAAATCCAATCCAAATTGACCTGCTCCCCAAAAATATGGCCCACTCAAAATGAGAGAAAACAAATATACTAAGACTAAAATAAAGGGATGGATCGATTGAGGACGTATACCTTTACTTCCCATGACCTTTTTCCTCGATCTGTTTTATTGTACCCGCTATGGCTGCTTACCGTAAAATCCCAATTTATTTTTGGATACATTTTCGGAGAAAAGGTCAGTTGCCTATGAAACCTCTGAATTCTTGGTAGTCGATCTTATTCTATACAAAGCAATGATCTAGGACGTACTGTCAAAACAGTTCTAAGGCCTGTCGCCATACGAGAAGTAGTTAAGTATTTACAGTAACGATTCATGGTCGGCGAAAGACGCGGCTGCCAAGCGGCAAGGATGCATCGCTCGCCTATATCGGTATAAACCAAAGAAGGATGAGCAGGTTTTTAAGAATGCAGATCAAGGAGATTGCGTTAACACGCATACGTTACGGTTACAGGCGTATTCACGTACTGCTGAAACATGAAGGGTGGAAGATCAATCAAAATCAGGTATACAGGATATACTGTCAGGAAGGCTTAAACCTGCGCAGCAAAACAAAGCGCAAACATCTTGCCGTAACGCGTGCGCCGGATAAGAACATGGCGGTGAAGATAAATGAATGCTGGACGATGGACTTTGTATCGGACCAACTGTACAATGGAAAGAGATTCAGAGCGTTGACAGTATTAGACATGTTCAGTAGGGAATGCTTGGCAATCTATGTGGATCAAAGCATCAAAGCGGAAATGGTCGCATGTATATTAGAGACTCTCAAAGCTGCCAGAGGAGTTCCAAGAAGAATCAAGACAGACAATGGATCCGATTCATCTCGGGGGTAATAAATAACTGGGCGTACTTCAACAAGATCCATCTGGATTACTCAAGACCGGGCAGACCGATAGACAACGCGTGGATTGAAAGCTTCAATGGAAGTTTCCGGGACGAATGCCTGAACGTGAACTGGTTCATATCGCTGGAAGATGCTATAACGAAGATTGAAACGTTGAGAATAGACTATAATGAGTTCCGCCCACATAGGGGACAAACATACCTTACGCCGGCTGAAATTGCCCTTAGGCAAGGCAATTTAGCAGGTTGAAGGCCAGAATATTCTCATTTAGACTGGACAAAAAAATGGGGGGACACTCAGAGTCGATACATAATCTTTTTATTAAAAAAGAAGGAGGGGAAATATGATCAAAATTTCTAAAAGGCTGAAAGTATCAGTATTAATGGGAAGTCTTCTTGGGGTTTTTTGTATTATTGGAGCATCAATCAGATTCGGCGCTCAGATTGGTTTCTCTCTTATGTTTTCCTTATGGTTCAATAGATTGCTAATGGGTATTGTGATAGGCGCTCCTTGGAGAGAAGTCAGCCTGACGAAAGCCATTGGTAGAGGAGCGATTTTTGGTTTGATTATTTCATTTGCTTACTACAGTTCAACTGGATTTTCTGACGTGGTAAGTTTCTTGGCCGGAATCGTTTATGGAATGATCATTGAGTATATTATCTTTAAAACGTGCAGAAAGGCAAAAGCTAAATAAATATTTATCGACGTATTTCTACAAAAAGTGATTCGGTTTTGATGTTGGGTTCGGGTCCAGTTGGGTATGCCCCTTATTTTGATCAAGTCTAAATGAGAAAACTTTGGCCTTTGGGTAAATAATATTTTTGGGGAGCAGGTCATATTTCGTTTTCCTGACATTGGTACTAGTATAATTTTTGGGGGTCACGTTAAGTGTACATTATTGAAACATGGTGTATCTACTCTCATTAATTAGATTGTCAGATACCTGAATCGATCAGCCACCAATTGATAAGCAATACCAAATACTGTATGATTATGGTAGAACCGAAAGAAATCGTAACGAGGAGGAACAGGTGTGATGGAACTCAAAAAATCTTCGAATGTGCTCAATATCATCGTAGCGGGCACCTTCCTGCTGATGATCCTATTGAACGTGCTAGCCAACCTCCTTCCGCTTAACGGCATAACTACCGCGCAGGTTTCGGATAGCTACCCCAACCTGTTTGCCCCGGCGGGGATCACGTTTGCCATTTGGGGTGTCATCTATCTGCTGCTGGCTGTTTACGTGGCGTACCAGCTAGGATGGATCAAATCCAAAGCGGAGCGGTACCAACCGCTGCTTGACAAAACGGGGATACTGTTTTCGGTCTCTTCGATCGCCAACGCGGCCTGGATCATTTGCTGGCACTACAACTTCATCACGGCGTCGGTGGCGCTGATGGTAGTAATCCTCGGCTGCCTTATTGGGGTCAGTTTGATCCTGCATAAAAGCGAACTCACCCAAACGGAAAAACTGACCGTGCGCCTTCCGTTCAGCGTATATTTCGGTTGGATCACAATCGCGTCCATCGCCAACATCACAACCCTTCTGGTTAGCATGAACTGGAACGGCTTTGGCATTCCCAAACAGATCTGGACGGTTACAGTGCTTGCCGTCGGGGTAGCAATCGGGGTTATCGCCATTGTGCGAGACAGGGATTTTGCGTACGGGGTTGTGCTGATCTGGGCGTACATCGGCATCTTTATCAAGCACACGTCTGTGACTGGGTTTGCGAGCGCCTATCCAGTCGTGATTTTTGCGGCGGTTGCGGGTATCGTGCTGTTCGTGCTGGCGGAAGGCTATCTTTTGTTCTGCATTAAAAAGAAGAAACCAGAGGCCCAGCAAGCCGTTTGACGCACAGGGCCAATCAAAAAACGGATTTCTCTTTTGGGGATGTCGCATGAAAAAACGCACCAAAATTATCCTGATAAG
Source organism: Christensenellaceae bacterium (assembly GCA_963674495.2). GTDB lineage: Bacteria > Bacillota > Clostridia > Christensenellales > QAND01 > RGIG3178. Next base: position 820,084 of record CAXXLG010000001.1, on the reverse strand, counting down.
CGCGGCCGCGCTGCTTGCGGCGCTTGTGGCCGGGTTCATGCTATACGTATCGGATTATTACCGTGCGGATGACATAGCGGTCGAAGCGCTGGCGGGCGACGTTTCCATCAGGACTGACGGCAACGTAATCATCCTTTCCCCACCGACTCCCGGCGATACCGCGTTGATCTTTTACCCGGGGGGCAAAGTGGAAGCCACGGCCTATATCCCCCTTTTGAAAGAAATCAGCGCTCGCGGCATCACCTGCGTTCTGGTCAAGATGCCGTGCAACCTCGCCGTGCTCAACGCCAACGCGGCAGACTCTGTATTCGGCAAATTGCCAAACATCACAAGGTGGTATATCGGCGGCCACTCACTGGGCGGGGCTATGGCCAGCAGCTACGCTGCCAAGCACAAAGATAAAATCCAGGGCTTGATCCTGCTAGGTGCTTATATCTACGGGGATTTTGACTCCGACAGCGCGCTGATCGTATACGGCACAGAGGATGTCCATCTGGACACCAGTAAAATTGACCCGAACGGAAACGTCGTTGTTATACAAGGGGGAAACCACGCCCAGTTCGCCAACTACGGAGCGCAAGACGGCGACGGGGTTGCCACGATATCCCGGGAAGAACAACAGGATATTGCGGTTGAAGCAATTTTATCTTTTATCGATAGACGTCAGCAACCATGAAATCGCAGAATATTGGATCAATAAGTGAGTGCTGTCCAGACCGGTGGTGTCATCGGAAGCTGACCAGAAGTCCGAGCAATGTTATTCTCGGGCGCCACTATGATGTTCCTGGTAACGCAGTAATGGTGTTGTGCATTTAAGATCGCTGCGAATCACCTTTTTGGAGGTGTATCTTTTAGCGGTGCTAATTGAGAGGATGAACACTTAATCGTAGCAAATGGCCCAACCTTTAAACTGGGAATACGTCAGTGAGGTTAACCCAGCCAGCTGTCACTATCACCACGTCTACTATTTATATAGGCTTATTTTCAAGCACACAAGTAGATATACTTTAATAATAATGATATAATAGCATTAGATTGTGTTGTAAGTTTTGGCAATTTATAATAACGCTAAAGAATAAATGGGGAGATGTAAAATGACGGCCGTTTATTATTTCACGCGAACCGGGACAAGTGAAAGCTTGGCAAAGGAAATTGCCAATAGAAAGAAAGCTGAAATTAATAAAATTGAAGATGGAAAAAATTGGAAGGGTGTTTTCGGCTTTATCAAAGCTGGTTTCTACGCTTCCACAAAAAAAACTTTGCCGGTGACATACAAAATCCCAAAATCAGACGAACAAATCATTTTAGTTATGCCCATGTGGGCAGGTGCATTTCCTCCAGCGGTCCGCAAATTCATTGAAGAAATCGGTAGAGGGCGAATTACTCTAATTGTTTCATCTGGTGGCAGCATATTAAAGGACAGAGAAGGTTTTAATAAGGTAATAGATGTTGCTGGGAAGACGGGGACGTTAGGAGAATTATAAAATAGATTGTACGGCAAATTTAATCATAGTCAAATTCAGAGAAGATATGTTTGCGGAAAATCCACTCCGTATCCCACGCTAATACTGTAAAAACAACCTGACCTGAAACGACCACTAGTTGTATTTAGCGCCAAACGAAGTAGTTTCTTTTTCGTGTTGAAAAAAGATGAATAATGTAATAGACTCTATAATAAAAAAAGTAAGACATGGAAATCATGTGAGGTAGTAATTAGCTAATTGGAGTCGATTATCAAACGAGTCAAATATTATAAATTACTCTATTCAAAACTATATGGAGAAACAATAACTATGTTATACGATGCTATAATAATTGGTTCCGGCATAGCCGGACTGACAGCTGGAGCTTATCTATGCAAAGCAGGATGCCACACTTTGATCTGCGAAAAGGAGGGAACTAATGGTGGCCTTGTCAATTCGTTTGCACATGAAGGGTTTGTTTTTGACGGCGGTCTGCGAGCGATAGAGAATTCCGGAATCGTCTTCCCGATGGTAAAACAATTGGGTCTTCCAATAGAATTTATCAAAAGCAAAGTTTCGATCGGAATTGATAGAGAAATCTTAAGGTTTGAATCTATTGAAAACTTAAAAGAATATCAGGACCTTTTGCAAAGTCAGTTTCCGCAGAACCGTGAAGAGATTAAAAACATTATAGTCGAGATTAAAAAAATCGTAGGGTACATGGACGTCATGTATGGAGTAGACAATCCGTTGTTTTTGGATATGAAGCAAGATCGCGATTATCTGTTAAAAACTGTTTTACCTTGGATGCCTAAATTTCTATATACCATAAGAAAAATACAGAGGACAAGCGTTCCAATATACCAGTACCTTTTAAGGTTCACGAAAAATCGGTCCCTGATGGATATGATTGCGCAGCATTTTTTTCGGCAGACGCCGGCATCGTTTGCGTTGGGCTATTTTAGCACCTATCTGGATTATTTTTATCCCATAGGTGGAACCGGTGAATTGATTAAACAGCTCACAAGTTACATAGCTGGGCACGGCGGTGTATTTCTGAACAATACAGAGATATGCAGCGTGGATTCTAAGGCGCACTTAGCTAAGGATAAAAAAGGGAATGAATTTGAATACAAACAGTTGATATGGGCCGCTGATCTCAAACGTTTCTATCAGACGGTTGATGAGCAAAAGATGAGCGATACAAAAAGAAGAGATAGGTTTATAAGGCGGAAGGGAACCATTATGGACAAATCAGGCGGTGACTCGGTATTTTCTGTTTATCTTGGGGTTGATTTAGATAAGAAGTATTTCGAATCGATTTGCAGCGGGCATTTATTCTATACGCCGTGCAAAGACGGATTGCATACAAGTGACGTGGATATAAGGCGTCCAGAGGAAGACAGGAAAGAATTCACGGAGGATAAACAAAAGATCTTTCGTTGGATTCGGGAGTATCTGAAACTTACCACATACGAGATAGCCTTTCCGGTCATGAGGGATGAAAATCTTGCACCGCCAGGTAAAACTGGCATGATTATAAGTACGTTGATGGATTATGCGCTTGTGGCGCACATTGCAAAACAGGGATGGTATGAGGAATTCAAAGAGGCCAGTGAAGACATCATAATCAACATACTGGATAGGTTCGTTTTCCCTGGTCTAAAAGAAAAAGTCTCAGAAAAGATATCGTCAACACCTTTGACAATAGAAAGGATTACAGGCAATTTTGAAGGCGCCATTACAGGGTGGGCTTTTTCTAACCGCCCCGTTCCAGCCGTTAATAAGCTGATAAAAGTATCCAAGTCAGTGCTGACTCCGTTGCTGGACATCCTGCAGGCCGGTCAATGGACGTATAGCCCTTCAGGGCTGCCTATCTCAATTTTAACGGGGAAACTCGCGGCGGACAGGGCTATCAAACAGCTTAAGCGTGCCCGGTAGCTTCATTCAGACAGACCAACCTGTTTTTTGGTCTGTTCAAAGATTCGTTTGCCCATTTCGCGGTCAAGCGCATGCTTGGCTGGCATCTCTTCAATGGTAAGGTGGAAAAACTTACCGGTGGTATCTGCCAAACCAGGATCAGAGGAGAGGTAGTATATGGCTTCGCCGGATATCATGGGATCGTTTAAGAATCTGCTCGTCACGTGCTTCGAGAAGAATTTATACAACCATCCGTTGTTGCTTCCGATATTTGATTTTACATCTCCCGGATGTACTGCATTGATTGTGAGACCGGTGCCTTTGAGTTGATCGGCAAACTCCCAGACGGTAAGCAATTGGGCGGTTTTGCTCGCACCATATCCCCTTAACCCGGTATAATGGCGCCTATCCCAGTTGATGTCATCCGGATTCAACCCGTTGAAACGATGTCCTTCGGAATTGACCATGATAATGCGCGCGGGTGCGCTTTCTAAAAGACGGTCAAGCAGAAGCGCTGTAAAAAGAAAAGGCGCAAGGTGATTAACACAATAGACCAATTCGAATCCTTCCGAAGTTTTAAGGCGTTTTGTGGAATGCATGCCAACGCTGTTTATCAGGACATCGATATGCAAATATTTTGCCAATATAGTTTGTACAGCTTTACGAACTTGATCGAAATGGCTGAAATCAGCGATAATGATATCGATATCGACCGAGAATGACTGTGCAATGTCGCGTCTAATAGATTCAGCCTTTTCCTTGTTGCGGCATACCATAACGATCGACGCCCCACCTTGAGCAAGCCGTCTCATCACCTCGAGACCGACCCCTGAAGTGGCCCCAGTTATAATGCATGTCTTTCCAGCCATCGATGCGGTACTGGTGTGCTGCTTTTGTTTCCTGTTTTTTAAAAACATCAGCTCGTCAGGCAGATTCATAAAGTAACACCAACTTTCAGCCGAAAAATCGGCGCATAAACCACCGGTATAGCCTTCTAAACCCTGGAATCCTGTCAAAGATATCTCCCCAAAGATCGTAATAGTCCCTTTGTTCTAAAATGCGGCCGTCCTCATGCAGCGTTAACTTTGTACACCCGAAAATTGGCGAGCTTGGAAAAAAGCGAAACATCATTGTCATCTTCCAGTCCATCATAATAATGTTTGAAGTCATACTGATAGAGGCAATCTCCATCTTCAATTGCTTACACCGCTTGGTTAAACGGTTGCACATCGCAATAAACGCCTGTTTGCCTTCGATCCTTTGGATTGAATCATGAAACACTAGATCCGGATGATAGTAGGGAAAAATATGTGACCAGTCAGGTTTTCCGTTGGTGTTATAAGTTATTGACCAAAGCATCTTTACTGATTCAACGTTCAACATTTCCAAAGGTTCGTTGTTGATCAAAACAGGTTGATTTGTCATTTATATCCCTCTATTCATACTGCATATGGGGTATGATACTCAGCAAAAGCTGTCCTGCCAGCCAGCCTTTAGAACCATCTAATATTGATTTTTGGGATGCTTCTCCCTTTCCATGTCGTCTTTTGCCGAAGGCTTTGAAATATCGAATATATCCCGATGAAAGAGCTTATAGCGATGATAGCAGGATAGAGCACGAGTACAATAGCGGGCATCCGAAATTGGACGGATGCATTAACCCATAATAGCGTCTGTAATAATATGGTTGCTGTACATATAATCATCATACTAAAAGGAACGAATGAATAAAGACTCCCAACAATAACAATGAATAACGGTAACCAGCAAAGAATAAACATCCAAACCCATACGAATAACGATTGGATTATCCGATAATCAAAAATGGCAAAATAATTCTTTGCAAAACCCTGCAAAGCTTCTGAAAATGAACGGTACATACGGCAGCTCACAAAATCGACCATGTTGTAAATCTGTAATTTCTTGTGCTTTTTTAGAATCAATTTTGCCAAAGAAAAATCATCGGCAATCTGATTCTTAACGCTTTCATGGCCTCCTATCTCATGATAGCTGGTCTTTGAGAACAACATAAATTGTCCATTCGCAGCACAAAAGATGGATAAACCGAATCGGATTGCTAATATCATTGGAAATAAGGAAAAAATACTCCAGAATGGGTATGAAACGATAAGTTTTTCACCTAAGGTATGCATTTCTTGTTTTGTAAACGCGGTCACCAAGCCTGGTTTATCCTTTAGCGCATGGCCCATGACGGATTTCAGCATATCCGGCTTATGTATGGTATCGGCATCGGTAAAAAGCAGCCAATCACCAGTTGCGCTTGCAGCCAATTGGTGGCACGCCCATGGCTTCCCCAACCATCCTCGAGGCAAGTCTTTCCCTTCAATGACCTTCAAGTGTGGATATTGCTTAACAATATCTGTCAGTATTGCCGCAGTATTATCCTCGGATTGATCATTAAGAACGATAACTTCAAAGCTATCATAGCTCTGGCCTAGAAGCGAAAGGACACAGCGCGCAATATTGTTTTCTTCGTTGCGTGCCGGTACAAGGATAGATACATATTGTTTGTCCTTAATAGGGATAATTGATTGTTTTAAACCGTTGATAACATAAGCATTAAATATTTGGATGATCAGCATCGTTAATGTAAAATACAACAACGAATGAAGCAAGGAAATGATATACATTGCTTAACTCCTTCGGTATTTGAAATGTATACGAAGCGGTAGGGACAGCTCCTTACGTTGTTTATATATTAACACACACAGATTGGCAAAGTATATAATCCAAAGAGAAATGTCTGGTTGCATGATAAGAAGCGCGATTGGAACGATGAGAAATCCAAGCAAGGCTCTCCATCCGTTGGAGCTTACTGTCATAAAAACAGTTAAGACTATCAGCGAGATGCCCCATACAGTGGGTACAACCCACAACGTCAGGCCTGACCAGATTCCAAAGGATACCGTGATGGCTTTGCCTCCTTTCCCTTTTAAAAACGGGGAAAAAGCATGGCCGACTATCGGTGCGATTGACAATCCGATCAAAGCCACCGAGTTATCCGCGATCAGCACCTTCAATAGATAGACGGGTAAAAACCCCTTGAGATAATCCAATAGCAAAGCGACAATTCCTGCACCCATGTTTCCTGTTCGAAATACGTTGGCAGCACCGGGGTTGCCGTCGCCGATCTCACGAATGTCTCTATCGGTGACTAGGGATCCAATCCAGCAAGAAAAAGGTATGGAGCCAATAAGAAAGCTAACTAACAACCAAAGCAGATTCATTGCTCCTCCTGCATATAAGCCGTATACCCGTGGCTTGCCACCATTTGGGAACCGTTTAGTAAGTTAGTCCACGCTTGAATTTCATTAAACCTAAGCATTTGTCTTGTTCAAAACAGACAGATGCCCATTATTCTATCCGGGAAACGATCAGTCTCTTGATTGCATAATACCATAGACGTGTTTACCGCGACAACAGCAAACCGAATGGTACAGCAAACAAGCTTGTTTCAACCTTTTGCGCTTCTGCTGCCGTCTAGGAACTATTAATCCAAACCGTTTCCAAATGAGCCCGACGCGTCTGGTATTGATGTGCAGAAGATTGTCGAGATCCTGGCGTAGAAGTTCCGCGATCGTTCGGTAGCCGTATCTCCCGTATTCCGAGACGAGTGCAAGAATTCTCGCGATTACTTCGTTCTCGTCTGGCAGTTTACGAGGATGTTCTTTCCAGTGTGCCCGGCTGACTTTAAAGATCCGGCACGCCATACGCTCGCTCATCTTGTATTTCTCCACGGCAAGCTGCACTGCCAGCCTTCTTCGTGCCGGGCTCATCAGTTTCCCCTTGCAACATCTTTCAGAACTGCGTTCTCTAAGCTCAGCTCAGCCACCAGTTTCTTCAGTCGGTCATTTTCTTTCTCAAGATCCTTGAGTCGCTTAGCTCCTTCGCTGCGTAATCCGCCATATTCCTTCCGCCAGCGGTAGTAAGTCTGCTCTGTAATTCCAACTTCACGGCATATCTCCACGATCGTGGAGCCCTGCGCCGCCTTTACCTCCGCCAGTCGGAGTATGCTGATGATCTTTTCTACTGTAAACGTCTTCTTTGCCATGCTGTGCATCCTTTCTTTTTCACACATTTTACTTTTTTTCTTCCTGCATGGCTAACTTATTTTCCGGTACCCGTTTTGGGTCTCATTCCAAAGTCGGAATTACAGAGCAGACTTACTACCGCTGGCGGAAGGAATATGGCGGATTACGCAGCGAAGGAGCCAAGAAATTAAAGGATCTTGAAACAGAGAATGACTGTCTCAAGAAACTGATAGCCGAGCTGAGCCTGGCACGAAGAAGGCTGGCCGTGCAGCTGGCCTTTGGTTCGTAGGTATGAGGCTTGAAACAAGAAAACTACTGGCAACCTTTTGGCAACCTAATTCATAATCTATAATTTACGGGTGATGCTGAAATGAAAAAATGATCCAACAACTCGGCATTAAAAATTTGGGTTTCATCCCACTGAGCGATGAAGAAAAGCAGACCATACGGCAGAATATTATATTTTCGTATTTACGACAGTTAATCATCTTCGCCATATTTGGGCCGGCTTGTATTTGACAACGCGGCGCGTATGGAAATAAAGGGGTTTGTATAAAATTAAGGACTTGAAGCCAATAAAAAGTTATAATATAATTTTCATTGGAAATAAGCAAAGAGAAGGTAATTTGGGCTATTTCCGTTCACCGGATCATCAGCACAATATATTTATAGTCGGAGGCCCCAAAGATGGCTTCATTCATTAATGCTCAGGAGATGTGTAGATGAGAGCTTCAAAAAGGATACGGTTAAGTATATTGTTGGCATCCTTGATTCTTTTATCCAGAATTATAACAGCATGCACAGCCAGTACAACTAGCATCAACGTTGAGGGAAACCCAAGCAAAGGCAATTCCTCTACAAGTTTGCCGCTAGACAAGCCCGATGGCCTGATAAGCGGAGATCTGCTCATAGCGCAGGTATCCTATTTGGGCGGAAGCGACGTGTCCGTAACTCCGCCATCCTTAAACTGGCATCCAATTCTTAAAACCGACAACGGGACCTCAATCGGACAAGCCAGTTATTATATGGCAGTCACCGACGCGGCGATTGAACCGTCGTCCTATACTTTTTTGCTCTCTGACAGCGTTACGCAAGGCCCGGTACTCGCCGACGGATGCGTATTACGGTATTCGGGCGTCGACATTGCGAATCCCGTGCTTACCGGCAGCGGGAATACGGGTAACGGGCTCTCCCTGCAGGCAAGCGGAGTGATGGCGGGGAGCAAAACGATGCTCGTCGCCCTGTATACCATAAACCGGGATGGCGTGTTGTTTGCAAAATCTGCCGATATGTCTTCCATGTCGGCCTGCGCCGAAAGCCATAACTCCAATGGAGTGGCAATCTATGCGGCTGATCAGATTGCTAATGCGGGGGAAGCCGGGAACCGGACGCTCGATGCCGGTCTCGATGGCCCGTGGTCAGCGCAGCTAATCGTTTTACAGATGGTGCATCAGACGGCGTCGAGAACGTCGTCGAAGAAATATACGGTAACCTACAACGCGGGGCAGAACGGCGTCCTGACGCCAGGGGATCTGAATCATGAAAACGAATTGATTGTAAGCGGGAAGACGCCTGCCTCCGTACCCGGTGTCAACGCTGCGATCGGATATACGTATGCGGGATGGTACAAGGACAGCGGCACGACTCTTTTGAGCAGCGTAGACGTGAGCACCGCCGCAATTTATACTGATACGATCTTTACTGCGCAATATATGCACATTCCCTATACCGTGGCGTTTGACCTTGCAGACCACGGCACGTCGGGGGACACGCTGGTTTTCAATTCTGTGTACTATGACGATACGATCACCGTGCCGTCCGTTACGGCGGATAACGGCTGGTCGTTTACCGGTTGGGACGTTACGCCATCCACAACCGTGACGGGAAGCGCAACATACACCGCACAATACGCGCAAAACACGTATATGGTATCATTTGACCTGGCGGACCACGGCGCGTCGGGGGACACGCTGGTTTTCAATCCTGTGTACTATGACGGTACGATCACCGTGCCGTCCGTTACGGCGGATAACGGCTGGTCGTTTACCGGTTGGGACGTTACGCCATCCACAACCGTGACGGGAAGCGCAACATACACCGCACAATACGCGCAAAACACGTATATGGTATCATTTGACCTGGCGGACCACGGCACGTCGGGGGATACGCTGGTTTTCAATTCTGTGTACTATGGCGATACGATCACCGTGCCGTCCGTTACGGTGGATAACGGCTGGTCGTTTACCGGTTGGGACGTTACGCCATCCACAACCGTGACGGGAACCATTGTGTATACCGCACAATACACGCACATTGCTTATACGGTCACGTTCGATCTTGGCTCGGGGACTTCGCCCGACACTACGGTATTTTTTCCGGTTTATTATGGGGATACCATTACGATTCCTAACGTTATATCACCGCCCGGCTGGTTACCGGCCGGTTGGGATACCACTCCATCCACAACGGTAACGGGCACCGCCACATATATTGCCGTATACGTGCCGATACCGCATAAATAGCGATGATGGGTTGGCAGCCAATCCGCACCAGATTCGGCGAAAGGACGCAACCGCAATGCGTAGGATTGAATACTGCAGGTGGAATGAGACCCTAAACGGGCCCTAAAAAAAAGTTAGCCACGCGAGGGAAGAAAGTAAAGTATTTGCAACAGGAAGGATGCAGAGCATGGCTAAGAAAACGTTCACAATGGAAAAGGTCATTACGTTGATGGATTGTTTTAACAGGAAATTGTTTAACTGAAGACAAGAGATTGGCAACCTTTTGGCAACCTAATTCATAATCTATGAGTTACCGGGTGATGCCGAAATGCAAAAAAAGCCCGACATCTCGGCATTTTCAATAGCATGGGAGAGCATATAAAGGACACGATTTGTCCATGGCATTCAAGAGGTAAGGAGTTCGACCCTCCTCGTCTCCACCACAGAAAAGCCCGATATATCGGGCTTTTTTCGACTTCTGACACTGATTTCAAGAGTACAAAAAAATAATGTGGCAACCTTTTGGCAACCTTTTTTCCGACATTGGTAACCGTGTGGCAACTTATTTTAGCAAAATGAGCATGTTATTCGAGAACAATGGTTCAAGCAAAAAGGATAATGAGCTATACACCAAATGCCTTGCGAAGCTTGTCTGCGTTGAGGTCTTATGTTATATCTGAAAGATGCGAATAGATCGACATCGTTGTTTTCGGGTCAGAATGGCCAAGCCATTTTTGAGCGGTCAAAACATCGACTCCGGAGTTATAAAGGATGGATGCAAAGTTATGCCGAAAATAATGAGGGGTGAGCATTGAACCCATCGTATCCGGTTAATGTCCTTGTGTTCGAAAAAGCAGTTTACCTTCTATTATTTTCTTGTCCGGGGAATCCATAGCAGCTTTATATACTGCAATCATGAGATTGTTCCAATGCTCGACAAAACCTTTTTGGTAAACAGGACCTCCATTCTTTGCCGTAAGAATATGCATCCCGGGTAAACCCCGCTTTTCCTTCAACATCGCAACAAGGGGATTCGCAAGGGGAATCACACGATTCGAAGCTGGCGTTTTGAGAGCGTCGACCTTTTGAAGTCTCTCGCCACCCACATACTGCCTCTTCAGTTCACCTTTGTTAATCTCGAGTTCTTTCTTTGAATAGCCTTGTGCATAGCGGACAATGGGCTTTCCATCCGGCGTTCGTCCAATGGTAATCTTCGCCCTTTTTCGTTTTAGCTTCTTCGGCATAATCAGGAATTCCTTTCTTCAGGATAGGAGATCTCTTTATCTGACTGTAGACTGAAAAGCAACGGCGCGTCCCAGAATGCGCATTCCACGCAACTGCTCGCCTACAAACACCATGGGTTTGTAAGCGGGGTTTTCCGCAACCAATGTTACAATATCCCCTTCCTTGTAGAAACGCTTAAGCGTGACGTCATCGTCAATGAGCACGACCGCAATTTGCCCGTTCTCCACCTGGGTTGTTTCCTCTATAAAGACGATATCTCCGTTAAGGATCCGGGCATTGATCATGCTGTCGCCAACCGCGGTGACACAATAATCCGCGTGAATGTCGGCAGTGGCATCGACATACCCTTCAAAATTCTGCTCCGCCCAAATAGGCTCTCCACATGCAATGCTACCAAAAGTATTGCGCAGATGTCGTCTTTCTTGAAGGACCGACTCACGATGCTGCACAGGCACTCACGGGTGAATTCGTCCATCACGTTGAGAGTCCTCAGCATGCATCCGTTAGCCTGCCGTTCACACACGAAGTCATAAGACCACACATGGTTTTTGTGTTCCGGTCTTAAACGAATACAGGATCCATCATTTAACCATATCCTTTTTCGCTTTTGTTGCCGTCTGGGAACCTTCAATCCTAACCGCTTCCAAATACGCCTGACCCGTTTGGTATTGATGTGCAGAGGATTGTCGAGATCCTGGCGCAGAAGTTCCGCGATCCTACGATAGCCGTATCTCCCGTATTCCGAGACGAGTGCAAGTATTCTCGCGATTACTTCGTTCTCATCCGGCAGTTTGCGGGGATGTTCTTTCCAATGCGCCCGGCTGACTTTGAAGACCCGACACGCCATACGCTCGCTCATCTTGTATTTCTCAACCGCGAGCTTTACGGCCAGCCTTCTTCGTGCCGGGCTCAGAAGTTTCCCCTTGCAACATCTTTCAGCACAACGTTCTCCAAGCTCAGCTCGGCCACCAGTTTCTTGAGTCGGTCATTTTCTTTCTCAAGATCTTTTAATCTTTTGGCTCCTTCGCTGCAAACCCCGCTGTATTCCTTCCGCCAGCGGTAGTAAGTCTGCTCTGTAATTCCGACTTCACGGCATATCTCCACGATTGTGGAGCCCTGTGCCGCTTTTGCCTCCGCCAGTCGGAGTATGCTAATAATCCTTTCTACGGTAAACGTCTTCTTTGCCATGCTGTGCATCCTTACTGTATCATATAGTTTACTTTTATTCTTCCAGCTTGGCTAACTTATTTATCGGTACCCGTTTCGGGTCTCGTTCCAATCGTTCCCCGGACAATAAAATGGGTATCAATCTATTTTAAACAAGACAAATGCTCAGGTTTAATGAAATACAAGCATGGACTAACTTTCTAGACGGTTCCCAAATGGTGGCATGCCATTTATTCATTCGGCAATACGTATTAGGCTCAACTACATCAGATTGGACAGCGCCGCTGTTGCAATTCCAAAGTAAATCAGTAGGGACAGGATATCATTGATCGTTGTGATAAGAGGACCCGAAGCAATGGCCGGATCGATTTTCAGTTTATACAGAATCAAAGGGATGATCGTCCCGGACATCGTGCCGATGATCAAGGTCAAGAACAGGGAGATGCCTACCACCAATCCTATAGCTAACGTTCCCTGCCACAAATAGGCAATCACAGCGATGAAGATGCCGCAAATCGTGCCGATCAGAACTCCTACACAAAGCTCTCGCACAATAAGTTTTATGCTGTGTTTAAAATCCAACTCGTGCGAGACCAAACCTCTGACGACAATTGCCAGTGATTGCGTGCCCGTATTTCCGGTCATGCCTGCGATCATTGGCATAAAGAAGGTCAATGCAACGACGTTCTTGAGCGTTTGGGCAAAGGAGCTTATTATTCCACCGGAAACAAAACCGACGAACAATAAAAGTATAAGCCAGGGTAATCTTCTACAAGCAGCCTGCAAAGGTTTTGTGGCAAAGGTAATAGCTTTGCCAGAGGCGGATAATTTTTCTATATCTTCATTTGCCTCCTGAATGAACACATCGATAATGTCGTCGACGGTGATGATACCTACCAGTGTATTATCCTGTTCAACGATAGGCAGGGAAACAAAGTTATAACGGCTGATTAATTTAGCGACCTCTTCCTGATCGGTATCCACTGTCGATTTAATCACTTTGCGAAACATAATGTTTTCGATCTTCTCCGCTGGGTCAGCCAACAAAAGACCCCGATAAGAGACCACGCCCATAAGCTTGTTTTTGTCATCCACGACATAAAGGTAATTCAGGTATTCGGCAATATTAATGAAATCCTTGAGTTTGGTAACTGCCTCCTGAATTGTGTACTGTATGGGTATCCATACATACCTGTCAGACATCAGCCTGCCTGCGGTCTCAGTGGGGTAATCGATCAAATTCTGAATCGCTTTTTTTTCGTAATGGTTAACACCGGATAAAAGCTTCTCAACTTTCGCGCTGGAAAGACCGGATAATAGTGATGCCATATCGTCATTATCCATCAAATCAAAAACTTTTTTGGAATCTTCCATCCCGAGTCGTTTGAGTACATCCAGTTGTTTATCTTTCTCCATACCATGCATCAACCACGTTAGCTGCTCAGTTGGCAAATAGTGAAGAAATCTATTTCTATATTTGGCGGGCAGTTTTTCATATTGTTGGGCGATGTCAAAAGGCTGCAATTCATCTACAATTTTTTGCAGATCCGCAGGTTTGCCTTCTTTTATTGACTGAATAATGGCAAGCATTAGCATGTTTTTCTGATTGATGAAAGCCATGGGATGATCTCCTCTCCTTGTCCCGTATACGATGCTAGGGATGACGTGGTAAGACACGTTGATAACTATCTTCCTTGAGAGACCGACCGAGTGAATTAATCACATGGCATATTTTGCCCCGAGGTATAAGGAAGCAGTCAAAAAATCGATGGTAGTAGACAAACCCGTCAGTCCTACTCTATTATACTCTACGAACCATTATTTGGGCCGAGAAATGAAGTGGTTGAAAAAATATCTCGTTTGCCTAAAAAAGTAAGGATGAACGGACGATTGCAGTTGCAAGTGAACTTATTAAGAATACAATATGTCTCCCATACTTAATTGAAATTCTGAAAGATATTTGCCTTGCTTCAGCGTTTTGATATGCATACCATGCGGGTCATGGCGGTCTATAATGGGTGAGGGTAAGACAATCCATGCAGTTAAAGAACTATTCATTCAAACATACTGGCGTAATTAAACTTTTTAACGTTATTCAGAGTAACGCAAAATTGTATCAAACATTGAGTTTTTAGACATGTCGGAACTGGAGTGCCCCCCAAAAGCCGGTCCACTTTTAAAGTTAGAGAAGGCATAGTTGGGTGTCCCCCACTTTTTGGTCCAGTCTAAATGAAAAAATCTGGCCTTCAATCGGCTAAAACGCCTTGTCTTAGGGCAAATTCAACCGGTGTCAGGTATGTTAGCCCACTGTGAGGACGGAACTCGTTATAGTCTTTTCTCCACGTTTCAATCTTCGCTTTCGCATCTTCCAGTGACATGAACCAGTTCACATTGAGGCATTCGTTCCGGAAACTCCCATTGAAGCTTTCGATCCACGCGTTGTCTATCGGCCTGCCCGGTCTTGAGTAATCCATATGCACCTTGTTGAAGTACGCCCAGTTGTCCATCACTCTGGAGATAAACTCAGGACCATTGTCTACCTTGATTCGCTTGGGAAGCTCTCTGGTGGGCTTCAGCGCCTCCAGTACCCTTGCGACCATATCCGCTTTGATGCTTTTGTCCACGTGGATTGCCAGACATTCCCGGCTGTACATGTCTAGGACTGTCAACGCCCTGAATCTCTTCCCATTACCTTATCTGTTTTCGCCCATCGCGCTATTTTGGGTTACCAACCGGTATATATTTTTACGGTCATAATGAAAATTGATTTTAGTGACACGGGTCATGAAGCATAATGTGATGCACACTATACTTTTCCAATGTTCGTGTCAACCGTTTGAGAATCGTATGTCTATGCACCGTATATGCGCTATCCATATCATGGGTATCGTTTCCAATATTCGGAATAAAATGCTAAACTATTGGTGTACAAGTAAAAGAAAAGGCAATTTATATCGGGAGAACGAAAAGCAATGCAAAGAAGATCCATGTATTACGGCAGAATGGATAACAGCATGAAAGGGGAGAAGAGCAGGTAAAGTAGACCTGTTCGAGATAATGATGATGAGGAAACACAAATATGTTTTGGTAATTTTAATTGTCTTGATGGCTATTTTCTATCTGGCCGGATGCGAAAGTGCGCCAGTTCCGTCGATTTTGGCTACAAGCGCTTCAGTAAGTGCGGAGCCGTCAGCCACACAAATATTGCCTACCAGTATACCTTTGACACCTCCTCAACCGCCATCCATAGAGGCCCAAACATTATCAATGGAAGATACATATGTTAAAATTCACGTTGAGTACCCGGTCATTTCAGGGATGATGGATGAAGGGTTCCAGACTACGATGAATGATTCAATCAGCAACGATGTGAATGCTCGCATAACGCAGTTGCATGATGATGCAGAAGGTGCATATGGGGCTGCGGATTTTGTAAAATACACGCTTAATTCGCAAGTGTCTATCCATCAGAATGACGGCACACTACTTTCCATATCCATCAGATATCAGTTCTATACAGGAGGAGCGCATGAGGGTTATGATGCAATGTTTATCAATATACTCAATAAACAACCCGGCGAACAACTTGCTATTATGGATCTTTTCACGAACGGTATGGAAGGCAAATCACGTATTAATAACGCAATAAGCGATGAAATAGGGACTGACGCCGATTATGAATTTTCATCGATCAATGACAATCAGTGGTTTTATATAAAAGGGGATGAGATTACCGTTGTTTTCCCGGTATACACAATTGGATCAGGCGCAATGGGAGAGCCTGAATTCAACATTCCCCTCACTGTACTATCGGACATATTGATACCTGAAATTTCACACTGATCCATTGGGCCTTGTTCGAAATGAGTAGACCACCAAGAAGCACATTTATTTAAAATAGCCAACCAACAAGGAAATTGATATAACGCGCAGATACAATGAACGACAATAAATAGCCAATTTTGCAGGAGGTTGTATCAATATGACATGTATGCTCCAATCGCTAAATATACGTTCACTACAGCTATGCAATCGTTTGATAATGCCTCCTATGGCGACGGGGAAGGCGGGGACAAATGGGAGCGTAAACCAAGCGATCCTTGACTATTATTCGGAGAAATCCGAGGGTGGATATGTTTCTGCGGTCATTACAGAACATGCCTTTATTAGTCAGGAAGGTAAAGCCAGTAAAAATCAATTGTCTATTGCAGATGATAGCATGGTTGAAGAATTGAGAAAGCTTGCCAATGCTGTTCATGGCAATGGATCCAAAGCGATCGTTCAGATTAACCACGCAGGCAGTTTAGCTTTCAAAGCAATTACCGGAAAAGTTCCGGTTGGGCCATCACGTGTAGAGAATTTGAGGAAAGTAAATGAATTGCCCCATGAACTGATAAAGAGTGAAATTGCAGATATTGTTACTTCTTTTCAAAATGCCGCCGCACGAGTTCAAAAGGCAGGATTTGACGGCGTGGAAATCCACTGCGCACATGGTTATCTATTAAACCAGTTTTTCTCACCGCTTACCAACAAAAGAAAGGACGAATATGGCGGGAACGTTATGAATCGTATCCGCATTCATATTGAGGTAATAAAAGCTGTTAGACAAATAGTGGGTAA
The DNA here is from genome assembly GCA_963674495.2 of Christensenellaceae bacterium. GTDB lineage: Bacteria > Bacillota > Clostridia > Christensenellales > QAND01 > RGIG3178. The sequence goes on along the minus strand of CAXXLG010000001.1, from coordinate 803,116 downwards.
AGATTTTCCTATCTTCTTAAGGCTGGGTGCTTCGGATTATACCGAAGGAGGGACTACTATTGATGATAGCGTGGTAGCGGCACGAGAATTTGAGAAGATCGGCGTTGATGTCCTTGATATATCAGGCGGGTTCTGCGGGTATACGATACCGGGCAATACAAATGGACAAGGCTATTTCGCGCCGCTGACAGAAAGGCTTAAGAGGGAAGTGTCCACTCCGGTAATTCTAACCGGCGGAATCACACAGGCAAAGGTTGCAGAACAACTGCTATCCGATGGTAAAGCGGATTTAATCGGAATAGGAAGAGCCATACTTAACGACTCTACATGGGCAAAGCATGCAATGGAAAGTTTTTGTAATTCGAAAATATATCATAAACATATATAAAAATGATTAGAAATAATCAAAGAATGAAGTCATAATGGGAATGTGAAAAAGGCGAGGCATAGAAAATGATCGTGGATATTGTATGAATCATATCGCCCTCATACCAATTACCAATGCTGCTTTTGCGTTGCCAGCTACTTCGACATCATATGGATAACGGGAATTCTTCCCTATAAACTATAATCAAATATACCAAATAAAAAGCAGGCGCTGTATACAGCGCCTGCTTTGGTTTGTAAGGCTCGAATCTATTCCGAAACCGTTGTGTACATGAAGTACTTATAGCCAAGCGGTGAGGAGTAGAAGCCCTCTAGCTTCTCGCTCTGGAGGTAGATGTCCACATAGTAGTAGATGGGGCAAAGTACCCATTCATCAAAGAGGATATCTTCTGCATCGTGCATGGCCTGAATACGTTCAGCCCTGTCAGAAGACGCTTTCACCTGGGAAATAAGCGCATCATACGTTGCGTTGGTCCACTGGGCATCGTTGTTTCCGCCACCCGTAATCCACATATCCAGGAAGGAAATGGGATCGTTGTAGTCGCCCAACCAACCGTTGCGGGCGATATCGTATTCGCCGTTTTTCCGTGTATTGAGGAAGGTGTTCCATTCCTGTGAAACTAACTCAACGTTAACGCCGATATCTTTCCACATATCCTGAAGCGCTTCACCAATCTGCTGGTGGCCGGTGCTTGTATTGTACAGATACTCAAACGTCGGCAGACCTTCACCATCGGGATAGCCGGCATCGATGAGGCACTGCTTGGCGGTCGCAAGATTGGCTTCATTCGCGTCCTTGGTGGGATCGTAATAGTCGCCGCCAACAACACGGAATTCCTGCGCCGGGTCTGCGTCGGTTAATCCTGTGGGCACATAAGCGCCAGCGGGCTGTTGACCGGCCTGACCGATCTGCACACAGATGAAATCGCGATCGATGGCCAATGTCAACGCTTTGCGAACCAGCGGATCTTTGAGAAATTCGTTCTCGCAATTATAGCTGACATAGTACGTTCCAAGCTGCCCTGCCTGATGGTATTCGGGCTTGTCTTGCCAGGCTTGAATTTCATCATTGGGCATGGAATCCGCGAATAGGATCTCTTCGTTCTGGAAAGCGGCGAGTATGGCATTGTCATCGTCCATCAACAAGAACTTGATGGATTTCGGGCCAAGAGCTGCTACGTTCCAATAATTATCGTTCTTCTCGTAAACCATGTAGGAATCATGAACCCACTCGGTCAGCTTATAGGGTCCGTTGCCGATATAGGTCTCAGGCTCCGTTGCCCATGTATCCGGACCTGCTTCAACGATGTCCTGACGGACGGGGAAGAAAGTCGGGAATGCGCAAAGCTCAAGGAAATAAGGAGTAGCAGCATTCAAAGTTACCACAACGGTCTTGTCGTCGGGTGCCGATACTTCGAGTGTGCCATCTTCATATCCGGCAATAGACTCGAACATATATTCGTAGTCTGCTGCGGTGTCCGGCGCAATGGCACGATTCCAAGCATACACAAAATCAGAAGCAACCAAAGCCGTGCCATCGCTCCACTTCAGATCGTCACGCAGTGTGAAGGTATACGTCAGGCCGTCATCACTCATGGTGTACGATTTTGCCTGTCCTTCAATCGGAGTACCATTTTCGTCCAGTGTCATCAAACCTTCAAAGCCGTGGATGAGTAACGTTGCACCATCGACAGCGGAGTTCAGAGCTGGATCAATGATATCGGGTTCAGACCCCACATTAACCGTAATGTCATAGTCTCCCGCCGGTGACGGTTGGCTGGAAGAGGTTGTACAGCCTACAAGAGCAAGGCTGAAAACCATGGCCAGCGTCAAAAACAGTGCCAGTTTTTTCATACTTTTCATCATCCTTTCGTATTGGTTCTGCTTGGTTTATCATAACACACCATTTTTAGATCGTACAGATATGCATCACAATCTTTTGACAGATTGCCGTACTCTTGCAAATATTGCAACACATTGCTACGAATTTATCCTGTCAAGGTGGTGACAGGCCACATAGTGGCGGGTTTCCACTTCACAAAATTCAGGTTCTTCCTTTGCACACAATTCATCCGCGTACACACAGCGTGTACGAAAGCGGCACCCGTTGGGTGGATTCAGTGGACTGGGTACGTCGCCTTCCAAAACGATGCGTTTTTGCTCCCGACTTGTGATGGGATCGGGAATGGGAATGGCAGAAATCAATGATTTCGTATACGGATGTAAGCTGTGGAGCGCCAGTTCATTGCTGTCTGCCAGTTCAACCAGTTTTCCAAGGTACATCACGCCGGTTCGTTTGCTGATATGCTTGACAACGGAAAGGTCGTGAGCGATAAACAAATACGTCAATCCCATATTTTCCTGCAGGTCTTCAAACATATTGACAACTTGCGCCTGTATTGAAACATCCAACGCGGAGATGGGTTCGTCGCAGACAATGAATTCAGGATCAACGGCCAATGCCCGGGCAATGCCGATGCGCTGGCGCTGTCCACCGGAAAACTCATGAGGATAACGATTGGCATGTTCACTGTTGAGGCCGACGCATTCGAGCATGTTGATGATCATATCTTTTCTTTCGCTCTTTGAGCTGGCCAATTTATGGATATCGATGGGCTCTCCAACGATATCGCCCACTGTCATACGCGGATTAAGGGAGGAGTATGGATCCTGGAACACGACCTGCATCTTCCGGCGGTATGGCATCATATCCGTATGTGTTATATCAACACCGTTATAGAATATTTTTCCATCTGTCGGTTCATGCAACCGTAATATGGTACGACCGGTCGTTGTTTTTCCGCAACCCGATTCACCCACAAGACCAAACGTTTCACCCCGATTGATGTGGAAGGACACGTCATCGACAGCTTTTACATAGCGTGTTTTGAACAGCCCGGTGCTGACGGGGAAGTATTGCTTGAGGTTACGCACCTCAACCAAGGGTTTTTGTATGGAGGATGGATCTGTCTGATTTTCGGATCGATTATCCATCAAAACTTACCTCCCGTTTCAAATGCTTCCTTCTGCAAAAGCCAACAGGCGCAGTAATGCGTATCGTTGACATCCATATAATAAGGCATTTCTCGAAGACAAATCTTCATGCATTTATCGCAACGGGGCGCAAACGGGCAACCGGCCGGAGGATTCAACGTATCAACGGGTGTGCCCTCGATTGGGATCAATTTTTCGTGTCCCGTTACGTTGAGCTTTGGGATGCTGCGCAGCAGTCCTTTTGTGTATTCATGTTGCGGGTTATAGAATATTTCATCAACAGAGCCAAATTCTACAATCTTACCACCGTACATGACAGCGACCTTTTGACACATGCCCGCTACGATACCCATATCATGGGTGATGAGCACGATGGACATATTGATCTTTTCTTTTAACTCAATCATAAGCTCCATAATTTGCGCCTGTATCGTAACATCAAGCGCAGTGGTAGGCTCGTCCGCAATCAGGAGTTTGGGTTGACACGCCAAAGCGATGGCAATCATTACACGTTGGCGCATGCCGCCTGAGAACTCGTGCGGGTATTGTTTCAATCGCCGCTCCGGTTCGTTGATGCCAACCAAAGTTAGTAGCTCGATGGCCCGCTCCTGTGTAGCTTGTTTGTTGAGATCTGTGTGCATGCGAATGACTTCGCGGATCTGATTCCCGATGGTGTACACGGGATTGAGCGAAGTCATGGGATCTTGAAAGATCATGCTAACTTCGTTCCCGCGTATCTCGCGTAATTCGGATTCCGTCATTTCGTTGATCCGGTGACCGTTAAAATCAATGGTTCCGTCAACAATTTTGCCGGGATATACTGTTAGGCCCATTATGGCATAAGCGGTTACGGACTTGCCGCTGCCACTCTCGCCCACAATGCCCAGCACATCTCCCTCATCCATATGCAGACTTATGTCATTGAGCGCCTTCACTTCACCGGCCGGTGTAAAAAAGGAGAGTTTTAGATTCTTGATATCCAACAATGTTGTACTCATAAAGGCTCTCCTAATTTTTTAATTTCGGATCAAATGCATCGCGCAAACCATCGCCCAACAAGTTGAACGACAGAATGATCAAGCTGATGGCTACAGCCGGCGCTATTAGGCGATGCGGATAAGAGGTTACGCCGCTTAGCGCTTGTGCTGCCAACGACCCCAAGCTTGGCATAGGCGCCGATACGCCCAGACCGAGGAAGCTAAGAAAGCTTTCGGTAAATATGGATGCGGGAATTTGCAGTGTTGTGGTGACGATGAGCGTACCGATACAATTCGTTAAAAGATGCTTTCGGATAATCCTGCCGTGTGATGCTCCCAAAGCACGCGCGGCGGTGACAAATTCCTGTTCTTTTAGCGATAGAATCTGTCCGCGGACTATGCGTGCCATGCCTACCCAATAAAGCAGGGAAAACACGATGAAAATGCTGATCAAACCAACGCCTACCGTGTTGATCCATCCAAATCCAGGGACATTGGCTGCCAATGATTTAAGCGGGTATTTCAGCGTGACCGAAAGAAGAATGATGATAAGGATATCCGGGATGGTGTAGATGATGTCCACAATACGCATCATGACCATATCAACTTTTCCGCCGAAGTACCCTGAGATGGATCCGTATACCGAACCGATGAGCAGAATGATGGTACTGGCGACAATGCCCACAAGAAGCGATATTCGACTGCCCATCATAATGCGTATCATGGTATCGCGGCCCAAACTGTCGGTTCCTAAAAAATGCGGGAAAACACTTTCTCCAACAGCTCTGCTATCCAATTCGGACTGTGAGTATTCCAGCGGAGAAAGGTTTTCGCTGCCCCTGATCTGTTGCTCATAGGAATACGGATAGAAGGACGGCACAATAAATGCGAGTACAAGGACGATGACTATTACGATCAATGAAGCCATAGCCAGCTTGTTTTTGCGAAGTCTGCGAAAGCCGTCTTTCCAGAAACTGACGCTTTCGCGCATAGCAGTTAAGCGGCTCTTCTCATTTTCATCGGCGGGAATGAAATCAGAAACGTCCACATGAAAACTGATGTTATGGTTCTTATGATCCATATCTGCGCCTCCTCTCCTATTTTAATTTGATCCGAGGATCAACAAGCTTATAGGCAAAATCCACGATTACGTTCAATGTTATCAATAAAAATGCAAGAAAAATAGTCAATCCCATGATCAACGGATAATCGCGGTCGGTGATGGAACTGATAAACTGGCTGCCAAGCCCGGGAATGGTAAAAATTCTTTCCACGATAAAACTGCCTGTCAGAATATAGGCGAGCATTGGACCAAGGTAGGTGATGATTGGCAGAACCGCATTTCTAAGTGCATGCTTAAACAATGTTATATGTGGCGGAAGACCCTTTGCCCTGGCCGTTCGCATATAGTCCTGGCCCAATACGTCCAACATACTTGAACGCATCAGCCGTGATATATACGCGGTTGGATAAAAAGAAAGTGAGATCATGGGCAATATATAGTGTAGCGGCGTGGATAAACCATAGGTTGGCAGAATATGCAGGGATACACCAAAATAGTACATAAGAGATGTTGCCAATACAAAACTTGGAATAGCAATGCCCAGCGTGGCAAAAAATCGAATAAAACCATCTAAGAATTTACCGCGCTTTAATGCTGCAACAGAGCCCAACGGTATGCCGATCAGGATTGCCAAAAACGCCGAAAGTCCCCCCAATCGTGCAGACACGGGGAATGCGGTCTTGATGATGTCCACAACTTCACGTCCGCGCATCTTGAGAGAAGTGCCTAAATCCCCCTGGACAAGATGTTTTAGATAGTTTACATACTGCGTACCCACCGGCTGATCCAAACCGTATTTGCGATTGAGCGCTTCAAGCGTCTGCACTGACGGAGCTTTTTCGGCTAAAAACGGGCCGCCCGGCACCAGAAACATTAAAAAAAATGTCAGCGTTGCGACCAGAAATAATGTGATCACCGCGGACAATATACGCTTAACCATGTATGCGCCCATATACGGACCTCCCATATTTTGCTTTTAACGCTTACCAATAAGAAAATGCAAAGATATCATGCACGTATAAAATTAGAGACCAAAGAATATTATAGGCGCATTAATATTTTAAGTCAATTGGATGTAAAGTGCGTTTATTTGTCGATTTATGCGGATTAACGGCATTGAAGTATGGTTGACAGTATGTCCCAAATCGCAAAATATTACCGGAGCAACATCGGAACACCCGTGGGCACTCCCCGGGCGTGCCCTTTGACGGGACAAAACTATAAATATAAGTTATATATTAAACAGAAGGTATACTTATACGCCTTGATTTTACATACACAAATGGATAAGCTGTAAATATCGAGACAGGAGGCGACCGATATGAAATACAGGCAGCTTGGTAAAACGGATATTGCTGTGTCTTTAATGTCGATCGGGACGTTCGGACTCGGCGGAGGCAAGACATGGAGCGATACGAAAGCCGATGAGAATACGGTGGCGTCGTTGCTGGATGCCGCTACGGATCTTGGCATCAATCTGATTGATACCGCTTCGGTCTATGGTCTAGGTAGAAGCGAGCGCATGTTGGGTCATGCCCTTAAAGGACGAAGGGAAAAGTATATAATCCAGACAAAATGCTCGTTGAATTGGCGCGATACCGAGGGGCAGTTGGAGTACGTGCGCGACGGCGTCAGTGTGTACCGCAACCTGACAGGCGTTTCCATTCGAGAGGATCTGGAGGAAAGCCTCAAGCGGCTTGGGACGGATTATGTGGATGTATACATAACCCATCGCCAAACCGACCGTACGCCGGTTGATGAGACGATGGCTGTGTTGATGAAGCTGATTGAAGAGGGAAAGATACGCGCTGTCGGGATATCCAACGCATCCGCGCAGATTCTAGAGGCCTACCATCAGGTAGGACCGGTTGCATTGGTTCAGGAGAAATTCAGCATGCTAACGCCGGGCGCAAAGGTCGAGTACATCCCTGTCTGTGAGGCGTTGGGGACGACATTTCAGGTGTTTGCTTCGCTGGAAGCAGGGGCGCTCACAGGAAGACGTCAGCTCGGGCACGTGTTCCCTCAGGGAGACTACCGTTCGCGGAATAAATGGTTTTCCACTCAGATGCGTCCGCACATGGAGGCTTTTTACCAAAGTCTTGAGCCGTTGTGCGAAAAATACAATTGTTCGTTTGCTAATCTCGTACAGGCATGGACCATTGCCCAGTCGGATTGTATCAATTTGTTGATCGGCGTCAGGCGCGTGGAATCGCTTGTGGATTCTGCAAGAGCGGTAGCACTTGCCATTGAACCGGAAGATATTGCCTATATTCAGCAAGCCAGTGAACATTTGAAGGCTCAGTAGTTCGGCTTGCCTTGGATCGATATGCGGCGTGGCTCATTTCACTCGTTTTATAAAGGAGATTGAACAAGTATGAAAGTATGGAGACGGTGGCTGGGCATAGGGTTGGTTTTGATGATAACGCTTGCGTCGTTGTTGGGATGCAAGCAGCCGCTTCAAGCGGATACTAAGTCACCAGCCATAGAGCATTTGGATAGCGAAACACCCAAATATGTGTTCTTGTTTATTGGAGACGGAATGTCCTATGCGCAGGTTCAGGCTGCTGCTCTGTATCTGGGCGCGAGTCATCACGACAACGGAACCGCGCATGTCAACTTTATGGATTTTGACGTAACGGGTTGCATTGAGACCTACGACAGCACATCTTGTATCCCGGATTCCGCATCGTCGGGCACGGCCATAGCCACCGGAGAAGTTACAGTATCCGGGCGTATCGGCATGGATGCCAGCGGTATGGTAGCTTATCCGAGCATTGCGGAAAAGTTGAAAGCCGAAAAGGGATATAAAATTGGCATTGTATCAACGGTTTATCTTAACCATGCGACGCCGGCCGTTTTTTACTCGCATCAACAATCGCGAAGTATGTACTATGCCATTGGTCTTGATCTGATCGAAAGCGGTTTTGATTATTTTGGCGGCGGTGGATTGTATGACATAGACAACGGTGGCACCTCGGAAAATCTGTATGTGCTTGCCCAAGCGGTCGGCTATAACGTTGCCGATACCAAAGCTCAAGCGGAGGCATTGACGAAAATAGACGGCAGGGCGCTTGTGGTAGCGCCTCCGGTTGATCAGGATACAGTCACCGTTCCGTACCGGATGGATGCGGCGGAATCGGACTGGTCGCTGGCTGATTATGTGGAAAAAGGCATCGAAATGTTGGACAACGATACGGGCTATTTCATGATGGTGGAGAGTGGAAAGATCGACTGGGCTTGTCATGCCAACGACTCAAACGCGACCGTATCTGAAGTACTAGCGCTAAGCGATGCGGTACAGGTGGCTGTCGATTTCTACAACTTGCATCCAGATGAAACACTGATTCTGGTAACGGCCGACCATGAAACGGGCGGCATGAGCTTGGGCAACGTTGCTTTGGGGTACGTGTTGTATCCCAAATACCTGCAAAGGCAGACAATGTCGTTCACGAAATACAACAACACATATATCCCGGTGTATAAGGAGAATAAAACGTCTTATGAGACCGTCTTGGCCGATATCGAGACGGTGTTTGGGCTTGTTGCTAAGAAGAATGCAACGGACAATACCGACCCCAATCTTGTTATGACGGATGCGGAGTACAATCAATTGTACGATGCTTATCAGAGGACGGTAGGGAGCGTAGTGGACAGGACAGTGGATGACGATCTACTGTACAGTGCTTACGAACCACTGACCGTTACGGCCAACCATATACTAAACAGGCATATAGGTGTTGCGTTCGCTTCCTACGTACATACCGCCAGTCCTTTGCCAATCTATGCGCATGGTGTGGGAGCAGCGGCATTTGCCGGCGTGTACCATTCAACCGGTATTTATGAAAGGTTGGCCGGCCTGATGGGTCTTACGGGGATAAATTAAAGCGGAGTCTGTTGTGCCTGGAAATTTACGCATTGAGTTATCTTGACATATAACGTGTATAACCTATAATGATAGAGAGTTGACCGAAATGATTGTGCAAAGGGAGCTGACATGCAGGATCTTGCGCTCGAGCTGGCCCAAACGCTGCAAATATTTCCGCGCATCAAATATATCGCCCATCGCAATGCGGCGATAAGCAGGAGCGAAATCGGATTGCTTGGTTGTGTGTACCGCGCCGAGACTAAGGGTAAACCGTACCTGACGCCGTCGGGCATCGGCAAGCGTCTTGGCATTTCACGTCCAGCCGTTACCGCCGTCATAAACCATGCATTGGACGAAGAATTTATCACGCGCAATATCGATATGGTGGACAAGCGACGCGTTCAGATTGCACTTACAGATAAGGGTCGTGCACAGTTTGAGCAGATATGGCAACAGGTTGTGGGCACCGTTGATAAACTGTTGGAAAAATTGGGGGAACAAGACGGAAGGGAGCTCGTCCGCCTACTGCAAAATTCGCTTGAGGTACTACGCGATCCGGAATTTGCTTGAAGTCTTTAAACTATGTGGCGTCACAGTGTCGTGCTGTGGCGTTTTGTCGTTCCAACATACTTAATTTCTGATGAACAATAATCATTAATAATAACGGAGGAGGGTTTTACGTGGATCTGATGCTGAAGGGAAAGGTGGCCATTGTCACCGGCGGTGCACGGGGTATCGGTGCGGGCATCTGTGAAGTGTTGGCGGAAGAGGGTGTGGATATTGTCGTGGATTACCGATCCGATCCCGAAGAATGCGAAACGTTTGCACGGGATCTTGGCAAACGTCATGGCGTACGCACCATTGCGGTGCAGGCGGACATAAGTAAAGAGGAAAACGTTCAGATGCTGTACGAGCAGGCCATCGATGCATTTGGCGGCGTGGATCTTTTGATCAACAACGCCGGTGTGATGGGACGTTCTGCGGTGGAAGCTATGCCGCTGTCCGAGTGGCATCGTTTTTTGGATACCAATCTGACCGGGATGTTTATGATGTGTCAGGCGTTTATCCAGCATTGTCTTTCAAACAACAAGCAGGGCCGTTGCGTAAACGTCTTGTCCAAATCGGCGATTTCAACAAACAGCACCGCCAACACGCATTATGTAGCGTCCAAAGGTGGCGCTTTGGCGCTTACGCGCGGTCTGGCAAACGAGATGACGCAGCACGGCATCTATTTCAATGCCATCGTACCGGGCTATGTAGCATCCCATGGAACCAAGCATGGTACGGGAACGCCGGAATCTGAAGCGAAACGCATGCTGATTCCGACTAAAACGGTTGCTCAACCGATTGAGATGGGGTATATCACTGCGTTTTTGCTATCGCCCAGAGCATCTCAAATGGCAGGCGCCATCGTGGACTGTACGGGCGGATTATTGCTTTGAAGGTAAGACAAAAGACCCGATGATTTCATCGGGTCTTTTGTCTGAGGGCATTTGTCAGAAAACGCGTTTGGCGCTTTTGTAGTTGTCTACCCAATAGCTTGATGTGATGCTGGTGATGACCACTTTGCCCTTGCTGGATGAACAATGGATCATGTTGTTGTTTCCAAGGTATATGCCGACATGCCCGACCGAACTACTGCCTCTAACGCCGAAGAACAACAGATCTCCGGCTTTTATATTCGATTTCTTAACGGATGTCCAGCTGCTCACTGAACTGAAGCCCTTGGCGCTTAGCCGACCGGTGCTGATGCCACTGTTTTTCAAACAATAGTAAGCATAGCCGGAACAGTCAAAGGATGTGGGCCCTTCGTTGCCCGAAACGTATTTTTTTCCCAACTGTGCCTGCGCAAACTTAAGGAATTCGGATACGGATTTCTTGGTGGCAGAGTTTGTTGTTGTGGTTTCCTTTTCAGGGGCAGCATCCGTTGTCTTTGTGCTGGTGGATACAGGCGCTAATTTGGCTTTGCTTGAATACAACACATCACGCGTACGCAGACCTACTTTGCCATCCGTCGTCAGGTTGTTGTTCTTTTGAAAAGCTTTGACCGCAACCAGCGTCGAAGAGCCAAAATAGCCTGTTGCGGAACTGGTGAAGTATTTCAACTCTTTCAGCCGGCGTTGCACGGCGGCCACATCTGTTCCGCTGTCTCCCTGTTTGATGGTATATTTCTTTGCATTGTTCGAGTATAAAAGTGCCAGAGTATCCGTTCCTGCGATGCCATCGATGGTCAATTCGTTGGTGCGTTGAAAGAGCTTGACGGATTCGGTGGTTACCGATCCATAATAACCAGTGGCTTCATCCGCGTCAAAGAACTGGAGATCCATCAATCGAAGTTGTAATTTCTTGACCGTATCGCTTGAAGTACCCGGCCGTAAGGAAGAACCGGTGTCCTGTGTCTTTTTATCATTGTCGGGTTCCGCCTGCGGTTCCTGCTCCGGCGGATCCTCGTCTGGCGTTTCATCCGTTTGCTGCCCATCTACTTCGGGATCGCCGTCCTCCACAACGGTACCGTCGTTGGCGGTCTGAACCTGCTGCTCATCCGCCCATGCGAAGCTGTTGATGCTGGTTGTGACGCTCTGAATGACGAGCGTCTGCATCATGCAGGTTAAATCGTTTGCGCGGGGTTGGGCCAATGCGTGGCCAACCGGAAAGAAAAACGAAACAAACACAAAACACGCCGCCAAAATCAGCAACGATGTACGTTTAACCTGTCTTCTCATGATTCTCACCGATTCACCCCTTTAATTATTACATATTATACATAAAAACTTAACAATTGGCAAGCACGGGTTTTTCGATTTGAAAAAGAACAAGACATACGCAGAACATGGCTTGTTCTTTGTATTTTTAAACTATCTTTCTTCACGGAAATAGGTGGTGCCTAGGCTCTTTGGTGCTTGATTTTCCGGACGTTTGCGAAAGGAAATGAATATAAGTGCAAGGATTGTCATGGCATAGGGAAGCATACTTAAAAACTGAGAAGGAATGGATATGCTCATTCCCAGTATCATGAAGCTCGTGTTTTGAATCTTGTACGTCAACGTGCGCAGAAACCCAAAAAAGTATGCGCCGAATATTGCCCGTAAGGGGCGCCAAGTGGAAAAGATGATTAACGCTACGGCGATCCAGCCGATGCCGGCTGTGATATTCTCCTGCCACCGCGGCACAAACACGAGGGATAGATAAGCCCCGCCAAGTCCGCATAAAAAACCGCCGCCAAGCACGTTGAGGTACTTGACAAGAGTTACGTTGATACCAGATGCATCCGCTGCGCTTGGGTTTTCTCCCACGCTCCTGACGTTGAGACCGACTTGTGTTTTCCGGTAGTAAACGTACAGAACCACGGCGAAAATAAGTCCCAAATAGATGAAGATGCTCTGAGAAAACAACGCAGGCCCGATGATGGGGATACGGGATAGAACGGGTATGTCGATGGCGCCCACAGCATTGGCAATGGATGCAGGAAGATTCTGTCCGGCAAGCGGTTTGCCAAGATACCCCGATAAACCCGTTCCAAAGATGGTCAGCGCAAGTCCGGTGACGACATGGTTTCCACGCAGTGTAATGGTGATAAAACCATAGATCAAACAGCCGACCATACCCGCAAGACCAGCGGCCAGAATGGCCAGCCACATATGTCCGGTGTAGAAAGCAACGGCAAAACCGGTAACGGCTCCCAGAAGCATCAACCCTTCAAGTCCAAGATTCAGATTGCCAACCTTTTCGCACATGATGCCACCCAAAGTAGCTAGAAGAATGGGCGTGCCCATCTGAACGGAAGTCTGTAAAAAAGAACCCCAGATGTCAATGCCATCCATCAACTGGTCACCCCCCGCGTATTTTTGTTATACACAATACGGTATTGCATAAAGAAATCACTGCCCAGGATAAAGAAGAGTACCATGCCCTGTATCATGGATGATACTGTGGAGGAAACCTGTAAGGCTGCCTGTATATAGGTTCCACCCTGAACCAACATGGCGAACAGGAATGACACAAACACGATGGCGATGGGACTGAGTTTGGAAAGCCATGCCGTCATAATAGCGGTGAACCCAAGGCCGCCTGAAAACCTGTCGGAGATGGAATGTTCGATGGCGCTGGCCTGTATCATACCCGTCAACCCGCAAAGTCCGCCGCTGATCAAAACGGCAATCAATACGATGCGTTTGATGTTCATGCCCGCATACCGGGCCGTCATCTCGCTCTCGCCCAAAACGGACACCTCGTATCCAAGCTTGCTGCGGTTGAGAACGACGTACATTATACCTACCAGAATCAGCGCAATAACCCAACCTATGTGAACACCGAACAACTTTGGCAGAACCGCGTTGTCGGGAAACAGGGCGATGCGTGGCATGCCGCTACCAGCAGGATCACGCCATGGACCGTTTTGCAAATAGGTGATCCATTGAATGGCAATGTAGTTCATCATCAGTGTGGTAAGCGATTCGCTAGCGCCGAAACGGCTTTTGATCCATGCGGGGATGAGCGCCCAAATGGCGCCGCAAGCGATGCCACACACCGCCATCAATAGCAGCATGGGAACCACGGGAAGATCCGGGTGTTTTAAGGCGATAAAGGCAGCACCAAATCCTCCCATGCAAAGCTGTCCCTCGGCGCCGATGTTCCAAAAACGCATGCGGAATGCAATGGAAATGGCTAGCGAGAGGATGATGAGCGGTATGGTTTTGTTGATGGTTTGTACTAGACGATAGCGGTTGCCAACAGATCCTTCAATTAGTTTGAGGAACATCGTCAACGGATTCTGGCCCAAAAATGCTACCATCACACCGGACGCGATCAACGCGCTTACGATAGCTACAAACGTATAGGCTGCTTTGCGGCGAGTGGAAAGGGAAGTGCGCTTAACAATTTTAAACATGCGAAGCCTCCCAATTTTGATCTAAACCGGCAGCGGTGCATTCAACTTGTTGCCCCAACATCATCAATCCAACCGTTTCCTTTGTGACGGTATGGGGATCCACAATGCCCATGATGTTGCCGTTGCTTAGAACCATCAACCTATCGGATAATTCCAAAAGCACATCCAGATCTTCGCCAACGAACAGTATACCGACGCCTTCCTGTTTTTTACGGTTCAGGATATCGTAGATGTGATAGGATGTGCCGATATCGAGGCCGCGTACGGGATAGGCAGTGATTAAAAGTTCGGGATCAAGCGCAATCTCGCGTCCCAGCAGAACCTTCTGGATATTGCCACCGGACAGCTTGCTTACGGTATGTTGAACGCCCGGTGTATCCACCTCGAATGTTTCCACGATCTGTTCGGCGATTTCACGGCCTTGTTTGCGGTCAACAAGAAAACCGTTGCCGTTCTGGTAGCTTTTGAGCAACACGTTGTTGACAAGATCCATGCTGGCCACGAGCCCCATGCCAAGACGATCTTCAGGTACAAAACTCATGCTGATGCCAAGACGGATAATCTGCCGAGGAAGCATCCCCAATATCTCCTTGCCCTTGAACAGAACGCTGCCTGAGGTGGCGGACTGAAGCCCGGCTACAATTTCGCAAAGTTCCTTTTGTCCGCTACCCGCTATGCCCGCTACTCCCAGTATCTCGCCGCCGTTGATACAAAAATCTAGATGGGATAGCGCACGTCTCTCATGAGTGCCTTCAAGGCATAGATCGATCACCTGCAACAATAGATGAATATTATCAGGATCAACCACGGCTCTTTCCAGATTGAGGTTGATTCGTCGTCCCACCATCATCTCGGTCAATTCCTGTGCGGTGACGTTCGACGTTTGAACCGTACCGATGCTCTTGCCCTTGCGTAACACGGTTACACGGTCGCTGATTTTCATCACTTCGTTAAGCTTGTGGGTAATGATCACGATGGAACAGCCTTCTTTTCGCATATTGCGCAGGATGGAAAACAAATTCACGATCTCCTGCGGCGTTAAAACGGCAGTGGGTTCATCCAATATGAGAATGTTGCTGCCGCGATATAGCACTTTGAGTATTTCGACGGTCTGCTTTTCGCCGACCGACATATTGTAGATGGACTTTTCCAAATCAATTTGTAGTCCGTACCGTTGAATGATTCGTCCGATAGCCTGAATTTGATCTTTTTTATGAATGAAAAAAGAGCCCTTCTGACCCGCCACGATGTTTTCCCGGGCCGAAAGCACTTCGATGAGCTTAAAATGTTGATGTACCATGCCTATGCCCGCACTGATGGCATCCTTGGGTGAATGAAAGGCGGTTTCCTTGCCGTCGATGAGGATGGAACCGCTGTCCGGGCGGTATATCCCGGACAGCATGTTCACCAACGTGCTCTTGCCAGAGCCGTTTTCCCCTAGCAACGCATGGATTTCACCCTTTTGTACGGAGAAGTTGACGTTGTCGTTTGCCACGACGCTTCCGAACGTTTTGGTTATGTGCCTAAGTTGTATGTATGGATCCATGCATTTCCTCATTCGTGCTTGTTTCGTTCGGGTCTATTGAATGGTACCGATGACGTTGTCCGCAAACCAATCCATGGACGATAAATCCTCGTCGGACATTGTCTCGCCTTCAGCCACTTTGACGGTACCGGCCTGATCTTTGATCTCGCCGGTGAACACGTCCCATGTGCCATCCATTATCTTCTGGGTGTATTCGTCTATCATGGCCTGCGTGCCTTCGGCGCAATTGTCGGTCAGTGCGTCAAGGGAGACCATACCGTCCGCCATGGAGCCCCAGTAGCTTTCGCCACCAACATAGGTGCCGTCCATGATCTGGCCGATAATTTCAACATAATACGCGCCCCAGTTGAACAGCGGAGCGGTCAAGTACGCATCATCCGCAACGCCGACGGAGGAAACGTTGTTACCCGTGGCGAAGCAGCCCTTTTCCTGTGCGGCGACGATCGGGGTGGTGAAGTCCTGATGATAGCCCAGAACATCGCATCCGCGGTTGAGCAGCTCTTCGGCGCTCAGGCGGGCGGCGGCGGGATCAACCCAAGAGTTTGTCCACAGTACTTCCACGGTGGCGTCGGGATTGGCAAGCTTGGCGCCCAGTGCATAGGCATTGATGCCGCGCAGCACTTCGGGAATGGGGAACGCTGCGACATAACCGATCTTGCCACTTTCGCTCTTCATACCCGCCGCAATACCGGCCAAAAAGCGCGGTTGGTACATACGGCCGTTGTACTGGGACAGGTTGTCGCTTGTCATATAGCCGGTGGCGTGGAAAAATTTGACGTCCGGATACTCTGCCGCCATATTGACGGTGTAGTCCTGGAAGCCGAAGCTGGTGGCAAAGATCACATTGCAACCCTGATCAATCAGGTTGCGGATGGCTTGCTCGCAATCAGCGGTCTCGGGAACGTTCTCGGTGATCATGGTCTGTAATCCGGGGTATGCGGCAATGGCCGCCTGACGGCCCGCGTCATGCGCATCCGTCCAACCGCCGTCGCCCACCGGCCCGATGTAGATGAATCCGATGACAAGATCTTCAATCGCCATGGTTCCGTCGTCCGACGAAGCGGTCGGGGAGGTCTGCGGTTGCGTGGTTGTACAACCTGCAAACGCAAACAGAACTACCAGTGCCAACAAAATGGCAAAAACACGTTTTTTCATTCTTGTGTGCCCTCCAAAAATGATATTAAATAAACTCGTATTTGCGAGTTTATTCCTCTGTTAGGACGACTTTATCGCCGTCAATAGATGCAATGGTGGCCAATGCCTTCACATCTATACCGCTTGCTCGCAATGCCTTTCCACCGGTTTGGAATCCTTTTTCGATGGCAACGCCGGCGCCAACAAGCGTGGCGCACGCCTGGTGGACAAGATCGATTAAGCCTTTTAAGGCTTGTCCATTTGCCAAAAAGTCATCGATGATAAGGATATTGTCCGAATGATGTAGGTATTGCTTTGAAACCAAAATGCTATATTCGGTATTGTACGTATAGGAATGAACGCGGCTTGTATATACGGTGGCGTCAATGTTTGAGGATTTTGCTTTCTTGGCGAATAATAGCGGGACGCCGAAAGCCTTTGCAGTGGCATATGCAATAGGGATACCGCTGGCTTCGAGGGTGAGTATTTTTGTCACAGGTTCGCTATAAAACAAACGATGGAACTCTCGTCCCATTTCGTCTACAAAAGAAACATCCACACGATGGTTTAAAAACCCATCCACTTTGAGAATTTGACCGGGAAGGACCCTTCCTTCAGAAAGAATCCGTTGCCTGAGCGCTTTCAATACAAACACCGCCCCACCGCTTTTATACACATACGAATGATACTCAATTATAGTCCAAAAATATTGAAAAAACAATGACGATTCACCGAGGTGCCATCGTTCATATTAATAATATACCAATGCATGTCGGGCATTGTCGTTCAACTCATGTAAAAAAGGGCGGATATGAAATCCGCCCAATTCTCACCGATATGTTTTTGCCATGGCCCTGATGTCGTCCACCCTGTCAAGGCGTTCCCAGCTGACGTTAAGATCTTCCCGGCCCATATGCCCATATACGGCGACGTTTCGATAGATAGGCTTTCTAAGATCTAAAGAGCGAATGATAGCGAGCGGTCTAAGATCAAACAATTTGTTGATCATTTCCGCGATGGTATCATTGGGCAGGATGCCGGTACCAAACGTGTCCGCCATTACGGATATGGGTTTGGACATGCCGATGGCATAGGAGATCTGTATTTCACATTGCTTTGCCAGACCGGCGGCTACGATATTTTTTGCGATATGGCGTGCGGCGTATGATGCGCTCCTGTCAACCTTGGTCGGATCCTTTCCGGAAAAGGCCCCACCGCCGTTGCGCGAATAGCCGCCATAGGTGTCTACCACTATTTTTCGGCCCGTCAGGCCGCTGTCGCCCTGCGGGCCACCCACCACGAAACGCCCTGTCGGATTGATATAGATGTTCGTTTTTTCATCCAGTCCCCGATCCTGCAAAACCGGTAAAATCACATGTTCCCGCAGCAGTTCGCGAAGTTCGGCCATGGCAATATCTTCACGATGCTGGGTGGATAGCACAACGGTGTGTATTCGCGTAGGTCTGCCGTCATGATACTCAACGGTAACTTGTGTTTTGCCATCGGGATATAGACAGGGCATAAGGCCGCTTCTGCGCACAAAAGCAAGGCGTTTTGCCAACGTGTGTGCAAGCGATATGGGCAGGGGCATGTACTCGGGCGTTTCATCACACGCGTACCCGAACATCATCCCCTGGTCGCCGGCACCGATGATATCGTCCGTATCGTGCGAACCGTCGCGCTGCTCCAAAGCGGCGTTCACGCCGCGTGCAATGTCGGGGGATTGTTCATCTAAACACAGAAGGACGCTGCAGGATTGACCGTTGAATCCAAGTTCCGGCCTGTCGTACCCTATATCGCAGATGACTTCGCGCGCGGTCTTTGCAATATCCACATAACAATCGGTTGTTATTTCTCCCATGATCAATACAAGGCCCGTAGTACAACAGGTTTCACACGCAACGCGCGCATTCGGGTCCTGTTCAAGGAGTCTATCCAATACGGCGTCGGAAATCTGATCGCAAATTTTATCCGGATGTCCTTCGGTAACGGATTCCGACGTGAATAGCATTTTGGGCATACCTACATCTCCTTTGAGAAATTCCTAAAGGTGCTCTTATGCGGCACCATAATAAAATATTATAACAAATGAAAGGGCGTTGTGCCATGTTCTTTGTGCCTTTTAAAAAGATGTTTATTCCGTTCCGTATATCGCACTTGCCATACAATTTCTGGCATTGAATACGCACAAGAGAACTTTTAATCGTCTGCCAAAAAGGGCAGGATAGCACGGTACGCCTTCAACAGATCCACATATGCGTACCGGCAGTTTGCGGGACTTGTGGAGGGGAGTGAAATATCCGCAATGTCCGTTGTATCAAACACATAGCGCATGTACAGAGTATGCGCTTTTTGTCCGTTTGTGAATACAGCGCGTATCGGCGATACATTCAGGACAGTTTCAAGCGGCTGCACGACAGGATCGCGTATGCTGCCATCCTGTGCACCGCGTATCTCACAGCTTTTGAGCACATCCCACAGCGCAATGCGGTGACGGTAGCAAAAAGCAATGCGTTCTTTTCGAACCATGGGCGTGGATTCCAAAAACAGATCTCCCATAATACGCCAAAACCGGTTTTGGGGATGGCCGTAATAGATGCCGGCCTTGCGCGAAGCGGGCGAAGCCATGGTGCCCAATATCAGCACACGGCTGTTTTGATCGTAGATGGGATTAAACGGATGTACAATGCATTCCACAGTGACCGATCTCCTCATAAATGCGCGCAAGCGTCAATAGCCCATGTCCCTGAGTACTCCGGCAAGGCGGGCTAGTCTTTCGCCAAGCAATTCATCGTCCGCATGCAATGCATTGTCGAACAGACGAATGTCCTCTTCGATCATATGGTTTTGCGTGCATATTGCCACGTCCATGGCGCCCCCTTGCAGGGCAATGCGGTCGATGTGAGGATTCGCTGGATCATAGAGTTTCTCATACCGGTACGCATCGCGAAAATATTGCAGCGTACGGCATACCAGAATGGATAGGTCCAATACGCGATGCAGTGGCATCTCCTCCGACTGTCTTGACCATTTTTGCCCTGTATACCGCCATACCTTGGCAGAAATGTCGACCTTGCCACGGTCGTTCCACTGAGCAAGCCCAACGGACAGGCCTTTTGAGTCGGAATCTTCTTTTCGCCCGTCAATACGATCATAGTCCTTTGATACGATAACGGGTTTGTGCTTGAGAGTCGTGGGAATATCCATGTTGCACCTCTTAGTAGTTTAGTAATATACAAACAGTATACGTGGGATTGTCCGGTTGTCAAATGTAAAAGCAGCAGGAATCCCGCTGCTGGTATCAAATGGATATGGCTGAGTCCTCATGCCTTGAGCAGGGCATAGATACAAGCGTCCTGTAGATGGCCCTTCTTAAATAGACGTGTTTGCGCAGTGTGCCTTTACAGACAAAGCACGCGTTTTCAAGTGCCTTTCGAGACGCGGTGTTCTCGGCAAAAGGCTCGGCCTGTATGCGTTCGATGTGCCAAAGGCCAAACACCTACGCACAGATGGGCCGGATCGTCCAAGTTGTGATGCGGCGCCCCCAAAATGGTTCTCCCAACCAATAAGCCAAATCAGCTGTTTTTCGATAGACATCATCTTGGACAAACAATGCAATGGAATCGACGGCCATGCCGCCAATGCATATCGCACGCGCTAAAACACGCGCCTTGGGCGCCTCGATGAGACGCTTGATAAAAGAAGTTGCATGATCGATTGTATAGGGGTACGCAAATCCATCACGAATCATACGCGCAACGTTCGCATTGTCGGCATATTTACGAATGCTGTTTGCAGCGCTCTGTTGAAAAGACTGCAACATAGCGTCCATGAAACCATCATATCCTATACGGTTTCGTCCATCCAACCCTTGCACACGTCTACCCATGCAAGTGCGCAGCTTATTTGATAGAGTTCGTCACATGTCACCTCGAGGGCTGAATTGCTACTGCCCGCAGCGGGGAATACAGTATCAAACCGATGGAGTGACTCGTCGAGATAGACATCCACAATGGATTGATCCAAAAGTCCAAATGGACAGACGCCGCCAATTTGATGACCGGTCATGGATGCCACTTGATCCGCTTTTAGCATCCGTGCTTTGAAATGGAACTGCTGACGAAATTTTGCATTGTCAATGCGGGCATCGCCTGCCGTCAATATAAGGATACACCGCTCGCTGTCGCCGTGTATGAAGGACAATGTTTTGGCAATGCGCGCCGGCTCAACGCCCACAGCTTTGGCTGCCAGTTCCACCGTTGCGCTGGATACTGGAAACTCCAAAACCCGCTTGTCCATTCCATAGGTCTTCAGGTAGTCCTTTACATTTGTTACCGACATGTTACTCCTCCTGGTATGAATAGTCGCAATATTGTTGTGTTGAGACTAAAAATAATCGGTTATGTAAGACGACATTATTGAAATCTATTTATACGCAACAAAGCCAGTCGTCATTAATATTTAGCATACCGACTTCGCTATGCGTCGTCAAGTGTGCGAACTGCTTTCACGGATCGTCAGTCGCGATAGTTATGATTATACATTGACGCAAACGCTGTGTGCACAGTACAATTACATTAAAGAAATAAGCATATCTTGGGTAATCGAGCATTAAAAACCATATTGAATATATGCGATGGTAAACCGATCAACATTGATACGAAAAGGAGATAGAGAATGAATCCCCTCATTGAGCGCTATATCTACGATGTGGTCCGCCGTTTGCCAACAAAGCAACGCACACAGGTGGAGAAGGAACTGTTGGCTCAAATCATGGGTATGTTGGGAGAGAATCCGACGGACGAGGACGTCACACGTGTTTTGGATTCTCTTGGTTCGCCCGTATCCAAAGCGGAACAATACCGATCGGATAAACGATATCTGATTTCGCCAGCCGTATACGATGACTATTGGGCTGTGTTGAAGATTGTTGCCATTGTCCTATTTATGGCCACACTGATCAGCAGTATCGTAAAATACATCGTGGAAGGGCCTTCCACGATAGCCGTATCCGACCTTATCAATGCCATAATCCTAACCATTCTAGGTTGCGCCGTGACGGCTGCAATGGTCGCCTTCGTATCGGTAACTGTTGTCTTTGTGTGTATCGACCGTTTTGGCAACAAGAACAAGGAGAGGGCATGGTCTGTCCGAGATTTGCCCAGGATGCCGCATAGAGCCAGACGCATATCGCGCAATGCAACGCTGATTTCGATGATATTCATGGTAATCTTTAACGCGGTGCTTGTCCTTGTCATGTTGCGCTATTCCAGATATCTAGCACTGTATACGGATTTTACGCCGTCTGTCCCGTTGTTCCACGCGGATATTTTGATCGGGCTGGTCCCCTATGTCATAGCGTTGGCCATTGGTGCGTTGCTGGTCAGCGTCATGAAGCTTTACTATGGGCACTGGAACTTTCCGCTGGCGTTTTTCAATGCACTGTATCGCGTCGCCAGTACGGCGTTCGTGATCTACTTTGTCAACTACGCCAACGTTTTTAACCAGGATTTTGTAACGCGGATGGGCGAGATGCTCATTTGGGACCCAAATACCACTGCAATGGGTTTTCAAAAAGGTCTTCTTATCCTAACGGGCATAATCATCGTCGCGTCCGTATGGGACATTGTAAAGTGCTTCTATCTAGCTTACAGGAGCGATGCACGGTAAGAATCATTTCCATTATCGAAAACGGCACCAAAGTTTGGCTCATACAAAGGCCTGGCAATTGCCAAGCCTTTCATATTAGCGTAGACTTAAATAAATATCCATGTTATGATATCGTCGATTATTTTAAGCCAAGGGGTGTACTAAGATCATGGGCGTTCAACAATTCAAGGCGCTTTGCGACGAGAGCAGGATGAACATTTTAAAATTGCTGCTTGAACGGAACTATTGCGTAGGCGCGTTGGCGCAAAAGTTGCATCTGTCCGAATCTGCCGTTTCACAGCACATCAAGGTGATGCGTGAGGCGGGGCTTTTGGAAGGACAGCGTCACGGGTACTTTATGCATTACGATGTTAAATACGATACGCTGCATCAAATGGGCGAAGAACTGCATGCGCTAGCTCGCATCA
Organism: Christensenellaceae bacterium; assembly: GCA_963674495.2. GTDB lineage: Bacteria > Bacillota > Clostridia > Christensenellales > QAND01 > RGIG3178. The sequence goes on along the minus strand of CAXXLG010000001.1, from coordinate 780,185 downwards.
AAAGGCAGGTTTGTGAGCCGGAGATCATCGGATGTGGACGGGACAGAAGGGCAAAATGCCAATGCCGTAGGCATGAAAATAAGAATGGCGTGCAGAAGCCGTACCGCGGACACAGACACAAAGCACCGCGTCCGAAGGAGGAATAATTTATGTTTACCTATATGCTGTATGCAATTGCGGCAGGGGCCTTGGCAACGTCGGCAATCAAAAGCAAACAGAAGACCAAAGAAGCGTTGAAGAAAACGTGGAAATCGTTTGAGAATATACTGCCTCAGCTTCTGAGTATATTTTTGATTGTCGGAATGGTACTGACTGTTTTAAACCAGGAAGTGATCGGCAGTTTACTTGGCTCACAATCCGGCGTACTGGGTATGTTGCTGGCAGGTGTCATAGGATCCATCACGTTGATTCCTGGGTTCGTGGCGTTCCCGCTGGCCGCTTCAGTTTTACAGGCTGGTGCGGGTTATGCACAGGTTGCTATGTTCATCAGTACGTTGATGATGGTTGGTGTAGCCACACTGTCGGTTGAAATCAAGTACTTTGGTAAATCGACGGCGTTTTTGCGCAACGGGTTGGCACTTGTCTATTCAGCCGTATGCGCTTTGATAATAGGAGGAATTTTGGGATGAAAGAAATGCTTGCTATTGTTAAACGCTATCGAATTTTTCTGATCATTCTTGTGATCAATGTTTCATTGCTCGTCGTCAAACCGGACATTGGAAAAAGCGCCTTTGCCCTAACCGGAAGCAGCCTCTTGGAAATGCTAACCATCATTCCACCCATCTTCGTTCTGTTGGGGTTGTTGGATGTGTGGGTACAGAGAGAGACCATGATTAGATTTATGGGTGAAGGGTCCGGAATCAAAGGCGTGATCATCGCATTTATCTTGGGTTCCGCAGCGGCCGGGCCGCTGTACGCCGGTTTCCCGCTTGCCGCCGTCATGATGAAAAAAGGCGCTAAACTGAGCAACATTTTTGTTTTCGTAGGCGCTTGGTCGACGACAAAGATACCGCTTTTGCTGTTCGAAACATCCAATCTTGGCCTTTCGTTCATGTTGCTACGCCTCGCATGCAACATCGTTGGCATTTTAGCCATTGCGTTGATCATGGAGAAATCATTGACCGATGAAAAAAGAAAACAGATGATAAACAATGCTAAGTCATTGTAATTACTTTAAAATTAGGCAAGCAATAGACGGGCACTTATTTGGTGCCTGTCTTGATTTGCGGTATAATATTAGGATCCACCAAAAAATTTTTAAATAGTTATTGACATATGTCAAATATGGTGTACAATGGAATCGATAATGACATATGTCAAAAACAATTGATGAAGGAGGTGGATTATATGCCAGGAAGAAATGGTACAGGACCGCAGGGAATGGGTCCGGTAACCGGCAAAGGATTAGGAATGTGCGATCGTCCGAACGCAGCAATGCGCATTGAATATCGTTGCGGGATGGGCTTTGGCCAGAAGAGAGGTTATCGTCGGGGATTTGGATCTGGAATATCGTTGCAGGACTCGAACGGTATCTCAAGGAAAGAACGTTTGATTGCTTATAAGGCGTCGCTTGAGAGCAGGATGTCTTTCATAGATAATGAACTTGAGAATTTGTAAGGGGACGGCATTGCCAAAGGACGCTTTGGCAATGCGAAGATTTGGAGGGACATGAATGCCAAGACCAAGGAAGTGGCGGAAGGTTTGTAGTTTGCCCACGCGGAATCGTTTTGGGCCGCTTGGCGCACCGCTTAAAGAAAACGATGTCGTGCACATGACGGTAGAGGAATACGAAACCATTCGCCTGATCGATCTGGAAGATCTGACGCAGGAGGAATGTGCTGCGCAGATGAACGTAGCGCGGACCACCGTGCAGGGTATATACAACGATGCGCGCACGAAGCTCGCGGAATCCTTGGTTTATGGTAAGGTATTGTGCATAACAGGCGGCGATTATCGGCTTTGCGACGGCCTTTCAGAGGCGTGCGGAAGAGGAAACTGCAGTCGGTGCCGTCATGGCGCACAGCGGTCTGATACACAGCGGGAGGAGAATTAAGTTTTACCCGCTGGTTACTTTATATCAGATATAGAACGGGAATAATAAGCGTATGAATCATGCTATATCGCTCAAAACAACAGGAGGAATTGAAGATGATCATTGCAGTACCGGTTGAGGGAAAAGACGCGCAAGCGGGCGTGAGTCTGATCTTTGCGCGCGCACCGTATATAATGCTCTACGATGATGCGAAAAAAGAGGCTGTGTGGATGGATAACGAAGCGGCAAAAAGCCAGGGTGGCGCGGGTATCAGGGTTGCACAAATGCTCATAGACAGCGGAGTATCAGTTGTGTTGGCTCCGCAGTGCGGAAAAAATGCAGCGGCGGCGCTGGGGGCGGCAAACGTCCGCATATATCGCGTCACCCAAGCTTCGGCTATGGAAAACATCGAAGCATTCTTGCGTGATGAACTATCGGGTTTAACGCAAATACATGGCGGATTTCACCTCCATGGGGGAAGATAACATGAGAATCGCGGTGCTCAGCGGCAAGGGCGGTACGGGCAAGACCTTTGTATCCGTCAACCTGGCGGCAGCGGCAGAGCAGGCCATCTATATTGATTGCGATGTGGAAGAACCAAACGGGCATCTTTTTTTCAAACCAGAAAACCAAAGGAAAAAGGATGTGAGCGTGTGCGTGCCTGTTTGGGTACAGCAAAGATGCAGCGGATGCCGTCTGTGTGTGGATTTTTGCAAGTTCAACGCATTGGTCATTGTGGACGGAAAAATTGTGGTCTTTGAAGACGTCTGCCATGCGTGCGGCGGCTGTGTGCTGTTCTGCCCGACCAAGGCGATGACGGAAAAGCAAAAGCCCATCGGTCATACCATGGAAGGAGACGCTGGTTCGGTAACCATCAAAAGTGGTATGCTGATACCTGGAGAAGAATCAGGCGTTCCCATCATACGTAAATTGCTGCAGGCCGGTACCGATGAAGCGAACGGAATTGAGATCATTGATTGTCCGCCTGGTAGTGCCTGTACAGTGATGGAAAGCATCCGTTCGGTGGATTACTGCCTGTTGGTTGCGGAACCGACGTTTTTTGGCTTGCATAATCTTCAAATGGTGCTTGAACTCGTCCGGCTGTTTGGCAAACAATATTCTGTGATGATAAACAAGAGTATGGGGAAGGATGATCCCGTATCTGCGTATTGTGAACGGAACAACATCGATATTCTCATGCGCATTCCGTTTGACAAAACGTTGGGTGAAATCAATGCGCAGGGCGAAATTGCCGTGAATGCCACCGAACAATACCGTGACATGTTTAAATCCTTGCTAAACATGATATTGGAGGAGGTGCGGCATGAAGCAATTGCTGATACTCAGCGGTAAAGGCGGGACGGGCAAGACCACCGTGGCAGCTGCATTTATCCGATTGATACAGGCAAAAGCATTTGCCGATTGTGACGTGGATGCACCCAATCTACATCTTGTAATCCAACAGGATGTGCTGCCGCAAAAAAGTGATTATTACGGCCACGACAAAGCACACATAAACATGCAGATGTGTATCCGGTGCGGTGTATGCGTTAACAACTGCCGCTTTGACGCCATACGGGCGGGGAAACAATACAGTGTGGATCCATATGCTTGCGAAGGCTGCGGCGTATGCGAGGTTATTTGCCCGGCGCGTGCAATCAGCCTGCACAAAGCCGTTGCAGGAAAGTTGATGCTATATAATGAGCCAGCCGTCTTTTCCACGGCGCGTCTTGAAATGGGCAGTGGAACATCAGGTCTTTTGGTCAGCGAAGTTAAAAAGCAGATGCGAGATGCGGCGGTCGATGTTGATCTGGCGGTGATCGATGGTTCGCCCGGCATCGGATGCCCCGTTATTGCCTCTATGAGCGGTGTGGATATGGTATTGATCGTTGCGGAGCCTTCGGTCAGCGGGCAGAGCGATTTGACAAGGATACTCGAAACGGCGCATGTATTCGGCACGAAAAGTGCGGTATGCATCAATAAATCCGACACATGCAACGAGCTTACAAATAAAATTGAAGCGTACTGCCAAACGCATCAGGTGCCGCTTGTCGGCAGGATACCTTTTGATGAAACGGCGGTCAGAGCCGTAAACGAAGGAAAGAGCATCGTCGAATATGACTGTGCCAGTGCGCACGCGGTGCGCGACGTATACAAACGCACCATGGAGCTGCTCAACGCATAACAATTGTGTCATCATACTTTGTGGTGTACAATAAATAATTATCAACAAAAAAGGAGTATGAAAGATGAGTGAACAGTGCAACGGGGATTGTCAATCCTGTGACGAGACGTGTAGCGAACGGCAGGAGGACTTTTCCGCAAAGCTGCACGAGATGAGCAGCGTAAAACATACGATCGGGGTACTAAGTGGAAAGGGAGGTGTCGGGAAGTCGCTAACGACAGCGCTTTTAGCGGCGGCGATGAGCCAAGAGGGGTTTCGCACCGCTATTCTTGACGCGGACATAACGGGCCCATCCATACCCAAGGCCTTTGGCATTACACAAAAGGCGACGGGCGATGATTCTGTCATATATCCTGTAAAAAGCAAAACTGGCATTGAGATTATTTCCATGAATCTGCTTCTTGGCAATGAAACCGATCCGGTTGTATGGCGCGGACCGATATTAGCCGGCACGGTCAAGCAATTTTGGTCGGATGTCATCTGGCGGGACATCGATTTTATGTTCATCGATATGCCGCCGGGAACGGGCGACGTACCACTGACCGTGTTTCAATCCATACCGATGGATGGCATCGTTATCGTTACTTCGCCGCAGGAGCTTGTATCTATGATCGTGCAAAAAGCAGTAAAGATGGCGTCGCTGATGAACATTCCGGTACTTGCATTGGTGGAAAACATGGCGTATTTTGAATGCCCGGACTGCCATAAGAGGATCGAGATATTCGGCAAAAGCCATTTGGATGAGGTTGCAAAGACATATGGCATTGATGTGATCGCAAAGATCCCTATCGATGCACAGTTGTCCGCCGCCAGCGACAGCGGCACCATCGAACAATACAAAGGCGACTGGCTTAAGCCGGTTGTTGAAATGCTTATAAAGATGGAGGAAGAAAAATGAAGATAGCGGTTGCAAGCGATAAGAACATTGTATCAGGGCATTTTGGGCATTGCGAAGGATTCATGCTCTTCGATGCGGAGCAGGGTCAAATCACCCATGAGGAATTTGTGGAAAACCCGGGGCACAGGCCTGGGTTCTTACCGGTCTTTCTGCACGAAAAGGGTGCAAATGTGATCATATCGGGTGGTATGGGTGCCGGAGCGATTCAGATATTCAACGACAAGGGTATCGAGGTGGTTACAGGCGCGTCGGGCCAGGCAAAAGAGATGGCAGAGCAGTATTTAAAAGGTAATCTGCAATCCACAGGTTCGGTATGCCATGAGCATCAACATCACGATACATGCGGGGACGAATAGCAGAGTTTTAGAGTAAAAAAGAGAAAGAAAGCCGGTTGTGGGTATGCAACCGGCTTATTTTATTAAAATCGCTTGTCAGCCTCTTGCATATTTGTTGTACAACGCTTAAATATTGATTTTGATATGATATCGCTCCAGCCAATAATTCAACTGGATAAAATACGCGATTGTTTGCGGCGTGGTCATCAACTGCCCGTACCAGGGTTCCTGCCGATCGGTAGTCAACAGGCCCCGTACAGCGGCCCTGTTCACAATGGACCAAAGTGGCGCATCGTCACTTGAGAGGATATCGACAAGAACGGTGGATACAGCTGCCATATAACCGGGGTGATGCGTTTTGGGATACGGGCTTTTCTTGCGCCATTGTATACACTCCGGCAGCAACCCGTCCGCCGCATGGCGCAGCAGCCCTTTCTCCATCCCCTGATAATCCTTCATGTGCCACGGTACGCTATACAGGTATTGGGCGATGCGGTGGTCGCAGTATGGCACGCGGACTTCAAGGCCGCTATACATGCTCATCCTATCCTTTCGGTCCAGCAACGTTTGCATGAACCAGTACATGTTCAGGTGCACCATCTCGCGCATGCGCGATTCAAGTGGGATCAGGCCCGACTGTTTTGATACCTGCGACAGTGTTGTATTGTATCGGCCGTTCACTTCAGCAACCCCGTCTAAGCGATCCCGGAGCCTTGGATGAAGGAACTCGCTGCGGTATTTAGTGGACTGTGCCCACGGAAAACCGTAGGCCGAACGGATCGTTTCGTTGCGATACCAGGGGTACCCGCCGAAGATTTCGTCGGCGCATTCGCCGGACAGTGCCACTGTGACATGTTGTTTGATGCGCTCACAGAATAAAAGCAGTGACGAATCCACATCCGCCATGCCGGGCAGGTCGCGCGCATCCACCGCTGCATACAATGCATGCACCAGCTCCGGTGTATCCAGAACGATATCGTGGTGCAAAGAACCCAAAAACTCCACCATGGTATTTATGTACGTTTCGTCGCTGTTGGGTTGGAATCGGGTCGTTTTGAAATACTTCTCATTGTCCCGGTAGCGGATGGAGAAGGTATTAAGCCGCTCACCGCGTGAGCGCAGTACATTGTTGGCTACGGCGGAAATGATGCTGGAGTCCAGGCCGCCGGATAAGAACGTGCCGATGGGTACATCGCTTACCAACTGCCGTTTGATGGCATCCACAACCAACGAGCGCACGTTCTGTGCCGTCGTTTCAAAGTCGTCCTCGTGCGGCTTATCGATCACGTTCCAATAAGGATGGATGGAAAGACCGTTGCGCGAAAAGGATCCGCAATGCCCCGGTTGAAGTTCAAAAATATCACGGAACACACCGCAGCCAGGCGTGCGTCCCGGCCCGATAAACAATACTTCGGAGATGCCGCCTGCATCTATGACGGGCTGCATATCGGGGTGTATGAGTAGCGTTTTGATTTCGGATGCAAACAAAAATCCACTGTTCGTACGCGCATAGAAAAAGGGCTTAACACCCATCCTGTCGCGGGCTATAAACAGTTTTTGTTTTTGGGTGTCCCAGATGCCGAACGCAAAGATTCCATTGAAATTTGAAAGGCAATCCTCTCCCCAATGCGCATAGGCCTTGAGCAGGACTTCGGTGTCGCTATGGCCGATAAACGTCTCGCCTTCACGTAAAAGATGGGCACGTATGTCTTCGGTGTTGTACAGTTCGCCGTTGTAGACGATGATGTAATCGTTTTTTCGATATCGGCACATCATGGGCTGTTGACCGTTTTCGATATCCACCACCGCCAGCCGTGCGTGCAACAATGTCACCTGATCTCCCAAAAAGACGCCCTGTGCATCCGGACCGCGGCGCCGCATGGTATCCAGCATAGCGCGCTTCGTTTCTTCATCCAAATGTCCATGATCATAGTCTATCATCCCTGCAATTCCACACATTCGAATCACCCCAAATAGAAAGGACGTTCCAACGGCTTATGCCGATCTTGAACGCCCTTGTTCTGCTATACCTTATGCAATGGGTGCCAATGTGTTCAAAGCTACATTCACGATACATTGTCCTTCAATATGGAAAGAACGGACTGGATATCATCCGTTGGAGCGGCGCAGGCGCCGTTTTGGCACAGATAATATGTTATGCCGTGATCTGGCAACGGATAATCAGCAGTCCAGGGCGCAAGGGAACTGAGTGCTTCGGCATTTCCGGGCATTTTGACAAGAACCGTAAGATTCGGTATCTTGTCGCCTTTGAGCGGAGCCAGCGCGGAAGCGGCGATGCATTCGTCCGCACAGGCACAAACGAGTTCATGTGAAGAATACAAGGTTTCCATCATGGCGAAAAGCGAGAAGCTATGCCCAACGGGGTATGCCTGTATGTTCGTTGCAAGGAACCGCATCTGCTTATCGTAGGCTTCTTGCCATTTGATTTCGCCCGTCAGCTTAAAAAGACGGCCCAACACCAAGGTGGCCACGGCGTTGCCCGATGGGATGGCGCCGTCATAGATCTCCTTGGGGCGTAGAATAAGTTGCTCGCCATCCTTTGCGTAGAGGTAGAATCCACCATCGCCTTCATCGAAGAACAGGGAAAGCATAAGCCCGCTTATTTCCATTGCGCGAATGAGATACCGTATATCAAATGTAGTTTGATACAGCGCAAGCTGCGCAAAGGCATAGAACGCGTAGTCGTCGATGTTCCCATCGTGTCTGGCTTCGCCCTGACGCCAGCGCACGTACAGTCTGCCACCGTCGTGTGTCATGTTGTTCTCGATGAAATCGGCGGCGCGTTTTGCTGCGATGAGGTAATTGGCGTTGTCGAATGAGCACGATGCATGGCAGAGCGATGCGATCATTAAAGCGTTCCAGGAAGTGATGACTTTATCGTCCAGATGCAAAGACGTGCGTTGCTTGCGGTATATGTACAGCTTGTCAAGGAACGGTTCCGACTGTTGCCAGGCGGTTTCAAAGCCCGTGGTTTTCAATAGATTAGGTATACTGTTTCCCTCAAAATTACCGATTTGTGTGATGCCGAAGATATGGGAAAACCAAGGACCATCGGCGTCGCCCAATACGGCGTCGATCTCCTGCGGCGAAAATACATAATATTTGCCCTCCACGCCTTCACTGTCTGCGTCCTGCCCGCAATAGAACCCGCCGTCTTGGTCGGTAAGCTCACGCAGTACATATTGGAGCGTACGTTCCGCGGCCTGTCTAAAGAAGACGGATTTGGTTTGTCCGGCTGCGGTGGTATAGGCATAGGCTAACAGAGCATTGTCGTACAGCATTTTTTCAAAATGAGGAATCAGCCATTTTGTATCTGTCGAATATCTGGAAAAACCGCCGTCGACGTGATCGAAAATCCCGCCGCGTGCCATCTGTGTAAGCGTTTGATAGGCCATGGTACGGTAGGATTCATCGTGCTGTAATAGGGCATAACGCATCAGAAAGAGCAGGTTGTGCGGTGTGGGGAATTTGGGTGCGGAACCAAAGCCTCCGTTTTTCACGTCAAACATCCGTTTAAACAAAACCACACCTTTTTCTACCAGCTCAATTGAAGGCGTTTGTTCGGACGGATGCGGTGCATGGGAGTCGGTAAGATGCCGGGAGAGCTCTTGGCCGGCTTTTAGCAACTGGGAACGGTTGCTATGCCACTGACGGGCAATGGAACTGAGAACGTCTATGAGGCCAGGACGGCCATAAAGCGAATGTTTTGGGAAATAGGTACCCACAAAAAAAGGAATTTGCTCGGCGTCCGTCAGCACGGTCAGCGGCCACCCGCCGCTCCCCGTCAACGTTTGGCAGGCCGCCATGTATACGGCATCCACGTCCGGACGTTCCTCGCGATCCACCTTGATGGATATGAAGTGTTCGTTGAGCAAGGAGGCCACGTCCGTATCCTCAAAGGACTCGTGCGCCATGACATGGCACCAGTGGCAAGTGCTGTACCCGATGCTGATAAACACGGGCTTATCTTCGCCACGTGCCTTTTGAAACGCTTGCTCCCCCCATGGATACCACTGAACCGGATTGTGAGAATGCTGGAGCAGATAGGGGGATTTCTCATGTATCAATCTGTTGGATATTTGCTCAGAAGACAAACTGTATCACCATTTTCTTGGAAAACTCGTTATTAGTGTCGCCCCAAATATGGAAAGGATACTGTTAAGTATCCATTGTAAAAACCTCCGGTCTACTGTGTAAATAGTATAACATTTATCGTTGCTTTCCCAAAGACGTGCTGATATTACAAATGATAATGAGGATATGATTGCACACGCAAGTACCTTTACAAAAAAAACCGTCAGGATTTCAAGTCCTCCTGCGCTGGATTGTCCAACAAGCGTCCATGATAATCGAATCTAGATCCATGACAGGGACAGTCCCAGCTCAATTCGTCCGCATTCCACGTCAGCTGACAGCCAAGATGGGGACAGCGTACGGATACGACATGCGCATGGCCATCGCCGTCCTTATAGACACCCCATGTTTCTTGTTCGTATGTCACGATGCCGCCATGGCCGTTTGGTACTTCGTCAAGGGTAGCCTGTGGCAGATTAAACCAAGTATTTAAAAGGCCTTTGGCAGACTTTGCGCTGTTTTTGATCAACGCGCCGGCGGAAATCACTGGCTCGAAGCGTTGCGGTGAAAAGACCTCCGCATACGGATTCTCTCTGCCTTGAATGAGATCGGACAGGATGATGGCCGATACCATACTGCTGGTCATACCCCATTTTTGAAAGCCTGTTGCCACATACCAAGACGGCGTGGAAGAGGAATACGGGCCAATATAGGGAATGCCGTCCAGCGTCATGCAATCCTGTGCGGACCAAAGCGCTATGGCCCTGCTCTTTGGCCAAAAACGCTGTGCGGCTTTTTGCAATATATCGTAACGTCCACCCGCCGCATTTTCCCCCGTTCGGTGGTTGCATCCGCCAAACAACAGAAGGTCTTTATAGTTGCGCATCGTCCAACCCCACTGCTTATCGATGCCGATGTACATTCCGTCCAACTTTGCGGCGTTTTCCAACGCAATTAAATAGGATCGCTCCTGATGCATGCGCATGAAGTAATAACCGTGAACGTTGACAAACGGATAATGCGATGCAAACACGATGTGATCTGCGTGTACGATACCGTGGTCGGTCACAACGCGATGTTCCTCAACAGTTTTTGCCGGCGTATTCTCATAGATGGTCAGCGATTTGGCAATGCCGTGCAGATATTTCAAAGGATGGAACATTGCCTGGTGGTCAAAGCGCAGCGCGGATTGGATGGGAAAGGGAAGCGCAACGTCCTGCGTTACGCAGGCATCGATGCCAAGACGTTTGGCGGCTACCGCTTCCTTTTTAAGCGCGATAGTGTCCATACAGGAATACAGATAGGCGGGTTGGTCTACAAAATCACAGTCAATATGTTCATCCTCTATAATACGGCTGTATGCGCCGATGGCGGCTTGATTGGCCAAGGCATATTGGCTTGCAAGTTCCTCTCCAAAATCGTCGATTAACCCATCGTAGATCAATCCATGCTGAGACGTTATTTTTGCCGTTGTATGGCCGCTCTGGCCACTCCCAATGCGCTTTGCTTCTAAAACAACTGCGTCAATACCCTTTTGTGCAAGGAGATATGCAATGTTTAAACCGGCAAGACCGCCGCCGATCACAGCGACTTGTGTCGATATATCGCCTGATAAATGGGGATGGGACAGCATATCAAAAGTTTTAGCCCAAATCGATGCCATGCGCTCACCTCGTTTGTAGTATGCATGGCAATGGACTTGTTTATCCGCAACGATTGTGCGCCGGTAGCGTGCGCTTTACGTAACGCCAAAACACCGCGGGCAGACAATGCGGCACCGATTGCAGTTGTATACATCGTATCCCCTTGCATTGACATCCATAGTATTTGGCCTGCACAGCGACTGATCAACCGTGACACCATCGATGGCATGTTGTGGACAAGCGCCGATGCACAACCGGCATTGCGGAATGTAAAGATATCTGCTCAATGTATCCAAAGTCAGATCAAGATTGGTCAGCAGTGCGCCGATGTTTACCATATTGCCATACTTTTTATGGATCAGCATGGTGTTCTTGCCAAGGCTCCACAACCCGGCCGGCTTCACGGCATGCTGCATGGACAACAGGCCGCGGCCGGTGAGCGTTTGCGTATCATAGAAATCATAGGGTGAATCAACAGGCAAAGGAACCGACCAACCACCCAATTGTTCGATATCGATCGATGCCTGACAGGCAATACGATCCAACTCGAATACGTTGACATCCGTGGCATGCAGATAACAGATACGTGTGTTGACAGCGAGCAGTCCCTTGGGCAGACGTTTGATGAAAACGATAACAGATCGGCAATCCAGGTAGATGTCCTCTGGGTGGAAACCGTCGGGTGCACCTGAAAACCTGTTGACGTTTGCAATGCCGCAATCGGCCGATTCCAAATGCATGACGGGTCGCTTAATTATGTTTTCCAAAGAAGATATCCCTTGATTGGATAAATTGCATGAATATAGTGTTCATATAAAATACAATTGGATATGTATTGCCCGATAGTATACTATGCGTTTGCCTTTTGGCCCCGTATCATCATCCAATTATGTGCGAATTTGATGTGCCCGTCCTCGCCAAAAAACGGATGAAAACCGGTTTCAGATCCTCCGGAAAGTTCTTTATCCATGGCTTCGCGAATGATTTCGCGGTTTTTTGCAGGCGTATCGGTCATCGCCATCCATGCTTCCAAATCGTTTACGACACGCCGATAGGCCACCGAGATATCCAACAATGCGCATGATTCAAACATGGATATCAATTCAGTACTTTTCAATGAAACCGTGTGTGAATCATCACGGAGCCGTTCAAGGGCGTTGTACCGTGTGGCCAAGTCCATATCATCCGGCGACAGCAGGTCGAAAATGACCACGTGTCCACCGGGATGTACAGCACAAATCATCTGTTGGAGCACCTTTGCAGGTGCCGTCAAATGGTGAAAGGCAATGCGGGATACGGCGATATCGTATGTGTCGGTTTCGGATAGGTGGTAGGCATCGCCCAAACGGAATGTAACATTGGATATTTCTTTAGAGGCTGCCGATCTTTGTCCTTCGTCTAACATGGCTTGCGTGATATCGATGGCCGTTACTGTGTGTACATGCGGGCTGACGGCCAAGGATAGAAGGCCGGTACCGGCCGCAACGTCGATCACATGCGCCTTTGGCCATAGCGGCATACATTGTACTGCCCAAGCAAGGCATTCCTGATTTGACAAGGTGTAATCCGGGGAGTCAAAGTGCTTGGATTGGGCTGTAAACTGGGCGATTATCCGTTTGTTCTGATCGTTGACGCGGGACATACGATCAGCCTCCTCTCATGTGTCATTTTTGCTTATATAATATAGTAGCACACGATGTGATTGAAATTGTACATAATTTGCGTCGGATTCCGATATTGTTGGTGCAAAATATCAGAAGTAATTTCTACAGTAGGCTCCAAAGATATAGAGGCCTAATAAAATCAACAGTTGTGGACGAGCGTTGCCCGCTATGCTATATTCATATATGCCACAGCGTGATACGAACTTAAGTAGCTTCGAAAGGAGGATTGCATCATTGAGAATTGTGTTGATAGGCCCAGTCTATCCCTATAAAGGGGGCATTGCCCATTATACCGGTATGATGTGCAAAAGCCTTCGCAAGAGGCACGATGTGCACATGATCTCCTACAATATGCAATACCCACGGTTGCTTTTGAAAAGAGAACAGAAGGATTACCAAAACGATTCCATGAGAATCGATGATGCCAACTATGCCATACACACGGCAAATCCGTTTAACTGGCCCGGCGTAGCCAGGCGAGTCAACGCACTTCATCCCGATCTTGTTATCATCCAATGGTGGCACCCGTATTTTGCGCCCTGCTACCACAGTATAGTCAAACGTCTGAAGAACACGCGTGTACTGTTTGTGTGCCATAACGTATTTCCGCATGAACGGTTTTTTTTGGACAGGCAACTGACCCGGTATACCCTCAAGTGCGGAGGTTGTTTCATCGTACATTCGGGACAGGATGCAAAGGATCTATGCGGCATTCTTCCCAAAGCGATGTACGAACAAACAGTATTGCCCACTTTCAACTTATTTAACTTAAAACGTCTGACGGTTCATCAGGCGCGAAAAAAACTGGACATAGACGTAAAACGTAAAGTTTTGTTGTTTTTTGGCCTTGTAAGGGAATATAAAGGCCTTGCCTATTTGATTGAAGCCTTGCCCAAATTGAAGGAAAAATTTGAGAATCTCACCCTGTTGATTGTGGGGGAGTTCGGCGGTGATAAATCAAAATACACAGATGCGATTGATTCGTTGGGCGTGTCTGACATGGTGCGCATTGATGACGGCTATATACCGGACAGGGAAGTGGAAAAATATTTTATGGCCTGTGATCTTGTTGTGTTGCCCTATACTTCCGCCACACAGAGCGGTATCGTGCAAATAGCTTACGAATTCAAAAAGCCTGTAATTGCATCCCGTGTCGGCGGATTGCCGCAAGTGGTGGCGCACAAACAAACAGGCTATCTGACAGAGCCAAGAGATTCTGCAGGAATCGCAGCTGCAATCACCCGGTTTTTTGATGAAAACAGGGCCTTGGAGTTTTCGGAGAACATCAGACAACAGGCAGGAAAATACGACTGGGACAGGATTGTGGACATCGTGGAAAAACTATACGATCAAGGCTAGGATTCACCGTAAAAACGAAAGGAAAAGGCGAAAGCACGCGATCCTTATTTGATAAGCGGGTGTCACGCATATCCCATGAAAACGTCGGTGGGATCGAACGGTGAACCGTAAACCGATGTTCTGTTTCTTCCGTTGTTCTTTGAAACGTACAAAGCCTTGTCCGCTTTGTTCATAAGTTCAGTGATGTTCTGTGGTTCGGAATCCGTTCCGACCAGGCCGATACTCACCGTGATATGGATGCGTTCATCATCCACCAGCATGTAGGACCGTGCAACCGTTTCTCGAAACTGTTCCGCTTTTTTCAATGCGATATTGCAATCGTGGGCTTGCATAAACACGGTGAACTCCTCGCCGCCCAAACGTGCAATCAAATCCGTGCTCCTAAAACTCTGCCTGAACAATGCCCCCAGTTTTTCGATCACATGATCGCCAATGATATGTCCGTACGTATCGTTGATATTTTTAAACATGTCGATATCAATCATGAGCAGATAGAAACTTCCATTTTTCATACGCCTGTCGTTCAAACGGGATTCGCATAAATCGGTAAAGGCACGACGATTTAAAAGGCCGCTCAGTTCATCGGTTGTCGCTTGAATTTTCAAGCGGTTGTGTAGCAACTGCATCTGGGTGATGTCCCGTATGGTGATCAGTCTGCCGGTCAGTGAACCGCTGCTGTGCAAAATATCCACCGACGCAAGACAGTAATACCGGAAACCGTCTTGGACCTTGACCATCCAAACATATTCTTGTGGAGAATTGAAAAGATCCGACAGGTTGCCCACACCGGCAAATACGATATCCACGGATTCCTTGCGCAAAAGGATACCCCGATGGGCCAGCATTGTTTTAGCATTCTTATTGAAATCAAATATCCGGCCTTTTTTGTTTATGAGAATCATGCCTTCATCGCTTTTTTCAAATATGATATCCCGCGCCAGGGCCTTGGCTTCCCATAAATCGTTTTTGATGATCGCCAACACAACCAGCACAACGGCGACGGGTAAGAAAAGGATCATGTAATCGAAACTGGCTACATTCAGTAAGTTTAAAAGCAGTCCCAAAACAGCAAAACCCGAAGCGCCAAGCATGTAAACAACATTCACGCGATCACGGCCTTTTTGTCCGACAAACGTATTGACATTAATGACAAGGGTGGTGATGATAAGGGCAAGCGAATGGAATCCTTGAACATAAAGCCAGATACCCTTTTCCTTGATGAGATATGAATAAGTCCCGATTTGTTGCAGGCTTTCCGATGCGAAATATAGATGATGCACGTTGTTTGTCAACCGGAAAGCAAAGGTTAAAAAGGGAATCGCATACACCAATACAATTTTCCACACACTGGAAAGGCTGAGCTTGTTGGTGTAGATCAAGGCAACGGAAAGCCATAATGCCGACACGAACGGAATCCCGAAATACTGGACATGATTCCAGAAAAGTTTTTGCTCCAACATGGGCACGCTCAACTCCATGGCATAACCGAACATATACACATTTATTGCCAAACACAACAACACAGCGGCCTTAACATAATCCGCTTTGCTTCTGCTTTGAATAAACGCTGCAAAAAAAGTTGTGACAATGATGCTGACGAACAAATATATGCAAATAACATTCAATAGCATTGATGACCTCCGCCTACTATTTGTCAGATCATACCATATTTGATTCAGGATCACAATTACCGCTAACGCGGTTATATGTGAAAATCGCCGAAAACGGCGATTTTGCATCATACAGATGCCAAATTCGTTAGATGTATTGCTATAAGGCTCATTCAATGCGTGTGCGGAGGGTACAATGGCAGCGTTTTGAATGGTTATCCGCCTATCGTGTCATTTCCGCCGGGCAACGACCCCCCAATTATTCGCAGGCGTTGGCAGATTCCGCATATTCTTTTTTCAATGACTCAAAAACCTGTTTTACGGTTGTAATCCCGGTAGTCCGGTATGCATTTTCGCCCGCAAAGGCAAATCCGTTTCGTAGATGACCCATCTTAGCGTTGACCAACGCCAAGGCAATGCAATAGGGGCTGTTTTCATAGTCGCATGTTACGATGCAATGATAGGGGCATTTATAGGGCGTTTTTTCGCCCGCATTGCTGCTTCTGATAAAATCATTGATGATGGCACGCCCGGGCATGCCAACAGGGCTTTTGATGATGCCTATGTCCTCCCGAGCGGCGTTGATGTAGCATTGCTTGAACGCAAGCGAAGCATCGCATTCCTCCGTAGGCACGAAACGCGTTGCCATTTGAACACCGTCGACGCCAAGGTCTAGGAACCTACGAATATCCGCGCCGGTATAGATGCCGCCTGCAGCGATGACGGGGATGGATTTGCCGTGTTCCCGGGTAAGGGCTTGGGTTTCCTTTAGGACATCCATTGTGATGTTCTCTAACGAGTATGAGGGATCTTCGATTTGTTTTGTTTTAAATCCCAGATGTCCGCCCGCTTTGGGACCTTCCACCACAATTGCATCGGGCAGTCTGTTGAACTGCTGCAACCATCTCTGACACAGAACCCGAACCGCCTTTCCCGAAGAAACGATGGGAACAAGCTTGGTCTTGATCGTGTCCTGTACGTATTGCGGTAGGTTGAGCGGCAAACCGGCACCGGCAAATATGACATCAATGCCTTCCTCTACAGCCGCTTTTACCAGATCTGCAAAATCCGTAAGCGCAACCATGATGTTCACGCCGAGAATCCCGTTGGTCTTTTGGCGGGCCATACGGATCTGCCGTTTCAACGCGTGAATGTTGGCCTGAAAATAATCGGTAAAAGTTCCGGGTTCCGTCAATCCGATCCCGGCTGCCGCAATGACGCCGATGCCGCCTTCGTTTGCAACGGCGGAAGCCAACCCGGATAAAGAGATGCCAACGCCCATGCCGCCCTGGACAATGGGATATTCTGCAACCAAATTGCCTATCGTAAGACTTTTCATCAAAGTATGCTGTCTCCTAATCAAATGGTTTACTGTTAGCGAAGCTAACCATCTAAGATTAACACTCTTTGCGGGGCCAGTCAATCATGGCTTTACCGAGAGACTACCCCGGTTGGACCGGTATAAAAAGACCGGAGATTGAGAATCAGGTGTGCCGGATATACCGCGGTAAGCGTTTTGTTTACATGCATTTGCAGTGGAAAAACTGACATGCGTTCGGATGACATTGTGATATGGATCTTTCGGCTTTATAAACTAGGCATTGCAAAGAAAGCTCCGATTATATCTTTTCGAATCATGTATGTATTCAACAACCGGCACAAACGACACAAAGGCAACGCTTATAACGACATTGGAATCCAAACCGGTTACAGCATCCCCGTGCACAATATTCAACGATCTCAACATGAGAAGAACGATCAATCCCAACGATGCGCTTTTGCAGTACGCTAAAAATCAAAAACGCACTCTTTATATGGTTAAAATCTCGCACCCTTTCATCTGACAACAATCAATGCAAAGTATACATGGCAGCGAAGGCATAGACGCATCGCAGGGTGTACACATCATCTTCACATACCTGTCGCCGCTCTTTGTACAAACGCGAGAATGGACATGACGACAAACAAGAAAACGGCAGATAGGCACCAACCTCTACCAGCGTATGCAGCGATTCCAATCATGCCACCTGAGGCGGCAAAGAACAAAACCACGTATGAGATGAGAATCCATGCAACGCTGCGAAAATCATACTTGAACAGATAATCCAGCAGAAATTCAACGATCAACCACGTGAGCATCAAGCATAGCTGTATGTAATACATCGCGGGGCGGTCTAACTTTGGAGCCTGGAAAACGAGGTAAAGCAAGGGCAGGGCCAAAGATAGTTCAAATATTCCAATCCAATGAACAAAGCTGGGTTTGCCGATAAGTCTCATCGTAAAAACCAGTATGGCGGATAACAAGAACGATACGGCTACAATTGCGCCGAGAAAATTTGATTTGATCAAAAGCACGCTTGCCACCTCCTTTTGAATATTTAAGACACTCAGTCGAAACCGTATGTTTTATTATATCAAATTACATAGCGATTATCATTCCTATACTTTGTTATTGTTAAGAAATATATTTGTTAATATAGCCACACATGATGTCAGAAATTATAGTAAGAGCAATAAAACTCTAAGGACACCATTGGTCCATTATATTCTCGGGTTATTCAAACAATTATTTTGATTGTGCAAAGAAACACTGCGACTATAAACAGTGTGCTTTGCGAAAAATACGCGGATGATACGGATGATAGGAATGCGGACACACATGGGATTTCGACGTTAATTCGCAGGATTAAAGCGTTGGCGCATCAACGCTTACCGGTATACTCCATCAAAACGATGCATTCCACATGTGATAGGGAGGCTGAATTTACTGGACAGAATAGATGTTAAAATTTGTAGAAAATTCACAAACAATCATGCTGTAATCCTGCGTTTGATTGTTAATAATAACTAAATTATTGCCATCTCGAACTGTGATTCTATTCGTAAGGTTGGGAGGTTCATATTGATGTCATCATAAGCAAAATAAATAAATAATACGCTTTTTAATGCTATGAACAGTAATTTGTATATATACGATTAGTAATGCCGTTAACAACTTCAGTAATGATTCTGCACAGCATTTCTGCTTGGACACGGTCGTACATTTTTTTATCAATAATCGGCTTGTGAGCATTCTTCATCAAGAACGGCTCCTGCTCGCCACGATTTTACCGTTGCTTATTATTGGGGAAATTCCCGGAGTAGGTCTTGCCAACCAACACATGCCCTGCATATTTCTCGTTGGTTAATAAAGTTTGGATCGAACGCTTTGACCAGGTGTCCTTACCCTGTGGTGATTTAATACCTTGGCTCTCAAGCTCCCGGATAATCGAAACGATACTGCTACCATTTAATTATAAGTCATAAACTAGACGGACAACTTGTGCCGCTTCCTCATCAATGGATTTGTGGTAGTATATGTGATTATAGCATAAAGATAAGTGCTACATAATGATCAAAAATCGTCTTTGCGTTAAACTCAATTCGGCTGACATACTTATACTTTCATCGAATAAACAAGCATTTGTAGCTTTTTATAAGAGGTCACACTTCCATAGTAATCAGAAAATGTATGTATTATTTTCATTCTTCGCTGTTCAAAAATACTGCACAATTCGTTGATGGAATAAAGACGAGTAGGGTCACCGCCAGGAATTTGAGGTTTTTCTGCAGGCACACCATACGGTATATCATAACTAGCAAACATCATTCTGCGTGTTTTCTTATCCCAATCGAACTGAGCCAAAGCCAATGCTTTCTCACCAATCTCCCAGTTTGTTCTGGGAAAATAATGTTCCGCATGTTCCGCGTTACACACATCCATAAAATGCTTTCCACCCTTTTTTAACGCACGCGAAATTACATCGAATATTTTTAAGTTTTCCTCATCGGTTTCCAAGTATCCGATTGCCCCATCGGCTAGATTCAAAACAACATCAAACTCATTTTCAAAATCAACATCACGGATATCTGCTTGTATAAATTGTGCTGGTAATGAATTGTTCTCAGCATTTTTTACAGCATCATCAATATAATCCTTTGTAATATCCACACCGACTACAGAAAAACCTCTTTGTGCAAAAGAAAGCGAATGGCGTCCATAACCGCAAGCCAGATCGAGAATCCGTTCCTTGCCAGTTAGTGCAAGTGTTTTAATTATGAAGTTGACTTGATTTTCAGCATCTTCCACCCAAGATTGATTTTTAATATCCAGAGTCCATCCATGTTTGTACCAATCAGAACCTTTAGCTTGCATGACAACTACCTCCTACTATTTAAAAGTTACCTACACATAACAAGGCAACTTATTGTGACATTACTTATCCAAATATATTGTGGTATTGTCTGTTAGAATGTCTGTAAGTATAAGTGCTATAAAACACGAATGATAAGTAGTCAAAACCGCTTTTGAGGGCATATTTGACCGAAAATCCATCTATTAAAAGAGGGTAATGTGCCATGTTTCCGACCTGTTTCCACGCACGCCTAAAAGCCCTTAAAACATCTATCCTATACTCTCGCCAAGCCCCAAAAAGCCGAAACATCTATCCTGTCCTGTTGCGAAAGCCCAGTATCAATCCTGTCCTCTCGCGCTTAGTACAGCTTTTTGGACTTGTTCCCACGAGAAAAAATCTGTGGTCGTAAACGCCCTGTTTACGACATAAAAGACTACTAAAAACGCCTTATTTACCCCTGCTTTTCCACCCTCGTTATCAATACTACGCACTCAACGTGGCTTGTCTGTCCGAACATATCCACACCCTCAACGCGCTTGATTGTGTATCCACCGTCCTTTAATGCGGACACATCGCGCGCAAGCGTGGCGGGATTGCACGATATGTATACAATGCGGGATATCCTGTGAGCTATGGCGCATTCAAGAACAGCCATGTCGCATCCTTTGCGCGGCGGATCCAATAGCAGAACATCAATGGTTTCACCCAAGGTAAACAGTGGCTCCAGCGCATTCTGCGCATATCCGCACTGAAAACCAACGTTGCCGATACCATTGAGTCTTGCGTTATACTTCGCATCCTCTATGGCGGCAGGTACGCAATCGATGCCGTGGACAAAACGGGCATGCTGGGCGAACAGGAGCGTCATAGTACCGATGCCGCAATAGGCGTCAACCACCGTCTCGTCGGCGTTGAGATCGGCGAAATCCAATGCGAGGCCATACAGGACCTCAACCTGTTGCGCATTGACCTGCATGAACGATTGGGCGGATACGGAGAAGTCAAACCTCATCAACGGTTCCATAAGGCGTGGTTGGCCAAACAGAAGCCGTTCATTGCTGGACAGAATAACGTTATCGGTGCGTTTGTTGATATTCAGTACAATGCCCGTGATGCCGGATACAGCTTGCGTTAGGCGCCCAATGAGAACGTCGGCATGCTCGGGCGGTTTTGCAGCGACAAGACAGATGAGCCATGAACCGTTTTTGGATCGGCGCGTCACAATGTGGCGAAGCGTTCCGCGATGTGTATGTTCTTCGTAAGGTAGAATGCTGTAGTCTTCGACCCATGCGCGTATGATGCGTATGATCGTTGAATGATCCGGGTACTGCAGTAGGCAATCGTCCACATCGACAATATTATGACTGCGCGGTGCATACAAGCCGATATGAGGTCCTCCCCGATCCAACGAGAC
Source organism: Christensenellaceae bacterium (assembly GCA_963674495.2). GTDB lineage: Bacteria > Bacillota > Clostridia > Christensenellales > QAND01 > RGIG3178. The sequence goes on along the minus strand of CAXXLG010000001.1, from coordinate 758,775 downwards.
GGGGAAGGAGGCCTTGTTGCGGTAGCGATACGCATCGCGCATGCAATGCACAACGGGTAGCGTCATAAGATCGATATGGCCGATGCGCAAAAAGCAATCGTAGATTCGCTGTTGCTTGAATCGTTGCTGCTCATCGCGGTGCATATGCTGGAGTACGCAGCCTCCGCATCGATTATAAACGGGGCAGGGAGGATCAACGCGTAACGGACTGGCAGAGATGATATCGAGAAGCTTGGCAATGGCATAACGATGGGTGATTTTTATAACCTGCGCATAAACGGTTTCGCCGGTCACGGTACCAGGGATAAAGACCGCAACGTTTTTAAATCTGGCAACGCCGGCTCCGTCTGCATTGTATGCATCGATATGCACCTGAATCCGTTGGTTTTTTTCAATGGGAAATTGCATACGAACCTCCTAAAACATCAGTATAGCAAAAAATCATGGGAGGATACAGTGGATCACAGTAAAAGCGTTGTGTGGGTACTCCTTTATTTAGCACGTATTTAAGCTATTCCATAGAGATGATCAGTTGCGCGAGAGCAGGGATAAAGAAGAGATAGCATCAGCATACTTGCCGGATATTTAAATGAATAGGTCTTTGTCTGACAAGAACAGCCTCCTTCTTATGCGTAGCCGAAAAAAACATTTCGAGATTATCCGGCGAGAATAAACGAGTTCGGAGACGGTGTTTGGGGAAAACTCTTTTCGAAATACGAGCGAATCAGGATTGTATTATGCCTGTAGGTTTACTTGAAAGGGCTATGAACGCGCAGCTGACGCGCCTGTGCCGGGATAAAGAAAAAGTTTTTTAATAAAATTCTTTACTTGCGCTAGCGTAAGTGATATAAATATATAGAGACAGGCGCTAAGGGAATTAGGTCAGGCTTGGTTCGAATAAGAATTCTTTGGAAGCGTTGACGATATACCTGTCGCCACAAACTACTTCTGTTGGAGGGATTGACATGGCACAACTAGGGCTGGTACGCATTGATGCTCGTCTTATTCACGGCCAAATTGTAACAATGTGGATAAAACGCACCAACGCAAAACTCATCATTATTATTGACGATCAAATTGCAACGGATCCGTTTATGTCGCAAATTTTCCAGATGGCAGCACCGCCTACGTGTAAGCTGCTGACATTGACGACCGATCAGGCAGCTGAATCGTGGAAGAAAGACAAGTTTGGCAATCTGGGACCGGTGCTCCTTCTCACGCGTGACGTAAGGACAATCCATGGTGCTTTTGTCAAGGGCTTTGATTTCAAAGAACTGCTGGTCGGCGGAATCGGTGGCGCGCCTGGTCGCATCAATGTTCATGGGCCGATTACACTAAACGAAGAAGACGCGAAGATGCTACAGGAAATGGCTGACAAGGGTGTTGAAATTGCATTCCAGTCCACGCCAGATGAATCCCGCGGACAATGGCCCGCTATTAAAGCAAAATATTATCCGAATGTCTAATGTCCATACTGTGAAAGGCCGGTAAACCGGCCTTTCTTTTATTCTGGGACAAAATGCAACAAATTGCCCTGTATTCCATAAAGATTTGAAAAATTCAGTGACGATAAAAAGTCTTTTCAACGATCCACGCGTCACCCTCTATCTACCGGAGGAGTTTGTGGGTCCGTATGCTATGCAACATGCGGGCTGGATTTGTGAGAAAACCATGATGAATGACAAGGATGAATGCGGCTCCACGACGTTCTCTTTTTTACAACACCCGTGGTGGGCCCTATCGGACAGATCATTTGCTTTGACGTCCATGGAGGCCTTGCAAAAGGCGACCATCAACACACAATTCTGCCGGGCGGTAGAAACCGATTGTATGCACGAAGTAATCCTGAATGGCGACATCGTCCTTTTGGGGCATTGTAGATCGATGGGAATATTCTATGGTGCGCCTGAGAGAACCCTGGGCGAGACCGGATTATGATCTTGCAAACAAAAAACGGCAACGGTATACTAATCAAAGCGCAACGCATAGCGAGGAGGAATCCAATTGAGGCCGGTTATCCTTATTCCATCCCTGAATCCAGACGAGCGTTTGCTGCATTTGGTGGACGAGCTCATGCGTTCGGACTTTACAGATATCATCATTGTCAATGATGGCAGCAGGGCCGATTGCGCCCCTGTTTTTGATAGTCTTGTGCAGATGGGATGCCGCGTATATACGCACGCCGTCAACCTCGGCAAGGGAAGGGCGCTCAAGACTGGGATTAACGAATATTTAAACGAATATCCGGACAGATCGGGCGTGATCACGGCGGACGCCGACGGCCAGCATTCTGTGGAGGATATCCGGCGCATCGCAAAGGCCATGGAGAAATGGCCGGACAAGCTCATAATGGGCGTCAGGGATTTCGCCCAGAGCGACGTGCCGTGGAAATCGCGCACGGGTAACAGGATTACGCGTACACTGTTCGGATACCTTTCTGGATTGAAGCTGACGGATACGCAGACGGGGCTGCGCGGAATCCCGGCTTCGTCGATGGGTTGGATGCTCGGGATGAAGGGGGAACGATTCGAATACGAGATGAATATGCTCATCGAGTGCAAGAAGCATGAGCTGGATATCGTGGAAGTTCCCATTCGTACCATCTACATCAACGAAAATGAATCCTCCCATTTCAACCCTCTTTTGGACGCGATACGCATCTATGCGCTGCTTGGCAAATTCGCCATGGCGTCCATCGGCTCCGCGCTGTTGGATCTGGCGCTGTTTGCGCTGATCACAAAAGCACTGCTGCCAGTAAACTTCGCGGAAAGTATCGCGATCGGGACTGTGGCAGCGCGCATATGCTCGTCGCTTTTTAACTATGCGCTGAACAAGAAAGTGGTGTTCGGCGGCGACCACCGGCGGGGCACCATCATCCGATACTATATGCTGGCTGTCTGCCAGATGCTCTGTTCACTATTCCTGGTCCGCTATCTTGCGCCGACGATCGGATGGGATCCCGTTCCAGTGAAGCTTATTGTGGATATGTTCCTGTTCATCATCAGTTTCAAGATCCAGCAGAAATGGGTTTTTCCGAACAGAAAAGGCGGCGCGGTGATCCGGCAGGTGGCGGCCGACTGACGGTACTCCATGCAAATGGACAACCTTAATGCTTAAATAAAAAGGCCATGGAATCCCATGGCCTTTCTGTTTTTTGGAAACGACGTTATGCGCCGTGCTTCTCCTTAATGTATTCGTCCATGGCTTTCGCGGCTGTTTTACCCGCGCCCATGGCCAAAATCACGGTGGCTGCGCCTGTAACAGCGTCGCCGCCTGCGTATACGCCGGGAACGTTGGTGGCACCCGTTTCTTCGTCAACGATGATGCCGCCCCATTTCTGCGTGGCAAGGCCGGGCGTTGTGCTCTTGATCAGCGGATTGGGAGAAGTGCCGATTGCGATGACAACCGTCTGTACATCCAGTACGTATTCGCTGCCCTCGATGGGAATCGGACGGCGGCGTCCGGAAGCGTCCGGTTCGCCAAGCTCCATCCTGATCACTTCAAGACCCGAGACATTGCCGTTTTCATCGCCAATTACACGCGTAGGATTGTTCAGAAGGCGGAATACGATGCCTTCCTCCTTTGCGTGGTGCACCTCTTCACGCCGCGCCGGCATCTCCTCTTCGCTGCGGCGGTAAACGATGCTGACCTCTTCAGCACCCATGCGCAGTGCGCAGCGTGCCGCATCCATCGCGACATTGCCTCCGCCTACCACGGCGACGCGTTTGCCGACATTGATGGGCGTATCCGCTTCCGGGAATTTATAGGCGCCCATCAGGTTGATGCGCGTTAAGAACTCGTTTGCCGAATACACGCCGTTGAGGTTTTCACCGGGCATATTCATAAACCGGGGCAATCCTGCGCCCGAGCCGACGAATACCGCTTCAAATCCCATCTCATCCATCAGCTCCTGGACCAGGAAGGTGCGTCCGATGACAATGTTTTTTTCAATCTTCACACCGAGTTTTTCCAACGATGCAATTTCGTCGCGCACCAGCGCCTTTGGAAGGCGGAACTCTGGTATGCCGTATACGAGCACGCCGCCCGGCGTATGAAGCGCCTCGAAAAGCGTCACATCATAGCCCAATTTGGCGAGATCACCTGCACAGGTCAGCCCGGCGGGCCCGGAACCGATGACGGCAACCTTGATACCGTTGGATTCCGGTTTTAAAACTTTAAGATGCCGGCCTTTTTTCATGGACATGTCCGCGGCAAAACGCTCCAGTCGTCCGATGCCGACAGGCTCATGCTTGATTCCGCGTATGCATTTCTCCTCGCACTGCGATTCCTGTGGACAGACGCGGCCGCAGATGGCAGGCAGGGAATTGGTTGTGCGGATGATGTCATAAGCCTCGTCGAATTTGCCCTCGACGATGCTCGCAATGAATTCGGGAATGCGCACCTGGACGGGGCATCCGGATACGCAGGGCATGTTTTTGCACTGCAAACAACGCTGCGCCTCATTTTGAGCCATGTCCACCGTATAGACCTGCGCCACCTCGGAGAAGTTTTTGGCACGTTCCTTCGGATCCTGTTCGGGTGCCGGTGTTTTTTTAGGATCCATATTCGCTTTAGCCACGGCATTCACCCCCGGTCAGATGGCATTTATGCCTTTCCACGCTCACGGATTCTTTATCACGGTACACGCGGCTGCGGCGTATCGCCTCGTCAAAATCCACTTGGTGTCCGTCGAAATCCGGCCCGTCAACGCAGGCAAATTTCGTTTCGCCTCCTACGGTCAGGCGGCAGCTGCCGCACATCCCCGTTCCGTCCACCATAATGGAGTTCATGCTCACGATGGTCTTGATTCCATAAGGTCTGGTCAATTCGCATGCGGCCCGCATCATGGGCAACGGGCCGATGGCGATGACCGCGTCATATTGCACGCCGGCGTTGATTTGGCGCTCCAACCCCTGCGTGACAAAGCCTTTATCCCCGTTGCTGCCGTCGTCCGTCATGATAATCAGGTTCGTGCAGGCGGTTTTCATCTCTTCTTCCATGATGATCAAATCGACGTTTCTGAAACCAACGATCAGATCTACAATCACGCCGTTTTCATACAGATCCTTGGCCTGCGGATAGGCGATGGCAACGCCGAGGCCTCCGCCCAAAACGGCCACACGCTTCACGTCTTCCAGCCCGCTTGGCCGCCCAAGCGGGCCGACAAAATCGTTAAGCTGGTCGCCCTCTTCCATCTCGGCGAGCTTCATGGTGGTGGCGCCAAGCGCCTGGAAGATGATTGTCACCGTTCCCTTATCCCTGTCGTATCCGCCGATGGTCAAGGGTATGCGTTCCCCGTCGGGGCTGACGCGCAGCATGATGAACTGTCCCGGACGCGCGTGTTTGGCAACGGACGGTGCCGAAATGTCCATCCAGGTTGTCAGATCGTTGAGAATGCGCTTCTTTACAATATCATACAATGTATAACCTTCTTTCCCATTGAATTATTATGAAACCAATAAGCAATATTTTACATGGCAACGCACAAATATGCAAACCAATGCGCCGAAAAATCAACAGCGGCCGAATGACGAATAAGGGCGCCGTATGCCGATTTAAAAACCCCGTTTGATTTTCTCGGAAGATTCGATATAATTATGTGCATATATAGAGAAAGTTTGTCAGTGGTGAATTCAATGCAAACGCTGAAGGTACGAATGTAAAAGTCAAGCTGAAGTACCAAAAGTTTAGGGCATTATAAAGCGCGGTCCCTCGACGTGTCCCGTGCAACGGGCTTGCAGCGAGCAGGGGTATTGACATAGAATGGATATGGATCGCTATGTCGAACTCATCTAATGGGATTGATGCATAGCCAAATACTTTATGAGTACAATGCAAATGCGGAAGAATGCAATATGGATAGAGCTGCGAAGCCGCAATGGTACGAAGTAAGTTTGCTATAAATGACAGGAGGCGCTTTTTGTGAGAGCGACAAGAGCCATCGTTTCGTTACAGGCCATTCGTCATAACGTAGGGGCGTTGAAAGAACTCGTGGATGGAGCGGATCTGATGGCGGTGGTCAAAGCGGACGGTTACGGGCATGGCGCGGCACAGGTCGCATTGGCCGCTCTGTCGGCCGGCGCAAGCTGGCTGTGTGTGGCGACGATGGAAGAGGGACTGTCGCTGCGCCAAAGCGGAATTCGGGCGCCCGTTCTGGTGATGGGCGTGTTGTCCGCTGCGGACTGTGCGCAGTGCGTCGTATACGATATGTCGGCCTGTGTGTTTTTACCGGAACAACTGACCGCCATGCAAAAAGCGGCCGTGGAATCGGGCAAAAGCGCACAAGCGCATCTGAAGATCGATTCAGGCTTTCATCGAATCGGCGTTTATGGGCAAACGCTTGACCAGATGTTATCCGGTTTTGCACAATATGACCGGGTTATATTACAGGGCATTTTCACGCACTTTGCCACGGCTGATACGAAGGATGATTCGTTTGTCTTTGAGCAGTTGTGGCGGTTTGACAAAGCGGTGAAAACGGTGCAAGAGAAGGGATATCAACCCAGAATACATGTCTCCAACAGCGCGGCCGTTTTGCGGCACGGAAAGCTTGCGGGCGATATGGTGCGCATAGGCATCGCGATGTACGGATGCATACCGTCCATGGATGTATCGATGCCGTTCGAATACAGGCCTGCCTTGAAATGGGTGAGCGAAATCGGGGCAATCAATCATGTCGATGCTGGAGAAACAGTTGGATACGGCCGTATGTTCACGGCAAAGAGGAGCAGTATTATAGCGACAATTCCCGTCGGCTATGCCGATGGATACGCGCGCTGTATGGGCTGGCGTGCACAGGTTCTGGTTCACGGGCAGCGGTGCCCGGTGGTGGGCAGGGTGTGTATGGATCAGATGATGGTGGATGTTACGGATATCGAGAAACCTTTATTGCACGATGAAGTTGTGCTTATGGGTGGCCAGGGTAACGAGAAGATTCAAGCTGCAGAGATTGCTGTATGGATGGACAGTATCGACTACGAGGTATTGGTCGGAATATCAAAAAGAGTGCCACGGGAGTATACAAATGAAGGATAAAAGCAGGTTAAGGAAAACAGTGCTGTCGCGTGTTGGACGTATGACCAAACAAGAAAAAGAAATGGCGTCCATGTTGGCCAGTCAAAATGCAATGCTGACAACGGAAGTGAAAAATGCCAATGCTGTGATGTTATTCGCATCCATGGAGGACGAGCCGGACATTTGGGCGCTGGTCGATACGCTGCTGGAGCGCGGAAAGATCGTGATGTTACCCGTCATCCACAATGGTAGCATTGTGCCGGTGGAATACTGTCCCGACGATATTCTTTTAAGCAACCGGTACGGTACCCTCGAACCGGATATCCGCTATGAACAGCCCGTGGACATCATAGACGTTGTGATTATACCAGGTGTGGCATTTGACGAAAGAGGACATCGTCTCGGTCGCGGCGGAAGCTATTATGACAGGTTCTTATCGTCCCTGTCCTGTATCCGAATCGGCCTGTGTTTTGAAGTACAGATAGAGCTGCGCGTACCCTTTGAACCCCACGACGCTGTGATGGATGCCGTGTGTACGGACAAACGGCTTATCGTGTGCAATGATCGGGTTACGCCGCTGCACGTAAATGTAATACAATGATACGGATTATAGGTGGTTGTGCAAAAGGGCGCAAATTGGAAGTGCCGCTTGGACGGAATACGCGGCCGACGTCCGCTGTGGTACGTGAAGCGGTGTTTGGCATGCTGCAGCCGTACATTGAGGATGCGCGGGTGCTGGATCTATTTTGCGGCAGCGGCGCCTATGCGCTCGAAGCGATCAGCCGCGGCGCGGCCAATGCCGTATTGGTAGATAAGGACGCAAGGGCGGCGGCCATAGCGCGAAACAATGCACAATTGCTGGGATTTTCATCCGATTCGAAGGTGGTTCAAAGCGATTATTTGCAATCGGCACGAATTTTGCAGCACAACGGCGAAATATTTGATATCATCTTTTTAGATCCACCGTATGCGGCGGACGTATACGTACAAGCCATCAACGCTTGCCTGCCTCTGTTGGATCAAAATGGCCGCATCGTTTGTGAACATTCGTGCTCCATCAAAATACGGGATATTGAAGGACTTATTTGCGATAGAACTAGACGCTACGGAAAACGGGCCATTACCATTCTTGTAAGGAGGGACGGACGTGATCGGAATCTATCCGGGCAGCTTTGATCCAGTGACAAACGGACATTTGGATATCATGACGCGCGCAGAGAAATTAGCGGACAAGCTCATCGTTGCGGTGCTGAACAATGACAACAAAACGCCGCTGTTTACCATTGAAGAGCGGCTTGACATGCTCCGATGCTGTGTGGACGGCAGGCCCAACATCGAGATTATGGCATTTGAGGGATTGTTGATGGATTTTGCGCGGCAACAAAATGCCGGTTTTGTGGTACGCGGGTTACGCGCTTTGTCGGATTTTGAAGCCGAGTTTGCTATGGCAGGTATCAACAATCACATAGCGCCAGAAATAGAAACCATTTTTTTGATGACCAGCACACAGTGGAGTTATTTATCCAGCAGCCTGATCAAGGAGCTTGCCAAGTACAACGGCAACATCGATATGCTGGTTCCGGATTGCATCGTAGAACGCATTGCAAATAAATACAATACATAAGGAGGCTACCATGTCGCTGCTTGATTTGATCGACCAAATGGAGGAAGAAGTGGATCAGAGCCAAAAAGCGCTCTTTTCTTCCATGCACAAGATGGATCCAGACCGTGTGCTGGAGCTCATCGAGGATATGCGGAACCAGCTGCCTGTGGAGATTCAACAGGCAAGACAGCTTATGGCTGACAAGCAGCGTATTCTCGATGACGCACAAATGCAGGCCGATCATATCCTGTCACATGCCAGGCTTCGTGCCGAACAGCTCTGCGAGCAGGATCAGATCGTGATGGCGGCGAATGAACGCGCCAAAGAGATCATGTCCAATGCGCAGAGCAACGCGCGTGAGATCCGCACCAGTGCACGGGCGTATGTCGAGGACGTGATGCGCGATGTGGAGAGTTATCTCAATGAATACCTGCAGGTGGTGCGCAAAAACCTAGCGTCCATGAACGAAAAACGGCCTGTGGACAACAACGTCTAAGATTTGATGCGGCTTGCCTTGTGGTGTTTGTTGTGTCTTGTGAACAGACAGGACACAACAGACAAAACGATGCCCAGGCTCATAAGAACGGCAATGGCGGCGAATAGCCAGACGGTGCTGCTGAACAGCATCGTATCGAATGCGTGCGGTATGGGCGCGTACGCTGCCTGGGCGATGGGAATGATGCGTACTGCGATGGTGGTTATGAACAACCCCAACGTGCCTTGAATAGAATAGTACAATGTCAGCCTTGATAGGCGCATGCCACAATTTCTGGCGAATAGGTAATTTTGCGCAAGCGCACTGCATCCGCCAAAGGACATGATGGCACACAGGATGGGCAACTTTTGTACAACGCTGATGGGCAGTGCGCTCACCGCGCTGCATCCATCGGTTATCTCCATAATACCTTTGAGCAGAGGCTCCGCCAGCTGGGGTGAAAACCCAAGCGGTTTCAATACCAGGGAAAACGGTTTGGCAAGCACGGTAAACAGGTTGGCGGACTGAAACAACGTTGTCAGCGTTGAAAAAAAGATGATAAAGGCACCGACCCCCCATAACGCCAAAGCACAATCCCGAACGCTTTCGATGAAGATTTGCGAGTGGTTTTGATGAGAAGCGCGTATGGCGGGTTTTCTTTCGCTCTTACTGACGGATCGCTTGGGCACGATCAATGAGGACAGTTGGCATGTTGCGACGGCGGAAAGGATATGGCAGCCCCACAACAGCAATCCGTATTGCGGCGCGTGGAGCATCTCGCCCGCCACAACGCTGAGAATGAAAGCGGGGCCGGCCGTGGAAGCCAGGGCTATGGTGCGTTCCGATTCCGTTTTGGTCAATAGTCCTTCCGCATAGAGCTCGGAGGTTATGCGCGAACCGTTCGGATTGCCGCCAAAACAGGCGATGACAAACGCGAGGGCGCTGGCACCGGGTAGGCGGAATAGCGGCCGCATCAAGGGAGACAGCAGTCGCGCGATGCGGTGCGCCAACCCGGTACGCACCAACATGGTAGTCACCGCGAAGAACGGCAGCAGGGCGGGTAGTACCGATTGTAAAAAAATTGAAAGTCCGTGTTTGGCGCCGGCCACTGCCTGTGCCGGGTAGAGAATATTCAGCAACAGAAACACAAGCACCATTGCCGGTAGGACATGTTTACTCCATTTCATGGGCGTCATCCCCTCGTTCTACTTGTTCCTATTCAAAGGAGGGTTTTGTTATGAACGAAATCGTTGGTCGGCCAAGAATTGGTCTTGCGCTGGGCAGCGGCTCGGCGCGCGGATTTGCGCACATCGGCGTGATCAGGGCTTTGCAGGAAAACAACATTCCCATCGATTGCGTATGCGGTTGTTCCGCGGGCGCCATCATTGGGGCCATACACTGTGCCGGTGGCGATATATGTATGTTTGCCAAGCTGTGCCAAAATCTGACAACGCGGGATTTTCTGGATATCACCGTGCCGAGAAGGGGCTTGGTTCGCGGCAACAAATTTGAGGAATTGATCCGGATATCTACCCACGGCTATACATTCGACCAAATGAAGATCCCATTTTCCTGTGTGGCAACGGATTTGGAGGCGGGGCGCATCAAGATGTTTGAAAACGGCAAAGTGGCGCCGGCGGTACGCGCAAGTATGAGCATCCCGGGAGTGTTCGAACCAAAGATCATAGAAGGCGTACGTTACATAGACGGAAGCATCCTCGCCCCCGTACCGGTCAGCTATACGCGCGCCATGCGCGCGGATGTTGTCATTGCTGTGGACGTGGGCCTGCATGCCGTCAAACCGACGAAGGTGGAGGACTCCATCTGGCACGTGTTTTTGCGCACTCAGGAGCTCATGGGCGCCATCGTGGCGAAGGAAGAGATAGACAAGGGGGACGTGCTCATTGTCCCCGAAGTGTCTGCCATGGCTGCGTACAGCACTGTAGACGCGCTACGTGGCATTGAATTGGGCTATGAAGCGGCTTTGCGAAATATGGATAGGATCAAACAGGCGGTAAACATATCATTTGCATAAAAGGCGGACATGAGAAAGGCTCTTTGTCAAAGCGTAATCAACCGTGTTGTAAAATCGAGTCCCGCAGGAAGGTTGCAGAACAGGGCGTGCACGTCGGTGGCGCGCAGATCAGCAGCAAGCATCCTATCGAGAGGATGATGGGCGGGCTGCGTTATAACGGGCACGGGCGAATGCTCCTTTACCTGTGAAATAACGGAAGCGGCATCTGTGCGCATGCCCAAAAGGCGCAGATAAGAGGGTGCGCGTTGTGCGTATTTTGAATGCGTCGTAGCATCAATGTGCAAAAGGGCGCACATCAACGTGCGCTTGAAACGGGACAAAGGCATGCGGCGGTGTGCCGAAAGGCTGAGCAGTTCCTCAAAGTTTTGGGCCTGATGCGCCGCATGACGCAGGCGGTTATCCATTCCTTCGCTGATGCCGGGTAAGGCGGTGTATTCCTGCGTTCCCATCGTGCGCAGACGGTACAGCAACGCGCAAGACATCTGTTGGGCTGTGACCGGGTGAAGGGAAGGAATATCGCGTGAAACATAGGAAGGAATCGAATCCGTAAGCATGGATGAGAAATCCTCCTTTTTTTGCGGGGACGACAATTCCTTGCGTACATTTGAAGCCGATACGTCCCCAAAACGTTTTAACGCGATCGGCTCAATGCAGGAGCCGATACCTCTAAGCGCCAACACATATTCCACGCCCAGCATAGCATTGCGCATAAAGGCGTTGTCCGGAAGATCCGAAGCACTCAGGCGGGCAGCACGTTCCTTGGCTGCGGCATAGGAGATGCCGGTGGATAGCAAACGGTGAAACGCTTCGGTGAAATCGGGCGACTGGCATTCGTATACGTCTGCTAGACGAAGGATTGCACTCAGTTCGCATTCACTGCCGAAATACAGCGTATCGACGCCCATCTGTTCAAACAATCGCATGCCACCCGTGGCAAAACCCTCTGCACTGGACAGAGAATATAAACACGGCAGTTCGAAGACCGCATCGGCTCCTGCCGTAAGTGCCCAACGGGCACGGGTGAACTTGTCGAAAATGGCGGGTTCTCCGCGCTGAACAAACGAACCCGACATCAGACAAATCAAGAAATCCGTTTGCTGTTTAACGGCTTGAATCTGCCTCTCGTGCCCGCAGTGAAACGGATTATATTCGCACAGAATGCCCGCGATGCGCATGGAAATCCCTCCTGTTGCAAGGATTATAACAAATTACCAATCGATCGGACAAGAACGGCTGGAAATCCTTGCATATGCATTTCGAATGCGTTACAATTATATACTGGTTTGGGGTTAATCGAAAGGAGCGGATCGAGAGTGGTGTTCTCTGAGCGCATCATGCAAAGAGCAAAGGCGGACAAGCGTACCATTGTATTACCCGAGGGTTATGATCCACGGGTTGTTCAGGCAGCGGGCATGGCGGCAAAGGCAGGCGTTGCCAACGTCATCTTGTTGGCCAAAGAGGAAGAAGCGACTAAGTTGGCGGATGGTGTTGACCTGTCGGGCGTAGTAATTCTTGATATAGACGAGATTGGAAAGAAAGATGAATATGCTCAGGCCTTGTATGAGCTGCGCAAGCACAAAGGCGTAACGTTCGAACAGGCGCGAGAGATGGTGAACGATCCGCTGTATTACGGCGTGATGATGCTAAAGTTGGGTGTGGCCGACGGTATGGTTGCTGGCGCGGCGCATGCGACAAGCGACGTACTCCGTCCGGCTTTACAGATTATCAAAGCGAGAAAGGGCATCAGTACGGTGTCCGCATTTTTTGTTATGACGGTGCCGGACAAGTCCATGGGACACGACGGCACTTTTATTTTTGCAGACAGTGGCATGATGATGAATCCGACGGCGGAGGAGTTATCAGCCATTGCCATCGCGAGCGCCGATACGGCGGATTTCCTGTGCGAGATGGATCCCGTGGTCGCAATGCTGTCCTTCTCGACAAAGGGTAGCGCGCAGCACGAGGATGTGGATAAGGTTATCGAGGCGACTCGTTTGGCCAAATTGGCTGCTCCGCACTTGAAACTGGATGGTGAAATGCAAGTGGACGCAGCGGTGGTTCCCTCGGTATGTGCGAGCAAAGCGCCGGGCAGCCCGGTTGGGGGCAAGGCGAACGTATTGGTCTTCCCGGATCTGGACGCGGGTAACATCGGATATAAATTGGTGCAGCGTCTGGCAAAAGCGGAAGCGCTTGGACCCATCGTACAGGGACTTGCCAAACCCGTAAACGACCTGTCGCGCGGCTGTGTGGCAGACGATGTAATGAAGGTCATTGCCATCACTGTGGTACAGGCACAGGCGGTCAAATAGGAGGAAAATGTGTATATTCTTGTTATCAATGCCGGGAGTTCCAGCTTAAAATACCAGTTGATCGATATGGATACCGAAAAGGTGCTCGGCAAGGGTTTGGTCGAAAGGATCGGCATATCAAACGGTCTTTTGAAACACCACAGCAGTAAGAGTATTGAAGTACAAAGGGATCTGAAGGATCACAATGAGGCCATTGCGATGGTCATTGAGGTGCTTACGGACAAAGACCACGGCGTCGTCGAGGATCTGTCCGAGATAGGCGCGGTGGGTCACCGCGTTGTGCACGGGGGTGAGCAGTTCTCCGATTCTCAATTGATCACGGACGAAGTGCTCAGGGCCATCGAGGACAACATCGATCTGGCGCCGCTGCACAATCCGGCCAACATCATGGGCATTAAGGCGTGCATTAAGGCTATGCCGGGCGTGCCGCAGGTAGCGGTGTTCGATACGGCGTTTCATCAGGCGATGCCGTCCAAAGCCTATATGTACGGTCTGCCGTACGAGGCCTATGAAAAATACCGGATCCGTCGGTACGGTTTTCACGGGACATCTCACAGGTATGTTTCCCAAAAAGCCGCGGGATTGTTGGGTGGTGTAAAGGACACTAAGATCGTCACCTGCCATCTTGGCAACGGCAGCAGCATCGCAGCCGTTGTGGATGGAAAGTGCGTAGATACCAGTATGGGATTAACGCCGTTGGAAGGGCTCGTAATGGGCACACGCAGCGGCGACATGGATCCCGCCATCATCAAATATTTGATGGAACAGACGGGCATGACCATTGAGGATATCGATGTTTACCTGAATAAAAAGAGCGGTGTTCTGGGCATATCCGGCGTTTCCAGTGATTTCAGGGATTTGTCTAAGGCGGCGGACGGCGGGAACAAACGCGCGCAACTGGCGCTTGAGGTGTTCGCATACCGCATTCAGAAGTATATCGGCGCGTATGCGGCGGCCATGGGCGGGCTGGATTGTCTCGTCTTCACGGCTGGCATCGGCGAAAACGACAGTTCCATGCGTGCCCATATCCTTGAGGACTTGGGGTTTCTTGGCGTGGATTTTGATCCTGAGGCAAACGATGGCCGCGGACAGCGGGAAATCACAAAACCGGGCAGCCGTGTGCGCGCTTTCGTTATACCCACCGACGAAGAACTGATGATCGCACGCGATACAAAGGAACTGTGCGCAGTACAATCTTGACAAAGCAATGGCGTATCGGTATAATCCTTTGATGTTGTGAAAGGATGATTGGTATGATCATTCATGTACATCAAGCGGACGTTGAACACGGGACCATAATCGTGTCTGGAGAAGAGACGTTGGCTATGCCCGAGGCGTTCGAACTTGTCGGTGCGGCCACATTCACCGGTAAATGTTCTTGTATCGGGGACGAATTGTTCCTGGTCAAAGGAACATTGACTTTCACGGCGAAAACCCTATGTGCCCGGTGCATTCGACCTGTGCGATTTATTATGAACATTCCGTTAGAGGAGCGGTTTTCGCGCGAGGACGTATCCGGGGAAGACAAGGAAATCTATTCTTTTGTCGGCGATGATATTGACCTGTCGCTGGCTTTGCATGAGGCTGCCTTGACGGCATTGCCGTTGAGGGTTCTTTGCCGCGAGGACTGCAAAGGCCTCTGCCCGATTTGCGGTACTGACAGAAACGAAAACGAATGCGGGTGCGAGCCCGTCCAAAACAACGCGTTTTCGGTGCTGAAAAAGCTAGATTTACCCAAGGAGGTGTAACGATGGCCGTTCCGAAAAGACGCGTATCCAAAACAAGGCGCGATAAGCGCAGAACACATGACAATGCGCCCGCGGTGACCGTATCCGTGTGCCCGCAGTGTAAAAAACCGGTGATTCCGCATAGGGCTTGCAAGAGCTGCGGATACTATAAGGGATCCAAGGTGCTCACGACTCAGGAAGAAAAAAGGCAAGCTAAAGCGCAATAATGAAAAATGAGGGCGACCGGTATGGCGCCCTTTTCGTTATGCCTTGTCGCTGGCATCAAAATTGAGTATAATTGTTTTATACATCCAATTTTCATCGTGCTAAAAGGAATGATCATATGATTAAATTAAACGTCGATGCCATGGGTGGGGATCAGGGCCCGCAATGCATAGTGAAGGCATGTATTGAAGCTGTTATGGATTATCCCCAGCTGGATCTCACTCTGTTTGGTGATGAGGATGTCCTCAACAAACACATTGAGGGAGCCATTTGCGATCCTGGGCGATTGCATATAGTACACGCCGGTGACACCATCGGAAACGACGAAGCGCCGGTAACGGCAATTCGCCATAAAAAGGAAGCTAGCGTTGTCAAAGCTTTAACGTTCCTTGCCAACGGCGAAGCGGACGGTTTCGTAGGGGCGGGAAGCACAGGTGCGGTACTGGCTGGCGCTACGCTTTTGGTCAAGCGCATCCCCGGCATCCTGCGACCTGCGCTGGCCCCGCTGCTGCCAACGATCAACAATCGACAGGTCGCGCTGATAGATTGTGGTGCCAATGTGGACAGCAAGCCGGAATGGTTGGCGCAGTTTGCGCTGATGGGTTCGGTGTATATGCAGCATGTATTGCATATTCATGAACCGCGCGTAGCCCTGTTAAACAACGGTGTGGAGGCACATAAAGGAGATTCGTTGGTACGCGCCGCCTATGAAATTATCAAGACAATGCCGCTGAATTTTGTGGGTAGCGTGGAAGCGCGTGAGATGCTATCGGGGGATGTGGACGTTGTCGTGTGCGACGGATTTGTGGGCAACGTTGCGCTCAAAGCCATAGAAGGCACCGCAAAGACCATGACGAGTATGCTCAAGGATGCCATAATGCAGAACAAGCGCAGCAAGATGGGCGGCATGTTGTTAAAATCCACGTTGGGAGAGTTTCGCAAGAAACTTGATTATACGGAGCACGGCGGTGCACCCCTTCTGGGTGTGAAAAAGTGCATCATCAAAGCGCACGGCGCCAGCACCAGTCAATCTTTCTACAATGCGCTGCGCCAATGCCAGGAAATGGTCAAGGAACGTGTGCCGGCAATCATAGAAGCTGATATGGGGGCAATGGGAACCCCTTCGGATCATAAAGAAATGGAATAATTTTATTTATTTTGATGGGAGAGAGTTACTATGTTATTTGAACAGGCACAAACAATGATCGCGACGGAACTGAAGCTGGATCCGTCCGAAATTAAACCGGAAAGCCGCTTGGTAGAGGATTTGCGAGCCGATTCACTGAACATCGTTGAGCTGGTGATGGAGATGGAACAGCAATTCGATATAGAGATTCCGGACGATGACATGCCAAAACTTACAACCGTACAGGATATTGTGGATTACATTGCATCACACAAGGAATGACGAATACGATGCTTACAATCGTGCAGGCGGAAATGCTGTACACGGCGCTCGCATACCGGTTTGAAGATCCGATGCTTGTTAGCCTTGCATTGACACATTGCAGCTATAACGGCGTTTATGGGCAAAACAATCAGCGTTTGGAATTTCTCGGGGACGCTATATTGGATTTCGTGATCAGCGAACGGTTGTATTGCGATGCAAACGTGGACGAGGGACACCTAACGCGTATGCGCGCCAGCGTTGTGTGTGAGGGGTCGTTGGCCAGAGCGGCCCATGCCATTGGAATCGGTCCGCTCATCCTGCTTGGCAAGGGAGAGGAAGCCACGGGCGGACGGGACAAGCCGTCGATTCTAGCGGATGTTATGGAGGCGATTTTGGGAGCGGTGTATTTGGACGGCGGCTTTGACGCCGTACGCGAATGCGTTATGCATGTGTTGAAAGATGCGGTGCAATCTGCACTCGACGACGGAGGCGGTCAAGATCACAAGACTATGCTCCAACAAATATGCGCAAAAAATCAGCTGGATCCGCCGATATACGATACGATAGCAATAGAGGGCCCGCCGCATGCGCCACTGTTCACGGTCGGCGTTTTAATAGGGGATCGGCTACTTTGTAACGCCACGGGCAGAACAAAAAAGGAAGCAGAGCAGAGAGCAGCGGAGCATGCGACTATAATGCTGCAGAACAAAAAGGATACAAAGGCGTGATTTTTGCTAGGTTTGCCCGCGGTGCGCGGGCTTTTTGATGGAGCTGGAAGGGGTGCTTTGATTGCGGCTGAAACACATTGATATCATGGGCTTCAAGTCCTTTGCGGACAAAGTGGTATTCTCGCTTTCCGACGGGATTACGGCGATTGTCGGGCCGAACGGGAGCGGCAAAAGCAACGTAGCCGACGCCGTACGTTGGGTTTTGGGCGAGCAGAGTGCACGCGCGCTGCGTGGTACCAAGATGGAAGATATTATATTCAACGGAACGACCACCCGCAAACCCACATCGCTGTGCGAGGTCACACTTGTGTTTGACAACGAGGATGAAACTTTACCACTACCCACCAGCGAAGTAGCGGTAACGCGAAAGTTGTTCCGCAATGGAGAAAGCGCCTATTTGATCAATGATATAATCGTCCGTATGCGCGACATACAGGCGATGTTTTACGATACTGGCGTGGGCCGGGAAGGATACAGCATCATCGGGCAAGGCCGTATTGAGGAAATCCTGTCATCCAAGGGTGATGAACGGCGGGAGGCGTTGGAGGAAGCTGCCGGTGTGATGAAATACAAAATCCGCCGCGGGGAAGCTAGGCGGAAACTGGATGGCGTTGCAAGCGATATTGTTCGCATCGAAGATATTCTGGCCGAGCTGGAGCAATCGCTTGAGCCATTGCGCGAGCAAAAAGAGCAAGCGGAGCAGGCGCTAGCATATCAGCGGAAGCTCAAGATGCTGGATATAAATCTTTTTTTGCATCAGTATGGCCGGAACCGAGCCCGTGTTCAATCGCTTGGTGGCGATAAACAAAAGGTCGAGCGCGAAGAGAACGCGTGTCGAAAATCCATTCACAGCGATCAAATGGAACTGGATACGCTGGAGAATAAACTCCAGGTCGTGGATGATCTGTTGAACCGGGCTCGTGAGAAGCGGATGGATATCAACGCGGTGTTGCAACGTGCAGAGGGCCTCGAGGCATTGTCACGGCAAAAATTGGAATTCCTTGCGCAGGAACAGAGTAGATTGCATCAGCATATCGATGCCTTGCGTCTACAACAGGAAAACCTTGATACGCGATCTGATAAAGCGGATACCGTATCAGCGTCACGGATAATAGAACTAGAGCAAGCACACGAACAGGCAACAAAACAATTCGATGCGTTGACTCGTGATTTAAACGCATGGGAGAGCCGTTTGGACGAACAGAAGAGCCTGCTTTTGGAGAATATTGATTTCGAGGCATTGAGAAAGGCAAAACTGGCCCGTAATGAAGCGTTGCGGGCACAGGCGCAGGAGCGCGAACAGGAGATGGCGCAGCGTGTAGCCCAAGCCCGTGAGGAATTGGAGAGTATCCAGGCGCAGATCGATGCAACGAACCTGAGTTTGGATGCCTGTAAGCAAGCCGTAAAGGGCATACAACAGGCGTATGAGCATATCCAGAACAAACTCGAGGATGCGCAACAGCGATTGGAAAAGGCGCGACAGGTGCTGGTGTTGGCACAAGGCGAATGTAACCGCCGTGAAAACATCCTAAAGGCCCAGACACAATTGCTGCGTGATTTTGAAGGGTATTCCAACAGCGTGAAAAGACTCATGCAGGATATCGGGCAAAAGCGCACGGATAATACCGACGTATTGGGTACGGTGGCCGGGTTGCTCAACGTACCAAAACGATTTGAAACGGCCGTTGAGCAGGTATTGGGCGGCAGTTTACAGAACATCGTGGTGGATTCCCAACAAACGGCCAAACGGTTGATCGCGTACCTGCGCGCCAATCAATATGGACGCGTTACCTTTTTGCCACAGCAATCCCTACATGTACGTCAGTTCTCCGTCACGGAACGAACACGATTGGTCGGAGACGGCGTGTTGGGTATCGCCAGCGAGATGATCGGTCATCACGAAGCTGCACAGCGCAGTGTAGCGTATTTGCTGGGCCGCACCATGATCGTGGAGAATATCGATGCGGGTATTGCGCTGACAAAAAAATGCTCGTTTTCGTTCCGCTGTGTGACGCTCAACGGGGATATCCTCCAATCCGGTGGCGCCATGACGGGCGGCAGTGTACGGGAGTTCAAATTGATTGCAAGGGACAGGCTTGTCAAAGAAGCACAAAAGTCGCTTGCAGAAGCACGGGAAGCACAACAACGAACCGAAGCGCAGCATCAGAAGATCCAGGCAGTTGTCAGCGAATTGCAAACCGATTCTGAGAGAAAGCGGACGGAATTGTATGAAAAACAGGGAGATCTGCGCCAGATTATGGAGCGACTTGAATCTGCCAAAACGTTAAGACAGCGCATGCAAGCGAGCTATGAACAGTTGATGGAACAAGCAAAGCGCATTGGCTCTATGCACGAGAATGCAAAACGCGAAATGGAGCAACTTGACAGCAGTAAACCTCAGGATGAACAGACGCTGCGCGAATCCATAGAATCGGATACAAAGAAGCTCGCTTCCATGCGTATTCAACGGGAAGCATTGTCAAATAAAGTTAACGCTTTACGCGCGGATCTTGCCGTTAAGAACAGCGAACTTAAAGCGTATGAAACGGAAAATATACGTGCGCAACAGGAGATGGAACGAATCCGCCAGAGCATTACCAATGAGATGCAAAGTCTTGCGGATAATGCGCAGGCACAACAGGAAGCCAGCGCTGAAATCGAGCGCATCCAAAACGAACGCGCGGCCAGACAGGCCGCCGAGGACGAAAACAATGCTGCGCTCTGTGCTGTATCCGCTCAACATGAAGCGCTATGTGCGCGGCGCATCGAGCTTACCGAAAGTGTGGGAACGAACCGCGCGGTCATGATGGAGCAGCGGGAAAAGAAATTCCATATCGAGACGCAAATGGAGCGCCTTGAATCGGATTTCGAGCACATGCAATCGAGGCTTTGGGAAAACTACGAATTGACTTATGCAAATGCATTGCCCTACAAGCAGGATATAAACATTAAAAACGCATTGCGGGATGTGCAAACCCTGCGCGAACAACTTCGAGCCATGGGTGACGTTAACCGCGGTGCCATCGATGAATACCGCCGCGTGGAGGAACGCTTTGTTTATTTGACAACACAAAAGGACGATTTGGGCCGGGCGCGTGCGGATCTTGAGCAACTGATCCACGATCTGACCGTTCAAATGCAACAGCAGTTTGTCGAGCAATTTGACATCATCAACACGCATTTTGACCGAATATTCAAACATCTGTTCGGTGGCGGCAAAGCTGAACTTGTACTGGAGGATCCACGACATGCGATGGAATGCCCCATCGATATCATAGCTCAACCGCCGGGCAAGAACCTACAACTCATCACGCTTCTGTCGGGTGGGGAGCGAGCGCTGACCGCCATTGCACTGCTTTTCGCATTGCTTGAAGCGCATGCCACGCCATTTTGCATACTCGACGAGATCGAATCTGCTTTGGATGACGAGAATTTACACCTATTCGCTGAATTTCTTAAAACGTACGCGGAGAATACGCAGTTTGTCATCATCACGCACCGCCGATCGACCATGGAAGCGGCCTCGTACCTGTACGGCATTGCGATGGAGGAAGCTGGCGTTTCAAAGACTGTCAGCGTGAAGTTCGCATAGTTGGGAGATAAAGATGAAGGGACTCGAAAAGACAAGAAAAGGATTGTTTGAAAGGATGGGAGCGCTGTTTTCACGCGATCTTGACGATGAATTTTACGAAACTTTGGAGGAAACGCTGATCCTGTCGGATGTTGGCGTTCAAACAGCAACGTATATAATAGAGTGTCTCCGTGAGCGCGTCAAACAGCAAAAAGCTCGCAAAGGTGGGGAGGCTAAAAAGTTGATTGCCCAAATTGCTGCGGACATCATGCGAAACGACGGACCGCATTTTCAATATCCGCTGTTGCTGTTGGTGGTGGGTGTAAACGGGTCGGGTAAAACCACGACCATCGGCAGGCTGGCGATGATGTTCGAACGCGAAAACAAGCGTGTAATGTTGGCCGCTGGCGATACGTTTCGCGCAGCGGCGGCGGAACAGTTGGCCATTTGGGCACAGCGGACGGGCACAAGCATCGTGCGCGGTGCACAGGGGAGCGATCCTGCCGCCGTTTTATTTGACGCCATCGCGGCGGGCAAAGCTCGAAAATGCGACGTCGTAATCTGTGATACGGCAGGCCGGCTACACAACCGCAAAAACCTGATGGAGGAGCTTGCCAAAATGCGCCGCGTGGTCGAACGGGAATTCTCGGGTTGCGTTGTGACGTTGCTGGTATTGGATGCAGTAACGGGCCTAAACGGCATGGAGCAGGCACGGGTATTCTCCGAGATTGCCAAGGTGGACGGTTTGGCGTTGACAAAGCTGGATGGGACAGCCAAGGGCGGTGTTGTGCTGGCGATTGCGCACCAATACGGCATACCAGTGTGGTACTGCGGTACTGGCGAAGGCGTGGACGATTGGCAGCCCTTCAATGCAGAGGATTTCGCTAACTCTCTGTTTTTATAATCCATACGTCGATAAAAAGCGCTTGACAGCGCTTTTATTTTGTGTTTTAATTGCATGGTGTAAAGGCAAAACACTTTACATCTAAGGGGCGCCCTCACATGGAAAAGAAGATCTATTTGGGCTTGCTGCTGGATTTCTATGGGCAGATGCTGACAGATCATCAGCGATCTTTGATGGAATATTCTTGTTATCAGGACTATTCGCTGTCCGAGATAGCACAGCTTATGGACATCAGCCGACAGGGTGTCCGTGATGCGCTGGTACGGGCTGAACGGACACTGGAACAGATGGAAAAGCAACTCCATTTTGCAGCGCGGTATACGACGCTGAGAAACGGACTGCATGCATTGCAAACGGATCTGAACAAACGGGGTCTGAAGGAATACGGCGTACGTATCAGTGCTTTGATCAAAGAATGGGAGGGACAGTAAATGGCTTTTGAATCGCTAGGCGAAAAGCTTAAATCCACATTCAAGAAGATCACAGGCCGTGGAAAATTGTCTGAAAGCGACGTTAAGGACGCCATGCGCCAGGTACGCCTTGCCCTGCTCGAAGCAGACGTGAACTACAAGGTTACCAAGGAATTTACGGCACGCATCAGCGAAAGGTGCGTGGGTGCTGAAGTGCTCAAAAGCCTGACGCCCGGCCAACAGGTTATCAAGATCGTGCATGAGGAATTGACGGCCTTGATGGGTGGTCAGAACGTGAAGTTACTCACGAGCAGCAAGCTGCCGACAGTGATTATGCTCTGCGGCCTGCAGGGTGCAGGCAAAACGACGTTTGCAGGCAAACTGGCCTTATACCTAAAAAAGAATGGAAAAAATCCTATGCTGGCTGCGTGTGATATACAGCGTCCCGCGGCGATAGAGCAGTTAAAGACATTGGGCAAACAGGTGGATGTGCCTGTTTATAGCGGCGGCAGTGATCCCGTTTCCATAGCAAAAGCGGCCCGTAAAGCGGCACAGGATGACATGAGGGACACGCTGATATTGGATACGGCGGGACGGTTGCACATCGATGAAACGCTGATGATACAGATCAAGGATATCGCAAAGGCCGTTGCACCAACAGAAACGCTGTTGGTCGTGGATTCCATGACGGGACAGGATGCGGTGAACATCGCACAGGCGTTTGGTGAAGCGTTGTCTGTGAGCGGTATCGTGTTGACCAAACTAGACGGGGATGCACGCGGCGGTGCGGCGCTGTCCATGCGTGCGGTGACCGGAAAACCCATCAAATTTGCGTCAGTGGGTGAAAAGCTTGACCAGATGGAGGTTTTTCATCCCGAGCGCATGGCGTCACGCATTCTGGGCATGGGGGACCTGCTGACGTTGATCGAACGTGCGCAGGAAACGATGGATATGGACAAAGCCGCCCAAATGGAACAAAAACTCAAACGTGCGGATTTTACGTTGGAAGAATTTTTGGATCAACTCCAGCAGCTCAAGCAAATGGGTGGCATGGACGAAGTGGCGGCGATGCTGCCCGGCATGCAAAACAAGATTGGCGATGCCCAACTGGATGAGAACAAAACAATGAAGATGGAAGCCATCATCCACAGTATGACGCTGAAGGAGCGCAAACGCCCCGAAATTATCAATGCATCGCGACGCAGACGCATTGCAAAGGGAAGCGGAGCGCAGGTTAGCGATATCAACCGGTTGATCAACGAGTTTAATTCCATGAAGAAGTTGCTCAGGCAGATGACCGGCAACAAAACGATGCGAAAACGCGGATTTAAAATGCCGTTTTAGGCACGTGCGTTTTTGATAGATAACAGATATGATAGATTCTAGGAGGAATAAAACACATGGCAGTAAAGATCAGGCTTAAAAGAGTGGGAGCAAAGAAGGCGCCGTCTTATCGTATTGTCGTATCCGATTCGCGCTCACCGCGCGACGGGCGCTTTATCGAAGAAATCGGCTTCTACAATCCGCTCACCGACCCAGCGCAGGTCAAAGTGGACAGCGAACGTGCACAGTATTGGTTGAGCAAAGGCGCGCAACCATCCGACACGGTACGGGCCCTGTTGAAAAAGAGTGGGACCGTTCAGGCGTAAAGGAGAAACCATGGAAAATCTTGTGGAATATATCGCAAAGGCACTGGTGGATCATCCTGAAGACGTGCGCGTTGAGCGCGTGGAAAAGGATGAAGCGGTCACCATTGAGATCCGCGTGAACAATGACGACATGGGCAAGGTCATCGGCAAACAGGGACGAATCGCGAAGGCGATACGTACCGTTGTCAAAGCCGCTGCCGCCAAGGAAAACCTTCAAATCCGCTACAACGTGGACATTGTGGAATGAAAGGGGATGTGTTGCGCATAGGTCTGATCGTCCGACCGCAAGGCATCAAGGGCGAAATGAAGATCCGGCCTTTGACGAATGACGTGAATCGTTACAGTAACCTGAACCAGGTAATCATCGAACAAAATGGCACCTATACCGATGCGAAAATCACGGTCAACCGATTTGACCAAAATGCGGTCTATGCGTATCTTGAAGGTTACTATACGCGCGAAGCCGTGGGTAAAATGAAAAACGCCTACATTTGTGTCGCGCGCGAGGATGCCGTTGTTTTGCCCAATGATAGTTGGTTTATCGCTGATTTGATCGGACTTGCCGTGAACGCGGATCAAAAGAAGCTAGGTACGTTGCGCGAGGTCATTCAAACCGGCGGCGTGGACGTATACGACGTTGAGCGCGCTGACGGGACGCACATACTGTTCCCGGCGCTTAAGCGAGTGGTACGCAGCGTGGACGTCGATCAGGGAATCATGGAACTGGATGAAGAGGCATTGTCCGAGGTGTGCGTGGATGAGGATTAGCGTACTGACGTTGTTCCCAGGCATGTTTGAAGGCGTTTTGGGTGAGAGCATACTCAAGCGTGCTGTTGATAACGGACTGATGGATATCCAGCTGTATAACATTCGCGATTATGCGAAGAACAAACACCGGAAGGTGGACGATTATCCATTCGGTGGGGGAGCGGGGATGCTGATGATGCCCCAGCCTGTGTTCGATTGCATCGAACAGGCGACGGCGGATGGCACGGGCAAGGCCAAGCGGATATACTTTTCACCAAAGGGCGAAAAGATGTCCATGGAACTTGCAGGCAAACTGGCCGAGGAAAGCGAACTTATCCTACTGTGCGGCCATTACGAAGGCATTGACCAGCGTATTATTGACCAGTGCATTGATGTTGAAATATCCATTGGTGATTACGTGCTCACAGGCGGCGAGATACCCGCCATGGCGTTGATCGACTGCGTATCCCGCTTGATCTCCGGTGTATTGGGTAGCTGCGAGAGCACGCAGGAGGAAAGCTTTTCGGATGGACTGCTGGAATATCCGCAATATACACGACCAAGCGATTTTCGCGGGCTTAAGGTTCCCGAAGTTTTATTAAGCGGCGACCATGCGCGTATCGAACAATGGCGGCGGGAACAATCGCTTATAATCACAAAACAAAAGCGCTTGGATTTGTTGCTTGATGCGGCGCTGACCGAACAGGAAAGAAAGCAATATGTACATGACAATCACTTGCCATAACCGCAAGCACATGCTATAATGCCAAAGATTTGATGTGCAGGCGCGCATGGAACCATAGGAGGAATACCTCAGATGAACGAAATTATCCGAAACATCGAAAAACAACTGTTGCGTACGGATTTGCCAGAGATTAAAATCGGCGATACCGTTCGCGTATACGTAAAGGTCGTGGAAGGAAGCCGGGAGCGTTTGCAGGCTTTTGAAGGCGCTGTCATCGCCCGCAAGCACGGTGGCACGCGTGAAACGATAACGGTACGCCGTGTCAGCTACGGCATCGGCGTCGAGCGTACGTTTCCACTGAACGGACCGAGGGTAGACCACATCGAAGTGGTACGCCACGGTCGCGTACGCCGCGCTAAACTCTACTATCTGCGCGATCGTGTGGGTAAGGCGAGTAAGATAAGAGAAAAAAGATAAAAGGCGCATGCGCCTTTTTTTCTTTGAGGAAGGAGAAATCCTGTTGATCCAATGGTATCCCGGGCATATGACCAAAGCCAAGCGGGACATGCAAAAGAAGCTGCAGGTTGCAGACGTCGTCATAGAGATATTGGATGCTCGTGCGCCTGCTGCAACGCGCAACCCTGATTTTGACGAGTTATTTGGCAAAAGGCCGCGCGTTGTTGTTTTGAACAAGGCAGATCTGGCGCACCCCGCCGCCACTTTAAAATGGGTTGCCCATTTGAAGAACAGCGGCTATTTTGTCGTTCCATTTTGCGCGGTCAAAAGCGGCAAACACAAGTCGCTCTTTCAGGCGGTTGACGAGGCGACAAGCAAAGCGGTTGAAGCATGGGCGCAAAAGGGCGTTCATAAACAGGTGCGCGCCATCGTTGCGGGCATACCCAACGTGGGCAAGAGCAGCGTAATCAACATACTCTCCGGTGGAAAACGAGCCAAAGTCGGCTCAACGCCCGGCGTAACGCGTGGGCAGCAATGGGTGCGCATTTCGTCTAACCTGGAGTTATTGGATACCCCCGGCGTACTGTGGCCCAAGTTTAAGGATGAAGCAACAGCCTATAATTTGGCGTTTATCGGTGCGATACGAGACGAAGTACTGGAGTCATTGGAACTTGCGTTAAAGCTGATAGATGTCCTAAAAACAGTGAGCCCCGATGCGCTTGCAAAGCGATATAAAATCGATTGTGCACAGGATGATGCGCCGACGCTCCTGCGTTCCGTAGCAATGGCACGCGGTTGTATACAGCGCGGAAGCGAACCGGACTTGGAGCGGGCGGCCGTAATCGTCCTCAATGAATTTAGGCAGGGAAAGTTGGGCTGTATCACGCTGGAACTGCCGCTGGAAGGCGGTCCGGATGAATCAAAGGGAGATTGATAGACTTAAAAAACTGACGGATTTTGATGCTTGCTACACGGTCGACCATCCAGTGTTCGGTATGGATGAAGCGGG
Source organism: Christensenellaceae bacterium (assembly GCA_963674495.2). Classification (GTDB taxonomy): domain Bacteria; phylum Bacillota; class Clostridia; order Christensenellales; family QAND01; genus RGIG3178. The sequence goes on along the minus strand of CAXXLG010000001.1, from coordinate 731,838 downwards.
TCGCGGCGCTTTGGTAGGGCCTGTCGTGGCCGCCTGTGTATGTCTTGACAATTCAAAACCCATCGAAGGGGTCAACGATTCAAAGAAGATCGCAGAGAAGCGGCGGGAGAAGATCGGAACATTGATTCGCGAACAGGCTCTGTGCTACGGCATCGGCATGGCAAACGTTGATGAGATAGAAAGATACAACATACTCAATGCAACAAAGCTGGCCATGAAGCGCGCCTATGAAGCCATACAAACAATGGAATGCTACCTGTTGATCGATGCGTTGGATCCCACTTGTTTGGGAGCACGGGGCGTTGGCATCGTCCACGGCGACGCGAAGAGCTATGCCATCGCGGCGGCCTCCATCCTCGCAAAAACACACAGGGATGGCTTGCTTCGCGCACTTGCGAAGGAGTATCCCGGCTATGGTTTTGATGTACACAAGGGATATGGTACAAAGGCGCACATTCATGCCATACGAAGCTTGGGTCCGTGCCCGTTTCACCGCTTATCTTTTTTAAAGAGGATTTTGTATGAAAAGCCGTAATGTATCCGTCGGCAGAATGGGTGAAAAAAAAGCCGAGCAATATCTATTGGATCACGGTTATTCCGTTGTGGAACGGCGATTTCGCATTGCTCGTGGCGAGATCGATCTAATTGTCATGCAGGGCGATACCGTGGTGTTTGTCGAAGTTAAAACGCGCAACAGCGACCGGTTTGGATGGCCCGGCGAAGCGGTAACGCAAAAAAAACAGCAGACGATGGCGGTGGTTGCCCAACAGTTTTTGATCGAACGAGATTGGACGGATCGTCTCGTTCGCTTTGATGTTATTGAGGTTTATCCGCGGGAAAACCGCATTTGTCATATTGCAAATGCATTTTTTATCCGTGTGTACTGATGTGTGATATGCTATAATAAAGGCAAAATATGGAACGAATTGAGGTAGGCTGTTTGCATTATCGACGCTTGGTATTGCTGATTGTTTTGACGCTGGTGTTGTTCATACTATGCGGTATGGCGGCGGTTGGCGATGAAAACCTCTTTTACAACCTTACGTACTTTGAGGATACGACTGGAGGCATTGACGCCTGGGGACTGAGCGAAGGTGCCATTTTTTCAACCTACGAACATGACGAATATGGAACGGTGGCCCGCATCGACTGTGGAGATCTGGGCAATGTGATCTTTGATCAAGATGTTGTCCTCCAAGGAGAAAATAACTATGGCATACGCTTCCGTGCGCGTATTTTAGAGGGTAACGGCAGCATAATGACGCGCATCGAAGACCATCCTTCGGCACAATCCGACAGCATTATACAAAGCGAGTGGACGGTGGTTGAGCTCTACGGGAGGACGTCGCCTGAGCAGCAGAGTCTACCTGTCGCTTTTGTCATAGACAGCACCGGTGTACAGAATTGCGTTGTCGAGATTACGCAGATGGAGTTTTTCAGAGCCGATCAGATACCCGAAGGCGCAAAATTTGTCTGGTTTTATGACCGGACGGCGTGGGAGGCGGCAAACGAAACGGCCTCGCAAGAAGAGAAGGGTATAACCGGCTTTTCTTATTTGCTTATACTGACGTTGGTATATGCCGGTGTGGCGTACGCGGTATCCCGCATGAAGAAAAAGAAGGCGTTGAGAATAAAACATCCCGTTCGATGGTTGCTGGGTGGTTGTTTTGTACTCTCCTGTATATTAGCGGTCTGTTATAGGGGTCATCCAACGGACATCAACAACTTTTCGGCATGGGCGCAACAGCTGGCCAATGTCGGTATACCGGATTTCTATACATCTGGTATTTGGGCGGACTATCCACCTGGTTATATGTACGTCTTATACGTATGCGGCATGCTTGGCAAGCTGTTTGGCGTTGTGGCCGGTCATCCGCTGTTTACGCTCTTTGTCAAACTGCCGGCTATGCTCGCCGACCTCGGTTGCGCTTATCTTATCTATCGATTCGCCAAAAATCGATTTAGCGAAAGGGCATCCCTATTTCTGTGTGCTTTGATGGCTTTGAATCCGATGGTGTTGTTGGACAGCGCCATTTGGGGACAAATGGACAGTATATTGACGCTGATACTCGCCCTTGCGCTCTGGTTCTATCTGCGCGGCAATAAACCGGTCTGTGCGGCGCTGTTCGTATTGGGCGTTCTGGTCAAGCCGCAGATGCTGGCCTTTGGTCCATTGTTGTTTGTCGTGTTCGCTGTGGATATCGTAAAAGATCCCAAGCAAGGGTTTAAATCTCTCGGCCTGAGCATCTTGGCGGGTGTGGGTACGCTGCTTCTGGTCGCGCTCCCGTTCTCCAAGGGACAGGGTACGCTATGGTTGTGGGATCTGTACACAAACGCTGCGAACCTATACCGGTATGCAAGCGTCAATGCCTTTAATTTCTATGCACTGTTGGGCATGAACTGGGCGCAGGACAGCACGGTCGTTTTGTTTGGCCTTAGGGCCGCACAGATCGGCATGGGATCCATAGTGATCATGTGCGCCACAGTGGGTATTCTTTATGTGCGCGACGGGGAAAAGCATGCGCTGATCCCGCTTTGCGCCATTTTGATGTGGGGTATCTTTGCCTTTTCACAGAACATGCACGAGCGGTATCTGTTCCCCAGCATCTTCTTGTTCCTTTGGGCGTATGTCGATACACAGGATCGGCGGTTTTTGTCTTGCTCGGTATGGACCACGGCGGTTACGTTTTTGAATTCCGGTATCGTGCTTTTCAACAGTTCCGGCCTGCTGATGGGCTTCTCGTTTGAAGTCATATTCATTTCCGCATTGAACATCGTTGGTTTGGGCTATGCCTTCTATGCATGGACAAGGCGAAAAATGCCGGACGTTGCACCGACCCAAATGGCCATCGCAGAGCCGAACGGAACGGGTGATGATGCGCCCAAAAAGGCATTTGTGCTTCGCATTGCCGACAGGACAGGCGAAAAAATGTGTCGGTTTGACTATATACTTGTTTGTGCCATCACTGTGGTCTATGCGTTTGTTGCTCTGATCAATCTTGGCAGTACGAAGGTTCCGCAAAATTATTGGCGGCCTATGGAAAGTGAGGAAAGCATACTAGTCGACTTCGGCAAACCCGTGGACATTGCCAACTGCTATTATTATCCGGGCGTTGGACTCGGGCGAGTTGAGTTAACCCCTTCCGTTGATGGGACAAGCTTTGCGCATGCCACGCGGCTTACAATCGGTGGGTTTGACATGTACTCCTGGCAGACCGCTATGTTCTCCTGCGACGTGCGCTATGTGCGTATAAAGACGCTGGACGCCAAGGTGCTGATCAATGAGATGGCATTTTTGGATGTGGATGGCAACGTTATTCCCGTTGAATCCGTCGCGGCCATGCAGGCAAAAACCACATCCGATCCCATGGCGTTGTTCGACGAACAGCAATACGTCGACCTGTCGCCGGATTATATGACCGAGATGTACTTTGACGAAGTATACCACGCCCGCACGGCGTTTGAGCATATAAAAGGTTTTGCACCGTACGAGAACACACATCCGCCACTTGGCAAGATGTTTATCATGTTCGGTATCTGGCTCTTCGGGATGAATCCGTTCGGATGGCGTATTGTGGGCACACTGTTCGGCATCTTCATGTTGCCACTTTTGTACGTATTCGCCAAGAGATTGCTGCGCGATACGCGTTGCGCGGCGTTCGCAACGTTTTTGTTTGCGGCGGATGGCATGCACTTTGCGCAGACCCGTATTGCAACCATCGACGTGTATGGCGTGTTCTTCATCATCGCCATGTGTTATTTTATGTTCCGCTACTGGCAGATGAACTTCTATGTTGACGGGCTGAAAAAGACGCTGATACCGCTTGGCCTGTCTGGCGTTCTGTTCGGGCTGGGTACGGCCAGCAAGTGGATCGGCCTGTATGCGGGATTGGGTCTTGCTGTGACGTTCTTCCTGTCGCTGGGTATGCGCTATATGGAATACCGCAGGGCAAAACTGTTCCTGGCCAATGCACAAGAGGAGGAAAATGCCCTTTGCGAAAGAGTGGTCCGGACATTCTGGAGAAATGCCGTTTTGACATGCCTGTTTTGTCTGGTGTTCTTTGTCGTCATTCCCGTTGGCATCTATATCCTGAGCTATCTGCCCTATCTGCTGTGCGCTGAAAAATCGTATGCGCTCAAGGATGTGTGGGGTATACAAACTTATATGTTCAACTACCACAACAATCTCACGGCAACGCATCCGTTCCAGAGTGCGTGGTACACGTGGCCGTTGATTATTAAACCCATCTATTATTTCTCGGGCACTGGCCTGGCCGAGGGTACAATGCAGGCCATCGCGTCCTTCGGCAATCCCGCCGTATGGTGGAGCGGACTTGCAGCTGTATTCTATACGTGTTATCTATTGATCAAAAAGCGCGTGAATGGGCAGATGCGCAGCAACTATGTGTTCATCTTGATTTGCCTTGGCGCCGCATATTTGCCGTGGACACTGATTACGAGGGCAACGTTTATCTATCATTACTTTGCCAGTGTACCGTTCATCATCCTGCTGACGGCGTCGCTTATACGATTGCATAAAAAGCGGGGAATGCCTGCTTGGGCGTGGATTATCGGCATCGCATCCGTGCTGTTGTTTGTGCTGTTTTATCCTGTGTGGAGCGGAATGCCCATCAACCGGGATTTTGCACAGACGTTCATGCAATGGATGCCGTCTTGGTGGTTTTTCTCGTAAAACACCACTCTATGGAAAGGGGTTGATGTGTTGTTAGCACGCATACCAAGCTACGGGTTGATGGGGCTTGACGGCTACGCCGTATCCGTGGAAGTGGACATCAACAACGGCTTGCCGACATTCGAACTGGTCGGTTTGCCGGACAACGCCGTGCGCGAATCAAGGGAACGGGTACGCAGTGCAATACGAAACAGCGGGTTCTCCTTTCCACACCGCCGCCTGATCATTAATTTAGCGCCAGCGGATGTGAGAAAAGAAGGAACGCTGTACGATTTGCCCATAGCACTTGGTATTCTGGCTGCGACCGAACAGTTGGATGCGGATACCGTGCAATCCTTTGTTTGTATCGGGGAGCTGTCGCTCAACGGGGATATCCGGCCCGTCAACGGCATTTTGCCCATGGCCATTGACGCACTGATGCGCGGGCACAAGAAACTGCTCCTATCCAGAGAAAATGCGATGGAAGCGTCGTATATCGAAGGCATGGACGTTTACGCGGTTGATAATCTCAAACAAGTCGTAGAGTTTTTAAGCGGTACAAGCGATATAAAAAAGATGCCGCGTCAGTCGTGGGAAAATACGACGATGATGCAGGACAGCGCAACGGATTTCAGTCTGATACGCGGACAGACTCTTGCCAAACGCGCCATGGAAGTCGCGGCGGCGGGTGGGCACAACATCCTTTTGATCGGCCCACCCGGTACGGGCAAGACCATGCTGGCCCGGGCGCTTGTGGGCATATTGCCGGATCTGACGTTTGAGGAAGCGCTGGAGATCACAAAGATTCATTCTGTTGCGGGCACAAAGCGGCATGACATAGGCATGATGACCGAACGGCCCTTCCGATCACCGCATCAGAGTGCATCCATGGCGGCGCTTACCGGCGGCGGCCAACGCGCCAATCCCGGGGAGGTAAGCCTAGCGCATTACGGTGTGTTGTTTTTGGACGAACTACCGGAGTTCCGCCATGAAGCGCTCGAAGCGTTGCGACAGCCGATGGAGGATAACGTGATCACCGTCAGCCGGGCCAATGCAACGCATACCTATCCGGCGCGGTTTATGCTGGTCGCCTCCATGAACCCCTGTCCGTGCGGCCATTTCGGTACACCGCAGTGCCGGTGTACGCAGTCGCAAATTCAGCGGTATTTAAACCGTATCAGCGGACCGTTGCTTGACCGCATCGATTTGCACGTTGAACTGAGTCCCGTTACGTACGATAAATTGACAGAGCACAAGGCACAGGAGAGCTCCAAAACGGTGCGTGGACGCGTGAATAAAACGCGATCCATACAGATCAAACGATATCGCAACGATGGCATCTATTGTAACGCACAGCTCACGGATGTGCTGCGAAACAAATACTGCAAACTGGACGAAAAGAGCGAGCTGTTGATGCGCAGCGCGTTTTCCCGACTGAAACTCAGTGCGCGCGCCAACGATCGAATCCTGAAAATGGCGCGAACCATTGCCGACATTGACAAGAGCGATGAAATAAAGCCGCAGCATATCGCGGAAGCGCTGCAATACCGCAGCCTTGACCGCACGTATTGGAGGCGGTGACGGGGATATGGAGCAAAATAGGCACATGATCTGGCTCAGCGGTATACGGGAAATCAACGATAGGCACAGGCGTGCCCTGTGTACATATTTTGATTCTGCCTCTGCCGTATACGAACACGCGAAGCGATCCGATTTGATTCATGCGCTAGAAGGCGTTAGCCATCGTGCGCAGCGTTTGGCGGATGCTATTTTACTTGCGAGGAAATCGACAGCGCCCGACGCACTGATGGATATGGTGGAGAAGATGGGATGTACGGTCTACGCATGCGGAGACCAAGGATATCCGCCGCTTTTACGCAATCTTGGCGATGAAGCACCGCTCTTGCTTTATGCGATGGGAGATTATACGCCGGATCAGGATAAAATGATCGCTGTTGTGGGTACGCGCAGAAATTCACGGTACGGTGCGCAAGCGGCGTATGCGCTGGCGAAGGACTTATCGGCAGCAGGCGTATGCGTTGTATCGGGCATGGCGGATGGGATTGATGCCCACGCGCATCGTGGTGCACTGGAAGGCAAGGGGCTTACTGTGGCCGTATTGGGTTGCGGTGTGGATGTGATCTATCCAAGTGCAAACCAGGAACTGTATCACGAAATCTGTCATCATGGCGTGGCCATTTCGGAATACTTTCCAGGCACGAAGCCGTTGGCCCATCATTTTCCGCAGCGAAACCGGATCATTTGTGGTATGTGCAAAGGTGTCGTCGTGGTGGAATGCCCCGAAAAAAGCGGTGCCATGATTACAGCACGCCTTTGCATGGATCAGGGGCGGGAATTGTTTGTGGTGCCGGGCAACATCACGTCCCCACAGTCGGCCGGTAGCAATGCACTGCTGTTTTGCGGCGCGTCACCAATACTTGAAGCAGCTGATATTCTCAACCGTTTTGCATGGGTACCCAGCTTCACACAACAGGCGGGCGGTAAACCGGTAACCCCGGAGCTAAGCGAGTTGGATCTGAAGGTCTATAATGCACTATCGCCTGGTAACATGTATCTTGAGGAACTTGCAAAGGAATGTGGCGAAAACGTAGGCACATTACTGGGTCACTTGACATTGATGGAGATTCGCGGAATAATAAAACAATTACCGGGGCAGCTCTTTGCCCTTTTGGAAAGATAGAACACAATACGGGAGGGAAACATGGCGCAAACAAGCCGGCCGGGCGAAAAGGACGGCCAACAAGCGAGCCAAAACAAAACAGCAAACAAAGTGGGCTCCGCTTCCAAGACCGCTTCTTCGAAACAGAAGAGTACGGCTCAAAAAGCTTCCGCCAAAAAAAACACTGGTAAGAAAACGAAAAAGAAAAAAGATGTGGGCACACTTGTTATCGTAGAATCTCCCAGCAAAGCTCATACCATTGAGAAGATTCTGGGCAAATCCTATCACGTGATGGCCAGCCAGGGACACGTTCGCGATTTGCCCAAGACGAAACTTGGCGTGGACGTCGACAATGGGTTTGAACCCAACTATGTCAACGTAAAGGGTCGGGCTTCGCTTATCAAAAGCATCAAAGATATCGCCAAAAGCGCACAACACGTTTTGTTGGCCACAGACCCAGACCGGGAAGGTGAAGCCATCAGTTGGCATATTGCGCGGTTGCTAGACATAGATGTGGCGTCGCCTTGCCGCATTGAGTTCAATGAAATTACGCAAAGCGCCATTAAAAAATCAATACAACAGCCAAGACCCATCGATATTGGCCTTGTCAACGCGCAGCAGGCGCGCCGTGTTCTGGACCGGCTTGTGGGATATAAGATCAGCCCGTTGCTTTGGAAGAAAATACGCACCGGATTGAGCGCAGGCCGCGTGCAAAGCGTCGCCGTGCGCATGATATGTGACCGGGACAGAGAAATCACGGCTTTTATGCCCAGGGAATACTGGACAATCGGTGCCACGTTTACACAGGATGGCACTGAAAAGGAATTCTCCTCGACCTTGGAACGCATCAATGATAAAAAGGCTGAGATCAGCGACGAAGAACAGGCAAAGTCGCTTTGTGAGCGTATTGAAAAAGAATCCTATCGCATAGATAGGGTTAAAAAGGGTAAGCGTACGAGAAAAGCGCCCGCGCCTTTTACCACCTCCACGCTGCAGCAGGAAGCGTCGCGCAAGCTGTCCTTTACACCGGCCAACGCCATGCGGCTGGCACAGCAGCTATATGAAGGTGTTGAAATCGAGGGCAATGACGCTGTGGGTTTGGTCACTTACATCCGTACGGACAGCGTTCGGATATCAGACGAAGCGCTGGAACAAGTTCGAAGCTATATCAAAGAACGGTTTGGCACGGACTATCTGCCAAAGGAACCGAACAAACACATCAACCGCAGGCGTTCACAGGACGCCCACGAGGCGATCCGGCCTACATCGCTCGCACGTACACCGCAAAGCGTAAAGGACAGCCTGTCGGCGCAGCAATACAGGCTGTACGAACTCATTTACAACCGTTTTGTTGCCAGTCAGATGACAGGAGAAGTATCGGATACTTTGACCGCCGATATTGTCGGTGGCGCATTCCTGTTCCGGACAACGGGATCAATCGTGCGTTTTGAAGGATACAGGATTCTGTATACCGAAGGGAACGATCAGGCTGTAGATGAGGTTCAAAAGCGTATGCCCGAACTTATTGAAGGTCAAAATTGCTTACTTAAAAACCTTGATAGGCAACAGCATTTTACACAACCGCCGCCCCATTTCAGTGAGGCAACGCTGGTCAAAGCGCTGGAGGAGCGGGGTATAGGACGCCCCAGCACCTATGCATCCATCATCTCAACCATCATAGATCGCGATTATGTCGAACGGGAAAGCCGTCAACTTCGGGCCACCGAACTGGGATTTGTTGTGACGGATTGGCTGATTGCGAATTTTGAAGACATCGTTGACGAGGAATTTACCGCACAGATGGAAACCAAACTGGATGCGGTGGAGGATGGCAGCGATTGGAAGCATACGCTGGAGGAGTTCTATGGCCCGTTTGCACAGACGCTGGACAAGGCTGCACTGTCCGAAAGGGTCAAGATGCCGGAGGAACCCACGGATATACCCTGCGAGAAGTGCGGCGCGATGATGGTGATCAAAAGTGGACGTTACGGAAAGTTTTTGGCCTGCCCTAACTTCCCCGAATGCAGAAACACAAAACCGTTGGTTGAGAATGTGGATGCACCCTGCCCAAAATGCGGAGCAAAGGTGGTACGCAAGAAATCCAAAAAGGGACGTACGTTCTTTGGATGCGAAAAGTATCCGCAGTGCGACTATGTTTCCTGGTACGAACCCGTGGAGGACAAATGCCCAATCTGTGGTTCAAATATGGTATTGAAGACCGGAAAAAACCGCGTCAAATACCACGAGTGTCTCAGTTGCAATCATCGTGAATTCCCAAATGAGGATAACGACAATGCTTGATTGCGTGGTGATAGGCGGCGGGCTTGCTGGATGCGAGGCTGCCCTTGTTTTGGCAAACAGGGGCGTCGACGTCACACTGTACGAAATGAAGACGGTGCGCAAAAGCCCTGCGCATCATATGGACACGTTGGCGGAACTGGTATGCAGCAATTCGCTCAAAGCCATGCGGGAGGACAGCGCAGCCGGCATACTAAAACGCGAAATGCGCCTGTTGGGATCAGCCGTGATGCAATGCGCAGATAAAACGCGTGTTGCGGCGGGCGGTGCGCTGGCCGTCGATCGGATTGCTTTTTCACAAGAAATGACAGAGCTCATTGAAAGCCATCCGCATATCCGTTTGGTTCATGAGGAAATCAAAGCGATCCCACGGGATATCCCGGTCATTGTGGCGACCGGTCCATTGACGGATGGGGCGCTTGCGGAGGATATCACACGATTGACCGGTGAGCCGCTGTCGTTTTACGATGCCGCCGCACCCATCGTGAGCGCACAAAGCATCGATATGATGCATGCGTTTTATGGCGGCCGGTACGATCAGCCCAACGACTATATCAATTGTCCATTGACACGCGAGCAATACGGGGATTTCCACCACGCGTTGACAAGTGCAAAACGCGCGGTACTGCATGAATTTGATGCGGCGCATTTTGAAGGATGTATGCCAATTGAAGTATTGGCTGCCCGCGGATTTCAAACGCCTTTATTTGGACCGATGAGCCCAAAGGGCATTGATGATCCCAAGACGGGACGATGGCCGTTTGCACTGGTGCAATTGCGCCGTGAGGATGCACAAGGGCGTATGTGGAACCTCGTGGGATTTCAAACAAATCTCACATTCGGTGAACAAAAGCGCGTATTTGCGCTGATTCCGGCACTCCATGACGCACAATATGTGCGCTACGGCGTGATGCACCGCAATACCTATTTGCCAAGCAACACGCTAGATGGTACACTGTCGCTGATTAAAGAACCGCGCATAAAATATGCGGGACAGATCACGGGCGTGGAAGGCTATATGGAATCGGCGGCTGTAGGTCTTCTGGCGGGACTATTTATGGGCCGTGAACTGCTTGGCAAAAGGCTACCCAGCTTCAATACCAAAACGGCGATGGGCGCCCTGTTGCATTACGTGAGTGCCTATGAGGGTACCGATTATCAGCCGATGAACATCAACTTTGCTATCATAGCGCCGCTAGAGGAGCGCATTAAGAATAAGAAACAAAGGCAGCGGCGCTTGTCCGAACGCGCCGATGCGGAACTTAAGGCGGCGCTGGCTGCCAGTGGCATCTAGGAGGTAGAAGGCATGGAATTAAAGGGGACGACCATTGTGGCCGTCAAACGCAACGGATCCTGTGCGGTGGCGGGTGACGGGCAGGTCACCATGGGACAGCAGGTCATCATGAAGGGAAGCGCCGTCAAGGTGCGGCGCATATATCACGGAAAGATCATTACCGGTTTTGCAGGCAGCGTGGCGGACGCATTTACATTGAGCGAAAAATTCGAGGCAAAACTTGAACAGTACAGTGGCAGTTTGCTTCGTTCCGCTGTGGAGCTGGCCCGGGACTGGCGCAGCGACAAGATTTTAAAGAATTTGGAAGCTATGCTGATCGTCACAAACGGATCGGAATTGTATGTACTCTCGGGCAACGGTGAAGTCATCGATCCTGATGACGGGATTACCGCTATCGGTAGCGGCGGGAATTATGCGTTGGCGGCCGCTCGTGCACTTTCGCAAAACACGGATCTGAGCGTCCATGACATTGCGTACAAATCCATCGAGATCGCGGCTGACATCTGTGTATTTACCAACCATTTCATCACCGTGGAGGAGGCATAACCATGTCGGAGATGACGCCGAGACAAATAGTACAGGAATTGGATCGATACATCATAGGGCAGAATAGGGCAAAGCGTGCGGTTGCGATAGCGCTTCGAAACCGCTATCGCCGCAACAAGCTCCCCGCCGAAATGGCAGACGAGATCATACCCAAAAATATCATGATGATTGGGCCGACGGGCGTTGGCAAAACAGAGATCGCCCGCCGCCTTGCAAAGCTTGTTCATGCGCCTTTCGTAAAGGTGGAAGCGACCAAATTCACAGAAGTCGGCTATGTTGGACGCGATGTTGAGTCCATCGTTCGCGATCTTGTAGAAGCCGCGATACATATGGTGCGGGAAGAGCGGGTAAACGGCGTGTCACATTTGGCGACAAATGCTGCGAAGGAACGCCTTGTGGATCTGTTGATGCCCAAGGATCAGAAACCCGAACCGCCTAAAAGCCCGCAACAATTTCCGTTTGCACTGTTTGCACCCCAACAAACCACCGCGCCCGCTATACAAGAGACCCCGGAGGAGATATCGTTGCGCGAATCCACCCGCAATGCGGTGCAGATGCAGCTTGAAAATGGTCTTTTGGAAGATCAGATGGTTGAGATCGAGGTGGAGGATAAGCCAAAAGTTGGCATGGATATGAGTTCGATGGGCATCGATTTGAATATGGGTGATATGCTCGAAGGCATTTTGCCCAAAAAGACGAAGATCCGCCGTGTCAAGATATCCGAGGCACGTAGAATCATCGAACAGCAGGAAGCGGACAAACTGGTGGATCGAGAAGATATCAATGGAGAAGCGCTCAAACGTGCGGAAAACGAAGGCATTGTGTTTATAGACGAGATCGATAAGATTGCCGGCAGGCAATCCGGTGGTGGGAGTGGTCCGGATGTATCCCGCGAAGGGGTTCAGCGCGATATACTGCCCATTGTGGAGGGCAGCACGGTCAATACAAAATACGGTCCGTGCAAAACGGATCATATGCTGTTTATCGCAGCCGGCGCGTTCCATATTGCCAAAGTGGAAGATCTTATACCCGAACTGCAGGGAAGATTTCCCATACGCGTGACGTTGGACAGCCTGACAGCAGAGGATTTTAGGCGCATTCTAACCGAACCTGAAAATGCACAGACCAAGCAATACGCTGCGCTTTTGGCGACGGAAGGCGTGCTCATCAGATATACGGATGACGGAATCAAAGCCATTGCGGATTTTGCTTTTGAGGCCAACGAAAACAGCGAGAACTTGGGCGCGCGACGTTTGCACGGCATCATGGAAGAACTTTTGGAAGAAACTTCCTTCAATGCAGATCAACTCGACGGAGAGGTTCTTGTTGACAGCGACTTTGTTAAACAGCGCATGCAACAGCAATTCGACGTTGCCTCACTGAGAAAGTTCATTCTATAATAAGTCCTTGACTTATCGGCAAAGATTTCTTTGTTAGCAAGGGTTGCTCATAGAACCGTAGATGAATCAATGCCTGTTGCAGCGGCAAAGAACAGGCTTTTCATGCGAATATCAAACAACCGCCATCCGATGTTGACCTTAAAACACACCCGTGACGTGTTTTATATCAGCGTCGTATGTAGGGTTGTGCGTTTATGCGCAGGTTGCATGAATGGGATGTTTGCGGTAGCATATAGACATGCAGGTTGTATAGTGCTTTGTCAAGCATGCGGTATATCCGCTCGCGCGGAGATTGAGGCGCATTGGTCAGCAATCCGATGGTATCGTGCAGTATTTCCGTTTAATGAGACGGTTGTTGCCCGTATATTATGACGGATTTACAATGATGACGGACGAAACTTTAAATGATGCATACAAGACTTAAATGACAATGACAAAGATGAGATTTACATTGAAACAAATGCGCAAAATGCGCAAATCATATAAGAAAGATAAGAGAGGTCGAAAGTTTGGAAAATAATACGAATAAGCCGGATCGCGATAAGGCGCCGGAATCAGCGCCTGCCACGAAAAGAGGGGTAACCGGCAATGTTGCCCACTCTTCACGCGTGTCACGTTCACGCTCGTCAGTACGGAAAAGAGCGAAGAACACAAATGATACGGCGACGAACAAGGCAATGGGTCAAGGAACACTACGCATCATTCCCTTGGGGGGATTGGGTGAAATCGGGAAAAATATGACGCTGTTCGAGTACGAAAACGACATCGTCGTTGTGGATTGTGGCGTCATCTTCCCGGAAGGCGAAATGTTGGGCATCGACTATGTCATTCCCGACTCACAGTATTTACAGGCCAATAAGCATAAATTGAGAGGCTTCGTTTTTACACACGGACACGAGGACCATATCGGCGCAACGCCTTTTATACTGCGCGACTATAAGAATGTATCGATCTATGGCGGAAAGCTGACCATGGCTCTGATTCAACACAAACTGGATGAGCACGGCATACGAGGCGTACATACACAGGTGGTGTCAAGCGGTTCATCCATTAAGTTGGGGTGTTTTGATATAGGGTTCCTCAAAGTAAACCATTCCATCGCAGATGCGCTGGCACTTGTGATCCGCACTCCCTTGGGCATTGTCGTGCACACAGGGGATTTCAAGGTAGATCATACGCCGTTGGACGGTGAAACGATGGATCTTGCTTCCTTTGCAGAACTTGGACGCGAAGGTGTATTGCTATTGATGAGTGACAGTACCAACGCCGAACGCCCGGGCTATACCGTAAGCGAGCAGACGGTGACGCGTGCGCTGGACGAGTGTTTTGAGCATGCCGACGGGCGCATACTGGTCGCGACATTTTCGAGCAATGTCAGCCGCGTACAGCGGATTATCAACATTGCGGAAAAGCACGGCAGGCGCGTATATCTTGCAGGCCGGAGTCTGGAGCGCATCTGTGAGATTGCAACGGATATTGGCTATTTAACATTTAAAAAAGGCACGTTGCTGAACAACCGCATGCTGGATATTGTCGAGCCCAACGAGGTCGTTATCATAACCACGGGCAGTCAGGGCGAACCGATGAGCGGTCTTGTGCGCATGTCAAACGACGAACACAGGATGATTTCTATCCGTCAGGATGACATGATCATATTTTCAAGCTCGCCCATTCCAGGCAATGAAAAGGCGATTTCATCCATTATCGACAAGTTGTATCAAAAGGGCTGCAAAGTTATATACGACGGTATCAAAGCTGTGCATGTGTCAGGGCACGCATGCCAGGAGGAACAGCGGTTGATGATGGCGCTAACCAAGCCCAAGTACTTTATGCCAGTACACGGTGAATACCGCCATCTGCGACGTCATGCACAGACGGCACAGGAACAGGGCATCAGTGAGGAAAACATTGCTATGCCGCTGATCGGTGATGTGGTGGAGGTTTCCCAAAAGGGAATACGTGTTGCGGACAGTGTGCCTTCCGGTTCGGTATTTGTGGATGGCAGCGGTATCGGCGACGTCGGCAATGTTGTGCTTCGTGACAGGCGCATTTTGTCTGAGGAAGGCCTGTTCATTGCAGTGGTGGGGCTGGACAAAAAAACGGGCGAGATTGTCAACGGTCCGGAGATCATCTCACGCGGATTTGTATACGTACGGGAAAACGAACAGATGATTGATAAAACACGTGAACTCATCAAATCCACCGTTGCAGACTGCAGGGATAAATACGTTGCGGGCGATTGGGGCGTTATCAAGAATGCACTGCGCAGCGTTCTGCGCAATTTCCTGTATCAGCAAACAAAACGAAGCCCCATGATACTGCCGGTTATTCTGGAGATTGAAAATGGCAAGGAGGAAAAACGTTGAAAAACTACGATACGGCGTATGCGCTGGCCAGGGAGATTCGCGAAAGTGAATTGTATCAGCAATTCCTCGCGGCAAAGGAAAAAGCGTTCGAGAAGGAAATGAACCGGGATCTGTATAAGCAATTCATGCAAATCTCCACGGAGATTCAGCAATTGTACTTTGCGGGCCAGCAGGCATCGGAAGAACAGCAGACAAAATATAAACAGCTGCTGGACGTCTTGTCGCTTAACCCCGATGTACAGGCGTACATAATGATTGATCAACGTATACATCAGATGCTCAATGATATCATAAAGATATTGACTGATGATTTGGATTTTTCATTGGAAAAACAAGACGCTTAACAAAGGTCAATTATGGAGAAACGTCAACACAAAAACAACACATCCTATAATTTCATTGCGCGCGCCGACATTTTGCTGCACAGCGTATCTCGTCCGGCCCGCGTATTCGCCACAAGTTTGTGTGTGGTGTTTTTGCTGTTGTTCGGCGTCTGGACCTATGTTAACAACAGGTATCTTGCGCCCGTGAACGAAAACAACGTGTTGGCGGTCAACATGGAGATTCCGCGCGGATCAAGCGTGGCCACCATCGCCAACCTTTTGCAAGAAAACGGCGCTATCCGTAGTTCGACGGTGTTCCGTATCTTTGTGGATATCTATGACAGGGGCAGCAAACTCAAGGCCGGGTCCTATGAATTTGATACGTCCATGACGGTGATGGAGATATTGAACAAGATCAGCGTGGGCGAGACATCGAACAACGTCATACAGGTATTCCTGGCGGAAGGTGGTACCGTTGTACAATTGGCGGAATCTCTGTATAACCTTGGCCTGATTGCGGATAAGGACGTGTTTGTTGCGAATATGAAAGATCCGTCCCCCTACGAGAACTATGCGTATTTGTCTGATGTCAATAGTACCAGCGATGAGCGTATAATAGCGATGGAGGGTTACCTGTTCCCGGACACCTACCAGATGTTTACCAATGCGACGGAGCAGGAGATCGTCACGAAATTTCTCAACCGCTTCGACGACATATTTACAACCACCTACAAGCAGCGGGCGGAGGCGCTGGGCATGACCATAGACGAGGTGGTTACCCTGGCGTCCATCATTCAGAGTGAAGGCAAAGAGGATGATTTTAAGAAAGTCTCTGCGGTATTTCATAACAGGTTGGCTCAGGACATGACGCTGGGCAGCGATGTCACGGTGCAATACGCACTGAATACAAAAAGGTTGAATTTAACGGCTGAAGAGATCGCGGTGGATTCCGCGTACAACACCTATAAATATAGCGGATTGCCACCGGGACCGATCTGCAATCCGGGAAAGCTGGCCATCGAAGCTGCGCTATGGCCGGATGAGACCTATCTGGAGGAAGGGATGCTGTATTTCTGCCTTAAAGATCCGGAATCGGGCGAACTCATCTTTGCCAAAACCCTCCAAGAGCACAACAAGAACGTGGCGAAATACAGGCCGTTATGGGAAGAATACGACAAGACACACTAAAAGCGAACATGAAACACAAATACCCGAAATCCTACACATAAGTGTGGGAATTTCTTTTTAAAAGGTTCTGTTAAAGGCTGAATTTATTATTCGAAGGGAAGTGACCCTATAACCTCCGGAAACAGAACGTCGACCATTCCCCAGAAGTTCTTCTTCAAACCCAATGCCGCCTTTGTGAAGATATCATGTCCATACAGCGCGTGCAGCTCTTTTCTATGTTCCAAAATGTCCATAAAAGATTTATTATGATAGAAAGTATGAATAGGTACGTAAATATACTGCACCGGCTCTACTTCTTAATAGTATAGAAGATGCTTCAATCATTGCTTTGATAAAATTAAGTTATATTTATTATCATAATCACATTGCATAATCATAATTATCAATAATCGTAATAATGCTTATATTTGCCATTCTAATATCAATAATGGAAATAGTAAATTATTAATACAACAATATAATAAATATATAAGTAAAGTGCATCAACGTCTTAAGAAATATTAACCCAATCTTTTAACTAAGCCTAAAAAGAGTCTTCATGAGCCTTCAATTCGATGCGTATTCTGATATGCAGGGGGAGGAGAGGCACATGGAACTTTTTTTGTTGTTTGCGCGCACGGTCATCCTATTGGGAGGGATATCTGGAGGGCAATCCTTTCCGCCCAAACTGAGTACGCAACAGGAGCATGAAGCGATCGACCGCATGGTACAGGGTGATTCGCATGCTAGGGATATTCTGATCGAACACAATCTTCGGCTAGTGGCGCACATCTGTAAGAAATACGCCGTCAACGGACGGGATATGGAGGATTTGATCTCCATCGGCACCATCGGATTGATCAAGGCGGTGCAAACATTCGATCCGGCCAAAAAGCGGCCTTTGGCATCCTATGCTTCCCGATGCATTGAAAACGAGATCCTGATGGCGTTACGCGTGGAGCGTAAAAGCCGAGGAACCATCGCGTTGGAGGAGATCATTGGCATGGATAAGGACGGAAACCACATCGTACTGTCCGATATTCTCAGCAACAGTGAGGAGGCGGTGGACCGCCAGGCGGAACTGAGTATCGCCATTGAAAAACTGTACCGCCATATCGGCCATGTACTGACCACACGTGAACGAATCGTGATTGAATTGCGCTATGGATTGTTTAGCAGACAGTGTCTGACGCAGCGTGAGATCGCACAGCGGATGGGTATATCCAGGTCCTATGTTTCGCGCATTGAGAAGCGCGCGCTGCAAAAGTTAAACGACGTATTGGAAGAACAGCAATAGGTTGAAACATGGTCGAAAATGTACTAAGATAACATATGAGGAGACAAAATATGCACATTCGCTTTGGACCATCCGGCAACTCTCCCAGCTTTTATGAACAGGGATACAAACGAACAAAAGAACAACCTGCGTGGCTTGATGCGCAGGGATTGGATGCATTGGAATATAGCTTTGGCAGGGGTGTTCGAATCAAACCGGAAACCGCCGAAGAAATCGGAGAACAGGCACGGCTTTACGACGTTCAACTGAGCGTCCATGCGCCGTATTACATAAATCTTGCATCTCCCGATCCCCAGCGGATTCAAAGCAGTCTTGGACATTTTATCAAAACGGCACAGGCGGCTAAGTGGATGGATGCCAAACGCATCGTATTCCATCCCGGCTCAACAGGGAAACAGGAACGGCGACAGGCATTTTTGTGTATCGTCGAATCGCTGCAAACCGTCATCCGTAAGTTGGACGAACAGGGATTTGGTGATATTGCGCTATGCCCGGAAACCATGGGCAAAATAGTGCAGATCGGAGATCTGGATGAAACGCTGGCGCTGTGTGACTTGGATAATCGGCTGATTCCGTGTTTCGATTTCGGACATCTACACGCTCGAGCCATCGGCCGGTTTGGTTCGCTAGACGATTATCGGCAGGCGTTGGACAAGCTGGAAAACGCGGTTGGCATGGATCGCGCAAAACGGCTACACATACATTTCTCGCGCATCGAATATACAAAGGGCGGGGAAAAGCGGCATTGGAATTACGAGGATACCCAGTTCGGGCCATCCTTTGAACCACTGGCGGAAGAACTCTTTGCAAGGCGGTATGCGCCGGTGGTGATTTGTGAATCCAAAACGCACATCGCGGAGGATGCACTCTTGTATAAGCGGATCTATCAGGATATCGAAAGGAAGCAATGCAAATGACCGATCAAATCATACGGTTGCAGGAACTGATGGAGGTGCAGCGCATAGACGCCATGCTTGTTTCAAGCTATGAGAATGGCCGGTATCTGTCCGGCTATACCGGCGGCGAAGCAACGCTGTTGATCACACCCGATAACAGGGTATTGTATACCGATTCGCGTTACACGGAACAGGCGGAAAAGGAAGCGGCGGAATTCACGGTTATGCTTGTAAACGGACTTTCTGATCTGTTTGAACGCATCGGGGATATGGCGGCGCAGCAGAAGATAAAGCGTATCGGCATCGAGGCCGATAAGGTCACCGTATCATGGTTTCAAAAAGCGAGTGGTGCACTGCACGATATTACACTTGTTCCGCTTACAAACGAGCTGGACAGGTTGCGTTGGTACAAGGACGAAACCGAAATACAGGCCATACAAAGGTCACAGGATGTGACCGATGCGGCGTATGCGGACATTGTCAAACGGCTGCGTACCGGCATCAGCGAAATCGAGATCAGGAGCGAAATCGACTACTTCATGGCGAAACATGGCGGCGCGCCGTCGTTTGACACCATCGTGGCCAGCGGACCGAACGGATCCATGCCGCATGCACAGCCGACAATGCGCAAGCTGCAACCCGGAGATTTTGTAACGATGGATTTCGGCTGTAAGCTCGGCGGGTACTGCTCGGACATGACGCGCACGGTGGCCATCGGAGAACCTTCGGAAGAGATGCGCAAGGTGTACGGGATTGTACTTGAAGCACAGCGACGCGCACTTGACAAGATCATGCCCGACGTGGTATGCAATGATGTGGATCGTGCGGCGCGCGGATTTATTGCCGACAACGGGTACGGGGATTTCTTCGGTCATGGGTTGGGACACGGATTTGGGCTTATGATACACGAAGAACCGCGCTTTTCGCCGCTGTGCGACGAAGTTGTCAAGCCCGGTATCTGCATCAGCGTCGAACCGGGCATCTATTTGCCGGGGCGATTCGGTGTGCGCATTGAAGACACCATCTGTATCACAAGCGACGGTTTCATCAATTTTGCACACGCGCCAAAGGAACTTGCTATTCTATAAATGTACATGGAGGAACAGTATGCTTTCAGCAGGAGAATTTCGAAAAGGGCAAACCATTGAAATCGACGGTCAGGTCTGGGTCATCGTGGATTTCCAACATGTAAAGCCCGGTAAAGGCGCGGCGTTTGTGCGCACCAAGATCAAAAATGTAATACAGGGAACCGTGCTCGAGCGCACATTTAATCCCACCGAGCGCTTTCCGCGCGCCCATGTGGAAGCCAAGACCATGGTGTTTCTTTACAGCGATGGCGATTTGTACTACTTTATGGACAACGAGACCTATGAGCAATTGCCGCTGAACCATGACCTTGTGGCTGACGCCATGCCCTATGTTAAGGAAAATTCAACCGTCGAGATTAAATTTTTTAAAGGACAGGCTATTTCGGTGGAAGCGCCCAACTTTGTCGAACTGACCGTTTCGCAGACCGATCCCGGCGTCAAGGGCGACACGGCCACAGGCGCTACAAAACCGGCAACGCTGGAAACAGGCGCCGTGGTAAACGTGCCGTTGTTTGTCAACGAAGGGGACGTGATACGCGTGGACACGCGCATCGGGGCGTATATGTCAAGGGCATAAGCACAGCAGAACGAAAAACAGCGTAAAACCCAGAATATACATGCGTTGTAAACCGGCACTCAATGCCGGTTTTTTTCATGCCAAAAAATGGGACAAGAATGGGATATTACACATTACACGCTCATATATTGGTCACAAAGGCGGTGGCACAAAGGATGAAAGGAAGTCAATGGATTGAAGATCTAGTAGCTGTATTCATCGAGCCGGTTTATAAAGCGCTTTCATCCATGTCGGCGAAAACCCTAGACGGTGTCGATGAACTGCGCTTGCGTGCGCAAAAACCAATGATGGTACAGACTGGAAACGAGGATTGGTATGTCAGCGCCGACGGCAGGTTGTATCAAACACCGCGCTGGCCGCTGATCACATCCGAACAGGACATACAAGCCATGTTGCAGCGTGCTTGCGAACATTCCCTGTACGCTTACGAGAACGAATTGCGCCAGGGGTTTCTAACAGTGCGCGGTGGATACCGTATCGGTCTGTCCGGACAGGTGCATGCCCGGGATGGTGAGATATTGTCCATTCCGTATTGTTCCGGGCTTTGCATCCGGCTGATGCGCCAGCATGTTGGGTGCGCCGACGGACTGATACCATGGATCACGTCGGGTGGAAAAGCCTATTCTACGCTCATCGTATCGCCGCCCATGATGGGGAAAACAACGATGCTTCGGGATATTGCGCGGCAGATATCCAACGGTGTATTTGGCATGAGAGGACAAAAGGTATGCATCGTGGATGAAAGATCCGAAATCGGCGGTGGCATCTGTGGGGTATCACAGCTTGACGTGGGGCTAAGAACCGATGTATTGGACGGTTGTCCCAAGGCTAAGGGCATGTCCATGGCGCTCAGAACGCTCTCTCCGCACGTAATCGTGACGGATGAACTTGGCGATGCCGCAGATGCCTATGCCGTGCTTGAGGCCAGTTACGCGGGCGTCAAGGTCATTGCGTCCGCACATGGGAATGACTCGGATGATCTCTATCGACGCGAAGGCATGTCCATGCTGCTCGAACGCCAGGCGTTCGAGCGCATTGTGGCGTTGGGCGGCAAGCCGGGGCAGGTTATGACCGTGATGGATGGGAGTCACAATGCGCTGTGGGAAAGAGCTGCATCATGAAATGGTTTTTATGCCTCGTATTGTTTTTGGGCTGCACGGTATGCGGATACATATACGCCGGTTCTATCCAACGCCGCATTGCGTTGCTCCTATCCCTTAAAACTGCGTGGCAAACGTTGAAAACGCGTATCCATTTCTTTGCGGATCCGCTTCAACAGGCCCTTGTCCAGAGTGCGGTGATACTGCCCAAGGACACGGCTGCACTGTTTCTAGCGTTGGGTGAACGGATTCAAAAGAGCAACGATGTCACGGTGGCGATGAACCAAACGCTTGAAGAGATCATAGGGGAACAGACCGCCTATGCGTGTTTGTCCGATGCGGATAGACAGGCGCTTGTCACCTTTGCGCAGCGTCTGGGTAAGGACAGCCATACACAGCAAGCGGCTTTTGAATGGCTCGACGGGTACTTTGAAAACGAGATTGAACAGGGACAGCAGCGTATGCGTTCACAGGTGCGGCTGTACAGGGCATCGGGTCTGCTGTTGGGATTGTTGTTCGTCGTATTATTTTTGTAAAAGGCGGTATTGGCATGAGCGTGGATCTGGTATTTCGTATCGCTGCCATCGGTATACTTGTTGCGGTCCTCAATCAACTGCTGGCTCGGTCGGGGCGGGAGGATATGGCTACCATGGTAACCATCGCAGGCCTTGTCATAGTCCTGTTTATGGTTATCGATGTGATCAGCGATTTGTTTGACAATGTCAAACGTATCTTTAATCTGTATTAGCCATGATTAAAATCATCGCCATCGGCATCATCGGCACCATTCTAACACTGCTTATCAAACCGTACCGGACGGAAATCGCCATGCTATGCGCTATGGCGACAGGTGCGATCATTCTCCTATCGGTCATGGACGTCGCGATGAACACGATCGAATATCTGCAGCAGATCGGTCAGCGCTTTGCGGTGGATACCACCCTGTTCACCACAATGCTTAAGGTCACGGGCATTGCGTACATCGCGGAATTTGCGGTACAGGCATGCAAGGATGCGGGCGAGACCGGCATCGCGTCAAAGATTGAGTTGAGTGCTAAAATCCTCATCCTTGGCATGTGTGCCCCCGTTGTGATGGAATTGCTTGATCTATTAACCAATGTACTGCCCTAGGGGGATACAAATGAGAAGATGCCTACTCGCTTTGCTCTTTTGTCTTGTTCTGTGCGTACCGATCGGTGCGGTCCACGCACAGGGGGAGGATACGAACCAGCAAAACGACGCCCAGCAAACCGATGAGGATTTTGATGCGACGCTGTCCACGGTCATTCGCGGTTTGGATTTAGACAGCATGGAGCAAAGCCTGTATCAGAGCGATCTTGCAAAGGAGATACTCGGGCACGCCGATCTGGGCGAACTGATCACCGGAACGGTAAAGGGTGAAGTGACATTCAACGCATGGAATATTCTCCAAGCCCTGCTTTCAAAGTTTCTCAAAGCGTTGCGTGAGGATATGTTGTTGATCTTGCAACTGTTGGCCATCGCGCTGATCATGGCGTTGTTGGGTGCAGTCGGGCCGTCGGTGCTCAGTGGGGAAATATCGGAGATTTGTCAGTTTATCGGCTATCTGTTGGCCGTGTTGCTGACGGTGCGGACATTGGGCAATGTGTTCAGCATTGGCATCGCAGCTATAAGCCAATTGACCGGCGTGATGGAAGCCGTATTTCCGGTGCTGCTTACGTTGTTAACCGCGCTTGGCAGTGCGGCCAGCGTCGGTGTGTTCCAACCCGCAATGACCATATTAACGGGCAGTGTTTTAACACTGATCAAGAACATCTCCATGCCGGCTATATTTGCGGGCGGCGTTTTGACCATTGTCACTAACATATCCGAGCGCGTGCAAATCAAAAACGCAACGGAATTGGTCATGAAATGCGCACAATGGCTCACGGCGGTGGTGTTCGTGGTGTTTTTAGGCGTGACGGCGCTTCAGGGGCTGACAAGTGCCACCTTCGACGGGATATCCATCCGCACAACAAAGTTCGCCATCGATAAGTTTGTGCCCATCGTGGGCGGAATGGTATCGGACACGGTAGATATGCTCGTGGGGTGCTCGTTGGTCGTCAAGCAGGGAATCGGCGTCATCGGTTTGCTGTTACTCTGCGCATCCATTCTCGAGCCGGTGATGTATATGGCGGCTATGGCGCTATCTTTCCGTGTGGCTGCCGCCATCATAGAACCGTTTGGCAATAAGCGGTTGCCGGAATGCTTAAACGGCATGGCGCGTGTGTTCACGCTGTTGTTTGTTGCCGTGTTGGCCGCAGGCGCCATGATGTTTATCCTGATGACGCTGTTGATACGTGCCGGTAATATCAACATGATGCTGAGGTGATGGGTATGCAGATGTTGTACGGTTGGGTGTTGCAGGTAGCCTCCATAGGGGTATTGGCATCCCTGTTTGAGATGTTGCTACCCAAAGGCAACATCAAGCGCTTCGGGCGGGTGATGCTATCGCTTACTGTTGTGATTGCGCTGTTAAAACCCGTTGTATCGCTTCTCAATGGATATGCATAGGTGCACAAAGCGCCCCATACAATGGAGAAAGGAGGAACCATGGGCAATAAAGGAAAGGGGTTTGCGCTGTTTCACTCGATAACGGACAAGAAATTGTTGGAATGGATCGGCATTGTCATTGTGATCGTTCTGGTCGTGTTGATCGGCTGGCCCGTCTTTGCAAAGGATGAAGCCCCCGAAGAAACCGAAACGACAACAGGCTTTGATACGGGGCGCGAACAGGAGGAACTGTCACAGATTCTCTCCTCTATCAAAGACGCTGGCGATGTGCAGGTGTTCATCACCTATGAAACGACGACGGAGATGGTTCCGGCGTATGACAGCGATACGTCGGTTACGACTTCCGACAGTTCTCAAAACGAGGCGCAGTCGGAATCACCCGCCACTGGCAATGACGGTACCATCGTTCTGACCGAGCGCCGGCCCAAAGTGCTTGGCGTGGTTGTGGTCGCGCAGGGCGCGGACGATATGGGTGTGAAGCTGATGCTTTCGCAGGCCGTGCAAACCGCGTTGGGCGTTGCGGCCAGTAAAGTTGAAGTATTTGAAATGAAACCTTAGAGAGGTGAGGAGTATGAAGAGGATTAAGCTGAACAAGAAGCAATGGATATTTGCGGGACTGGTCGTGCTTTTGTGCGTAACCGGCGTGGTGAACTATCTGTTCAGCGAGGCGGTAGGCGGACAGAATAGCGTGGTTGTGCAGGGCGAACAGCAAGAAGCGGCGGAGACGTCTGCCAACCTAAGCTTCTATACCACGTTCCGTCAGGAAAGAGCATTGGCGCGCGAACAGGAAATTGAATACATCGATTCAATCATTGCCGATGTACGCACGGATGCGCAAACGCTCAAAACGGCGCAGGAACAGAAACTGGCATTGGCGACGGCCATTGAACAGGAAACGACAGTAGAGGGATTGATCAAGGCCGAAGGATTTGCAGACTGTGTTGTAACCATTAAAGAGGGCTCTGTTAACGTTGTTGTGGAAAACGCAGAGGCGTTGACCAGCGCTCAGGCAGCGCAGATTTTCGAGATAGTTCGTTCCGAAACGGGCGAACCGAGCGAAAACATCAAGATAATGCCAAAAAATTAACCGCTTGCACATTATGCCAAGAAACAAGCCAGTTGTGCATATATCATGATTCTGCTATAATATGGATACATTATAGCGGAGGTGTTTATGCAAATGGCTGAAAATAAAGAACAAGAACATGAAGTCAATGCGGAGAAATCTGGTAAGATATCTTTCAACAACGATGTTATAGCCACAATTGCCGCACTCGCGACGGTTGAGATTCCTGGTGTAGCGGGCATGAGCGGTGGATTTACCGCCGGCGTAGCGGAACTTCTGGGTCGCCGGAACCTGACCAAGGGTGTCAAGGTCGAAGTGGGCAGCGAAGAATGCGCCATTGATTTGAATTTTGTTGTAAAATATGGCTCAAAAATACACGAGGTATGCGAGAATATCCAACAGAGCGTTAGAAGCTCGGTTGAGATGATGACGGGATTGCGCGTGGTGGAAGTAAACGTCCACGTACAGGGCGTGGAGATCGAAAAAAAAGATCTTGAAACCCAGCCAACCGTACCACAAATCGAAACGAAACAGGAAGAAGAGCCACCGGCCAGAGTTCGATAGAAATGCAAAATGCCCTCCCTGCGGGGAGGGTATTGCAAAGGATAAGGATACGGGGGACAACCTGTAAAGGAGTCATAACTATGCGTATCGGGGATAGGGTGTTGTTGGTAATCGCCATGTTGTTGTGCATTGCAACATGCGGATATCTGTTTGCCGTGGTGTGGGACATGCTTCCCATGCAGAATTTTGTACAAGTCCTGTACCGCATCTCCAACGCCTGGTATTACCGCATCGGATTGAGCGCATTGTTGCTATTGTTGATGATCGGTTTTACCAAGCTGGTGTTCATCCGAACGGGTACAAAACAGATACCGTTGCAAGATGGCATACCCATCAGCCAAAACGGCGATGTGCGCATCACCGTTGATGCCCTGCGCCAGATGTGCGAAGAGATCGCGAAACAGGATCATCGTATCGATCTGACCGGGTGCACTATCGCGTCAACGCCACAGGCATTGAACATTGCCATTAAAGCGCGTTGCCAGGGTGAACAGAATATACCCATTATCGTGGAGGCATTGCAAACCAATATTCAACAGATGCTCAAGCGCACCTGCGGAATAACAACGGCCAAAATACAGGTGCTTGTGGAAAAGGCTGACATCGCGTTGCCAGGTGTGTCACAACAACCGGTGCGGAATATACCCGTTGCCACGATGCCAACACCGGATGCGAAGAACAATGGCGAAGCTGCAGCTACACCACCGCAAGCAACAGGTGAGGATACACAAAATGGATGAGAAGCGAATCCTGGATTACATCGCAAACAATCGCGGCAAAATCGTTGGCGGTTTATTGGGTTTGGCGTTGGGCATCATGTTACTCGAAGTTGGTTTCTTCAAAACGCTGCTATTGGTCGCAATTGTTGTAATAGGCGTCTATTTTGGATCTAAGCGGGAAAACTGGGATCGGTTTGTGCGATATCTTTCACGTATGTTTACGGACAACAGGGAGTAGGACGGCGGTATGTCACGAAAGAATGCCAGAGATGCGGCCATGCGTATGCTGTACGCTGCGGATATGGGCGGCGTTGCAGATGCGGAAAAGATGCCGTTTGACTGTGATACCCAGATGGGTTCGCTCGATGAGGCGGACCGCAGTTATATTGCATCGGTCCATGCCGGTTATGCATCTAGGCGCGATGAAATAGATCAAAAAATTGAGAGCATGTCAAACGGATGGAAGATAGTGCGCATGGGGCGTGTGGATTTGGCTATTCTGCGCTTGGCAGTGTTTGAACTCTTCTATGGCGAAAACGTGCCAAAATCGGTTGTGATCGATGAAGCGGTACGGTTAGCCAAGAAATACGGCGCGGATAAATCCAGCGTATTCATCAACGGCGTGTTGGGCGGTGTCGTTCGCGCACATCCGGATGAGAATTGACAATGAAAGCAACACTTGGATTGGATACGAGCTGCTATGTCACTTCAGCGGCGCTTGTGGACGATGCGGGCGGAATCCTGTTCGATGGAAGAGAGCCGCTGCGTGTTGAAAAGGGAAGGCTTGGACTTCGACAGAGCGAGGCCCTTTTTTTGCATATCAGACAAATGCCCTCACTGGTTCAAAAGGCATTTGAAGTGCTTTTTGCGGCGGGTATGCAGATTCGCACCATTGGGGTGAGCAGCGCGCCACGCACCCAGGAGAATTCCTATATGCCTGTTTTTGTCGTCGGGCACAGCATGGCCGCCATGCTAGCCGCTTCACAAGGCGTTAACCTGCATACGTTCTCCCACCAACAGGGGCATTTGCGCGCTGCCCTAAGCGGTAACGAGTCGGTTGCGGGCGATTATATTGCCATACATCTGTCCGGCGGAACGACCGAGGTGTTGCGCGTTTCACACAATGATTTGGCAACACAGCTGCTGGGCGGGACAAAAGATATCAGCGCGGGCCAATGGATTGATCGCATCGGCGTGTTGATGGGCTGTCCGTTTCCTGCCGGGCCTACACTGGAGGCGTTGGCAGAAAATGGCCGGTCTGTGAAGGATCCTATTGGGATACCCGTTACGGACTGTTCATTCAGCTTTTCCGGTGCCGAGGCAGAAGTGAAACGGCGTATGTCCCGCCGCGACAGTGAAGCGGATTTGGCGTTGGAGATGTTCGTGAGCTTGAGCAGGGCGCTTTGTAAAGCTGCGATACAGGCTTGTGAAAGAACTGGATTGTGCGATGTTGTCATAGCAGGCGGGGTGGCGGCAAACGGAATCGTTCAACAGACGGTTACGCAACTGATGCAAAAGCGACGTACAAGCGCCCGGGTGTGCTTTGCAGCGCCAGACCTTGCAGGTGACAATGCGATAGGCATCGCGCTGCTTGCTATGGAAAAGGAGGCCAACGCTTGCTCAGTGAATTGATACAAAATATGACGCTCACCGTATCTCAGCTCAACGAATACGCTAACCGGTTGCTGATGAACGACGAATTGCTTCAGGGCGTACTGGTGACCGGTGAGATATCCAACTTTCGCCGTTATCCATCCGGCCATTGGTATTTCTCGCTAAAGGATGGGCAGAGCGCCGTGCGTTGCGTTATGTTTAAGCAATATAACCGCAGTGTGGCGATAGACCTTAAAGATGGTATGAACATCACGGTGGGCGGCTATGCAAGCATATATCTGCGAGACGGTTCGTTCCAGATCTATGTGCGGACAATGAAAAGCGACGGAGCAGGCGCTCTTTACCAACGCTATGAACAGTTGAAAAAGGATCTTGCACAACAAGGCCTTTTTGACAATGCGCATAAGAAGCCGATTCCGCGCTATCCTAATCGTATCGGCGTAGTGACAAGCCCGGCGGGTGCCGTTATACGCGATATCGTAGAGGTCGCAAGGCGTCGCAACCCGCATGTTGACATCCTGCTTGCACCGGCCAGCGTACAGGGTAAAAATGCGGCGGGTGAGATTGCGCGCGCCATAGCGTTGCTAAACGCCCGCGATGATATCGACGTGATTATCGTCGGGCGCGGAGGTGGCAGCATCGAGGACCTGTGGGCGTTCAACGAAGCGGTAGTGGCACATGCAATCTTCCAAAGTCGAATACCCGTTATCAGCGCCGTGGGACATGAGACGGACACGACCATCAGCGATTATGTGGCGGATCTTAGGGCGCCAACGCCTAGTGCGGCATCCGAATTGGCGGTGCCGGTGTATGACGCTTTGCTACAGTTTGTAGATACGGTCAATGCGCGCATGCAAACGGCGGCACGTCAGCGGTTGCAGCAAAATCAAAAGCGGTGCGATACTTTAACCGCGGTGTTGGGTCCTTCCCGTATCCTCGAATTGGTGATCTATCAAAAACAACGCGTCAGACATTCTGTGGCTGACATCAACGCGCGTCTAAATGCAGCTATAACGGTACGGCAACAGCGCATGGCGATGGCCGAGGCAAAGATCGAGGCATACAGCATACGATCGGTGCTTGACCGAGGATACGCTGTCATAACGGGTACAAAGTCAAAGCAGTTGATCCAAAGTGTTAAGCAGCTCCAAAGTGGGCAGGATATCAGGATTATTCTCAAGAACGGCGCTGCAAGCGCCGTCGTAACACAGGTTGATGAGCGGGAGGGAACGGATTATGTCTGAGCAAATCGATGCATTGAGTCTCGAAAAAGCCATGGAGGAGTTGGAAACCATTGCTGTGAAGATGGAGCAGGGAAACGTAACCATGGAACAAACAATGCAGTTGTATGAGCGCGGTACGTTGCTGGCGAAGCATTGCAAGGACAAACTGGACGGTTATCAGCTGCGCATCCGGATGCTGCAGGACGGGGAGGAACAGACCCTTGAACTATGAAGCTATCTATCGAGGCTATGTAAGCTATATCGAACCAGCGCTGGAACAGGCGATGGTAGGCATATATCCGTCGTTGAAAGACGCCATGGCGTACAGCCTGTTGGGCGAAGGCAAACGTCTTCGGCCCGTGTTGACCCTTGCCACCTGCGATGCGTTGGGCGGCGATGTGCGCAAAGCCGTTCCGTTTGCTTTGGCCATAGAGATGATCCATACCTATAGTTTGATACACGATGATCTGCCCTGCATGGACGATGATGATATCAGGCGGGGAAAAGCGGCCAACCACCGGGTATACGGAGAGGGCATGGCTGTATTGGCTGGCGATGCGCTGTTAAGCCTTGCGTTTGAAGTGATGGCGGAGCAGGTGTGCAAGCATTCCGATAACCCTGTATTGGCGCACGCCATGCTGTTTATTGCCAGGTATTGCGGAACGATCGGAATGGTATCCGGACAGGCGCGGGATATATGCAGTACCGGCAAGGATATCTCTGCCAATGAGATGCGCCGCCTGCATACGGAGAAGACGGGCGCGCTGATGACTGCAGCCTGCGTTGCAGGCGCGTTGATCGGTGGTGCCGACGACGGACAACGCAAGGCCATGGAAAGTTATGGACAACACTTGGGCCTTGCCTTTCAGATCACGGACGATATACTCGACGATGCACAGGATGAAGGAACGCCGGACGCTGAGTATGGGCTGAACGGACAGGCAAAAAAAACCACCTATGTGACCATGTACGGGCGGGAACAGGCAAGCCAATGGGCCAGACGCAGTGCAAACCTTGCTATCGAAGCGTTGACGCCGTTTGACGAATGTGGTGATTTCTTAAGAAAAACAGCGATATTTGCCGTAATCAGAAGCAAATAGGCAAACTGACCATTCCTGACCTTGTGGTGTCCATATGCCGATGCTTGGCAATCGAAGCGATGCGTTTTGAGTATTTTGTGTTTTGGTTAACGTATGATATAATATTGGCTCGGTGGTGCAGTATTCTAGTCGGAAAGCGACGCGCCTGAAGGCGGGGCTAAAAATCCGTCAATGGCACAACGATGAAGTCTCTTGTGTTGGCTTCTTTCGCCCAGATTGGGGCTGATGCTGGAGGTTAAGGAGATCGGGCGGCTTGTAAAGGCATGCAAGAATCGTCCCGGTTTCCGTGGAGGCCCGATGGGGTGGATTTCTACTCCACGGGGTATGAACCTGTCATGCGGCTAAACGCTGTGTACAGTGTAGCCTGCCTTGCGTGGCGGCGGTGGATTGTGGATTCACGTCTGTGTGGCCCGGCCGGGTCGCGTAGGCGTTTGCCGTGTGAAACCGTCTGCTGCAAAAGAGGCTAGGGTCGTCGTAATTCGTTGAGGAAAGCTCCTAGGCTGTTGGAAAGGCATGCCGGGGATTACAGTGTGCTCTTTAAGGCGATCTGGTTGCGCAATGCGGAAACGCTGCGCCAAGCCGTTTAATGGGAAACCGCCCTTTCGGCGACGAAGGGTAAGGCATGGGGAAATCCTACCAGACCACATGGCGCAAGGTTTACCCGGTATGTCACCACCGAATTATTATAAGGGATTATTGAATGAAAACTGAAGGTCCGAGAACGAAAAGGCGAAGAAAAAGCGGCGCATACCGTTGGGCGCTGCAGGTTTTTTTATTGACACTGGTTTTGTCCGGAGCGATGATGTTCGGGTCCGGATTGATGATGGAGGGTGCAGGTATGTGGGCCGCCATCATTGTGTTGTGTATACTAATTGCCACAGGCGTTCTGTCGGATATGTTGGGGGTTGCTATCACCAGTGCTGAACAGGCGCCTTTTATTGCAATGACTTCAAAGCGCGTACGCGGCGCCAAGCAAAGCCTGGATATATTAAAAAACGCCGAGAGGTATTCGAATATCTGTAACGATGTCATCGGCGATATTGCCGGGATCATCAGCGGTGCGGCAGGTGCGGCCATTGCAGCCATGCTGACGATGCGATATGGCTTCGTGCCGTCCGTTTTGTGGGCAGTTGTGACGTCGGCGTGCATCTCTGCACTGACGGTATCGCTTAAATCGCTGGGCAAAGGCGTGGCGATTTACAACAGCAGACAACTGGTACTTTGGATGGGCAAATTCTTCTCAATCTTTTCACGGTAAGGAGTTGCATATTGAGTTTATTGGACAGCATTCACGGGCATGGCGATATGGCGGCGCTCGACGCGCGGCAACGGTTGACGCTTTGCAGGGAATTGCGTGAAACCATATTTGAGACGGTATCGGTCAACGGCGGTCATTTGGCATCCAATTTTGGCGTTATCGAGCTGACTGTTGCGCTCCATACGGTGTTCGACGCTTCCATAGACAGGATTGTATGGGATGTCGGACATCAGTGCTATGTGCACAAGATATTAACCGGCCGCAAGGACGAATTTCCTTCAATTCGTCAATACGAGGGCCTTTCGGGTTTTCCCAAGCATAGGGAAAGCGTATGCGACGCGTTTGATACCGGTCATTCGTCCACGTCCATATCCGCGGCGCTTGGGCTGGCACGCGCGCGGGATCTGATGGAGCAGGCGCACAGTGTGATTGCCGTGGTGGGCGATGGCGCTCTGACGGGCGGCATGTGCTATGAAGCGCTTTGCGATGCGGGACACAGTGAAAGCCGTATGATCGTGATACTCAACGACAACGAAATGGCCATCTCCAAAAGCGTCGGCGGCATGGTGACTTATTTAAGCAAGCTGCGGGCGAAACCACGTTATCTACGCTTTAAAAGCCGTTTGAAAAGGACGTTGAGTGTCATTCCCGGCGTTGGGAAAGGGCTTTACCGTTTCGCGGAAAAAACCAGAGACCGTGTAAAATTCTTTTTGTTGCCGCGCGTGTTTTTTGAGGATTTGGGTTTTACCTATCTCGGCCCGTTTGACGGCCACGATCTCGACGCGATGATTGAGGTTTTGCAGGATGTTGAGAAGATCGAAAGACCTGTGTTCTTACACCTGATTACGCAAAAGGGCAAGGGGTATATACCTGCGGAACAGGATCCAGAGCATTATCACAGTTTGGGTGTACACAACAATGGTTGTGCGAAGGTGATGCCATCCAACGGCTCGATTTTGTGTAAAACGCTGTGCGAGTTGGCATCGGAAGACGAACGCATTGTAGCCATCACAGCCGCCATGACGGCGGGGACGGGATTGCCATGGTTTGCACAGCAGTACCCAAAACGGTTTTTTGACGTCGGTATCGCCGAACAGCATGCAGTCACAATGGCGGCCGGTATGGCAAGAGGCGGTATGCGGCCATTTGTTGCGCTGTATTCCACTTTTTTACAGCGCGCCTACGATCAGATCATCCACGATGTCTGTTTGCAAAACCTGCCCGTAGTGTTTTGCATCGACAGGGCGGGCTTGGTCGGTGCGGACGGTGAAACACATCAGGGAGCCTTCGATATTTCCATGCTGCTGCCCATGCCCAATATGCGTGTATATTCGCCATGCAACCAGAAAGATCTCTTGGCATCCCTTCACCAAGCATACCGTACTGACGGTCCAAGTGCGATCCGTTATCCACGCAGCACGTTGCCTCTTGGGGAGCATACGAAAAACCAAATCGACCATTGGCGAACGGTGTTACCCACATCTGATATCAGCATCATTGCCACCGGGCGTATTGCATCCACGGCGCAAAACGCAGCGAAGCAACTGATCGCGCGCGGTGTGCCGGTCGGGTTGATTACCGCTTGCTGCCTCAAACCTCTTGATGAAACGGCGCTTACCCGCCTTGCATCGGATAGCAAACATGTTATTACCATAGAAGAGGGTAGTACGATCGGAGGTTTTGGCGCGTACGTTACGCAGTGGGCACAAAAAAACGCCGCATTCTGCGTGCATTCATTGGGACTTCCAGATCAGTTCATTGAGCATGGCAAAGCGGAAATTCTTTTGAATTCCGTAGGACTGAACGAACGGACGCTGGTCGATCTTGTTTTACGTATACAGGGCAGACAAAATGGCTGATAAAGTTCGTTTGGACGTGAGGTTGGTAGAAGCGGGTCTGGCAAAGAGCCGTGCCTTGGCTCAGGCGCTCATTTTGTCAAAGGAGGTGCTCGTCAACGGTCATGTCGCGCAAAAGGCTTCCATGTCAGTTGATGCGTCGGACGAATTGACCATAAAGGAAAAACCGCCGTTCGTTGGTCGGGGCGGTCTGAAACTTAAAAGAGCTTTGGATGCATTTTCAATTGACGTGCATGGTCTGGTCTGCTTGGATATCGGCGCATCGACAGGCGGTTTTACCGACTGCCTGTTGCAAAGCGGCGCCAAACGCGTCTACGCGGTGGATGTTGGATACGGGCAGTTGGATTACAGCCTTCGAATAAACCCCAGCGTGGTCGTATTGGAACGCTATAATGCACGCAACCTTAGCGTTTGTGATATCGAGCCGGTATCGTTTGCCTGTGCGGATGTATCGTTCATTTCACTCAAACATATACTGCTCCCCATGTACAAATGCCTTAACACGATGAGCAACGCGGTCGTCCTGATCAAACCACAATTTGAAGCGGGCCGCGACAAGGTACAAAAGGGCGGCATTGTACGCGATGTCGCCGTCCGTGCGGACGTTTGCATGGACATCATGCGCTACGCACAACAATGCGGATTTTTGGTGTGCGGCATTGAACCTTCACCCATCAAAGGGGCAAAGGGCAACGTTGAATATCTGTTGTGGATTCAGGTAGATGAACGCAAGCAGGATGATCAAATACTACAATCGTGGGTTGAGCGCATAACGCGAATATAAATACGGGAAAATCTGGGAAATTTCCAATGTTCGGATTGTATTTTATACAATCCATTTGTATAATACATGCATAGGGGGCGGAGGCGTGCATTCTGTTTGCATCATGACAAATCAAAACCATCGGATGGATACCGATCAGATCGGCCTGTTTGTGAACACACTGGCCAATCACGATGTGCGTAGCTACTGCATGCCGGAAGATCAGGCCCTTTTACATCTTGAACCATTTCAACCGCATATTCATGCTGTAGATTTCGCGCTGGTATTGGGTGGCGATGGTACGCTGTTACGCGCAGCGCGCAGCTTTGCTTCGTTGGATATACCCATTCTCGGTGTAAACTTGGGTAGGCTTGGATTCATGTCGGAGATACAACCGGAGGATATTGAACAGGCGATACAGCGCATCTTGCTTGGCGAATTTCGAATCGAGCGTCGTGCAATGCTGCAAGGGTCGTTGCTTCACGGCGATACGCTGATCGGTACGCCTTTGATCGCTTTGAATGAAATAGGCCTTTACCGTAACATTGACGGCGGTGTAGTGCGTATTCGCGCCTATTGCAACGGCAACCATGTTGCGACGTATGCATGCGACGGTGTGATGGTGTCAACGCCAACGGGATCCACGGGTTATGCACTCTCAACAGGAGGGCCGATCGTGGAACCAACCGTGGATTGTTTGCTGCTGGTGCCTGTTTGCGCACATTCACTGTATGCCCGGCCCATCGTTATTCCAGCAAACGCTACGGTGGAATTAATGTCCAACGGAGCGCGCGATATTTGTAAATTGATGGCGGATGATCAAAAATACCCCGATAAAGTTCAATATGGAACCGTGCTTAAAATACAACGTGCTTGTTATGATGCCAAATTTATTCGGTTGGATCAGTTAAGTTTCTTTGAACAATTACAGAAAAAAATGGCAGAATGGAATACCCCAGAGGGGGAGGATAATCCGGAATGAAAAACAAACGACAAGAATTGATACTCGAACTCATTGAGAACATTGATGTGGAAACACAGGATGAACTGGCCGTGCTTCTTAGAAACCGCGGCATCTCGGTGACACAGGCAACAATTTCGCGTGACATCAAGGATTTGCGCTTAATCAAAACGCTGTCCGAAAAAGGCGTGTATAAATACATACCTGCCGAGAACGGCGATATCCGCAACCAGAGCGCGTTGATACGTATCTTTGCGGATACCGTTACCGGTGTTGAAGTGGCGGGAAATCTGGTTGTGATCCGAACGTTGACTGGCACAGCCAATGCGGCTGCTGAAGCGTTGGACTCCCTGCATTGGACTGAGATATGTGGCTCCATTGCTGGGGACAATACCATCTTCGTCGCTTTGCGCGACGGTGTCAATGCATCGGAAATTGTCAGAAAGCTAAAGAGGATGTCGAAATAATCCATGTTGCAACGCATTGAGATACACAATATCGCGCTGATCGACAAAGCCTCGGTGGAATTCAACCGTGGGTTGAACGTGTTAACCGGCGAGACAGGTGCTGGGAAATCCATCCTGATCGATGCGCTGAACCTTGTTTTGGGTGTCCGGGCAGACCGTGACCTGATCTCTGTGGGCAGTACAAAGGCCGTTGTGGAAGCGACGTTTGTCGACCAAGCTGGTGTTTGTGATGAAATACTGGAGGAGCTAGGCGTCGAAAAAGATGAGTATCTGATGCTCTCACGTGAGATATTTACAAGCGGCCGCAACGTTTGCAGAGTCAACGGTTCGCTTGTCACCAACGCTGCACTACGGCGTGTGAGCGAACGGTTGATTGACATCCATGGTCAACACGAACATCAATCGTTGTTCAATACACAACTTCATATCGAACTTCTGGACGCGTTTGGCGGTGCCGAGATAGCAGTTGTTAAGGCAAAAATGCAAGAGGATCTGGCAGAATTGCGTCGGTGCATACATGAGCTGGCGAATTTTGGCGCGGACGGAGGGGAACGCGATCGACGTTTAGATATATTGCGCTATCAACTCTATGAGATCCAAAACGCTCAGTTGCAGACGGACGAAGATAACAAACTACAGCGACAACGCATATTAATCAACAACGCAAAACGCATCGTTGAGACGTTTGCAAACGTTGAATCCAACCTACACGGCACCAATCAAGGTGGTGCACTGGATTTGTTGCGCATCTGTTGCCATGAACTGCGTTCCATTGCATCGTTGGACGAATCTTACCGGGAACTCGCACAACAGTTTGATGATGCATATTTTTCGCTTGAAGGCGCCGCGGACACGTTTGGTCAAATCAACGACTTGCTTGAATTTGATGCGAACGAGGCGGAGGAGATCGGACGTAGATTGGATGAAATCCAAACGCTAAAACGAAAATACGGAGGGAATATCGAGGCGGTCATACAGATGGGTCAAACCGTGGAAGCAGAAATCCTGCGCTTGACCAACGCGCAAGCACTCATTGAAAAGCTAGAGGCGCAAAAAGTCGAACAGATCGAGCGGGTGTATCAACAAAGTCTCACACTGCATAGAATACGCAAAAAAGTTGCCGAGCAGTTTGAAGAGCGCATCATGGATGAACTTAGGGATCTTGGGATGAACAGCGTGCGCTTTACGGCCTCGTTTGCCGATATACCCCAAAGCGCTCAAACGGATGCAAGACAATATACGCGCAATGGTTTGGACAGTGTGGAATTTATGCTCAGCGCCAATGTAGGACAACCGTTGAGACCGCTTTCGCGCATCGCGTCAGGTGGCGAAGCATCGCGCATTATGCTGGCCCTGAAGAATATTGCGGCACAGCTTGATGACATTGATTGTCTGATCTTTGATGAAATAGACGCCGGTATCGGCGGACAAATGGCGCATGTTGTCGCGCAAAAGATGGCTGCAATATCCCACAATCGACAGGTGTTGTGCGTGACGCATTTGGCACAATTGGCCAGTATGGCCGATACGCATTTTTTGGTTGAGAAGCATACGAAGCAAACAAATACATCCACCACATTGCAGCGGTTGGACGAAGAAATGCATGCGTTGGAGGTGGCGCGCCTTTTGGGTGGCGAAGGAGAAGGCGGCCACGGGCTCGCGCATGCAAAGGAAATGATTTCCCGGGCAAAGGCCATTAAACAAACGTTGTCGTGAAACAAAAGCGATATGCCTGCATATCGCTTTTGTTTTGAAATCGGATGGAATGGATAGTATAGAATGCGAACCGGTAAACCGGTAAGGAGGATGCTGTCTTGACCAAATGGTTGCGTACAATCGGGATCGTACTGGCATTGTCTATTTTTTCGTTGAATTTTTTGCCTATTCCTCTTCCACAGGGATTGCCGGAGCGGCTGTATCTGCAAACGGGAGAAGAGATCGTATTAACGACGGGGTTGCCCATTACAGCCTCCATCGAGGTAACGTCTACACAGAGCGAAGTATCCATAAATGGCAGGGACATTAAAGACATAGGCGGCAGCATTGATTTAAGCGAACCGTTCACCATAGCGGCCTGTGGTGCGGGAGAGGCGCGGATTTCATTCAAGATCGCGGGGATGACCATCCGAAACATGACGCTGTTGGTAGATCAGGACCGCGTTTTGACGCCGGGCGGCCAATGTATCGGCGTGGCAATGTATACCCAGGGTGCGCTGGTGGTAAGCACTGCAGACATCGTACAGGGGGATGGGACATCCGTTAATCCGGGCACGATGGCCGGTATCCGTGAGGGGGATGTGATCATTGCCGTCAACGGCGAAAGGATTCGCAACGCTGATCATTTGGGTGAATTGATTATCAACAGCCGCACGGATATTCACATCACCGTTCTGCGCAGCGACGAGGAAATTGAGCTGACGGCACACCCTGTGAAGGACAGCGTGGATGGAAAATACCGCATTGGTCTTTGGGTCAGAGACAGCACGGCGGGTATCGGAACGCTGACGTATACCGATCCCATGAACCAGTCGTTCGCCGCACTCGGGCATGCTATAGCCGACGCGGATACAAGCGAAAACCTTCTGCTCAAAGAAGGGCAGATCGTCGGCGCTCGCGTGATTGATGTGATCAAGGGAGAGGACGGCGTGCCTGGGGAACTGTGTGGCATGTTTGTGACCAGCGGCAAAGCAATAGGAAAAATCCTTATGAATTCGGACGAGGGCCTGTTTGGAACGCTGTACCAGCCGGTGGCTTCTACGCTGTATCCAGACGGTGTACCTGTCGGATGGCAAAACGAAGTGGAGTTGGGGCATGCGACGGTTCTGTGCACGGTGGAAGAACAGACCGTGGAGGAATACGATTGCGAAATCGTGCGGATCAACCGCCAAACACAGGCGGCAGGCAAGGGAATGGTTATCCAAATCAGCGATCCGCGGCTATTGCAGCAAACCAACGGCATTGTGCAGGGAATGTCGGGCAGCCCCATCATTCAAAACGGGAAACTGATCGGCGCCGTCACACATGTGCTGGTAAGCGATCCTCAAAAGGGATACGGCATTTTCATCGAATGGATGCTCAAACAATCCGATCTGTTTTGACTTTGAATATTGTTGTGGTTGCGGTACAATGATATCGCTTGGGGGGGACAAATATGAGCCGCATCAAAATGATTTTAGCGGATAGCAGTTATACGCATTTGAATCACCTACAAAAGCAATGGGAAAACGAGTTGGATTTTGATATCAACGCCCTTGCTACCACGGGATCGACGCTTTTAAAGCAGATAGACCGTATCAAGCCCGATGTCGTGGTCATGGATCTGTTGCTCAAAGAAATGGATGGGTTTTCCGTTTTGGAAGCGTTGAAAGTACGGCCATATCATCCCATTCTAATCGTATACAGTGCCTTGCTGGACGAAATAGTTCTGCAACGATGCAGCGATTTCGGCGTAAGCTATTTTATCAAAAAACCCACCGAAGCGATGTATCTGGCCAAACGTATCCGTATGCTATGCTATCCCAAGAACCAATCCGCCATGCCCATATATGACGGCAGTGTTTATGATGCGGAAACGCGCATTCGGGTAACGCAGCTTCTCAATAGGATTGGCATGCCTGCCAAGCTGAGCGGATACAGGTATCTGCGCAGAGCACTTCTGATGGCGATGGCCGATTTATCGGTTCTGGAGGATCTGGCCGCCCGTTTGTATACACCGGTTGCCCAGGCGGAAAGCACAACCGCTACGAATGTGGAGCGTTCCATCCGCTATGCCATTGAATACGTCTTCATGTACGGGCATCTAGATGCCATACATGAGCTGTTCGGTTTTACCATTAACAGCAACAAGGGAAAACCGAGCAACCGCGAATTCATTGCCATGTTAACGGATCGAATGCTGATATCCTGAGGTTGCGCGTATTTATAAAACCCATACACATGATGCGCATGCAGTTGTCTTATGCATACATGTGTATTTTTTTTGCATATCCTCATACGCATGGGAGTGTGAAGGATGTGCGTAAAGGCCAGTTGGAATCATTTGCTTTGGATATAAAAAAACATCCGCTGTATTATGCAAGTTGGCTGTTCTTGTTGATCGTTGGCATATCCTGCGGTTTCACGAGCATGCGAATTATGGCGAAGACGGATGCAACCCCCTTGGTCCAGTCGATTTCCCGATGGCTTGAAGGTTACGTTTACGGAGAGTTAAATGCGGGTGAGCTCCTGTTGGATGCAATGCTGACGCACGGACGTTGGTTTGGGATTTTGATTCTGGCCGGCTTGTTTCGCTTTGGCAGTGTGTTCGTATTTGCTGTGCCGGTGATCAAAGGATACGGCATGGGCGTCGTGGTGGGCATGTTGCGGGTCGCCTATGGGTTTCGCGGGGTTCTGTTGTCAATAGCGGTACTTAGTCTACAAAATCTACTCCTGATTCCTTGCTTTGCCTTTGCAGGCTCGGTGGCTTTGACGCATATACGTATCCGAATGTCCAAACATAAAGCAAAACGATATGCAAGTGATCTTACGTTGGCATTTATATTTTTCTGCATTGCACTTATAATAGAAAGTATACTGATGCCGTGGCTGATTGCCAATCTGGGCAGCAGCTACGTATGAAAGCGGGGTTAAGGTAGATGGCAAAAAAATTTATTTTAATTGTAATGGACAGTGTGGGCATCGGCGCTTTGCCCGATGCGCATCAATTTGGTGATGAAGGATCGGATACGGTGGGACATATTCTACGCGATGTGCCGTCGCTCAAGCTAAAAAACCTTAATAAACTGGGATTTTCGAACATCGACGGTATAACATGGACTAGAAATAGCATCCCACCTATAGGATGCTATGGTCGCTCACTGGAGATGTTTGCGGGCAAGGATACGACGGGAGGGCATTGGGAAATGGCAGGTCTTATTTTGGACAAGCCCTTTCCGACGTTCCCACACGGTTTTCCGGACGAAGTTATTCATGCGTTTGAGAAGGAAATAGGGATTGGAATTTTAGGCAATACGGTCGCATCCGGTACAGAGATCATAAATGTCTTGGGTGTGGAGCATATGCGTACAAAAAAACCCATCGTCTATACGTCTGCGGACAGCGTGTTCCAGATCGCTGCGCACGAGGATATCATTCCGGTTAAGAAACTGTACGATATGTGCCTTATAGCACGCCATCTTCTTGACGGTGATTACCAGGTGGGCCGGGTAATTGCGCGCCCGTTTACAGGAGAACAAGGGAACTTTGTCCGTACCGCCCACCGCAAGGATTTTTCCGTTGAACCACCGGGTGATACGGTGTTGGATGTGCTCAAGGCCAACGGATACGACGTATGCGGGATCGGAAAGATCGAGGACATCTTTGCACACCGTGGTTTGACGTATACCAATCATCAGCCCGACAACAAATCCTGTACCGAGGCGACCTTGTATTGTATGAGCCAGAATATTGACGGGCTTATCTTCACCAACCTTGTGGATTTTGATATGCTGTACGGGCACCGCAACAATGTGCAGGGCTATGCAGATGCCCTCAAAGCATTCGATGATTCCATCCCTTTGTTTATCGAACGATTGGGTGAGGATGACATCCTGTTGATCACGGCGGACCACGGCTGTGACCCCACCACGGCATCTACCGATCATTCGCGTGAATACATACCGGTGCTATGCTACGGTAAGCGGCTCAAACAAAACGTAAATTTAGGTACGCGTGAAACTTTTAGTGACATTGCCGCCACGATTTCAGAGTTTTTTGACCTGTCACCGTGGCAATCCGGAACTTCATTCCTTGGCGATATGCAAACGGAGGTAACCAGATGAGTGTACTGAGAAATATACAACAAGCGGCAGAGCACCTCGACCATACGCTGGTAACAACACCCAAAGCCGTGGTGGTGTTGGGATCGGGACTTGGCGACTATGCCGATGACATGGAGCAAGCGCAGCGGATACCCTACGAAGATATCCCGGGTTTTGCATCATCCAGCGTGCCAGGCCACAAGGGACAATTGGTGGTTGGCGTGTTGCACGGCTTGCCCGTAGCCGTTATGCAGGGCAGGTTGCATTATTACGAGGGATACGACCAAAACGTTATTACCGTACCCATCCGTGCGCTGAGGTTGTTGGGCGCGCAGGTGCTGGTTTTGACTAACGCAGCGGGCGGGGTGAATCCAGATTATTCTCCAGGTGATCTGATGCTTATTGAGGATCATATCAACCTGTCCGGGGCCTCACCGCTTCGGGGAGAGAACATTGAGATGCTCGGACCACGTTTCCCTGATATGACCCAGGCATACGACGACGGTTTGAAACAGATGATGCGTAAGTCCGCAAAGAAGGGCGGCATCGATCTTAAGAGCGGCATCTATGCCATGTTTGCCGGACCGCAATTTGAAACGCCGGCGGAGATACGGTTTGCACGCATCATCGGCGCGGATGCCGTCGGCATGTCCACGGTGCCGGAAGTCATTGCGGCCCGCCATGGGGGGATGCGCATCTGCGCGGTTAGTTGCATCACAAACATGGCTGCGGGTATACTTGACAAGCCGCTGTCGCATCAGGAGGTCCTTCAGACCGGCAGGCAGGTGAAAGATAAATTCTCTACGCTGATTAACGGCTTCTTAGCATTGTTATCTGCTTAAAACGCATAAATCCAGTGTTGCATGCATATCCCTCCACCAGGCAGTTCATTGCCTGATGGAGGGATATCTCATGCGCAGAACTTTACTGATACTGGTGCTTGTGGCCGCTCTGCTTTTGACGGGATTTGCGAAAACCGACGAGATGCCGTTTGCGTTGGAATCCAAATCGGCAATACTGATAGATGCCAAGACGGGACAGGTTTTGGCACAAAGCAACGCGGACGAACCATATACGGCGGCCAGCGCGATCAAAGTGATGACCATGCTGTTAGTTTTCGAAGCATTGGATCAGGGACATATTTCGCTGACGGACGATGTATTCATATCGCAAAATGCCGCAAGCAAAGGCGGTACACAAGCGTTTTTGGAGTTGGGGGACGAATACAAGGCCGAAGAGCTCGTGCGCGCCATGTGCATGGCCAGCGCCAACGACGCGGCGGTTGCACTGGCCGAGAAGATATACGGGTCGGAGGAACT
Organism: Christensenellaceae bacterium; assembly: GCA_963674495.2. Lineage (GTDB taxonomy): Bacteria > Bacillota > Clostridia > Christensenellales > QAND01 > RGIG3178. Next base: position 688,894 of record CAXXLG010000001.1, on the reverse strand, counting down.
GTTTGTCGTTAAAATGAACGAACGCGCCAAAGAGCTCGGCTGCCAAAATACTTTGTTTGACAACTGTACAGGGCTTGACAGTAAAGCCTCGACAACGTCGCGTGACCTTGCCTTGATCGCGGCGGCCTTGTCAGAACAATCATTGGTTTTCTCCTATACGTCCATATACATGTATACGTTGGTACACGGTACCGGTCGTGAAACGGAACTTGTGAATCCAAACCGATTGATACGGTTTTATGCCAACTGTGACGGGCTGGCCACCGGTTCGTCGGGTAGTTCACTGTATGCGGGCGTCTTTACGGCCAAGCGCGGCGGTATGCGGCTGATCACCGTTACGCTGTGTGGCCCGGATTCCGATGCGAGGAGTGAGGACGCCAAGACGCTGCTCAACTATGGGTTTGCCAATTTTACGTCGCGCACCATCGTCAGAAAGGGAGAAATTCTTCAAAAAGACGTTGAGATAGCGGGCGGCCGGCCGGATCACGTGGATATTGTTTGCCCGCAGGATGTCAAAATCGTACTTTCGCGTGGAGAAGAGAAGCAACTCAAACAAGAACTAATACTGCCTGAATCCATCGAAGCGCCCGTAGAGACACAGCAGCAGATCGGATTGTTGCGCGTGTATCTCGGAGAAGAGATATTGATGGAAATCCCTGCTGTTGCAGCGGGTGAAAGTCGTTCATTGAGCATGCGTGAACTGATCCTGCTGATGATACGATGTTGGCTCAAGGGGTGATATGAACAGGTTGACAATAGGCACTTTACCGTGCTAAAATAGGTCAAATTTTACAGGACGTGATGTTGATGAACGAACGCAAGATCCAGACGAACGAATTGGGACATATGGTTTTTGGCGGATGCGATACGGTGGATCTGGCAAAACGGTACGGCACACCCCTGTACGTGATGGACGAAGAAATTATACGCCGCAACATGCGCGAATGCATAGAGGCGATGAAAGCCTGTTTTACATCGTTTTCGGTTTACTATGCTTCCAAGGCCTGCATTTTTGACGCTCTTGTAAAAATTGCTGGGCAGGAAGGCCTCTGTTTGGATGTGGTGTCCGGTGGTGAGCTGAACCTTGCGCTTAAAGCTGGTATGCCGGGTGAATGCATTGCGTTGCACGGCAACGTAAAGACCCCTTTTGAGCTGACTACCGCGATTGCGAACGATTGCATGATTATCATCGACAGTCTCGATGAGATCGAGGATATTGCGCAAACTGCAGCTGAACAGCATAAATCCGTGCGCGTATCGGTACGTGTTACGCCAGGTGTAGAGGCGCATACGCACGAGTACATCCAGACTGGCATATCGGATTGTAAGTTCGGTCTGGGTATAAACGATGGACAAGCAATGCGCGCTATCAAAGCAATATTGTCCCATGACAGCCTTGATTTTGAAGGTATACACTGCCACATTGGATCGCAGATACTTGAAGCGGAACCGTACGAGTTGACAGGCCGTAACATGGCGGAGTTTGCCCTTGCCATTGAACAGGAGACGGGCGCTCGTGTCGGCTTGTTGACACTCGGCGGTGGGTTCGGTATCCATTATACAGAAGCCGATGTGACACATCCCGTGGCCGATTATGTAAACATGATGCACAAAGGCTTATCCGGTGTATATGATAAAGCGCAAAAGCCGATGCCCAGCGTGCACATCGAGCCGGGTCGTTTCATCGTGGGTGATGCTGGTATTACGCTGTACACCGCCTATGTGCGAAAGGTTATCCCAAACGTTCGGACCTATGTGTCGGTTGACGGCGGTATGGCCGACAATCCGCGTCCCATGCTGTATCAGGCTAGGTACGAAGCCGTAATTGCCAACCGCCCGTTTGTCGCGGCGGAGGAAGAGGTCCATCTGTCCGGTCGTTGTTGCGAATCCGGTGACGTATTGATTGAAAACCTGCCGCTGCCCATTATACAAAAAGGGGAAGTGGTTGCAGTATTCGCTACCGGCGCCTATAATTATGCCATGGCATCCAATTACAACCGTCTGCCCGTTCCACCCGTCGTGCTGGTACATCAAGGGAAGTCAGCGATAGCCGTTCGAGGGCAGTCCATTGATGACATGGCGGGCTGGGAGGAATATCCTTCGTACTGGAATAAAGAAAGCTAAGGAGTAATTAAGTTTGTTTTCACAGCTTTTTAATGTCGAATATTTACGTAGTTTATTGTTGGCGTTACCGGCCATCGTCATTGCCATCTCATTTCACGAATTTGGGCATGCATGGATGGCGAACCGGCTGGGGGATCCCACGCCACGTAACCAGGGCCGTGTGACCATCTCTCCGTTTGCGCACATCGATCCATGGGGCTTTCTTATGCTCGTGTTGTTCCATTTCGGTTACGGCAAACCCGTATACATCAATCCGGCAAACTTCAAAAACAGAAAACGCGACGAGATACTCGTCGCGTTATCCGGTGTGACCATCAATTTGGTCATATCTCTGGTGGCGGCCGTTCTTTTCAACCTGCTGGCTTACGTATTTCATTTCTATAACATGACGATCCTTACCATCGTGGATTTAATTGTCATAATCAACATAAACATCCTGATATTTAACCTGTTACCCATCCCGCCGTTGGATGGATATAAGGTGGTTCGCAATCTGTTTTTGCATAAAAACCTCAACTTTTTTTGGAAGGTGGATCAATACGGATTTCTCATCCTTTTAGGCGTTCTTATGGCTGACCGCCTACTTTTGAACAACTTCCTCATTGGCTGCCTGATGGCGGTCACCGGCGTCATATACAATGGCGTATACGCCATTGCGGGAATATTCTTCTGATGAGTGTAGCGTTCAAACTCGAAGCCTTCGAGGGGCCACTTGATCTTCTGCTCCACCTGATCGCACGCGCCAAGGTGGATATAGAGGATATCTTCGTATCGGAAATCACCGAGCAATACATCGTATATGTACAGCAGATGCAGGAAATGGATATGGATGTGGCCAGCGAATTCATAGCTATGGCGGCCACATTGCTGCGCATTAAATCCCGCGCTTTATTGCCCAAGCCGGTACAGGACGATGAAATAGACGAACAGAGGACGTTGACCGAACAGCTAAGGGAATACCAGCGCATACGCGCTGTGTCCGACGTTTTGTCCGAAATGGAAAAAGCCGCGGGCGAGCACTACTACAAACTTCGGGAGGAATTTTCGTTCCAGCGCGACCCGCTTGATTTGACCGATGTTGATGTACAGGCCTTGTTTGCCGCCATGGAAGCATTGATCTTACAACGGAATTTGCTGGAGGGACGTCCGGAGAAGATCAACGTTATCAGACGGGATCCAATCTCCATTCGTTCGCGCATTGAACGGATTCAGCAGGCGCTTGTCAGGTTCGGACGCGTGCGATTTTCAAGCTTGTTTGATTCAGATATCGATAAAGATGAAATCGTCGCCACGTTTTTGGCTTTGCTTGAGATGATTACATCGGGACGGGCCCGTATGGAGCAAAAGGAACAATTTGCGGATATCGAAATCGTAGCAGCGGAAAAGGGTGAGGAGAATGATGCAACCGACCAAGGATGAAGAGCAACTGTTCGGCGCCATCGAAGCCATTTTGTTCGTAGCGGGTGAAGCCGTGGTATTGGAAAATTTGACCAATGCGCTGGCCGTTACCCTTTTGGAATTGGACGGAATACTTGACAGGATGATGCAAGCCATGGCGGAGCAATATCGTGGTCTTGAGATATTCCGCTATGGCGATAAGGTGCAGCTTCGTACCAACAACGCGTATGCTGCGCAGGTACAGGCAGCGTTGCAGCCGCTATCGACCAAATCGCTTACGCAATCCGTTTTGGAAACACTGTCCATCATCGCTTACAAGCAACCCATCACGCGCTCACAAATCGAGCAGTATAAGGGCGTATCTGCAGATTATTCATTGAAAATCCTGTTTGATCGAGGTCTGGTCAACGTTGTTGGACGCAAGGATACGATAGGTCATCCATCGCTGTATGGTACCAGCGAAAGCTTCATGCGGTATTTCAACATTTCCTCGTTGCACGATCTTCCACCACTGCCCGAAGAGGAGGAAGAAGAGCTGACGGTATAGGTCTAAACAACCTTAGGCACGGGCACACTTTTTAGGGAGGCCTATCGATGTGTGCTCTTTTTGTTGCCATGACAATCCTAATACTTTTCATCATTGTGATCATTGTGCCCGTCACCGTACGGTTGCATATTGAATTCAACAAAAACAAGCATACGTTCACAGGGCAGATCGGCGTTTTCAACGATCTGTTGCGAAAGCAATTTAGCGTCTTGCCAAAGAGCAAATTTTTTCAAAACACAAAACAGAAAGACTTGTTTTCACTCTTGAAGCAAACGATGTGCCGCATAGGGTTTTGGCAGGTCGATGTATTTGTTCTGTTGGGCGTTGGTGATGCCGCGCAAACCGCGCTGTGCTGCGGAATTTTGGACGCGGCGTTCAACGCGATTGCCAGCGCGCTTTTACCAAGAGGAAAAAAAGGTCGCGGTTTGCTCGTGCGCTCGACGCCCGCCTTTGATGACACGACGTTGAAAGCGCAGATTCATGGTATATTTCGGTTCCGTTTGGCACAAATTATCCTTGCTGCGTTGGCGTGGCGAAATGCGTTGAAAGCGTAGATAAGGAGAGACGTATATGATGCATCCGATAGAAAATATGATGCGAAGTTCCATGGAACAAATACGGGAAATGGTGGATGTGAATACCATCATCGGTGATGCGGTGCATACGCCGGATGGCGCCGTCATCCTGCCGGTTTCTAAGGTATCATTCGGTTTCGTATCCGGCGGCGGCGAATATGGACAGGGCGGTAGCATACGGGATACCAGTAAGGATTTGACGGAAAATCCGTTTGCGGGCGGTAGCGGTGCAGGAATAAGTTTGCAGCCGGTGGGTTTTGTGATTGTAAACGGAGAAAACATCCGCTTGTTGCCCGTGCAGCCTACCTGTCTGATGGATCATATGGCGGATTTGGTACCGCAGGCGTTTCAGTTTATCAAGGAATGCATACAGAGACGGGATCATACGAAAGAGGAACACAAAAAGTCGCATTCTTATGTATCGTCGGTGATGAAAGAGGAGACGGCTGACAAACATAGCGATATCGAGTGATTGAAAACACCGGCGAACAGACAGGAGCGGGAAACCGCTCCTGTCTGCATATTTTTGCCAAATAGAACATACACAACAGGGAATGGAGGCTTTGTTTTGAAAAAAAGAATCCTTTTCCTTTTGTCGTGCTGTTTAACGACCATAACGCTATTGACGGGTGCACGGGCTTTGCCGACGCTATCCTGTCAGTCTGCCTGCGTCGTTGAGGTGGACACGGGACGGGTGCTTTACGCACATAGGGCAAATATACAATTGCCCATGGCGAGCACAACCAAAATCATGACGGCGCTTTTGGTCATAGAGGCGGGCGATCTTGATAGGGTGGTGACGGTTTCAAAGCAAGCTGTGGGCGTGGAAGGCTCCAGCCTTTATCTGAAAAATGGGGAACAGTTTACCAGGAAAAGTTTGTTGTATGCGTTGATGTTGGTGTCGGGAAATGATGTTGCGGTGGCGCTGGCCATTGATACGGCGGGCAGCGTTGACGATTTCGTAGCGTTGATGAACGGTAGGGCTTCGAAAATAGGAGCGATGAATACGCATTTTGCCAATCCCCATGGTTTGCCGGCAGACGACCATTATACAACGGCGAAGGATCTAACGTTGATTGCGGCGGTTGCTATGCGCAATCCAACGTTTTGTGAGATCGTACAAACAAAAACCGTTGTCATTGACCCGCAGACGGAAGGGACCCGACGCACACTACAAAATAAAAACAAGCTTCTTTGGCAATTCGACGGGGCTACGGGCATCAAGACCGGTTATACCAAGGCGGCCGGGCGTTGCTTGGCCGGTGCCGCCGAGCGAGACGGTAAGCGGGTTGTGGCAGTGGTATTGAATGCGCCGGATATGTGGGATGACATCGCCGCTCTTATGGATGAGTCGTTGGACAATCTTAGATACATAACGCTCAAAAAAGCAGGGGAGCTGATGGGCACGGTATGCGTTGAAGATGGTTTGGCCGACAATGTGGAAGGCGTTTTAGGCGGTGACATCGCGGCGTGTATTACTAACGAGGAAATGGAACGCATTGCCTACGTCATTGCATTGTCCGACTTGATCAATGCGCCCGTCATACAAGGGGACGTTATCGGACAGGTCGCGATCTATCTGGACGACATCTTATTATGTGAGACGAATATTCTTGCCGCCAATGGCGTAGCAAGAGCCACCTATCGCCATTATCTGAATCATTTGGTTGAACTGTGGATCGGCGCATCTCCTTGACCTTGTCAAGTGGTTTGGATATAATAAAAAAAGCCGCCAAGCGCGGCTTTTTTAGGAGAGAATCATGCGTTTACAAAAATATCTGGCGCATTGCGGTGTGGCGTCAAGGCGAAAAAGCGAAACCATCATCCGCGAGGGAAAAGTTAAGGTCAACGGAAAGACCGTAACGGATATGGGCGTTACCATTGATCCCGAAAGGGATCAGGTCAGCGTAGACGGACGCCGTATCGTACCGCGCGCACAAAATGCGTATTATCTGTTCTACAAACCGCGCGGCGTGGTATGCACCACCAACGACGAAAACGGACGTAAATGCGTTGCGGATTTCTTTCGCCAGCATAATAACCGGTTGTATCCTGTTGGTAGGCTGGACATGGATTCCGAAGGACTTATCATCGTTACCGACGACGGCGATTTGGCAAACCACGTGATGCATCCGCGATATGGCGTGGAAAAGGAATATCGCGTTACGGTGGACAAGACCTATCAAAAAGTGCATGCCGAAGCGTTATTATCCGGCATTGAGATCGGCGATAAAAACCCCGCGGTCGCCAAGGACGTCACCTTTCATACGAGGGCGGATGGCAGAAGCGTCGTATGCATCACGCTGGCGCAGGGACTCAACCGCGAAGTGCGGCGTATGATGGAAGCGCAGGGATATGCTGTTTTACGCCTTTGCCGCACACGCATCGGAGCACTTGCGCTGGCTGATATGCGCCCTGGCGGGATCAAACGTATTTCCCGTGAACAGGTGCAGCAAGCCATAGGCGTATCGGATTAAGGAGGGTATCATGCAACAGCAAAAACCGGATGTGCTTGCTCACATCGCACAACGGTACGATACCATGAGCAAGGGGCAAAAACGTATTGCCACCTACATCTATGAGCACTACGATAAGGCGGCTTTCATGACGGCGTTCGCGCTGGGGGAAGCGGCACATGTGAGTGAGAGCACTGTGGTGCGCTTTGCTTCGGGATTGGACTATGCGGGATTTCCAAAGCTTCAGGCGGCGTTGCAGGAGCTGGTGCGCAACCGGCTCACCAGCCAACAACGGATCCAGTTGGTGGAGAGTTCGGACGAACAGCAGACCTTTGTAAATGTCATCAAGGAGGACGTGAACAATCTGCGCAATACCATGATGATGATTGACCCCACCGAGATATCCAAGCTTATTGACCGATTGGTGGAAAGCAAAGGAATATATATTTGCGGTCATCGGAGTTCGTCCGTTTTGGCCCAGTTTTTGGAATACTATTTGAGTTATGTATTCTCCAGCGTTCATCTGATCACAACGGGTGCCAAGGATTACTACGACCGGCTGACGCGTATCAACAAAGAGGATACATTGATCTCCATATCCTTTCCGCGCTATTCCATGCGCACGTTGGAGGTGACGCAGATCGCCAGGGAACAGGGTGCTTCTATCTGCGCTATCACCGACGGTGCACAGTCTCCTATAGCGCGCCTTGCCGATTACCATATGTTCTGTCAGAGCAGCATGGCCACGTTCGTGGATTCCGTAGTTGCGCCGATGAGTATTATCAACGCCATCATCGTTATCAGCGGTCAGCGTAAACGCGGTGACCTTGAAAAACATTTCGCGGAACTTGAGAAGATATGGAGCCATTATCAAGTCTATGCACATACGGAAAGCCGTTATCTCGGATCGGACAATGATCATTCCATGACAAAGCTATGATAAATCATGTGAATGAGCTTAGCGCGGACCGTAATGGCGCTGACGTCGTTGTGGTAGGCGGCGGTCCTGCGGGCATGATGGCTGCATACCGTGCGGCACAGCGTGGCCTGTCCGTGTTGATTTTGGAAGCTACGCCGCGCCTTTTGAATAAGCTGCGCATCACGGGTAAGTGTCGATGCAATTTGACCAACGCAGCGGACAGGGAAACATTTCTTTCAAACATTGCACGTGGAGAACGATTTTTTAGAAGTGCCTTTTCCGTATTTGACAATCACGCTTTGATGTCCCAATTCGAATTGTGGGGTGTTGCGCTTAAAATCGAGCGTGGTCAGCGGGTATTTCCTGAGGATGACAACGCCGGCACCATCGCACAGGCACTGACGGACGCCGTGAAGAAGGCAGGCGTTTCGATACGTCTTAAAAGCCCAGTTGAATCGCTTGTGACGAAAAACGAGCGCCTGTGTGCCGTTGTTACCGGGAATGGACAGACGATACCATGTGGGGCGTGTATCGTTGCTACAGGCGGTCTGAGCTATCCCAAGACGGGTTCGACGGGGGATGGGTACCGGCTTGCGCGTCAAAGCGGGCATACACACACTGAGTTGTTACCATCATTGGCGCCGGTACAGGTCAAACAGGAATGGGTATCCATGGTGGAGGGTCTGTCGCTGCGCAACGTGATGCTGACAGTGATTGAGAATAAAAAACGTGTGTTTGAAAAGCAGGGCGAGATGCTTTTCACCGGCGATGGTCTGTCTGGCCCGTTGATATTGTCCGCCAGCGCTCACATCCGAAAACCTACGCAATGCAGGTTATTGATCGATCTCAAACCCGCCCTGAGCGAGGAACAGCTTGACAAACGCCTGCTTCGAGAATTGTTGGATAATGCAAACAAGGCCTATAAAAATATTTTTCCACATCTCTTTGCGCGATCCCTTTGCCCCGTCATACTCATGCTGTTGGGCGATGATCCTCTGATACCGTGCAATCAGGTAACAAAAGCCATGCGTACGAAGCTTATCAAACTGATGTGCGCGTTACCTCTTGATGTAAGGTCGGTGGGTCCCATCGAAGAGGCGGTTGTTACGCGCGGCGGGATACCACTTGACGAGATTAATCCGAAAACCATGCAAAGCAAATACATTCAAAATCTGTATTTTGCCGGCGAGCTGCTGGATATCGACGGTTACACCGGCGGTTTCAACCTTCAAATCGCATTTTCCACAGGCTTTGCAGCCGGCCACTTTTGTGAGATAATATAAATACAAAAACAAGGGATGATGTGAATGGCTTTTCTTCGCTGTGATTTCTATTCCGATGTGTTGGCGCAGGCAACAAGTATGAATGTGATACTGCCCGAGGGCATCGAAAGCTGTAAGAGCATGGACAGCAACTTTGTTGAAGGGGAATTTCCGGTATTGTACCTTTTGCACGGTTATAACGGCGATGAGACCGTATGGTTCCGCTTCTCCGCCATCGAGCGGTATGTGGGAAAATACCCACTTGCTGTGGTAATGCCGCGCGGTAATCACGGATTTTACGTAGACAGCCCGGATACAGGCTACGATTATCTCAAATTCATTACAGAGGAACTTCCGCGAAAAGTCAGCCATTTTTTTAACGTATCCACAAAGAGAGAGGATACCTACATTGCTGGACTGTCCATGGGTGGATATGGTGCGATGCGCGCTGCACTCGCCCGTCCCGATCTATATGCGGCTTCTGCGTCGCTGTCCGGCTTTGTGGACCCCAAATCGGCGTATGCGGGAAATTCCATGCACGGGCATGCTATGCGCGCTATGGGTGAGAGACTCGATGTGGCACAACAGCGCGACAATGACGTTATCCCGCTGTTGAAGAAATGCGTAGTGCAAAAAGTTTCTTTGCCGAAGCTATACATCACATGCGGTACAGAGGACCCTCTGTACCAACAGAATCAAAATTTCAAAGCGGCGTGCGAACAACTCGACGTTCCGCTGACTTACGATGAGCAACCCGGCATCCATGATTGGATATATTGGGACCGTACGGTTCAGGATGTATTATCATGGCTGCCCATAAAGCGATCATAGGAACATAGATACCCAAAGAATGAATCAAAAGGGAGTGAATGGCAATGGCCTTTATCAGATGTGATTTCTATTCTGATGTCCTGGGGCAGGCAACGAGCATGAATGTGATATTGCCAGAGGGCATCGAAAGCTGTAAGAGCATGGATAGCAACTTCATTGAAGGCGCATTTCCGGTATTGTACCTTTTGCACGGATATAACGGCGATGAGACCGTCTGGTTCCGCTTCTCCGCCATTGAACGGTATGTGGGAAAATACCCATTTGCCGTGGTGATGCCGCGCGGTAACCACGGGCGTTACGTGGACAGCCCCGAGACAGGGTACGCCTACCATACGTTTTTAACCGAAGAATTGCCAAGCAAGGTCAAGCACTTCTTCAACGTATCGCAATGCAGGGAGGATACGTTTATTGCAGGGCTTTCCATGGGCGGATACGGCACCATGCGCGCGGCGTTGGGACGGCCGGATCTTTATGCAGCTGCCGCCGCATTGTCGGGATCGCTAATCGTTGAAAAAACCTATCAAGAAAATGCGTTTAAGCCACATCTAAAAGACGCTGTTGGTAAGGATTTACAAACGGCTCGCCAGCGCGGCAATGATCTTGTGGAGCTTTTAAAATCAAATGTGAAAAATGGCGTGAATCTGCCCAAGCTATACGTAGGTTGTGGGACGGAGGACCCGCTATATCCCTCTAACGTGATATTCAAACAAACGTGTAGCGAGTTGGGTGTGGATTTGACTTACGCCGAACTGCCCGGCATTCACGATTGGATCTATTGGGATAAAGCCATACAAAACGTGTTGGCATGGTTGCCCATACTGGAAAAATGATACAGTAACACGCTGATATGCGCACGGCTTGCGTTTGGGGTACAGGACGCACGCAATGCTGTCCATTCCATGCCGACGGCGAACGGGAGGAAATATGCGGGATCATTTGATCATAGCCATTGACGGGCCTGCGGGTGCTGGTAAGAGCACTGTTGCCAGACGGTTGGCAGAGTTGCTTGATATCCATATACTCGATACAGGCGCGCTGTTTCGTGCTTGTGCATGGTATGTGCTGCAAGCTGGCCTCGAGCCGTCCGACATGCTGGCAGTCAATGAGTTGCTCAAAAATGTGAAAATTGATATCAGGATAAGCGGAAGCGACCAGCGAACGTTGATAAACGGTGAGGATGTGTCCGAAAATATCCGTACGCCAAACGCAGCGCAGGCTGCGTCCACGCTGGGCGGAAACGCTTTTGTAAGGCGGGTTATAACCGAACAGGTAAGAATAATTGCGAAAACGACTTCACTGGTCGTGGACGGGCGTGATATCGGAACAGCGATGTTGCCCAATGCCACTGTTAAGTTCTTTTTAACAGCATCGGCGCAGGAAAGAGCTCGTCGCCGTCATCTGGAACAGAAACAACAAGGCATTATGGAAAGTTATGATGAGGTTTTGCAAAAACTGATCATGCGCGATCAAGCCGATTCTTCCAGAGAAATTGCGCCACTCAAGCGTGCCCAAGACGCCGTTCTAATCGATTCAACGGATAAGACCAGCGATCAGGTTTTGGATATCATGGCGCGCACGATTAAGGAGAAGACGCAATGACATGGTTATATCGCATCGGCGCGCCGCTGGTACGCCTGTGGAGCAAGATTGGATGGCGACTGCAAATTGACATGCAGGCTCCATTGCCCAATGGCCCTTTGATACTGTGTTGCAACCACCAACATGGATTGGATCCCTTTGCTCTGGCCATGGCAACAAAACGACAGGTACACTATATGGCCAAGAAGGAATTGATGTACGGCTTTGTGGGCCATTTAATCCGTTCACTGGGCGCTTATCCAGTTGATCGGGAGAATAATGACGTGCATGCTGTCAAGCATACACTGTCCCTGTTGAAGCAGGATCGCGTCATAGGGATATTCCCCGAAGGCACGCGAAGCCAAGACGGAGAGGTGCACGAATTTCATTCCGGCGCAGCCATGTTCGCCCTAAGAACTAAGGCGCATCTGGTTCCGGCTGGCATATATGGTACGTTCCGCCCGTTCTCCAAGGTACGGGTTGTCATTGGCAAAGAATTGGATTTAAGCGCTTATGGTCAACGACGCGCGGATTCCAACGATATTGCAAAAGTGAACGAGAATTTGCATCAGCGCGTCAGCGAATTGGCCAACCTGGCAAGGGGCGTTTCATGAAAATCATAGAGGGACAAAACAACGGGTTCTGTTTCGGCGTCCAATCCGCCATTGATGCGGCGGAACGGGCACTTGATGAACTGCATAATATTTATACACTGGGACCCATCATTCACAATCGTGCCGAAGTGGACCGTTTGCATGCGCTTGGGGCGATAACGATTCAGTCGGCAAAAGAGGTCCCGGTGGGTCAGACGGTGATCATCCGAAGCCACGGCGTGCCGCCGCAGGCCTTACAGGCGTTGTGTGAGCGTGGATGTCACATCATAGATGCGACTTGCCCATTTGTCAAACGTATACAACAAGCGGTTGGGGAGGCGCATCAGAATGGCTTGACCGTTATGATCGCCGGCCAGGCGGATCACCCGGAAGTGGTTGGCATTAACGGCTATTGTGACAATAGCGCTATTGTGGTACAACATGCTTCGCGGATTGAACATATGAATTTGCCATCCCCGCTGTTTTTAGTGGCACAGACCACCTTTGTTCCGAAAGAATATGAGGAAATACAATGCATCCTGCGACAAAAGAATATAGCATACCAATCGCTGGATTCCATCTGTCAGGCTACGGTGACAAGGCAAAAAGAGGCGGAAATTTTATCCAAACGCTGCGATGCCATGATAATAGTTGGTGGTAAACACAGCAGCAACACAAGTAAATTGTGGGATATATGCAAAAATAATTGTGAATTATCAGCTATAATCGAATCTCCGTGCGAGGTTTCAGTTGAAAACCTGCCGTTAAATGGTATAATAGGAGTTGTTGCAGGTGCGTCCACCCCGCAATGGTCAATCAGGGAGGTAATTACCAGAATGAACGAACAAGATCTCAACAATCCCGTCGTCGAAGAAAAGCTCGACGCAGACACGCCCGAATCCGTGCAAGAACAATCAGAGCCTGCCGTACAAGCCGAAGCAGTCGATACTGTGCCCGCATCTGAACAGGACGATACGGAAAATCGAGAGCAAAAGGATGCAGAGCAGCCTTCCGCTCAAGCTGAAGAAGCAGTCGATACTGCGCCCGTACCTGAACAGGACGATACGGAGAAGCAAGGGCAAAAGGATGCAGAGCAGCCTTCCGCTCAAGCTGAAGAAGCAGTCGATACTGCGCCCGTACCTGAACAGGACGATACGGAGAAGCAAGAGCAAAAGGATGCAGAGCAGCCTTCCGCTCAAGCTGAAGCGACTGATGTTGCGCCCACAGATCAGCAGGGCGAGCAGGAACAGGCTCAGCCTGTACAAGAGCAGGAGAAACCCGAACGTGAACTGACCGCCGCGGAGACTTTCGAGCGTGATCTTGAAAAGTCTTTGGTACGCATCCGCCCGGGTCAGATCAAAAAGGGTACGATTGTGCAGATCGTTGGAGACGATGTATTCGTTAACATCGGTTACAAGGCGGACGGTGTGATCCCCCAAGGAGAGCTTTCCCTCGATCCAAAAGCATCGGCAGCAGATACGATGTCTGTTGGTGACGAGGTCAGTGTCGAGATCGTCAAGGTTAACGACGGCGAAGGAAACGTCCTATTGTCCAAAAAGGCCGTCGATAAGCGAAATGCGGACCGGCAGGCCATCGCCGACCTCGCGGACGGCCGTTATTTTGAAGCTACGGTTCGGCAGTCCGTCAAGAGCGGTGTTCTTACCGAATACCGCGGTGCACGCGTATTCATTCCCGCCTCGCAGATTTCGGATCATTATATCGAAAATCTTGAGGAATTTGTTGGCAAAAAATTGCTGCTCAAAGCTTTGGAAGTCGACAAATCCAGGCGCCGTGTGGTTGCAAGTCATCGCCAGGTTTTGCGTGAACAGGCAATCGCCGCCCGCAAGGAAAAATACAAACAGTTTGAAGCGGGTCAAACGGTAAAAGGCATCGTGCGCCGTATCGCGGATTTTGGCGCCTTTACAGACATCGGCGGTATTGACGGCCTGATCCACGTATCGGATCTCTCATGGGGGCGCGTCAAACATCCAAGCGATGTCGTGAGTGTGGGCGATGAAGTGGAAGTGCAGATACTTTCAGTGAATGCCGATGCCGAGCGCATCGCTTTGGGCTACAAGCAGCTCCAACCAATGCCGTGGGATCATGCTGCCGAGCGTTATCTCGTTGGGGATATCGTAGAAGGTACCGTGGATCGGATTGCTCCGTTTGGTGCTTTTGTCGAGCTAGAACCCGGCCTGTTTGGCTTGGTACACATCTCACAGGTTGCCACCCACCGTATTGACAAAGTGGAGGACGAACTGCGTGTTGGAGATGTCATCACCGTCAAGGTGATGGATGTCAACCCGGAAGCCAAGCGAATCAGCTTGAGTCGGCGTGCCGTATTGCAGCCGGATCAGCCGCAACGCTCAAATACAGGAAATCAGGATCAGGGCAACGGGTATGTCAGCCGGTATGAAATTCCGCCGGTGGAAGAGGCAAAAGTTTCCTTGGCAGATTTTTTTCCAGATGAGTTTAAAGACTCCTGATGTGGGTATACTGTGAATGACCTCACAATAACCCCCTTTGATTTGCCCCCGATCTAAAAGATAGGGGGCATTTTTTTATCCATAGCAAGTCCCATCTTTCTCATGCATACACTGTGGGTGGAGGGGAAATCATGAGGATACACGGGAAATGGCATAGTGTTTTGACAATCGCCATCGTCATGCTGGTCGGGCTGGCATTTTTGTTGACAAACGTTCCGTTGGTACAACAGGTCATCGCGCGCGCGTCCTCCATGCCTTACTACTGTTCGGACAAGGCCGGGGTCTGTCTTCTGACTGTGTACGAGGGCGATCAGAATGTTTTGCTCGACATTGCAAAACGCGCAGCTGAGGCAAATGTTCCACTAACCATCGGTATCACAGCCCAACAGCTGTCTGAATTTCCGCAGATCGCGGAGGAAATTCTAGCGCTGGGCCATGTATTGGCACTTCATGGACTTGAAGTCGCTGAAGGTGAAAGTAAAACACAATGGCAAATGCGAAGCACGCAAGCACTAAACGATTTCGAAGCGATCACGCAGTATTCACATGTTTTGTATATCCCCTATTTGGGGCAACATACATCGGAAGCATCGAAATTTTGTTGCCAAAACGACGTGTATTGTCTGTTGTACTGCAAGGATTCGCGCATGTATCAAGCAATTTCGCAACAGGATTTTGCACAAACGTTGGCGCACAACGCCCAAGAAGGGGACTTCATTTACATTGGGATCGACACCACCACGGAATTTTCCGCCATATCGTGGAATTTTGCACGGGAGAATCTGAGCCTAGATACCGTTATGAATGTCCTTTTTGATTGATAATTCGGTGTATAGCTGCTACAATCAATTTCATAAACGGGGAGGAATCATATGTATTACAATCGGACGCTTCCAAACGGAATACGCGTCGTAGCGCAAAGAATCGAGGGATTCCGGTCGGTCAGTGTCGGGATCTGGACCCACACAGGCTCCGCCAATGAGATCGATCCGTCCGAACACGGCATCACACATTTCATCGAACACATGTTGTTCAAGGGTACAAAGCATCGTAGCGCACAACAGATTGCACAGGAGTTTGACAGCATGGGCGGCATCCTTAACGCCTTTACCTCAAAGGAGCTTACCTGTTATCACGCGCGCGTATCGCAGGACAAGCTGGAGGAATCCTTTGAAATCCTTTCGGATCTTGTGAAAAACGCCAACATGGATATTGCCGAAATGGAGAAGGAAAAGGGCGTGGTCATAGAAGAGATTAACATGTCGGAGGACACGCCGGACAACCTCGTACACGATCTTTTGGCGCAGGCCTATTTCAAAAATCATGCGCTGGCGCTTCCCATTCTTGGCAACCGTGACAGCGTGAATGCTTTTACGCGCGACGGACTCATCGATTATATGCAGCGGCGCTATACGGCGTCGTCCATGGTGGTAGCCGCCTCCGGAGGGCTTGATTTTGAAAGGCTGTGCGATATCGTCGAGAAGGAATTTGGCGGTATCAAACCAAATGGGCACGAAGGGGAACTATATTCGGATTTCGAACCGAAAAAGGGCGAGTTGTTGATGTTGGAAAAACCGGTTGAACAAGCTCACCTGTGTTTGGCCATGCCGGGGTACGCCATGAGCGACGATAGAATATATCCTCTGGCCATTCTCAATAACATATTTGGCGGCAGCATGTCGTCAAGGCTGTTTCAAACCATCCGTGAACAGCGCGGATTGGCCTATGATATCTATTCGCACCCGGCTACGTACCGAAACTGTGGGACGTTTTCGGTGTATACTGGTGTCAACGCGCTGTATGCGGCGGAATGCTTAAATTGATTCTTGATCAAATGCAATCCATGGTTGAGAAGGGCGTTACACAACAGGAATTCGTACGCGCCAAGGATCAGTTGAAGGGCAACTATATCCTCGGGTTAGAATCCACCGTGTCCCGTATGAACGCAATCGGCAAATCCATAACGCTGATCAACGAAACGAATACTTCCGAAGAGACCATTGAACACATTGAGCAAACCACATTCGATGACGTGAAATCCATTCTGCCGTATGTATTCGACTTTGAGAAAGTGTCGGTGAGCGCGGTGGGCAAGATAGATAAAAAAGCGATCAAGGCTGTATTTGACGAAATTTGCTAAAGCGGGTACGCTTACAGGAAAATGTTTCAATCAAAGGGGGCAATTATTTATATGGACAAGCTGGAAGAGATATTTGCCATGCAGGCCGCATTTGACAGCGAGCTGCACGAAAACAGGCATTTGGAAAGTATATCATTTGACGATTGGATGCAGAAGGAAACGCTTGCCATCGTTTCTGAATTGTGTGAGATGCTGCGTGAAACGAATTTTAAATGGTGGAAAAACCACACCGATACCAATATGGAGGCCGTGAAGGAAGAGATGGTAGATGTATTGCACTTTTTTGTCAGCATGTGCCTGAAAACCGGTATGGATGCGAAAGAGCTGCACAACAGATATCTCGTGAAAAACAAGGAGAATTTCGACCGCCAGCAGGGTAAGAGCAGCAAGCAGGGCTATGCTGTCAAATAGCTATAGCCGCAAATATTAGGCCAGAATCACCATAACGAGGATGTTTTGAAATCAATTGGATCCACTTATTAAACAACGGAAAGAGCCGATATCGGCTCTTTCTTTTTTTGAACCCAATACCAATTGGTGGCATAGGATACTGCGTAGGGGAGGAGATTGCTTTGGATGGAGTCATTATCGGCGGGGACCGCCGCAGCGCTTGTCTTACCGAACTGTTGTCGGACAGGTGGGTAGATGTAAGTCATTTTCTGTATACCGATTTGTATGACTACAGCAAAGCTGATGTTCAACATGCTCGGTTCGTCGTGTTGCCCGCGAATTTTCTCGGAGGCATAGTTGCTGGTAAATACCAACAAATCGCTGCGACGGATGTGATCAACGATATGGGAGCGGATTGCATTTTGTTCTGCGGGCACTCTGATGAAGTGATGGAAACGCTCGCGGCACATAAAAACATTCGAATGGTGTCATTCCTCGGCGATGAGATGTACCTATATGCCAATGCGCAATTGACGGCGGAGGGTGCGTTGATGCGGTGTATCGAGACCAGTGAAAAGAGTCTGTTTCAGGCGCATTGCATCATCATCGGCTCGGGCCGCATCGCCAAAGCACTGTGCCCGCTGCTTATGGCATTTACGCCATCCGTCACCATATGCGCGCGAAACCGAACCATGCGTGAGCGCTTTTATTGGCAGGGAATCAAGGCGGTGGACTTTTCGCAGGCCGCACAAGCATTAACGGGTGCAAATTGGGTGTTTAATACTGTTCCATATCCCTGTATCGATCCAAAATGGCTTGTGGGCACGGCGGGTGGCTGTGGTTATATGGAGCTTGCTTCTGCACCGTACGGCATCAAGCGTGAACAAATGCCTTCACATATGGAATACCGTCTCGAATCCGGATTGCCCGGCCGTATCTCTCCCCAAAGTGCCGCACAGGTCATGCTAAGTTCCATGGAACGCAACTGGGAGGATCATATATGGACATATTGAGAGGGAAGCGGATCGGAATCGTTGTTACGGGGTCACATTGTACTGTGAACGATGTATACCCGTATTTTGAAGAATTGAAAGAGTGTGGAGCCATATTGACACCGGTTGTGTCTGAGCGGATCCACACGACGGATACGCGTTTTTATAGTGCCGCCGAGCTGCATAAAAAGCTAGCCGAACTGTGCGGCATGGAGCCACTACATGAAATCGTAGATGTCGAGCCTATTGGTCCTAAAAAACTGCTTGACTTGGTCGTCATTGCCCCGTGTACGGGCAATACGGTCGCAAAGCTGGCAAACGCCATTTCGGACAGTCCCGCATTGATAGCGGCAAAATCGCATCTTCGCAACCGCCGGCCGGTTTTATTGGCCATTGCGACCAACGACGGACTATCAGGTAACGCCAAAAACATTGGTTTGTTGCTCAATGCCAAAAATGTATACTTTGTGCCTTTTGGACAGGACAATTGCAATGTAAAGTCCACATCGTTGCAATCCAGATTCGCTTTGATCGTACAGGCTGCGCGCAGTGCGCTGTTGGGCGAACAACTTCAGCCGCTTTTACTGGGCAGCGGGGACTGTATTTTGTAGCCAATTCTGCGCATTAAAAGCCTTGGCATTACGCAAACGCATAAAGCCGACATCAATCGTCGGCTTTTTTGATGTTTGTATGAATGTGAAATATTTGCAATGGTAAATTAACGGTATAATATATTATAATGCAGTAATTGCACGTGGATCAACCACTTCTTCTCATAGGAGTATCAGGCTCAAATTGCGAACATAAGCTCGTATTTGTTTGTGCAATCAGTTGAAATTGTGTATAATATTTTGAGTATGGAAATTCCTATACCATCATATCGAAGGGGACAAGCATGGCCGCACGAAAAAGAAAAAAAAGAATACTGGCCGAAGAAATTACCGGTATCGTTTTGATTGCCGTAGCGATTTTGCTGGGCCTTGGCGTATATGCAGCGGGGAGCGGTGCTTTTGGAAATACGCTGCGGCGCATCTGTCTCGGTGTGTTTGGCAGTACCGCGTATGTATTGCCGGGATTTCTGTTTGTGTTGGGCGTATACCTTCTGATCTATGCCGAAAAGAAGATTCCACTGGGAAAGGCGGTATGCTGGGCATTTATTGCGTTGAGTATAATCAGTATACTGCATCTTTTATACATACAACGCATCGATACGGTCGGATTTACGGATTTTATAAAAAATTCCTACGAAATTGGTGTAAACGAGCGGATTGGCGGTGGCGCACTGGGCGCTGTCATCACCTATCCGATACAATTGCTGTTTGGTTTAATCGGTGCCTACATCGTCAACATTGCCATCATTTTGATCTGTGTGCTCATAGCAACCAATCTTTCTTTCCGTACCATGCATCATGATACCAGCAAGAAGATCAAGCGTTTGAAAGAGAGTTCCACGATGCGTCAGGAAAAGAAGCTCGAAGCGCGCAATCAACAGTTGATCGAGAGCAAAGGGGAAGGGCAGACCCGGGGCGGGCTTCATGTGTACACCGTCGGCGATGAGGATATTCACGGTTATGATTCATCCGATTCTACGGAACATGATTTGACGTTTATTCCAGGATTGCCGCATACGCGTGAATATACACCATCCGCTATGGATGGAAGGCTTGCGCGTCATGCGTCTCCCAAATCATTTGTAATGGACGACACCGATGATACAATGGACGACATACCCGTACAGGAGACGATAGCACACGGCGCCGTTGAGAGACTTTCATCTACGCATATAAAAGAGGATGAAACCCAGCAAGCTGTAAAGGAAACGCAAGATACCATTGATAAATCGTTATCAAAGAAGGCCCAATCGTCCTACCGTATTCCACCGCTGAGCATGCTGCCGCACGCAGCTTCCCAAAGTTCACGCAGTCGGCGTCAGGCCCAGACGGAGATCAACGCCACCAGTGCGCTACTCGAGCGGACGTTTGAGGAATTTGCTATATCCGTTCGCGTTGTTAACGTCAGCGTGGGGCCTTCAATCACGAGGTTTGAGGTTCAACCTGCCGCCGGTGTACGCGTCAACCGTATCGCAAATCTACAAGATGACATCGCGCTGGCGCTCGCCGCCTCTGGTGTGCGCATTGAAGCGCCGATTCCGGGCAAAAACGCAATCGGCATCGAAGTACCCAACAAAGAACGTCAGCCAGTCATGTTGCGCGAAATATTGGAAGGCAAAGCATTTAAAACAAACAAGAGTAAGCTTGCCGTGGTGGTGGGCAAGGACATAGCGGGCAACAATGTGGTCATTGATCTATCGCGTATGCCACATCTTCTTATTGCGGGTACAACGGGAAGCGGCAAAAGTGTGTGTGTCAACTCGATGATCGCAAGTATTCTGTTCAAATCAACACCTCAAGAGGTGAAGATGATCATGATCGATCCAAAGGTCGTTGAGTTTACCGCCTACAACGGCATACCTCATCTTCTGATACCAGTGGTTACCGATGTTAAAAAGGCTGCGGGCGCCTTGCATTGGGGTGTGGCTGAAATGTTGCGCCGATACAACGCTTTTGCTGAAAAGGGTGCCAAGGATATTCGCCGGTATAACGATATCATGAAGATGATGGATGAAGAACCGTTGCCTTATGTGGTGATATTCATCGATGAGTTGGCGGACCTGATGATGGCCGCTGCGCGCGAGGTGGAGGACGCCATCTGCCGCATAGCGCAGATGGGCCGGGCCGCAGGCGTACATCTCGTGGTTGCCACGCAGCGTCCCAGTGTGGATGTTATTACGGGGTTGATCAAAGCAAATTTCCCGTCTCGCATTGCGTTGACGGTATCCAGCTCCACGGATTCAAGAACGATTCTGAACCAATCCGGTGCGGAAAAACTGTCAGGCTATGGCGATATGCTCTTCCAATCGCCCACCACACCCAAACCCATCCGTATCCAAGGGCCGCTGATCACTGACCCTGAGGTAGAGGCTGTTACAAACTTCCTGAAAGCTCAGACCGAACAGCCTCAATATGACGATACGGTGATGGAACAGATCGATAATAACGCTTTGCCCGAAAATGATAAAGGCAAAGAAGCCGCTTCCGATGAGGAGACGGCGCTTCTCAACCAGGCCGTGGATGTGTTCTTGAATGCGGGGCAGGGATCGACGTCTTTGCTTCAGCGTAGATTGCGTATTGGCTACGGACGGGCCGCGCGCCTGATGGATGAGATGGAGGATATGGGCATCATTGGACCGCCGGACGGGCCACGTCCGCGTAAGCTGCTGATGTCGCGGACAGAATACGAGCAACAGCTTTATGGGAAGGTGGACAACGCGCTTGACTGAGGAGATCCGAATCGGCGTTGTGTCCCTCGGATGCAGTAAAAACAGGGTGGACACGGAACAGATGCTCGCGGTATTGACACGGGCAGGCTATCGGATTACGACCGACATTGGACAGGCACAGGTTGTTATTATCAATACCTGCGCTTTTATTCAATCTGCAAAGGAAGAATCCATTGATGCGATTTTGGAGATTGTACAGCAAAAAAAAGGGGATACACTGCCAAAAATCATTGTGACAGGTTGTCTGCCGCAGCGATACCGGCAATCGTTGTCAAAGGAAATACCGGAGGTTGACGGTTGGGTAGGCGTCAATCAATACGGCATGATTGAAGAAATTGTAAAACAGGTTTTGAATGGCGTTTACCAAGAGGAGTACGAACGGATTTCCACACCGTCGGATGCGCGCGTGCTTTCAACGCCAAAGCATTTGGCGTATGTGCGAATCGCAGAAGGTTGCGACCACCGTTGCAGCTACTGCGCGATACCGGCAATCCGAGGGCCATACCGCAGCCGACCGATGGGTGATATTGTACATGAATGCAAGCGGTTTTCCAGACAGGGCGTAAAGGAAATCGTTCTGATCGCACAGGATACATCCTATTACGGCAAGGATCTGTATGGAGACTTCGTATTGCACAAGCTGCTTGATCGGTTGGGCAAACTGGATATACCATGGATTCGCCTGATGTATGCGTATCCCGAACGCATCAGCGGGGCATTGTTGGATGTTATGGAGGGAACTGCGAACATCATCCCGTATTTGGATATGCCCCTTCAGCACATCAACGACGACATTCTCCACCGTATGGGACGGGTTATGACGAGCGAAACCGTCATCGCGTTGCTGGACCGCATAGAAAAC
The DNA here is from genome assembly GCA_963674495.2 of Christensenellaceae bacterium. Taxonomy (GTDB): domain Bacteria; phylum Bacillota; class Clostridia; order Christensenellales; family QAND01; genus RGIG3178. Next base: position 666,401 of record CAXXLG010000001.1, on the reverse strand, counting down.
AGGCGTACCGCATTTACTGTGCGCACCACGTTCATTACGGGGTTTCCCGACGAAAGCGAAGCGCAGCATAAACAACTTCTACAATTCATAGAAAAACGTTGTTTTGATCATGTGGGTGTTTTCGCCTATTCGCGCGAGGATGGAACGCGCGCGGCGGATATGGATGGCCAATGGGACGAACAGACAAAAATACAGCGCAGGGACGAATTGCTTGCAACACAGCAAAGAGCGGTCTTTCATGCAAGGCAAAAGCAGGTAGGGTGCGAAATCAACGTATTGCTTGAAACTGTGGACAGCCACGGACAGGGCATAGGACGGACCATTTGGCAAGCGCCGGAAGTGGATGGCGTGATGTATATCAACAATTGCAGAAAAACGGATATTGGTATGATCATTTCAGCACGTATTACGCGTGCTGATGCCTATGATTATTGGGGGATACAGACAGATGACACTGGCAAATAAATTTACACTATCGCGTATTGTTTTTGCTCCCGCCATCGTTGCGATTGCGGCATTCGCCTTTCCAAATTGGAATTATTATGCGGCGGTCGTTTTCATGTTGGCGTCGCTTACCGATACGGTGGACGGACACATTGCAAGACGGTACAATCAGGTTACGGACTTTGGTAAACTGATTGATCCCATTGCGGACAAGCTTTTAACCAGCGCAGCCATGATCGTTCTGATCGGCTGGCACAAGTTCCCGGCATGGATCGGCATTGTTCTGGTGACCCGCGACATCATCGTCAGCGCCATGCGCATCACGGCAGCCGATCATCAATTGGTTGTTGCCGCAAGAAAGAGCGGGAAGATCAAAACGCTGCTTCAATTGCTTGCCTATGGTGCGTATCTGTTTAATCTGGATATCGTTGGCCATGTATTTTTGGCGGCTGGCGTGCTGACGACTGTATGGAGCTTGGTGGATTACCTATATGCCAACGAGCATGTCTGCAGGGGAAAACTGTTAACCCCCTTTGTTATATCCTTTATCGACAAACTGTTCACGGCCTATCTTCTGTTTATCCTCATTGGCCTTGGGCGGATGCCGGGTCTTGTGGCCATGCTGATTATAGGAAAAGACAATATCATAAGCGGTATTCGGGCGATGTCTTCGGCAAACGGACGGCACATACCGACGCGACCAAGCGAATGCCTTTGTTTTTTGGCTACAACCGTCCTACTGTTCACATTGTGGTTTGGCGGTACCTGTTGGGCAGGAATGGGCCTTGTATGGTTTATGCTCAGCGCCGTTATCGCCGTATGGTCGATGGTAGATGTCGGATTACGTTCACGCAAGCAACAATTGCGCGTCAAATAGGAGGAAATGTATGATCGCAGAACTGATATCCGTGGGAACGGAGCTTCTGATGGGACAGATCGTGGATACCAATTCGGCCTATCTTTCAAAGGAACTGTCCAGCATGGGCATTGATGTTTTTTATAAATCCACGGTTGGTGACAACCCCCAACGAATGCATCAGGCACTGGCACAGGCACTTGAACGTAGCGACGTAGTGATCACCACCGGCGGACTGGGGCCGACGGAGGATGATATCACCAAAGAAACCGTAGCGAACCTGATGGGATTGCCGCTTTATATGAACGAAGAATGCCTCAAAACACTTACGGAACGCATGCAACGCTACAACCACAAAGCGCCCATGGCACAGATCAACAGGAAACAGGCCATGATCCCACAAGGTGCCATCATTATGTCAAACCCACGGGGCACAGCGCCGGGATGCATCATGGAGAAGGACGGTAAGATTGCCATTGTTATGCCCGGACCTCCGTCCGAGATGTCCCATATGTTCAAGAATCACGTCAAACCGTTTTTGGAATCGTTGTCAGAACACGTGCTGGTATCGCATTATGTGCGTATATTAGGTGTCGGCGAGAGCACCGTTGCTTCCATGCTTGAGGATTTGATCAAGAATCAAACCAATCCCACGTTGGCCACGTATATCACAAACAATGATGTTCAGGTACGTATCACCGCGAAGTGTAAAAAGGGTGAAGACGCGGAAGCGATCATGGCACCCGTGCAGGCGGAGGTGCTCAGACGGCTGGGTTCCGCTGTGTATGAAGTTGGCGAACTCGAACTGCATGAAGTGGTAGCGCAGATGCTGATCGATAAAAATAGAACGCTTGCTGTGGCCGAAAGCTGCACAGGTGGCTGGCTTACGTCCTTGTTGGTGCAACGCGCCGGCGCTTCAGTATTTTTGATGGAAGGCATCGTATCGTACAGCAACGAGGCCAAGATCCGGTTGCTCAACGTGCCGGTGTCGTTGATTGAAGCCCATGGCGCGGTTAGTGATGAGGTAGCCAGAGCCATGGCACAGAATGTTCGCTCTCATGCCAGCGCGGACTACGGCATTGCAACCACAGGTATTGCAGGGCCGGATGGCGGTACACTGGGTAAGCCAGTGGGTACCGTATACATAGCCGTTGCGGATAAAAACGGCGTAGTGGCATACCGTTTCAATTTCAACGGCGACCGTACGCGTATCCGCGCTCGAGCGGTCGCAAACGCATTGAATCTGTTAAGGCAAAGAATATTGGACGAAATCTGATTATACATTATGGAGGCAAAGTGATGGAAAAACAGAAAGCATTGGACATGGCACTGAGCCAGATTGAAAAGCAGTTTGGCAAAGGCGCAGTGATGAAGCTGGGCCAATCTCCAATCAACCTTGGCATCGGCTCGATTTCTACCGGCTGCCTCGAACTGGATTTGGCGTTGGGCATCGGAGGATTGCCACGTGGGCGAATCATCGAGATCTATGGACCTGAATCGTCAGGTAAGACAACGCTGGCGCTTCATGCCATTGCAGAGGCACAGAAAGTAGGCGGTACAGCCGCATTTATCGATGCAGAGCATGCATTGGACGCTGTTTATGCAAAAGCGCTGGGCGTTGAAACGGATGACTTATACGTATCGCAACCCGACACGGGAGAACAGGCACTGGATATCTGCGAGGCACTTGTGCGCAGCGGCGCCATCGACATCATTGTCATTGATTCAGTGGCGGCACTTGTTCCCAAAGCTGAAATTGAAGGGGATATGGGAGATAGTCATGTGGGCTTACAGGCACGTCTTATGAGCCAGGCACTCCGAAAGCTCGCTGGTGTCATCAGCAAATCAAACACCGCCGTGATTTTTATCAACCAGTTGCGAGAAAAAATAGGTGTTATGTTCGGGAATCCCGAGACAACAAGCGGCGGACGTGCTCTGAAATTCTATGCCACGGTACGCTTGGATATTCGGCGTAAAGAACAGCTTAAAAACGGCACCGATGTGATCGGCAATCGCACCAAGGTCAGAGTGGTCAAAAATAAAATTGCGCCGCCGTTCAAGGTAGCAGAGTTTGATATAATCTACGGACATGGTATTTCGCGTGAGGGATCGATTTTAGACATGGCGGTAGAATACGAACTCATTCAGAAAAGCGGATCATGGTACTCATATGAGGATACGCGCATTGGGCAGGGAAAAGAAAGTGCCCGCCAGTTTTTGATCGACAATCCCGAATTGTGCAATGAACTGGATGCAAAAATCCGCGAAACATTTCTTGCCAAGTAAAACAAATCATTAGTTTGCATATCGAATTGAAATCAATCATGTACGAATTCCCTTTCTTGACAAAGGAGAAGGGAATTCGTACAATATTTTTGAGCTCTTAATCCTCGTTTCGCTTACTGTGAATTGACAAGCGTGAGAACGAGTTGAGTTAACTATATATTGGAGGTGCAGCCACTACTTGCCTATTTACATTTCAATACCTCTTGCTGTTGTAGCAGCGATCATCGGTTACGCCATCGGATTCAAATATCACCAACGCGTTTCGCAAACAAAGCGCGGACAAACGGAAGATGCCGTAAAGAAGATGATTGACGAGGCCCAAAGGCGGGCCGAAGCGTTGAAAAAGGAAACGCTGCTCGAAGCAAAAGAAGAGGTTCTATTACTTAGAACAGATCTGGAAAAGGAGATTCGCGAAAGGCGGTCGGAACTGCAACGCAACGAGCGCCGGATGATCCAAAAAGAAGAATCTTTGGACAAGAAACTCGAGACCGCTGAACAGAAGGAACAAAGTCTTACTGCACGGCAACGGGATCTGCAGCACAAGCACGACGAACTCGAAGTATTGCGCAAGAAGCAAATCGACGAACTGGAACATATTTCCGGATTGTCGCGTGATGAAGCAAAGAGCATGTTACTCGAATCCATCGAACGCGATGTCCGTCATGACGCTGCTCTGATCATTCGCAGCATCGAGCAAGAAGCGCGAGATGAAGGGGAAAAACGGGCACGTAACATCATTGGACTTGCGATTCAACGTTGCGCCGCGGATCATGTGGCGGAAACGACAGTATCCGTCGTTCATCTGCCCAGCGATGATATGAAGGGTCGTATCATCGGTCGTGAAGGGCGCAATATCCGCGCACTGGAGACTGCTACAGGCATAGATCTGATCATCGACGATACGCCAGAAGCGGTCATTCTATCGGGTTTTGATCCGGTGAGAAGGGAAATCGCACGCATAGCGCTGGAACGGCTGATCCAGGACGGACGTATCCATCCCGCTCGCATCGAAGAGATGGTGGAGCGGGCGAAAAAGGATGTGGATCAGCAGATTCGCGAAGCTGGTGAGCAAGCGCTGTTCGATGTCGGCGTTCATGGTGTACATCCTGAAACACTCAAGTTGCTCGGGCGGCTTCGTTTCCGTACAAGTTACGGACAGAATGTACTCAAGCACAGCATCGAGGTTGCGCACATTGCTGCTTTGATGGCAGGCGAACTGGGCTGCGATATCAATTTGGCCAAGCGCGGCGGTTTGCTGCACGATATCGGCAAGGCGGCGGATCATGAGATCGACGGCCCCCATGTTCAGATTGGTGTGGATCTAGCAAAACGCTACCGCGAAAACAACGAAGTGATCCACTGTATCGCCGCACACCATGGCGATGTGGAAGCCACAACGATGGAAGCCGTGCTCGTCCAGGCAGCGGATGCGATCAGCGCGGCAAGGCCGGGTGCACGCCGGGAATCGCTTGAAAACTACATCAAGAGGCTTGAACGTCTCGAGGAGATCGCCAATTCCTTTGAAGGTGTGGAACGCTGCTATGCCATACAAGCGGGCAGAGAGATCCGTATCATGGTCAAACCGGAAGACGTTACGGACGATGGCATTACGCTCATCGCGCACGATATCGTATCAAAGATCGAAAAGGAACTGGATTATCCAGGTCAAATTAAGGTCAACGTGATTCGGGAAACACGTGCGACGGACTACGCTAAATAGGATCTGCATAGAATGCTATAGAATCAAGAAGGACTCGAGTAATCGAGTCCTTCTTTTTAGAGGAGCGCCCTTATGGAAACGATGTTCATAGCAGACGCGCATACCGATTATTTAATGAATCTTCGCTGTGCATGCAATGCTTTGACGGACGGTCTTGACGAACAAATGCATATTAGCCTTGATTCACTCGAGCAGGGCCATGTAAAATTGCAGGTGTTTGCCGCTTTTGTAGGCGAACCATCACAGGGCTTAGCTGTTGTGCAGGGGCTTGAACTGGTCACTTGGTATTACAATATGATACAGACGTGGGGCAGTGAACGTATTTTGCCAATCACGGATCTTTTATCGCTTGATACAATCGAAATAACCGACGCCATAGGCGCCCTGCTATCCATAGAGGGCGGGGAAGCGTATGCTGGCAGCCTGGATGTGCTTGGGGCATTCAAACGGCTTGGCGTGCGTATGACAACGCTTTTGTGGAACCATGAAAACGAGATCGGATACCCCGCGTGCGATTCAAAATCAACAAACGAGCCATTGAAACCGTTCGGGCGCTCATGTGTTGATTTCATGTGCCAAAACGGCATTGCCATAGACGTTTCCCATTTGAATACCGGCGGATTTTGGGACGTGTACAAGCGCACAACTAGACCTCTGTTGGCTTCGCACAGCAACGCACATGCACTGTGCCCACATCCTCGCAATCTTAACGACGATCAGATCCGTGCCATCATCCGCATGCATGGATTCATTGGTTTGAACTTCTATCCCGGGTTTTTATGTCTTGACCGGCCGAGCTCGATCAACGACATCGTTTTGCACGCACGCCATATCTTATCGCTGGGCGGGGAAGATATTTTGGGTTTTGGATCTGATTTTGATGGAATACAGAACACGCCTGACGGTGTACACGGTGCACAGAGCTATCCCGATATCCTTGCTGCATTCGCCAAAGCAGGAATCGACGGGGCGCTTTTAAAAAAGATTTCATACCGCAATTTCAAGCGATATATCGGTGTAATCCTCAAAGACTGATTAACAATGAAAAAGGAACCGCATTTGCAGTTCCTCGTTGGCAGGGGTAGAAGGATTTGAACCCTCGCAAAAGGTTTTGGAGACCTTCGTGCTACCGTTACACCATACCCCTATGTATGTTTTTCAACCGCTACGCGGTCCCAATTGTTGATGATTCAATATTGCCAATATTACCATCATTGAAACCGGAAGTCAATGCCGACCATTCATTGGAGCGTATGTCTTGCTCATTGTACGATTAGCGATTATAATGGATTTAATTCAATCTGGAGGATTTATGAATGACACAGACAATCGGATTTATCGGCGCCGGCAATATGGCCACCGCCATCTATACAGGCATATTGAGCAATGACTTAGCGAATGCGCAGGATTTAATTCTCTATGACATCGACAAAGATAAGCTAAGCGCCACACAACAACGCATAGGTTGCGTGGCCGCATCATCCAATGAAGAGGTTGTCGAAAAAAGCGACATCGTGTTTTTAGCAGTGAAGCCGCAATATCTGTCGGGTGTCGCCGCACAGATCAAAGATCACGCTCGTGAGCAGCAGTATTTCGTTTCCATCGTAGCAGGTTGGAGCAACGAAAAGCTTAAAAATGCGTTGGGATCGAAAATCCGGCTTTTGCGGGTAATGCCCAATACGCCGCTCCTAGTGGGATGCGGCATGAGTTGCCTTTGCGTTGAAAACGATCTTACAAAGGCAGAATTCGACTATGTTCAATCGGTGTTTGCCGGCATGGGCCGTACCATGAACCTGCATGAAGCACAGATTGCAGCGTTTGCCAGCGTTGCAGGTTCGGGACCCGCCTACGTATACATTTTTATTGAAGCGATGGCGGATGCTGCATGCAAGCTCGGTCTACCGCGCAACATTGCCTATGAAATGGCGGCACAAACCTGCATTGGGTCAGGTGAGATGGTGCTCAAAACCGGAAAGCATCCCGGAGAACTCAAGGATGCGGTCTGTTCCCCCGGTGGAACAACCATCGAAGCGGTGTATGCATTGGAACAGGGCGGGTTTCGCGCAACCGTCATCGATGCAATTGACCGGTGTACGGACAAGTTCAACCGTTTGGCTTGAACGGAATACGGGTTTACGATTATGAATGAACGCATGAAGCGTGTTACAATCTATTGCGACGGTGCATGCAGCGGCAACCCCGGTCCGGGTGGATGGGGTGCACTTTTGATGTATAAGAACGCGAAAAAGGAAATTGCAGGATTTGACACGGATACGACGAACAATCGAATGGAACTGCTAGCTTGTATCGAGGCATTGAAAAACCTTAAGGAATCCTGTGAAGTCAGTGTTCATACGGACAGCGCCTATCTCTTCAACGCCTATGATAAGAAGTGGATTGAATCATGGAAGAACAGAGGCTGGCGTAAAGCGGACAAAAAACCTTTGGAGAATATCGATCTTTGGCAGACTTTGGATACGCTTGTCGCAAACCACAATGTGCGTTTTTTTAAGGTAAAGGGGCACGCCGACAACGAGTACAATAACCGGGCGGATTTGCTTGCGACAGAGCAGATAAAGCTATTCAAAAAACGACAGAAAGAAATGCAAGAATAGGAAAACGCTTGCGTGAAAAAGATTTTGGCATACGCGAGGCTTGCTGTATTTTTCTGTGGACACGGATTGAGGGATATGCTATACTATTCGCAAAAGACAAGTTTTACGATTAGTATAAAAAGGTGGCGAGAATTAGTGGATCATCAGTCCTATCACAATCAAATCAGCCGTGTGCGCATTCAGAGGCTTAGGTCCATTGCTGATGAACTGCCTTCTTGTTGTGCGGATTTTTTCCGATCTATCGAACCGACAACAAGTGTACTCACCCGCCTGAACTACGCATACGACATTAGATTGTTTATAGAGTTTCTTTTGAAGCATCATGTTCATCGCTTTGGAACAGTACCGGTTAAACAGTGGCACGAATCACATTTTGCGCAAGTCACAACGATGGATATTGAGCGGTTTTTGGAATATCTCAATCTCTACGTTGACCATGACGGCCACTCACATGAGAACGGAAACGCAGGCAAAGCGCGCAAGGTATCATCGCTAAAATCCTTTTATAAGTATCTGTATAGAAACGACCGTATACCTCAAAATATTCTGGATAAGATCGAGATGCCAAAGGTGCACGAAAAAGAGATCATACGGCTCGAAGCGGACGAAGTGGCCAATCTGTTGGATTTGGTGGAAAGTGGTGAAAAACTGACTTCGGCGCAGGCGCGCTATCACAAAATAACGCGTTCGCGGGACGTCGCATTGTTAACTTTACTGCTGGGCACGGGTATTCGAATATCTGAACTTGTCGGACTGGATGTACAGCATTTTGATTTTTCGGCCAACAGCTTTCTTGTGACGCGAAAAGGCGGCGCACGCGTTATTTTATACTTTGGCTCCGAGGTGGAAAATGCCGTCAAGGACTACATGCGCGACCGTTCGCGCATCATAGCCCTGACTGGACATGAGAACGCGTTGTTCCTGTCGCTGCAAAAACGGCGAATAACGCAAAGGGCCATACAGAATCTTGTAAAAAAATATTCGGCAATCGTTACGCCGCTCAAACGCATTTCACCGCATAAGTTTCGCTCGACCTTCGGAACCATGCTCAACCGTGAAACCGGTGATATCTATCTGGTTGCGGATGTCCTTGGAAACAAAGATGTAAACACGACGCGCAGGCACTATGCAGCCATTGACGATCAACGACGCCGGGACGCTGCGCGTGTTATCAAGCTTAGGGACGACTAACTCACCCGTTTGAATTTTGTTCGGATACTTCAATGCTATCGATCGCTATCTTCGCGTAATCCACAGCGTCGATATCGCCTTGCAGGCATTCGAAACAGTTGATACATATACGGTCATAGATCGGGCATTTGTCGCACGCCCCACATTCAATGCATTCCCTGTCAAAAAATAAACAACGTGGCACAATACTTCCCTCCTCTTTTAGTATACACCAAATATGGCGATAATAATAGATTTCTACTTGCAGAACGCATGTTCGTATGATAGAATGATGCAAAAGGAGGAAATGACATGAGCTTGAGCGTAAAGCAACAAAGGGTATTGGATTTTCTCCGTCAATACAGCCGTGATCAGGGATATCCTCCGTCGGTGCGGGAAATCTGCACCGGATTAAATCTAAAGTCCACGTCTACAGCACACGGTTATCTCGAGCGACTGGAACGCAAGGGGTACATACGTCGTGACCCGGCACGTCCGCGTGCCATTGAGCTTTTGGAGGATCGCAACGCGTTTCGAGATGCTGCTGCTATACCGATCGTCGGTCAGGTTGCGGCAGGTGAGCCTCTGTTTGCACAGGAAAATATCGAGGATTACGTATGCCTTCCAATGGGTTTCTTCCATTGCAGCGAAGAGGATACGTTTATTTTGCGCATCCATGGGCAGTCCATGATTAACGCCGGTATATTCGACGGCGATCATATTGTGGTCAAACGCACACAGACCGCAGAAAACGGCGAAATCGTGGTGGCGATGATGGACGATGATGCTACGTGTAAACGCTTTTTCAAAGAGGGACAGTACATACGATTGCAGCCAGAGAATGATCTGATGGATCCCATCATCGTTACAGATGCGGCGATACTAGGCAAGGTCATCGGCCTGTTGCGCAAGTATTGAACAATACATTCATACAGGTCTGATCGAATTAGAAACAGGGGAATCCCCTGTTTTTTTTTCTGTCAACTCGTAGACCGGTGTTCCCTGTCATTGCTGATTGTCAAATAGTCAGTGCATCCACCGCCATCATGCATGCAATGCGGCCGTGTGCGTATGTCAAGCTGCCTTGCAGATAACCAATATACGGTTTACACAGCGGCGCGTCCGCCGACAGTTCGATGGAGGCCCCCTGTACGAATGTGCCGGCAGCCATTACCACCTCGTGGGTATATCCAGGCATTACCCACGGCTCCGGTATTGCCATGGCATCGACCGGTGACGCATTTTGTATGGCACGGCAAAATGAAAGCAGCGTGCCGCGATTATTAAACTCGATGGCTTGTATAATATCATAGCGCTTATCGTTCGTCTCTGGCATCACACGGTATCCCATTTGCGAAAATACATGAGCAAACAGTACAGATGTTTTCATCGCTTCGCCAACGATATGGGGCGCAAGGAACAGCCCCTGAAAAAATGGACGGTAGGTTGCCTCATATGAACCGCAGGTACGGCCTATGCCGGGCGCAGTTAACGCGGATTCTACCCGTTCTATTGCGCTTTTCCTTCCGCATAGATACCCGCCGGTCGGCGCCAAACCGCCACCCGGATTTTTGATCAATGATCCCGCTATAAGATCGGCGCCGCAATGCGTAGGTTCCACGATATCGGTGAATTCGCCGTAGCAATTGTCCACAAATACAGTGCAATCCGGTCTGATCCCATGTGCCAAATTGGCTACATCGCCGATTTCATCCGGGCGAAGCGCACGACGCCATGCGTAACCGGCGGACCGCTGCAAAAATATGACGGTCGCATGCCTGTCAGACCGGAGCGTTTGCTCTAATCCCTCAAGGTCGATGTTGCCGCTTGGCAAAAGATCTATGACCTTATAATTGACGCCACGCTCCATCAGAGAGCCCGCAGACGGCTCGATACCGATCACACGCTCCAATGTATCATAAGGCTTCCCCGTCACGCTGACAAGGGTCTGACCGCGTTTGAGAAGACCGTTGAGTCCAATACTCAACGCGTGCGTACCGGATACGATGTGTGGCCTTACCAAAGCGTCTTCGCATCCGAACGCACACGAAAAAACCTTTTCCAATGCATCCCTTCCGATGTCGGAATATCCATAACCCGTTGAAGGCTGCATATGCCCGGCTGATATACCACTAATTTGAAACGCATGTAATATTCTTTTTTGGTTGTGATTCACCGTTTCCTGGATGCCCAAAAAAGCGGGACGGATGCTTTGTTCCGCTTTTTTGATAATATCTTCCGCCCGTGATGTAATTACCAATTCACTATTTATCACAATACCACCTATAATAATTTAATACGTCCGATCAGGCCTGTTGCCTCAAGGCCTGACCGTTTTGGGGCATGACCGCGGCGATGGCATGCTTATACAACATGCTCTGCTTGCCATCCGACCCATCGATAATCAGCGTAAAGTTGTCAAATCCGCGTACAATGCCAGACAACTGTAATCCATCCAACATGCGCACAAAGACAGGCATGCGTTCACGTCGCGCGGAGTTTAAAAATACATCCTGCAGGACAAAAGGCTTGCTGCTCAAAACAAAATACCTCCTTATTTTACTTCAATTCCATAAACATGGTCCTTATGGATCGAAGCAATACACACAGATCCGTTTCAGTATCCATGTTAAGCCAGTGAATGCGTAAATCACGTGAAAACCATGTCATTTGGCGCTTGGCAAATCGTCTCGTATCCACCTTGATCCTTTCAACGGCATCTTTGAGTGCAATTTGACCACTCAGGTACTGTAACAATTGCCTATACCCAAGGCCCATCATCGAGGGATGCTCCAAAGGTATACCCTTTGTAAATAGCGTTTTGGTCTCTTCCAACAAACCCTGCGCCATCATGCTGTCAACGCGTTCCCGTATGCGCAGCTCCAGCGATTTGCGCTCCCATCGGAGTCCGATTAACAGCGCCGGTACGTCTGCATACGCGCTTTTCGCAAACGATTGTACTTGTTCTGAATAGGGTTTTCCCGTTAAAATCGTAACTTCCAGCGCACGTATAACGCGCTTTTGATCGTTGGGATGAAGGCGTGAAGCGGTTAGAGCGTCCAACGTCTTCAACCGGGCAAATAATGCCTGTTTGCCCTCCGTCTTTGCATACAGAGCCAACTCGCTGCGCAACGAAGGATCACCCTGTATAGCGGTAAAATCCAGCTTGCCAGTCAGTGCATTGATGTACAGTCCTGTGCCGCCACACACGATAGGTACATGGCCTCTGGCAAATATCTCGTCCATACATTTGAGCGCCCTATCTCGGTAATCGGCCACCGTAAAGCTATCGCCCACCGACACAACATCCATCATGTGATGGGGCACGCCGCACATTTCCTCGTTTGTCAGCTTGGCCGCACCGATGTGCAGTTCTTTATAGATCTGCATCGAATCCGCACTGACCACTTCGCCGTTCATACTATGCGCCAACGCCACGCAAAGCTGCGATTTTCCGGAAGCGGTTGGGCCGACTACAACGATGTATGGACTTCGCTCTCTCATACGATACGTTTGAACCCTTTCTCAAGATCCCTTTTGGTGATGCGTATGGCAATGGGCCGTCCATGAGGACACGTCAAATTCTCGTTGTCGTGCAACCGGCTCACCAGCGTTTGCATCTCCTGATCCGTTAACGCATCGCCTGCCTTGATGCTGTGCCTGCATGCAAAACGAATGATGCGTTCACGCTGCAAAGAAAGCGAACCTGCCAGCGTTCCGGTTTGTGCAAGATCGAGTGCGGATGTCAGCATGGCGCGTACTGAGCTTTGCTCCATCAGCACCGGTACGGCACGCACGACAAGGCCTGATTCACCGAGCTGTTCGATTTCAAAACCCAAAGCTTCAAACGATTGCTTCATCTGCAAGAAAATAGAGACTTCCCGGTAGGTCAACTCTACAAGAACCGGATTGAGCAGACTTTGGCTGAGCACTTCACCATTTTCATAGGAATTGCTGAGCCTATCGTATACCAACCGCTCGTGTGCCGCATGTTGGTCAATGATGAACAGAATGCCATTGCTCTGGATCAATAGGTACGTATCAAACAGTTGTCCGATGGACTTTAGCGACGAGGTAAGTTGCCCATATTCGGCCTCCCATTTTAATTGTTCGGACTCCGATTCATCCTTATCATTCACAGAAACTGGTAAATCTATACCGGTCGGTTCCTTGAATGCATGTATTTTGCCGTCATACAAATGGGTATACCGTTGCGTGGATAGGATCGAGGTTATGGTTTGCGCAGATGCATCCGCGTCAGGTGCAGAATCTTCTACATTTTCAAGGTGTTCTTGTATTGGGCAGAGTTGTTCATCCGTCTCACTGTTGGGAATTTGTTGCCGAGGTTGTAGGATGGGATTCACCGGCGATCCAATTGTCTGATGTTGTCGCCAGGCATCCTGTATATGTCTTTTGATCTGAAGCGCCAGTTCCTGCTCGTCGGTGAATCGCACCTCTATTTTCTGGGGATGTACGTTTACGTCCACCACCGCATACGGCATGTGCAGATGCAGCACAAACAGAGGGAACCGCCCCGTCATCAATCGCGCACCAAAACCCTGTGCAACGGCGTTTGACAGGATGCTGTTGCGGATAGCACGGCCGTTGACGATCAATGTCTGCGCATTGCGCGTTCGACGGGACAAATCGGGCATCCCGATGAATCCATGCATCTGCAGTCCTTCGGTGGTGTTTACCGGAATGCACCCATCCGACACGGCGGCGCCGTATACCGCTCGTATGGCATCACGCAAGCCAGTACCCGGCGTCTGCATGACCATTTTCTTTTGGTTGAGAAAACGAAAGGATACGTTCGGGTTGGCCAACATGATGCGCAGCATGATGTCGCTGATCCTAGCGGTCTCGGCGGATACGCTTTTGGCAAATTTCAATCGGGCCGGCGTATTGTAAAAAAGGTTTTGTACCGTAAAGGCCGTGCCTTCCGGGCATCCGCAGGATAGATGCGATATGATTTGTCCGCCATGGATCTCGATGCGGCTGCCAATTTGTGCATTCTGTGTGCGCGATACCGCTTCAACTTTGGATACCGCCGCGATGGAACAAAGCGCTTCGCCGCGGAAACCCAGCGTCTCGATGCCCATGAGCGAATCGCCACTTCGTATCTTCCCTGTCGCATGACGTTCAAATGCCAGAGGCAGGTCCTCCGCCATAATACCGCTTCCGTTATCCACAACGCGCATGCTCTCAAGGCCGCCGCCCTCGATCTCGACGGTGATGGCGGTGGCACCTGCATCCAACGCATTCTCACACAGTTCCTTGATCACGCTATAAGGCCTATCTACCACTTCGCCCGCAGCGATTCGGTTGCTGGTTTCAATATCGAGTTTTTGGATTCTCATAGCATTTTCTCCGCCCTGTTCTTGTACAGATTCAATTGATTGAGCGCTTCAAGCGGCGTCATCTGTCCGATCTCCATGTGTGCCAACTCTTCAAGCAGTTCTTTCATATCGTTGCTTTCCATGCCAAAGTCCGCGATTTGATCCAAATCCTCTCCCACAAAGGGATGATGGCTCTTTTGATTTTGCATCTGCATCAAAAGCGATTGTGCATGTTCGATGACTTCCCTGGGTATACCGGCAAGGCCTGCAACCTGTATTCCAAAGCTCTTATCCGTACCCCCGCTTACAATGCGGTGTAAAAAGATGATGTCGTGTCCCATCTCGCGCGCTAGAACGCAATAGTTCTTAACGCCGGGTATCGTGCCCTGAAGCTCCACCAATTCATGATAATGCGTGGCAAACAGCGTTTTCGCCCCGGGAAAGTTCGTGCAGATGTATTCCGATGCCGCCCAAGCAATTGACAGTCCGTCGAACGTACTGGTTCCACGCCCAATTTCATCGAGTATGATTAGGCTTTGCTTGGTCGCGTGGTTTAATATATTGGCAAGTTCTACCATCTCCACCATAAACGTACTGCGGCCGCTGGCTAGATCATCCGATGCGCCAACGCGTGTGAATATCCTGTCCACAATACAGGTGCTTGCCTCTTTGGCTGGGACATACGATCCAATATGCGCCATCAGAACGATGATGGCCACTTGCCGCATAAACGTGGATTTCCCAGACATGTTTGGGCCGGTAATCAGATGAAAGCGACTGTCGTCACCGTTGAGACATACGTCGTTGGGGACAAAGCCTGTCACCGTCATTTCAACAACCGGATGGCGCCCGTCGCGTATGTTTATCTCGTTGCGACGGTTGATGTCCGGCTTGGTGTAATCGTGCTCATAGGCAGCAGTCGCCAGCGATAACAACGCATCAATCTGTGCGATGGTGCGGGACGCCACCTGTAATTCATCGATATAGCCGCCAATCTTATCCCTCAACTCCAAAAACAGAATCTGTTCCAGACGGATGCGCTTTTCATCCGCACCCAATATTTTTTCCTCCAAATCCTTGAGTTCCTCAGTGATAAAACGCTCCGCATTTGCCAGCGTTTGCTTGCGTATATACCGGTACGGCACTTGGTTTAGTTGGCTTTTTGTCACCTCTAAATAGAAGCCGAATACGCGGTTGTAGCCAACCTTAAGGTTTTTAATGCTGGTCGCTTCCCTTTCCCTTTCCTCTAACGTCATCAGCCATTTTCGGCCCTGCGAGGATGCCTCCCGTAATTCGTCCACCTGCGCATTATACCCTTTTTCGATGATGCCGCCGTCCTTCACGTTGTTGGGCGGGTTGTCAACAATCGCCACTTCGATTTCATCCGCCAACGCCTCCAACGACGGCAGGTCGTTCTTCAATTCGCATAAATAAGCGGATTCGCATGCGTTGAGCGATTGGTGTACCAAGGGGATGGAACGAAGCGATTTGCAGATAGCCAACGCATCCCGTGCATGCAGCGTTCCGTAGGATATCTTACTGCACAGCCGTTCCAGATCATATACCGAGCTGAGCTGTTCCTGTAAAACCTCACGCAGTGACAGAGAGTCCACAAGCTCGTTGACGGCGTCAAGGCGCTTTTGTATGGCTTCGATACGCTGGAGTGGATGCTCGATCCATGAGCGCAGTTGACGGCTTCCCTGGGCGGTTTTGGTTCTGTCCAACACACCCAAAAGCGTATACTTCCGGCCGCCTCCCATGATGGGCGCGGTCAGTTCGAGGTTGCGGCGCGTGATGGTATCCAGTTCCATGGTATCGCCGTTGTGCGCACGGCGAATGTCATTGATGTGTCCGAGTGCATTTTTCTGGGTTTGATGCAGGTATTGCATCAGCGCACCGGCGGCGCATAGTTCCAGACCCTGATCCGCAAGACCAAATCCGGCCATTGTTTGAACATCAAAATGCGATTTGAGGATGGGAACCGCTGCTGAAGGCGCAAATGCCCAATCACCTATGGTACTGATGAGGAGTTTTGCGGTGCGAAGCTCGTCTGCGTAAAGTTCAAGCGTATGATCATTTGTTAAAAGTTCAGCCGGTGCAATACGGCTTATCTGTGAAATGATGTCGGCAGCGGGTTGTTTTGTTCCGCTACAGTCAACAAAGAACTCCCCTGTAGATACGTCACACCAAGCCATACCGATGCTTGTTCCCTGCGCGATCAGGCAAAGAATAAACCGGTTTGTATTTGGATCGATGATATCAGCCTCAATCGCAGTACCCGGCGTAACCACACGGATGACTTCACGATCCACAAGTCCATTGCTGGTAGCGGGATCGGACGTCTGTTCGCAGATGCCCACCTTGTAGCCTTTTTCAATGAGTTTCTTAATGTACCCGTCCACGCTGTGGTATGGTACGCCGCACATCGGCGCACGTTCTTCCATACCGCAATTGCGTCCGGTCAGAACGATGTCAAGTTCACGAGATGCAATCTTTGCGTCCTCAAAAAACATTTCGTAAAAATCGCCCAGCCTGTACATCAAAATACAATCCGGATATTGCTGCTTTATCAAAAGGTATTGTTGGATCATGGGTGTTACCTTTGCCATGATGGTCTCACACCTCCTGCTCGCCAAATAGAGAATTTGCGTTGGCGCGTGTAATACGGATGGGAACCAACTGTCCGATTAAAGAGCTGTTGCCGGAGAAATTGACGATCCGCCCCCGTTCCATGCGTCCGCTTACGTGCTGATCGCTGCGCTTGCTCAATCCGTCCACCAGTACAATTTGTTGTGTGCCAACTAAGCTCTCATGCAGTATTTTTGTACTTCTTGCCTGTTCGCACAGAAGTTCCTGCAGCCTTCTCTTCTTTGTTTGTGCATCGTTCTGATGATCCATTGTAGCCGCGGCCGTCCCCCTACGGGGCGAGAATGCAAAAACAAAGGCGGCGTCAAGGTGCATGTCCCTGACAAGATCGATGGAAGATTGATGATCCGCCTCGGTTTCGCCCGGGAATCCCGCGATCAGATCGGTGGTGATGCCGATATCCGGTATGGCTTGTCTCAATTTATCGATTAACGAACGATAATGTGCATTGGTATAGCGCCGGTTCATCCTTAAAAGCACGTCATCGCTTCCGCTCTGGACAGGCAGATGGATTTGGTTGCATACAGACGGACAATAGGCCATGGCTTCGATTAACTCGTCCGAAAGATCCTTGGGATGCGATGTCATAAAACGGATTCTTGGTATGCCCGTCCTGTCCAGCCGCCTTAGTAACTGTGCAAAATTCATCGAATCGGAATCCGTGCCGTAACTGTTTACGTTTTGCCCCAACAGCATGACTTCGGCATAGCCTTTGGTTACGAGGTCCTCCACTTCGCGGACTATATCGTTTGCAGGCCTTGAAGTTTCCCGCCCCCTGACATGCGGCACGATACAGTAGGTACAATAATTATTGCAGCCCTGTATGATGTTGACATACGCCAACGGTGGCGATTGATGGAAGGTTTGCAAACCGTATTCCATGCCAATGTCGCCTATATCGGAAATAAATTCCTGCACGCCCGCCTTGGATTTAGCAAGCAGTGCAGGCAATTGGTGAATGGAATTGGTTCCAAAACAGAAATCTACGAATGGGAACCGCCGTTTAAGATCATTCGCCATGCCATTTTGTGCAATCAGGCAACCAAATACGCCGATGATCACATGCGGGTTCGTCTGCTTGATAGAGCGCGTCGCGCCGATCGCGCCCCAAGCCTTGCGTTCGGCCAGATCACGTATGCAGCATGTGTTAAACAGGATGATATCCGCTTCAAAGATGCTCGTTGCCCTGCGATAACCAAGTCGTTGCAGGACGCCTTCTGCCATCTCGCTCTCGCGCACATTCATCTGACAGCCGAATGTGCGAATATGGTATGTTTTATCCATCAATGGCGTACAACCGCCCCTTCAAATTTTATATAGACCATTATAACAGATCGTTGTTGTTTGTACACAGATTCAAAGCGATAACGTGAACGGGTGTTTCGGTTTTATCATCATAGAATGCCCGGTTATTTGGCTTTCTGCTTTCACTTCGGACCGGTTACGACTATAATGATTGGATAAACTGATGCGCAAAACAGATGGAGTCCACCGTCAGGCTTTCACAGCGGTGTGGCGGATCGTCCGGCATAAAACCGCCCGGCCGTAAGTCGTAACAACGTAGCGACAAATACCTCTGTTCGTACGCCTGTGCGAACCGGTAGCAGATTTCGGATATTTCATCATCGCTCTTCTGCTTTTGCGCAAAGTAGACCCCTATGAACATCAGTACGCCTTCGACCAGTCCGCACTGGGCACGGTAGCAGCCCGCACCGTGCATCCCGACGGCCGATTGTAACGTTTGTTCGCAAATTGCCGTATGTAGCAGTTCTCCAAGGCACATCAGCGTTGTCTGGGCACAGTTAATGTTATGATCCCAATAATTGTGGTGTACGCGCTGCTTTACAATTTCCCTGTCTACATCATTCAATACCATCATTCCCTCAATATAATCGATTTTATTTATAGTAACATAGATAAACCACCTGCGAAACCTACCCGTTGTTGAAATTTCCTAGCCGGATTGACAAATGACTTATGCCAAACTTTTACCGTTAGGATAAGTAAATGATCCGCATTCACTGACCTTCCCTGGTGCAGGAGACAGCAGTTGATCCTGATATACGTACTTCTAGGCAGAGTGTGGTGTGATGGTATAATTCTTATTAATTTTATAAAAGTCTGCCACTTAACAGTTAAAAGACCGCTTTTAATAGGCGGTCTTTATATGAAACATGCTTTTATTTACAATAGTCCTGTTAGTTATGATACAAAGGAGCAAGCGAGTGCGTTTTTCCATCATGTTCGCTGATGTAGTCCACACACATGTCAGAACACTCTCTGCTGGTCTTGAGCCCATATGTATGGTAACTCCCATTGTTTTCGTGACCGACTGACCTTACCCCAACAAAGTATCCAGTTTTTAAATTAGGATCCGACAGCCATTTTGGACATTGCACTTGGTAAATATGACTGCGGCACAGGACTTCCATAGCCCAATGAGCTGTGCGGTCTTACCGTGTTGTAGTGCTTACGCCATTGTTCTATGATCACCTGTGCTTCCTTGATTGTATAAAATATTTCCCCGTTGAGCAATTCATCCCGCATTCTCCCATTGAACGATTCCACATAGCCCTTCTCCCACGGAATGCCCGGCTCTATGAATGTCGGTTTTGTCCCGAACCTCGTTAAGAAGTCCTGTACCCTCTGTGCAATGAACTCACTGCCATTGTCAGATCTTAAGTATTCGGGAATGCCTCTTTTTATGAATAGCTTTACCAGGCATTCTTTCACTTCGTTGGATCGTATTCTCCGTGCGACATATACCATCAGACATTCCCGGGTGTACTCGTCAATGATGTTCAATATCCTGAATTTCTTCCCATCATGAATTTTATCTTCCACCATGTCATAACTCCAGACATTATTGGGATAGTCTGACCGAAGCCGGATACAGGAACCGTCGTTTGCCCATAACCGGGCTCTCAATGATCTGTTCTGCCGTATACCTCTTACGTCCCATGACCTTTCCCCTCGCTTTGTTTTATTGTACCCGCGATGGCTGTTTCCCGTAAATTCCTAACTTTATTTCTGGATACATTTTCGGGGGAAAGGTCACTCGGTTCATTTGTATAACACGTTGACAGCTCTTATGCCTCTCTGTACTAAATGACCATGCTTCGCGTGGAATCTTCGTGGCGGCATTCCCACCTCACGCCCTTAGCAGGGGCACGGGATTTGCCTGTGGAAGGGCGTATCGGGGTTCGCTGTATGCAATAGGTATGCAATAGCTTAAACTTATTAGATCTTAATATCAATGAAATTATTGTTAATAATTAATTCATAATCTTTAGTTCTAGAATCAATTATTGTATAATAATAATCAATATTATAATCAGGATTTTGCGGTGGCAGAATAAATTGTATAAACTGACTGCTTAAGTTGTCTTGGACATCATTTGTGCTATCATTCCCCTCCAAATCTATTATACCTACAATAATTAGCTTTTCATTTGTTTTGTTGTTGGTTAATGTAGAAATACTATAATTTTACCAATACATATGTTTGAAGTTAGTGATTGTAGAAGTATAGCCCCACTTATTATCGTATTTTTTCAAATATGCATAGGAATAAGAATCATCATCTTTATAAATGATAAAAGATGTTTCGTTAGTTTCAATTACTTTTAGTATTTGATCACATGAATATCTATATTGAATTGCTTTTTCTATATTGATAAACTTTAAAAAGCTAAGTTCTAGCAGCAATGAAGAACTAAGCATAATTACAATAAATAATTCTATAATTAGCAATGTCCATTTCTTCCTTGTCATTGGTTTAAATTTCTTATTGAATATTGCATAGATTATTCCGACGATAAGCACAGCAAAGATAAACCGTACTAATGTAAACATCATATTCGTATATTACCTCTCTTTTCGTATATTACCTCTCTTAATGAAATAGTGGATCAAGTATCATAATAGATCCGCCAACACTTGAATTAAAGATGTAGATACCACCTAATGTTAATGGGATGCTTAAATTGGTGGTTAAACCAACCGAATTTCTTGTTACAGTTTTTATACCAGTATTTGAATTGAATATTGCTATATTGCTGCTATCTAAACTTGCTGGGACAAGGGACCTGTCCCCTTGTCCCAATAATCAATTATTTGCAAGCAGAAAAACCGTCCCCTTGCTTCTCCTTGTTTGTTCCGTTTTTATTATTCCCAATTGTTCAACTTGCTGGCAGGGAACTGCCCTTTCATATCATCACGAAGATTCTTAATATCCCCATGATAGTACTTTTCGACCGCTCGAAGTGCCTTTTTCGAAAAACGAATTTTAATGCCATCGTTGTTCCCTTTGATTCCTTGCATATGTATTCTTTCATCCCTGGTCAATGGTTTCTTTGAAAAGTAAATCCATGCATATGCCAAAACCATATCATTGTGCGTCCCAATACCCACTTCGGCCATTTCTCCCCATCTAATTCTTGCGATCGGAATGCCAAAAACACTTGCTTTAACACCTTGCTTGTTTATAGTAATAATGCTGATGAGTTGGCGGGATGCTGTAAATGTTAATAATGGGAAGATTGAAGACACTACAGCAATGATTAGGAAAGTTATTTGTTTATCAGAATTGACATATGCCATCCCAATCAATAGCCATGCAATGAATGCAAAAACACCCATGTCAATGATTAATATTAAAAAAAGAAATATTTTGACGCAATAATTCTCATAATACACCTCGGAATCTAGGGGACGATAAACAAATCGTCCCCCAAATTGTTTATTGGATCACGTTAATTATAGTATCCGGTATACGGAAGATAGTCCAAAGCATCTAGGAAACATGGGGACACCCTTCTAAAAACTGTCGCGTTTTTGGGGCGCACTGCAAATCGTCCCCGTGCTTGCCCCGTGCTTGTCCTTGCTTGTCAATAATAGTCTGATTCCTTTATGTCCAAGAATTCAATCCCTACTGATCCTTCAATCCATGTAGGACACTTTCTAATTCTTGTTGTAGGATAAATGATAATCCCTTCTATTTTTGGATCAATCTGTGCAGTATCATATCTAAATAAGTAGATAAATCTGTCCTGATTATCAACAAAGATAATTCTTTTAACCGTTTCAGTATATTCTTCATCTACCTCATCAATTGAAAGATCAAGATTGTAATTTTCTGAGAACTCTGACCCACTCATATAACAATCTTCAGCATGTAATACATACGCCCTGTTAAAATCAAAATCGAAAATTTGATTGATCATAACCTCTTCTCCATCGTTAGCAACAGCGTTTCTAAATTTGTCTACATAGCTTTTTTCAATTGGGAACGAAGTACTTAAAACCAAAACCACAATAATGCTCCCAACAATCAATCCAACTATTACTAATAGATTCTTCATCTGCCCTCCTTATTCTGGCATCAGCCGTATACGTATATCATCTGTGCTATTAATCGTTACGTTACTATCAATAGCATTAAGAATCTCTTTTGAAAACACATCATACCCTTGCCCTGCATGTTGCAATGCAATTTGTCTTCCTATTTCATTGTTATATAGATCCATCTTCTTTGATTTAACTGGATTGTTCGGTAGATCTTCATGTGCATCAGCCCATTTTTTTGCCGCTTCATACCCCATAAGATCTGTCATAACTGCATTCCACATAGCATGTTTATAAGCATTCCCTTCCCAATTGTCTTTATCCTTGTGATATATATCAATCATACGGTCCTTTGCTATATTTGCTGCTTTTTGTATATTATATAATCCTATAGGATCCCATCTTGCCAATTCTTTTTCTTTTTCATTTAATCTTGTATCCGCATCAATCGCTACATTATAAGTCAGTGCAGCACCTGTAAGTACACAACTTCCAATCAATAATGCAATAATAATTGGAAATTGTCCGCTTGGATCAATTCTCATAATGGGATTGTTTTTACAATATGCAAACGCATTATGGCTTAGCAGTGACCCGATATTACCGCCTAAAGTATCCGCATTCACAAACCGTCCCCACTCGGGGTTATAATACCGGCTCTGGAGGTAATAGAATCCGGTCTCTTCGTCGTAGTAGTAGCCGCGGTACCGGAACGGGTTGTCCACGCCCAGCGTCGCCGCCATGCTGCCGGTGGTGCCCATCGGGTTGCCCCACGCGTCATATGCATATTCTACCACAGCCGTACCCGAACTGTTGACGATCTTGATGATATCGCCCTGTATGTTCCGCACATAGAAGTACATGTTCCCGTCGGTGTACTTCAATCCCCAAAGTTTTCCGGAGGCATCGTACAGGAAATAGATGGGATTGTTCGCGCCAGTTTTCTGCCATGTCACACGCCCGCCCACGATATTGTACTTCGTGGTCGTGCCGCCGACGGTTTTTTCCGTCCGTATCCCGTCGGAATTGTATTTATACGTCGCCGTAGTGCTGCCGTCCGTGATCTGCTGAAGCTTTCTCCCCTGCGTCCAGGTGTATTCCCATGTCCCGTCATCCGTCGGGTTGCCGATGTTGTCGTAGGTAATTGTGTCGCCGCCGTCGTAGGTTAAAAGCTTATCCTTCCATGTGGCGTCGTAGATATAGGCAATCGTGTCAACGGCTGCGCCCACCGCTCCGTCGCCCGCAACGAATGCATACTCCGTCTTGGTCGTGATGTTGCCGCCCACGTCGTAGGCATAGATTATGGTATAACTGGTCGCGCCCCACTTATAGTTCTCGCGGATCAGCTGCCCGAATCCATCATAACGATATTCGGAATAGTTGTTGGCATCCTCCTGTATTTTGGTGATGAAACCACGCTCATCGTACGTATAGCTCAGCGTTTCACCACCGTTTGTGATGGACGATACGCGTCCGGAATCCGCAGAAGTCGTTCCGTCACCGTCTTCATAGGCAAGGCTGGTGCTGTATATCGTATTGGCTCCGTTCTTAATCACATATCCGCTGCCCCTGCCTAACGTTGCGTCGTAGCTGATGTCACGGCTAAACGCTCCAAAAATAATCACATGTGAAACGAAACAAGGGTTGGCAAAAGGTTGCCAGTTTTGAAATTTACAGAAAAGCAAAAGTCCCGAAACGTCCTACCATAGGGCATTTCGGGACTTTTTTGCTTGGTGCGAGAAACAGGACTTGAACCTGCACGACCTTAGCGATCACTAGAACCTGAATCTAGCGCGTCTGCCAATTCCGCCATTCTCGCATGTGGTGGATGGGGATGGATTCGAACCATCGAAGTCTGCGACGTCAGATTTACAGTCTGATCCCTTTGGCCACTCGGGAACCCATCCATGTTGTGAGTGGAGCTGGTGATGAGAATCGAACTCGCAACCTGCTGATTACAAATCAGCTGCTCTACCATTGAGCTACACCAGCGTACGATGGCGACCCGGAAGGGGCTCGAACCCTCGACCTCCAGCGTGACAGGCTGGCATTCTAACCATCTGAACTACCGGGCCGTATTTGGTGGGCCCTCAGGGACTCGAACCCCGGACCAATCGGTTATGAGCCGACCGCTCTGACCAACTGAGCTAAGGGCCCAAGCATCGGTATTGGTGACCCCTAGGAGACTCGAACTCCTGTTACCGCCGTGAAAGGGCGGTGTCTTAACCGCTTGACCAAGGGGCCATAATAATCAATGGTCGGGGCGAAGGGATTTGAACCCCCGGCTTCATGCTCCCAAAGCATGCGCGCTACCAAACTGCGCCACGCCCCGAAAATATGCACCATTTCGCAGGCGACACCAGCTAATATACAGGAAAGTGGACGCGTTGTCAACTCAATTTTCCGTTTTAAATCAGGACATTTCTATACCCCTATCAATGCGCGTTTTTGGACAATATGCCCCGTTGATATTTGCTGATCCATCGTTTCATACTTGGATATGGGCTAAAATATAAGCCGCCGACAAAAATAATCGTTGCCGGCGGCCAAAGGGCTGTATACGCTTTTATCTATCTATCGCGCCGTGGCGGCCTTCGGTGATCTCCGCCTCCATGGGTATTCCGGTCGCTACGCTGCTGTTGTATACGCTCGCGCGCTTCCTTCTCCTTCTCTGGATCGGGTGGGAGCAGATCTTTCCTGTTGAGGTTAATGCGGCCCCTGTCGTCGACCTCCGTCACTTTAACCAAGATCTCGTCACCGATATTGACAACGTCCTCCACTTTCTCGACATAGCCGCGGTCAAGTTTGGTGATGTGTACCATGCCATCCTTGCCCGGTACCAATTCTACAAAAGCACCGATGGGGATGATGCGTACAACCTTACCTAAGTATACCTCTCCGACCACGATCTCCTTAACAATGTTCTCTATGGTCTTTTTGGCCTTTTCCGCCGCTTCAGCGTCCGCCGTACAGATGTAGACTCTGCCGTCGTCCTCGATGTCTATTGTGACGCCAGTCTCCTCAATGATCTTGTTGATGGTTTTGCCGCGGGGTCCGACCACTTCGCCGATCTTCTCGGGATTGATGGTAATACAGATGATTTTAGGCGCATATTCGCTGAGCGATTCGCGCGGTGCGGAGATGGTCTCAAGCATTTTATCCAGAATAAACAGGCGTCCCTCCAAAGCCTGTTGCAGCGCCCGCTCCAGTATTTCTCTGTCTATTCCCTTGATCTTGATGTCCATCTGTATCGCGGTAATCCCTTTTTTTGTACCGGCGACTTTGAAGTCCATGTCGCCCAAAAAGTCCTCCATGCCCTGAATATCGGTTAAAACAACGATCTTGTCGTTTTGTTCATCCTTGATCAGACCCATGGCAACGCCCGCAACCGGAGCTTTTATGGGTACACCACCGTCCATCAGCGCCATGGTGGACGCACATACACTTGCCATGGAAGTGCTTCCGTTGGAGCTTATAGCCTCGCTGACCATGCGAATGGCGTAAGGGAATTCCTCTTCGTTGGGCAACAGTGGCAACAACGCGCGTTCAGCAAGAGCACCGTGGCCTATTTCCCGTCGTCCTGGTCCACGCAAAGGACGTGTATCGCCTACGGAATACGGCGGCATGTTGTACTGGTGCATATATCGCTTATTATCCTCTTCACTCAGCCCGTCCAGTATCTGCACCTGTCTCATCGCGCCCAATGTCAATATGGACATTACCTGCGTCTGGCCGCGCGTAAAGCACGCGCTGCCATGCGGGCGTTTCAACACACCTACCTCGCTCCATATCGGGCGGATCTGGGTCAACGCACGTCCGTCCGGACGCACGCCATCCATGACAATTTTGCTTCGAACGACCTTCTTGGTCATATCATACAAAATGCTGCTGATACGTTTTTTTGAATCGGGATGTTCCTCGATAAAATGAGCAATCACTTCATCCTTTACCTGTTCCTGCCTGACGCGCAACTCATCGCGGTCGGTAACATCAAGAGACCAATCCACCTTGTCCTGCGCGTATTCCATGACCTTTGCGTCAAAGTCGGGATCGGTCACCGGCTCAGGAGGTATTACTTTCTCCTTGCCGATTTCGTCGACAATATCACGGATGAATTTTACGATGCGTTTGATCTCTTCATGGCCAAAAAGAATGGCTTCGAGCATCTGTTGCTCGGTGACTTCATTCGCACTCGCTTCCACCATCATAACGGCCTCAGCGGTGCCTGCCACGATCAGATGCATAAGGGACTCTTCGCGCTGTTGTGAATCGGGGTTGAGAACGTATTGTCCGTCAACCATGCCAACGCTGACGGCGCCGATGGGCTCCGCAAACGGAATGCTGCTGATTGAAAGAGCTATAGATGCTCCAACCATCGCCAAGATGTCCGGCGCGTTATTCTGATCCACAGATATCACTGTGGCAACCACTTGTACGTCATTACGGTACGTTTTGGGAAACAACGGTCTTAGCGGCCTGTCCATCAAACGGCATGTCAATATTGCTTTTTCTGTCGGCCGTCCCTCACGTTTGATAAATCCACCCGGGATCTTTCCCACGGAATACATCTTCTCCTCATAATCGCAGGTAAGCGGAAAATAATCGATTCCTTCACGGGGCTGGCTGCTTGAAGTCGCGCACGCCAAAACAGCGGTATCGCCGCATCGGACAAGGCAGGATCCTCCTGCCTGTTGTGCGTATTTACCGGTCTCTATTGTAAGAGTCCGGCCTGCAAATTCCGTTTCAAATACTCTCTCCATTCTACTCTCCTTCTCCTTATTTCCAAAACATATGAAAAAGATAGAGCGAGATATCCCCGCTCTACATCTTGGCTTAGTGACGCAATCCCAAACGCGCAATCAATGTCCGGTAACGCTCGACGTCCTTAACTCTTAGATAGTTGAGCAATCCACGGCGGCGGCCGACCATCTGCAACAATCCACGACGGGAATGATGATCTTTTTTATTCTGTTTCAGATGCTCGTTGAGGTGGTTGATGCGTTCTGTTAACAGTGCTACCTGCACTTCAGGGGATCCTGTGTCGTTTTCACAGGTGGCATACTGCGTAATAATTTCCTTTTTTCTTTCCTGTGTCATGTTGATTCTCCTTTATATTGCATCCCCGTATCCCAAGTTCGCCGTCGGAGAAACGCACGCCTTAGTATACGGTTATACTTCATGTTATCATTCAGATGCTGCTTTGTAAAGCACGAACCGATGTGTTAGGCTCTATGCACACAAATGCCAGCGAGCCGTTACGGCATTCTACAGGCAGGTTTTCGTGGACAAGTATAATGCCGTCGCTTTGCACCGTTACCGGCAGCGCTATTTCGTTAAAAGTACACAGATACCTGCCCGGGCCAATTCGTGCTTTTTGCGGCGGCCAGTCGGCTTGTTGATCAACAATACATACATCAACCGCGTATGGCCTGCCCAATAGTTCTGATGCAAGTAAGCATTCACCCTGCAACAGTGCCTTTCGAACGCGCGTACTTGAGATGGGTTGACCACGAAATATCAGTTCATCGACGCACACTACCCCTACACCCGCCTCATGTCCCATATGCGACAACAGCATTGCATCGCCTTGCCCATCAATGCCAAACCGGTAATTCCGTCCACAGACCAATGTGCTGACACGGTTTTCGGCAAAGAGCATATTCACGAATTCTTCGGGCGGCATGGCTCGGTATGCGGGCGTGAATTCCCTCACAACGGCATCCTCTATACCAATGTCCCGGCACAGCGCTATTTTTTCTTCAGCTGTTGTCAGAAATCCTTGAACATCGCGTTGCTTTTGAGGATGGGGTGAATTGCTGTACGTATATACAAAGGGCAACACGCCATCCTTCTTTGCCTTGTCAACGCATATCTTGAGCAATGCGGCATGTCCAAGATGAACCCCATCAAACATGCCCAACGCAACGCAAGCATTCTTCCCGTTTAACCCTGTTTCATTTGCGTAGCAGTTCAAATATCTCGCTCCCCACAAAAAACCTTCTTCGGTTTTATAATTGCCCCTGCGTGCGTCCCGATTCCAACAAATTCATCCCGATACCACAAAGCGCAGATTCTTTTCCTGTCCGGTTGTTGCTCGGGAATCTTCTCTGCTATAGCTTGTCCCACAGATATCGCTTTATATTCCTCGTCATCGAGCACGATACGATCCAGATGCATTACGGCCAAACCCATCGGGAGCACCAAATCGGCTATCGTACCCCTCTGTACGGCTTGCGAAATTTGTTCCAGCGTGACGGCGTCTCGAAGCAAAAACGGCCCGCTTTTGGTGCGTAGCAGAAAACTGCAATGTGCGTAAGCACCGGTCTCAATCCCAAGATCATGGCAGATCGTACGGATGTATGTACCCTTCGAACATCGAATGCGAATCAAATACGCATTTTGAGACAGTTGACACACCAGCTCTTTGTCATGGATGTATACCTGTCTTCGTGGTATTTCGCACGTAATACCCTTTCGCGCGAGGTTTACCATCTTCCGCCCATTTATCTTGATGGCGGAATAAGCGGGCGGCTGCTGCCATATTACGGCCGGAATGGAATCTATCAGCGACTGCATCTCAGCATATTCTATAACCCGGTCGCTGGTTGCAACGACTTTGCCCTGCGCATCCTGTGTATCCGTAGAAATCCCGAATTGCACCTGGGCGATATATTCCTTATCACCGTCCATGGCATACTCCGCCAATCGTGTTGCGTATCCCAAAAAAAGAGGCAGTACGCCCGCCGCTGCCGGATCCAGCGTACCACCGTGTCCTGCTTTTCGAACAAACATTATGCGCTTGAGCGCATGGATAACCTGTTGAGATGACATATCGCTTGGCTTGAGAACATTCAGTATGCCGTTCATGCTTTGCATTTTAATTTTTCCAACATGGTAATCAAAAGTTTTTTGGCATCACAAAGCGACATGTCAATGGAAAACCCCGCAGCTCGCATATGGCCGCCGCCTGAATATTCAGCTGCGATAAGGCTTACATCCACATCATCCGTGGATCGAAGGCTGACCTTAACATGTTCCTCGTCCGTTTGGCGTATCAGTGCAGACACCTGTACCGATTCAATGTTGCGTGCCATATCGATAATGCCTTCAACATCCGCCATCGTTGCTTTTGAATCCTCAAAATCCTGTAAGGACAGACACATCAACGCCGCTTTGCCATTGCAGTGCAATTCAAGTGACTGTATGGCACGACCCAACAGCTTCACCCGACCCAGCGTTGTGACCTGAAACATCTCCCGCGCAACCGTATTGGCCTGAGCGCCGTGTGCTACCAACTCTGAAGCAACGTATAGCGCCTGCGCGTTTGTGTTTGCATGAGAAAAATGTCCAGTGTCCGCCGAGATAGCAATCAATAAATTCTGGGCAATATGCGGTTCAATGGAAACGCCCATTGCGTTTAGCAGCTCATAAATCAGAATACCTGTTGCCGCTGCGTCCGTAGATAAAAGATGATACTGCCCAAAGCCTTCGTTTGATGAATGATGATCGATGTTGACAAACGTTTGTACAGATTTTAAAACTTCGTCGCTCAATCCGGTTCGATGGATGTCTGCGCAATCCACACAGATCAAATGGGAAAACGGTTGAAGTTCATCCGGTTTTCGCAACGCTGCGATGCCGGCAATGCGACTGTATTTATACGGTACCGCATCAACGCATACAGCCTGAACACGCTTACTCAAGCCTTTGAGGCCAAACATCAACGCGAACAATGATCCCAGCGCATCGCCATCGGGATTTTCATGGCATACGATGGCATAGTCATTGTTCGCTTTAAGAAATACAGCAAGGCTTTCAAGTATATTTCGATTCATCTTCTTTAACCACCTGCGCAATTTTTTGCGCCATATCCACAGCATAGGCAATACTGTCATCCGTTACGAACACAAGATTCGGCACACGGCGTAACGTGATGCGTGAAGCCAATTCCCGGCGAATGAATCCTCCGGCTCGATGCAACGCTTTGAGACTGTCTTGCACTTCCACCTCGGTGCCCATAATGCTCACATACACCTTGGCGTTACTAAGATCTCTCGTTGTTTCCACACGCAACACGCTGACCAGAGCCGTAAGACCCGGGTCCTTGATACTACGGGAAAGGATATCTTCAATCTCTCGACGGAATTCCTCGTTGATGCGTTGCGAACGAATGTTTGCCATACCTATACCTGCTTCACTTCTTCTTGTGTAAAGGCTTCGATGACGTCGCCTTTCTTAATGTCGTTGAAATTCTGTAAGCTCAGTCCGCATTCATAGCCTGACACCACTTCACGGGCATCGTCCTTAAACCGTTTGAGCGAGGCAAGCCGTCCTTCGAAGACCACAACATTGTCGCGTAACAGCCGTATATCGGCATTGCGCATGATCTTTCCGTCTTGAACCATGCACCCTGCAATCGTACCGATTGCGGATACCTTATACAGTTCGCGCACCTCTGCACGGCCAAGGATAACCTCTTCGAATACGGGCTCCAACATGCCCTTCATCGCTTTTTCTATGTCTTCAATTGCGTTGTATATCACGCGATACAGGCGTATATCCACGCCCTCTCTGTCTGCTGCAATACGCGCCGGACCGTCTGGCCTTACGTTAAAACCAATGATAATGGCATTTGATGCACTCGCCAACATCACGTCGGTAACGATAATGGATCCCGCTCCACCGTGAATGCAATGGACACGCACATGCTCGTTGGATAGCTTTTCAAGCGACGAGCGTACCGCTTCCACGGAGCCTTGTACATCCGCCTTGACGATGACGTTAAGATCCTTGACCTGCCCTTCTTTAATCTGTTCATACAGGTCGTCAAGCGTTACGCGCGCGGTCATTTTCATCTGCTCACTCTTGATCTTATTTTTGCGTTCTTCGATGATTTGTCTGGTCAAACCAGTGTCCTCTACCTCGTAGAGAATGTCGCCAGCGGATGGGACATAGTCGAATCCAAGCACCTCTACCGGCATACTTGGACCAGCCTCTTCCACTTTACGGCCCGCATCATCCAACATTGCGCGGATTCTGCCGCTGGATGTTCCGGCAACAACGGTCTGTCCGACTTTGAGCGTACCGTTTTGCACCAATACGGTCGCAACCGGCCCACGTCCCTTATCCAGCTTCGCTTCCACGATGGCGCCTTTTGCGGCACGATCCGGGCTAGCTTTCAATTCGAGAACGTCGGATACTAAAATAATCATCTCCAACAACTCATCAATGCCATCTCCGGTTTTGGCGGACACCTTGATGATCACCGTATCGCCGCCCCATTCGTCCCAAACTAGCCCGTGCTCCGTCAACTCCTGTGTAACACGCTCGGGATTTGAATTGGGCAGATCCATCTTGTTGATGGCCACAATTATGGGAACATTGGCAGCCTTTGCGTGGTTGATAGCTTCTACGGTCTGTGGCATAACGCCGTCGTCCGCAGCCACGACAAGTACAACGGCATCGGTTACCTGTGCGCCGCGGGCACGCATAGCGGTAAACGCTTCATGTCCGGGTGTATCCAAAAAAGTGATGCTTTGATCGTTGTAGAATACGCGGTATGCCCCGATGTGCTGGGTGATGCCGCCCGCTTCTGCTTCTGTCACGCGTGTGGAACGGATCTTATCCAACAGCGAGGTTTTACCATGATCGACATGTCCCATAATCGTAACCACTGGTGGGCGTTTGATCATATCTTCATCCTGCTCGTCGGCATCCACTTCGACAAGCGAATCCTCCGCCGTCTTCTCGATCTTTAGATCCAGCTCGATTCCGAAATCGCTCGCAACAAGAGCAGCTGTTTCATATTCGATTTCATGGTTTATGGTAACGATGATGCCCAGCATCATCAGTTTTTTAATGATGTCGCTTGCCGGTTTTCCAATGCGGTCCGCCAACGTCTTTATGGTAACGGTTTCGCCGGTGATCACAGCTTTCTCGATGCGAATCGGTTCCGGTTTGGATATCATGGATGATGGCTTGCGCTTTTTGCGGCGCCGACCATAGGCACTGCCGTCGTAGTCCTGGGCCTTCAACAGTGCGGCACGCTCGCGTTCAAGAGCTTTGCGGCTTTTTGATTTCTTCTCCGAATCAAAAACGCGGACATAGCTCGATTTCTTCGGATCGTAATTGCTTGCTTTCGCCTTGCGCGGAATATCGGCGGCAAGTGGTGCCGTACTCGTATTGCTTTTACGCGCACCTGGCTGCGTGGGACGCGCTGCGTTGCGCTGTGTTGTATATGAACCTGGACGAGAGTCTCCAGTGCGTGTTGCAGAGGGGCGTTGGCTCCGTTCTCCCGGGCTTGCGGTTTGACTTGGGCGCTGCGGACGATTGCTCGGTGCCGGGCGGTTTGGACGCTGCGCATTTCTTATCGCTGCGTCATCGCGAAGCGCGGTTCCCTTCTTGCGCGCCAAGCGCTCAGCCGGCCGTTCAAACCTAACGGTTGTTGTCGCGCCCTGTTTTACCCTTGTGTTTGCACCAGACGCATCCACTTTCGTTTCTGTCTTTGGTTCCTCCGTTATTTCGGTTTGTGCGGAGTGATCACCCGTCTGTTCCGACAAAGGCTCAGGTTGAGCATCGGATTCAAATAGCTGTTGTTCAGCTTGGGGGGATTGAGTGGACTGTGCGGACAATTCTTCCGTAGCAGGTTCTACCGCAGTTTCCTCAGTATCGCGCTTTACCGTATTTGCTTTTTCAGCCTCTTCGCGCGCGCGGCGAACCAATTCGCTTTCAAGTCGGCGAATCGATTCCATCTGTGCCGTCATATCGCTCTGCATGCTTTTGATGGCATCAATGCTTTCCACGCTACTTTGCAGTACGGCTTTTGCGACTTCGTTGATTTTCATTTTTGAGATGTTCTGCGTCATCCTCTACCCCCTGATACGTGTGTCGAACTCATGATATTCTTTTCGATTTGCTGTGCAAATCCTGCATCGCATATGGCTAAACATTTGCGACCGGGTTTGCCGGCTGCAAAGCACGGATCCACCGTCACATAACAAGATATCCGATAATGACGGCACATGTCCATATATTTTTTTTGTGAGTTTTCCGAACTGCTCTTGTCAACGAATACGATTCGTGCGCTGCCGTTTCGTACCGCTGTTTCCACCGCCTGTGCACCCACGGCAATTCGCCGCGCACGCGCTGCTAAGCCGATGTAATTGTTAATTTTCTCCATGTAACCTCTTCGTAATTTCTTTTTGGATGGATTGTACTGTTTGCGCGTCCAGACGCACGGACTTGTTGCGTTGTGCCGCCAACAGGCATTTCTCATCCAGACAAACATACGCGCCACGCCCGTTTTGCTTGCCGCTTGGATCCATCATCATATGCCCTTCCCTGGGTATGACCACGCGCAGCAATTCAACCTTTGGTTTCATCTGCTTGCAGCCGATGCACATGCGCATGGGGACCTTTCTTTGCTTCATTCTATTCGTTCTCCGTAATATCGTCTACAATCAGATCGTCATCCTCGTCAAAATCATCCATCGCATTCATCTCTTCTTCCACACGCCCCAAGAGCTCATCGTACATTTCCTGTGCCTGTGTTTGGCTTTTGATATCCGTTTTCCATCCGGTTAACCGTGCGGCTAGCTTGGCGTTGATGCCGCGCATGCCTATGGCAAGGGAAAGCTGATGATCAGGAACTACGACTTTGGCTGCCCGTTCTTCCTCATTGATTTGAACCATGATGACCTTGGCGGCGCTAAGGCTGTTGGCGATAAATTCGATGGGATCCGCGCTCCAAGCAATGATGTCAATTTTTTCACCCTGCAATTCGTCCACAACGCGTTCGACACGGCTGCCCTTTGGTCCTACGCAGCTCCCAACGGGATCCACCTGTGGGTCGGTCGAATAGACCGCAACTTTGCTTCTCACGCCGGGTTCGCGTGAAATCGCCTTGATCTGTACGATGCCGTCCATAACCTCCGGTATTTCCAATTCAAACAAACGTTTGATAATATCCCTGTTCTTTCGGGACACGATGATAGGCGTGTCCTTGCCGCGGGCATCCTTATCCACCTTGAGAATGTATACCTTTATCCTATCCCCATGGCGGTACCGCTCGGCCTCCACCTGTTCACTGATGGGAAGAAGCCCCTCATAACGTCCAAGCTCAACGTATACGTTTCCGTTTTCAACGCGCTGCACAACGCCCGTCATGATCTCATACAGTTTGCCGTTGAAATCATTAACCATCCGTTCCCGTTCCGCTTCTTTCAATCGTTGTAACAACACCTGCTTGGCTGTCTGCGCTGCGATGCGCCCAAATGATTTCGGTGTTGAATCGATTTCAACAACGTCTCCAACCTCATGTTCGCCGTATTTTTTGGCCTCGGATTGCGTTATACTGGACATCGTATCGGATATCGGACTATCGTCGGACACGACCTCTTTCTGCGAGAACACCTTAAACTCACCGGTTTCACGATCAACCTCGGCGCGCACCTGTCCGTCCGTGGCATAATGATTCCGGTATGCTTTGGATAACGCCTCTTCTATGGCTTCATATAAAATATCCTGGTCAATGCCCCTCTCTCGTTCCAAAGCATTGATGGCTTCGATCAATTCGATGCGCAACGTGTTGCCTCCTCACTTTATAGCGTGCCCACGGGCTTAACCCGTGATGTGTCCTTCCGTGTAAATGTATATTCACTCTCGTCGTCCGTCAGAAGTGTCATGGTATCGGTATCCTCATCAAAACCGGTCAATACGCCAACCCACTTCTTTTTACCGTTGATGGCACGAAACAGTTTTATCTCCACTCTTTTTCCAATGGCGACTACGTAATCGGATGGCCGCTTGAGCGGCCGGTCTATCCCGGGCGAGGATACGCATAGATAATACGCATCGCTGATCGGGTTCAATTCGTCGATAATCGGATCTATGGCACGGGACACCGCTTCACAATCGTCCAAGCCGATGCCGTCAGGCTTTGTAATGGTAACAGTCAGTACTTCGTTACCGCTTTCTTTACCAAGCTCAACGTCAACAATGCGATAGCCCATATTCTCCACAGTATGTCCAATAGCATTCTCGATTAAAACCGTCGTCTTTGACAACCGTTTCATCCGCCCTTCACATGTAGAAAGAGTGGGAACAACCCACTCTCGACCACTTTCTGCTTGCCCAAATATATTACCATACTACGAATGATATTTCAAGTGTTGATTCTTAATTGGTGGCGTAAAAATGCCCGATATACCTTGCTTTTTGAAGACATTGATGCTTTGAGCGGAGTTGTCCACCGGTTGATTGGAAATTTCCCGTCATTTCTTTTGGAAAGATGGCGTTGTCTACGGCAACCGGTGCTTTCACTTGACACGGGACCATTCTTCTTCATCAACTGAAAAAAGAAATCTGTGCCGTATCTGGCAATTCCCCTAACGCTCCGATTTCCCTGAGTTTTTCGATGATGGAGGCGTTGAGTTTCGTGCGTTGATTTAGATCCTCTACGGTAAAGAAATCCCCATCAATGCGCGCATCTATCACACTTTGCGCCGCACTTATTCCCAGGCCTGCCACGCTCATCAACGGCATGCGCAGTTGACCGTCCTCGATCACATATCGGTTTATGTGCGACTGCATCAGATTGGGCGGTAAAAACGAAAACTCCCGCAACAACATCTCACGTGCAATACAAAGATGGTTGCGTTCTTTTTCGTCCCTTGTGGATGCACCCGCTTTTTTATCTATCTGTTGGATATGTCGTTCCAATTGCGAAATACCGCCCAACACCTTGCATGCATCTATTTCTTCCGCTCGCACCGAAAAATACGCTGCATAATACGCCAACGGATGATGCACTTTGAAATACCCAATGCGTAGAGCAGATAAAACGTAGGCTGAGGCATGTGCCTTGGGGAACATGTACTTGATCTTCTTGCAGCTTTCTATGAACCATTCGGGAATGTTTGCCCGGTGCATGGCCGATTCCATTTCGCTTGTCAGTCCATTGCCTTTTCTTACACGTTCCATGGTATTGAAACAAATACGCGGGTCCACGTCCATAGACAACAGATAGTTCATAATGTTGTCGCGCGTGCAAATGCATTCATTAAGCGAAGCGACGCCGCTTCGGATCAGATTTTGAGCGTTGCCCAGCCATACGTCGGTACCGTGGGACAGGCCGCTGATCTGCAGTAGTTCTGCGATGGTCTTCGGTTTGGTTTCCACAAGCATTTCGATAACAAAACCAGTTCCGAATTCCGGTATGCCCAGCGTACCTGTAGCATATCCGAACGTTTTTTCATCCAGGCCCAACGCATCACAACCGCAAAAGAGCGAAAGCGTGTCCGGATCATCCAATGGCACTGTGAGCGGATCGATGCCGGTGAATTCATAGAGCCTTCTGATCATGGTGGGATTGTCGTGTCCAAGTATATCCAGCTTAACCAACCGATCATGCAACGAGTTGAAGTCGAAGTGCGTGGTAACGGTCGGGCTATCCTGTTTATTCGCCGGACGCTGCAACGGTGTGAAATCATGAATATCCAATCCCTTTGGCAGTACGATCAAACCGCCCGGGTGTTGACCGGTGGTACGCTTAACGCCCGCGATCCCCTGTGCAAAATAATCGATCTGTGCACGTGACGCGCTCTGCTGCTTTTCCTCAAGATATTTAAGTACATAGCCATAGGCGGATTTTTCTTTGATGCCCACCACAGTACCCGCACGAAATACGTTTTGCGAACCGAACATTTCCTCAACGTAAGCAAATGCCCGCTCCTGGTATTCGCCCGAAAAATTCAAATCGATGTCAGGCACCTTGTCCCCGTCAAAACCCAAGAATACTTCAAACGGTATGTCAAAGCCGTCCCTGATCAGTTGTGTGCCGCATACCGGGCAATCTCGATGAGGAAGGTCCGGTCCGCATTTTGCGCCAGTATCCACCACATCAAAATCCACATGGTGGCAATGTGGGCACCGGTAGTGCGGAGGCAATGGATTGATCTCCGAAATACCCATCACAAGCGCCACCAGTGAACTGCCTACGCTACCTCGCGATCCCACGGAATAGCCGTCCCCCATGCTCTTTTTCACAAGGCGGTGCGCCGATAGGTACAGCACCTCAAAACCATGCTTGATGATACTGCTCAATTCCTTGTCAAGACGGCGGGCGATCTGGGGCGGTAAGGGATCGCCGTACAAATCCATGGTGCCGCGTTTGGCAATATCCATCACTAAATCTCCACCGCCCTCTTCGTGGGGCAAGCATGTACCAGCAGGGAACGGCGCGAAAGTATCCTCAATCATATTTGCAATGCGAATGGGCGCTTCCACCACGATCTGATGCGCAACGTCTTCACCCAGACGTGAAAAGGCCGCGAGCATTTCATCCGTTGTATGAAAAAACAAGGGAGGTTGAGCATCCATGCTTTCAAACCCCTGTCCCGCCATCAGTATACGCCGGTAGCACTCGTCCTCGGGATCGATAAAATGTAAATCTCCCGTTGCGACGACACTCTTACCCACCTGTTTGCCCAGAGTCAAGACACGTTCGTTGAGTCGCCACAGATCCTCGTCGTTTTCGATATATTTGCCATCGCGTTGATCGGAAATCAAAAAGCGGTTGTTTTCTATGGGTTGGATTTCCAAATAATCATAAAATTCCGCCAACGACTTCAGATAAAGTTCGTCTTCGCCCGACAACACGGCTCGAAACACCTCTCCCTGCTCGCAGGCAGATCCGATCAACAAATGTTCCCGGTTTTTTGTGAGCAGGCTTTTGGGTATGACAGGGCGTCGGTAATAATGCTCAAGGTGGGATGCGCTCACCAACCGGTACAACGCGTTCAATCCCTGTTTGTTCCTTACCAGCACAATGACGTGATAATTGGGCAATGCCTTTGTTTTCCCGATACCGTTGAGCTGTTGCATTCGTTCGGCTTTTGTCATATTTAGTAAAGCGAGAACGATGTGCGCCGTCGCCTGTGCATCCTCGAATGCTCTATGATGTTTTTGTAGCGATACGTCAAAATGCTTGGCCAGTGCCGCCAAGTTGTGCCGTGAAATCTGTGGCAAAAGCATGCGTGATAAAGTCAGACTGTCCAGCACGCCGTTTTCAAATTCCAATCCATATTTGTGTCCATTGTTGCGTAAAAAGGAAATGTCAAATCGTGCGTTGTGCGCACATATCGGCGCTTTTCCGATAAATTCGTTAAGCGCACGAAGCGCGTCTTCAGCCAATGG
The DNA here is from genome assembly GCA_963674495.2 of Christensenellaceae bacterium. GTDB lineage: Bacteria > Bacillota > Clostridia > Christensenellales > QAND01 > RGIG3178. Next base: position 627,785 of record CAXXLG010000001.1, on the reverse strand, counting down.
CGCATCGCGTACCATGGTGGCATCAATGCCGGTCAGCTTGACGATTTCCGAAGGGATGGGATGCTTCGGTTTGACAAACGTTTCAAACGAATCCGTGATCTCGCCGTTTTGAACGCGCACCGCGCCGATCTCAATCAACTCGTCATGCATTGGGCTCAAACCGGTCGTTTCGACATCCACAACGACGAACTCGTCCGTTTTTGCATCCGGACCTTCATATGCAAAATCATTGGCCAAGTACGCTTCAACACCATAGATCAACTTGATATCGTTTCCGTTCTTTTTGGCTTTTTGGGCAGCCATATAGGCATCGGGAAACGCCTGCACAACGCCATGATCTGTTATGGCAATGGCGGGATGCCCAAACCGGGCGGCCGCGTCAATCAATTGTACTGTGTCCGCCAACCCATCCATGCTCATCTTGGTATGCGCATGCAACTCGACACGTTTTTTCTCCGCATTATCCACTCTTTTGGGTACATCATACCATGTGATCTGCTCCGCCCATATGATGTTTTCTTTCGAATAGCGTGTATCAAAGCGTATCTGCCCTTTGACTGCAACCTGCGCGCCGCGCTTAAGATATCGCATGGCTTTTTTTTCTTCCCCGGGCGATGCCATCCATTTTACGAGGATTGCTTCCTGATTATCGCTCAGATACAATCTCATCACAAAAGCATCCTTCTGACGAGTTGCCTGTGATTGGCACCCAAGAGACCGGCCCATGACCGCAACAGTACCACTTTCCAGTGAAAGATCCGCGATGGCATCGAGTTTACGAGCGGAGAATTCCGCACCCAAAATGGCTTTACGTTTGATGCCGGGCAGCAACTTTGTTTTTTGCTTAGTCCTTCTCTTTTTCGAAGCATTGACAGTTCTGTATACGCGGTTTTGTTCGCTGTCCGACTTTACCGCCACATCCTTGGGAGCGTTAAATCGTATAGTCATGCTGTGAAAACAAACGGAGAAATAAGATATAAACCCGTCCAATGCCGCTAAATCGTCGCTTGCCATGTTCGCTCTTTGACACAGCAAGTCAGCACTCACGATGCCGGATTCCGGTAGGACCATGATGCTTTGTTCGTCAACAAGACCAGCTAGGCGATCGTGCAGCGCATCCATACAAAAGCGGGCAATTTCTTCAGCGCTTTGCAATTCATTTTGAAGCATAATCTCTTTGGGTATATCACCAAGCGCCGTTGCTGAATCGTATAATGCGCGCAAAGCAGCACTATACGAGGCATAGTTAAGCGGTTGTTTAGTATGCGCATAAACGCGCAAGGTGTTTGTGGGCGCGTGCAATACAACCCGGTCAATTAGAGCAGGGCAATCATTGTTCAACGATTCATTCAACCCCCGTATTATCATAAGTAAGGCTGGCCATCTGTTCGAGTTCATGTACCAGACGATCCAATGCTTCTCCTTGGCCGATGCGTTCAACCATCTGTCCTTTTTTAAACAGAATTACATCTTTGCCCGTACCCGCTATACCCACATCCGCTTCCTTTGCTTCACCGGGGCCGTTGACCACACAGCCCATAACCGCCGCTTTTAGCGGCGCTCTGATGTGTTTCACCCGCGTCTCCAGCGCAAGCGCAATGCCTTCAACATCAGTACCGCACCGGCCGCATGTCGGGCAAGCAATGATCTCTACACCACATTCGTACAAACCGCAGGCACGCAAAATATCATAACCGGCTACGACTTCCCGTACCGGATCGCCGGATAGTGATACGCGCAGCGTATCGCCGATTCCATCGAGCAAAAGTGACCCGATGCCTACCGCGCTTTTGACTACACCCAAGCGAGCCGTGCCTGTTTCGGTTACACCAAGATGCAACGGATAATCAACTTTTTCAGACAGCAAGCGGTAGGCTTGTACCGTTCTTATCACAGAACTGTGTTTTACGGATATGATGATGTCATCGAAATTACAGGATTCAAGTATGTGTACATGCCCAAGTGCACTTTCCACCATAGCTTCTGCTGTGGATCCGCCATGCTTTTGTAAAAGATCCTTTTCCAAAGATCCGCCGTTAACGCCAATGCGGATGGGCACATCCCTGTATTTGGCCGCCTTTGCAACCTCTCGGGTCCGCTGCATGCTGCCAATGTTTCCTGGGTTGATCCGAAGTTTGTCCACGCCCGCTTCAAGGCTTAAAAGCGCCAGATGGTAATCGAAATGGATATCTGCCACCAATGGCACGTCCACCATTTGTTTGATCCGTCTCAAGCCATGGGCGCACTGCTTATCGTATACGCTTACCCGTACGATCTGACAACCCGCTGTAACAAGAGCGCGGATCTGGCCCGTTGTGGCTTCAACGTCGCGCGTATCGGTATTTGTCATGCTTTGAATGGAAACCGGCGCGTCGCCGCCCACATTTACACTGCCAACTTTAACAGGTTTGCTCTTTCGTCTCATGCAAAAACCCCTTTACTTGAATAATGCCCCGATGTCCTTAAACGTCAATACAATCATCAGCGCAAACAGCAGCACAATACCGACTAGATGTATCATCCCTTCCTTTTCGGGTGGGAAGGGTTTTTTGCGTATCATCTCATATATTAGAAATACCAGACGTCCACCGTCAAGGGCAGGTATGGGCAACAGGTTGAATATGCCAAGGTTGAGGCTGAGCATTGCGATCAGAAGGATGGCGTTTCGCCAACCGGTCTGCACTTCCTGTGCAATCAGGTCGATGGTGCCCACTGGGCCAAGCAGAGCGCCTTCCGTCGTTTTTCCCGTCAAAAGATTGCCCAGCGTAGAAAACAGCGTTTTTGTCATATGAAATAGCCATTGCGTACCCACATTGGCGGATTTGAAGATTGACAGCGATTCTTTCTGTGCCGTCGTGGTTATGCCCAAAAGCGGAACCCCGTCCAACTCCACGCGCGGTATGGTCAGTGTAACCGTCTGCCCATCGCGGCTGACGGTCAACTCCGTCGGGTCCCCGCCGACGGATAACTTGTCGGCCACCTCGAAAAATGCGAGCACGTTCTTGCCATTGACCTCACGGATAACATCGCCGATCTCAAGGCCACTTTCGTCCGCCTGTGAGTACTCGTGGATATCGGAGATCACGGGCACATAGTTCCCATTCATCATCATAAACGCCGTCATACCGACAACGGCCAGCAGCAGGTTTGAAAGTGGACCTGCCATGAGCATGGCGAACCGTTTCCACGGCGGTACGGATTGCATGCTGCCCAGGCTTTGTTCTTCCTCGTCTTCTCCCAGAAATTTGCAATAGCCACCCAACGGAACCAGCCGTATGGCATACTCCGTCTCACCACGCTTCCACGAAACCAGTTTTGGTCCGAAACCTATGGAGAAGGACAGCACACGGATACCGGCCCATCGTCCAACAAAATAGTGCCCCAGTTCATGGATTAATATCAAAAATCCCAAAACGACAATGGCAACGAGTATATACAATGCAGTTCCTTTCTGTTGCATGCATGGCATGCATATACGGAGTCATTTGCGTTTCAAAAAGTATTCCCTTACCGCGCAATCGATGGATGGTATCTCCGTCAACGACGGCTGGTTAACGTCCCCAAAAGCATCAATTGCCTCCTCGATCCAGCTTGGTATGTCATAAAACCCGATGTCACCGCGCACATAGGCGGCTACCGCCATATCGTTTGCCGCATTAAACGCGATGGGCGCGGCCTTTCCTCTTCGTCCCGCTTCGTACGCCAAGCCAAGGCAGGGGAAACGATCTCCATCCGGTTCACAGAAGGTCAATGGCCCCATCGCATGCACATCCAACGGTTCAATCGTCATGGGCAAACGCTTTGGGTATCCCAAGGCGTATTGGATGGGCAGGCGCATATCCGGTACGCCGAGCTGTGCCATCACCGACCCGTCCATCCATTCCACCATGCTGTGCACGATGCTCTGCGGATGGATGACAACATCAATGTGTTCTAGGGGCACATCGAACAGCCAGCGCGCTTCCAAAACCTCCAAGCCCTTGTTAGCCAGCGTCGCGCTGTCGATGGTAATCTTGTTGCCCATATCCCATGTTGGATGCTTGAGCGCCTGTTGTGCGGTAGCAGCCGCGATCTGTTCCATTGTCCAATCCCGAAAAGCACCGCCGGAGCATGTTAACAGGATACGCCGGAGCGTAGCTGTTCTATGCCCGTCAAGGCACTGAAATATGGCGCTGTGTTCACTGTCCACAGGATAGATACGCATATTATTTTCCTTGAGCAACGCATTGATGGCACCTGCACCGCACACGATGCTCTCCTTGTTCGCAACGCATGTATGCAGGCCATGCTCAATGCTTTTGGCAAGCGGAATCAAACCCGCAAATCCAACAACAGCGATCAAACTGGTGTCTGTATGTTGTGCCTCAAGTGCCAGCGTATGGGCATCGTTGCCCGCGATGATCGTAAAACCAGGCATCAGTGCTTTTGCTTGTTTATAACACGATTCATCGGACACGCCCACCACCTTCGGAGCAAACCGTTTAGCCTGCTGCGCCAAAAGTTCTACGTTTGCATGTCCGGTCAACGCCGTTATGGCAAACTCATCGTTGTGGTGCGCGATCACGTCCAGTGCCTGTCTGCCTACCGAACCGGTCGAGCCTAGTACCGCAATATGCCGCAACGCAAACCTCCTGTTCTATGATGCAAACACAATCAGAGAAAAATAACAGTATACGATGGGAGCCACAAACAGGATGCTGTCCGCCCTGTCCATCACACCGCCATGGCCGGGGAATATCTTGCCAAAATCCTTGATGCCTGTGCTCCGCTTGATGATGGATGCCGTCAAATCACCGATTTGTCCAGCCACGCTTCCCACAAGGCCCAACAGCACAATTTGCCAGATGTAGGTATCGGCATAGATATATGACTTCATATACAGTCCGATTGCGAGGCCAATCAATGCGCCACCGAGCAACCCACCGATGGCACCTTCCACCGTTTTTTTTGGGCTGATGGAGGGGCTTAACTTATGTTTGCCGATCAACAGGCCGGTATACAGCGCGAACGAATCCGACGCCGATGCAATCAGAATGGTGAAGAGTATGGCCCATCGGCCGCCGTTGTTGGGAAAGGTCAGCATCAACGGCAACATTGACAGCATCATACCGGGATAGAACAGTGTAAAAAAAGTAAACGCCGTGTTGACTGTGGTAAGATCCGCCCTAAAAACCTGAAAAGCTAAAATGAGCATTCCCGTTACCATGAACAGAGACAGTATTCCTTTGAGCGCGTAGAACTGAATGGCCAACGGTAACATCAATACAAAGAATATCCCCGCACTGGGTGAAATTCGTATGCTCTGGCGCTTGAGCGCCGAATACACTTCGAATAGGCACAATACGATGCAAAGATACAAGGCGGCCTTGAGCGCAAATCCTCCCACATACAACAATACAAGTGCCGCTGCACTGAGCAGAATACCTATAATAATCCTTGTCAGCATAGTGTACCCCCGATATCTCCAAAACGCCGCTCGCTTGTTTCGAAGGATAGTATACATTTTGCATACAATTCGTCCGTAAAATCCGGCCAGTATTCCTTTACCGTACGCAATTCCGCGTAAGCGCTTTGAAACAACAGAAAATTGGACAGCCTTTGTTCACCGCCCGTTCGAATAACGATATCCGGATCGGGCAATCCACCTGTGTACAGCGCATCGGCGAATATGTTTTCGTCGATGTCTTCAATCTTTAAATCACCGTTCACGGCTCGTTGTGACAGTTGCCTCGTTGCGCGCAGTATTTCAGCACGTCCGCCGTAATTCAGTGCAATGCACAGCACCAGTCCGGTGTTATCCTCTGTCAGTTTACAACCTCTATCCACTTCCGAAACCACGTTTTTGGGGAGGGTGTTCCAATCACCCAAAATGCGCAGGCAAACATTATTTTTGTTCAGATTGTGGATTTCCCTGCGGATGAATTCCACCAAAAGAGAAAACAGCGCTTGTATTTCTGGCCGTGGCCTTTTCCAGTTCTCTGTTGAAAAGGCATACAGCGTCAAAACCTCAAGCCCTATATCCGAACTTGTCTTGACGACATGTACCAACCGTTCCATGCCCGCCCGGTGTCCGGCAACGCGCACCTTGCCCTGATCGTTGGCCCAACGTCCGTTGCCGTCCATGATGATTGCTACATGACAAGGCAACTTATTATTGTCCAGCAAAGCAAACTCCGGCGGTATCGGCCCGCGTGGTTTTCCCATATTTTGCAGCTCCCATCAACAACTGTTTCCCAAAGTATACTTTGGGAAACATGATCGTTCTCTATACAATTACACGGGTCATAAATGCGCAAACCGTTACGTATATCTCTGTGCCTCTATCCACAACCTGCACGACGCGTACATCATCGCCAAAGGGATCCCGATTCGGTGCGCAAGTACTATGGAGCGTATACGGCATCTTTCCTTTGTCAAGCTCGTACCGCACCTGTTGCCAGGGAAGGCCCAACCATTGTTTCGTCAAATGGAGAGAATCTCCTTTGCCTTTTCATCCAGCACGGTATCAATTTCCTTGATGAAATCATCCGTGGCCTTTTGGACTTCTTTTTCTTCTTGCTTCAGATCATCTTCTGTTAAAAGATTGGCCTTCTTTTGCTTGTGTAGTTCGTCGATGGCTTCACGCCGGACGGCGCGTATTGCAACCTTGCTGTCCTCGGCCATCCTATGCGCAACCTTGCTCAACTCTTTGCGCCTTTCCTCGGTCAGTTCCGGAAACACAAGACGGATAAGCTTGCCGTCGTTGCTCGGGTTGATGCCAATGTTGCCGGATTGTATCGCCTTTTCCACCTGTTGTATCATGCCCGTATCCCACAGGGAAATGACGAGCAGACGCGGTTCGGGGGATGAAATGTTCCCTATCTGTGCAATCGGTGTGGGCGTTCCATAATAGTCCACCATGATGCGATCCAAAATATGCGGATTGGCACGACCGGCGCGCAATGATGCAAAATCCCGTTTGAGTACCGAAATGGTTTTGGTCATCTTTTCAAGCAATTGATTCATAGGGTCCATTTGCATATCGGTTGTCATCTTCGATCCCTCCTTATGGTCAACTACATTTTACAAAATTTTCTTAGCCGACGCAAGAACCGGTTGGCATCGTGGTTTATGCATGAATGAAAGTGCCCAGGGCATCTCCCTGTACAGCGTGGATGATGCCATCCTTTTCCGTCAATGCAAACACCACCAATGGGATGTTGTTTTCCATACATAGCGCCGTCGCTGGCGAATCCATAACCATCAGTCCATCAGACAGGACTTTTTTGTACGAGATGCTACTGTACCGCTTGGCATCTGCATGTATCTTAGGATCTTTGTCGTAGACTCCATCGACATTTTTAGCCAATAGAATTACATCCGCGTTCATTTCAGCCGCTCTGAGCGCCGCAGCGGTATCTGTGGAGAAATACGGATTGCCTGTCCCACATGCAAAGATAACGATTCTTCCTTTTTCGAGATGGCGGATGGCTCTGCGCCGTATGTACGGCTCTGCGATCTGCCGCATTTCGATGGCGGATTGTACCCGCACCTGCGCATCTTTTTGTTCGAGCGCATCCTGAAGCGCTAAGGCGTTGATGCCGGTTGCCATCATACCCATGTAATCTGCGGTGGTTCGGTCCATATCCGTACCCTGCCGCCCGCGCCAGAAATTGCCGCCACCCACAACAATGCACACCTCGCAGCCCAAGGACGCGATGCGTATCACCTGATTGCTGAGTTCTCCTACAACCGTCTGATCCAGCCCAAACCGGCTAGGGCCGGCCAGCGCTTCCCCGCTGATCTTGAGCACAATACGTTGATACTTTATCACGTTTATCCCCTCCATTATAAAAGAAGGGCCTTTCGGCCCTTACAATTTATTGATTGGTCTGCTTCATAACCTCACTGGCAAAATCCTCTTCTTTCTTTTGGAGACCTTCGCCCATCTCATACCGGACGAAACGGCGGATGGAAACGTTCTCGCCCAACGCGGCAATCGTTTCGTTTTGATAATCGCCTATATTCTTATCTGTATCGCGAATGAACGGCTGTTCCATCAGGCAGTTTTCTTTAAAATACTTTTCTATGCGTCCTTCCACCATACGATCGGCGATATTTTCGGGTTTTCCCTCGTTGATCGCCTGTGCACGCAGGATTACTTTTTCCTTTTCTATCTGTTCCTTGGACACCTCTTCACGCTTGACAAATTGCGGATTGGATGCTGCGATTTGCATCGCTACATCTCGTACAAATCCCTTGAATTCATCCGTTTTGGCAACGAAATCCGTTTCGCAGTTTACTTCCACCAACACGCCAATGCATCCGCCCATGTGGATATAGCTGCCCACGATGCCTTCCGTCGCGAGCCGTCCTGCTTTCTTGGCCGCCATTGCCAATCCCTTTTCGCGCAATATTTCAATTGCTTTATCGACATCTCCGTTTGCCTCGGTCAGCGCATTCTTGCAGTTCATCATGCCTGCACCGGTACGCTCACGAAGCGCTTTTACATCGCTTGCACTGATTGCCATTCTATCTTCTCCTTCGCTTATGCTTGTTTTTCAAATAGGTTCTCGCTGTCTATCGATTCCGCCGCGGCCTTTTCCTGTTCCGCTTCAGATAGTTCTAAAGGCTCTTCCTGCTCCTCTTCCATCTGTTCACCCTGACGGCCTTCAATGACCGCATCAGCCAACTTACTTGCGATAAGCTTTACTGCCCTGATTGCATCGTCGTTGCCGGGAATGACATAATCGAGTTCGTCGGGATCGCAGTTTGTATCGCAAATGCCAATGATTGGAATGCCCAGACCGCGCGCTTCCTGAATGGCGATGTGTTCCTTTCTGGGATCCACAATGAAGATCGCATGCGGCAAAGATCGCATCTCCTTGATACCGCCTAAGTTCTTTTCCAGTTTATCGCGTTCGTGCAGAAGTTTAATAACTTCCTTCTTGGTAAGAGCTTCGAATTCCCCGCTCTTTTCCATCTGTGCAATGCGGTTTAGCCTTGATATGCTCTGACGAATTGTCTTAAAGTTTGTCAGCATACCACCGAGCCAACGGTTGTTCACGTAAAACATACTACACCGTTTGGCTTCCTGTTCAATGCTTTCACGTGCCTGTTTTTTGGTGCCGACAAACAGAATGTTTCCGCCTTCTGCAGCGACGTCGCGTACGAACATATAGGCCTCTTCCGCTTTTTTAACGGTCTTCTGAAGATCGATGATATAGATGCCATTGCGTTCGGTGAAGATGTATTTCTTCATCTTCGGGTTCCAGCGGCGTGTTTGGTGTCCAAAATGGACGCCTGCCTCCAGTAGTTGTTTCATGGAAATAATGGACATAGTGTTCCTCCTTGTTTACCTCCCCGCGCAATGCCGTCAGACCCAAAAGGGCAGAAGGTCGGCTTAAAAAGCGGGTGTGTGTTAAAATCCATAGAATTATAGCATGTTTTATATGAGCAAAGCAACCACTTAGTCTTCGTCGTCCTGTTCATTGGCGATGGCAATGCATTCAAGCGCTGTCTCGTCCTCGGGATCAACCTCTAAAACTGATTCAGCCAGTTTAACGGCTACATCGTCGGACAGTGGATATGGTTCCATTAGATACAGTGCGTCCAAAAGAGCGGCTGCATACCGTTCACGGCGTGGTAGATCGTCCAAAACCGACAGTGCCAGTTCCATCGAATCATTGAGCGCCTTCTCGTCCCTGCGCAAATCGCAATGCCAGACGGCAGTTGCGGCGGTAAACGCATCTTCAGGTTTGTGCGTTAACTTATAAAGATTCTGCAAACCATTGACAAACGCAACGGCATCGGCCTTATTCTCGTGTGCACCGCGTAAAAATACACGCCTGATATGATCTTCATCGTGAAATTCTGAATTCTTCAACGTTTCAAAGGCCTGTTCATAATCAGCGTCCTGCACCGCTTGTCGAATGGCCTCGATGTCTTTTCTATCTCGTTCAAACAGCATATATTCGGTTTTTAACGCATCCTTGCTCTTTGGGTTGATTTTCCTGGCGATATGCATCAAGCTGACGGCATCCGACGAGGGGACGAAGGTGTTGGGCATGAGAAAATACTGCAAACCCTTCTCCGCGTATTTGAGTTTCTGTTTCTTTTCGCTGTTATCGATCAACCACCACAGATGTTCAAGAGCAACTTTCTTGCTTTGAGGACAAACGCTCAATACATCGGTCAACATGGACAGCGCGTATTCATGCTCATCCACCGTATCCATTCCGCATACGTACCAATATGCTTTATAGCAATTGAAGTCGGCGGCTTTATCAGCCAAATCATTCAGAACGCTCTTGATCTCAAGTACGCCCATTTCGTTGCCGTATTCGCTGTTCATAACAGCGTTTTTTGCTTGCTCGTATTCGCCTAAAAGCACGAGTTCACGGAATTTATTCCATAGATTAGCGTACTGAAGAAAATCTTCAACCGCTGCATTGTTATTGCTTTCCCTCATCCGGTCGAGTTCCGCCTCACAAGCATCCTCATTACCCATGTACTCGATAAACGCCTCAAAAAAGGAACCTTTGGAGATATAGTTTGCAAAACCGCTCTTTTTCAAAAATGCCATTGTTTGCCTCCTAATGAATCTGTTTGGACAACCCCAACGTATCCTCAATGGCACTGAGAAACGGGCTATGGTCCTCCACAACATGCAGCCTTGTTCCATTGTCATCCTGCTCAATGCGCAGAAGCAGCACTTCATCCTCTGTCAGATTATCTTGGTCGGCTCGCATGATCAGGTACTGTTCGTCTTCAAACATCAAAAGGGCAGCCGGACTGTAATACACCGTTTCACCGCTTCCTCTTGTCAACGTGGCCTTCATGGCATCCATCGATTCAATCATATCAGTCGCCTCCGTTTGCGTCCAGATAGTTCTGCAGGATGATTTGCGCGGCCAGCTTATCCACAACTTGTTTTCTTTTTTTTCGTGATACGTTTGCTGCGATGAGCGTTCGTTGAGCCTGTGCAGTTGTCAGTCTTTCATCAAAAAAAGCCAATTCCGCCGCGGTGTGGTTTTTCAATTCCTCAGCAAACGCGCGTACCTTTTTTGCGGCCGGTCCTTCTGTTCCGTTCATATTCCTGGGCAGGCCCAATACGATGCGTTTTGCCTTGCGTACCGCTAAATTTTCGGCGATGGCCTTCGCATCACGAGCAACATCCCCCGTGCATCGGTAGGTTTCCACGCTGCTTGCCAGTATGGCTCTTTCATCACTCAGCGCAATGCCGATGCGCACATCCCCTATGTCAAGTCCTGCAATTCTCATTTAATATACCTTTATACAGAATTCTCTGCATGCCGCGGCACAGTATCCGCACAGCACGCATTTATCTAGATTTACGCACATTTTCCCATCGATCAGATGCAGCGCGCCGCTTTGGCAACGCTTGGCGCAGTCTCCGCATCCGATACACCAGTGCGCGATGTGTAAGCTGCGTATTTTTGTATTGAGTTTCGGCAAAGTATCATTCCGTACGTCCGTGCGAAAGACCAATACGTTGTAGTCGATTTCCCCTATACTCTGCATACCAACCGCCACCGTGTCCACGAACGGATAGGAAAGCACAGTTTTAAGCGATGATAACGCATCTTGGCTAAAATGTCCACCGCCCAATGCTTTGATGGCAATGACACCCTTGTTATTGTTGTGCGCTATGGCAAGCGCCTCGTTCATGTCCTGCTGAGACCCATCTACAATACCCAATCCTCGAGGATTGCAAATCGCTTCGATTACGTCGATATCTTGCATTGTAGCCGCTGCCATGGCACAGGCTACGAAATGCGTCGATATACCTACCGCCCGAATCCGGCCCGCTGTGCGCTGCTCATAAAAATACGCGAGCGCTTGCGCATGCCCACGTAATGTCCATTCGCTTTCCTGCTCGTGCAGCATCATCACATCGATGCAACTTCGCCCAGTCTCTCTGAGCGCTTTATCTAGACTCAACTTCGCACCCGCCCGGTCATAGGCATGGCATTTGGTTATGATGTGCATCCCCTCAATGCCAACCCCTGCTTGGCGGATGTGTGTATAGTTTTCATAGTATTCCGCCGTATCCAACAGGTTGACGCCATTTTGATGAGCGTGCAATAACAATTTTCTCGCTTCCCCATAGGAGAGATTCGCCTGTAGCGGGCTGAATGTCAGTGTACCGAAGCACAGTTGGGAAACCAACAGGCCGCTTTTACCCAGCGTCCTGTATTCCATCAGCCGATTTTTTGCAGCAAATAAAACCGCAACACTTCTTCGAGCAATTCATCGCGTTCAATACGCCGGATAAGCACGCGGGCATTATCATAGCTAGTGATATATGTTGGGTCACCAGAAATGATATAACCCACCAACTGGTTCACCGGGTCATATCCTTTTGCCTTTAAAGCCGCGTATACGCGCAATAGAATCTGCTCCGCCGAATCGTCGCGAACAGGTGCAAAAGACATTGTCCGTTCATTCGTATTCATGGATACACCTCTCTGATTCAGACTGATCTCCCGTTGCCGTTAGTATATCCTATTTGCCCCAACATTTCAAATGCTTTTAGAGCCTTTCAAAACAACTTATTCGAATTGCATCTTTGATGTTCCACATCTTAGACCAGAGGAGCAGATCACTCTGCTCCTCTGGTCTTTGTTCCTAATCCATGCCCATTTTGCTTGCGCTGCGTCCGATATTTTTTGAGATTCGCGTCATACCTCTCGCGTTGAGGTCCCCGGACAGCGCCCATGCCGTCGCCGCACCGATTACTGTGCCCGTAATCAAGCCGATCATCATTCTCCCTTTCATGCCTGTGCCCCTTTCTGAATGTAGTCACGCATTTAGTGTTTCCGCGCACGGCATAAACATGAGGACGAATAACTGGAAAACTATTTTTTTTGACGGCTATTATAATCGGTGATGGCTGCCTGCACAGCTTCCTGCGCCAGTACGCTACAATGCAGCTTTTGCGATGGTAAACCATCCAACGCTTCCACAACCGCTTTGTTGGTCAATTTCATGGCTTCTTCAACGGTTTTATTTTTTATCATCTCAGTTGCGATGCTGCTGGTCGCAACCGCCGCGCCGCAACCAAATGTCTTGAATTTTACATCTTCAATGACGCCTTGATCGTTGATCTTCAGATACATACGCATGATGTCGCCGCACTGGGCGTTGCCCACTTCCCCGATACCGTTGGCGTCGTCCATCTGGCCCATATTTCGCGGATTCATAAAATGATCCATGACTTTCTCGCTGTACATGCGCGTCACTCCTTTCTTGCATCGTACAAAGGTGACATATCCCTAAGACGTTGTACGATGGGCGGCAGCGCATCAAGCACAATGTCGATATCCTCATCCGTCGTATGCGAACCGATGGTTAATCTAAGCGAGCCATGCGCAATCCCATGCGGTAAACCGATGGCCAACAATACATGCGACGGCTCGAGCGAACCGGACGTACACGCGCTTCCGCTGGAAGCCATGATGCCCGCTCTGTCCAAGAGCAGCAACAGTCCTTCCCCTTCGATGAACTCAAAGCACATGTTTACATTGTTAGGCAGACGCTGCGTGCGTGAACCGTTCAGCCGCACATAGGGTATCCGCTCGAATATGCCGTCGATAAGCTTGTTTCTCATCCCCGTCAGCCGCTTGGCGTTTTCCTCCATCTGTTCGTTTGCCATGGCCGCCGCCGCACCCAACCCAACGATGCCTGCTGTATTCTCGGTGCTCGCGCGGCGCCCGCGCTCCTGCGCGCCACCGTGAATAAACGGATCGCACCGTACGCCGTTGCGAATATACAATGCGCCCGTTCCCTTAGGCCCATAGAGCTTATGCGCCGTAAGCGAAAGCAGGTCTATGTTCATGGCGACGACGTCTATTGGTACGCTGCCAAAGGCTTGTACGGCATCGGTATGGAACAAAACACCTTTTTCCCTGCATATGGCCCCGATTTCCGAGATGGGTTCTATGGTACCGATCTCGTTGTTTGCGAACATGACTGACACGAGTATGGTGTCCGGCCGTATCGCTTTCACAACCGCTTCGGGGCTTACAATGCCGTCGCTGTCAACCGGAAGGTACGTCACTTCAATCCCTTGTTTCTCCAACCATTGACATGTATGCAGTATGGCATGATGCTCGATCTGCGATGTGATGATGTGTTTGCCCTTGTTGGCATTGGCAGAGACCACGCCTTTTAGCGCCCAGTTGTCGCTCTCCGTGCCTCCGCCGGTAAAATATATCTCGTTTGACTTTGTACAGTGTAATACAGACGCCACTTGATCTCTCGCTTTGTCCAGCGCCGATTTTGCATCGCGTGACACCTGATAGATGCCGGATGGATTCCCGTAATGCCGCGTAAGATAGGGCATCATCGCATCCAGTACCGCCGGTTTGATATAGGTCGTAGCGGCATGGTCCATATATAGTAGTTTCTTTTCCACGTAATTCCTCCTATAGCACATCCCTACATGGGAAGTTCTCTTTTTTTTCATCCATCCGCGCCTCAGCGTCCAGCATATCCTGCAGCGTCATTTGATCGATCACCTCGTCTATGCTTTCACGTATACGCCGATAAAGATAGGCCTCAACACAGGCCTCGGCGTTATCGCAAACAAATCCCTCGTCTGCGCAAATCACCGGTGCGACACTGCCTTCAAGTGCGCGCAGAACACGGCCAATAAATATTTCGTTTGGCGCTTTGGATAACTTATAGCCTCCGTGTGCACCTCGTACGGACACAACGACTTCGCATTCACGCAATCTTTGAATCAATTGCTCCAGATATGTTGCGGATATCCCGGCCCGGCTTGCCAATTCGCGCACACACACCGGTCCTTTGCCGTAGCATCTGGCCAATTCAATCACAGCTTTGATTCCGTAGCGTCCCTTCGTTGACATACGCATAGCTTTTGTCGCCCCTCGTTAATCCCGACTAAATCCCTATGATTAATTGTACGGGATGCTTTGGAGCTTGTCAACATCATCTTTTGCAAACTCGGCGTTCACTTTCGCGCAAATTTGTATATATCCTTTGCTTTTCTACAAGACAATGCCCCGCCATATGCTTTGCTTTTGGCGAGGCTTCATCTAATGTAAACATTACGAATTCATACGCCACAATGCACGCTATTCATACAGGGGAAATCTTGAGCACAGCGCCAATACCTTTTCCTGTGTCGTATCGATGGCGTTTTCGCCATGCTGTACGATTTCCGCGATGAACGAAGCGATCAAATCCATCTCCTCTTCCTTCATGCCGCGTGTTGTCATCGCAGGCGTGCCGATTCGTATGCCGCTGGTCACGGTGGGCTTCTGTGGATCAAAGGGAATCGCGTTTTTGTTCGTGGTGATGTTCGCATTGTGCAGCAGGTTTTCAAGACGTCTTCCCGTCATCCCGTTTTTGCGAAGATCCAACAGCATCAGGTGATTATCCGTTCCGTTGGACACCAGCTTAATGTCCCTTTGCATAAGCCCTTGTGCCAGCGCTTTGGCATTATCGACGATTTGCTTCGAGTAATCGACAAACGAGGGTTTGGCAGCCAGTCCGAAGCACACGGCCTTGGCGGCGATGATGTGCATCAGCGGACCTCCCTGCGTTCCGGGGAAAATTGCTTTGTCGATGGCTTTGCCGTATTCTTTTTTCGCCAGTATCATACCACCGCGCGGGCCACGCAGTGTTTTATGCGTGGTGGTTGTCACGACATCCGCATAGGGTACGGGCGAAGGGTGCACGCCGGATGAAATCAATCCTGCAATGTGTGCCACATCCACCATCAGATACGCCCCCACTTCGTCTGCGATGTCGCGGAACGCTTGAAAATCTAGGATGCGTGGATAGGCGGAATAGCCGGCGACGATCATTTTGGGTTTATGCTGTTTTGCAATATCGCGCACACGGTCATAATCGATGATCTCGCTGTCCTGTTCCACACCGTAGGAAACAAACTTGTATGTACGACCTGAGAAATTCACGGGACTGCCGTGTGTCAAATGTCCGCCGTGTGCTAGGCTCATCCCAAGCACCGTATCGCCAGGATTGAGCAGCGCATAATACGCTGCGCTGTTGGCCTGGGAACCGCTGTGTGGCTGTACGTTGACATACTCGCATCCAAACAGGGCCTTCGCACGTTCGCGGGCAATGTCCTCCACCACATCCACGAATTCACAACCGCCGTAATAACGATGGCCCGGATAGCCCTCCGCATATTTGTTGGTCAGTACGGACCCGGCTGCTTCCAGCACGGCAGGATGAACGAAGTTTTCGCTTGCGATCAACTCGATGTGTGTTTGTTGCCTTTTCAACTCTTGGTTGATCGCAGCAGCCACCCGCCCATCGACTGCCTCGATCATCGAATAATTAATCATCTGTCATTTCCTCCATTTATAGCGCCTGATTTATCATATTGGCGTATTCTGTTTTGGCAAACGCGCCGGATTTTCGGCTTTGAGCCTTGCCATCTTTGAATACAATGACAGTAGGGATGGTCATGATTTTGTACTGTTGAGCCAAACTTGGCTGCGCGTCAACGTCGACCTTTCCAACGGTTACCTTACCCTGAAAATCCTTAGCGACCTCATCAATGATGGGAGACACCATCCGGCACGGGCCACACCACGTTGCCCAGAAATCCACCAAAACAACCTGTTCACTTTTGAGAACCTCTTTTTCAAAGTTCGCGTCCGTCAAAGTTTTTACCAATTCGTTCTCCATGTTGTACCTCCTTAGTTTTCCGTTTTTGTTTCAGCTCTGTATACTCCCACCATGACCGGCCTAAGTCCACGCTTTTTGGCAAAATAGGGATTGAGCATCATGAGAATGATATAAGCAATACCCGCAAATACCAGCGAGCATACCGCCACAATCCAATCACCATTAAACGAGAAAAGGTCCATCACTAGTTTTCCGACATAGGCGCCAAGTACGAGCATGAAGAGCGGGAATATGTATGCCCAAGCGCTGGCCCCGATAACGTTTCTGGCACTCATTTCTACCACCACCGTATCACCGATGTGTACACCCATGGTGTTGGGCAACGTGACGCACATGGATTGTCCGCCCATCCGATTGCATGCACCACATGATTCGCATGCGGAAGAACGGACAAATTCCACCTGGCAGTTTTTATCATCCGCGGATACAATTTTTCCTGTTTCTTTCATGCGCGATCGCCTTCCGTTATGCTTATTACCGCTTCTTGCGCCAACATCAAGCCCATTGATGCCGGTACGAACACCATGCTGGCGGGTGGATTCTGTACGATATCCATCCTTTCGGGTACGTATACAACCCGGTGAGATTCGATGCCTCTTTTTCGTAGTTCCCTACGCATGATCCTACACAGCGGATCGCCGCTGGTATCAAACACGTTGGCACACCGCATACCCACGGACGACAAGCGGTTCCCCGCTCCACCGGCAGAGATGATGTCGATACCGTTTTGGTGTGCGTATTCGATCATATCCAACTTTTGTAACATGTTATCGATGGCGTCGATGATCATATGCGGCTTCGGCTGCAGCAGTTCCCGGGCATTGCCCGCTGTCACATAAACAATCTTTGTGTGCACGGTAAGACCCGGATCGATGGACAAAAGCCGTTCTTTCGCCGCCATGGCTTTCGGTATGCCAATGGTATTTACGGTTGCAAAGATCTGGCGGTTCAGATTGCTTTGATCCACACTGTCGCCGTCGATCAATACAAGCGTACCCACGCCGCTTCGTGCCAATGCTTCAGCCGCAGAACCACCTACGCCGCCCAATCCAACCACCGCGACAACGCTGTTTTGAAGTCTTTGTAGCGCTTTTTCACCGATGAGGGCGATTGTACGCTCATGGCGCATTCGTTCTTTATTGTTCATCGTTGGTGCACTGCATATGCAATTCCCGAAGCTGCTTCTCATCCACAGGAGCGGGCGCACCTGTCAACAGACAGGAAGCCGATTGCACCTTGGGGAATGCAATGACGTCGCGTATGGATGTGCTATGACAAAGGATCATGGTCAGCCTGTCAAATCCGAACGCCAGTCCACCGTGAGGCGGCACACCGTACTTGAACGCTTCCAGAAGGAATCCGAAGCGCTCCCACGCCTCATCAGTACTATAGCCGAGCAAGCCGAACATCTTTTTTTGTAATTCCTGTGAATGTATCCGACAACTGCCGCCGCCAACCTCCATGCCATTGATGACCATATCGTATGCCTTAGCCCGCGTTTTGCACGGATCGGTATCCAACAGTGGGATGTCTTCATCCATAGGCGCTGTAAAAGGGTGATGTTTTGCGTTTAGGCGCTTGGCATCGGCATCGTATTCAAATAACGGGAACTCCGTGATCCACAATACGTCAAGTTTATCTTGATCGATCAGCCCCAACCTTTCGCCAAGTTCAAGACGCAGTCGGCCCAGCACGTCGAATACGGTATTTTCATCTGCATCGGATACGAACATGAGTATATCGCCCACATGTGCATCCATTTTTTTCAAGATCGCGTCGATCTGTTCCTGTGTAAAAAACTTTACGATGGGTGATTGCAGCTCATTTTCACGCACGTTGATCCATGCCATACCCTTAGCACCGAATTGTTTGACAAAATCGACCAACCCATCCAATTCGCGGCGGGCAATGTGCTGCGCTCCGCCCTTGACGTTGATACCGCGCACACTGCCGCCGTTTTTCACACTTTGTGCGAACACCTTGAAATCCGCATCCGCAGCGATGTCGCTGATATCGCATAATTCGAGTCCAAAGCGCGTGTCCGGCTTGTCCGAACCAAATCTGTCCATCGCCTCTCGGTACGTCATGCGGGGGAATCGTTCGGGCAATGTTACACCCCATGCTTCTTGAAATATCAAACGAATCAACCCTTCGTTGACGCGCATCACATCCTCCGTCTGCACAAAGGACAGTTCCATGTCAATCTGTGTAAACTCAGGCTGGCGATCAGCCCGAAGATCCTCGTCGCGGAAACAGCGCACGATCTGGAAATACCGGTCCATGCCGGATACCATTAAAAGCTGTTTGAACATCTGCGGCGATTGTGGCAGGGCGTAGAACGAACCTGGCTGAACCCGTGACGGCACCAGGTATTCGCGCGCGCCCTCCGGCGCATCCTTTGCGAGCATCGGCGTCTCAATCTCCAAAAACCCGTTGTCGGTTAAATATTGGCGTGTCAGCATGGCTACTTTTGAACGCATGATAAAATTCTTCTGCATCACAGGACGCCTAAGATCCAAATAGCGGTATTGCAGGCGCAGCTCCTCACGCACATGAAGATCGTCCTCGATATAAAACGGTGTGGTCTGTGCTATGGACAGTATTTTTACCTCTTTCGCCTTGATCTCAAGCGTCCCCGTTGTCAATTTTGGATTGATCGTATCCTCGCTGCGCAAAACGACGGAGCCACGTACAGCAAGTACAAACTCATTGCGAATGGACTCCACCTTTTGAAAATCGCCTTCGAACAACGCTTGATCGAATACGCACTGTACAAGCCCGGATCTGTCTCTGAGGTCAACGAAAATCAGCGAACCGAAATCCCGGCGGTTATCCACCCATCCCATCATCGTCACCGATTGTCCGATATGTTGCTCTGACACCTCGGCGCACAGCATATCGCGTTTCCAGTCCGTCATCATCTCAGCCATGAAATTTCTCTCCTTGCTCGGTTTCATCCGTTCCGTTTATCTTTTTCAGAACATCAAATATCTGATTCCATTCATAGTCTCGCTGTTCGCCGCTATCCATCATACGGATGGAAACGCGGCCCTTTTTCCTTTCATCGTTTCCTTCGAACAGTACCGCGTGCGCCCCGCTTTTTTCCGCGTAGCGCATCTGTGCCTTGGTGCTCCTGTTAAGGGGGTCGTAATCTGCACGAATGCCTTCTTTACGCAGTTTGTAGCAGATATCAAAGGCTCGCGCGTCGTCGCCAAACGTGTGCACAAAAACGTCATAACGCGGTGATTCTTTAATATCAACGTCCTGTGCCTCCATGACAAGCAGCAACCGTTCCATGCCCATTCCAAACCCGACGCCAGGCGTTGAAGTACCGCCGCATGTTTCAATCAGGCCATCGTATCGGCCACCGCCGCATACCGTGCCTTGCGAGCCGATGTGCTTGGATACAACTTCGAACACCGTCTTTGTGTAATAGTCCAGGCCACGAACGATGGTGGGATCCACATGGTATACAATGCCCAACGAAGTAAGTGTTTGCTTGAGCTTCTCAAAATGATCTTTGCAGTCATCGCATAGATAATCCAGCATGGACGGCGCATCCTTTGCAATGCGTTTGCATTGCGTTACTTTGCAATCCAGAAGACGCAATGGATTGCGCTGATACCGGCCGCGGCAATCGCCGCACATATTTGCGATATGGTCTGCAAAATACGCCTTAAGCGCTTGATGATACTGCGGACGACAGTCAGGACAGCCGATGCTGTTGATGCGGGTCTCAAGATCCTTGACACCCAGTTCTCCAAGAACGCGTAGTGCCAACGATACGACCTCGGCATCCACCAAGGCGCTGTTTGCCCCAAACACTTCGATGCCGAACTGATGATGTTCCCTCAGACGCCCCTTTTGCGTGTTCTCATAGCGAAACACGGGACAGTTGAGATAATACATCTTTGTGGGTTGTTGCTCCGAGGCAAGGCCGCCTTCAATGTATGCACGTACGACACCCGCCGTCCCTTCCGGCTTGAGTGTTACGCTGCGGCCGCCACGGTCGGTAAACGTATACGTTTCCTTCTGAACAATGTCCGTCGTATCGCCAACGCCGCGTAAGAACAGCTCCGTATGCTCAATGACCGGTGTACGCACTTCACGAAATCCGTAGAGCGCACTGATATTTTTCATGGTGTTTTCCATGTGATGCCAGCGATAGCTGTCCTGTGGCAAAACATCCTTTGTTCCTTTCAAAGCGCTGTATTTCATGATTTCCTCCTTTGTGGCGGCTCAATAACAAAAAAGAGCGACACAATCCAAAGGGACGAGGTTCCCCCCGCGGTGCCACCCTGCTTGAACGCTGTGCGTTCCACTTACGGTGATAACGCTACCAGCGTCCTGCTGTTCACAAGCGGCTCGGAAGCTGTTCGCAAAAACCGTTATACGCCGCTGCGGCTTCCAGTCACGGCCGCTGCTCCCTGTTGCGCTTTGACGGTCTATCTGTCTTCGTCATTGCCATTTTGCATATTATAAACCGCAGTATTTTTCTTGTCAACGCCATAGAAGTCCCGTTTTTGATCCAGTATGCTTTCAAGGCGTTTTTGATATACAAATATATCGCGCGGGTTTGGTTTTCGCACGATCAGATCACCAACCATATATTTCCCCATGGCGCCAACGCCCAATCCCATCACAGGCAACATCTCGTCCATCATTGCAACGTTGTAGAGGCAAGCATTGCCTATTTTTGCATAGCCCACGTTTTCAAGGTTTCCCGCCATGTATTTTTGCCGATACATGTAATAGGGCTCCATGCCCATGCTATGCGCGCATGAACGCGCTTGTTCCACCATGTTCGATACGACATCGGTGTCACACAGCGTGTGCTGCTGCAAAAGAAGCTTGCTACCGTGCTTTAGGCTCAAAGTATGGCATGTGAGAGCGCTTGGTGCCATGTCGCGCAGGCATGATAACGTGTATTCAAAATCCTTTTCCGTTTCGCCGGGAAGCCCCGCGATAATATCCATGTTGATGTGGGAAAATTCCAAACTGCGTGCCAGCTCGATCGCCTGTTCCACATCCTTGGCTGTATGCAAGCGACCGATCCTTTTCAGCGTTTGATCCACCATGGTCTGCGGATTGATGCATATTCTGGTCACACCAAATCTCTTGGCAGCGCTAAGTTTGTCCGCATTGAGTGTATCCGGGCGTCCCGCCTCCAGCGTGATCTCTTCCACCGCGCCAAAGCACGATTGCATGTGTCGGAGCAGTTTTTCCAAAAGCTGTGTTGGCAGGCTGGTCGGCGTACCGCCGCCAATATAGATGGATGCAATGGGAAATTCATGGGCCCGTATGGCCTGCCCAACGGCGTCCATCTCACGTATCAGAGCATCCACATAGGTTTCCATCTCGCCCTTTTTGGCAATGCGGCCCGGGAAGGAACAGTAGCTGCAGCGGGATATGCAAAAAGGTATGCCGATGTACACACATACCGCATCCCTATCCACCTTCTTCATCAATGCATCCTGGACATCTATGATGTGTTTCGCCAATTGATATTTGTGCGGATGCACATCATAAAATCCGGTAAAGTCATCCTCTTTTCCTTTTTGGATCAGAGATCTTAACAGTGCCGTAGGCCTAACCCCAGTCAGGCTGCCCCACGGCTGCGTTTTATCGGTCAGATCACAAAGCGCCAAATAACATGCTCGTTTGGCAGCGTGCTTATCGATGCGCTTTTGTTCCCGCGCATCCATGATGCTTACGGCGCCGCTGCAACGGCCAACGGCTTCGCGTCCGTTCAATGTCACGGTGACTGTATGTTGGCTGATCTCGTTTAGCGTTTCGATCTCATGGCGGATAGTAGCACCATCCAAATCACCGTACTGACGCACTTCCTCCGCAAGTTCGTTTTGCATGCCCTTCATGGGTGTGGTGATGTTCATAACTATATCCTTTTGCGGCTGTCCAACAGCAACGTTACCGGCCCGTCGTTGCACAACGAAACCTGCATGTTTGCCATGAACCGACCTTTTTCAACAGGGATGCCATACGCACGCAAAAGCAATATGGCCCTTTGGTATGTTTGCTCCGCTACGCCCGGCTCCGCCGCATCCGTAAAGCCGGGCCGGCGCCCTTTTCGAGCATCGCCCAAAAGCGTGAACTGCGACACCAAAAGAATCGCGCCGCCTACGTCCTGTACGCTCAGATTCATCTTGTCGTTTTGATCGCTGAAGATGCGTAGATGAGCAATCTTTTGTACGATGTATGTCAGATCCTTTTGTGTATCGCCAGTTTCCACGCCCAAAAGCACCAACAGTCCCCTGCCGATGCTTGAAACCGTTTGGCCCTGTATCGCAACATTTGCGTTTAAAACACGCTGTACGACCGCCCGCACGTCCATCCTCCTTACATGCTGCCGCGGAACACCTCGATCACTTCCGGCACCCTCTTAAACTGTCGGATGACGTATTCGAGTTCGTCCGTATCCTTGACGGCCACATCAAAATCCACATGGAACCTTCCCTTTACAACACGTCCCTGTACGCCCATGATATCCACGTTCATGTTGGACAGAATACGGGACAGTTCCGCCATAATCCCAATCTTATCCACACACAGAAGGCGGATGCTGCAGCGGTATCCATCCTTGTCCGCGTTGGCCCAGCTGACTTCAATCCAACGGCCCATATCGTCCGCCACCATACCCTTTAAGTTGGAGCAATCCGCCCGATGGACGCTGACACCTCTGCCGCGGGTGATGAACCCCACGATGTTATCTCCGGGCAGTGGATTGCAACAGTGCGCCAACCGGACCAGCATGTTTTCCTCTCCCTTGACGATGATACCCCTAGAAGAGGATGTCTTGTCTCGGTTGACTTTCTCCGTTGAAACCGTTGCCTTTTCCACAACGGTGGCGAGCTTTTCTTCGCGGGTGGTTTTTGAATACTCTTCAATCAGTCTTTGTAATACCTGGTTTGTGGAAATCCCGCCAAAACCGATGGCCGAATACATATCGTCGGTGTTGTGGAATGTATATTTTTCATAGATTCTTTCAAGCCAGTCCGGCTTCAACAATTGCTTGTAAAGATCATATCCCTGCCGCCTGGCTTCCCGCTCGAGCATATCGCGGCCCTTTGCAATATTTTCCGTCTTGAATTCCCGTTTAAACCAGGCCCTTATTCGGCTCTTTGCGTTGTTGGTCTTGCAGATGTTTAGCCAGTCCCGGCTGGGATGCCCGTCCTTACGGGTCAGTATTTCCACCACATCGCCAGTGCTCAGCTCTGTATCCAGCGGTACGATGCGGCCGTTTACGCGAGCGCCCACACAGGTATCTCCCACGCGGGAATGGATGCGGTACGCAAAGTCTATGGGCAACGCGCCGCGCACAAGTGAGATCACTTCTCCCTTGGGCGTGAACACAAACACCTCGTCGGAGAACATATCCAAACGTACGGTATCGAGGAACTCATGCGGGTCGGGTGCATCGCTCTGGATGGATTGCAATTCGCGCAAAAAACCAATCTGCTGATCAAGTTTGCCCTGTTGCTGTTTGCCTTCTTTGTACATCCAGTGCGCCGCCACGCCGTATTCGGCGGTTCGGTGCATCTCGTGTGTACGGATCTGAACCTCAAACAAGATCCCCCCGCGGTTGATAACCGTGGTATGCAAAGATTGGTACATATTGGTTTTGGGCATCGCGATAAAATCCTTAAAGCGTCCGGGTATGGGCTTATACATGGTGTGCACGATGCCCAGCGCCGCATAGCAGTCGCGCACCGTTTCCACGAGAATTCGCATTGCCATAAAATCGTATATTTCGTCTGGGTTGCGCCCTTGCTTGATCATTTTGCGGTAGATGGAATAGATGTGTTTTTCCCGGCCCTGTATCTCGCACTCCACTTCCATTTCCTCAAGATGCTCTTGGATCTGTTTCATCTGCACCTGCAGAAAATCGCGCTGCACGGGGCGCAGCTTTGCGGTTTCCTCTACGATAAACTCGTACTGTTCCGGTTCAAGGTATTTTAAGGACATATCCTCCAGTTCACTTCGAATCGCATAGATGCCCAGCCTGTGCGCGATGGGCGCATAGATCTCCAGCGTTTCCTTTGCGATTTCCTTTTGCTTATTCTCCACCATGGCGCCAAGCGTGCGCATGTTGTGCAATCTGTCCGCCAGTTTGATGATAATTACGCGAACGTCCTTCGCCATGGCGAGCAGCATCTTGCGCAGGCTCTCGGCCTGCCGGTCAGCTTTGTTGTGGAAATCCAGTTTGGATATCTTGGTTACGCCGTCCACCAAGTCTGCCACTGATTTGCCAAACCGCTCGGAAATCTCGGCGATGGTCACACTTGTATCCTCCACCACGTCGTGCAACAGCGAAGCCGTAACAGTTTCGGCATCCATTCCGTAATCGATTAAAATCTTTGTCACAGCACATGGATGCGAAATGTATGGATCACCCGATTTGCGCATTTGCCCACTGTGTGCCTTAATGGCGACTTGAAGGGCCATACGTATTCTCAGGATTTGTTCCGGCGTATACGGTTCTCCCAACCCGACAATCCAGGGGGCAACCTGCTCTAGCTCAATTCCATTGTTATACATGGATATTTCGTCTTTTTGCACCGTTACCACTCCCCCTTGACATGTGCTTCAATGCACAAAATAATTTGCTTGATGATAGTTCTTTCTTTTCCGTCATGTTATGTATGTCCAGCACCATAGTTTCTGCACTTAGGAACAGCAGATCCTCAAAAACGGCGATCGCCGCGCCCACGCAATCTGGAAGAATTCCCAAAGCATTTGCAATTGTTGCGCACCGTTCGTTGACTTCCATGGGGCGCTTGGCGGTTTTGCGCAGATGTCTGTATACCTTTGCCATCACATCACGGTCTAAAAAGACAGTTTGGGCGTAGGCCTGTATCCTTTTGTCGCTGTCCAACCTATATATAAGCGGATAACGCGTATCGTCTACGGCATCCGGCGCAATAACCAGTGCGTTGCGACCATGAACGGCATCCTGCATGGAAACAAGATAGGGTTCCAGCAGCGCCATCGATTCATCGTCCGGCCAATGGTTCAGCGCATCCTCAAGCGTCTGGGGCACATGTACGTTGAGCCTGAGTCCATACGGGTTTATTTTTACATGTTCATCCGCTTCCTCAAACGACAAGGCAGTGCCAAGCCGTGTGCAACACTTTGCGAAGCCATACCCAAATGATCCGCCCGCCCGCCGCGTTAATTGGGCGATGCTGCTTTTGTTCAAGCGCATGGCACAGATCATATACCGCGCACGAACAACGCCGCCAAAACTGTCCTCCTCCAGCGTGCCCACGAAATCACATACCGATGCCGTCATAGGCACATCGTATTGTTTGGCTCTGAACAACAATCCTTCCGCGCGGTTCCCGTTCTTTTCAAGTGCGATACGAAGGTGATCAGCCGTGCGGCCAAGATTAACTTTCCCCATCAGCTTTGTTTGCGCCATCAAAAGCTTTGGTTTTGGATTCCCGATACCAAAAGGCGCAAGCTGCGCAAGGTCTTTGGCCAACGCCAACGTTATATGTTCAGGCTGTACCGATAGATCACATTCGATGCTTTTTGCCCACAACGCAGACGGGTATTGCGTTTGAAAGTGATTTTCATACGCTTGGATAAACCCTGGCAGGTTTTCCGCCGGCAAAGAGAATCCTCCCGCTTGCTCATGTCCGCCGTATCGTGTGAAATATGCACTGCAGTCGTTCAGAGCCGCAAAGATATTTACGCCCATTATGCCCCGCGCCGACCCTGAACACATGCCGTCCTCGTTTATGGCGATTACCACAGAGGGACGCCCGTAAATTTCAACGAGACGGGACGCAACGATCCCAATCACGCCTGGATGCCATCCCGTCTGTGCAACAACCGCAGTGCGTTTGAAGTAGATATCATTGCCAAGCAAATCACAGGCTGTTTTGAGCATCTGCTGCTCCTGTCGCTGGCGCAGCTGGTTTTCACGATCCAACTCCTGCGCCAGAAGCTCCGCTTCGGCCACATCATCGGTGGTGAACAATGAAAACGCGCGCTTTGCGTGGCCCATACGGCCTGCTGCGTTGATGCGCGGACCAATACCAAAAGCGATCTGTCCGGCTGTTAATTTCTTATTACCGTAACCGCACGCTTTGATCAGTGCCATAATACCCGGACGTTCATTCTCCATGATCTTGTCTAGGCCAGCCTTAACAATGGCGCGATTTTCACCCAAAAGCGGTACCAAATCCGCAACGGTTGCGATAGCAGCGAAATCCAACAGCGACCGCATGGCCTCTTCACCCCACAGCGCATGCACGAGTTTGAGCGCTGTGCCCGCCCCACATAAATGGGCACATGGATAATTTTCGCCCATCGCCGGATTAACGCAAACACAATCCGGAAGAGTATCAAGCGGCTTGTGATGATCCGTCACGAGTACCGTAAGGCCCAGGCTTCGCGCCAGCTCAACTTCTTGTATGTTGGTGATGCCGCAGTCCACCGTGATTAAAAGACCGCCGTTTTTTGCGATGGCGCGTATGGCATCAGCGTTGAGCCCGTACCCTTGTGTCCTTCTGTCTGGGATGTATACATCAATCGGCGTCCCAGCTTTCTTAAACGCCGAATACAGTATGGCGCAAGCGCAGGTGCCGTCGCAATCGTAATCCCCGTATACCGTTATAAACCGCTGCTTTCGAATTGCAAGATTTACGGTTTCAACCGCCCGTTGCATACCGTTAAGCAGAAAGGGATCATGAAACGTATCCGCCATCAAATAATCCGTTGCACTCTCCTCGTCAAAAATTCCACGTCGTACCAATACGCTGGCCGCCAATGGCCCGATGCCGGTGCATGACGAGATATGATCGATAAGCGTCTGCGTTTCGTGCCTGGATTGTTTTTCATGTATCTGTAGCATTTTCCTCCATTGAGACAAGGCGGGCTTTTACATGCAAAAGCCCGCCTTTTATGCTATGCGCGTTTTGGCACGCGTTTTGACATCTGTCCTTTTTTCTTGTTGTTTCTGGCCCTTCCGTCAAGCCATGCCCAGAACGGTCCTGCTAGGAAAAGACTTGAATATGTGCCTGCCAACAAGCCGATGATAATTGGCAGCGCGAAGCTTCGTATCGAGTCCGCTCCGAAAATAAACAGGCACCCAATGGTTAAAAGCGTCGTTAATGCGGTAAATATGCTACGCGTCAGCGTTTCGTTGGTGGATTTATCCACCGTATCCGCCATAGCAACGTTTGGCTCGGTCTTTCGGTTGTCGCGTATCCTGTCAAACAACACGATGGTGTTGTTAATGCTGTAGCCTACAATGGTCAATACCGCGGCAATGAAGGGGCTGTTGATCTCCACACGCAGTATGCATACCATGGCAACCATGATCAGCACATCGTGGGAGAGGCATAGTATGGCCGCCAGCGCAGAGTAGAACTTGAAGCGGATACTCACATAGACAAGGATCAGCGCGACGGCGATCAACACCGAGAAAACCGCGTTCTTGATCAATGCTAGACTTGCAACCGCCCCAACGCGTTCGACGTTTACAATGAGCGCATCTGGATAATCGCCCTGTATCTCCTCGAGAATCGCTGCGCGTTGGGTCCGATCTTCTTCATCGGATGCACGCGGATGCAGCCTAAGTTGCGCATAGGTTTTTTCACCGTCATCAGCAGAGCTTTTGAGTACCGTAAACCCGCTTTCTCCGGCGCGCTTGAGCGCCTCCTGTACCGGCGCAACATCGAACGTGCCGCCCATGTTCACCGTGATCAGTGAACCCCCGGTAAAATCGACACCCAAGTTTAAACCGCCTTGAAAATATCCAATCGCTACGGCAAACACAAGAATAGCGGCGGAGAGAAGTATAAATTTCTTTGCATGTTTTACAAATTCCATTGTCTTCATTGTTATCTCCTCACACCCTTGTCAGCCATTGTTTGTTTTTTATGTCAAGCATAACAACCCGCCGCAATAGGAAACGCGTGATGACGATGGCGGTAAACATCGAGACGCCGATGCCTATGGCTAGCGTAAACGCAAAACCCTTAACCGAACCGGTACCGAAGGACATCAACACGAAAGCCGCGATCAAAGTTGTGATGTTGGAATCGAGTATTGCGCGAAACGCTTTTCTAAACCCAATATCCACTGAGCTTTGCACGGACTTTCCGCCTCTAAGCTCTTCCCGTATACGCTCGAATATAATGATGTTTGCGTCGACCGCCATGCCTATGGACAGTATAACGCCCGCGATACCCGCCAGTGTGAGCTGAACACCCGGCATGGTCAAGATGCAGAAGAATACCAGTATGATGTAAAAGCCCAATGCAATGTCCGCCATAAGGCCGAAGATCCGGTACATCAAAAACATGAACAGCATGACCAACCCCACGCCGATGATGCCGGCGAGTACGCCCTTGCTCAGTGCATCCGCGCCCAACGTTGCGCTGATGGAATGAACCTCTATTTCCGTTAAATCCAGCGGTATAGCACCGGATTCGATCTGCGTGGCAAGCTCAATGGCGCTCTCGCGCGTAAAAGTGCCCGCTCCTTCAATCACGCCTGAACCCGTTGCAATGACGGTATTCACTTTCGGGTTTGAAATCAACCCATCATCTACATAGATGCCGATCTTCTGACCCAGAAACGCCGCTGTTGCCTTCGCGAATTTATCCGTGCCGTCCGGGGAAAGCGTAAACGCCACTTTGTATTCGCCCTCTTCCAATATGGCAGAAGCGGATTTGACATCTTCGCCCGTTAGAATCACGGTGCCGTTTGGATCGCGCCATTCAAGGTGCGCCGGTGATGCTAAATACTCACTGAGCACCGACGGATCATCCTCGCTGGAGGGGATTTCCACGCGTATGCCGTTTGTACCCTGCAGCGTTACCGTTGCTTCCGTCATGCCCTTGGCGTCAAGTCTCGTTCTGAAAATATTCAACGTTCCTTGGATTTTCTCGTCGAAATTCTCTACATTCTCACGGCTTGCTTCATACACAGCATAAAAACCGCCAGTCAGATCAAGACCCAGTTTATCTGTTTTGATCTGCTCGCCCATCGGCCGGATCTCTCGAACTCCGAAAGGTATTCCAAACATAAACACGTAGGCTATAATCATCAACAGAACAATCATGACAATGAGCCCGACAAGGCCGCGCCTTCTCATATAGTCAACCTCCAAACAGCATTCAAAGCAACTTTGCTATTAATTTATTATAGGTGTTGCCAACACGCTCGTCAATGATAACACAAAGTATGCCTCATGCTGTTAGAATGCCTGTACGAAAAAGCGCCATGAGAATCATGTCGCTTTTTGAGTTCTGCATTTTGTTACGCCGTTTTTACCGCTTGACCGTTTTCTTTGCCGGCATCATTTGCACGACAATACCCGCTGCAAAGCCTACAATGGCGCCCATGACCATGTCGCCCATCAGCATCGCCAGAAGTCCGAACGCGCCGTCCAACAGCGACAGCATCAAAAAGCCCGCAACCGTATACAAGACGCCTGCCAGCGCGCCGTATGCCCATGTGTACAATTGCAAATGCCGTGTGGCAACATACGCCGCTATCATGGCAGCCAACATTTTTATCACCACGTTGACGGGATTGATGACAGCATCCGGCAGATTCATGGATTTGATCAAAAAGGCAAATACAAGTATACTCGCCGCCGTAAAAACCAAGGCGGCCAGTACGCCTTTGAGCAGCATCGCACCCATATTTGAGGTTTGGCTCTCCTGTCCCGGCCGCCGCACGCCCGTTGTCCTTATCTTTTTCATAACCACAGCCCCTTTAGCATTCTTTATTCAAGATATGCCTTATAAAGGCCCAATATGAAACATGCGACGGGATACCGCCGCATGTGTATTTCATCGTTTCATGATGGTGCTTATTTCTTTTTGCCGGATTTTTTATCGGTCGTGCTCGCAACGCTAATCTGCGTCTCAGACAAACCATCCGCCTCAACCTCGGCTTCGCCGACGGATGCAATGGCACCACGCGTAAAGGTAAGCTGTACGTGCTGCGGGCCACTTTCAACGGTAACGTACTCGTCATTTACCATGGTGACGCGACCGGACAAGCCGCCAATGGTTTTGACCCAATCACCCTTTTTCATTTCGTCCATCATCTTTTTGACTTCTTTTTTGCGCTTGCGCTGCGGCATGACGGTGATGATTATCATAAATGCAATGATACCGAGCATCGGCAGAATGTCCACGAGTTGTTGTCCAAGTGCTATTGGCATATCAATAATCTCCTTACGTACGAATCAAATTCATCTTAGCCGAATCCGTATCAATCGTCAAGTATCACACAGTTCCTTATTGATGTAATCTAGCAATTCGTCGTGTAGGATAGCATTTCTCATGTTCTGCATCAGACGCATCGAATAAGCGATGTTGTGGGCGGAAACCAACGTGGCCGCCAGGATTTCCTTTGCCATATACAGGTGCCGCAGATAAGCTTTGGTAAACCCGCCGCTGCACGCCGGACAGCAACAGGTTGTATCGATCACAGTAAAGTCCCGCGCAAACCGCGCATTCCTAAGATTGATCCTGTTGCCACTTTGGTCAAAGGCCGCCGCCGTTCGTCCCATTCGTGTCTGCATCACGCAGTCGAACATATCCACACCGCGCAACACGCCTTCAACGAGACAATCAGGGCTGCCCACACCCATCAGATAGCGTGGACGTTTTGGATCAAGATGCGGCACGGACGCTTCGAGCAGGCGGTACATCAAAGGTTTTTCCTCGCCCACGCTCAAACCCCCGATGGCATTGCCAGCAAAGCCCATGGCATCAATGGATTTGGCGGATTGAATACGAAGATCCTCATACATACCACCTTGTGCGATGCCGAACAACGCCTGCTTTGCATCATGCATGGCCACCTGCCCTCTTTTCGCCCAGTCGTGTGTTCTGTGCATAGAGGCTTTTGCGTAATCGTAATCAACGCTATGGGCTGGGCATTCGTCGAAGGACATCACAATGTCTGCACCCAGGTTTTTCTGTATACCCATTACGGTTTCCGGCGTAAACAACTGACGGCTTCCGTCGATATGCGACTGGAACACAACCCCCTCATCGCTGATGTTGCGCATCCCCTCAAGGCTAAAAACCTGAAATCCGCCGCTATCCGTCAATATGGCGCCCGGCCAGCGCATGAAGCTGTGCAGGCCGCCCGCTTGTTGGATTAGATCGCTGCCGGGGCGCATCTGTAAATGATAGGTGTTGGACAACACAATGCGCGCGCCAAGTCCCCACACCATGTCTGGCGTCAATGCTTTAACGGTCGCCTGTGTGCCCACAGGCATAAAGACCGGCGTGTGAATATCGCCATGTGGCGTATGCAAAATACCGGCCCTTGCGTCAGTCTGCTTGCATACATGCTGTAGTTCAAATTGAATGGCCATAAAAGCTCCTAATCCGTGATCAGCATCGCGTCGCCGAAGCTGAAAAATCTATATTTCATGGAAACCGCTGTCCTGTATGCTTCAAGTACCCGTTCCCGGCCCGCAAACGCGCTGATAAGCATCAACAATGTGGATTCGGGCAAATGAAAGTTCGTAATCAGAACATCCACGACCTTGACGGCGATGCCTGGGTAGATAAATATATCCGTCCAACCCGATTTTGCCCGCACAACGCCTTGTTCATCGGCGCTGCTCTCGAGCACGCGCACGCTGGTCGTACCCACCGCAACCACGCGGTTGCCCCTCTGTTTGGCCAGGTTTACCGCTTGTGCCGTTTGCTCGGTTATCTCATAGAATTCCGCGTGCATGTGATGGTCGCGAATGTCAGTAGCGTTCACCGGACGAAATGTTCCAAGGCCCACGTGCAGTAACACCTTTTGGATGTTTATACCTTTGTCCGACAGTTTCTTCAACAATTCTTCTGTAAAGTGAAGCCCCGCCGTTGGCGCGGCGGCGCTGCCCCTTTCCCTGGCGTACACCGTCTGATAGCGGGTGGGATCGTCTATCATGGCGTGGATGTACGGCGGCAGCGGCATTTCGCCCAATTCATCCAACAGCGCATAGAACTCGCCTTCGTAGTCAAATTGCAAAAGACGGATGCCCTCTTCTTTTTGCCCCATAACTTTCGCGCGCAACCTGCCGTCTGCGAAAACCAGCCATTCACCGGTTTTCACCCGGCGCCCTGGCCTGACCAGCGTTTCCCAGCAATCCTTGTCCGTTTGCTTCAACAACAGTATCTCGATGTGCGCGCCCGTTGTTTCGCGCAGTCCATACAGACGGGCGGGGATAACTTTGCTTTCATTGATAACCAACACATCGCCCGGATTCAGATAGGATACAATATCATGGAATATGCGATGTTCCAGTTCATCGGATTGCCGGTGTATCACCAGCAACCGCGATTGATCCCGCTTGTCCATCGGCGTTTGTGCGATGAGTTCTGGCGGAAGATCATAGCGGTAATCGCTTGTCTTCGTTGAATGTTGCGTCATATATCTCTCCAAATCAAAGGCAAAGATCATTGGGATCTTCGCCTTTAGGCGTCTCTATTCTGTTTCAATGCGCATCTGTACCGAACCCTCAGTTTTCTGTTCAATCCCCAAATGCGCATACGCATTGGCGGTGACTATTCTGCCCCGCGGCGTTCGCTGTATGAACCCGAGCTGCAACAGATAGGGCTCGTACACATCCTCGATGGTCACGGTTTCTTCACCCGTGCTGGCTGCCAGAGTATCCAGACCCACCGGCCCGCCGCCAAACTTGTATATGATGGTTTTAAGTATGTTCCTGTCCACACCGTCCAAGCCGATCTCATCCACTTCCAACATATTCAACGCCTGCATGGCCACCTGTTCGGTTATAATACCATCCGCCACAATTTGCGCATAATCGCGTACGCGCCGTAAAAAACGGTTGGCGATGCGCGGCGTGCCGCGGCTACGGCTGGCGAGCTCCTGTGCGCCACCCTGATCGATGTCCACTTTCATAATTCTGGAGGATCTCAGCACAATGGTGGTCAATTCCTCAACGCTGTACATGTCCAGCCTGTTGATCACGCCGAACCTGTCCCTCAGCGGGCTTGTCAGCATACCTGCCCTTGTCGTGGCGCCCACCAGTGTAAACGGATTAAGCGATAAACGCATCGTCTTTGCACTGGGTCCTTTGCCGATGATAATGTCCAGCGCATAATCCTCCATCGCGGTATACAACTTCTCCTCCACGTTGCTGTTGAGGCGATGTATCTCGTCAATAAACAGAACGTCGCCAGTTTGTAAATTGGACAATATAGCCGCAAGATCACCGTGGTGTTCAATGGCCGGGCCCGTGGTCATGCGAAGGTTCACACCCAGTTCGTTGGCAATGATGGCGGCTAGCGTCGTCTTGCCCAAACCTGGCGGACCGTAGAGCAACACGTGATCCAGCGGCTCGCCTCTTAGACGCGCCGCCCGGATGAAGATATCCATTTGGTGCTTTACCTTTTCCTGCCCGATGTACTCACTCAACGTGCGCGGACGCAGCGATTGTTCAATCTCCACGTCCTCCTGCCGCATGCTTGAGGTCAGGATACGGTCATCGTTTTGCATGGGATCCCGCCTTTGTATCTATACGTCTGTTTGTTGGCCTTGTTTCCACCATATGTCATACGCATTCAGTTCCTGTCCAAACGCCGAAGCGCACTCATCGCCATCTGCTCGGGCGTTCCACCCTCAGCGCGTACCAACGCCACCGCGGCGGCACTGTCCGGCGGTGCAAAACCCATGGCCGTAAGTATATCGATCGCTTCGTCCACAACATCGCCGGACGATGCGGATGAAAGCGCATCGTTGGACAGTGAAACATGAGCGGTCTGCAACTTGCCTTTCAGTTCAAGGATCAAACGCTGCGCCGTCTTCTTGCCCAACCCGGGTACACGGATCAACGATTTTTCATCGGCCGTGATGATGGCCATCGCGACCTGTGGTGCGCTCAACGCAGACAACAGCGCCAACGCCAGCTTTGGCCCAATGCCGGAAACGGAAATCAACCGTTTGAACATCTCCTTGTCCTCTTTGTGCGCGAAGCCATAGAACGTGAGTGCATCTTCGCGCACGATGAGCTGGGTATACAGCTTGGCCTGCTTGCCTACGGCAATCGTTTGCATCGTGGCCGGGGTGGTGAAAAGCTCATATCCCACACCATGGCAGTCGATGACCACGATGTCCTGCTCCATATTGTCCACAATACCGCTGATGAACGAATACATACTCTATCCTCATATCAACGACGACTGCGGCATAGCGCTGCTATTGGCATGGCATATTGCTATGGCCAACGCATCCGCCGCGTCGTCGGGTTTTGGTTTCTGTTGCAAGTGCAGGATGCGCCTGACCATCTCCTGCACCTGTTGCTTGTCCGCCCTGCCGTACCCCACCACCGCCTGCTTGACCTGCAACGGGGTATATTCGTACAACTGTGGCGTGTGCAGTGCAGCGCTCATGAGTATTACACCGCGCGCCTGCGCCACCATGATGGCGGTTGTCACGTTTCGGCTGAAGAACAACTCTTCCACCGCCACGGCATCCGGCTTGTGTTGATGACACAACTGTTCAACGCCTTTGCCAATGTACATAAGCCGCTGGGGCATAGGCGTATGTGCTTTTGTATTGACGCAACCATAATCCAGCACACGAAATACGCCGCCCGGTCGATAGTCCACAACGCCATAGCCCATAATGGCAAGGCCGGGATCAAGTCCCAAAATGATCATGTGCACACCCTCCGCTTTTCAGTATAACGGCTTTGGGTAATAATGCAAACAAAAGGCGAACATTTAGGCCTACTGAATCAATCACCTGCTATGCATTCTATACGGACAATGCGCATTAAATTGCGCTTTGCGTCTGCATGCATGATCATTCAGCAAGGCTCGATTACCGAATCTGCCCGTTGCCGCGTACTACGTATTTGATGCTTGTCAAGTCCTGTAAGCCCATCGGGCCGCGTGCGTGCAGCTTTTGTGTACTGATTCCAATCTCCGCGCCCAGACCAAATTCGTTTCCGTCGGTAAACCGCGTGGAAGCGTTGACGTAAACCGCGGCGGCATCCACTTCATTCAAAAAACGCTCGGCGTTTCTTTCGCTGTCCGTTATGATACTCTCGCTGTGCCGTGTACCGTACTTGGCAATGTGATCCATCGCCTCGTCAATGTCGCCAACGATTTTAACGGACATGATCAGATCTTCATATTCCGTCGCCCAATCCTCTTCGGAGGCGGCCTTCATGTCTTCAACGATGGCACGGCACTGCACACAACCGCGCAGTTCAACATCGTTGTCCATAAGTGCTTGTGCAACCTGTGGTAAAAATGTTTGTTTGATATTCTCATGGATCAACAGCGTCTCGGCTGCGTTACACACCGAAGGGCGGCTGCATTTGGCGTTGATCGTGATATTTGCCGCCATGGAAAAATCTGCCGATTCGTCCACAAAAACATGGCAAACGCCGATACCGGTCTCAATCACGGGTACCGTAGCGTTTTCAATGGTTGCCCGGATCAAACCCTTGCCGCCGCGCGGAAACAATACGTCGATCAGGCCGTTGGCACGCATCATCTCCTGTGCCGATGCCCGGTTTGTATCGGTAATCAGCGCGACAGCACCGCCGGGCATGCCCGCTTCCAACCCGGCCTCTGTCAATACATCCATGATGGCCGTATTGGAGCAGATGGCCTCCTTGCCACCGCGCAGCACACAGGCGTTGCCGCTTTTGATGCACAGGCCAACTACGTCCGCCGTCACATTGGGACGCGCTTCAAATATGACACCAATGACGCCCAACGGCACACATCGCTTTTCAATCCAAAGTCCGTTGGGACGACGCCAACCATCCAATATGCGGCTGGTGGGATCTTCCAGCGCTGCCACTTCCCGCATACCCTGCGCCATCAAGCCGATGCGTGCACACGTCAGCTTTAGACGGTCCTGAAGGGATTCCCGCATACCCGATTCGCGGGCAGCGTGCATATCCTCCTCATTGGCCACAAGTATCTTTTGTTCGTTGCTCTCCAAAGCATCCGCCATCGCACACAATATGGCGTCCTTTTGCGCGATGCCCAAAAGCCCCATCTTAGGAGCTGCTTGTTGCGCCAGATGTGCCAGTTCCGTGCATTGACCCATCCTGATCACGTCCTTCCATTTGTTAGATTGTATTATGCCATGCCTTATGCGTCAACACGGCGCGGCAAAATCGGCGTAATAAAAATCCCACCGGGTATGCGCCGGCGGGACAAATAGCCTAATTGATTCAGTTATCCTTCAGGTATCAAAATTCTCCAAAAAGCTTTCGATCTGGTGCATATCATCGAAAACAACGCCCTCCTTAAGCGCTTCGTCTTCATAGGGCATGTAGAAATCCTCAATGGTCTGCACCTCACGCCATGTATCGTCATCATTTCGCTGGTATATCACCAACTTGGAATTCTCCAATTTCACCATATAGTGCTGTGGGCATACGCCTTCCACATCCCTTCTTATCTCCACACGCGTGGAGCTAAAGGATGTGATGGTATACAGCGGGTAAAGCGCCTGAAGTTGTTTTTTCGTTAAACCGACATAGCCATCCGACTGCAGCGTCTGCTCGGTGTCATGACCGCAGCCAAGATAGTGAGAGATCAGGATCACTTCGGCATGGTCTTCGATCACGGGATCATTGGGCTTTACCACGGGTACATTGGGCGTTATGTATGTAGTTATCGGCGTCTGCGTGCTACCCGACTCAGCTTGTTGCTGTTGTTGGCGGACTTCATCGCGTGATGCGTTGTAGCCGTACATGGCCATGCCCAATACGACAAAGCAAATGCCAACGATGGTCATCCTCCTGCGTTTGCGTCTCCTTCTTCTTGAATCGGTAAACAAAATCATCCCTCCGGGTTCCCCTCAGGATGATTCTCTCCCAAACAGCTGTGAATATACCGCTTACATCGACATATTATGGTACACGTTATTTACATCGTCCAACTCTTCAAAACGCTCAATCAACATTTCTATTTTCTCCAAATTCTCTTGGTCTACATTTACCGTGCTGTCCGGAACCCAACCAATCTCCGCAGAGAGAAAGCCGAGTCCTTTTGATTCCAACGCTTCGCGCACCGTAGAGAAATCCGCTATATCCGTATATATTTCAAACACATCGTCGGATGCGTTGAAATCCGATGCGCCCGTCTCCAGTGCATACATCATCATCGTTTCCTCATTCAAATCATCGGTTCTTTCAACGATCAGAACGCCCATTCGTTTGAACATATAGGATACGCAGCCACTGGTACCCAACGCCCCGCCCCATTTGTCGAAAACATGCCGTACATCGCTAGCTGTCCGGTTGCGGTTGTCCGTCATCGTTTCTACGATTATGGCGATACCACTGGCGCCGTAGCCTTCGTACGTTACCTGTTCGTACTGCACCCCGTCCTGTTCGCCGGATGCGCGTGCAATGCTGCGCATGATGTTGTCGTTGGGCATGTTGTTGGCACGCGCTTTGGCGATAACATCCCTTAACCTGCTGTTGTTGTCGAGATTTGGACCGCCGCCTTCTTTGATGGCGGATGCAATCTCCCGCCCGATCTTTGTGAAAACCTTTGCACGTTGCGCGTCGGTCTTACCCTTTTTATGCTTGATGGTACTCCATTTGCTGTGACCGGACATGATTCGCTCCTTTACTGCTTGTACTCTTTTTGATAACGTCGATACGCTACGGATACAAGGCTCCTATCCTGACTGTACGTGATCAGATCCAGCGCATCCTCCACAGGGAAATATCCGCCGCCGAGGTATTGAAGCGCAGGGTTGACCGAATAGATTTCATCCTTAGTCTCCATGATATACCAGTTGATTCGGTTGGTTACGGGCGCTTTTCGTGTCAACGAATAGAACTCATAGTTTGTTTCTCCTATCGAACACAACAGGTTTGCCTCAATGCCCGCTTCCACACGGACACGTTCAAGCGCGGTTTCCGTAGAAATCCTATCGTTACGTATCCTTCCCTTTGGCAATACCCATTCCTCTTTTTCGTTTTGCAGTAAAAACACCTTGTCCTTACAGAAGACAACGCCACCAGCACAATCTCTAAACAACATGTGATCATCCCTTCCCCTTACTTTACGTGTATATAGTATCATCATTGGCGCGTTCATGTCCACCTCAGGGTGACAGCGGTAAAAGCGGCAATACCCCGCCATTCGAACCGCCGTTGAGGTACGTGTCGGGTACAATACCTACAATGATGGTTTCACACAATAGTAAAGAGCTTTTGTTTTCGTAGGCAACAATTCTACCGGCCACCAAAAAGCGCACATCCGCATAGATGTTGGCAGTCAGACTGTGTTTTGTCTGGTTGATTCCAGCCTGTTCAAATTTGCTTTCAATGTCCACATTGACCGCGGGCAAAGCGCGGCATTCGACTGTAAACCTGGGCCCGGCAATGCCGATGGCTGCCGTACCGAATACGCTGGACAGCGAAATGGTAATTGACTCCTTCGAATCCGTTTCTATGATGGATTCCACGCTCTTTGCGATCTGGCCCGCTAATTGGTTGAGCGCATATCCGTCAATGATAACGCTTTGAATCTGACCAATATCGCTACGCTCAATGGTGACAAGATCTTCGTACCAGACCGCTAATTCATCGCGGTACAGCGACACATTGATCGCATTGTTGACAATGATAGAGGCGCGTGCCACTGCCAACTGTCGAGCTGCGTTGCGCAGGCTGAGTTCAAATCCGAATACGCCCAAGACACACAGGCAGATACAGATCACCATAGCCCACAATATCCGCTTAAACTTTGACAGATTTTTAAACATGCCGCCATTTTCCCGTCATTTTTATTTTAACGCCGATATGATATACTATGAGAAACCTTTCGTTGCATTGACATGAAGGAGCGTTTTATGAACAAGGGTTCGAAAAATAACGATGCGTCAAAAATAAGCCATACAAAGAAGCTGACACAACATCAATCAATGGGTCATACCCAACCGCTGCCGTCGGCGCATATGCTCGCCAAAGGCAAACCGCCACAATCCCGGCGAAAATGCGTTCTTGGCTGGTATGATTCGCTGCTTGATGTCATTGATAAACGCGTAGATCATGATGGCGACAAGCCTGAAGCTATCTTTCAAAATCGTACGAGCCCGCCGCATTTTGCCTTGAGTGTGGCCGTAACATCATTCCGTCTGTTGTTCATTTTTATTTTAATCCTATGTTTTTTGGTATCCGGATCCCTGCTCGGCATTGCGCGCGCGTACATCAATACCGCGCCTGATTTGGATTTGAGCGCACTGACCGAGACTGCGTTGGCCAGCCAAATTTATGACCAAAACGGCGAACTGATCGCCACCTATTCCGGCACGGAAAATCGACTGTGGGCGACGTACAACGAGTTTCCAGGAGATCTGGTGCACGCCATCGTATCGATAGAGGATACACGCTTTTTCTCGCACAGCGGCGTCGATATCAAGCGCATCATGGGATCGTTTATCAGTAATTTTACAACAACCGCCAATGTGCAGGGCGCATCCACCATCACACAACAGCTGATCAAAAACCGCATGCTCACATCTGAGCGAAGTTACCGCAGAAAGATACAGGAAGCGTATCTGGCCTATCAGCTTGAAAACGAATACTCCAAGGAGCAAATACTTGAAGCATACCTCAACGACGTAAACCTGTCCCAGGGCAATTACGGCGTTAAAAGCGCTGCGCTGGACTATCTCGGTAAGGATCTCTCCGAATTGACGTTGCGCGAGTGCGCCATGCTGGCCGGGATGGTGCAAAGTCCCTATACCTACGATCCACGCCGCAATTACTTTTTCCGCAACCGGCCCGAGGTCACGGACAACCGAACAAACACCGTTTTAAGCCGCATGTACCAACAGGGGTACATAACCTATGACCAATACGAGCAAGCGTTGGCCGAACAGGTCGTGGTACTGGAAGAATCCGCCAGCACATCGGCAATGGGCCTTGCGCCCAGCTTTGTAGACTATGTCATCAAGGATGTAATTGATCATTTTATAGAGTCGCGCGGCCTTCCCAATACGCAGGAGAACCGCAATGCAATTGAGTATGAACTACGCACGGCCGGTTATCAGATCTATACTACGTTGGATTTGACCGTACAAACTGCCACCGAGGACGCTGTATACAACTATGACAACTATCCAGCCACCCGATACAGGAGCGATGCCGCCACCGTTTCCACCAACGCGGACGGTTCCACCACGGAGGTCGTCCAACCACAGGCCGGCGTGGTGGTGATGGATTATCACACCGGGCAGATCAAAGCCATGATAGGCGGGCGCACCGCACCGACGGGTCTTAAGGTGCTCAACCGCGCTTATATGTCCCATCAACCCGTAGGATCCTCCATAAAGCCCATAACCGTATACGGCCCGGCCATTGATCGCGGCTTGGGCGCAGCGAGCATCATCCAAAACTTTAAAGGCGAGGTATCTGGTTGGAGTACAGATGGCAGCTATCCCAACACGGGATCCATCGTTGGCCCGGTCACCATGCGCACAGCGCTGTCCAAATCGCTCAACCTCAGCGCCGCCCGAATTCTAATGGAAATGTCCGGTTTGGATTCCCTTAATAATTCCGCTGCCTATCTTGAGATGATGGGCGTCGATATGGACTATATCAACGTTACACCCGCCGGCATCGCACTGGGCACGTCCGGTTTATCCCCGTTGGATGAAGCGGTATGCTATGCAACCATCGCAAACAAGGGATTGTACATCTCTCCCATCTCCTTCACGAAAGTCGAGGACGGCGATCACAGCATCATATTGGATGCCGTGTCCATGCAGACCACCAAGCAGGTTTACAAACCCGGGACGGCTTGGTTGCTGGTGGATATGATGACAACGGGCGTTGAAAGCGGAACCGGTACCAAAGCCCAGATAAACGGCATCACCGTTGCCGGCAAAACCGGTACAAACGATAATTACCGAGGCATAACTTTTGCGGGCATCACACCCCATTACACCACCGCCATTTACATTGGGCACGACGATTACAAACCACTGAAAAGCGGTACGTCGGGCGGTGCCTATGCCGCGCCGCTGTTTTCGGATATCATGACGTCTGTGTATAACATCAAAGGTTTACCCAATGGTCCAATCATTGAGGATTCTCCCGAGTCGCTTGGGCTGGTACAGGTAACGGTATGCCAGGTTTCGGGGCAGTTGGCTACAGATGCCTGCTCTTTGGACATGGGCGGACTTACGCCGGTCACCGATTGGTATCCAATCGATTCCGTGCCCACCGAAACCTGTACAATGCACGTTGCGCACGAGGTGTGTACGCAAAGTGGCAAACTTGCCACTTCGTATTGCACCGACGTTGTGGATAAAGCCTATGTTTTAGTCCCGACATCAAGCGTTTTAGCGCACTGTGATCTAACAGATTTTCCCTGGTATTACGTGTCCGACGAGCCACTGAGCGAACAGAGCAATCCCGACGCTTTTTGCAACATCCACACCACACAGAACGCACATGCCAAGCGGGTGCAAGCCATCCAGA
Organism: Christensenellaceae bacterium; assembly: GCA_963674495.2. Classification (GTDB taxonomy): domain Bacteria; phylum Bacillota; class Clostridia; order Christensenellales; family QAND01; genus RGIG3178. The sequence goes on along the minus strand of CAXXLG010000001.1, from coordinate 585,601 downwards.
ACGCTAATGACGCGCTGGCGCATGCGGCCATCGATGTCCAGCCTTATCTCGATTCGTTGAATCAAGAACAGGTGGGCTCTTTCCACGACGCCGTAAACACACTCACCGGCTTGATTGGAGACGGCAGTAGTGCATCGATAGCATCCATCGACACCGCGACCGAAGCCCTTGACGATCTGTTGGATGAGTTGGCGATATACATTAACAACGAATGAATTATATGTGGGCAAACGAAAAAGGTCGTCACGCGTGACGGCCTTTTTTATATGCTAATCTTTTGTTTTTGGATTGAAGATCAACGCGTTGAGATAGCCGAAAAATACCGCAGTTGTAATGCCGCCCGCCGTTGCGGTCACGCCGCCGGTCAGAATGCCGATCCATCCCTCCTCTTCGATTGCGGTTTTAACACCTTGTGCTAATGCATGCCCAAAGCCTGTCAGCGGTATGGTGGCACCCGCGCCGGCATAGTCCACGATATGGCCATACAGTGTGAATCCCGATAACACCACGCCCGTTACCACATAGATGACCAATATGCGCGCAAAGGTTAGATTTGTCTTAGCCACAATAATCTGCCCAACGACACAGAACAATCCACCCACCACAAAGGCTTTGACGTAAGGAAGTACCATATCCATGCCTATGCTCCCCTTTCAATGCAGATGGCATGCGCGATGCAGGGAATACTCTCTCCCTGCATTGCGGATACCGTGGATAAAAGCGCCCCCGTCGCCACCAACAAGATTCGCTGAAGCTTTTGCTCCATAAGGTCGGGAAGCAACCTGCTACACAGCGTCGTGGCGCAGCATCCACAGCCGCTTCCTCCCGCATGTACATCCTGATCAAGTGAAAAGAACTCGGCACCACAATCCCGAAAACGGCCTTGCGTGTTTATGCCGGCCTTTTGTAAAAGATCCATGAGCATCTTAAGCCCGTATAAGCCAAGATCGCCCGTAATGATTGCACTGTAATCATCAGGTGTTGTATTCGTGTCGTTTAGGTGGGATAAAATGGTGTCGCACGCTGCCGGCGCCATGGCCGCACCCATGTTGTTGGCATCCTTGACGCCAAAATCCACAACCTTTCCCACGGTAATGGCGCTTACATATGGCGTCTTTGTTGCCTGTGTTCCAAGTACAATTGCGCCCGCACCAGTAACGGTACGCTGCGCGGTGGGCGTACGCTGCGTGCCCATCTCCAACGGAAAGCGGAACTGTCGCTCAGCGGTGGAAAAATGGGAAGTGGCACAGCATACTGCACGTCGGGCAAAACCGCCGTCTATGAGCATGGAACCGATTGCAATGGATTCCGCGATGGTACTGCACGCGCCATACAACCCTAAAAATGGGATATCCATGCGCCGTACGGCAAACGACGTGGCGATCAATTGATTGAGAAGGTCGCCACCCAAAATAAAGTCGATGTCCTCCGGCTTCATTTTGCCCTTTTCCATAGCCATCCGTACGGATTCATAGAACATCTTGGTTTCCGCTTTTTCCCAGCTCGTCTCGCCCCACATATCGTCACTGAGCACTTGATCATACAACGCACCCCAAGGTCCTTCCCCTTCTTTGGGCCCCACGATGCTCGCGCCCGATTCAAGATGCACCCTGTTTTCAAGTTTTACCGTTCTTTTTCCGATCCGTTTATTCATGCTCACCTTACCAGAATATAGTAGATCAATCCGTATACGACGGAGGCTGATATGCCGCACACCAACACCGGGCCCGCTATTTTAAAAAGATTTGCGCCTACGCCGATCACCAAACCCTCACGCTTGTGTTCGATAGCAGGCGCCACGATGCCGTTGGCGAATCCGGTGATGGGTACAACGGATCCAGCGCCTGCAAACTTGCCAATTTCATCAAAAATGCCGATGCCGGTCAACGTGGCACCTATGATGATCAGGCAGATGGATGCGAAGCCGCGCGCGTTAAGCGCTTCCATTTTGAGTACATCCGTGCCTAACTGGATAAATCCCTGACCCATGGCACAAATCAATCCGCCCACCAAAAACGCCTTGATGCAGCCACTGATTAGTTTAGTTTTGGGCATGGTGCGCAATATATAAGCGTTGTATACCTTTTCGACACGCTTCTGATCCTTTGTTCCCTTGCCCGCATCAAATGGTTCCATGGTTCACTTCTCCTCTTTATAGCCTTTTGTATGCAATCTTTCTTCGCGCTCCTCAAGATTATGCCCATCCAATACGCGGTGATCGGGTAGACAGTGGAGCTTGGTCTTTTGATCCTCTACCAAGTAATCCATTTGGTGTCGGCACATCGTTATCTGCATATGCTGTTTTACCATCCTGCAAAAACCTGTTTGATGCCGGTTACGCTGTTTGACAGAGAACTGTGAATAAACAGCAGGATCCCCATTGCCAAGACGATGCCGATTGCAATCAGAAGCCGTGGACCGTATATGGATCTGTTTTTTTTCTTTTGCAAGATAAATACTCCTTTCCACCGTGATCGTATTGTTAGTATGTTCAAATATTTTTTAAATATAAAAAAGGACGCATAGCGTCCACTTCCATATTATTCCTCATTAACCAATGGCTTCCTCACGCAATTTTTGAATGATCTTGCTTTCAAGGCGCGAAACCTGAACCTGCGAAATACCGAGTCTCGCCGCAATTTCGCTTTGCGTTTGATCCTTAAAATAGCGCAGAAATATCACTTGGCGTTCACGCGGCGCCAGGCATTGGAGCATTTCGCGCAGCATCACACGGTCCAGAGCAATTCCGCTTTCATCCGCTTTGCCGATGCAATCATCCAGCGTTAATTCCCGGCCGCCCTCGTCCTGCAACGGTGCATTGAGAGATACCGGCATACGCGCCGCCTCCAGCGACTGCACAATTTCCTCTTTGGAACAGCCGATCTGTGCGGCTATTTCCTCCACGCTCGCTTCACGTCCGTATTGATTGCTTAATTTTTGCGACACACCCATCGCTTTGACATAGAGTTCTTTGACAGGCCGCGCCACCTTCACCGCACCATCATCACGCAGAAACCTTCGGATTTCGCCGAGAATTAAGGGTACTGCATAGGTGGAAAACCGTACGTTATATGAAGTGTCATAGTTTATGATGGCTTTGACCAATCCCATACACCCGAGTTGAAACAGGTCATCGTAGTCAAGATTGCGTCCCAGGAATCTTTTGACAACACTCTTAACAAGGGCGATGTTTTTGCACACAAGCGTTTCCTTGGCGCTCTCGTCACCCTCTTTTACCCTCTTAAGCAGCGCCAGCGTTTGCTCGTGCGTCAAAAGCTCGCCTCTTGTTTCACTTCTGTTCTGCTGCATCATGATCACCACGTACGGTTTTTTTCATCGTGATCTTTGTTCCTTTTTCAACGGTGCTTTCCACCGTAAGATCATCCATGAAAGATTGCATTACCATGAATCCCATGCCGGAACGTTGGTCCTGCGGTCCCGTGGTAAAGAACGGCTGCATGGCTTGTTCAATATCATCAATACCCCTGCCATAATCCAAGATGGTCACCGTCATGCTTTGGTCAAACAGCGTACACGCGATCTCTATTGTACCGCCCTTTGATCCATATCCATGAATGATCGCGTTGGTCACCGCTTCGCTTACCGCAGTCTTAACGTCGGCCAGCTCCTCCAGCGTCGGATTGAGCTGTGAGAAAAACGCTCCCACCGTGACACGTGCAAATGCTTCGTTCTGCGAGAGCGCATCAAAGCATAGTCGCATCGTATTCTGTTTCATCAATTGACCCTCCCGTTAACCCACTTTGTTAAATATTTGATACAATCCGGACATACGAAAAATACGATCCACAACCTTTGTCGGATTGACGATGCTAAGCACCGCACCGCTTTTTTTCAAGCGTTTATACCGTCCGATCAAAACGCCGATGCCACTGCTGTCCATAAACGTCATTTTTGCAAGATCCAGGCGCAGTTCCCGAACATTGCCTGAATTGATTGCTCTGTCAAGCTCCCTAGCGAGCATGGGCGCGCTATGATGATCCAACTCCCCAAATATCTGGATCAGACAGAGCCCGCCCTTGTGCCTGATTTTGGTCTGCATGTTCTCCCCCCTTGTCCTTCTAACATACATTCGATTTCGAACAACGGTTGTCCTCTCTCGAAATACCACGTCTTTTATCCTATTGTGTCCATATTTGTCAAATATATCCATTTTCATAAAATAAAGTATTCTGAATCACGCGGTTGCGCTTTTTTCAGTGCGGGCAACATCAGATTTGAACGCATGCTTTTAAAAAAGAATGCATTCAGACCCTAGGATTATTTAAATTTTTTTCCTTCCTCACTCATGCTTATAGTGCATTGAAACGACGGGCATATTGATAGGGATGGAAAATTCTGATTTCACCAACAGGCAGCGGATAATCCGTGTGCTCAAAACGGCAATGCTGTTTTTGACGGTTGCATTGATTTGCGCCGTTGCTTTTGGTACGGCATATTTTCTCGGTTTTGACATCACCAGTCGGCTTGATCCTCAAAAGATTTATAACGTGGAACAAAGTACGCTTATTTACGATTGCAACGGCGTGGAGATCGCAAACGTCCACGGACTTGAAAACAGAATTTGGGTACCTTTGTCCGATGTTCCGGAAGTTGTACAAAAAGCTTTTGTCGCTGCGGAAGACGTTCGTTTTTATTCACATAGCGGTATAGATATCAAGCGCATTTTCGGTGCTCTGGTCAACGATATTAAAGCCGGAAAGCTGGTGGAGGGCGCATCCACCATCACGCAGCAATTGATTAAGAACAGTCTACTCGATAGTAAAAAAGTCTTTTCGCGCAAAATTGAAGAAGCACTGTTGGCGTTGGAACTGGAGCGGCGTTACACAAAGGATGAGATTTTGGAGATGTATCTCAACTACATTTATTTTGGCGCCAATGCATACGGCATAGAAGCAGCCTCACAAACGTATTTCTCAAAACCAGCTTCACAGCTTACGTTGGATGAAGGGGCGTTGTTGGCGGGTATATTGAAATCCACGGCCCGCTACGCGCCGCACAACAATCCTGATGCGTCCGTTGCACGGCGCAATACTGTGTTGAATCTAATGGCCGAATACACATTCATTACGAATGAACAGGCGCAACAGGCAAAATCCAAACCGCTAGCGCTATCTCTTTCTCCGTCCAACGATTCGTACGGGTTCTATCTCGATGCAGCGCTGGATGAAGCTTCCGATATTCTTGGTATATCGTACGAGGAAGTTGTCACCAGCGGATACCGCATATATACCGCCATGGATACGAATCTCCAATCCATCTTGGAAGAAGCGTTCAAACAAGATTCGCTTTTCCCCGCAAATGCCGCGGATGGCAGTGTCGCACAGGCGGCATTCGTGTGCATCGACCCCGATACGGGCTATATCATGGCCATCATGGGCGGCCGTCAATATGAGGTGAAACGCGGGTTGAACCGCGCTTTGAACAGCCGCCGCCAACCCGGTTCCGCCATCAAACCGGTGATGGTATACGCGCCCGCACTGCAAAGCCGCGCTTACTCTCCTATTTCAGTTATAATCGATGAGCCCAAGAGTTTTAACAATTATACGCCGTCGAACTTCAATGACAAATACATGGGCGCGGTTACGATGCGCGAGGCTTTGGTAAAATCGTTGAATGTGCCGGCGGTTGAGATACTGTTGAACACCGGTATACCCAACGCCAAATCGTTTGCATCCTCAGTCGGCATACCCTTTGGGAACAACGATATGGGTCTTTCGCTTGCGCTGGGCGGGTTTGAAACAGGAGTAACGCCGCTGGAACTGTGCGCGGCGTACGGTGCATTTGCCTCGTTGGGCATGTACCGGACACCCACCCTTGTAACGTGCATTCAGGATTGTATGGGAAACATCCTCTATCAATCCAGCCAAGAAGCTACACGGGTATTGAATGAGGACACCGCCTTCATTTTAGCTGATATGCTACGCGATGTTGTGGAGGAAGGAACCGGCCATAACCTGTATATGGAGGACATCGCGTTGTCGGGCAAGACCGGCACAAACGGCTACGGATCCATCGGTAACAGGGATATCTGGATGGCGGCATTCAATGCCGATCTGTGTGCCGTCGTATGGATGGGATTCGACAAAACGGACAACGACCATTTCCTGCCATCCGCCGCAACCGGCGGAACCTATCCCGCTAAATTGCTCAAGTCAGTGATAAGCGCCTATTACCAGGATCAATCCGCGCCGCACTATACCACGCCTGACAGCGTTGAAATTCTGCGTCTTGACAAGGCGGCGCTTCTGAGCGGCGATGTGCGAATCGCCGCCGGATATCTGCTGGACAGCGACGTTGTTGAGGAATACCTATTCAGTGATTTGGCCGCTGAGATCAAAAACGAAAACAACGCACTGCAATGCCTTGTGTATGATCTCACCGTCGACTTGAACGCGTTGGGCGAACCCGTTATCTCATTTTCATCCTCCAGCAATATCGCATCGTATGAAATATTGAGGATATGCCAAGACGAAGCCCAACAGATTATTGCCAAGTTGCCGGGGGATGACCGCATGACATACGTCGATAAGGATGCACAGACCAACAAGGGCTATACCTATTCGGTCCAACCCGTGGATGCAAGCAGCCATGAGCTTGGACAGCGCAGTGATCAGGTGTATGTCTATGTGACCAAGCCGTTGGTATGACATAGTGCGCCATTCAAATGCATTTATCAATGTACTTGGCATGGCCTTCTTCCAAAAAAACAAATCCCACCAATCCATTGTGGGATTTGTTTGCATATTGTCGTCATTTTGAATTTTGCAAAAATAAGCTGTTTTATGGATCAACCATCAAGCACTGCGTGTCGTTAACGCTTTGCTCAATCAACGCGTCCCACGGTATGTTCTGCTCCTGCTCCCTGAGCTTTTCGATCACGGGCTTGGTTTTCGGATGTTTGGGTACAAACACCGTGCAACAGTCCTCTCCTGGTCGGATGGAGATATCGAATGTCTGTATTCGTTTGGCAACCGCGATGATGTCATTCTTGTCCATGCCAATGAGCGGTCTGAATACCGGCATTTTTGCCACATCATTGGTTGCGCACAGAGATTCAAGCGTCTGGCTGGCAACCTGGCCCAGGCTCTCACCGGTGATCAGTGCTTTGGCGCCGTTTTGTAGTGCCAGATTCTGTGCAATGCCAATCATGGCGCGGCGCATCAGCACCGTCAACAAATTTGGTCTGCATCCTTCATAGATGGCTTCCTGAATTCTGGTAAATGTTACCATATACAATGGTATCGTTCCACAATACCGCGCCAGCCGTTTGGTCAGATCCAACACTTTTTGCTTGGCCGCTTCCCCGGTGTGCGGCGGGCTCATAAAATGTACGGCGCTGAGCACAATACCGCGTTTGGCCATCATATAGCCTGCAACGGGGCTGTCGATGCCGCCAGACAGCATGAGCACGGCTTGTCCGCTGCTGCCAACCGGCATGCCTCCCACTCCCGGCAAAACCGCCGCGTATACGTAGGCCTTATCGCGCACCTCTATCTCCACCATCACATTGGGATTGTGCACATCCACTTTGACATCGGAATCAGCGTGTAGCACCCGTGCGCCGATTTCCCTTGCAATCCCATCGCTGTTGGGCACAAATGTCTTGTCCTCACGGCGGGCATGCACTTTAAACGTAACCGGGCATTTGCTCAATTGTGCCTTTGCATCCCGCATCTGCATGATGGCGGCGCGCTCCATGTCATCCATGGTTTTGTCCACAACAAGCGCCGGACATACGCCCACAACGCCGAATGTATCCTGACATCGCGCAACCGCTTCCGCCTCGTCCGCCGCATCATACTGCGAAACGTATACACGTCCATGCATCTCGTATACATCACAGTGCAAGCCTCTGAGTGTTTCGGCCAGCCGCTCGATGAGCATACGCTTGAAAAAAGGGCGGTTGAGCCCTTTTAAATGAATTTCACCGTACTTGATGAGTATGAGTCTCTCCATCTATCTCCTTTTAAACCTCCTCAGATACGATACCGCCTGCGCAACTTCATATGCGACGATTTCGCTTTCATCCTTTGTATTCATACAGCCGAAGCTAAAGCGTATGGTGCCGGCCGCCCATTGAGGCGGTACGCCCATGGCGGACAATATGCGGTTTGCGCCCTTTTTGTGGGAGGAGCAAGCGCTACCCGTCCCAACGAATATCTCCTTCTGCTCCAAAGCATGCACCAGAGATTCTCCCCGTACGCCCGCAAAGGAGACCGATAGGATGTGCGGTGCGGCAAAAACCCCGTCCGCCCCGTTTATCCGTATGTCCTGTATCCCAACGAGTCCTTCGATCAGGCTTTTCCTGATCGATTTAAAATGATCGATGATCTCACTGCGATATTTCACATAGTATTGCTGTGCTTCAAACAGTCCCATGATGCCCGCAGTGTTCTCCGTTCCCCCGCGTTGGCCGTTTTCCTGACCGCCACCGCTCTGGATCGGTTGAAGGCGGCAATGTTTCTTACACATCAGTACGCCAATGCCTCGCGGCGCGTGAAACTTGTGCCCGCTGATGCTGTACAGGTCAACATCTCTAAGATCAGCCCGAATCTTCGGATACGCTTGTACGCCGTCAGCATGGAACAGGCATTGCGGAACCCGCTTCTTTGTCATCGCGCTCAGCGCTGCGACGTCCATAATACTGCCCACTTCGTTGTTGACATGCATAATGCTTACAAGCGCCGTATTGGGCCGTAACGCATTGGCCAACGTTTGATCATGGATAACACCATTGGGATTGCAGGGTAAATAGGTGACGGTATGGCCCAATCTCTCCAGCGTCTGAAAGACCTCATGGACGCTGGCATGTTCAATGGCGGAAACGATGAAATGAGCAGGCTTTTTTTGCGCAAGCGCAACGCCCAATACCGCCGTGTTATTGCTTTCCGAACCACCGGAGGTAAAGATGATTTCCTGCTCGTGCACGCCAAGATCCACCGCAAACGCGTGCCGAACAAGCCTCATATCATTTTGCACTTTTTGAGCCGGTGCATACAGCGCGGACGGATTAAAATAGGATTCTAGCATATAACTATGGACGCGCTCGGCAACAAAATCAAACGGTTGGGTCGTTGCACTGTTATCAAAATAGATTGCCATAAATCTTCTCCTCATTCAATAGCTTATTCTATCATGCGTATGTTCGTTGGATCAAGCGAATGTTCCCCAACAAACCCTTTTGTGCCATGTCGGATTCTGCTATAATATATGAAATAGGCTATGAAGAGGTGTTGCAGATGATTTGTCCCCGCTGTGGAAACGAAGTTGATGACACGGAAAAGTCGTGTCTCTCCTGCGGCTACGCACTCAACGGCACTACGAAACAGAATCGACCCGTACGTACTGCGCGCAGCACACGGCGGATAGGCGGTTTGTCAAAACCATCATTTGACAATCGTTCTGCCCCAAAAATACTTACTGACAACAAACAAACAAAGTCCGAACCCACGTCGGACGTGCAACAGCCTGCGGCACAAACGCCAGTACCATCGGTTGTTGAAACGCCCGTTACACTATCCACTGAAGAACCGGTACTACCGGCGGATTCTGTGCCTGTCGATGTTCCAACCGAACAAACCGAAAGTTTCACGGACGATCAGAAGGATATTTTATCCGAAACTACGGACAAGCGTGGCAAGAGGCGTAAAAAAGCCAAATCACAGGATAAAAAGAACAAAAAGGGTGAAAAAACGAAGAAGCGGCGCATAACCACCGGCATGCGTATATTCATCTGGTCGATCTTGTTTGCCGTATTGATTGGCGGCGGCGTTGGCGCCCATTTTTATGTACGCGCGCAGTTTAAAAGCTGGCCGCGCATGTTCAAGGTCGTGTTTGGCATCGGTGAAACAACGGTGTATCCGGCCGTGGTAGAAACGATCACCGGTTCGGACGGCTTGCCGGCGCATAGGTTCACCATAAGCGGTGATAACCCCGATGTGGTTGTGGTGCATACGTTGAACGATCAACACCTAACCTTTATCGACGGCTTGGCAACAGTAACCATCCCCGATTCCTATTTCATTCCCGAAACCGTTACCGACGACGCAGAGGCCATGACAGTAGAAGTTTCGTTCGGCATATTGGACAATCGCGGCAATGAAACCCCTGTACCCTGCGATCCCGTGATTATCAACATCCCCCAATCCATCGTGACAAACCTATTGCCTGCCGAAAACGTCGTCCTGACCTATCAGGAGAATATTACGGTGTCCATGAACGTCCTTGGAAATTCCACCGTTACCATCAATGGTGAGGACATGACTTCAGATGTTGTGGATGGCGCGTTTTCCAAAGCACTGCCGGTGGCGATGGGGGAAAACACGGTTGACATTGTTGTCACAACCCCGTACTACCGTGCTTTCGGGCATACCGTTGCCGTGACAAGGACGTTTCCCCCGGTAAGCATCACGGTGGGCACAGTGCCGCCCAGCCGCACCAAAGACAAGTCGGTCACCATATCGGGCACGGTGGAAAAAGGCGCGTCGCTCAAGTTGACCGGCAGCGGCAGGTTGTCCTATTCGAAAACCAAGGGTACGTTCACCATCAAGTTGTCCATGAGTAGCCTTGGCTTATACGAAGGCACGCTTACCGCAACTTTGAGCGATAAAAGCGACGGCGTATACAATTTCCGCGTGGAACGCATTCCCGATGCCACAGCTTATCAAAAAGCCGCAACCACACCTGAATTAGCGAAATTGTTTGAAGATTTTTCCGACTTCAAAGGCGATAAACTCAAGCTGAGTGGAACGGTCAGCGCGATGGAAGAGGATAGCCTGACACTGGCGCTTGGCGAGAGTGAGTATCTCACCTTTTCCTATTACGGCGATACGGTGGTGGCTGTGGGTGATACAGTGATCGTATATGGCGAGATAAGCAGTGTTACGGACAACGTGCCTACCTGCTATGCATGGTTCGTCGTCCGGTAAACTATAGCTGTTTTTTAATCTGTTCCCATTTGGACCTTGGTATGCGTATGTTCATGCGCGTGCCAAGGTCTTCGTATTCCTCGGACAGTACGATGGCATGTTTGTGAATCAAGTTTGCCACATCACCGCGTCCATAGGGTACGGTGACGTTTTTGTGCATCCACAACGCCTCAATTTTCTTTGTGATAGCCCGGTTCAGCTCATCTAATCCGGTGCCGTTCAGAGCGCTGATGGCGATGGCGTTTTTTGGAATCGATGTTTTTACTTTGTCCGTTTTATTGAAAACCTCAATACATGGCGTTTCGCCCACACCAAGCTGCCCCAGTACCTGGTACACCACTTGCATCTGCAGTTCGCGCTCGGGATGCGCCGCATCCACGACATGTAAAATCAAATCGGCATGCACTGTTTCCTCCAGTGTGGAGTGGAAGGCATCCACCAGCTCGTGCGGCAACCGCCGCACGAATCCGACGGTATCGTTTATCAATACTTCGTGGTCGCCGATGGCGGTACGCCTAGACAGCGGATTAAGCGTTGCAAACAGTCTGTTCTCCGCCAGCGCATCCGAACCGGTCATCCGGTTGAGCAGCGTTGTTTTTCCCGCGTTGGTATATCCCACCAGCGCTATGCCAAAAATGTTTGCTTTAATTCGTTTGCTCCTGCGAGCTTCACGTTGCTTGGCTATTTTCTCAATGTCCTGCTGCAACTCATAGATGTGCCTTCGTATACGCCGCCTGTCCGTTTCAATGCGCGTTTCACCCGGGCCGCGTGTGCCGATACCTCCGCCCAGCCGACTCATGGAAACGCCTGCTCCTGCCAGCCGCGGCAACATGTACTGCAACTGAGCCAGTTCCACCTGCAGCTTTCCCTCTCTGCTGCGTGCCCGCATGGCAAAGATATCCAGGATCAATGTGGTTCTATCCACGATCTTGGTTTGAAGAATCTCTTCCAAGTTGCGCATCTGCGTTACCGACAACTCCCCGTCGAATACGAACATATCCGCACCCAGATCGCCGCGTATCATCGCCAATTCCTGTGCCTTACCCGATCCAATATAAAAAGCGTTGTCCGGCTTTGCACGAAGCTGAATTTCCGTATGTACCACCTGCGCTCCCGCGGTTCTGGCAAGCTCCGCCAGTTCATCCATGCCGTCCTGTGCAAGGCCGACCAAAACGGCTTTTTCATGCTCTGATTTGGCTTTGTAAGCCTCGAACCTTCCAAACATTTTATCGGCCATTGCAATGCGCTTGAACAGAATCGACGGCAATGCTTGGTTAGGGTCGAACGGACCTAGCATTTCGTATTCCGGTTCGGATTCGCCCGTTAGATAAGCAACAAATATGTCCACAGGCTTGCCTTGTACAACACCGATGGCTGCCATGGCATCGAACCGCGCCTGTGACAGCGTAGCCAGATCTACATCACTCAAAACACCAGACGCATTGGGATGCGTATGGATGCAGCGCAGACCGCTCAGCCTTGTTTTTGATCGGATGGTACGCAGTTCCGGCATAGACACGCGGTTGAAATGTCCCACGCTCACATCCAGGACCATGCCGTCTCGCGCAATCAACACCGAAATCTCCCGGTTTGTTTGCGCCGTGAATGTTGCCAGTTGTGCGCACATTTCTATGCTTATGAATACGCCGCGCGGTTCACGAATCTGATAGAGGGTTTTCATCTCCTCCAACAACGCGCGCGGCAGTCCACTTATATTCCCGTTGATGTTTTCGTACAAAACGGTACAGTTTCCTTTCATGTATAAGGGTGGGCGTTGATGTCCGTCGCGCCCTGGCTTATAATGTAGACAGGGAGTTGATGTAATTGCATTCCATCCAACGCGATCGGTACCTTCGTCAGATTATATTACCCGAAATCGGTAAAAAGGGACAGTCCCAATTGAGAAATTCACGTGTTTTAGTCTTAGGTACAGGCGGCCTAGGCAGTCCTGCGCTGTATTATTTGGCTGCAGCCGGGGTGGGTACGCTGCACATCGTGGATGACGATCTGGTATCCCGTTCCAACTTAAATCGCCAGATACTCTTTACCGAAGCGGATATCGGCCAGCCAAAGGCGGAGCGCGCCTGTGAACGTCTTCGTGCATTGGACGTCTCCCTCAATCTGATACCGCATGTTCAGCGTGTTGATCAAAACAACATAACGGCTTTGTGCGACGGTATGGACATCATCGTGGATTGTGTTGATAACGCCGCGTCCCGCCATGTCGTGAACAAGGCCGCCGTTATGATGGACATTCCCCTGATTGAAGCGGGCATCTATGCGTTCGACGGGTATCTGTTCCCCATCTTGCCGCACCAAAGCGCATGCTTTGCCTGTTTGCGTTCGCACTCCATCGAAAAACCCGAAACGCCCATACCCGTATTAGGCGCGACGGCGGGCATACTGGGCGCCATGCAGGCTGGTATAGCCATCCGGATGCTACTGGCACTGCCAGTTCCCACCGGCATCAAACATATCTATAGCCTCGTGGATCTGTCCAAAACTTCCGTTCCCGTTCCACGTGATCCTCACTGCCCCGTCTGCGGCACGCTATCGGGCACCTAAAGCGGAGGAAAGGATGTCTGGAGTCATTCGCTATAACTTCTTCAGAGGCATACGGCGCACATGCAAGAATTTATTTTTCGCAATATTCAAACATATCGTCAAAACATCTTTTCTTCCGACGTATCTCCCTATATAATGGTTCTATTATGACAGGATATATAACCAGATACAAATATGTTTTCATTCGACTGCTCACGCTTTTTGTGGCTTTGCAGTTGCTCGCATTTCCCGTTATGTCCCATGCCGACGGGATTCCGACGTCCTCCTGCAACAGTTATATGCTCGCTGACGCTACGTCTGGCGATATCCTATTTGCCAACAAACCGGACGAGAGAATCTATCCGGCCAGCATCACAAAGATCATGACCGCACTGGTGTTACTTGAAAACGTGGACGATTTGTCAAAGACCGTCACCGTCGGCGCTGAGTTGGATTCTTTGGCAAGCGACTCGTCGGTCATGGGCCTGAGCAAAGGCGAGATTATCTCTTACGAGGATCTATTGTATGGGCTGATGCTTCCTTCAGGCGGTGACGCAGCGGTTACCATTGCTGTGAACATTGGCGGTTCCATTGAAGGTTTCGCGGACATGATGAACAATCGCGCTGAACAGATCGGCATGACTGGTACACACTTTGTCAATCCACATGGGCTGCACGATGATAACCATTATTCAACCGCGGCCGACATTGCCAAATTGACAGCCGTTGCACTCAACAATTCGATTTTCTGCACCGTCGTAGCATCGTCTTCCCATACCACCCAAGCCACCAACAAACATCCGGATGGCCTTTCGTTTAGCAATACAAACAAATTGGTGTCGGAAAAAAGCAGCAACGCAGACTACTTCTATCAAAACGCCATCGGCGTCAAGACAGGATATACCGATGCAGCTAAAGGCTGTTTGGTTGCGGCGGCACAAAAGGACGGTCAAACGTATATTGCCGTCATGTTGGGCGACGACAGTACCGTTGGCGACGAACGCATGGTAAAGCGATTCACAGACGCGGTAATTTTCTTCGAATACGGGTTCACACAACGGCGCATTGACGTGTATGACAAGATCAATTCCACGCAGCTAAATGCTATTCTGCCCGGTGAATCCGAGTACACCGGACTTACCGCCATATTGAAAACAACCAGCATCATTCTTTGGATGGATGAAACCATCGCGGATGCGCTCACCAGTGAAGATACAGTGTTGGAAGTAACCTATGCCTTCGATGAACCTGCAATTGAATCGCCGCAACCTTCGGAGGATGCCAAGGCGGGTGTTGGAACCGTCACCTATTCCTATCAGGGTATGGATTTGTTCACATGTGAAGTGGTCAAAACGCCCGTTGAAGGAGGAATGGACGAGGAAACCGCCGCCTTACTTCGCCTGATATCCATGATCCTTTTGAGCTTGGCGGTTCTTTTGCTTATCGTACTGATTTTACACCGTATAACGCGCACGCGTTCACGGCAAAAACGCAAGTATCAATCAATAAACAATAATCGCACCCAAAAAGGAAAGTCGCGTCTGCGCGACCCACACGATTATTGATAGTATAAACAAATTATGGTCATAAATCAAAAACGGCCTACAGGCCGTTTTTTCAATCGCGTAGTGAAAGTTCTATCCTCGCTTGAAAATAGTCTTTGCCATCCTTTGCGGACCGACCACGAAACAGGTATCCTTCATCCTTCTTCTTCAGCATTAGTTGGCAATGATCGTCCGGTTTGATCTCGTGCAGATAATTTATACTCATGGCGCTGACAAATTGCGTTTGAAATTCAACCATCGGAATGGCATCGAGCATCCAGGCAGCATAGCGCGCGTTGTTTACATGTCCGTTGACATCCATGTCGGTATAGGACGGTATGTACAGCACCGAATAATCGGCATCTTCTATAAGGGGCAAACGTTGCGGCCATACTGAAATAGGCCTGTCCGGAAATACGCAATCCATGAGAATACCCGCCTTTTGCGGCGACACGATACGTCTCGTGTCCGGCCGGATCAACATCCACAGCGCCGTTGCGCCGCCGATGCGCCTGCCGCTTTGATCATAAAAATCAAAATGGCGGGGACAGGCCGCATGGGTGTTTCGTCCCGTCCATGTATGCAACGAAATGCGTTCACCTCCACGCAGAGGCCTGTGGATTTGTGCCGTGTTGCGGGCCGACATCCATACCAGATTTTGACTTAAAAGAATATCCCTTCCCACGCCCAACTCGTTTGCATGGTCGTCCGCCAAACGCTGCATCCATTGCAAAATGCGCGTAAAAATAACCGAGCCATACAGGTCAAGATCCGCAGGCGCGATTGTTATGATTTTTTTCAATTCCATCTTTGAAATATCCAAATGATCTATTAAATAAAAAAGGAAACGCTTTGCATAAAGCAAAGCGTTTCTTTCCTACTCTTCTTTTTTGCCGTCCGAGTGGATAAAAGCGTCCAACTCATCAGCAGTTACGCGCCAGATCTTTCCATTAATCTTCGTGCCCTTAAGTGATCCCTCACGCAACCAGTTCCAAACCGTATGTTTGCGCACTTTCAAGATTTCTGCAACTTCCTCCGGTGTGTAAAATGTTTCCATCCTATCCTCTCCCTTGCTGAATTATTTTGACAAAGTACCAAGCCCGTATACCTATGCAGCCTGCGTGTGAATCCCTCCTGCTTCGATATAATCGAAACAGTATCTAACGGGTTCACATATGCGATAAACATAGCCTTGCCAAGCGTTTCATATTACCCGTACAGGTACACCGAATCGTACTCAATCACAGTGTTGATCTTATCCTGTTGGGGTACGATTATCTTTGGCAAAGGATGCCCTATGCGCTACACAAACATCCGCAGTCTTGACCTTTGTCCTTTGGACGTCGCCGCTTACGAATCAACACGTCTTGTGTCTTGTCCGCCGCACAACGCCCTAAGCTATGATGCTCGCAACTCCGACCATATCAGCCGCCAATCGGTTTGATCGTACTCATATGTTCTCTGTTTGCAGATCTTCCAATTCTCTGCGTTCATTTGATCGGGTGTTGCTTAATCAAATAGTACTCTAAATGCGGAAATTGTCAAGCACTTTTGGTCATGCTTTCATATTTTGAACTATCCAAGAGCATATTTGCATGCTTATGCTTATTTATTTCCCTATTTCCATTGAAATTGATTTTACGGTTCGGTTATTTGCTATTTTCTTCCCCGTCATACCAACTGCGCCAGTGTCTCATCGCGTATCATGCTTTCCATATAGGCCGTATACGATTCTTTGGTCAACTTTGGTTGATAAGAATTCACCAGATCCTTCGCCTTGTTCGCGTTATTTCGAAGCAAACGATAGGTTGCAAGCGCAAACATCTTGGCTGTCAAGATATAGTACATATCCTCATCCACTACCGTGAAATCCACACCGTGCGTCACGCCCGTAAACCCACCGGTGCGGAACTGCAACACCGGCATAATGTGCTGGACGTCGCCCACGTCCGTCGACCCACCGCCGTGGGAGTGTGCAGGCGTTACCACCGCTTTGATGTGTGGTGCCGCCACAGCAGCCGCTTCGAGCAACACTTGGTTATCCTTTACCGGTATTACGGGCAGATAACCCGGCCGTGTACTGATCTCAATGCCAGCGCCCATGCTGATGGCGCCACCCAAAAATGCCCGATCAAATTTCACTTCGGTCTCCTGTACACCGTCCATGGTAAGCGCGCGCACCAGTCCTTCCAATACGACATTGTTGGGGATTACGTTAACAAGATCTCCACCCTTTGTCATGATGGCGTGCACGCGCACGTGCTCCTCATCGCGGAATGTTTCACGGATCATGCTCATCGCGGACAATCCAAGTGACGCCGCGTTGAGCGCATTGATTCCCTTATCCGGAGAACCAGCCGCATGGGAAGCTTTTCCCTTATAACGGATCACCTTTGAAACAAAACCGCTATTTGTACCGCTCCCGACGGAAAGCGGCACGATACCGCTGTGGTGCGCAATGCACATGTCTACATCGTCAAATGCACCGATGCGGATCAGCTCGCTCTTACCACCGCCGTATCGAATCTTTCCTTCGCGCATCAGACCATCCTTGAACTCCACTTCGCCGTATTCTTCGCTTGGTACGCCGAAGAAACAGACGTCGCCGCAGAGTTCTTTGCGCACCTGATCATCGCACAGCGCCATGGCAGCGCCCAACACACCGGTGAGCTGTGCATCGTGCCCGCAACAGTGCGCCGCGCCGGTCTCCGGATTGCTGCTTGCATTTTCCGGAATCATCAGCGCATCGTACTCGCCCAAAAGCGCGACACACACGGCGTTGTCCCGTTCCGATTTCAGCGTGCTCTTCACGCCGGTGATGGCCAAATACCGCATCACTCCAAGATCAAGTTGTTCCAGTGCCTGTGCAAACTTTTCCGATGTACGATGCTCCTTGTACCCCATCTCCGCATGGTTATGGATGTCGCGACCGAATGCTATGATCTCATCCCTGTTTTTGTCGATGGTCTCAATGATTCTCTGTTCGATACGGTCCATCAGATCCCCTCCCGATTTTAATTTTTCCGTTGCAACTTCGCTAATGTTTCGATCCGTTCCGCAAACGGAACGAAAATTGTTGGTGACATCAGCGAAAAGAAATACTTGTCATCTTTGGAAAAACAGGTTACGTTGCCAGTGCCATACCACGCGCAAGGGGATATGCATTCTATATCCGCAAGGGGCAATTCCAGCACGAGGGACGGTTGGGACTGTGCATGAAAAACGAGAATACGTTGATTGGTCAGCAAAAGCAACGACCGTTTTTGTAAATAGTTTACGGATATCGCTGCATGGATGCATTTGTTCTTAATAAGATGGTACGGCACCATCTGCATTTCCGGCTCCTGCCAATCGGCCGCATACAGCTCGAGTGATTGTAGTGCCTTCTTTGTTTGTCCGTATTCTATCACAATTTTTCCGCCTCAAACCGTATTGGTCTATACACATATGTATACATAATCTAAGTATAGCACAATACCATGGATTCACAACTGATTGGCCTATATCGTCAAGTGGATCTGAACGATTTCACTACGACTGCCTATGCGTACCGGCATCATGCACGCACCGTATCCCGAAGACACCACAATATGCATGTCACCGCGTTTGACATGCCCGTAATGCACGTCGAATAACGCCTTTGCAACGATGTTGAATGGAAACAATTGCCCGCCATGCGTATGTCCGCTAAGCAATAAGGATGTACCTGCCTTTCTTGTCTGTTCAAGCAGGATCGGCCGGTGATCCATAACGACGGACGGGAGGTTTACCTCACCCATCAGTTCCTCCACCGACGCCCTGTTGTGCATACAGGCATCCTGTCTTCCAATCACAACGAGGCTGTTGTCCACGACAACCGCCTCGTCCGTTAATATCCTGATGGGCGTGTTGGCAAAGAACGATTTGGTGATCTCCCCTTCTTCAATACTGTCGTGATTTCCCAGCACAGCGTACGCACCATAACGTGTTTTTAGTTCGGAAAACACTTTGATGATGTCATTCTCTTCAAATAGTGCTATGGCCGTATACGGGTTGTCAAAGATATCGCCTGCGATGAACACAAGGTCGGGCGATAGCTTGTTGATGCCTGCCACCAAATGGATCATATCCGCTACATCGTACATGTCACCAAGATGGATGTCTGAGATCATTACGACGTTAAGTTCTCTATCGTTGTCGCGTTTTGATTGTAGCGCGATGCTGTACCGCTTGACTTTGAAATGTCGTGCGTTCCACGCACCGGCGATGACTATAATGCAGGTTAAAGCAAGCACAGCATAGCCGGATATCAGAGATACCCGCGGCGTTACCTCAACAATACACAATACCACATTAATAAGTGTGACTATATCGAACAGTGCTGTAATCATAATCAGATAGAATGCAAATGCCAGCCAATAACCGCTCCAAATGTTGAAAACACGTCCAACCCTTGGCGGCATGGATAGGCATAATCTCGCGATCAGGAACAGACCTATGGACAGGGTGCAAATAAGAAAGTACACCCACCATGGCATGATAACGATGGTACCAAACACCCTGTGCCAACTCCGAAGGCATGCGTATGCATACAGGGCGATAAACGCGGTGAGTATTCTATAGAACAAAGACATGCTCCCTTCCCGTCGCAACAAAAAAACGGCTGCCCAGGCGTTTGCCCGCGCAGCCGTTTTATATTACAGGTTGTCGAGGCTTTGCCTGATATCTTCGATGATATCCTCTATGTTTTCAAGCCCCACCGATATGCGAACCATTCCAGGATCGACACCTCCGGCCAGCAATTGCTCATCCGTAAGTTGACGATGCGTTGAGCTTGCAGGGTGGAGCACACTGGTACGGATATCCGCCACATGCACCTCTTTAGACACGAGTTTCAGGCCATCCATGAATCTGGCCGCCGTCTGCTTTCCGCCCTTAACGGTGACTGAAACGACGCCGCTGGTTCCTTTGGGCAAATATTTTTGCGCCAACACATGGTAATTATCGCCTTCAAGCGCAGCGTAGCGTACCGATTCTATTCTGTCCGAAGACTGCAAGAATTTTGCGACCGCAAATGCATTTTCACAATATCTTTCCATCCGAAGCGGAAGCGTTTCCAATCCTATGTTTAACAGGAACGCGGAGTGGGCAGCTGGATACGCGCCAAAATCGCGCATAAGCTGCGTACGCGCTTTTACGATATAAGCCGATGATCCAAAGTCCCGCGTATAGATCATGCCGTGGTAGGATGCGTCCGGCTCTGTGAATTCGGGAAACTTTCCGTTCGTCCAATCGAATTTACCGGAATCCACGATGACCCCGCCCACCTGCAACGCGTGACCATCCATATACTTGGAAGTCGAATGTGTGATAATATCCGCTCCGTATCGAAACGGCTTACACAAAATCGGCGTGGCAAACGTATTGTCGATGATCAAGGGCACGTTATTCTTGTGCGCAATGCGCGCAAACTTCTCGATATCCAGCACTGTCAGTGCAGGATTGGCCAATGTTTCACCAAACACCATCTTGGTATTGGGTTTGAAAGCCTTTTGGATATCCTCTTCACCCGCCTGTGCATCAACAAATACGCATTCGATGCCCAACTTTTTCAGCGTCACAGCAAACAGGTTCACGGAACCGCCGTATATGGTGGACGAGCTTACAATACTATCGCCGGATTGGCAGATGTTCAACACCGCCAGCAGCGTCGCCGCTTGGCCGGAAGACGTGCACAGCGCGCCCACACCACCTTCCAGATCCGCAATCTTCTTTTCCACAACTTCGACGGTGGGATTTGAGATACGCGAATACATATGTGCCGTGGGCATATCGAACAGCGCCCCAATCTGCGCCGTGCTGTCGAACACATAGGTCGTACTCTGTACGATGGGCATCACGCGCGGTTCACCGTTTTTTGGCTGGTAGCCAGAGTGAAGGCACTTGGTCTCGTCTCTCATTGAAATCCCTCCGTTTTTATGGCATTGTTAATAACTGATAATATCATATGGGGTTATGTCCTGCAATGAAAACCTGTCCTATGCCAACGCCCTAGACAACTTATATCCACACGTTACATTCAAAAAAGGTATAAAGAAGGGATACTATTGTCTAGAAGGCTTATCCTCATTAATGATCTACAGCTTTTCGTCCTTGAAATCCCGCTATCCTGTTTGCTTAACTGGGACGGCATTTTCATCGCGCCTATATATAAACCCGCATGGTTTCATGCGGGTTTTATTCGTTATCTGAGTTCGACCACCGTCACCCCGTCGCCCCCTTCGCCGTATCCGCCGCTGCGCATACCTTTGACATGCGGATGCTTTTGAAGAAAAGCCCGAACCCCTATTCTCAACGCACCGGTACCCTTTCCATGGATGATGTTGGTCCATTCCAATCCAGACAATACCGCGGCGTCCAGATGCATATCAATTGCCATAGACGCTTCGTCCACCGTCATACCACGCACATCGATATCCATGGGAACGCTCATATCCTGTCTTTGCACGCGCGCCGAAGAATTATCCTTGGATGCTTTTGCTACTCGCAGCTGGTTGGCCGGCACCAAAAGCTTCACAATGCCGGCCTGCACTTGCACTTCACCTCTGCCGTCCGGTTGGGACAGCACGGTTGCATCGGCTCGAATGGATAGCACATATACCGTCTGGCCGACCTCAATGCTTGAAGGCGTCTGCAAACCATCCTCCTGCTGCTCTTCCTCCTCTAGATCTCCCTGTAGTCTTTGTATCTCCTTGAGCGATGTCCGTGCGCTTTGTAAAAGCTGTTCACGTTCTCGCTTGTTTTGGACCGCTGCTGCCTGCCTTGCCAATTCCACCGCTTCGCTGGCTTCGTTTCTTGCCCGTTCCAGCGTACGGCGTGCCTTTTCCAACGCTTCGCCCGCGTGCTTTTCATCCTTTTGTGCTCGCTTGCGAAGCTCATTGAGTTCGCTTTGTAGCGCAAGGCGCTCCTCTTGCCCACGATTCAGCGCTTCTTGCATCTGTTTCTGTGCCAGAACGCGCAACGCCTCTGCCGCGGCTATTGCCCGCTCAAGACGCATTGCTTCTAAGCTGACCTGCTGTTTTGCCAATTCGATGACGTCGTTGGGTAAACCCAGCCTTCTGCTGATCTCAAATGCGTTGCTACTACCAGCCGATCCAATCATCAGACGGAAGGTCGGTCTCAGCGTCGTCATGTCGAATTCCATACCCGCGTTGACAAAGCCCGGCTCGGACATGGCAAAAGCCTTCAGCTCGCTGTAATGCGTCGTGGCAATCACGTTCGCTCCCTGTTTCGTCAGCGTTTGCAGCAGCGCAATGGCCAACGCTGCACCTTCTACCGGGTCTGTTCCAACGCCCAACTCGTCTGCCAGCACCATGGTCCCGTGTTTGGCATTTTGTATAATATCCACCAGATTGACCATATGGGAAGAGAACGTCGAGAGCGATTGTTCGATGCTCTGCTCATCCCCAATGTCAGCATACAGCGCATCATAATGCGGCATAACAGCTTTTTCACACGGTAAATAGACACCGCTTTGCGCCAATAGTATGAACAACCCCGCGGTTTTAAGCGTAACGGTTTTACCCCCGGTATTGGGTCCGGTAATTATAAGCGCGCGTGTCTCGCCGCCACAAACCAGATCGATGGGAACCACCTGATCCTTTGCTATCAGCGGATGCCTAGCCCCCATAACTTTCATAGTCCCGCCAGAAGTCAATTGAGGACACACCGCCTTTTGCGCACGCCCCCAACCAACCTTAGCAAAGATGAGATCCAGTTCACCCATCACATCAATGCTGACGTTCAGGCTGTCCGTATGTGCGCCGATCAGTCCACCCAGCCTTTGCAGTATCCTCTGTATCTCGTTGCGCTCCGCCGCCTGGTATTCCCGCAATTCGTTGTTGGCGCGCAGCACAGCTAGTGGCTCAATGAACACCGTTGCCCCACTTGCGCTCCTGTCATGCTCGAGACCATCCACCGAACCCGCTTGCTCTGCCTTGATGGGCACAACGTAGCGGCCGTTGCGCATGGTAATGATGTTATCCTGCAGCTTGGTGCGCATGGTCGATGATGTCATTATCTCATTCAGCTTTTGGCGTACGCGTTCCGATGCCAATCGAATCTGCCGCCGGATGCCGCGCAGTTCCGCGCTGGCATCGTCGGCAATCTCCTCCTGTGACAGAATACAGCGAAATATTTCCGATTCCACCTGCGGGAATGGCGTCAGCGCTTCCACAAGCGTCAAGAGCGATCCTTTTGCTTCGTTTGTCAATCCGCTCTTGACCAATCGAATGGCACGAAGCGTGTTAGCGCACAAAAGAAGCTCGGCGGGCGATGAGATGCCTCCGGCTGTGCAACGCTCAACAAAGACGCTGCAATCCTCAAACGGCTGCATTGGATTTCCTCCGATGTGCGTCCACGCTTCATCCGCACATATGGTCAATTCCATCACGCGGCGGGATCGCGCAGCATCGCCTTGCGGCTCTAACGCCAAACAGCGCCCGTTTCCCGGCGCGCTTATGGCATGCAATGCAATCTGCCCGGCGATTTTGTCGTATTCCAAAATGCGCCTTACCCGTTCGTCCAAGTGATCCTCCATATACAATTGTAGTTCGTCGATTCAATGTCCTCTAAGCTTTGCACCGTAGTTTGTTTCAAGCGCCTTCACCACACGTGCAAATATCGCGTTGGCATCCTCATCCCGAAGCGTTCTGTTTTGGTCGCGCAGGCACAGCGTAAATGCCACGCTCTGATATCCTTCGGGCACCTGCTCCCCTCGGTACACATCAAAGAGCGATACGCTTTCCACAAGCTCTCCACCAATCTTTTGTATGGTATCCATCATCGGACCGATTTGAACATCCGTTTTGACCAGCAGCGCCATATCCCTTTCGATAGCAGGATAGCGCGGCAACGGCTGGTAGGTGATATTCTTGCGCGACCGGTCATACAGTACATCCAGCGAGATCTCCATCACAACCGCTTTACTGTCGATGTCAAGGCCAGACAACACGTCGGGGTGCAGTTCACCCATCTCGCCCACCACGCTGTCCCCGTCCTTCATCAAGGCCTTGCGCGTGGGATGATACTGATCACCCCCGCCTTTTTCAAATACGGGCAGATCTGCCCCATAGCGGCGGAACAACGCTGCCAATATGCCTTTGATCCATGCAAACTTATCCCCTAACGCACCGATGCACAGCACCATGGTTTGCGTAGGCAAACCATGCTCCCACCGATTCGTATGAACATTGGACAATTCATACAATGCAACGCCGTTGTTCTTGTTGCGTGCGTTGAGCGACAGCGCTTTGGACATGGAGGGAACGACGGTGGTGCGCATGAGCGCATACTCTTCGCCCAACGGATTGATGATGGTTACACAATCGCGCTTTTCATCATCCAGTGCATACCCCAGCGCGTCGAAATCACCCGGTCCGATCATAGACATCGTCATGGATTCCCTCAAACCCATGCCGCTGAGCAATTGCCGAACCTGCTCGACAAACGCTTGTTTTCTTGTAAGCCCGCCTTCACATTCCATATCGTGCAAATGCATGAGCGGGATGTTGTCGTAGCCCACGATGCGTGCAATCTCCTCCGCCAAATCCTCTTCAATGCGCACATCCTGCCGGTAATAGGGCACGGTACAAATATACCGGCCTTTTTCCGTTTCTTTAGCCTGAATGTTCTCCCTAGCTAGCGCTTGAACCATTTGCTTGGCGGTCAACTCAAGGCCTAAGATATGGTTGATACGCCCCACCCGCATGGCCAAAGTAACGGGTTGCCAATCTTGCTTCTGCGTGTCCACACGTCCTTTGAGAACCGTCCCGCATCCCAACTCATGAAACAATTGCGCTGCCCGGTCATTGGCAAGCGCCACACCCTGATCATCCACTCCTTTGGAGAAGCGCGCCGCCGCTTCGGAAAATAGTCCAAGTTCGCGCGACGTGCGACGGTTGTTCGGTCCGTCGAATTTGGCCGCCTCCAGCAGTACCATGCTGGTATCTTCCACGATTTCGCTGTTCTCGCCACCCATCACACCTGCGAGACCAATGGCCCCGTCTGCATCAGCGATGACCAGCATCCCATCGTCCAGCACGCGTTTGTTGCCGTCCAGCGTCACCAGCATCTCGCCGTTCGAGCCACGGCGGACGATGATATGCCCATCCTTGACGGTTCGGTAATCAAAGGCATGTAGCGGATACCCCAGCTCAAGCATCACATAGTTGGTAATATCCACGATGTTTGATATTGGCTTCATGCCCGCAGCCATAAGCCTGCGCTGCATCCACAGCGGCGATGAACCCATTTTTATATCCTTAAATACGCGCGCCGTATACCTTGGACAAAGCCCTTTTTCCACTACTTCAATCGTTACGTAATTATCCGCCTTCTCATCGCTTTCCTCAAAGACAATGATTGGTTCACGCACTTTTTGCCCTAGAGCCGCGCCAATTTCCCGCGCAATGCCCAATATGCTCATGCAGTCTCCCCGGTTAGCGGATATTTCAAAATCTACCACATCGCTATCCATGCCCGTTGCACCAAAAAACGGGCGTCCCAACTTGCCGGCGAATTCAGCGCCAAGATCCAATATGCCATAAACCTCCGCGCCATGTATATCCTGTTCGCAAAGGCACAGCTCTTCTCCACTGCACAGCATGCCGTCGGAGCGTATCTCGCGTATCTCACCAGCCTCGATGTGCTTGCCACAGGGTAGATCCGCCCCGTCCACAGCCACGGGACAAACCATGCCCTCATAGACGTTTGGTGCACCGGTAATGAGTTGAAGTGGCTCGTCCTGCCCGATATCAGCCATGCACACCAGCAGTCTGTCCGCATTCTCATGCTTTTCAACTTTTATCAGTTTGCCCACCAACACGCCGTCATAGGCTTCGTATGCGCGGGAGATCCCTTCCACACCCAAGCCGTGCATCACCATTTTCTTGCACAGTTCCCCGGTTGATACGGGTATATCCACGAAATCTTTGATCCATTCAAGGGGTGTTTTCATCATATCCTCCTAAAACTGCGACAGAAAGCGCGCGTCACCGTCAAACAGCAAACGGATGTCGGTGATGTTATATTTGAGATTTGCCAGTCTGTCGATGCCCATTCCGAACGCAAAACCGGAATACTCCTGCGGATCAATCCCGCAACCGCCGAGCACATTGGGGTGCACCATGCCGCTACCCAATACCTCGATCCAACCGGTTCCCTTGCACACGCGGCATCCACTGCCACCACAAGCGGAACATACTACGTCAACCTCTGCGCTGGGTTCCGTAAACGGAAAATAACCCGGCCGAAACCGCGTAATCGTTTCTGGCCCGTACAGTTTTTTGAGGAAATGGTCCAATATTCCCTTAAGATGACCCAGCGTGATGCCACGATCAACGACAAGTCCTTCAATCTGATGGAAGACGGGGAAATGCGTTGCATCCACATCGTCACTTCGGAACACGCGTCCGGGACACACCATGCGTATCGGCGGCTTATGACTGAGCATGGTGCGAACCTGCACGGGAGAAGTATGCGTCCGAAGCACAACGTTTTCGTTGATATAGAACGTATCCTGTTCGTCGCGCGCCGGATGATCTTTGGGGATGTTGAGCATCTCGAAGTTGTATTTATCCAACTCAATCTCCGGCCCTTCCATCACGGCAAAGCCCATGCCGATAAAGATATCACGTATCTCGCTCAAAACTAAGCTGAGCGGATGCAATGATCCAGTCCGTATCGCGTCGCCAGGCATGGTCACATCAATGCGTTCCGCCCCAAACCTTATCATTTGCTCCTTTTGTTGCAAACGCTGATACGTTTCGTCCATGGCATCGCCGATACTCTTACGCATATCGTTGACCATCTGTCCCGCCATGGGACGTAGCTCTGGTTCCATCGTACCCAAAAGGCGCAGCATCCCCGTCAGTTCGCCCTTTCGGCCCAGCACCGCCACCCGAAGCTGCTCCAGTTGTTCGGTGCGCTGGATTTCTCCCAACTCCTTCATGACGCGTAGTTGCAGCGCCTGCAATTGCTCCTTCATCGCCTACATCCTTTCTCAAATAAAAAGCTCCGCCCCTTGCAGGGCGAAGCAATGCTCCGCTGTACCACCATGCTTTACGCAATATGCGCCTCTATGCGCTCTATCGGGCGCACCCGTTTCGCCTACTGTTTTCAGCGAAAATGCTCCAGGGTGAACTTCGCACATGCCTTACAGGGAGCGCTTTCAGCCTTTGGCGGCTCCTTCTCTGGATGCAGACCCATATACTACTTTTCCCTTTCATCGCCAAACAAATTATATCATAGGATAAACTATCCTTCAATCCCGATTTTGTTCCAAATAACATTGAAACAGTACGATACCCGCCGCAACCGCGGCGTTAAGGCTTTCGCTGCCTGCCGTCATGGGTATCCTGTATAAGCTTGTGCATTGATCGGTCACATCATCCGACAGGCCGTGCGCTTCGTTGCCGATTACGCAAAGTGTTTTTTGCCCTTTTATATGCAGCTGTTCATCGCCATCCACACAAGTACCTATGATTTCGAATCCGCCATCTCCGAGCTCCTTGAGCACATCCGCCAAAACATCCACCGTATGTATCCTCAAACGGAAATGTGCGCCCATGCCGGCACGCACACACTTGGGAGCAAACGCGTCGGCACATCCCTTGCTGAGCAGTACGTCGGTAACACCGAATGCCGCAGCGGTTCGCATTATGGTGCCCATGTTGCCGGGATCGGCAATACTATCCAACGCTAGCATGCGAAACCCGTCAAATTCCGCGTATTGAGGCATGGCCAATGCCGCACACAGCCCCTGCGGATGATCGGTGTTGCACAGCCGCGCCATCACATTTTCGGGAACAATCAATATCTCCGCCCCACTATCTTGCGCGTATTGTACGATATCGCTGTATGGCTCGATGCAATCGTCCTGTACGGCCAATATCGCCAGTGACATTGTTTGCTGTACCGCTTCACGCACCAATCGGATTCCTTCGATCAGATATTGTCCATGTGTTTTGCGTCCCTTGACGGTTTTCAATGAAACAAGCCGTTTGATCGACGGGTTCTGTTGTGATGTAATGCGCTGCATGCTTCCTCCAAAAAAGAAAATGGCCGGTAAAGGCCATTTTGTTACGCGCCGATCTTTTCCTTTGCGAGTGCTACCAATGCAGCGAATGCGGGCATATCGTGCACAGCCAGCTCCGCCAACATCTTGCGATTGATTTCGACACCGGCCTTTTTCAAACCATTCATCATGCGCGAATAGCTCATGCCGTTTAGTCGTGCCGCGGCGTTGATCCTGGTGATCCACAACCTCCTGAAATCACGCTTCCTCAGCTTGCGTCCCTTGTAGCTATAGGCCATGGATCTCATTACAGCCTGCTTGGCGATGCGGTAATTCGTGCTCTTCTGGCCGAAGTATCCCTTGGCCAACTTCAATATTTTACGGCGTTTTTTACTGGCATTAACCGCCCTTTTTACGCGTGCCATTGCTTTCGTCTCCTTCCAGAAGGCTTATTTATACGGAATGAGCCTCTTTATCTTTTTCTGTTCCACAGCAGCTATTAGTGTGGATTTGCGTAAATTCCGCTTACGCTTAGAAGATTTTTTATTCAGGATATGGCTTTTGTAAGCCTTATGCCTTTTCACTTTTCCGCTGGCCGTTATTTTAAAACGTTTGGCCGCGCCGCGATGCGTCTTCATTTTGGGCATGCATATACCTCCTCTTAGTTGTTTACAGGAGCCAAAATCATGATCATATTCCGGCCTTCCATCAAAGGTCTTCGCTCGATGGTAGCATTCTCTTTGATCATTTCAAAGAAATTCTCCATCACAACGCGTCCCTGAGCGACATATGCCATCTGGCGACCGCGGAAACGGATCGCTACTTTCACCTTGTCACCCGATTTTAAGAATTTTTGCGCCGCTCTCGCTTTCACGTCCAGATCATGCTTATCGATTGTTGCGGAAAGGCGCACTTCCTTAACCTGAGTAATCTTTTGGTTTTTGCGTGCTTCCTTTTCGCGTTTTTGCGTTTCAAAGCGATATTTCGAATAATCCATAAGCTTACAAACAGCGGGTTTGGCCTGTGGCGCGATCATAACAAGATCCAGTTCACGTTCATCCGCCATGCGCATGGCAACCGCCAGCGGCACAATGCCCTGTTGTTCGCCTTTGTCATCGATCAATCGTACTTCCTTGTCGCGAATTTGTTCGTTGATTTTGTAATCGACGCTGATTATAGACACCTCCATAAAAGAATAAGCGGGCAAAATATTGCCCGCTCTTAAGCGCAATGAATATCTCATCTTGTTAACCTGACAGCTCGCGCCGGCAGGTGAGGAGCGGGCAGCTCCTGCTTTGCCACATTATAATACACCGATATCGCGTTGTTTGTCAACATCAAAAAATTTCTTTGCTTTTGATCTCACCAAGCGCCACATCCGTAAATGCACGAAGTTCCATGGTGCCGATTTCACCTTCCCCGCGTTTGCGAACAGATACGGTGCCGGACTCCGCCTCCCGATCGCCAATGATGAGCATATACGGTACTTTCTCCATGCGGGCTTGCCGGATTTTATAGCCAATCTTCTCGTTTCGAAGATCCGTTTCGGCGCGTATGCCGCACTGTTTCAATTTTGTGGCGACCGCCTGAGCCGCGTCGTCTGAGCGCTGCGTGATGGTCAGAACCTTAACCTGCACCGGCGCCAGCCAGAGCGGAAAAGCTCCCGCGAAATTCTCGGTCAATATGCCGATGAACCGCTCGATGCTGCCGTATACCGTGCGGTGGATCATCACCGGCCGGTGCTTTGCGCCGTCCGCGCCGTCGTAGGTCATGTCAAACCGCTCTGGGTTCTGGAAATCCAGCTGCACCGTGCCGCACTGCCAGGTGCGCCCAATGCAGTCCTCCAGGTGGAAGTCTATTTTCGGCCCGTAGAACGCACCGTCGCCCTCGTTTACTTTAAAGTCCCAGCCCTTGATCTCAAGCGCCTTCCGCAGCGCGTTGGTCGCTTCCTCCCATTGCTCGTCGGTACCCATGCTCTTCTCGGGCCGCGTAGACAGTTCGACGCGGTACTTAAAGCCGAACACGCCGTACATATAATCCGTCAGGTCCAGCACGCCGATAATCTCATCTATGACCTGTTCTTCGGTCATATAGATGTGCGCATCGTCCTGCGTGAAGCAACGAACGCGCATCAGCCCGTGCAGCGCGCCGGAAAGCTCGTGACGATGCACCGTACCCAGTTCGCCTACGCGCATCGGGAAATCGCGGTAACTGTAGATTTTGCGCTTGTACAGAAGGATACCGCCCGGGCAGTTCATGGGTTTGATGGCATAATCCATATCGTCGATAACCAAGGTGTACATATTATCGCGGTACAACTTCCAATGGCCGCTGGTTTCCCATAGTTTCCTTGACAAGATCATGGGCGTGCTGACTTCTTCATAGCCCCTGTCATAGTGCACTTTGCGCCAGAAATCGATCAATTCGTTCTTGATGATCATGCCCTTGGGATGGAAGAACGGAAAACCGGGGCCTTCGTCCGTCAGGCTGAAGAGATCCAGTTCTTTGCCGAGTTTGCGATGGTCGCGCTTTTTTGCCTCCTCCATACGAAAGATATACGCGTCCAGCGCTTCTTTGGTGTCAAAGGCAGTGGCATAGATACGTTGCATCATGGGACGCTTTTCATCGCCACGCCAATACGCACCCGCAACAGATATCAATTTAAAATGCTTGACTTTTCCAGTTGAGGATAAATGTGGTCCAGCGCACAGATCGACAAATTCGCCCTGCTCGTAGAAAGACAATTCTGCATCTTCAGGTAAATCTTCGATCAACTCGCGTTTGTACGGTCCACCCGTTTCATCCGCCCATTTGAGCGCGTCTTCGCGCGGCATGGAGAAACAGCGGATGAGATGGTTTTCTTTGGCAATTTTTTTCATCTCTGCTTCAATGGCGGGAAAATCATCCTCGCTGATCGTCCCGTTCAGATCGAAGTCGTAGTAGAACCCGTTTTCGATGGCCGGGCCGATGCCGAGCTTAACATCCCTTTCGTGGAATAAGCGAAGAACAGCCTGCGCCATGATGTGCGAAGCCGTATGCCTATACGCGTTCCTGCCCGCCTCGTCCTCAAACGTCAATATTTTAACAGTTGCGCCTTCATAAAGCGGCGTTATAAGCGATACGGTCTTGCCGTCCACCTGTGCAGCCAACGCAGCCTTGGCCAATCTGTTACCGATGCTTTTGGCCAATTCCAGCGCATTTTCCCCTTCAAAACTCCGCCGTGATCCGTCCGGCAAATTGATATTCATTTTATCCTCCTCAAAATAAACAAAATGGCCCCATCCCAAAAGGGACGGGCCATACCCGTGGTTCCACCCTTATTGCATGCTTTTGCCTGCCACTCATTTTGCCGGTATCGCTGGCGCGGGACAGTCCCGGACTGGTTTTCGTCAACCTATCACAGCACGCTTTCAGCCGTGGCGCACCTCTCTTTGGTGAATCGCCTGAGTACTCGTTTCCGTTCCACCCATCCAAAACATATTCTATCTCTATGAAACAAAACTGTCAACCATTTATCCGCGAATCTCGACCGTCGGGCCGAAAACAAGCTGAAGTGCGTTGATCACGGGCATCTGCTGTGTGTTGCGCATCAACTGTATTTCGATACGCGCGGGTGCAAGCTGTAGCAGTACGTGTATCAATTCCTCTTCCGCTGTTTGCATATGTCGATGCGTGTTGTGCCGGGATATCCTGATCACGCAGTCGTCTGCACTGATCACATAACCGCCGTCCAGCATATCCTGTACAACGGCGTGTTGGCAACGACAGGGTTGTGCGCGGTAAAACCGCCGGAGTATTTCCATATAGGCGTTGTATTCTGTTTTGGCGCTAACGTATTGAAGAACGTCATCCACGCATACCGCCCAACCGTTTACAAAATCGCGCATACGAAAGGTCATAAATCCCTCCAGATGCATCCGGCGGTGTGTTTTAAGGCAATCTATGATGCGCCGCTCAATGGTTTTGACATAGATGTGATCTGCCTGACTGAAGCCTTTTTGCGCTGCGCGAGCCATACACAACATAACAAGTATTTCCAGTGTATCCTTTGAATCCACTGGCTGTACGCGTGTGATCATCTTTTCCATGGTCACGCGCTGCACTGTGCCCGCGATCATATTGGACAAACATCTTGCGATGTGCACAATATCATCCTTGCCCGCTTTTGGCGTAAGCTGCAGACATAGGCAATCCGTCTTTATGGAAACGCTCAACGTATATTCGTCCTGAAGGCCTTTCTTGAGTGCGTCCCACACATTCGGCTTGGTATCCTGATAATAGATACAGATGTCTTTTTTTCTCTTCTTCAAAGCGTTAGCAGTTTGCCCGATGTGCCCACGCGTATGTTCGGGAATATCTGCAAGTCCTGCCAGCTTCTTCAATCAACCGATTGGCATTTGTAAACCAATGGCTCTGTTTCCAAATAAAAAACGCGTTGAAGCCATTGAAATACTGTGCTTTAAGGAGAAGCATTGCATAAGAAGCTACCATACGCCCAAAAGAAGCCGATTCAGTTTTTCTCGAGCTCAAACGCAAACACAATGATCCCGTTTACAAACGGTAACTCTGTATTTCGTATAGCGCCGCTTAGCGCTATATCCTTTGCGGTTTGTGTTGAAGAAAAGGAAGCCAAATTCTTGTGTATGAAGACAGCGATGAGATTCTGTCCTTTCAATCTCCAAAAGTTTACCAGCATGTGATATTTTCGAGCACATCCATTGAGGAAGGCGAAACCTACGCTGTACTTGTAAACAACACACAGGTTCAACAAGTAACGGCAACCGACATAGTAACGACCTTCAACCAAGGAACCACTTATAATAACAAACGAAGCTAAACCGTATCCGTGGTGCATCCCTGCCGTTCGAGTGAATATGAAAAGGCATCCCGCAATGGGATGCCTTTGGCTTATCATTTGCTATGGCATTAGATCCATACACTGCATCGGGTTCTTACTGCAAATGCACAGGCTATAATTTGGCAGCGTATGGACGTGCAAAAAGCAAGCATCTTCCATCCTCTTTGCCAACATACCGTCCCGTATCACACTAAAGGACGCAAAGTCATCGTCGATGCCGCGCCCTGTATACTTCACATAGCTTTCCTTGGCCACCCAAACATCGAAAAATCCTTGATAATCGTTTGCTAAAAGATATGCCTGCTCATCTGGATGAAAGAAACGATTCGATACACCGTGCATGTTGCATGAGCCATGCTGTTGTATGTCAAGGCCAATTGGCATGCTACCAAATGCACAAGCCCAAATCGTCCCGCTGTGCGATACGGAAAAAAGGATACGCGCCGCGTTTTCAAAATAGGGTTTTCCGTCTTTCCGGCGTATGACAAGTGTTTCCGGTAGGTCAATACACAGAGTTTTCGCATACGTTTCGGCACACGCAATGATCTTCTGCTGCGATGATTCGACATCGCTCATTGCGCATGTATACAGATATATATCATCGATTTTATCGTCTTTGCCTTCCATGCGTTCGATTACTTTATCCTTTGCTCAATGTATTCTATGACATCCTTGACCTGATGCATATGCCACACATCACGCGTTGGCACGGTCATGTCAAAATGATCTTCAAACGTACATACAATGTTCATGATGTCAAACGAATTGAGTTCCAGATCTTTGATAAAATCCGTTTCATAGGTCACGTTCTTCTTGCCCGTAACTTTATAGATGATCTCCTGCACCAATTGTAACATCCTGTCTGCTCCTTATCTCTAAATAGCGTTCCGAATAATTTTTTTCGTAGCCGTCCGTGAAAAATCCTGATCGCGTATGTTGATCATCTGTATCTGTCTGTAGGCGGGCAGTTGTGCGTTTAGTGTATCTACATATTGCTGCAACTGTTCGAGCACTTCATACGAAGCCAATCCCTTTGTAACGTCGGGATCTGGATACACCATGATGGCCAACTTAACGTCATCGGCCGAATCGCCGCTGCTCGCCCCATAGGCTACCACATCCTTGATCAACTTATTGGCTCTGACCGCCGCCTCAATTTCCTCCGGCGATATCTTTTTCCCGTTTTTCATCACGATCAGGTTTTTCATCCGTCCGTGTATGAAAAGATAACCGTATTTGTCAAAATATCCAATGTCCCCTGTTTTAAACCAGCCGTCATCAAAGGATTGATTCGTCAGTTCAGGATCCTTGTAGTATCCATTCATAAGGGACTCCCCGCGCACTAGTATCTCTTCGTCTTTGATCTTAACTTCATAGCCAGGTACCACCGTCCCAACCGAGCCCATGTGATTATCCTTGTTCCGGTTGACGGATACGAGCGGCCCACATTCCGTGATCCCATAGCCCTGGAGTACTACGACACCGAATGCCGCCATGTCCTTCGCCACGCTTTCGCTCAGATAGGCACCGCCGCATACGATGACTTTGAGCGTCTCCAACGCAGTACCTTTAAATTTCTCCTCTATGGCGGACTTTAAAAACAGATTGGGATTGCCCAGCATGGAACCGAGTTTAATGAAAAAGTTGACCTTCTTCTTCTGCCCTGCCTTCTCGATGGCAGACCAGACGAACTTGTGAAGAGCCTCGGTAACAAGCGGAACAGCCATGAGCAGTTCGGGTTTGAAATATTCCATGTCACGCGTCATGGTCTTCAAATCTCCATTGATGCAGCTGTTGTAACCACCTATCAACGTAGCGAGCACTGCGCATGTGAAGCCATACGTGTGATAGAAAGGCAACATGGCAAATGAATACAATCTTTGAGAAGTAACCATCGCCAACGCATCGCTTGCATTGCGAAGCAGTGCATAATGGCTCAGTTCGACAGCTTTGGACTTTCCCATGGTACCGGATGTAAAAACGATTTCCGCCGTTTGTTTTCTGTCAATTTGGACCTTCAATTCGTCGTGTATATTCCGTCCTTCGCTCAACAGCGCCTCAAACCCGTTGTCGTCGTCCTGCCCGATGACAAACATATGGCTCATGCCCTTTCTTGACATAAGAGGCATGCAAATATGCTTTAGCGTCGAAGTCACAACCATAGCAATCGAATCCGATTCAACGATCATGTTGCGAATGGTTTCTTCAGCTTGTTCATAATCAATGCATACCGCCGCACCGCCGCCAGCGGTGATGCCAAGATAGGCCACAACCCATTCATAGCTATTCTCAGCAACAATGGCCACATGTTTGCCCAAAAGCCCTTTTTGCTTCAACGCCTTTGAAAAGGCATCGGCATCTTCAAAAAGGCGTATGTAACTGTACTCACTTTTTTCGCCTTTGCGATTGTACACTGTGAAAGCCGTACGCTCACCGTATTTTTTGGCAAGTTCTCTGGTCATCTGGTTGAAGTCGTCGTAATACGCTACAATATTCAAGGGGTAATGCTTACTCATGATCCACCTCATTTTCACAGCTGCCGTCCACTACGCCGTTTGGGTATGTCCAAGCAATCTTCGATTGGATAGTATCGTAATCAAGGAGCATTTCAAGGAAGACATCGACAACATGTGCATCAAACTGCGTGTTCCTGCCCATCTCAAGTTGACGGATCGCCTCTTCAAGCGGTAGACGGTCACGATATTGCCGGTTGGTGGTCATTGCGTCGAATGCATCCGCTACGCTGATGATCCTTGATTCTTCGGGGATATCCTCTCCTTTGAGTCCGTTGGGATACCCTCTCCCGTCCACACGCTCATGATGACTTTCGATGATGGCTGGAATACTGTCGAATGCAGACAATACCGACAGGATCTGAGCGCCTCGCGTTGGATGTTCCTTGACGAGTTCATATTCTTCCACCGTGAGCTTTGTATCCTTAAGCAATATGCTCTCCGGCGTACCGATCTTACCAATGTCGTGGAACAGGCCCGCCAGCTCTACGCGATGTTTGAATTCCTCGCTCTTACCCATTTTTTCGGCTGCCATCGATGCATAGTAAGATACCCGGTCAGAATGTCCACGGGTATAGATGTCCTTGGCGTCGACCATGGAGCGGATGGCATCGATCATTTCAAGATAGTTGTCGTTCAACGCGGCATAGGCTTTGTGCAATTCCTCGTTCTTTTGACGCACCAATGCATCCAGCAGTGCGTTGCTCAAAGCCGCTGATGCCTGCTTGGCATAGATTTCAAAAAGCTGAAGGGTTTCATCCAGTGTTTCTCCCTCAACGTCAACGCCGATCAGCCCAAACTTTCTGTTCTTCTCGTTGAGCAACGATGCAATGATGCGCTCCCCGTTCTCGCTTTTCAGCGACGACACGGCTATGTTATGTTCTCTGTCCATGTCTTCCCATATTCTTTCAACGTCAACTTTGTGTAAATCCTCGTATTGACCGACACCCCTGTAAAACCGGCTTTTCTCCACGGGCGCGTCGTCCGGTTGCTCGTCGTATTGCACCAAATTCCGGTCGAGGTAGATGAATCCCTCTTCCCCATTAAGCGCCGCAATGGCATTTTGAAGAATTGAGTCGAGAATTTCATCCGTTGAACCCATCTTGTATATCTCCGGAATGGCATCTAATATATGACTCAAGCCATCCCGATACCGAGAAATGGTATGCATCTGCCGAATGGCCTTGACGCAAGATTCCACCAATAATTCCAATTGGTCGAACCTGTCACTCTTTTCATAATAGCCCTGTATGTCCAGCTCGCGTATGGTTTTTACGGGCGGCGCCAAGCTCCTGTGTCCGGTTAATAGTATAATGAAAAGGTCCTTGTTGAACTCCCGGATTCTGGAAACGACTGCATCGCCACATATGGGCGTCATTAAAAAATCCAACAATAAAATATCGTAATCATTTTCGCGTATGCGTTCTATAGCAACCAGCGGGTCGTTCTCCACGTCCACTCTAAAACCAGTGGACTGGAAATACGCTTGCAGCGTAACCGTCATAATCTCATCGTCATCAAGGGTCAATATGGAGAATTCATTTTGCTCGGTTGAAGTCCTGTTTTTTCTCATGAAATCACCTCCATTTGCCTTTGTGTTATGAATCTGACGCTTTCTCTGGGGATTGAAATACCGAAGATGGATCCGCCGCCTTCATTGTCTTTAAACCACATCTCTCCGCCGAATTTGCCTCGTATCACCACGTTGGAGATGTAGATTCCAAGGCCCGTTCCCATCGTTCCTTTGCTTGTGATCATCTGTTTGAACAGGCGTTGTTTTACCTCGGGTGGAACACCTGTTCCATGATCCATAACGGTCAGGTTTAGTTCCTTCTCGTCCGCATCAATGCCGATTGTGATCACGCCGCCGCCCTTGGGTTCCAACGCATCAAC
Organism: Christensenellaceae bacterium; assembly: GCA_963674495.2. Classification (GTDB taxonomy): domain Bacteria; phylum Bacillota; class Clostridia; order Christensenellales; family QAND01; genus RGIG3178. The sequence continues at coordinate 548,246 of CAXXLG010000001.1, read as the reverse complement.
GGAGTTGGAAACGAGATTGTTGACCACCTGAACCAGATTGTTAATATCGCCGTGCAGTAAAACATCACCGTCTATTCTCTTATCGATGGTGATGCTGCATCCGTTGTTTTGCAATTCATGCCGAAGAAGAAGGGCTACGCGTTTGAGCATCTCCTCTGTCGAGAAATCCGTATCGTTGGAGACGTTCATATTCGTCGCCTGCCCCTTAACGGCACTGATGATATCCGACATGTACGTGCACGCTACGCGGACGCGTTGCAGCCATTCGTTTATCTCATAATATATCTCATTATAGTCCTCACGGGTTACATCCGGGTCTCCCATGCTAACAACACATTCTTCCACAAGGTTTTCAACGGCGGTTGTGCTTCCCGAAATGCTCATGATCGGCGTCTTCAGGTTGTGCGCCATACCGCCCATCATCTGTCCGAGCGACGCCAGTCTCTCGCGCTCCATCATGCGAACCTGGCTGTTTTGCAGCCGTTGCATGCTCTCCTTGACCTTCGTGACATCCTTGAATATGCAGATGAAACCCGATAGTCTTTCATAGATTAAAAGCGGTTTGATTTCCACCATATAGAAGCGTTTGATCAACTCCCCTTCTTCATAGACGTTGACAGGTTGTTCGTAATAGATATTCGTTTTGGTTTTTCTGCTGGAATCGATGGAGGTTAACAGATTGTAGATCCCGGTTTTGTTCTCAACATCTTCGTCTTTTAAACAGTTTGAGAGCAACTTGTTTTCTTCAATGATGTCTACTCTTTGACTGCCAAATATATCTCGAAACTGCGTGTTGAAATTGACAATCAGACCTTTTTCGGTGGTGACCAGATAACCGTCCGAGATCAGGTTTAATACCTGCTGCATCGCGACCGGACGTATATCGAAAAAGTGCAATCGATAGATCACATACCCGTGGCATACGATGGTGGCGATAAAACTCAACGGCGTGGTTACGATGGATGGCTCCATCACGCGCAGCAGCATGAACACGTTGACCACAAGCGGTATCAGGCTGCCGATTAGGAATATGATGGCCTGCTTGATGTACAGCGGACTTTTGCTCTTGACGGCAAAGTTCATCATCATACCGATGGAGACCACCATGCAGCTCACGCTGTAAACGCCCGATACGTATACGAACGGGCCAAATACGACATCCGTACCCACAACAGCAAATACGCGGTAGAACAGATGGTGCATCGGGTTTGTCCACACCATGATATTCGTGATGGCGGGAACGACTAGCAACCATATGTATGACTTGCGCAGCTGGCCAAGACCCTGCGTGAACACAAGCACCATCATCAACGAAATGGTGGGCAAAAAACCCGTGCCCAGATACATCAATGAATCCCAAACGTACAGCGCCTCCAGGTTTTGCGGATCGGTGAACTTCACAGCAATCAGCGCAATCATCCAACTGATGAACAGGGCCGAAACGACCAAATATAGTTTTTGCAATAGCTGTATTTCACCGCTACTCTTAATTTTTATCATGAATACGACAAGCAGGGCAATAAACACAACGAATATCCAGAATACTAAATCCGAAACGATTTCAATCACCGCCTTTTCGGCCAGCTTCGGCCGATATGCTAAAAGAGGCCAACTGTATCCCTATTTCCGGTTTCTGCCACTTGAAACTATACATGGCAAGCTCCTTCACCGTCAAAGTACATTCGGGCGTGATGGTGATTCTGTGGTTCACCATCCGGTTATACACGTCCACAAGTGGGGCGAGTTTTTCAAATTCAATGCTGTTGAGTTTTTGCATCAGATGACGTTCGAACACCGCATCCTCCACGTCCGTTACGGAATGGCCCAATTTCTTTACCAGTTCGCGCAATGTAAGAGGATAGGGATTGATAACGTGATATACCGGCTGTTCCCCGCCAAGCAGCGCTACGATCGCACGTGCGCATTCATCCACCGCGGTTATTTCAATGGGCATATCCGCAAACGACGCGGGCATCTGTTCCAAGTATTGCAACCCTCTGATAAAACCGAGAAACGCATTGTTCTGTGCATTGCGTTGAAAAACGCCGTCGCTACTGCGACCTACAAGGCGCCCTATGCGCAGCACCTTTGCCTGTAGCCCTGAATCCATGGCGGCAAACACGAGTTTTTCCGCCATAAATTTTGTCTTCACATAGATGTTGTCACGCCAATTCTGACCGATATCCCGATCCGTTTCATAATAGTAAACTTCTTTGTTTGTATTGTTTATGATATATTCGCCGCTGACGCTGATGGTAGAGATATGGCACAACGTCGCATTGCAAGCTTTTGCAAGTTCGATAGCATGCTTGGTACCTTCATAATTCGTCTTGAAGTGGCCGTCATCCTGCGCCTGATGTCGGACATCCGCCGCCGCATGCACAATGCTGCCTACTCGATCAAGCGTGTCCGCATGGAAAGCACAATCGATGCCAAGAAGAGGGAGCTTTACATCGCCGGCTACCGCCGTTATACGGCTGTGGTTCTGCCGAAACCAAGCCGACCCGAAATACCATGTCAACATATCCCACAACCGCGCCGCATTGCCCTGCCGGACGGTACAAACAACGTTTGGTGTGCCCGCATCCAATAGCGCTTTGACAAGATGTGCGCCCAAATACCCCGTGGCACCGGTCAACAGTACCGCATCGCGTACCGTCGCCCGTGCCAGACGTATGGGGACATCCACCGTATCTTTTTCTGTTTCGCTTGAAACCGTATCGGCTTGGACACCGACCTCAGCTTTCATTATGGAATTCGTTATAGAATTCGTTGTTTGCAGCAAGCGCACCTGTGCCTCAATGGTGGGATTGTCGTAAAACTGTGTCAACGTCATGGTGAGTTTTTGATTGAAATACAGGCTGAGCAAGTGCAATGCGCCTAAGGACGTGCCGCCCTGTTCAAAGAAAGACACATTGGTTTTGACATCTTCGGATACCAGTACCTGCCGCCATAACGGTATTAAATCATCCATCAATGCAGATTCAACGGATGTACTGGCCTTTACTGTTGACTCTTTTTGTGAGGGCATCGCAACACTGGGCTTCTGATCATTGTTAGATTCCCGCATGCGCATAAACATCTGCAATGTTCTTGCAGTTTTGGTCTCATTTTCCACAAGGTGTATGGCTTCATCCTGCCCTTGTGGACTTGTGTCTTGCCGGTGTTTCGTAGCTACTTTCGCTTCATCCACCATCGATTGATCTTTTGATTCGGCCCTTGCCTTGTCATCTTGTACTTCTTGTAATGGCTCTTTCTGTGTTTGATCTTTCAAAGATACCGTCTTTGCCATGGCGTCGCGCTGCAGCGCCTTGATATCTGTTTTTCCCGTTGCCGTCCGGGGCAAAGACGCAACGAGTATGATTTGAGACGGCACCATATACGCGGGCAATTCTTTGCTGAGATACTCACGTATCTCTTTCTCGCTTACCGTGCGTCCCTCGTCGGCCACTGCGTACAGCCGCAATTTCATGGGATGTTCTTCGTCCACCCGGTACGCAATTGTCGCCGCTTCGTGCACCAGATGAGAGGCAATGATCTGGTCGGTGATCTCATTCAATTCCACCCGTTGCCCGTTGAGCTTGACCTGGTCATCCCTGCGACCAATAAACGAAAGGTTTCCGTCGGGCAACAGGCGTACGCTGTCGCCCGTCTTGTACATCCGCTGGCCGGGGAACCGTATATCTGGCAGAAAGGATTTGTTGGTCAACGCCTCCTGTCCGATGTAACCTCTGGCAACGCATTCCCCTGCTAGATACAATTCACCCAGCGCGGTTGGCATGACGGGCTGTTTTTGATCGTTGAGCACATACGCCCTGCAATTAGCCAACGGTTTTCCGATGACCATATCTACGCGTTCTGTGACGTCCGCCATGGTCGCATATACCGCCGCTTCGGTGGGACCATACAGGTTCATGATGCAAAGCTCGCCCAATGCCCGAAGTTTCTCCTTGAGCGAAATGCTCAGCGCTTCTCCGGCCAACACCATCATGGACAGTTTGCCCACGGCCTTGGCAAACGCATCGTTGCCCAAGCACATCTGCAGGCGCGATGGCGTCAGCGCCATAATGCGGACGTTCTCACGCTCAATGAGTTCCGCCATGCGCCACGGCAACATCATCTCTTCCTCATCCGCCATCACGATGCAACGGCCATGGCAAAGTGGCAACAGCGATTCGGTGATGAACGTATCGAAAATAGCGTTTGTGGTACACAGCACATTCCCCTTCGCCCTGTCAAACATCGGAGTCAGCGCTGCGTGAAGATTGGCCAACGCCCTGTGGTGTAGCATCACACCTTTGGGCATGCCCGTGGATCCTGAGGTGAACAACACATGCATCAAATCGTCGCCGCTTCGATCCTCCGGGAGCGTAAAAGCAGCGGCATCACCCTCAATGGTGACAAGGCGACACGGCCAATCGGCCGGCAACAGATCCTGCGTAGCAGTATCACAAATCACAAGCTTCGCACCGGCGGTTTCCGCCATATATCGAAGACGGTTATTCGGGAACGAGGCCAACATGGGCATATACGCACAACCGATTTGCATAATACCCACCATCGCAGCGATCAAGTCCACGCCGCGAGAAAGTGCAAACCCGATCGTATCGCCTTTTTCAGCGCCGTGTAACACCAATCTCCCCGCTATATGTCGTGCGCGCCGCATCAGATCGGCATAGCTTGTAGTCTGTTCGTGAAATACCATGGCGGGCGCATCCGGTATGAGTTGTGCCATGCGCTCAATCTGCTTGTCCAATGGCAGATCGACAAACGGCGTACGTAAATGGTATGGGTTTTCAAACAGCCGGATGCGGTCCTGTATGTCCACACCGTCAACCTGAGCGATTGTCGCCGCTTCGCCGTCGAGAATGGATTGCACAATGGATAGAAAGCTTCGAGAAAAGTATTCAATGGTTCGCTTATGATACAGCGATGTTGCGTATTCGAACGCAAAACCATATATTCCGCCCTTTGTCATAATCTCAAGGGACAGATCCAGCTTGGCCGTGTGTGTGGGCAGTTCAATGGCCTGTGCTTTTTGCCCGCCGAGGTTGTAAGCATCCTCTTCCACAGGCCGCATGGTCACCATTGTATTGTACAATGCGTGGCGGCCCAATTCACGTGGTTTGTCGAGCATGGAAATTATGGATTCTAGCGGCATATCCTGATGGTCCATCAACCCCAATACGGATGTCTTCACCTGTTCGAGATATTGCAATAACGCCACATCGGCTTTGGGTTTTAAACGTAGTGGAAGCGTTTGAATGAAGGTTCCAATTACCTGCATCAACTCGCCGCGGGGGCGCCCGGCCACCGGCGTGCCAACAACGATATCTTCACAGCCGGATGCTCTCGACAACAGAATGCCGAACGCAGCCACAAACAGCATGTAAGGCGAGAATCCCCTCTGTTCGCAATACGCTTCCAACTGCTGCTGTTTTTCCTTGGGCAGCAATGCAATTACCTTATCGCCCTTAAAATCAAACTGTTTGGGTCGTGGCGCATCCAACGGAATATCGAGCGGTCCTTCGAATCCACCCAACTCATTGTGCCAGTAATCCTGCAACTGCGTGGGAATGTTTTTTTGCCGCGTTAAGTTCCAATACGCATAGTCCTTAAAATCCACTTCGGGCGTGGACGGCGTTTCCCCACGGTAGAGTGCGTCAAGCTGTTTTAACAGGATAGGCATACTCAATCCGTCGCCGATGATGTGGTGCATGTCGATGAACAACACATCCGTCGTTTCATCTTCGTGCCACAATGCGGCGCGGAACAACGGCGCTCTTCCCAAATCAAACGGGCGCACGAACTGTTCTGTCACGGATTGTATATCATCGGCGTATAGCGTCTCAATTTCAAACGGTACGTCTTGTTCTATGATCTGGTGGATTCCGTCACCATCCATTGGGAAGCGGGTACGCAGAATTGTATTGTTTTTCAGCAGTTTGAGCATGGCGGTATGGAGACGCTTCCTATCCAAACCAGCGCGAAATCGCAGTGCCCCGGGCATGTTGTAGGCCAACTTCGTCGAATCCATGTTGGATTGTACGAAGATACTCTGTTGCGTTGATGTAAGCGGATATTTGGACAGATTTGGTGCCCGTTCAATGCCTTGAACCGTTTGCTGTGGCACACTTTCTCCTATGATGTACCCTTCCAACCTGGTGGCCGTGCGACAGGTCCACAGGTCCGCTGTACGCAGCCTGACACCGAATTCCTCCTCAATGGCGGCCAGTGTCTCCAGCGCGTTGAGCGAGTTGCCGCCGCATTTGAAATAATCGGACGTTGCGTTGATGTCGCTTCTTCCCAGCACGCGGGAGAAGATATGCATAATGCGCTGCTGTGTCGGCGTTGTGGTCGTAGCCACCGTTTGACCTGTATGCAGCATGGGTTTGGGTAAACGCGTAAAGTCGATTTTGCCGTTTGTGGTCATAGGCACACTTTCCAACCGCTGGAAAAACGACGGGATCATGTACACGGGTAAATACGTGGCCGCAAACGCCAACAATTCATGCTCGGCTATAGCCCGCCTTGATGTATAGTACGCCACTAGCGTCTGCTGTCCATGCTCTTGGTATACGCGTACAAACGCTCTGTCGATATCCTCGTGCATGGACAACCGTGCAGCAACCTCCTGGGGCTCTATGCGCAACCCTCTGAGTTTCACCTGGTCGTCCTTACGTCCCCGCAGCAGGATTTCCCCGCTGCCAGTCCAACAGGCAATGTCTCCTGTTCGATACATCTTTTCACCGTATTCAAATGGATTGTCTACAAACACCTCAGCCGTCATTTCCGGCGCATGCCGGTATCCTCGCCCTACGCACAAACCGCCTACATAGAGCTCTCCGAATACGCCGATGGGCAGCGGCTGACGATGATCATCCAATACATATAGCCGACACCCTGGCATGGGTCGTCCGACGCAGATGCGCGATGCCTCATTCAAAAGGCAATAGCTAACCCCTATGGTGGTCTCCGATGGGCCGTATTGATTGTGGATACGCATTTTTGAATGCTTTTTAAGCAACCTAAGAAGTTCGTTGGGAAAGTGTTCGCCCCCGCACATTATGCTCTCCACCCGGCGCAGTGTGCGGCAAAATTCACGATCCTTACAATAGGTCATAAGGCGAGACGGCGTCATGGATAAGAAATCCACGGCATAACGTCGTATCAGGGCGGCCAGTTTACCGGGATTCTCAATATCGCCCTCTTCCGGCAATACGACGGTGCGTCCATGGTACAGCGCGCATATGCTGTCTATGATAAACGCGTCAAAACTGACGTTGCAGATGGAAAGAATTGCATCATGACCATAGAGCGATTCGACGCAGTGGCAGAAGTTCAAAAGGCTGTGTTGCTCAATTTCAACGCCCTTGGGCTTTCCTGTGCTACCCGATGTATATACAACATAGGCCAAATCATTCGATTTTGTTTGGGCAAATGCAAGCCGCTGTTCCACATGAGACAAGGCGTCAATCTCTATAACCGATATATCATCGTTTATATGCAATTTTTGCGCCATTTCCTTCGTCGTTATCAGCGCATGCGCACCGCTGTCCGCCAGTACCTCCTCCGTCCGCTTGCCCGGCCATTTTGTCGAGAGCAGCGTCCATGCATGGCCTGCCTGAACAATGCCTGCCATTGATGCAAAAAGATCGGCGCTTCTTGGAAGCAGAACGGCCACAAGGTCCCCGCCCACCACGATCTTGTCCGACAAGGCGTGTGCCACGTCATTGGCGCGATCAAACAACGATTCATATGTTGTACGCACGCCGTTTTCGATGACAGCTACGCGTTTGGCGTGCCTTTTTGAAACATACCGCAAACGCTCACCTATGGTCGTATCCTGTCGGGCGGGCTCGGTACGGTTGAAAGTAAAGATCACTTTTTCCTGCTCGGCAACACCCAGCACAGGCAGTTGCCAAATGGGTTTATGAGGTGCAGCGAGCGCTTGAGAAAGGATGGTCATCAGATAATGGTGGAAACCCTTGATCTCTTGCTCGGAAAACATCTGTGTTAAGTAATCGTAGTTTACCGTGTAACGCCTGTCGCTCTCCATATTGCTCAAATGAATGCACAGACGTTCAGCCTGATAACCGCTGTAATTCCACTGGCCGGAGAACAGGATAGAGGCATTCTTGTTACAATAAATTCGACTGTTTTGAAAGGACAAGGCGATATGGTACAGCGGTTCCGACTGGAATTGCCTGTCGCTCCCGGCCGCTAAATCCACGATATTCGAAAGCGGATAGCGCTGATGACGCAACATGTCATACCATTGTTCCGTCAGATGCTCCATAAATTCGGAAAAACTCCAATTATCATCCACTTCACCCACAAACGGAAGCGTACTGACAAACATCCCGCTGGTCTCCCGGTCTACGGCATTGGTGCGGTTGTAGATGGGGACGCCAATTCTAAATTTATCCGCGCCACCGATGCGTTTAATATATATCGCCAGCGCCATATAAAACACCGCAAAAGGCGCCACCCGATACTGGTTGCAGAAGGTAAATACTTTCTGGCTGAGCATCTGGGAAAATTCGAATGTTACCCTGCATCCGATGGGGCTGACCGCAGCACCGGCATAAGCCTTTAACGAAGCAGGCTGCGCGTCAAGCGCCATACGTTGCGCCCAATATGCCTGATCTTTAACGTAGGTATTGGACAGGCGGTATTGTTTTTCGTTTTCCACGTGTAAGCGATAGCATGGCGCAACTTCCAGTTCGACCTGTTGCCCGGCCACCAATGCAAGATATGTATCCGCAATACGGTTGATCAATAGAACCTGCGACCAACCGTCTGAGATTAAATGATGCGTGCGAATCAGAAGGCCGCCCTCGTGTACGCCAAACTTGAGAATAGAAAATTGGCAAAGTGGCAGATCCAAAACCGGCATCGCTTCACGGGAAGCGGCTTCTTCCCAATAATGGATTCCGGATTCATCGGTTGAAGTAAAATCATATACGGGAAATTGCTGTTTTCGATAGGGCGCTTCATACTGCATCGGCACTTGGTCGACAAGCGTTACCCGCATGCGCAACGATCCATCAGCCGCAAGAATGAGGTTCAAACACTTTTGAACGATCGTAATATCAAACGTTCCCCTGATTCGAATCGTTTCGCTGATAACGTTGATAGAGGTTCCCCGGTAGGTCTGTTCGAGGTTCCAGATATTAGTCTGGCTGTTGGAGAGCGGATATTTTTCAGCCATCACATCAAGAACATCTTCCTCAAACATCGATTCACCTCTCCTTAACGCATCCATCATTGTATAGGTTACTTCGCCATTCCACGGATGTAACTCTATAATTCCAAAAGAAATATTTCTCAGTATTTCTTAATTAATTATTATACGCATTTGATGCATTGATGTAAATCGAAAATATGAGCTTTTACGACAAATCTTTACGTTATTAACCTATTTTCGTTCGGTTCTTGCATTTTAATTTGCTGTATTTCGGCATCTGCCGTTTGTCATACCTTTTTAACGATCTTCATATGTCTCCTATTCGAGTGTTGTCTATTTATCGTTAAACATATTTGTCGCAACAAAAAACCTTCGTCAATCCGTTCTCATTGACCTGTTTGCCTGATTTAAGGCATGAATCGCATGTTGACATTATCTATATTATTAGTTTACATTATAGGATACCAGCATTTTCCTCCCCCTCGATGCAAAATTTTATTCTGGATATCGCAGAATTCATCCTTAAATCGTTTACGTATACAATCTTATTGGTATACTTACACAGCAAAAGCTTTTCCGCTCAATTCTATCATCTGTATATTTTAAGTTTACGTTTATGTAATGTGTGATTCTATCGCGATACGAGCATTCTTACATTCATGCGTCGCTACCATCATATGGAAAAGAGCCCCATCGCGTTTTGTGTAACGCACATGGTGGCTCTTTGGTGCCGAAGACCGGACTTGAACCGGTACACTCTTGCGAGCGTGGGATTTTAAGTCCCATGCGTCTGCCAATTCCGCCACTCCGGCGCTGACGCCTTTTTAGTATATCATAGCAATTCCATTCGTCAAGAGTCTGCCATACGTCGGATTTTCGCGTATCCAGTATCCTCGCATTCACCATGCACGCTTGATAATTCGACAGGAATGGGTTAATATATGATATATGTTACTGTTTTATTAAGGAGTTCTTACATTGCGATCAAAAAACAACTTTTTCCAAAAGCGTTTGTATATTCTGATCATTGCCATAGCCGTGCTATTGATATTAGCGCCAGCGTGTGTTGGTTTTGCAGCCGCATCGCCACCCTGCTCCGCCACGTGCACGGTCAACGGACTGGCCATTAGGACGGGACCAAGTACCGGCTATTCCAAGATTGGTTCATTACGGACAGGCAATGTTGTAACGGTTCTTGAAGAGAAGAGCGGTTGGTATCGCTTTGATTATAGCGGACGTGTCGGCTGGTCAAGCGGCAAATATTTGACATTGTCACAAGCGGACAATTCATCGGTTGAGCCCTCCGCGTCTGAAACATACACTGGCACTGCTACGTGTGGTGCCAGTTCATTAACTGTTCGAAAAGGACCTTCTACATCCTACGGTCGTATCGGCTCGATCCGCAGGAATCAAACGGTTACATTATATGACGAGCAAAACAGCTGGTATCAGATCGGATACAATTCCACCAAAGGCTGGGTGTCCGGCAAGTATTTGAAAAACATTCAAATGTCAGCGCAGACGAATGATACAGCCGAAGCTGAAACTGTTGCTGTAAATAATACAAAAAGTACAAACAATAATACCACGGACAATACGGCAATTGGCAGTGCCGTCATCAACACGAAAAGCAGCCCGCTAAACGTGCGCAAAGGACCGGGCACGGGATTTGGGCGCCTGTGTTCCGTTGCCAAAGGCAGTCGTCATGATGTTTTTAAAAAACAAAATGGATGGCTTATGCTTCACATTAACGGTACACAGGGCTGGATCAAGGAATCCTACGCTATTTATACCGAGACAACTTCTGGCAGCAATTCGGTCGATGATACAAAGCAACAAGCGCAGGAACAAACGCAGGAAGATGGCGATGAAGACGAGTCGGTTAACGATGAGGCTCCTGTCGGCACAGGCCTGGTATACACCTCAGGGGGAACATTAAACGTTCGCAAAGGCCCGGGGGCATCTTATACCAAAATCGGTAGGCTCAAAAACGGGACTGTCGTGGATATCATGAGTACATCCGGCAGTTGGTACGCCATCAGTTGCGATGGATTGAATGGGTATGTCAGCGGCAAATATATAAAAATAACGAAAATCGAGGAACCGGAGACCTCTTCTGTCAATGCAGACGTTAGCGATACGGAGTTGATCGACTCCATCAAAGGAACGGTTCAGTTGATCGATTGGTTTGGAGCGGGCGGCGCACAGGACATTTGGGAAAAGGGCTCCTATACCACCGTTATCGATGTGCGTACTGGTACAGTTATGCGCATGAAATACTGGCGCGGTACGAACCATGCTGATGTTGAGCCGGCGACAAGAGAGGATACGGCAAAGCTGAAGCGGTGCTACGGTGGCCGGTGGTCATGGTCTCGCAGACCAGTATGGGTGATCATCAACGGACAAGCCTATGCCGCTTCCATCAACGGCATGCCGCACAGTAGCCAGAGCATTCGGGACAACGGCATGAGCGGACAGATCTGCATGCACTTTATCGGTTCGAAAACCCATAATACCAATAAAGTATGTCCGCTGCATCAGACGGCAATACAGGAAGCGTATGCTTCCGGAAAATAATTTCGCCAACCGGTCAGCTTTATTACAATCGTTTCATCTTTGACTATAATAATACGGAATGAGAGGAATTGAATCCGTGCATTGTAAAGGTGTCTATCGACTGAATCGTTCGCTTGCCATATTAATGGTCTGTATGATGGTGCTGGTATTTCTCCCCGTCCAATCCGCCCATTCGCATGCAGCCCAAATTGGCACCGGCGTTTGTACTGCCAGCAGCCTTAATGTTCGCACGGGGCCCTCTTCATCGTATTCCAAAATGGGTTCGATCAAACGGGGTACCCGCGTCGTTGTATATGACCAACGCAACGGTTGGTACCAAATTGCTTTTGGAAACAGCGCCGGTTGGTGTAGCGGCAAATACATTAACTTCACCGCTTCAACGGATCCGGATACTGGGGATACGACGGATTCACCCGATGCCATCGGCCAAGGAATCGTTAGGACAAGCGGTGGCTCTTTGAATGTACGCTCAGGCCCCTCTACCGGCTACGCCAAGCTAGGTTCGTTGCCCAACAGAGCATCTGTTGTGATCTATGAAACAAAAAGCGGCTGGTACCGGATTGTCTATAATTCCAAAACTGCCTGGATCTATGGTTCCTATGTCGCGTTTACGCCCATCACGCCGAATCCCGGCGCTACACCAACGCCGTCTACCCCTGCCCCTACGCCCACGACCCCTGCAACGCCCACACCAACGCCTGCGCCGTCCGCCACGTCATCGTCAGGCATTGGCACCGGAAAGGTGTCAGTGTCCAGCAGTCTGAATGTTCGCAGTGGGCCCGGCACCTCCTATTCGAGGATCGGAAAGGTGTACAACGGTAATGTCCTCACAGTCTACAGCGTGCGCTCCGGCTGGGTTGAATTGGATTACAAGGGCCGCCACGGTTGGGTCAGCGACGGGTATATCAAGGTAACGCTCCATTCCTCGAATGATGATCAGAACCCACAGGAACCGTCTCCCGATTCGCCCGATACTATTGGAACCGGCATATGCAGCGTTTCCACCTCCTTAAATGTCCGCAGCGGGCCCAGTACCTCCTATTCAAAAGTCGGAAGCATTCCGCGCGGGGCAAACGTCAATATTCTTACGGTTTCAGGCTCTTGGTATAGGATTGAGTATAAGGGACTAATCGGTTGGTGCAGTGCGCCCTATATCGTTGCGAGCTTTTCTTCGGACGATACGCCGGATTCTATCGTAGAGGCCGTGTCCGTTTATTCGTACGCTGCGATGCAGCAGGATATTCAGGCGCTTCGTGCGCGTTATCCCGATCAAATTTCAGTTTCATCCATCGGTACCAGCGTTGAAGGCCGGGATCTACCCGTATTGATTGTCGGCGACAGCGATGCAAGGTTCCATATCCTCATCCATGCCGGTATACACGGCCGTGAAAACATGAACTGCAATCTCGTGATGATGCAGATCGAATACATGTTGGCCAACCCAAGTACCGTCTATGACGGACAAACGTTTGAGCAATGGATGTCGGATGTTTCGTTCCATATCATCCCAATGGTGAATCCTGACGGTATCGCCATCAGCCAAACGAAATCCGGTTCGGAAGATATCCTTGCGATCTGCACCTTAAATCTGGTCGGTTCGTCCGAATTGTCCACATATCTGTCACACTGGAAAGCCAATGCGCACGGCGTGGACCTCAATCTTCAATTTCCCTCCGGCTGGGACGAAAAAGAAAGCGCATCTTTGCCCGCCGGTGTGGAGTACAAAGGCGAAGCGCCGTTTTCAGAGCCGGAGGCGTTGGCTCTCAAAGCGTATACGGAGAGCCGATCGTTCGACATTACCATCAGCTATCACTCAACCGGCAGCGTGCTTTACATCAATTTCCCGTTGGCTACCGACGCGGCCAATGCAAAATGCCTTTCCCTTGGCCAAACCGTCAGCAATCTCACGGGCTATACCATACGGGACACGCCTATTACCGAAGGCGCCGGTTATAAGGACTGGGTCCTTTCGGAGCACTGCATACCTTCCCTTACCATCGAGACAGGAACAACCAGCTGCCCGTTGCCGCTGTCCCAATTTGCGGGCATTTGGACTAAGAATAAATATCTCTGGCCGGTGCTAACCAAATGGGCGCAGGAAAACGACTGAACATTTAAAATAGCCCCGTTTTGTAGTATTTCACTACATTACGGGGCTTCTCTACATACCACACAATTTAAAAAGGCGCACATCGTTCAAATAAGTTGTCCAATCAGTGTATTCAATCCGATTCCGATCAAAATAAAGCCACCGGCCAGTTCTGCCGGTGCTTTATATTTCAGGCCAAACATATGTCCAATGTTCACGCCCACCACTGAAAACACAAACGTAGTAATGCCGATCATCATACAGGCTTGTATAATATTCAGGCCGAAGAATGCAAATGTTATGCCCACGGCCAACGCATCGATGCTGGTCGCTACGGACAGCACCAGCATTTCACCGACGCCAACCGTCGCCATATAGTGACTGGTTTCTTCCCTTGATTCCCGAATCATTTTAATGCCGACGGCCAGCAGCAGCACAAAGGCAATCCAGTGATCAAAGCCTGCGATCTGCTCATAGAATCCCCTGCCAAGCGCATACCCCAACATCGGCATACCCGCCTGAAACAGGCCGAAATATAAGCCCACCGTACCAGCCTTTTTCATTGTAATCGTTCCAAACGACAGGCCTTTGCATATGGACACAGCGAAGGCATCCATAGACAGTCCCATTGCAAAGAGCAGGATATCAAATGTGTTCAGCTTGTCCACTCCCATCCAGAAAACAAAAGACTTACCCGCAACAATACGTCGCAGATAAGTCTCGTCATTTCAGATAAAGCCAGATAAATACAATTTATCAGTGTGTTGGCAATACCGCACCGAAGTGCCGACTACTCCCCTATCGAGCTTCATTATATACAAAGTCTGAGATAGGGTCAAGCCCTCCATGGCGGATTCCTGTCACACATCGAAATGCCGCGCCGCGGCTTATACGGACAGAATATCCACGATTTCACACAGTGTACCGGCTTCGCCTACGTTGCCGGGAAAAACCACAAAGGGCATATTCACAAACTTGCTTTCAGCCCCCGTCAGCCATACCGGTATGCCCGGCTTTATTTGCCCTAAAACCAAAGCTTTTTTGATGCCCAACGCCTTGGTCGCAACATCGCTGGACGTATTGCCACCTTTGGCAATGATGAAATTGGGACGCACACCCAATCTTGCAATGATGCCGGTCACGGCGTTTGATATCTTCACCGAGATTTCCAGTTGTTTTTCACGATCGTCCGTGTTCAGATCAAATCTATCGCGGCGCGTATACACAACGACATTCCTACCCTGCCCGATATGCTTGTTCGCTTCCTTAACAACGCGGCGCATTTCACCCACAAGACCGTTTTCCTTCAAGACCAGATGCTGATTAAACTCGATGAATTCCAACGGCTTTTTGCAGGATTTCAGCCCATTGAACTGTTGGGTTGTACGGTTCACATGCGAGCCGACCAGAACGATTCCACCGTTGCCGTTGTCGCTTTTGATCAGTTGATCCCGCGTCAAAAGCGGCATATCACTAATATCGCCTATTACCTTGGTCAGCGACGTTGCGCTGCGAAACAGAAATTCCTTTCCCATAAGAACGGCTTCGACAAAAGCGATGATAAAGGTTTTAACGTCCGAATAGGCGACAGCGTTAACGATCACCTTGTTGAACCCTTCAACCGCAAGCAATTGCCGTTTGATCTTTTCGATGTTTCCGTCCCGGATGTCCGCAAGCGATATATAGGTACAGTCCTCTTTCTTATACCGTCCCTGCGTTTTTTCTTCCACGTAATCGCCAAGATGTGAGCTCTTGTAACCAAACGTCTTGTCCCTGGCAAACTCCGTCTGTCCGGCCGGCGTTAAATATTCGCCTTCTTTGACGAATTGCACATCGTCGATGGTATACCGTCCGCCTTCAATGAAAAACGGGAGGAGTATTTCTCCGTCAAACCGCTTACCAGAATTTTTCTCTATGGCCGATCTCATAGCCGTCGTTTCCTGAGGATAATGGCCGCGCAGCGTGGAATCGCTCCGGTTTACCAACACATAATCCATATGCGTTTCGCCGGATGCCTCCGCTAAAATTGCGCCGACCTCCTCATGTACCCGTATTGTTTTATCCTCTGGAAAACTGCGCGAATTGGTCAGGATATAGAACATGTTGTTTTCGTCCCGGAATCCCTCCAAGAACGATTCTTTGTTCCAATTGGTAAATTCATAAACATCGTGCACGGACTGCGCGCCAGTGGGATCGTCATCGATAACGACGATTTTTCGGTTCAGTTTTTTGAGTGCAGCTGTAAGTTGTTCGTCTATCCTATCCGTATCCACGGCCTTTTGGCTCGTTAATAAATCGACGGAAGGCCGCTCCATCATTTGGCCCCCTTTTCGACTTCGACATTCGCCAACTGTTCAAAATATTTCACCAGACTGCTATGATCCTCGTTCATCAATCCCCGAACCTTAAGGCTCTGCATGATTTCAAAAAGCTGCGCGGACATGGGCGCCGGGATATCCAGCACATGTGCTGTTGATAGCACGTTTTTAATATCCTTGTGGTTGATGGATATCTTGCCGCCCGGCGCAAAGTTGCGCTCAATCATCCTCGGCGCCTTCGCTTCCATGACAGCGCTTCCCACATTGCCCACCAACACCGCGGATGTGCCCATCTGCATGAAAATCGGCATAATGCGGTCAAACACTGCCTGTTTACCGCCCACCATGAATGCGAGCGTGCCATCAATCGCCTTGGGTTCCCCGCCGCTGACCGGTGCGTCTAAAAATTCAACACCCTTTCCCTCAAGTTTTTGAGCGCAGAACTTCGAATCGACAGGGGTGACGGAACTCATATCCACCACAACGGCGTCCTTTTTGATCGTTTCGTTGACGCCTCCGTCATCGAACAGAACCTGCTTTACGATATCCTCGTTGGGCAGTATGGTAAAAACGACATCGCATTGTTCGCCAATCTCCGCTAAGGATGCATAGCGGCCGCCCTCTTTTGTAACCTCTTCCACGGCAGCCGTATCAATATCATAGATCAAAAAATCGTTTCCCTTTTTGAGCAGGTTCTTTGCCATGGGCCTGCCCATGATACCCAACCCGATAAAACCGATTTTTTCCATATGTTCCTCCTTCAGTCCTCCGATGATTGGATAATGCGAAAAGCAGTCCATTGTTGTTCTATTTATCATATCATTTCCGTGCGTTCCTTGAAAGCCCCGTGATGACATACCGGCATAATGGTTGATAGATAAAACGCACCCTGTCTGTGCAGGACACGTTTATGCGGACTTCATGACCGCATGGAAGGGCCGCCCAAATCGAACCGGAGGTGGAGGTTTTGCAGACCGTTACACAAAGTCTTGAGACGCCAACACAGACGCATATTTTAGGTATTTTTCATCAACTGCGCCCACGTTATAATGCTGAATTTGGGTACTTACGTTCATTTTTTGCCAATGTTTTTATAACAAAAAAAACCCCGAAACGCCCTTTCAGACGTATATTTCGGGGATCTTTCCTTGGAGGCGCCACCCAGATTTGAACTGGGGGTGGAGGTTTTGCAGACCTCTGCCTTACCGCTTGGCTATGGCGCCCGGTGGAGCGGTAGACGAGATTCGGACTCGCGACATCCACCTTGGCAAGGTGGCACTCTACCACTGAGCTACTACCGCATTTGGTGCCTTGGGGCGGAATCGAACCACCGACACGTAGATTTTCAGTCTACTGCTCTACCGACTGAGCTACCAAGGCTGGCGACCCGGAAGGGGCTCGAACCCTCGACCTCCAGCGTGACAGGCTGGCATTCTAAACCAACTGAACTACCGGGCCAGATATTGGTGGGAACAACTGGGTTCGAACCAGTGACCCCTTGCTTGTAAGGCAAGTGCTCTCCCAGCTGAGCTATGCTCCCGCGTTCCCAAACGAATGTGATTATAACGTACTTCGCATGGGGTTGTCAACAATTGCCTTCAGCTTTTTTGACGTTTACGCAATTCGGTCAAAACGGATTGCATGGGTACGTTGCGCTGTTCGAGCATAACTAGGATGTGATAGAACAGATCGCTAGTTTCATAAACGATTTCGTCCGCATCATTGTTTTTGGCTGCAATGATGGTCTCCGCGCTCTCCTCACCCACCTTCTTGAGAATCTTGTCGATACCCTCATTGAAGAGATAATTGGTATAGCTGCCCTCCTTGGGCTGCAATTTACGTTCGCGTATGACTTTGGCTACGTCAAAGAGCACCTGTGCATCGCTTTCCTGCTGCCACGGCTTTTCTATAAGGGGTGTGAAAAAGCAGGAATAGTGGCCGGTATGGCAGGCGCCGCCGCCGTTTTGAACGACCTTAGCCAACAGGCAATCCCCGTCGCAATCCGCATACAGCGATACCACGCCCTGCGTTTGCCCACTGGTCTCACCCTTCTTCCACAGGCATTGCCGTGAGCGGCTGTAATAGACCATATAACCGCTTTCAATCGTTAGCCGCAACGATTCCTCGTTCATATAGGCTTGCATCAAAACTGCGTTCGTCTGCGCATCCTGAGCGACAACCGCAACAAGGCCTTGATCATTCCATCGTATTTTATCTTTTGTGTCCATCTATCTCCCTCACGTTGTACTATGATATTGCAGTATCTGTTCAATGGTGACATTCCCCTCGTACAGTGCCCTGCCCACGATGACACCGGCAAGCCCGGCTTTTTCCACCGCTTGAACATGCTGTACATTTCCCACACCACCGGATACGATGACCGCAAGGCCCGTCGATACGGCAAATTTCAGGCTTGATTGTACATCCGGACCGGTTTGCATCCCATCGCGGGATATCTGCGTATAGATCACAGTATCAATGCCCACCGCCTTCATTTTATTTCCCAGTTGCACAGGCGTCATGTCGCCGCTTTGTTCCCAGCCACGTACCGCCACGCGGCCGTCTTTTGCATCGATGCCCACCGCTATGGCCTTACCATACTTCTGCGCCGCCCAATCCACAAGCTGCGGGTTTTCCACCGCCGCCGTGCCGATCACACAGCGGAATACGCCGCAATCCATGCGCCGGTCAATATCCGGCTGTGTGCGAATACCGCCGCCCGTCTGCACAAAAATACCCAGCTTGGCAATACGCATGATCGCATCAAGGTTTTCGCCTTGCCCCGTGCGTGCACCGTCCAGATCCACCACGTGCAGGTGTGTGGCGCCTGCATCCATGAAACGCTTGGCCATTTTGAACGGGATCATCCGCATAGACGGTCTCCCTATCGTAATCACCGCGCATCAGGCGCACGCAATGTCCACCTCTGATGTCGATGGCAGGAAACACCAGCATTTTACAGCACGCCCTTTGTGCTGGGAATATCATCAAAACGCCCGTCCATAGCTGTTGCCACGTCCAGCGCACGCGCAAAGGCTTTGAACAACGCCTCTATCTTGTGATGATCATTTTTGCCGTAGAGAACCTTCATGTGCAACGTTAAACCGCCTTCCATGGCAACGCTGCGGAAGAACTCCTCGGTCAACTGCGTATCAAACATACCGCAGGCGGACGCTGTAAATTCGGCATCGAATACCAAATACGGCCGACCACTCACGTCCAACGATACCCTGACCAACGCTTCGTCCATGGGCACAAAAAACGTCCCGTAGCGTTTGATACCCGCTTTGTCGCCCAACGCCTGTTTGATGGCCTGTCCCAGACAGATGCCCACATCCTCTACACTGTGGTGTGCATCCACCTCAATATCGCCCTTACAGCGTACGGTTATGTCGAACAGACCGTGCCTGGCCAACAGCGTGAGCATGTGATCAAAAAAACCAACACCGGTCTGAACGTCCGCAGTGCCCTTGCCATCCAACACAATGCTTGTCTCAATGCCCGTTTCCTTTGTCTCGCGCAAAATACTGCCCTGCCTCATCATTTCATCTCCTTTTCAAAACGTATGGAAGCGGATTTTCCGTGTGCGGGCAAACCCTCCGCCTCCGCCAAAGACACGATGGCGCCCTTAACCTCGTTCAAGCCTTCTTGGTCAAATGCCAGTGCGCTCATGCGTTTGATAAAATCGTATACGCCCAGCGGCGACGCAAACCGTGCCGTGCCGTTGGTTGGCAATACGTGATTGCTGCCCGCAATATAATCGCCCAACGCTTCCGGCGTATACGGCCCGATGAAAACACCGCCCGCGTTTTGTATTTTAGGCAGAAGATCCATCCCGTCCCTTGTGTGTATTTCAAGGTGCTCAGGCGCGATGTCGTTGACCAGATCAAGACACGCCTGCATATCCTCCAACACCACGATCGCCCCGTAGGTTCTCAGCGATGCGTCAATGATATTGCGCCTTTGTGCTTTGACGCATTGCTGCTTAATATCCTCTTCCACCCGTAGAGCCAATTCCTTTGACGTTGTGACACAGATGGCGGCAGCCGTCGTATCGTGCTCCGCCTGGGCCAGCATATCCGCCGCAACATAGCGTGGATCCGCCCATTCGTCCGCCAAAATCACCACTTCGCTCGGCCCTGCGATGGTATCGATGCCCACGGTTCCGAATACCTCTCGCTTCGCCGCGGCAACATAGCGATTGCCCGGGCCCGTTATCTTGTCCACCTTGGGGACTGTTTCGGTACCATACGCAAAGGCGGCGACTGCCTGGGCCCCGCCCATGCGGAAAATTCCATCAACGCCCGCTATTTTAGCCGCAACAAGCATCAGCGGGCTGATCACGCCGTTTTGCGCCGGCGTGGCAAGATATATCTGTTCAACACCCGCTACCTTCGCGGGCACGGCGTTCATCAATACGCTGGACGGGTATGAGGCTGTACCGCCGGGTGCATAGATGCCCACCCGTTTGATGGGACGCACGATCTGCATCAAAAGCCTGCCGTTTTCGCCTATGGTATATCCCGTTTCAATCTGCTTTTCATGATACGCGCGCAGGCGCGATGCGGCAAGTCGTAGCGCATCAATCTGTTCCTGTGTACATGATGCATAAGCCGCATCTATCTCATCGCCCGCTATGCGCAGCGGCGTGATGCTATAGTCGGTATTTTCAAAGCGCAACGCATAGTCAAGCAAAGCTACATCCCCTCTTTGCCTGACGTTGTTCACAATGTCCCGTACCGCATCCACAACGCCGGATAAATCACCTCCGCTACGTTGTTTCAGCCGCTGCAGTACGCTGCGCACGCCATCCGTCCCATACACAATCATGCCAAAGCCTCCAGTGCCGCCGTAAGCCTTTCCATAGATCCTTGATGCATACGGTCTTGGTCTTTAAGCTGACGCGGTTCACGCACAGCCTAGCGCTTATCCTGCATATATCCTCCAGCACCACAAGCCCGTTCTCGCTAAGCGTACGGCCACTTTCCACAATATCCAGTATGGCATCGGACAATCCTGTGATGGGACCCAATTCCACCGATCCGGCCAACGGAATGATCTCCACCGATTCACCTCGCTGCCTATAGTACTTGCGTGCAAACCCAACGTATTTGGTGGCCACCCGCGTGCCGTTTTGATGCGGCTTTGTGCCAGGCTTTCCCGCCAGACACAATCGACAGACGCCAAACCCAAGATCCATCATTTCAAAAAGATCGCAATCGCTTTCAAGCAATGTATCCTTTCCACATACGCCGACATCCGCTACACCGTGCTCGACATAGACCGGGACATCGGCGGGTTTTACCAAAAAGATGCGCATACAACCGTTCTCAAGAACCAACTTTCGGCTATCCATGGCAAAACAGGATACGTCAAAGCCCGCCCGCTTGAACAAGGATATTGTCTGCTGCGCAAGTCTTCCCTTTGCCATGGCTACCGTCAATTTGCTCATGGGCGTATCTCCCCTTCATTCAAATCCCGAACACCGTTTTCGTCAACATACAGCACACGCATCACACCCAGTTCCCCCGCCCTCTGATAGAGTTCCTTCTCCGTTGAGCAAACAGCGGTGATGACAACCTGTCCGCGTTGGCGAAGAATGGCTGCTTGGCATAGCGCAGCGCCCATGTACCGTTCATTTGCGCCCAGTAGAAAGGCCGGTGGCGCAGACGCCCATGCACCCTTGTTTTCCAGTGCATTTACGACGCGGCTGACACTCACCGCAAATCCCGTTGCCGGCATAGGTCTTCCGAACTGCGCCAATACGCCGTCGTACCGTCCGCCGGACAGCAATGGACTGCCCACGCCTTCCGCCAATGCACAGAACACGGTCCCCGTATAATAATCCATGTTCGTCAGATGTCCCAGATCGATCGTGATTCGATTTGTCAATCCGCAGTCGCCCAGCATTTGGCATACGCTTTCAAGCTCATCCAACGCCTTTTGGCAGCCCCCTACGCCAAGCGCCTCTCTAGCGCTTGACAACACTTCTATGCCACCGTACAGATCGATGAGTTTCAACAGCTGATCTCGAATGCCTGCTTCCACCCGCAAATCATTGAGCATATCCAGCGCTTCAAGTTCATTTTTCTGGTCAAGCAGGCCTCTGAGTGCATCCGCCTGTGTTCGCGATAGTCCGGCCGCTTTCCACAGCGCTTTGAAAACACCTACGTGGCCTAAATCGAGCACGTATGAAGTCAATCCCATATTTTCAAGCACCTGATGCGCCACCATGATAATTTCGGCATCTGCCTGCGCACCGCCCAATCCCATCAGCTCTGCTCCGGCCTGTGAAAATTCGCGGCGCTGGTGGCCCGTATTGTGCTCCAACCCGAATGCATTGCCAATGTAGAATACGCGCACAGGTGTTGGAAAGCTGTCACGCAAGGCACTCACTACTCGCGCACAGGGCAGCGTAAAATCCGGACGCATGGTCAGCATCCGGCCATCGGCGTCAAAGAAATGCATCATATTTTCAAAGCGAAGATCACCCAACTCGCCGTCAAATACGGTGGCGTATTCAAACGTCGGGGTTTCAATCTCCTGATAGCCGCACAGCAAAAACGCTTCGCGCGCTTGTTGCTCGGTTCGCCGTTTGGCATACGCTTCCAGTCCGATAATATCTCGTACGCCTTCGGGTAGTTGCACTTTGGATCTGGGCATACCAACCTCCGCTTTTACAATTTAGTGCTTTATCTTGCTAACTTGTGATATTCTACCGTATATGCGAACTTTTGTCAATGCCTTAAATACAATGACAAGAAGTCTTTCTCTACACATATTTTTGCATTAAACTACACTTTCGATCCGCCTTGGCTCCCTGTATACGCCTACCAAATGAATGCACGATACAACGAACAAGAGAATACGAAAAGGCTGCCGATGATATCGACAGCCTTTGAACGGACCGTTGTCCGTTGCCTGTTCATGATCAGCAGCGACTACTTGCCTGACATGGAGTTCTCCATCTGCTCGATCACACGTTTTGTGATGCCGCCGCCGATGCGGCCGGCCTCACGGGATGTAATATCCCCGTTGTAGCCCTGTTTGAGGTTAATGCCATATTCATTGGCAACTTCCTGTTTCATACTGGCAAGTGCCTGCTTGTTTTTCTTGGAGCCATTGTCCTTCGTCGGACTTTTTGAACCACTTTGCATGATTAATCTCCTTTCTTTTAGGATGGGTCCATTGACCTACTTCGCGTTTCACTTATCCACCGTTCTTCTGGTAATACTGGTCAAACATACGTTTCACCATGTATCCGCCAACCGTGCCATTCTGGCGTGCCGTATTGTCGCCATTGTACCCCTGCTTGAGGTTGACGCCGACTTCGCTTGCAACTTCGAATTTCATCTGATCCAACGCGTTTTTTGCATTCGCTTTGCTCATGCTCGTAGCCAACAGATTCACCTCCTTTTCCGTTGATGTATACATACTTTGCCCCGCTCAATGTGCATTAGTCATGTAACATTTGGCATTTTCGACAGGATTCGCTACCAATTCGACAATAATCTCAATCATACGGAACATCTTTATGCGTATTTTTTGCAGTAATAAAATTTTTTATTATTTCATTTGTTTTAATTACCATGGGAAAATTGCCCGGAAAATAAAAAAGGCGATAAGCTCGCCTTTTTGTATCATTTTGCTGTGCCCATTTAATTCAGCGCGATATCCTCCATTGGTTGTTCGTAGCGCATTATCGCGTGCTTTGTCAACGCGGAGATAGCCGTCGCGTCCTGGGTGCCCAACCATTCAAAGGCCTCCATAACCTGTTGCAAAAGCCTTGCGTCGCGCAGCATACCGCTGATGCGTACATCCGCCCTTCCGTGCTGTTCCGCCCCCAAAAACACGCCGGGACCGCGTTGCATTAAATCCGTTTTTGCAACTTCAAAACCGTCCTGTGTGTTACACAGCGCCATAAGACGTGGATTCTGTCCGTCTTCGGTGCACAAAAAACAAAAACTCTGCACGCTGCCACGCCCGACGCGGCCACGAAGCTGATGCAGCTGTGCAAGGCCAAACCGCTCAGCGTTCTGAACGATCATCACCGTCGCATTGGCCACATCAACGCCCACTTCCACCACCGTCGTGCTGATCAATACTCCGATTTCGCCGTTCATGAACCGCTCCATCACAGCATTGCGCTGTGATGTTTTCATCCGTCCGTGCAATAATCCCACTTTCAGGCGCTTGTCCGTTTTCAACCGGCCATACAACGCTTCAGCGGATTGCATCAGCGCTCCTTCGTCCTGTTGTTCGATCTGTGGGCAAACAATATAGCCTTGCTGTCCCCTATCGACACGCTCGGCCAGGAACTCGTACATGTCCTTCTGTTTTGGGGGCTGCACAACATGTGTTTTAACGGACATACGTCCCGGCGGCATTTCATCGATAACGGACAGGTCCAAATCCCCGTAAACAATCAACGCCAACGTACGCGGAATGGGCGTGGCACTTAAAAACAGCGCGTGTGTTTGATCCGATTTATCCATCAGCTTTGCACGTTGCTTGACCCCAAAACGATGCTGCTCATCCACCACGATGACGCCGGGTTGTGCAAAGGCTACGCCCTGCTGCAATAACGCATGCGTTCCAAACACAATATGCACGCGGTTTTTTTGCACATCCTCAAGCACTTCCTTGCGCTGCGCTGCTTTCATACCTGCGCATAGAAGCGCGGTACGCAGCCCCAACTTTTCGAACAAAGCCCGGCCCTTGCGATAATGTTGCTGTGCCAGAAGCTCTGTGGGCGCCATCATGGCGCCTTGCTTGCCATTTGACGCGGCCGCATACAACGCATAAAATGCTACCACCGTTTTTCCGCTGCCGACATCGCCCTGCAACAACCGTCTCATCGGCTCGTCCTTTGCAAGGTCCTGTGAGATATTCTCCATCGTGCGGCTCTGTGCGCCGGTTAGCGTAAAACCCAGCACGCTAAGAAACGCGCGTTTTCGCGCAGGTACAACGGGAAGCGGTTGTGCCCTACCGCGCTGTTGCCTCTTATGCGCCAAGAACAATCTCAAAAACAGCAATTCGGTGAAAGATAACGTGTTGATGGCTCTTTCGCATGCTGTTTCGACTGCAGGAAAATGGATGAATTGGTATGCATCGCGCAAACTCATGAGCTTGTATTTTTCACGCAGCGTTCGTGGCAGCACATCCTCGATGGTATCGCCATACTGTACGATGCATTGCCGTATGCACTTTCGCAACACAGACTGGGACAGACCGGTGGTGGTTCGGTATACCGGCAACATGCGCAGCCCTTCGCTCTGCTCCTGTGTTTCCATCATCGGATTAACGAGACGAACCTCACCGCCGTTGTATACCGGCGTACCGTACACATAGTATTGCCTGCCGCTGAGTAACGCTTTTTTATAATAGGGCTGATTGTAGAATAATAGCACGATCGCACCCGTTTGATCGCCTGCCCGAACGCGTACCATATTCAATCCGCGCCGTATATAGTTCAGCTTTGCGTCTTCGCGAATGGTCAACAGACCGAACCATGGTTGACCCGTGCGCATATCGTTTACCGGTGAACACCTTGTCAGGTCCCGGTAATCGCGCGGCAAGTGGGATAATAGATCCTCGGCGGTAAAAATGCCAAGCCTGTTCAGCTGTGCGACGCGCTTAGGCCCGACGCCGCGAATGGACGCCACCATAGCATGTTGCAAGTCGAATCACCCCCAAATATGAAAATATTCCCATTATCCAAGACGTTGGTTCCATTTGGTCTTATATGGTTATAAGCAATATACCGGATTGAACAGCCTATAATAGCATCCAATCCAAATACGTTCAAATCCACCGACATGTGCGACGGGTTGGTCACAATACTTGTGAATTCTTCACTCATTAAAATACGAAGTCGTTTGGCGGCTTAAAAAAAGCGCCTTTCGGCGCTTTTTCGTTCACTCCACTCCGAAAATGTAATAGTACAGCGGTTGGCCTCCATTGTAAACCTGCACTTCGCATTCCTCAAACATCTCTTCGATGCTCTTGGCCAGTTGCTCCGCTTCTTCTTCGGATATGTCCTGACCGTAAAACAAGCTGATCATCTCGTATTCCGGTTTCATAGCCTGTTTCAGCAGCGCCAGCGACACCTCTTCCTTGCTCTTGCCGCTGGTTGTCAAATCTCCGTCGAACACGCCCAGGATGTCCCCCTGTTTGATGGTATTCCCGTTTAGCTTCGTATCGCGCACCGCATAGGTTACAAGACAACTGTGCACGGTTCCAAGCGCCATTTGCATCGCTTGAACGTTGGCATCAGCGCTTTCGTCTGGATTGTATGCAATGGCCGCCGCAATTCCCTGCGGAATGGACAGGCTAGGTATAACCTCTACGCGCATGTCATCGTGTAACTGCGCTGCTTGCTGCGCTGCCAAAATAATGTTCTTGTTGTTGGGCAACAGGATGACGCACTCAGCGTTGACAGTTTCCACCGCCGCTGCCAAATCCTCAATGGAGGGGTTCATACTCTGTCCGCCTTCCACCACAACATCCACGCCAAGTTCACGGAACATCTCGGAAAGGCCTTCCCCCGCCGCAACGGTCACGATACCAACAGGTTTCGTCGCGCCCTGTTTCGCGCTTGGTAACAATTCCTCATCCATATCCAAAACGGAACGATGTTGCTCGTTCATATTGTCGATTTTGATGGTGGATAAATTGCCGAACCTCAACCCGTATTGCAATGCTTTGCCCGGCGAATTGGAATGGACATGTACCTTGAACAATTCTCCTTCCCCCACCACCAACACGCAATCACCAATTTTTCCAAGCATACCGCGCAAACGCAGTGCGTCGTGTTCGGTCAGACTGCCCTCCGCGTTTTTGATAAAGAATTCGGTACAATACGTATATTCAAGATCGACCGATTCCCCTTCAACCGGCACAATGTATCCGCCTAAACTCACTACTTCCTCCTCCGGCACTTCTTCGCCGTCCAGCGACATCTTAAAACCGCGGAAAATAATCAAAAGACCGGTGCCACCGGAATCAACGACGCCCGATTCTTTTAGTATCGGCAACATATCCGGCGTCTTCTGAAGTGTTATTTCTCCTTCTTCCAACATAGCATCAAGCACTTCAAGCACGTCGCCACCGCTATCGGCCAAACGTCTGCCCGCTTCCGCCATCATCCGCGCAACCGTGAGTATGGTACCTTCTTTAGGCCGCATCACCGCTTTATATGCCGCTTCAACGCCCATCTGCATCGCCCTTGCGAGCGCATCTGCGTCCATCACCGTTTGGTTCGCCAAACCCTTGGCAAATCCTCGGAATATCTGCGAGAGAATTACCCCACTGTTGCCCCTTGCTCCTTTGAGCGAACCAAGCGCGACCGCATCCGCTACCTGCTGCACCATATCGGATTTGGCCTCGCGAACTTCCCTGGCCGCCATCTGCATGGTCAAGGACATATTAATTCCCGTATCACCGTCCGGCACCGGGAAGACATTGAGCGCATCAATGGCCTTTTTGTGCTTATCCAAAAAGGCGCTGGCCACAAAGACCATCTCGCGCAACTCAGCTCCTGAGATCACCATACTTGACACCTTTTACCCTCCAGCGAATGCTTAAACACGAATGGAACGCACGCATACATCCACGCTTTGGATCTGCATGCCCGTCATGTTTTCCACATTGTATTTAACAGCATCTATAACATTTTCCGCAACCGCGATGATGGACACGCCATACTTCGTAACGATATTGACTTCAACGCGCAATACTCCTTCACTGACCTGATGTACGCGAACGCCCCTGTCAACAGAATCCTTGCGTAAAAGATCCGCCCAACTGCTTTCCGCAGATGCCAGCCCCACCACGCCCATACATTCCGTGGCTGCCAAGCCTGCTATTTTCGCCACCACGCTATCGCCAACTTCGATTACACCATGTTGGTTTTTCACTAACACACTCATTCGGCCAGCCCTCCTAACCATTGTTTGCGGAAACGTTTCCGTGCAAACATTGTACCGCAATGCCGTTAAATTGGCAATATTCATTCTTCAAAACGAATATGGGCGGTCTTTTTCGCATAATTGCACCGTGCAATTTTAAGTTTTTCTTGCAATATCCAAAATGAAATGGTATCATACTCGTGTTTGAAAAAGGGAGGTGTCATACCATGTCTAGAGTGTGCGCAATCTGTAAAAAAGGCACGCGGGCCGGCAACAACGTCAGTCATTCCCATAAGAAAACACGCCGTGTATGGGTGCCCAACTTGCAACGCGCTCGCGTGATGATCGATGGCTCTCCGCGTACCATTCGGATTTGTACCCGGTGTTTGCGTTCGGGAAAAGTGCAGCGGCTGGTATAAAAAAACGCCTCTATGCGCCATTGAACAAAGACCAATATGTCAGCAACCGGCAAGCAACTGCTCGCCGGCTGTTTTTATTATATCGACATATCCGTACGTTTTCTACATAAAAAGCGCGCCGTACAGCCGATTCAGAATGTACGGAACAGGCATGTCAGTCCTATGCCCGCCAGAACGGCAAGCAGTACAAGCCAGACGATGGACGGGATCAGGAACAGCAGGATGATACCCACCAGAACCAACGCGCCTGCTACGGCAACCCAAAACACGTCATTGCATCCACGTTTACGCATACCATCACCACTTCCTCATCAGCATTGTATGCAGACGCAGGAAGTGCTGTGCTTCTCATCGGCTTCGTCGCATCTGGTACGAATTTTATTGTAGCAATGCTTCCCTTCCTCTGCCCTCCTGTACCCCTGATGATTCACCGTCAATGAATGTGGCCAATCCTACGCGTGCATTCCTTTGTTTTTCGCCCGTTATACCGTGCGATAAAACGTGACCAGAGGCAATACCCCGATGCGGTGCCAATGCATTACTTGCCGGATATTGCTCGAAAAAAAGCCCGCTGCTCATTGAGAATTCTCTTCTATGAACGTTCGGTTTTCAAAGTAGCCCGTGTGCAATCCAGCGTCATGCAGCCGCTGCCGAATCTTAACAATGTCGGCACCCAAATCCGCTAGCGTATGCGCATCCGATCCCGTGGTTACATACAGGCCGCCGGCCTCCAAATACATTTTCAGCACGTCCATGCCCGGCATCGGTTCATCTGCTCCCGCGCGAAGCGATGAAGTATTAACTTCCAAAATCAAGCCGTTTCGCACGATGGTTTCAAGGATACGACACATTGAATCAGGGTTGTATATCGTCCGTTTCAAATAGCGTTTGGGGAGATCAAAATGCGATACCGCATCAAATCCGCCCGCTTCCACCATGTGCGCCATCTCCTCCCAGTAATACGCATAGGCTTGTTCCTCCGTCCACCTGGAGCGGACGTACATGGCGGGGTAATGACCGCGCACCCAGTGCAGCGATCCGAGGATAAAGTCAAAGGGATATCTTTTTACACGTTCGAACAGGGCGCGGTAAATATGCGGTTCGGCAAATTCAAGCCCAGCGAATACCGTTAGCCTGTCGGCATATTCGTTGCGTACGCGGTGCAGATCTTCAAAATAAGCGTCAAGATTGTATTGGCCGTGCCCGGAATCCCTCGGATCCATATCGATATGGTCGGTAAAACAGATATGCGTGACGCCCCTTTTGATTGCACGATCGCAATAGGCGGACATAAGCACATGGGAATCATAGGAATGGCGGGTATGCACATGAAGATCGCAAAGCATCGAATATCCCCTTCTTCTTCGGACGTTGGGCATAAACCGTATATATCCAACAGGTATATAGCAACGCATATACACTTTTACTATACATTATACCTAAGTAGTATTATACCATAAAATGCACAGAGCTTGTTTGCGTTTGCCTTCGTATCTCTGCTATACTGTGCCTGATAAAGGAGGGCTAACAATGGGTGATACGCTGACATTGGCTAAACAATGGCTGATCAATTACACGCCAAGGCTTTTGGGCGCCATCGCAATATTGATCGCCGGGTTCACGGTGGCCCGCTGGGTCAGCAAATTGATCAAAAAGGGAATGTCCAAATCCCGGCTTGATACGACGTTGCTCAGCTTTCTATCCATAGCTGTCAAGATCTCGATCCAAATTGTCGTGATTGTCTCGGCAGCGGGCGCGATCGGAATACCAACGACAAGCTTCATTACAATTTTAGGTGGCGCCGCCGTTGCGATCAGTTTGGCATTGCAAAGTAGCCTGTCAAACGTAGCCAGCGGACTGTTGCTTCTGTTCAACCGTCCGTTTCGTGTAGGAGATTATATTGAGGTGAATGGCAAGAGCGGTACTGTTAACAGCATTTCATTGATGTCAACGGTGCTCATTGAGCTCAGCGGCACACGCATCATCGTACCCAATGCAACCATGACAAGCCAAACGCTGATCAACTACTCAACCGAGAAGTTCCGCAACGTCCGCAAAACGATCAGCATTGCATACGAGAACGATCTGGCGTTTGCCAAACAGATCATTATTGGTATCGCCGCATCACATCCGCTCTGCCTTGATGAACCCAAGCCTTCTGTTTCCGTTTCTTCACTGAGCGATAACGGTGTGGATCTCCTTGTGGTACTGTGGTGCGAACGGGAAAATTACTGGGATCTTTTGTTCGATTTCCAAGAACGCGTCAAACTTGCTTTTGACGAAAATGGAATCGTCATCCCCTATGCGCAAGTGGTCGTACACCAGGCATAGGCGAATTGAACAAAAGTTTGTGAATATCCATATTGTTGCCATAACTCGGGCATAGAATGATAATGATTTGCATGCGGATTACCGCGGAAAGGATGAACTTTGCATAAGAAACTACTGGCTTTTTGCCTCTGTATGTTGATGTCCGCTTTTGCTCTTGCCGGATGTACCACTGATCCCGTCATCGCTACGGTGGGTGATGTCAACATCTATAATTCCGAATTTAGAGAATTATTTGACTCCTATGCCATCTATTATGGTATCGATGACGCTACTTCGGAAGCAAATGCGGATGCTGTGGCATACTTGCGCGATCTGATTTTGGATCGCCTCATTGAACAAAATGTGCAGTTGATCAAGGCGAAGGAGCTTTCTCTTGATCAGTTGACCGACGAAATGACGGCCGAGATACAGGCGGAAGTGGACAGCGCCATGGACGGTCTGTATGAATATTTCCAAAGCGAAGCCCTGACCAACGATCCTACGCTAACCGGCGATTCGCTCGCCGCCAATGTGCAAGAATCGATGGATGCCTATTTGGCTGAAGTTGGATACTCGGAGCAACGGTTGCTTGATGAATATACAGATCAATATATAATGAATTCTTTATATGACTACACTACAGAGGACATCACCGTGCCCGAAGAACAGGTGCGCAGCACATACGATACACGCGTCGAACAGACCCGGGAGATCTACGCGGAAGATCCAACCGCTTTCGAGTCGGACTTTTACAGTTCGGTTACGCTGTATACCATTCCCAAAGGATACCGACATGTCAAGCACATACTCATCGCACTTTCCAGCGAAACCATCAACCAGATTGCAACGCTACGTACTGCCGGCGAAGATGCGGCGGCCGACACTGTGCGCGATGTCGCGCTGAAAGATATCCATGAAGAAGCGGAAGCAGTGCTGTCCCTGCTCGATCCGCTCGGCGCCAATTTTGACCAGATCATGGATATATATTCCGACGACGGCGATTCCACAGAACTTCCCAACGGTTATGCCGTATGCCGGGACGGACAGTTTGCGGAGCAATTTGTAGACGCATGTTTCGCATTCAAGAAAACGCAGACATTGTCCGGACTTATTGCGGGCGACTACGGCTATCACATCATTCTGTATATCGAGCCTCTGCAGGCTGGCGATGTCCCCTACGAGGAACTCAAAGCCGATGTTGAAGCCGAACTTGTAAGCGTTGCGCGCGAGGATGCTTTTACACAACAGTGCGCGGACTGGCGCAACGAAATGGCTGTAGCGCTGTATATCGATAAGATCGTATATGCCACACCTGAAGTCACCACAACACTAGACGCGGATCTAACGCTGGACGAAAACTCAGCAACACCCACCCCTGCTCAGTAGCGAGATGTCAAAAAGCCGCCGATTTGGCGGCTTTTTCGTTTTCATGCGCATCCATCAAATGAACAATCAAACGCGCCGGCACTACACCTTTTAGAGCACCCTATTCCCCTTTTCAGTGTAGTATGTTACCATACCATTGGAGATATCATGAGCATACAAGCATTGCAACAAATGGTGGATCAAAGCAAAAACATAGTATTCTTCGGTGGAGCGGGCGTATCCACGGAAAGCGGTTTGCCGGATTTTCGCAGCGCGGATGGGCTGTATAGCCAGCATTACGAATGCCCGCCCGAAACCATACTCAGCCACCGCTTCTTTATTGAGCACACAGAAGCGTTCTATTCATTCTATCGCGACAAGTTGTTGTGCGCGGGTATAAAACCAAACGCGGCACATCTCAAACTTGCTGAATTGGAGCGTGCTGGACGTTTGACGGCGGTGGTTACGCAGAACATCGACGGGCTTCATCAGATGGCGGGTAGCAAAAACGTTCTGGAGCTACACGGCAGCGTGCACCGAAATCACTGTATGGGTTGCGATCGTTTCTATAATATGGCATACATCCAAAACAGCACCGGCGTACCTCGATGCGCATGCGGCAGCGTCATCAAGCCGGGCGTCGTTCTTTATCAGGAGCCGCTATGTGAACGCGTGTTGAGCGACGCAGTACGCGCCGTATCAGGTGCGGACATGCTGATCGTGGGCGGCACGTCGCTGGCGGTCTATCCGGCCGCCGGGCTAATCGGTCGTTATGCCGGTGACAGACTGGTTCTGATCAACAAATCGCCTACCCCATACGATGAACGGGCGAATATTCTGATCGATGGCCGGATCGGCGAAACGCTGGATCGGATCGTCGTGTGAAGCTGCAAACAAGTTAACCGCCGATGCGCAACAGCGTATCGACGGTTTCTCATTCTCAATTAATCAGCACTATCCTCTATTCGGTCAACAGCGCATGCGCTTGCTTGAGCTTCTCCATGATGGGAATGGACTGCGGACAAACCTGTTCGCACGCGCCGCATTCCACGCATTGGTCCGCGCCGTGTCCCTGCTCCATGTAACGTCTATACCGCTTTTTCACGTTATCCCAATCCCCTACCATGGACCCGCTGTTCCAATACTTGAATGCGTTGGGGATGTTGACGCCCTGCGGACAGGGCATGCAGTAGGCGCACCCGGTACACGGAACGGCCATCAGACTATCATAGGTTTCTTTGACCTTTGCCATCAGATTGATCTCGGCGTCATCCATGACGTTGATCTCCGCTTTATCAAAAATTTGAAGGTTTTCCTCCAATTGTTCCATGGCGTTAATGCCGCTTAGCACTACGCTTACTCCCGGCATGTTGTATACGTCCCTGAAGCACCATTCCACGGCGCTGCGCTTTGTTGGAAACTCATCGTACATCTTTTCAACGGCGGCCGGCGGGCTGGCCAGCGCGCCACCTCGCAACGGCTCCATCACGCATACCGCAAGTCCCTTGTCATGCGCATACTGGATGCCCTGTGTCGTTGCCTGAAAATCATGATCGAGTATATTCATCTGCACGTTGCACATCGCCCAGTCATGGCTGTCCACGATGCGTTTGAACAGATCGTAATCGTCGTGGAAGGAAAATCCAAGATATTTAATTTTCCCGTTTGCCTTAGCCTTCTCCATCATGTCAAACATACCAACATCCAAAGCCTGCTGATAGGATTCCTTGTTGAGCGAGTGGCATAGCAATACATCCATGAAATCCGACTGGAGCTTTTCAAGCTGGATATCCAGGATCCTATTGAAATCGTCCTCGCTTTTGACATATCGTGGGGGTATCTTTGACGCTACCATGACCTTTTCACGATAGCCGCCTGTCAGTGCTTCTCCCAGCACGGCATCGCAGCGCTCGTTCAAATAGACGTGCGCTGTGTCAAAATAGTTCACCCCGTTGTCAATGGCGTGTCGAATTAACTTTGTCGCAAATTCCTGGTCCGGTACCATCTCTCCTTTTTCATTCTTCGTCTGGGGCAGACGCATGCATCCAACCCCAAATACGGACGCGTTAAAATCAACCTTCTTTCCATACGGACGGTATTTCATACATCATTCCTCCAAGATAAAATTATAATTTATATCCAAGGAGCAAGCTCCTTTGGTTTTGGGATTATATGTATTCAGGGCTTGTCTTTCCCTGAAGCATTTGATGATAGGTCATATACATCATTTCAAGCGCGCATTGCAGCGCCAGGATGCTATTGGTGTGTGCATTGAACTGATCCGGCATGCTGGGCAACAGGATACAGGAGGCGTTGGGCTGGTAAACCTTCAGTTCTGGCGTGTTGGTGATGAAAATCTTTTTACACCGCGTTTTAAGCAGCGAGCCTGTCTGCTTGACAAGGTTGATGTTGCTGCTCAAAAGACGCCGGATCGGGAAAAGGTAAATCAGCAGCGTATCTTCCGGCAACGGACTTATGTCCTCTTTGGTCTGGTCGATTCCCTTTTGATATGTGATGATACAGCCGGAGAAAAACATCTTCATTTGAAAATCCAAAACAGCCGGCTGAACCGCATCAGGTCCCATGATGATACAGTCCTTGGCATGATAAAGGTCGGAAGCCGCCTTGCGAATCTGGTTGATATCAAGGGATGAACGGAGCGCTCGTAGCGTCAATATCGTGCTGTCTAGCACACTTGGCATTAACACTGGCAGGGGATAATCCCATATATCGCTCTGTTTCTGGCTGTCCTCCTCTATCGCCTGCATTTCCTGTTTTACGGACTTTCGGAATACGGTATAGTTGGAATAGCCCAACCGCGTACAAAAGCGACTGAGCGTAGCGGGCGACGTCAAACAACGTTTGGCCGCTTCTTCGATGCGTAAATGTGGAATCTCCTGTAAACATTGTAGCAAATTATACGCGATATGGTATTCCGGCGTACGCTTGTCCGTACTGTTGACCAACATCAAAAGGCGTGCCACCAAATCAAACACGCAAACCACCATACCTTCCCTGATTGTATTCATTGCTTCCAAATATTTAGAAAAGCCTTTGGCAAACAGATTGTACCTATAAAACATGCTTTTGTCTACTTTTCAGTAAAAAGAGGCAGGATCAACCCGCCTCTTTAACGTTATACCACTCGATATATCTAATACGGCTTTATCAGAACAATATGCATATTAGATTGTTACGACCTTCGTTGATGACACGCTGCAACGTTATCTGCATTTTATGCTGCATTTCCTCCGGCATGCGCGTCAATTTGTTGGAAAGTCCTTCCTTGACCAATTCGTGCAGCGATTTGCCAAAAATGTTGGTTTTCCAGATCATCTTGGGATCGCTTTCAAATTCACTGAGCAAATACTGCAAAAGCTCTTCGCTCTGCTTCTCCGACCCTACGATGGGCGACACCTCGGTCTCTATGTCCACCCGCATGATGTGCAGGCTGGGCGCACTTGCCTTGAGACGTACGCCGTACCGGTTTCCCTGCCGCACGATCTCGGGTTCCTCAAGGTTCATCTCATCCATGGATGGCTGCACCACGCCATAGCCAGCGAGTTGGACGTTTTGCAGGGCCTTTTCGAGCTTGTCGTATTTGCGTTTGGCGGCCACCAACTCCTTAAGTATGGACACCAGATGGAAATCTCCTTCAATCGGATACCCGCATTCGTCGCCTAAAATCCGATAGAACAGATCCTTTTGCGGTTCCGCCGCAATTACCACAACACCCTGCCCCAGCAACACCTGATCGATGTGCGGCGGTTGCAGATATTCACAGCCCTGCATCGCGCTTTCAAGCGCGGCATAGTCCTTCAATCGAGTGATGTTCTGCGTCGCTTCACGCAACAACTCAAACAGGCTTGTAATCAGCCAGTGGTCGTCGGACAACGCCAGTACCCAATCCGGAGTTTGCAGCTTCACTTCCCTGATGGGGAATTCATAGAGAACCTCGGACAACATGCGCTCCATGTCTGACAATTCCATATGCAGAACATCCACCAGCAACACCGGAACGCCATATTTGCGTTCCATGGCATCCCGCAACGCCTTTGCGTCCTCATCCTCGGGTGTTCGGCTGTTGAGCAACACCACGAAGGGTTTGCCCAGCGATTGAAGCTCCTCGATGACCCGTTCTTCGCTCTTGACGTAGGATGTACGCGGAATTTCCGTGATGGTGCCATCCGTTGTCACAACGATGCCGATGGTGCTGTGTTCGCGTATCACACGCTGGGTACCGATCTCCGCTGCCTGTGCAAAGGGGATGTCGTAATCATACCACGGCGTACGCACCATCCTGGGTCCGGACTCATCCATCTGGCCAGTTGCGCCTTCTACCAGATAGCCAACACAATCCACCAGCCGTAGCTTAACCCTGCCACCATCCTGTAAATCCAGCTCAATGGCTTCGGTAGGAACAAAGTTGGGTTGCGTTGTCATGATTGCCCGGCCGGCACCGCTTTGGGGCAGTTCATCGTTGATGCGCTCGCGCTTAAAGGGATTTTCCACCGCGGGCAACACCATCAGATCTATCAACCGTTTGATGAACGTACTCTTGCCTGTCCGAACCGGGCCGACAACGCCGATATAGATCTCTCCTCCCGTACGCTCGGAGATATCTTTATATACGTTAAAATCAGGCATCGGATCTCCTCCTTGTATGTGCTTGTAAAATGTATGCACATACAATGCCTGATATGCGCTATGGCGGGCTTTGAAAATGCGTGCTCAAATAAAACCGTGGTACAACCGGTCTTATGCGACACAGCTTAATGGCCGACCACTGTTTAGCTGTATTTCCTGCGGAAAACAGGAGACTTACAAGTTGATTTTGCTTTCCGTACCTTTGAACAACCTGTCGATATTAGACCGGTGTCGCCAGATGATCATCACGGTCAAAATCGTTACCGCGACAAACAACGTCGTGTTTCCCGCATAGTGCAGCAGCGTAACCACCCATGTGAACAACGAGGCTACCAGCGAACTGAGCGACGCATACCTGAATATCAGCGCAACCAC
Source organism: Christensenellaceae bacterium (assembly GCA_963674495.2). Taxonomy (GTDB): domain Bacteria; phylum Bacillota; class Clostridia; order Christensenellales; family QAND01; genus RGIG3178. The sequence continues at coordinate 511,047 of CAXXLG010000001.1, read as the reverse complement.
CAGAAACACCACCACTGCCAGCATCGACCATAAAGGCATCACGGCCAGCATCATGCCAAAGCTGGTAGCAACCCCCTTGCCGCCCTTGAAATTCAGCGCGATAGGCCAATTGTGCCCTACAACCGCCATCAATCCACCCAGATACATACCGGGTAAGCCGAGGATTATGTTCCCGATCAACGCCGCAAGCAATCCCTTGCTCACGTCGCACACCAAAACCAGTATACCCATTTTTATGCCATAGGTGCGTACTGTGTTGGATGTGCCTGGATTTCCGCTGCCGTACTTGCGTATATCATCGTTTTTCAGCAGTTTAGAAAATACCACGGCGGAGGGGAAGCTGCCCAATAGGTATCCTATCAGAACCACCCACACATAATTCATCATACTTACTCCTTTCTGCGGCGCGCGATCAAACGGATCGGCGTCCCTTCAAATCCAAACGCCAGACGCAACTGGTTTTCCAGATAGCGCTGGTACGAAAAATGCAACAGCGGCGGTTCGTTAACAAATAATACGAATGTTGGCGGCGCAATACTCACCTGCGTAGCATAGAAAATCTTCAACCTACGCCCATGCTCCGTAGGCGGTTCCAACGCGGCGACAATGCGCGTGATCACTTCGTTCAAAAGACCGGTATTTATGCGGCGTATACTCTGTTCGTGTACGCTGTGGATCAATTCAAAAATCCGATCCACGCGTTGTCCGGTCAGCGCCGAGATGAACAGTAAGGGCGCATAGCTCATAAACAATAGATCGTTGCGTATGTCCTTTTTGAACGCGTCCATCGTATACGCGTCCTTTTCAACGAGATCCCATTTATTCACGATGATGATACATGCCTTGCCCTCTTGATCCGCATAGCCAGCGATCTTCACATCCTGTCCGGTCATGCCCATGCTCGCGTCCACCACAATTAAAACAACGTCTGCTCGTCGTGCGGCATCTAGCGCGCGAATCACGCCGTAGCGCTCCACCGTATCCTGCTCGATACTGCGCTTTCTGCGAAGGCCAGCCGTGTCTATGATGATGTATCTTTGCCCATCCCTCTCAAAGGGCGTATCGATCGCGTCGCGCGTAGTACCGGGGATGTTCTCAACAATCACGCGGTTCTGCCCCAACAAACGGTTGACGAGTGAGCTCTTGCCAACATTGGGCTTGCCCACCACCGCGATCTTGAGCCCCTCTTCCTGATCCAACTGCTCCGACTGCTTCGGAAGGTGTTCCGTTATGGCGTCGAGCACCTCACCGATGCCAAGCCCCAATGTAGCGGATATCGGCATGGGCTCACCGATGCCAAGCTCATAGAACTGATAGGCATCGTCGTGTTTGCCCGGGTTATCCATCTTGTTGACGACCAATACTACGGTTTTTTTTGCTTTGCGCAGCATGTCGGCCACATCGATGTCGTCGGGCGTCGTTCCCGTTTTCCCGTCTATCATCAAAACAACAACCGCCGCAAGATCGATGGCTATGCTTGCCTGTTCACGCATGCGCAAAAACATTTGGCTATCATCGTTTGGGTCGATGCCGCCGGTATCCACTATTGTAAACGCATAGCCATCCCAAAATACGTCGCAGTAAATACGATCTCGCGTCACGCCGGGTTCATCTTGTACAATGGCGACTCTTTTGCCAACTATACGGTTAAATAATGTCGATTTCCCAACATTTGGGCGGCCTACGATCGCAACAAGCGGTTTTGCCATATTATTCCCTTTCCATACGGAGCGCCTTGAGCAGCGATGCGCCGTCGTTATTGACGAGCTGAATCTCTGTTTTGAGCGCTTGCGACAATTCTTTCACTGTCATATCATCCAAGAATAGCGTTTCATCCGCCTTTGTCATGCACGATGACAACAGCAGCCTGTCGCCCAGCGGCTTGCCCGAAAGGCCTTGCACAAGACAGCGCCCGGTCAGCAATCCGGTAACGGTAACGCCTCCGCCAAAATAAGTGTTTTTAACAGAATGGACATGTACCGGTATCCCGGTCTTTTGCTGTGCCTTTTGGCACAATTCAAGGATAAACGGACTGGCCGCTTCCCCCGTTGCAATGGACAATGAACGTGGTGTCTGTGATTTGTGCGTCGCCGTTTCAGCAAGCGCAGCTTCAAATCCATCTATCAAATGGCGCAGCATGCCCACGCCGTCCTCGATCTGCGCAAAATCTCCGTACCACTTCGCTTCGGGCAACATCCTGTCTGCCTTCAGATAGAACTCGTCCGCCAAATAGACGAAACCGCTTTGTTGCGACTGCATAAAGGTGTTCACGCGCTCTATCACATCCGCCGCATCCGTTTTTAAAACCGGATGAAGTTCGGACAATCCGTCGCGGTATTTCGTTAACCCGACCGGTACGACCGCCACGCCCTTTGCGTTGGGGCGATATTTGGATAGATCTTCAAGTGTCTTTGTCAATGCTTCCCCGTCGTTCAGTCCGGGGCATACCACAATCTGCGCATAAAACGAAATGTCCCCCGCCACAAGCGTTTCAAGCTGTTCTTTGATCAACGCCGCCCTTTTGTTTTGCAGCATGCGGGCACGAAGTTCTCCATCGGTTGTATGTACGCTGATGTTAATCGGTGATATGCGTTGATCAACGATGCGCTTCAATTCGTCCTGTTTGACGTTTGTCAGCGTTACAAAATTACCCTGTAGAAAGGATAAACGGTAGTCGTCGTCCTTGAACCGCAGCGTTGATCGAACGTTTTGCGGCAGTTGATCCACAAAGCAGAACACACAACGGTTCATACAGCGCCGTTTTTGATCCATCAACGGCGTTTCAAAATCAAGGCCCAGATCTTCTCCGGCTTCCTTCTCGATGTCCGCCGTCAGCGTTTGGCCACTTTGGGACATGAACTGCGCCTGCACATGCTGCGCCGAAGTACGAAATCGGTAATCCAGTACATCCAAAACAGCGAGCCCATCCACTGATACAAGACAGTCCCCCGTTTCGATGCCCAGTTCTTGCGCGATGCTGCCGGGTTCCACGCTGTTGATTCGGTGTTTTTTCACGTGTACCCCACCACGCTTCCATTGAATGGAATCATTATACCATGCTTTACGCGAATAAAAAAGTCCGCAAACAACACGGGCCATTGAAATCATTTTCCACTATATCGAATTGGGCTGTGCCTTTGTTTGGGATTGTTTGACACGCTTGTGCCATAGGCGCTTTATGTATACGCGAAAACGACACACCGACACCGAACCGGTTACAAGGCCCAACATGACCACGGACTTAATCCCGTCGCCCAATACCATGTACGCCGTTTGTCCACCGGTAATGGTAACAACATAGCCCATCACATCGCACAGGTGAAAGCCGATGATGGACATCATAAGAACCGGTTTAATCCTGTTGTCCATCAAGCAGGCAAACAACAGACAAAATGCGCCCTGAAGAATATCGATATATTCCTGTACAGCTTCAAGCGCCCTGTATGTGATCTGGTTAAACATCCACGCTCCAACGCCGATAAGAACGGCCATCGAGACGAGATATTTTCGCGTGCCCGGCCGCTCGTTGGCACATAACGCCACAGCGCCCACGACCGGCATAAAAAACCCGCCCGGATTTGCCAAAAGCGCATTGGTCAATTGAACATCCTCCAATAGCAACAAACCGGCGGTTACCAAACATAATAATGACCCCACAGACGGACGCAGAGACAAGTATTGCAACGGCTTGTCCAATACACCGAATATGCACAGGATGAACAGGCACAACATCAGGTTTACGGCAAGCATCATGGGTATCGCATCCTCTCAAAGAGAGTATACCCATTTCGCACGGGTTTATTGTGGGTGTTATGCGTGCAGTAGCTGGAGAAACGATGCCATAGCGCCGCCCTTACTGCCGTCGCGTCGATAGGAATGAAACATGGTTTCGTTGCAACATGTGCACAGGTGCGCAATGTTCACCTGCCCACATGGCACGCCGGTTTCAAACAACTGATAGGACATAGCCAACGTTAGATCCACAAAGGATTTCCCGGCCTGTATGGCGGGCTTGACACCACCAAATCCTGGAAAAGCCAATTCAAAACGCTGTGCAACATCGTCGTGCACCTCAAAACAACACGCACCGATGTGCGGCCCGATCACGCAAAGCAGATCTTCTGGCGCCGATGAAAACGTATCTCTCATCGCCTGCACCATGCCGATGCCCATGCCATCCACCGTACCACGCCAACCCGCGTGGCAAAGCCCGATGGCGCTGTGTTTGGCATCCACCACGAACAGCGGCGTGCAGTCCGCATGGATGGTGATAAGCGCGACGCCGGGAGCATCCGTTACCATGCCGTCGAAATTGTCATCGTCTTCGTCGTAGGCGTTGATTAAACCATCACCACGGTTTTCATCCGTAACATGTTTGATGATAACGCCGTGCACACCGTCCACCAGAACGGTTTCGGACAGGTCTATGCCAAGTGCCCCCCGTTGCCAACGCATAGTTGAGTTTTGTTTCTTCTATGCTATGGGTACGCGTAACGGACAAGTTCATGCTGGCATAGACGCCACGGCTTACGCCACCTTCGCGCGTGGTGAAACCATGGCGCACAAGGCCGGTTTTTAAAAGGATGGGCGACTGCCAAAACCCGACGCCATCCTTCTGTGCATAACAAAGCCCCGCGACGGTACCCAACATGTATTGCGCAAACCGTGACCGGGGATTTTTAATCGTTTCCTTTACCATGTGATCCCTCATTATTCCAAAAGCTTCTCGAGTTCCTTGCGAAAGTTGTCGATATCGGTAAACTGCCTGTATACCGACGCAAATCGCACATAGGCAACCGGATCAAGATCGCGCAATGCTTCCATAACCATTTCACCGATGCTGGCGCTGCTGATTTCCCGATCCAGCGAATTATATACCGTGCGCTCAATGCCTTCGATCATCTTGTCCACTTGTTCAATGCTGATGGGACGCTTTTCTATGGCTTTGAGTACACCGGTCCGGATTTTATCCAAATCAAAACTTTCGCGCCTGCCATCCTTTTTAATGACCAGAAGCGGCATCTGTTCAACTTTTTCATAGGTCGTAAACCGTTTGCCGCAGGCAAGGCATTCACGCCGCCTGCGAATCACGGTACCTTCATCCGTAGGCCTAGAGTCGATGACTTTGCTCTCGGTATGATCACAATAGATGCACTTCAACCCAATACCTCCGCTTACATTTTACGTTTAGATTATTATATCACAATACGGTATAACTTGCATCCCGTCGTTTAACGGCGCTTTTTGTCGGGATGGCCGGCCGTTGCATCCCATTCAACCAGAATAACATCGTCCCCGATCTTGATGATCTTGAACCACGGAATGCATATCTCATCGCCTTTGCGCCAAAACGCCGTTAACCGCCCGCATTGCGGAATGATAATGGCCGTGATCTGTCCTGTGCAGGTATCGATGCACAAATCCTCGACGCAGCCAAGGCATCTGCCGTCATAGATATTCACAACTTCCTTACTTCTGAGTTCCGAAAACCGCTCCATGCGCACCCCCTCCTTGGGTATCATATGACGGTTATGCATGTTTCTTGTCGGCATCGCGATAATAAAACATCACCGTAAGCCCAAAGGTGACCAGTTTCACGGATGGTGCATCAATTGCTTCTGTTTTATGACTTTTCCTCAGAAGTTATCTATACCCGCCCGCTACCCTATTATAAATATTGGGGACGACTGCTCTCTTTGAAGCCTCCATAGGGTTATGCCAGTATTCATGAGTGTGAATTGGTTCCTTTGACGTATACCGGTTGCTTCGCAAGGCGATGGCTTGGGACACGTGCAACCAATCCCCTCTCAGCTAAAGAAAATAGACACCCTGTATGATTCACCGTGCGAAGCTGTTTTTGGGCATATATAATAAAAACGTATTTTGACGACATGCACGTCAGAATACGCTGTAACCTCATTTTTTAATTTTCATACAAACCGCGATTTCAATGGTCTCCAAGAGTGCTTGGCGCTCAGTATATACGCTGGATTTAGCAACTTGCCTATTTTTTAGCATAAAAGGCTTTTTCAAGGGGGAGTTATTTCCTCTTGATTAAAATACCTATAACTTGAGCTACGATTTATACAAAGCGATAGCGAAATCAACCGACTATTGCGAACAGAGGGCGATGTATCCGGCGCGATTGCAAGTAGGATATCCCTTAAAAGGGCAACGGCCTCAGTAGTGCTTTCTCATATGAAGTAGCGCAGCCTTCTCCAACCTTGACACCTGTGCTTGGGAAATTCCAATTTCCGACGCAATCTCCATTTGCGTACGACCAAGAAAGAAGCGTTTGTATAGGATATTCTGTTCCCTCTCGTTGAGATGGTCCATCGCCTGCTCCAGCGCAAGATTCTCCAACCATGCACTTTGATTCACGCGAGAATCCTTAACCTGGTCCATCACGTAGATCGCGTCGCCGCCGTCGTTATACACCGGTTCAAAAAGCGATATCGGATCCTGTATGGCCTCCAACGCAAACACCAATTCTTCCACCGGCCGGTCCATCGCCGCAGCAATCTGATCAATGGTGGGATCCTTTCCGTATTCTGAGGCTAGTTTATTTCTTGTCTGCAACACCTTGTACGCCGTATCGCGCAACGAACGCGAGATACGGATGGAATTGTTATCCCGAAGATACCGTCTAATCTCTCCCGCGATCATGGGCACCGCATAGGTGCTGAATTTAACGCCGTGCGAAAGATCGAAATTATCAATGGCCTTGATCAAACCAATGCAGCCGATCTGGAACAAATCATCCACCGGTTCCCCTCGGTTGTTAAACCGTCCGATAACGCTGAGCACAAGGCGTAGATTGGCCTTTACAAAGCGTTCCCGTGTACTCTCGTCTCCCTGCTTGATGCGCTTGAGCATGGCTTTCATGGTTTTATCGTCCAGTATCTCCAACTGTGACGTTTGCACACCGCAAATCTCCACTTTGGTTGTGGCCATCATATCCTCCCGAACAAAACGACGTCGATGGTATCCTTGCCTTTCGCCGGGATTTCTATACCCAAAAGCGGTGCTTCCACGCCAGTTTATGCGCACTGTTTTTTACCGTTTACATCGTATGCGCAATATCCTTTCTCAATCGCTTGATAATACGCTTCTCCAACCGTGATATGTAGGATTGTGAGATGCCCATCAGGTCCGCAACCTGCTTTTGTGTTTTCTCCTCACCGCCATGTAGACCAAAACGCAAGCTTACAATTTTTTGCTCACGTTCACTCAGATGGGTTACCGCTTCGTACAGACAGTGCCGGTCGGCCTGTTCCTCGATGGGACGCATCACAAGGTCGTGTTCCGTTCCCAATATATCGGACAACAACAGTTCGTTGCCATCCCAGTCCACGTTTAGAGGTTCGTCAATGCTTACTTCGTACCGTATGCGGGATGTTTTACGCAAAAACATGAGGATCTCATTTTCGATGCAACGCGATGCATAGGTCGCAAGCTTAATCTTTTTGGATCCGTCGAAGGTATTGACCGCTTTGATCAAGCCAATGGTCCCGGTTGATATCAAATCCTCTATACCGATGCCGGTATTTTCAAACTTACGCGCGATGTAAACAACAAGCCTTAGGTTATGTTCGATCAGCATGGCCTTGGCTTTGTTGTCCCCCTGCTCCATTTTGCCCACCAGTTCGATCTCCTGTTCAATTTTCAGCGGCGGTGGCAACGGCGCGCTACCGCCTATGTAATGTACCGTCGTAGCACGTACAGTACGGTATACGAACAAACGGAATTTCTTCAACCAATAAAACAGTATCTCTCTTTTTTTCAAAACAATCCCTCCCCTAAAAATAAGTCTTAATGGAATAGCAACAGTTGCAATCGTCGGTAAGCCCTCAAAAGTCTTTCCTGTTATTCGTATGCAAGATTTTGCCATACAGGTATCAAAAACCTTTGTACATATTTGTTAATGGTGCAACTATATATTTTTTACGATGTCATTTTCGGCATCTGCATGCATATTTGCTTTCATCAGCATAAAATTCATTCTATGCGGGCGTACACCATAGTGAATAATTTCTCCAATCATCCACTTCACAAACCCTAAAATATAAGCGTTGCATGCGCCGGTACAATGGCCATGGGTTGTGTCATATCCGTTGCCGCGGCAATCATCACATCAATCGGCTTGACGGATGTTCCCTTGATAATCCATATCTCGTCCGATCGCATGGCACGGATACTACCTGATCCCGTTACGGTTTGAAATCGGATATCACCGGTTTGTTTTTGCGCAAATGTACCGTCAGGGTACAACTTGTGCATGCATTCACTTGGCACAAGTACTATGGGCAGCCCGCTGATCGGATCATGCAGTGTGCTGCCCGTGTCCAATAGCGCCCGTACGTTCACGGTACGCTTTCCGACACGTATGCGCAATTGCACTTCGCTGGCCTGCGCTCCGACGCACCGTTTGAGCGTGAACAGGGCGCGTGCGATACCCGTTTCAACCAACATGCCGCACAGCAATACGAACCATAGAGAAGGGCCCGAAAAATATAGCATGCCTCCGCTTGCGCGCACTTGAAAAAACATGCCTGCCACAATGTAAAGCATCCCCGCCATTACAGCGGCAGCCACCCAGAATGTTAAGAGTCGTTTGCAGTAGTCAAAGACATGCGCTTTGCCGTATACGACAAATACCATCAAGGCGCTGGCTGGGATTTTACAGGCTATATGTTGCAAAAATACCAAGCCTCGTAGCGGTGCCAATACAGCGTATACCGTGCCCAATGCCGCCGCCGTTATCATACGCCAACGGGGTGGACGTGGAAGCCACAGCAACGTCACGAAATGAATCAGGCAATAATCAAAAAAGAGATTATCCAGAATGACCACTTCAAGATAGACCTCCACACAAATCCCCTCCATGCCGCTATTATACGAATACGTCCATAGTAAAAATTGTTGAACGAAACAAGGCGCTGTATGTTTGTTTGGTGATGATTGTATTTTGTGTTGGTACAAAACGATATTCCCCGGAAATCTGGAGCACACATAGATGCTGTGTTAAAAATGCTTTTTTTATGTTTAGATCAACCACTAATTAAAATAAAAAAAGCCCGCGCGAGCGGGCCTTGTTCTTGAATTTACCGATTGCGACGCAACCAAGTCGGGATCTCCAGATCATCGTCATCCGATTCAAAGAAGGATGGACGTTGGCGTGCACCAGGACGCTGGTGCTGTGGTTCTGTCGACCAGGTAGACGGATCGTCCGCAGCTGCTTGTTCTTCCTCTTTTGCCGCATCCATGTGCAAGCGCGGTTGCTCGGGCGGTGCCACGCCGGGCCTCTGTACCGCTCGTCCTGGCCGCTTGTCCTTGTCTTTGTTCTTGACAAACCCCGTTGCAATCACCGTCATACGGATGGAATCGCCCAGCGATTCGTCGATGCCCGCGCCAAAGATCAAATTGGCCTCGGGATCGGAGGATTGCTGCACCAATTCCGCCGCTTCAGTCACTTCCATCAAGCTCATATTCGGGCCACCGGTAATATTGAACAGTACGGCCTGTGCACCATCGATGGATGTTTCCAGCATCGGACTTTGCACCGCCTGCTTTGCCGCATCCAGCGCTCTGTTTTCACCGGAACCTAATCCGATGCCCATATGCGCAACGCCGCTGTTCTCCATAATGGTTTTCACATCCGCAAAATCCAGATTGATCAGGCTTGGCACAGCGATCAAATCACTGATGCCCTGAATGCCCTGCCGCAAAACGTCATCGGACATGCGGAACGCGTCTAGAATACTCGTTCCCTTACCAACCACCAGTAACAACCTGTCGTTGGGAATTATCACCAATGTATCCACGTTTTCACTGAGTTGTTCGATACCGCGATCCGCATTGATGGTACGTTGGCGACCTTCAAAGGAAAACGGTCGCGTTACAACGCCCACCGTCAAAATGCCCAGTTCACGGGATATACCCGCAATGATGGGCGCCGCGCCCGTACCGGTCCCACCACCCATACCGGCGGTAACAAACACCATGTCCGATCCACGGATTGCGGCCGCGATGTCATCCCTGCTCTCTTCAGCAGCACGCTGTCCGATTTCCGGATTGGCACCAGCGCCGAGACCGCGTGTAAGCTTCTCTCCGATCTGAATGCGCTGTGTCGCCTGTGAAAGGTACAGGGCTTGCTTGTCCGTGTTCACGGCAATGAATTCAACGCCGCGCAGGCCATACTGAACCATACGGTTGACGGCATTGTTGCCAGCACCGCCCACACCGATCACCTTAATCGATGCCAATGTCGGATCAAGATCAAACTCCAGCATGTTTTTGCCTCCTTATTTTCTTGCAAAGCGGCCAAAAAGCCGCAGACGCCGTTTTTGTTTATCCGCCGTATTACTCATCACATGCTCCAGTAATGAGATTGAAAGCGGTTCCATTTGTGTTGTGCCATCCGAAATGGCGATGGGCAGCCCTTCCGTCGCATAGCCGAGCCGGCTGCCTATGTATTCGCGTATGCCAGCCAGGCCCCGGATGCCCTCGCCCAGAAGGAATATACGCGTTTGTCCGTTCATGGCAACGGTGCTGTGTTCAAGCGTTTGTACGATGAGTTCACATACCTCGTCGACGCGTGCCGTGATGATATTTTCCACCAATTCGTGTGAGAACGACTGTAACCGTCCGTCCGGCATGCGTACGTAGTCCATGGTGTCCTTTTCCATGCGGATGCCGAATGCGAATTGCCGTTTGAGCTTCTCGGCCAGTGGCATCTCTAGCTCCAGAATCTGCGAAAGATCCGCCGTCACATGCGCGCCACCCAAATACATTGACGCGGAATACACTTGTCCCTCACCCGTAAAAACGCAGATGTCAGAATGATAATATCCCATATCCAACAGGATAGCAACCTGCTCTTGCGCGGAACGTGGCATTAGATACAATCCGAGAATCTTTGTCTGTACATATAATGAGCGTAAGCACAGATGCATAGCGTCCAATGCGCTGGTAATTTCGTTAGTATACGCGCGAAGCGACAGTATCATTACGGTTTTATGTCCGCGGATATCGTATTTGTCGATCAATTCGTAGCGTTGATCACCATAGAGATACTCGTCATGTCCGTCTTCATCCTGCTCGAAAGCATTTTCCACAACGGTCTGACAAAATGCGCCGGGAACGCCGACATGCACCTCATCAATGCGTTTCCCCGCTTGCTTCTGCGCACGGGATAGAGCCCTTTGCACTGCATAGCGAATCCCCAATCCCGTAACGGGCTTATTTCGGCGGATGGGAGAAAACACTTCCTCTGTCTGCGTCTCAATGTGATAGTGTCCATCCTTGCGCATAACCACGCACAGGCATACCACCTTTGTATCCGTAACGGTCAGGATTGCCTGCATATCCTTCCCTCCCAAGTGTAAACCCCGTATATTATACAGTTTATCAAGTTTTTTCCAAAACTCAAAGTGTTTTTATAAATTTACGGAATATAACTGGCTCCGCTTGAGCCGGATACATCCAACACTCCGTATCGTTTACCTTCTTGTTCAAGTCGGGGAAGAAGATTTTCGATCCAAGTAAACTTTGTTTGCAGGTTCTCCTCCGTTCCCAGCCGGATGGTGATGCCACAGCCTGCAGTCATGGTCATGGCCGCGGGATCCCTTAGGTCTATGGTGGAAATGGATGCGGCACATGCACTTTGCGAAATCTGCTGTGTTAAAATATCCATCACATGGATTTGATAGGCGGTCGGCCCCTGTAGCGTAGCGCCAACCACTGCTGCCACCACCCCCATACCATCCACAACAATATAGTCGTTGGCCTCCGTTTGCATTTTAAGCACCGTTGTGTCTTGTGCAACCAACAGGTATCGCTTATCATAGGAAACCGCCGCCACTGCTTCGCGTTCTTTTACGTGAAGAATAATGGTGCTTGGCCACTTTCTTTCTACGCTGACGAGGCTTATATACGGCTGCTGTTTCAAGCCTTCCTCCACTTGATCCGCGCTGACTGAGAATAGGTTGTCCCCTGCGCAAACACCGCTGAGCCCTATGATCTCATCGCCTGTAAACAGATGGTTGCCTTCAACTTCGATGGTTTCTACCTGAAAGACATAATAGCCCAAAAACCCGGCACACGTCAAACAAGCCAGTATCAACAAAGTAATCACCGCGCCGCGTACGCCGCTATGCTGTGTTTTTCTCTTTCGTGTTTTCTCCTGCACGACGCTATCCGCTCCTTGTTATATCCGCCCCAAGCGCATTGAGTTCCGCGGACAGATTCTGATAACCACGGTTAATATACGCTTCGCCGTCCACATTTGTTTCACCCCTGGCGGCCAGACCTGCTATAACAAGCGCCGCCCCGCCACGAAGATCCTTGGCGCTTACTTTCGCTCCGTGAAGCACATCCACCCCGCATACCACGGCAATGCGATCCCGAATGGTGATATGCGCGCCCATGCGCGTCAGCTCGGCAGCGTGCTTGAACCTGTTTTCAAACACGTTCTCCGCGATCACACTGGTACCGTTGGCCGCGGCTGTCACTGCCATCCACTGCGCTTGAAGATCGGTGGGAAAGCCCGGATAGGGCCGCGTTTCGATCTTTCTGATGCAGTTGAGCCGTTGCGGCGCTTGCACGCGTACACTGTCGGCGCTAAATTCGAGTGTACATCCTGCCTCAGACAGCTTATCCGCCGCCGCACGCAGGTGTGCCGGCACGATGTTTTGTATCGTAATGTCGCCGCCGGTTACCGCGCAGGCCGCCATATATGTGCCCGCTACGATCCGGTCCGGCATAATGTAGTAGGTGGTACCGTGCAACTCTTTGACACCGTTGATGGTGATGCAGTCCGTACCGGCGCCTTGTATCTGCCCACCCATGACGTTGATAAATTTCGCTAGATCCTTGACCTCGGGTTCCCTTGCGGCGTTGTGAATAACGGTCTCCCCCTTTGCCATTACCGCCGCCATCATAATGTTTTCAGTGGCGCCAACACTAGGATAATCCAAGGTGATGATGGCACCGCGCGTATCAAGGCCTGTACAATGGATAGCCCCACGGGATTCGATGACTTCCACATTGAGTTGTCGCAGTCCCTTCAGGTGCAGATCAATTGGCCGCAACCCAATCTCACAGCCGCCAGGCTGTGTAACCCACGCCCGCCTGAATCGAGAGATCAGCGCACCCAATAAAAAGATGCTCGAACGCATTTGCTTGGACAGTTCCTCCGGCATCTCATACGAGTCGGCGTTACATGCATTGGTGATGATGGTATCCCCCGCCATCTCCACCTCGGCACCAAGGCTGCGCAGTATCTCGATCATGTGATGGACATCCGATAACACGGGACATCCTTTGAGTACCACCTGCTCTTTTGTCATGATGCTGGCTGCCAGGATGGGCAAAACGGCATTTTTTGCTCCGTAAACTGGAATTGTCCCGTGCAATCGGTTGCCCCCGCGAACGCACAGAATGGACATAAGCAACACCTCCGTCAAAGCTTGCATGGTACATCGTATGCAGTCCTATGCAAAGCGTGACCAGCGCCAAACGTTTGCCTACGTCTTGACGGTATACCTCGATATGTTAATCAATACACCCATGGCACTGAGGAATATCATCAGCGAACTGGTGCCCGCGCTGATGAAAGGAAGCGTCTGTCCGGTGGGTGGCATGCTGCCGGTAACAACCGCGATGTTGATGATGATCTGCACAGCGATCATGGCAGTAATACCAGTGGCCAAAAGACTGCCAAACCGGTTCGGGCAGGATAGCGCGATGCGAACGCCGCGCCAGATCAGAAGTATATACAATGCCATCAGTACCAGAATACCAATGAAGCCAAGTTCCTCCGCGATGATGGATGCGATGAAATCGCTTTCACCATAGGGTAGATACAGCAGTTTTTGTTGGCTGCGTCCGAGACCCTTGCCAAACAATCCGCCCGAACCGAACGCATAGAACGACTGGACAAGTTGATATGATGAGTTCGCCGTGTCAGCCCACGGGTTCAAAAATGCAAAGACGCGTTTGAGCCGATAGGGTTCGTAGATGATCGCGGTCGCGACGCCCGCAAGCCCTATTGTACCCATGGCAATCAAATGCCGAATGCGCACACCGCCGACGAACATCATCAACACTGTCAGTATGCCTATACACATGATCATGGAAAAGTTGGGCTGTAAGTAGATCAAAGCCACAACGGCGCCCACCACCAACAGTGCCGGCATGACTCCATGCCAGAAACTTTGAAGTTTATTACGGTTCTGCGCAAAGTACGAGGCGAGATAGATGATCAATCCGAATTTGGCAACCTCTGCGGGCTGTAGCGTCGTAATGCCAATGTTTACCCAGCGTGAACTGCCATTGATGCTTACCCCGATGGGAGGTGGCAGAAAAACCATCAATAGCAGTACGGTTGACCCGCCCAGAATAATCCACTTCATGGACTCCAACCGCTTAAAGTCAAAGCGCATAAAGAAAAACAGACTTGCAAGCCCAAGTACAGCCCCCAACAATTGTTTGCGAAAGTAGTATGCACCGTCACCACCGTGGTCCAGTGCGGCGCCATAATAGCTGGCGCTATACACCATCACACATCCAAACAACGTCAGAATGAGCACTGTGATCAGTACGATAAAATCAATCTTGCCGCGCTTTGCCTTCTCCATGCTCATTTCAACTCCCACACGATGCGTTTGAATTCTCGGCCCCTATGCTCGTAGTTGTCAAACATGTCGTAGCTCGCGCATGCGGGCGAGAGTAACACGTTCGTTCCTGGGGCGGCAAATGACCGGGCGATGTTGATGGCATCCTCCAGGCTTTGGGCATGAGATACCGCTTTGAAACCCGATTTCTCCGCCGATTTTGCGATGGCATTGGCTGTATCGCCCAATACCACAATACGCTTGATGTTGGGCGTGAATGCTTCAAACATCGGCATGTAGTTGCTTTTCTTTTCCGATCCGCCCAGCAGCATGATGGTGGGCTGTTCCATCGCTTCTATGGCTTTGATAGTGGCTTCCGGATTGGTCGCCTTGCTGTCGTTAATGTAGGTAACGCCATCCAATGCGCGTACTGTCTCAATGCGGTGTTCAACGCCCGGAAATTCGCGCAATACTTTCGCAATCACGTCTACCGTAACGCCCATCAGGTATGTCGCAAGCACAGCAGCCAGCGCATTTTCGACGTTGTGAGCACCGGGGATACGGATATCCTCAACATCCAGTATGTATACCTCGTTATTGTCTATGTTTACATATACTTTTCCATCGTATGTATACGATCCCCGCACCTGCTTCTTACGCGAGAACCAAAGCACTCGGCACTTGGGTCTGTCGCCTAACGTGGACGTGACAACATCATCTGCGTTTAGGATGCATACATCGTCATTTTTCTGCAAAGCAAATATAAGACATTTTTTGTCAATGTAATTATCCATCGTTCGAAACCAGTTTAAATGATCCTCAGTTACATTCAAAATAAGGCTTATGTGCGGATGAAAGGCCGGCGCACTGATCAGCTGGAAAGGCGCTGTCTCGACTGTCAACACACCATCTTCGGTGGTTTCCAACACATGGCTGCACAGTGGGATGCCAATATTACCCACCGCAAAGCTCTGTTTCCCAGCAGCCACGAATATCTCGTGTATCAACGTCGTGGTCGTCGTTTTCCCATTGGTACCGGTCACGGCCACCATCGGTGCTTTTGTTAAAAGTGCGCCAATCTGCATCTCATTGTAACAGGGAATTCCCATGGATTTGGCCTGTATGATCCATTCGCTCCAAAACGGAACACCGCTGGAAAACAGGATCAAATCGATACCTCTGATCAGATCATCCGGCTTTTGTCCCAACCGCCACGTAATGGACAGTTCTTGAAGGCAATCGAGCGTATGCCCCAACGCCGCCCTTGATTTCAAGTCGTTGATGGTCACATGCGCGCCCAAACGAACCATGCATTGTGCCGCGGCTACGCCGCTTCGCCCCATACCCACAATGAGAACGTTCTTATCGCGATATGTATCATAGTGTTCCATAGACCAACCCTCCTTGCCTTAGATCATGAGCGTTATCAATCCCAGAATGCTCAATGCCAGTGTGATTGTGTAGTACATGGATACCACTTTGGTTTCGTGCATGCCCGACAGTTCGAAATGATGGTGCAGCGGCGCCATACGGAATACCCTCTTATGCCGCGCCTTGAAACTAACGGTTTGGATGATGGAAGATACCGTACTCATCACGAACATGCCGCCCATGATAGGCAAAAGGTACTGCATCCGTGTCACAACCGCCAGTACGCTGATCGCGGCGCCTAAGCCCAGCGACCCCGTATCCCCCATGAACACATGTGCGGGATGCGCATTGAAGCGCAAAAATCCGAGGCAGGCCCCCGCCAGCGCGGTACCGAATACCGCCATGTTGCGCAGTGAAACGGCGCGCAGTATTTCGCCGGTTGTCTGCGCCTGATCCGCAAGGTAGAACGCTACAATGGCAAAGCCGGCGCACACGATGAAGGACATTCCGCCCGCGAGGCCGTCCAACCCATCGGTTAGATTGACGCTGTTAACCATGCCCACCACGATAAACACCGTAAACGGCACGTAAAACCATCCAAACTCAATGTATCCAAACCATGGAATGAACAGCATTGTGCCGATATCCGGGTTGCCTGCCGCGTACAGTGCCACGATGATGGATAAACCCATTTGCCCGATCATCTTTTGAAAGGGCCTAAGGCCCAGCGAACGGTGCATGTAAACCTTCACAAGATCATCAAGCAACCCGATGAGAGCAAACCCGATGGTGATCACGATGGCAAACAGCACCCATTTTATGCTGTTTTGAAACAGCATAAGTGTCACAATGATGCAGGGCAAAAGGAAGATGATCCCACCCATGGTGGGCGTACCGCCCTTATACATGTGGGTCTGCGGTCCGTCATCGCGGATGTTTTGTCCCAATTTCAGTCTCTTTAGTACCGGCAGCATGGCGGGTCCGCCTGCCAACGTAAATAAAAACGCCAGCACCAGCGGCCAAATAAGTTGTTCCATGCAGTGTCCTCCCCGTGGCTATTGCGCTATCCCTGAAAGCACCTTGGCCACGATCTCTTTTTCATCAAACGGATAGCGGACCCCGTTTATCTCCTGATAGGGTTCGTGGCCTTTTCCCGCCAATACTATCACATCGCCATTTTGCGCGCAAACCAATGCTCTTTGAATGGCTTCAACGCGATTGACCACCACTTCATAGTGACATCCACTTTGCTCAACACCGGGCAGAATCGCATCGATGATGACAGCGGGGTCCTCCGTGCGCGGGTTGTCGCTGGTCACGATGCAATAGTCCGCTCCCCTGCCCGCAGCATAACCCATCTTGGGCCTTTTGTCCGGATCCCGGTCGCCGCCACAGCCGAACACCGCTATGATGCGACCATTGGCAAAACCTCTGACGGCAGACAGGATATTTACAAGCCCATCCGGCGTGTGCGCATAATCCAAAACAACGGTATACGGCTGATCCCCCGTCGGTACCACCTCGATGCGTCCGGGCACGGTAGTCATTGTATGCAAACCGGTTGCCACCTTTTTAAGCGGCAAACCGTAAGCAATCAGTGCCGCGGCGCATCCGAGCGAATTATACACCGTAAACCGGCCCGGGATACCCAATTCGATACGCGCGGTTTCATCGTGAGCATGTAGCGTATAGCCAACACCCTTGGCGGTGCTCTGTATATCCGTTGCCCAAAAGTCCGCGACGTTGTCGATACCGAATGTTACGATACGGCAGGGCACGCCCTCCATCATCATCTCTACATAAGGATCGTCCGCATTAAACACGCCGATGCGGCACTTTGAAAAGAGCTTTTTCTTTTCCGCCGCATACTGTTCGATGGTGCCGTGATAATCCAAATGATCCTGCGTTAGATTGGTAAAGATCGCCGTTTCAAATATCAGCCCTTCCACGCGATGCTGCGAAAGCGCATGGGAAGACACCTCCATCACCGCGTTGATACATCCGTGGTCTGCCATGGTTTTCATAAGCCTGTGTAGATCCATGGGCTCGGGCGTGGTCATGGATTCCTCCAATATCATATCGCCACTCTTTTGGTGGATGGTGCCGATCAATCCACTCTTCTGTCCAATATTTTGCAATACGGTGTGTAGCATAAAACTTGTCGTTGTCTTGCCGTTGGTGCCTGTCACACCAAACAGTTGTAGCCTGTCCGCCGGACATCCATACCAATTGGCACACACTAACGCAAACGCTCTGCGCGTATCTCCCACAACAACCTGCGGTATGTCAATGGGTAACGGATGTTGCACCAAAAGTACCGTTGCCCCATGTTCAACGGCATTCTGTGCATAATCATGTCCATCCATGCGCGTGCCCACCAGGCAACAGAACAGGTGCCCGGGCTCTGTTTTTCGAGAGTCAAAGCTCAAGCCTGTTACACTCACATCCCCTTTTGGCATGTGTAGCACATCTATTTCGTTAAACAACGTGCTCAGTTTCATGATCGACCCCCGTTATTGGGAAAACTCCACGCGGATTTGTGTCCCCTTTTCCGCTTCGTTCCCCTGTTTGATGTTCTGCCAGATGGCCGTACCTTCGCCGTGCGAATAAAACTTTAATCCGAGTCCCTCGAGTATTTGTCTACATTCCTCTATGGTCTTGCCGTGAAGATCCGGCACTTCAACCATTTCGGCCGGCGCCATTTCATCTTCGGCTTTGATTGTGATGGCCACCGTTTCGCCCCGTTTCACCACTTCACCCGCCGCCGGCATTTGTTCGACGACTTTTCCACCGCTACCACTACAATATACCACCAAACTCTTATCTTCAAGCGCTGTCGTCGCCTCCGTCCCGGTCATACCAATGACGTCCGGCACCTGTACACTGCCCATTTCATTTAATTGTTCTTGCGTGTAGATGGGCGCAACACCCATGTATTGAAGCGTCTGATCGAGGATCTGTCCCACATACGGTGCCGCCACCTGCGATCCGTACGCATTGACCAGTTGAGGTTCATCCACCAGAAACAGCACCGCCACCTGGGGATCCTCCACCGGTGCAAATGCAATGTACGATGATAGGTTCGCATTGATTTTAATTTTTCCGTTTTCGTCGTATTTTTGCGCCGTACCCGTCTTACCGCCCACGCTGTAGCCTTCCACCGCGCTGAGATATCCGCTGCCGTCGGTCACGACGTATTTCAGCAGATCCCGCATCGTATCGCTGGTGCTTTTGCTGATCACCTGGCGCACAACGGTGGTTTCGGTCTGACGTATAACAGAGCCGTCTTCGTTTACGATTTTGTCCAGAAAATGCGGCTCAAGAAGATAACCTCCGTTGATAATTGCACAAAATGCAGTAATGGTCTGCAAAGGCGTAACAGAGATGGATTGCCCAAAACCGATGCGCGCCAGATCGCCTTCCTTCACATCCTGCTCGGAAATGACAATACCGGTGGATTCGCTTGAAAAATCGATACCGGTCTTGGCTCCGAAACCAAACTTTTCAATATAGCTGTAGAACCGTTCCGTACCCAAACGCAGCGCTAAATCAATAAATACGGAGTTGCACGAATGTGCAAGCCCTTCCGACAAAGACAGTGTTCCATGGTTGCTGGCACATTTGATGAAGCCGCTTGTTAATTGTCTGCCTCCGTTACATGTAAACATGTCGCTTGTATGCGCGACCCCGGTATCCAGTGCAGCGGACAGTGTGAATACCTTGAACACGGAACCTGGATCGTTTGCATCCGCCAACGATGTGTTGCGCGTCAGCGCCGTCAACAGCTCCAAATCGTCGCGCGGCACTTCGTTCAGGTCATAACCTGGTTTGTTGGTCAACGCTAAGATGTCGCCGGTTTTAGGATCCATGACGACACACATGACATTCTTGGCGCCAAAGCGTTCATAAGCGTCCTGCGCCGCATTCTCCGCATAGGACTGGATGACGTAATCGACGGTCAGATACAGGTCGTAACCGTTTGTGGCTGGCACATAGAACTGTTCCGCAAAGGCTATCTCATTGCCTTTCTCGTCCGTTTGTGTGGTAATGCTGCCCGTTGTACCGGCCAGATACTCGTTGTAGTATTTTTCCAGACCTTCCAGCCCAAGTCCGTCTATAGAAGTAAAGCCAAGAACCTGGGTGAGAAAATCCCCTTTAGGATAATAACGCTTGGTGTCCGCTGCCAGACTTATGCCGGGGAGGTTCAGCTGCTGGATCTGTTTGGACTGTTCGTCCGTGATCTGCCGTTTAAGCCAGATCTCGTACTTGGTTGTATCCTGCGCTTTTTCGAGGATTTTCTCTTCGTCCATTCCTAGGACCCCAGAAAGTTCTTGGGCTACATTTTGACAAGCTGCTGTGTTCTCTGCTGTATTTTCACTTGTGTTGATGGCTTTTGGATGCAACAGCACCGAATAGGCGGAGCCGCTTTGGGCCAACACCTCTCCGCTTCTGTCGTAGATTGTACCGCGCGATGCACTA
Organism: Christensenellaceae bacterium; assembly: GCA_963674495.2. Taxonomy (GTDB): domain Bacteria; phylum Bacillota; class Clostridia; order Christensenellales; family QAND01; genus RGIG3178. Next base: position 490,582 of record CAXXLG010000001.1, on the reverse strand, counting down.
ACTGCCGTTTCGCGGGTCCACTGGCTCAGAGCTCTTTCAACCAACCATGGACCCTGAACGATTTGTAAAAAAAACGCACGTGTGATCAGCGCGGTAAAGCACAGGCAGGTAAATCCGAATATTATTAGAACGCGCGTTTTGCGTTTTTGCTCTAATAGCTGCACATGCCCGCTCTCCTTCCCCGTCAATCCACATTGTTCGCCGTTGCAACCAAACCGGATTGGCTTGATCCGTTACCGCCCGCTGTTGTTGTATCAAATTCATCCGCCAGTTCTATTTCCAGAACCTGATAGGCTTTGGGATATCCCATGTTCAGCCGCTCCTTTGCCTGTTCACGGATGTATTGCAGGTCGGTCTTACGTGAGAGTTCGAGCTCAAGATCGTCGATTTGGCCGGTGTATGACTGAATTTGTCCGGTCAAATCATTGTTTTCCATTTTAAGGGCGGCTACCCGTGCGTATCCCACCACGACAAGGCTCAACACACAGAACAACGCACATACATAGGCGAGAATTCCACACTTTTTAAACGCTTCCCGGCGCGCCAACGCGCGCTGCTGCGCTTCCCTTTTTTGCGCCTGTTCCCGTTTTCTTTGTTGATCAAGGCGGCGCTTGTGCTCTATGCGCCTTTGTTCCTGCGGGGTCGGCACATGCGCGCGCCTTTTGGGCTGCGCGGCGGGCCGTGTACTCAATGCGGAACTTCCAACTGTGCGAGCCGATGCCATTGTATTCATCCTCTCCCGTATTTAGAAGGGTAAACGCCTTACTGCGCGTAGCTTCGCGCTGCGTGCGCGTGTATTATGTTCCATTTCCATTGCCGTGGGAATAAGCGGTTTCTTTGTGAGTATCTTTGCCACCGGTTTTTTGCCGCATGTGCATATCGGACTTTGCGGCGGACAGGTGCATGGATTCTTCATCCTCATGAAACATCTTTTTACGATCCTATCTTCGAGTGAATGGAAGGTTATCACACATAGTGTCCCATTCGCCTTTAGGCACATCGCCGCCTCATATACCGCCTCGTCCAGACCATCCAACTCGCCATTGACATGAATGCGCAAAGCCTGGAATGTGCGCCTAGCGGGATGTGGTCCGTCACGCCGTGCGCCTTTGGGAACGGCTGCTTTGATCACATCAACCAACTCATCAGTCGTTCTGATTGGCTTTTTCGCCCGCCGTTCGACGACAAACGATGCAATCCGTTTGGCCCAACGTTCTTCACCGTAATCGCGAAGGACGCGCGCCAGTTCCATCTCTTCCAGCGTATTTAGCGCTTCTTCCGCGGTATATTCCTGCTCGGTATTCATACGCATATCCAGCGGAGCGTCCGTCCGGTAGGAAAAACCGCGTTCCGGTTCATCCAGCTGGTACGATGATACGCCCAAGTCCAACAGGATGCCATCCACGGCCTTGATGCCGTTTGCCAGCAAAATCGCCTTCATCTCAAAAAAGTTCCCATGCACCGGCAGAAACCCGCTTTGCATGCGACGCTTTGCCATAGCCAGCGCATGTTTGTCCCGGTCGATTCCAATCAATAGTCCGTCCGGGCGAATGCGTTTCAAAATCTGCTCGCTGTGCCCGCCCAGTCCCACTGTACCGTCAACCATGATCTGCCCGGGCGCCGGATCCAACAGGGCGAGTGTTTCATCCAGCAAAACCGGGATGTGCGTGTATTCGCTCATAGCGAGTACTGTTTGGAAACAGTCTCCATCAACGTCATGAAATCTTCGCTGGCGCCGTCAGCATATTGCTTGTCATATTCCTCCCAGGCTTCTGCATTCCAGATCTCGCCCCATGTGAATGCGCCTGTGATAATTACCTCTTTGATAAGACCCGCGTATCCACGCAAACGCTGCGGAATCAAAAACCGTCCCTGCTTGTCCACTTCGCATTCACGTGCGCCAGCGCCAAATATGCGGCGCAATGCCTGCGCATTTTTATCCATCAACGGCAACTCCATCAGCTTCTTTGTGAACAGCTCCCATTGCGGCATGGAAAAGATGAACAGCATCCGGCCTGTACCGCGTGTGACCATGAACTTGTCACCTAAATCGCGCTGCCAAACCGCGGGAAGTTTTACCCTGCCCTTGGTATCCATGTTGTGTGAAAACTCGCCAGTCAACAATCCGTTTGCCATCCATCTCACCTCCTTGTGTGCCCATTATAAAACACATTGATCCCACTTTCAACCACTTTGTTCCACTTTATATGTATTATTTAAAGATTTTTGGGATTATGCTCATTATATTGGGTTGGAGATACCCAATTTCTAGGGATTAAGGGAATATATGTTCGTATTTTTGTAAAAATAACACAAGCGAACATACATTCTCCCTTGTGTTTCGACATGATTCGCGTATGGACATAGTATATGTCGACAGGATTCCGCATCATACTCCATTGGCTGCACATGATGTCGATTGATGAGATGGTCCGTCGAAACATGTCGCCGTTTGATTCGATTTTGTATTAAATCAGGCGAAAACAAGGTAAAAAAAAACGGCACGAATGTGCCGTTTTCGCTATGGATACATCAATGTTTCCTATGTCAATTCCGCGTCTGATATGATGCATTTGGGAACGAATTCCAAATGGTCACACGATACGATTTCATATCGCACACCTTCATGCTCACCCTCAAATGCATGGTCTAAAGCAGCCCCGTGTAGATGCCCATGGATGACCCTTTTGATGCCGTAGGCTTTGAACAGTTCGGTAAAACCGTTGTCCTCGCGCCTATCGTTTAGTGGCGGAAAGTGCATCATGACCAGCGCGTTGGGTGCGCCGCATTTAGCCGCCGCTTCCAGCGATAATTTTAACCGCCCAACTTCCCTAAAATATAGCTTCTGATCCTCCGGTCCAAATGAATTTTGGCCCGGCACCACCCATCCACGCGTGCCACACACGGCATACCCTTGGTATAGGAAGCAATCGTTTTGCAGCGCATACATTCCCTGCCCCAATACGCCGCGCACTTTGGCCAGCGAACTCCACCAATAATCGTGGTTGCCGCGTAAAATCAGTTTCTTTCCCGGCAGAGCGCCGATTGCGTTGAGATCGACACGCGCGGATTCCACATGCATCGCCCAACTGATGTCGCCGGGGATCAACACCAAATCATCCTGTGAAACGCTACCATTCCATGCTTTTTCGATTCGTTGCCAATGATTCTCCCATAAAGCTCCGAATATATCCATGCTTTTTGGTTGGGCATGTGATAGATGCAAATCTGCTATCGCATAAATGGCCATTCCTTTTCCCCCACACGAACAGCCTTTACTGCTCTTTGATCAACCGTCTTCTCCATCCTCTTCATCGCAGTCATCCGTCTCCTCCTCTTCGGCAAATTCAGAGTCGATTTCCGACAGATCATCTTCGGGAATCTCATCATCCAAAGGGTCGATATCCTCTAACTCCTTCGGATCAATCTCATCCTCTTCCTCCAGATCAGCATCCGCTCCATCCTTTTCCTCATCTTCATCATCATCCAAAAGCTCTGCGTCTTCTAGGCGCAACGCATCGCGAAGGCAAATCTTGCAAAGCTCCTCTCCCGGTTCGACGAGGCGTTCGTTGCAGGACGGACAGATTTCAAAGGATTCTTCCTTGATGTGCTTTTTGCCCAATTCACGTTTGCACACATCGCAAAGACTTTCATCCGGACGCATATAATTCAATTCACAACGAGGACATTTCGGTAATTTCATCGCAGTATGAATCCCACCTTGAGGCAATGATTTTAACATATACTACTCATACTTGTTTTTGCACCCGTTGTCAATATATATTTTATGAAATGCTCAATATTTGTCCGATATGATCCCTCAGTGCTTCCTTACCCATACCGTCAAGCGCGGAAAAACACAGGGCCTGTGGATTGCCCACCTGCTTCCGAAGCCGATTCAAATACTGAGCACGCTTACTCTTGGCGATCTTGTCCGCCTTTGTGGCAATCAGCGTATACGCAATGCCATAATGCTGCAGCCAATCCACCATCATCAAATCTCCCTGGCTGGCATCGTGACGTATATCACATAAAAAAAGCAGATGTTTCAGCATTTGCGTTCTTTGGAAATACCCGTTTATCAGGTTCCCCCACCGCGCCTGCTCCTTTTGGCTGCACCTGGCATACCCGTAACCGGGCAGATCCATCAGCAAAAACGCCTCGTTGATCAAATAGGCGTTGATACTCCTCGTCTTGCCGGGTTGTTGGGATACCCGCGCAATCTTCCGGTTACACAGCGTGTTGATCAGGCTGCTCTTGCCCGCATTGCTACGCCCTACCACGGCCATCTCGCTCAGGCCCTGCGGTGCATATTGCTCTGGCAGGTATATTGTTTGTTTAAGCTCCACCCTCGATATGCGCATTTTGTCCCCCGTTTACCAAAGCAATCTTTATAACATCCTCCATGCTGCTCACCAGCACGGCATCGAGCTTCTCACGCAACTCTTCATCGATCTCCTGCAAATCCCGTCGGTTTTCACGCGGCAGGACAACTGTATAAATACCGTCTCGCAGTGCCGCTAGCACCTTTTCCCGTATGCCGCCCACCGGCAACACACGGCCGGTCAGCGTGATTTCTCCCGTCATGGCGATGTCGCCGCGCACCGGTTGGCCTGTCAACGCGGATAGTACCGCGGTTGCCAGCGTGATGCCCGCACTTGGGCCATCCTTGGGCGTCGCCCCCTCGGGGATGTGAATGTGAACATCGTTGTTCTGATGAAATGTTTCGTCCAATCCCAACATCTGGGCATGAGTGCGCAAATAATTGACCGCAGTCAACGCCGATTCCTTCATCACGTCGCCCAACTGCCCCGTTAACTCGATTTTGCCGGTGCCCGTCATTGTGCCCACTTCGATCTGCAGCGTTGTACCGCCTACCGCCGTCCACGCAAGGCCGGTGGCGACGCCCACCTTGGCATTGAGGTTGGCTGCTTCGTGGTGCACACGCGCCAAGCCCAGGTATTCTTCTAAGTCCTCACGGCGTACGGTTATTGGTTTTTCACCGCCCGATGCGATATGGCGTGCTACTTTACGGCATATCGTTGCCATCTGCCTTTCCAATGAACGCACGCCGCTCTCCGCCGTATAGGCGTGGATGATCTCCATCAGCGCATCGTCGGGTAGTAAGATATCCGCTTCGTATTTTAGCCCATGCTGCTCCGCCTGTTTTTTCATTAAAAAGTTTTTCGCGATGCCCAGTTTCTCCTGCGGCGTATACGATGGCACCTCAATGACCTCCATGCGGTCCAAAAGCGGGCGCGCAATGGGATCGATCGTGTTGGCGGTGGTAATAAACAACACCCGTGACAGATCGAAGTCCAAGTCAAGATAATGGTCGCGGAACGCCTTGTTCTGCTCGGGATCCAGAACCTCCAATATGGCGCTGGCCGGATCGCCTCGAAAATCCCGTGATAGCTTGTCGATCTCGTCCATCAGGAATACGGGATTCATGGTACCGCTGCTTCTGATGCCCTCCATAATACCGCCTGGAATCGCCCCGATATAGGTGCGACGGTGTCCGCGTATCTCCGCTTCGTCGTGCACACCGCCAAGCGACATGCGGTGAAACGAACGCCCCAGCGCGCGGGCAACAGAACGTGCGATGCTCGTCTTGCCCGTACCCGGCGGGCCGACAAGACAGAGTATAGGTCCCTTATGATCGTCCCGAAGCTGTGCCACCGCTAGATATTCTAAAATGCGCTCCTTAACTTTGCGCATGCCGTAGTGATCCTCGTCGAGGATCTGCTGCGCATGCGCTATATCCAGCGTATCCTCCGAACTGTGTCCCCACGGCAGCTCTGTCACGGTATCGATATAGGTGCGCGATACTACCGCTTCGGGCGAAGAGGACTGCATGCGGCTGAGCCGTGCGATTTCCTTGTTGACCCGCTCGTGCGCCTGTTCGCTCATGGGGATGTCCTTCGTCTTTTGGCGCAGTTCATCCATCTCCACGGCAACGTCCTTTTCGCCAAGCTCTTTTTGTATGGCCTTCATCTGCTCACGCAGATAATATTCGCGCTGAGATTTATCGATGGAACGGCGTACACGCTGGTTGATGCGCTTCTCGATACGCAACACTTCGGTTTCGCGGCGCATGATGGCCATCAGCGTTTCCATGCGCGCCATGGGATTCTCAATTTCCAAAATGTGCTGCTTATCCTCCAGCTTACGCAGCACCTCGGATGCGATGGCGTCCGCCATCTGCCCTGGATTGTCTATGGCGCCGATGGATAACAGCGTATCCCGGTTGATCTTGCCTGATACGCTGACCAATTCCTCCACCATCTCACTCAATATACGCATCGTCGCTTCGATTTCCAACGACGATTCCCGCTCCCATTCGTATTCCTCCATCGGATCGATCTGCGCGGTCAGATAGGGTTCTTCCTGTGAAATTTCAATGATTTTGGCGCGCTTAATCCCTTCTACAAGCACACGAATATGATCGCCGGGCAGCGCCAGCACCTGTTTGATACTGCACACCGTTCCCACGGGATAAAGATCGTCGATGGTGGGTTCCTGCACGCTTATATCGCGCTGGGTGGATAGTACAATCTCCTGCTCCTGCGCCATTGCCGCCGTCAAGGCCTTAACGGATTTATCCCTGCCTACGTCAAAGTGTAACGACATATATGGAAACACGGTCAACCCGCGCAACGGCAACAGGGGATAATTTTCCATGTTTGTCCTCCTTTTTGCTTGCATCCTACAAAAAGCCTCCGTGGGAAGTGACCCCGCGGAGGCAAATGGTCATTCAGGCATCTTCGCCCACAGCCAGCCGCTTGGGCTCGACCGCCTTCTTCAATAGCCCCGGCGATGTGTTGTTTACCACAACATCCTTTGTAATCACACATCCGGCCACATCGTTGCGGGACGGTATCTCGTACATCACGTCCTTCATCAACGTTTCCAAAATCGCCCGAAGGCCGCGCGCACCCGTTTTTCTATCAATCGCTTGTCGGGCTATCTCCCGAAGCGCCGCCGGCTCGAAGGTAAGCTGAACCCCGTCCATCTCGAATAATCGCTGGTATTGTTTCACCAGTGCGTTTCGCGGTTTGGTCAGGATATTGACCAGTGCGTTTTCATCCAACGAATGCAGCGTCACGATCACGGGCAACCTTCCGACAAATTCCGGGATCAACCCGTATCTGAGCAAATCCTCCGGCATGATCTGTTTGAGCGTTTCGCCGATTTCTTTCTCTTCCTTGGTTTTGATCTGCGCGCCGAATCCCATGACCTTCTTACCCACGCGGGTTTCAATGATCTTGTCGATGCCGTCAAATGCCCCACCCACAATGAATAACACGTTGGTGGTGTCGATCTGTATAAATTCCTGGTGCGGATGTTTGCGTCCGCCCTGCGGCGGCACGGATGCAACCGTGCCCTCCAAAATCTTCAGGAGTGCCTGCTGCACACCTTCGCCGGACACGTCGCGTGTGATGGACGGATTCTCGCTTTTTCTAGCAATCTTATCGATCTCATCAATATAGATGATGCCCTTTTCCGCCCGTTCGATGTCATAATCTGCCGCTTGAATGAGCTTTAGAAGGATGTTCTCTACATCCTCGCCCACATAGCCGGCTTCAGTCAGCGATGTTGCGTCAGCGATGGCAAATGGAACGTTCAATATCTTAGCAAGCGTCTGCGCAAGCATGGTTTTACCGCAGCCCGTAGGCCCCAGCATGACCATGTTGCTCTTTTGCAGTTCGACATCGTCGTCCTTGGCTTTGTTCTTGAAAAGCACGCGCTTGTAGTGGTTGTAGACCGCCACCGACATGCTCTTTTTTGCTTCTTCCTGGCCGATCACATACTCGTTGAGGATTTTCATAATGTGTTTGGGCTTTGGCAGATCCTCCAGGTCCATCGGGGTATTGTCCGCGAAATCCTCTTCGATGATCTCCTTGCAAAGATCAATGCATTCATCGCAGATATACACACCTGGCCCTGCCACCAACCGGCGCACCTGATCCTGCGTTTTACCGCAAAACGTGCATTTTAATTTGTTCCTGTCCTCAATTTTGGACAAATTCGTATCCTCCTGCCTCAGCGGCGCGGCTGGATGATTTCATCCACAAGGCCATATGCTTTGGCCTGTTCCGCTTCCATGTAGAAATCGCGTTCGGCATCATCCCTAATTTTTTCTACGGGTTGGCCGGTCCGATCTGCCAGGATCTGGTTCAGTTTATTCTTAAGTCGTACAATGCGTTCCGCCACAATGGCAATATCCGTTGCCGCGCCGCTGGCGCCACCCGACGGCTGATGGATCATGATCTCCGCGTTGGGCAGCATCTTGCGTTTGCCCTTTGCGCCTGCCGCCAATAAAAACGCGCCCATGGACGCCGCCATGCCAATGCAGATGGTGCTCACATCACAGCGGATGTACTGCATGGTGTCGTAGATGGCCATGCCCGCCGTTATAGATCCGCCAGGACTGTTGATATAGAACATTATGTCCTTGTCGGGATCCTCCGCTTCCAAAAACAGCAATTGTGCGATAACGATGCTGGCGCTGTGGTCTCCAACCTCTCCGTCTAAGAACACAATGCGATCCCGCAACAGCCTTGAATAAATGTCAAAGCTACGTTCGCCCCGATTCGTTTGTTCAATCACAATAGGCACAAAACTCATGCCGTCATCCCTCCAATGTAACAATGTATGTCCCCACATAATGGGACTTTCCTATACTATTTGTTTTCATCCGTATTTTCTTTTGCTGCGGTTGATTTTCTCTTGACTTCGGTTTTTTTCGCTGTAGATGCCGTATCCTTGGCTTTGACGTCAGCGTTCTTTCCCTTTGACGCCGTAGTCTTTGTTTTGCCCGAAGTTTTGGATTTTCCGGCCGCCGCTTCGGCTTTTTCGCCTGAAGCAGACTTGGATTTCGCCTCAGTCGGCTTGGCCTTTGTTGCCTTTGGCTTCGCCTTTGCTGCCGTTGACTTGGTCTTCTCGACCTTTTCATCAACTAAATCGGCATGATCCAGTAGAAACTTCAGCGTTTTTCCAATGGCAACATCCTCTTCCATATGGTGCCTGTCTTGCTCAGTGACCCGCTTTTGAAACTCTTCAAGCGTTTGCTCGTACTGTTGCGCCAACTCAGCGATGCGCCCGTCCACCTCTTCCACCGTTGCCACAATACTCTCTACCTTTGTGATCTCATCGAGCACCAATTGGTTGCTGACACGGCGTGCCGCTTCCTCGCGCACATCGGCGCGCATCTGATCCATGGTGACACCGGCGTAGCCCATATAATCTTCCAAGCGAACGCCCTGATAAGACAAGCGCGTAGCATAGTCGCGTATGATGTTGTCCACCTGGGAATCGACCAAAGCGTCCGGAAGCTCAAACGTAGCATTTTGCACCGTCTGCTCAAGTACTTCGTTCTGCATCGCCGTTTGAGCCTGTCGTTGCGCTTGATCCATCATCTTCTTTTCGATGTCCGCTTTCCATTCATCCAGCGTATCGAATTCCGACGCGTCCTTTGCTAAATCGTCGTCTATTTCGGGCAATTCCTTTTCGCGGATCTCGTGTACGCATACTTCAAAGACAGCCTGTTTTCCCTTGAGTTCCTCGGCCTGGTAATCATCTGGGAATGTGACGCTGATGTCGCGCCATACGCCCTTGGATATACCCACCATAGAATCCTCGAACCCGGGGATGAACTGATTGCTCCCAATATCCAATTGGCCTTTCTCAGCCGTTCCACCCTCGAAGTAATTGTCGCCTACCTTGCCCTTATAATCCAATACGATACGGTCACCCTGTTCGATTGGCCGATCCACTTCGACGTAGCGCGCCCTTGCTTCCCGTTCCTTTTCAAGCTCAGACAGTATCTGTTGGGGCGTGATTTCGGGTACGACCCGCTTCACGGAAAGCCCCTTGTATTCTCCCAGTTTTACCTCGGGATATACAGCAAAGGTAAATGTTAATTTCAGGTCTTCGCCCTCTTGTGCATGTTCTACGGTCAGCGACGGCCTGCCAACGAGTTCCAGCGCATGTTCTTCGCACGCTTTTTCCAAAACACCAGGTGCCAAATCGTCCACAGCGCCATCATAGAACGTATCCGCGCCGTATACCCGTTCAACCATCTTGCGCGGCGCACGGCCCTTACGAAATCCCTGTAGGGTAAATTTGTTGCGCTCACGTATATAGGCCCGCTCGATGGCCTGGTTGAACTCATCGGCGGGAATAATTGCGTTCACTTGGACGGTGCTCTTCTCTTGTTTTTGCATCACGGTCTGCATCAGTTTCAACAACCTCCAGATATCTTTGTGCTTCATTATACACCAATACAATCAGATTAGCATTATAGTATAGGTTTTTTCATTTTTCAACAAATTCTTGCTTCAACGGCAACATTCGTACCAGGGCAGCACCGCTGCAACGGGCGTGGCGCGCGCGGCCCACCTTGTCAACTGTCCGTTTGTCACAACATTCGTCGCCGCCATCAACACGTATCCCTGGTGTGCGGTGACGTATTCCCTCGCCGGCTTTCCCACTCCGTTTGCATCAAAATACAGCGCATCGAAAAACCCAAGATCGCCTCGCAATCCGTACCGCTCCATCTCACATAGCGTATCATATGCTTCACATTCGTCAAACGGTGCAGTTAACGCCGCCGCATATGCCACAGCGACATCCTCCACCTGCGCTTTGGGATTTCGCGCCATGGACCGCATACCATATTCCTTTATATGCCCATTTTTGTCAACACCGGTACCGCTTGTCTTGGCAATGGCCAAAGGCCGCCGTCTTCGTCTTGCCAGCTTGCGCTGTTGCGAAACGGCACAACGCATCAACCTTCCCTCATATGTATACGGATGTGCCAACAGAAACAGCACGGGCAGCAAATATGCCTCAAGCGCGCCATGTTCGCTCAACGGCTTATGAAACAGACCGCCTTTGCGATACAGCCGCCTTAGGTTCGTTAAGTGCGAGGCCTTTGCCTGATTGCATCCCAGCGCAACAAACGATAATATCCTTGCTTGAGAAGCATACAGCTCATGGCAGATCTTTGTCAAATCTCCGTTTGATCCATCACAGCCCTCGGCAAACAAGCGGCGACGCAGGCAGAATAAAGCGTTAAAATCCGTTGCACGCCACAGCATTCTAGCGCGTTTTGACAACCCCCATTCGCCCCAATCTCCAAGGGCCTGTTCGCACACCATCAGCGCCAGCACGAGCATTGCGCTGTCCAAAGAATTAACGGCGTTGTGTGTGCCACATGGCGAAGGTAAAAGCACAATACGTTTGTTGAGGTGGCCTTTCCATTTGGGCAGCGCGTTCACCGTGTCCATCAGACGCGCCATTTGCCCGGTCGCCTCCTTCGCCGAAACAAATCCAAGCGCTTGAGCGCACGCCGACGCCAACAGCGCCATACCAATATCCGTAGGCGTTGTGTACTTCATCACATTTTCCACGTCCATCCGAATGCTATGTGGCGGCAAATATCGGGCAGACGATGTGGTTATCGCCCGGAAATAATCGTAAGTCTGTTTACAAAGCCTTGTCCAATACGCAGCGTGGACCGCCGGCTTTGGTTTTGGATGTCGGTCCAGGCTTTGCGCCACCAGCGGCGATATACACCAGATAGCCGCCACCGTTAGGATGGGCCAAATGAGATTTGGCTTGTTGACGAACACGAATAACACCATCAGCATGTTGAACAGCAATGCCGGCAGCATATGCCACGCATAACCGGCAAACGTATACGCATCTCCACCTCTGGCTTGCTGTTTGGTCAACCACTCCATCAATTTTTTCTTGGATATAGCCATACGGTACAGCGCACGTACGGTAGCATCCACCGAGATACTGGCATCATACGGGCATAGCGCCACATCGGCGGCCCACCGGTACGCATGGCAGCATACCCTGTGGGTGTATTCTGCGACCTGTTCACGTTTCCACACCACCGATATCGTGTTTATCAGGCAGACCGACAACGGGCAGGCATACGGCAATAGTGCCATGATGAAATAGGTCCAAAAAGGCAGCACCGAAAAGGTGGCAATGGCCAACAACTGCGTGGTGGACAGTGTCACCAACGTCATTAATATCCGGTTCATAACCCACAGCCTTTGATGCAGCATCAACACAATGCGGTTCCCCTCATCATCCCGCATGCGTTTGAGCACCAGCGGCAGCATCTGCCACGTGCCGCGGATGCGCCTGTGCATCTGTTTGCTGTAGGCGGAATATCGGTCTGCGAATGTACACACCGCCTGTACATCGGTCACCAGCACGCTGTTCGCCAGGGCGCCCTCCACAAAATGGTATGAGAGCAGGCGCTGTTGCGGTAAGTGTCGAACCGCCCGTACAAAACGCCGTATATCGTACAGCCCGACACCCTGGTATACGCCAAATCCATGCAGGTCCATCGCGCAGTCATGTCTGGTTTCCTGTGCGATGGTCATACCCGGCTTTGCATACAAGCGTGCCAGCGGCGTTTGGCTCAACGACTCAGCGCTTGTCACCAGGCGGGGCTGCATCAGCGCGTATTGAGCGTTTTGCGGGTGCGCCATGGTGCACATGAGGCGCTGCGCCTCACCTGACGGCATGAATGCATCGCCGCCTAAAACCAGCACATACCGTACGCCGAAAGCCAGTTGTGCCCCATGTACGGAAACCGAGTCCCGCCGTCCAAGAAGCGCCGAATTGAGCGCCATCAGAGCGCCCCTTTCCCGATCCAGCCCCATCCATGCCCCCTGCTTTCTTACATAGGTGCGCGCACGCGTCACAAAGGCAAACCGATTGTCATTCGTCCCGTTGAGCTTTCTTGCGCAGCGAGTGCCGTATACGGTGAGGTCAGCGCCCAGCTTGTCCTCCTTAAGCCCACTCTTTGGAAAATCGCAACACAATATGAATTGTACCGCCTGTCCGAAGGCCTGCGACTGTACCTGCAACCGCCAGAAATGCTTGTCGATCTGTTCGCGCGTTTCCACCATCGCAGGTATGACAACAACGGTTTTTGTATCCTGTGGGACGGATTCAAATCGGGGCAACTGCACGGGTTTGACAAAGCATGGTAAAAGCCGTTCAAAAAGCTGACATGCGCAGGCATGCAGCACAACAAATCCAAATAAAAAGCCGCCCAAAACTTCCAACAGTACGGCTTTTTGCACGATGCCACTGTACACATATACGGCGCTCAACGCCGCCGGGGTCACCCACTGCAAAAAAACCGCAAACCGCCCAGCCCATCTACGCCGGTTATAGAAGCGTATACCCAACGCGGTGCACAGCGGTTTATTATCTTCCCACAAGGTGGATAGCAGCTGCATTTTACCTTCGTCGCCGCACAGGCGCAACGCTATACGCACTACGTCGCTTTCTAAAATGGATGCCCGGTGCGCGATCCGTCTCGTAAAGGAACGAATATGCGCCTTGCTTGCATCATCCAACGCCGCGTATTCGTTCTGCCCTTCCAACATGTTTATGGCGGGATGTGTGGTTAGAAACAAAGATGGATCATCCATGCTGCGCATGGTGTCCAGTGAAAACAGTATGTTTTTAATCTCCCGTTGTTTAAGCAGTGCTTCACGCCGTTCGGCACGGTTGGTATCCATGGGGCTCATGCGCAGCGCCTGCGATGACACAATGCTGTAATGGACAAACCGATCCTGTGCAGCGTACACAAGGCTGCGCTGCAACTGTGCGGCATACGCGATACGTCCCGCCATGGTCGCAAAGCGGACACGCTGATCGGCACCCTGCTCCCTGTCGATCCGTTTGGCTTCGCGGTGCGCACCCTCGTACGTCTGCATACGGTCGATCAATGCCAGTGCCGATTTGCCAACAAGATCGAGCAAAACCCATTTCATACAGCGTTGCGCCTGTTCCACTTCACAGATGTTCAGTTCGCGGTAGGCCTGGAAATCGGACAGCGCACGTTTCATCACGCTTTCGTTGATTTTTCCCTCGTAAAAAATTGCACACACCGCCATGATGGCATAGATGCGCGGTTGACCAGCGAACGCTCCGCCTCTAAGCACCGGCAGGCGCATCGGGGGGTACGTCTGCATGCCCTCGATCAAAAGCTGAACTTCTTCCGCGCTGTCCAGAAGCCATTTTGTACCTATGTTCACCCTGTGCTGCGTATGCTTCTGCCGTTTGAGCGCGTTCAATGCATACGCAGTCAATGGCGGGCAAAGCGACACTTTGGCCCATACGGTTTTCTGCGCCGCCACCTCTTTGAGTGCCGCCGTTATGTCCATCGGTTCGGATTGATTTGGGTCACGTTGGCCTTGCATAACTTGCTCCTTGTAAGAGATCCGTCTTAGTATACCCGCGACCAAATGCACGATACCGCATGCGCAATGAACACATGACGACACGATGTTTGATCCATATCCACGCATTACAAAAGGGGCCCCATACGGGGCCCCTACATGTGAGCAAGTCTGTAAGCCGAGTTCTGTCTTGAATGGCCATCTGTCTAGGCGTACGGTTGCCAGTACGCTCAAGCGGTTACCCGGAGACGTGACGGGCCGCCACAATTGTCTCCCTATCAACCTTGCACCAAGTGGGGTTTACATAACGGACAAGTCGCCAAGCCGCTGGTGGGCTCTTACCCCACCTTTCCACCCTTACGGCCTTCTAAACGAAGGTTCGCGGTATCTCTCTGTTGCACTTTCCTTGAAGTCGCCTTCACCGGGAGTTACCCGGCACTCAGCCCTATGGTGCTCGGACTTTCCTCGAGCCTAAGCTCGCGGCCATCCGGCTTGCTCACAAGAATCATTCTTCCGAATCAGTATAGTACAGGATGCGGCCGCAATTGTCACATTCCACTACCACATCACCGCTTCTAAGACGGCTTAGCATCAGGCTCGGTATGGACATGTTGCATCCGCTGCACTGGTCGTTGCGCACCTTTGCAACGGGATTGATACGCATGCGCTTAACCTTTTTATATTGTGCCAACAGATCCTTGGGTATACCCTTTTCCTTCTGCTGGACGGCTACGCGCAGGCATTCGAGTTCCTCTGCCGCATCCGCAAGTTCCTTATCGTGTTTTTCCTTGAGTGCGTCAAACTCTTTTTTGCCATTTGTAAGTTTTGAACGCACATCCTTAACGATCATTTCCGTACCTTCTGCCATGGTATGGTTTTTCTCTATCTGCCTGTACATATCGTTGAGTGTTCTATTACACTCTTCCATCGCACGCAGTACCAGCCGCAGCTGACGCAAATCCTGATCCTTGGAGTTCTCAGCCTCTTTGGACAGGGCTACGATCTGCTTACGTATTTGTTCCACCTCTTCAGCGATACGCACGCTGTCCGCATAGGCATCTCTAAGGTTGGCGTCTAACTTTTTCGCGCGATTCTGCTGCTGCACCAGCGCTTTGCGCACAGCAAGCAATCGATTACGCGTTTTGGATTTTTTCAGCGAAGCCTCAAAGCGGCTGAGCGCCAGGTCAGCTGTCTGATAATCCCAAAGCATCTGCATATCCATCCTCCATCACCTTCTCCGTAAAAAAGCAAGAGCCGGAAGCCCTTGCCATCACACCTGTGTAAAGATGTCCGCCCCCATGGACGTGATCATCAAGTCCACTTGATATTCTAACGCAAATAGTCGGTTTTGTAAATAGTTTTGCCACGGTTGTAAAATAACCTTTTCCGTATCGTAGTGTCCTGCGTCGATCACAGACAATCCCATACGGTGGTACGAAAGGCCTTGACTGTACTTTACATCCCCCGTAATGGCGCACTGAGCGCCTTTTTTAAGCGATGCATCAAGGGCGGAAGTGCCGCTTCCGCTCAATACCACCAACCGCGTGATCTCTCGCTGTCCGTCGCCGGTATAACGAACGGTGGTGGCGCATAGCGTCCGTTTGGCGACCTTTGCCAGATCATCGACCGTCATTTTTTCGATGGTGCCAACACGCCCGTAGCCGTCGCCTGCATCCCCCACCGGTTCGACCACTTCCGCATCTTTGATGCCAAAGATGTTTGCCAAAACGTCACACAGGCCACCGCGCACAAAATCCATGTTGGTATGGGCCGCGACAAGTGCGATATCATAGCGAATCAACTTGCGTAGGATGCGTGTTTGACCGTCCTGCTCACACAGCTGGTTTACGGACGGAAAGATCAGCGGATGGTGGGACAAGATCAACTCGCAACCCTTTTGCTTCGCTTCCTCCACCACATCTTCCGTGCAATCCACACACAGAAGGATGCGCGAAACCGGTTGTGCCAAATCCCCGCATTGCAGCCCGCTGTTGTCAAATTCAGCGCTCAGCGCAAGCGGTGCGATTTCCTCCATCACCGCACAAATCTGCTCAAGTGTCGGTTGCATATACGTTCTCCTTTCGCCATTGCTTCAATGCCGTTATAAGCTCTTTCGCCATCTGCTGGTTTCGTCTGCCTGCTTTGGTTTGCGCAGGCGTTTCTACCGTTTTTTCCCACACGCTTATTCGCCAGTTTACATAATCGATAATATGTGCGCCGGGATGCGCCCGGTTACACGGCCCAATTTCGCATGTCAATTCGTCAAGCGGAGGCCGCGTTACACCATCATAATGTACCGCCATGACCGGGAAATATCTTTTTTCATACACCACTGTTTCGCTGTCAAATGCAAAACCCAGATTCCACAGTCCCCGTCGAAGCACCGCAGCGTCATCCGAGGGTTGCAGCACGAGTCTTTGCATGTTGGCCGCAGCATGGATTCCTCTTTGTACGATGCTCAGCGTATTGCTTCCGCCGATGCCGGCAATGGCAGCGGCCTGCGCTACCCCTGATTCCGGCAAACCATCGTACACCAAACACTGCGCGCGTTGTTCGACACCGCATGCTTGAAAATTCCGCTTAGCTTTTGACAGCGACGGTTCACTTACATCCGATGCGATGAGCGTATGGCATTGGTTGGTCAATAAAAGATACAGTCCCAGTTTTCCATGATCACAGCCCACGTCCACAATGCACGCACATGACGGCAGCAGACCGGCTACTGCCGTCAGGCGTTTTGATAAATTAATCACCGGCATCATCAATCCAGAAAATCCCGCAGTTTTTTGCTGCGCGAAGGATGCCTTAGCTTGCGAAGCGCTTTCGCCTCGATTTGCCGAATGCGCTCGCGCGTGACGCTGAATTCCCTGCCCACTTCCTCCAACGTTCGTGCACGTCCGTCGTCCAACCCAAAGCGCAGCCGCAACACCTTTTCCTCGCGCGGCGTCAGTGTATCCAAAACCTCGATCAGCTGCTCTTTTAGCAGCGTGAACGCGGCGGATTTTTCCGGAGCGGCCGCTTCTTCGTCCGGGATAAAATCACCCAGATGGCTGTCCTCTTCCTCGCCAATGGGGGTTTCCAGCGAGACCGGTTCCTGTGCAATCTTCATGATTTCGCGAACCTTTTCCTCGGATACACCCATCTCCTCGGCGATCTCCTCAGGCTGCGGATCGCGGCCATATTCCTGTAAGAGCTGGCGCGTCACCCTGATCAGCTTATTGATTGTCTCCACCATATGTACTGGGATGCGGATGGTACGCGCCTGGTCCGCGATGGCCCGCGTAATGGCCTGTCGTATCCACCATGTCGCATATGTTGAGAATTTGTAGCCTTTGGTGTAATCGAATTTCTCCACCGCCTTGATCAGTCCGAGATTGCCCTCCTGAATCAGATCCAAAAACAGCATACCACGGCCTACATAGCGTTTGGCGATGCTGACCACAAGGCGTAGGTTCGCCTCGGTCAACTCGTGCTTTGCGTTTGGATCGCCCGCTTCCATGCGCGTGGCAATTTCTACTTCCTGCTCTGCTGTTAAAAGCGATACACGTCCAATTTCCTTAAGATACATCTTGACGGGGTCGTCAATGTTGATGCCCTCCGGCATATAGTTTCTGAGCTCTTTTTTCGTGACCTTTTCTTCCTTTGCCAACTCGTTGACGTCCGGTTCTTGTACGTCAATTCTGCCAGCACCCTTTGCCGTTTTCTTTTTGAGCTCTTCCAGAATGCTCTCGAGCTTTTGCACGGTTTTTTCAGCGCTACCGGTCGGAGACACGGCTTTCTTGCTTTTGGCAGCGTTCTTTTTCGTGCTTGACTCGGTTTTATTGCCTTCTGTATCGGTGGATTTGTTTTCCCTCATTGCAGACCCCTCCTTGCCGACGGTTTATCCAGCGCGCCGCCGACCCTCTTGTTGCGCAATTCTTCCATCAGTATCATCCGTTTGTGTATCTGTGCTGCGATGTTGTGTACATCCGTCCCCGCCTGTTTGCTTTCCCTATTCAATTCATCCACTTCACGTTCAAGCCCTTGAAGCTTCAGCCCAATCATATAATCCATCATCATGCGGTCCGTCGCACTCTGCTGCATTGACAATACCTGTGCTGCTTCGGCTGCTTGCGCGGGATCGGTATACCGGTCAAGCAGCATCGCCGTGCAATCCTCCTGATGCATATCCGCCATATGAGAGAACATGGAGCGGTACAGCGTATGCGCAAAATCCGCTTCAGCCAGCGTCAAAAACGCCTGTGCCCGTATGCGCGGATCGGATGCCATCAAGGATATGATACGCTGTTCGAGCATATTTGACTTTGGCGGTGCAGCATCCTTCTTCTTCATCTTTGAACGCGCCTGTACGTTGGCCACCTGTCCTGTTTCAAGCTTCAGCGCTTCCATTGAAAATCCCGACAGCTTGGAAATGGTTTTAAGATACCGTTCCCGCTCCACGGGCCCTGCGTCGCGGATCAATGTCGCGGCCTGTTGGGCAAAACGCATCCGTCCGTCTTCGCTTTCCATATCGCATTGCTCCCGAATGCGCAGCATCTTGAACTCGGTGAGCGTCAAAGCCTCGTTCTTAAGCGCCAAAAATGCCTCCTTGCCCTGTTTTCGCACCACATCGTCGGGATCTATATTCTCCGGCAACACCAACACGCGTACACTGATCCCTTCGCGTTCCACCAGATCCAGTCCGCGTAGCGTTGCGTTGCGCCCCGCGGTATCACCATCGTATGCAATGTACACCGTATCGGCGAAGCGGCGCATCAGGCGCACCTGTTCCGTAGTCAACGCCGTACCCAGACTGGCCACTACATTGTTGAATCCCGCGGTTGAGACCGCAATCAGATCCATGTATCCCTCCACTACGAACAGTTCCCTGTCTGCGCCGAAAGACCGATAAAAATTTAGACCGTATAACATCTCACGCTTGTTGTAAACCGGTGTATCCGCCGTGTTGATGTACTTGGGCCCGTCGCCTTGAAGTATCCGGCCGCCGAAGCCAACAACGCGCGAGCGCTGGTCGATGATGGGAAACATCACCTTGTCGCGAAAGAAATCGAACTGTCTGCCATTCTTCACCGAGGTCAGCCCCGCGGATACGAGTTCGTCCTCCACAAAGCCCTTTTGCAGTAAATGATCCGTCAACGATTGCCATGATTTGGACGCATATCCGATACCGAAACGCCTGATCTGTCTGTCTGTCAGTCCGCGGCGTACAAGGTATTCCCGCGCATGCTCCGCCTCATCGGATTGCAACATGCCATGGTAATGCAATGCCGCTTCGCGCAACGCAGCGTACAACCGCTCGCGCTGTTTTTTGCGCCGCGTATAGTTCGCATCGTCCGTATGCTGCGGTAGCGGCATCCCCGCGCGTTCTGCCAGTTGTGCAACCGCTTCCGGGAATGACATCTTTTCGATATTCATCAAAAAGTGGATCACGTTGCCGCCGTTATGGCAACCGAAACAATAGTACAACTGCTTGTCTGCATCCACAGAAAACGAAGGCGTTTTTTCGCTGTGAAATGGGCAGCAACCCCAAAACCGCCTGTTTTTTTGTTTCAGTGGTACGTATTGCGATACCACCTGCACCAAATCGCTACGCGAGCGCAGGCTTTCCAAAAATTCGTCCGAATAGAATCCTGCCATCCCGCGCTCCCTCCTCTGTACCGCGTTTCCAAACGGCACGCAATAGCGGTATCATCGGTATCTTTCCATCACTTATCCCCGGTGCCTGGGTATATACAGCGTCTCGAACGACCTGATCGCATACTGATCGCTCATGCCTGCAATGTAATCGCAGACGGCTCGTTCACGGCTTTCCTCCAGCGCAAGCAGTTCGTAGCGCTCCGGCATGCTGTGCGCACGATTCATGTAATTTGCATACAATGCGCGCAACAGTGCCTCCGCTTTATTGGCCTGCTCCAACGCGCGTTCACTAAAATACACGCGTTCGAACAGAAATGTCCTGAGCTTGCCCATGGTTTCGCGTATCTGATCACTCATTTTAATCTCGCCGCAATCGCTGTTTCGGATGGTATCCACCACCAGTGTATGAATGCGCTGCGAACTGCTATGGCCCAGCAGCTCCACGCAATCGTGCGGCAGGTCTTCTTCGTGCAACTCTCCACAACGCTCTGCGTCCTGAATGTCGTGATTGATATATGCGATCTTGTCCGACAGGCGTACGATTTGGCCCTCCGGTGTATGCGGATCACAGCTTGTCCTGTGGTTAACGATGCCGTCCTTGACTTCGTATGTCAGATTCAATCCCATGCCGCTGTTCTCCAATATCTCCACAACGCGCAAGCTCTGCACGTTGTGCTCAAAGCCTATGGAACAAAGATCGCCCAGCACCCGTTCCCCGGTATGTCCGAAAGGCGTATGCCCCAGATCGTGCCCCAATGCGATGGCTTCCACCAGATCCTCGTTCATCCCAAGTGCACGCGCGATGGTACGTGCAATTTGCATGACCTCCAGTGTATGCGTCATGCGCTCTCTGAAATGATCCCCTTCCGGCGCAATAAAAACCTGTGTCTTGTGTTTGAGACGCCGGAACGAATTGCTATGCAGTATGCGGTCCCGATCACGTGCAAAACAGGTCCGGATGGGGCAAGGCGATTCCGGTCGTAAACGACCTCGGCTGTTTTGGCACAGCGTAGCATATGGCGATAACATTTGCTTTTCGCGCGCCATGGCCATTTCACTTATCTCCATACCCTATACCCCTTTCACCGGTGTGTTATACTATTTCAACGTATTTTATGAAAATCCTCTTTTTCCGCCGTGCTTTGCCGTATAGACGGTTGCCGAGCCGTTGTTACGGTTCACATTCTTGTATACAGCTTTTTGATACGATTCACAGGGACGCTACGCCCTTGGCCAAAACATGTACACAATCGATGTCCAACAGAATGAGGGGCATAACCGCGATGCAGCTACGCCCCTGACAAATTATTGTGCGGCAGACGCTACGCGCTATTTCTTATTCTGTTCTTTTTGTTTCTCCCGAATGGCCACCTGTGCCGCCGCAAGCCTTGCAATGGGCACGCGAAATGGCGAGCAAGAAACATAGCTCAGGCCAATCTTGTGGAAGAATTCAATGCTTTTGGGATCGCCGCCATGTTCGCCACATATGCCAAGTTTGATGTCCGGGCGCGCCTTTTTACCAAGGTCAACCGCCATCTTCATCAGCTTGCCTACGCCCTTTGTATCCACGCTTGCGAACGGATCGCTTTCAAAAATCTTAAACTGATAATAATCCGGTAGAAACTTGCCTGCGTCGTCACGGGAGAAGCCGAATGTCATCTGTGTGAGATCGTTGGTACCGAAAGAGAAGAACTCGGCAACCTGCGCGATTTCATCCGCCATCAACGCCGCACGCGGCACTTCTATCATGGTACCTATCATATACGGAATGCGCAAGCCTTTTTGTTCCATCACGGCTTCCGCAGCCTGTACGATGATATTCTTTATAAAAGCCAGTTCCTTGGTTTCGCCAATCAACGGAACCATGATTTCCGGCGTGATAGCTATCCCCTGCTCCTGCGTCACTTCTATGGCGGCTTCCATGATGGCGGTCACCTGCATGCGTGCAATCTCGGGCGATGTAATGGCCAGACGGCAGCCGCGGTGCCCCAACATTGGGTTGGTCTCCTTGAGGCTGCTCACCTTATCATTAAGCATGTCGATGGACACGCCCATAGTTTCGGCCAACTCTTGGATTTCTTCCCTCTCGTGCGGTAAGAACTCGTGCAACGGCGGATCGAGCAGGCGAATGGTAACGGGTCGTGAGCCCATGGCGCTGTACAACCCTTTGAAATCCGCTTTCTGCATGGGCAGAATTTTTTCAAGCGCCGCTCTTCGCTGGCGTTCGTTATCCGATAAGATCATACGGCGCACAGACGCGATGCGTTCCGTATCGAAGAACATGTGCTCCGTACGGCACAATCCGATACCTTCCGCGCCGAATTCCCTGGCGATCTTCGCATCCTTGGGCGTATCGGCGTTGGCCCGTACACCTAAGGTACGGAACTCATCCGACCATTTCATGATGGTATCAAAGTTACCGGTGATACTGGCGGATTCGGTGGGCAACTGCTGTCCGTATACATATCCGGTACTTCCATCCAGCGAAATGTAATCCCCCTCGCTGAATATGCGATTTTCTTGTGTGCGAAAAAACTTACCCTCTTCGTCGATGATTATCTCATTGCAGCCCGCCACACAACACCGGCCCATACCACGTGCAACCACTGCCGCGTGGCTTGTCATGCCGCCGCGCGCCGTTAGAATACCACATGCGCTAAACATACCCTGAATGTCTTCGGGCGATGTTTCTGCGCGCACCAAAATAACCTTTTTCCCCTCTAAAGTAGCCGCTTCCGCATCTTCAGCATTAAAATACACCTGTCCGCACGCCGCGCCCGGTGATGCGGGTAGGCCTTTGGCCACAGGTGTAGCCTTCTTCAAGTCGCCTTTTTTGAAGGTGGGATGCAGCACGACATTGAGTTGTTTTGCATCTATCAACAGCAGTGCCTGATCACGGGTTACGATGCCTTCTTCCACCATGTCCACCGCGACTTGCATGGCCGCCTGTGCGGTGCGCTTGCCGTTTCTTGTCTGTAGCATAAACAGCTTGCCGCGTTCTATGGTGAACTCTATGTCCTGCATATTGCGGAAATGACGCTCTAGTGTATCGGCGGTTTCGCATAATGCCTTGTAGGCCTCCGGCATATCCCGCTCAAGATCGCTGATGGGTTTGGGTGTCCGTATGCCGGCCACGACATCTTCTCCCTGTGCATTCATCAGAAACTCGCCGAACATCTTATTCTCACCGGTAGACGGGCTACGCGTGAACGCCACGCCCGTACCGCAATCGTCGCCCATATTACCGAATACCATAGACATTACCGTGACCGCCGTGCCCAAAAACGATGGTATGTCGTTTAGTTTTCGGTAGATATTTGCCCGCGGGTTGTTCCAACTTTTAAATACCGCTTCGATAGCGGCATTTAGCTGGACACACGGATCCTGCGGAAACAGTTTTCCGGTCTGTCGGCGGTACAGATCCTTATATTCTCCCACCAACTCCGCAAGTGCTTTTTCGTTCAATTCATTGTCCATTTGCACGGATGCTTGTCTCTTTTTGTCCTCCAGACAAGCTTCAAATTGTGACATATCCAGTTCCATCACGACGTTGGAGAACATTTGAATAAAGCGTCGATAACTATCCAAAGCAAAACGGTTATTCCCGGTTGCTTCTCCCAACCCTTTACAGACCTCATCGTTGAGTCCCAAGTTCAATATGGTATCCATCATACCGGGCATGGACACGGCCGCGCCGCTGCGTACCGATAGCAGCAGTGGGTTACCCTTGTCGCCAAATTGTTTGCCAGAAAGCCGTTCAACCTCGCGCAGCGCATCCATCGATTGCGCTGTGACCTCGTCTTCGATGACGCAATCGTTGGCGTAGTATTGGTTGCATGCCTCGGTGGTGATGGTGAATCCTGGCGGAACCGGCAGGCCCAATCCCGCCATCTCCGCAAGATTTGCGCCCTTGCCGCCAAGAAGCGAACGCATCTGGGCATTGCCCTCGGCGAACAAGTATACAAACTTATTCATCTTTTCTCCTCCTTTGATAATATTAAACTATTTTATATTATACAACTGGTCTTGCCAGTGAATAAACATGCGCTTTTTCAACGTCTGGCCGGTCAGCTTCACAAACACTTCCTCCATCAACGCAAGCAATTGCGGCGATAGAGGATGAATCGCTTTACACACCTGCGCCAGCGATGCGGACGGTACGTCCGGCAAATCACGCAATGCAGCCAGAACGGGAGGAGAAATAGTCACACAGCCCAACGTGGTCTTTTGACAACGGGCACATACCACGCCACCGCATTGAGCATCAAAACCCGTGAGGTCTTGTTGCACTCCACAACCAACGCAAGCTTGCGCCTGCGGGCGCAGTCCTGCAAAGTCCATCTGTTTCAACAGAAAAAACGCCAACACCGAATCTACATTACATGTGCTTTCACAAAGCGCTTTGAGTGTATAAAGCAACAGAGAAAATCCACGTAAAAACGCTTCCCCAGGCACAGCGAGCATCTCGCATATCGAGCATGCGTATGCGGCCGCTTCGAACGTGTCAGGGCGAAGACGCAGTTCGTAGAAGATTTCCCGAATACCGCATTGGCGAACGTATTCGTGGCTGTTGCGCGTATACAGTTCATAATCGCCATAACAAAACGGTTGTGAGCATGCCAACAGCTTGCTTTGCGCCTTTCGGCAGCCGCGCGCTGACACCGTCATGCACCCTTTATCCCGTGTAATAAGGGTCAACACACGGTCATTATCACGGTAATTCGCAACACGTGCTACAATGGCCAAGACGTTTTGTTGCAAGCCTTAGACGCTCCCATCCTATGCAATCTCTTTGAATGAATATAACGCACGTACGCCCTCGGGTCACCGCTTTGCATAAACTCACGCCAATCTTGATCCAATCCGAATTGATCATTCATTGTTCATTCCTCCCTTATCGAGATAAGGGCATTGTATCGCGAATAATAGCGGTTTTTTTTATGCCAATTGCTGCCAAAGGCGTTTTTTTGTCATTCGTATCCAAGTTCTTTCAGCGCCGACGGCTTGTTTCGCCAATCCTCCATCGCTTTAACATACAGTGACAGGAAAACTTTGGCATCGAACAGTGTTTCGAGTTCCTGGCGCGCCGCCGTGCCGATCTGCTTGAGCATCCATCCGTTCTTTCCGATGATGATCCCCTTATGCCTGGTTCGCTCGCAGAAGATGACCGCATGTATTTCCACCACGTCGTCTTCCCGCTCCATGAACTTCTCAATGCCGACGCCGATGCCATGCGGCACTTCGTCACGCAAATATGCCAATGCTTTTTCGCGTACGATCTCGGCGCATAAAAAGGATTCGGGCTTATCGGTAATCATCCCGGGTGGAAAATATGCCGGACCTTTTGGCAACAGCAATATCACAGCACAGAGCAGTTCATATAAACCGTCGCCCGTTTTTGCGGACAATAAAAATACGTCCTGCGCATTTGTGCTGTTTTCTACGTTCTCCTTGCTTTCGCGTTTTTTGTTATCCGTCATCCTGTCCGTTTTGTTGATGACACATAGCACCGGTGCACCGGTGGCTGCGGCTCTGTCAAACGCCGCTTCATCCTTTTCGCCCAACCCGCTTGTACCGTCCACCACCACGATCACAGCATCCACATCCGCCAGCGAACCCTTCACAGCGCCTTCCATATACGTACCCAGCCGGCTACGGGGTTTTTGAATACCGGGAGTGTCCACCATCACAATCTGATAGCCTTCTCCGTTGACAACACCCATGATGCGGTTTCGCGTTGTTTGCGGTTTGTCCGAGACGATGGCCACCTTTTCACCGACCAAGGCGTTGACCAACGAACTTTTGCCCACGTTGGGCCTGCCGATCACCGCGATGAATCCGGAACAAAAATCCGCCACATCGTCCTCCATATTTTCGTTTTTTTACCACTTAAAAGATATTGTATCATTTTTCATCGTCCTGAACAACCGATTTTGTCCGAACGATGTCGAACGCGTCTAAAATCGATTCAGTCATCGTGTTCATCCACATCTCGTCCGACGGCGTTTGATGATCAAATCCCAATAGGTGTAACACGCCGTGCACCGTTAGAAAACACAGCTCCCGCATCAACGAATGTCCATAGTCCTCTGCTTGCTGCATGGCTCGATCGAAACATATAATGATGTCGCCTAACATAATACGACCTGTTTCGATATTGCTGTCCGGCGGCACTGTCAATGTTTCGATACGCCCTGGTTGTCCATTTTGCCAATCGATGGTCGGAAAGGACAATACGTCCGTCACAGCGTCCATATTGCGGTATCGGGTATTCAGCTGTCGGACGATGCGCGGCGATACCAAGCTTATGTATACCTCGCAATTGCGCGACAAGGCAAAGCGAGCCAGCGTTTCGTCTACGCAACGACGCATACTTTCGGACAGTTGGCGGGAAAACCCCGGGATTCTCTGCCGGTTGTCAATCTGTATCGGCTTCGACATTGGTTCTGTTCTCCTTTGTACGCTGCCCTGTATCCGGCGCTTTGATGCTGCCCGGGTACTGAACACGCCCATGATAGGCGCCGCGCAGCACAGATGCAAACGATTCCACTATGGTGTCAAGTTGCGCAAAAGTCAACTGTACTCGATCAAACTGATTGTCGTCCACCCGCTCACGCACGATCTTGCGCATAATCCTTTGATAATCCGCTCCGCCCGCGCGCGTTGCCGCTTCGCAACAATCCGCCAGCATAACGATAGCCGCTTCTACCGATGTGGGCCGGCCGCCAGTATGGCGGTAGTCCCGTACATCCGTATTCGGATCCTGTCCTTTCGCCTTGTGGTAAAAATAGTTGACCGGCGTACTGCCATG
The DNA here is from genome assembly GCA_963674495.2 of Christensenellaceae bacterium. Taxonomy (GTDB): domain Bacteria; phylum Bacillota; class Clostridia; order Christensenellales; family QAND01; genus RGIG3178. The sequence continues at coordinate 463,909 of CAXXLG010000001.1, read as the reverse complement.
GTGCTGTAGTGCTATATCGATGATGGGTTGGGCAAATCCCTGTTCCTTGAGAAACGCCACGCTATCGTGCGTATGGCGTATGATCAACCGCGCGCTGTCCAGCGGTGCCAGTGCATCGTGTGGGTTCTCCATACCGTCCGGCTGGTTTTCGTTAAAATACAGCGGTGCCGTCAACTTGCCGACATCATGATAATATGCACCAACCCTTGCCAATAAAGCGTTGGCACCGATGGCACCCGCAGCCGCTTCGGCAAGATTGCCCACCATCACGCTGTGATGATAGGTACCGGGCGCTTCGTACATCAGCCGCTTTAACAACGGGTTGGTCGGATTGCACAGTTCCATCAGTTTCATGGGCGTCAGCGCTTTGAACACGCTCTCCCAAATCGGCGTGGTGCCAAGGCATAGTACGCTGCTCAATACGCCGCTTAGAAGCTGCATGCCCATCACAAACACCATTTGCTGCGTATTAAGGTGCGTTAACAGCGCCAACACCATTTGAATGACGGCGCCCACAGCACCAGCCGCAATACCAATGCCTACAATACCGCTACGCGAGGGATATCGGCTAACGGCGAAAGCCGCCAGATACGCGCAGATCCATCCGCTCGTTAAAAACGACAGAACGGCGAATCCTTCCAAACCCGCCGCCAACGCCGTAGCGGCACAGATAAATGCTGTGATCATACCGGTCACGACGCCACAGGTCCGGCTCACCGTCAGACTCAGCGTGATGGCCACAAAGATAACGGGGACAAGCTGCAGATCGACGTGTTGTAAAAATGCGCTGATCAACACGACCACGTACATGACAAGGCATATCATCAGCGTCTTTGTAAAGCTTCTTGCGATGGTTTTCTCGATGCGCAGATACGCCGCAAAAGCACCCACCGCCATCAGCGCACTCAATAGCGCACCGATATATACCGGCCATACGATACCACCAGCCAGCATGCCCATGCTGCCGAGCATCTCCATATGCCGTTCTGTAACAACCTCGCCTAAGCGTATGACGACTTGTCCCTTCTTATAGGTAACGTCAGTCACCGCATTTTCGGCCTTCTCTCGCGCCTGTTCGGTAGCGGCGCCGTCGTAGAACGCGTTGGTTTTTAGGTTTTCGGATACGGCGAGTTTCATCAACCCTTTAATCTCGTCCGATGCGTTCTTTTCCTCGATAGTAGCTTGTAGCGCCGCAATGTCCGCTTCCAGTTCCGCTTCCTTTACACCGGATATTAGCGCATCGCTGACAATCGTCCTTGTCTGGACTACGGCCGCCTGGTAATCGTTTTCATCCATGGTCAGCCATACATTAAGCGCTTTTTGGTCGGTCTGTACCGGCCAATAACCGAGCAGCGCTTGCCATTGTGTGTCCGTCAGCGAGGACGCGTAGGTCGGGGCCGTGCCAGCCTGCCCGTTCGCCATATAATCGTCCACATAATCTTGCAACATCTGTGCGGCCATGCCACGCGTGGTATCTACTGAGGCGAAAAATTCCGTTACCCGCTGCTCGATGTCCGCTGTCAGCGTGCTGTCAGCCACGTAAACCGGATCCACCGCATCACGCGCCGACAACCTTTGCTCGTCCGTTGCTTTTTCATCCACGACCTCGCGTACCGCCATGATATTCTCCGTTGCGACATCGCCTACTTTGATGGTGTAGTTTTCCGGCGTAATGGCGATGACCATGGTTGCGCACAGCATGGCAAACAGCACTGCCAGCAGCAGCCATATCCGCGTACGAAATCCCCAGCCCCTCTTTGGTCCGCTCATTTCCGTTCCTCTCTGCGCCTACCCGTTTCATGACGCTTCTGCTGAATCGCCTCAAGCTTTTCATGTGTCTCATACGCCTTGATGATGTTGCGGACGATTTCATGACGCACTACATCTCGCTGGTCCAGATAGCAAAAAGCAACACCCTCCACGTTGTTGAGGATGTAGGCGGCGTGCTTCAAGCCGCTTGTACGGTCCGTTGGCAGGTCGATCTGCGTGATATCTCCTGTCACCACGACGCGGCTACCCTCGCCGAACCGCGTTAAAAACATCTTCATCTGAGCGCGCGTACAGTTCTGTGCCTCGTCTAAAATGATATAGGAATCGTTTAACGTACGTCCGCGCATATAGGCAAGTGGTGCCACTTCAATGACGCCTTTTTCCTGTAGCTTGCTAAAGCTTTCATAGCCCAAGAAGTCCTGCAGAGCATCGTATAGCGGGCGCAGGTACGGATCCACCTTCTGCTGGAGGTCGCCCGGCAGAAATCCCAATCTCTCCCCCGCCTCCACGGCAGGACGGGTCAACAGGATACGCTGTACCTCTTTGTTTTTCAGCGCGACCACCGCCTGTGCGATGGCAAGATAGGTCTTCCCTGTGCCGGCGGGTCCAATACAAAACGTGACCGCGCTCTTTTTCAGCGCCGATACGTATTGCTTCTGTCCCCATGTCCTCGGTTTGACCTGTCGGCCCTTGAACGTGAGCGCCACCACATCGCGCATCAGCGCTGCGATCTGCTCGCCCCGTCCTTCGGATACCAGTTCCAGTGCGTATTTGATGGCGGTGCGGTCGATCACATCGCCCGTATAGATACGCTCGAGCAGGTGTTTCACCGTTTCCACAGCAATCTGCACCTGCAACGGGGCACCCAATATGACGATCTCGTTTTCGCCCTGATGGATGCGTACGCCCAGTTCCGCCTCTATGATGTTGATGTTTTCATCAAAATTCCCAAACAGCGCGCGCACGTCCTCCATGCTCGCGGGTTGAATGCTCTGCTGCACCGTGCCGCTTCCGTTCGCGGCGCCGTCAAATCCGGCCAATCGACGTCCTCCTTTTGTCCGCTACCACCATTTCGGTATATACAAAAGCGGCTCCGTTATCATTTGTTTGTTCTCCATTGCGATATTCACCACGGCGGTGAGGTACACGCGCACCTCTACTGCTCCGTCCGGCGTCATTTCGCTGTACACCGTTTGCCTTGCGACAATAAGGCCGGCTGGCATCTTGCTTTGCGCATCCTCTTTGGCGTACGCGATACCCGCCACCTCCGCCTCGGCATAGGTTTGTTCGCCGGGTATGTTAAGAACTTCGGCATAGGTTCTTGTCGTCACGGTCGCGGGCAATACACTGCCCACCAACACCGTTTCGCTCTGGTTGATCAATACGCTGTCTTCAAACGTCGTATACTTTGAAACGGGGATCTTCCAACCGGCGATGTCCAGCGTGCGCTCCGCTTCCGTTCGTCCTGTTTTTTTTGGCATTTGCACGGCCATACATACCCTCGCACGTCCCATGTAGCTAACGCGCCCCATTACAATGCCGCGTGCCTGCACAAACCGTTGCTTACCCTCATCGATGTTGCGCATATACGTGCCGCGTATCAAAACATCTCCCCGGTATACCACATCTCCCGGCTCAACGCACGGCGTGCCCTCCAATGCAATGATGCTTTCCACCACCGCGGTCTGGTTGGCCACTATATCGCAAACGTCGCCCCATTGAAACAGCGTGGGGCCTTCCACGTAGGGGATGACTTCTATCTCCATCACAACGCCGCGCTTGTGCACCAGTACCTTTTGGGCAATATCCAATCGCATTTCAAGCTGCCTTTGCAATTCCTGCTGATCGAGTTTGGCCCATAGTGCCCCGCGCTTTGCACCGCATTGTCCGGCCATGTCAATTATCTGCAGTGCCTGCTCCTGCTCCACACCCACCACGCGCACATTCAAAACAAACTGCGTGCTCAAAACGCCGAGAATCAACGCGATACACAGCCCCCCGATGAGTACAGGCCTTACCATAAGACAACGCACCAGCGCATACAAACCATGGCGGGACAATACCATGACCCTACACCGCTTATCGTCGGCGATGCGCATAAGCCGCCGTTGATGGTGGGCACAGATGTGCGCAGTTAGGCGCAAACGCGACTGCCGCTTGATCGCCGTTAACGGAATACGCGCGCTCTCGCACGCGTTGACAAACCGCTCCAGCATCATGCCTTCTGCCTGTATAGTAACATAACCCGCTATCAATTTCCACAACCGATCAAGCATCTTCTATTCCCCCGGCGACGGACAACGCCGCAATTTTGCCGTTGATGCACAACATCCCCGCTCCATCCGTGTCCATGGTAAGCTGCATGCCGGTGATCACAAGTTCCCCAAACCGGGTTCTAACGCGGATACGGCTGTCATTGACTTCCAGCAGCCCGTTGTGGTTTTCCACATACAGCCTGCCCTGACCCACCAGCGTGGCGCGTACCGTTTGTGGAGATAACGGTATTTCTGTGAATATGCGCTTTACCCGTTGTTTCTTTGCCACCCGCGATCCCCTCCCTCATATGGTATGGTATGAATAGGGTGGCAGCCTTAGACGAAGGCAAAAAGAAAAGGACGCCATGGCGTCCTTTTCTTCGTTTAGTCACGGTCAGATCAAACCCGATCCGAGTGCCTCCTGCGGAATTTCAAACGGTTGGGCCTGGTTTATATTGTCGAACTTGAGCTCCAAGTATAGATCAGAGAAATATACTTCGACATCCGACGGAATATCTTCCATATCGTATTCATCAAGAAGGGATTGCATCAGCGCGTCGGGCAGCGCGTCGTTGATCAGATCGGTAAGAGCGGACAGATCCAGCTTAATTTTCAGAATATCCGGCGTCTTCTGGGCAATCCACACCTGGCAGGAGATCGATTCAAACACGGTTCGGATATCCTCGAGCATTGTCTTTGTGTCTTCGTCCAGTACAACCCCATCCTCTTCCATGCCAGCTTCTTCCATAATCCAATCCCAGATCAGATCGACGTTCAGCTTGCATTCCACCACGTCCGCTTTTACGCCGTCTATCACATCGGTTTCCACAACCTCCAAGGATTGGAACAACGCCAATGCATCTTGCGAAGGCAGATACGTATTGCTTTGATAACCCGTCATCTCCTCCTTCGCGATTATCGCCCTTGTCCATGTGCCTTCAATTGGTTCATAGACATAGGATAAGCCGCTACCATCCTCCAATTGCTGCACGTACATCTCAGATATCGTTTGCGACATACCAAAAACGCTTGCCGATGCCACGTATTTAGCTTCAATCGGATCCTGAAACACCGTGATATCCACCGCGACTTGAGCCGGAATCGGCACCTTTGTTCCTTCCGAAGTGACAGTCAAAGTCAGCCCCAATGCAAGCGTGGCCTCGAGGCTATCCGCCTCGTTTATCTGTTGATAAGCGCTGGTTATGCGTTTCTCAATACTTTGGCTGCAGCCCATGGCGCCTATCAATACAAAACAAGCGATTAGCAATATCGTTGCACGTTTGATTCGCTTCATAATGCCCCCCCCCTTTTTTTGTGACTCCTATCATTTTTAATGTTTATTATATTAATTGATTATATCATATCGGATCAGGCGCAACAATCCACATCTGCCTTTCGTCCATTGGCATGCGGCTTTTGAACTAATTGAGTTTTGACGTAAAAGCTTGGTCACCCCTTTATTATGCACGGTGCCGCTATTGTGCATAGTGGCGTGGATGTTGAATGTGCGTTTTTGCCATGGTATCATTGTATTAACGATCATATAAGCAAGGATTGGAGAATCCATCATGATCAAGGCGTTGGATTATAAAAAGGAATTCCGCGATCTGTATTTACCCAAACAAACCCCCACGCTTATCGATGTACCCACGATGCGCTTTTGTATGATAGACGGCATCGGTAATCCCAACGAGGAAAACGGCGCGTATGCAGCCGCCCTTGAAGCGCTGTACGCACTGACCTATACCATCAAAATGAGCAAGAAGGGTTCGTATGCCATTGATGGTTACTTCGATTATTTCGTGCCGCCACTGGAAGGACTTTGGTGGTTCGAAGATGAAAGCAGCTTTGATATGGCAAAGCCGATGGATAAGGATAAGTTTCACTTCACATCCATGATCCGTCAGCCGGAGTTTGTCGATCAGGCCGTCTTCAAATGGGCTGTTTCCGAGATTAGGCGCAAGAAGCCACAACTCGACACGTCAAACATCCGGTTTGCATCGTGGACGGAAGAGCTGTGCGTTCAGTGCATGCACATTGGTTCCTATGATGATGAGGCGCGGAGCGTTGATAGGATCGAACAGTTCATTTCCGGCAACGGCTATGAAAACGCCATCGGCGACGCGTTACCCGACGGTACAATCAGGCGACATCATGAGATATATTTGAGCGATCCGCGTCGCAGTGCACCGGAGAAGCTTAAAACCGTGATACGCCATCCTGTACGAAGGGCTACGAACGACTGATTGCGCACCCGAGGAGCATCATTCAAGTTTAGTCCTATAGCCCACAAATAACTTCCCCTTCAATTGTTAACGAGAGTCGGGCGGGCCCCTGTTGAAAATGAGTTGGTAACAATCGGTATGAACAATCCTTTGATCTTTTTAATTTCCAGCAACCTTTTTGCCATATATTTGGTGTTATCTGCAGAGAGATACTGTTCAAAAGGAGGTTCCTATCTTGAAATTTTCAAAATTATTCACAGTGGCAATTTCGGTTTTGCTCGCTTCGGCTTTTATCCTTGCGGGCTGCACTTCCCCCGCCGACACCATTGATCTGATGAGCGGAATCCAAGGCGCCGATTGGCCCGAGCCCCCAGCCGAGTTGGATGAATCGTTTCAGGCACCAATGATGGATTTCTCCTGGAATCTATTTAAGGAAACGCTGGGCAATGAGGGCAATGTGCTCATCTCTCCCGCGTCGGTCTATCTGGCTCTAGCCATGACGATGAACGGCGCCAACGGAGATACGCTCATGGCCATGCAGCAGGCGCTGTCGGCACAGAATCTGACGCAGGAACAGGTCAACGCCGCCTGCCGCGACTGGATCAGCCTTTTGCGTACGGAAACGGATAATACCAAGGTGTCTGTGGCCAATTCCATCTGGTTCCGGCAGGACTATCCCGTCTCGGATGCGTTCCTTCAAACCAATGCCAATTACTTTGACGCCGCAGCGCAGGCACTTGATTTTGATTCCCCCGAAGCGGTGGAAGCGATCAACGACTGGGTCAAGGCGCAAACACAGGACAAGATCGACAGCATCGTGGATAAGATCAATCCGGATACCATTATGTATCTGATCAACGCCGTATATTTCAAATCCGACTGGACGACGCCGTTTGATGCCAACAACACGAATGAAGGCGAATTCAGTGCGCCGTCCGGCGCGGTCACGGTGGATTTCATGCATCGGACTGGTGAAATGTGCTTTGTGGACACTGGCGGCGTACAAGGCGTGCTTCTTCCCTACGACGACGGGCGTTATTCCTTCTTCGCGGTTCTGCCGCCGGAGGGCCAGGATGTGCGCGATTATATCGAAGGGCTTGACGGCGCAGCCATCTCAACTTTGACCGGCTCCATGGCAAGCGGCCAGGTAGCGCTTTCTCTGCCCAAGTTTGAGGTTGAATACGAAAATAGCCTCATGGATGAGCTCACCGCGCTGGGCATGGGCGTTGCCTTTACAAGTCAATCCGACCTGTCCCGCATCAATGCCGATGGGATCAGCGAACTTCTTATCAGCAAAGTGCTGCACAAAACGTACTGCCGCGTCGACGAAAAAGGGACTGAGGCGGCCGCCGTCACGTCGGTGGAAATCAACCTGAGCGCCATGCCGGTTTATGACGCCGAGATTCGCTTTGACCGTCCGTTTGTGTTCGGCATCATCGACAAAGCTTCGGGCACGCCGCTGTTTCTGGGGGTTCTGGAAACGCCGTAAGAATAAACAGTTATATGAATGTGTATATTTAGGCGGGCCGAAAGGCCCGCTTTTTCTGTTCTTTGAATCTAAATATAATACATGTCGAGAGAGCCGACAATGGCCCTGTAATCCTCTGCAGAAGATGCTTTTCAAGCGCTGTTTGCCTCGTTGCCATCTCATTATGCCAACGTGTCGTAGCTTTTTTATTAGTATCATTCATTCCAGTTCAACAAGTTCTTTGCTGTATTGTACCCATTTCGGCTGCTGCCCGCAAAATCACAACCTGTTTCTTGGATATATTTTCGGGGGAAAGGTCAGCATGTAGAATAGACTATTTAATATATGCATGTACTCTATCTCATGTCACGTTCTGTATAGTATGCTATTCCCAGAGCGCCTGGACCAACATGTAAGCCGATAACTGGCCCGATATCAGAAATCTCTATATTTCCCTTAAGTTTATCCTTTATCATATGGGAAAGCTTTTGTGCTTCTTTCAAGCAATTAATATGAACAACTGAGATCTCCCCTAAGCCGTACTGCTTAATATCATCCAGCATTTTTTCAACCATAGTCAGCACAGCTTTTCCCTTCGTTCTGACTTTTGCATAAATGGATGTTTTCCCTTTTTCGACTGTCAACATGGGAATGATCTTAAATATATTCCCGATTAAAGCGCTAGCGCCACCTATTCGCCCACCTTTTCTCAAGTATTCGAGATTTTCAGGAATAAACAAAAAACGGCTCCTTTTGATATTCAGTAGCGCAGCTTCTTTAACTTGCTCTAATCCCTTGCCCTCTTTGGCTGCCCGGGCGGCCTGGATCGCTGCGAAGCCCAGCTGCATACAATTGGATCTTGAATCAACAATCTCAATCTTTGCATCCTTATACTTTTCCAAGACCATTCCCCTGGCAATTTGCCCTGTCTCAAAAGTACCGCTCATATCAGAAGATAAGAAGATGCAGCATAGACTATCACCCTTTTCTACCACATTTGCCATTTCACAACACATATCTTCGATTGCCGGTTGAGAAGAAGTGGGAATCCCTTTTTCAGCCATCATCTCATAAAAGCTTTCATTATCTATATCTATTTCTCTCATATTGATATCGCCAAAGGAAACATTTAAAGATACCATTCTTATATCTAGGTCTTTCCGAATTGCTTCACTCAAATAGCTTGTGCTATCTGTTAAGACTTGTACCGCCATCTAATCATCCCTTTTCTTTGAATTAATCAGCATTCAGTCCGTTGTCGTTACTGAATTCTCTTTATTTTCTTAGCCAAATCCACATGCCCCCATTATAACTTATTTTCGATCATTGTTCACTATGGATCAAATTTTATTTTGTGGCATGTCAGCATTGGAAGCCAGTATTATTTGGAGTGGAATAATTACGTTCTTAACTTGTTTAAATTCGCTTTTTATTACAAACATCACAATAATTAATTTCCAAGGGTTGCCAGATAGCATTCACAAAGTCAAGCGCGGTTGTTAATGATAAGCATAACATCACTTTTTACAGGGTGCTACCGGCACGTTGACTTCACGTTTCTTCCTCTGAAAGGCATAGGCTCAGCCCTCACTACTGTCGGCTTCGCCTCATACTTTTAGAACCTGCAGTTCGCTTTATCGCCCACCGATGACATTTCCGGTTCCTGTCGGGCTTGATCCCCCTAATATTCTTCATATAAATACACGAACCACCAATTTGGTGGTTCGTGTATTTGTCTAAGAACTCAATCTTTGATACAATTTGGCGTTTCTCAAGCTTCCGCTAATATATTTGAACTGTGCGAAATTTTATTGTTACGCCGCTCTTCGCAACCTTCTCGGTCGGCAATATTAGCATCGCTGTAAACCCTCTCATCTCTTCTGTGTGCTTCGATTTATTTCTTGGCATAGAGCTACAATTCCTCTATGTATATGATAGCATTGCCCGCTCCTCGTTTTTACCGCAGTATATTTCTCTCATTTTGTGTGAACCATATTTTTTGGGGGAGCAGGTTACGCCACATCGCAATCGTATTTTTCCCATCAGCTTATGGGAATTATATTATTCGCTACATTTATTCTCTGCGCTTTCCCGTTTTATCGGCGTACATGCGCTCATCGGCCTTGTTCATTATCGCTTCAATAGTGTCTTCTGACTCTTCCCCCACAGTATAGCCAATTGAAAAACTGATTTCTAAATGAGCTTCCTGCCTTCTACCGTTATGAATCTTAATTTGCTTTTTGATTCTGTCTTTGATTATCTCCGCTCTTTCCATGTTTGTTTCTTGAAGGATCGCAACAAATTCATCTCCACCAATCCTGGCCACTATATCGGCTTCCCGAAAACATTTTTTTAAGATCGCCGCCACATTGCAAATAAGTTTATCTCCTTCTGCATGACCATAATTATCGTTCACGGATTTAAGTCGATCAATATCAAACATAAACACCGTGAAAGGGTTGGCCATAATTTGTCGATTAATAATCTCGTTTATATACGATCGATTATAGAGGTCTGTCAGCGCATCATGCGTGCTTGAATAGCGCTGCGCTTTCTCGGATCTGAGAATTCTTTCGTATTGATCATTGTTTGAAAACACCAGTCCGCAAATATTTACGATCTCAATAGCAAAGTTTAAATATTTTTCGATATATTTTGGAAACATAAACCCGCTGACATCAATAACCCCGAAGAGTTTTTCGTGCCACTGTATCTTAATGCAAAATCTATTTGCCTCTTCGTACAATAGAAAATCACGCTCTTTTTCTAATAGCATTGCCTTGATGTCTTCTGGCAGGCTGTCCTTTTCATAGTCGTTATCCCAATATTTAAATTGTTGTGCACCAAATATTAACAGGAATATTTCTTTGACTTTTTCGATAGCATCTCGTTTGTTGGAGTAAGTAGCTATTTTTCCCATTAAATCAAAAATTGCCGCGTATTCCGCGCATTGCGCTTCCATTTCCGATATTTCCTTGCTGTTTTCAGAATCCCTCGCATGAAGTCTTCGCTCAAATACAATACATTCGATCATCAAACGGATGCATTCCAGCTCGGAATGGATAACCATATAGGGCAATTCCAAAAACTGCGACAATTCAATGAGCTCCTTTTTCGCGCCTTGATCAATTCCAGCATCAAAGAAAACCAATTCATTGCAAAAGTCCTGGTAAAAAAGCTTCGCTGTATCCTGGCCAAATCCGGCGTCAGCAATCCGTTCTCTCCAATTGTTTAGCCAGCCAGATCCAATGATATAACCGCCTTTAGCCAAAATATAATCAATAAACGGTTCGCTGGCCAAGTGCGCAAAACAATAATTAGCAAGATGTGTTTCAATGTCCGCACCTGGCGGAATCAGGCCGAGAATATCACAATTCTTGCTGCATACTACCACGCCTTCACGCCCAGCTGAAGTACATTCAGCCAACAACCTGGCAGTATCTTCTCTTTTGTTCTTGTTTACACACATGGAAGGGAAAGGAATGACGACGACATCAGTAAATCCGTTCTTTTTGCAAACATCTTTAAATTCCGGGAAATAGTTTTCACAGACAAACAAATTAATTTTAGCCATCATGTTATCCCTTCTGCAGTGGATAAGTGCCAAATTGACTGACGGCTTCCGATATTTCCAACAGCACGCTTTCAGGCACTTGCCAGGGAATTTCGCCATGATTGTCGGAAAGTATCAAGCCACCACCGAATCCTGCCTTCAAAATAATATCTTTTACTTCTTTTTCGATTTTCGCGGAATCCCAGTTTCTCATTTCAATAGCATTTAGATTGCCTATTATTGCGACACTACCGCCAGCTATTTTCTTGGCTTCTGCAACATCGTCCTCCGCACTAATAGCAACTGCAACAGTTCCTGTTTTGATCAAATCTTTGATAACCGGTATTGCAATCCCTGAAGCGAGGTTTGTAGCGACTGCGCCTTTAATTCTGGCAATAGTGGATTTTGCTATTATAAACCCAGTTTTTAGATATGTATCTCTTTCTATTATCGATGGTGATGCCAAGGGGTCGGCATAGGATATTGCGGTTGCACCGGCTTCAAGCTGGGCATTGGCCCATGCTACACAAAACTCAACGTTGATCTGCATCAATTTGGTAAAATAGTCCTTTTGAAAATACAACATATCCAGATATTTTTCGAACCCCATCTGCATGACCGGTAATGAAAAGGGTGACGTAACTGCGCCTATAATAGGAGTTTCATCTTTCACTTCATCTTTCAATTTCCTAATAATATTCAAACCTTTCAAAAGGCAAGGTGTGTTGTATATATCAGGCACATTTAAATTATCAATATCTTCAATTTCCCTTATAAATGGCTCGCCCGAGTTCGGTGGTCCATCATCAAAATAAATGACTTCCCCTCCCCATGCTTCAACTTCTGCCGCAGAATATAGAAAGCTCGTTACCATATCATTTCTATATTTCTCCTTCATTAAAAGTTGTCCTTTAACCACTTTATCAACAGAAGAATAATAGTCTTTTATAGAAACGCCTAATTCCCGGGCTCCAATTATTGTAAGATTTAGAAACAAAGGTACTCTATCTGGTTCATTATAACTTAAAGCTGTAAAAACACGTTCCTTTGATGTTGTCTGTTTATTCATCTTACTCAATCCCTTCTGCTTTTTCTTTCAATAGGATTTCCAGTTGATTAACAATATTCGTTGCGCTTTTGCCATCCGCATCCGCACCAACTGTCTGCCAAAGATTTTTGTCGAGTCTGAATGGCGCACCGCCAACGACTATTTGGGGCGTGGCGCCTTGGGCAGTCAGTTGTTCTTTCACTTCTTTGACTTTCAGCGCTGATGAGAGCATCAGTGTCGAGATAAGCAGGATTTCGACTTGGTTCTCTATTGTTTTCGCAACGAGATCTTCAACACTCAACCCCTGCCCGAAGTCCATTATTTCAAAGCCGCCTGCTCTAAGTATTGAATATACAATTCTTTTGCCAAGTGCATGGTGATCCAAAAGTGTTGCAATGGCTAACTTGGGCTCATCTTTTCGCTTGATCAGCATCTTGGGCAAATAGTTGTCAATCAGTTCCTCACAAATAACCCCGCTCATGTAGACCTGAGATAAAGAAATCGTTCCATTTTCCCAACCGGCACCGATTTTCTCCAATGATTGGATGGCTAATTCTTCTAATAGATCAAAATTGTTCTCAAGAGTGTAACAACGTTCAAATATTTCAGCTGCTCTTATTCGATTAATCTGCAACAGCGCTTTTTTAAATTCCTCGATTAATGGATCTATGTTTTTCATGATGGTTTGCCTCTCGCTATTCATATTGAATAATTTTTGAATCGTTTGCTTTTTTGTGGATCACTTTCATATTGGGCGATCCTATAGCGGGATCTGAGCAGTAGCTTCATCAATGCTTTCTTTGTCTTTGTTTGATTCTTTCTTATCCATATTTTTACTTCGGGTTGATATTTGTTTCTTTCTTAAACACATTCATACCCGCTTCAGCAACAACAGGATCATACGTATGGCCTTTCCCCTGCTCAATTTCTTCCAGTACTTTATCTCTGATTAGCGCTGCTCTGTATGGTCGATGCGATGACATGCTCTCGATCGAATCTGCAACACTAAGGATCTTTGCCTCAATCATGATCTCATCGCCTGTTAAGCCTCTCGGGTAGCCTGTCCCGTCGATTCTTTCATGGTGCTGCAATATAATCTCCGCTATCGGCCATTCAAAGTTAATGTTTTTCAAAAGATCGTATCCTATCTGTGGATGTAACTTGATCATTTCATACTCCAATGAAGTCAATTTCCCCGGTTTCGTTAGTATTTCGGCAGGTATCTGGATTTTGCCGAGATCATGAATAATACTGGCAAAATGTATTGCCTCGACTTGGTGCTTTGTTAAACCCATGCCTTCCGCTATGGCGACAGCTATTTCAGCTACTCGTTTCTGATGTCCAGCGGTGTACGGATCTCTTGTCTCAACTACACGGGCAAGCGTATCTATGATTCCGTGCAGCATAGCTTCTGACTTCTCGGCAGCGTTCTTTTTTTCCGTAATATCCTGAATATATGTGACCATATTTTTATATCGACCATCTTTATCTCGAATTGCGGCGGCCGAAATATACGCCCAAATAACACTGCCGTCTTTCCTTAGATATCTCTTTTCATATCTCGCGGTTGATATTTCTCCGGATATAAGCTTCTTCTGATTATCCAATCCGATTTGGATATCTTCTTCATATGTAATATCCGTGAATGTTTTCCGTAGAAGTTCATCACGCGTGTATCCAAGTATTTCGCATGCTTTATCGTTTACTTTGAAATATTTCCCATTTTTATCCAGCATGCAAACGCCGGCAGTACTACTTTCAAACGCGGTTCGGAATAGTTCTTCGCTTTCAACAAGAGCTTTTTCAGCAAGTTTGCGCTTGGTTATGTCTTGGCCGTATATACGGATGGTCTTGGATGCTTCTATGCACTGGAAGGCCTGTGAGTAGAAACACTCTCCAACCTTTATTTCTCTCATTATTCGATTGTCTTCATGGGCCGAAAGCTGTATCAAGATAGTTTGCCAATTTGCCAGTAGCGGATGGCTGGAGCCAAGCGATTCCAAATCAGGGAATAGGACCTTTGCTATAGGATTAACATAGTTTAAGCCCCCATCCTCGTTGAGTTCGATTATCGGGTTCTTGTTGAGGGCAGGGAATGAAGCCAGGTGGGCGATTGTTGCTTCATGCTGTTTGCGTTCCGTTATATCGGTACAAAAAGCGAGTAAGCGGTTGTCATTAATTTTAACAGCGCGTAGGATTATCCAATAATCTTGACTGCCTTTTCTCCTAACTTTATATTCTGCTTCTAAATATCCTTTATCATTAAGTTCACGAAATCCTTCAAGTCCTTCTTCGATCTGATCCGGTGCCATGTAATCAGTTATGGATAGACTCAATATCTCTTTTTTTGTATGCCCCATTAGTTCGCAGCCCGCTTGATTTACATCAATATATGCGCCTAATGCATCGCATACGAAAATGCCAACTGGAGCCTTTTCAATGTATGTTTTGAAGAGTGATTCGCTTGCCTTCAAGTCTGCTTCAGCACTTTGCCGTTCGATAATTTCTTGATTCAGTTTGCTTGTGCGACTTTTGACCAAAGCTTCAAGCTGCTTTTCTCGATTCAAAACAAGCATATTTCTTTCTTTTATTTTTGCCATTGCCAACAATTGTGTTATCAATATCGAATCATCTATTGGTTTGATGAGAAAAGCCTCTGCTCCTGCTTTTAAGGCTTTTTGTCTTAATTCGCGGTCGCTTTCAAGGTCAGTTATAAATAGCATTGGGGTTGCTTGTAGAAATCTCTCTTTTTTAATGATCTGACTTATTTTCAAACCTTCTTCTTTACTGATGCTTATATCAATCAAAATAACATCAGGATTTTTCCTTTTCGAAACTTTTATACCATCCAATGCATCTAATGCAATATAAACTTCAGTTCCAGGAAGCGCCTCTGAAATAGTCTTTGAAAAATATTCTAAATCAGATAATTCATCACCTATAACTACTATTGATAGATTTTTCGCTTTCATCTGTTTCGCCTCCTTAAGCTATTTTTTTGTTTAATAACACTATGTTATGATTCCATTTCCCCCGTATTATAGGCGAAGGGTCGTCAATGATTTTTCGGACAGTTTGGCAAGCAATGCTACCCTGACAAAATTGACTTTCTGCACTCTATCTATTCTCTATTTCAAAGAATCTCTTTCATGTTTTTTTCTCTTATCAATTGGCTTTTTGGCATCTTTAGGTATAAGCCACAAGTTCGCTACTTTTATTGCACCGACTATTCTAT
Source organism: Christensenellaceae bacterium (assembly GCA_963674495.2). Taxonomy (GTDB): domain Bacteria; phylum Bacillota; class Clostridia; order Christensenellales; family QAND01; genus RGIG3178. The sequence goes on along the minus strand of CAXXLG010000001.1, from coordinate 448,355 downwards.
CTTGATTACATAAAACATGTACTCTTCTTCTTGAAATAGTCCATTTGTCTGCCACTTCTTGAGCTGTATTATAATTCATGTGTTCACCTCTCATTTACATTATATTCTATTTATGGAACAATAACAAGTTATATTATATACTTATATCATAAGCATACAATGTATTTATTGGTTATATAATTGTTTTGTTATTTTAATAACTCATTCTTAAAGATCTTCCCATTATCAACAGCCTATCATCCAAGGTAATTCGGTGCCGTCTTTGAACTGGAATACTATATCATTCCCCGATTTGACTACCATGTGATTCAGCGTCGCACACCATAAACTCTCGTCAAACTCATCGAGTAATCCAATTTGCTTTCTAAGTTCCTTCATGAAGGCACTCATCCGATTCCGCCTTGCCTTCATCCGCGCAATTTCGCTAACCAATTCTTGCTGCCGAAGCTTGAGGCTGTTGTACGCAGCTGTGAATTTTGCATATTTCAGGTCGTACTCTTTTTGATCTATGCTGTTTCGTGCCAGGTCAGTAACCAACGTGTTCACCAGTGCGCCAATGACTTCACATTCTACATCAATTTCAGATATTTCTATCTCTTGTTTACTGGTATCAGCGATCTGTTTGATGAGCTCTTTGTACGTTCTCAGTATCTCTTTCTTGTTTTTAATGATGCTGTTAAAAGCATCGATGAAAGCTTTTTTAATTTCTTCTTCTTTGAGATGCGGCGTCCGGCAGATCTCTTCATGTTGGAACTTGTTATTACACTGCCACACCGTGCATGTATATTGATCGGTGGAATGCCACACCTTTCTGCCATAGAATCCTCCGCAATCTCCGCACACTATCCGGCTGGCAAAGCAGTTGATTGCGCTTGTGTATTTCCCTGCCGCGCTTCTGCGTTCGAATTCCTCCTGCACTAACTCAAAAGCCTCTGGAGAAACGATAGGCGCATGGCTGTCTTTCACGTAGATCTGAGCGATCTCGCCCTCATTCTTCTTTTTCTTTTTGGTTAAGAAGTCAATCGTATAGGATTTCTGTAAGCAGGCATCGCCCTTATACTTTTCATTCTTCAAGATGCTCTTTACTGTGCTGCTCCACCAATTCTGTTTCCCGGCGGGTGTCGGTATCTCGTCTTGTGTCAATATCTTCGCAATGCCAGATGATGTTTTCCCTTCAAGGAAAAGTCTGTATATCCGACGTACAGTCCCCGCTTCCGATTCGACAATTTTGGGTAATCCATCCTCACCTTTTTCATACCCAAGAAAGTGCTTGTACGGGAGACTTACTTTCCCATCGCCAAATTGCTTGCGTTTGCCCCATTTCACGTTTTCACTGATCGATCTTGATTCTTCCTGTGCCAAGCTGGACATGATCGTAATTAGCAGTTCACCTTTAGAATCCATTGTATAAATGTTCTCTTTCTCAAAGTAGACCTCGACACCTTTTTCCTTTAACCTGCGCACAGTGGTTAATGTATCAACTGTATTCCGTGCAAACCTGGATACCGATTTGGTGATGATCATATCGATGTTGCCGGCTTCAGCGTCTGCAATCATACGCTTGAACCCTTCGCGGTTTTTTGTACTGGTTGCTGAAATGCCTTCGTCCGCGTAAACATCGACATAGTCCCATTCAGGCTTGGATTCTATATACCGCGTGTAGTAATCGACTTGCGCTTCATAGCTTGTCAACTGCTCCGCGTTATCTGTAGAGACCCTTGCGTAGGCGGCAACACGCTTCGTTGCAGTAGTAATACTATGCTTTGTAGACAATCGATTAATCGTTGGTTGTATGACTGTAACTGCTCTGGCTGTCCTCACTGCCTATTCCTCCTCTGCTGAAGCGTTCTTTCCCTTGCCCGTTGTCGTGCTTTATCCGTCCAACTATCCTTGCGCGATCTGTCGCACCATGTGGTCTCGACCTCGTGTCCATTGGCAAACACAAAGGTCACTCTGTTTGGCCCCGGCACCCGCATTTTTTTGATCCGTGATTTGAAAACGGTTTCATCGAACTCGACGAGCCCAAGCGTTTTTGTTGTCAATGCATACAAGATATCTTCAGGGATCTGTTTGCCATAACAGGCCTTGCTTCCCGACACGAGATAAGTAGAACAATTCCATGCATGGCGTGCATATTTGGTGACTCGCTTGTACTTCTTGCCGCATCGAGCACATACAATCATGCTCGAGAATGGATAACGGCCGGCGCTCGTCTTTGGTCGGTTTTGCCCACGGTGCTTCGACATGATCTTATTTGCTTTCTCAAAGACCGTTGCGTCAATGATCGCTGCATGCGTACCTTCCGCATAGTACATGGGTAAATCCCCATTGTTTCTCACGAGCTTCTTGGATAAGTGATTCTGGACATAATACTTCTGAAGAAGCGCATCGCCTTTGTATTTCTCATTCTTCAGGATTTCAGCAATGTGTTTTGTGCTCCATGTACCATTGCGCATGGTTTTAACGCCTAACCTACGTAATTTCATCGCAATCCTATGACAGCTCATTCCGTTAACGTAATCGTCAAAGATCATACGAACTACATCAGCCTGTTCAGGATTAATTTCAATCGTTTCTTTTGAAATCCGGTAACCGTATAGGTATCTTAGGTTCGTGATTTCGCCCTCTTGGAGCCGTTTACGAATACGCCACTTACAGTTGTCGCTTGCCGATCGGCTTTCTTCCTGCGCAAACGAAGCGAGGATGGTGAGCATCAACTCGCCATCCCCGCTTATTGAATGAATGTTTTCGTTTTCGAAGAACACGTCTATGTTCAGTAGTTTTAGCTCACGCACAATCTCCAGCATGGTAACGGTGTTCCTGGCGAACCGGGATATGGATTTCGTGATGATCATATCGATCTTCCCTGTCCGACAGTCCATAAGAAGCCGCTGGAATTCATCTCGTACGTCTTTCGTCCCGGTGCAAGCCTCGTCAGCGTAAACACCGACATACTCCCATTGTGGGTTGTTTCGGATCAGGTCACTGTAGTAACTGACCTGAGCCGATAGCGAATGCAGCATTGAGTCCTTGCCACCGGATACCCTCGCGTATGCCGCAACACGCTTTTTGTCAGGGTACATCGGCACCTGAGGAAGTTGTATCGTCACTTTTCTTTGCATGTATTTACCTCCTTGTAGGTGTCATGTTACCTCTGTATCGGGGACTAATCAACAACTATAATCATCTAAACTCCCTATAACCGGCTTGTATTTTTCAACGAATGTTCCCCCAATTGTCTTGTATTCTGATTCGGTTATAAGTTCCCGTTTCAGCATGGTTGTTGCGATTGACATGGCGAGCCGATAGTTCTTTTCGCGCCTGAACTGCTCGTTAGTCATGCGCTCCACCACCCCTGAACCAATGTCGGAAGGAGCGGGCAAATATGAAGTTTTGAATTCGTTTCGTCTGTTCAATAGCCATACTCACCCCTTTTTCCAAACCTCATAAACTACTTGATTAGGAGGCACGCAATTGTGCCCCCTCGACTTCTACATAATCATTTATTCTTTATACCGCATACCGCCTGCAATAAAAAAGCGCCGAATTCTTCGGTGCTTATCGAATACAGAATTACAAATCCGTAGTGATAAAACCGAGATCCTGCACTTTTAACCAAGATCCGTATGATTTCCCTCAAACACGCGTTATGGTGCTATTTAGTTCTTTCAGCCTTCGCTGCCAGGATGTTTCAGCATTGGTTGCTACAACAAATCGATTTGCATTATAGTGCTCCGACTAACAAGCCAAACCTTAGTATACGCAACTCATACTTTTCCTGTTTTTATTCGTTTTAATCTTCGTTCCAGTGATGTGTACGTACCAGTCTATTACAAATTTTCTTGCATTTTCGGGAATCGGTTACAAGGCCAAACTTCCGTATTATTGCCCTCAAATATTGGCCATTTCTTACCCAAACTGCTGTGCCCGATTATTACAAGTACGTTCGCGTCAATTCACATCAGGTTATCAAACCCAACTTTTGTACGCATTCCCTATAAGATTAGCAGCTCTTTTTGCCTCCTGTCGCGCCCCTTTACTACAACAAGAGGATGCGCAAGAATGCGCATAATTGACTAACGGTTATCGGGCACACTTCCGTATAATTACCCTTATCCATTGGCGTTTTTATCCCTTCTTTGATCCCGCTTACTACAACAAGAAGAACGCGGATTATTGAGCATGGGTTATAAAACCAACCTTTCGTATGTTTGCCCTAAAATATAGCCTTTTTTCATCCCTTTAACCTTCGCCGCAAGGATGTGTTCGTCCCAGGCTATTACAAATTTGTTTGTTTTTTCGAGCATCCAGTTATCAGGCCAGACTCTCGTATGCGTGCCCTCAACCATTGCGTCTGATCGTTGTTGACAATTCATGCGGATTTTTAGTGAATTGCGAGCTTGCTTGTGCCCGCAAAGACCCGTGTGTAGGCGTTTTTACCGTTCCCGCCATCACTGATCCCCTTTTGAAATATTCATATGGGGAGTAAATATTGTACTGCGGTGGAGCCTCGGTCACGTTTTTTACCTGCGTATTTTAATGACCCCCCCACCTTTGCAGCCCATCATCAGTATCCCAAGATTTTCTTCGCAATCTCAATGCGCTGTATTGCTTTTTCAGGTCTTCGTGATGGCCCTTCGACAATCACTCGAGTCGAACACCTTTCAAGCACCCGACCATAGATACGCCGCTCTTCCATTGCTCGGTGTTTATCCTCCAATTCCATCAACGATAAATTTGTCGTGACAATCAGTATACGTTTCGAGTTATAGATAGCATCGATCAGTAGCTTCATCTGCTCTTCAGCATAGGTTGTACTGCGCTCCGCCCCAAAGTCATCAAGTACATAGACCCTATAGCGACGAATAGCTGCGAGGAACGTCGAACGTTCATCAAAGCTCATGGAAAGATAATCCGAAGTTGTGATCATGCATACGCGTACTCTCTTGTCGATCAAAGCATTGGCTACCATCGCGGCGTAGAACGTTTTACCCACGCCAACATCGCCGCAGAAAATCATGCCAATTGCTTTCTGCTTCATATCTTGCCAGTTTTTGACATATCTCCTGCAAGCATCTGTGACTATTGGATTTTTCTTATCATCGGTTTCAAACGTGGCATTGATATATGCCCGAAGTCGCATACCGTCATTGCGAAAATCTCGCACGCGCTGTTCATTTGCACGCTGCTTCTCATACTCCTTTTGCCGTTCAAATTCTCGCGTTGCACATTCGCACATTACGTTGATGCGGACAATTTCTTCTGGTACATGTATACTTGCAGGTAAAACTGAGTCCATCTGTTTACGTGTATGGCATTTGCCACAAATCAGAAAACCGTCTTCCTCGTAATCGCCCGGCATTTTGTTGGCTTCATTGAAGGACTGTAATATCCTTTTTATTTCTTCAATCATCAAAAATACTCCTCCCTTTACTGTAGTCCCTCTTCAAGAGAATGGGATCTGCTTTCGCGTTACTGTTTTCATTCTGCTCCTTTGCGAGCCATGCGTTTATGAATCGCTTGATACCTGCCTTGGTCTTGCGGCGTGCTGGATTTGCGTCGCACCAGCCCTGCATATTGCGGAGTTCCTGCATAACATCTACAGCAGGATATAAACTCTTCCATTTCTTCACTTGACTTTCTGTAGCAGTATATTCCGTTCCATCGTTGAGACTTAATGTGCAGCACGGCGCTGATTCATCAGCTTCGTGCATAATCACTTTCTCTTTTGACGGTTTATCTGACGGTGACGGTGACGGTTTATCTGACGGTGACGGTGAGGGTATTACGTACCCCTCTTTAGTATCGTTACTGTAATCATTACCGTAACTGGTACTTTCCTTGCAGTTCTCGCTTTGTTGCTTTTGCCGAGCTCTATATTCTCTGACTCTTGCAGTATTTTCAGCCCTTTTATCTAATGCTTTGAACCACTCTGTTTGCCATATGTCCCAATCATGGATAATATACTGATCACCTGATTGATCAAGCCATTTACTTTTTATCAAACACTCTATGAGATGCTCCGGCGCTGTTGCTCGGTATATGATGCCATCAGCAATATCTCGGGCATCGGAGCCACATAAGCAACCGTCTCGGTCTGCGTTGTTTATTCCCCACAACCACAGCATCACAAGTATTCCCAACGCTTCTTGTCTGGATGATTTGAGTAATTTGGCAAGATCACGCAATTTATGATGATCTTTTACTTGTTCATGAATGCTGATCCATGCCACTGCGAACACCTCCTAATAATCGATTTTGTAGAACTGAGACAACTTGCCGTGTATGCTTCGGCGTTCATTCTCGTTCTCAACGATATGATTTGCCATATATTCAGTAACGTAAAATCATGCCCGCCGTCTATAATTTGTTGAGCGCATGATCAATCTGCTTTTCCGGGACGCCATTTAGCGGGAACAATTTACTCATACGATTGGCTCTTCCCCCAACCACGTTTGTTGTCCAATATTTTCGCTTGTGTCGCAAGCTCTGTTACATTTCGTTTGGCGTTCTATCATCTTTGAATTGTAATTGAAGTCAATCCTTGCTTCTGCCTGGCTGTGCCGCCATATAGTGCCAATCAAGCTACTTAAGTACAATGTCTTTCGTACTTCCTCCATGCATCAACCGATCTGCGTTGTAAGGCGTAAGATCCTTGATTCTATTTATTAAGTACTTACTTACATATACATTGCTGGTTTCACGTTTCAGCTTTCTGTTTTCTCGTTGCTTCGCTCGGTTCTTCATATTTCTTACCTCCATTTTTTAAATGCTAATAAACGCTGTGTTTTATAGTTGACATCCTCTAATAGGGAAACAACTTTACTATCAATTTATTGATTTCCTCATACTCGATTGCTGCTGGAAATATATATTTTTTAGCGATGCAATCTTTCGATACTCTTCGAATTAAACAGACTCGTCTTACGTCGCTCTTTTCATGAAGTAAGCTCCTTCTGAATATTGTCCCGAGTCCTATATAGGCCAAGTCTCAATATTCTTTTTCTGGCTGTTGAAGATATTGATTGCTTCCTTTACTTTGTCAGGTCCCTGTCCTATGATTATTATGCCGGAGAAACTTAAGTCAGAAAATTGGTTATATTGGTTTCATATTATTTAATTACGATGCTACCAATTATGGGGTAATGTTATGTCTAAAGTGCGTCTTTTTAACATCGTTAAAGAACATGGAAATGTTATTAAAACCGAAATTTTACATTTTGGATCACGAGATATGTTCAACGATCAATCAGAATGCGAGGCATCCGGTGCGAGATTTGAGCTCGGCTTTTGGTTATGTGATTTTCTTTCAGTTAAAGAAAACGAATGCGCAGAATATATTGAAAGGTTTTCATTTAAAAAAATTGAAAAGGCTTCATGTGTTGTCGCTCACAGATTATTCAATATTTACTTACTAAAAAATTATAGGACGATTAATGAATTCGAACGCTTCGTTGAGGATCATAACCTGCTTATGTTGCAAGATTGTGTTTATGAAAAGGATGAAACAGGTAATACTATAAACGTTGAAATAGACGATGAATATCTTATTTTAGAGGTAAAACCTACCGTTGTTAGTTTCCAAAATTTTATGGCACAACATAGCCTCCGTTTGCCGCAGTCAAGTTTTCAGGAAAATTCGAATGGTAATATTGAGGAAATATTCATATGCGATGATTTAGTCGAATTTTGCACTGTGCTTTTATATAATGCGTTACGATTAAATAGATCTTTTAATATTTGCCAAAATTGTTACAACTGGTTTGTTCCAAATAATAGATCAGACGAAAAATACTGCAAGCGTCCCAGTCCTCAATACAAGAACAAAAATTGCGGTCAGGCTGCAAAACTTTTACGTACGCTGGAAAGAAGGTCTGACGAAGCCATAAGATTGCTTAAGAATCTGCGCCAAATGTTTGATAATGCTGGAAAGGATAAAACAGAATTTAATGGGAAAGTGATAGAATGGAGAAACCAAGTGTATGAAGGTACGAAAACAAAAAAAGAATATATAGATTGGCTTAAATCTCAATATAAAAGAAAATACAAATGAAGTGATTGATTTTGGACCGGTTTTCATTATGCATAGATAAATATTATCGACAATTATTGCAAGTCTCAAAATACAAAATTATTGTAATTGTATTGCCCCAAATATTCTCATGTTGGCCACTGCGCCACCAACCTTTTGAAACGACTTTGTTATCGATACATCATCCCAGGCATTATGATCTCAGATGCCCCTCTTCCGGACATCTTGATGTTGATGTGACCCCCAATAATGATAAGTACACTGACAATCGTCATTAGAACCCCATAATCAACTCCACTATACACATAATGAATATTAAACGTAGTTGCACTGAAAGTTCCAATAATCATTGCGTAGAACGCCACCGTCCACATATATAGACCCTCTTTTTATTGTAATTGCAGTTTTGTTTAACATTGTATCATAAAATATAGCAGGAACAGCAACAATATATAATAAAATCTATGCTTAAACTACGAATCAAAAGGTCGGAGGTTCGAATCCTCTCTGGTACACCACAAAAGCCATTTATATAGGGCTTTTTTGCATGTTATTGAGTATGTAATTTCTTAAGAATATAATATTTTCCGTTATTTTTCCGTCAATATAGGAAAAACTTCACTGCTTCCAAGCTCTTTATGTTCCTTGCGTCGCTTTTCTCGAGTAGATATCTTTCCATTAGCTACATCCTCCGACTCTGTAGATCGCTTGTGCGTTTCTTGTACTGTGTGTAAAATCCTGTTTTCCGTACCGCTTTCGAACACGCTTTGTCATATTCTATTATTTATAGTACAATTGCCTTGATAGTTTGTACAAGAGCTATATCGTCCTGGTTCAGATACAACCAGAGGTATTGATTGGAGGCATTGTTTTGATTGAATCTTTTATTAATGGGATCCGTGAGGAATTAAATAAGTTGGATTTCGATATGTGTCCGGATGATGTCGAATTCAGGAAAGGAAAGAACTTCACTGCTGTTTATTTCTTCAATACGCTTGTCGCACGTCTTTTTGACGGAAATAAAGGGCCTGTTGTTGAAATAAAGGCCTCCCTATTTGATGATCATTTGGATTCACCAAAAGCTTTTCTAAAGTTTCCACTTTCTCTGATATTTTTTGACTATCTCTTGCAACAGATTAAGAATGTGTTCATGCTGTGCTATTCTAAGGCTCCTTATGATACTTTTGGCTGTTGTAGTTCTTTCATTGAATGCAGCGATGCGAAGCAATGTGTAAATCCAAATATCAAATTGTCCCGTGGGTGTTATTATAAAAAGAATCTTGAAAAAGGAATGATTTTTTATGGCAAAAATGCCAACGATGACAGGCGGTGCTTATGATTGAACGAAGTTAAGAGCAAAACCGAACGAGAATTGAAGGGCCAATCATGCCTACGGCATCTGAAGAACTATACGGTTATCGATATTGAGACCACAGGACTTGATCCCTATCGGGATTATATCATTGAAGTTGCAGCGTTGCGTGTTCGCAAAAGCGAACCGGTTGCCGAGTATTCTTCATTGGTGAAGCCGCCATATCCGATTACTGATTTTATATCGTCGTTCACCGGCATTACAAACGATATGCTTTGCGATTCCCATACGGTATACAAAGTTCTTCCTGAGTTCGCGGAGTTTATCGGCGATGATTATCTCGTCGGGCATAATGTGAACTTCGACATCAATTTTCTATACGATAACTTCATGTACCATATATGCGAACCTATGACCAACGATTATATTGACACTTTGCGTTTTGCGCGGCGCCGTCTATCCTTGCCTAATTACAAATTACAGACACTTGCTCAGCTTTTTGATATATCCATTGATGGATTGCATAGAGCCCTCGCCGATTGTTATATTACAATGCAATGCTATAACAACATGCGCGATCTTGACCGGGATTCTTTATGTGCATTGTGCAGTGTTTTCCCCGGTTGCTGTGTTAAGGACACCTCATTTAATCATTACGTCCGGGCACAAGATATAGAAATGACCTATGATTTGACTGATGAAGATAATATTTTCTTTAGCCAAGTATGCGCTTTAACCGGCGCACTGGAAACAATGACACGAGCCCAGGCATTGCAAACCATAACAAACATCGGCGGCATTTGCGCCAACAGTGTTACAAAGAAAACGAACTATCTTATATTAGGCAATCTTGATTATGCTAATGTAAAAAATGGTAAAAGCACGAAGCTGAAAAGGGCTGAAGAGCTTATTTTGAATGGCTATGATCTCAAAATCATTTCAGAAGATGTCTTTTTGCAGAATATTAGGACTACGTGGTGATATATGAATGCAGTGATTTATTACCGATATTCATCTTATAGCCAAACCGGATGTTTTTTGGTGTTTTTAACCCTTTTCGCACGCTTTTTTATATGCTTTTTTATCACCCGAAACGACAAGGCTATACAATCATAATCGCTATAAGGTAGTATTTAAATCGCTATTATGTGTTTGAATATAACAATAGGTTTATTATTCATCTGGGAAGAATTGTTGTGCTGCATGGGGTGTCCGTTCTAAATATCTAAAGCTACAGGGATTTCATGCCCCCCTACCCCTATGCCTAACAGGGGGAGGGGGGCTATAGAACTTCCGGTGAGTATCAGGGATGAGCACCCCCGGTCTTATTTGTTATTAACATTTTTGAAAAAGAAGGGGGACCCCATTGTATACATATGCTTCCTCCGTAGTAAAATACGAGCCGAGTTCCTGAATGTTTCATTGTTTTATGCAATGTTCTTAAAGTTCATTGCAAAGCCGGCGTTTCGAGATCGTCCGGCGTTGCCGCGGCTATTATTTACGCTCTTGGCGGAGACGATATGACCATCTTTAGCAACAGGAACTACTTTCCGAATATGACCTGTTATAGAAAAGTATTAGAAGCTTTTAATATCGAAATTGACGAGGCAGCTCTCAAAGAGAAAGCTCTGCGGAATATGTGGCTTTTTTAATGTTTGGTTTTTTTAGATAATACAAATCCTTCATGTACTACCACATTTCATTTGTACATCATCCCAGGCATAATGATCTCGGATGCCCCTCTTCCGGACATCTTAATGTCGCCCATCAGAATAGCTGAATATATTGCCCTATCGCCAAATCGGCATCTAATACTATATATTGCGTCTTCAAGTCGATCTCTCTTCTCTCGCTTTTCTATATCATCGAACATACCTATCTGTTGTGGCGTCGCCATGCGCACCAGGTTGATTGCCCTGACGGTAATGGAGCGAACAGCCTTGAACCATCTGTAATTCTCCTCAAACAGGCTGCGGGCTTTGAGCGCGATCTCCATAGGGCTTTGCGTTGGTATCCGAATCTGTCCCTGGTATTGTCTATGCACCAAATCTTTATCCCTGACCGCTAACTGCACGCCCCGGGCAGCAAGCTCATGCACCCGCAGCCTGTGGCCGATATCTTGTGATAGCTCAAGCATAACCTTCCACACGTCTTCATTGTTTTCGAGATCTGCTGTACAGGTAATGCCATGCCCTATCGACTTGATCTGTGATTCATAGCCTGTGGTCATCACGCGGGATGTGTCGTCCCCATTGGCGAACCGCCAGAGCATGAGACCGTTTATGCCAAGTATATTCTTTAGAACTTCCGGTGGCGCTTTAGCAATATCTCCGATCGTACAAATACCTATTCTTGCAAGCTTCTTATCTGTGGCACGGCCGACAAAGAGCAGCTTCGATGCTGGTAATGGCCATACCTTTGATTTGAAGTTATCTTTCGTTATCTCAGTAATAGCATCTGGTTTCTTCATATCCGATCCAAGCTTCGCGAATATCTTGTTGAAGCTGACTCCAATGCTGACAGTAAGGCCGAGTTCTTGTCGTACAGTAGCACTAATCTGCTGAGCTATGTTCATGCTACTGCCAAATATCTTCTGGCTCCCTGTCACATCAAGCCAACATTCGTCCATACCGTATGGCTCTACCTGATTTGTGTATCGTTTATAGATCTCTCTTGTCAATCGGGATATTCTAAGATATTTTCATAATGAGGTGGCACTACTATAAGATTGAAGCATTTCTGCTTTGCTTCCCAGTTGACCATGCCGGTTTTCACGCCCGCTTTTTTTGCGAGTTCGGATTTCGCTAATACAATGCCATGCCGGTCCTCTGTACTACCACCTACAGCCACCGCTTTCCCACGCAAGCTTGGGTCATACATCATTTCTACGGAAGCGTAGAATGCGTTTAGATCGCTATGTAATATTTATTGCTCTATCCATGGCCAACACTCTCACCTTTTTGTAAGGCCATTATACCAGAACATATGTTCTTATTTCAACGCATAAAAAGAAGCCTTTTCCCAAGGCTCCTTCTATTTATGGTTCCTGTCCTCTTTAGGTTGCGCTTTGTATTTCTTGCATGATTTCTTTTATCATATCAGTATAAAGTGGGTTGATCCGGAAAATATCTTTCTCCCAATTATAATTTGGGTATTCATACTGAATGATCTGTCTTAAAAAGTCGTTCTTTTTTGATCCCAATTAACTTGATATCAACGATATGAAACTACCTGATTGTTTAGAATTATCTCCTCCAAGATCACCCCCGGCTCTATAAATTCATTTTTCAATTCTTCACGCGAAACACTTTTATCCGTCGTTAAAAGAAATGGCATCATAACTTCCTTCATTCTTTTGCCCGACCGTAGATTATTATTTAAGTATCGTGTTAGCAATTCCCTTAATTCTTCGTCGTCATATTCTCCGGGTTCATCTGACATTTCAATCTTATATTTCTTCTTGTTTGCGTTATCACGCTCAATTTCATCCGGTATTATCGCGGTTCTGGATAATAACTCGTTTCCTGATGAGGTCTTTATATATTTCAATATAATGGCGTTTACGGCAAGACCATAATTATCGCTCAACCATTCAATCATACGGCTCAAAGCACTTTCAATGGCAAAGCCAATAAGTATTATTCTTTGAGAACTGTTGATTACAAAACTTTCGACATCTACGTCATCAAAAGCTTCAGATAAGAAATCGTCTAACGATTGCCCTGTAAAATTGATGCATACTTCGCCAAGCTTATCGTGTTCCATTTAGAAATATCCGAAGCATAATCTATAGCTTGTGCCAATGCTTCTCTCGGCAATCGGTCCCTCTTTAGTTCTATAATAACCAGATTGCCTTTTGTATCTATACCCAAGTAATCAAGGGGGCCAGCGGATGTTTGAACCTGTTCCCTAATAAGCTTATATCGTTACCAAGAATAGCCGGTTCTGTTTTTAGCCATTGCTCGAGATGCTCCTTTTCTTTCCTGTCGTTTTCGATTAGCGTTGTTCTGACTTCGGACAATTATCCGTCTATGATTTCCCATGTTTTAATTTCAGTCGCCATCTAAATATTCCTCCAATGCAAAATTCCATTTATCATTATCTTATATTATTTTAGAGTTTTATCAAGCTTTTCTAAAACCATTATTATTCTGTTAACCGTTTGCCTGTCAAAGTTTTCACGATCTGCTTCCTCATGGGTCCCCTTATTCAGATATCTCCATTCCCTTGATGTCCCATCAATACCAAGAATTTCATTTAAAGGATCCAATACATTATTTTTATCTTGATCAGGAAATGCTGATTTAGCAATTTTAGATTTTAATTGCTCTGTTAGATTTCTTAGTTCAATAGGATCTTTAGGAGAACGCAATTTAATACTAAGCGCTTCACCACAGTGTTTATTTACATACTTCCATAGATTCCCTTTTACAAGGGCTTCAAGAGCTTTCCTTGACTTATCCAATGAGTCTCGAATCTCAGCTTTATTATAATGGGCACGAGCGGCAATAATATAATTACGCGGTGAGCAATGCCGATCAATATTGAGATCTTGTTGGCTAATTTTTGGCAAAAATGAAATAGCAATAATCTTTTGAGCCTTCTCAACTGGCAATAAATTCTGAATATCTTTAAAAAACTCCTCACCGTGACAAGCTAAAATAATTTGTTTATTTTCGAAGTATTTATCCTTAAATAATGTCATTCGGATTGACTCGCGATGTTCATCATCAATTGCATTCACAGGGTCATCAAATATCAAAAATGGACACCCCTCTTTGATGTTCTTTGCTGATAGTATTGCCAGCCCAAGGCATCGAATATGTCCTTCACTTAGAATATGGAGAGCATCAAAAAAGGTATCTGGTTGAGTAACAAAAGCTATCTCTATCCGTTGATTTTGTTGTAGCGGCAGATGAACTTCCGCCAATTGTTCATATTCAGCATCGTGTCGATTAAACGCATTGTACAGCTGTACGATTGTATCTCCTAAATCCGCGACAAGTTTCGCGGGTAGGCTATTCATATAATCTGTAAGTTTCTGAACGAAGGTAGCATAAGCTTTAGCGATTAATTGATTTTCAGCAACAATAGGCCTTTCATTTTCAACAGCAGAGATTAATTGCTCATTATTGGTATTGAATTCGTTGATTCCCTCTTGAGCCGTTATAGCGATTTTATCTATTGCTATCCTTTTTTCTTTTAATCTATTGATTTCTTCAGCAAATCTTCTTAGCTTCGTTAGCTCATCTTCTTTCTCATTTCGTATTTTTGCATCTTGAACAATCTCTTTATCCATATCCTCAAGTTGTTTAGCCTGAACTTCTAAATGTTGCCATAGTGTTAATCCATTGCTCATTCGCTCATATAGAGAGTCTTACCAATCAATCGTAGGTATTTTATCTTCAGGTATTTGATAAATACTAAGTGGGTTTTCTTCAGGAATACTTGAACAACATGTATAAATAATCTTTGATACTTTCTGCAGTTGGTTAATGAGACCTGTTTCCAATACCTTTGTAGATTCTTGTAGTTCACCTAAATGCTGGAGTTTTTCTAATTCAGCTTCGGCGTATATATAAGGGTCTTTTGCTACTTTTAAGAGTGGCGTTTGACAGACTGGACATTGCTCGAGATTATCTTCCTTTACTTGAAGAACTGCATTAAAAAGTTGTTTATATGAAATTTCTTGACTTGCGTTAGTCAATTCATTTCTGTTCTCTACTAAAACTTGGATTTCGTCATTAACTGATCTCTCCAAAGCTTTCAAACCATCAAGGGTTACTTCACTTTCACTACCGACTGGCTTTCTCAGACCGGCTTCCAATGCAACGATTAAACCCCGCTGCTCTGTTGAGCCATTCAACTCAAGATCCATTGATTTAAAAGTATAGTCCGGCTTATATCTATTTGCCAATTTTTCATCTTCTTCATCCAGTGTTTCTTTATATTTGGGAATATGGATATCCAAATTTTGACGATAACCAGAAAGTTCTTCTCTTTTTTTATCTAACACTTTAGACAATTCACCTTCAAGGTCAATATAGTCATCCATCGACACTGTAAAATTACGGACGAACTCTGCAAAGTCATCTAAGCCAAATAGCGTTGATATGATTTCTGTTTGTTTGGCAGGTGTTTGTGCGGCAATTCGAGAAAAATTGTCAATTCGGTTTTTTTCTATAAAGCAAAAGCGATAAATGGTTTCATTTGGATCTATCAGTGCATCCGTTTCTTCCTTGTCTACGCCTATCAATATCGGTTTAACAAATTTTCCGGTGTGAGCATTTGTCAAGTATTTTTCTTGATTGGGGAAACGTTTATTATACGCATCGATGACATTGCCCAAAAGACAATACTCTAATGCCTCACAAAAACATGATTTCCCCGTCCCATTGGGGCCGTATATCAACACCAACTGGCTTGCAAGGGTGAATCCTTCTTGTTTTGCAAAGCCCCGAAACGGACCAACAGATAGACTTTTTAATTGAGTAACCGGATAATATTGCTCCACCTTTTGCTCTTTAGAAAATTGAATATCAGCACTAATTGTTACCCAATGAGTTTTTGCCAAATCAACTATCTTTTTTATACGTTGGCCATGCCCAGTTGTGAGAGGAATTAAAGTTTCAATATTTTGGAGCACAAGATTCGCGATTCTGAGCACATCATTCTCGGCTTCATCAGTGATGAGTGTTTTTAGGAATCGAATATATTCATCTTTAACCATTTAACTCTTCCTCCTTTGATGAATTAGATTTATTGTTTTTTGGGTTATTCATATTTCCATTTTTCGACACGCTTTGACACGATTCGCCTCGCGCTCCATACCTTTTTACTTCTACCTTTCGTTGGGCTATAAAAGCCCTGTGTCACTATCATATCTAATAGGTCCAACACCCAAAATAGTTGCTTGCTTCTAATTTAGCACCTGGATACATTAATGGCGTAAGGTCATACCTAAAAAAGCACCTGTTGCATTCGGATGCCGTTCCGAAGAAACCGTTTAATTCCACCGGGATACTTTACTAAATACCTTCGAGTTTTTAGGACGCGCTGCAAATCGTCCCAGTGTTTCATCATAACTATTTCAATTCAAGTCATCGAATGTCGCAGCCAATAGTTCATCAAGTTTCCCGTCATTGACAGCAGGTCTGGTATCGACGCTCTTGAAATGCTCACGACTAATTCTTTTTTCCGTATCAAAACTGAAAATATAGTTCGTTGCTATGTGAAAGATAATATCGCTGGGTGCAAGCCCATACAGTTGCTTTTCAAGAATGTGCTTTAATCGCTCGTCGTTATCAGGTATCTTCTCTTTCATTACTGGGTTGTTAAAAAGGCGTTTTACTAATTCTGTGATGTAAAGTCCAGACTTCATGAATAAATCAATAAAGGTCTTGTCTGGGTCTTCAAATACTTGCGGATCCTCATCCTCAAGTTTTTGTACCATCATTTTTACTACTTGTTTCGGCGTGAAAATCTGATTGGTCTCCTGCGGAGGAATATAGTTGAAAACATCCTCTTCATGGGATTCATCAAAATAATCCGCGAGTCTTTCTCGAATATTTATGAATTCCTGTATCGCCTCATCGAAAACAATTTCGTTGAACAGCCCTCCGGTAAAATGCTTTTCTTCACCAGTCTTTTCGTCGATATATGCCCCGCCATCTCGTAAGAATCTGAATCGCTCCTCCGTGATTCCGGTTACTTCAAGAAATACTTCATCAGGGGTATAGTTGTCAAAATTTCTTAGTTTTGTATCCCGCTCTCCATATGCCATCAGAAAACTGGGAATTGTTCGGGCAAAACCGCGAAGATGACTTCGGACCTCTTCTTCCTTGGAATCCTTATTTTTCTGCGCCTTGATCCTTGCTTGTTCCTCCACCTGTATTGTCTGCTGCTCTTCGATGGTTTCTCTGATTGTCTCGTTGAGGTTCTTTGTAAACTCAGCATGCAATCTATCAAATTCCGCTTGCTGCTTGGTTTCTATCTCTTTGATAGCCGATTCGAGCTCATCTTCCCTTAGCGACTCTTCCACGACCTTGATTTCCTCGTTAGCCTTCTGCTTGACCGCGAATTGTTTCTGGTAGTTTTCGTTTTCGATTTTCGTTATTTTTTCGGTAATAGCATCCTTGAGACTTTTTTCAACCTTATTAGCTTGCGCATTTGTCAATTTAAAGCCGGTCTTGACTGTGTCCACGATGATTGGTTTCGCTAAATCCATAGTAACATCAACTATCTTGGCGGTGATACTCTGTGGAACCTGGGAGTTTGATGGAACATCCGTGAAGGACTGTTCAATGGCATCTGTTACTGGCGAGATATCATATACTTTACCTCCAAACAACTCTTTTTGTTTGTTTATCAAAGCCTCAGGTGGCACTATCACATTGCCTTCTTCGTCGATCTCTACCCCTGTCAAATCAACCGGGGGTGCAGACGTATACTTTTTCCCTTGTTTTTCGACCGGAAGCTCGCTCAAGATGCTGTCAACGATCTCTTTTGGCAAAGCGAAGACCCCAGAAATATTGGCAAATAACAAGTTGCTCATAAAGCCGCGCTTGACAACCTCTGTCGCCAAGATGGTTCTTGGAATTGTGAGCACCTGATTTGCGTCTAAAGGCACCATAGTACCGTATTCATCCTCACCTATAACAGGAAAGAAATTGAGCAGCCTTTTGATATTCTCCAGGCGATCGTTGCCATTAACGCTGGCATCACCAACAAGCTTATTTGCAAAGTCATCAAGCATCACCAAGGTGCGATCAGGGGCAAAGTCGAAAATATAGGCGTTTTCTTTTTTGTAGTATTTGCCGTTTTTCTCGTAGTGATAAGGGTTTTGTGAGCGGAATGCTGCTTGCATATATAGTGCCGGACTGGCGACATTGCTCAGCATCATTACCGCTGTCCATTCGGGTATGGTCACGCCAGTGGTAAGCTGCCCGACGCTGATCGTAATTGTGTACTCGTTTTCGGCTATGGCCTTATATACCTTATCGTAGCTCTTTTCATTTGAGACAAAGTCCTCGGATTCCTCGGAGAGATCCCTGCCATCCCCGGCAGCGATAATGATTTCGTAATGCATGAATACTGCATCATTGTGAAGTAATTTAGCTAATGCCTTCGCGCTGTCAACCCTGTCGAGCAGCCAAAACGTATGTTTCAGCTCCCTTCGCAGATCAGGAGTCGAGAACGGATACTTTTCGTTTTTCGTCAACCTCTCCAGCCAACGTTTTACGTCCTTCTCGTGCTTGAAAGTTGTCTTGCCTTCTTCGACAGAGAAGAACTCATTTAGATCGAACGCAAAATCATAAGTTGTTTCCCCTATGGTCTGCCCTTCAAGAAGTTTCTTTTCTATCATCGCAGAGAGCTGGAAGGTAAACATATTGAGCTGAGGCAATGGCTCATACGGATTGCTGCCCTTATCGTAGTCCCAGTTATTCTTTTTTTCCTGCTCGTCGGCATATGACCAGTTGTATATTTGCTCCGCGCTGAATTTGCTGTTTGCGATGGCTTTAAAGGGAGTCCCGGACATATGCAGCGTGAACTTCCGTATTATTCTTGAAAATGCCCAATCGGTCTTTGATGTATCCACCCCTTCATGTGCCTCATCAACGACGAGCAACTCCCATTTGGTTCCGGCTACCCACTCGAGCTTTTCAATGCTGCCGCCAAAAAAGATTGATCCCTTCAAATCTTGCAGACTCACAAAGGCTATTTGCTTGATTTTGCTCAAATCCGCATTGTTGGAATTCAATAGAGTCTTTTGATACTCTTTTCGTGATAATGCGGCTGTTTTCTTCAGAGCATTGGTTTCGGAAATGAAGAACATATAGGGTTCTTGCCATTTTATAAATTTTACAAAATCGTCATACCAAGAATTTGCGATTGCTGGACGATTGGTGACTATCAGGACATTGGTGAAATTGTCCTTACAGATAAAATCATATGTCGCAAGGGTCTTTCCAAAACGCGGTTTTGCATTCCAAAGAAATTCCGTCGGTTCCTTCTCTGATTTCAAATACGCGAGTGTACGCTCAACAGCATCGGCTTGCTCCTCCCGGAGCTGGTATTGTATCCCCTGAGCGGGAGACTGTATCTGACTGTAATCTTTGAATACGAATTTCTTAAACAGCTCTTCAGCTTGCTTCTCTTTTCCCTCGCCGAAATAAAACCACTCAGACAACCTTCCTGAGTACTGAAAATTGCCCCGTTCAATACCGCATTGCATCAAGTACCAATGAAAGTCATTATCGGTAAAATACTCACCGCCGTCATATCTTGCATCGTGTGCCCAGAGCAATTCGTATTGTATATCGGCAGTATGCGTCTGCTCCTTGATGCGCGTCTGAGCATCGCGATCCGTATAGCCGATCTTGACCCATCCCTTTTTTGACAGATTGTTCGGAGTGGTGTAAGCGTAGATGGTGGGGCTTGTTTGATCGATAGTTCTAATCTTCGTGCTGACCATTATTCCATCTCCTTTACATGCGATTCGATGAACTCAATTTCCATTTCGGCAAGCCCGTATTTTTTGTATAGTTGCCAGTCTATTTCGGGAATTGGCCGCGACCAGTCAATATCGGATGCAGAGGTGAAATCTTGTAGAGGAACATATTTCCATTTTTTTGAAGTATTATGCTGCGTAACCTTTAAGACTCCTAACAACGCGCGGGCAAACTTAGAGCACACATATTTGAGGACGGCACTGGCCTCATCTTTTGTCTCGTATGATCCGATGGTCAAAAATGTTTGCGTAGTGCCTATCAGAGGGGTGCCTATCAGAGGGGTACTAAGCACTTCCCCAAGAGCACCGCTGCCATTTGCTGCAGGTATAAACACTTTATATTTTTCTAAACTCTCATGGTCTGAAATGTAATCACGACGAACCCATTTATAGACCCGCTTGTTATTTTGTAGTCCCAATATTTGGATGTATTCATATCCGTCATCGGGTTTTTTATCAAAAAATATAACGCTGAGTTTATCAAACGCATTGGTTCTGAAAAGATATTTCCCATTCTGCATAGATACGCCGGAAACCGCGGGATAATCTTCACTCACTTTGTCTGTGTATTTATAGATGAGTTGACCGCTAATAATACTGCTAAAACTCTCGCTGCATTGTGCCAATACCTTTTTTAATAGACTTGCCAATTCTGGGAAAACAGAAAATACTCCTATCGCTCCAAAATGAATATTCGAATCCCTATAAGTAATCGCAACTCCACCTTTAATATCAGTATTCGCAAAAACTTTTGAACTATCTTGTTCATAGTATTCGACTTTCAGATGCTCGTCTTTCAGCATCTTGTTATTCCATTCTTTAGGCGTATATCCCGCATTAAAAAGAAATCGGGCAGGTGTTATCAGGCTAACCCGTTCAGCAATTTTATAAGCCTCATCCATAAATTTATGATAGATTGGTAATGCGCGTGTAGATTCGCTTTCAGTTTCTTCCTGATAAGGAGGGTTGCCTATGACAACATCAAATTTGAATTTATTCGACATTTTCTTTTTCTTCCCTCCACACCTGTTTAATGTCTACAATCGCATACCGCTGCGTTTGCAGGGTATCTTCTTCGCCACTATCAATCGTTGTGATAATGCCAATCTTTTCTTTCGTTTCAAGCCAACTCAGCTGTGTGCCGCTGTTTTCTTGTTTGTCATCGGTGAGTAGGGATGAGTAAGTAAAGAGAGATCGCTGCACCTTACAAAGTGTATCGGAAACCCTCTCCCAATGACTAAAGGTGATGCATTCTCCAAACAGGTTCTTATACATAAGTGTATCTCCCTGCACAACATTCGCCCAGATGATCGTCCGTGCTGATTTATATAGATCTGACTGTTCAGACATCTGAGCATTGTGTACGGTTTCGTAGTAATTCAAGAATAGTTCGAGCATGTTTTGTCTGGCCACATCCAAATTGTCTTCCAAATACTCAATGCCATAGATGCTCGATAATGCCCAAAGCGCATATCGATCCCATGAATCTATACTGTAATTATCCGTGATAAAGCGCAATTTCATATCTTCGATAGCGAGCAAAAATGCTCCCTCGCCAGCACTCGGTTCGAGAAAAGTTGCAAATACGTCTTCAGTCTTTTCCTTGATCCCTGGAATGGCAATCATCTTATCAATTACCCATTGGGGCGTAAAGACTTCGCCGTGCTTTTGAACGCGGTGCTTTGATTTCATCAATACAGGGTTTCCCTTATCCATCATATCTCCACAGGCTGACTATTTTCATAAATTGTTTCCTCGCTCGCTTTTCTTTATATAAGGCACCACTTTAATAATGTCGTCAATATCGACGCGCAGTGCCCGGCAGATCTTCGTATTTCTGTGCTTACGTTCTTAACACACGGCCAAGTTTTTGAGCGATGTAGTGCTTATAACAATCCCTGGCTTTTGACCTGCCCTGAACAGGAATGTTAATGCACTTATCTATTATAGTAAATGTTGGCATTGTCTTCAACATTATGGTGGAAGGTTCTGGAAACTTCTCATTTTGGGCACTCAGAGGGGATATCAAATCTACATAGCGTTTTGTCTGCAAAACAGTGATGGTTAGATTTGTGCAGGTGGGTTTGAGGTGATGATAGTTTACTAATCCAAAATGGTAATATAAAACGGTAAAATCTCCCATGTACCACTAATCCTCTCTTAAAGCTTTTAGCTTATCAATTTCTAATGTTGTATAGTAATTTTCGTGTTTAATTGTTGGATATACTTTTTTAGCAATATCAATTACCTTATATTGTATTTCAACCCCATCTTCTAAATCGTAATAGTAATGGCAAAGTTCTTCGAGAATAGTACAAAGTATATGGCTATTATTCTGTAAAATCTTTGGCCATCTGTGTATTCCAAATACACATATACTCCTATATTCCGCATATGCTTTTTTAGAAAGGTTGAGAGTAAAACTGTCTGAATCAATAAAGATGCAACTACACTTTCTTTTAATTGGTATACCTTCTTCTCTAAGTTGTTGGGCTAAAGCAATCGTAGCAAGTTTGAATTGCTCTTTAATTCTATCGTCTAAATCAATAGCTGTTCTAATAGCAATCTTCCCATAAAAACTTTTATGAAGCTGATAGTCAATATTCATCTCATTTTCAAGATGCATTTATTTCCCTCCTTTTTTAATCTTTACTTATATAAATTGTGCTACCAAAAATGAAAGCTTGAAAGCCTTACTAATAGATCATATTGTTATTCCATATCTCGTGATAATATCTTTTCGTTTTCCAATAAAGGTTTTATATTCTTTACCACATGTATCTTCTACATAAAAATATACTTTAGGATTATCTCTGTTCAGCTGGTACGGATTTTCTTTGCCCAATAAACAGAACCCCAGAAGCGTGTAAATTCTCTCTTCGCGAATTTCCGGTCCCTTAACTATGCACTTTGTGATCTTAACGCATGAATTTGCATATACAGTTAATGGAATCTCTTTTAACTCAATATCTAATTTACCACTATCTATTCTATGGCGATTCAAGTACACACCAAATTTGACTAATGTTATTGTATGAAAGCTCTCATTTGAAACAAGTAAGACTTCCTCTTTCTTTCCAACCTTATACGCATCATACGTCAAGTTCAAAGTTATTCGTTTAATATATGGGCGAAGTACTAACCACACAGCAGCTGCTGTGAATAGTGCCCCCAATACTTGTCCGATAGCAGCGATTGCCGACCACCCGAAATTCCATGGATGCATTGTATTCTCCTCTCTGAAAACAGGATATATCTTCGGAAAACAGTGGGACGGTTCTAATGTCATATTCCTGTGATTCCTCTGATTTGTCTGATTTGGAGTTATCTCTCCAATTTTATATATTTTATCATAAAATAAATTAAAAGCCACAATCCCAATTTAGAAATCGGGACTTATGGCTGGCGGAGGCGCGGGGAATCAACCCCCTTTACAACATTCTAAACACATTGTATTGGATTATGTATGCAGAGGTGTGCAGGGGCCTTTAAATAACCTTAAAAAAGGCGTCCTTTGCCCCCTCCAAATTCGCATTCCTTTCTCTCGGCAGGACGCGAAGAAGCCCTATTTAAGGGCTTCTTCATTGTATCAAAGATACAGTTCTAACATGGTGGATCTTCAGGGGCTCGAACCCTGGACACCCTGATTAAGAGCCATTCTAAAACGGCATCCCATGATATCGCGAAGTCCCAATAGTGCCCATTTATAGGCATATTTAAGCCTATCGCAATCACCAGATATTACCCAGTTTTGTAGCCAGGGTTGCCAAATGGTTGCCAGTTCTTTACTAGCTATTCTGGGATTTGACAAATTGCTTTCTCCAATTTATTATTATCGTATTCCGATATCGCATTTCTATAAAAGGAGGTTTCTATGGAGAACCGCATTATCAGGAAACTGTTCCTCGGTTTTATCAACATTCATGTTTTGCACCATGCCCAGAAGGAACCCTTTTACGGTTCCTGGATGATCGAGGAACTTAAAAGGCATGGTTATGAAATGAGCGCGGGTACGATGTATCCAATTCTACACGGCTTGGAACGCGATGGGCTTTTGCAGTCTGAGAATCGCGTAATCAGTGGAAAGGTCCGTAAGTATTATGCCATCACTGAACTAGGCTCATCTGTCCTGTCGGAGTCAAGGAAAATAGCGTTTGAGCTGTTTAAAGAAATTCGGATTGCTGGTGATGCGCCATGAAACTTTTTAGTCCGCCTAAGGGAAAGGAAACGCTTCCCCGCTATCTTTTAAAATACAAATCTCAATTTATCATTTCTTCGATCGGGGGTTTTGTTTACAACACCACTGTAGTGCTTGGCCCCATCTTGCTGGGACAATTGATCGATGCAGCTGGCGGCGGTATGGGTGTTCAGGTTTTGCTTAGCGCCTTATACTTTGTTGTTATCACCGCTTTCTTTCAATCAGCCCGTTTAATCAAACGCTGGTATATGCGCGACCAATTCAACAGAGTCGCTTGTGATATGCGTTCTACTTTGTTGGAACGGATGCTGGGACGAACCCTCCCAGAACTTGAAAAAGAAACAGTCGGAGATTTGATGTCCCGTACTGTTTCAGATATAACTCTTGTGGTAGATACAGTGATGTCTACAATAAACGAGAGCTGGGATACCTTCTTGCTCATGCTTTCATATTTCGTTGCCCTTCTGATCAAGGATTGGAAACTTACACTTCTTGCATCGACGATGGTTCCCATTACCATCTTGCTGGCTCACAATATGCGTAACGTGCTCTTTAAAGTCTCGCTGGAATCTAGAAAAGCTGCCGCCTCCGCCAACAATGGCTTGCAAAGGTATTTGAATGCGTCTGCAGTATTGCGTCTTTTCGGGCGCGAAGAGTCAGAAGCCGAGGGAATACATGATTCGTTTGAGCGCCTGACCGTTTTTAATATTCGACAATTGCTCCTACAGCAGGCGCTGCTACCCGTCTATGCGTTGCTAGCTGGCCTCGGTATCGTTCTTGCAATTGGAATGAGCGGTGCGCTCGTTGTGCAAGGCGTATGGACGGTCGGTTCTTTTAACGCCTATCTTGTCATGTTCATCGCTTTCACAAGTCGTACGCGGGTTGCAGCAAGGGTTTTCAATAGATGGCATGCCGCAAGAGCGGCCTGGGTCCGTGTACAAGAAAAACTGGCACAAAAGACAACTCTACCGGATAATGAAGAAACCCCCGTCCCTTCTTTCGAAAAACTGTCTGTGCAAAATCTGTCTTTCGGTTTTGGAGAGACTGCGGTTCTTCACGACATCTCCTTTGATGCTATGAAGGGACAGATCATTGGAATCACGGGATCCGTGGGATCAGGGAAAACAGCTCTTGCGCATGCTCTGTTGGGATTGTATCCATATAAGGGATCCATTGCGTTGGACAGCGTTGAGCTCTCTTCGATCACGCGGGAAAAACGAAGTAAAGCGATTTCCTATACAGGACACGAGCAATTCTTATTCTCCATGAGCATCAAGGACAACATTGTCTTCTCCAATACAAACGATGGTAAGCTGGATCAGGCGCTTGAAATATCTGCACTCAAAGAGGATCTTCCAAGATTCGACGAAGGGCTCGACACACTCGTGGGAGAAAAAGGAGTCCGCGTTTCCGGCGGCCAGCGGCAGCGGATTGCTTTGGCACGCGCCGTTTATGCCAACGCCCCTCTGCTACTTTTGGACGATCCGTTCTCTTCTGTAGATATCGCCACTGAAGCGAGAATGCTATCACGCATGCGGCAGTTATGCCAAGATAGGATCGTTTTACTCTTTACGCACCGTTTAACGGCTTTCCCAGAAGTTGACAACATTCTGGTATTAGGAAAGGGGCGCATTGTCCAACAGGGCAGCCACGCGGATTTGATGCGCAGCGAGGGATTATATCGGGAAATATACAATGCTCAGATATTCATGGAGGAAGCCAATGAAAGCGAAGAATAGCTTTCTATCCAGTGCGTTCAGGCAGACGGCAAAGCAGCTTATACCGCAGACAGTTGCACTGGCATTAACGATCGCAGCGGGAGCAGTTATCAGCATTTGGCCATCGTTGATCTTAAAGCAGATCGTCGATGGACCGTTGGCCTCCGGTGGGCAGGGGCTGTGGCACTACGCTTTCCTCTACTTGGGCGCAACGGTTTTAATCGGTTTGAATGATATGTTGCGTCGATACAGTTCGACTGTATTTGGGCAGCGCACATTGTTGAATATCCGCGCACAAATGTTGGCACGCCTGCGTCTCTTTCCCATATCGTATTATTTAAAAACGCCGTCCGGTGAAACAATTTCCCGCTTTACCGCGGATATTGAGGCAGTAAATACGCTTTTCACATCAGGCGTTATCAGTGCATTGGCAGACCTATTTAAAATAATCGGTTTGCTTATAACTCTGTTTACACTGTCAACCGCGTTTGGCATTATCTCGCTGTGCGCGTTCCCTGCCCTGTACCTCCTCACAAATTATTTTCGAAGAAACATCTATCAAAAACAACTTGCCGTTCGCCAACGCGTTTCGGACATCAATACAGGCATTCAGGAAACCTATTCAGGGATGAAAATAATCAAAATCTTCGGTAAAGAACGGTTCTTTGCAAACAGGTTTGAGCCTCTTTTGGAAAAACACCGCCTTGCTATGAACGATAACAGTATTTATGTTGCATGGTTCCCTTGCCTGACACAGACCCTGCGGGCTATCGTTATTGCCGCCGCGCTCTTTATCGGTGCAAAATTTAATCTGACTCCGCTTGCGCTCGGGCTGTCCCTTGGGACGCTA
This sequence comes from Christensenellaceae bacterium, assembly GCA_963674495.2. Lineage (GTDB taxonomy): Bacteria > Bacillota > Clostridia > Christensenellales > QAND01 > RGIG3178. Next base: position 421,735 of record CAXXLG010000001.1, on the reverse strand, counting down.
ACCGCTGGGGCTGATCTTTTCGTTAGGGTGTTCACTCCCATTGAAGCAGCCTCTAATGAAATACAGACCATTCAGCAGGCAATGGCGGGCATCAGTCGCGTTAGGGCGTTTTTTGAACAGCCCGTAGAAACGAAACAGAATATTGGAGACGTTGAGGCAGATCACGTGGATACGACAGTGGTGATTCAAAACGTGCAATTTGCCTATCAAGGCGACAAAGAAGTTCTCTCCGGCGCTTCCATGACTATTCCCGCCGGGACCAAAGCAGCGATTGCCGGGCGAACGGGCTCGGGCAAAACAACGCTGATGAATCTTGTTGCAGGCCTATATGAGCCTTTGAGAGGAAGCATTACCATAGGCGGTCTGAATCCCTATCTTTTGCCCCCAGATATACGCAGAAAACTTATCGGCATTGTGCCGCAGAATGTCGTTACTTTCAACGGGTCAATTTTGGAAAATGTCACGCTTCGCGATCTGTCAATATCAGAAGAACAGGTTGAAAATGCATTAGAAACTGTTGGTCTTCTGTCCATTGTACAAAGTCTTCCAGATGGATTAAACACGATTATCGGCGAAGGCGCACATAAACTTTCATTCGGACAGACGCAGCTGCTATCCTTGGCAAGGGCCATTGTGACTGATCCGCCGTTGCTATTACTTGACGAGCTGACATCCGGACTTGATGCGGCCACGGAGCGGCAGGTTCTGGACGCCATAGGCACAATAAGCGGCCGGAAAACAGTCCTCACCATTAGTCATCGGCTTTCGGGAATAATCGACGCTGATATTGTGCATATCATGGAACGAGGGCGCATCATGGAAAGCGGCAGCCCGCAGGAGCTGATGCACAAGGAAGGCTGGTATTCTCGCTATAAACGTCTGGAAGACTTGAACTGGCGGATATCCTAATGGAATAATTTTCTTAAGCTGGTTGCCGGTTTTATATACTTCTCGCGCCAAAAACACCGCGCAATTTCTCAGCGTTGACCTTCTTTTTCTTATTAGATAAATGCGTGTATATGCGAAGCGTAGTCAATACATCCGCATGCCCGAGCCATTCCTTTGCCGTCACCGCGTCAATGCCCGCATCGTATAACATGCTGGCGTAATTGTGCCGGAAATAGTGCGGAGTAAGAATGGATATATTGAACCTCTTCTTTTCTATTGGCTTCCCTGCTGCATTCTTTTTGATACCGGTCCGCAGACTTGTATTCTTATGCGCTATAGAATTATCAGCCTTATAGACTTCGCCCATCAGTCTTTTCCACATCCTATAATATGTCGACTGCGGTACCCAGCTCCCTGTTTCCGGTCCCTGAAATACAAATATACCTGGTAAACCACGGATGGGCCGTAGCACGTCTATCAGCTCATCAGGAAGCGGTACGATTCGATGCGACGCTTCCGATTTCAATTCCCCTACACTTTCATCCTTGTAATCAATATCGCGATTGACCATCAGAGTCTTATTCTGAAAGTCTATGTCTCCCCATTGCAATCCCAGTGCCTCACCACGACGGAGGCCTGTATAGTAAAGGACTAAAAGGAAAAGACCATCCGGATCATTGAAGCCTACTTTAAGTACAGCCTCTCGCTCTGCTTCCGTCAATGCACGGCGTGTTGATGCGTCAGCATAGGCAAGTATTTTTAGATTCGTAGAAGGATCTATATCAATAATGCCTTGCATTTTCGCATCCCTAAAAACGTGATAGATAACCAGGCGAATTTTCTTCAACGTGGATAATGTATAATTGCTCCTATCATTCAGAAACTCTTGGAGATCATAAGCGGTTATTGCACGTACTTGTCGATCCCCAAAAACAGGAAGCAATTGTGCATTTACAACGCCGGCATACATCGCCCGCGTCCCGGAACTTTTTTTCTTGTTCCCTGGTCCCCTTGAACTTACGTACATCTCAAACCATCGATGCAGAAATTCCCCAAATAGGATCTCTCGTTCAATGGCGGTTTCGCCTTTTATGTATTTTTTCTTGAGTTCCTCGATGTTGGCGGCTATTTCCTTCTTGGTATATCCAGACGCGTACTTCCTGATAGGTTTTCCATCGGGTGTATGCCCTACCGTTATTCTTGCACGCCTGCGTTTGGAGTTCTTAGCCACCACTCATCACCTCTGTGCCATTATAAATAATAATAACTAATTATACAAATGTTATATATGAATACATCATTATTAGTTTATATATAAAAACAACCCCTTGACGTATAGCGAACGTTTGTTCCCATTATATCAAAGAGTTGTTGATTCTCGCAAGAAAAAGCTTTCTACGAAACCTTCTAAAATTTCCCTCTCAGTTCAACAACCTTTCCAAGCACTGTTACTGGCAGATCCTTTATCTCCCTCGGAGAATAGAACATAGGCTCGTAGGCGGAGTTGAACGGAACAAGAGATATACCATCATCATGCCTCATAAATTTCTTGACTGTAGCGTCATCGCCGTTCACAAGAACAACGGCCACTTCCCCGCTTTCCACTTCAGCCTGTTTATGCACAATAACGATGTCTCCGTTTTTGATCCGAGGTTCCATGGAATCGCCTTGAATCTGCAGCGCAAAATATTCCTTGGACTCGACTATCTCTTCAAAGACATCGATCTCTCCAATAATGTCTTCAATTGCCTGTATGGGCACCCCGGCTGCCACATGGCCAAGTACCGGCATGCTTACAACCACGCGACCGTTGGATCGATTCGCCGGTCTATCAAACAGATAATCGATTGAAACACCGAAATAATCAGCGAGCTTTTCCAACATTTCATGATCCGGCTCGCTACCGTCTGTCTCCCACATCGCTATGGTGGAACGCGAAACTTCCAGCTCATCCGCTAACGCCTGCTGGCTCATTTTCAAAGATTTTCTAAGCGCTTTTAAGTTATCCATGCATATCACCCACTCCATAATAATGTCAATTACTTTGACAGTCAAGATATATTTTTAAATAATCGGCAATATTCTTGACAGTCTAGTGCTGCTCAGCTATCATATTGTCAAGAACTATGACATTTCGAGGTGCTCAAAATGGGGTTTAAGGAAAAGCGAAAAGCAATGGGAATCACGCAGGATGCGCTTGCTAAGCAGATGCAGGTGAGCCGTTCAACGATATCGATGTGGGAAACAGCAAAGGCATTCCCCCGGTCAGACAAGCTGCCAAAGCTCGCAAGAATCCTCGGGTGTTCCATAGATGATCTCTTGCCCCTGGCCTCCCCAATAGAAGATAAGGAGGTCAAGACCATTGACTAAAAATACAAAGCTATCCGAGATGTCTATCGATACGGTAGAGCAGATCAATACATCAGCCATGGAATTGATCACTGCCCTTGAGACCGCCGGCAAAGCGATGGTAGATATAACAAAAAGGTTGAACGATATCCAGGCTATGACGACGATAGATGACTGGGTGCGCACATGGGGTGAAACCTTGAACAAAAAGGAAGCCGCGAAGATGCTCGGTATTTCCGTCGGACACCTGAACAAATTGATTGGAGAAGGCGTCATTCAGATTTCACCCGATAAACGTGTGCTGGTTCGCAGCGCCGCCAAATGGGCGCAGGGCTATCGGCCGGTAAGGCCCAAGGCCAGTACGAGATGGAGGGTAAAAGCATGATCGAGAGCTTTCTGGCGCTTTTCATAGTCTGTTATACCGTGTCCATACTTTCGGATTCTCATCTCGATCAAGATATTAAGGACGTAGAGGCACGCAGGAAGAAAAGAACGCTCATCGAAAGCAATGCGTTCTACCGAGCCCCGACGAGGCCACGGTACAGATAGGTTTAAACGATGAAGGCAGAATAATCACTTTTCACGGCGTCGATTGATACTTGGCACGAATCTGAATACATAGGAGGGATAACGCATGTCCGAGGTCAACATCGATAACGTGATCGATTACCATGCCGAATATTCGGCGATGGTCCAAAAGGCAAAGGTGCAAGGCGATAAGCTGACCGGACTGTGCCCTTTCCACAACGATACAAAGAACGCCAATCTGTCCGTAAATCTAAAGACCGGACAATATCACTGCTTTGCCTGCGGTGCTAACGGTAACTATATAACTTTCTATGCCCATATCCATAATATCGCTGACACCAAAGAGGCATATAAGGAGATTCTCCAAAAGCACGGGTATCGGTTGGAAAACAACAGGCCAGCTAGAAGTCATCGTCCAACGTATTCCCTTGCTACCTATGCTTTGGAGAAACGCCTGTCCGAGAAACTGCTGAAGGACACTTGTCGGTTAAGCGCCAGTCAGGATAAGGATGCTACCCCGTACATCCGGATCCCGTACTTCGACAGCGAAGGCAAAGAAGCAACCTACCGGAAGCGTTATCCGCCGGGTCATGAGCCGCGGTTCAAATGGAAGGCACGCAGCGCCGGCAAGATTATCATGTACGGCGAGTGGATGCTGCCCAAATTCCGTGAGATCGGGTATGTCGTGCTCGTCGAAGGGGAGAGCGATACCCAAACGCTATGGGCTTTGGGGATCCCGGCGCTCGGTATACCGGGCGCCTCTATGTTCAAACCGGAGTTCTCCGCGTTGCTCAAAGGATTGAAAATCTATATCCATGTCGAACCGGACCAGGGCGGACAGACCTTTCTGCGCAAGGTAGTCGAGTCGCTGGACAAGGGAACCTTCAACGGTGAGGTCTATCAATGGAGCTGCCGCCGTTTCGCCATGAAGGATCCCAGCGAGGTGTACCTGAAATACGGTGTGGAGGACACGAAAGCCAAGATCCAAGAAGCGCTGGCAGACGCAGAAAAAATAGATATCAAGCATTTTCTTGAAACAATCCCTGACTGCATTCATGGAGCGCCGATCAAGCTCAGACAGCCGGACCTGTGGAGCTTTAACGACCAAGGCATCTTCTCCTACGACCATAAAACGGCCGAGTTTGTCAACGTCTGCCGTACGCCTATTCTCATTACAAAGCATCTGGTCTCGATCGAATCCCATGAACGGAAGATCGAGCTGGCGTATAAGCTTGACGGAGAGTGGCACTACACGAAGCAGCAACGGAGCATGGTGTTTCAGTCAAGGTACATCACGGAGCTGGCAAACCTTGGATGTACCCTAACGAGCGAGAACGCCAGGCATGTGGTGCGGTTCCTCAACGCCCTGGAAAGTGTGAACGACGATATTATCCCAAAGGTGGACTCAACAACCCATCTGGGGTACCAAACACAGAATCGCTTTTTGCCCGGTCTCGGCGAGGGTCTCGTGGCAGATATAGAACCAAGTATGACTGGCCTCTATGAAGGATACAACCCTGCTGGGACAATAGACGAATGGATCCATCTTATGGCACCGCATCGTGATAACTACACGTTTCGGTTCATACTATCCGGTGCTTTTGCGGCGCCGCTGCTTCGAATCATCAATCAGCGCATCTTCATTGTCTACAATTGGGCCAATAGCCGGTCCGGTAAGTCCGCTGCCTTAAAAGCGGCGCTTTCCACCTGGGGAGATCCGGAACGCATCATGGCCAACTTCAACGCGACCAAGGTAGCACTTGAACGGATGGCCGGTTTTTACTGCGATCTGCCACTGGGCATCGATGAACGGCAGCTGGCCGGCCGGCAACAAAATACGCTTGAGCAGATCGTGTATATGCTCTCGGAGGGCCAGGGCCGCGCCAGAGGCGCCAAGGCAGGCGGTCTACAAGCGATCCAGACATGGCGGACGATTGTGCTGGCAACCGGCGAGGAACCGCTGGCGACGGAAACAAGCCAGGCTGGCGTCAATACACGCGTGATCGAGCTGTGCGGCGCTCCGTTTGAAAATGAGGAACCGGCATCGAAGATGCATCAAATGGTCACTAGACATCATGGCCTCGCCGGGCCTGCCTTTATCCATCGGCTCATGGAGATGGATCCGGCGAGGGTACGGAGCTTGTATGACGAACTACTGGAGTTTGTCCTGCCTATGCATCAGGATAACTGCGCACACGCTGCCGGCGTCGCTTGCGTAGCGCTGGCGGATCAGCTCATAGATGAATGGCTCTTCGGCGCCTCTACGGGCGATGCCTGGAACAACTCGAGGAGAATGGCCGCGCATGTTATATCTGACCTGCGGACCAACGCGCCGATGGACACCAATGAATATGCGGCCGGTGTCGTCCGGGACTGGATAGAGTCGAACCGGGAGTATTTCAAGCCTTCATCAACTCGGGAGCAGTATGGTCTGATTGTTAACAACCATGCCTACATCTTCCCTTCCTTGCTCAACAAAGCTATAAGTCAGGCTGGATATTCGTCCAGGAAGACGATCAAATACCTGTCAGATAAAGGCATCATTACGCAGGAAATAGAGGCAGATGGAAAGATCCGATATTCGACTGTACGCCGCTACAACGGTCGCTGCATCCGGTTCGTAGATATTGATCTTGAGAAATTCGAGGCTGAACAGAATCCGTCTATAGGGACGATTGAACGAAGCAAAAGCCCTCCGTTCTTATAAAGAAGCATTACCCCTAAATGCAGTCAGGCCTTTAGGGGTAACATAGGGGTAACGTGGGGGTAACAGTCAAAAATGCCTCGATAAAGGCATTTATACCCTTATTTATATAGGTGTTACCACTGTTACCCCTATTTATATGGTTTCCTATAAGGCGAATTACAAAAAGTACGGAGTGAACATTCAACATGAACTATTTATATAAACAAGCGAAAAACACGGGTAACAGGGGTAACAGGGGTAACAGAGGGTTGAAACGCCCTTCTACAGGCAAATTCCGTGTTACCACTTTGTTACCACTATATTTTCGGAATGGATTAGGGGTAACACAAGCAGTTATATGATCAAGAATCTAAGATTGATATTAAATGCATTTATAGAAAAAGTGGGGTTATAAGGATGGATAAACAAAAAGTAAAGATCTGCAGTGATGGAATACGTGTCTACTGTGCTCACGATGCGCTGGTTGATATAGAAGAACTGAAGCCGAATCCCGGGAACCCCAACCAGCATCCGGACGAACAGGTTCATTTGCTTGCAAAGATAATACGGCAAAACGGCTGGAGGAACCCAGTGACGGTCAGTACGCGCAGCGGATATATCGTCAAAGGTCACGGACGCCTCGCCGCGGCACAGTATGCCGGCATGGCAGAGATTCCTATAGATTACCAGGACTATGAAAGCGACGAAGCGGAGATAGCAGACCTGATCGCTGACAACCGCCTCGCCGAGCTTGCCGAGATGGACAATAAACGGCTGGCTGAAATGTTATCCGATCTACTCATAGTATCCAGTTTCGATTTTAATCTGACAGGTTTCTCTGAAGCGGACTATAAGGAATTGATGGCGAGTATTTCCGAAGACGACATCCTATCCAACATCGCTGATGATATAGTCCCTGATGTGCCGATGGAATCATTCACTAAGTTAGGCGATATATGGGAAATGGGACGACATCGACTTATATGCGGGGACGCGACCAGACCAACCGATTACATTAAGCTCATGCGGAAAGATATTGCTGATCTCATCATCACGGATCCACCATACAACGTCGACTATGAAGGCAGCGCCGGCAAGATATTAAACGATAAGCAAGGTGATACGGAATTCAGGCTATTTTTGCTCGATGCTTTCACTTCGATGAAACAGCATGCCAAACCCGGCGCCGGTGTCTATGTCTTCCACGCCGACAGCGAAGGTCTTAATTTTCGGTATGCATTCCGGGAAGCCGGTCTGCAACTTAGGCAATGCCTCGTGTGGGTAAAGAACAGTCTTGTGCTCGGTCGCCAGGATTATCAATGGCGCCATGAACCGTGTCTGTACGGATGGGTTGATGGCGGTTCGCATTACTTCACTGCGGATCGAAGCCAGACGACGGTCTATGAGGAAGATATGCTGGATTTCAAGAAGATGAAAAAGGCTGCTCTGATTCAGTACATTGAGGATCATCTGCAGAATCCTACCGTTCCCTCAACAGTTATATTCGAGGATAAACCGTTGAGAAACGACCTGCATCCGACGATGAAACCTATAAAGCTCCTGGCGAGGCTTATGCTCAACTCAAGTATAAAAGGCAACATTGTTCTAGATCCCTTTGCCGGCAGCGGATCTACCTTGATCGCGGCGGACCTGACCGGTCGTACGGCGAGGCTTATTGAGCTCGATGAGCGTTTCTGCGACGTCATCGTACGTCGGTACATCATGACAACCGGCAGACGGGATATTACACTTCTCCGCGGCAATAAGAAACTCAAGGAAGCAGACCTACAGGATTTCCTGGCCGAAACAGATACGGAGGCGATCTGATGATAACCAAAGTGACCAAGGATGTCCTGGGTCTGCATCGGCTGCTCCGCATCGAGGAACGAAACCAGACAGCACGGCTGGAGTATTTGATGAGCAATGAATACGAGCCCGGGTACAGTGAGCGGAGTGGAGTAACCGAGGGAACGCGGAGCACGACGCCGTCGGATCCAACGCCGATGGAAGTGATCCGGCTGGAGCAACTGCAGGATCATATCAATAAACTGCGACAGCGAATTAAAGAAGAGGAACAGATGATTGATTCCCTGCTCCTCCGTCTAAAAGACCCCAACGAGCGTCTCGTGATTCGTATGCGCTACTTTGACTGCCTGGAATGGCCAACTATTGCAGAAACAATACAGAAGGTTACCTCCGGTGTTGGCGTATTTGAAAGCTATCAGACGAGAGCCTTCCGGCTCCATCATCGAGCCTTGGATGATCTAAAACAACTGATGAGCAGATGATCAGAAAGTATAATTATTTTGATTATTCAATTATCTATTTTATTGATAGTATCAATGACGCGTTTATGGTATATAGGATCTTCTTCTTCGGCATCATATACAACATGTCGATCATAATACTTTAAGAGGCTCGTATAATCGTAGCATCTACGATCTGTCCAAGAAACTAAGAATATTTTCGAAATGTCTTTATGTCTAAACAAATCTTCTATCGCATCCAATATTTTACTTCTATGTAATGAGTCTATTGGATATACAATAGCGCATGAAAATTTATTGTTTGTCTTATGCCAAGTGGATGAGGTATTTAAACTATCACATTCGTACACGTTTTTCCCAATTTTTACTCGCTCTCCAGCTTTCAGTTTCTTATTAACATTTGCCCAACCCAAAAACTCTTTATGATAAATGTTTTGCATAGAATTTGTACGGAATAAGATTAAATTATTTTCAAGATAGCTATTTAAAATACTTATGATCAATTTATGTTTCTCATATTGATGTGTGCCCGTCAGCAACATACACTTTTCTTTTGATAAAAGAAACTCTTCAATTTGCGTAACTGCTTGTTTCTTGTTATTCATAGTATTACTTGCTTTCTTTTTTTATTTTTATAATTTTATGGTCTATACCGTTTTGTCATACGCCTTACACACAACATTTAATTTAGGATGCATCTTCTATTAAGCATCCAATTAATGCTTATGCGCACAGTCAATACAGAATCCATTACCACCGTCATTGTGAAGCCCAATTTCTCTGCCGCAATCAGGACATATATTATAAAATGGTTCACGGAGATCATCGTTATGCTCCGTTAATTGGTATTCAATAATTTCTGTATTCCTTTTGTCAAGATCATTAAATTCTATCAAGTCAAGATCAAATTCTTCGCCTTCATCTGGAAGCATAACCGTAACCGATAAGCTAATTGGAGCCTCTATTTTAGCCATCCCATCACCATAGGCAGTGTTATACCAACCGTGATCTTCTCTATCATATGTTTCTGCTCCATGGTCAATATAAGAAAATCCAACATTAATTTTTGCTATGCCTGAAAGTGTGGCAACAGCATAGTTCTCACTGTTATCTATGTATTCAATTCCATCTAATATGAGGTTTACATCCCTAACATCAACTTCATCAACCTCATCACACTCTATACATACATCTACTTCTTCAACTGCAAATTCCCATTCTTGGTCTAAAAGCCAGTTTTCTGCTTGTTCTTGTAGCGATGCTATTTTTTCGCCGATAAATAAAACGATACTCTTGTATAAACCTTCTCGCTCTTTAGAAATTTCCGTAAGCAAGAATTTGATTTCTTTATACATGACAACACCACGAATATCTTTAAGTGCATTATGCCATCCGTCGTCGTTAGTAATAACATGCAAGGAGACATTTCCAATTGAAGATAAATATCTCTTTATGCTCATAATAACTGTGGCATCAGGAAATTCCGACTTTTTTTCTTTACAACCTTCAAAGGGAGCGTTTGGTGCAAAATAGTCGTTAAATAAATCTACGATTGACAATCCTGTGTTCGATAATATCGTTGCATTATCCATAAAAGAGCAAAAAGCAGCTGTAAGCTTTTTCGGAGCATCAAGAAGCGTGTCTTTTATTGATTCGAATTCTATTGGCGATATTGCATTTATAAGTTCTCCATGGTTTTTAATTGCATTTTTCGCTTGAGCAGCCAAGAGCCCAACATCATTTTCAATATGATGTTTCACTTCTCTAATAATAATATCATTTGTGAACATGGAAACAATTCCATCGTCACAGTATTTCTTTAAGTTATCAAGCGATGCTCTGGTGAAATTATATTTGGCATTGATAAAAATGTTTGTATCGAGTAGCACATTAAAAGTTTTCATAAATCCGGACATCTCCTAATCATTTTCATATAAAAGGCAATCTGACAAATAAGGAAACCTATGAGTATAGCTTGAAATCGCATTTATATTATTTGTATTTTTGAAGTATTTCCCCTTGTCTTTTCATACCTTTGTAAACTTTAAGGCTGGTATCAACTTATCAGCAAATCTGAGTTCAGTGACTTTAAATATTTCATTTTCTTTAGGCGTATTCATGGCAAATACAACACTATACTTTGCTCTTGTACACGCAACATAAAATTTTGATCGAGTACGATCCGAGTTAATGCGCGCCTGTTTCTTAATGAATGGAAGCGTTGTACTGACTGGAATTATTACTGTCCTTTCGTAAGTAGCCCCCTTTGCGCCGCCATAGTTAAATACATCACATTTACAACGAAAACCAATCGTGGAGTTTTTATCATATTTTAGGATTATAGGATGATAGTAGTCACAATATTCAGCGAGATACTTTAGATCAATCATGTATACACCAATGTTATCCGGTTGTATCTCTTTTCCCATACAATGATCAGGCGATATTTTAGTATCCTCATCACCATGTATTATATTTATAAAATCACATATATCTTTATTAAACCTCCTCGTTGTGTTCACGTATGATACGCTACATATATGTTTCTGTTCAAGCATTTTAAAGTAATCACGTATTTTCTCATCTCGATATTGTTTGTTCTTTTGGCTATTGTTTGTCCTATATGTAGCTTGCTTATAATCTCCTACGCATAAAACATGCAGTTGAGATTCAAACAAGAGTTTAATAATATCCAAATCCCATCCAGCATAGTCCTGCAGTTCATCAATTAGCACATGTGAATAAATGCTTTCCATCCGTGCAACTACTTTCCCGTCGGAGTGCTTATTACATAGAAATGCTAGGCAGCTTGTTCTATCAGGAACAACATCTCCGCTGCGATTCATATAGTATTGGATATGCGTTTGATTGTAGTATCTGGGCGGCAACTCATTATCATAAAACGCAATTGATTTTACAAAGTTTTCTGGAATCTCAATAGGGTATTCGTTTTTATAGTTCTTGTTTTTAAGATTCAACAAGCACTGGTATGGTTTTATAAAATCCGATAAAAGAAAGCTGTACCACGATTTCACAACGACCCGATCATTAAGGACACCATTATTCTGTTTTTTATATTCGTGCTCTAGAGAACGGACCCCTTCGTTTGTGTATGAAATTAATAATACACACTTTTTGCCTTTATCCAATTCATTTATTGCTTTTTCACATATGGAATATGTTTTTCCATTGCCAGCAGCAGCAAAAACAACTTCATTACTCATTCGTGCTGTCCTCGGCGCCGAGGCCCTCACTATCATTTGCCTTGCCAATGGCCTTTAAAATATATCTTGGGTACTTTATCCGTTGATCACTAATAAAAACACGCATACTCCATTCTGTCTTATTTTTTTTCATAAAATCTTTTATACTTTCAACATCACGAACCTTTATATCTTTCCCAAGATAAATAATGGATTTAAAAGCCTCGAAACTTTTCATATTCACCGAAAGAACAGATGGCTCAAGCGTATTCAGACCATTATCTTCTTCAACGCAGAGCGTTACAAGTTTACCATATTTCTTATATCGCTCTCTTACCGCATCTGCATCTCCATCATTATCGGTTGCCACGGTCACATGCTTGCTAATAAGTGATGCGAGATCACAGTATCTTTGGAGCGCCAAGCCATCAACCGCAACTACATCAATTCCATCTTCTATCGGTTGCTTTCCATAGTTATCAAGATACGCCCTCTGCACTATCAACTCGTCCGCTGGCCCTTCAACCAGTATAGCTTGATTAGCTAAAAGAACACGTAGCGTGTTATAGCCCGGAAGTTTAAGGAAGTAGTCATATGTGTCTTTGCTCAGCGCTTTGAATGGAACCGTTTCTCTGTTTGCAACCAGATGAAGATGCTGCAAACCCAATTTATTAGCAACAAAGCTACTGTGCGTTGAAATAAACAATTGCTTCCCTGAGCTCTTAGCTATTTTGGAGATGAGTATAGACATATTTGTATATGAAAGGTTGTTCTCTGGTTCTTCAAAAATAAGAATATCCACGTCTGTATTTTGAAGAAGGAAAATCTCCGACTTAAACATAATCTGGGTTCCGAATCCGGAATTCTCAAGTGGAATTTCATCCAGCAAAATTGACATGTCACGCTTCCACTCATCAATTTCATTTTCTCTAAGGTTCAGGCTTATCTTTTTACCATCAAAGTCGTGACTTTTTTGTAATTTTTCATTAAGCATCTTTACTGCAAGATTCTCAGTAAACTCATGGCGATTCGCTCTATAAGCATGGCGAAGATTTGTCATATCCTCCTCTGAAAGATATTCATTTATGCTACCAGCAACAAAACGACTTAATGCAGTCCCATAGTCTTTCTTTGTAGCATCTATATAAGCTACCTTCTTTGCGGTTGTATGAACATAATACTCTGGATTTGCAAAGGATCTGAAATTTATTCGATAATATTCAATTGGAATATCCTTGATTTTTTTATCTGATAAGAGTTGCTTATATGCAGAAGAATATTGTGTATCAAAGACAATCTCCAATTTTACACCTTCCGTGTCTTCATGAAGCGAATTATTAGCACCTCTAAACTTAGTTATTGAATTATCGTCGTCTTTAGGAGTACAAAAGAACACCTCAATTTCAATTGTTGGCGGTTCTGGTGTTTTGCCTTCATCTACAGCTTGTTTATATTCATTGCGAATTTCTGAATTGAACCAATCTAGGTTAAATCTGCTAACAATACTGCCACTGTCAATCTTACCAGTCAACACCATTGTTAGGGCTTCAAGAATAGTCGTTTTCCCGGAATCATTCTCCCCAACAAAGATATTCACACCGTTATTCATTGAAATGGTGCCATTTCGGAACAACTTATAGTTACTAATCTTCAGTTTGTTAATTTTCACAATCTACTCCTTAATAATGTTTGTAACATGATTCCAATCTATGAATATCCCAGTGATAAAATAAGGTGTATTTCTTGCCTTGTTTCTGACATATTTTATCACAATTATATAAATTATTACAATACATTATTAAATCCTATTTTTGTGGTAATACTCTATGATATCGAATAAATATCATCGCTTACTTTGATCTTTAGTCTCAAGTTTAAATGTTTACATTCATTGTCAGTGATTGATATACATCATCTATTGAAACGAAGAGAGCGAATACTGTACAAATAGGATAGGCAGTTAAAAGAAGGGCTTATTCCTTTCTTTATTCTCTATATCCTAAAGGGTAATCTCTATTTAACAAAAGGTACTGTGACGGACGTTGAACGACTGCGGAGCTCGCGAGCCCGAATTTCGTGTAGTTTTTAAAAATATTTTTTTGAGCATTTGGTTTGGTATGCTATCAGAAATCCTTAAATGATTGCACACAACTTCTTTTATCACTTTATTTCTTTTGGCCCGCTACGACTGTTCCCCGTATGGTACGCTAACGTAAAATATTAGTTTTGATTCAAGATAATGTTTTTAAATAGTCGCTAGACCTTGGTTCTTTTGCCACCAGCTTTTTTTGTCTCAATATTTACGCGATAGACTTCGCTCATTCTTTCTTCTGAAGGTAAAAGAAGAGGCGCCAGAAGCGCCTCTTTCAGGTTTTATCTATACGCCCTGCAGGTCGACGGTAACGCGGTAAGCGCCCGGTATAGCAGCGGCTTCGTATGCTTTCTGAATGTCACGCAGCGGGAAGACTTGCCCTTCCAGTGAATAGCTGCAGTCGATGAGTTTCTTAGAGATCAACGTCGCAGAATCCTGCCAATCGGCCGAATCGGCAGCCACCGTGCCAATGAGCTCGACCTTACGGTAGTGGAGCTCGTTCGGGTCGATCTCCATTTCCGGTTTCGGGTAACCCGCCGGGAAAAAGATCAAGCGGCCACGTAACTGTTTGAGCATCTGATAGCCCTGTTTATACGCAACAGTATGGCCCACAGCGGAAATGACGCAGTCCGCGCCCAAGCCGCCTGTCAGCTTTTTGACTTCTTCTACCGGATCGGTGTTAGCCGCGTCGATGACCGTGGCAAATCCCATCTCCTTGGCGCGTGCGATCTTCTTGGGCATAAGCTCAGTGATGATCACGCGGGCGCCCCACGCCTTGGCGACCTGTGCATTGACCAGGCCCATTGTGCCTGCGCCGATGACGACGACGTCTTCCATGGGTTTGATGCGGGCTTTTTTGATGCACGCCACAACCGTGGCAGCCGGCTCCAGGAAGCCTGCTTCTGCCGCGGGAATGTCATTGTTGATGGGCATGACAACGCTCTGTTTGAGAACCGCATAGTCTGCAAATTTCTTTTGGCCATAGTAGCCGTCCGGGCCTGGGCCGCTGTATCCACCACTGTTTTGGCAGTCGCTAGTAAGTCCTCTTCGGCAGTTTGCACACATGCCACAGGAACCGTACATACCACCAACCTGCATACCGACCTGCAGCGAATCAAGGACAGCCTCGCCCTTTTGGATGATAGTACCGGAATATTCGTGTCCACCCGCCATCGGGAAGCCCTGATGATCCCTCAGGCCCAGCCACTGCTGGTAATCTGTTGTGCAGATGTTACAAGCCGCCATCTTGATGACGACATCCTCCGGACCAACCTCCGGGAACGGACCTTCGTGCATTTCAGCTTTGTGGCCTTCTACGATTACGCCAAAATGAATTTTGTCTGGAAGCATTATGTTGTTTCCCCCTCTTTAATTTTTATATATTGTTTCAATATTATCTTGGGTTTGAATCAAACTCAGGCCTTGTCATACTGGTTAAACAGTTTCATGTGATGGATAAGCATATCCTTTCCTTATACCCGGCCTTAATGAGTTTGCAGCCCAGCTCCGCATGTACGCCTTCTTTATCGTTTAACGATTTTCGCCCGCTTTATACAGGGCAATCCTAGATTGACTTTCCAAATCCCTTCTCTAGTTGACTTGGCTTGGGTATCGTCGTTGATTTCACTGCCGTCGTGTAGAATCAGCAGAACCTTAACAAACCCCGCAGGCTTTACTACATTCTTTCTTTACGATAATGTGGAACAAGCCATCATGATAAATGTTTAGCCCGCGAGAATGCCCAAATAACATGTTCATAACCTCTACTATTCTGACCATATGGTCGATTCGATAGGATTACTAGGGAGTTTTGGCAATTTATGCCAAGCTTTTCCAGTACATCCGCAAACATCAAACATATGTTTAACTTGTTTCTTTACGCCAGCATATGCCGTAGGAAAAAATCCATATGCCCCATCCCCAGTCATATCCACTGCGTTAACAGCGCGGATGGCAGCCTGCATTAGATCATTGGCAATGTTGACTTTTGCAATTCCCATACTGCACGCCTTCTGAATGTTAGCATCCCCGCTACCGCTACCTCCGTGAAGAACCAGTGGGATCCCGCACGTCTTGTTGATTTCTTCCAACAGTTCAAAACGAAGTTTTGGAACGCCCTTGTACGCGCCATGTGCCGTACCTATGGCTACTGCCAGACAATCTACTCCGGTCTCTTCAATAAATTGTTTTGCCTGATTCGGATCGGTCATCGCCGTATTGCCGTCAACTGCATAGTTGTCACCTTGTCCTACATGTCCAAGTTCTGCTTCGACTGTTATACCAATAGCATGCGCAATTTTGACGATCTCTTTAACCTGTGCCACATTTTCCTCATAAGGAAGCATTGAGCGATCCACCATGACTGCGGAATAGCCAGCCTGAATGCCTAGCATCGCATCCTCAAAGCTTGGGCTGTGATCCAAACAAAGAGCTACAGGTACCGAGGCTTGGTTTGCTATGTGCTGTACCATGTTCCCATAGAAGCGAGGATCGTACATACTGTAATTCCCGCTGATAATAATCACCGGCGAACTCGTCTCCTCCGCAGCCTCAATGGCTGCACGCACCATACATTCGTCGCCACCAACTACTGCAGGTACGCCGTACTTGTTTTCATACGCTTTGTCTAAAATTTCTTTCATTGCTACAAACATCTTGTTTCCTCCTAATATAGGCGTAATAGCCTTGGTTTTCTTTTTTAGATTCACGGCTCTATATATTATTTATAAGTTTTCAAGCTTCTAGAAAGATTAACGCCCTTCATCCTATACAATCCCAACTTAATTCTTAGTTATAATCTCGGCTTCTTTGACTAGATCTTCTGCCCACTGAAGGTCAAGTTCTACCACCTTTGAATGTCGCGGATGACCTTCTTGGTCCAGGCCAGCCATATCGTAGTATAAGCTACGCATTTCATAGAATGCTTTCTCATTTACGTGTTCACCCTCGGAAGGCCCGTAGGAGAACTTCTGCTCAAACGTGCGTTTGGGTAAAACATCGTCCTTGGCACCGAAACCCTCGCGTTGGTTGAACAAACGCATGAGTATCAGTATGCGTTCCGCGGACTTCATTATCTCCCACCAATTCGTTTGCCAGCCGGTTGCGCCGTTGATAATTTCGATTGTGCGTTCAATGTTGTATAAATTGCCAGGCGATGAACCATATCCAAACAAACACACGCAAATGGAATTGTACACAGCGTTCTGGATATGTGAATAATAATTCAATTTCATCTTGCCTTCCACATCCTGGCGGTACGGGACCGGTTCATAGATGCTCATGGCGTATTGGCCGAGCGCCGCGACGCCTTCGAATCCTCCTACATCGTTGTCCGGGTCATGAGCTACTGTGCAATGATCTGCTCCGTGTTCGTTGATCGCATAGTGTACAGCCATGTTCTTTTTTACCTGTGGCATATGCGCTGGATATGGGTTGTTTTTGGTGCTCATGTTATAGTACTCAGCGCCGCTGCCAATCTCCTCAGCGGCGGCAGCAATGCCGTCTGCCAGCAGGTTGCCCAGCCAACCATCGCGGTTTACGATACGCGTAAGAAGATCAATGGCACCCGTCCGGTTGCCGAATGTAAGCTCGTGGCCATAGCATTGCTCCTTGGTCAGCAAACCCGCTTCATATAGATCCATGGCAAAGGCGACGGTTGCGCCGGTAGACATAGTATCAATTCCATAGGCGTTACAGATCTCGTTGGCTTTGGCAACGGTTGCCATGTCATCGATCATCAGGTCGCTGCCCCACATGGCAACTGTCTCATATTCGGGGCCGCCATATGCCTCGTCTACATCCCAGCCATGTTCCTCCTTGGTGCACTTGACATGACGCTTACAGGCGATGTTGCACATATAACAGCGCTCATTGCCCAATGACATGGTGTCTTCCATAACGATCGACGTTAATGTTTGTTCTGTCTGTTCAAAATACCCTTCCGAGAAGTTTCTGGTTGGCAACATACCGGCTTCATTTTGGCTCATGATGAACCCGTTTGTACCGAATTGTTTCATTATCGCAACCTGGGGCGATGTTTTCGCCCATTCGCCCGCGTAGCGCAGGTTCTTTTGTAAAAGAGCCGGGTCCGCATACTCATACGTTGGTTTTTTCCCGATGGCCGCAATGCACTTGAGGTTTTTGCTGCCCATAACGGCACCCATGCCGTTACGTCCGTTGGCATGTTTGCGTTCGTTGATGATACATGCGTAGGTACAGAGCTTTTCACCCGCAGGACCAATGCCGCACACGACAACATCGCGGCTGATTTCTTCTCTTAATTTTGCTTCGTAGTCCTTCGTGGTCATACCCCAAATGTGGGTTGCGTCCCGAAGCTCCGCCTTGCCATCCTGGACAAACAGGTATACAGGTTTTTCGGATTTCCCTTTGAATATCACGGCATCATAGCCAGCGAATTTCAACACGGGGCCGAAATATCCACCGCCCTGCGCATCGCCAATTCCACCGGTTACAGGGGACTTTGCATTGGAATTGATACGGGACGCGGCCATAACCGGTGCGCCAGTGACAACGCCAGCGGAAATGGCCAATACATTATTTGGGCCCAGCGGGTCAGCATTTGCGGGGATATCGCGCATACAGTAATATACGCCGATGCCTTCGCCACCCAAATACATCCGATAGAACTTATCTCCGGGTTCTTCCACATTCATTTCCCCTGTGGACAGATTAACCATCAGAATCTTGTTGTTGTAACCATACGACATAATTATTCCTCCTTATGCTTTTTGAAAGTATCTGGTGAAGACTATAATTTTGCCACCTGTAATTCTCCTGAACTCCTAACGTTTAGGAGAATTTAAACCTATAATCAATGCACGCCATTATAAATAGTCATCATGGATACTCGATCGAGTGCTCTTCTTTAAATCGCTTGATCGTTTACTGTAGGGGTGACAACGTAGCCGAACATTTTGGCGCGTGCCCCCCCTCTCCTCAGCATTAAAATGGTCTAGGATATTGCTTCTGTATTCTCTTTCTTTTACTAGTTTCTTCCTGATTACTAAAAGGAACATGACCATTGCGCCGATAATAAATACTAGATTAAAAGCCCATGTTGCTGCGTACCCAATCGTCTGAGTTAAAATTCCTCCTAGCATAGAACCTCCTCCAACACCAATATCGACGGCTGCATAATACGTCGCGCTGGCAGCTCCTCTTCGATTAAAGGGCGCATTACGCATAACCAATGCTTGGATGGTTGGGCCAACCATCCCCCATCCTATTCCCATAAAGAGTGCTGCTAGTAAAAACATGTGAAGCGAGCGTGCTAGCGCAATGACAAGTATGCCTAAAAAATCCATGAGGAGACCAGGAGGCAGAATCCGGTCAGCTCCGAATTTATCGCACAATCTCCCAATAAACAATCTAGTTACGAGCATGGATAGTGCGTTTATTGTAAAATACAATCCGATGCCTGTTATCCCTAACGATTCGCTGAATCTGACTAAAAAAGTGTACGTTAATCCCAGAGGACAAGCGATTAACAAAAGCACAAATGACGCGGGTATTGCAGATACTTCAAAAGCCGTTTTCAATTTAAACTTATTTGGCCCTTTTATTTCATTATTCAAACTTATTCTTGGTTTGTTTGATGTTTTCTTTTTTTCATAATTCATTGTCCAACCAATCCCGAAAGCCACAAGAACTATCGCAGCACACGAATAAAAGACACTGCTATATCCAAAACCATCCCTTAAAAACAACATGAGGGCGGGGCCAAAAGCTGTGGCGATATCAAAAGATACGCCATAATATCCTATGCCTTCACTAATCCTGTTTCGCGGTAATATGTCAGCAACAACCGTTCCGGCTGTAGTAGAAAAGGCACTGTTACCTACCCCTTGTATCCCTCGTAATAACAGAACAACAAGTACAGCGGGTATTAAGCTATAACTCATGCTGGTTATCAAATAGAGTCCTAAGCCAGTCATAAGTATGGTTTTACGCCCTTTTACATCTACCATGTTGCCAAATAAAGGTCTGAACAATAGTGATGTAATTGTAAATACTCCTGTAAGCACACCTGCAACAGCATTGCTACTACCTAAAAATATTACATATAGTGGGATCGCTTGGGTCAGCATGCTGTTGCTAAGCGTGCAGAAAAAAGTAATATTCATAATTTTAAGAAAGGGCCTTGTCCATATCCTTGCCTCTTTACAATTTTCTGATTTATTCGAGCTGGCTTCCATATTTCACATCCTAAATAGCAACTAGGGACATTGCTTCGTTTTGTTCTTCTTGTTCCGCAATTGTTTTTATATAAATATTCGGGACAAGACGACATACGTCCCCCTCGATTTTGGCCCAATCAAATAATGGAGGACTCTCGTTCGCATAAATTCCCAGCCTATTTCTTTAGTACATTTTCGAAAAATAGTCATACGTATCCACTTAGCATCTATGGGCCAATCACATTGCCCTAAACCTTCTCATTTTTCTAACAGAGCTCTGAAATTCTCCAATGCTTATTCTCAAGGGTAATTATAAATAGATCGAGACTTCGGCAGAAGTCTCGATTTATTCACCAGTTTAAACCCAATGGTTATAGCTAATGGATACGACTTAAACCAAAAAAAGCTTTTAGCCTTATCCTAAAAAGAACCGACCCTAGGGTCGGTTCTTTTTCTACTTGTCTTACATCTTGTCTTACATCGCAGCATAGGCTTTGAAGATCAAGCCGCCGCCGCCTAGGATGCCGAGCGCGCCTGCAACAAGGCCGAAAGCGGTCAAATACAACGTAGCTTTTGTAATGCTATTGCCACTCATGATGTATTTATACGTTCCCAAAATAACCACTAACGGCAGGATGCCGGGGGCGATCGCGTCTAAGATGTTGGACTGCACCAGCGCTGGATTTGCTGCTGTCGGGATATACAGCGGTGTTACTACATGTACCATTGATGCAGATAGTCCACCCATCATAAACAAGCCAAGTACTGATGCGCAGGAGATAAACGTATTAATCGCTTTACCCTGCAGGATGTTCAATGCGGCCCTTGTGCCAAGACGATAGCCGAGTCTACTGTAAATATGCCCTTCAATATATGTAACGGCTCCAACAACTGCAAACGGTAAGATCGCACCCATCATGTTCCCGTTCGCTGCCATCGGTATGAACAGGATATAGACCAATGGCATAAATGTTGCCCAGTCGATCGTGTCGCCGACACCAGCGAACGGTCCCATCAAACCGGCCTTGATACCTGTGATGGCATCTGCACCAATGGGAGCGCCCAATGCTCTCTGCTCCTCCATCGCTAACGTGATGCCATGAATGACACTACCCCAGATGCCCTCTGTGTTGAAGAACATCAGGTGGCGCTGCAATGCTGCCGAGTACTCCTCAGGATCGTTGCCATAGAGTTTCTTCAGGCACGGGATGAACGCGCAACAGTATGCAACGGACTGCAGACGGGCAAAGCTGTTGCTCTGTTCGCAATACCACCACCAGCGCAAAAACATGTTGGAAACATCTTTCTTTGTCAATATTCGCTTTGTGGTTTCGTCCAAGGCTGCAGCACCAGCTGCGCTCTGATCCGCTGCGTTGTCATCGTCTTCATGTTTGATATCTAACATCAGATAATACTGGAATGCAAAGAACAGTCCGATGAATGCAAGGAACAAGCCACCAATTCCCGTGTACTCAACCAGGAAGTAGCCACCCAGGAAGTAGGGCAGGAAGCTCGGACGCCCAATGACGCGGATGGTCATCGCCATACCTATGGATGGAAGCATGCCGCCGACACAGCTCAGTGCATTTGTGACCCACATTGGTAGGTTTGCCATCAGTTTACCGATTGCTTCGGCGCCCAACATGATGGACAGAAGCATGGGAATGAAGTAGAGTACGATCTTGGATAACCAGCAGAACCATTGTCCATAAAAGAGGATGGCACGATCGTTACCCTTTAAGGCTGCTTTATCAGACTGGGCTGCCGGATAGGCAAACCAGATACGGCGTACAGTATGCATCTGCGCAAACATCAGTGATACGGGAACTGCAATGGTTAGAGCCTGATCCAGCGGCAATCCGCCAGCC
The DNA here is from genome assembly GCA_963674495.2 of Christensenellaceae bacterium. GTDB lineage: Bacteria > Bacillota > Clostridia > Christensenellales > QAND01 > RGIG3178. The sequence continues at coordinate 399,657 of CAXXLG010000001.1, read as the reverse complement.
ATCGTGATCGCAACACCCATAATTGTCCCTGCAGGCTGATCCCAAACGACCGTTCCGCCGGCACCTGTAAACGCCAAGAACATCGGTTGAATGGTCGCTCCAATTTTCAGCCCTGTGGAAACATCCCCAAGTATAATGCCACTCATCATTCCTGTAAAAAGTGCCATTCCAAACCATATGCCATATCCGCCATATATATTGGACCACCAGTACCATGCCGCCAAAAGGACCGCTTGGATTACAGTAATTTCCATTAATATTCCTCCCTTTTTATTTAACTGTATTAGTCTTTCATTGCAATTACTCTATTACTATTTCATGGACCATTGAGTCTTGCTGCTCTTCTTTCCGCCCTCCTTAACCGCAGCAACTTACGGTGATTTTTAAGTTTTTATTTAAGACGACATATATTTCTCACATCAATTCAAGCCATGCGAGATATTTAAGCTAAACATTATTCTTTTTCTTTCAACTTATTTGCTGTATAATCATTCCGATTAGCACCTATGACCAAGCACTTTTTCTTTAACTGTTCTGATTGTTTGCCAGGGTAATGGAAACATCTAACGCTTATTCTTTAAAGTAATTATAAAAAAATAGAGACTTCTGCAGAAGTCTCTATATGTTCACCAGTCTGAACTATATGGTTATAGCTAACGTGTTTGATCTAAACCTAGAACGGTTTTTACATTATCTAAAAATTTCTGCACCGTTCTAGACGGTGATGGCGAATAAAACAGCCCAAATGGTATGCTATGATTCCATTCAACAGGCAGAATTTTTAATAGAGGATGAACTTTTTTCGAACCATCAGTTGCCATGAGAATGTTATTACCGTTTTCGCATTGATTAAATACTTCCATATTGTAAAACTCAAAATCTATAATATTAATATTTTTATAGTTTTGCAACAAATCATCGCGCAAATCATCTACGTAGCTATTCCATTTCCGTTGAATCAACATTAAGTTCTCTCCATCGAGATCCTCCATCGTCAGCTTGCTTTTTGATGCCAATCTATGATGAACGGATACCGCTACACGAATTGGCTCTTTTGAGAGTTCAAGTGCAAGGCACCCGCGTCTTTCCATTATTCCATCGTCAAATAATCCCGCAACAATATCGATGTTTTGGCCAAAATTTCTCATAATTTCCCGAGCGTTCTCTGGTGTGTCTTCGAACGCAATAAGCTGAATCTTGATTTCCGGATATTGTTCATGAAGCTTCGGCCATAATTCAATTAAAAAATCACTTGGCGTCATAAACGATGTTCCAATACGAATAATATTTTTTTTATAAAGTGTCGCTTCTCTTGCTCTGGCAACTGAGTCATTAGAATATTTGATAAGGTATTTTACGTCTTTATATAAAGACTTCCCAGACTCTGTCAAGCTAACTCCTCGATGAGTCCTAACAAATAGCTGAAGCCCCAATTCCTCTTCTAATTTGTTTATCTGCTTGATAACAGCAGTTGGCGATATATACATCGCTTCGGCCGCTTTCGAAAAGCTACTTGCCTCTGCTACTCTAATGAATGTTTCAATTTGTGGATTGTACATATATACTCATCAGCTTTCCGTATATTTAATATCAATCGCATGTATTGTTTGCATCTCTACTACAAGAAGAAATATTATAACATCTTTATAAGTGATACTACCATCAAAAAGCACTTCTAGTCAAAAACTGTAATCGTCTATTCTTCCTAAACACAGGTTTAAACGAATCAAGGCAGACAATGGCCCTGAGTTCATCTCCAGAGTGACCTTTCCCCCGAAAATGTATCCAGAAATAAAGTTAGGATTTTGCGAGAAACAGCCATCGCGGGTACAATAAAACAAAGCGAGGGGAAAGGTCATGGGACGTAAAAGGTATACGGCAGAACAGATCATTAACATGCTGCGGGAAGTGGAAATTCTATTAAGCCAAGGACAAACGGTAGCGCATGCAGCAAGGCACATCGGAGTCACTGAACAAACATATTACCGCTGGAGAAAAGAATACGGCGGCATGCAGGTGAACCAGGCGAAGCGGCTGAGAGAACTGGAAAAGGAAAATAGTCGGTTGAAGAAGCTGGTAGCGGATCAGGCGTTGGATATAGCGATACTCAAGGATATATCCTCGGGAAACTTGTAAGCCCGGACAAGCGAAGATACTTTGTCAAAGCTGCAATGGATACATACCATATATCCGAAAGGCGAGCTTGCCGGGCCATAGGTCAGCATAGAAGAACCCAGAGATACACAGTGATTCGATTGCCGGATGAAGATGCCACAACACATCGAATCGAAGAACTGGCAGCACAGTACGGGAGATACGGTACCCCGCGTATCACGGCATTGTTGAGACGAGAAGGCATCAATATCAATCACAAGCGTGTAGAGAGGATATGGAGGCAACAAGGGCTGAAAGTGCCTAAGAAACAGGCTAAGAGGGCCAGATTATGGAGCAATGATGGTTCCTGTATCCGGCTTCGAGCAGAATACCCTGATCATGTCTGGAGTTATGACATGGTGGAAGATAAAACACACGATGGAAAGAAATTCAGGATATTGAACATCATTGATGAGTACACACGGGAATGTCTAATGGTATATGTCGCACGGCGCATACGATCTAATGAAGTGAAAGAATGTCTGGTAAATCTGTTCATACAACGAGGCATCCCCGAATATCTGAGATCGGACAACGGCAGCGAGTTCATTGCACAGAGGGTGCAGGACTTCTTAGCGCGGTTTGGAACGAAACCAACATTCATCGAGCCGGGCAGTCCCTGGGAGAACGGCTATGTGGAATCCTTCAATGGCAGAATGCGGGATGAATTGCTCAACGGCGAAATATTTTATACAATCAAGGAAGCACAGGTGATCATAGAACAATGGCGCGAGTACTACAACACGAAACGGCCGCACAGCTCACTGCGCTACAGATGCCCTGTACCGCAAGCGTATGTGATAGGTTCAACACCCAAAATGGCGACAGGATCCTAATTTTAAAAGTGGACACATTATTGGGGTAAGATCACTATCAATATGTTTGGTTGGTTTCTTCAAACTATAAACTAGACCATAAATTCATTTTTAACTTTATTAGTATAGCTGATATGAATGGAGAGAGTCGGTCCCCTTACCTTTTGAATGTCATAGATGAACCTGGCTCTATAATTACCGAATTGTTTTTTGAGGGTTGCCAAAGGGTTGCCAGATGGTTGCCAGATTAGGCTTGTATAAGATTGATGTTGATATCATTGATAACAAAAAAGCCCTTTGTAAAGGGCTTTTTACTGGTGGATCTTCAGGGGCTCGAACCCTGGACACCCTGATTAAGAGTCAGGTGCTCTACCAGCTGAGCTAAAGATCCATAATATGGAGCGGGTGATGGGAATCGAACCCACATGGCCAGCTTGGAAGGCTGGAACTCTGCCATTGAGCTACACCCGCGAATTTGCAGTGGAGCGGTAGACGAGATTCGAACTCGCGACATCCACCTTGGCAAGGTGGCACTCTACCACTGAGCTACTACCGCTTACATTGGTGCGGGCGAAGAGACTCGAACTCCCACGCCTTTGGGGCATTGGATCCTAAATCCAACGCGTCTGCCAATTCCGCCACGCCCGCACGGAGTTAGGTGGTGATCCATCGCGGGTTCGAACCGCGGACACCCTGATTAAAAGTCAGGTGCTCTACCGACTGAGCTAATGGATCAAGATGGCTGGGGTGGCAGGATTTGAACCTACGAATGCGGGAGTCAAAGTCCCGTGCCTTACCACTTGGCTACACCCCAACATGGCATGCCCCGTTTGGGATTTCACCGCTTCGCACACCCTGTCAAACGAAAACCCGCCTACTTACGTCGGTTTTTCGCGAAGGTAAATGGGGTGAATAGTGGGAATCGAACCCACGACCTCCAGGGCCACAACCTGGCGCTCTAACCAACTGAGCTATATCCACCATGATTGTCATTGGCGCGCCTGCAGGGATTCGAACCCCGGGCCCACGGCTTAGAAGGCCGTTGCTCTATCCGACTGAGCTACAGGCGCACGGATCACACGGATCAGGCGAACGCATATCATTATAGTGCAGGCCATGGGGGCTGTCAATGGGTTGCTTTGCATTGAATATAAATTAATTATTTCAGTTTGGATGTATCGAAATAATCTCGGCGCACGGCGGTTTTCCGCTTTGAAGCGTTAACACCGCGCAGGTGGGGATGCCCAGCCTCGGGCGGTACGGACTGCCCGGATTGATAAACAAACACTGGCCGATTTTTTGAGTCAAGGGAACGTGCGAATGCCCGAATATACACACGTTAGCTTCGCGTTGTTCCACATACGAGGCCAGCTTGTCCAAGGACCGCTTGATGCTGTGGTCATGACCGTGCACCATCAGCACCCGGCTTCCACACAGCGTTAGGACGATCTCGTCGTCGCCTGTATAATCACAGTTTCCGCTCACGGCATATGTGAGAATGCCGGTGCGCTTTGCCATGATATGGGCGTCCGCCACATGGTCGCCCGCGTGCATAATAAGATCGACTTCGCCCATAGCCATAAGCGCGGCCTGATACGCCTTCGCCGAACCGTGTGTGTCAGATAAGATACCGATGCGCATTTTATCGGCCATAGCGTTTCTCCACAAGCTTGCGCATGGCACGCAACGCTTTGCCACGGTGACTGATCTCATTTTTCTGTTGTGGCGTCAGCTGCGCAAAGCTTTTGCCGTACACTTCGGTATAAAAGAGCGGATCATAACCGAAGCCATTTACGCCCGCGGGTTCGAATAGAATGCGTCCCTCGGCCTGTCCGTCGCTGGTTAACACGGTCCCATCCTGTCCTACAAAGGCGATGCTGACCGCAAACCGCGCCGAACGCTTGTCCTCGCGCACATCCTTGAGCTTTTGAAGCAGCAGATTGTTGTTGGCCTCATCATCGCCGTGGCCACCCGCAAACCGTGCAGACAGCACGCCGGGTGCGCCCGAGAGCGCGTCTACACACAAGCCTGAATCGTCTGCCATCGCACTGATTCCCGATGCCTTTGCAAAGGCACGTGCCTTGATTAAAGCGTTTTGTGCAAAGGTTTCCCCGTTCTCCTCCACGTCTATGGCCAGTCCTATGTCCTTTGGCGTTACGATATCCATGAACAGATCTCCCAAGATCTGTTTGAATTCCCTCAATTTTCCTTCGTTGTTGCTTGCGATCAACAGCTTCAACCTCTTCACTCCTTGTCCATTTGACCAATCCTTAGTATTATAGCGTGTGAGGACAAACAAAAAAAGGGATATTACCAAAAAGGAGCACAAAGATGCAGATGGACGGCGCGGCGCTTTGGGCCGCTGCATATGAGACGGGTTCGCTGCTTAACGGCGGGCGGATCGAGCGCATTGCGCAACCGAACCGCCATGACGTCGTATTCACCGTTCGCGCAGGTGGCACAAACCATCGCCTGCTCTTTAGCGCCAATCCGGAATATGCGCGCATGCATCTTTGCGCCAGCGCGGAAAAAGGTCCGGATAAACCGTTTGTGTTTTTGATGATGCTACGCAAGCACCTCATACACGGCCGCATTCTTTCCATAGACGTTCCTATGATGGACCGCGTGATCCATATGAAGGTGCAGGCCACCAACGATTTGGGTGATCGGGTAACGCTGGATTTCATCGCAGAATGCATGGGCAAACACAGCAACCTGATCCTGGTGGATCCGAACGGTTTTGTTCTGGATTGCGCCAAGCGCATACCACCCGCTGTGTCCTCGCTTCGTACCGTTCTGCCTGGCGAACGATATCACCAGCCGCCGGTGCAGGGCAAGCACAATGCGCTTGAAATGGACAAAGCAGGTATAGCGGCTTCTCTTATCGATGTGCAGAGCGGTACAGCGTCAAAGGCGCTTGTATCGCTGTTCTATGGCATATCTCCGTTTACAGCGGGGCAGCTTTGCATACGTACCAACCTTGCCGACACCCGTGCCCCGTTTTCGCAATCCGTTGCGCAAGCGTTGGCTCAAAGCCTATATAATTTAACACAAGCTCTTCAAGATGGTTCATATGAATCGAGCATACAGACCGACGCCGATGGCACACCCATCGCGTATGCGCCGTTTGAAATTGCAGGCGGCAACGTGCAACGCATACCGACGATTTGCGAAGCGGTTTTGCTGTATACATCATCTCAACGCGAACGGAAAAAGATCGAGAGTGAGCGCCGCGCCCTGCAGGCCGCGGTCAAATCCAGACTTGAGCGGCTTTACAAACGCTTGCAGATTCAACAGGACGCAATCGCCAAAAGCGCTTCGCATCAGGATCTCCGCCAGCAGGGCGAATTTTTGCTGGCCTATGCCCATCAGATCAAACACGGTGCTAAAACGGCCGTGGTATACGACTATATCAACGAGCGCAACATCGAATTACAACTGGATTCCACGTTAAGCGCCGCGGACAATGCGGCCAAACGCTTCAAGCGGTATCAGAAGTTGAAATCCACCACCGAGGCTGCGCAGCGGCAAAAGGATGCAATACTGCCCGAGATTTCCTACCTAGAGGGGATATCGCTCGCCATTGAGCAGAGTGAAGATTTTGATTCCCTGCTTGAGATCCGCGAGGAGTTGATGGGGCAACACGTTTTGCGCCGCGCTTCCTCAAAGGCACGGGGTGCGAACCGAACTGCCAAACCCCTTCGATTTGTGTCAAAGGACGGCGTTGAGATATTTGCCGGGCGCAACAATGCACAAAACGACCTCGTGACCTGCCGGCTCGGACGGTCGAGCGATACCTGGATGCACGCGCAAGGCATGCCGGGCAGCCATGTACTGATCAAAGCGAATCCGGTGCCGTCGGACACACTGCGGCAGGCCGCGCACATCGCCGCATTTTTCAGCCGTGCCAAGCACTCCGCCAACGTACCCATTGACTATACGCTGATTAAAAACGTGCATAAGCCATCCGGCTCTAAACCCGGATTTGTCACCTATACCGACCAAAAAACACTATTCGTTACACCGGACGCCGATCTTGTTAAATCGCTGATAGAAACGGAGCCGCCAGCATAACTGCTAATACAAAAAAACAGGCCGGACCCCGGCCTGCTTTTTTTATCTGATCTGTATATATTATTGATTGTACTCCTCGTGGAAGACGACGTGCGCTTCTACCATTGGCATGGAATACTCATTGCCATCGGTGCCAGTATACGTATACACGCCCACAAATATGCCATAAGCCGATACCCATTCGCCTTCTTCGAAGTGTTGCTCATCCCATCCATAGCGGTAATACACATCGATTGGATAGTATTCGTCGCCATCGGGCGCAATGATAAACTCCGCATACGCGGGATACTCCGGGTCAGCATCCCAAATGTATTCAACCGTTCCATAAACCAAAACCTTCACGCCGAAATATGCGTTGGGATTTGCAAGGCATCCGTTGTAATCCTCTATGGTAGGTATGCCTGCGATGGGCGCGATGCAATCAGCGCGCGTGATGCGGTCCTCTTCATTCTCAACGAGATAGCCCTGTCGGAACTCGCCTGTAAAGATCTCGTTTCCCGCCTCGTCGTAGGTGGTCCCCTGCCCGTTGTACTGATTTTCCAAATAGGAACCGCGATGAACCATTGAACCGTTATAATAGCTTTCGCCTTCGGTCATATAGTCGTTGACGTACGTGCCCTTTTCGCTCCATCCGTCCGCCCATACGGTTTCGCCATAGCCGTTACAGCGACCCTGTACCCATTTACCCTGATACGTCCATTCGGTACCTTCGTCGTTGGTTGTGGTGTAGCTTCCCTGCCCATCCGGCAATCCATTGACCATTTGCCCTGAATATATGCCAGTCCGTCTTCCGTATGCAAGATCTATCGTCAATTCAACGTCATTCACCGTCTGTACTGCCGCTGTCGGTTCCGGCGTTTGTGCCTGTGTCTGCTTTTGAGTCTGCTGAGCGAATGGGCTACCCGTCGGCGTATTACAGCCTGCGACCAACCCCATTAGCAACAGAATGCACAACAATAATGAAATGCGTTTCATCATAAAACCCCCATCAGCCATATATTATGGCTCATTTTAACATTTTGTACGTGCGCTGAAAAGGCACGGCCTTTCTTTTTTTGCATCAAAGGCTATGCCAAAATGATCTTAAATTTATGGCAACTGCAACCTAGCCATTTTTAATATATTACAAATAGTGGCTTTTTCTTCCATATGTTGGTATATTTTCATATTCATTTCGCCATTCGCCAATATATTTATAAGTTATGATATGTTGATGCTTTATTCGGCAGGTTTTGCATAAACGCTTTTGAAATATACTGCTATCATCCGGTTACCTTCTCTTGCGGCTCATGCGCAGCCATGTCAGTATGATGAACGCCACTGCAGTCAACAGCAAAACCGTCACACTGATCCACGGGGCCAGCGTCTTGCCCCCAAACTCAAAGGTCACGCCCATCATATTCTTAAACTCCGCCGCAGCCCCAACCGGTGCGCCTACAAAGGCGGAGGTCAGCGGCGCCGCCATGATTACCTGACGGAATAATGCCGCCGCATGGGAAGGCGGAAACAGTTTAACGACAAGCTGTACGGTGGTAGGCAGTGAGCCGATGGGTAGGTATATGCCCGTTAAGAAACCGATCATGGTGCCGATGATGGTACTGGCCGTGGTGAACGCGTTCTGGCTTTTAAAGAAGGAAGCGATGAAGAACAGCATCGCAGTGTTGGAAAACGCGGACAGCACAATGAGCGCAAACACTTTCAGTATAGATAGAAATGACAATAACGTGCCACCATTTAACACTATGTATACCTCTATCACGCACAACGCAACCATGCTCATGATAACAGCGATGACAAATGAACTGATCAGATAGCCCATAGTGATGCTGCTGCGCTTAAGCGGGGACGATCTGAAATCCTTGATATACTTCTTTGTTTCATCCTCTACCATGATGCCAAAAGCGCCCATGGTAGCTGTAACGGTGGTGACGGCCAACAGCCCAGACATCATCCAGCTGTCCATCAAAAACCTTATGTTGTCGATCTGGGCATAACCCTGCGCCCATACGTCACCCAAAAACAGCGCATACATGCCCACGATGATGAATACGGACAACAGCGAAAAGAATACCGCGCTTTTGTCACGGAAAAATACCTTGAGGTTTCGTATGGCAAAGCTACTCATGCGCGTATCTCCTTCCCCGTAATGGCGATGAAAGCATCGTCCATGGTGCCTGCGGTCACCTCAAATGCAGTAATATACGGTTTGCATGCTTCAAGAATAGGCAGGGCGTCCATGCTGTTTTCGATATCCAGTTTGATACAATCCACCGCTTCCATATACGGCAGTTTCATTTGCCCGAGTATACGGATTACCGATCCGGTATCGGCACAAACCAGCCGCAGCTTGTCGCTCGCGTATCGCTCCTTGAGCTGCATCGGCGTTCCTTTGGCAGTAATTTCGCCGTTGTCGATGACAATGACAAAATCCGCCTCCGCCGCTTCTTCCATGTAATGTGTGGTTAAAAATATGGTCATGCCGGTGTCCCGCTGCAGGGATTGTATGGTATGCCATATGTTCTGCCGCGTCTGCGGATCAAGGCCGGTGGTTGGCTCATCTAAAAACAAGATCTTAGGTCTATGCACCAGCGCCCGTGCGATATCGCACCGCCTGCGCTGTCCGCCGGACAGTTTGCCGTAGGGGCGTGGCAACAATTCGGTTACACCGGTCAGCTCCGCGGTTTCACGGACGGCGTTTGTAAGCGCCTTGCCCTTCACTCCATAGAAACCGCCGCGCAGCCTGAGGTTCTCCTGCACGGTCAACAACGGATCGAGTAAACCGTCCTGAAATACGACGCCGATTTCATTGCGTATAGCGTCGTCGTCTCTGCCCATGACATGGCCGTTTACAATCACCTCGCCGCTGTCGGGCGACAAAAACGTACAGATCATGTCAATGGTCGTGGATTTTCCCGCCCCATTGGGACCTAAAAACGCAAAGAGCTTGCTTTGCTCCACGTAAAAACTGATGTCCTGTACAGCCCTTATGTTCCCATAGGATTTGTACAGGTTGGAGACCTCGATGATATGCTCCATGCCGGACTTCCACCTCCGTAAATTGCTGTTGCTATTTATTGTACCCGATATGTATGGGAAAGTCGATTCAGCACCTTTGCCTTGTTTATACATATCATTTTATTGTCTGTGTAATATAAGGATTGCATATCATATTTGGTATATTTAGCAAACCGCCGTTTTAGCAGCAGTGCGCTATATAAAAATACGAATCGCGCTTGTCACCGTTGCAACGACTACGGCTGTGCTCCCTAGTTTCAACGCCAAATAATGCCATATCCTGCGGGGCAACCACCATTGCGCCAGTTTAGGATGGTATAGACAACGCCCCATCTACAATTTCCCTGACCCGTTTTTTAAATGTGTGGTCAAGTATATTGCCATCGAGCGCATGGACGATGTACTCTTCGATTTCATCGTTGGGACGCTCCTTGCACAAAAGCACCAAGATACCGAGGATATCAAAACAAACGAGTTTGCGCATGCTTTCGCGGATGCACATCAAGTCCACGGCCATGAGACTGTGTGCGATGCGTTTGTGTAAATTTGGGTGGTACGGGATAATCAGCTTTAGCTCCTGGATGCACCGGCGCACGGTGACGGGTTTTTCATCGCTTAGCAGCTTGAGGTATTCATCGAGCGTTTCCGCCATCTTATCATCGCTTGCCCATCTGGCGTTGGCGGCAAGCATCATTAATCCGATGTTACGCACAAAGGAGTTTCTTTTCGTCAATTTTTGGCGGAAATCTTCCCAGAAGGGATACACATCAGCCGCAATGGAGGCCCTTTGCATTAAAACGAGTGTGGATGGATACCGGATTTTATCTTCTTTCTCATTCAGCCATAGCACCAACTGTGCGATGTCGCTTGTATCCAACTGCATGGATAGATCGTCCAACCTGTTACGGTCGATATTCAACAGTGTCTCCTTTTTCATAACGCCACACCGCCTCTTTGATGTTTCATGATAACACCACCAAGCATTATCAATTACGCCGGTTCGCATCCCGGTCAGCTACCTTGTCCTGATTTCGTCCAGTCCTTTATCCATCTTATCGAATAGATCGGCAACGTATTGGTCTGCAGGAAGCCCTTTGAATTGCGCGCCGCGCTTTTTCCTGCTTTCTATATTTAGTTCGGAGATGACGGCGGGGGTATCGCCTCTATGATTTTTATAGCACTGTCTTTAAGCTGGGCGCGTAACGACAGGCAAAAGGCATGAAGTCCCCATTTGGTGGCGCAATAAACGGGCATACACGCTGCACGTTCGGGCATAAACGCCAGACCCGAAGAAACGTTGATAATGGCTGGATTTGTTTGATCTTGCAGGAACGGAACAAACAGTGCGCGCAGTACGATGGGCGCGATCAGGTTGACAGCAATCTCACTCTGTCCTGACTCGAGTTCACACAACCCTTTTGAAATATCAATATTACCGCGCTCTAAAACGCTTCCGCCATTGCATAGCCGATGCCGGTTGCGCCGCCGGTGATCAAAATCGTGTTGTTGTCAAGTCTCATGTTTTATCCCACTTCCTTTTTCCCGTTTTTATCACAACCGGATGCGCGGCTGTCCGACATTGTTTTTCATATCCAGTCCCACGCCGCCTTGACGAGATTGGTATCCGCTGTTCCCCATCGCGCCGCACGCGTAGTGAATCAGTTTAAGGATGAACGTGCAACCAAGGCCACACGATCCATCGCAAAGCTATACGGTGATATACCCAAACGTACATCGGCAACCCGCCGCCCCTTTAGCGTACGATTGTGTGTGTTACACCAATTTGTTTACCAGTATTGCCAACACGCCCATTAAGTAAATTATACCAGCAGATTTTATACATCCACAAGGCTTACAATCACATATCATTCTTTCCATTGCGCATTTACTTTGTTTTAATTTTTCATAATGTTGTTTTCGATGGTATGATTGGTATATAGTGAAATTAATTGTAGCAGTATATCGTATATTTTCCAGCTCCATGGCTTTTGCATTTCTCTTTCGTGGGGATCCAGCCCTAAATCTTAGCTGTGCTTATTCCTTATTTCATTGCTCACACTATACCTTAAGGAGGTAAACCGCATGAAGTATCGCAAGTTTGGGAAACTGGATTTCATGGCATCCGCCTTCGGCATGGGCTGCATGCGCCTGCCCACCAAACCGCTCACCAGCAAAAGCCGTGGAATCGACCACGCGGAATCCATCCGCATGATCATCCACCAAGCCATTATGGGGGGCGTCAACTATATTATTTTAAATAGCGGTTTCCCCAATCAATACCACTCTGTATCATAAACATCCACATGCCTCCTCTTTGATACAAACATCATTCTCCCGTGGCACAAAAAGAAATTTTTCGGCACGTGCGACTTATTCCTGTCCGTATACCCTTATCTACATCTTACGCCCCGACTGTTTTAGTCAAAAAATATAGCGTACACAAGACCAATACCTTGCGTACGCTATACGAAGTCTTTGAACAATTGTTTACTTGCCTAATCGATCGCCATAATTCTCCAATACGAAATCCAAATCCTTATCGCCCCGCCCAGAACAGTTCACCAAAATAGATCCTGTACCCATTTCTTTTGCCAATTTCATGGCATAGGCAACCGCATGAGCGCTTTCCAACGCCGGTATAATCCCCTCTAATTTTGACAGTAGGAAAAAGGCGTCAATGGCCTCATCATCCGATGCCGTCTTGTAGGTGACACGTCCCAAATCCCTAAGATACGCATGCTCTGGTCCGACGGAGGGATAATCCAACCCGCTGGCAACGGAGTATACAGGATCCGGCTCTCCATTTTCATTTTGCAACATGATGGAATTAAACCCATGCATCACGCCTTCAGAACCATAGGTCAAGCTTGCCGCATGCTCGCCGACCTTTGTGCCAATTCCCAAAGGCTCCACACCGTAAAGCTGCACCGGATCGTTTAAAAACGCGGTCATAATTCCCACGGCATTGGACCCACCACCCACGCAAGCAACTACAGCATCAGGAAGGTTACCCGTCATGTCCAAAAACTGTTCTCTGGCTTCAATGCCCACAACGGTTTGAAAATCTCTTACCATCATCGGAAAAGGATGGGGGCCCACAACGGAACCGATGCAATACATCGATTCGTCAAATTCGCCCATATATGCTTCAAAAGCAGCATCCACAGCCTCTTTGAGCGTTTTAAGTCCATGGGATACCGGTATAACTTTAGCACCTAACAGCTTCATCCTTGCCACATTCGGCGCTTGTTTGACAATATCTACTTCACCCATATAAATATCGCATCCCAATCCAAAATACGCGGCGGCGGTGGCCAAAGCAACGCCGTGTTGCCCTGCGCCTGTTTCCGCAATGATCTTCTTTTTTCCCAAGTACTTCGCTAAAAGGCCTTCGCCCATGCAATGATTCAACTTATGTGCTCCGGTATGATTGAGGTCTTCCCTTTTTAAGTAGATTTGACATTTACCGATAGCGTTTGACAATCTTTCGCAGTGGCATGTCGGTGTGGGGCGGCCTTGAAACTCCTTACGGATTCTTCTTAATTCGCTGATAAATTTTGAGCTTTTGCAGATCGTTTGGTACGCCGCCGATATTTTTTCAAATTCAACAACCAGTTGCGGCGGAATAAACGCCCCGCCATACGTGCCAAAATATCCATCCTTGGTCGGGGTTGTTTTGTTATACACTGCAAAGTCCACGTTTTGTTTTAACATTTTCGTTCTCCTTCTATGTTATTTTACGGCCAAGCCGCTTGTGTGAGGTGAAAAGTCCGCGTTTTCATCCAAATTCATGTGTATTTGTGCTGTGCTACATCAACCATGTATACAATTACATCTATCATACATTTCGCCATCGTTTTTGTGTAAAACGTTTCATTTCCCCTGTCCTTTCCTTATAAATTAAAAAACTCCTGCCCCCATAAAGGGACAAGAGTACAACTCCTGCGGTACCACCCAAATTAACGAAACTACCTCACGGTAATTTACGTCCTCTCATTGCATACAATCATATGCGTTTTCTTTATAACGGGTGAAATTCCCGTCAGAGACTACTCATGCGATGTCCAATCGACCTCGCCTTTCGGTCTGCCCTCATAAGCCCATTCAATCCAGTACTGCCTGCCACCATCCCACCCCCGGCGGCTCTCTTAAAAGTGTTTACTGAACTTACTAGTCTTACTCATCGGTTTATTTCACCAATAGATTAACCTTTTTCAATCGACATGTCAATGCTATCTTTTAATAATACCTCGCTTAAAGATAAGCTGACATACCGCATTTGCCATAAACATTTTGCGCAAAATACCATTTTACTGCGAAAGCTAGAGGACGTGGATATGCAATATCAATGCGACAAAGTCGCAATCTCAGGATTGTCGTCAAAAGGCTGAACGGCGTAATCCTGTGCCATGGGAAGACGCTGAGTTTTGGGAAGACAATCGACAAACCCGCCTTCAAAAAAGATATATCGACGGTATTTGTTGTTGGGCGGTATGGTTGAATCGAGCGTGGGTGGTGGCCTATGCCATCTGTCCGCATCCCATCTAATCCTGATGATACGCAACGATACCAACGATGTTTTTTAGCTGTTGCTTCGTGTAGGAGAAACGCCTATTTAAGGAGCATGGCGATCCAACGCGTCACCCGAATTTACATATAATATCGTGGATATAAACCAAGTTATCAAGGGCGCGTGGTAAGGCTTTTTCAGTCGGCACATCGAACCGTACCACCAGATCTTTGACCGCGACGGCTATTTTGTAAACAAAGATTTTATCACACAAAACCATGCGACGATGACGTACACACCTTTTTTGCTCAAAACCGGGAATAGCGGATAGACAAATCCCTTTTTACATAAGCACCGTATGCGCGCTACCGGTAGACAACATCAAAAGTTTGATGGTTTTCCATGTCCGGTAGGGTATCAATGTCAAACGATTCGATACGTGCGATCCCGTTGCCCTTTTGCATGGCAGCGACAAATTCCCTTATGTTGGCTTCGCTGCCCTCGGCGTCGATTTCAACCGTGCCGTCACGATTGTTGCGGACCCATCCGTTGATGCCGTACCGCGACGCCATTTTCATTGCGAAATACCGAAATCCGACGCCCTGTACTTCCCCGTATACAACTATATGAACGTGCAACATAGCTAACCCTCCACCACATGATGCTCATTCCGTTTGCCGGTATTGTATCCCGGGATGTTAGAGGCCGGTATGTTAATGTCGGACCGTTTTATCTATCCCATCCGTATACGCCCTTTAATTCGACAAACAGAACCAGCCCCAAACTCTCCTGTACAATGCACCCGGATGCATCCTTTGTAATCAACAACAGTTCCTGTCGGTCTCTTGCTCCAACGGGTAAGACCATCTTTCCGCATGGAGCGAGTTGACTTAGAAGCGGCTTTGGTATCGTACCAGCTGCGGCGGTGACGATGATCCTGTCAAACGGGGCATGCTCCGCCCAACCTTCGCCGCCGTCGCCCGTTTTAAAAAGAATGTTGTTATACCCAAGGCTTTGCAGCCTTTTCTTTGCGCTGCACGCAAGTTCCGCAATGCGTTCCACCGTATATACTTGCCCTGCAAATCTGGAAAGAAACGCGGTCTGGTAGGCCGATCCCGTCCCAATTTCCAACACACGGTGCGTTTTTTCAAGGTCAAGCGCTTCGGTCATTTTGTATACGAGAGACGGTTGAGAAATCGTCTGTCCGCATTCTATGGCCAGCGCGCAGTCGCATTGCGCATAGGGCTTGCTCGCCTGCTTGTCGATAAACAGCGACCGGTCAAGCGCTTTGTAGAATTTGTACAACTCCTCGTTCTTCTTCATGTTTTGGCCCTCCACCTTCCATTCTGTCCACAATCGACAACAGTTTTCAGGCAGACCAACGCCTTACAAGCATGTGCCACCAAAATCCATGATTGGGATTTTACCGGGTCACCTTATGTAGCCGTTTAAAACATTTTGGCATATCCAAACTATCGTTTTTGCATCGTTTACAACATGGTCCCGCCCGAAACATCCACAATGGCGCCGATCATCTGTGCCGATTTCTCCGAGCAAAGAAACGACACTACGTTGCCCATCTCCCGGGGTGTTCCAAACCGCTTGGTGGGGATATATTGAATGACCCGATCGCCGCGTTCGCTTCCAATCTTGTGGCTTCCCTTGCTGTTCTCAACATACCCGGGGAGAATGCCGTTTACGTAAATGCCGTACCGCGCAACCTCATGCGCCAGGCCCCTTGTCATGGATAGCATGCCGCCTTTTGCAGATATATAGGACGTGTTGTTATAGCTGTTTGTGGTGACTGCATTTTTCGAGATAACGTTCACAATATGTCCCTGGCGTTTGTTTTCAAAGCAATAACGCACGAATATGCGGCTCATCATGAACGCGCTGTTGAGATTATTGTCCTGATAACGCCTGAAATCCTCAATCTCCAGTTCGTAGAACGCTTTGGGCCGCCCTCCAGAGCCACCGCCGGCGTTGTTGACCAATATGTCGATGCTTCCAAACGCGGCAAAGGCCGCCTCATAGAGCTTGTCCACTTGTTCCGCGATGCTGACATCCGCCTGCACGGCAAGCGTCCTGACACCACAGCGTTTGGCCAAATCTTCCGCGAATTTCTCGCAATATGCCGGATCCGACCGGTAGTCGATGACCACGTTGGCACCTTCCTCCGCCAACACCTCGCTGATGCCCGATCCGATCCCCTTGGCGCCACCCGTCACGATGGCTACTTTGCCCTTCAATCCAAGATCCATGTTTTTCCCCTCCATATAGTTTGTTTTGTTATCTGAGAATATATTTTATTATACACCCGCTTGAACAATTGTCATAGGAACAATTGCCGATCTTTAATCCATAAAAGGCTACAGATCGCACTTGTCCCGATCTTTTTTGGCGTCTGCGGTATGCGGTTATAAAACAAAAAGGAGTGTGCGCAGCTTGCGCAATCCTCCTTTTTGTTATCGAATATTTTATCCTTAGCTGTTGATTTTTTTTAATAGCCAGGCCATGTTCCGCCCCAGCGTTTTCATGGTGCGCATGCCCTCTTCGTCCTGCTCGGCATCGCCGATCTTACGGCTCAGGCTCATGTTCCAATAGGTACTGCCCGGCACGATCATTTCCCGGATTAGGAAGAAGTGTTGTATGGAATCCAGCGTGTGCATGCCTCCCGCACGACGGACCGCCGTTACCGCCGCGCCCACTTTTCTTTTAAGCAAACCGCCGTTTTGCCCGGCCACATAACCCACACGGTCTATGATAGCTTTCATCTCAGGCGTCAGGTCGCTGAAATAGGTAGGTGATCCTAGGATGATTCCATCCGCCGCCCAGAATTTGGGCATCAGATTCGTGATCCAATCGTCTGTTACGCACAACCCGTTGTTCATCTGCGCGCATTGCCCACATGCTTTACAGCCCACAACGGTTCTACCACCTGCCTGAAACAGCTCGGTCTCCATTCCCTCTCGTTCGAGTTCTGCAAGAACGGTTGTCAACATCCGAAACGTGTTTCCCTGTGGTCTGGGGCTTGCGTTGATTGCCAGTACCTTCATACCGTTTCCCTCCTTATCACTTCTGTATCCATTTCCTTTATAGCATTATAAACTCGTCGTTTTACATTCAGTGACCGCACATCTGGTCATTATACACATCCTAATAGACAGGCGTCGATTCGTCCAGTATGCCGCGCATAGATCCGCTCAGTCAACGTCATTGAGCCCGCCGTCTTTGCTTTCAACATTGAACCTCGACAGCTCGCGCCTGACGTGCACCGCTATGCATATTTATACACCCGTGTGTACATTAGAATATTTGACCACCATCCTTGCTTTTAGCATTGTCTCTCGAAGTCTCGTGCCATGTGTAACCTTTATTATGCATAATTTTTCGCTCAATGTACACAGGGACGTAGGCTCGCCGTACGCCACAAAAGCGTTGGCAATCGATTGCAACCCGCTTGGACCGGATTTGGATATTCAAAGAGCCCCATTGTGGGGCTCTTATATCGTCATCTTCGTTCATGAAGACTCCGACACACCTGCGTTGTTAAAAATATCGGCAACGTCATGTGTGAGATTTGATCCTGTAGTTCCTCGATCTTATCGATATGCTGATCCTCTTCCTGCAAGATGCTTTGCAGCAGCTCACGTGTTGCATAATCGTTCTTCTCGCCGGTCAGCTTTATGGCGGCGCTGTAATCCCGGATGGCGCCTTCTTCCGCAGCATGATCATTGGCAAGCTGTTTGGGCGCATCGGCACCGATGTGTATGTCGTCCATTTTGCTCACAACCGGAATGCCCTCTAAAAACAATATCCGTCCAATGAGTTTCTCCGCGTGCTTCATCTCGTCGATGGCCCGCTTTTCAAAGTGGTCGTGTAATTTCTTATAACCCCAACCATCGCTCATTTCCAAGTGTACCATGTTGAATATTGGGTTTCATTGCGTTTCCAGTCAAGAATTGCGTTCGCCTACACAGCAAGCTAGAATTTCACGACGTGTATCAATCGACCTTTTGTCCGCAATTGCCGCAAAACTTCTTGCCCTCCTCGACGGGGTTACCGCAAGACGCACAGATTTTTTGATTCTCTTGGGATTGTACCGGCTCAATCGTTTCTGAGGTTGGAGGCCATGTTCCTTGGGCCGCGGCCGGTTCCGCTTCTTCGGGCTGAGATGACACTTCTTCATACTCAACCGTTACCGTTGCCGCCGCTTCCTGTGCGACAGCGGGTTGCGGCGCTACTTGTTGCACCTGAGACTGTTCGTCAAACCGGAATCCGCAGTTGATACAGAACGATTTCTCCGCATCCGTTTCCGCACCGCACTTCGGGCACATCCTGATGCCCTGAACCTCTTCGATCTGATCGTTCAATTCCTCAATACGCTGCATATGCCCCAGAATACCGTCCAGCATTTGGCGGAAATTGGAGGGGATTCCACTGTCATCCTTATAGGTATCGAAGTAACTCTGCCCGAGTTGTGAATAGGCCTCTTTGATCGCTTCCTCTTCTTTGTGGACGGCCGATTTCAATTTGTTCGTTTCCACCAACACCTGCGCCTGTTTCTTCGTGTTGCTGGCAAATTTGGATAGTTTCTCGCCAAATCCCGGCATCGAATACACCTCTTTAAATCAGATTTCCTTACCGGTTTTTAAATAAGCACCGGTAAAGCATGCACACTTTTAGTATAGTTCATATTTCTTGAATTCACAAGATATACCAGTTTTTTGTCGATTTTCACTGCGACATATGGGGCTGCGCATTGACCGCTGTGGAGGGATCATTTGCGATCTAGCAAAGTATAATCACGTCATTTAATTTCAACTGATCAGCATGTTGTCTGTCGCCGTATGATTCCGTTATCATCAAAGAATACAATATGAGGTAAAATGGGTTCAAAAATCTCGATCGATCCAAAGGAACGGTTCTCGTTCGTCCGCCTGTCCGTAGGCGATCCAGGATTAAACAGAAGAAGGCCATCGTTATAGTGGCAGCACGGGATGTGGCTGTGGCCAAATATGGTGCAGTCCACATCGTCGTTTTCAAAACATGCCATAGCCCGCTGTATCGTTTTGCCCTTGCTTCCGTGACCGTGAACAATGCCAAAGTCAATTTTACCGAATGAAACGATTCGCTTCTCACCGAAGTATCTGTGCATTTCGAGGGAATCCCCATTCCCCGCCACGGCGGTAACCGGCGCGAGTTTTCCAATTGTTGTATTACAGCGATGTCCGTAATATCCCCGGCATGAACGATGTGATCAATATCCTCAAAGACATCCAATATCATTTTGGGTAGTGCTTTAGCCCGTCTTGGTATGTGGCTGTCCGATACAACACCGATTTTCATGGATGGCCTCCTACAAACCAAAGCAGTATGATTCCGTTTTTTATACGGATAATCATACTGATCTTTTCATCTTTGCCTGCTACCTTTCCCTGTTTTTCCGAATGTACTTGATCGCTTCGGTACCCGCTCTTGCCCCCTCGTAAACCGCCTTGGCAATTTGCAGCTGTCCGCCGGTGCAATCCCCCGCGGCATAGAGCCCAGGAATATTGGTGGACATATTCTCGTCCACCACGATCTTAAATCCCTCCGTCTGCGCGCCCAGTTTTTTGGCAAGATCGCTGCTGCCCGCAACACCGATGGCGACAAATATTCCCGCCACTTCAAGCGTTTCTCCGTCTTTAAAAACGATACGCTCGATCGCATCGCCACCTTCAAATGCCGTGATCTCCGTTTGGATAATGGAGATTTTTTTTGGTATATCGGTGATGGGTTTGGCCCCGTTTGTCACCAGCGTCACCGATTTGGCAATGGGCAATAGCTCCTGCGCCTCGTGCAGGGCGTATTCGCAACAGCCCAACACCGCCACGTCCTTGCCTTTATAAAAAAACGCGTCGCATGTCGCGCAATAGCTGATGCCCTTGCCCTCGAAAAGGGGAAATCCTTTGATTCTGGGTGCCGTACGGTTTGATCCTGTGGCAATGATGACGCTTTTCGCCCTGTATTCGCCATCCGTCGTTTCCAGAATAAATTCGCTATCAAAGTTGATACTTACCACCTGGTCCGTGATAACCTCCGTGCCGAACCGCTTTGCCTGCACGATGCCTTCCATAATCAGTTTTTCGCCGCTGATTGGCTGCGCAAAGCCATAATAGTTTTCAACCTTTTCAGACTTAACCAAAGGACTTAAATCCTTGCTGATGACCGTTGTTTCTAAATTGGCGCGTGATGTATAGATGGCGGCGGATATACCCGCCGGGCCGCTGCCGATAACCAAAACATCGCTCATACCAACGCCTCTTTCTTGTTTAACTCGTTAGGATTCTGCCCCGTTATTATATCACAAAACATCGATATTGATTTGACATCGCATGAGTAGATAAAGCCGAGTGAGTCTTTTTCATTGATGGATGGCACAGCATGTGCTTTGCTGTACTTGAGACCACACAGTTTCCAGGGTATGAGAATTACACATTCTACCGAGCAACACAAACGAATGCATTGATTTGATGTTGTTTTATGTTATCATCAAACCAATTAAGTACAATAAATTTTTCATTTATTCAATTTTTTTCATATAATTATATAATTATATGTCGTTATTTAGCCGGTGATATCGCTTGTATTTAGTATGTTATAAAAACTATTTTATTTTAAAGGGGCATGGGACCTGTCCCCGTATTCCATACCCTCGTCATTTCGTATCATGTAAAACGAAACAAGAAAATTGTCACCTTTTTTCTTCTCCCATTGTCTCTGTATCCGTCTGTTTTCCAACCGAAGATCTTGCTTGCTCGTAGATACGGCTCCCGTAAAAAAGCCATAACGGCGTTATGCCGCTACGGCTGGATATATCTTCTGTTCTTCAAGTACTTCTAATATTTCTTCAATTCTTTTTTGGTCAGATTGACATAGAACTCACCTTGTTCGGTTTTGCTTTTTTGAACCAACAGAACCGATCTGTTTTGTAGGTGGACTGTTTTGATCTGATCTATGATGAACACTTCTATGTCCCCCGAAAGTTCGTATCCATCCTCCGTTGCAATCGCGTCGATATATGGATGGGTCAGGATATCGCAACAGCGCATGTTGTCCGCATTGACACCGATGTCAAACTTGCCCCTATACCGCCCGTCGTTTCCGTCAAGTCGTAGCGCCGCACCGGCCAGCGCACCGATAACGCCGATGCCCTCGCCGCCAATCTCGCGAAGACGTATCCCAAGCCGCTCTGCCAAATGCAAAGCCTCCTGTTTTTCGACGTATTCGGTCTTGGCCTTGCGTCCGTATGCGCGCAGCTCATCAATTTGGGATTGCAGCAAACCTTCCCTTTGCATCATGCATACACCGGGATCTGATCCGGGCGCGGCGTTGGCTATCAAATATTCGCAAGCCAAGTCAAATATCGGCTCCGCTTCCAGTTCCGTATGGATGATGCTGCACATGGAACTGTTGTGAGACGTGTATTTCACAAGCGGCGAAAAGAAGAGCTGGTGCCGCGTGATGCGCTCACAGCTACATAGCTTCTTCTGTTCCAACCTATCCAATATTTCTTGGAGATGTTCGCCCGTTCCGATGGATTGCAAATCGTCCGTATCGTCAATAGCTAAAAGGTAATCCATATTATTCCAACTCCTTAGACAATCGCATGCCCTCGCCGTTTAATATCTGATCGATCTGTTCATCGGATACTTCGTATTCAAAGCAGTCCAAATAGAATTCGCGCATCAGCGCCTTAACATCGATGTCTTCACAATAGGACGGATACAACGTCTTTGCGGTCCAGATGATAGCCAGCGGCGTTTCGGTGGATGTGGTATGACCATAGCGCGAAATGCCCACCGGCATCAAATACACCTTGTCGTTTTTTACCGCCTGAAGGTTGCGCCACGCGGCCTGGGTGCGTATGTACGCAGTCGTGTTTTCATCGTTACAAAATATCACTTCGGGATTCCATAACAGGATTTCCTCCAACGTGGTGTAATACTTTTCTTCCTCGCGGGTCAGATTACCTGTAAGCGATACGTCCACGCCCCCTGCTACCTTCATCCAGTCCCCGGGCAGAGTCCCTTCGCCCACGGTGGCAACCGCTTCGTTGATGCTGTGGTAGACCCTAACTTTATCATCTTCCGGCATATCCTTAAGCGCTTCGGTGACAAGGTTGATCGCCTTATCGTAAAATTCGATATACTGCTGCGCCTCATCCGGCTCATTGAGCACGTCCGCAATCACGCGAACCAGTTGTTTTTGTTCTTCCATCGAATTGAAGGATACGATGATATACGGTATGTGAAACTGATCCAGCTTGTCCATGGCCATCGTGTCTTGGGACATATCGTATGGTATAAATACAACGTCCACATCCAGCGCGATCAATTCCTCGATGTTGAAATCGCCGCTTACCTTGACAACCGATGCGTTCTTTATCTCAGGACATATCTCATGGAGCAGCTTATCGCGCTGCAAGCCGTTGCTGGTGGCGACGATGTCAGCTCCATGCCCCAACATCACGGCGATGTGCCCGGCGGGGGAATACAGTGCGGCGATGCAGTCCACATTGTCTGCAAGCGTTACTTCACGGCCCATGCAGTCGGTGACCGTTTGCATCGGTTCCGAAGACGCTTCGCTCTGCTCCATGCTTTGTCCCGTTTGCGCGCACGCAGCCAGCATCAAAACCACAACAGACGAAAATATTGCCACTGCTAACCTTTTCATAAGTCCTCCCCGTCAATCCACCAGTATCGTTTTTTGTCCGTCGCCGTATTCCAGAAGTTTGCATTGCACATTGTATACCTCGTTAACGTTCCCTTCATTCAATACCTGCGATGGCGGCCCAAAGTATTTGATTCTCCGATCGAAAAAAAGCGCTGCCTTAACGCCTATGCCCTTGTTTTCAAGATAATAGGCATGGTTGGGCTGATGTGTTGCAATGATGAACGCTTTGTCCGTCTTTTCGGCCATTTCTCGGATTTTATCCAGCACCAGCGCTTCGTTTTTGATATCCAAGGACGCAGTCGGCTCATCCAAAAGTATGATCTTCGCATCCTGGGCCACCGAACGGGCGATGAGCACAAGCTGTTGCTCGCCGCCGCTCAGGCTAGTATATATCCGCTCCTCAAAGTCGTGCAGCCCAAGGCTATTAATCGCCGTGCGGGCCATGGCGATATCCTCTTCCGACGGCGAAGCCGCGCCGCCAAGATAGGGTGTGCGTCCCATCAGCACCATCTGCAACACGGAATAGGGAAATATGCTCGAAGAGGTCTGGGGGACATACGCGATCATCTGCGCCCGCTGCCTGACCGAATAGCACTTGTCATCCTTTCCGTCTATGGTGATGCTGCCGCTCTCATAGTTCTTATAGCCGATCAGGCAGTCCATAAGCGTTGTTTTGCCGCATCCGTTGGGCCCCAAGAGCGTGATGACTTCCCCGTCTTCAAGCGACAGGCCAATGTGATCGAGTATCACCGTTTCTCCGTAGCAAAAATACAGATCTTCAATGCTCATCAGAGGCACTACCAACCACCTCCTCTCGTTTTGCGCAAAAGGTAGATGTAGAACGGTACGCCTATCAGCGCGGTCAGCATGCCCACGGGCAGCTCCGCAGACGTTAACGTTCTGGCAAGTATGTCAATCAGCGCCAAAAATCCCCCGCCCAACACAAAGCTGTAGGGGATGATGGCTTTGTTGTCGCTTCCCAACAGCATGCGCACGATGTGCGGTATCACAAGTCCGATCCACCCAATGGTGCCGCATATCGATACGGCCGCCGCCGTGCCCAGCGTGCAAAGCGTCACAACCATCGCTTTAGTCACCCCAATGGGCACGCCCAGCGAATGTGCCTCCCTGTCGCCCAGCGAAAGCACGTTGATGCGCCAGCCAAGCATGGACAGGCCGATCACGCTGATCAATATAGGCACGGCTACATACAATACCTCGTTAAAACCCACGTTGGCCATGCTGCCCATCAGCCAGAATACAATGGAGGGAAGCTGGTCGAACGGATCGGCGATAAATTTTCCCATGGATATCAGCGACGAAAAAAGCGAGGATACGATAACGCCGCCCAGTACCAGCATCAGCCGGGGCGACGAACGGTAGATCGTGCCGATAAAATAGCTCATTACAACGGCTAGAATGCCAAATCCAAATGCAAACAAAACCGTGAGGCCGTATGTGTTGTTAAACAGTACGATGCCCAATACCGCGCCAAAACCGGCACCCGAGCTTACGCCCAGCATACCGGAATCAACCAACGGATTCTTAAACATGCCCTGCAGCCCTGCACCACTCGCCGCCAAGACACCGCCCACCAGTAAACCCAGAATTACCCGAGGCAAACGGATATCGAAGATAACGGAATACGATGTGGTGCCTGCATAACGTGAAGGGGATACCAACAACTCCAACATCTGCGAAAAACCAAGATCGTATCTTCCCAAGAACAGTGCCAGAAAAAACGCGATGACGGGAAGCGCTATGATTGCAATCCTTGTAAGCCTAGTTCTCTTTTTTGCTATCATGCTTACCATTTAATAGGACAAATGCTACTGCCGCGCTTACCACGATCGCGCCGCCGGCGATGTACCATATATAGGAAACAGCACCTTCAGTTGTAAATGAAATGGTGGTGTCACTGCCGATGCTGTTCCCATTCTTAGCCGTCAAGTTCCCACTGATCATGAGCGAATACTTCTTGCCCTTTTGAAGCACTTGTTTCGGTACAACGGTGATGATTCGCTTTTGTTCGGGGTGGATTTGATCATCCGCCATGACGACGTCAATTGCAACCTCTTCATCGCCACACAAGAGCTCAAAGCAGTGCGCGTTGTTTTCCTTCACGCTTGCGTTCACCACATTGTTGGTAAATGTGAGCTCGATGCTCGCATCCAATGGCACATCATTTTGTCCGTCTGCTATGGACGACGTGTCCAGTGAAACGGGGTTGTCCGCAGCCAACGCGGTCGACGTAAACAATGTCATCACCAATACCGATATTATAGCCGGCAGTATCCAAATTTTCTTTCGATGCATGATCAGCGATCCTTCCAGTCAATTCATGGTATTTCGGCTCAAACGTTCTGCCCGTTCTATTCCGTAATTCTCAGTTCAACAACGTCCTTGACCCAAGCGGCCGAGCCTGCACCATCCACAGCAAATCTTGGCACGTCATAGGCTTCCCCATCCTGTTCGATAACCAACATGGTGGTGTCCAGCATGGCTTCGTCAGATGTCATTTCATATTCGTAGCCGTCCGCAGCCACGACCGTTACCGTGGTGCACTCATCCACGCCAGCTAGGGTAAGTAGCTCCGAGACCTTGTAACCTTTGCACTCCTGATCCTTCATAGAGCCGTCCTTGCTGACCTTCTCCAGCGTCTGCGTCACGGTGTCCACCGAATTGCCGACCATGGAGCTGATCACGTCAAAATCACCGATCTTGACCGACCACTCTGTCGAAGCTGCGGTTTGATCTGCGGATACCTCCGGTGTCGCCGTTGCAGCCGCTTGATCTTGGGTGCATCCAGTCATGGCCACCAGCATCATCAATGCCAACAGAAATACCAATACTTTTTTCATAACAACCCTCCGCTAAAAATTAATAAAGCTTTCCAAATAATCCTGGAAAGCTAAGAATAACAAAGCAGCTTAAAAAGCTCTTCGTTACTTCTTTCCAAACGGGAGGCCTATCCGTTTCCGGGTAGACCCTGACGCCAAAATTCCATAGAAACCCTTAGGATGTTTTGGTCGAAGCAACTTATCGTCGTTATTACTATATCATATATTTGTAAAATGATATAGCAATTTTTGATAAAATAATCCTATGTATCGGCCATTATCCCCATCGACATGGCCTATCCGTATCGTTGTGTACAGATGTGCCGCTTGAGCACAATACCACTGTAAGATATCCCTCTTTATAAGTTTAGTGGTTGATATGCACTGATTTGAGAACTCTGTGAATATGCGGATATCCCGTATGAAGCATCTGGAAAATAGCTTCTGCCAAACCACAAAGGATTGATAAAATTGGCGGATGTACCCCTCGCATCAATGGCGCGCTTATTCTGTATTTAAGTTCTATTGCGTTGAATTTTGCTCGGCTTGTGAATCGTTCACGGTTGTGTTGCCCTATGTACATCCGAAAGCTCCCCTACACTACCCATCGCCCGATCCAATATCCGCATCAGACACTAAATTTCCGCATCAATTAATCCTAGCAAAGAGGCTCCGTTTTGATAAAAGACCAGTTCTTTTTCCACCGGCGTCAGTTTGTCCGTTTGTCCAATATGTTCCTGTACTTTTCAACACCCGCCGCCGTTTTGTACGGATAATCGGTACCGTATAAAAAATGCTCGATAGGTACCACCATTTTAAGCAGGTTCAACAGCTTCGGCTCGGCGGGGCCCGCCACGTCAAAATAGACATGTCGCAGATCCTTATCGATATCCGCTCCCTTTGCTTCCCGTCTAAAGGAGCTCTGCACACGCTCGGAAATAGCGGGTATCAGCGCGCCCGCGTGAGGAACGTACATATGCAATTAGAAGCAAAATTTCCTAACCAACGCTTGCCACCCCGCCGTTAAACGTGCGTAAGTCTGCACGCCTTCAAAACATTGCTCATCCCTGCTCTTTCTGTCTGAAACGCCAGCCCTTAAAGCCGTCTATGCCCAGAAACCTAGCACGCGGTCCCAGCTCACGTTCAATCTCTAAAAACCGGTTGCCCACCGGATAGCAGGCGCGTTCGCGGATGGTTCCAGCGTTGATGCCAACGGCATAGTCCGCAATGGCGATGCCCTCGCCACGGCTTGAATTCGGCATCACGCCATAGCCAAAGTTGTACGCCAGCCCAACCATTTCAAGAGATTCCGTAATGGTACCCACCTGGTTGACCTTAAAAAGCACCGTGTTAGCCGCGCCTTTGTCGATGCCGTAGCGCACGCGCTCCGGATTGGTGGTAAATAGATCGTCGCCCACGATTTGTATGCCGGTCATCTTTGTCAACGTAGCGGTATTCTCGTAATCATCCTCGTTAAACGGATCTTCCAGCACGATGAAATTGTACTCGTTCACCATTTTCTCATACGTTTTGAACAGATCGTCCACGCTCTTGGGAACATCAGAGAACAGGCCGTAGTACAAATTGTCCTCTTTGCTGTGATATGTGTCAGTAGCCACGTCCACCTGTAAGCCGCACTTGCCTTCGTAACCAGCCTTGATGATGGTCTCATTCATCAAAGTCCAGATCTCTTCATCGCTTTTGAACACGCCGGAAGGAATATTGATGGAGCCTTTATAGTTGGGCTGTGGATCGTTCATATACTTGCCCATCGCCTCGACCCACTTCTGCTGTAACTCCCATCCTGCATACGACGCATCGCCAAACGTATCGAATCCGTAGAGCATGATGGAATAGGTAGGTTTCCCGCCGCCGCTTGTGATACCGCCGCCATAGCGATTACTGCCGCCGGCGACAAGGATGCCGGGGACCGGCATGTACATGGCCCCGGAGCCGCCGATGTGTTGGTATAACGGGATGTCCAGCGCAGCCGCGCCCGCTTTCAATACGGCGGCGGATACGGCAGCAATGGCGTTTCCGCCCAGTTTACCCTTCGCATCCGGCATGATGGACAGCATTGCATGATCCACTTCCATCTGGTTGGCCGCATTCATGCCCAGTATCGACGGCCCGATGATTTTATTCACGTTTTCCACCGCACCGCGTACGCCTTTCCCTTTAAAGCGCGGGCTATCATCAAAGCTGAATGAAACCTCATGCGTACCGATGGAAATACCGGACGTGCACACCGCCCTACCCTGCGCACCGCTCTCCGTTTTCACCACAGCTTCAACGCCTGGATGCCTACGATCTGTATACACCTCTTGCGCGTAAACCGAAGCAATCGTTGTTCTTGACATTCTTGTTCCTCCTCATTCCATGATTGCAATCACGCGCAGATCCAGCGCACTGATGCTGGGCTTGGCATGTATTCCACTATTCAATGCCCATAATGGTGCAGACGTTCCATGCGTTTTCATAGCCGAGGCTAAATCGATCCCCATTTTTTTTGCCTCTGCTACCGTAGTTCCATCCACAATCGCACCGGCCAGACATTCCGGCGCATCCGGTGCAATGAATCCGCCTGGACCGTCCGTCCCGTCGGTATCCACCGCGCCAATGACGATCTTATCACTGCCTGCTATCTCAAATGCTGCTGCAATACAGAATTCCTGATTCCGGCCGCCTACACCCGTCTCTGTGCCAACCGTAACCACCAGTTCGCCTGACGAGATCAGAACACACGGCTTTTTGATCGGTTCATCCATGCTCTGAATATTCAAGGCAATGCCGGCCATCACTTTGCCGGCTTCCGCCGCCTCGGCTATGACCGTTTCCGCCAGCATATATGGGGTATATCCCAGCTCCTCCGCCTTGCGGCGCACGGCCGGATATACCATTTCCATTTTGGGAGTGAGTGTAAAAAAGCGTGCGTTCAACATTTCGTACTCCGGCAACTTAAGCGTCTCCTCCGACGGATCGCCTTTTTTCAGATAGTCGCTGATGCAAGCGGGCAGCCGGTCCCACGCTTGGTATTTGTCAAAGGCGGCTACGGCATCCGCAAACGTATACCGATCCGGCAACGTTGCCGGAAAGCCCTGGCTTTGTATCAAATCGTGGTATGTGCGGCGCTCGCCCTTTGTGTCCGGAGTACCGTTCATGTCGTGGGTGGCCAGATGAATCACCGTCGCCCCTTTGAGCAACCGGTTTATCTTCCCGCCCTTGAACCTGTCCAGATGGCCGCGGATGGCATTGAGATCCGATGTCAGCGCGCCTTTTTCAATCTGCATCATATACGTCATATCGCGCATCTGTCCGACCGTTACACCTTCCACCGGCCATGTCATCAGCGAGGATACGCCGCTGCCCGTCACGGTGATGACAAGATCCTTGGACGTTATGTTCTGTATCCACTCATAGATACGCTTGCACCCTTGCTCGCAATACTCGTCCGGTACGGGATGCCCCGCCTGCGTAACGCCAATTTTGGTGCATTCCACACCGTCGCCGTGCTTGCAAATTACATGGCCGCCAGTCAAATACGGCCCCAAAATTTCTTCCAGTCCCACCGCGCAACGTTGAACGCCTTTTGCGGCGCCGATCACAATAATCCGTTCAAAAGAATCCAAGTCCAGCTCCATCGGCCCACTGCGCGGATCCTCCTTCATTTCAAACATACTTCCTTCGATAAACAGCCTGTTTGCCTGCCGCTTCATCAACTGGCGTACGCCGATATAAGGATCCACCATATCCAGACCGGCGTCGATCATCTGTGCCATATGATTGCGCCCCTGTGCATTTCCGTGCCCTGACAGCATATCCATGTTTAAAATACGCATCTTATTCCTCCGCAACGATAATCTACAAATGATTGTATCATCGCAAAAATATATACACAAGCATATAGAACAACGGATACGGTTCGATGCGGTGTATATAGGTAGTAACATATTATTTATACCACTTTATGGTATGATTTGGCTTTGTTTCTTTCAACAAGATTTGATCCACATATACATATATTATGCAAAATATATAATATACATTACAGATGATATTCATCCGATGACGAGCTATCACATATAAACAACATCTAAAGTAAAAAAGCAACGCGTCCACGATAATTATCCTATGGCGGATGCCTGCATATCGGGGATTGATCCGCAAATTCAAACCGGTTGCACAGCCTCTGTTCCCATGACCACCAAAACATCGTGCGTTACGCCGTCGTTTATAAGATCTATCGCATGACCCGGTATCCGCGTACCATCTACGATGATCGTCCTGATGCCTTTGTTTATTCCGTCTGGATTGGTGACATGTATGTAATATTTTGTTTCCAAGTACCGGTAGCGGATGGTGTACGCCCGCCATTTTTTTGGTATGCATGGATCCATTACAACGGTATCGCCGTTCTTTTGAAACCCCAGGATATATTCCAGTCCTGCCCGATACACCCAGCCGGCCGAACCTGTATACCAGGTCCATCCGCCCCTTCCCGTATGGGGATGCAAGGCATAGACGTCCGCTGCGATGACATAGGGCTCCACCTTGTACCGCAAGCACGCCCGCAAATTTTCGGTATGATTGATGGGGTTTATCATGTCAAACAATGCCCATGCCTTGTCTCCGTTTCCCATCTTGGCAAAAGCGATGACGGCCCACGCCGCGGCATGGGTATACTGCCCACCGTTTTCCCGAACGCCCGGGACATAGCCCTTGATATAACCCGGTTCGGAATCTCCCCTGTCAAACGGCGGCGTGAGGAGCTTTATCAAACCTTCTTCCCAAAGCACAAGGTAATCCTCCAAAGAATCCATCGCCTTTTTCGTTCTTTCCGGATCACCCGCGCCAGAGATGACCGCCCAGGACTGCGCGATGGAATCGATCTTACAATCGGTATTGTGCGCCGATCCCAAAGGCATCCCGTTATCAAAATACGCCCGGATATACCAGTTTCCGTCCCATGCATGCGCCTCCATGGACGCATGTATACGATCCCTGATTTGTATATATTTGTGCGCTTTTTCGTGATCCTCCATCTCCATGCACAGCGGTAGCATCCCATCGAGCACGGCGATGAGAAACCACCCGAGCCATACGCTTTCGCCGCGCCCTCTGTTGCCCACAGCATTCATACCGTCGTTCCAATCGCCCGAACCCATCAGCGGCAGGCCATGCACCCCGAAACGCAAGGACGCGTCCACCGCACGTATACAATGATCGTACAGTGTCCCGCTTTCGCCACAAACGGATGGGATCATGTAGCGTTCGTCTTCAAATTCCCTCAAGGAGTCACCCTTTAAAAATGGAATTGATTCCTTTAGAATTCCCACATCCCCCGAAATCCGGATGTATTCCGCCGTCGCATACGGCAACCACAAACGGTCGTCAGAAAATCGCGTACGCGTCCCCTTTCCCTGTGGTTCATGCCACCAATGTAATACATCTCCTTCTATGAACTGATGCCGTGTATGCAGCAGGATCTGTGCCCGTGCAGCATCTGGCCAAATATGTGCGATCGCTAGACAGTCCTGCAGTTGATCCCGAAAGCCAAAAGCACCGCCCGATTGATAAAAACCTGAACGCGCCCACAACCTGCTGGATATGACCTGATATTGTAGCCATCCGTTAAGCATCATATCCATCGAATCGGCGGGCGTGTCCACGCGCACCGATTCGCGCTTTCCTCCCCAAAATTGTTTTACCACGGCAAGCGCATCCTTTGCCTTGCCTACGTCCCTGTATGTACGCGCCATGGCATCCACGCTTTGTACACCGTTGGCCAACCCCAAAAGAAAGACGATGTCCCTGCTTTCATCCGGTTCAAGCGTGACGTTCACCTGCATCGCCGCACAGGGATCAACGCCCGTACCCACCGCACCCGAAAGCGCTTCCCGCTTCAGACTGTCCGGCGCTTCCAACCCGCCGAAGCCAAAGAACTCCCTGCGGTCCCCCGTTACGGTGCGTTCGCGCTCAGAGACATCCATAAAACAAACTTTGTCGGCGAACGCCTCATTGTAATGGTTTTCAACCAACAGGATGCCGGAGTCATTCACGCTGGTATGGATATGCATGGCTGTTACCTGATCGCTTACCCCCAATACAGGCCGCACATAGTAGGTCAGCGACAGACACCGCGTTTGATCGGTAACATTCTTCAGGTTTATTTCACTGATCTTGACGGAATCATCCACCGGTACATACTGCGTGAGCGTTTGTTCCATGCCGTGGCTTGCATGCTCGAATACCGAATACCCAAACCCGTGCCGTATGGTGTAGGGTTCGTCTTCGCGTATAGGCAAACTTGTCACCGTCCAGCATGCGCCGGTATCCGCATCGCACAGATACAGCGCTTCGGCGGGGCTGTCGCTGACGGCGTCATTGGACCACGGTGTCAGCCTGTTTTCGTGGCTGTTGATGCCCCAAGTATAACCGGAACCGGCCTCCGAGACGACAAAGCCGAACAGGGGGTTGGCGATCACGTTGACCCACGGCGCGGGTGTATGCTGCCCTTGTTCCAACTCAATAATATATTCGCTTCCATCCACGCTGAAACCGCCCAGACCATTTTGAAAAATCAGCTCTCGTTCGTTTCCGGCGGGCCGCATATTGGTTTTTGGCACACCCGTAATCCGTCTTGCTTTGGGCAACATCTCATACCGATTGACTTTCATCTGGTCGGCCATGGGCGGACCGTCGCCCCAAAGTACAATTCTGGCCGCAGCATAGAGAAGATGGTCATCTTCCATGGTCAACTTATTCCTGTCCATGATGAAGACGTCGTTTGGCATTTTAGTGATGTCGTGGGTCTGGTGGGACAAAACGATATCACATACACGGGAAAACAGGGGGAGTTCATAGCTGTATTCGTCCTCGCACAGTATCACAAGATCGACCTTCAAATCCTTCAATCGCCAGTATTCGTGCGCCTTGAGAATTTCAAACAATATGCCCATCCTGTCGGCGTTTTTCAGATTCACAAGTACAACGGGCACATCTCCTGAGATTCCAAATCGCCACAGTGCGGATTGCCCCATGCAATTTTGCCTGATCATATCTTGGTGCTGCTTCCTCATTGGACTGATATAGAGTATATCGCGGATCATGTTTTGATAAAGCTCCATTTCGTTTGCTTCCAAATTCAAATAACCCGCTTCGACGCGGCTTCGTGTCAGAGAAAGCTGGAAGGCCTTTTCGACGGATTCCGCGTCCGAATACTTGTCCACAAGGGACAGCAGCTGCTCGCGGCTTTCTCTCACTGCCACCACGAATGATATCCGCGATGTTTTCCCCGGCCCGATCCTAAGTTTACACCGCAGGCTCATCACAGGATCCAGCACCGCTCCGACAGTACCGGACAGCGGTTTGCTCCGTGCCATGGCAATCGGACATTTTGCCGTACATCCCCGCCCCATCAATTGCATCCTATCCGTCTCGTATTCAATATTCGTCAGCGTCTTGCCTTCAATCACCGCCGCGTTGGCCATCCACAGTCCCCCCTCCGACTCAGCCCTCGGCCGTCTGTTTGCCACGAGGCATCTCATATCCTCTACAAATTCGGTCTGTACGAACAAATTCCCAAAGGCCGGATGGGCGATGTCCGCCTCCTGTGCGGCCAGAACAATTTCAAAGTAGCTTGTCACTTCGAGATCGCAGGACGTATCTCCGGTATTTTTCAGAGATATACGCCTGATTTCCACGCTATCTTCGTCCGCAACCGTCACTTCGGTCATGGTTTCGATGTGCCCATCAATCCGTTTGAAAACGGCTTTGTCCGCAGTAAAGATGACCTCGTATCCTTTCGGCATTCGATTGACAGGGCCGTAGGTGGCCGACCAAAAACAATCGGCGTTTACATGGCGCACATAGAAAAACATACCGTAGGGATCCAGCGTACTGTCCGCCCTCCACCGGCTCACCGCCGCCATTTTCGTTCTGCTATACCCCGTTCCTCTGTCCGTGATCATGACGGAATAGTTTCCGTTTGAGAGAATATGCGCTCTTGGCAGAACGGGATCGGGCCGGTGGAACCTGCGCACCGGCCTCAGCTCCTTGGTAACCGGTCCCATAAAGGGCACGACCTTCTCCTTGGTCTCCTTGGTAAACAAAAGCCGAGACGGTATCCTTTCCTGCAACAGTAGCCGGGCGGCATTGATTTGTGGGTCTTCGTGAAAGCGTTTTTGTAAAATATTTTGATGCAGACAATCGTTGAGCGCCATCAGACTCATGCCCTGATGGTGGGCCATGTAGCTCTTCACAATTGCCCGCTTGGTCTCATAGGGCAACCTCCCCGCCGTATAGTCGGCGGCTTCATAGAATCCGTACGGTCCGGCCAATCCTTCCGCCATAAGACGTCCGATATTCCTAACGGCTTCGCGCGGATCTACCATTAGCGCCAGAAAAGTGGCATACGGTGCGATCACAACGTCCTCCGACAATCCGCGTTTTAAGCCCAACCAAGGCACGCCGAAGGCTTTATACTGATAATCGTGATTATTATCCTGCAAATTGTATCCCGATTCCGAAACGCCCCACGGCGTGCCCTTTTGCCTGCCATATTTCATCTGGTTTTTAACAATGAAAGAATAGGTTTCGTCCAGAAGCGTATTTTTATAGTTTTTCATAATCAACAGCGGCATCAGATATTCAAACATCGTTCCCGTCCATGAGATGAGTCCTTTGTATCCATCGTTGGCGGCCAAGGCTCTGCCCATCCTGGCCCAGTGTTCCGGCTGTATTTCTCCTCTGGCGATGGCGATGTAACTTGTCTGCCGCGCCTCCGACGCCAACAGGTCGTAACAGGAATCCGTCAGCTTATTTTCCTCGATGTTGTACCCGATGGAAAACAATTTCTTTGCTTCCACGTACAAGGGGCGAAACGCCGTAACCTCGCACAGCACATCGATTCGCTCGATCAATCCGTGTGTTTTTGCGATCAACCGGCGGATCGGCGCGCTTGCCTTCTCGAGCGCTAGTTTCAATTCCACAAGCCAATCAAGTCCTTCGGAGGAATCGTTGCCGCTTTTGCACATCCATTGAATCAAATTGTCGACACTGGCGATCATATTTGCATTGTGCCGTGGCATGTCCTCCAATGCTACGCTGCGTTTGAGCATGCCCAACAGCGCATCCCTGTCCGCCGCGAACGGCACACGCATATCCTCTTTGAGTTGCCCAGGCATTCTGTTTAACAATTGCACACCCGGCATAAACAGGGACAGTTCCTGCCTGAACATCCCGGTCATGCGGTTTATCTTTTGCTTCCACACCGATTCACGCATTGCGCTTATCCCGTTTTCACCCATGAGTACACAAAGGACTCGATCCCACCGCATCAAATCGACGGACTGTCCTTCCTGTGATTCCTGCCTTTCACAGTATCTTTCGCAGATTTCCACGCCGCCCTTTCCGGCGCATCGCAACGTGTCCGCTATGCCGTGCAAAAGCTTATGATCCACCAATGGTTTAGCCAGATATTCCTTTAAACCCTGCCGTAAGGTGATCATGTAGCTAACAAAGTTTCCGCTGTCTACCGTCGAGACATAGCGTGGCCGAAGCGGTTTGAGCGTGTAGGTGTTGTACCAGTTGTAAAGATGTCCGTTCCATTTTTCCAGCGATTCAATGGTGTCCACCGCCTCTTGGATCAATGCCACCATGTTGCTTGTATGTACATACCCGAAATCTCGGGCGGACAGGATCGCAAGCAACCCCAAGCCGATGTTGGTGGGCGATGTCCGGTGTGCAACACCTCTGGGCGGATCGACCTGGTAATTGTCGGGCGCAAGATAATGATTCAATGGATTGGAAAACTCTTCAAAATACCGCCAGGTACGTCTTGCAATTATCCTCAGTTCACGTATATCGTTGTACGAAAGCTCAAGCGGCACATCGTCCCGTTTCTTGCTGATCCAATAAGCGATTTGTGGTGCGCTTACCCAAAAGGCAAGAAAGATCAGGCTGATCCAAGCCGTCGCCGGTTTGAATGCAAAGGCCAAAACGGCGTTTGCAAGCGCTATGACCACGGAAACCCACATCTTGGACCAATAGCTTTTTGGTGTGTTTTTCTGTGATTTCTCCATGTCCGCCGAAGTAACCCATTCGAGCATGTTTTTCCTTGTAATAAAGACCCGGCCCAGTGTAATCAGAATGGCGTGCATCATCAAATATGCCTGATACGGCAACATAACAAAGGTAATTAACGCCTGTAAAAAAGCGGCTTTCAACCCAACGATGACCGGTATATGCCGTTTAATTCTGTCGCTGGCATAGCGCTGGGACGACACGTATTCGAATACAGCTACCATAAACGGGCATACGATCGCTATAAAAATCGAGCCCAACCAAAAGGCAAGCCTGCCGGGCAGGACACAGAAACTTAAAACCACAAGAACAATCAGCGAAGGGGAAAACAGGCTCCTTCGCATGTTGTCGAGCATCTTCCACTTTGACAGGCCGGTAATGGGGTTGTTTATTTTGCATCGGCTGCGGTTGCATGTTTTCCCAAATAGGCGCGGGAGCAGCTGCCAGTCCCCCCTCACCCACCGGTGTAGCCTGGCCGCAAACGAATGGTAGTGCGAAGGATAGGCGTCTATCAGTTTGAGGTTTGTCACAAGCCCAACTCTCGCATACGATCCCTCCAACAGATCGTGGCTCAACACCGTGTTGTCAGGAATGGCGTTCTTGAGCACGCTTTGAAAGATGCGAAGGTCATAGATTCCTTTCCCGGTATATATCCCCTCCCCAAACATATCCTGATACACATCAGAGACGGCGTGGGCATACGGATCGAGGCCCTCATGTCCCGCAAATATCCTTGAAAATAGCGTTCCTTTCGAGCTTTCGCCGTCTATGTATATCCGAGGCTGCATGATGCCGTAGCCATCCACGACAATACCCATATGGGTATCCACAACCGGCCGGTTCAATGGATGCGCCATGGTTTCCACCATTTTTTTTGCCATGCCCATGGGCAGGATGGTGTCACTGTCCAGCGTGATGATGTATTTAATGTTGGAAAAGGGCGGCGCTGTGCACGACTGATAGGCAAAGCTCGTTTCTTTGGATCCAAGAACCAGATCGTTAAATTCCATCAATGCGCCTCTTTTGCGTTCCCAGCCAAACCATCTATTGTTGGCTTTGTTGAACCGGCTCTTCCTGTGGAAGAAGTAGAAGATATCCTCCCCCGTTGCAGCGTACTTGCGGTTGAGCTTGGATACGATGTCCAGCGCGGTATCGATAATTTTCCCATCGCTATTCGAGTTTTCACTGTCCGAATCAGAAAATGCACCGATCAAAGCAAAATAAAGGTTGTGTTCCCTATTACGCAGGTACTGGCCTTCCAGATTTTTTAGGTTATTCACGACGGTTTTTTCATCTGGCAACAACGTGGGAACGGCCACGATGGCACCCATGTTTGGCGGAATGCCATCCTCGAACTCCATCTTGGGAAATACCGCGGGGCGGACTGTTTTGCATACGATAAAGTTCACCACGTTTACCGCAATTTCCAAGCATGGCAAAAACACAGCGATGCCCGCGATGGTAGACAACAGCAGCGCGTGCGTTGTCGAAACGAGATATGCATACGCAATCGCAATGCCAACCAAAAACAGCACGATCAGACCAATAAACCCAAAATAAAAAGCACCCCGATGCGCTTTTACAATTTGTTTTGCTCGATGTTTTGTTTTTTCGGCGCTTGTTTGCCTTTTGCACAGACCTTTTTGTCCTTTGCCGATCAGATAATACCCGATATGCCACGTGCGCTCCAGTTCGGTATCTACGCAGCCATCCGGTTGCGCGCTTGATTGCGCTTGCTTGGCAAGTTCGACAGCACCCATCGCGATTTCAAATTCGGATACGCCGCAGGCCGACGCGAGTTGTTCCACCCTGTTTCTGTAATAATTGCGCGTTGCGCAATCCATACGTGGATACGTCCCGGACGGGTCTTTTCGGAGGATCTCCTCTACAAAGCTCGTTGCCTCAAACAGTACCGACCAGTCCATCGTGGATAAATACCGCAAACTGGTGATGCAATTGCCCATTGAAACCGTGTTTTTGGATTGGGCGCTGTGTTCTTTTTGTATGATTTGCGCCGTATCGGTCCCCAGCTTTGCCAGCTGTTCGTCGACGATTTTCTGAACGCCCGCATAACTGCGTCCCGATCTTCTCAAACGGTAAAATAGGTGTTCAATAAAACGTGGATTTACTTTGTCCATGGTTTTGAGGCCGTTCATGTACACCCTGATGATTTTTTCCGCATCCGGGCCGTCCTTCTTCAGCCATTCATCCACCAACCGGTCTACTTTTTGCCATTGCACCAGTGTTTCTTTGATATTTTTACTCAACTGCCGAATTCGCTCTATCAGCGCAAGGCTTATCACCGTTGAAACTGCCACGATCTCCCGGTCAAAAAGTGGGCTGTGGGTTTGGTATGCGTTCAAATACCCCACCAGAACGGCATCGTCTATCTGCCCGTCGGTAAAGGAGACAATGTCCATGGCGATGGCAAGAATGCGAAAAAGCCCCTTCAACGAACCCGATGCAAGCACAGGCAAGCGCAGATACGCTTTCCTTCCCGAATCCCTGCGGATTACTTTGACCCTCTCTTCAATGATATAGAAGTTATCCAACAACCATTCCGCGGTATCCGGAACCAACCGCTTTTTTTGAACATAATCATTGAGTTGCTTGTACGTGGAAAGTATGGCGTCGTAGTTGTCGTTCATCCTTGGAATGGGCCAGTTGAGAAGGTTCCGCCGTTTGGAAACGGTGTGCCCGGCTGCAATGTGGCGGGCATAGTCCTCAATATCTTCATGTGAAAGCGCTGCATTGCGGTTGTTCATAATTCGCTTATTATGGAATCTCATCAAAAGAATCCCTGCGATCCACAACAATAGAATTGTGCATGCAAGGAGCGCAAAGCCCTCAACCAGAAAATGAAAAACGTACATTCCCAATATATTCCTCTTAATACCAAATCTTTTACGTTTGTATTTTTGTATCGGCTGATGTCCGTCTAGGCCGGTAGACTATGTTTCCCTTTAGCTGCACTTAAAATGCATGCGCGAGGATGTACACACACCATAATTTATATGAAACATACCGCGTATAATCTGTGGCGTTGGCGAGATAAAATTCGTTGTAGTGGTGGGCTTCTGATCGCTGGCGTTTATTACAGATAGCCATACAATCCGATGAATATATCTCACGCAAACAAAACTCTTTCGCCTTGGACTTGCCGGTAGTATAATGAATTATGAATCATGGCAGTATTATCACCGTTTCAAAGGCATTTTGCCCAAACATTTGCAACGGTAAAACGGCAACCAACCGTTTAATCATAGGAATTTTAATGGAGGTATCCGTGTGAGATTAGCAAAATATGGGTATACAAGAGCAGCCGTAGCGGTTCCACGTGTCAAAGTCGGGGACCCGGATTTCAACGCGGATGAGATCGCAAAACTCATTAAGAACGGTTCAGATCATGACGGTGTAAGGATTATGGTGTTCCCCGAACTATCGCTGACCGGTTATACCTGCGGCGATTTGTTCAACCAAAACAGCCTGTTGTCCGGCGCGCACAGTGCATTGGGAAAGCTGCTCAAAGCCACCAGCCGATGCGACATGCTCGCCGCCGTCGGCATGCCGGTGGAGGCGGATAACCAACTGTTCAATTGTGCGGTTGTTTTTCATGCGGGCAAGATTCTAGGCGTCGTTCCCAAAACTTTTTTACCCAACTACAATGAGTTTTACGAAAAACGGTGGTTTGCTTCCTCCCTATCGCGCATCAGCGATACCGTCCATTTGTCGGGTACGGATGTGCCCTTTGGCGAAAACCTTCTTTTTAAAAATACAAATTCACAGCTCTGCGTTGGCCTGGAAATCTGCGAAGATCTGTGGATGCCGATACCCCAAAGCTCGCACCATACGCTTTATGGGGCCAATCTGCTGTTGAACTTGTCCGCGAGCAACGAGACCGTCACAAAATCCGACTACCGCCGCGAATTGGTCAAACAGCAATCCGGACGGTGTTATGCCGGTTATTTGTTCTGTTCCGCCGGGCAGGGCGAATCGACGACGGATGTCGTGTTCAGCGGGCATGCCCTTATCGCTCAAAACGACACCATCGTACGTGAAATGAACTTTCTCGATCAATCGGCGTATACGTTTGCCGATATCGATATCGAAAAACTGATGAACGACCGAAGAAAATTTAACAGCTTCATGGGCAAAGTCGAACCGGTTGATTATCGCGTGTTATACTTC
Source organism: Christensenellaceae bacterium (assembly GCA_963674495.2). GTDB lineage: Bacteria > Bacillota > Clostridia > Christensenellales > QAND01 > RGIG3178. Next base: position 359,260 of record CAXXLG010000001.1, on the reverse strand, counting down.
GATATGCAGGACGACGGAGATGTCAAGGAGAGCTTTGCCGTCGATCCGCATCCGTTTGTGCCCAAGGATCCCGATGCAAAATACGGCCGGTGTCAGGAGATATTCAAATTGCAGTCTACCGGTCTTTGCGAAAGAATGCGCAAAACAGGCATTCAAAAGGCGGTGATCGGCCTGTCCGGTGGGTTGGACTCCACGCTTGCGTTGTTGGTAACGGTGCAGGCCGTGCAATCTCTAAAACTGCCCATGGAAAACATTGTGGGCATTACAATGCCAGGTATGGGCACCACCGACCGGACCTACCAAAATGCACTGACGCTTATGAAAGAACTGGGCATCACCGCAAAGGAGATTTCCATCAGAGAGGCCTGTTTGCAGCATTTTAGCGATATCGGCCACGATATCTCGGTCCATGACGTCACGTATGAAAACACGCAAGCCCGCGAGCGGACGCAGATTTTGATGGACGTTGCCAACCAAGTCCACGGCCTTGTCGTGGGTACGGGCGATCTGTCCGAGCTTGCTTTGGGATGGGCCACCTACAACGGCGATCACATGAGCCATTACGGCGTTAATTCGGGTGTGCCCAAATCGCTGGTCAAACATCTGGTATCCTGGTATGCCGATACAACGGAAAACGGAAATGTCAAAAAAGCCTTACTGGATATTTTGGACACGCCCATCAGCCCAGAACTGTTACCGGCGGACCTGTCTGGGAACATTACACAAAAAACCGAGAACGTGGTCGGGCCCTACGAGCTGCATGATTTCTTCTTATTCCATATGATACGCAACGGATTTACGCCTGGTAAAATCCTCAAGCTCGCCATCATCGCATTCGAGGGCGCATATGCCCCCAAGGTGATATTAAAATGGCTGCAAACCTTTTATCGAAGGTTCTATACTCAACAATTTAAGCGTTCTTGTCTACCCGACGGCGTAAAGGTCGGTTCCGTCTGCCTGTCCCCTCGTGGTGATTGGCGGATGCCCAGCGATACCTCGATGGCGCTTTGCATGCGCCAATTGAACGAAGCTGCCGTTGAACTGGACCGTGGGTCCCTGTAACAGCATCTCATGGCAGTCAAATGCGTTGCCTACTCCCCCCGAGCGAAATATTCAAGAAGAAGCATGATGTATATCATGCTTCTTCTTTTTGTATCGTTTGGGTCAACAGTTATCTTAACTGTTTTCTATACAGCGAAGAAATACCCTAAATCTCTTTTAGTATGCCCGCGCGGAAGCTATTGGTCATTTCGCTGCCGATGCTGGCCGTGGTCTGGTTCAACGGCATTTCGGTTCTGTGGAACCATTTGGCGTCATTGATTTCGCTTTCCTGTGGCGTCAAGGCATCATCGCCGTCCAGTTCCGCTATAAAACCAACCATTATCGTATCGGAAATAGACCATGGTTGGTTCTTATAATAGCGGATGTTTTTGATGTTGATGCCCGCCTCTTCACGAACTTCCCTTGCCACTGCCTGTTCCAGCGTTTCGCCGATTTCCACAAACCCCGCCACCAGATGATACCGGTCTACGGGCGCATTTTTACTGTTTATCATAAGCAGCCTGTCACCGTCCATTACGGCCACGATAACCGCAGGCGATATCTTCGGATATTCAATCAGCCCACAAGCAGGGCATACAATGGCACGCTCGTTCGCACTTGCGGCTGCTCTCTCTCCGCACCGGCCGCAAAATCTGTGTGTTTCTTTCCAGCGGCTCAGCTGCCAGCCTGTGATGCCTGCAAACGCCATCCATCTTGGGTCAAATTCCCGAAATTGCCTTACCGGGTACAATTCAAAGGGCTCTGCGGTTGAATCAAACTCGGTTTGCAGCAGGTAAAATGCCTCATCGTCGATGGAAAACATGTATTCGGCATACTGCCAAAGATCGGTTGAAAGTAATCGAAATCTCGGAAAGGCCAATCCCTCCTCTGATCTTTGCAAAAGAAGCTTATTGCTTTCGTAGTACAAAAAGCAGTCCTTCTCCGAGGGCGGTTTTTGCTTAAATGCGTTGTTAAACCGCATTGGGTTTATCTCATGAATCATATTATAGTCTGTCCCCTTTAAAAACATTATGTATACCTTGTCACTCGATTATATCATTCTATATCTTCTTCGCCCAATCATCAATAGCATGGATTCTTTAATCATCGAGGTAATTGCAATTTTTTGAGGAAATCAGAACATCTCCAAGCTGCGACAAGCTGCCTGGAGATGTTTGTTTCACACGCTACACGCGCGGGCTCACCCGCTTTTCATGACATCGCTATCTCTTCTTTGCAGGTGCCCCAACGAAGGATCAGCACTTGTGCGCCGCGTCCACCGCCGCTTTGATACGCTTGTGGTCAAGGCTGGTGGGCAGCGTGCAGTCCGCGCCTAGGATAAATCCGGTACGGCCATAGCCGTCGACCACCTTTTTGACTTCCGCCTCGATCTGCTCCGTGGAACCGTCTACCAACACGCCCGATCGATTCTCCAAACCGCCCCATATGCATTTGCCGCCGAACAGTTCACGGCCCTTCTCCAGCGAATAATCAGTTTCGTACACGCCCCAGTTAAACGCGTCGGCGTAGTCGGCGTAGCTTCTGTAGCGGTCCATGCCCAGGTTTTCCTTGCACATGTGCAAAAAGCTGATGCAATTTTTGGAATTGTGTATAACATTCATGACCTGCTGATCCAACGGCGCCACAAGATCCGCATATTCTTCGTCGGTGAAATACTGCTTTTCCGCACCCAGCGAAGCGTACATTATGCCATCCAATCCCACCGATACATAGGCCTGGGCGAAACGCGAGAGACTGTCCGCCATGCGCTTGAACGCGTCGGTGATGGGCTGTTTGTTTTCCCTGTAGTGCGCGCACATAATTTCGCGTGTTTGCGCAAATGTATACCCTTCGCTGGTGGCATGACGGCAGGTAGCAACCACGCCGTGCAGCGTGCCCATGGAAAAATATGCAGGATCCACCTTGTCCATAAGGCGCTTCATCAAATCAATTTGGCGGGCAAAGCATGGATCTGAAAGGCTGATTGAACGGACGTCTTTCCAGTCCGCCGCCGTCTTGACGTTGCTCATGCTGGGGATACGGTTGTCGTTCATAATCTTTAGGATATCCCCGCCCGTTTCGTTGAAAAACTTCATATGGACGTTTACCCCGGCGTCGCCATATTCGTTGCCCTTGGGGAAGTGATAGGAAAATCCGCTGGGGATAGCGTCGACCTCCTGTTTGTTGACTGCTGCAATTACGCGTTCTTTTGCATTCATAGCATATCTCCTTATCTGATTTCTCCATAGTATTTTGCTGTATGCCTGCCATTGCACGCACAAATCGGATCATCTTCAGTCTATTATACCATTTCATCACTTGTATGCACACGGCAAATCGTTACAATTCCACATGCCATTGTATATAGATGCCGTTTTCAGCAACTCCTTAGAGCGATTTCATCGCGGGCATTCCGTATCATTCGGTTTACGCGGTGTTTCTTATGTCCACCGTAGCAATCGACGTTGCTATACTGCTGGAATACGGTGAGTCTTTATGACAAACACCTGTCGGATCACCTCTCCATCATTATCTAACAAATCATTCCATAGCCGCTATCTTTCAATGCCATCGCATCAATACCAAATTAATTTCTACAATACCGCGTTCACCAGGCTTTCCCCAATACCTTTTCGACAAATGTTTTGGCAATATCACGATCAAATTTGGTCCCTGCATTCTTTTTTATCGCTGCAATCGCTTTCTCTTCGCTGATAGCTTCCGGGCAGTAGCCTACCGATGTCATCGCATCGTATGCATCTAAGATGGCAATTACTCTGGATTCCCAGGGAATCTTCTCTCCCTCCATGCCCGAAGGATAACCGCTACCATCCCATCTCTCATGCAGGGCAAGGACATAATCAGCTTGTTTTCAGCATTCTGCATAACATCCAATATTGGCTCAGTGATACAATTTCTCGTATCCCATCCAATTGCTATGAAAATTTTGATATCGTTTATTTCCTTTTTTTCAACTTCTAGTGCTATTCGCTTTGCCAGTGCCTCAACGGCGGTTACATTTGTTTTTGGAAGCAAAATAACAAATTCGTCACCACCGACGCGGGCAATTATCTCATCGGTACGACATGATGTTTTAATGCTCGTAGAAACCATTTTAATCAGTTTATCCCCACGTTTATGTCCAAATACATCATTGATCGTTTTTAATCCGTTGATATCTGCATACAAAATCGATACCGGCAAATTTCGTTCGGTATCGAGCCGTTTCAACTCCTCTTCAAAGAATCTGCGGTTGTATAAACTCATCGACTGATCGTGGTAGCTGATATACTCGATCCGTCTTCTCCGCTCCCTTCTCTCGGTGCAATCGCGAAAACCAATACACAGCCGGTCATTACCCCGGTGTTGTCAATTATCGGAACTGCAGAATCCTCTATTGATCTCTCGACATTTTTTCGAAATGAGGATGGTATGATTCTCCAGTTCGTACATCTTCCCGGTTCTTTGAACAACCCGCACAAGATTCTCAACACTTTCTCTTAAAAATTCATTTATGATCCTGAATATATCTTCAAATTTCTCTCCTTGCGCTTTATAAACACTCCAGCCCGTCATTTCCTCGGCAACCGGATTCATAAACTCTATGGTGCCATTTGGCCTTGTTGTGATCACGCCATCGGCAACCGATGACAGTATGACGGACAACCGTTCTTGCGATTGATGTAACTCTTCATATTGGTTTATGACCTGTCTGTGTCGATTGGTAATGATTTTTCCCACGCTGAAAGAGGTGATCGACAGGAGCAAGAAGGCAACGATTTGCCCATAATAATATGGCATCTGTGAAATAAAGATATACGTTCTGGGCGTTATGTAGATAATTAGAAATAATATTACGGATAATAGTATCACCAACATACTTTTTTTGTTCGCATCATGGCCAAAACAGCCAAGCATGTGGCAAGCGTCCAAACAGCAGGACCGAACACAGAATAGAATTCCAATATGATAAAAAATAAGGCGGTGGATAATGTAATGGTTTGTATATGTTGTGCCAGTCGTTGAGTTTTGAGTATTCTTGAAGAGATTTCCATCACCATGGCTAACCCGATCAATATTAAGCTAGCTGCGATCCTTTCTGTAACGGGATTGATTGATAAAGTGCTTTGAAAATAATATGTCAATATCGCTGCCAGAGAAAGTATAGGGCTTGTACTCATGCATATCATGAGATTTTCATAACGAATCATACTTTCTTCATCATGCGTTATATTCATTTGTCCTATTACATCAGGCATAATGTATATTTTTCGCATTGTTTACTCCCACAAATATGCTAGCACTCTGATTATTCGCCAAAGATTTTCTATAATTGAAATACGACCACGCGTTTGCGTAATACTATCTCATAAACATTATTTTTGTATTGTTAACCTATATTATTTTATCATTACGATTCCAATTAATCAACTTATGTAACAAAATAGTCATCCGTATAATCCTCAAGCACAAGATTTGTGTATTTCGCCAATGCGCTTTGCCTGTCCTCCTCGCCAATCTTCGGCACAACGCACTCCTGCATTTCAGTCATGTGTTTCCAATACCGTTTTTGCATGTGCGTCATGCGACATTTGGAATTGGCACGCTCGTCGATGGATACGGTGTCGTAAAACAATTTCCACAGGGAACGAAACCTCAATTCGTCCGCATCCGCGTCGGGCTGCTCAAACCCGAACACGGGAAGAATAATGAATTGTTGGGGTCTGTACATCAGGGCATCGTTGTGCGTCATGTCATAGATCATAAATGTTTCGTTTGCATAGCGGTCGCAAAAATGAGGTGCCAACAGGGGCAACACATAATTCTTTGGCTCTATACCGGCTACCAAAACCCCGTCGTAAAGCGAAAAACGGATAAATCCTGTGAACTGATGACTTTCCCGTATCAGGGCATTGACGGCTTTTTGCAGATCGTTCACCGTATCATCCGTTAACATGGATACCGTTTTCTTGCCATATTTCATGCCAAGCCTTACAAAGTTTAGTATCAGCCGCTCTTTTCCCGGCCAACAGGTATAGAACCCAAACTCGACCATGTCGTATACATCCCAGGATGCTTTTCGCCTGATTCCAGCCTTAACCCTGTCCGCTTTGGCACAATCCGTATCGATCACCCGGGTGTGGTAAAGCGTCATTTGCATTGCACTTGCGCTTTTTATATCCAAGGGCCTCTCCTTTTTTTCATAGCTTTCGAAAACACAGCACAAAAAACCTTCAAACGATCCATCATACACATACACTATATCTGACCGCTCAGGCATTTTACGACATCCTCCCTTGTAACCTGCTTGTCAAAAAAGCTCATCTGCCCGGTTTGCCTCCCGGGCATCATTTGCCTGCATTTCGCGGAAACCAGCGAACGCAGGATACTGTCATCGCTCAACTTCAATCCCTTTATCACTTGTCCGCCGCAAGTGATGAAATACTGCGCTCTTTTGAGCACAACCCCGATTTTTTTCAAACCCGAAAAATCAAGCCTTGATACCCGCCTTGCGGTCAATATTCGCTTTGTGCTGTTTACACCGATGCCGGGAACCCTAAGCAGCGCTTCCCTTGGAGCCTTGTTCACTTCCACGGGAAACAATTCCATGTGATTGAGCGCCCAGTTGCATTTGGGATCCAGATAGGGATTGAAATTCGCATGATGCTCATCGAGCAGTTCATCCGCGGAGAATCCATAGAAGCGCAGCAACCAGTCCGCCTGATACAGCCTGTGCTCGCGTAAAAGCGGTGGTTTTGTGGTAACCGCCGGTAACAGCGGGTTATCCACGACGGGAATGTAAGCCGCGTAAAACACTCTTTTCAATTTGTACTTTTTATACAGCGAAGCAGATAGTTTTAGTATCTGATAATCGCTTTCACTCGTCGCGCCTACAATCATTTGCGTGCTTTGTCCTGCCGGTACAAAACGGTCGACATGTCTTAACCGAGCAATATCAGCACGGTTTTCCTGGATTTTATCACTGATCAGACCCATAGGGCGCAGTATCGAAATCTTGGATTTATCGGGTGCTAGCATCTTAAGACTGCTTTGTGACGGCAATTCGATGTTTACGCTCATGCGGTCCGACAGATACCCCAGCCTTGACAGCAGTAAGTTGTCTTCTCCGGGAATGGCTTTGGCGTGAATGTAGCCGTTAAACCCGTAGTCCTCCCGGAGCAATCGCAGCGTTTCAATCATTTTCTCGCAGGTATAGTCCGGGTTTTTAACGATTCCCGAGCTTAGAAACAAGCCCTCAATATAGTTGCGGCGGTAGAAATTGATGGTCAGCTCCGCAAGCTCACGCGGGGTGAAGGTTGCCCTTTGTATGTCATTTGACGAACGATTAACGCAGTATTTGCAGTTGTACACGCATACGTTGCTCAAAAGCACCTTTAAAAGCGATATGCAGCGTCCATCGGCTGAAAAGCTATGGCAGATGCCGCTGGCAACGGCGTTTCCGATTTTTCCAGTTAATGCGTTCCTGTTTGTCCCGCTGCTCGTGCAGGCAACATCGTATTTTGCTGAATCAGCAAGGATCTGCAGCTTATCAAAAATATCCAAACCGGCACGCCCCTTTCGCCATCGATTGATAGCCTTTGTCCAAAAACCAATAAGAACGTATGTTCGTGTTTATTATATCGAATTTCTCTGCGCTGTCAAGACACATTTTATGCAATCCGGTTGTTTGAAGGGTCGGTAGGACATTCAAATAAAAGCCCGGCAGGGCTGTCGGTGAAAGAGCAGCGGCAAGCGGAGCCAATATTGGGATCATTGAGCAACGAACACCGCCAGGTGAATCATGATTTGTCCATCATCGATAAAACCGCAATCCATACGTGGATTACGGTTTTATGGAGAGGGTGTATCTTATTGGAACGATATACATATTCTTAATCTCACCATGAGTCCGAAGTCTCCCCGCCCTTTTCAACGGTATATCCAACTTCCATCCCGGTATCGCAATTGCCTTTGAGCCTGTAAACATGCATAAATCCCGCATTCACCAACTTCTGGGCCCCCAGTATGGAAGCGCTGTCCGTATGGCAATATACCAGATAGATTCTTTCCATGTCCAGCATGGGCATGGCATCCTCCAAAGAGCCATCGCCCACATAATAATTGACAAAGTTGGGCAGATGTCCGTCCGCATATACCGGTTATACGTCTAGGATATAGAAGATCCTGCCACTATAACGATACAAGCGCAATACAAAAAGCGCGAACCCCATGGGATTCGCGTATGTCCCTATTCGTATTACAATAAAGAGCAAAGTGTGCGCAACAGTATGGGAAAAAAGGCAATGACGGAGGAAAGCCTAAACGTGTGCATGATCGCGACCCTCGTCGAATCCACACCCAGATCGTCCGCCAGAAGCGACATCTCCTGTACGCCCGCAGGCGCACACCCCAAAAGACATACGCCGAAATCCAGCTTGGTAAATTTATGCACCAGAAAAGCGAGTGCCATCGAGAACCCGACCAGACAAATCACCAAAATAATGGCAGGCACGAAAAGAGTATTCAGTGCTGTCAGCGTGTCCGCGTTCATTTTCGATCCGATGTATGCGCCTGCCAGTATTTGGATAACCGGGCGGATCTTGCGGGGAAAATACCCTCGGTTAAACACAACGTTTGAAATGGCGGTAAAAAACAGCGCTCCTACCATGGGACCGGCCGGAACGCCCGCCAACGATGCGAGTATGCCACCGATCGCTGCTGAAGACATCGTAATGGCAAACCCTGTCGTCCTTTGCTTCGCCGATAGGGGGAGAGCCTCCGTCTGCTTCACGATAGGAACAACCTCCTGATCGGGATGTTGTTCCTGCATCGGTACATTGTCAACGGGTTGCGTCCTGCGTTTTGCAAGCATTCTGCTGATGATCTGTGGAAAAATAAGGTAAACAGCGATGACCCTGAGCATTTGCATCAACGCCACGACCACGGTATCTGCCCCCATATCCTCGGCAATGATGGCCATGTCCGAAAGTCCGCCGGGAGCGCTGGAAAATAGTGCGGTTGCGGCGTCCAGCCCCCCAAACTTGGTAAGCAGAAAGCCCGTGCAGAAGTTCATGACCATCAAACCCACGATCAGCACGATCGTCGGAACGATTATCTTTCTCAATTGAGCGATGTTGGAGCGCAGTATCTGGCTGCCGATGAGTGCGCCGGAAAATATCTGGACTACCTTTCGAACATCTGTTGAAAAAAAAGCTTTGCCAAGAAGAATGTTAAACGCCGCTGCGCCTAAAAGTGCGCCCATAAACGCGCCTGCCGCTATTTTATAGTGTTTTGCGATACATCCGAAAACCGCCGCGATCGAACAGGTAATAAGAAATAAAAATACTTTGTCCATATATGCGCCCCATCTTTACGATTGGATATATTGTTTAATCCATCATACCAACTTCCTTAATCTATCACGCGGCATTGTTTTTTTCAACGGCTTCAACCAATTGTATCCGGATATTATATGTACGGCATAACGCTTCCAATATGGCCGCTTAAAAGTCCTAGCATCCGGTACCTTAACCGGCACTGTGGGCCTTGCCTTCAGGCTCAGCCCTTTTCTTGCAAGCGAACAGGAAACCCCGACCCATCACACCTTTTATCATGCAACATGGGCATTGACAGTGTTTCATTTATTTGCTAATGTGGAACAGGAAAGCACAAATTATATATAAGGCAATGGCGCCGAACAAATTATATTGTTCGACGTCTTTTTTTATTCAAATTTTTATTAAATAAAAGAAAGAGGGAGCTTTTATGGAAACAGGTGTGATTTTAGATACTATTTGGGTGATTTTTGCAGGAGTCCTTGTTTTCTTTATGAATCTCGGCTTTGCAGCGGTTGAGAGCGGGCTTGCCCGTCAAAAAAACTCGGTAAACATACTCTCCAAAAACTTTATTGTTTTTGCGGTAGCCTCACTCGGCTTTCTTATTCTGGGATGGGGTTTGATGTTTGGAGACGGAAATGGATTTATGGGCTTACAAGGCCTGTTTATGGCAGGCGGAGCTGACAACTCTCCCGCAGTAGGCGCCGCTTATCAGGGTGTTTACTCTTCCATATCATGGGCTGGCATCCCTTTTTGGGCCAAGTATTTTTTCCAATTGGTATTCTGTGGAACCGCCGCTACCATCGTTTCTGGCGCAGTTGCGGAACGCGTTAAATATTTATCCTTCATCGTATTTTCATTGATTCTATGCACGTTTATCTATCCAATCGTAGGCCATTGGATTTGGGGCGGAGGATTTCTCGCACAGTTGGGCATGCTGGATTTTGCAGGCGGGTCTGTCGTACACTCCGTTGGCGGCTGGGCCGCTTTGTCCGGCGTAATCATTCTTGGACCCAGAATCGGGAAATATTCGAAAGACGGCAAGATTCATCCCATTCCGGGTCACAATATGAGCCTTGCAACGATTGGCGCATTCGTCTTGTGGTTTGGTTGGTTCGGGTTCAATCCCGGATCCACCATGGCGGCGGACGCAATGGCAATCTCCCACATCGTGGTTACCACCAACACGGCGGGCATTATGGCTATCATAACAGCCACGGCAACCTCCTGGATGGTCATCGGGAAACCGGATCTGGGCATGTCGATCAACGGCTTGTTGGCAGGACTTGTCGCCATTACGCCTTGCTGTGCGTACGTAAGCGTTACAAGTTCATTGATTATCGGCGCGATTTCCGGTGTACTTGTCGTGCTTTCCGTCATGTTCTTTGACCGCAAAAAACTGGATGATCCGGTCGGCGCCTTGTCCGTTCATCTTGTGCACGGCGTACTGGGTACGTTGTTTGTCGGTTTGTTCGCACAGGACGGCATTGCCGGCATCAGATCTTTGAATGGGTTGTTCTTCGGCGGCGGCTTTGAACTGCTGGGCAATCAGGCATTGGGCGTTGTGAGTATCGCAGCATTTGTCTTCCCCGCTACCATACTGGTTTGGGTGCTTCTGAAGAAAACGATGGGCATCCGCGTCTCCGTGAAAGAGGAGATCGAGGGGTTGGATCTTGGCGAGCATGGCAATCATGGTTATCCGGATTTTGTAACCATCGATTACACTAATGCAGCAGAGAGATATGATCACGATGTCACGGTTCCTGCTCCAGTTCCTGTTGCCGCTACTGGCAGCGTTCCGATGGAACATGCCGTACCCGTACAGCATGTACAGGCGCCTACATCGGCTTCTCATGTTAAGATGACAAACGTTCAAATCATAACAAAGCAAAATAGTTTTGCATCGTTGAAAGATGCCATGGACAAAATCGGCATAACGGGCATGACGGTGACCAACGTACTGGGCTATGGCATTCAGGGGGGCATGAGCGAAAACTATCGTGGCGTTGAGTTTGAAACCCGCCTGCTGCCAAAGATCAAAGTGGAGATTGTTGTCAGCAAGGTTCCGGTGAGAACGGTCATTGAAACGGCAAAGAGAGTTCTGTATACCGGTCATATCGGCGACGGGAAGATCTTCGTGTACGATGTTGAGAACGTTATCAAGGTACGCACTGGTGAAGAAGGCTACGACGCCCTGCAGGACGTGGAATAAACGGACTGATAATCCAAGTTCCCTGTCCTATCAACTACAAAAGCAATACGATAAAAAGCCCGATTCCCACACAGGAATTGGGCTTTTGGGTTTTTACCATACGAAGGATATCCAAACATAACACCTGTCTCTCTTCAGAGCAGGGGTCGTTCCTGTCCGTGTGGTACGGTATACGAACACATCTACGAGAAATCCTCTTCGGAGACAGCACCACGGGCGATGGCTTCCTGCTTCAACTCATGGTACAGTCCGGCAATGCTTGTGTTTATGTAGGGGGTTGTATAAATACCCAACAGCCCCAGCGTAATACCGGTTAATATAGCCCAGCCAATAAACCTTAGGAAAAAGACGAAGATGTCCATCCTTAGACCGTCCGTGATGCGCATGGAGAGTTGAATCGCCTTCTTTCCACCGATGTGTTCATTCTCAGCCAGGATATACTTTGTCATGGAATAGGCAACGGCTTTCACAATGCCGGGTATGATCAACAGCAGTGACCAGAGCACGATGAACAGCACACCCTGAGCATACCGCCTAGGTCGCGACCGTATTGGGCAAAGCCATCGTGGAAATTTCGGCGACGCTGCTGGTTTCACCGCGATACGTACGGATGCAAAAGGCCGCATATCCCACCCCAAGGGGCATCATCAAGAACAGCGAGACGAGTGTAAACGAAAAAGTTATGGAAGGATGTATCATGCGTACACCGTTGCGCATGACGTAGTAAACGGCCGGGTTCATACGGGCAATCAGCCTGGGCAGGTAGATTTGCAGAATATCAAAGATAACAAATAGGAGGCCTGCAAAGAGACGACGTTGTTGCGCTCTTTGAAAGTTGCTCGGCACGGGTTTTTATGTCCGCTCTTGGTTTCATGGTTCTCCTTTCGTTTAAGGAAATGGATATATTTCCATTATATTTTGTTGGCGGCAAGGTTATAAGCAACGATTGGTAAAGGATAGATATTCATCTTCTAAGTTGACAGCATCATCAAAGTACGCACCGGCAAATACAACTACGAAGGGATACAGAATAAAGAATAAAAATTAGGCTGGTAATCAGCGTTCCCTTTTGCGATCTAAGTAACCGAGACAGATAATAAACCCCCAGTTCCCAAACGGGAATTAGGGGTTTCGGTTGATATATGTTTATGCGATGATTAATTTTTGGTGGAAACATCATTTTGAATAACCTGACCGTATCCCAGTCATAGACGACCAGATAGACGTCCACTCTTGATCGAAATTGCATCGTTCCTCTCCCTATCCATGCTTCAATCGCTTCCAATTATCAACCATGTTTTGAGAGTCCATCCTTACGTTCAGACCAATACAGCGCTCCCGCATAAACAGCCCAATTTATCAGCACAATACGTTTCCCTTGTCATGAATTAAATCACTGTAGCCTTTGTCGGGCAACCCATACAACACTTTTTAATCCGTCATGTCATCGTTCAATTGAGCAATATGCGCAATTACTTCTTCCGGCAGTTGAGAATCAACGTCTTTGCCGGGTATAGAATTCCACAAAGCCTGAACATCAGGATCGGAATTCTCGCGGGCGGCAGCTATGGCAATTTCCATTTCACGCATGACATTTTCTACGCTGATTCCATTTTTCTTTGCCACGTCTGCAAGAGCCTTCTTTACCGACTGTTCCACGCTCTTATTCATATCGCAACCACCTGACATCATCGTCTACACAGTTCCTTATCAGATGCTACCCGTATATAGGTATTTTATCATATTTTAATTCAAATACCAACCCGTTATCGGGTGTTTTGACAAATGCTTTCAGCTATTATAAAAGAGATAGCCCAAATACACGTAGGAGATACTTATGAATTACTCTGAAATAATTGTTATGCGCATATGCACATTGTGCAAGCAACGTGGCATTGCATACAATAAACTAGCGTCTATGAGCGGACTCAATCAGTCTACCGTTGACAATATCGTACGCGGCGTTACCAAGAATCCACGCGTTCAAACGCTTCACCACATCGCAATTGGTTTGAACAAAACACTTTCGGAGTTTTTGAATTTTAAGGAACTCAACGATTTTTGTTTTGAGGAATAGCAGACAGAAAAACCCGGCTTCGTCGGTTTTTTTTAATGCGCCTTAAAGGCTATGCTACTAGTTATGCAATAAGGTGCTTTTAGCATCCATCATTTATGGAACATGGTTCCTATCCCCTTGTCCCCTGCTATAAATCACAGCACCATAGCCCATGCCTGACGTTCTCATTGGGCTTTTTCAATCCGCTATGCCTTTGTTTATCTGAACAATATACACAAGCACGTCTTCCATCCGTGGAGAATCCTCGTCTTTGCCTTCTACAGACGCCCAAAACGCCTGAATGGCAGGATCTTTATTTTCGCGGGCTGCCGCTATGGCAATTGCTATTTCGCGCCTGACACTTTCTACGCTGATTCCATTCTCTTTTGCCACGGCCTCAAGGGCGTTCTGTACGCATTGATCCTCACTTTTATTATTCATATCGCGCCACCTGACTGTATTTTGATTGCTCGGTAATGTTCCATGGTTTTTCCTCCTAAACATATAGACTATTGCATTATATAATGTAATAGTCTATATGTAAAGATGTGTCATGCTCTAATATCTACTTATTACATTAGATATTGGAGACAATTCATATGATTAAATTAAGGGTTATTGATATTTTAGAACAAAAGGGCGAAACAAAATATTGGCTTTACAAGCAGTTGGGTATGAGTTATCAAAACTTCAATCGAATGGTTAACAATGAAACGAAGTCGATCAAATATACAAATCTGGAAGCATTGTGTGATATTTTAGAATGTTCTCCCAGTGATATATTTGATTATGAACCTGAGAAATAGGAGTACGCCCACTTTGAATCTTGTATAAGTTTCTTCTCAGCCATGACTGTTTAGCATGGTAAACGTATCGCTAAAATCTGTATAGCACTTTTTTTATAATAGAAGCATGTAAGAGTAAAAGGAGTGCTATTTATGATTATTTTTGATCCATTGTGGAGAACTATGGAAAGAAAGGCTTTACCACTTACACTTTACGAGTGAAACACGGTATTAGCAACAGCACTGTTCAACGCTTAAAAAAATTATGCCGGTATCTACGAATACATTAAATGAGTTATGCAAATTGCTTGATTGCTCATTAGAGGATATAGCGGAATATGTTCGGGAATAAATAGTCAGTAGAAATATGGGCAGAAACATGAAAATAGCATTTGAAAACAAGGATAAATACATAGCATTAGGCCTGAATATCGCTTGCTCCCGGAAGCGTGAAGGGATGACGCAGAAACAGCTTGCCGAAAAAGCAGGCATTAGCCGTTCCTATTTGGGCGAAATAGAAGCTCCCAATATGATTACAAACATATCTCTTGAAATGCTTTTTAATATATCCGCTGCCTTACATTTTAACCTCAACGCATTAAATACAAGCGGCATATTTTCCGTCCCTTCACGACCTAACAATCACTATCTCAAGTAATTCCGGTATACGTAATAACCGATTTATTAATTGTAATACTAGCCTGTAGTCAAGACTGCCCACACCAACCGTCCACCGTCCTTCGCCCGTCAATTGACAAATGACTACGCAATGCTTAATCTTAATAATACAAACGGTTACAATTATCTGATGCAGATGGTAAAATATTGCTTATATGGTTCCCTTCCGGCGCGTTTCCATCGAGTACGCGCGGATATGAACGAAAGGTGTGTGCGCGAATGATTGATTTCACGACGATGTCCTATGACGAGCTGCTAAAAGAGGGCGGCCATGCTTGCGAATGCGGGATGGTGCATGCCACCGAGCTGAAATACCTTAGGATCGGATCGGGCGTCATTGGACTGGTTCCCGAAGCGCTGCGTACTTTCGGCTTTAAAAAACCCTTTGTCGTGTGTGATCCTACCACCTATAAGGTTGCGGGCGAGAAAGTCATGGAAATACTGAAAAACGCGGGCGTATCGTATACGCTTTTTATTTTCCCCATTGAACCTGACGCACATCTTGAGCCGGACGAGTTCACCGTCGGCAGCGCCTCGATGGCCTTTGATCCCTCCTGCGACGTCGTTTTGGCGGTAGGATCGGGTGTGATCAACGACACTTGCAAAGTGTTGGCCCACATCGCCAAAATCCCCTCCATGGTGGTGGGTACCGCACCCTCCATGGACGGCTATGCCTCCGGCTCCTCCTCCATGGTTCAAAACGGGCTTAAGGTCAGCCTTTACAATGCCTGCCCAATCGCCATCATTGCGGATCTTGATATCATGAAAGACGCCCCGCTGCGCATGCTGATGGCGGGACTGGGCGATGTTTTGGCCAAATGCATTGCGCTGTGCGATTGGCGCATTGCCAAGATCGTTGTTGAGGAGGCATACTGCGATTCGATGGCGCACTTGATGCGCTATTGTGTGCAAAAATGCCTTGACAATGCGGAAGGGCTGATTAACCGCGAACCGGAAGCCATCAAATGCGTGATCGAAGGGCTTGTGCTTTCCGGCGTCGCCATGTCGTTTGCAGGTTCTTCCCGTCCGGCCTCCGGTCTGGAGCATTATTTCTCGCACATCTGGGAAATGGTCACGCTGCAACGCCACGGGGAGGCCGAACTGCACGGCATTCAGGTTGGCGTTGGCACCTGCCTGTGTCTGCGGTTGTACCAGCATCTACCCACCCTCGTGCCAGACAAGGCATTTGCCCAGTTAAAGCGCGCGGGCTTCTCCGAGGACGCGTGGAGGGCCGATATGATCCGCATCTTTGGAAGCGTCGCACCCTCCATTATCAACGGTGAACGCGACCTGTGGCACAAGAACGATGCCGACGGTCATGCTAGCCGCTTGTCGAAGATCCTTTTGCACTGGGATGAAATCGTCCGTTCCATCGGCGATGAACTGCCCGATGCAGAGGCCACCATTGCGCGACTTCGTGCGCTGGGCATCCCCACCACACCGCAGGACATCGGCTTTGACCACAAGGATACGATAGACGCCTTCATCGGTTCGCGTGAAATCCGCAATAAGTACCTGGTTTCAAGCCTTTTGTGGGACATTGGGCTGCTGCACGATTTTATAAAATATCTGGACTAGCATCATCGTACACGAATTGCCCTCTACACGATTACACCACACTGTTTGGCTTGGCCAATGCATTCATTTCGGATTATAAATACAAGCAGAGCGATAGCGCTCTGCTTGTGTCTTTTTGATATGATCTGGCGTCTACCGGACGGACAGGAAAATGTTTCTGGCATCCTCTTTGGTGGAGTGGCCAAAGGCCATCAAAAGGCCATTTTCATCATACCGCAAAGATTCGACCAGGTCATCGATATGCTTATCCGTGATCTCCCTGTGCGCCAATTCATGCAGCGTTTCGGGCATCCCCAGCTCCTTGAGCCAGACGCGAAAACGGTCGATGCCTTCCTGTGCCACTTCTTTGAGCTCAAGCGGATTGGGATCGACGGCAAAGACCTTGATTGCGAACTGCGCGATTTTGGAAATCGTTGTCTCGTCGTGGTCGAGCACGTATTGCAGCAAAGCGGGCATCATCACGGCTAGCCCCGCACCGTGCGCCGTGTCCAGCATGCCACTCACATGCCCTTCGAGATTGTGTCCCCCGCCTGTAAACGGCAGGCGTGCACGCCCGATGCGGCATGTGTCGTTGTGGCTGAAAGAAGACGTAAGCAGTAATTCCGCTCTTGCTTCGTAGTTGGTGGGATCTTTCAATGCGATGGGACCGAATTTGACCGCGGTGCACATGGTGCTTTCACTAAACCTGTCCGCCAAATAGGAGGTACCGTAGGTGAAGTAGGAATCAAACGTATGCGCGAGGATATCTGCGGTTCCCGCGCCGGTATGGTAGGCCGGCACCGTATAGGTCAACTCGGGGTTCATAATGGCAAATACTGTCCGGATGTGATTGTACAAAAACCCGTATTTCGTATGGGTGTTTATATCGTCCATGATCACAGCGGAACCGCTGGTTTCGCTGCCCGTTGCAGCGATTGTGCTGATGGCCCCGACCGGCGCCGTTTTCTGCGGAATCGCTTTGTGTGAAAAGAAATCCCACAGGTCTCCATCGTACACCATGCCAAGGGCAATGGCTTTGGCGGTGTCAATGGTGCTGCCGCCGCCGATGGCCAGCATGAAATCGATGTTTTCTTTTTTGACCAGTTCAAGCCCTTTGTAGACAAGGGAGAGGCGCGGATTGGGTTGCACACCTTCCAGTTCCAGATAAGGGATTCCGGCGGCATCCAGTGTACCGGCAACGCGATCGAACAATCCTGATTTTTTGATAAAACCGCCGCCATCCATAACGATCAGGACTTTTGTGCCGCCGTACTTTTTAATCAGTTCGGCCGTTTGCATCTCGGTATCTTTACCAAAAACGATTTCCGTGGTCATGTGGTACGTAAAGTTCGAAAAATTCTTCATGTATCTTCCTCCTATATTTTAATAAATGGATAACATCGTTACTGGCGGTGCCACTAAAATCCCATCTACCGCAGGAAATGGACTCTGCCGCCTTTTATACTGCCCGCCCACTCGAATGGCTTTCAACTGGTTGTTCGGCACGGGCATCAAACCGATTTCATGCGAATATCGCGTCACAAGCGGACAGGATGCGTTCGTTCTGCGCATCGGACAGTTCCCATTCGCTGGCTGCAGCGTTCATGACCGCCTGCTCCGGCGTGCGCACGCCCACCAGCGCGGTCGTGACGCCGGGCTGCTTCAATGCCCAATTGATTGCCACCTGCACTGTGGGCCGCCCATGCTCTGCCGCAATCTGCTTGAGCACGTCAACCATCGCAGCCGTTTTGGGCCAGTGTTCCGGGCTGTAATAATCATAGCGGCGTCCACGTGGATCTCCGTCGGCCACGTTAAACGTTTTCGGTTCGGCGTACTTTCCGGACAGCACACCGCCGCCGATTGAACCATAGGTCAACGTGCCGATATTGTGTTTGATGCAATAGGGCAGAATCTCCGCCTCGATATCACGCTCAAGCAGCGAATAGGGCGGCTGCAAGCTGACGATGGGACAAAACCGGGAGCAAAAGTCCATCTGCTCGCCATTGAAATTGGACACGCCCACATAGCGCACGAGGCCTTCCTCGCGAAGCGCGTTCAGTTCCCTAAAGCCCATTTCCAAGGATTCGAACCGCGGAAAGTGCACCTGGTACAGATCTATGGTTTCCACGTCCAGCCGCTTGAGCGAACCCTCCAACTGTCGGCGGAATGTGCCAGGTTTGATATCCTTCGGGCGTCCAGCGCTAAGATCGAAACCGGGTGGATAGTTGCCGCATTTTGTAGCCAGAAGGACCTTGTCCCGTATCCCCTTAATTGCCTTGCCGACCACTTCCTCACTGTGACCCTGCCCGTATACCGGCGCGGTGTCAATGAGATTGATGCCAGCCTCCACGCCGGCACGGATTGCCGCGATGGACTGTTCGTCATCCGCACCGCCCCATGTTCCGCCGATAACCCACGTACCAATGGACACCACGGAACATTTCAAATCACTGTTGCCCAATTTACGATAGATCATAAACTAATCCTCCTAAATATTTTTTTGGAAACTGAGAATTTATAAATACGCTAAGCAGCAGATTGAAAACAGGTAGGTTAATACAGAAACCCAAGTACTTCCCCTGCCGCACATACTGTTTCTTGACAGGCCTGCTAGTTTTGTCTTACGCTATATGATACCGCTATTCTTTTTTGAGAATAACGGAAATTGTTTGATTTGTCAACAAATGAATACGTAGTATAACCAGGTTATTTGTAAATAGGAGGCGTATCCGCATTTAGGATTGCCTCATTAAGAGAAACAAGCTAAAATTACAGCTTCAGCGTATACGCAAAGGCTTACTTCTCACTTTTATAAAATAGCGAATAAAGCCACAGTTCCCTTTTCAAAAACAAAGTGTAAGATTTATCGTGTAACATCATGGACGATGCTTCATTCCATATGAACAAAGGCGGACAAGGAATTGTCCGCCTTCCTGTGCAACCAGCTTGACTGTTCATCGCTGGTTTGGTCATTTTTATTCAGCATAACCTTATTGATAAACGTTATCCATGGTGTAACGGATGGCGCTGCCTTGGTAAATATTCTTGGTATAAGACACCATCTTTTGGTCCATGCGAACGAATTCACGCTTTGCGTCATAACGATCCGGGTGGGCAATAACGGCTTCGGCGGCAGTTAGAAGATATTGCAGCGTGATACTGGCTTGATCAAGTGTTCCATGTCCCGGAAAGACGCCCTCAATTTCACCAAAGCGCGGTTTGAGTTTCACAAGCGCATTGCGTAGCGCCGTAACGGTGCAATACGCCCCGTACGGTTCATCCGGTGCCGCACGTCCAATGCCTGTGGTATCACCGGTGAAAATCGTGTGGTTGTGATGATCGTAATAAGCGCATTGTCCCGGCGTGTGCCCGGGTAGATGGATCGCTTCCACCTGATAGCCATTGCCCAGATCAAAGAGATGACCATCCTGAACGCCGATGATCTCATATTCATGATACGGAACGATGTCGTTCCGGTCAAACTCTGTCCAAATAGGTTTCCCTTTCTCGTCAAAGAGATAATCCCAGATATGCGGATTGTTCTTCTCTTTCATCCGCAATACTTCATACTCATGGCAATAGCATGTCTCAAACTGACAGTTGCCATAGGCATGGTCGAAATGTGCGTGCGTGTTGGCAACGATAACCGGTTTGTCTCCAACGATTTTTTTGATCAGTCCTTTGAGATCCCCAACGCCAAAACCAGTATCGATCAACATGCATTTTTTGGGCCCGTCAATTAAATACATCCACGGATCACCGGCTCCGTCCAGGCTTTCGGTGAAAATGCAATAGAGATTATCCCGGAACGGATACACCTCCGCATATGGATTGACCGGATACTCTCGTTTGAGCGTGCTGTACGCACGCAGAACTTTCATGAACGACCACCGGGTTGGCTTTTCTTCTTCCCAAATTATCCGCTTGGATTTCAAATTTGATTTGACCGGTCTTGGATCTGCCATAGCAATCATTCTCCCATTCCGATTTTTTCAGCACAAAAAACACGATCATAAGCAATACATTGTTTTATCTTATTTTCCCATCAGAACAATACATATTATCTCAAAAAGTATCTATTAAAAATATTATATCATTGTAAGTATACAATAGTTGATGCAATATATGTAATTAATAAAACGGACGACAAGCCCTCTTGTAATCGTGGTTATAAGTGGCGTAGTAAATAAACCATAAAAATGCCAAAAACGGCGTTTATATCCTTTTGTTTCCATTCACGTTTATATACAAATACGCTATGGCGTTGCGGTTGGCGTTTCACCAGCCGTTTCAAGCACACCGAACGTTTCGGATATATATGCAGTCTGTCCTTGATAGCTTACAATCCACCATCCATCGCTTTCCCCCAAATAGGGATATGTGGCACCGTGCGTCGCTTCAACAAATATCTCGGATGTTATCGACGGCTGCTTGCGTACATTAACGGTGGATGAAGTATCCGTAAGCGTTATACGTATTACTTGAGATGGCGTTGCTGTTGGCGTGGGCGTGGCGGCCTGTGTTGGGGAGGCCCCGCTTGTCAAAGTCGGAATTACTCCTGTTGGTGCTGCTACATCCTCGCTTTTAGCCGTCATCCAGTGAAAAATAAAATAGACTGGAACCGCCAAAACAATTACAATCAATGGCAGCATTAAGCATCCCATGAGACGGCGACGATCTTTGATCCTATAGCGATGCCTTCTTGCCATTTCTCACTCCACCTTTGTTGGTATACTTGCTTTGGTGTCCTCCCGGTTTTTAATCTTGATACAAACAGTCAACGTCTATTACATCTACTTTCATTCTGCTGTTGATAGCAACGAATGTCAACTGATACCACAAAAAATACGCACGATCAGCGATTATATGTGTCATTTATCCCTTTTGTTTTTGTCCTTTCGGATTTCTGACAGTCTTTTTTGCGCTGGATGTCCATTTTGCCCGAGTTTTATCAGAGATTTTCACAGATATACAAACCGAAGCACTTCGCTTGGATCCAGGTACTCCTTGCGTCATTCGTCTTGCCTTACACTCATAGACAATTAATTCTTGCACAATACCCGTCAAGCTTTAGATGCACGCCTTATGGCAGGTGTAGAAGCAAATTAATAAAGGCCACAATTTGTTTGGAATTTGTGGCCTTTCGTTGGTGTCGCAAACGAACTTCAAAAAAACACTTTTCTATATCACAGGTGGGTTGGTGGTCAGCGTTCTTTCCGCTAAACCACCCAAACCATACTCGTCAATGCACATTGTATTCTTGTGTTTATATTACCTTCCTTTTCGACTATAGGGATTCGGTCTGCCCGTTTTTTTCTTATACCCTTGCTGCCATGGATTTCCTTGAGTCGATTCGCTTTTGTATGTGTTCTTTGTAGGGTTCTGTACCCTTGCAGTTTGCAGAACCCGTCTTTGGGCAGATCCGGACAACATTTTTAACAAAGCCGCCGCAATATCCATCGTCGTCAAATCAGGCTCCTCGCTGTTGCCCACATTGAATTGATTTACAAGCCGTTCTATATAGGGGGCGTATTGCGTGTAATCGCCCTTATTCAGTGTTTCGTTTACCTTTTTGAGTAAAATCCCGATTTTACTTTCCTCTACATCAAAATTTGTAGGAGGCTGTATCAATTTGATTTTGGTTTTCGTAAACCGCTGGATATTCTTCAATTTGTTGAACTCTCTTCCGCTGATAAATGTATAGGCTTTGCCCTCTTTGCCAGCCCTGCCCGTCCTTCCAATGCGGTGGACATAATATTCCACATCATCAGGGACATCGTAGTTGATAACCGCTTCGATATTCTCCACATCAATGCCCCGTGCTGCAACATCCGTGGCCACAAGCATGTTGATATCGCCGTTTCTGAATTTACGCATAACCGCATCGCGCTCATTCTGTCGCATATCCCCATGAAGCGCATCCGCGGAATAGCCCCTGGCCTGCAATTCGAAGACAAGCTCATCCACGCGTTTTTTTGTATTGCAAAATACAAGGGAAAGCTGGACGTTGTTGCCGTCTATGATGCGTGAAAGCACATCCAGTTTGGACGGTTCCCGCACCTCGATATAGTATTGTTCAGTGGTTGGCACAGTGAGTTCCTTGTGCGTTAATTTTATGTGCTCCGGATTTTTTTGGTATTGCGCGGTGATTTCCAAAATGCTTTTGGACATCGTTGCAGAAAAAAGCACCGTCTGTTTTACATCGGGTGTTTTTTGCAATATAACATTCAGATCTTCCTGGAATCCCATGCTGAGCATTTCATCGGCCTCATCCAAAACCAAAAGATTAATGTTAGCAAACTTCAGCGTAGCACGCCGCATATGATCCATGATACGTCCAGGCGTACCAATGATGATTTGTGGTCTTCTCTTTAAGGCTTGAATCTGGCGATCGATGGGTTGTCCACCATAAATGGGGAGAATTCTTACGCCCTCATGGTATTTCGCCACGGATTTAAATTCCTTGGCCGATTGTATGACCAATTCCCGCGTCGGACACAAAACCAGCACTTGAATGTTACTCTCATCCTTGTGAAGCATTTCTATGGCGGGAATGGCAAAGGCACAGGTTTTGCCGGATCCTGTTTGCGCCTGACCGATGATATCCTTTCCTTGCATAATAACCGGTATAGCCTTGGATTGGATTGGCGTCGCCTCCTCAAAACCCATTTCCTCAATTGCTTTTAATGTCTCCTTGGATAGATTTAGCTCCGAAAATTGCATATATTTCATCCTTTGTTTTTTATTTTCGTATGTGCTCGTATTATAGCATACTCCCGATTTGAATCGTTCCGGCGAATTGTTTGCTATTACACGCGAATCAATTAATTTCTTCAAACCACGTCATGCCAATTTTTGTTAACACCGCCCAGTGATGACCCGTACGGACATTCCCGACGACAATTCCCTGTCCCAAATCAGCTTTTCAGTTTATAGCTCATTTTGTCCGACTACATCGTTGATCATTCCATCTAAGCCGTGAAAAGCAATTTCAGCTACAATAGATAACTCTTTTTCGAATTGAATCCGCCATTTTTAACATCTGCCATGCCAATTTGCATAAACTCCGTTGCAGATACATTGTACACACAACATAATAAAAATCAAAGATTTCTATTGTTTAAAGGATGGTGGCTTAATGCCCATTTTATGCTATATGCATGAAAAAAACCTGTAAACATTAATTGTTACAGGCTTTTTGCCTAGTGAAGCAAATGAATCCAAAAAGAACGCCTTTTGTTTTGTGGGAGAGTTTGGGTTGATATTAAATTTCCTACTAAACAAACGTTTTTCGGCTGTGATTTCCAGTCTATCATTCTGTTTTGCCATATAGAGAACAAGCGCCCCATTTGCCCTACGCTAAAGTTCCGAACATCTTCAGCGACTTGTCACAGCTTTTTGAAAATACCATGAAACTGGCCTTGTGGCACTGGTGCAAAAGAGGTTGAACATGCTTAACCACCGACGCATAAGCTCCCATATCATGACCTGTAAAAGCTTTGCCCTCAATCGGTATTTATTCATGCTATAATTGAAATAATGGATAAGCTTTAATAGGGAGGCTTTATTATGCAATTTGTTAACTCCTCTTATGGTTATTCCGCTGAACGACACGCAGCTCACGCTGCCGAAACAGACGCTACGCTGAACGTTGCCGTCCTCCGGTCCATGCAGGATTCCCTGCCCATCGTCTGCGCCTCTACCTATGGCGTTACGGCCCTAACACTGGTTAGAATAGCCAAAGAACTGGGCTGCCAAAGCCAACTGATCATCGTCCGGCATCATCCGCACCTAAAAGGGGACCGATCCGGTGTGGTACAGCTCATGCCAAAAGAAGCCGAAGAAGAACTCCTGGCCTCCGGTGTAAAGATCGTGACCAGCATCCACCTGTTTGACGGCATGTCCCGGGCTTCTTCCATGAAATACAAAGGCGTCGAGACAGGGATTGTCGTATGCGATACGCTGCGACTGTTCGGCCATGGCATGAAGGTAGCTGTCGAAAGTGCCATCATGGCCATGGAGGCGGGGCATCTGTCGTATCCGCAGAAAATCGTATCCGTTGCCGGGCGCGGCGCGGGCGCGAATACCGCCATTGTGATAACGCCCGTACCCAGCTCCTCCTTCTTCGAGCTAAAAATCCACGAAATTCTGTGCCTGCAGACCCAAGACCATTAATCTATCGGATCAAAGGCGACACCCTTGGGGTGGGCGAAGTGCTGCCCACCCCTTTGTGTTTTGTTTCAATGATGCCAAATGATCTGTTGGAGTCTCCCCGTTATTCCGCTCCCCTAACAGCAGAAACCACGAGGGCCAATTAAATACGATTGGTTTCGTATTGAAAAGGTAATTCTTTGCATTGTCCTTTTTAAGATTATCTCAAGAATGCGTTTGTTATGGTAAAGAAGAGGGATTTTAAAACGATTGGTCTATTATAAAATACCATATTTGTGTTAAGAATTGTGGCGTTATTAATGACGTAAAGACACCAAGATAACGAACACTTTCTACTTCTCAATCGGGTTTGACTTCAATTCGATATTCAATCATCATTCTATCCATACAAGGGCTGTCCAACGAGGGCGTTGGGCCGTTTGTCCCACGTGTTCCTACCGATCATTGTCCGAACAAGCGCATGGCGTCAGCCATGTTGTCGATGATGGATACACCAAAGGGGCAGCGGCTCTCACAGTTTCCGCAGCCGATACAATCTCCTCCGCCGTGGGCAAGCCCCGCGTAATGGGAGCGCACGGATAATGGTATATTCTCCTTATCCAGCCGGGCAATATCAAGATACTTGTTGACGACTGCAATATCGATTTCGGCAGGGCAGGGCTGGCAGTGGCTGCAATATACGCAGTTACCCCGAAAATCGTTTCGCAACGTGCCCAGCACATGGGTGTAATCACGCTCGTCGTCGCTCATGTCAAGATAGCGCACGGCGTCGAGCACTTCTCCACGGCTCTTGCAGCCAAGCAAGACGCTGGCTACGGCTGGACGTGTCAGTGCATAGTGGATGCATTGCGCGACGGTCATGGGCTGTTGGAAGGGTGTGTGCTCGACTGAGAGCAGCTTACCAGCTCCCAATGTTTTCATCACGGTGATGCCCACACCCATTTGCTCGCAAATTTTGTAAAGGGCAGCGCGCTTTGGGTCAATTCCCCGGAATGCTACCGAATCAAGCCCATGATCCAGCTCATCGAGCACATTCGTTTCGGCTGGATAAAGATCAAATGCCAGATTGATGCTGAACAAAAGCATTTCCGGCAGTCCCGTCTCGATCACACGCCTCGCCATTTCGGGATTGTGGGAGCTAAATCCAATATGGCCGATGTCACCCTGTTTTTTAAGCCGCTGCACATAATCGGCAATACCTTTGTCGAACACACCATTGTAATCCTTATCGGAATCGATAAAAAACATCATGCCAAAATCTACATATCCACCGAAAATGCGAAGCATATCCTCGAAATACCGTTGAACCACCGGTAGATCGCGGCTGATGTCGTACTGTCTGCGAATATCGGTGGATCCAATATGCCCCTGAATCATCACCTTATCACGCCGTCCACCCAATGCCTTTGCAATATTTTCCCGTATCTCTTTGCCCGGCATAAACACGTCGAACAGATTGATCCCCTTCTCTATCGCTGCATCAATGGTCTCTTTAACCTGTTCGAAAGGCTTGCCGTCCAGATTTTCGCAACCAAGTCCAATGATGCTGCCCTGGCGTCCAGTTTTTCCTATTTCTCTATAATTCATATAGCCCCCTTACCTTTGTCTGTTAGGTGAGTTATTTGTTTTGAGCAGCGGAACAAAGCAGGTATACAAGGACATGGAAAAAGTTTTTATCTTCTTCCATTTCGTACACCAATACTCAGATTAATCTTATTACAAATAATGTTAATAATCAAGAAAATGAAAGCGACTTCTGTTCTTTCGGGTAAGTTTGAGATTTGGTATATCTTTAGACTTTGCAATTATCCCTCCTGCACTTGACGAAGCAGCCGGGGAAATTATACTTAGAGCATTACGTATTTTTGAATTGTTCAATTAAGGAGGGCGATTAATGCTTTATCGACCCTACGGCAAGCAAGATTTTAACGTTTCCACTTTCGGCATGGGATGCATGAGGCTCCCGCAAATCACGGAACCGGACGGGCAAACGCACATCGATCACGATGAATCCATCAAAATGATCCGCTATGCCATCGACAATGGTGTGAACTATCTTGATACATCCTGCGTTTACAACAACGGCGAAAGTGAGCAGGTTATCGGAGAGGCACTACGGGACGGTTACCGCAAAAGGGTTCGTATCGCCACCAAGATACCGCCCCGCATACTGAAAAGCACAGACGAGATGCGGCCAATTCTGGAAGCGCAGCTTACGCGTTTGGGAACCGACTTCATCGACTCATATCTGGTTCATCACCTCGACAAAATCCAGTGGGAGCATGCAAAAGAAATGAATATGCTCGACAAGATGGATCAGTTCAAGTCCGAGGACTTAATCGGATGCGTCTGTTTCTCCTATCACGGTCAGTTTCCCACTTTCCGGGAGATCATAGATTCGTACGATTGGGCCATGTGCCAAGCACAACACAACTTTTTGGACGGGGATAAGGAAGTGACCGACGAAGGCATACAGCTTGCGCACGATAAGGGCCTTGCATTTGTGGTTATGGAGCCGCTGCGCGGCGGCAGGCTTGTCAATATTCCACCAGAGGTTAAGAATCTCTATGATACATTCCCCGTCAAGCGGAGCGCCGCTGAATGGGCCTTCGGCTATGTATACAACTATCCTCAGGTCAGCTGCATTCTCTCCGGCGTCAGCACAATGGAACAGTTGGTGGAAAACATCCAGATATTTCAAAACGCGTACCCCAGCGTGATGACCGATGAGGAAAAGACGTTGATTCAGAAGGTCAAGACCATTTACCAAAACAAAGTCAAGGTCGGGTGCACAGGCTGCGAATATTGTCTGCCTTGCCCCAATGATGTGTCCATTGCGGGGATTTTCTCCGCCTATAACAAAGCATTTGTATTCGATGACCTCGCCGCGGCCAAGCGCGATTACAAGCGCATCCAAGATCGTAACAAAGGCGCCGACCGCTGCGTGGAGTGCGGCATCTGTGAAAGCCATTGCCCGCAAAGCATTAACATCATTGAGGAACTCAAAGATGCGAAAATTTTGTTGGCTTAAGGATCAGCGTATCAAAACGGGGCGTACCAGACCTGGTTGCGTCCCACGGTTGTTGCGTCTTTGCCATATAGAACAGCCACAATTTCTACATAGAAATTGTGGCTTTACTTGGTGGAGCAAAAGCGCCCAAAGCTAACACTTTCTAATTCTCGGCTGGGTTTGAAGTTCATGTTGGGCAGGTTGATATCTGAAACTAGCCCTGTCGTATGTTACGTTCTCCGCGAGCGCTTGATTCTCACCTGAAGTGTTCATCTACTGGTGTCTTTTTGAAGGGATCAACAAAGCCGATGCCGTTGCATGCCGAACAATATTATGGGTTACACCTCCCAGGAACAGATCTTTGACAAATCCCTTCCCTTGGCTACCCATCACCACCAGCTGGATATTATGTTCCTTGATATAGTTAAGTATCTCCACTGAGGGATGCCCAAATTTAATAACCACTTCAACTTCAGCATCACCTTGTGTTTTAAGCAGTTTCTGCATATGTCGCAGCCGATCATTGTCGGTTTTGTTGAACTCATCCAAACGATCCTGTAAATGGGGTTCGATTCTATATTGATCTTGAACATGCATCAGTGTTACTTTCTTAGCCCCTTCAGTAACCAACTTTTGTACATAGCCAAAAGCTTGTACGGCGTTATCAGAAAAATCCGTCGGGAATAAAATACTGCTGTTCAGTTCCCTGTCCAAACATCCAATTTGATCTGTTGCAAACTTTTGGTTTTTGTTGAGCCTAAGAACCAAAACAGGAACTCGTGCCTGATGGATAATCTCGTTCGCTAAACCACCAAAAAACAATTCACCCAACATCGAGCTTACGCGAGCCCCGACAACAATGACCTCATAGTTTTCTTCAAGCGCTATTTTATCTATTGATTCTTTGGTTAGCCCTACAATCATTCTTGTCTTAACCTTAAACCCATGTTTTTCAAACATTTCTTTTTGATTTGCAAGGCTGTTTTCAACAACAGCAGTCATATAGGACGTATCCAGCATCGGGTCAACATATAAATGGAAATGCTGCAAAAGTAGACATTCTTCGGCACCGAGTACTTTAAGTCTTTCCATGCAATCTGTAAATTCAATAGTAGCATCGGACAATTCTGTCACACCAATAAAACGCTTAAACATCTTATTCCCTCCTCTAATATTTGGTATGCCCATCTGGTTATCTAGATGATGATCAAACCAATCCGCTACCCGGATTTTACTTTGCGAATACTTCGATACAGGGATTTAAATTGTAATCGGATTTACTGTTTTTATTATAACACAACTATCTATTATGAATCAGCATCATAGGGTTTGATTAGTTTTCAACTTTTTAGCATCGCGCAATATAGTCCAGCCTGAAGTGCCCCAAAATACTGGTGAACTTATTTATTATAAAAGAAACGACAAAATCAACAAATGAAAGAGGATAACGCCATCGGAAGAATGTGGCCTGTCCCACTTCAATGAACTGGGCTACAAAAGAGTACGGGGTAGATCCCTCGTTTCATCTCTCAACATGTGCTTTCTTTTCCTTCAGATATGATTATCAAAAAGAAAATACCACAATTTCTATGTAGAATTTGCGGCTTTTATTTGAATTGTGGAGCAAAAGCGCCAAAAAAAACAAACATCTTCTATTATGCGGGAAGGTTTTAAGGGCAACATTTCACTATAAAGAATCATACATCCTTGAAAGTATCGTGAACATATTATTCCATTATTTCAGATCCTGTGAAGAATTTCTTTCGTTGCGGCGATCTGATATGTTTGACCGCTAATATGGTTTACGATTTTCCCAGTGGTGGTTATAAAATCACGTACGCCCGGTATTTCGCCATTTGTCTTATCGGAATTTCTTATAGAAATAAAATATTGGCTCTCAATGACGGTATATTCTTTGCCATTGTCTGATTTGGTGTAAAAACGATCAATTTCGGCGGTTCTCCCCATGCAAACACATCCCTTCCATAGAATAATAGCACAGTCCCTCCCAAATAGGAACGTGGAGATGAAACGCGAGGACGGTTATTGTGTTTTTAAATATAAGTGTGTCGTTACGCACTTTGTCTGTTCAATTGATCGACCTTGTTTTTGGTTGGTCATTCTTCTCTTTTTAATAATCGTTTTCTCTCACGGCTTTTTCTGCTTTGCCTATTTTGTATTTCTAAATCAGCCGGCTTTATGCAATGATATTGGCTCTCTGCTGTATTTCTTTGATGAATTCCTCTGATCCAAGAGTTGTTCCGACAATCTTCTCAAAAACTATTGCCTTTTTGGATGTTGATCCATAATTGATAACAATAAAATCCTTGTATGGCAATCCTTTTTTTGTTCTTGCACCAGCCTTTACATTGGAAGAACGGCATGAGGATTTGTATTCTATCGCTTTCCTTGAGCCATCTTTATTGTATACAATAAGCTCTTCTCCATAGATTTCTTGAATGTTAGTAACTTGTGAACACTTTAATGTTATAGAAACATTTTTTGAAAACCTCTGTTTAATATGCAAGTTTTTATCCGTTAATGTGATGCACACCGGCATCCCTTTGGTAATGGTTGATATACCATCTCCCATTACAACATTTAGTGTGGTATTCCCTTTCTTATCTTTTGTGCTTAATATAGGCATGATATCCTCCCACGTTTTATTCTTCTTTGTTCCTAGGATATTGATGGTTATTCGACAATCCCAAGCATTGCTGTTTCATCCAACTTTTTGTCTTTCTCTTAGAAACATCTTTGGTATTATGATGTTTTCATTGGTATTGTTGTGCTTATAGTGATACTTGCTTTCCGTTTTTTAAGACCTCTTAACACAGTGCGTTAAGAGGTCTCCGAAACTTTTCTCACCAAGAATCAACAGCTAACCTTATCTCCGAGATTGAAAGCATTCACTGCAATAGACCGGTCTGTCACCACTTGGTCTGAAAGGAACAGACGTTTCTTTTCCGCATTCGGCGCATACAGCTGAAAACATTTCACGGTTTGCTCTTCCGTAACCGCCCCTGTCATTTCCCCTTGATTGCTGCTTCTTAATTGCCCTACATTCCGCGCATCTCTGCGGTTCGTTATCAAAACCTTTTTCTTTGTAAAAAGCTTGTTCGCTTTCAGAGAAAATGAAAGTTGAATTGCAATCCCTGCAAGTTAAAGTCTTGTCGGCCATGATGTAAAACCTCCTAGTATTCAATCCGATATACTTTTTTGATATTTTTTAAATCATATATTAGATTTCATTCGTATTATAGCTTAAAATTTATTATATTACAATATGTGTTATCTCCTATGTCAAAGTAGTAAATCTGTCCCTCAACGATAATCGCACGCTTTAGAGCGGTTATGGTGACCATATTTTACATAAGAATCTCAATATCCATCATTGAGCTAATTTATAAAAGCCTTAACATCTCTTTTGTGGAAATTTTTTCTTTTATCTGCTAAAGCAACGGCACTAAAAAACGAACATCCTTTGTTTTGCGGGTGGGTTGAAGATTCGTATTTCGCACTCATGTGATCCGTCCCGCTTTTGGACGGTAATCTTGTCAGTGTCCCCGTCACACCCCGGCGGATACGCAGACAGGTTCCTTATCCTATTGCACACCTTATATACACGCACATGGGTTTGTACATACACATGACAACGAAGAGATGAATTTCCCTTGCTTAATATTTCCTCATTACCACTTTTTTTATCAGTGAAGCAATCGGATGATCGTTCTTTATTTTAACCGCCTTATACATACATAGCTCATGGCAGCACAGGCACTCTATGCATTTGTCATAGTCGATGGTTTTTGATTTTTGATCAATCGCCTGCACCGGGCAACTCTCAACGCATGTATTGCACTGCTTACATAGCTTTAAATCGATAACCGGCCTCGATTTAAAAAAACTGATCACCGAAGTCAACGCTCTCCCATTTCTCTGTTTCTTGCTTCCAAATCTTTTTGGCAAGGTAAATCCTTTAAGTATTGGAGGTTCGGAATAATCGCCAGTAATCGTAATTCTGTTGATATCCACTTCTCCCATTCCACTTTCCCTATATGCGTATAAGATAGGCATATCATCGATTCCGATTCCAATCATGGCGGCTCCGACAACATCCAAAGCAATCGGGTCGGTGCTCATCAATATCTTTTGTGCAGGATATGCGTTTCCAGCAGTCGGCCCTTCCCCTTCCATGGCTGTAATTCCATCCATGATGTGTAGTCCTATTTTTGTGGATCGGTGGATATCCAATAGCACTTTCCCGAAATCCTTGGGATCGGGGGCAATCTTGTGGTATTCTGCCTTTCTCAAGCCAGGAATCATCCCGAAAACGTTCTTTACCGCACCGGTGTAGATGGCGGAAGAGTGTGTCTTGAATTTTGGAAGATTGATAACAAAGTCCGCATCAAATACCGGCTTTGCGAGATAGATCTTTCCCTTTATCCCATCAGGCGTATCGATTTCTACAATGCCTTCCCTCTCAAAGTTTTTGATTTGGGCGCCTTCCTCCCGTGCAACTTTTTTCATGCCGGCTACTTCCATACCGCGTCCAGTGGGCGCAATGCCGGCAATCGCACCGCCTGCGCTGTCCCCAATCCACACACCGCAACCATATTCTTTAAGCATTCGCGTCAGCGCCCGCACAAACTCGCAATGCGTGACGGCTGCCGTATCCGACGCCTTCGGACCAATTAAATTGATTTTCAACAGAACCGTCATACCTGGCTGAATAAATGACTTTAATCCCCCAAGCATACCAAACCCGTCCGACAACTTGTTAGAAACATTCCCAATATCGTAATCTTTGCATTCAAGCACGACAACATTGCTCACGATAATTCTCCTTCCAAGTTATACTGTTTATAATTTGCAATCATATTTTCTTGATTCATATCGGTAGAGTATTGTTGTATGCTTTGCTCATTCCTGCCTATCCATAAACGCAATGATTGCCGCAACCGCGATATCCTATTTTTCTGCACTCAATACCCCACCTGCATATCAATGGTATTTACGATAAATTATGGAATTTGTATTCGCAGCGTACCAAACGATCTTACTGCCTCGGAAAATCACTTGGCGTTACCAACCATTATTGTAAGATTCTATAAGCAACACCCAATAACCCCGGTCCCGTATGAACACCCAGCACAGGACTTATTTGACACATATATATTTTGCGTAATCCTTCCAGATTCTTCAGGGAAGCATAAAGCTCTCTCGCCTTTTCCAATGCTCCTCCCTGCATGACGGCTATATCCGATCTCTTGCCTTTTACGATTGACTTTATCGCCTCTTCTATTCTCAGAATCGCTTTTGAATAACTGCGAACTTTTGCATATGTGAAATAGCGCCCTTCTTCATTGTTAATGGAAATGACGGGAGTAATCCGCAACAGGGTGCCCAACGTACCCTCCACATGACCAATTCTCCCTCCTTTGATGAGATAGCGTAATGTAGGCATACAGAAAAACCCATTGGTTGTTTCCCATCCCTCTTTCAATGCATCCAGTATTTCTTTCGATGACTTGCCTTCTTCATTCATTTCAACGGTTTGCATCACTTGAAATCCCAACGCCATAGAAATGCGGTGACTGTCAACAACATGCACGGTTAGCCCTTCTTCCGCTTGCGCGCACATCCGTGCAACACCATACGTTGCACTAAGGCCTGAGGATATACAAATGACAATGGCTTCTGTATATCCTTCCTCTTTAATACGCTTGAACACACCCTGAACATACTCCGGCGAAGGCTGAGAAGTCGTTGGTATCACCTCCGGCATACGCGAATACACTTCATCCGGTGTAATATCTACGCCATCGAGAAACTGTCCCTCTGGTGTATGCACTTGAAGAGGCAGCATAAAAATATGATGTTTATCAATGTATTCCTGAGTTATATCACTTGTGCTGTCCGTTACAATCGCGATTTTGCTCTTTGTCATTGTCATACTCCTCAAAAATACTATTGGTTTGCACATAGCTTACTTTATTTTATTATATCAACAAATGATATCCGTGTTAATCAATATCATAAACTTTGTAAGAGGCGTACCCTTCCGTATGAAAGCCACAACTACTATATGAAAACTGATACTTTATCCGGTGGAGCAGAGCACCCAAAAACAAACGATTTCTATGACGTATTCATAGAAAGGGCTGAGCTTCATATCTCTGTTAATTCAAACATCAAGTTATTATTGCGCCAGAAAGTATCGTTGTCCAACGCGGTTCTGCAATATTGCAAACTGGCCAGTTGGGCGCCAGACACATAGCAGAACAGGTCGCCCTGCTCAACCGTTGTGATCACAACGCAGATATTGTCGTGGTTATGCCGCGTATCGGTAAACCCTTTCTCAACCGGCATGGTGTTTAGACCGGTGGGCCCGGATATTCGTGCAGCGCGACTCTTCGCATCCAATGTTTTAATAGAAAATACGAGTGCGTTATTCATATATTATACGTTTATTGTTGTCTATTGAACCATTACGCGTTTTTGTAATTGTATGATTGTTAAAAAGATCCATATATCCGTTTGTAGAAAGCTTGAATGGTCGCGCATAAAGGAATATAATTCATAGCATTACACTTTGATTTTCATTAGACCGTCGTCAGTTGTCGAGTCGTGAAACAAGGTAAATTTTATCATGCTTTGTTATACAGTAGAAGGATGTGGAATGTGGAAAAGAAATCAAACACCCAAGGAAAAGGCAATCACGCAAAGCTCTGGACCGGCCCGTTCCTCAAGATCATGAGCATAAACTCCTGCACCACCTTGTGCAACAGCATGCTGATGCAAGTACTGCCGCTGTATGTTATATATTTAGGCAGCAGCAACGCCGTTGCAGGCGCGCTCACAGGCGTTTTCACCATTTCGGCGCTTTTGTTCAGGCCCTTGTTTGGTAATCTAGTGGATGCAAAAGGGCGCAAAACAATTTTGCTCATCGGCATTGGCATCTATTTTATCACCAGCGTGGGGTACAGTTTAACATCCGCGGTCATCCTTATTTTGATGATACGGTCCTTACAAGGGGTGGGCAACAGCGCATTTTCCACCACGGCGGGTACTGTTGTCGCCGATGTGCTCCCACAAAGCAGGCTCAGCGAAGGCATAGGCTATTATGGCGTCTCATTCAATATTGTCACCTCCTTCGGGCCGGCGTTGATGTTGTTCTTGAGAAACAGCTTCGGATATTCAAGCGTTTTCTACGCTGCGGCCGCCATAAGCCTTGTGGCTTTCGGGCTTGGTTCGACAATGAATTACGAAAAGAATAATCTTGGAGAAGCAAATGCAAACGAATCACCTGTAATCAAAGAAAGAAAGAAAATAAGCCTTAAAACCGCGTTTGAAAAAACATCCATGCCCGGCGCGTTGGTGCTTGTGCTGAGCATGTGTCCGGCGGGTTTAACAAACACCTTTTTGGTCAGATACAGCGAAACGCTGGGAATAACCGGCATTGGACTGTATTTCACAATAAACGCGTTCTCGATGCTGTTGAGCCGGCTGTTTGTAGGGCGGTTTTGCGACAAGTACGGTGCTCATCGGATCCTCCCCCCCGGGCTTATTCTGATTTTCTTAGGCGTATTGACCATTTCTCTAGCCCGTTCACTTCCCATGTTCCTTTTGGCCGCGCCCATGATGGGTATGGGCTTTGGCATGGTAAACCCAACGGTACAAGCGTATGTCGTGCGTAACGCGCCTTTGAACCGCAGGGGAGCCGCCAGCGCAACGTATTATTCCGCCATTGATATCGGCAACGGCGTAGGCTCGATGTTGGGTGGATTTTTGACGCAGATGATCGGCTTTGCGGCAACGTGGGCCTTCTATTTAATATTTGTCGCGGGCGCAATGGTTATGTTCTTCTTTGTACTGAGAAAAAAGATTTTGAAGGAAAGAGCCTGCGCTGATACTTTTATCGTATAAATACAACACAAACGCCTTCGCCATATAACGGGTTTCAGTGGATACGTAAATATAAAAACCATCTCGCAGGCTGTGCTCAGCAATTCCGATTGCTGGTTTAAGATGGACCTGCCGCATGATGTAAAAAGAGGGCCTCTTCAGGCGCCTCTTTTGTTTTCCCTGTTTCTTCATGCCCAAAAAAAATATATCTGGCGATCCTCCGTCAGTATTTTCTGGTCGTTTCGCCGGAATTGTGTAAAGAAAAGGACTTGGTGTTGCATGAACTAAAAGCCAAGAGAATCGTCCGTATGTTTCTAAGCGTCACCTTATGTCACTATCCACAATCTATTCCTGAAACCCTTTCACATAATATGCACGGCTCTTTACGCTGCCTGTTCGCAACGCTGCAATGGATTGATATTCCGCACATGAAAAACAGGCTTTCATAGCCTCTTCATCGGGGAAACGGATGATGATAGACCGTTCGGGCGCTTGCCCATTAACAGGATGAACTTCATTGGTGCGCACCAGATATCGCCCGCCATAATGTTCAACAATCGGCTTGACAGTCTGTAAGTACTTTTGGTAGTCTTGTGGATTCTGTTCAGAAGGTAGTTTGATTTCAGCAACAAAATAACAACTCATCGATTACTCCTTCTCGTTTACGAAGACGCGGCGGCAGGTTCCTTGGCTCACACCTTACAACTACATCAAGATTATTACCCAGCTTTTCTAAGGATGCTCGGGGAAGATATTTTTTTCATCAATGGATTGTTCGAATATCCGCTCATCAAAAGTGTTCATCAGTACAATACATGCCAACCAAATCATCGGGGCAAGTCGGCGTCTACTCCCCGCTCTTCTTCTTATGTGTGACGGCAAACTCGTTGACGTTGATCTCCGTACCGTTATCCAGCGTGATTATGATCTTATAATCGGTAATCAAGGCCGCGCCAATGCCGAGCAGGGCTGCCACCGGAGCGAGAACCAAACCTATAGTGCCAATGGTCAACGAAATGCTGAGCAGGGTTTTGCCCTCCTTTTCAATATCCAGACGGCTGGCATTGCCCTTTTTCCAAATATCCTTGATGGCCTCGAGAATATCGCTGGCAAGCGGTATTTGTTCGTTGGTCTTGGACTGGTCTTCCTGCTCGCCGGTTTTTGCCTTGTCTTTCTGTCCGTCGGTAGAGCCCTGCCCGTCTTGCCTATTTTCAGAATCATCGGCTGCGGCATCATCCCTAAGATCGTAAGTGTGTATGATCCGAACAGCAATATCCACATCGCCATCGCTGGTTATCAGGGCAGCCTTCGCTGTCTCGTACGCAGCGCCGGTCTTTTCAATAACGGCATTCAATTTTACAGAATCAATCATGTTTATTATCCTCCTCATATTCTGTATGCAGCGCTTACCTTCATGTTTATGATCCGCTTCCATCATGAGAATTATATCACGGCACTTTGAATTTTAAACGGACATGATAGGGTCTCAAATCGCGCAATTAGCTCAAAAAAACATACGTTCTCCATTCTGTATTTGGTCGTCTTTGTGATTCAAAGATGGTTCCAAGGGCCGGTTTGAAACGACTCCCTGTTTTGTATTTTTGAGTTTTTATTAGCTGGCTCATCGCTTAGTCGCTCATTGGTCTTCTCTCTTCTTATAAAATCCCTTTCCCAGCCTACTCACTACAATAGAATCTATAATGAGCTGTACCATATGATGCAATACCAATAAAATAGGCGCAAGTGCATAGGCCGAGAAATAATTATCCCATATCAGCAGCGATGCCGGCAATGTCTTTTGAGTGGATGTGAATAGAATCGCAGCTTTGCTCTCTTGCTTAACTTTGGCAATTTTGATATACAGCGAACTAATCAATAGCATAATACTATGCAAGACAGCAACCAATAAAATTATTAATGCCGCAATGCCTAAATTCTCCAATAGTTTTGATGAGGCCGCTGCTGCTCCTGTCAGCACGATGACGAGCACCACAAACTGAGATACCATTTTACGGGATTTGTTCATTTTAACGACAGATTTACCCAGAATATTTCGTGCAATCTGCGCTAAAATCACCGGCAAAACAAGGACCAACAGCAATTTTAATGTCATCGCTGCAACACCAATCGTAATTGACGCATCAAACGATAATGTTGCTTTAAGTACGACTGGCGTTATCACAGCGGATGTCATATTATTTATTATCGTTATAATAAGCGCGAGTGGTACGTTGCTGTTTGCGGTAGCGGTTAGTACAACAGCCGAAGCAAGCGTTGACGATTGGGCAGCTAAAATCATACCGCCGACAAAAATATCTCCTGAAGTAATATTTACAACCATCAAGATCCCCATCGTGACAAGAGGAAATATCAAAAATATGGAAAAGAAACTGTAAAGTATGCTTTTATAATCTTTAAATCCATCTTTAATATTGCTAAACGACAACCCGAGGCCGGAAGCAAACATAGCGATAAATGTAAGATAATTTGTCCATCCCGCACTTTTTACGAATAGCCCTGCTTTTGGAAAGGCAATCGAAAATATCAGTACTGTAATAATTAAAATAAGAAACATGTTGCTTTTTACAAAATTTTTATATTTCAAGATCTTTATTCTCACTTTCGTTATGCCGCTTTGATACTTTTGCTTTATATTTTCTGTGAGCTTCTCTACCACCGCCCCAAGCTGCTTCACAAAGCTCGCTTTAGCTGTTGTTGTATGATTGGTGTGGTCTGTCCACAAAACATAAAGATATCTGGAAACACCGGACGGTCTCTTTTGCTTTGTTTTTCATTCAGAAGTCAAAGAATCAATATGCCACAAATATTCTTATATTATTGTATCATAATATCCCTCTCTCTATATAAAAAAGACCACCATTTCTATATAGAAACTGCAGCCTTGATTTGGTGGAGCAAATGAACCCAAAAACAAACATCTTTGTCTTTGTGGGCGGGTTTGGGATGCTTGCACGCTTCCATAAAATATAGTTGCTCTTGTCTTCCCTATTTTATCAATGGAATGAAAAACCCCGATCCATAGAAATTGCGGCTCTATGTCGAAGTTCCCCGTCGTATCAAGGTAACCCCATTTTCCATCTTTACAAACAACCCATAGGGAATAATGGTATTATTCACTATTTGTACGATAGACAAGCCCCTGCTGTCGACAAAAACATATTCTCCATCCCCAATTTTCCCCTCCAATGTTCCAATCGTATAGGATATGGATGATGGGTAATTCCCTCTACCGGTGAACTAAGCATCAACTCGCCCTGTAATCTATCAATTTCAACTGTTTTACCAATGGCCGGTTTCATCGTTACCGCTTTTCCTAAAATTCTTTTCGTAAATTCAGTTTTGCATAGCTTTGATTTCGTCAGCTATCAACAAGCAGACTTCCTCCGCTTGTACGATGGTGCCCAGCATATCAAGGAATCCATGGTCACATCCATTGTAACGAATGGACTTCACATTTAAGTTAAGATCTATCATCCTTTTAACCACATAATCGCTTCCAATACGCAAATAATCATACTCAGCAGCAATAATAACAGCCTCCGGGAACTTCTTCAGCTGATCGTCCGATGCATACGCTAAAGAAACCAATGGGTTACGGCTGGTTGTCTTTCCTTGCAGATAATGATTCTCCAAATCACTTTTTATTGTGCCATTTCGAATACGGTCAATTCTGCTATATGCAAATTCTTTTTGTTCTTCGATGATTTCATAAAGATCATATGACCATGTATAGTTTGGCAGCGTGCGATAATCACTCATGTCCATGCCAGGGTAAAGCTCGATGATCTTTTTGATGATACCGCCTTCATCTTTCAATACACAGGCATTGGCAAGCGACGCTCCGGCACTGTCGCCAGCTACCATAAAACAGTTTCTGTCAATGCCAAACTCCTTTGCATGGTCATAGATCCAACGCACCGTGCCGCATGCGTCTTCAATTGCTCCTGGGTACGGACATTCCGGAGCAAACGATATTCCGGGAACACAACGATAGCTTCGGCCTGCTCACTGATATATTTCATCTGGTTAGCATAAAGTTTCATATCACCGGCAGTAAAACCGCCGCCATGCAGATACACAAGTACAGGAAGAGACGCTTTTTTGGTATCTGGACGATATATGAAGATGTCAATCCTATGATCTGCGTTGATCGGGATAAGCCGCTCTTCGCAGCTGATCTCGGTCTTCGTTAAATCATACGTGATTTTATCAGGACGATAACGTATGTTCGCTAAGCTATAGCCCACCTTCGCTCGGGTGGAGAACATATTTTTTTTGTTTTTTATGATTTCAAGCAGGCGTGGATCGATAACATGCCCACGATTATCATCAGGAACCGGCTTAAACAAAATATCGACACCGTCGACATTTTTGGTGTATTCTTTTTCCCTTAATTTTAAAACTAATGCTTTGTCATATAATCGCATATTTAAACTCTTTTCATTTAATTAAATGGCAGTATCCTACCCACTAAAACACAGCGCCGGCTTACAGTGCACCCCAAATACGCGACAGTTCTGCCTATTTAATATACTATATCACAAAAAGAATTGATTATTGTATAATCAAAGCCACAATTTCAATTTGTAATCGTAGCTTTGAATTGGTGGAGCGTATGTACCCAAAAACGAACACCTTTGTCTTTGTGGGCGGGTTTGGGATAACGATGGTTTTCTAAATCATCAGACATATAATGCAATAAATCCGTCCCTGTGTTTCTGCAAAAATAGCCCGGAAACCAATGTTGCCGGGCAAAATAGGTGGAATAAGAGACCTCCCCGTGTCCCTTACTCCGATTTTCCTTCCTCCACCACCACAATGTTCCCCTCCACATGCCGCTTCCCCATCAGATGCCGGGCTTTCCGGTTGGCCACGCTGTCCAGTACGATGGGCAGGTCGTAATCCTCGGGATAAAGATCTGCAGCCTTGACCTTGAGTTGGATGCGCTTGTGGTTGTAAAGCCGCTTATCGCCCTTGACCTGTACGCCCACCTCTCCTTTTTCGTTGGCCACGGCGCACACGATGCCCACCTCGTTGTCCGGATACACCGTCACGCTGTCGCCGATGCCAAACTGATCGCTGTGCAGCGTCTTTTCCGGTTTTTGTTCGGCCTGCACGATTGTTTTCGCGGTGACTTTTATTATGTCCGCGGGTGCATCGTACTTTGGTTCCTGCCGGGTGCGTCCGCCATAGGCCGCAGCCTCCGCCCGTTTGAGCATGGTTTCCGGCATGCCCAGCCGCTGCGCGATGAACAGCGCGCAGCTCTCGCCCGCCTCGCCGATCTCCAGCCGATAGAGCGGCATCAGGCTGTCCCGGTCAAAAGCCATACGCGCGTTGACAAGCCCCGGGTTGTTCGCGGCGTATTCCTTGATCTCCGGATAATGCGTGGTTGCCACAAAAAGGCAATCCTTGTTTCGCAATTCATCCAATATGGCAACCGCAATCCCCATGCCCTCGGCGGGGTCGGTGCCGGAGCCCAACTCGTCCAGAAGCACCAGCGAATCCGAGTCCGCCTCACTGAGGAT
The DNA here is from genome assembly GCA_963674495.2 of Christensenellaceae bacterium. GTDB lineage: Bacteria > Bacillota > Clostridia > Christensenellales > QAND01 > RGIG3178. The sequence continues at coordinate 317,959 of CAXXLG010000001.1, read as the reverse complement.
GGCAAGAATGTTGGTCATGTGCGCAGAGAATGTGGACAGGTTCTCTGAAATGCTCTGTCCGTCTCCGATGTCGCACAGTATCCGCTTTCGCATGCACAGGCTACTATTCCTATCCGCCGCTACGTGCAACCCGCTCTGCGCCATCAGGCTCAACAGCCCCACCGTTTTGAGCGCTACGGTCTTGCCGCCGGTGTTGGGTCCGGTGATGACCACGCCTTGGATCTCCCCGTCAATCGCAAAATCCAGCGGGACTGCCGTATCGGGGCAGAGCAGCGGATGTTTTGCACGCAGTAGGCGGATCTCCCCGTCGTCTGTCAGGTGTACCGGGCCCGCATCCATGGCGGCGCTCAGCTTGGCCTTGGCGAAGAGGAAATCCAGCGTTTCCATCGCCTCGATGTTACGCTTAATCGTTGGCAATTGATCTTCGACGCACGCGGTCAGCTCAAAGAGGATGCGCCGCGCCTCGGCGTCCTTTTCGATGCGAAGCTCGCCAAGCTTCTCATGCAGTTTGCGCACCGAAACCGGTTCGATAAACACGGTGTTGCCGGAGTTGGATACTTCCACGGCCGTGCCTTTTACATCGTTTTTATGCTCGCGTTTAACCGGCAGGGTATGGCGGCCGTTCTTGATGGTGACAAAGCTCTCCGAAAACCATGCCTTGTTCTTCCTCAAAAGCGCATCCAGCTTGGATTTGATCTGATCCCCCATGCCGTCGATGCGCTGGCACAGCCGGTACAGTTTGGACGTGGCCCGATCGTCCACCTGGCCACCTCTTACGACGCGGTTAATCTCATCCTCCAGTTCCGACAAATCCACGATTGAAGCGCCGTAGTACGCGACGCCGATGCCTGTGGATTCCGCACGCAAAAGGTAATCCTTCATCCTGCGGCACGCAACGAGAAAGGATACGACACGGGACAGCTGGTCGGGCATCAGCATCGCGCCGATGGCGATATGGTTGAGCGTCCGCTCAAGTTCGCCCATCGTGGCCAGCGGTGGCGTTCCCTGCCCCAGCAGAAGTTCTTTTGCCTGCGTCGTTTCCTCCATGCGCCTCGCCGCGTCCTGCACCGTTTGCGCGGGAGAAAGGGACAGGCATGCCTGCTTTGCCGCGTCCGAGAGCGCGCAGTCAGCCAGCTGCTGCAGCACAACGTCGTATTCCAGCGTTTTATAAAAATCCATGCTTAATGCCTCCCATAGAAATAGCCCGCATAAGACACGCCGTAGGTACGCGCCGCTTAGCGGGCTACTCCCCAAAGGGAGCAATCAAGCGTGACAAGCACGCCTGCCACGCTTCCTTTCAAGGATATTGAGCGGTGAATCCGGCTGTGTCTTTGAAAAGGGATTACCCAAACAAGCGGATAGCGTCCGCCCGGCCTTCCCTTTATATATGGTTAGTTACAAACCACAGACAGAACCGACATACATACACACCTTTTTCAGTTGTTGCTATCAGTATAGCAGGCTATATTATGCTGTCAAGGCAAAAAGTTGCATGTGTTGCGCCAACTGACGATTGGAAATGAGCTTCAACAATATTTCATTTTTTTTCAACAAAACACCCGCCACAATTTCGCCTTTAGGAAATCCTGGCTTGTGGCTGGTGGAGCTTTTGTACCCAAAATAGAACACATTTGTCTTTGTGGGTGGGTTTGGGATAGCCATTAACTTACTTGATATTTAACTCTTCCTTTTTCCAATCCGCATTTCATGGTTTTTTCTGTTGATAACCTGTTCAAAGCGATTGCATAACTTGATTATTGTTTATATAAATTCATCGTTTTTTTCAATAACAGAAAATCCTCTTCTATCATATCTTCTCTTTTAACATATTGGGCCTGGTTTATCAAAGCCAAGGTTTGGGCCAATGCTCTACAATATGCAAAATTTGAATGGCCGGACCGCCTAAGTTTCTTAATCTGTTTTATTACGTCTTTCAGCAATTTTTTGACCTTGGGATTTCTTCCCATAACCATTTTAATTACATCGATCATATCTTCCGACTTGTCAACATAAGATTCATCTTTGTCCAAGGCAAATTCCTGGTTCAGTTTTTGTAATGCATGAAACTCTTCTTCGTTTATGAGGTTTTCAGCCCCCAGCATCACAGTAGCCCGTGACAACGTAGCGGCATATCTTGCATTTGTGTCACGCATAAGCCTATCATCGTAAAGCTTCTCATGCACGGCATCGATGGCCGGTTCAGCTTGCGGATTGCGTTCCTTAATGCGATACAATAAAGTGTTCAATTCATCTCTTTTATTCATTCTCTACTCCTCATGGATTCATTCTATTGATACTACTTTCCAAAGGACACCCTCATAGAACATTAGGCGCGGTTCATTTGCTTGCCAGTTTTTATCTGATTTTATCATAAATGGAATCGTTTTTCAATAAGTCAAAGCCACAATACATTAATATTGTGGCTTTGACTTGGTGGAGCAACTGTACCCAAAAACGAACACCTTTGTCTTTGTGGGCGGGTTTGGGGCAACGATAGCTTTATAAATAAATAGCTCTATGAAATGACAGAACAGTTCTTGTGTTTTTCTGTGTTTCTGCCTGTGTTTTCAAAATTGTGACCATCGAGTGCTCCAGAAAATACGGGATGCTCGTACAAGCACACAGAAAAGCCGTCCCGCAGATCATACTTCGGTGGGATCTTTAATTGGGCATACGGGCCATTCCCAAATCGAATACCCCGGACAGAATCCGCGAAAACTTTTCGATCTTCGGTTTTGAGTTGTCAAACGATGAAATCGAATTGCTAAACGCGCTTGGCGCAAAGAACCCCTACGATTCGTATTAGCGGCCAAAATATCCGCAGACCACGGTTCCATTTTTTAGATCCGCATACAATTCCAGCGGTTTCCCCTCATCCGCTTCATAAACCCTGACAATATCAAAAGGGTTTTCCTGTGAAGGCAAAATTATGCTAAGCACGGACTCTTTCCCCGCCCAAAAGTTTTTTTGAAAAGTCCCCTTCTCATTGCTTTTGCCGTTCATAACCGCGATATAAAACATTTCCGCTTCAACCAAATCCTGAAAGAAATGGCTGCCGTAAGACAATTCGGGGGTAAACCCGATTTCCGCATCTTCGTATTCACACAAAACACTGAAGTTCGATATGTCGGAAAAGGAAACCGAAACCCCCAATTCGGGCGACGAGGTGCCGATGCGTCCGGGGCTGACCAGCATCAACTTCTTACCGGTGTTTTTGTAATACCGATTGATCTGCCCGATGATCCCGGCTATGGTACTCTTTTTGGTATAGGGGTAGTCGAAATAACCTCGGGAATCAATCCAGACTATCACATCCACGGATAGTTTGGCACTGTTGCCCATGAAACTGCGGTGAACCCGAAACAGCGTTTGATCCGCTTTGATCTGCGGAATAGGCTGTCTGGCAGCCGTTTGCCAAATATATAAAGGCCTGCATTGAAGTAAATTGACTGTAAATGCGCCTTCCGGCGTAATATTGATCGTGTATTCGATATCCACCGGTGTGCCGTAGTGTTCCTGTAACGTGGCCAAAATGTCCTTCATCAACACCATGAGTTTTTTATTCTGTACAATTCCCTGGCAGGAAACGAACTGAATTGACCCAATCTCGCCTCTTTCCCGAAGCACGCTTTCAGCGGCGCGGTCGTGCTCGCAGATACTATCGGTATACCAGGCGGGTAACTCAAGAATCAACCGGGAGGCGGATACTTCTTCAAAGGCATTGGATCTGGTATTGATAATGTCCAGCCTCCGCTGCGCGTAGCGGTGCTTTTCTTTTTCGTTTACAAGCGCCGACCGCTCGGGTTTGTCCAGGTTCACCAGCCGTGGATAACCCTCGCCGGTGCGTTCAACCGCCTTTGTCCCAAGCCCGGCCACAAGACGCAGCAGGCCGGCATCCGCGTTTAGATCATCGCTCCATCGGTAAACGCTGTAGGAAAACCCAACGCCCGCCGCGCAGGGCATGTAGTAATCCCCGAATTTCGTGCCGCTTACGCGCTGTACCAGTATGGCCATCTGTTCGTCCGCTTCGGCCATCCCTCTCTTTTGCCTGTATTCCAAAGCGGACGGATTCACCGTGCTGGCGTATACCCGGCGGACCGCATCTTCAAAATGTTCGAGCCTTTCCTCTGGATTCCCGCAGTTTACACAGAATACGGATTCGTACTTGCCCGCAAATGCGCTGCCGAAACCGTCTTCCAGAAAGCTGCTGGAGCGCACGATGATTGGAAACTGCCCGAAGTATTCAAGCATTCTACGAAACTGGGCACGGATCGATTCGGGAAAATGTCCCTTGAGGATTTCCCTGGACAACGCCTCTCCTTTGGAAAAATAGTTTTCTTCTTTTCGTCCCTGTATGCGCAGCGTCCAGAGCTTGTTTTCAACAAGAAACGAATAGAAAACGTCCGTCCCGACGTAAAAGGAATCATGCGCCTCCATATAAGCCTGATACTGGGGAAGATAGTTCTCGGTCATTTTCCGGGCTAGCAGCATGCCGCACGCTTTCCCCCCGATAATGCCCGTTCCGATAATGCGTTCTTTTACGAAGAATATATCCTCCGGCGCGAACTCCTTTTTTATCAGCCCGGCCATTTTCCCATCGTGCGTCATCATGCTGAGGATCAGCTTGTCCAACGTCTTCTCGGTGATGCCTGTATTGGCATACGAAGCCTTGGTTTCATTGAAAAACCGCTCATAGCTGTCTATATTCTGTTCCAAACTGTTTTTTTGCTCTTCGTTGATTACCCTGTAATAACCGGCAAGCTCGACGCCGTGCGCCAGAATTTCAAATTCGCCCTGGTCGTTCAATTTATACGGGAGGTACATTTCCGATGAATACCGGTTCCAGACTTTTATGGGATGCATGTATGTTTCTTCGTTGTTGGAATATACGTTAAGCAATAACTGCGTTGTTTCCTGTATGCGGGCTATGGTCTTGTAATCATGATGTCCGCGTATAACGGGAAAATACGCTACTGTATTTAGATCAAACAGATACGGGCAGGTAACGCAGAAAAAGTTACCCATCATTAAATCGGTGGACCATACTGCCTGCAGATCGGACAGACAGTCAAAGACATAAAAAGTCTCGAATCCCGCTTTTTCTATGATTTCATGGACTCTTACTGTGAAATTCTCAAAGCCTTTGCCGGCATCCAGATTGTATACCTTCAGGCCGTCCTGCGGCTCCACAATCGGCTCGTGGTTGGCAAAACGGATATAATTGATATTCCTCTTTTCTCGGATGGCCTGTTTGACAAAAGCCTGCGCCATTCTTCTGAAATCATCCAGATCGCTAACTTGCATCACCACGTTGTCTCCGAGCCGGATGTTATCCAGAATCCTGTCGACACTTTTAATACCGCATTGAATTCTTTCAAAAGCGCCCATAAAAACTCCTTTTTACAACACAGGTACAAAGTCTTTTTTGTCTTTATTACATACAATCGCAACCGATTTTGTAAAACGGCGTCTGAATGAACCGTCTCCTGTTCTTCATAGGCAGTCTTATTCGTTTTTATACTGTCGGCGCCGGCGTGTGTACCACAATGTCTACGGGCTTCACGTTTTCCATTCTGACCATTTCACAATTGTATTCCATCATAAGCCCATAGAGGTTTGCATTGATGGTACCCGGTACACCGCCATATGTCCCGTCCATCGTCTGTAACTCTTCCTGTGTAAACGTCTGCATTTCATTGAATCTCACGTTCCAAACGGCGCTGATATGCAGGATACACAGGAACGGTTCTGTTGCACCACTCTGCTCTAAATCAATCAAACCTTTTTCAGATATATCGTATCACAAAATGAATAAGGCAACATTATTATTTAAGATTGTTGCCATTTTTTGGTGGAGCAACTGTACCCAAAAACGAACACCTTTGTATTTATTGGTGGGTTTGGAATTAACATTATATTTACCTAATTGCACATAATTATTTTTATTTTATTGCATTCAATTATACCTTACCCCATCGTTTGGCTGTTATTATCAGCACTGTGCAAACCAAAAGAGAAATAGCTGCAATGCTCATCAAAACCCACATCAGAATCGGCCATACGTATCCTTGGCCACTCTTTTCTACAGGGATAATGACGGTATTATCCGCTGCCTCCACCGATACGGTACTCAATGGCATGTTCCCTTTTCCAAGCACGACAAAGTTTATCGCGCTGCCGGCATTAGGCATAGACAAATTTAGAGTTTCTCTACCATCAAAATAGATTACCGAGCCATCTAGCATCTGGATTGCTACCGCACCTTCGGGCAGGCTAGCTACATCGATGATGATATTGATATTATCCCCTTCGCTGGAATTGTTGCTTTGGGATGTCGTGATGACGCAAATGACGCACACATCATATGCACCATCCACATCCGCGATGATCGCCGTAACGCCATTTGCCACAGCGGTGACCTTTCCGCCTGTGCTGACGGTCGCTATGGATGTATCCGTGCTTATCCATGTAATGTACGCATTCGATGGATTGGTCGATGCATTCAGTTGTAGCATTTCACCGGGTCTCATGTTATGCGATGTATAATTCAATATTATGGACGTAATAGATTCCATAATTGATTTAGATTGCTTCTCGACATTAATAAAACATGTCGCCGATTCGCCATCCGCAGTTGCCGTTATAACAGCTTGCCCTGTGCCTGTCGCAATTACCCTGCCATGAATAGGGGTTTCAAGTGAAAGAAAACGAAAGACGTGCCCACGATCTTACAATTGCATTTATTCCCATCAAGATGCAAGAGTTCCAAAGCGCCGCAAACAGTATAGGGGAAGCCATTGAGATTGATGTTGGTTCCCTGTATGTGCAGCTTTTTAACACTGTACTAAAGAATATAGACGCAGCCTTTCCAGAGGGAGACCAATAGGTTTCCCTCTCCGTCACAACCGCAAGGCGTTCCCATTGCCGTTTTATGATGATACTACAATAACGGCAATTTTTTTGTTCATCATATTTACGCACCCCTTTGCATGGATATTAGCAAAAGGTGAATTTTTATGCGCCTTGTACGTCAAGGTATAATTTCGTTTTTTAATTTAATAGTCATTTAGAAAATATACCCTGTACTAAAAAAGAGAAGATATAGGTTCTTCCCTTTTTTCTAGTCGATTTGATTTTGCAATCTACGGATTCTATACGTTACAGCTATTTTTGGAATATAGATAATTGTACAAACCCAAATGACGGATTTCATCCGTAATAATCATAGTCATCGTATTTATGTACCTTCTGTCTTTCATGGCAAATAATATCTTACGATACTTTGCTACAGCATTCTGTTCGCCCATCAACGCATTTCTTAGTCCATCGCAATATGTAGCCGGTTGAATAAACGGTTCATTTGGAACTGGGGGTATATTTCTTTTGGTCAGCTCATAATACAACTGTCTGAACATATCATAGTGTCCCATTTCATCATTCCTGATTCCAAAAATGATATTTTTGTCTTCGTTTGTAGGCGCTATTTCGATGAGATATTCATAGAATGCTCTATCCTCGGTCTCGCCGCTTACAGCCTCCTGGATCAGGCTCAAAGCCTCATCCATAGTCACATAGGGTAGCGGCTGTGGGGGATCCATATTATGCCGCATCCTGTCGCCATAGAAATCCATTCTGCGTCGGTCCTCCCTCATAAGCCTATCGTTATACGGACTATTGTAATTCATTTTGATGCTCCTTCCTTAATCCTTAAATACAGTATGCCAATTGACTTGTACTTGCGATTTGGTTTTTAAAAGAAGTATCTGAAAAGCGAGCTACGCGTTAAAAAGCGAATGCTTTTTTCTCACGCCTTATGTTTTGAAATTTTTGAATTATGGCTACAGTACATGGGCTTAAAATAGTTACAAATCCGCCTATCCAAAATAAAATAATCATGGGTTTGGTGATACACGGGATCACAAGTGTACCATCGGATAATAAGAACATACCGTCACATTGAATGATGACATCTTCAGCCAAAGTGGAAACAAACATAACCTCCCTTTCCATCATATCTGCGATAGCAATATCGCTGCGGTTAATATTAACGTTAACACTGTTTTGCGGAATTATAATATATTTTTCTTTGCTTAATCCATTAGATGTTATAACGCCTATGATAAGCAATAACATTCCGATATGCCGCAAGTAATAAGGCCCATTTTGTGTTTTAAACCCGCTGACACACCATAATGAAAGGGGCATTAAGCTTATCCACAGCAATAGTAGTAACCAATAGTTCTCTGTCTTTGTCGAGAATGCAATACAACCAACCACAACAATGCTCATTGCCATCATCCAAATGCTTCTGCGGCGTAGCACTTTTGGATCCCAACCGAGCAGTAAAACAACATAGGCCAATGAAAACAGAATGCTGATGACAGTATAGAACGCGATAGGTGTATTAAAATTGAAAGTCAATGGTGCTATTGTGCCTAAGAAAATCAATGCCGCATAGATGTTTATGATATAGACGAACACCTGCTTTTTATCCTTAATGAGCCCTTTCAAATCTTTTGGTCTGTCATGCTTTATCCCGTCAATTGTGCTATTTCTTTTTATTTTCGTGACGATCAGCCAACATGCAAATATAAATGAAATGGCTACAATAACACAAGTAACAAGCATATTGCCTTGCGTATAGGCATGCGCCGATTTTTCATTCAGGATGCCGCTACGTGTCAAAAATGTTCCGAAACAAGCGATACTAAACGGTAAAATACAACGAGTGTGGCTTGCTTTGCCTTTTTTGTGCAAATATCCACATAGAACTAGCCACGGAACCAACGCAGCATTTTCTATTGGATCCCAGGCCCAATAACCTCCCCACCCCAGAGCACAATACGCCCAAATGCTCCCCGAGAATATGCCCAATCCAAGTAAAACCCAACTGACTCGAATCCATTTTTGTATTCTGTTTATTATTAGGGATTTTAGTTCCGAGGATAAAGCAATGGCATGAGCAGCCAATACTGCCATGGTACTGTAAGCCATAAAAACCAGGGGCGGATGTATGACCATCCATGGATCCTTTAGCGCTGCTGCCATTCCTAATCCATCATCGGATATAAAATTATGCTTTATAAACGGTTGTGAGATCAAGCACATCAGAAATATACAAAAACTGATTGAAGCAAATATCCCAAATACTTGATTAGGACATTTCCATAGCAGCATGAAAAATCCTGTAACGGCTAAAATCGCCCCCCATAATAAAAAGGATCCTTCTTGCCCCGACCATAATGCTGAGATTCTGTATACGGCAGCTAGGCTTCTATCCGTATGGCTGTATACATAATAAAAATTAAAATTGCCATCTAGCAGATAGTAAACCATTGTGCCCAAGCTAAAAAGAATAAGGGATGTCACCAAGCTCCACATGATTTTGAGAAGTCCATTCGAACCCTTTTGGTCCCTTGCTATAAATGCGAATACCGCTGCAATCCCGCTTAAACATGTAGTTATCAGTAATAATCCGCTTTCCATAGTATAACCTGCCTTCTTCCCTTGTGTTTTGCAATGTAAAAAAGGCTACTGTTCTCCTATATGAACATTTCCATTCCCCACATGGCAGACAGAGCATTTATTAATGTAGCTTGGATATCCCATTAAACGGATAGGTAGCAAATTATCTTTTGTAACGGAAGATACCCATTCTGCATGTGGACCATTATGGCAGGATTCACAAAGGATTAGATTATTCATATCGGAATCAGGGCTATTTAAAAGATACGAATTTCGATAAAGCAGATTGAAATTTACACTATATTCAGTACCATGACAAGTACCGCAGTCCGGTTCATTCAGCCAAGCCTTACGACCGTTGGCCTGGCTTTGCGCAATATTCGCCATATCACCGTGACATTTTGGATCGTCACAGCTGACTCCAGCCAAATACATAGCGCCGCGGTAACACTGGGTGACAGGCCCCGGGTGACAACTGTAGCATTTGGGGTCTATGGTGGTCTCAGTCATCTTATCCGCATGAAAGCCATGCATAGCCTGGGATAGCGGCAAAATACCAGGTTTTCCGGATTGGCTTAAAGCAGAATCGCTGTGGCAATCAGAACACTTAAACCGCATACCAGCGGCTAAATCTTTTGTAAGACTGGTTCCCGATAATTCATCATGAGCTTGCAGTATCTTTAAATCGGTATCTTTAGTCCCATGGCAAACGCTGCACGTCATTTCGTCGGATACAGGAACAACCACATCAGCAATCTCGATCAACAGTTTGCCTGTCTTCATATCTGTGACTTTGATATGAACCAATTGATATGGATTTCGCTCTGTGCTTCCATCGTTATAGGGGGTAACCGGTATAGCGGTTGCCTCATAATATTTGCCATCGGAAGATATCTTAAAGTTTCCTTTTAAACCGTTACCCGTTATCCCAATATTGGGCGGAACATCATAACCATAGTCTTTAGCATACTTCCAAAAATTTGTCTTGTCTGCCGATGTAGTATTGTTGATTAGTTCATAGCTTATATTGATTCCTGAATTGATCAGCTCTGCGGTATCCCCCTCTTTTTTGATGACTTGCACTTTTATCGTATTTGCAGGAGGAAGTATCAGAAATCCAGAATAATCCGACTGGTAACAGTGCATTCCCGAATCATTCATAGCCAGAATGGTATACCCGTTATTCTGCTGGATCTTGCCCGAAGTATCCCGGCTTGAATTTATGAAAACCAATACGCCAATGATAGCCAAACATATCAATATCCCAATAATTGCGATAATAATTGATCCTTTTCTTACAATAAATATTCGCATTATCAAACATCCCAATAGATTTATTCAGTCTAAGTTTATTCAAGGAAGAACCGAATATTACAATGGTAAATGTGTGGCAAAGAGTTGTAATGTATTTACTATATTATGTTGTGTCTGTTTTATTGCATTTTCTAACGCTATTTTCACCTTTCCGACTTTTTGCCGGTAATCTTCTTGATGGATCAATATCAGATATTCAAAAGGTGGCTTTTAAATATCCAACTAGACTGAAATAATGATACCGGAGATAATTCTCATGATGCATCCGAGAGAATCCAATCTGCCGCTATACATCCGCTTTGATTCCGGGATCATATCGGCATAAATCACATAGAGCATTGCCCCTCTCGCAAAGGACATGCATAAAGAGATTAATACTGTTGATATCTGACCCGCCCATGCGCCGAACAGCGCGCCCAGTCCCATCGGAAATCCGGAAGCCAAAGTCAACAGAAATGCTTTCATCCGGCTTGAACCACCGGCACGGAGCGGTACCGCAATGGCAATTCCTTTATTAGTATCAAATATATAATGTCAAAAATACAGAAATATGGAGACGGTTTGCATTGTGTTTTCAATGCTATCACATTTTTGTAAACCGTCTCCTTCCTTGCATAAATAGCCTCGCTTTTTGGCAATGAAAAAGTTAATAAGCATAGCATAACTTTCCACAAGACCAATTGATTGTTGTGAAAAGCACCGACTCGGCGTTCTCAGGCATTGACAGAATCGGATGATAAAAGGACTTAGCCCTATCCCATCTAAAGCCTCGCAGATTTTTGCTGCATCTCGCTCGTGCTTAGGCCTTCGGCCTTTGAACGCATTCATACTTATCCGGAAGATGCCCAAAATAGCGGCCGCGACGGCTCCGTTAGCGTTTCCTTACCAGATCCTCCTCATACCAGCCGAAGGCAACGCGCCCCTCCGCCTGAGCACCAGGATCCTCTGGGTGCGCCAAAACCAATGCGAATGAACCGCCCGGCGGGAAGATAAACTTTCCGTTCTCCTGCACATATATCGTGTTCTGCGGTTTTCCGCGAAATGAAAATGCCTCCATACCGCCCTCCGGTTTGCCGTTAACGTTGGAAGCATACAGCAGTTGAACCTTCGGCTTCGGCTGTGGCTTCAGCGTGAAATTTGTTGTCGATACATTATCAGATCGGTAAGGGCTGCCGGGCAGCACCGGGTTGAACCATATCTGGATGCGGAAATCGCTGTACAGGCTTGTGGCCGCCCACGCGCTAATGTACAGATTGACCCTCGAATCCGGCGGGTTGAAAAGGCCCGCCCACGCCCTCACGCCCGGGCCCGTAAAAAAGAGTTTTCCCGCATAGCCGTCGAAATATTTACCCTGCTTTGATTTGTACAGCGACATTGGCATGCTGACAGTTTGGGGCAGGTACAGTCTGTTATCATACATATCAATTTGTCTCCTTCAAAGCTCTTTCGCTATATGATATGCGTTAGCGGTTATATTGTGACAGTATGCGCAGATAATAACTTTGCGTACACGAAGCACAGCTCGGCATGAAGCGTGATGACAAGGGGAAATGGAATTTAAGCATATGATCGGGGTTTCAGCCCTGACATCTTGATTAAAAAACCCGGGATTAGTTAAAAGTAATGGGACGGTTCAACTGCTTGCTTGTTTTTATTTATCAATCAAGAGTTTAGTGAGTTATTTATTTTATATCAATAAAATAAAGGACACAATTCTCAAAATTTGTGTCCTTGAGTTGGTGGAGCATAATGTCCCAAAGAAGAGTCACTTTGTGTTTGTGGGTGGGTTTGGGATTCATCGTTCATTTTAGCATTTCGCGTCATCATGAGAGCAACAGAGTCAGCCCTGTGTTTTGCCGGATTCTGGAATTGGTTTTGTCTTTCGTTCCTCCATTCCTTGTTGGCATTGCCTTCTCATGCCCGCCAACGCAAATGAACTCCAGGATACACTCTGCTTTGATTGGAAGGCCAATCGTGCATAAATACAGAGCTTTAATCGCCCTGATATTGCATCTTTACCATAGATGAAAAGATTCCCTGTTTTCCCTCCAACTCCGACGGCGTTCCTGTTTCTCCAATCGTTCCATTCTTGATCACAACGATTTTATCGGCTCCTGAGACGGTTCTCATTCTATGCGCAATGATCAAAACTGTCTTGTCCTTTATCAGCTCGCTAAGTGCAATCTGGATCTTGCTCTCATTTTCCGCATCGAGTGATGCCGTGGCCTCGTCAAGCAGTATAATCGGAGCATCCTTTAATATGGCTCTGGCAATGGATATACGCTGCCGTTCACCGCCCGATAACTTCTCTCCGTTTTCTCCGATCAGTGTATCATACCCCTGCGGGAGTTTTTTTACGAATTCATCGCATTGGGCCAGCTTCGCCGCTTTTTTGACTTCCTGATCCGATGCATCTTTCTTGCCAAGCCGGATATTATCCATAACACTCGCATTGAACAACGTAACATCCTGAAATACGATGGAATAATTATTCAACAGCGTTTCGGGATCGATAAGGGAGATGTCCTCCCCACCCAACGTAATGGCGCCTTTGTCGATATCCCAGAAGCGTGCTGACAGCTTCGCTACCGTACTCTTTCCGCCGCCGGAAGGTCCCACAAGGGCAGTTACTTCCCCCTGCTTTGCGGTAAAGCTTACGTTTTTTAATGTCTGTATATCGTCCTGATAGGAAAAATCGACGTTGTTGAATTCGATGTTATAGTTTTTGGGGTGGAACGCCGTTTTCCCTTCCTGTCTTGGCATTGCGTCCATTTCCTTCATGCGTTTTATACGCACATTGAGAAATAGGAGCAGCGCCATGTTGTTCATAACATCCATGATCGGATTATAGATGCGCGCTGCAACGACGAGAAATACGAGGTAAGCAAAAATGCTTACGGAGCCGGTTGATAATAGATAGGCGCCGGCTAATATAACGCTGGGAAGCCCCAGTTTCAAGATAACATAGGAAAGGTTGATAAATACACCGATCAAAAGCTCGCCTTTGATCATAAACTTCTCGTAGTTGTCCAGCTTTGTATTTAAAGTATGAGAGAAATCCTCTTCTCTGTTATAGGACTTTATTTCATGGACCAAGTCAAGCCCCTCCTGGACATTATCCGAAATATCCCTCTTAACATAATAAAGATCTGTATGCATTCTGTTTTGAAGTTTTCTGGACAGATAAAAGACCAGGACGGCCACCGGAACGACCCAGAACACGGCAAGGGCCAGTGCAAAGTTGTAAATAAACATCATCACGCCCATGATCAGGACGGTCGATACCGCGGCATAGAGTTGGGGGACAGCATGTGAAAAGAGCTGCTCTATCTGTGTGGCATCCTCCATGATCGTTGCGCTTAAATCGGCGATATCTTTTTTTCCAAAAAATGCTAACGGCAGCCTCCTCAGCGTTTCAGCCAGGCTGATCCGCCTTCGCGCGCTTTCCTCGTAGATTTTTGTATAGGCCGAATCGTATTGAAAATACGCGATCACAAACATAACCAGCAATGATGCTGCAGACATGATAATATAATAGAGAACGCTGCTTCCCGAGCCGCTCGAGGCGTTCAGTAATACACTCAGCTTTTCATCTAAAAACTTGAATCCGAGGATGACTGGACCCATAAAGCTGATATCCATCACGATGGTCCAGATGATCGAACGGAAGAGGTCTTTGGCTCCTTTTTCAGACATGGCATATTTATTTTTAAAGTATTTTAGCATGGTTCCCTCCTTGATTCATGGTGTTCATTGCGGTTATTTTCCATGCAACGGATTTTTGGTATTCGTCCCACATTGCTTTGTATATACCGCCTTTTTTCACCAGTTCCTTGTGCGTCCCTTCCTGCACGATTTTTCCGTTGTCTATAACCAGTATCCTATCGACATTGCGTACGCTGGTAAGGCGGTGTGCGATCATAAGCGTTGTCTTGCCTCGGCTCAGTTCCTTAAGGGCCTTTTGGATCAGATGCTCGTTTTCAGGATCCGCAAAAGCAGTGGCTTCGTCCAGAAGCACGATGGGTGCATTCTTGACAAATGCCCTAGCCAGCGCAATCCGCTGTTGCTCTCCCCCGGAAAGGTAGGTTCCCTTTGAACCGATTACCGTATCAAGTCCCTCAGGCAGCTTTTCTATAATCTCCCTTGATTGTGAATAATCAACGGCTTTGTTTATTTCCCCTTCCGTAACATTTTCCTTGCCAAAGACGATGTTTTCCCGCAACGAACCTTTAAACAGCTTGGTGGTTTGAAAGACAAAGGAAATGTTATCCATCAGTTCTCTTTTGGGGACATCCCTGACATTGATTCCACCGACCAATACAGCGCCTTCGTCCACGTCCCAGAATCGAGCGGCTAGCCGGGCAATCGTCGTCTTCCCTCCGCCCGAAGCGCCGACAAGTGCAACCGTTTCCCCTTCGTTTACTGTAAAACTGATCCCGTCGACGGCACGCTTGTCGCTTCCTTCATAGGAAAACGCAACATTGTTAAACGCCAGGCTGTGCGTTTGAATGTCCTTTGTGCTTTCGCCATAACGCATGCTCGGGTAATCCAATAGATTGTCCAGCCGATCAATCGCCTGCTTTGCAATCATCGTATTTTGCTGAAAATACATCGATCTCATCAAAATCGTCGTAAAATTCGGCGATATGCAAAGGTAAAAGACAAAGTCCGCCAGCACGAGGGGCAGATTCCCGCCGCCTGCGATCAAAAGAATCGCCATCGGTATCAAAAAGAATGCGGCCGCCTGCATGATCACGGAATAAAAAGACATTGGCGTTCGCCAGAGAAGCGTATACGCATGTACCATCTCTTTATATTTAATGATGCTGTTGTAGAACCGCTTAAAGGAAAATATGGTTTGACCGAATGTTTTCACAACTGGAATGCCACGGATATATTCCACGGATTCAGAGCTCATTTCTTCAAGAGAATCAAAATACTTCCTTTGAAATTCCTTGCCCTCGGTATTCATCATGAACTTCATTGCGATAAAGCCCAAGATGATGGGGACAAGCGAGGCAAGTCCCATTCTCCAGTCCACGATAAAGATCAGTGCGATAAGAACCAGGGGGGAAACGATGGAACCGGCCATATCCGGGAGCTGGTGCGCCAAAAATGTATGCGTTGTGCCCGCTCCGTCGTTTACGATTTTACGTATTTTTCCACTCGATTGCGTATCAAAAAACCCGAGCGGCATAAATAGTATTTTTTTCATTCCCACTTTTTGCATCCCAACCTCCACGCGGAAGGCCGCCAAATGTGAGCTCATCAATGCCCCGAAATATACCACGAGGCCTCCTACTGCACTTGCAAAGGCAAGCCACGCATACATACTGATATTTGAAACATCGATCGATTGGGGATCCATTAATATATCACGCGTTATGTACCATACGAGTACAAAGGGTACGATGGTGAGAGCTGCGGAAACCCCCGATAATACCAATGACAAAGGCAAAAGCGCCTTCTTTTTGCCCATATAGGGCATAAATCGTTTTAAGATAAAAGTCTCTTTCTTTTTTGCCATGCTGTTTGACCTCCTGAATATTTTTTCAACTGCCTTTTATATAAATCCGAATTAAAAGCAGTTTGCTTATCGTGTATGGTAGATGCTTTCATATATCTGCAAAGCTTCGGGAAGAGTTCCTCGGCCCGTATCGAACAGTCACGCTTTGTTCGATTGCCCTGTTGGTATAGCCGCACACCTTGAACAAAAATACGATATTATTCGCAACGCTCGTGTGTGGCCAGAGCGCATAGTGGGGCTGCGCTATAAAGCCGTTATCTCCCGCCCGGCAGGTACGTTGATATGGTCATCCCTACTGCAGAAACAGGCGTCGTCTTCGGCGATGCGCCCGCTGTTGTTTTCTTCAGGCCGCTGACGGCACAAAAGCGTCTTTTTCATGTTGCCGGATATACGCACAAACTTTATGTGTATATCCATGCCCCCTTTCAAATCCTCTAACGCGGAAATGGACGATATGTTATTGGTTAGCATATGCTAACTACGACATTTTTTATTAGTTAGCATATGCTAACTAATGGGTATTATATGTTAAAATCATGCGTTTGTCAATAGCCCTACCGTTCTAGGAATATTCCCAGAATATATGCTGTATTAGCTAACGAAGCTGTTATAGAATTATTTTATCATGAAAGAAATAAACCACAATTCCTATGGAAATCGTTGCTTTTTCTGGTGGAGCATAATGTCCCAAAGAAGAACCACTTTGTCTTTGTCGGTGGTTTTGGAGTGAACGTTATTATCTAAGGGGTTAATAATACCCTAACCTGTCCCCGTATCCCTCACACCCTTATCCCTCCTATGCTTTTGGAACAGTAAAACAATATCCTCAAATATGAATTACGACCGGATCATGACGATCTAGAGGCAATAGACGAATAACATCTATATATCAGATTGCCTATCTATCTTGTAACATCATATTTTTCTATTGTATAATATTGTTCATAACATACAAACCTAGTGAAGGAGTTCGCGTATGTCTTTAAAGAGAAAACTGAAGAAACTCGAGAGCTATGTACAACAAAAGAGGCTGGAGAAATGCGTAAAGGAAAAGAAGCCGGAATACATTTTTGAGGTTCTCAAAAATAATCGCGAGAATTCCCTCAAGCCAGGTACATATCGCGCCTGGCATGAATTGATTGAGGCGCCGGGAGAGATCGGCGATCAAAAAGCAATCGATCCTATCATTTCTGAAATATACTTTCTTTCATCGAACCATGCAGGAGGAGGGACGATTGCAACTGCACTTAAAAAATCGGCGGAGACTCACCATCCAGGTTGGTGGGAATATACAAAATACAATACGAGCGTACATCAAAGATAAAATCCGAGGGTTTAGATAGAACAGTAGGATTCAAAATTTTATTACATATCCTATATGTGCTTGAAAAAATGGGCAGGTTTGCCGTAGACGCTATGCTGCCGCTCCTTGACGATACAGACGCCTGTCGGACGTTCGAAAGAGCGCTTGAGATATTGGCTAGAAGCTGCAATAATGATATTTTAACTGCTTCTGATAAAAAAGTCGAAAAAAAGGTGCTGGAGCTGTTTCAAAATGATAACACAAACATCAAGTATCTTGCGGTGGACGCACTGGGTGAAATGCGCAGCAGGGCGGCAGCGCCGATGCTGTTCGATCTGTATTGGGAAGAGTATGATTACACAAGTATAAGAATAAGAACAAGGGATACTCTTGTAATATTCGGGAGGCCGGTTGTTCAGCCCATGATAGAAAAACTGGGCTATACAGTGTAAAATACTCACATGGAGATAGAAACGACGTTGTAGCTTCTATATTCTCTATATTGGGTGATATTGGTGACCGACGTGCCGTTGAAGCCATCAGAAACTATGAATGCAGCGTCAGCAGCAATTTACATGCAGTTCAAAAAGATGCGTTACGGGCACTGGGTGAAAAAGTTGTAACATTTGACGACGTTTCCCACTAGAAAAACAAATAAATAGGAAGCAAGCAAAGGGACGGTTTGCAGTGCGCCCCAAAAACGGATCCTCATCCCATTTCGACAACTCTTGGTTTATTACGAATATAATTGTTTATCAATAATATAAAGGCCACAATTCATTGAATTGTGACCTTGAATTAGTGGAGGCGAGGGGAACATCTGCTACGCTTCTGCGTTTCCTCGCGTTCGCTCGGGCAGCTCCACTAAAAACGTGCCACTGGCACGTTTTCTTTACGCTTCGCTCCCTCTCAGGGCTCGATTCCCCTCACATTAATCGACACCAAATGCAAAAACCAACACCAGATTTGGAATTTGGGTTTTGCTTTGAATATTATTTTTTCCTGTTTCGATATTTTCGAAATATAAAAGCAAGCCTTTGGATAACATACTTGTATCAAGATACGCGGAGAATATAATGGATTTTGTCATACCTGAGCATCAAAAGAAAAAATATGCAAATCTGGATAAGGTAATCAAACACTATCAATCAAAGCCAGGGATGCTCATACATATTCTTCAAAATGCACAGGAGATATTCGGCTATCTTCCAATACTGCTGCAGACGTATATTTCACAAAAGTTGGATATTCCGATTTCAACAATAAACAGCGTTGTCAGTTTCTATTCTCTGTTCTCTCAGGAACCAAGGGGCAAGCATGTGATCAGTGTTTGTCTTGGGACGGCATGCTATGTAAAGGGTGCGCAGGATGTGCTCAACGCGGTTATGGAAGAGCTGCAAATAAAGGAAAATGAAACTTCTATGGATGGTTTGTTTACGCTTAAAAGCACGCGCTGCGTAGGGGCCTGTGTCCTCGCCCCCGTTATGACAATAGATGATGAAGTATATGGGAAGGTCGCGGCCGAGGACGTTCCGGCCATTTTGCACCGTTACAAAAAGGCGAACTGGCATGGCTTGCCATCAGATACCCACGAAAGGCCGTCTATACATAATGAAATTCACTCGAGTTAAAAACGCAACCGATCTTAGAACGCTAAGGGAAAAGACATACAAAAATATTAGGCTGCGCATAGAAAAGAACACCCCGTCAAAAACTTTTCATATCCTCGTTTGCGGCGGCGCCGGATGTGCCGCAACCAAAAGCCGATTAGTGCAGGAGCGCTTTGAAAAAGAAATCAGAGTGCGTAAGTTGCAGGCCCGCGCTAAGGTATTTATGACTGGCTGCTTTGGTTTTTGCAAAATGGGTCCGATTGTGGTAATCCATCCGGATCGTACTTTTTACTGCCATGTAAATCCTGAAGACGTAGAAGAGATTATTGAGCAGCATATACAAAAAGGCCATGTTGTTCAAAGGCTGTTGTATAGATCTTCGCATACCGGTGCGGTGCAGCAAACCATCAATGAAATCGATTTTTTCAAACATCAGGTACGCATTGCGCTGAGAAACTGCGGCCTTATCAATCCTGAAGATATATACGAATATATTGCGATGGATGGATATAGCGTACTTGCCCGTATCCTAACTAGCAAGACTCCGGCAAAACAGATCATCGACGAAATCAAAAAGTCAGGCCTACGCGGCCGGGGCGGCGGCGGATTCCCGACTGGAAAAAAGTGGGAGATGGCAGCCTCTTATCAGGGACAAAAGTACGTCCTGTGCAATGCCGATGAAGGGGATCCGGGCGCATTTATGGATCGTTCCATTCTGGAAGGAGATCCCCACAGCGTTCTTGAAGCCATGATCATTGCTGGCTATACAATCGGAGCCAATCACGGTTTTATCTATGTCCGGGCTGAATACCCGATTGCGGTTGAACGACTGGAAATAGCCATAGATCAGGCAAAGAAGCTCGGCCTTATTGGCCAAAATATTCTTGGTTCGGATTTTAATTACGACCTTGAGATCCGTTTGGGGGCAGGCGCTTTTGTCTGCGGCGAAGAGACCGCATTGATTAATTCGGCAATGGGTCTTCGGGGCGAACCCCGGCCTCGCCCCCCTTATCCGGTAGAATCAGGTCTTTGGGGTAAGCCCACGCTGAACAACAATGTGGAAACATATGCAAACATTCCGGCCATCCTTCAAAAAGGCGGCGATTGGTTTGCACGTTATGGAACAAAGGACAGCAAGGGTACAAAGGTGTTCGCATTGGCCGGCCAAATCAACAATACAGGGCTTATTGAGGTGCCAATGGGTACTTCGTTGCGCACCATTATATATGAAATAGGTGGCGGAATCGAAAACCAGCGGGCATTCAAGGCAGTGCTGACTGGCGGGCCGTCGGGGGGTTGCATACCGGCTTCAAAGCTTGATACGCCAATTGATTATCAATCGCTGACAGATCTGGGTTCCATGATGGGGTCTGGTGGTATGATCGTGATGGATGAAACCGACTGCATGGTTGATATTGCCCGGTTTTATCTTGAGTTTGCGCAGCATGAGTCCTGCGGAAAATGCATTCCGTGCAGCATTGGTACCGCAAGAATACTGGAGAAGCTGAATTCGATCGCACAGGGCAAAGGCGAAATGGAGGATTTACAGATATTGGAGGATCTTTGCCATGAGGTAAGGGACTCTTCCCTCTGCGGCCTGGGCCAAACGGCACCCAACCCCGTATTGAGCACAATGAAATATTTCAAGGATGAATACATCGCGCATATAAAGGAGAAAACCTGTCCGTCGGGTGTTTGCAAGGGATTGCTTCAAGTGATAATTTCCGATGATAAATGCGTGGCCTGCGGGATTTGTGCGCGTATTTGCCCTGTTAATGCCATTGATGGGCAGCCCAAAAAGCCACCTTACCACATAAATCAGGATATTTGCATTACATGCAAAGCCTGTATACCCAAATGCCCGGTGAACGCAATCTATATCCGGTAGTATAAGGAGTGAAATACGTGGGCGACAACCAAAGCCACGAGAATACGCGAGCGGCTGATGACACGGTTACCATCGTAATGGATGGGAAATCGTATAGCGTTCCAAAAAACAGTTCGGTACTCGAGGCTGCACGTCTGGTCAACTTGGAAATTCCCAGCCTTTGTTATTTGAAGGATATTAATGAAATTGGGTCCTGTCGGGTATGTGTTGTAGAAATCGAAGGGATGCGCACGTTGCAGGCATCCTGCGTGTACCCGGTACGCGATGGCCTTATCGTTCATACCAATACCGAGAGGATAAGGCGGGCCCGGAAAACCGCGGTTAC
The DNA here is from genome assembly GCA_963674495.2 of Christensenellaceae bacterium. Lineage (GTDB taxonomy): Bacteria > Bacillota > Clostridia > Christensenellales > QAND01 > RGIG3178. The sequence goes on along the minus strand of CAXXLG010000001.1, from coordinate 296,527 downwards.
GCTGTTGCTGTCACAGCATCACCGCGAATGTTTAACGTGTGTTCGCAACCTGAACTGCGAACTTCAAAACGTCGCGGACAATCTCGGTATCCGCGATATCCCTTTTAGCGTAGAAATGCCTGATTATGGATTTTCCAACAACAACCCGGCGATTCAACGCGATTACAACAAATGCATCAAATGCCGCCGGTGTATGTCGATATGCAACGATATTCAGCAATGCAACGTATATTCCGTGCTCAACAGAGGTCTTGAAACAATTATCGCCCCTGCATTTCAAAAGGATCTGGGAGATGTTGCCTGCATCATGTGCGGCCAGTGCGTTATCGCCTGCCCGACCGCCTCTCTAACAGAGAAAGAATGCATTGACGATGTTTGGCGCGAAATCGCAGACCCCGATAAATTTGTCGTGGTTCAAACCGCGCCTTCAATACAGGTCACCCTCGGCGAAGTATTTGGCATGCCGCTGGGATCTTTCGTTGCCGGAAAATTGACTGCCGCATTACGGCGAATCGGATTTGACAGGGTTTTTGCAACAGACGTGACAGCGGATCTGACCATCATGGAAGAAGGAAGCGAACTGGTGGAACTCATCACCCACCACCCTGAAAGGCTTCCGCTGCTCTCCTCATGCTGCCCGGGCTGGATCAAGTTTGCAGAACATTTTTACCCGGAATTTCTGCCCCATATATCGTCCTGCAAATCTCCGCATGAAATGTTCGGAGCGTTGACAAAAACATGGTACGCAAAGAAAATTGATGTCGATCCCAGGAAAATCGTTTGTGTTGCCATTATGCCATGCACGGCAAAAAAATACGAAGCCGCCCGGCCGGAAATGGGACCCGGCGAGTTCCATGATGTGGACTATGTGCTGACAACACGCGAACTGGCTCGAATGATCCGGCGTATTGGATTGGATTTTAAAAACCTTCCCGATGAGCCGTACGACGAACCGTTTGATCAGTACAGCGGCGCAGCCATGCTTTTTGGCGCTACGGGCGGCGTGTTGGAAGCGGCAATTCGAACGGCCTATAAGCTTGTCAACAACAAGGAAATGCCGGTGCCCGACTTTGAAGATGCCCGAGGCGAAAGCGGGCTGAAATATGGCAGCGTCCAACTGGGCGAACACCGTATCACCATCGCCGTAGCGCATGGCACGGGGAACGCCAGACGGGCGCTCGACAGGTTTAAATCAGGGGAGCGCAAGTTCGACTATATGGAAGTGATGGCATGCCCGGGTGGATGTGTCGGAGGCGGAGGACAGCCGATACTGGGCACGCGCGACCTTAAGAAGTTATCCCTTGATTACCGTCACAACCGCGCCGATACATTATACAACATTGACAGAGGCAAAGAAATTCGGCGTGCCCATGAGAACCCCCGCGTTCAACAGATCTATCAGGAGTTTCTGCAGCATCCCCTGTCGTCACTGTCAAAGAAGTATTTGCATACGACCTACATAGAGCGAGGCAAATACCCATATATAGGGACAGAAACATAATCGACGGAATACACAGGGGGGTACACAGGGGACGGTTCTGTTGTACTACTTTGTACTGCATTAATCAAACCTTTTGTCAGATATATCGTATCACAAAATAAATAAGACAACTATATTATTTAATATTGTTGCCTTGAATTGGTGGAGCAACTGTGCCCAAAAACGAACACCTTTGTCTTTGTAGGTGGGTTTGGGGTAACGATAATTTTCTAAATCAATAGATATATGAAACATCAGAACCGTCCCTGTGTTTCAATAGCACCTACAGGATGTACCCCGATTATTTTGACAACGGACGCCTTGAGTATTTTAACAATATCGCGGAAAAAGCCAAAACGAACGGATTTGCGTTCCCCGAGGCCCATGCATGGGATTGTAGCGGCCTTTGGTGGTACGCTGTAAATGAATTTGGATCTTTATGGAAATTACGCTGATTACACCGCTCATGATACGTACCATAACTTTTGTACGCCCATCATCAAAGATGAGCTTGCACCTGGCGACCTCGTGTTTTACATGGCGGACGACGGCCGTATAACGCACATGGGTATCATGGGACGTCATGGATACATTTATGAGGCATGCAGCAGCTTAGTGGGTGTTGTATACAAGAGAACCGTCGACAAACGTGTTTACAACAATATTGTAAACGGCGGTGTTATCGCCACCAAAAACTGGAATGCTTTTGGTCGTCCCAAGATATTTGAATAGGAATGCGTTGTGTCCTTTGACAATGTGCAGCGCATCCGGTCTATTGTCCGGCGCTACCCGGACGGCTGGAGCGAGGCGCATCCACTCACCGGCCTCATGTACTGTGCCGACTGCGGCGGCAAGATGTATGTTTATCGCACCTACAACGGCTAGCGTATCCCGCAATATACTTGTTCCAGATACAGTAAAGTTCCAGTCCCGTCGGTAGTCTGCCAAAAGCGGAGCCGCATAAAGGCACACTTTCCACCCCTGCCGCTGTTCGAAAATAAGTTTTTCACTGGAACCAACCTTAATGAATTGCGTAATTGATTAAACGTTAAAAAGCCTCTTGACCACTGTGGTCAATTGTGGTATTTTAATATTGACCGGTATGGTCGGTGACCAATGTGGTCAACCTGCAGTTCGCAATGAAAGAAGTGGTACAATGGACGATATCATAAATAGCATCGATCCCGAGAAACGGGATCGCATCATCAACGCGGCGATCGAAGAGTTTGCCAACGCCCCGTACGAGAAAGCGTCCACCAATAACATCGTTAATAAAGCCGGCATCTCCAAAGGGCTGCTGTTCCATTATTTTGGCAGCAAGAAGGAACTGTATGAAGCGCTGATCGGGTTTGTTCTGCATACGCTGTGCGACGCCATTACCGAACGGCTCAACTGGGATGAAACGGATTTGTTTGAGAGGCTCAAGCACGCCACGCTCGTGAAGATGGAAGTCGGCCGGATCTATCCGCATATGTTCGATTTTTCGAAAAACATCGTGGCGCACAAGAGGCCCGATAAGCTGGAGGGCGTTTTTGAACTGTACAAGGATTACGGTCTGGATTTCGAAAAGATGTACAACGACATCTTCACCCGTAACGTGGACTATTCCAAATTCCGCGATCCGTCCACCATCGCCGAAACGATCAACATCGTACGGTGGTCGCTGGAGAAGTATGCGGAGGAGCAGTTGCTCACCCTTAGCGAGGATGAAAGAATGGATTTCAACGGGATAGTGGCGAATATTGAACATTACGTGGATATACTAAAAAAAGCTTTTTATAAGTAGCGCAGAATAAAGAGGAGGGATACGTACATGATCACAGTCGAACATCTCTATCATTCCTATTCCAATGATGAAGTGTACGCCGTCAAGGATGCCAGTTTTGATATCCCCAAAGGCGAGGTCTTCGGCTTTCTCGGCCCGTCGGGCGCGGGAAAATCAACAACCCAGGGCATACTGACCGGGCTTTTGAAGCTACAGAAGGGTCATGTGACGGTAGCCGGTTATGACGTAAAAGAGATCAAACGGAAAATGTTCAACCGCATCGGCATGTCGTTCGAGCAGTCCAATGTCTACAGCAAGATGACGGCCCGTGAGAATCTGAAATTCTATGCGAAGCTGTTCGACGTTCCCACCAGAAATCCCGAAGAACTGCTGGAACTGGTCGGATTGGACGGCAAGGGCGATATCCGGGCCGAGGAGTTCTCCAAGGGAATGAAGCACCGGCTCACCTTCGCCCGTTCCATGATTAACAACCCCGAACTGTGGTTTCTGGACGAACCCACCACCGGGCTGGACCCGGCCATCGCCTCCGTCATCAAGGACATCATCCGAGAGGAGAACGAAAAAGGGGTTACCATATTCCTAACCACCCACAACATGTATATCGCCGACGAGCTGTGCGACCGGGTGGCCTTCATCGTCGAAGGCGAGATCAAGCTGATCGACAGCCCCAAGAATCTCAAACTCCAGTATGGCCAGAACCTGGTGGAAGTGGAATACGGTGAAAATTCCAAGCTGCAGAGCAAAACGTTCTCCACCGTCGACGAGGGGGACAAAAAAGCGCTGCAGGAGCTGATTGGCAAAGAACACATCCGCACCATGCACACCAAGGAGGCGACACTGGAAGAAATCTTCATCAAGGTGACCGGAAGGGGGTTGATGTAGATGAAGCTGTGGTCCAGCTTCGTCAAGGAGCTTATCATCGCATCCCGGGGATTCTATTTCTACATTGAGGTGGCGATGGCGTTCATCTTGATGGCGGTGCTGCTGTTTGTGATACCGGAGCAGTTCAACACCAAGGAGAACGAATACCTGTATCTTGACTTCCCTACCGCATCCATCGAACAGACATACATCGATGCATTTGAGGATCTGGACGGCCAGCCGGAAGCTGTGACGCTGAAAGCGGGAAAAGAGGAAATCGACGCCCGGCTCTATGAAACGGAGGATAAAAAAATCTACGTCCTTACGTCCGAAGCAGACGTGGCGCTTTTGGCCGAAACCAAGCATGAAATCGGGGCCGCCATCGTTATGGACGAAGACGATTTCGAGATGCATTACACCTACTATCTGCAGGGCAACGAGACCGAGCGGCTGAAAGGCCTTCTGATGATCATCCACGGAGAGGATGACGCACAACTCTTTGAAGCGGCTGAAAACCAGCAAGTCCGCAGTCTCACCGGTGGCAATATGGTGCTGACGGACAGGGAAAACCTGCTGCCCGTTTTTCTGACCTTCAACGGGGCGTTGATGGGATTCTTCATCATTGCGGCCTATATCTTCCTGGATAAAAAGGAGGGCGTCATCAAAGCCTATGCCATCACGCCGTCCCCGGTTTGGCAGTACCTATTGAGCAAGGTCATGGTACTGACGGCAACCATGCTCGTAACATCGCTTATCATCACCGTGCCGCTGATGGGGATGCGAATCAACTACCTGATGTTGATTGCATTTCTGATTCCCACGGGGCTGTTCACCTCCGGGCTGGGCCTTGTGATTGCAGGATACTTCAACGACATGGTCAAATCGTTCGGGGTCATGTATCTTTTGATCATTGCCATGGTCATCCCGGCGCTTGCCTACTTCGCGCCCAGCTGGGATCCGTTATGGCTGAAGTTTCTTCCCAGCTACTACATCGTGTTCGGTTTTAAAGAGATCTTTCTCCACGGCGATATGGTCTTTGTTCTTTTGATCTCACTGGGATATCTTGCAGCCGCCGCCTTGCTATTCTCCTGGGCCAACGCCCGATTCAAGCGCACACTGTCGGTATAGGAGGCGAAAAATGTTTAAAAAATCTTTGATTATTTTTGGAAGAGATCTGAAGGTGAGTGTCCGGGACTTCATGTCCCTGCTGTTGATGGTCGTACCCATCATCCTTGCCGTTGCGGTGAATTTTTTCGCCCCCGGCATTGAAGACACCACCGTCAACCTGGCTTACATCGAAGGGGAAAATCCCCAAATGGTCTCCTATCTCGAGGACTATGCCAATGTCCAGCAGTATAAGGACTATGATGCCCTTGAGGCGCGCGTAATGAAACGGGACAACGTTGTGGGCATCGTCGGCGAAGGCAGCGGCGCCTATATCCTGGTCCAGGGCAATGAACCGGATGAAGTCGTGGAGTTTGCCAAAATGCTCAAGACCTTCTTCGAGTACGACCGCAAGGTTTCGGATTCCACCGCGGTCATAAGGGAATTCGGTGTGAAGACGCCCCCCGTTAAGATGCTTTGGGCCAACATGGGCATCCTGATGACAACGGTGATGGCGGGCATGCTGATCTCTTTGAACATCGTGGACGAGAAGATGGACAATACCATCAGCGCCATTAATGTAACGCCAATTTCCAGGATGGCGTGGATTTTCGGCAAAAGCATGATGGGCATCCTGCTGTCGCTATTTGGCTGCATAGCCATGATTCTGATCATGGGGATAGCGGGCACTGTCAACTTTGTCCAGCTGTTTATCTTCGTGTTCATCTCCTCGCTGATCAGCATCATGATCGGCTTTCTGGAAGGACTCAACAGCGACGATGTGATGACGGCGGTGGCATCCACAAAGCTGATCATGTTGCCGCTGGCGGCATCAATCGCAGGCTATGAGTTTCTTTCGGCGCAGTGGCAGTGGGTGATGTACTGGTCCCCGTTCTACTGGATATACAAGGGCAACATCGCCATATTAAACGGCAGCATGACATGGCCTAACCTGCTTCTTACCGGCGGCATCGTTCTGGCAATCGGGGCCTTGGTATTCGCCTATACGGCTCCACGCATCCGCAAGGGGCTGGAGCGCTGATAGTATCCGGCACTCAAGTTGCGGGAGGGCCCGCAATACAATATCAACAGGATGTGAAAGGGGGAATCGCTATGAACGGATGGGCACTCGGCGGAATTGCATGTATGATTTATACGCTGGTAGTGGGAGGCTTGGCGCTGAAAAAATCACCCGGCCTCATCAAGCTGGTCAAGATGAAATTGGGCAAGAAACTTTCCGACCAAACAGCCATTACAATTTGCCTGGTGATGGCCAGTATTGTTGGCGTGGCAGGCATCGTATTCTTCATCATCGGATCCTGACGTCAACCATGCGTTGACATAAGGACACGAACCCTATGGGAATCCGGCATCCCTGTACGGGGGGCTGGAACACGGTTCAACCGCTTATTCGAGCAGAAGGCTGCAGCAGAACGGACAATGCTGCAGCCTTTTTCAGTTTCCATTCAAACGGGCGTAACGCTGCAACCGTCCTCTGCCTGCGGCCGCGTTCACGGTTCATCCCCATCTTTCTTTCATCACTTTTGGACACCGAGTGGCATAGGAGTGCTAAAATCAGTGTGGAGGCAATCCTGTGTATGCAGGGTCCGTGCCCCTCATACCGGCACTTCGCTTTGAAATCGCCGGAGGCCTTGATCAATTAAAGCCAAATCGAAAAGTAGCCGTAATTAAATGTTCCGCTTCCATGATGCAATTTGCCTTGTGCGCTCAGTTCGTGAAACGCCTCTTTCATATCCTGGATGATTGATTCCGGAACATGCAAATCGTGATGGGCAGGAAATACTTTTTTTACAGGCAGGTTTGACAGTCTGTCAATAGACAGTAGATATGCAGAAGGATTCGTTGAAGGATAATAGGCAAATAACGTTCCTATGTAAATCAGATCCCCGGAAAATAAATACCCTCTATCCTCTTCAAAAAAGCACATATGGCCGGGCGAATGCCCTGGTGTATGCAATACTTAAAAACACGGGGGACGATTCTGTTGTTTCATTTATAACTCAATATTCTAATTCTGGAATCAACATCTCTTAAAAACGCATTCAGTAAATATGTTTTACCACGAAAACCATTAATAACAAAAGCCACAATTCCCATTTAGAAATCGTGGCTTTTAGCTGGTGGAGCATAATGTCCCAAAGAAGAACCATTTTGTCTTTGTCGGTGGGTTTGGGATTAGCGTTTTAATTTAAAGCGTCGTTTACAGTTTTACTTGCTTGTATGTTTGAAACACAGAAAACACAGGGACAGCCATTTTGTTACACTGTTCACTTACATGCTATTGATACAATATTACTATTTACATATATATTCTTTTGTATTTTATTATATTTACCTTTTATAAATATTTTACCGACCCTTTTCGGTGGTGTTGATAATATTCTGACGTTGTGATTTAATGGATAGAAATAATTATAGGAATGAGAGGAATGATAAAATGTATACCTGTGCACATTGTAGCAAAGTAGCTTGCAAAAAAGGTGAATTTGGTAAAGCACCTTCAAATTGCCCCTGCACCGATACTGAAGAGCTGAACAAAGTCAAAGAATTGTACCAAGATGAGGAAAATCAAAAGTTAGCATATTTTTCCGCCCAAGTGGAAGTGGAAGGATATTGTAAGCGAACTAGGATTGAAGAAATTATGGATTTTGCAAACAAGTGTGATTTTAAACGGCTCGGCGTTGCTTTCTGTATCGGGCTAAGCCGGGAAGCCAATACATTATGCAAAATACTCCAGAACAATGGCTTCGAAGTGGATTCGGTTGTATGCAAATGCGGCAGTATCCCGAAAGAGTTTCTGAATCTTTTGGATAGTGAAAAGTTGAAGCCCGGTACCCGTGAAGCAATGTGTAACCCAATTGGACAAGCACATTTTTTAAACAAAGCCAATACAGACCTGAACATTATTCTTGGGTTGTGTGTAGGGCATGATTCGCTCTTTATCAAATACTGCGATGCGCCCGTCACTGTATTTGCTGCAAAGGATCGGGTGTTGGCCCATAACCCGATGGGAGCCCTATATTTAGCAGATAGTTATTATAAGAAGAAGGTGTATAAGCAAGACAAATAATTCTTGCTCAAATAGCTTTTCAACAAATCAGAAGCCATGACTTCATATAGAAATCGTGGCTTTTGGTTGGTGGAGCATAATGTCCCAAAGAAGAACCACTTTGTCTTTGTGGGCGAGTTTGGGGTAACGATAATTTTCTAAATCAATAGATATATGAAACATCAGAACCGTCCCTGTGTTTCACCAACATTTTGCCCAATGAAAATTCCTTCTAATAACCGGCTAGAAAATCGTCCGGCGGGGCATCTGCCTTTAGCTTTCCTTGGTTGCGGGGACAGACTACCTGGCAAATATCACACCCGTATATGCTCCCCCATCTTCTCGCGATATCACGTGGGATGTGGGGATCTCTTTTCGTTCCTCCGCCCTAAATCAGTACATTATGATATACCAATAATTCTTCACCATTTGGAATAATTTAAGCTTCGAAGAATTCCAAAACCTGCTTCCGCAAGGTTTCTTTAGCATGTGCAATTTTTCCATCAAAGGAGTTGAAGCGGTCATTATCTATAGTCAAATCGTCCCGTAGAGCTTTGATCATCACTCCGCACTGGATTGGATTGGGCGAGCCGAAGCTGACTCGTGTGTCCACCGAACGCCCGGCATCGAGAATTCGGCTAAGCTGTTCGTTTGTCCAGTCAAACGTCCTTCCTATAACCGCCTCGCACACCTCGTCAAACATCTTTACGTCAATCTCCGCAGAGGTCAATCCTTTTTCCAAGCTGTTACTCGCGATCATGGACACGATCCCGTGAGCGGTGCGAAATGGCAGCCCCTCCGTTTTTACCAGTTCGTCGGCAAGTTCGGTAATTGTACAATAATTGGCGTTAACTCTTTTGTACATCGCATCCCCGTTGATCTTCATGGTGATTATGGTCTGAGTGAGCAGTGCCAACATCGCCTCCGTCTGATAGCACGCATCCCAGAAAAGATGCGGGCACTCGCTGCTGTCGTCGCGGACGTGGGAGTATGGAATGCCCTTGAGTGTCGTGGTGATGGACACAAAGGCGCCCAAGAGATGGCCGGATTTGGCTTTGACGTGTTCAAAGGTGATTGGGTTCTTTTTCTGCGGCATGATGCTGCTGCATACCGCAAGCGAATCATCCACCTCGATATAGCCAAACTCATCGGTCGACCAAATGTACAGATCGTTGGCAAACCGGTTAAGCGTGGAACCCAGCATCGTAAAGCACGCAGCGATCTCCATCAAATAATCTTTGGACGCAACGGCGTCCATTGCGTTAAAAATCGGCCCGTCAAAACCAAGAAGGGCTGCAGTCTGATCGCGATTTACGTCAAAGGATGTGCCCGCAAACGCGCAGGACCCCAGCGTCCCAAAATTCATGCGGTCGGCTGCATCAAGCATACGCTTGCAATCCCGGCTGAGCGCCTGTGCCACTGCCAGAAGATAGTACGAAAATGTGATGGGTTGGGCTGGCTGCATATGTGTATAGCCGGTGAACACAGTTTCCGTATGCTCTTCGGCTAAGTTTAGCAACACGGATTTCAGTTGAAGCGTCATGTCTATGATCTTAACTAGGGAATCCCTTGCGTTCATCCTAGCCAGTGTGGAACCCAGATCATTTCGACTTCGTGCGGTATGCATCTTGCCACCGATTACGCTTCCCACCTTGCTGATGACATATTGTTCTACATTGAAGTAATAGTCCTCGTACTCCGGATGCACAGTAAGGCACGATGGTCCAATCTTTTGCATTTCGTCCAGCACTTTCAAAAGACAAACACCGCTTTCCCGATCTATAATCCGTTGGTCGATGAGCATGATAATGTGGGCAAGATTGATGTCAGCCATGTTGTAAAAGGATCGGACGTTGTCTTCAGCAATGGAAGGACCAAAAAGGTATTTGCATATCACTTCCGCAGGTTCTGCTTTCAAGCGCTCGCGCATTGTAGAGCCTCCTATTTACGCCTCCCAAGCAATAAGAAAAGGACGTGTCATTATATCGTCTAGGACTATCCCGTATTATACCACTTTCTTACGCTATTCAAAGATTATTTGTCTTTTTCTATTCTCCAATAGAATGATGGAATTATTGCATACTGTATCATACTATAAAAGGCACAACATTTATTAAACATTGTGCCTTTAATTGGTGGAGCGTTTGTACCCAAAAACGAACACCTTTGTCCTTATAGGTGAGTTTGGGGTAACATTAACTTTCTAATTAAACATCTGCATGAAACAACAGAACCGTCCCCGTGTCCCCCCCCCCGTGTTTCCGACCGTCCCCGTGTTTCCGTCACCCAGGATACAACATTCCAAATACCATTTTTGCAAAAGCCTGCTTTAAACCCATGGCAGCTTCATTAAAGGCTTCCCGCCCTTTTTGTTTACGCAACTCTTCCCTGTGTTTCAAAATGTATTTGAGGGTTTTTAAACGATAGAAAGCAAAAACAGGCAGATAAAAATACACTTCTATGCCGTATCCGGCTTTGCGCAGATTTTGGGATATTTCGATCATTTCTTCCAGGGTAAATTCATTTTCCTGAATTAGTTTGCCATGCGGGCTTGTGTCTAATAACGCATTATAGAAATTGCGATAAGCAACTTCCTCATCGCCGTCTTGCCTACATAGTAATATAGCGTTTGCTTCTTCTAATGCCCTGCCCAATTTCGGTGATTTTTTAATTTTCATAATAACACCTCATAATCATATTTTGTTTATTCCGACCAGCATCCAATCGTAATGGTTGGGCCTTTGACTGAGGCGCAGCACGGCGCGTATGCGAGCAGCAAGCTCTTCGGAAAGGAACGGCCTGACGACATAATCGTCTGCGCCGGTGTCAAAGTCCGTAATCCTATCTCTATCCGTACCCCACGCGGTTACCATGATGATAGCCGTTTCAGGATAGGCTTTTCGGATGTGCCGGCAAATCTCCAGCCCCCTCCGCTGCCAGGCAACGCAATATCCAACACAACCAGCTCATAGAAATTACTTTAACGCTGCTTTTCCCCAAATTAAGTAAAGCAAGGGTAAAGCAAAGGGGCAATTCATTTGCTTTCTATTTTTCACTCATCAATTTTGAGTTTATTATAATTTTCATAATTTATCAATAATAAAGGCCACAATACTTTAATATTGTGCCTTTAAATTGGTGCAGCGTTTGTACCCAAAAACGAACACCTTTGTGTTTGTGGGTGGGTTTGGGATTCATATTTTGTTCGTATAACATTTATTCATCACGTGTTTATATCGTCAATAGCATATTATTTCATTATACTAAATACTAAACTTTTTAGTTTGATTATGTCGGTGCTGATTTTCCCAAAAACAAACACATTTATGCTTCGTGGTGGGTTTGGGATAACTGTATATTTACATCAAAATTTTTTATTTATGGCTATTTTCTTGCATTATTATATTTGTTTATTGGTACAAAGCAAACGATCAAGAATTATTCTGCCCTGTTTCATTTCTTTTTTCTGCCTTCTTATTACGCACATGAAAAACCAGGGCAATGATCCCCAATACCAGAAAAGTTAAAAGGCCTAGTCCAACCAACATACCCATAACAAGCGATCCAAAATATCCTGACGGTCTGTTTTCATACGGAAAATAAAGAACTGCCATTGATATTACCAGAAAAGCAACGCTGATAATCGCCAATCTACCAGCCGGTTTTTTTTCTTGCTGGTGTATTCCCATCCACGATGAATCCCCCTTCAAAAGTGCTTTGATATATTCTGAGCAAAGCCTGTCACCGCTTTTATGGCTCATACGGCTCAAAAACGCTGTAATTGGATGCAACTTCTCCATTGAGAAGCAACACATCGTAGAGCCGTCCGTTAACCACAAATATTCTGGTATTCAAAACATAGTCCATATCGTCAACCGTCTCATGGTAATAGAATGCGTCCAGATAGCAACCCTGCGCATCCGGTTCAAAATAATCAGACTGCGCAGTCCCATCCTGAACCAAGCTGAAAAGCTCGAGAGCATGTTCAGTTGAATCAAACGTATACAACCATTCGCCTTCCGGATACCCATTATTGTATTCGTCCATAAGCGCCGGATTATCGATGGTCTGCCCTGTCGAAATCCATGCTGTTCCATCCAAATATTCCAATAAATTGGGTTGAAGACCGTCGGCAAAAGCAGGGTCATCCGTTAAAAACGGTATTTCTTCATAAGCATCTGCGGGCTGATCATCTTGCGTTTCAACATCGTTGTTTTCAAGCTGATTATCTTCGGGCACAGATCCATCTGTGTCCTGTGAGAAAGTCGCTTCAGCGTTTTGATAGGCATTATCCCGGGCTCCATTCTTAGCGGGGGATACTTTAATAAATACAAACACCAACGTAACGACTGTAACGATTGAAAGCACTGCAATGAGTAGAATCATCACTCTATTAATTTTATTTATGGGCTTGCGTGCAGCCGTATTTTGCACATGATTATTATGCTGTGAATTTGATGCGCTGTTTGCAGAAACATCATGGCCGCAATTGCTGCAAAATACGGCATCTTCCGGCAGATCAGCCCCGCATTTAGTGCAATGCATACGATTCCCCTCCCCCATTGAGATATAGAATTACGCACGGTTACGTTACTCTATTTTATCGAAAACTTGTGCATAAATATATTGCTTATCATTAGAATAACTCCAAGCAGAAACATCATCATATATTTCATAAATCCTGCCATCATAACCATAATAAAGATTTGCATTGGCGCTGTTAAACCGGTATTTCACAACAACAATATACTTAGCCCATCCGTTTCCGGGCAGCAATGTGTAATCGTATTTACGTCCTACAACATCAATCACAGGGCTGTTTTCAGCAAAAGTATAGCTTGGATTGCCATCTATATATGAAAAGGTTTCTATCACTTCTGGTGATGATGATAGGCTATCGTATATTACCGCGCCCGCATCAACATACCATGTACCAATTATCTCATCAGGTAAATCGGGATAATCTTTGTCAGTCTCAATAGGCGCAGGCGCCGCTGTTGATGACATGTCTTCTTTAGAAACAACAACGGAAAAACATGCTGTCGCAAGCGGTACGCCAGGGCTGTCTTCGCTTACGATTGATACATCGCCGCTGTACGCACCCTCTGTGTCGTATGCGTATGGATAGTCGCTGTCTTCGGTGGATATGATATTGCCGTCTCCGAAATTCCATACAAATATTGCGCCGTCCGGCATATTGGCAGCCGTTGCCGAGAACGGAATGATATCACCGACAAATGCGTTGGCCATTTCGGGCGAAACGCTCAGCTGCGGCTCCGCCTGCACTTTGATATTGAAGCGGTAGAAGTTTATAAAGCGGTCTTCTTGCACAGACTTTCCGCCCCTCATGACCCAAACCTTGCGCACGTAGAGTATGCCGATGTCGTTGTTCCCTTGCTTAAGATCCGATGCGCGAAACCGGTATCCCTTGCCCGGCCCGTCAATGCGGTTTAGATACGTCTCCCCCCTGTAATACAAAAGGCTGTCATCCGCCAGGAAGGTACCGGTAGGACCAATAGTCAGTTCCTGACCTTCCAACAGGACCATGTCGTCTTTAAGCACAACATCTGAATACTCCCCTGTATCCGGGTTTGTCCACACCCGCGCCATCAGGGAAACGTCCGGCGGAAACAGGGCCGAACCCGGGTCTTCCCCTTTTTCTATACTGTACCAAGCCTGCGCAACTATGGATCTATCGAACAGAGAATACATGCCTATATAGCTAAACCGTATGTATTCTACACTATCTGTTGTAGCCTGCGTAGCATCTTTCCCGGAATAATATGATTTTAAATCGCCTATACCGTTTGTGATCTCGTAAGGGATCGTACGGAAAGGCGCCCCGGGGAAATTGGGATCGGCGATATACAACGCATCACCGGTTACCTTGTAGACAATCATGGCGTGACCGCCGCCGCCAACGCTCCGGATATCGATGTATTGGGGTTGGTTTGTAATCGCGATGGCATAGGCAAACGCGTAAAACACATCGCTATCTTTTTGATGCATATTCCACGAACGACTCAACCACGTGTTGGCATAATTCCGATGTATAACGGAACACAACCGCATGGCATACGCGTCATCCCACATTAATGATGGCGTGCTCTCATGCTCATTGTTGTCATAGCGTCCGTTGAGACGCATGCTGTAACTGGCGCGGGCGCGGTTGTTGTAGTAATACATGGCGGCAATGCACTGTCCGGCACAGTGGCCGCCGATATTGATGATCGACCCAGAGTTGCCCATCTGAAAATCGTCGACGCCGGGTGTGAATCCTGAATCGATGGCAAATCCACTATCCGCTTCCTCGGTAATTCTTCCCTTCTTTTCCTTGGCAACCACGAAATCGGAAAAATGCGCGGTGATAATGGTGATTGAATCATTCTGTATATCCAAAAACGGAATGCCTTCCAGTTCGCCGGTTTCCCGATCGTAAAAGAACGCCATGGCGAACTCGTCGTCTTCCTTTTGGATGGGGATGGTAACGGTCATGGGCTCGTCGGCAAATTCATGCCCGTTGTCGATGGTGATCAGCGGCGTGATGGGGTTAAACATCTCGCCGAATTGATGCGCTGTAATTTCTGTCGTGCTAATTTCATAGTCCATTGTTTGGGAATAGGCAGTTTCAGGTATGACAATAGATAAACCATTTATAACCGAAGAATTGTCGTCGATAGAAATCTCCCCTCCCGCAGCAGAAACCGTCGTAGCAACCTGGGCCGTTGTTTTCCCAAGTTTGAGACGTTGGTTGTCTTGTGCAGAAGGCAACAGAATTAGAGCAAGCAACGATCCTACAGCTAAAACAGCTACGATTATAAGAGATACAAAAAGCGGTTTGCTTGCGGTTTTTTGGGGTGGCTGTTTATATTGGGGTGATACCGATTGTTTCACTTTATCATCCACCGATTGTAAGGTATTAACCGCTTTACCACGATTCCTAAAATAGTGTTTATTTAGTTTGCGGCCACATTTTCCACAAAAAACTGAACCAGGCTGATTCTTGGCCCCGCAAAATTTACATATCATATATAAGCTCCTTAATGATTCGTTATATGTGATATAAAAATGTTTTTATAAATTGATAAAAACTATACAAATCTATTATAGATGGTATTCCCTCTATTATCAAGATTGGGCGCTTTTGCGGATGGAGGTGTGGGGTCTGGGCGCCCCTTTGCAGGGTAATGCCTGCTTTGTGGTCACTTCGCACGCGATACATTGCTTCGCAAGGCGCACTGGTATTCGATTCTTTTGTTGTCTTATGTATTAAAAACGCACTATACTTCGTGCAGTGCGTTTTTGCACTGGTGGAGCAACTGTACCCAAAAACGAACACCTTTGTGTTTGTGGGTGGGTTTGGGGTGGTGGTCCCCTTCTATGCATAATACTCATATGAGAAATGGAAACCGTTGCTGTGTTTGTGTTATTGTATCATAAATTCTCATGTTATAATGTTTGAAACGATTACTGAAAGAGAGTTGTTATGAAACTTTTACAAATAACTACTGAACCAAAGGAGAATTACTATGGCGACTGAGCGTTTTCATATCCAAGTAACTGATGAAGTACTCGACGATCTTAAATACAGGTTGAATCACATCCGCTGGCCGATCCAAATTAAAAATAGCGATTGGACGCGGGGCACAGAACTGGATTATTTACAATCACTCATTTTATATTGGCGGGATGGGTATGATTGGCGAACACAAGAATTCGAATTGAACCAGTTATCCCAATTCCACTGTACGATTGATGGGATAGATTTGCACTTCGTGCACGAACGCGGCAAAGGACCTGATCCTATCCCGATCATCCTTACGCATGGATGGCCTGACAGTTACCTTCGATACAAAAGGATTATCCCTATGCTTACCGATCCGGCCCGTTTCGGCGGCGACCCCGTCGACTCTTTCGATGTAATCATTCCTTCTCTACCCGGCTTCGGTTTCTCTAGCCGCCCTGCCCATAGTGGCATTAACAACTTCAGCGTTTCCGAGATGTGGGCAAAACTTATGGTAGAAGAACTTGGATATGAAAAATTTGCCGCTGCTGGCGGAGATATTGGATCAGGCGTTACAAGGTATCTGGCGTTAAACCATCCAGAACTCCTAATCGGAATTCATCTCACGGATATTGGCATCATAAGAGATCTTCTCATCGCGAATGATCCATCAGCGCTTTCTGAAGAAGAACTGGAATACAAGAAAGATGCGCAGCAATGGATTTCCCAAGAGGGCGGTTATATGTCCCTTCAATCAACAAAGCCCCAAACCCTTGCATATGGACTTACCGACTCACCGGTTGGCTTGGCTGGTTGGATTGTTGAAAAGTTCCACGCATGGAGCGACTGTCACGGAGACCTCCGGCAACGATTCAGCAAGGATGAACTGCTCACAAATGTAATGATCTATTGGGTTACGGGAACGATTGGGTCATCTATAAACATGTATTATGAGAATATGCATTCTTTGCCCTCTATGGGACGTATCAAAGTGCCGACAGGCGTTGCGCTTTTTCCTGCCGATATATTATTGCCACCCAAACAATGGGCTGAGCGCAATTTAGATATAACCCGTTGGACTCCACTTCCCCGCGGAGGACATTTTACTGCCATGGAAGAACCCGAACTTATGGCAGAGGATATCCGCACATTTTACAGACCCTATAGAAACAAGCGGTAGCATGCTACTCATTTTTTAATAGTATTCTAACGGCAAGAAAGGTTTTTCAATATAACAAAGGATACGATTCTTAATTATCGTGTCCTTTTATTGGTGGAGCGTATGAACCCAAAAACGAACACCTTTGTCTTTGTAGGTGGGTTTGGGATTTGTGTTTATTTCTAATAATACTACCCCTACGAAACGAAATAAGCGCCCCTCTGTTTCTAATAAGTGAATCACATTTTGCTCCGATGTGGTAGCGGGGGGTGGGATTTGAACCACACGACCTCCGGGTTATGAGCCCGAACTGGCCTATTTAGGGAAACATGGGGGAAACATGGGGAGGAAACACGGGGACGGTTTGCAGTGCGCCCCAAAAACGCGACAGTTTTTAGAAGGGTGTCCCCATGGTTTTTAAATCGGTTTATGCGAAACGGCGTCTGTATGCAACGGGCGCCATTTGGTTTAGTTTTAACTGCGGGCGGCGGTGGTTGTAAAACGCCATGTATTCGTCCACAACATACACCACATCCTGGAAGGATTTCAATGCTTTTTTCCTGATTCGGATGCATTCGCACTTGAAATGTCCAAAGAAATTCTCCATTACCGCGTTATCCCAGCAGTTGCCCCTGCGGCTCATGCTTTGAACCGCCCCGTATCTTTGAAGCAGTTCGACGAACTCTTTGTTGGTGTAATGTACGCCCTGGTCGCTATGTATCATCGCGCCGTTGAGGCTTGTTTTGCGCGCCAGCTGTTCTACCGTTTGGCAGGAAAGCGACGCGTCCTGCGTTTTGCTCACCACATAGGAAACCACTTCCCGGTTGTACAGATCCAGCATCGCCGACAGATAGGTCATCCCACCCGGGATGGGAATGTAGGTGATGTCCGTCACATACTTGCACTGCGGCGTTTTCGCCGTAAATACCCGGTTCAGCCTGTTTTTCGCCACGAAGGGAGCGCCTTCCGGGTGGTACATGGCATTGGTTTTTCTGCGCCGGATCACCGCTTGCGTGCCGGTCGCCTTCATAACCTTCCGTAATGCCTTATGGTTGATCACGATCCCATATTTGTCACGCAGAAGCGTTTTCATCCGCCGGTAGCCGTAGATGTAGCGGAGCCGTTCCTGCTCTTTGATCAGGATGTCCTTCAAAGATCCATACCGCTCAGGCCGTGAGACATAACGGTAATACGCACTCCGGCTCACCTTTGCCACGGCGCACAGCAATTCCAGCGAAGGGCGCTGATTGCGCGAAAACAGTCTATTCTACGCCTTCGCCCCCTCTCATCTCTCTCAACTTTTTTAGAAAGGCGTTCTCCGCCCGCAGCCGTAAATTCTCCTTTTCTAGCATCTTTTCCCGCTCGCTCTTCTTGCCGGAAGAAAAGCCTTGATAACCTTTTTCCCGCTTTGTTGAACCACTCTTGCTCTTCTTCTTTGCCTCAAGCGGGTCCAACAGCCCTTTTTCCTGCAGGTAAACGATCCATCTGGGAATGTAGTTTTTAGACGGAAGCCCGTAACTGGAACTTACCACCCGGACCCCGTGGGGACCATTTAAATACGCCCTTACCACTTCCAATTTGAACTCGTCGCTGTACGCTCTTTTGATCATAACAAAACACCCCTCGTTTGTATTCTATCCCATCGGGGTGTCCCCTTCAATTTCTGTCCCGCTTTTGGGGCGCAGTTCAGTTCTGTTGTTTCACTTGCCAAACACGGATCCTTACCCATTTCGACAATTCCTAGCTTATTGCGAATTTAATTGTTTACCAATAATATAAAAGCCACAATTCCACTTTGGAAATTGTGGCATTGAGTTGGTGGAGCAAAGGCACCCAAAAACAAACACCTTAACCTTTGTGGGCGGGTTTGGGGTAAGCATTATAATCTAAGGTGTTCTTTCTCTTTTCGAGATGTTAGACATGTCCCCTTGTTCCCAAGCATGGTAAATTAAAGTTTCTTGCTTTATATGCCACGTACAAACGGTGTATCCGTTCATTTCCTATATTTTAGTCTTTCGCCAAAAAGACCATAGAGGAGCTGTTGAATTGACTTATGTGCCGATTGTGAATGGATAAACTTGATCGTCTCTCAGTTTGTCAGCGTCAATTCAAACCTGCCTTGCTTCACGCTTGATGTAGAATCTCCTGTGCTGACAGTTTCAGAAAATCCCCTGAAGTAAACCCGTGTAATGACTGGATGGTCGATCACAATATTCGATGGATCCTCGGCCAGTATAGCACTTATGGGCATCGTATAATATTTTTTATGATACTCCGACCAAAAGCGCATCATCTGAGCGCTGCCTTTAAAGAACCCCTTCCCCTCGGCTTTGACCTGTTGGGAGACCTTGGCGCTTTCCGCTTTCTGTAATGCCGGCGTCAGGTGCGCCAATACAACTTTGTCCTGCAAAAATACAATATGGCATGGCGCCATTTTCACCATGGAGTATTTGCGCTGGGCCTGAAAAACCCATAGAACCTTTTCGGCAGGTCGCGCGGCGGGTGCGGCGGGCGCAGCCTGCGCCTGCGGCTGTGGGCTGTTTGCCGGTTGACCGGTCGATACATTGTGCCCGCACCGTGTGCAGAAATTGCTGTTCGGGCCCATTGGATTTCCACATTGGCTGCAATACATTTTTTATTCTCCTGGTGCTAATTCTAACCCTGTCTTATCGTACCATATATTTGTATATCTCGTAATCTCCGGTTTTCGGTATGGATTCTTCGCCCCCAGTAGTTGGCAGGAGCGATCATCGATTCATCGATAGGCTGACCATTCGTAGTAATAGGTGACGGTATTGCCTTGGCCCATAAGGGTAAGGGTCATCGAACCACCCATGGAAAGCCCATCTCCTTCCGCCGTGACCGTGCCCGTAAACACCGCGGATGTCGTTAACTTAATCCCGTACATGGATTCGGTTCCAGATAGGGCGAAGTTTAGATTCGTTCCATCGTTTGAGACGATGACACCCGTAGAGAAGCCTTGGACATTGGCTGTTCCTGCACTATTGTTAAAAGACAGGGACAAGCTAATCGGGTTATCCGGTTCAATGTCTTCCACATCATCCCCACCAACGAGAATAGCAGTACCGGTCCACGTGCCGGTCAGGTCAAGAAGCATCGGGTCGGGGATCGTCGGATCGAGGGAGAGTGTTGCACAGCCTCCGTTATCCAGCCTTGTTACGCGAACAAACACCGGTTCATCCCCAAGCGTAAGGTCCCACGACGTTGCGCCGCCGGCTGTAACGCGCTGCGTGCTGCTTCCGCCTAAGGCATGCTGCCCGCCGGACACCTCGATTTTAACGTCCGCGCTGCCGTTCAAAGCCATAGGGATGCCTGCAGTCACCTTGTATTCCAGCGGCCCGCCCGAGGCACTGAGCGATACGAATGTGTTATTGAACAGCTGATCGAACGTATAGGGTGCCTTCCCTTGTTCCTCCCTCAAATCATTGATCGTTTTCAAAACGGCCACATCCACGCGCAAAACGCCGGCGCCCATACCTTGCGGAATGGGAATGGACTGGTTGCCGGTGGTAACGCCCTTGGCAGCAGTTTCCACAAGGAGTTCTTTGACCTGTGCGGCTGAAAGCTCAGGATTTATGGATTGGATCAGAGCGATCGTGGCCGTCACCTGCGGCGCGGCAAAACTTGTTCCGCTTGCCGTGACGGGTTTACCGTCCTTATCCACACCCAATACCATTTTCACACCGGGTGCCGACAACGTTACCTCCCCATCGTCCGTGGCAAAATTGGAAAAGTCCGCCCGTTTACCGTCGTTTTGCAAAGCGCCAACCGTGATCACGTTGGGCAGGTTCAATCCGGCTGGGTAATAATTTTTCCCGTTCAAAGCGCCTTTGCTTTTATCGGCTTCCGCCTCGTTGCCCGCCGCCGCAACAAAGATAACGTCCGGATTGGTTTCTTGTATCTTCTTGAAGAATTTCTCATAAGCCTTGCTTACAAACTCGAGGTCGTCGTTGGGTGCTTTTGGACCATAGGAACAGTTGATCACCGTTGCGCCATTGTCCACCTGTTCCTTTAAATAAACAAGCGCCTTGACCGTATAGGTATAATCCACTCCGTCCACCGTCTCGGTCGCCTGCGTTATGTCGTCTTCATCGGCTATCGTAGTTTGAAAACTCTTTTTCCCATCATATAGATTCGTAACGTCTATGTTGAGGTTTTCCTCCAGCACACTGGCGACACCCACCATGCCGCTGTTCTCGGGATCTGCGCCGATCACGTGGGTTACCATAGTACCATGATTCAATCCATCGTCTATAATCTGATCGCTGCTGTTCTTCTCCGGCTCGTCGGTTGTGTCACCCGTTACGTTTACTTTGCCTTTAAACTCATCGGACCCGGTATAAATCGCATCATCAAGCACGCCCACGTTCACCTTGTTTAATTCAACGCCGCTGCCCTTAATGATGCGCCATGCATTCTCCATGCCAATGGTATTGTAATGCGCCGCGTTGGCCGTATTCTCAAATATGGGGTCCTTGAGTGCGGTACAGGGCGTTCCCTCTATGTCTTTGCCATAAACCTCCACATTAGGGAACGCAGCCTCCACTCCATCCATCGCCAAAGCGGCATCTATCGCCGCCGTAAGCTCGGCTTCGGTGGTGAAGTTCGTCTCAAGCTGATAGAGGTTGATCATCTCCATCTGCCCGACAACATCGCCACCGATCTGTTTCAGGAGGGTTACAGCTTCCAGTTTGTCTATATCATCTTCAAATACAACGACAATCTGGTTTACAGGGACATTGCCCCATTTCTCTGTATCAACAATGGAGACGGCATCGGGCTCTTTAAAGGTAGATTCCCCTAATGCCTCACTCTTTGTATTACCGCAGCCAAACAAACCGGCTCCCATGAGTATTGCCATGAACAATGCGAGAAAACGTTTCATAATGATCTCTCCTTATAATGTTCTATGATACCAAGTAATTATATCCTAACCTAGTAGTCCGCACAATCAAATTATAATCAATCAAGCCTTTTCTAAATACAGAAAGACGGAGTGGGCGAAAATATCTATTTATGGAAAATATGAGTAGAATAATAATAAATGATAATCTTATTTTCTTATTTGTAATACAATCGTATACAATACTATTTGTAATAATATTTGCACTATTTTTCGATTCTTTAATAATGGAGCAACTGTACCCAAAAACGAACACCTTTGTCTTTGTGGGCGGGTTTGGGGTGATAACAATTTTCCAATCGAATACTTGTACGAAATAATAAAACCATCTCTAATTTCAATCCGTGTTTCATTAACTGTCGCGTTCTTGGAGCACAATACAACCAAACTATTGTATTTACCTATTCAATCTTTCTTGCTACTACAACGAATTGCCCGTTTTCCGTATGGTAGGCGCAGGTTATAAGCGTGATCAGTTCGTCTCCGTAGCACGCGGTTACGCCTGTATCATATAGGGAGAGCGCCTTGATATTGGCGATGTACGCATCGAAAACCGCTTGAGATTCTGCGTTGAGGAAGTCGTAGTGTTTGAAAACCGTATCATTCTCGCGGTAAATTTGGCTTTCAAATACTGCAATAATCTCATATTCCTGCTGCTCATATAGCGTGTCAAAACAAATCGTCAGATGTTGTTTGTAATAGTCCTCATCCGCATAATTTACCAGTGACGCGAACATCGTACCGTCTTTCATGTGATGTCCGTAGAGGATGGTATTCGTACAAAACGGCTCAACCGTACACCTCTTGTCGATATATACAACGCCACTTTGGGAATTCTCCTTGTTAAAGTCGTGGGACAGGTAGAAATCATCCCCCGTGTACATAACGGGATAGTCGATAACGGTTCCATCGATCCTGATCCAGCCCGTCATATCTGGATTCTGCTCATACAGTTCTTTATACTGAGACAGTATCTGTACTCCGGTTGAAGCGGACGTGGAGGACTCCGTGCCGTCCACAGTTATTGCCGCCAGCTCTTCGAGTGCTTCCCTTTCCTTTGCCCTCTGCGCATAGCCAAAAATCAGCATCACAGCCGAGCATATAAAAACGGCTGCAAAGGCAATGAGTAACATGGCGCGCAGCTTCGCTTTACCCGTCTGACTCCGTTTGTTCACTATTGAAAGCCGTAATTTGCCGTGTCTCCCCGATCCATCCCGACCTCCCGTCCTTTTCAGTGAAAGTAGGGATCGGAGTGTTGCTCTGATCTTTGACATTCCCATTTGTCCTCCCTGTCATGAGAAAGTGGACGGCAAGGCAATCCCGCTTGATTTTGCCGCCCACTTATCCCCATAAACAGCACTTAGTGCTTATAGGCCCTTCTTTTCTTGTCCAATACCTCAAGAGAGACGACGCTGGCCGCGCTTACGCCGCACAGCAGCCACCAAAACCACGGGGCACTGTTATCGCCCACCTTTGGGATATCGTCCAAAACATAACTGACCGGCGCAAACACAGCGAAGGGCGAAAGGCTGGTGACGGTAAATGTGGCTTTCCCATCGGCTACCGTGGGGGTGAACGTCTCCAGTTTGGCGTCATTCCTCAAGTGCACGATGGTTATCGTTTTGCCGTTGTACTGCGTATCCACCGGTATAGAAATGGTTAATGCGCCGGTATAGCTGCCGGACAGCGAGATATTCACACCCAGCAAAGGCACATAATCTTCGTCATTGAGCCACTGATCAAACGGTGAATGGTACATTGATTGATCCAACGTAAACTCATTGATGGACAGCACCGCGCCCTCACTGAGATTTCCGGCGACCTCAATGCCGGTTTCGCTGTCTCTGAGCGTTTCGGCGCTCGGTGCGCCCACCGCTATGGCCTCGGGCAGATAAAAGTAGAGGTTCGTGTCTCCATCACCATGCCCCTTGCCCGTATACCGATAGGTATAGGTGTTGCCGTTGCTAGCAACGGACGCTTCGAAGCTGATATCTTGGGGATCCTCCGCGTCCACCATATCCGCGATGGCGCGAAGCGATACGGCTTCAAACCCGTTTGTCACGGTGCCCGATTCAGAAGCATATCCGCCCTGCCCCATTGCCGCGGCGTTGGTCGATCCTGGGTTCGCCTTTATGGAGCCGCCCGTTATGGTAACGGTCCCGCCGGCACCGTTGTATCCGCCGCCGACGCCAGCTCCCTTCGCCCCGCCGGTTGCCGTAACTGTACCATTGGTGATGGTCACAATCCCGCCGGCACCGTTATGTCCGCCGCCGACGCCAGCGCCGCTTTCTCCGCCCGTCGCGTTCACATACCCGCCGCTTATGCAAACGGCTCCGCCCGCGCCCGCACTGCCGCCGCCAATGCCCGATGCCCAGTTTCCGCCCTGCGCTATCACAGTTCCGCCGGTGATGGTGAGCACACCGCCCATCACAGTTTCCCCGCCGCCGATTCCGGCGCCGTGTTCACCGCCCGTCGCATAGACCGTCCCGCCTTGTATGGTGACCGCACCCGACACCTGCCTGTAACTGCCGCCGATGCCAGGCATATAGTACCCGCCGACAACGGTGAGCGATCCTGTTCCGCCCGTGTCATTGTCGATGGTCAGCTTTTCCATCCCTTCCACCTTGATGGCCGGCTGGTTGGTGCTATAGGTCGAACTCGCTTTCGGATAGCACGTGAATGCATTCGTCCCCTCCAACAGCAGCGTCACATTTGCGCCGGAATCAAACGGTATCCTGTAATAGCTCGATGTTTCAAAGTCAATGGACACATTGTCGAGGATCACGGTGACTGCGGAAGACGTGCCGATCGTGATGGCATGCTCCGTGGTCGATCCGGTGATACGGTACGTCCCCCCTGAAGTGATGTTCACATCCGCCGCCGAGATATCCAGAATGGGCTCGTTCACCACCCGCTGGGTCATCACATCCGAATAGCTCCCGAAGCATTGGTTGACAAGCCCGCAGTATTTGGCCTTTATGGAATGCCTTGCCGCTGTCAGACTGCTCGTCATAAATGTAGCCGTGCCGGTATAGTCAACAGCAACGGTCCCGATGAGCGTATCGCCGTCATAGAACTCCACGTCGCCAGAGGTAGCGGGACTGCCGCTGTCTTTTGTGACCGTCACGGTGAAGGTTACCGAGTCACCGGGATTTGCGGGGTTTCTACTGCTCACAAGTTCGGTCGTCGTGAATTCTCCCAACGGCAGATAGAAGTAGAGGTTGGTATTGTTGTTGCCGTGGCCTGTTCCCGTGTACATATAACTGATCTTGTTTCCGCCGCTGACCAGGGGAATATCATAGGTCACTGTCTGCGGATTCGTCGCCGAAACCACGTTGTACAGCGCTCTGACGGAAACCGCCTGATGGCCGTTGGTCAGCGTTCCGGTGTCGGTGGCCTCGCTCCCGCCGCCGATCCCGTCCGCCCTGTATCCCTTGGTTACTTTCACCGAACCGCCCGTTATAACCACGGTGCCACCTTCGCCCCCGACGGAGCCGCCGCCGATGCCCGCGCCGCCTTCCCATATATCCAGATACTCATACGATCCCTTTCTGTATTTGTTGCCGCCGATCGCCGTAACCGTTCCGCCGGTGATGGTAACGGTTCCGCCGTCTCCATAGTACCCGCCGCCGCCGATGCCCGCGCCGGGGTCTCCATAGTCGCCGGTAATGTTGCCGGCAATCGCTGTAACCGTTCCGCCGTTGATGGTGACAGTCCCGCCATCGCCCGAATAATGGCCGCCGCCTATGCCCGCGCCGCCTTCAGTACCTACGGCAGTAATGGTACCGCCGTTGATGACAACCTCTCCGCAATTCTTCATCGATCCGCCGCCGATGCCCGCGCCATAGATGCCGCCCGTTGCCGTGAGCGCGCCCGGCCCGTCTATGATCAGCTTCGTGCCCGGCTCACAATGAATTCCGGGCGACGATATGCCGCTTGATGTCATCGTACTCGCCGTACCCGTCGGCATCTTCAGTTCCACACAGGAGCTGTTGAGCAAATCGAATGGGGGGCCGCCGTTTTGTATCTTGACGTTGTTCAGTGTGATGACGATGGGATCGGCGGACGTCCCGCCATTAATCTGGATCTTGTTGGCAGTCGTCGTCGTGACACCGCTTTTCATGGAAACCGTGTATTCGCCGGGTTCGGTGAATACAAACGCGCCGTCACCCGGATTGTAATGATAGCCCAACGGGTTGTCCGTGGTCACGGCAAATTCCGTCGCGTACACCCGCACCGATACGGATTCCGTCGACCCGTTGCTGTAGGTCACGGCAACTGAGGTACTGCCTGCCGACACACCGCTTACCGTTACCGCTCCGCTGCTCAGTTTCACCGTCGCGATGGCCGTATTCACTGATGTTGCGCCGGTGATGGGCAGCTGCCCGAACCCGAGCGTTGCGGCTGTAAAGCGCACTTGACCGCCCACGGCCATGGTCTGCGCAGACGGTTCGCCGACTTTCAGTGTACCGGCTGCCGTCCCATCGTTTTTGGTCACAACGCTGCCCCGGTAATTGGTATACGCCGGGGTCGCCGCGCCGTCGGTTGTCTGGGCAGCGGTGGTCTTTGCGTCCTTGGAGAGATACAGATACAGCTTCCCGTTCGCGTCGGTGCGCACATCCTTGGTGCCGTATGTCTGGTCCACGATGCCCAACTGGGCAATGGCCGCGTCGGCTACCGCCGTGTTCGAAGCATCCGCAAGCGTGATGGTGGTCAGATAGGCGGCCTCGCCGCCCTCCGCAGCGGGTTTGTTCAGCACGGTCCCGCCGAAGCTGCTGGGCTTCACCGAGCCGCCGCCGATTGTAATCACACCGCTTGTGCCGGAATCTCCGGTGCCGATGCCACTGCCGCCGTTTATGCCGTTGCCCGTGACCATGCCGCCCCGAATGGATACGGTGCTACCCTCGCCGCTCTTGCCGCCGCCGATGCCCGCACCGCCATCGATGCCAGTGGCTGTCACGATGCCGCCACGGATGTTCACCAAGCAGCCTACGCTGCCGCTGCCGCCGCCAATGCCCGCGCCGCCGCCGTTCCCTGTGGCCGTGACGGTACCGCCGCCGATGTTCACCGTGCCGCCGTCCGCTGCATCCTTGCCGCTGCCGATCCCTGCGCCCCCGCCGGTTCCTATGGCCGTAAGCTGCCCGTTGCCCTTACTCTGTCCATATATAGTCAGGCTGCCGCCGGATATGTTGATACCGGCGTCAGTGTCGGTACCGGTAACCGTAAGGGACGAATCATCCGTGAGGATCAGCTTGGCATCACCGATTACGGCAATCGTACCGGTACGCGAAACGCTCCCGCTTATGACATACCAACCGGCATCCAGCGTTCCCGTTGCGCCGTCTATGGGCGTGGCGTCTACGCTTTGCGTATCGCCGTTTTGGTCGATATATTGGGTCAGCGTGCCTGCCATCGCCGTCGCAGGCGACAAAGTGAATACCAGTACCACTGTAAGCAGCATGATCAAACATCGTATCCTTTTCATTTGTACCTCTCCTCGCCATTTTTACTCTTAAAGCCTTTCGGCTATTCGGGGATTCTGAAACCGCTTTTTCTTTGCCGCGCATCGCTCATGCATATACCGATTGGATCGTAAGGCGTTTGTTCCCTTAAAAACCAGCCACAGCCTCCGCAGTCTCCCGGCAAAGGCTTCCCCGGGGCGTTGGGTCTGCAATGAGGACAGCTCTCCTGCCCCGCCGTGGCAAAAGGCCTGCCTTCGTCGGTGTACTCCGGACGCTGCTCAAAATCCGGATAGGCCGGGTAGCTCTCCTCCATCTGCTCATCGTATTCAAGGTATACCGGAAAGCTTCGTCCTCCCACGCGGTATGTTTTATATGGCCGCTTTTGTTCGGGCGACATGTTTCACGCTCCGTTTTAACTGGGATAAAAAAACCCCTACGATAGTTTGTTTGTTACTATCATAGGGGGTAATCCATGTTCCCGGTAGTGAACTTTTACCTTCAAAAAGTCACGTTTTTTCGGAGTTAACAGGCGTATTTTACATGCTCGTCCTGTTGGAAACAGCGCAGTGAATCGGCAAAATAGTATTGTCGTTTAAACGACGTTTTTTTTCATATTTATCCAAACCTGTACATTCCAGCGTATAACTTTGTGCAAGTCGCTAAGGCGCCCAGCGCCGCGAAGAACACTCTTTTGAGCGCCATATAGAGATTAAGCAGCATGGCGATGGCGAAGGTCAGCAAATAGGTGAACGTCAGGTCAATGGCGATGCTGATTGGTTCCGTCGGTACAAAGTCCGCCTTATGATAGATCAAGGATGCGGTCATGCCGCCGATGAAGAAATTGAAGGCAGCGGCAAGCGCAACCTGCAGGCGCAGATAAGCGGCGAGTTCCCTGTTCATGACAATCAACCTCAAAAAGAAATGCTTTCGTTCCTAAAAAACGTATTGTCCCAGCTCATCCCGGCCGGATATGCACAGTTTTTCATAGATTTCCAGCATAATGTTTTTCAGCCTCCCCACGGAAATGCAGAACTGCTTTGCGATTTCTGCATACGGAATGCGGTGCGTTACCAGCAAAGCGATATGGTATTCCCGCAAGGACAATATGAGCGTGATGTTGTCCTTGGTGAATTGGTTGTGGAACGTGATCCAGTTCTTCCACGTCTGCTTCCATTGACCCATAACGGCGGTGTAATAATCGGGGAATTCCTGCTCCAAGCACTGTTCCACCAGGCCTCCAAGCCCGGTAACGACCTCCGCAAATGGTGTGATAAAGCCGTGGGGCAGTGCGACATGCATGGCTTTACGCAAAGAGCGCCTGGCCTCATCCACACGCCCGAGATAGTAGCAGGCAACGGCGTATATCACCCACAGATAAATATCGGTCATTGTGAGCGTCTTCTCCGACGCACAAAGGCTCAGCGCGGTCTGCGCTACGGTCATTGCGGATTCATGCTGATGAATGCATTGAAAATATTTCGCGCGCAAGTAGAGGGCATTGGGCCTTGCCTGTTCAGCGAGAACGCTTAGATTTCCTTCTTTCAGCCAGCCGGGAGCCATATTCGGCGCAATTACGCTCACGGCGGCGGTTGCAAGTGCCAGCTCCGCGAAAGCGGCTTCACTGCTGCCCTCGTTGTCCTTTACACAGCGTTTGAGAAACGTGTCGATCTCCGTATAGGCGCGGTAATCTCCCAGACTGATGGCTGCCGCGATTGCCACCGGGCAGGCGCGAAGCCTTGCCGCCTCGTCCCCCCGGGTCCTCTGAAAGCATCTCATCGTTTTGACCTTTCCCCCGAAAATGTACCCAAATAATAAGTTAGGAATTTACAGGAAACAGCCATTGTGGGTACAATAAAACAAAGCGAGGGGAAAGGTCATGGGACGTAAAAGGTATACGGCAGAACAGATCATCAACATGCTGAGAGAAGTGGAAATTCTGTTAAGTCAAGGGCAGACGGTAGCGCATGCGGTACGGCACATTGGGGTAACTGAACAGACATATTACCGATGGCGAAAAGAATATGGCGGCATGCAGGTAAACCAGGCAAAGCGACTGAGAGAACTGGAAAAGGAAAACGGCCGATTGAAGAAGCTGGTGGCTGATCAGGCGTTGGACATAGCGATACTCAAGGATATATCCTCGGGAAACTTGTAAGCCCGGACAAGCGAAGATATTTCGTCAAAGCCGCAATGGATACGTATCAGATATCCGAAAGGCGAGCTTGCCGGGCTATTGGGCAAAGCAGAAGAACCCAGAGATATGCAGTCATTCGATTGCCGGATGAAGATGTCTTAACACATCGAATACAAGAGCTGGCAGCACAGTACGGGAGATACGGTACCCTGCGTATTACGGCATTGTTGAGACGAGAAGGCCTTAAGATTAACCACAAGCGTGTAGAAAGAATATGGAGGCAACAAGGGCTGAAAGTGCCCAAGAAACAGACTAAGAGAGCCCGGTTATGGGCAAACGACGGTTCCTGTATCCGGCTTCGGGCTGAATATCCCAATCATGTATGGAGTTATGACATGGTGGAAGATAAAACGCATGACGGAAAGCGATTCAGGATATTGAACATCATTGACGAGCATACCCGAGAATGTCTGATGGTGTTTGTTGCACGGAGAATAAGATCCAATGAGGTGAAGGAATGCCTGGTAGAGCTGTTCATACAACGAGGAATGCCGGAATATTTGCGATCGGATAACGGCAGTGAGTTCATTGCACAAAGGGTACAGGAATTCCTGAATAGGTTTGGAACAAAACCGACATTCATAGAGCCAGGAAGTCCGTGGGAGAATGGGTATGTGGAATCCTTCAACGGCAGAATGCGGGATGAATTGCTCAACGGAGAAATATTTTATACAATCAAGGAAGCACAGGTGATCATAGAACAATGGCGTAAGCACTACAACACGGTAAGACCGCACAGCTCATTGGGCTATGGAAGTCCTGTGCCGCAGTCATATTTACCAAGTGCAATGTCCAAAATGGCTGTCGGATCCTAATTTAAAAACTGGATACTTTGTTGGGGTAAGGTCAGTTTTCGCAAAGTCTCCACGCAGATACGCGAGCTCCCCTTCATATTGGAGAACCAGTCTTTGCTTATTAACTTCAATTAAAATCGCGTCAGGGTTGTTTGCTGGCATGGCAATGGCGGTGGCTGTAAGCACATAGGTAAAATCCGACGAGAGCGGTTTTTCACAAAGCTTCTTTTTCCTGCGCGGATCGATGGGTTTTTCCACGTCATTCGGGATCATCCAAGATCTTCCGAATTTTTTTGCGTGGGGTATCCGGTTATCGGCCAGCAACCTCTGAACCTGCCGGAGGGAAACGCCCCACTTTTCGGATGCCTCCCGTGCGGATATGTATTCCAACCTGAAACCGCCCTTTCCCAAACGAAATGATAGTTGAATTATAGTCGCTTAAACGACATATTTCAATTGTGGATTATCTATCCTGCTACCTCGTCGTATCAGAATATAAAAAAGCATAACCCTTTGGGCATGCTTTTTTATATATGGTGGAGCAACTGTACCCAAAAACGAACACCTTTGTCTTTGTGGGCGGGTTCGGGGTTTATATTGTGCTATAGCTTATAATGCGGCCGATGCAAGCAAATGAACCCCCCCGTGCTTGCCCTTGCTTGCCGTTATTATAATCCTGCTGCTTGCACTAAGTTATTAAGATATTCATCATAAGATTGAAGTGCCGGTATTAATATATCAAAATATTCTTTATTTGCTTCTTCCTCTCCGATTAAACCTGATAATGTATTCAATTCATCACTAGTCATAATATCGATATTAGCTACATTTTCTGCGTAATATATAAAATATTCCTGATATAATATGTCAAGAACTCCTACCGGGGCTGCTACTTTTTGTGCAAGCTCTTCTTCGGTTATCCCGTATTTGTCCTCTAGTAATTCGACTTGTTCTGTAAAGCCTTCATCCTCGGTTAATAATATTTGCTGTAAAAAGAAGGAGCCGTGCTGATCCACGAGCGTCTGATTCATCGTCAAACCTAAACGCTCCACTTCCGAATATACGATTTTTAAACGCTCGAATTCATTTCGCTGTTCATCTTCAGAGGTTAAGTATTTAGTTATTCTGTTATGTAAATACTCTTTATATTGAATAGGGATATCGGTATAATCATAGTATTCATATAGCAACATCTTAATATCTGTATATTGTTCATATGTTATTTTAAAGTACTGGTTGACAATAACGTCATCAGATTTGTTACATCCACATAATAGAATTATAAATATTAATACTTTCAAGATGTTTGTGCTCTTTTGTCTTCTCATTGTCTTTTTCTCTCCATTTTTGTTTAGTAACGTATATCTGGCGACTTGATAGAAAAGCTGAATGATAACGTATCCCCCGTCTTCCATCCAGCTGTAATCACTGTTGCAGCCCCACCGACGCTGATATATGACCTTACTTTCACAGTAATTTTTATACCGCATTTAATAGATATAGCAGGACATACATGTACTCCTCGAGTTTTATAATACACATATCGAGGGACCATGTAAGTATCATTTTTAATTTTCGATAGGTTAACACCTTACTTCCATATACAAGCTGTACATAGCTTATACTCCCATTCACATTTATTCCATCTGGACTATAATTCCCATTATAAATGCCCATAAATGCACTAATCTCTGATATATTAACATACCATTTTTTTGTATTGTTTCGAAAAACCAAAAATCTAACACTCGCGCTGAGTTCATATTTTCCTACAAGCGGTGCAATCCAGCATTTATAGACTTTTTTCCGATATATGGTTTGGTATGGAGCATGCCCCGTAATATCCGTACA
This sequence comes from Christensenellaceae bacterium, assembly GCA_963674495.2. Classification (GTDB taxonomy): domain Bacteria; phylum Bacillota; class Clostridia; order Christensenellales; family QAND01; genus RGIG3178. The sequence continues at coordinate 264,338 of CAXXLG010000001.1, read as the reverse complement.
GTTGATCGGATCGTCGTTGCAGTAGATATACAGGTTCCAGTACAGTTCCCCATCGCCCCTGTACGTATCCGCGGATATGAACCTGCCTGTTGCGGGGTCGTAGTACCGGGCGTTCATGTAGTACAGCCCGGTCTCTGTATCGATCACCGCGCCCGTGTAGGCAAAGCTGTTTGTGAAGGTCCCTGACTCGGTCGTGTTGCCGTAGGCGTCGTACGCGTAGCTCTTGACCGCCGCGTCCGCATCGTCCACGATGTTCGTCACGCTGCCGCGAACATCCTGCCGGTACCAGTAGTCGCTCTCGTCCGCGCGCCGGCTCTGCACGATGCTCCCGTCCGGCTCCAGCACGTTCTCCTCAATCATATCTTCATTGTCGTCCGTTGTATACAGCAGGTTGATGCCGCCGTAGAAATAGTTCGTCTCATCCGTTCCGGCGATCTTTTGCGTGCGCTGGTTCGACGCGTTGTAATCAAAGAACGCGAGCGTTGCGGGATCGCCCTGCCCCACCTGCTCGGTTACAGCGGTCAGCAGATTAGCGGGGTTGTACGCATATGTGGTGACGGTATCCTCAACCGTGCGCGTGATCTCATTGCCGCTCAGGTCGTACGTGTATGCGCTGACAGTGTTTTCGCCGTTTTTGATGTCCTCAAGGTTGTCCGTTCCCGTATAATATTCGTACGTCAGCGTCGTTTCGCCGCTGGTCATTTCCGTGCGGTTTCATTTATCTATGAATCATAGTAAAAAAGATATAGTATATTCGTATCAGTGTTAAAAACTGCAAAGGTTATATTATTTGAATATCTGTCGTTAATAGGGATATCCTTATCTTCCGCAAAGTTTTCAATATATCGATCACGAAAATAATAAATACCGTTTCCCAATGTAGTTGGAAAATTCTCTGGCAAAAAATAGATTGATTCTATTTCTGGTGTTATGGGAAGAGTCAACCAACTGCCCGTCTGTTGCGCTCTATAAATAAATTCTTGCGAGTCTTCGCTTGAAATCTGGATAATCCCAAAATATTCTCCATCCACAGAGCCTAGGTAATCTACTGATTGATAGTTATCTGTTTCTTTTAATACGACAGCATTTTTAGGAATATCTACTTGAATATCAATATCTTTATATAATATCCGATATTCATCATCTTTGCTAAATACTGTCGTGTGTATTATAATAAATATGCATAATATACACACTGCCGCTGAAATCAATAATATCTTCTTCATTTTCTATTTCCTCATTAATTGCAAGCCATAGCCAAACATTACTTTTATTTTAAATGGTTTGATGATACCCATTTTTTGAGCGGCATATCCGTAATTGTTTATTCTATTCGCTATTGACCTTGTAGTATCGAATAGAGTTACATCTGCTTTCCAATAATCCGCTGTTTTACCGCATAGTTTTCTATATACATTAATGCTTAAACTTACTTTATGCAACGCATAAAATAAATCTTCACTATCACGCTTGGTTATCTCATAACTATCCTTTAGGTTTGTAATAACCGTTTTATTCCTGTTCCCACTTCTCTTTAAGTATTTAGATAGAGTTCCCAATACATGGGTCTTTAAATTCTTTATGCTCATAATCTTTATTGATAGAGCGGAGTTTTTCGTATATGTGTAATTGCATGCTCGTCCCATAGAATTTTTTAAGAAAGCAACTGAATACCTTAGACCCGTTAACCATCCACCAATAAGAATATCAGTCAAAGCTACTCTTACGTCGTCTTCAAAATACATTACATCGTTTACTTTGTCATAAACCGGATTTGGGCTATGCCCCGTAATATCCGCGCAATTGATCGGATCATCGTTGCAGTACACGTACAGGTTCCAGTACAGTTCCCCGTCGCCTCTGTATGTGTCCGTGGATATGAACCTGCCTGTTGCGGGCTCGTAATACCGGGCGTTCATGTAGTACAGCCCGGTCTCCCCGTCGATCACCGCGCCCGTGTAGGCAAAGCTGTTTGTGAAGGTCCCCGTTTCCGTCGTGTTGCCGTAGGCATCGTAGACGTAGCTCTTGACCACCGCGTCCGCGTCGTCCACGTTATTGGCACGTCATTGGCAAGCAACAGAACCGTTCCCGTGCTTGCCCAGCCTGCCGCCCTTTGTTTTGCTATGGCGCCTCAAGTATCTCAACTATCTCCCATTTCCCCTTTTCCTTTTTTATCGTCCATCTTGCGGGGACATCCCACGATCCGCATAATAATTCTCCATTGCTATCTCTCATTTCGATGGTATAACTAACCCATATATACCCCGTACTGAAATTATGCAAAACAAATGTTCTCGTAATCTTTAAATTAACCTCTTCCACATCATTGTTAAACGGAGCAATATTATACTGATCAATAGCTCTGTTTTTAGTTTCTGACAATGCTACCTTCCCCTGGAATACTTCAGAAACCTCTTTCATTAGAGCATTTGTATCAAAAAGCATTATTAAATAGAGCATTACTATGATCGCCAGCAATGTCGGAATTATGATTGCAAGCTTCTTTCTCAAATCAAAATCTCCTTTCTTTTATTGAAAAGACAATTTTACTTAAATAGTATTATATAAGCTTTTTTGCTTTGATTATTTAGATACTTGCTTAAAGGCCAATCGTACCGGCTTTTCGTATGACCCGCATAATATATCATTTTTCCATAGGAAACTTTACTGATAATTACAGCATGATTGGGGATCCCGTTCCCATCATCATCCAAGTACATCGGATCACCTTTATGTGCAACTTTTGATGCAAATTCAATGCTTGCACCATTACTGGAAATGGTTATCCTTCCTTTTGCATATGAAGAACTCTTAAAATAATTATACTGGTCTTTAACCAATCTCCATGTACTTGTGATATCCCAATCATACCAATATTTATAACTAATAATGCTTCTGGGATCCCACCAGAATTTTGCTTTGTTAAACGTCCTGTAGGAATGCCATTTCTTATTCATCGGAATCCCGCCGGCATATAGACATTGAGAAACAAAATTCGCGCAATCACTGCTGGAACTATAATACTGCTTATTTGTTCTATAGGCCCAATATTTTGCATACTTTATTGCCTTGTTGCGGTTATAATAATGCCCCGTAATATCCGTACAGTTGATCGGATCATCGTTGCAATATACATACAGGTTCCAGTACAGCTCCCCGTCGCCCCTGTACTTGTCCGCGGATATGAACCTGCCTGTTGCGGGCTCGTAATACCGGGCGTTCATGTAGTACAGCCCGGTCTCCTCGTCGATCACCGCGCCCGTGTAGGCAAAGCTGTTTGTGAAGGTCCCTGACTCGGTCGTGTTGCCGTAGGCGTCGTACGCGTAGCTCTTGACCACCGCGTCCGCTTCTCCTGCGTCACGTTGCCGTTATCGTCGTACTGGTATTCGATAAAGCAAGCAAAAGAACCATCCTCTTGCTCGCCCTTGCTATCTATATACGAATCAAGTCTATTATCCGCATTATATCTAATTCATTATAATTATCGTCCGTACAATTATGTAAACTGCACCAAGCACAATAGCGATTTCGATAAATAATTTTATTTGATTTTTCAGCGACTGATTGACTTTCATAAATTATCCCCCATCCATCTTGATAAACAAATCGTCGAATGCTTCATCTCCAGAGTTCTCTCTGTCCGTTAATGCATTGATGTACATCGATGATATTACGTACAAAATTATGTGACTTACTCAGCACAATAATAGATATACAATACACCGTCCTCCGTATTGAATACCGCTAATTTGAAAGAATAGTATTCTCTTAGATTTATATTAATATCTTTCTCGTCCGGATAGGATTCCGCGTACATATCTACGAAGTAATAGATTCCCTCATCAAGATCGACAGGGAAGTTGTCCGGCAGGATAGCTGTTTCTTTTATTTTTTCAGGCAATGGAAGTTGACGCCATTCTCCCGTTTGCTCTGCTGTTGCTATAAAGTCTTGTACTTCCGTAGATGGAATTTGTAATACTCCATAGTATTCACCACCTCTATATGCTAAGTCATTGGTTTCTCGAATAATTATCGCATCTGTTGGTACATTTAGTTCAGAATAAAGACTATCTTTATGATCCTCTGGAGTAGATGAAAACATTGCGCGTCCAAACAAGTACAGTAGACCATATGCAATAATTATTACTGCAGATATTATTACTATGATCTTCCATAAGATTTTCATAAGTCTTAACCTCATGCTCATTTTATTTTGGTAATTTATACGATTCTTGGAAATGGATGAAGATCCAAAAAGGCTTAATGATTCCCAGAAGTTGTGCGGCACGACCATTATTGTTTAATAGACTTGCTATGCCGGTTAGTTTTTGAAATTCATCATAATTGTATCTATCGGAAAGTGTAACATGTATATTCCAATAATTATAAGATCTTGTTGCAAGTGTAACCTTGCCTTTAATCTGTATTCTGACCTTTTTAAGAGCATAATACAAATCACCGCTTGTAAACTTTAAACTACCGCTGCAATCAACGCTTGTTATACTATATTTCTTGTATTTTTTCACTTGTGCAATTAATAATTGCTGCACATATGATTTTATTTGCTTATTCCTAGCGAATTCTTTTGACTCAGCTGTTGACTCATTGTAAGTTACTGTTCTCCCTGAAGGTACATAGGGACGGTTCCGGTGTTCCATTCTCTTCTAATTTATCAATCAGAATTTTGTCAGATATATCGTATCACAAAATGAATATGGCAACAATATTATTTAATATTGTTGCCTTGAATTGGTGGAGCAACGGCACTCAAAAACAAACACCTTTATCTTTGTGAGTGGGTTCGGATTTACCGTTTTTTTCTAAAATATTTCTTATATTCAGAACGCGCGGCCTTTGGCCTTCTCTGTTGAGAAGTGCCCGTTCAGACAATAAGACATAGGGACAGCCCTATTCGTACAACACCCTTTATTCACTCGCACAAAGTTCGTAAAACATCTCATACACTTCTGGCAGTATTTTTTTGAGTGACGTAGGATATCTTTTCTCTCTATCATAAAAAAAATGTTTGCTTTCTCCAGTCGTTCTCAGCTTGTTGGTTAGTGTATCGAATACTTCATACCTGATCGTCATCCTAACAGGAGTAATCGCCGTAATGCAGACATGTATTTGGACGATATCGTTGAAGCGAACCATGGACTTATACTCACATGAAACCCCAAGCAAACCAAATTCAATACCCGCGTCTACTACTTTAGCGTAGCTGAACCCAATCTGATCCATAAAATCTACTCGTGCTTCTTCAAACCAATGGATGTAGTTTGCGTGGTGAATGATTCCCATTTGATCCGTTTCATAATAATGCGCTTTTCTTATATATGGCTTAATCTCCATCTCGTCTTCCCTTTCCGCTTAATTGGGTACTGGGTATTTTCTTGTCCTCTTCAATGTTGTACATGTATTCCTGCTCTAGTTTACCATGATTTCCGATGATTCTCAAAGGCAAAAAACGCAATTCAATTTAGGAATTGTGCTTTTATCTGGTGGAGGTGAGGCACCCATATACAAACTCTTTCTGCTTTGTAGGTGGGTTCGGAATTTGTATTTCTATGTAATTAAATCTTATCTTGGCTAATGGTTGCAATAAACACATGCAATCCCAACAATATTATTCAACGACCAATTTGCACCGGATCAGCAGTCTGCGGTTGCCCTGGCTTTCGCAGGTGACCAGGGTCAAGGCATACTCTCCTTCATAAATGTCCAGTACCGCCGCATTGTCCGGTTTTACGCTAAGTGTCTGATATACCTCGTAACGATATACTGTCCCGTCAGGCACAGTATATACAACAACATCACCCGCCTCCAATTGTCTTAGTTTTCCGAAATGCGCGCCATTTGCGTAATTATGCCCTGTTATGACCATATTCCCCTTTTGCCCTGGTAGAGCACCGCTAAAATAGCAGATAGATACTTTGAGCGCTTTCTCACTCGTTTCGGATATCACAGGCAACTCCAGACCGATCTTTTCTATGCTCAGTTTTCCAATCACATCGTAGCCCGGCAGTGAGATCATCGCTTGATTCGTGTCGATTATCAGTTCTTCCGGCTGAACATATACCGCTTGATCGTATTCGGATAGAAGGTCCCGCGCGTTCCGCTCCGCGTCGATCCCTTCCTGATAGATTAATATGAACACGGCAATCGCTGACAAAATCAAAATACCGCTCAGACTAGCCAACAGGATCGCAATTTTTCGGCGTTTAGGAAGAGGCGGGCGCGAATATCCGCACCTGCCCCCTGCTAAATTCTTGTCTATTGTTTCATGCCGGCCCTGCTTATTCGGCACGCTCCCGCCTCCGTTGCTTCTGACTGTACATGGCCGCCGCGCCGCCTGCCACCAGTGCAAACGCAGCCAGCAGATATACCAGCGTATAGTTCTGTCCGGTGAAGGGAAGCTGCGATTGCTCGATCGTTACGTCATAGGTGACGGATACCCCTTCCACCGTATAGGTGATCGTCGATGTGCCCGCCTTCAGCCCCGTGAACGTCGCCGGGCTGTTGAACGTTGCGGTAAAGAAATCTTCGTCCCAGTCCCATGCGCCGCCGTCGATGTTCGGTGTTAGCGTGATGCGCCCGCCCACATAGATGGTACCACTCGTTACCGACGAAGACAGCTCCGGCTGCGCCATCCACTGCGCATACAGCGTCGTGTCCTCCGGGAAACTGAATGTGCTCCCCGCAGCATATGCCGTGCCGTTGCCGTCTGCTGCAGTGTTCCAGTCAGAGAATGTGTAATTTGTTTTCGACAAGCCGCTGCCGTCCGAGACTGTCACCGTAGTACCGGCCAACTGTGTGACCGAACCGGGCGCAGTGCCGCTGCCGTTGTTTGTGTCATAGGTCAGCGTAGGAAAACGTAGGTATGCTCCGAAGTTAGGCTCCCATCCTGCGACGGTGATGCCGTATACCTTTCCGTCCGTGACAGCAGTGATCGTTTCATGCGTATGAGTCGTCGTTGTCGGCGTGATGCATTCGTCGTTTCTCAAAAATACCGCCGCCGTGCCAGAGATTCCAAGTGTCCCACCGCCGCTGCTGTTTTTGCCGAAGCCGATGTCATAGCTATTCTTACCTGAGGCAAATACGTTGCCGCCCGATATTATGACTGTACCGCCGTCGCCGTAACCACCCCCGCCGATTCCCGCGCCGCCTTCTCCACCGTTCGCCGCAACCGTGCCGCCAGTTATCGTGATGTTACCGCCGTCGCCTTCATCTCCGCCGCCGATTCCTGCACTTGCATGAGAATTATGACCTTCGGTCACTCCGTTTGCCGTTACCGTCCCCCCTGATATCGTGATGTTTCCACCGTTGCTTGAATCGCCGCCGCCGATTCCTGCGCCGCCGCCGCCGTTGCCATTACCCGTTCTCCCGCCGTACGCGGTCACAGTGCCGCCTGATATCGTAATCGTGCCGCCGTTGCCGTCCGAACCTCCTCCGATGCCCGCGCCGTTTATGCCGCCATTCGCCGTCACCGCGCCACCCGCTATTGTAATCGTGCCGCCTTCGCTGTACGAACCGCCCCCGATTCCGGAACCGCCGACTTCGCCATTTCCGTCCCCGCCGGTAACCGTCAGGCTGCCCGTACTTGCCGCTGTGATGATCAACGTCCTGCCAGTTGTCGCATCAATTGCGGCGTAACCGCCTCCGCTCGTCAGCGTACTGATGCCGGTCAGCGTCATATTCACTGTGACCCCGTTATTGATGTAAAAAGCGCTCTGGCTTGCGGCTGTCGCGTCGATGCTGACGTTATTGAACGTTATATTGGCGTTGGCTGCCGCGATGATATTGTACGCAGTGGTGGTGCCCGTGAGTATGTAATCACCGCCCTCCAACGTCACCTCATTACCCGAAACGGTGTATGCGCCGGGGACTGTGGCCAGTGTCGTACTCAAATCGATTGTTACCACGCCGCCCGCTAAAGCCGTCATGGGAAGCATGCAAACCATCAGCATAGCTATCGAGATCGATATCGCCAAAACCCGCTTTTTCATTTGTGTATATCTCCTTATTGCTATTTTCTACAAATTACCAATATATTTATTTTACGCGCCCAAAATGCTCTTTGAACCACAGAATATTTCTCTGTGTTGTTGCTGCAATGTTGGTTTCGCGGTTAAGCGCGTACCTTAGCTCTGTGCTTGCCTTGCAATATCCCCATGTCGTGAAACGCGAAGACAGTTATTATGTTTCGCTTCTCATTCAAAATCAAAGAATTTATATACTGTATATGATTCAAAATGAGTATACTACAATGCTTTTGCTTTTCATATACAAAACCACAATTTCGACAAAGAAACTGCGGCTTAAATTGGTGGAGATGACATGGGTTGGACTCCTTACCTATAAAAAGAACCAGAAATCAATTTTTCTGATTTGTGGTTGTTTTTGGTGGAGCGTTTGTACCCAAAAACGAACACCTTCGTCTTTGTGGGTGGGTTTGGGGTGAGGATCGTGTTATAGGTTATCTTGCAACAGGTAAAACATTCCCTTTAGTCCCTTTCTATTCCGGATCAGTCGTCACGCCAGTTCCGGCAGGTTCGGTCTCCCCTGCACCATCACAGTAATACAGTTCAAAGTAAATACGATTACGATCGGTTTCCCGCAAAACAACCTTCAGGTTTTTTCTTTCGCTCACATAATGGAACACATGTTCCACGCCTTCCGTGTCGGAAGGATTTTCGGGATCCTGTTCCCATATGTTTGTGGATACATGGATCTTCTGAGCATTGGTATAGTAATTGCTGGCCCTTGACATGCTCACAGCGCCATAGCCAGCGGCGTACATCGCATTTCCCGACCATTTATAGGCAGTCACTTTGAACTCATTCATCAGCGGAACAACCCACCCTTTAGGCCAGTCTGACGGGAGGTTGTAGAAGTCAAATAATGGTTTGATCGAATCGAGCTCCGGTGTCGGTGAAACCAGAGACGCAGTCGGGGCAGCTTTAAGCGCAACAGTATTGTCGCACCCCGGAAGCAACAGCACTGCGGCCAATGTCAACGTTAAAATAAAATGAAACCGCTTTATCTTATACACCCCTCTTATGTGTCTGTATAAAAGCCAAGCAGCGCGGGATTCTTCCTGTTGGCGCGTCGGGAAACGGCATACGCAGCACAGCACTGACCGCTTAGAACAGACAACGACCCGACCGGTACAGCAGTCACCGATTTTCACCTCTGATTTGGAATCTTCGTTATATGTCTATATTCCCTTCCTATTTGAGGGGAAGTGTCGTTTGTGTGTTTTGAACGAAACTGCCAGAGGCCGAGTCTAGATCCTTTATATATCTAAAATACACAAGGGACTCGTTTAGCCGGGCGGCCTTTTCGAGCGCATAAGCCTGAAAACGGTCGCCTGTTTTATCAAGCGCGTAATAAACAACGGCTCTGGGTTCCCGAAGGAGAATATCCTCAAGCGACCTGTCTGAGAGTATTTCCTCCATGAGTATTTCGCGGAACGCTTTGTAATTCTGCGGATGGAGAGCTGTTTTTATCCTGCCAATGGCATCTGCATTTGCCGGAGACAGCAGCCAGATTTTCATGCTTTCATCGGCGAGCAAATCGTCGAATGCAATTCCAAACTGAGCCTGCAGTAACTCAACCAAGCGCCGGATTGCTTTTCGCAGGCCAATCATAGCAAGCAAAGCTGTTCTTACAAGATTGTCGCCAGGCCATTCCCATACGATACGCCTTGCCTGATCATATTGCAAAAACCGGTATGCGAACAAAGCGGCAATAAACACCTTTGTATTCCAAGGCTGGATCAATGCGCTCTTCTTACTTTCGTAAAGCTCGAGCTTATAACGAAGTTCTTCTTCCGATCCCGACGATTTATAGACATCCACGAGCATGGCAAGCGGGTCCGTTAGTTGGTGGTTTAGCGGGTCCATTGCCTGTAGTATTGTCTCATATATATCGAGTGAATCGGTGGTAACAATATTCCAGAGAAGGCGTTCTTTTTCCAATATTATTTGTGCCTCGGCTATATCGTTCGTGCGGTTCGCCACATTAAAAATTTCTTCATATGCCTTTTCGGCACGCTTCCTATATCCCACTTTTTTTATTTCGTCATAAGAATGTCTGTACTGTTCCACAAATTCGCTAACTGTGGGAATCGCATTCTTTGAATCGCTGTTACTCTGTACTGTCGAACCCCCGGTTTCCTCCTGCGTCCCAGCCATTGCCGCTTTGGAAACCAATTCGGAGTAGCGCGCCTGAAGTCCACCCCCCATGAACGCGTTTGTAAACGCAGTGATATCTGCTGCGGATTCGGCAAGCTTGCGCATCTCTTCTTTAAAATTGTCAACTTGTTGCCGTAGATTGTCATCTCTTACAGGATAGGTATCAAATACACTTACATATGCTTCATAGGTGGAACGAACGAATTGATCCATATCAAAATGCCTCCTCTTGCACGTCCGTGTATTCGTATTTGCCTTCGGCATTGCTTGGAGGTATAACGATACACTGCGCACGTCTTGTTCGCTCCTTGCATTGTTTGCCGATCGACTTGATCCTTTGCTCATTGGCTTTAGCGGATCCCCATATCGCATTGAGTTCCGCCTCACTTTGCGCTTTTTCTTTCGATATATCCGGGGGAGATGTCCGGTAGATTTGCGCACCTTTTACAAACTCATGGTATTCTTGGCCAGTTGCGCATACAAGCATACGAAACGTTGGGTTTGCGGCGAGCGATGTGAAATTGCCGCCAACCGCCTCTATTTCCATAAACGCGTTAACAAGGTCCTGCCGATATGACGCGACTTCGTTCTCGTCGGCAACCGCGGAAGCGATTGCGCAATACTGATTGAAAATCCTGATAAACGCGTTGATCATGATATTGTTCCTGCGCCAGATAGCCACCGCTTTTTGTTCGTATCCCGTTTCGTACGCGGTGTTTTCGTCCGCTTCGATCTGGGAAAGCTTATTAGCGTATACATTTGCCAGGTCAGGCATGTTGTTTTGCTCCGCCGCCCTTTTCAGCGCCGTAATCCTATCCTCGATTAGCGCGATTGCCGGAGCACAATAGTACCCGGAGTTTTGGATTCTTTCCTGCGCTTGTTCAAACGTAGAGGAATCCTGTATGAGTTCACGCATTTCCCTGTATACCCGGGCCTGATAGGGAGCCAAATTAGATTGTTCCATTCGAGAGGACATCAGTTCATACAGCTCCAGAGCTTTTGGGATATCGGACATATCGTTCCACCTCCTTGAGTTTAAATGTCGGAACCGGCACGCATGGGTCTGTTCCATTTGCAGGCGAATGAATTACCATTGATGAATCGCTGTGTTTGATTTGATACTTTCCTATATGATCTATTATCATCCTTTTCTGCGTGAAGGCAGGGGGACGGTTCATTTGCTTGTTAGCTTTCATTTATCAATTAGAGTTTAGTACATATTTCAGTGTTTTTCAACAAAAACAAAGTCACAATATACTAATATTGTGACTTTGAATTGGTGGAGGCGAGGGGAATCGAACCCCTGTCCGAAATCCCTATCCCATGGCTTTCTCCGAGCGCATCAGGTGATTTTACATTCCCTCCGGTGGACTCTACGCCTGCAAGATTCCACCTTTAGTAGCTTCATAAGTCGGACATCCGGTCAAAGCTTTCCGGTGCCAGTTCCCCGCGTAAATGACGTTCCTGCCCCGCTCCGCGGGTTAGTGGGAGGAACGCACGCAGCCCTTAGGCCGCGAGAGCGAATTCGTTGTTGTTCGCAGTTATGGTTTTGCCGACTTTTAACGCAGTTCCGGCAACTGCGGCTCGCTTACCATGATTCAGGCGACCCCGTCGAAACCTTGACGCCCCCATGTTTGAGGAACCACGGATTCATTCGAAACGCCGTGTATACGGTATTCCCAATGGTATCAGCCATTCCCTATTCCGCCTTTTGATTCTGGCGGAACGCACGCTCGATCGCGCGTTTATCGTCCTGCTGCTTCAAGCTCTCCCGCTTGTCGTACAGATTTTTGCCGCGGCACACGCCCAGTTCTATCTTGAGGCGGTTGCCCTTGAAATATACCGCCAGCGGTATCAAAGTAAATCCCTGACGCATCACCTGTGCCTGTAGCTTGCGGATCTCCGATCGGTTGAGAAGCAGCTTCTTGTCCCGCATCGGATCGTGGTTGAATTGGTTTCCCTTTTCATACGGGCTGATGTGGAAGCCTACGATATAGACCTCCCCATCCCGGATGGTAGCAAAGCTGTCCGACAGATTGGCCTTGCCAAGGCGGATGGATTTTACTTCGGTACCCACAAGGCTTATACCCGCCTCATAGCTCTCCTCCACGAAGTATTCGTGCCGCGCACGCCTGTTGCGTATGGACACACGACGCGCCTCACTCACGCCCTCCACCTCCTTATATAGTATACCATTTTACCGCTTTGATGCATAGCCACGCCTTTTGCCACTATGATTCTTATTGCCCGGTTTGACAGGCTTTTCGCTCTTATACGGCATGAAATCAATGCGCCGCCTCGACAGATCAACGCTTGCTACCACAATCTCGATTTTATCACCCAGCGTATATATCTCACCGCTGCGTCGGCCGGTGATGCGATACAACACTTCGTCGTATACGAACACATCCTCGCCCAGTGCCGCAATGGGAATCATCCCCTCAATTACATCCATGATCTCGACGAATATCCCAAACTCCATCACCCCGGATATGGTTCCCTTGTACCGTTCGCCGATTTTGCCCTGCATGTACGCAGCACCGTACAGGTCGTCCACCGACCGCTCTGCCAACATCGACGCGCGCTCCCGTTCGCTAGTATGTTCGGCCATGGAAGGTATCGCAGCATGCTGCTTCTCCGTCGCCTTTTCCGCCAAACCACCTTCCAGCGAGGCAATGATGGCCCTGTGCACCACGATGTCGGGGTATCTTCGGATCGGCGATGTAAAGTGACAGTAATCTTTCAGCGCCAACCCGAAATGCCCGATGGGCGTTTCGCTGTACTTTGCCTTTTGCAGCGTGCGCAACATCACGCGGTTGACCACCATTTCGTATGGTTCGCCCGCCACGCTGTGCAAAACATCTTGCAGCGTGCGCGGTGTTATTTTTTGCTTGCGGTTGAATCCATTTTGGCCCAACGCTTTAAGCAACAGGCTGAACGCCTCAATTCGCTTGGAATCCGGATCCTCGTGTACGCGATACAACGCAGGGAGATTCCGCTCCTTGACATATTTTGCGGCGCATTCGTTGGCAAGCAGCATGAATTCCTCGATCATCATATTGGATATACCGCGCACGTGCGGCTGCACATCCACCGGCTGACCGTTTTCATCCAGCGTATACGCGGGTTCGCTGAGATCAAAATCCAGCGCACCGCGCTTAACCCTAAGTTTGGTCAGCTTGGCAGCCAACGTCTCCATGTCTTCCATCATCGGCCAGACGCCACGATAGGCGTCCATTAATTCCCCGCGAACGTTGCCAAACAGGGCGTTCGCATCCTCATAGGTTACGCGCTTATCCACGCGGATCACGCCGCGTGCAAAGCGGTAACGGACGGTATGACCGCTTTGATCCAAGTCCATCGCACAAGTCAGGCACAGTCTGTCCACGCCCTCTTTCAAAGAGCAAATGCCGTTGGACAATGCCTCAGGCAGCATGGGCAAAACTTGATTTGGGAAATACACACTGGTCGCCCGTATATACCCCTCTTTATCCAGTGCAGACTGCGGACGCACATAATGCGTCACGTCCGCTATGTGCACGTAGAGCGTATGGCCCTTCGCGGTCTTAACAAGCGAGATCGCATCGTCGAAATCCTTGGCATCATTCCCGTCGATGGTAACGGTGCAGAGATCTCGAAAATTCTCGCGCTTGTCGCTGATTTCCTTCGGCACGGTCTGCCCGATCGCTTCCGCTTCCTTGAGCGTCTTTTGATTGAATCCTTCTTTTAGGTTGTGTTCATGCACGATGGCCGCGATGCTGGCGGATATCGTACCCTCTTCGCCCAGTATCCGTACCACCTCGCCACGTACCGGTTCACGCTCCGAACCGTAGTCCGTGATGCGCACGACGGCCATCTGTCGGCTTTGCACGTTGTTCAGAGCGGACGGATGTATGACAATATCGCCCAGCCGTTGATCCTCCGGCACCAGCACGCCACCGCCATTGTTGCGCATCACCGTACCCACAACCGTTTCGTGCGCCCGTGTTGTAACACACACAACTTCGCCGTTGATCCGCCGGCCGTTGCTATTGCCACGTTGCTGTGTTTTCCGCGCGACCACGACATCGCCATGCATGGCTCCACGCCGCTCATTCTCACGTATGAACAAGTCCTGGCCACCGTCGTCCGGCACGAAGAACGCATCGCCGCGACGAAGGCCCACAATACGTCCCGCACTGGCACCCACATGCGCAGGCATTGCATATTTGCCCCGTCGCGTGCGCAGTATCTTCCCTTGGCTCAACAGCGCGTTTAGTTCGCGCTCTGCTTCCTTTGTTTCAATGCCGAGCGCTTCCGCCATTTCCTTTGCATTCTTTGGCGACTTCGCATTTTGAAGGAACTGAAACAGTTCCGTATTCTCTTTATTACTCATTTCTTTCACCTCTACTGTTATGCCCAAATAAAAGAAAAAGCGCTCCCGCAAGAGCACCGGTTTCCTTTATTATATTGGCTTATCAAACAAACCGCTGCATGATCACAAGCATCAACGAGACGCACAACAGCACGATAGCACAATATTTGGTAATGGAGTTCAGCTTGGATTCAGCCGTTCGCGTTTTCATCGCAGTGGAAAACGAACTGCCCTGACCGAATGCAGATCCCGCGTTGGAATCCGACGGCTTTTGCATCAACACCGCAATGACTAACACCACGGATAGGATACATAGAAGTATTTGGCTGATCACCATAACCGTACTCAAAGGAAAACCTCCTGCTTGGGTATAACGTGGGTATTATAGCATCGAACGCACTGTGATGCAAGTGCTTTTTAGCGACATATATCCTCTTGTCGCTTTTCATTGTCATATGCCATTATACTCATCAAAAGAAAAGCATAAAAGCAAACAGCAATCCCATGGCAGCGGGAATAAACGAGATGACCGCTGCAATCCTACGGCTTTGCATCAATAGATCCAACCCCATCAGCGCCATCTCAAGCGCGAAAAGCGCCACCACCACGCCGGAAGCGGCGTGGAACGTAAGAACGCGCAAAAAAGACGCGCCGGTAAAGCCGACGATGGCAACGCCCAACAGCCCCGATACCACAGCGATAAAACGGTTGTTCATACAATCTCCCCCTATTTTGTCAACGTACACGCCAAATCATACAGATCGGTACGAAACACCTTGGGCGCTTCAAGTGCTTCCAATATATCCATATCCACAACCTTCTCGCCCCTGATGCCGACCGCGCGATTACTCACGCCTTTAGCCAGAAGCCTAACTGCGTGCTCGCCCAGTCTGGCCGCAAGTATCCGGTCCCGCGCCGTCGGGCTACCACCGCGTTGAGTATAGCCAAGCACCACACTCTTGACTTCAAGGCCTGTGCGTTCCCGTATGATGGCTGAGAATTCCTCGCCCTTGCCCGCTCCTTCTGCCACGATGATCATGTTGGTACGCTGCCCCTTGAGGTTCTTTTTTGACAATTCCGTACAGATCTTTTCGATGTCAAATGGCATTTCAGGCAAAAGGATGTAATCCATTGCCCCTGCGAGACCAGCATGTAGCGCGATATCGCCGCACTTGTTACCCATCACCTCGACAATGCCGATGCGGTCGTGGGAGACCATGGTATCGCGTACTTTAATGATCTCGTTGATCACACCGCTTACCGCTGTATCGAAGCCGATGGTGTAATCGGTATACGCGAGGTCGTTGTCGATGGTGCCAGGCAGCGTGATGGTGGGTACATTCCATTCGCACAGTGCCGCCGCGCCACGCATGGTCCCGTCGCCACCGATGGTGACCACACCGTCCAAATCGTACGCTCTGGCCATCGCCACCGCTTTGAGCTGTCCCGCCTCCTCCATAAATTCCTTGCAACGGGAGGTCTTGAGGATGGTACCGCCCTTGTGTCCAATGTTGCGAACCATATCACCGTCCAGCTCTTTTACATGTCCCTCAATCAACCCGCGGAAACCATATAGGATACCGAAAACCTCAATTTCCTCTTCTTCTGCCACCTTGACAACGGCGCGTATGGCAGCGTTCATACCCGGCGTATCCCCGCCGCTTGCCAATACACCTATGCGCTTGATCCGTTTTTCATTCATTTCCTTCAACCTCCGTCTTTGCTCATAGCATTGTGAACTACGGCACGAAAATCAACCATCCCGTACGTATTTTACGTTGTCCGTGCCCAAATAATCACGCAGCAGACCAATCAGATCACCGCTTGGCGCAATATCGGCGTGCAGCCTGAGCGATTTCTTGGAATCTGCGGCGTACGCCTTGACCTTGGCGCGTCCCGGGTATTCGTGCAGCACGCCCAGAAGCCCCGCCATCATGAACTCGTTATCGAAGGATTTTAGGCGCAACCACAGCGTCATATCCGTTTCTTCTAGGTTCGGTTGCGCCACATGCATTTCGCCAGAATCATCATTGTTGTCGATTGGGGCATCGTATGCATCGTTGGACGGTATCAACGTCTCACAGTCGGTTTTGCGCATTCTCATCGCACGGCGCGGCTTGCCCCTTTGTACAAAGGACAGCACATTTGCGTCCCCTTCCCGGTACGGAATCGCGCTTTCGATGATAAAGCTCGGCTCCTCATCCTCACGCACGCTGATGCGTCCGTATATGAGTACGATACAATCCTCCTGCATCACATTGTCAATGCTCTCGAGCGTACGCGGGAACGCCAACAGGTTGATGGATCCCGTCAGATCCTCCAACGTATAGTGCGCCATCAGCGCGTTCTGCCGCGTTGTGCGCGTGCGCCGTTCAGTGACAATACCCATCAACACCGTTTCATGTCCATCCAGGCTCAGGCCGTTCTCTTCCGCCTTGATGTCCGCGATGCTCATGGGCATTTTGCCCATGAAATCCGCGTATGCCGCCAGGGGATGGCCCGTGATGTATACGCCGGTCATCTCCTTTTCCAGTGCATAGCGGACAGCATCGGAAAACTCCTTCACGTCGGGCAACGTCATGGAGATGGACTCAACGGCCACGCCGCCCATGTCGAACAGCGAGATCTGTCCCTCGATGTTGCGCTTTTTACGGCCAATCGTCTCGTCCATGGCTTTCTCGAAAACGGCGTTGAGCGCGGCGCGCGCATGACCCATCGAATCAAAACAGCCGGCTGATATCAGACTTTCCACCATCCGCTTGTTCAATGCCTCTATGGGTACGCGGCGCAGAAAATCAAAGAAATCACGATACAGCCCATTACCGCGCTCTTCGATCACCTGCTCCATAGCTTTCTCGCCCACGTTTTTCACTGCGCACAGACCGAAACGGATCGCACCGTTCTCTACCGTAAAGCGCTTGCCACTGTGGTTTACGTCCGGTGGGAGAATTTTGACATCACGTTTATGGCAGTACGCGATATACTGGGCGATCTTGTCGGTATTGTTCAAATTTGTATTCATCAGCGCCGCCATGGTCTCCACCGGATGGTGCGCCTTGAGCCACGCCGTACGATACGCCACCACGGCGTACGCCGCGGCATGGCTTTTGTTGAACGCGTAGGACGCAAAATCCATCATGTGATCGAACAACTCGTTGGCCACTTTCGCATTCACGCCGTTTTTGACCGCACCCGGTATGCTTCCATCCATGGACCCGTATACAAATATGTGCCGCTCCCGCTCCATTACATCAGCTTTTTTCTTGCTCATTGCGCGACGCACAAGATCGCTGCGCGCCCACGAATAGCCGGCCAGATCGCGTACGATCTGCATCACCTGCTCCTGGTACACGATACATCCGTACGTCACATCCAAAATCGGGCGCAGCTGTTCGCACAGTACGCGTACGCTTTTGGGATTGTGCTTGCCTCGAACGTATTTAGGTATCTCTTCCATCGGGCCTGGCCGATACAGCGAAATACAGGCAATGATATCCTCAAAACAGTTTGGTTTGAGGTCTCGAAGCAGGTTGCGCATGCCTGCGCTTTCAAGCTGAAACACGCCGTCGGTATCGCCCTCGCTGATCATATCGTAAACCGCTATGTCATCAAGCGGTATGGCGCGCATGTCCGGACGGTTGTTCGTGCTCTGGCCCACCATATCGCAGGCGTACTCGATGATGGTGAGATTTCTCAGACCCAGAAAATCCATCTTCAGAAGTCCCAGTTCCTCCACAGCTCCCATGGGATACTGTGTGGTTACGGTTTCGTCGTTTTTTTGCAGCGGAATAATCTCATACAACGGCTGCGCGGATATGACTACGCCGGCTGCATGCGTGCCGGAATGGCGTGGCGTTCCCTCGAGTTTACGCGCAATGTCCATCATTTCAGCAATGCGCGCGTCCTCGGCCATGGCGGTACGTAGCGGCGCGCTGATTTTAAGCGCCTTGTCCAGCGTCATGCCCAATTCGCCCGGGATGAGCTTGGCAACGCGGTTAACCTCGCCGTAAGGCACGCGCAGCACTCGTCCAACGTCCCGTACGGCGGCACGAGCTTTCATGGTACCAAAGGTGATGATCTGGCACACGTGATCCGATCCATACTTTTTGATGACGTAATCGATGACCTCCTGCCGTCGTTCATAGCAGAAGTCGATGTCGATGTCCGGCATTGAGATACGCTCGGGGTTCAAAAACCGCTCGAAGATCAGCCCGTATTCAATGGGATCCACATCTGTAATATCCAGACAATAGGCCGCAACACTGCCCGCCGCACTACCCCGCCCGGGGCCTACGGCGATGCCGCTCTGGTGTGCATAATCCACAAAATCCCATACGATGAGGAAGTAATCCACAAAGCCCATGTCGCGGATCATGTGAAGTTCTTCCTCCAGGCGAATCTGGATCGCGGGATCGGATCCATACCGCTTTTCGAAGCCATCAAACGCTTTGCCTCGCAGTAGCTCGTACTTGTCCACGCCATCCGGGACGGGAAACGACGGTAAATGCTGCGTACCAAAATCCAACGCCATCTGGCAGCGCTCGGCAATGCGCATCGTGTTTTTAAGCGCTTCCTGTTCGTTCGGGAATAGGGATTGCATCTCCTGCTCGCTTTTGAGATACAGCTGATCTGTATTCATGCGCATGCGGTCCTCTTCGTCCAGATACCGTGCGGTCTGAATGCACAACAGGACGTCCTGAACCTGCGCGTCCTCGCGATTGATGTAATGCACGTCGTTGGTGACACAAAGCGGGATGTCCAGCTCCTTGGAAAACGCGCGCAGTGCATCGTTAACCTCCCGTTGCCCTGCGATACCGTGGTTCTGCATCTCGAGATAGAAGCAATCGGGCCCAAATGTATTTTTAAGCTCTGTGGCAAGCGCGCGTGCATCGTCCATCCTGTTTGACAGGATCAATTGCGGGATGTCGCCGGACATACACGCGGACAGTCCGATCAACCCTTCGCTGTACTGCTTGAGCGTTTGATAGTCAATTCTAGGCTTGTAATAAAAGCCGCGCAGCCAGCCCATGGAGACCAACCGCATCAAGTTCTGATAACCGGTTTGATTCTCCGCCAAAAGCACAAAATGGCCGTACTCACGGTCCGCCTTTCCCTGCCTGTCCTCCATGGATTGTTTGGCGACGTACACCTCGCAGCCCAATATCGGTATGATATCGTGTTTTATGCACGATTTATAGAACTCTACCGTGCCGTACATGACGCCGTGATCCGTCATGGCAAGGTGAGTCATACCCAATTCCTTAGTCCTTTTGACCAGTTCGTCAATGCGCGCTGCCCCGTCTAGCAGACTGTATACGGTATGTACGTGCAAATGTGCAAATTCAGCCATGCTTGTGCCCCCTATATGCCCATAAAACCAGACTGCTCCGCGATCGCCACCAACCGCCGCAGGCGGTGGTTGATGCCGGATTTGGATGTGGGTGGACTTGTCAGTTGCGCTAATTCCGACAAACTGACCTGTGGATTGGAAAGCCGCACGTCCGCCGCCTGTCGAAGCGTTGCAGACAGCCTGGCAAGCTTCCCGGTCTTCGCCAAATACTTGATGCATGCAATCTGTTTAAGGGACGCATCCACGGTACGGTTGACGTTCGCGGTCTCGCAGTTGACGGCGCGGTTTACATTGTTCTTCACTTCGCGCAGTATGCGCGCATTCTCCACTTTGAACAGCGCATTATGTGCGCCCATATGCGCCAGCGTCTGTGTAATGCCCCCGCTATCCTTGATGTATACGACATACTGCGCTTTGCGCATGGTGCGTTGCGCGTCGATGTTCAACGAAGCGAGCAATGCCTGTGTGCTTTGCGCCAATTCCCCATCGTGGAAAACCCATTCGAGGTGATATGCCTTGTCCGGGTTGGTGATGCTGCCGCACGAGAGAAACAATCCACGCAGATACGCCCGCTTGCAGCTGGTCCTTTTGGCAAACGCAGGCAGCGTGCGCAGCAGGCAACCATCCTCGTATATGCCCAACTCCATTAAAAAAGGCAGGACAATCTCCCGCCCGTTCACATCCAATAAAACAGTATCCCGTTGGCTCAACCGCCGATTCTCGCGCGAAAACAACGCCACGCGCACACCCGTCATGTCGCGGATAAAGGTATAGAGTTTGCGCGCCAGCCCCGCATTTTCAGTTGCGATGCGCAACGACAGTACGCCCCCGGACAGCAACAGACTGCCGCATACCTGCACCGCAGCGCACAATTCGGCCTGCTGGCACAAATAATTATGCGGCACAATGTGCAACAGTTCGTCCCGTGCGACGGCGGCAAATGATTGTCCCGTCCGCTTTGTCAAGACCTCAGCGCATCCTTTCCAATATCCCGGTGTTGCACCACCGATTTGACGCCACGTCTTTCCAACTGCACATGCAGCCCTTCCGCCATTGCCACCGAACGGTGCTGACCACCGGTGCAACCGATGGCTATGACAATCTGGTACTTGCCTTCCTTCTGATAATGCGGCAACAGGTATAAAAGCATATCCACCAGCTTGTCCTCAAAAGCCCGTGTGGCTTCATGCCCGTAAACGAAATCGCGCACCGGTTTCTCCAAGCCGCTGTGCGGCCTTAGGGCCGCATCGTAATGCGGGTTGGGCAAGAACCGCACGTCAAACACTAGATCCGCGTTGAGCGGTATGCCGTTTTTGTATCCAAACGAGATGATAATGGGCAAAATCCGATCGCGCTGTGCATTTTCGGCAAACATGCCCCAAAGCGTATCCCCCAACTGCCGCGGCATCAGGTTGGTCGTATCCACAACATACCGCGACATGTCTCTAAGACGCCTCAACCTTTGGCGTTCCTTTGCGATGCCGTCGGTGATGTTTGTCGGGTTCATCGGATGGCGGCGCCGGCTTTCCTTGTATCTTCGAATCAGCACCTCATCCGCCGTCTCAAGAAACAGTAGATCGCAATCCACGCCCATTTGCTGGATTTCTTCCATAGCCTGATATATATGATCAAAGAACACGCCTGCACGGGTGTCCACCACCACCGCAACCTTTTGGATGCGTTGCTCGCTCAGACAAAGCGAAACCATGGTGCTGATCATCTGCGGTGGCATGTTGTCCACGCAGAAATATCCCATATCCTCCAGCTGCCGAAGCGCCAGCGTACGACCGCCGCCGGACACGCCTGTTACGATAATACAGCGCATGGTAAACTCTCCTTTACGAACCTATAATCCAAACGGACGTTTTTTATCATATCCTATAGCATTTACAATATCATGATACGTCAACTGTGCCCCTTCAATCAACCCCTCAAGTGAATCAAATACACCGATTTCCTCTTTTTTATGCGCATCCGAGCTTACCACGAACACCGCACCGTAATCACGCATCAAGCGCACGTCGGCGCTTGTGAAACAAAGATGCCCCGCTCGAGCGCTCAACTCGATTGCTACGTTGTGCTTCGCACATGCTTTGGCCAGCCGCACCCAGTCCAACGGACCGGTGTGTTGACCAGGATGCGCCAAAAAGGAGATGCGGTTTCTTTCCATGGCAGCGATGAGCATGTCCGTCATCATTTCTTTACAACGTGGCCGCCTCAGGCGCAGTTTGATATGCAAAAACGCGTTGCTTTTGAAATCCGTACCACGCGCAGTGCGATGGTAGCCAAGGGCCACAACTTCAAAAGCGTGCGCATATGCGCCCGGTACATCGGTTGTTCCGTCAAGGCCCACGATGTTGGCCTCGATGCCGAGCTTAACGTCAATACGGTCTTGATAGGCCTTCTTAAGATTGGACACCTCTTTTATCAACGCGGGGAATTTACGCATTCGCAAGCCGGCATGCATATGATTGGGACCGTGATCGGTCAAAGCTACGGCAGAAAAACCGCGGTCAATCGCCGCTTCTACGTTTTGTTTGAGCGTAGCATGTCCATCGCTATACCGACTGTGAACATGATAGTCCGCCGAGAATTTCATAGCGTTGGTCCCAATAAATGCACCTCGGGTTTGAGCGTCACGCCAAATTTTTCGTATACCGTCCGCTTGATATACGCCATCAATTCAATCACATCGGCGCACGTTGCGTTGCCACGGTTGATGATAAAGCCTGCATGCAACATGCTCACCTGTGCATCGCCGACGGACGCGCCCTTTAGCCCCGCTTCGTCGATGAGCTTGGCGGCATAATGTCCGTTGGGCCGTTTGAACGTACTGCCTGCGCTCGCATAGGCAAGCGGTTGCTTTTCGCTGCGACGGCGCGTGAAATCATCTACCCTGTATTGTACGTTATCCGGCGTGTCGGGATACAGTTGCAGCGTGGCACCCATAATCAGCCAGTTATTTTTCTCTGCCGCGCTGCTTCGGTAGGCAAATCCCATCGATTCATTTTCAACATCCATCACCGTGCCTTCACAGGTGAGCACGCGCACGTTTTTAACGATGTCTTTCATCTCATGTTCGTATGCTCCGGCGTTCATAAACACCGTACCGCCCAACGTTCCGGGAATGCCGCTGGCAAACTCCATGCCGCCCAGACCATGTTCGATGGCATGCGCCGCCACGCGCATCATCCCCTCTCCCGCACCGACGAACATGGTATGGTTCTCCTTATCCACCCTCACCTCGTCGCCCTTGTGCGCAAGCTTGACCACGCACCCTCTTATCCCCTCATCGTGCACCAATACATTGCTACCGTTTCCAAGGATCATAAAGGGTACGCCGTGTTCACGCAGAATTTGAATACTGCGCACGGTCTGTTGTTCGTTTTCCGGAAGGATCAATATATCACACGGTCCGCCGATACGGAACGTTGTGTAGCGTGCAAGCGGTTGGTTTGTCTTCACGGCGTGCTGCGGCAAATTCGCGTGCAGACGGGCGATGACGGAAGTCAATTCCATCGGATCACATCCTCAAATTGTCCATACTCAGTCTATTATTCTACACGCTGCCAACAGGGTTGGCAAGTTACGCCACTCAGCTGAGGCGCACGTTTCAAAGTATGAACCATACCGGCCTGTTTCTTTGAAAAGGATGGATGCATACCATTGTTAATATTATATGCTTGTTATAAATGTTACTATTTTAATTATACTTATATTATACCAAATACCATCCCATATTACAGGCCTTTTTCTTTTTGAAACGCCGTCCATATGATCCAGAGCGTTTTATGCACATTATGGCGGACGGCACAGGTCGATTGCATAGGCTCTCGCCTCGTCCGGCGTGGCGCCCTCCCGTACCATGTCCATAAACTCCACCTCCCCATGGCCGGGATAGACGTATTTCGTCTGCTGCGCACACTGCCAAAGTCCCATAAGATCGGTGCGCTCGCAGGTTGTACCTGACACTACCGGCAGTGCATAGATATCTGCCAGCGCAATTTGTCCCTTGTTGCCCACCAATATGGTGATCAATGCGCTCGCCGCCGCCTGCCGATGTGTGTCCGCGTTTTGCATCAGCACCGCATACTGTACGCGCGGCGCGAAGCCACAAAGCGGATAAGCAACAATGTCGGGCAGCGATCTTCCCAATAGTTCCTGGCGATACAGCTGCCACAGCGCGGCCTGCGTTGTGGCAAAGACCGCCGTACTGCCATTTAAAAATTCCTGCATGTTGCCCTCTGATCCATTCAACAAAGCCTGCTGCACCGCTGGCGGCAGATCGCTTAAAACCACCGCCATCAGCGATAGCGCATCGTCATAGCAAAAAGCGCCGGATAATTCGGCTTCGGAATAGGATATCCACTGTTCGTCCATGCCCTCAACGCCGGCTGGCGGGTTAAGCCCTGCCCTATACAGCGCATCCTCGTTGATCAAAAGTACCGTGCCGCTGTGCATAACGGGCGTAAACAGACCCTTCCCTCTTTGGGGCAGTACCAACGGCATGGGAAACGAGCCTTGATATGCGGTTGCATGATCCAATACGCTTTGCGGCACGTCGCCACCACATAAAAGCACATCGGGAATCTCCCCCGAAGCGATTCGCGAACGAACCTGGTCCAGGGTCATGGTCGGTTCGATGATGGGGTATATGCCAAAATTGCGCTGCTTGTAAAATGTGGATCGACCCAAAATCCAACTACGAAGCGCACCCTTGCCGTCTACATTTGCGTCCACCACCCATACGGCCAATTCGCCCTGGTAGGTGAGACGGCCGCCGTTTAGCCATTTGCGCACCACGCTATTGTGCGCCTGCATCCAGAGCAGTGATGGAAAGCACAAAAGCATCACGGCGATGGCGGCGCAGACGAGGTTCAAAATCCCTTTGCGCATTCCCTGTCACCCCTTTCCTTTCATCCTATGGGGCTGTCGGGCATGCCATGCGCGTAAAAAAACAGGTTTTGCCGCTGCGTGCGGCAAAACCCTCGTTTGTCCTTTGATCCTCAATGTCAGTGTATCCGCTGTTGTAAAGTGCTAATTAAACCGCTACCCATCGCGCTTTCCATCTATCCCGCCAAATGTTAAAACAGCTGGCGGAAACGGTCGAATATCTCCTTTTCGATGTCGAAACCGGCGCGCTTCATACGATAATCCATCGCCGTAGCCTCCACCACTACCGCAAGGTTGCGCCCGGGCCGAACCGGCATGATATAGCGCGGGATGTCCACGCCCAGTATCGTTTCGTACTTTGTATCAAAGCCCAAACGATCGTAGTCTCTGTCTTCCTCCCATATCTCCATGTCTATGATGATCTGAACATCCTTACGGTCCAAAACCGTGGCCGAGCCGTATATCCGACGTATATCCATGATTCCCAGGCCGCGTATCTCAAGTAGGCCCCGCGTTGCATCCGGCGCAAATCCGGCCAGACGCCGCAGCGCCGTCTTTTTCACCATCGTCACGTCATCCGCCACCAACACGTGTCCGCGCTTGACCAATTCCAGCGACAGTTCGCTCTTGCCCAACCCGGACTCGCCACGAAGGAGGACACCCACGTTGTGCACGTCCACGAAGTTTGCGTGCACCGTGATTTCAGGTGCCAGTATATCGTCAAGGAAAGTGACCACATGCTGTACAACCGTACTGGTGCTGCGCTCGGATTTAAATATTGGCACCTGCGCCTCCAGCGCCGTATCGGTTAGCCACTTGGGCACCTCGTCGCCGTTGCATATCACGATACAGGGGAGTGGATAGGCAAAGAATTCCTTTGCACGCAACATCAGCGTATCCGGAGCAAGATGTCCGACATACCCCATCTCCTGATGTCCAAACATCTGGATGCGTTTGTGGGCAAAATGATCGAAATAACCGGCGAACTGCATAGCGGGGTGGTTGGTGTCCGATGTGGAAACGGTAAAATTTCCACGGCCTGCGTATGTGCAGGTTAAGTCCGCACCCTGCGCAAACGCCTCGACGGTGATATCCTTACCCTTTTTCTTTCTCTTACCCTTATCCATATTCGCTCCTTTCCGCATCGTTTTTTTACGGTTGGCTGAGTATGTACGTTTCAATGACCACTGCCACACCGTCCTCGTCATTGGTGGGACAGACAATATCGGCCCGGCTTTTGGTGACTTCATCTGCATTGCCCATCGCAACGCCCAACCCTGCGTATTCGATCATGGGCAAATCCAACGTGGCATCTCCCATCGCGATGCAGTTTTCCGCGGTTAGCCCCATGGACTGAACCAGATAATCCAGCGCGTTGCCCTTGGTGGCGTTGGGATCGTTGAGTTCCAGATAATGCGGTTTGCTCTTTGATATCTGTAGCCGGCTGCCAAAGCGCTCGCGTGCCATCTTCTCGTAGCGAACGACATCATCCGGCTCGCCGATGATGAGCACTTTGGGCGTTTTTATGTCCATCCGCTGTCTCAGATTCGGCTGCTCCACGCCGGGGAAATCGCAAAACACCGCATAACCGTCCGAATATTTATTGGCTTTTTCAAAGATGAAATCCTTGTTTTCATAGACCTGGGCATACATCCCGTTGTCGTGCGCCCAGTTGAGTATCTCATGTGTAATTCTGCTGTCTACCGGCCGACCGTAAATGATCTCGCCATCCTTGACGATCTGTCCGCCACCGTACACCATGCACGGCATGGTCAACCCCAGCGATTCGTTGATATGCGCCATGGCGCGGTACATCCTCCCTGTCGCCAACAACACAAAACATCCCTTGTCCACCGCTGCGCGTATCGCCGCCCGTACGCGGGGCGTAATCTTCTTTTCGGTGGTTAAAAGCGTTCCGTCGATGTCCAGCGCCAGCAATTTATAGTGCATGGGTATCCTCTCCTTTACCATTCCAATTTATTATAAGGGAGAGGGGGTGGCTTGTCCATCGTTGTGTCCATAGCCTTGCCGTCTGCATGTACGGCAAGGCCCAATGTACGCCCCCTAAAACAGGCATTCATTAGCCGGTGCAACACGAACGTTTCACCAAATCCACATACAAATAACCCACGCCGATTTGGCGTGGGTGTTTAGCCGGATTTTCTAATCTATTTCCACGTTGATGAATTTGTTTTGTTTCTCTGTCTTGGGTACGGTGATTTTCAAAACGCCGTCACTGAGTTTTGCCGTAATGTTACCAGAGTCAGCGTCCGTCAAGTAGATGTTGCGCGCCATTGAGCTATAACGCCGTTCCCTGTGAATGTAGTTTTTGGTTTCATCCTCCATGGATTCCTCACGAACGACGGAGATCCTTAGTTTCCCATCGTCCATCAGAATACCTACTTCTTCCTTTTTCACGCCGGGGAGTTCAGCCATCACATAGTAGCTTTTCTCATCCTCCTGAACGTCAACTTTAAACGTATCGCCTGCCAGACTTCTCCGAAGAGGCCAACTCTCGGAAAAGAAGTCGTCAAGCATGTTGTAAAAGTCACCATACCCGACGTTTGCCAACTCCGACCTTCTCCTGTTAAATGGCACCAAACCAGACATAATTAACAACTCCTTTGTAGTATATTTGGGTCTTGTTAGCACTCTCTCTTGGCGAGTGCTAACCCTATTTATTTTATACCACGCAAAGGAATAATTGTCAACATATTTGGGCGATTTTTTATGATTTAACCAATTGTTAATAAACAATACAAGCTATGTCCCGCCTATGACATGGCTCTATTACAGCACCGGTTTCATTTGGTTTTCATGTTGGCTTCTTTGGAATTTAACTCTATATTTGTGTACGGTTCTTTGAATCTGCAAATCTGCAAATCTGCATCCGGTATCAGAACATGGGATTGTGCACATGCTACGTTTGGCGAATGCATCCGTAAGGATCGACTGCCAAAAGAACCATTATAGGTTGGGGCCGGCACAATCAAACGCCGGTCTCAACCACCCGGTTCTTTTTGTTTGACTGGTTGACCACACAACAAAACCGCCCGATTTTTATGTGTTGGGCGGTTTCTATGGATATACTTCTTCCTCGATCCTATACGGATAAGTGGTTTTTTGTGGCACACTCAACCCATCGCAACGTCCAGTACCATCATGACGGCAAAACCCATCATGCAGCCGATAGTTGCAATGTCGGTATGCTCGCCGCCCTCGCCCTGTTGGGATACGGGAATCATCTCCTCCACCACGACATAGATCATAGCACCTGCTGCAAAGGCCAGCGTAAATGGAAGGATGGGCTGCATGACCAAAACCAGCGCCGCGCCCAGAACAGCGGATATGGGCTCGACGATGCCGGAAGCCTGCCCGTAGGCAAACGCTTTTAGACGCGAAAAACCTTCCCGTCTGAGCGGAATGGATACCGCTGCACCCTCGGGAAAATTCTGGATGCCGATGCCGATTGCCAGTACGATCGCGCCGGTCAGCGTAGCGGACGAGAGGCCATATGCCGCCGCACCGAACGCAACGCCCACAGCCAACCCCTCCGGTATGTTATGAAGCGTGATGGCCAACACCAATAACACGCTGCGCTGCCAGCTTGTTTTGATGCCCTCCGCCTGATTCTTCTCCAAGCCTGGATGCAGGTGCGGCAACGTTTTATCCACCGCAAATAGGAATACGCCGCCGCCCAAAAAACCGATGGTAGCGACCAGTGCGGCGGACATGTGCTGTTCGTTCGCCATTTCGATGGCGGGTGCTAAAAGTGACCAAAAACTGGCCGCAATCATCACGCCGGCAGCAAACCCCAGCATGCCGTTTAAAAGCTCTTTGTGAATCTCTTTGAAAAAGAAGACGGATGCGGCGCCCAGAGCGGTTACGCCCCAGGTAAAAAGAGACCCCAACAGCGCCTGCATTACCGGCGACAACGATTCGAAATAGGCAAGCATCGTCAAACCTCCATTTCCATCGGTAAAGACAACGCATATTATGAACAAATCGACCGTTTACCCGCTTACACAGCACCGTCATACCGCGCCGCTTCGAACATGGTAACGGATTGATGCCGGATGCATACGATGCATTGACAGACCCTCCTGACGGGTGCTGCAATCCATAACATCATGCCGACCGACGCCCATGGTACCCTTAGCGGGCATCCTCACCCGGCCGGCATGATGGTCGTATCCGAAAAATCCAATGTTTACGCGTCTTTGTTTTCCTTTTCCCATGTGCGGCACAACGCGAGTTTCTGCGTCCGCGTCATTGCCTTGATCTCAGCTTCCCTGCTTTGCGCCTTCGATCTATCAAATGCCCATTCTGCGTACACCAATTCTACCGGGCAGCGGCCCCTTGTGTATTTCGCGCCCGTCCCTTCGTTGTGCTTTTTTACGCGCGCATACACATCCTGAGCATAGCCGGTGTACAGCGTACCGTCCCGGCATTTGACCATATATATGTACGCCATACATCCTCCAAAAAAAGACGGGCAAAGCGGAAACTTTGCCCGTCAATCGTTTCTTTATACCAACAGGCAGTGTCCCGTCATTTCATCGGGCTGTTCAACACCCATCATACACAGCAGCGTGGGCGCGATATCGCACAACGCGCCACCATCCTGTAGTGTTTTCTCCGCCGCATCGTTGCCGACGTAGATCAACGGCACGGGGTTGGTGGTGTGTGCGGTGAAGGGACAGTCGCTTTCATCCCCCATACACTCCGCATTGCCATGGTCCGCCGTCACAAGACAATGTGCATCTGCCTTAAGGATGGCGTCCACCACGATACCCACGCATTGATCCACCGCTTCGATGGCTTTGACCGTCGCATCCATCATACCGGTATGCCCCACCATGTCGGCGTTGGCAAAGTTGAGCACCATAAAATCGTATTGTCCACTTTGAATGCGTTTTACCGCTGCATCCGCAACTTCGTATGCGCTCATCTGTGGCTGAAGGTCGTATGTTGCCACCTTGGGGGACGGGATTAGCACCCGATCCTCACCGGGATATGCCTTTTCGACACCGCCGTTGAAGAAGAATGTCACATGGGCGTACTTCTCCGTTTCCGCAATGCGAAGTTGCGTCTTTCCCAACGACGAGACGTATTCGCCCAGCGTTTTGTTCAAATGCACCGGCAGGTACGCCACGGTAAGTTTGTCCGCAAAATCCGCATCGTACTGCGTCATGGATACATAGTTCACCTTAAAATACCCATTTTTGCGCACGAAGCTATCAAAATCCTTTAAGATGAACGAGCTGGTGATCTCTCGAGCACGGTCCGGCCGGAAGTTGACGAAGATGATGCTGTCCCCCTGCAGCACCGTTGCCACCGGTTTGTCATCCCTTGTGATCACAATGGGCTTGATGAACTCATCCGTTACACCGGCGTCATAGCTTTGCTGCACCATCGCCGCCGGATCCTCACCCGTTGTACCCTCGCCGAATACGATGGCGTTGTACGCCTGCTCCACCCGTTCCCAGCGGTTGTCACGGTCCATGGCGTAGTATCTTCCTATGACGGTTGCGATTTGCCCAACGCCAATTCTGTTCAGCGCCTGCTGCATCTGCTCGACAAAGCATTTGCCGCTTTGCGGCGGCACGTCGCGCCCATCCATAAAGCAGTGCAGATACACCTTTTCAAGGTCCTGTCGCTTGGCCAGTTCCACCATCGCAATATAATGGTCGATGTGGCTGTGCACGCCGCCGTCGGACAGCAGGCCGAACAGGTGCAACGCCTTGTCTGCCTTTTTTGCAGTCTGCATTGCGTCTGTAAACGCGCTTTTTTCAAAGAAATCGCCGTCCAAGATCGATTTGGTGATGCGGGTGAGTTCCTGATACACAACGCGCCCCGCACCGATGTTCAAATGGCCCACTTCACTGTTGCCCATCTGCCCTTCGGGCAAACCCACCGCCATACCGGATGCCTTGATTTCGGTGTGCGGATAGGTTTGAAAGATCTTGTCCAAATTCGGCGTATCCGCCGTTTCGATGGCGTTCAAACAATCGACGCCACCTAGCCCAAACCCGTCGAGAATCATGAGCGCTGTGAGGGATTTTGCCATCACATCCACCTCAATTGTTGACAAGCTTACTGAAATCTTCAGCCTTAAGCGCAGCGCCGCCGATCAGGCCGCCGTCGATATTGGGCTGTGCCATCAATTCCGCCACGTTTGCAGGCTTCATGCTGCCACCGTACTGGATGCGCATGGCCTCTGCCGCTTCACCGGTGAACATGGTGCCGATCTTCTGACGAATGATGCCGCACACGCGGTTGGCCTCCTCCGCCGTCGCTGTCTTACCGGTTCCGATGGCCCAAATGGGTTCATAGGCGATGACGATGTTATCGAGGCTGTCAACGCCACTGAGCGCCTTTTCCACCTGAGCGGTGACCAGCGTATCCGTCACGCCCGCTTCGCGCTGCTCCAATGTCTCACCCACGCAGATGATGGGCTTTAAATCATGTGCCAGTGCGGACAGCACCTTCTTGTTGACCGTTTCGTCGGTCTCGGCAAAGTACTGGCGACGTTCGCTGTGGCCGATGATGACGTATTCGACGTCATACGCATTGAGCATCAGCGGGCTGATTTCACCCGTAAACGCGCCACTCTCTTCCCAGTGCATATTCTCCGCGCCGAGCTTGATGTTGCTCCCTGCGATAAGGCCTTTGACCGTTTCGATCAAGATGGCGGGTACGCATACGACCGCTTCGGTTTTATCGTTGTCCGCGATCAACGGTTTGAGACCTTCCAAAAGCGCCTTGGCCTGGTCGGGCGTGTTGTTCATTTTCCAGTTGCCTGCAATGATGGGTTTACGCATGTCTTATCCTCCTGAATGTTTAATGACACGGACAGGGATTTCCCCGCCCGTCAACCCGATGACAAACAAAGGTTTGCCGTTTCGGTCGCGCCTGCACGAAAGCGTACGCAGCGCCGTTCCTACAAACTGTTCTTGTCCTGCCCTTTATAATTAGCTGCCATATGGCAACGGACATTCTCATGGCCCAAAATCGGCCTTGTGTATACGGCAGGCTGCACGAACGGTTTCGTCCGTGCAGCCATAGGGTTCTATTTCTTATCGGGTATGCAGGCAACGCCGGGCAGTTCCTTGCCTTCGAGAAACTCCAGTGATGCGCCGCCGCCGGTTGATATGTGCGTCATCTTGTCACCGTATCCCAACTGCTGCACCGCCGCCGCGCTGTCGCCGCCGCCGATGATGGTGATGGCACCACTCTCTGCCAACGCCTGCGCCATGGATTTCGTTCCCTGCGCAAACGCTTCAAATTCGAATACGCCCATCGGGCCGTTCCATATAACGGTGCCCGCACCCTTGATCGCGTCCGCAAACAGCGCGCGCGTCTTGGGGCCGATGTCAAGGCCCTGCCAATCCGCCGGAATGGCGTCCGCGTCCACAACCTTATTCTCCGCGTCCGCAGCGAAGGTTTTGGCTACCACGGTATCCACCGGGATCAAAAGCTTGATACCTTTGCTCTGTGCCTTTGCCATCAGCTCTTTTGCGAAACCGATGTTATCCTCATCCAGCAGCGATTTTCCCACTTCGTATCCTTTTGCTTTGAGGAATGTGAACGCCATGCCGCCGCCGATGATCAACACATCCACCTTCTCGAGCAGATTAGTGATGACCGAGATTTTATCCTTGACCTTCGCGCCACCCAATATCGCAACGAACGGCCGTTCCGGGTTCTCCAGCGCCTTGCCCATCACTTCAACTTCCTTTTGAATCAAAAAGCCCGCATAGGACGGCAGATAGGCCGCTACGCCGGCGGTGGTGGCATGTGCTCTGTGTGCGGTTCCAAATGCGTCATTGACATAGATTTCAGCCAATGATGCAAGCTGCTTGGAGAATTCGGGATCGTTTTCCTCCTCTTCCTTGCGGAAGCGGGCATTTTCCAGCACGACGATCTCGCCGTCTTTCATGTTTGCAACGCATGCTTTGGCATCTTCACCCACCACGTCCTTGGCCATGGTTACCTTGGTATCCACCATCTCTCCCAACCGCTTTGCTACGGGTGCCAGCGACATGTCCCGGTTAACTTTGCCCTTGGGGCGCCCGAAGTGTGAGCAGAGAATAACCTTCGCGCCTTTCTTGTACAGGTACTCGATGGACGTCAAGGCGCCAAGAATACGTGTTTCGTCGGTGATGTTTCCTTCCTTGTCCATGGGGACGTTGAAATCCACACGCATCAGAACGCGCTTACCTTTGAGGTCTTGAATGTCCGAAATGCTCTGCTTGTTCATACCTTCTACACTCCTTTTTATCGTTAGACTTTGAATATCATTGTTTGTGGGTGGTTTTTACTATGTCCACCATTATTATTGTAGCTGATGCGACTAAAAAATCAAGAGACAACCCCCGCATTTGTTAAAAGTTTCTCACATTCCACCCCGCCGGTACCGGCTTCTTCCATGCCTTACCGGTTGATCCTCTGCGCGTGATGAATGAAATAATCAATCGCCTTATCTTCAATAAGCATCCAAACGCCTTGAAAAAGCCCGTATGTATTGGCTTCTTTTTCATCGTCAAACAAACGTTCTCCGAACGAATTTTGGTCCGAGGCTTTTTTTGAGAATACTGCCGAGCCTTTGAACCGATCCTTTGTCCATGCACCGGATGGGAATGATGTAGGCCTGCACAGGCCCGATGTACAGGTAGAACGCATGCCTCGCCTGAAAGACCTTAAAAAATACCTGATATCCGACCCGTCCGTCCTCTCCCCACAATCCGGCGGCATCGGTGGTTACATAATCCGACGTGAACTCATAATGCTTGGTGGCGTCCAAAACGGGTTTGGATTGACGGTAATTCTTGCGGATGGACGCGCTGATCATACCATAATACAATACCGGAGCCACCACGGCAATCACCGCAGAAAAGGACAGGGAATCCCAAAATACATTGAAGCCCTGCGCAACAATCTGATAGCCCATGAGCAGTACGAGTGTGAAAAAGATCAAAGCCCAAATCACCATGAAGAATTTTGTAAATTCGCTCTTGTTCCATATGGTAAACCATGAATACCTTTTATAGTCCTTGTAGGTGATGCTGCACTCGACAATGATGTTTTCGTCCATTGTTGTCCTCCGCTCGGTTTATGGGTGGATGAAGATACAATCCGTACCGCGTTTTTCCAAATCTCCATCCGGGCTTTGCGCAAACGGCGACGAAGCACCGGCATACGGACTACGTCCGCTTTGTATACTCATTTTGGTTGACGCTTATAACATGATTATATCAGTTTCCAACGCATTGACAACGGATTAGACGCTTGTTTGTCTCATCATAAACTCATTTTATTTGCTTGCAGCGCCAGGGGAATTCGTTTGAGCGGCTTGCTTCCCATTCCATCGGATCAAACGCCGTAAACATTCAAAAAAACACCGGCGAACCGTTGCTTCCCTGCGTATGGGTTCTGCACAGGCCTTTGGACTTACAAGCCACAATGGCACATCATTTGCCTTCGCAAAACTCGTTTCCCGCCATAAGGTAGGCCCGTTTATAAAAGGCAATCTGGCTGTCCATCCCGGGTTCATCTCCGGGCGCGCATGGCCTTTTATAGGAGCCGTCCGGCGTCATGAGGCGCGCCTTGGTATTGTCCACAAATCCTGTCTCCAGCGTTTCCACGATACGGTTCGCCAAAACCGGATTTAGCACCGGACAAGCCACTTCGATGCGCCGCTCGGTATTGCGCGTCATACAATCCGCTGAAGATATATATACGCGCCGACACACGCCTTCCCCGAAACAGTATACGCGCTGTTCAAAAATTCACCCCACGATGCTGATGATGGTGACGTTGTCCGTCAGACTGCTTCGAACATTGATCTAGTATGCCGTAAGCCGTGATAACAATCAATGGACCGGGTGTGCTGTTGCTTCGATCATGGCAATCAATCCGTAATTGCGTAGCCATATCCGGCACAACGGTTTAGCCCGATGCATTATCATTGATAACCGCTCATAAAAAAGGCCGCTACACAAGCTGTGTAACGGCCTTTATATTCACTTTCCAATGGACTTTCATTCTGCGATCAGCTCTCGGGCCGGTGCAACGTGAAATAAATTGTGGTGCCTTCCCCGGGTTTGCTGTCGATCTGGATGGTCTCGCCCATCAATGTCAGTACCTCGCACGCGATGGAAAGCCCCAATCCGGTGCCGCCACCGCTGTGCGCCTTTTCCGCCTTATAGAATCGTTCGAACACATGGGGCAGATCCCGTTTGTCGATGCCTTCGCCGTCGTCCTGTACATATACGGCGACCTCGTTTTCATTGTGCTTGGTATACAGACTGACATGCCCGCCCTCTTTTGTAAACTTATATGCGTTGTCCAACAGTATAACCAACACCTGCGTGATCCGGTCTGCATTGGAATGGACCGGCGGGCAATCCGCTTCACATTCCACCAAGAGCTGGATGCCAAGGTCTTCGCTGATCACAGCATACCGCATGCGAATATCCTCAAAAAGCTGTGGCAGGTCCACATTCCCTTTCTGCAAGGCAACGCTGCCGCTCTGCAGTCTGGACAGTTCGAGCAGATCCTCCACCAGCCTTGTAAGCCGCATGCATTCGCGCAGAATATATCCGTAGTATCGGTTCTGATCCTGCGGTGTTTTGATCAAGCCATCCTGCAACGTTTCGGTCAGACTGCGCACTGCAGACAACGGTGTACGCAATTCATGCGATACGTTGGCAACATAATCGCGCCGTGTCTGCTCCAGCCTCTCTGACTCTGTGATGTCGTGGAACAGCGCCACCGCACCTCGGCATACGTTCTGTTCGTCGTTGATTGGGGTGGCGATGACGCGCAATATAAAATTGTCCCGCCCGACGTTGCGCATGAGCGGTTGTCCGCCTTGTGCAACGGAGCATATATCCTCCATAAGGTTGCCGTCAAAGGCATCCATCGCCTTCTGGAGCTTGCGTTCATCCGTTTCGATGCCGAACAATTGGTACAATGCAGGATTTGTACGCAATATGCTTCCCTGTTCATCCAGCGCCAATATACCCTCCGCCAGGCCGTCCAACATATGATGGAGACGGTTGCGCTCGAGCATCAGCGCCTCTACGGTATGGCCGAGCTGTTCGGCCAGGTGGTTGATGGAGTTGGCCAACTCACCAATCTCCCCGTGCGGCGATTCGTCTGCGCGCTGGGTAAAATCGCCCTGCGCCATAGAAAGCGCCACCGAGTTCATCTGCTGGAGTGGTTTCACCATACGCCGCAAGAAAAACGAAAGCGGCAGAAGCATGATAAAGAACGCCGCAAGGCAGCTCAACAGCAGAACCTTATAGAGACCCTGCAACGGCGTTTGAAGCGTGACCATGGCCGAGGTGAGCACCACCGCGCCCGATACCACGCCGTTTGTGACCACGGGAGCCGCCACAACCATATAATCAATGTCCAATGTCTCTTCTTTGACGGTTTTGAAAATACTGCGCCCCGCCTGCATGGCTTCAATCGCTACGGGCAGCGTGACGCTTCGCATTTCGGGGCTGTCCGCGCGGAACATGAAATCCTCGTTCAAGTCCAGCGAATAGATCAATAGGTTCCCCGACGTGTCGTAAATGTGCAACTGTGCTTTGCTCAGCGTGCCGGATACCGTAATGGCGGACTGCATCTCGCGAAGGTTGAGCGTGCCCGCCACATATTGCTGGTAGTATTGCACAACCGCTTCGGTCTTGGGTAGAATTTCACCCGCCTTTGATTTTGTATACAGGGGCGTGGACAGGCGGATAAACGCCACACCGATGATCGCCCCGACGATGAGAATCGCCATGATGAGCAGCAAAAGCAAACGAATGAATAGCGTCTTGCGCTTCATTCATTTACCTCAAACTTGTATCCCACGCCGTAGATGGTGCGAATGCGCCAAGATACGCCCTCCGACGGCAGCTTCTGACGGATACGCTTAATCTGCGTGTCCACGGTACGCGTATCGCCGAAATAGCCGTACCCCCACACGCGGGACAGTATCTGCTCGCGGTCAAACACCTGCCCGGGATACGAGGCCAACAGACTCAATATCTCTACTTCTTTGGGCGTGCACGCAACCGGTTCGCCGAAGATCTTGACCTCGTATTTGTTTATGTTGATCTCAAGGTTGTCAAAGCGCAACACCGGCTTTGTTTCGTCCACATGGTCGCCGCTGCGCCGAAGCACCGCTTTGATGCGTGCCAACACTTCGCGCGGAGAAAACGGCTTGACGATGTAATCGTCCGCGCCCAGCTCAAGGCCCACCACCCTGTCTATTTCCTCGCCCTTCGCGGTCAGCATAATGATGGGCGCGCGGCTTGTCTTGCGTACTTCACGGCATACGTCGATGCCTGACATTTTTGGCATCATCAAATCCAAAAGGATCAGATCGGGCTGCTTGTCCAATGCCATCTTGAGCGCCTGCTCGCCGTCATAGGCCGAAGCATGCCCATAACCCTCCGCATCCAGATACACACCCAGGGTTTCATGCACTACCTGTTGGTCGTCACAAATCAATATCAAGGGTGCTTGTGGCAACATAAACACGCCCTTCCTTTGTTTTCTTTTATTATATTCGTCGAATTGTGTCAGCGCAATGCATGGACGTTATCTGACACGATTGTTTTCGCTGTTGTCATATTCCCATCAAGAAGTAGTAGCATACGGTAAGAATACGCTTTCTCTTGTCGAGATACAAAAAACAAGGTACAATGTAAAGTACACATATTGCACATCACAGGGAGGATGCGTCATGGATATCCAGCAAAAGCCGCAGTCCCGTTTCTTTTGGGTATTTCTATTGTGCGTGCTGCTGCTCATCGGCGGAGCGCTTTTGGGTTTGTTTGTTCTGCCCGATTTATTATCGTCACAACAGGTCGCAGCACTGTCACCCGTCACAACACAGAGTATAGAGCCGAGCAATTCCGCCGTCCAAACGCCGACAGGTGCGCCATCGCCATCACCGGCAAATTCGCCCGTTATGACCGGCACACCCACCGCGCCCCCCACGCCAGCGCCCACGCCCATAAATCCGTTGGATTCGATGTCGGACACGGTATCGTTGGCAAAGCAAAGCGTGGTTACGGTAATTGCCAAATACGGCCAGAGCGAAACGCTGCACTCGGGTTTCATCTATGGCAACGGTTTCATCGTAACAACGTACAACGGCTTTGAAAAGGCTGAATCCTATGCCGTATTGTTCGAC
The DNA here is from genome assembly GCA_963674495.2 of Christensenellaceae bacterium. Classification (GTDB taxonomy): domain Bacteria; phylum Bacillota; class Clostridia; order Christensenellales; family QAND01; genus RGIG3178. The sequence continues at coordinate 226,347 of CAXXLG010000001.1, read as the reverse complement.
GGCGATTCGATACCGATAAACGCCGCAGTGGTACAGTTCGATATCCCAAGCAACTTGTTGGTTCTGTCGACAACGCGCATTGATCTGGTGCCCGTTGTCTTTTCCAAAGATATGGCCAGGGCAGGCGATTACGTCTTTGCGGTGGGCACGCCACTTGACGTCCGCTATCAGAACCTTGTTACACGCGGCATCGTTTGCGGTGTTGGCATGGCGACGGATGAAGGCGAAATGCAATATATCGTCACCGACGCCGCCACAAACCCCGGCGAATCCGGCGGCGCACTGTTCAGCAACCGCGGCGAGATGATCGGCATGCTGACCGGCAAACGTGCCGATGCCGGCTATGACACAAAGGGCGATCCCATCGCTGCCCTTGGTATGACCTTTGCAGTTCCTACTCAATCGCTTGAGTCAGTGTTGGATACGCTGATCACGGGGCAGAGTGTACAGCGTGCATCGCTTGATATGTCGTTCATCGATTTGACCAACCGCCAGTTGTCCGCATTGTCACTGGTTAGCGGCGTACGCGTTACGGCGGTTAAAACGGGCGGCGCCGCACAGTTGGCCGGGATTAACAACGGCGACGTGATCATCGCTTTCAACGGTGTGGCCATTTCCAACAGCGTCATTTTGGATGCGCTGATTGGATCGGCCCACGTAGGAGACACCGTAGAACTGACAAGATACGCAAACGGCCTGAGCGAGTCGGTAGCCATCACCGTTACAAACACCCCATAGGATAGTTGCGCGCACGGCATCAGCCGTAGCCGTGCCCTTCGTATCCCTCCCCGTACTTTGCCTGTCTCAAATGTACGGGGAGGGATTTTTTTACCCGGCATTGCCAAAGGCTGATGAATTGGCGTTTTTTATTGCATGCGATCCAGCGTATTATCTACAAAGCACCTTCTCTTCAGTCTCTACTTTCCGGCATGGGTTCAAACGCTGTTGCGCGCTGGATTGCCGCTATGTTATAATACCGTTTGCGCGTACCCGTAGCTCAGCTGGATAGAGTGGCAGACTCCGACTCTGTAGGTCGCAGGTTCAAATCCTGTCGGGTACACCAACGGGTATGAGCCCGTACCCATACCGCGCTCTATGAAAACATGGAGTGCGGTATTTCTTTGCCCGTACGCAGGCATCGTCCGATTCTTTTTTATTAAGAACAAAAGCCCCTGAAAAAGGGCTTTTGTTATCCGCTGGAAAAATGGTACTGTTGACAATGGTCGAATTGATCCTTAGTGCACCATTGTATTGCCCCAATCATAAGGCAAGCTCATTAATTGCTCGCAGACGGCGAAACCGTAGGCGTTGGGCTTGGCGTTACAGTTACAGTTTCCAGTACACCAAAATCTGCACCGATGTAGCCGGTCTTCCCCTCATAGTTGACAATCCACCAACCATCCGATTCGCCCAGATAGGGCAACGTTGTGTTGTGCGGCGCTTCACCGAGCACCTGTGCGGTTGTCGAAGCTTGTTCACGAACCCTCACCGATGATGACGTGTCGGAAAGGTTGATGCGCACAACCTGCATCATGGTAGGCGTCGGCGACGGCGTAGGTGTAGGCGTGGGTGTCGCAGTCGGCTTTGCCGTGATCGAAGGAGTCGGACTGACCTCACTCTGTCCAGGCAACCAGCTCAACATAAAAAATGTGGCGACCGCAAGGAACAGTAGCAACAGCAACAGTGCGATCCCTGAAAAGCGCGTGTGGCCGTTGTTTTTGTAACTTTGCTTCCCCGGCATTTCTTTCCCTCCATAACTTCGTTTTTTTGTTGTATATTTCTACTTTAATAGGATATTCACACTTTTAAAAAACAACAATCGTATGCAATCGGCATATGCATGTATATAAGCTACAGTCTCCAACAACAGCCGTCCGATCTTCTCTAAGAATATCACGATGGTAAGTTTGTATTATTATATCACGCCTGCACGAATTTAGAAACAAGTATGCACCGCATTGCACCTCTTCTCCTTTGTATTGACAAATACACATTTCGATCATGATAGATCTGCTTATTGCCTATTACGCTCTATTGCGTGTTTTTATATTATATCAATTATTATTATACGTTTCCCAACTTAACACGTGTATATTACTTTATATCTGCGTATGCATTCCTTTTACTTCATTCCAATAGTCGGGATATATCAGTGTTTTGAGACACTTTGGGAGTTTTTTTGTAATTAGTCGTACCACAGCCGAGAAATCGTCAACACCATTTAAAAAACAATTTACAGCCCACCTCGTCCAAACGGGCATTGGCAACATTGCAGTCAACACATCGCCGTATGCATTGGCCATCTATCGAGAACTCGTCTTTTTCCCAACCAATTGTAAACAGATGATCAGTGGCATGCGCTACACCCATGGCGGATGGGTTATGAACCTATAGAAAAAAGAACCGGCAAAAGCCGGTTCTTCTTTGTTTGTACTGTTCTTACGCAACGGGGGGAACATAGGCTCCGAAGATCAAGCCACCTGCGCCCAAGATGCCGATCGCGCCCATAATGAGGCCGAACGCGGTCAGGTACAACGTTGCCTTGGTCATGCTGTTGCCGGACATGATGAACTTGTATGTCCCAAGTATAACGCCCAACGCCAGCAGGCCGGGGGCAACTTTGTCCAGAATACCGGCCTGGATCAACGCCGGTGCTCCGGACGTCGGGATGTACATGGGCGTTACCACATTGACCATCGATGCGGACAGGCCGCCCATCATGAACAGGCCCAGTACGGATGCGCAGGAGATGAACGTGTTGATCGCCCTGCCCTGAAGTAGATTCAGTGCCGCGCGCGTGCCCAGCCTGTAGCCCAGGCCACTGTAGATGCGACCTTCAATGTACGTGACAGAACCCACGATGAACCACGGGAAGAATGCGCCCAGCGGGTTTCCGTTTGCTGCCATGGGGATGAACAGGATGTAAACCAGCGGATTGAACGTCGCCCAGTCGATCGTATCGCCGATGCCGGCGAACGGTCCCATCAAACCAGCTTTGATACCGGTGATGGCATCCACGCCGATGGGGGCGCCCAGTGCGCGCTGCTCTTCCATTGCCAGTGTAATACCGTGGATGACGGAGCCCCAGATGCCCTGCGTGTTGAAGAACATCAAATGCCGCTGCAATGCCGCGGAATACTCTTCAGGATCGTTTCCATAGAGTTTTTTCAGCGACGGGATGAAAGCACAGCAGTAAGCGATGGACTGCAGACGGGCAAAGCTGTTGCTCTGCTCGCAATACCACCACCAACGTGTGAACATATTGGCAACGTCTTTCTTGGTCAAGATACGCTTGGTGTTCTCGTCCATCGCCGCTGCACCGGCAGCGTTCTGGTCCGCTACGTTATCGCTGTCCTTGGACGTTGCATCCAAAATTAAGTAGTACAGGAATGCAAAGAACAGGCCGATGAACGCGAGGAACAATCCGCCGATTCCCGTGTACTCCACCAAGAAGTAACCGGCCAGGAAGAACGGCAGGAACTGCGGACGCCCGATGACGCGGATGGTCATCGCGAAGCCTAGTGACGGCAGCATGCCGCCGACGCAGCTTAACGCGTTGGTAATCCACGCGGGCAGGTTGGCCATCAAGTTACCGACAGCTTCGGCACCCAACATGATGGATAAGAGCATTGGTATAAAGTACAATACGATCTTTGACAACCAGCAGAAGTAGGAACCGTAGAAAATGATCGCACGGTCGTTGCCTTTGAGGGCCGCCTTGTCAGCCTGTGTTGCCGGATAGGCAAAGAAGATGCGGCGCACGGTGTGCACCTGTGCGAACATCAGCGATACGGGAACGGCAATTGTCAACGCCTGATCCAGTGGAAGTCCGCCGGCCATGGTGATACATGCGCCCATGATCCCGCCTGCCGTCTGATCCCAAACGACCGTGCCGCCTGCGCCGGTGAACGCAAGGAACATCGGCTGGATGACCGCACCGATTTTCATACCTGTGGACACATCGCCAAGAACGATGCCGCATACCAAACCAGCTATCAGCGCCCGGCCAAACCAGATGCCATAACCGGCGGATATGTTTGCCCACCAGTAGAAAGCCGATATAATAAGTGCTTGGACTAAACTGATTTCCATAAATTAACCTCCCAAAAATAAAATCTGCAACACATAACGGTTATGTATTACAACAATAAATGGAGATTGTTGCCATACCAACGCCCCTCCTTTTCCGCGGCAACTGACGGCATACTATAGTGTATATGCATAAATGTATAAATCGTTAGTCTTCAATGCAATCATAGGTATACAAAAGGCCGACAACACATACGGTCGCCTCTCTGAAGTAAATTTGAAATTAAAATGTCAAAACTCTTGAACTCATTTTATCATAGACCATCCAAAACAATCAAGCCCCTTTATACATTTTGTTAATAATACCCACGAATTCTCAAGACAGTTGGCCGTTATTTCAAATTTCGATACGAACTGTTTTATATATTCATCATAATCTTAATGTATTTTATTTTACATGTAGACGAAGAAGAAACTGCGGACGCCAATGTCCATGCGGTGTACGATCCAGAGTATACGAGCGCAAAGACAGATAACAAAAAAAGAACCGGCCTAAGGCCGGTCCTTCTTTGTTTGTACTGTTCTTACGCAACGGGTGCAACATAGGCTCCGAAGATCAAGCCGCCAGCGCCCAAGATGCCGATCGCGCCCATAATGAGACCAAACGCGGTCAGATACAACGTCGCTTTGGTTATGCTATTGCCACTCATGATGTACTTGTACGTACCCAGCACAACGCCCAATGCCAGGAGGCCGGGGGCGATTTTGTCTAGAATACCGGTCTGAATGATCGCCGGTGCTCCGGATGTCGGGATGTACATGGGCGTTACCACATTGACCATCGATGCGGACAATCCGCCCATCATGAACAGGCCCAGTACGGATGCGCAGGAGATGAACGTGTTGATCGCCCTGCCCTGAAGTAGATTCAGTGCTGCGCGCGTGCCCAGCCTGTAACCCAAGCCGCTGTAGATGCGACCTTCGATGTACGTGACAGAACCCACGATAAGCCACGGGAGCCATGCACCCAGCGGGTTTCCGTTTGCTGCCATGGGGATGAACAGGATGTAAACGAGTGGGTTGAACGTCGCCCAGTCGATCGTGTCGCCGATGCCGGCGAACGGTCCCATCAAGCCGGCTTTGATACCGGTGATGGCATCCGCGCCGATGGGGGCGCCCAGTGCACGCTGCTCTTCCATTGCCAACGTAATGCCGTGGATGACGGAGCCCCAGATGCCCTGTGTGTTGAAGAACATCAGATGGCGCTGCAATGCTGCCGAATACTCTTCAGGATCTTTGCCGTAGAGTTTTTTCAGCGCCGGGATGAAAGCGCAGCAGTATGCGACGGACTGCAGACGGGCAAAGCTGTTGCTCTGCTCGCAGTACCACCACCAACGGGTGAACATATTGGCAACGTCTTTTTTGGTCAAAATACGCTTTGTGTTCTCGTCCAGTGCCGCTGCACCGGCAGCGCTCTGGTCCGCTACGTTATCGCTGTCCTTGGACGTTGCATCCAAAATTAAGTAGTACAGGAATGCAAAGAACAGGCCGATGAACGCGAGGAATAATCCGCCGATACCGGTGTATTCAACCAGGAAGTAGCCGCCCAGGAAGAACGGCAGGAACTGCGGACGCCCGATGACGCGGATGGTCATTGCCATACCGATTGAAGGAAGCATGCCGCCAACGCAGCTGAGTGAGTTGGTGACCCAATCCGGCAGATTGGCCATCAGGTTGCCGATGGCTTCGGCGCCCAACATGATGGACAGAAGCATCGGGATGAAGTACAGTACGATCTTGGACATCCAGCAGAACCATTGACCGTAGAAGAGAATGGTTTTGTCGTTGCCCTTGAGGGCCGCTTTGTCCGACTGGATTGCCGGGTAGGCAAAGAAGATACGACGGACGGTGTGGATCTGTGCGAACAACAGCGATACGGGAACGGCAACGGTCAACGCCTGTTCCAGCGGAAGTCCGCCGGCCATCGTGATCGCAGCGCCCATGATTCCGCCTGCGCACTGATCCCAAACGACTGTGCCGCCGGCGCCGGTGAACGCAAGGAACATCGGCTGGATGACCGCACCGATTTTCATGCCTGTGGACACATCGCCAAGGACGACGCCCACGACAAAACCCGACATCAGCGCCCGGTTGAACCAAATACCGTAACCGGCAGATAAGTTTGCCCACCAGTAAAAAGCAGAAATAACGAGTGCTTGGACTAAACTGATTTCCATTAAGTAACCTCCCAAAAAATAAAACCTGCAATACATAACTTTTATGTATTACAATAAATAAACGGAGATCGTTGCCATATCTTCACCCCTCCTTTCCGCGGCAACTGACGGCATACTAAATATTAAAAATAAAATTTGTAAACTTTTCTTCCTTTTTCGTTCTCGGAAAAAAACAGTAACCCTGTTCCTTTTCTTTTGTAAAACAATATATCTGCACGATATTTATTGATTCTTGGTATTTCTATGAATTTTCGACTATTATTTAATTTCTTCAGTTGTATTATAATCCGTCAAGTCGCTTGAGAGTCAAGCTCGGCCACGGGTATTTTTTATAATTCATTTTCACGATATATAATACGTTTAATGTTGTATATTAGTCTGCCGTGCCGATATCTCGTCCGGTTGAGACACATGCATACGATAGCAAAGGCAAAAAGAAAACCCAACCGTGCACCCGGTTTTTCTCCATTTTGTTTACAAAACAGGCGCACCCTATGCCTTGAATATCCAGTTTCCGGGTTCCAATACGTTCCGTGTCGGCGTACAGGAGAAAGCACGGTGATCCCAAGTCTTTCGACATCGCCCACATGAATATCATCTTCAGCTAAATATGCCGGTAAATGTGGGCAGCGACGTTACTGTAAACCCACAAGAGCCTTGCTTGATATACTTTTATCGATCCATCTCTTGTTGATGTGTTTGTTTCGCGTTGTTGTAGGCGTCATGATCTGAACATCCGCCAGCGTCATTCTCGCATTTTGTTGTTCTGGGCCTTACACTTTTTAAATCTGTTATACTCTTACCGTTACCGTTTCATTAAAAAGCGCAAGGTCTCGCCGCCGTTTGACGTCAACACCATGCGTCTTTCATTCATTATTCAAACGTTCCCCTATCGGTATCAACACCTCATAATATTTGATCCCGCTATTCTCATTGGACGTGAACAGCCACGTCCCATACGCGTTGCCCGCCATGCTCAGCCCCTGTTTTTGAATATAACCCATCACATCGCCCAGCATGGTATTGGAAGCCTTTTGATTCAGATCACATGGAACGATCGTATAGATACATGTTTTTTCGGGCAAAAACCGGATATAATCGTTGCACACGACATTCATTTTCTGCGCCGCTTCAAGCTGCATGATCATACCGCGCTTTCCAGTGCTTCGCTGCGCGCCGGGCTGAAGGCTTTCTTTCGTAAACATAAAGGCATAGCGCACAGTGGGATACAGGTCCGCCCACTTCTTGATTTCCGCAAGGGCTTCCGGCGCGGTGTTCATTGCCTCTTGCTCATCACTGAAGTTTAAAAAGAGCATGGCAGGCATGACCATGTGTCGGTAGACGCCCACTCTTTCTGAAAGCTCTGATACGCTTTGCCGATATGTGTTTAGTATTTCCAGCGTTCTTTGTGCCTTTTCGATGTCCCGTTCCAGCGCATCCTGCCGCCGATCCACATGCGCCAGCCAATCTTCCTGAGACATACCTTCGGAGTTCTCTTCCCGAATGGTGGTCAGATCGAATCCCATGGATTGAAGAAACCTCGTTTTGAACAAATGCGTAACATCCAACCTTGAATAGCACCTGTATTTGCCTTCCCCTTCATGTTTAGGAACGACGATGTTTAATCTTTCATAGTACCGCAAGGCTTCCGGACTTATGCCAAACATTTTGGCAACTTTTCCTATATTGATGCTTTTATCCAAGTATTTCACCTCTTACTCTATCAAGTGTAAAGGTAATTCATTGTATTATATGTATTATAAAGCATAAACCAACTTTAACGTCAATATCTTTCAGTTTCTTAACTAATATTTTCAATGTGTGTTGTAAATAATGCTTATGATTTTGTATGCTGCACGCGCTTTTTAACACATAACCTTGCGCATCATCGGTCGGCTGGCATCGTCAGGGCGTATAACCACACACCCTGTCATTCTCCCAAACACATGTCATTCTTCCAAACAAACGAATCACTTGATATAATACAAATAAAGGAGTGATGCACATGTCAAGAACAACCATCAAAAGCGTAGAAGCCCGCCAGATCATGTCCATGAGAGGGCATCCGGGCGTTGAAGCCACCGTAACCACCGAAAGTGGGGCAAAGGGCACCGCGGTATGTACCGCAGGCGTATCCATCGGTACGCACGAAGTCAAGTTTGCCTATGACGGCGGTACCCGCTGGGGTGGCAAGGGCGTTTTGGGCGCCGTGCACAACGTGCATAAGTACATCGAACCGGCACTTGTTGGCCTGGACTGTGCAAACCAGAGTCTGATCGACAAGACCATGCTTGAGATTATGCCCGACGCCAAGATCAATATCGGCGGCAACGCGATCGGCGCCGTATCAGCAGCAGCCGTGAAGGCGGGCGCAGCCGGTTTGGATATCCCGCTGTACCAGCATATCGGCGGCGTGGGCGCGGTGTATCTGCCCGTACCCGGCGCAATCCTCGGTGGCGGCAGCAACCGCTATGGAAGTGGCCAGCGTTCGGGCGGCAAACCGTCCTATGCCATGATGTGCTACGGCTTTGACACATTTTCCGAAGCGTCGTACGCGGCGTGGGATTTCGACAAGGCTTGGCGGCAGTTGATCCGAGACAAGCTTGGCGTTGAAGCCCATGGCGGCATGTCCATCCCGATATTTCCAAAGGGCAGCGTGGACAGTGACCGCGTATTGTGGGATCTGATGGCCGATACAATCCAAAAGCTTGGCTACCAGGGCAAGCTGGGTATACAGGTGGATATTGCGGCGGATACGTACTACGACAAAAAAGATGAAACCTATTACGGCCTGTTGTCAGCCGAGCCCAAGAAAAAAGACGATCTGATGAAGCTCTACGTCGAGATGGTCAAGCAGTGGCCGTTTGTAATCATTGAAGATCCGTTCCACGAGGACGATTACGACAGTCATGCGGAACTGGTCAAACTGGTGGACATACAGATCACCGGCGACGACCTGTTCACCACCAACCCGGAAAGGGTTGCGTACGGCATCTCAAAGGGCGCGGCCACCGCGGTGCTATTAAAGGTCTACCAGGTCGGCACCATCACCGAAGCGCTGGACATGGTGCACCTGGCCTATTGGAACGGCTATGGGGTTATGCCATGTGAAAGTCGCGGCGAAAGCACCGACATCGCGGACTATTGTGTGGGCATCAACGCGGGCACGGTACGTGAGGGCGGCATCGGCGAAACGGGAAACCGCTTTCTAGCCATCGAGGCGGAGCTTGGCAACCGTGCCAAATTCAGTGGGCCCAAAGGGATCAAAGGCAGGAGATTCCAGGGAAAATAAACGATTGAGTGAGGTTTGAATAATGAGAATCAAGAACGCAAGTATACTGACCTCCCATGGGAACATCAAAGGGCGCCAGGATATTATTCAAATTCTCGAAGCCGGCCTTCAGGCGGGAGATCCATACACCAACGCCAAAAAGCTCTTGCGGTTGGAGGGCAATACGCTGTATGTGGGCAATCCAGCCTTCGAACCCAAAGGCGATCCCCAGTCGGGTATTTCGGTGTACGACCTCAATGAGATCGAACGCATCTATGTTGTTGGTGCCGGCAAGGGATGCCAACGGGTGGGCCTCGCCTTTGAAGAAGTTCTGGGCGACCGGCTGACCGGCGGCCATTTGATCGGAAAACACGGGGACGAAATCATACTGAACAAGATCGGCGTGACGCTGGGCGGCCATCCCACCCCGGATGAGGGTTGTGCGGAGGGTTGCAGGAAGATCTTAGCGCTGTCCAAGGATATCACCGAACGCGATCTGGTATTCACCGTCGCGGCCAATGGTGTGTCTTCCCTGTTGACGCTGCCCGCAGAGGGCATCACGCTCCAGCAGGTTCATGATCTGACCTATATGATGCAGATCGAAAAGGGCGTGCCCACCGCCGAGTTAAACACCATACGCAACCACATCGATCAGATGAAGGGCGGGCGTCTATCCAAACATTTTCAAAAGGCAAAGCTGGTGCACGTTGAAGCGATTGACATCAACATGCGCATCCATCCAGGCTGCAAAGGCGATTACGAGGAGCTGATGCGAACCAACATCTGGCTACACAATTTGCCCGAGGGGTCGACATTTGCGGACGCTGTCAGAACGCTGAAGTTCTGGGATGCGTGGGACCGTACGCCCGATTCCATCAAGAATCATCTTTTGGCCGCGCGGCCCGAGGACGAAACGGTCAAGTACGACGAGTTCCACAAGATGGACTTCCGCGTGTTCGGCATCATGCCGGACAATACCGCCATTATCCCCACCGCCAAAGCCAAGGCTGCGGAACTTGGTTACCGTGCGTTGACGCTGGTCCACTTTCTGCACATGGACGCCAGTCAGGCCGGATTGTTTGCTGCGCAGATGGCGCGCAACATCGAGGAACAGCACGAACCGCTGGTCCCTCCTATCGCCCTGATATCCGGCGGCGAATTGTTGGTGACGGTGGGGGACGAGACCGGCGTAGGTGGACGCAACCAGGAATACGTGCTGTCCGCCGCACTGCGCATCACGGGCAGCGATAAGGTGGTCATCGGAGCGGTGGATACCGACGGTACCGACGGGCCGGGCGGCACTATCGCTGACGGCGCGCCGCACTGCCTCGCCGGTGGCCTGGCCGACGGATATACGCTCAAAGAAGCAGAGGAAAAGGGCGTGAACATCCGCGAAGCGCTTAAGACCCATTCCGCGTCCCAAGCGGTATGGGCGCTCGATTCGGGCATACATGCCGAGCAGAACATTAGCATGGGCGATCTCGGCGTCATCCTCGTGATGGAATAGATCATCCAGTATGCACCACCCCTGCTGTACGAAAACTCTGCCTGCAGGAACATACGTTGCGCGGTTTTCGTATATCTTCCTTCTCTGACTTGCGCCCCACAGGGTAAAAAAAAGAACCGGCCCAAGGCCGGTTCTTTTTGAACATTTACGCTATACGGCAGATGCAACATAGGCCTTGAAGATCAGACCGCCGCCGCCCAGGATGCCGATCGCACCTGCAATGAGGCCGATGGCCGTAAGAAGTAACGTTGCCTTGGTCATACTGTTTCCGGACATGATGAACTTGTACGTGCCCAGAACAACGGCCAGAGGCAGGATGCCAGGGGCAATCTTATCCAGAATGCCGGACTGAATCAGCGCCGGCGCTCCGGAAGTCGGGATGTACAACGGCGTTGAAACGTGCACCATCGATGCCGACAGGCCGCCCATCATGAACAAGCCCAAAACAGATGCAACCGAGATAAACGTGTTGATCGTCCTGCCTTGCAGGAGGTTCAGCGCCGCGCGGGTACCCAATCTAAATCCGGTATAGCTGTAAATATGACCTTCCGTAAAGGTTATGGCAAATAGTAAGAACACCGGAAGAATGCCACCCATCGCGTTGCCGTTGGCCGACATCGGCAAGAACAGGATGTGCAGCAAGGGCATCAGCGTCGCCCAGTCGATGGTATCGCCGATGCCGGCGAACGGGCCCATCAAACCGGCTTTGATACCGGTGATGGCCGCCACGTCGATGGGAGCGCCCAGTGCGCGCTGTTCCTCCATCGCGAGCACGATGCCGTGGATGACGGAGCCCCAGATGCCCTGTGTGTTGAAGAACATCAGATGACGCTGCAAGGCTGCAGAATACTCCTCAGGGTCATTGCCATAGAGCTTTTTCAGTGCCGGAATGAAGGCGCAGCAGAAAGCGACGGACTGCAGACGGGCAAAGCTGTTGCTCTGCTCGCAGAACCACCACCATCGGCGGAACATTGTATAGCAATCTTTTTTGGTCAACAGGCGTTTTGAATTTTCGTCCAGCGCCACCGCGCCCGCCTCGCTCTGATCAGCCAGATTCTCGTCTTGTTTCTTGGAAGCATCCATAATCAGGTAGTAAATGAATGCAAAGAACAGGCCTATGAACGCAAGAAACATGCCGCCGATGCCCGTGTACTGCACCAGGAAGAAGCCGCCCAGGAAGAACGGCAGGAACTGCGGACGACCGATGACGCGGATGGTCATCGCAAAACCCAACGACGGTAGCATTCCGCCCACGGCGCTGAGCGCATTGGTGACCCACGCAGGCAGGTTGGCCATCAAGTTTCCGACAGCTTCCGCGCCCAGCATGATGGACAACAACATGGGGAAAAAGTACAGGACGCCCTTGGACAAAAAGCAAAACCAGCCACCGTAAAAGATAATGCTACGGTCGTTGCCCTTGAGGGCCGCCTTGTCAGCCTGTGTTGCCGGATAGGCGAAGAAGATACGGCGGACGGTGTGCACTTGTGCGAACAACAGCGATACGGGCACGGCAATTGTTAACGCCTGATCCAACGGTAGTCCGCCCACCATGGTGATGGCGCAGCCCGCGATGGTACCCGCCGTCTGATCCCACACCACTGTGCCACCTGCACCGGTAAACGCCAGAAACATCGGTTGAATCACGGCACCGATCATAGCGCCGGTGCTTACATCGCCCAGTATTATCCCGGATACGACGCCGGTGAGCATGGCAGTGCCCAACCAAACTCCATAGCCGGCCGACACCTGGGAGATCCAATAGAAGAAGGCCAATAGAATCGCTTGGACTAAAGTAATATGCATAGCTGTTCCTCCCTTTCCATATTCATTCGATACAATACAATCGAACACCAAAATTATTATGTTGCCAAACGCTCCACCCTCCTTTCCCTGCGGCAACCGGCAGTTTATAAACTTTTATGCGAAATACTTAATTTTTAAATTAAAAATACTATTTGTTTTTAAAATTATAAGTTGCAAAGTAACTTTGTAGTCAACATATCATTTGATATCCATGTTATAGTACAGAAATATATTATTATATTATTTTTAAGTTCTTATTATATTTTTATAATGGTTCTGTCACACATGTTTTTAGGACTTTATGGTAAAGGCTACCATTCGATTGTTAAATCTGTTGGGCTTCAAGACACAAGGCGCGATCCATCCTGCAAACATGCCGGTATAAATTGGTGAATTTCCCACCATGAAGAAAGCGTATTTACACAAAGGTATATAAACACAAAAAGCCGGCATATGCCGACTTCTTGTGTTTTATCCGAGTTGAATGAAGGCTTGTGCTCCGATTATCCTGACCATAGAGACGATGCTGCACGGCCGATGTACGTCTTTAAAACAAATCGCATACCGACATAACCGACCACGGATAGAAAATCCATGTAAGCTCTTTTATATGCAGCTATAAGGCCAGGCATTATCGTTGCTTTTATCTTCTTTTATCGGAATCCATACTTCAAAATATTTGACCGTACTGTCAACTTCCCTTGCATTGGACAGCCACATTCCAAATGCATCTCCATCCACTAAATAATGTTGTGCTTGAATATAATCAACCGCATTACGAAGTTCATTTGACGAGGCCGGTTTTTCCATATCCATCCTGATAATTGTATGCACGCAACATCTTGATGGAATATGTACCACCTCATTGCTTTGATGAATGTCTAGTTCATCGCTGTCTGAATATGACATAGTCAGACCGCGTATCAGTTCTCCATCATCATGACACAATAACTTGTCCTTCTTACAAATGAAAGCATACCGTGAAATTGGGAACAGCTTTACCCACTGTTTGATATCCCTGACCTTTTTTTGCGTATTGCTCATCTCGTTGTTTTCGTTGCTGAATTCCAGAAATATCATATCCTGACTGTCTTCAATCCTATATACACCGCACAAATCACAAATTTCAGAAACCTGTTGGAGATATTCACATACTTTTTGTTGGACTTTTTGCATATGTTTAATTTCACGATCAAGCGTTGTGCGCCGCTCTTCAATGAGCGATATCCATTTTCCCAAGGGTATGCTTTTAGAGGATAACACGCCGTGTGAAGCGCTTTTACCCGGAGTATTTTGATTGACAACTTCATTCAGCGAGAAGCCCATCGATTTAAGATATCTGGCTTTAAACAAATGGCATATGTCAGGGCCGGTATACTGACGATATCCATTATTTTTATTTATATCGTTTGGTTCTATTACATTTCTTTCGGCGTAAAACCGCAACGCCTGCGAACTTACGCCAATCATTTTCGCGACGGTACCAATGGGCATGCTCGTTTTCATGGCAATTCTTCTTCCCCCTTTTTTTATATTATTCATATAATCCGATATGAATAGCAATTGTTATCATGATTTTGAGCAATCATATATTTCTATTATATATAAGTATAACTATTTTCTATAACAATAACCAGTTTACAATCAATCAGGCTTGGTATCGACGATAAGATCACTGTTTTCGCGGATGCCGAACGCATTGAAATAGTGGTTTTCCATCGGAATCCACTGCTTAACGAATTTTTGATACATCTCCCCCATCCCGTTGCGATTGCGGATACGTCGATCCTGCTCCACGGCGGAGCAGGTGGTGAATATCTTCAGATCATACAGGTCTATAAGCCGTGGGTTCATGCTGTACGAACCCTCCACGACGGTGATTCGTTTGGGTTCTACGGTCTTGCTTTGGCCATAATCCATTGTTTTACAATCGAACACGCGGTACGTAAAGCCACCGCCGCTTTTGATCCCGCTAGCCGCTTCGGCCAAAAAGCGTTCGTAGTGGACGTTGCCGCCCGGTTCACTGAGCCGCTCGGGGGTGCGCAGCTCCATGGGCAGGAAAAAATCGTCCATGTGCACGATGTTGCAGTCGTAGATATCGCCCAACAGATTTGCCAGCGTAGTCTTGCCCGATCCGCAGTTGCCGTCGATGGCGACGACGATGTGTTCCTTTTTGCGTAAAAGCCCGTCGAGGGCAGCAAAGATATCCATGCGCGTCGCATACTTTTTGAGTATGATGCGATACGCAGGGTGGTAGGCATCGCGGTACGTGCGGCTGTGGCTGACCATGGGATACCCCTCTTTTTCGTATATGACCAGATAATCGCTCAGTTCCTGTGCTGAAAACGCAAACATCTGCGCATCTGCCAACGCGCACAATGCGCTGAGTTTGGCCTTAAAGGATGAGAGGTTGCCGGTTGTCTGTTCGGCGCTTTTTACGAAGATGCTGTTCACCGTTTCAAGCGAAGCCTCGTCCGTATCGAGTACGCCAAGATTCAGACGGCACAGGTTGTTGCCGATGTCCTCGCACGGCGGCAGCGTTCCGTTATGCTGTATTGCCTCGTACTCACGTATCAGATATTGTAAACTGGATTCCCTGTTTGCGATGATGTGCCCGCCGCCAAACTCATTCTGGTAGAGCAGCTTGACCGCATCCTGTGGCATAAGCTGCGGATACCGTTTCACCTGAACCGAAAAGACCTCCTTCATTTGCACCGCCATCCGTTCCTGCTCGTGTTGATACGCCTGGTAAAGGTCCCAGAAAAACTGGAGTTTCCGATTGACCATAAACAGATGCTCTTCCATTTCGCGGATGTGTTTTTCCACACCGTTTCTATGCTGCGCCAGCATGTCGCAGCGCTGCTTGAGCGTTTCATCCCCCTGTTGGCTCAATGACATGAAGCCCTTGATCTGACGGAGGGACATGCCCGTATTTTTCAAACAGCAGATGATGCTCAACAGTTCCAGATCCTGATCGCTATAACGGCGTATCCCACCTTCGCTACGCTGTACGCTGGGCAATAGCCCTTCCTTTTCGTAGTACCGCAACACATGCGGCGGCAACTTCGTGATATTTGAAACCTGCTTAATCGAGTAATACGCCATAATTTTTCTCCCCAAAGTGTTGACTTAATGTTAACGTTAAGACCTACAATTGCAATTGTATGAGATATGTCAACAATTAGCAAGGAGGTTTTTTCATGCAATCACTGACCGATTCGTATGTGTTGCACAACCGGGTCAAGATACCGTGCTTGGGTCTTGGTACGTGGCAAACACCACACGGCCAGACGGCGATAGACGCCGTCATCCACGCCATATCCGTGGGTTATCGCCATATCGACACCGCCGCGGACTACCAAAACGAGCAGAGCGTGGGCATTGCCGTGAAGCAATGCGGTGTACCGCGCGAGGAAATCTTTGTAACCAGTAAGCTGCAAAACGCGGCCCATGGGTATGACAACACGATGGATGCGTTCGAACAGACCATGAAAAATCTGGACCTGGAGTATCTGGACCTGTATCTGATCCATTGGCCCAATCCGCCTAAGTTCCGCGACCGTTGGCAGGAAGCGAACGCGGGAACGTGGAAGGCTTTTGAAGCGCTGTACAACGCGAACAGAATCCGCGCCATCGGCATTAGCAACTTCCATCCCCACCACATCGATGAGCTATTAAAGACCGCAACGGTTCAGCCCATGGTCAACCAGATAAGGCTGTGCCCCGGCGATACGCAGGACGAGGTGGTGGATTACTGCAGGCGGCACGACATATTGCTTGAGGCCTACAGTCCGCTTGGTACCGGCGAGATCTTTAAGGTGCCCGAAATGCAGGCGCTGTCCCACAAATACAACAAAACCGTCGCGCAGATCTGCATACGCTGGAGCCTACAGATGGATTTTTTGCCATTGCCAAAATCCGTGACGCCTTCGCGCATTGAGGAGAACGCCGACGTATTCGATTTCTCTCTTTCTCCCCAGGACGTGGAATCCATCGCCAACTTGAATGGCTGCGTCGGCTATTCCCTCGATCCCGATACCATTTTATTTTAAATTATTACCCAAAACATGCAGGAGACATCTTCTTATTTGGAGCTTGTCATGACATAGTGCGCGTCGCAAGACACGGTCACCGGCATCCAATCCGGCGTCGGCCACCTGACCCAGATTGAGCGCTACATCCCTTCCATCGAGGGTGAGCCGTGGTGATCGGCCTGTGCGATATATCACGCGCAATCGGGCACACGGTTCACGTCCATCCGGTAGCCTCTCAATCAAATTTTCAAACTATGCGCATCCAACACGTTGGCAAAGCAGCCCGGTACAGGGCTGCTTTGTCCATTGCCGCTTCACGGTTGCCATGCGCCATGCAAAGCACGGATCGTGCCCTATACCCGCATCAACAAAAACACCCTGTATACCGCATAGACTGTATGGAATGCGGATTATTCATACACAAACGGTTTTTGTTATACCGCTCTATTCGTCGCATGCCATTCTCGCTTTGCATGCTGCAATGGCGCGTATACGCAGGCCCTTTTCCCACCTATAATACCGTTAAGAACCGACTAAAGCCTCTGTTTTGGCTTGATCGCGCGGCAATGCTTTGTGTGTCCCGTATTCTGACGTATGCTTGCTTTTTGGTTATCCAATCGGCGGTGGCATACGCAGCGTACAGTTGATTGCTCACCTCTTAACAGTACGCAAACAGAAAATATATCAATTTAATATGTAATCCTGATTGTAAAAGTGATAAACTATACGAAAGTAGGGAGGACTGGAAATGGACTTATTTACAAAATGCGACAATTTTACCGCTGCGAAAGAAGCGAGAGAACGAGGCGTATACCCATATTTTCATGCACTCGAATCCAAACAGGACATCGAAGTCATTATGGAAGGCAAACGCAGGATCATGCTTGGTTCGAATAACTATTTGGGGCTTACCACAAACCCGGAAGTCATCGAGGCCGGCATCAAGGCCTTTGAACAGTACGGCTCCGGCTGTTCCGGTTCGCGGTTTTTAAACGGCACGCTTGAACTGCATCTGGAACTTGAAGATGCACTGGCTACGTTTTTGAACAAGGAGGCCGTCGTGACATTTTCCACGGGGTTCCAAACAAACCTCGGCATCATCAGCGCCCTCGTTTCAAGGCGGGATTACGTGATATGCGATAAGGACAACCACGCGAGTATCTACGACGGGTGCAAGCTGAGTTTTGGCAAGATGGAACGTTACAACCACAACGACATGGAAGACCTTGCGCGCACGCTGGCCTCCATCCCCGAAGCGGCGGGTAAACTGATCGTGACGGACGGTGTGTTCAGCATGGGTGGCGACATCGCCAAATTGCCCGAAATTGTTCGGCTCTCCAAACAATTCGGCGCGCGCGTGATGGTGGATGATGCGCATTCACTGGGCATTTTGGGCAACGGTGGGCGCGGAACCGCCGACTACTTCGGTTTGAACGACGAGGTGGACATTATCATGGGGACGTTCAGCAAATCACTGGCCAGTCTGGGTGGTTTCATGGCCGCAAGTGAGAGCGTCGCGGAATATGTGCGGCACCATTCACGCCCGTTCATCTTCTCTGCGTCCATGACGCCGGCAAGCTGCGCCTGTGCGCTGACCGCCCTTCGCCATCTTGAAGAGCATCCCGAAATCGTAACGCGCCTTGCCGATATATCGGCTTATGCGCGAAACGGCTATAATAAGCGCGGCATCAAGATCCGCGAATCGGTCACGCCCATCATTCCGCTGTATACCTACGATCTTGAGAACACAATCATCACTGCCATGCAACTGTACGATGAGGGCGTTTACGTAAACCCGGTGCTGCCACCGGCCACACCCCCCAACGAGTGCCTGCTGCGCACCAGCTACATGGCGACGCATACCGAGGCGATCTTGGACGAAGCGATGGACATCATCGCCCGGGTGTTCGAGGAACGGTCATGAACAAGGTTGCCGTCGTCACCGGCGGGAGCAGCGGAATCGGCCTGCATCTTTGCAGGCTTTTTGCGCAGAGCGGCTATGACGTTTTTGAATTGAGCCGCAGCGGGAAATCCGATAACGGCATCGAACACGTCGACACCGATCTAATGCAGGAAAACAGCGTTCAGTCGGCATTTGATTTTATTGCACAAAAGACGCAGCACATAGACATTTTGGTTAACAATGCAGGCATGGGCATATCCGGCGCGGTGGAATACACCGCACTTTCCGATGCCAAGCGATTGTTTGACATCAACCTGTTCGGCGCGGTGTGCGCCACAGCGCAGGCCTTGCCGCTACTGCGCGCGGCAAAGGGCCGCATCGTGAACATAAGCTCGGCGGCAGCGGTGCTGCCCGTTCCCTTCCAGGCGTTCTACTCCGCCTCGAAGTCAGCGGTCAACGGCTATTCGCTGGCGCTTGCCAACGAGATCAAACGCTTCGGTATCGGCGTAGCCGTGGTCATGCCGGGCGATGCCAAAACGGGATTCACCAAAGCCAGGCAAAAGACAAATCTGGGCAATGCAACGTATGGCGGAGCGATCGAACGCTCCGTCTCGTTGATGGAACGCGATGAACAAAATGGTATGACGTCGGATTATGTGGCACAAAAAATATACGAGGTCGCCACCAAAAAGCGTTGCAAAGTTTTGTCCACCATCGGCATGAAATACAAGCTGTTTGCGATCTTATCCAAGTGTTTGCCCACCGATTTGGTCAACCGATTGATCGGATCGATTTACGCAAAATAAGCCATGGATAAAATGTGTTTGTTTGAGCGTTGTTGTGCAAGCGATAAAACGCCGGATTGATCCTACGGTATGCAAACCGATATAGCATATTTATCGGTTTATAAAATATAAAATGGGAGGCATATATGTATACATGCGCTATGTGTGGAGGTATCCCCTGTAAAAGAGGAGAGCTTGAAAACGCACCGTCCAATTGCCCATGCAATGAAACGGAGGAGCAAGACGCCGTCAAGGCATTGTATTTTGAAGATGAAAATTACAATTTGGCCTACAACGCAGCTCTGGTTGAATCGGAGGGCTATTGCACAAAAACCAGGTTGGAAGAGACTATGGATTTTGCGCATAAATGCAATTTCAAAACGCTTGGCGTGGCATTTTGCTCGGGATTGCGAAAGGAAGCAAGGATGCTGTGCGCCGTGTTGACGCACAACGGCTTTGACGTTTATTCCGTTGTTTGCAAAAATGGCAGTATACCCAAGGAGCATTTGAAGCTTACCGAAAATGAAAAGATCAAACCCGGGACCTTCGAACCCATGTGTAACCCGATCGGACAAGCTCATTTTTTAAATAGCGTTCCTACGGATTTTAACATCATCCTCGGGTTATGCGTTGGCCATGATTCCCTGTTTATCAAACACGCAAACGCGCCCGTCACCGTTTTGGCCGCAAAAGACCGGGTGCTCGCCCATAACCCCATGGGTGCCTTGTATCTTTCGCAGGGATACTATCGAAAGAAATTGTTTAAGTAGTAATCGGATATTTTATAGCGACTGTTAATCAAAACAACCGTGCCACGGTTTGTCACGGTTGTTTTTTTATTATTATATTCACTACAAACATACTTTATGTTTTGTTTTCCCGTGTTTTGATGAGCTCTTTTTGGTATATGCGATACGTCTTGCTGTGCTCCATCCCCAGTTTTTCAAGCGCATTTTTGATCCGGTAATTGTCTTCGAGTATATAGTTGGCTTCCATACGCACCCTTTTTGCCTTCAGATGGCGATGCAGGTTGACGTACATAAGCGCATCCAGCGCCATGTGCTGCCAATCCGGATGCACCGCGAGGCCGAACAGCCTGTAGTCCCGAAGCTTTTTGGCACCGAACAGCAACGAAGCCCATCCAAAGGGGAACAGCCTGCCGCCTGTGCGTTTGAGTATGACGTTTATATCCGGAAATCCCAGGCAGAAGCCGACGGCACGCCCGCTGTCCTCCACGATCCATACGGCATCCGGATCGACGATCAACCGCAGCTTGCGCAGCATATCCTCCATCACAGCAAGATCGAGCGGCACAAACCCCCAGTTATCCTTAAGCGCAATGTTGGATATTTCCCAGATGGAACGCGCGTCCTTTTTGATGTGCCGCATATCCAACCTGCGGATGTAGATGTTGGGATAGCGCTTTTCAAATACCCTGTATAAATTGTCGAAGCGCTCAGGCAGCTGATAGCCATTTTCTAAATCCGCTTCGTACACCAGCAAATCCTTCGCTTTGCCGTAGCCGTTCCCGGTAAAAAACCGGTGGTAATACGGAGGACTCCAAGGGGACAGATACACCGGCGGGCTTTCGTATCCCTTGTATACAAAGCCCCAATTCTCGGCAACGGGATGGATGGGTCCCCTCACCGAATCCATTCCCCGGCTCAACAGCCATTGTTCCGCACCTTGCACGAGCAGACGGCCCGCATCGTCGTCGTCGATACATTCAAAGGCTCCGAAAAAACCCATGTTCGTTTTGTAGAATGTATCGAATGTATGATCGACGTAAGCAATGGTACGCCCGATTGGCGTTCCGTCGTCGCCAAGCGCTAAAAATAACTTAAAATCAGAATTTTTCAGTATCGGGTTGTTTTTCTTTGTATAGGCTTTTTTCTCCTCGAACCACATAGGCGGCACATAACAGGGATGATGGGCAAATATCCGTTGCGGCAGACGGACAAAATCCATCATCTGCCTTTGATTGTCAACGCCAACGATTTTCATACAGTACACCACAACCGTCCCCAAGTATTTGAGATACGCAACGCGTTTACCCGTATATGTTTTTCTATTATAGCAGACCCGGCCTAGGAGCAACAGAATTGTTGCGGGCACTTCAACTCTAATTCGGCAACCCAAAAACCACATGTATTCTATCGGGTTTCAACCTGGTTGCTTTGGTGATAAGCCCTTAGGCACTTAAGTATCTGCAAGAAAAGGCCCGCCGGCAAAGGCGGGCCTTTTGAATGGGTGCATTCAATCCGCCTTAATGCGATGGACCAGGAATGGATCCACGGTCTTATGGTTGAGCGTGACGCCCAAACCCGGCAATGTGGGCACTTGAAGCCGCCCGTTTTTGATCTGACGTTCCAGCGGATTCTCAACGATCTCGTATTGCAGGTTGCTATGATACGGGAAGGTCTCCTGTATCGCGAAGTTGGATAAGCAGGCCGAAAGCTGAACCGCCGCCGCCGTGAGCACCGGGCCTCCACAGTTGTGCGGTGCGATGCGCATGTTGTACGTTTCCGCCATCGAACCGATGCGCCAGCCTTCCAAAATACCGCCGCACGTGCCCGGATCGGGCTGAACGACGTCCACCGCCCGCGTTTCGATGAGGCGGCGGAATCCATAGCGCGTAAAGAGTCTTTCTCCCGTCGCGATGGTGAGATTTGTCTTTTGCTTGAGTTCCCTGTACGCGTCCACGTCGAACGCGTCCAACGGCTCCTCATACCAATAGGGCTTGTACGGTTCGATATCCTTAGCAATGCGCGTCATCACGTCCGTGGTGCCCTCCGCTGTCATGTCGATCAATAGATCAACATCCTCTGTGATGGCCTCGCGCACCAATTTTACGGATTCTATGCAACGGGTGTAATTCTCCCGGCTGACCTCGCGGTTTTTCAGATGCAGGTTCAAATGCCGAACGGGATCGCGCTGGCTTAGCGGATACAGCTTGATGGCGTCAAACCCGTCCGCCACCACCTCTTGTGCCCGTTTGGCGAAGTCCTCCGGCGTGTCACACTTCCCTTCCGACCAGCCGTTGGCATACACCCGCAATTCGTCGCGCTGTTTGCCCCCCAGCATCTCGTACACCGGCACACCCAATGTCTTGCCCTTGATATCCCACAACGCCTGCTCAAGCGCGCTGACCGCGGCGTAAAAGATCGCGCCCGCACCCTTGCCCCAGAATGTATGGTAATAAAAATCATTCCAGATATCACAGATTCTGCCGGGATCCTTGCCTACCACAAAGCCTTGTGCCAAATCCGCAATCTGTGCAGCGGCAGCGTTACAGCCCGTGCCAAAGCCCACCGCACCTTCACCAATGCCGGTGATGCCCTCATCCGTTACCAGTTCGACGATGACGGGACGAAAGCTGCCGGTTTCCACCACGTATACGTTTGCTTGCTTTACGATCATCCTCTTTCCTCCTGTTTCAAAATGGCGTTACAGCTTCATGTGATTGAAAAGCGGGATCTTGCTCACATCTGCCATGGGAATGCTCAATTCCTCCGCCGTGCGCATGGTGAAGTTGATGCCGTTGGTACGCGTTCCGCTTCTGGGTGCGCCGCTTTTGGATACATAGCAACCCAGCGCAACGCCAAGTTCCTTTTCAGGTGAATCCAGCACACCGCCCGCGCGACCCGAAGGCACGACCAGCATACCTTGGTTTTTCATATATTGTGCCGTCTGCAAAGCTTCGGTCAGCGTACCGGCCTGGTTGGGTTTGAATATCATGCCGCGGACGGCGCCCATCTCCACGGCCTTTTTCGCCCGATCCATGCTGGTACAGATAAAATCGTCCCCGATCACGATGGTGTTGGCACGCTCGTTGAGCATTTTAAAACCCTCAAAATCCTCTTCCTGCAACGCGTCCTCGATGAACGCCATGGGGAATTTATCCGCCAATCCCACCAACACCTTGATGATCTCCGCCCGGTCTACAAAACGGCCGCGGTAGTGGTATGCCCCTTCCTTCTCGTCGTAGAACTCGCTGCTGGCGCAGTCCAGCGCATAGCAAACGTTGTTCTGATACCCTAATTCCTTAACTGCTGTCTGGATCATATCGAACACTTCAAACGGATCATCGCTCGGCGCGCCATAACCGCTGTAATTGCCCATGTTGGCGTTACGCCCGTTGGCTTTTTTAATCACCTGCCCCAGGTGCATGAACGTTTCCACGATGATGCGCACCGCTTCGTTTACGGTTTTAACGCCATAGGGTAACATCATGAACTCCTGAAACGCCAATGTCTTATCGGCATAGCTGCCGCCGTTGACCACGTTTGACGAGATGGCGTACATGTATTTGATCTCATCCTTTGCCATCAGTCGATACAGCGGCATGTTCTTGACCTTGCACGCCGCGCGCGCTGTTGCCACCGACGTGGCGTAGATCGCGTTGCCGCCCAGCTTGGTCTTGTAGCGGGTGCCGTCCAGATCGATCATGCACCTGTCGATTCTTTCCTGATCAACAACGTCCATGCCCATCAATGCGGGCGCGATAACGTGCTCCACGTTGTGAACCGCCTTGTAAACGCTCATGCCGCCGAACAGCTTCGGGTCGCCGTCGCGCAAAACGTAGGATTCGTTTGCGCCCACCGACGTGCCGGTGGATGCGCCCGCCCGGCCTATGTACCCATCCTCTGTAAGAATGTCCACCTCCACCACCGGACGGCCGTTGCTGTCGAGTACCTGCCTTGCTTTGACGGATTTGATCGTGCCTTTTGCCATGTCTGTCTCCTTTCGCGTGTTGTGTGCGTTATGAAATATACAAAACGTTAAAATCGCATAGGTTTGTGCCCGTGTTGCCCGTGAATATATTGTCCGCCACAGCCATCAGCGCGTTGCCGCTCGAATGGTTGCGCAGCGCTTCGAATACGTTGACGCCCGCACTTTCCAACCGGGCCATCGTCTGTCCATCCACGATACCGCCGGCATACAACGTCGTTCCGTCCGATCCCTCGGTGTCGATGGAGGCACCTGCAATGCCGCGAATGCCTTTGATGCCGATGGCAAGGCCAAGCACCAGTTCCTGCGACGGTCCGCCCACGCCCTGCGGCGGGGTTTTGATGTTGGTGGTGGTTTCACCCGCGCATACCAAAAAACACGGCGTCTCAATGGGCCGATTCATAAATTTGATCTCGCGTGCCACGGAGGAGAGGATGACGCCGGCTTCGCGGCTTTCCCCCTCCATATAAGTGGACAGCACCATAATGGGTATGCCCATGTCCCCGGCCGCTTTTTTGGCCACTTCGCACGAATCGCCCACCGCACCGATCAAAAACGTCACCAGCCTGTCCCCAAATTGTTTGGGCGTTTCGGTGATGCGTTCATCGTCATAGATGAAATTCACAACGCTTTTGGGCAGTCTATCCCTAAGATCGTAGTTGACCATCATGTTCCTTGCGTCGCGAATCGTGGTTCCGTCCGCTTCAACGGGCGTACCGACGAAATAGGCGGGTTTACCACGGTTGGATGTGGGTTTAACGCCCACACCATCGCTTATGATGATGTTGATCAGCTCCGCGCCCTTATCCATGATGCGCTGGGCCAGCCGGCCCCCGTTGGTTCTTGAGATATGCCGCCTCACCGCGTTGATCTCCAAAATCTTTGCACCGGACTTGAGCAATAGATCCTGTGCAATGATCTCATCATCCAGCGTGATGCCCGCTACCGGATAGGTCAAAAGCGCACTGCTGCCCCCGCTGATCACCGAAATAAACAGATCGCCTTTATCCGCCGCGTCGATCATGTCCAGCATGCATTGGGCAGCAGTCATGCCCTGTTCGTTGGGCAGTGGATGTCCGCCGATATAGACGTCGGTGTTGACGTAGCGGTCTTCCGGTTCCACAACCTTGACAGAAATAACGCCCTTTGTGATCCGGTCCCCCAGAATGTCGCACACGGTCTTTGCCATGGCGTTACACGCCTTTCCCGCACCGAACAGATAAACATTTCGTTTGGTGTTCAAGTCCCAACTTCGTTCGCCCACGTGCAAAATATCCCCATTTAGATGCATGATCTCATGGATGCGTACTTCGGCGTCCACTTCGCGCAAAACCGCGTCCATCAGCGACAACACCTTTTCCCTTGCCTCTTTGTCGCCGTGTCGAACGAGCTTGTCAGCGTTGCGTATTTTCTCCATATCATTCTCCCCGTATAAAAGTGTCCGTGCGCCGGACCCGTATGCACTCTCTCTGTAATAATCTTACCATCGATACACCGCTTACTCTGTTCCTAAATTCATGTAGAAATTAACCTGAATTCATTTGTTTGCATAGAATGCGCACCGCAGCGGCGCATATGGATATTTGGCACACGCTCAAACATACGACTGTGCTATAATCCAAACAAGCGATAGCGTTTATGCAATTTTTAAGGGGGGGATTATGCATGGTAAAGGTGGAATGCTGTTTCAATACAGTACCCAGTTTTATGACGGGTCGCTGTCATCCGTTTGCCCACATCATAATCCCTACCTGCGAAACGTTGCACCTGCACCTTGGAGAAACCGACTATCTGCTCAAGGAAGGGAACATCGCGTTCGTACCGCCGAATACGTTCCACCGGGTGGTATGCGAGCAAAGGGTGCTCTGGTTCAACATTCCCGCCGGTACGATAAATGACAGCGACGCTGCTTTTTTTTCGCGCAATCCGGTTTTTCCCGTGACTGAGGTGTTGCGCCCGTTGATCATGCTGATCAAACACGAAGCCTCATTGGATCTTAACAGCGACGCCCTGCGCTACCTGTTCTACTACCTCTACGCCAAATTGGCATCGCGCTCCAAACTCAAATCCATCCAGTACATGGAGACGCACTACGCCGAAACCATAGACATCCCCACATTGGCCCAGATGGAGAACTACAACCCCACCTATTTCATCGCCTGGTTCAAGGATAAGACCGGGCTAACGCCCAACGGCTATCTGAACCGGCTGCGCACCGACAAGGCGAAGGAGCTTCTGATCAATACACAGTACCGCATCATCGACATAGCACTGCAGACAGGCTACGCCAACGGCTCATCTTTTGCGCGCGCTTTTAAAAAGATGGCGTGCATAAGTCCAAGGGAATACCGTAACAGGCACGGCGTAACCGGCCGATCCAGCAAGCCATCCTACCGGCCGGACGCATAGGCTTTACACACCGGCCCAATTTTAGCGTTGCCAAAACCATATCCGCTGGTATAATCGGTTTGTTGGTTTTGAATTCGGCATCGGGGGATCGGCATGCGCGAAACACAGCGGAATAACTTTTGCACACTGTATTCTTTTTTGGGATACGCCATCTTTGGTTTCAGTTTTCTTTTCTCCAAAACGGCACTGGCCGTCGCCTCGCCGTTTGTGTTGCTGGCTGTGCGGTTCACCGTAGCCTTCGTCATTCTAAATCTTCTTTTGCTCAGCGGCAAATTCCGTCTTTGCTTTCACGGCAAGCGGCTGATGCCGCTGTTTGTATTAGGATTGATCCAGCCGGTCGTGTATTTCATCTTTGAGAACTACGGCGTAAAGCTGTTGGCCACTTCATTCGTGGGCATCATGCTATCGCTGGTGCCCATCGTCAGCGTGGTGTTTGCATCGCTGATACTCGGCGAAAGAGCGCGTGCCGTACAAATACTATGTGCCCTTGTATCCATCGCAGGCGTATGCCTGACGACGTTAGGCCAAACGTTGGGCAGCTTTTCGCTTTTGGGCTTTTTGCTGCTGTTGGGCGCGGTGTGCGCAACCTCCCTGTTCAACGTGTTAAGCCGAAAGAGTTCCCATGACTTTACCGCGTTTGAACGCACGTACGCGATGTTCGCGCTGGGATGCATCGTGTTTTGGGGCTTCGCCCTTGTTCAATGTAGCGGGCATTTTCATCAGATGCTGATCGTACCGTTGACAAACGCCAATTTTTGGATCTGTATCGCGTACCTATCCGGCGTGTCGTCGGTGGGCGCGTTTTTAATGCTGAACTATGCAATGACGCACATCGACGTGGCAAGGGTATCCATATATGCAAACGTCACAACCGTTATCTCCATCCTGGCGGGCGTGCTGGTACTGCACGAGCGCTTCGGTATCTTTGAAATCATGGGATCGCTCATTATCCTGCTGAGCGTATTCGGCATGAACCGTGCGGCCCAGAGCGGCCGGATCTTGAGAAGAAGCGGATAGCGCGTATTTTTCGTGCCAATCCAGCGGTGTGTGCGCTATTATGGAAACGAGTCAAACAGGAGAAGTACTTGGGATTGATGCGCTGAGGGAAATCAACGACGCAAATTTCTGCGACATCATCGATCTGTCCGTATCCGAGGAGCAGGCGCATCTCGTGTTGAGCAACGCCGTGTCCATCGCGCAATCCAAAGTGCAAGACAAATGCATCCCGTTGGCCGTATACAGCGACGATATGCCTGTCGGCTTTTTGATGTACTGCGTGGATCGTGACGACAACGAGTATTGGCTGTACCGGCTGATGATCGATCAAAACCAGCGTAAGGGCTACGCCAAAGCGGCTATAAACCTGCTTTTGCAGCGCATCCAAACGGACAAGGACTGGCACAGGCTATTGCTTGGCGTGGATACAAGCGGCGTAGCGTCAGTGAAACTGTACCAAAGCCGGGGCTTTGCATTTGACGGTCAGGCGTTCGGCAAGAAGCCCATCATGGTGTTGGAATACTGACAGGTTTGCGTTCCACGCTCAGTTCACAAAGAATGGATGGTCAATATGGAACAACGTGCCTATGAATACCTACAAAAAAACAGGCTGCAGAACACACCGGCGCTGGAGGCGCTCAAGCGCGGCGCGTCCGTTGTGACATGCCAAAGCGGCGGCGTGATCCTCTATGATTCAAGCCGCAACATCTACTTTGTCAGCGTGGATGACAACGCCCTGATCGGCAGCGGTTGGTGGGATAAAAGCAAATATTCCGAGGTTCTGGCGTTGCGCGAACAAAACATAGATGCCATTGTGCAAAAAACGGACGCAACGCACGTAATGTCCTGCCGTCAGATGGTGTTTTTGGGCAAAAGCCCGGCCTGCCCGCCGATTGAGGGGCTTATAATTGACCCGCTTTGCGAAAAACATACAGACTTTGTCATGGCACATTACACGATGGCGCTCGAGCGGGATTACATCGTAAGCCGATTGAATAGCGGCGACGTGTTCGGGGCCCATTACCATGGGACGCTGGTCGGCTTTGTGGGCCGGCATTACGATGGATCAATCGGTATGCTGGAAGTATTGCCGGCATTCAGACGACTTCATATCGGCACCTCGCTTGCCTGTTTTATGATAAACCGGGTGATGTCGCTGGGCGAAACGCCGTATGCACACATCCTTTTGGACAATCTCCCCTCACTCGCGCTGACCGGCAGCGTTGATGGCGCGGAAATTTCGGACGAATTGATTGCCTGGATCGACTGAGCCGTTTTCATAATTTCAGAAAAAAGCCCTGAAAGATCAGGGCTTTTTTGTATACGCTATGCGTTTCGATATTTTTTCAATGCCGCAATGTTGAGCACAATGAACAGCGCCGTAAAGCCCATCATGATCAACAGATCCGGATAGACTTGGGCAAATCCCTGCCCCTTGAGCATCACGTCCCGAAGCGCGTCCGCTCCGTAGTTGAGCGGAAACACCTTGGCAAGGCCCTGCAAAAGCACCGGAACCTCGCGTAAATTGAACAGGCCGGAAAACATCATCTGTGGAATGATGATGATGGGAATGAACTGGAACAGTTGGAACTCGTTCCGTGCGAACGCGGACAGCAGCGTACCCAGCGCCAGCGACGTGCCCGCAATGATAAGATCAATCAGCAGGATCAAAAAAAAGTCCGTATCGGTGTGGATACCCAACACATAGAACAAAAATACCTGGATCACCACGGTTTGCAGCGCGGCAAACACGCCAAATCCCAAAAAATAGCCGCCGACCAGCGATCTGCGTTTCAAACTGGTCGCCATCACCCGCTCCAGCGTACCACTGATCCGCTCGCGTAAAAAGGCGATGCCGGACAACAGAAATACCAGAAAGAAGATGATAAAACCCATCATGCTGGGGGCGAGAAAATCAAACTGATCGTAGTCGGTGCTGCCGTAGTACGCTTCCACCGTGATGCCTTCACCGATATTTCTCATCAGGTTTTGCCCATTGGGCAGCGCGGATAGCGTTTGCGCCATCGCATAGCTGACAAAGACCTTTTGCACCATCGCGCTGATACTGGGATCGGTACCCTCTACAACAAATTTGTCCCCATCGATGTATCCATCACTGTCCCCGTTTATAATCCGATCGATTGCTTCCTGCTCGGAGGATACCACGGTAATATCCGCCATTTCATCCAGCGCATCGAGGTCGACGCCGCTTGCATCCACCACGTCGATGTTCACGGTGGTGATCCACGAGGACAACAGAAAATACAATAGCGTCATGATCATAATGGGGGCGATGATCATCACCGCCAGCGTCCGTTTGTCACCGTTGATTTGGCGGATCAGCCGTCCTGCTATAATCAGGCTTTTCATTGCGCTTCCCCTCCCAATGGTTCCCCTTTGGCCGTGCGGATAAAGATGGCTTCCAGCGTGCCTTCCGGCGTGAGCGCCCGAAGCTGTTGCGGCGTTCCGTTCTGGATGATCTCCCCGTTGCGTATCAGAATCAGCCTATCGCATTTGTCCGCCTCGTCCATCACATGGGTGGTGAGGATGATGGCCTTGCCCTCGTTCTTAAGCCTTTGAAACTCCGCCCAAAACAGTTCCCTCAACACGGGATCGATACCCACTGTAGGCTCGTCCAACACGATCACGTCAGGGTTACCGATCAGCGCCGCCGTTAAAGACATGCGCCGTTTCATGCCACCCGAATAGTGGACGATCTTTTTGCCCTTGTCCCGTCCAAGGTCCACCAGGTCCATCAGCGCGTTGGCCTTGGCTTGCGCTTCGCGTTTGCCCATACCCTTGAGCCGCCCGTAGAACACGAGGTTCTGCAAGCCTGTCAAATCCTCATACAACGCATCCTGCTGCGCCATGTACCCGATGCTGTCCATCATAGCAAGGTTGGGCATTTTGGTGTTTTGGATGGATACGCAGCCACTTGTCAGCTTTAAAACGCCGATCAAGCCCTTGACCAGCGTCGTCTTGCCCGCGCCGGAGGGCCCGAGTATGCCCAATATCTCACCCGCGTCCACGCAAAGGTCGACGCCACGGAGCACCTGCTCCGATCCAAATTGTTTTTGCACATCCATCGCTTCAATCATGTGCATGTCATTTCCATCCCCTCATCGTATAGTGTACAAAATCATGGATATCCCGTTTGACCGCTTCCTCGTCGCCAAGGTCGTTGATCAAGGAATACGCCAGTACAAACCCGAGCAATTGTTCCGTCGCAATGTCTGCGCGCACGTTTTGATCTATTTCACCGCGCTGCTTGGCGTGATCGAGTATCTGTTGGATATACCGCTTGATAAGCGGCAACAGGTTTTCCTTGAGTTGATTGAGAAGCGGCGCCCTGTGGAACAGTTCCGGCACCACCGATTTTAAAAAGCGCCCGTTGTCCCGTATGATCTGTAGCCGATCCAACAGGATGGCACACAGCACCGCGTCGATGCTCTTTTGCCCGTTGTCGTGGATGATGGCCACAATGGGCGCTTCCAACCTGGGTTGCATGACCTTGACCAGAAGCGGCACCATCTTTTCCAAAATGGCATCCTTGGTTTTAAAATACCGGAAGATCGTACCCTCCGCCACACCTGCGCGTTCGGCGATCTCCCGCGTTTTGGTGTATTTAAAACCCTTCTCGGAAAAGGCGTTGATGGCGGCGTTGATGATTCTGATTTCTTTATCCGACACATGCCGGGCATAATCGT
The DNA here is from genome assembly GCA_963674495.2 of Christensenellaceae bacterium. Taxonomy (GTDB): domain Bacteria; phylum Bacillota; class Clostridia; order Christensenellales; family QAND01; genus RGIG3178. The sequence goes on along the minus strand of CAXXLG010000001.1, from coordinate 194,935 downwards.
CAAGCACTTCCTGAATATCGTAGTTGGCCTGATCCGTCTGCATGTGATGCCTCCTTCATCGTTGAGTGAGTGCTCACTCATTTATAGGCCCGATCATTCCGTTTGTCAAGAATCTACAAGGACAGGGTTTGCACTTTTATAATTATCCCGCCCCGTGCATGCATTGCCTTTCCTTTTATCATCCCGTTATTGTCTTTTTTTCACCGGTTGCGTATGATAACCATGTGGATTTAATGTAAGGGGCTGCTGTTATGGCGCATCAAAAGGATTTTTCGGGTTACCTGAGCGAAGGCATTGAGGAATTGATTGCGGACGTGATCAAATCCTCGCTTAAAAATCCAAGGGAAACGGCGTTTCTGGTTAGATACCGGGGCGAAAATATCAAAAATATGCAAAGGCGGGACGCCTACGAGTCGCAAGGAAAGCATATACCGCCCTTTTTGATCTGCAGCATCACCGGCGATTGCAACATGCATTGCAAGGGATGCTATGCCAGGGCCAACGGTCTATGCGGCCAAAGCGATACGCAGGAGCTGACCGCCGCACAGTGGAAAAGCATCTTCGCTCAAGCGGCGGAACTGGGCATATCGTTCAGTCTGCTGGCAGGGGGCGAGCCGTTCATGCGCGCCGACGTGCTCAACGAGGCTGCCAAAATCAAGAGCATGATCTTCCCCATCTTCACAAACGGCACGCTGTTGGACAAGGACGCCATCGATCTGTTGGACAAAAACAGAAACCTCATCCCCATATTGAGTCTGGAGGGCAGCCGCGATAAGACGGACGAAAGGCGGGGCACAGGCACGTACGACGCACAGCTTGGCGTGATGCGCATGCTGAAAAAACGCGGTATCCTGTTCGGCACATCGCTTACGGTAACGACGGAAAATGCGGACGAGCTCACATCCAAACCGTTTTTGGACGCGCTGCACGATTATGGGTGCCGCCTTGCCTTTTTCATCTCGTTTGTTCCCATTGAAAAAGGCACCGAACATCTCGCGCAGAACGAGGGGGAACGCCTCGCGTTTGAGCAAACGCTGGAGGATTTGCGTAGCCAATACGAAACGCTGATCTTCCTCTCCTTCCCCGGTGACGAGCAGCATATGGGCGGATGCCTCGCCGGCGGACGCGGATTTTTGCACATCAACCCCCAAGGCGACGCGGAGGCTTGCCCGTTCTCTCCGTATTCGGACCGGAGCCTGTTGAATCACACGTTACTGGAGGTTCTGGATTCGCCGTTTTTCAAGCGCCTTCGGGAGGAAGGGCTTGTCGGCGGCGAACACGACGGGGGCTGCGCGCTGTTTCAGCACGAGGCGCAGGTTAGGGCGCTGCTTGAGCTGTAAGTTTTTTGATAAAAACAACGACCGCGCATTTTTGCGGTCGTTTCTCTATTATCGGCCTATATAGAGAGCCGTCACCGATGCAGCTATTCCACATCGATAGGCGTCTCATCCGTCAAGTCTTCCATCCATTCTCTCTGTACAGCTATGGTTGACAGCGTACTCGCAATGAGGCTCAGAACACTGGATAAAAACGCCAACTCTTCGGCATTTCTCCCCTGACTCATGCCGATGGAGATAGCGTTTACCATGGATACCAATTCTTCAGCGCACAGCATGCCATCACCTTGCGTATAGGGTGTATCCTTTGATAGAATCCCCTAGTTGGTATAACCGCGCCCTGCATACCACATTGTTTTGGCAAAGCCCGTTATCCAACAATATGTAAATCATGATAAATTTGACTATGGTATGGTCTTTATACAAGCAAAACATCCGCAGAAAAAGCGGATGTTTTCGCATCGGCATAACAAGGATGCGTACCGGCTTATGTCCTGACGTTCGGCTGTATGGTGCGGATGAATTGGGCCAACGCCTCGATCTGTTGAATGGTATACGGCTTCTTTTTGATCCTTTGCTCATCGCGTGGTAAATAGTGTTCCGGCGGGCGGTAGCGGTTGAGTACATACCGCGGCACGACGGGCAATTCCTGCGCCATCAGCATTAAATCCGCCTTGGTGAGCTGGGGGATGACGGTGGTCCTCACCTCAAAATCAATCCCGCTCTTTGTAAGCACGTCAACGGTTTGAAGCACCGCCTGCGCATCTGCATATTCGCCACATATCCCCTCGTATTTGAAAAGCGGCGCTTTATAGTCTACGGCAACGTAATCCACGAGTTCTTCGGATATCAATTGCGCCACAATACCGGGTCTGGAACCGTTCGTGTCCAGCTTCACCTTGTAGCCCATGTCCTTGATTCTTTGGATAAACGATAACAGGTCGGGCCATATGGTGGGTTCGCCACCGGTGATGACCACACCGTCCAACTGGTTCTTGCGCTTTTGGAGAAATTCCCATATCTCCCCATCGTCCTTGTTCGGCTGCGTGCCATCCAAAAGCTGCCGGTTATGGCAATAGAAGCAGTTGAAGTTGCAGCCGCCGACAAACAACACGCACGCGACATGATCGGGATAGTCCACCAATGTGCTTTTAATCAGACCCGCAATGTCCATGTTTATCCCTTTATGGCGTATTTTTTGCGCTGTTGGTATTCCTCGCGCTTCCCTTCGTTGAAGTTCTGCACCGGCCGTAGGTAGCCCACCACGCGGCTCCATACCTCCGCGGGCTCGCCGCATTCGGGACAGTTAAAGTGCTCGCCCGCAATGTAGCCGTGGTCGTTGCACACGGAAAACGTGGGCGTTAGCGACAGATAGGGCAGCTTGTATTTCGTAAACGCTTTTTTAATCAGCTTCTTTGCCGCGCCCCTGTCACGAATCTCTTCGCCCAAGTAAAGGTGCAACACAGTGCCACCGGTGTACAGCGTCTGCAATTCGTCCTGAAGATCCAGTGTTTCAAAAATATCGTCGGTATAACCCACCGGCAGCTGCGTCGAATTCGTGTAGAACGGTACGCTTTCCCCGGCGGTTATTATGTCGGGATACCGTTCCCGGTCGCGCTTGGCAAGACGATAACTCGTCCCCTCCGCCGGTGTGGCTTCGAGGTTGTAGTAGTTCCCTGTCTCGTCTTGTATATCCTTGATAACCTCGCGCATGTATTCAAGCGTACGTATGGCGAACTGCTGGCCCTCATTGGTTGTCAGGTCGTATTGGACGCCCAACAGATTCTCGCATGCCTCGTTCATGCCAATCAGTCCGATGGTGTTAAAATGATTGTACCAATAACTGCCTGTCTTGATCTTGATGTCCTTGAGGAAGTTGGCGGAGTACGGGTACAACCCCTTGTCCGTCTGCTCCTCGATGATTTTCCGTTTGATCTCCAAGCTGTTCTTGGCTAAGTTCATCTGCTGCCACAGCCGCGTTCTAAACTCCGACTCGCCCTTTGAGATATACGCAAGCTTGGGGAGATTGACAGTAACCACGCCGATGGAACCGGTCAGCGGATTGGAGCCAAACAGTCCGCCGCCACGCTTTCTAAGCTCGGTCGTGTCAAGCCGCAAGCGGCAGCACATGGACAGCGCGTCCTCGGGATTGAGGTCGGAATTGATGTAGTTGGAAAAATACGGAATGCCGTACTTGCAGGTGATCTCCATAAATTTATCCGTCACCGGACTGTCCCACATAAAATCCTTGGTGACATTGATGGTGGGTATGGGGAACGTAAACACCCTTCCTTTGGAATCCCCCTCCATCATGACGTCGCAAAAGGCCATGTTAAACAGATCCATTTCAGCCTGGAAATCGCCATAGGTATCGTCTTTCATCTCACCGCCGACGATCACGTTCTGTTTGCGCAGCGTTCTCGGCGGAACGATATCAAACGTTAAATTGGAAAACGGGCATTGGAATCCTACCCGTGTGGGCACGTTCAGGTTGAAGATAAATTCCTGCAACGCCTGCCGTACCGCTTTATAATCCAGCTTGTCGTAACGGATAAACGGCGCACAGTACGTATCAAACGACGACCATGCCTGTGCGCCGGCGGTCTCACCCTGCGTGGTAAAGGTGGAGTTGACGATCTGGCCCAAAAACGAGCGCAGATGCTTGGGCGGTTTGGATTCCACCTTGCCGGGTACGCCACCGAAACCGTTGGTGAGTATCTGCCTTAAATCCCAGCCCGCACAATACGGGCCGAAGAACCCAAGATCGTGCAGATGAATGTCGCCGTTTAGATGTGCCTCGCGGATGTCGTCAGGATATACCTCGTGCAGCCAATAGTTCTTGGTAAACGCCTCACGGATGTAGTTGTTCAATCCATTGATGGATTTTTGCGTGTTGGCATTCTCGTTGATCTGCCAGTCGCGGTCATTGAGGTACTCTGTGAACATGTTGATGGTAGCGCCAATCAACGCGTTGTTCTCGCGCGCCGCCCGCCGCTTTTCACGGTAGAGGATATATGCCTTGGCCGTCTTGGCATGACCTTCCTCGATCAGCACCTTTTCGACGAGGTCCTGAATGCCCTCTACCTCGGCAATGCCGTCGGGATATCTCTCATCCGCCAGTCGGATGACTTGGCCCGCCAACCGCTCGGATGTTACAAAATCGTTGCCACCCACCGCCTGCGCCGCTTTGAAGATGGCCAACACAATCTTTTCGTGTTTGAAGGGGACGCAGGAACGGTCTCGTTTGATAATCTGATTTACCATAATGCCCTTACCTCTTATTTTTCTATGTCGTGGTATCATCTTCTGCGTATACAATATATATGGTCTAATAAAACACTACCATACAAGATGTATTGTACTACCGTCATTTTTACCTGTCAATAGAGCGGGGCTGGGGTAAAGAGCAACATACCCGCGGCGTTTGTCCCCACATACAGGCAAATTCTGCCAGTTTGATGATACTGAACCCGTCGAAAAATAAATTTTATTTTACAATCAAATAACAGGAGATAATATCCGTCTTTTTGGCGTTGACAGGCACGCTGTAAGCAGTTAAGTTTATCATAGGAGCATCTGTTCCTAGTGGTATGCGTTTATAGGAGGAAAATTTGATGAAAATACATATACTCTCGGACGATAAGGTTAGACGGCGCGGTGTGCTAGCGGAACATGGTTTATCAATTCTGATCGAACATGATAACGATTCCTTACTTTTTGATACCGGCCAGTCCGATGTCTATGTACAAAACGCCAGGGAAATGGGCTTGGATCTTGAAAGGGTGTCCCGAATCGTATTGAGCCACGGCCACTATGACCATTGTGGCGGCCTCATGCATTTTCCAAAGACAACAATCCATCCCAGAGTCTATGCACACAGGGATGCGTTTGTACAAAAATATGCCCGTAACGACGATGGGAGTTATCGGGAAATTGGCATACCGTGGTCCGTTGACGAATCGGAAACGATCAAACAAAACCTCGTTTTGACAAACGGTATCACCATGGTGGCACACAATATGGCGCTGTTGGGCGACATCCCGGATTCAACGGGTTTTGAGGACATTGCAAAGGGGCTCTACACAGGGGATGAAACGAACAAGAGCAAGGATATGTTCCAGGACGAACAGATGCTAATCATCAACACGAATGAGGGGCTTTGCATCTTTCTCGGGTGCAGTCATCCCGGCGTGATCAACGGCGTCAAAGCGGCCAAAACGCTGTTTCCCGGCACAACGGTACACGCGCTGTTTGCGGGCATGCATCTTGAAAACGCCGGACCGATACGGCTGCAAATGACGATGCAGGCCATGGTGGATATGAACATACGACACATCTATCCGTTGCACTGCACGGGGCTGTTTGCCATCTGCGAGATGCAACGGTTTTTCGCTGAGCGCTGCAAGGTGCTGTATGCCGGAGACAGCGTGGAATTGTAACGGCCACGATAGGATACAACAAACCGTCGTTTGATGCTAAAGGAGACAGTGCTTTGAAATACGATGTGGATCTGAGCCGTTTATCCGTAGCGCGCTATCTTACGATACTTAAGGGACAGACGCTGCTCCCGGGGCGCAGGATGCTGCTCAACAATCTTGACGGCAACTTTGAAGCAATTCAGCGCATGGGCATTTTGAATGTTGCGCAGCTCAAAAGTGCGTTGTCCTCCCCCAAAAAGATCGATGCCTTTTCACAAAGCAGTGGCGTACCCAAAGCGTATCTGGTGATGTTAAAGCGGCAGATCGGCGGCCTTTCCCAAAAGCGGGTGCTTTTACGTGACTTCCCCGGCATCGACACCTCGCTGATTCAACGGCTTTTACAATCGGGCATCAAGAATTCCAAAGACTACTTTAAAAGCGGACCCGACGCATCGGACGAGCTGTACTGTCTGTGCAACTTGGTCAGGATCAACGGCGTGGGCGCGTTGGCCGCGCGCGTTTTGTTCGACGCCGGATACGCATCGGTTGCGGACATCGCGCAGGCAGACGCCGCCTCAGCGCTTGCGCGCATGAACGATGCGAACGACGCCAACGGGGTTTATAAAGTGAAGCTTGGCATCAAGGACAGCCGGTTTTGTATCGATGCCGCACAGCTTCTTTTGCAACTGGATGGCTGAAAGCGACGGGCACGGAATTCGCACGCTTTGCCTGCCACACTTTAGAACGTGACGGAGCGACTTAAAACCGTTGCACAAGCCTTTTTTGCGGCTGCAACGGTTTTAGAATTGTCAATTTTTTTATTTTCAATTGCACATACATATACGCATCGTACCGCGGGCATACTGGAATCGAACGAATTGAGGGATACAGTATGGAACCGTTTGGATATCTTGATCTGCCCGTATGTGAACCGCACCAAGACCTGCCCGAGAGCCAACTGAAGTATTATGCGCGCGTTATTGCCGAGCAACACGAGGAACGCCTGTTGGCCTGCCTGTTCAGGGAAAGCGCCGACAATCCATTTAAAAAGAAATTCACAAAGATTTTTTTCGTAAGCGCTTCGCTCATGATCCTCTCTATGATCCTTTTAATCTGGGGGACGCTGATACACATGAACACCGACCACATGTCATGGCAGGTATACATTGGCTTCTCCTCCTTGATCGCAGCAACGGTGTTCGCCTCCCTTTGCCGCGGCATTCTGCGCAAGTATGTACAGTCCGTCATCCAGAACTACTACAACGCCACCAACCGTCCCGCCGTTTGAATAAATCAAATACACGTCGTTCTACTTAACGCATGCGTTCTATCCAAATGCATGCGTTTGTGATTCCATGTATGCTGCGATGGGGGTACGCCTTTTACGGATTGTAGGGTTTGCAGATGATCTGGTGGATCTTTGTGTCCAGGATGCTGTCTGCATGCTCCGGGCTTACGATCAGCGCCGTATCCACGCCTCTTCTGGTGCCGCCCAGCGCGATGATCTCCTCGCCGTAGGGGATCAACCCTGCGTCCAGCGCCATCGTAGAACATTCTACGCATACCTTGGTGCCCTGGCCGAACATTCTGAGCGTATGCGCCATCATCTCAACGGGCGACGCTCCGCCGTATCGTTTGCTGATGCTCCGCTCCGCCCCGCTCAATACGTGCGTGGCGGTCAGCGCATCGATGCCGTTTTCTTTGAGCGTTTGGCGCATTTCATCCGTCAATTCATTCTTTCCCTTTTCCACAAACCCGTACGTATGCGCCACACACACCACGTGCAGCCCGCTTTTGGCAAACAGCATGGCGGAATTGCCGGTGTTGGAAGAAATAACCACATGGCGGATGCCTCGTTCCTTCGCCGTTTCAATAGCCAATTTTACCGCCGCTTCGGTGTTCTCTACGCCTTTGCTTTGAAAATACATGCTTTCATCCTCCGTATCGTTTCAAACCCAACATTATGCAATGATGTGTACGGTATCCGGTTTCCGTCGCGGCGCTTTGGGCGCTTCGCCATCGATGTACCCGATGGCGGCGGACCCGCAGATCACGTGATCGCGTGGGATCCCTAACGTGGTTAGATAGTCCCTAATAATGTCGTCATCGTTCAGCCATGCAATTGGATTGATCCAGCACGAACCCAGTCCGATGGAAGTAGCCGCCAAAAAGATATTGCCAAGCGCAAGCGCGCAATCCGCCATGGCATTGGTATACTTGATATTTGATGCGATGATCAACGTCGGTGCGTTGTAGAAGAAACTGTAATCCTCCCTCTGCGCCCTGATCACCGTCTTTGTCTTGCCTCTATAGGCGCCTTGCGGCAATTCCCACAAAAGAATTCGCTCTCTTGCCATTTTTTTGAGCGTTTGCAGAACTTCCGTATTCTGTATGGCCGTGAACAGCCAGGATTGACTGTTGCTGCCGCTGGGTGCGTAGATCGCTGCCTCTAATAAGGCGTCCAGCTCCTTTTTCTCAATCTGCTCAGCCTTGAACTTGCGAATGCTACGGCGGTTTTTGATGGTATGAAGCGTATCATTGGTCATGATCGCACTACCCTTTCTTTTTGTTTATCCATCATCGATGCAACAATTGGTATTATTGGTATTAATAGTGTATCAGGGGATTTCTCTCGCCGCAATAGCGTACGCTTGTAGATGGTTTTTCGTTCATAATATCAACAGTCACTGCTTTAATTTCCATCAGTTCCAGCGATGTATTCATTTGGATTTTCTGTTTTCCAAGGCAACTGCCACATGGATGCCTATATTTGCAAAGCACGGCATCTTCGGAATTGACGTGTATATACCATTCCCATCATAACGCGTAGATGGGATCAATCACGCTGGTTGACAAAACAACACGATATGTTACCATGAATATAGGTCAAAACGAAAGAGGTGTGTTTTTGCCGGTTGTTGCGTAAGGTGATTTGATTTTTCGGGTTGCGATGAGAAGCGATTCTTTTTTATTGCACCCAAAAAGCCTTGCGGACCGATATCCGGCTTGATCCATTTCACGATAGTGGGTATTGGGTAGGCAGGTATTATGCCTGCTCGTTTTTTTCGCAGGGCGTGACCCACTTTGTTTTGAAAGGAAATAGAGATGAAATACAATAAAAGTACAGCATACGATCCGAAGTTCATTCGTGACAACCTGATGGGGCCCAACGCCATCAAGATGGCGGAAGAACTGACGGCGGCTCTTCCCATTCGCCCGGGCATGCGGATACTGGATCTAGGCTGCGGCACAGGATTAACCTCCCTGTTTTTGGCCAAAGAGTTTGGTGCACAGGTTTTTGCCACCGATCTATGGATCGCCGCCAGTGAAAATTACCGGCGTATCAAAGATTTCAACCTTGAGGATCGTGTGATCCCCATACACGCAGACGCGACGGATCTGCCGTATGCGGACGAATACTTCGACGCTGTTATCAGCATCGATGCCTACCACTATTTCGGGCGGGAAGAGCACGTGATGGATGAAAAAATCGCGCCGCTGGTCAAGCGCAGCGGCATCATCGCCATCGCCGTTCCGGGACTAAAGCATGAACTTAACGGCATCTTGCCAGACGAGATGGCAAAATCCTGGACACTGGAGGATATAGATACGATCCGTTCCATACCCTGGTGGCGCTCACTGCTTGAAAAATCCGCTCTGATCGACATCGAATCAATGGTTGAAATGCAGGGGTTTGACGAATGCTGGAACGATTGGCTTGCCTGCGACAATCCCTACGCCATAGGGGACCGCAAAGCCATGGAGGCCGGCGCGGGCAAGTATATGAATTTAATCGCCATCGTGGCGCGGAAGAAGTAATTGCATGTAAAAAGCGGATCCAGTTGGATCCGCTTTTTTGTTTTTTCTACTCGATGACCAAAGACGGGGATGTGTAACTTCTTGATCCTCTCGTCCCGTATGAATACAATCTTTATCAGAAGCCTGTTCCGCGTTTGGTTTAAGTTATATCAACAACCATATCCCACCCCGATGCCCCTTAAGACGTGTTTACGCCGGTGTTTTAATCATGTAAGCTACCACATCCATGGCTTAGGTCGCACGGCTACTGGATTTTCTCCAATACCTGCTCAATGAAAATTTTGGCAATCGTGGGGTCAAACTGTGTGCCGATGCACCGCTTTGTCTCCCGGATGGCGTCCTCAATGCTCAACTTATTACGGTACGTCCTTCCACTTGTCATGGCATCGTAGGCATCCGCAACGGCGATGATTCTGGCGCCCAATGAGATTCCCTCTCCTTTGAGGCCGTTGGGATACCCTTTTCCGTCCCATCGTTCATGGTGTTCAAGCACAAAATTTGCCAGTTCCGAAAACTCGCTGGCTGCGTTGAGGATTCGCCAACCCGCTTCCGGATGCTTTCGCATTTCTTCCCATTCTTTTTTGTTCAATTTCTGCGTTTTGTTTAGTATGCTTTCTTCAACACCTATTTTCCCAATATCATGCAACAGCCCGGCCAATCTCATTTGCTCGATATGATCCTTGTCAAAATGCATCTGAGTTGCAATTGCTTCGCAAATAACACTGACCCTTCTGGAATGCATCATTTCCCGACTGCTCTTCTCAAACAGTGTATGCATAACCACGTCGATGGTTTTGTTCCGCATGCTTGAGCTCTCGTATATCTTATGCCTGTACATATCGTTCTCCGCCTCGACCAATACCTCTTGAATATTCTCTTCCATATCGCTTTTGCTTCGATACCCAAGTGATATAGACAGCGTCACCGACCCAGTCATCTCGTTCATAGCCATATCCTTGATGCGTTTGATGATTTCCATAGTCTCTGCCTCATCCGTTTTTGGCAACAAAAGTACAAACTCATCGCCGCCGGTTCTAGCAACAATATCACCATGCCTGCATGCTTTTTGGATTATTTCCGATGCCTTTTTAAGAATTTCATCACCCGCTGCGTGACCAAAGGAATCGTTGACCAGTTTAAGGCCGTTGACATCGCCCATCACGATGGCTATCGGCAGGTTTTGGACAACATCGAGTTTTGCCAGAGCTTGTTCAAAGTACCGCCGGTTGTAAATGCCGGTCAAATGGTCGTGGTCAATCAGATATAGAATGCGTTCCTCATCGCGTTTGCGGTCGGAGATATCCATGCAAAAGGCCATATAGCGGTTATTCGAGATTCTCACGGAAAAAAGATCAATCCAATAAGTTTCCCCGCCCTTTGTGCGCCCTTTGAGTTCGCCTTTTGCATGCCCACTTTTCAATAATTCCTGAAATAATGCGATCCCTCTATCCAATGATTCCGGTGCCAAAAATTCGGGTATCGAAATGCCCAGCAATTCCTGCTCCGTGTACCCTGTCATATCGCAGGCCGCTTTGTTCACCTCGAGGTAGCGGCCTTGCTCATCGGTGACGAAAATACCCACCGGCGCCATCTCCGTATAGGTCCTAAATTTTGCCTCGCTCTGTTTCAGTGTTTCAACGGCTGCCCTTTGTTTTGTAACATCCGTTATAATGACTGCAAATTGTTTGTACTGTGGCTGATAGGCCGACACTTCGTAGTATTTACCGAGTTCCCGGGAATAATTTTCATAGTGAAGCGGCTTGCCCGTAAGCGCCACGTGGCCGTACTCTTCAATCCAATAGCGTTCGGTACCCGGCATCACCTCAAGAACCGTTTTACCTATGATATTTTTTCCCAAAAGGCCCGTCAGTCGCTCAAAGCTCTTGTTAACATCCAAAAAGCGGTAGTCTATGGGCTTTCCCGCGTCATCCAATATGATTTCATGCAAGGCAAGCCCCGAAGTCATCTGTGAAATCAGTAGACTGTGCCGCTCTTCGCTTTCCTTTAGTTTATCCTCTGCCTGTTTGTGCTCGGTGATGTCGATACCCGCGCTGAATAACCCGGTGATGTTGCCCACATCGTCATGCAACGTTGTGTTGTGCCAGGAAATCAGCTTCTCCTCGCCTGCGGCGTTGACAACCGGGTTCTCATGATATTCCACGGCGTCGACTTCGCCTGATACAATCTTCCCAAAGACTTCCTCAATGTCCGCCCTCGCCGCTTGCGGGATAAAGTTTTCGATCCAGTTTTTCCCAACAATAACCCCCTGCTCACGCCCTAAAATTTCACAGCCCTTATTGTTGATGAGCGTTACCGTACCGTTTCTGTCAATTGCAATAAACATGACGTTCGCCGTTTCCAAATACATCTTGGCCAGGTTTTGCTCGCGTCGCAGCGCCTCTTCCGCCCGCTTGCGGTCGGTGATGTCCAGTACGCTCGATAATACGGCCGGTTCGGAACCAAGGTGTATAAGCTGGTTAGAGAATAAGCCCGTTATGATTTCGCCGTTCTTTTTTCGGAACAGATATTCCTTGTTATACACACTCTTTCCCTGTTCAATTCCTTCAAGCACCCTGTTACTGTCCTTAGGATCGGCCCACAATTTCAATGCTATGGACGAACTGGTAAGGGCTTCTTCCCGCGTATATCCGGATATGGAAACGAAGGCTTCGTTCACATCAAGAATTTTCCCATCCTCTAAACGCGTGATTGTGATGGAATACGGCGCCGTGTGAAATGCTTTGGCAAACTTTTCTTCGCTTTCCCTCAGTTTATCCTCAGCCAACTTGCGCTCTGTAACATCAATGACGCAGTTGATGATCGCAGGGCAGCCGTCGATGAATGCCTTTTTGTCATAGGTCTCAATTGTCCGATATTCACCATTTTTATGTTTTCTTCTATACTCGTTCCGCGTGGTTTCAACCTTCCCGCTCAGTTTATCCCGCACGCTTTCCCGAACCTTTTCCAGATCATCCGGATGAATGCCCGCGAATATATCATAATCCGTTGCTTCTTGCGGAGAATAATCCATTATTTCATTGTAAACCTTGTTCGAATATCGTCGTTTCCCATCTTCATCAATAATACAAACGCCAATCAATGCGTTTTCGCTCAGCGTCCGAAAACGTTTTTCACTTTCAATCAATTCATTCTCTATACGCATTCGCTCTGTGATATCGATGATATTTCCGACGATTGCTGGTTGGTTGTTGATTATGATGCCCACCGACATGGATTCAACCATTCGATAATCACCATTTTTGTGTCTTCTCCTGAATGTGTAATGCGTCCTTTCATTCTCTTTGTCGAGCTTTTTATTGACATTGGTCTTTACGAGTTTCAAGTCGTCCGGATGGATGTTGTCATAAATGTTGGCTTTATAGATCTCCTCCGCCGTGTATCCGCCAATTGCGCAGTACGCCGGATTTACATAGATATGTTTCTGGCCTTGAATGATAAAGACGCCCGCCAGTTCATTTTCCACCAGCGTCCGGAAGCGCAATTCGCTTTCCTTCAATGCTTCCTCTGAGCGTTTTTGCGAAGAAATATCGGTGACACTCGTCATGAAATACAAAGGTTCCCCATCCGCATCCCGCCGAACATTTGTCTGCACTTGTGCCCAAACAACGGAACCATCCTTTTTTATGTATCTTTTCTCGAAACGCACTTCTTTCTTTTCTCCCAAAAAAAGTGGTTCCAACTCAAGCCGACTTCTTTCGACATCATCCGGGTGCGTAATATCTTGCCATCTATCGCTGGCAAGTTCTTCCTTGGTGTATCCAAGCATTTTACAAAATGCGTTGTTTACCCTGATTTCGCCGGAAACAAATGTAATTGATTTTCCGACAACCGAATTGTCGAAAATGTACTTATACTCCTCTTCGCTTGCCCTTATCGCTTCCTCCATGGCTCTGTGTTCGGTGACATCCTGCACGGTGCCGATGTTTTTTATATGTATTCCGTTCTCATCGAATACCGGAAGCAATCGCACGTTCACGATGCGCGCTTCACCGTCCGTGCGAATCATACGGCAGGTGTACTGGGCTCCTTTTTTTTCGGCCATGGCCTTGGCGTTGGCTTTATCCACCGCTTCCCTGTCGGCGGGATGTATAAGCCGAAGGATCGCATCGGCCGCGCCATTGAATGCTTCGCGTTCGACGCCGCAGATGGCCAGTCCCTCGTCCGTGCATGCAAGCGTATCGCTTTCAACATCGTACTCAAAGCTCCCGATATGTGCCACACGCTGGGCTTCGAGCAGTGCCGATTCGCTCTTTTTGCGGTTTTCATTCTCCCGTTTAACCGCTTCGTATAGCTCGATGGTTTCCCGATATGCCTTGACCAATTCTTCTGTCTGCTCTTGAACCAGACGGTCGAGCCGTTCTTTTTCATCGCGCTTTTCAACATTCGCCACACGTATTTTTTCCATGGCGCGGATTTGTGCGATCAGTTCGCTCCGATCGATGGGCTTGTCCAAAAATGCTTCCGCGCCGCATTCCAACGCGGTAATTCTGCTCCGCTTATCGCCTTTGGTGGCTGTGATAAAAACGACGGGTATATCCCTCAGCTTTTGATCCGCTTTGAGCCTGCGGCAAACCTCATAGCCGTCCATCTGCGGCATGACAATGTCCAGCAGTATCACATCCGGATCCACTTTGGCGGCGATTTCAAGACCCTCTTGGCCAGATGAAGCCGTAAATAAGGTTGCGTCAGCAAACGCCTCCATGATAAGCGCTTGTAGCGTGATCAGATTGTCGGGCTTGTCATCGATGGCCAAAAACCTTGTTTTGTTACTTGCCATAATACACCTCGCCTATCCCCTTAAAGAAGTCTTTTCCTTTGATGGGTTTTGCCTTGAATGCATTAAATCCATAAAAAAGAATGGCTTCGCAGTCGCGTGTCGGTACACTGCCGTTTGGGCTTTTCTCGGGACGTTCACGGTAATGGCACCATGTCTGCTTGCCTTAAACGTCTCAACACCGTCAAGACCGGGCAGCACCATACCCATCCAAATAAAACCCGGCGCGACCCGCCTGGCCGCTGCACCCTTCTTTGTCCGTTTCCTCAATCACATTAAACCGATCGAGCAACCCGCTTTTGCCGTTACCCGTTACCATGCTGTGGCTTTGGCAAACGCAATGACCTTACTTGAAACATCCCTTGTAGCGCGTCTATAGCCAACGGCAATCCTTGTTTTTCATATTTCCATTCGTATCGCCAACGAATGGGTTTCTTGTCCACCGGAGCATCCATCCGATCAGAAATGGATCTCGCTTCCCGCTTTTTCTGCTGATTGGTGCAGGGCCAAGCGCCTACTCGACAAATATATAAACTTACAGTTCTTGAAAGAAATTTCCATAGGTGCTATACAGAAAAGCATAGAAAGCATCTGTTTGTACTGTTTTCCAAAGTATGCGGAAACATCGTCCGCTTTTCCAAAGTCAGAAAACCCAATCCCCTTTGAACACACGCTGAAGAGATGCTACATATAAAGGTGAAACATCTTTTCCTATCAATGTTTTATCATCCACACAATGTCGTTCAATCCGATGCTGATTACAGATCCTTTAATTCTCGAAATGAAACCGGTTGATTTGAAATGTTCAATGCTTTCAATAAATTCCCAACTCCTGTGCTTATACACAACGCAAAGCAGTCGCATGTTACGAAAGGGCGCGAAACTTCACCGTTAGGTGATATCAATTGCTTATTTCTATTTTCTATTACATTTTATTCTATATGTTTCCATTATTCAACATTGTTATTTTTATATCAATTCACAATGGTTGCAGGTTTTTGACGATCCATTTCCGTTGCCTTGCTTTGTTGGCAAACCCGCACGGGCCTTGCTTGAATACGAATCCATTTGCTCACCCTGCCCCCTGCAAAATTGCACGATTTACACAAGCACCTCGAGCAATATATCCTGTCCGTGTCGGATGACCAAATAATCTCATTCAAACTCGGCACCCCTCACTTTCCGGTAAACCAAATATTCGCTTTGAAACGATCGTTCGATAATCGTTCGATAATAAAAGCAGACTATCTCATAAGTGCCCATACCTGTATGCAGACAACATTTGCAAGCACCGATCTCCAGCTTGACAAGGGAAAGTGCCGCTGATATCCTTTGATTGATTTTGGTATAAAACTACCATCCTAATGCTTCCAAAAGGCTTCTACAGGATTCTCCGAGCATTAAAAAGAACCACCCCATGCAAACGGGTGCTGTGCAATGAAATCACAGTGAAGCAGGCCCGTTGTCAGTGTTTTTATGGGATGCCAAAATAAATCAAACCAAGTGCTTTGCCGGATGATTTTTACTTTGTAAGCATTCCATCGACAGCGGAGGCGGCCAATGAAAAAAGATTTCAGTCTGTTCAAGCTATTCTTATCGACGTTCTATTTGAGCGCGTTCACATTCGGCGGCGGCTATGTGATCGTACCGCTGATGCGCAAAAAGTTCGTTGAGCAATACGGATGGATCGACGAGGATGAGATGCTCAACATGATCTGCATTGCCCAGTCCTCCCCCGGCCCCATTGCTGTCAACACATCCATCATTGCGGGCTACCACCTAGCGGGCGTAGTCGGCGCGCTGGTTACCGTTCTTGGCACGGTGACGCCGCCACTTTTCATCATCACCATCGTCTCCATCGGCTACGCGGCGTTCCGCGACAACTATATCGTGAACCTTGTTCTGTTGGGCATGCAAGCCGGCGTTGCGGCGGTCATCGTCAACGTGGTCATTGGCATGTCCAAACGCATCATCAAGCAAAAGCGCATCTTGCCCATCGCTCTGATGATCGCTGTATTCATCACGGCCGCCGTGTTCAAGGTCAATGTGATGCTCATCATCCCGATGTGCGGCATTATCGGCATGGTGGATATGTTCATTTTGAACAAACGCCGCGGTGCTGCAGGCGTTGGTCCGGCCTGCGAAACGAACGCAGAACAAGAGAAAACCTGTGCTTGTCCGGTATGCGACAAAGATGCCTGCGAACAAGAAAAGCCCGAGAATGATACGCAGAGTAAAGCAGATGTCAGTAACAAAACAAAGGACGGTGACGCGTCATGACGCTGTTGCCGCTGTTTTGGAGTTTTTTCCAGATTGGCCTGTTCAGCATCGGCGGCGGTTATGCGGCGATGCCCCTGATCCAGCACCAGATCGTCGTTGTTCACGGCTGGCTGAACATGACGCAGTTTGCAGACGTGATCACCATCGCCGAGATGACCCCCGGACCCATCGCCATCAACGCGGCCACGTTTGTGGGCACCAAGATGGGCGGCATCGCCGGTGCCATCGTCGCTACCTTCGGTTGCATACTGCCCTCCATATTGATCGTGCTAGCGTTGGCATACCTGTACAAAAAGTATTGTGAGCTCAGCGTCGTGCAGGGAATTCTAAGCGGTCTTAGGCCTGCGGCGGTGGGCTTGATCGCATCGGCGGGCTTATCCATCACGGCGCTGGCGCTCTGGGGCGGTGCACTTTTAGAATTTAGCATCGCCAACCTCAACGTAGTCTCCATCGGCCTGTTTGCAATCTGCCTGTTCGTTCTTCAAAAGTGGAAACTCAACCCCATTTTGGTCATGGTTGGCGCCGGTATTGTTGGCCTGTTGGTGTATAGCATCCTATAAAATCCAAAAGACATACTGTGCATTTTGTGGACGATCGATCCGCCCCGCCTTTTCGTATCTGCGGGGTGTTTTTGCGCTTAAAATGCTCCGATATACGCATGAAAGCGATAGGGGATAAGCCTGCTCGCTCCATGAATATAGTTGCCCGGCTGCGTTCGTTGACATACGCGCCACGCAAATGCTACAGTAAGTGTACACACAAGTCATATACCAAAGCGCCAAAGGGGGTTTATTATGAAAAAAACAAGCATTCTGTTCCTGCTTTTGCTTGTGATCCTGCTGCTTTGTTCCTGTACGCCAGCGACGGATCCCAACAGCACACAAGCCGTTTCTCCCACACAGACGGCGGACGCTACCCCTGCACCGCCGACCGAAACCGCAACGCCCGCTCCGCCCCCGTCAACGGCAACGCCTGCGCCAAGCGCGTCTGCTTCTCCTGGCGGGATGGCGTTGTATTCCAGCTATGCGCACATGGTATCGTACGACCCCGCGTGCGGCAGTGCGGATTTTGATTATTTTGAAATGCTCACAGGTGACGATGCCGTAGCGTGGCTGGTGGATCACGAGGGTTATACCCTCTCCGACGCACAGGCCGAAGTGGACGACTACGCGGATTCAGAATTCATCGAGAAGAATACGAATCCCCAGCTTCGCACCATCAGCCTCATTGATGTGCCGCTCAAGTTGATGTATCATCCGGACGGCACGCCCCTGCCCGGCGCCGAACCCATCGATGCCGAGCTCATAGACCTGTACAATTTGTACCACGTTAACCATGCGTTGGTGCTTGACGTGTATTTTTACCACATCACGGTAGAGGACGGCGCCATCGTATCGGTGGAGCAGGTCTATTGGCCATAGGATCTTCGCATCCATCCATCGCATGTCCCCTGCAACACATCAAAGGAGGATACCGGATATGAAAAGGTTGTTTATTGCCATGGCACTGCTCATTGGCGCACTGCTTATTGTTTCGGGATGCTCGGGCGCATCGACGTCCAACGCACAAACGCAGCAACCGGATCAGACGGACAGCGCACAATCCGCCGTGATTGAGCCGGAACAGTTGATATCAGCGTATGATGCGGCACAGTTGTTGGGTGAACCTGTCAAAGTGGGTGAAAAAACGGATAATGCAGCCGTCGGCCAAAAGATTGTATATTACGAAGCACAGGACGCGGATTCGTTCCAATCCCTTCAGATCTCCGTCACGCAGAAGGCTTTTATGAACAATGACAATAGTACGCCACTGAGCATCTATAACACCACCAAGGATGCCGTGGACGAAACGGCGGACGATCGGACGGTAAATGGCGTGGGCGGCGCATACTTTTTTGGCACGCCCGGCCTTCACATCCTCTATGGCGACTATTACCTGTGCATCGCGGCAGGCAATTCGTCTGACGAGGGCGTGCAGGAAATATTGGCCCAATCCGGCGCTTTGGCCTGCCAAAACCTCGATGCCATCTTAGGGCAATAAAACCGTGCATCTACACGTTTACAAAAGGGCATCTGTGCCCTTTTGTTATTTGCCGGCCATGATAGCCGTTTCCAGTGGACTGTTAAGCTAATTAGAGTCGACGGGTAGAATCACCAAAGGGGTGGCAAACATGCAAAGCAATAAACCCAGAACAAGAGGCAAACGCCGTAAAAGGACTATCGCACTTTGCATCGTCTTGGCTTTTGCCGCTTTCTTGTAGCTGAACAACACCTCCCTGTTTCTCCACAATACAATCAGCTCCGCCAAGCTTTTGGCGCACCGCGGCATGGCGCAGACATTCAATATAGCGGATGTGGAAAGCGGCACCAATACGGCAGCCATCATATATGAGCCCACCCACGATTACCTTGAAAACACCATTGCATCGATGTGCGCCGCCTACGACCACGGTGCCGATGTGGTGGAATTGGACATTCAACTGACAAAGGACAACGCTCTGGCGTTGTTTCACGACAGCGACCTATCCTATCGCCTATCTGCTCGGGCAGTCGGATACGTTGCGGCTGATGTCTGCGCGCACCATGAAACGTGCGTTGTTGCAGTACGAAGCCATCGGCTGGACGGGATATGTTCCCGAATCCATGCGCAATACCCAACTGCATCTGCCGTTGAACTACTGCAAGTTGCTTTGGGGCTGGCCGGACAAGTTCTTGGCGCGGATGGAGCGTGCGGACACCCGCGTTGTCATCACCGCAGGCACCGGCGGGTTTTCCGAGGGTTTTGACTTTGAACAATCGCTGGCGGCCATACCCGAAGGATTCACGGGTTATATCTGGACGAACAGCATTGAAATAATTGCGCCGCTGATACGGTAATGCACGATACTTTCAAAAATCGGAGTCCGTACGTTTTTGGAAAGAATTGCCTCTTAACAGCACGATATGGGAGGACATCACGATGAATAGCTTGATGGACTGGATGGTCAACGAATCGCCTTTTATGGCATACGCGGTGCACACACAGCTTTTGGATGAGCCGGGAGATGCAAGCGCCGCCTTGAAAGACCAGCGCATCCAAACAATTGTCCATCGGTTGAGCAGCCAAAAATCGGGGCTGCCCGCTTTGCATACAGGTCTTGTCCCCTACACCAGCTATGGCCATGCTTTTTGGGATCTGTTCTTTCTCTGCGACATTGGCTTGTCCATATCCGCTCTTGGCCTTACAAACGAAGTGGAATCGTTCTTCTCCTTGCAGGATGATAACGGATATTTTGTTGTACAAAACGGGACCAAAGCCAATCATGTTTGCATCCCTGCTATATTGCTGTCTTCGCTGGCGCAAATGGGCTATCGGGACGATGCGCGCATTATGCGGTTTGTCGATATCGTCAAGGCATCACAGCGACTGGACGGAGGCTGGCATTGCGCGCACAACCGCGCGCAAGGAAATAAACTGCAACATACGGACTCCTGTCCGATGGATACGCTCAATATCCTCATGCTGCTTAGCCGATTCGACGATTGCCGGCGGGACCAAGCTTTGCAAAGCGCCACCGATTTTCTCCTTGCTCATTGGCAACGTAAGATGGAACCCTGGCGGCCGTATGGATTCGGCATCGGCACGGATTTTCAAAAGCTGCGCTACCCTGCCGCCAAATACGGTATTTTACGTGTGCTGGACACGCTATCGTATTATCCCTATGCCGTTGGTCAATCGGCTTTTGGGGATATGCTTCGCCATGTTCAAGCCAAGGCATCGGACGGCAAATACCGCGCCGAATCGGTGTCGCGCAGCTATGCTGAATTCGATTTCGGGCAGACCAAAGCGCCCAGCACATGGATCACGTTTTTGATAAATCGCATCCAAAAACGCATTGACGAAACGAAGAACCAAGCGACTGACAGCACAAAAAACACCGGACCATGATTGAACCGGGTACGCCGATACACGACGTACTCCTACTCTGATCACAAACGCATAGACCCAAGATATGAACAAGGGAGAAACCGCCCATGCAAACGCATAAGCCGAACGCGCAGCTGATCGCGCCTAGCGGCATCAACTGTCTGTTGTGCAAGCGTCTATCACCGCAGAAAGAATCCTCGCCCCGGGTGTAGCGACGATGCGACGCACATTTTCGCCCATATCCACAAGCGCATCATCCACAACTGCCCCACCATGCGCGACAACCAAAGCGGTTTGTACTACAAATTCGACAAGATACCCTGTCGTCCCTTCGCGATCCGGGCAATCATTCCGCATAAAATTCCACATGATCATGCTGGAAATTCTGGGGGCAATCCGTTCATATGGCATGGAGGCATTTTTGAAAGGCTCACGCGATAAGTGGACGTGTCGTGTATGCGGCAGCGTGGTGAGTGTGCATCGGTTAAAATGCTTAGCATGCGACAGCCCTTTGGAATTCTGACCGTATGCGTCATCCGCTTCACGGTCAGCGTGCCCATTGTTTTTCGTACAGGATGCGGTACAGATCACACGTTTTCAGCAGGTTCTCATGCGTATCAAAACCCACCATCTCCCCTTGATCCAATACCATAATTACATCGGCGCGCCGAAGCGTTGTAAAACGGTGCGCAACCAGGAAAACTGTGCGGCCATCCATCAATTTATCCAACGCCCGGCTGATAAGCGATTCCGTTTCTGCATCCACGCTGGACGTCGCTTCGTCCAGCACGAGGATGGGGCAATCCGCCAGAACCGCCCGTGCCAGGGCAATGAGCTGGCGCTGCCCGCCCGAGAGTAGTACGCCGCCTTCCCCCACCTGCGTCTTGTATCCGTTTGGCAATTTTTTAATAAACCCGTCTGCGCATACGTCTTTGGCGGCCTTAACGACCATATCGTCGGTTGCTTCGATGTTGCCGAATCGTATGTTGTCAAACACCGAACCGGAAAACAGAAACACCTCCTGCGGCACCACCATCATGGCGTTGCGTAAATCCTCAAAGCTGATTTTCCGAATGTCGACGCCGTCGATAACGATCGTGCCCATAGATACGTCGTACAGCCGTGAAAGCAGCCTGACAAAAGTGGATTTACCTGCACCGGTAGGGCCTACAACAGCGGTAACCTGCCCGTGTGGGATGCGTACATTCAAATCCCGTATGGCGGGCGATCCGCCGTCGTAAGCAAAGGTCACATTGTCAAATACGATGTCCCCTGCCCCCCCATTCTCAAGTTTGACAGGGCATTCGCTCGGGCGTACCGTTGGCCGCATGCTGAGCATTTCATATATCCGCTCCGCCGATGCCGCCGCGGTCTGGTAGGTATTGTAGATCTGGCTCAAATCCCTCAGTGGCATGAAAAACCGGTTTGTATATCCCAGAAAAGCGGTGATAACGCCGACGGTGATAGAACCCGAGGCCGCCATCAGGCCGCCGGTCAGAACGACGAGCGCCGTTCCCAGCGTCCCCGATATAGACATAAATGGAAAAAACAGCGCGGTGACCAGTATAGCTTTCGTGTTGGCCTGCATGGTTTCCCGGTTCAGCTTTTCAAAGGATTGTATATTATCTTTCTGCCGTGATACGGCCTGCACAACCCGGATGCCGGACAGGTTCTCAGAAACACCTGCGTTGAGATTTGCCGTCTTTTGCCTAACGTTGCTATGTGCCTTGCGCATGTTGCGCCCCAGCAGAGATGTGCCAACGAGAATCAATGGTACAGTAATCACAACCACCATGGCAAGGGAGACATGCAATATAAACATCACCGCCACGATGCCGATGAGCGTGACGATGTCGTTTACCAAATTGACCATGCCGCCGGATATGAATTCGCTCAAGGCGTTGACGTCCCCGCTCAAGCGGGATACGAGATCCCCCGTTTTGCTTCCGGCGAAAAAATCCATGGACAACGAGGTGACGTGGCGGAACAGGTTCCTTCTCAGGTCGGCAACGAGGCGTTGACCCAGCTTAAGCGTGAGATATGACGCCGCATACGATGCCGCCCAGTACACACCGTAAACCAGCGCGTATCCCACGATGACCAGATGAAGGCCGGCTGCGTTTTTGGGGATGATATAGCCATCGATCGCCCATGCCGTCAGCGCTGGCGCTGCAATGTTAGCGGCGGCGACAAGCACCGTAGCGCCCATTGCCATCCACATCGTTTTCATGTGCGAACGCAACAGCGACACAAACAACCGGACAACTTGTTTGTCGACATCCTTCAGCCGTTTGTTTTCATTCTTTTGTTGCATCATTCTTCCCATGAATCCATGTGCCGTCATACGCGTGGCGCCTCCTTTTCCGATTGAGCTTCCTCCGCGAACAAGCCACCGGATTTGCCCATGTTTTGCAAATCATAGAGATCGCGGTACAAACCACCCTTTTCCATCAGCACCTCATGCGAATCGAATTGTTCTATACGTCCGTTGTTGAGTACCATGATCCTGTCCGCATTTCGAAGCGTCCACAGACGGTGTGCAATGATCAAAACCGTGCGGTTTTTGCAAAGGTTTGCCACCGCCGCCTGTATCAGCTCATCCGTCTGCGCATCCACGCCCGATGTGGGCTCATCCATAATCAGAATGCGTGGATCCGCAAGCAGCGTTCGCGCGATGGATATCCGCTGTCTCTGCCCGCCGGACAGTTTGATCCCCCGCTCACCCACAACGGTGTCGTACCCGCTTGGCAGGCCCATGATAAAATCATCGATGTGCGCGGCTTTGGCGGCAGAACGGATCTGCTCCGTGGTGGCGCCCGCCTTTCCCATGGCAATGTTATCCTTAACCGAAGCATGGAATAAAAAGGTGTGCTGCATCACGACGCCGATGTTCTTTCGAAGGCTGTCTATGGTAAAGCGCTTGTAATCGTTTGTGTCGATGTATATCGATCCACTGTCCGCGTCATAGAATCGGGGCAACAGGTGCACAAGCGTGGTCTTTCCCGCACCGGTCGGCCCCACGATTGCGACCTTCTCACCCCGCTTGACCGAGAAGCTGACATCTTTTAATACCGGCGTATGCTTGTCGTAGGAGAAGCAGATGTTCTCATAGCGGATATCCCCTAAAACCGTTGGCATCATGACGGAATCCTCCGCGTCCTTCACCGAGGGCTCGGCATCCAGCACTTCGAAGATGCGTTCGGCGGCCGCCGCAGCGTTAAGCGCCTGGCTCATGAGCATGCCGGTCTGGCGTATGGGGCGCATCATCATACCAATGTAGGTGGAGAATCCCACCAATGTGCCCAACGTGATGCTGCCAGCGATGACTTGCCTGCCACCCAACCACATCAAAACGCCGGTGGCCATCCCCATAATGACAAAAACATACGGCATCCAAAATGCCGTGATACGGCCCGCTTGTACGTTGACCGTATGGTATTGCTCATTGATTTTTTCAAATTGTGCTTGCACATGCCTTTCCCGCCCGAACAGCTTGATCACCAACATGCCCTGCAGCTGCTCCTGCAGATGTGTCGTCAATCGTCCCAGAATGCGGCGGATCTTTTGAAAGGCAGGCCGTACGCGGAAGGTGTACCTGGTCATACCGTGGATGATGAAGGGCAGCATGCCAAGATACAGCAGCGCCAACGTCACGTTCCATGTGAACATCACCGCCAGTATGCCCAGCAAGAACAGGCTATGGCTGATGATGTATACAAGCGCGCTGTCAAAAAACATGTGCAATGTCTGCGCGTCTTCCGTGATCCGAGCCATGATATCGCCCGTCCTGGCGTGATCGAAATAGGAGAAGGACTGGGAGAGCAAATGACGAAATACATCCTGGCGGATGGTATAGACGACGTGCTGTCCACGACGGCCCGCGAAAAACCTGCTGATAAAATCGATGGCTCCCTGTGCGATGGATGCCCCCACCATAGCAGCGGCAATGATCCACAAATACTTGGCCTTTTCAGGCACCAAATAATTGTCCAGCGCAATTCGGACAAGCCAGGCGGGCAGCAAGCTTAACAGCGCGGACGTTAAAAACCCCAGGCCGAGCAGCAAAACGGTGCCTTTGTATGCGCGCATATACCCCATAAGGCGCAACAACACGGGCAAAACACCGCCTTTTGGGCCGAGCTGTTTACCCTTTGACGGGCCTTGTCCACTTCCTTTGGCAGCAAACAGTTCGCCGCTGCGCTCTCCCATACGGGCTTTTGCGTCATCCCTTGCTTGCTTTGTCCCAGCTTCCAACGATACACGCTCCTTATAAATTAATCCCGATCGTAAGACGGCGGCCCCTCATACATTCCCTATATTCGCGACGTCACACTTACCGTTTCGTGTACAAGTCGGTCCGCCATTTTGCCCCGCGGCAATCCCCTCCATTGCCGGATTGAGCCACCGTACACCGGCTGTTTAATTAAGCTTATGCTTAAATGATATCAGCCGTTCTATGCCATGTCAATGCTCGAAATGCAGTGCCACAGTTTAAATGGTTGAACATTGATCAATCGCGCAATATAAATTCATATCCCTTTCAATCAATCGCGCGTGCTCGCCTTCTGCTTTCCCCAAGGCGGTATCAAAGACTGTCGGCGGAAGTATGTTATATGTAACCTCTGTATAGCTATTATATATAAAGTATATATAATTATGATAGTTTTATATATAATATGTATACACATAATAATTAATATTCTGTTTATTAATCTATTGCTATTTTTATTATGTTTTTATTATGATCTACGCTTACGTATTTTCCATTAATTTAGCAAAACATGTTGAACAAATAGACAAAAAAAGGTATATAATATATGTAATATTTATCATTTGTTGTAACTTTACGGCAAACTCATTTAATAGATGGCTTGATTGTAACCCGACGCGGAATTGTTTCCGTCAATGCTTGTGGGGACGGGGCGTTTGGATATGTGCGCGAGTCGTATTCGACTGCGACGCCCTTTTTATCCTCGATCAGTTGATTGTACACCGACCAATGCGACAAACCGGAGAAAGCGGGTGTTCCATGGGACGCACAAAAAGGATTTCACCAAAATGCGTGTATCGGAATAAGACGTTATCCATCGCATTATCCTTTGCTTTGCTTTCCATTGGCATCTTCTACATCCACACCATCTGGACGAAATATACTACCCAGATGGTACAACGCACCATCGCTTTGACCGAAACGGCCAAATCCTTTTTTGCATTCGGCGATGTCGATCAGCTCGACGGCGACGCAAGCGATTTGGACAAGCAGGCCTATGTCAGCGTTAAGGAAATCCTGATCCGCATCAAAGCAAACAGCGACGGCGTACATGCCGCCTATCTGATTGGCCAAAAAGACGGCAATCCCATTTTCCTGGTCGATTCACAAGCGGCGGCAACGGACGGTTATGCGCCCCCCGGCCAGGTGTATACGCAATGGGTCGTGCAGGCCGAACAGGTGTTTTCAACAGGCCAGCCCGCCACAACAAAAATCGGACAGGGCGCGTGGGTGAGCGCGCTCACGCCCATAACCGATGCACAAACGGGTGAAACCCTCGCCGTGTTCGGTATGGATTTCCCTGCTGCGCCGTTGGCCTCTGAGATAAACAGGCATGTGTTCCATGCCGTTGCAATGGTTGCGGGCGTCCTGGTTGTTCTGTTTGCTCTGTACAGCCTCTCAAAAAAGAACAGCGCCCTGCACCACTTAAGCGACCAACTGGCACAGCGCGAAACGCTGTTCCGCACCGTATTCGAGCAGGCCCCGGTAGGCATCGCCATTGGCCATGACAAGATGTTGATCTCCGACATCAACCCCATGTTTGAAATGATTTTGAACCGTACCCAAAAGGAACTCTCCGAGGTCGGCTGGCCGGAATATACCCATCCGGACGACCTTCAAGCCGACTTGGACAATTTTAACAGAATGCGTGCGGGGGACACAAACGGATACGCCATGGAAAAGCGGTTTATCCGGCCGGACGGCTCGGTTGCGTGGGTAAATATGAACGTAGTTCCCCTGCGCCTTGCGGATGACAAATATCCATCGTTTAATCATCTTTGCATCATTCAGGACATCACAAAGCGCAAACAGGCGGAGGCCGCGCTAAATGAGAGCGAGCGCAGCAAATCGGTTCTGTTGTCCCACCTGCCCGGCATGGCGTACCGTTGCCGGTTTGACAAGGACTGGACCATGGATTTCGTTTCTCAAGGTTGCGTTGCGATGACCGGCTATACGCCGTGCGATCTTTTGCATAAAAATGATCTGACGTACTACGATCTGATTTTGCCGCAATACCGCGAAGCCCTCTGGCGGGAGTGGCTGCGCGTTTTGGCGCTCAAGGCATCTTTCCGATATGAATACGAGATAAAAACAGCCAACGGCCAACACAAATGGGTGCTGGAGCTTGGTCAGGGCATCTATGACCAACAGAACAATGTATCTGCGCTTGAGGGCATCGTCATCGACATCACCGAACAGAAGGCACACGAAGCACAGATCCACCACCTGCACATCCATGATCCGCTGACCGGTCTGCACAACCGCGTGTATCTGGACCAGGAAATAGCCCGGCTGGATCGATTGAGCAACCTGCCCATCACCCACCTTGTGGCGGATATCAACGGCGTTCGGCTGATCAACGACGCGTTCGGCCATCTGGAGGGGGACAGGTTGATCCAGACAGTTGCCGATATTCTAAAGCGTTGTGCCCGTCCCGGCGATGTGCTGGCCAGAATGGCCGGCGATACTTTTGTAATGTTCATGCCGCATGCGGGCAGCGCAACGGCGCACGCGATGCGCCTGAGCATTGAAAAGGCATGCACGGTGTACAATCGCACATCTGACAAAACCTACGACGTCGATTTGAGCATCGGCTACGCAACCAAGCAATCGCCGGAACAGAGCATGCAAAAGGTCGGAACCGAAGCCGAGATCTTCATGCACAACCGAAAACTTTTAAACCGCCGCAGTTCATACAGCGCCATCGTCTCCTCCATAATGGCCACCGTGTTCGAAAAGAGCCAGGAAACGGAGGAACATGCCCTTCGCATCGCCGATCTGTGCCAAACCATCGGTGAGAGGCTTTCCCTGCCCGACAAGAGTCTGGGTGAACTGCGACTGTTCGCCATGCTGCACGATATCGGCAAGATCGCCGTTCACGATGAGATCCTCAATAAAAAGGATCCTCTGACGCCTGCGGAGTGGGCGGTATTGAAAAAACATCCCGAGACCGGCTATCGGATTGCCATGTCAACGCCGGATTTTGTGCCCATCGCGGAATATATTCTCTACCATCACGAGCACTGGGACGGCAAGGGATATCCGCAGGGACTCAGTGGCGAACGCATTCCCCTGCTCTCGCGCATCCTCGCCGTGGCGGACGCCTTTGACGCTATGACCGGAGAGCGGTCGTACCGAAAATCCATCTCAAAACAGGCAGCTATTGCTGAAATCGTGCGTAATTCGGGTACGCAGTTTGATCCCCATGTGGTCAATATCTTCGTGCAAATCCTACAACCCGCCGACGGCGAGCTCGATCGCGAGGTGAAAGCGCAATGAAAAAGCTTATTGCTGTGTATCTCATCGTAGCCGTTTTGCTGACAGGTCTTGCTGTGGCATGGGCGACGCCGGTCGAAGAGAGTTCCGCCATTGGAGCAACGTTTGAAGATAATGCCACGATTGTTCTTTTGATCGATCCCGATACCGGCTCAATCCTTTACGCAAACAGCGCCGCCATAAATTTTTATGGCTATACCAAGAGCCAACTGCAACAGATGGAATTCGCACAGCTTAACGCCGGCGTCAACACGGATGCGCAAACACAGGCGGATACCCCACTGTCCGCCGGCATAAACACGGCCGTACACCGCCTGTCAAACGGAGACGAGCGAACGGTGGAGGTATATACCGAGCCCTTCGCACACGGGGCAAGCGGTGCCCTGCTGGTCATGGTACGTGACCAAACGGGTCAGGCGTTGGCTGCATCGCGTACAAAATCCCTGACCATCCTCATCTATGTTATCGGTGGCAGCATTATATTTATATTGCTCGTTTTGTTGTGGCTTCTTTTGAACAGTTACCGGCGTATTCGTTCGGATAAGACACAGATCGAAAACCTCATCGCGCTCAGGCAGATGTTCATGGATGCAAGCAATAATCTGGTATATCTCAAGGATGAAAATCTCCAGTATGTATTTGTTAACAAGGCGATTGAGGAATTCTATCACAAACCCAAAGAAGATATCTTAGGCCATGACGATTTTTCGTTGTCTGAAAAAGCGTTTGCGCAGCAGCGGCGCAACTCCGACATTGAGGTTCTCAATACCAAAACGCGTATTACGTCCGAATCCCAGTGGAAGGGCCGGTTGTACCAGGCAACGAAGTACCCCGTGCAGCTGACCGACGGGCGTATCGGTGTAGGTGCTGTGGTGGCGGATATCACCGAAGAGCGTGCCCAAGCACAACGTCGGCAGCAGGCGTTTCATCGCAATTCAATCCTGCTGGACGTGTTTACGCGCAGCTTTGACAGCTCACAGGAGCTTTTGGATCATGTCCTTCACGAATCGCTCAAACTCACGGGCAGCAAGTATGGCTATGTCTATCTGTACGATGAACAAAAAAGAGAATTTACCCTCAATTCCTGGACGCTCGGCGTGATGGACGATTGCGCCATTACTGATCCCAAAACGGTGTATCAACTGGACAAGACCGGGTTGTGGGGCGACGCGGTGCGCTCGCGCGAGCCCATCATCGTCAACGAATTCCAAAAACCACATCCCCAAAAGAAGGGTTATCCACAGGGTCATGTGGAAATTGAAACATTCATGTCTGTGCCCGTGATCATCGACGATGAAATCGTGGCCGTCATCGGGTTTGCCAACAATCCAAAGGGCTATGACGACAACGACGTATACGAGATCACGCTTTTGATGAGCGGCGCGTGGAGCGCCCTGTCGCGGCATAAAGCACGGGAGAAATTATCCTCCGAACGAAACAAATTCCTGCAAACCCTGTTGTCCATCGGCAACGGCGTGATGATGGTGGATGTAGACGGAAACATCGATATGCTCAACCGGGTGGCGGAGAACCTGACCGGGTGGTGTTTTGCCGATGCGCGTGGCAGGCATTATACGGACGTTCTTACGCTGTCGAACGAACAGCTGGGCAAACCCATTGAAGATCCGATTCAACTGGTACTCCAAAGCGAAGAACATCATACCCTTTCAAACCATGCCATATTAACATCCAAGGACGGTTCTCGCTATGCTTTGGAGGACAGTGCCGCACCCATACGCGACGACATCGGGCAAATGTTGGGCGTGGTTCTTGTTTTTCGCGATATTACCGAGAAAAAACAACGGCAACAGGAGATTCAATACCTCAGTTTCCACGATTCGCTGACCGGCCTTTACAACCGCCGATTCTTTGAGGTTGAGATGCAGCGGTTGGATACGCCGCGCAACCTGCCCATAGCAGTGATCATGGGGGACGTCAACAACCTGAAACTGACAAACGATATCTTTGGACATGATTTCGGTGATGCTTTGCTCAAAAAACTGGCGATTGCGCTCAAGCGCGTCTGCCGGGCCGACGAAATCATTGCCCGGTGGGGCGGCGATGAGTTTGTTCTACTGTTGCCCCAGATCGGCAATCAGGAAGCAGAAAGAATCGTAGATAGGATCAAGGAAGAATTTGCCAAGGAACAGGTCATGGGCATTCAGGGCAGTATCTCCATGGGGTTCCATGTCAAGCAGGCGCCCAACGAGGATATCCGGACGGTCTTCCATGAAGCGGAAGGGCAGATGTACGCGGTTAAATCGCTGGAACACGAACAGATACAACAAGTGGCTATGGATGCCATCATCCATTCGCTCAACTCGCTCACCATCGGCGAGAGAGAACATGCCGCCCGTGTAAGCGAGTTGTGCACCGCTTTGGGCCGCGCCCTCAATCTACCTGAAGCGGAGATTCGCAGACTGTCCGATGCGGGCTATCTGCACGACATCGGTAAGATCGTACTGCAACCCGAACTGTTGGACAAGCGTCCGCCGCTAAGCTCCAAGGAACGGCAGGAATTCCGGCGGCATCCGTTGGTCGGACACCGAATCCTCAGCCTGTTTGACCCCACGCAGATGTTGTCCGAGTCTGTGCTGACCCATCATGAAAGTTGGGACGGCTCCGGCTATCCCAAAGGGTTGAGCGGCGAGAATATCCCTTTGATGGGACGCATCATCGCGGTGGCGGAAAACTATGACCGGTTGATCAACCATCCCAATGACGACCATGTACTAAGCCCCCGCGAAGCGCTGGAGCGGATCAGGGCATTGGGCGGCAAGAAATTTGATCCGAAGCTAGTCGAATTGTTCATCGGCATCATGATGGAAAGATTATCCCGTGAGGAGGGTAATTGACGCTCCACACCACAAGGAGGTAGCATTATGTATGAACATATTACAAAACGCAATGTTAGGATCTATACAGCACTCACCTTTTTGGTGATGATCGCCGTCAATACGCTGGCCAATGTTTTGCCACTTTTTGGTGTTACCACAGGCCAAGTCTCCGATTCCTATCCCAACCTTTTTGCGCCCGCCGGATACACCTTTTCGATCTGGGGATTGATCTATTTCCTATTGTTGGCCCATACGCTGTACCAGCTTTGGCTTTTCAAAAGGGGCCGATCGAAGCTGGATACGCGCACGTTGGATAGAATCGGCATTCTGTTTTGTATTTCCTCCCTCGCCAATACGCTTTGGATTGTATGCTGGCATGCACGGCTGATCCCTGTGACCATGGTTCTGACCATCGTCATGCTCGTTTGCGTCGCAACCATCGTTTCCCTACTCCACGACCAACCGCTTACCCGAAAGGAAAGGCTGTTTGTGCGCCTTCCCTTCAGCGTATACTTCGGGTGGCTCACCGTCGCAACCATCGCCAATATGACGACCATGATGGTCTATTTCGGGTGGAATGGTTTTGGCCTGTCCAGCGATGTATGGATGATGATTGTATCGACGATCGGCGCTCTGATCGCCATCGCTGTCGTCCTGTTGCTGCGCGACGGCGCATACGGCTTGGTGATTGTATGGGCCTATGCCGGCATCCTGTACAAGCACCTCTCCCCCGGCGGATTTGGCGGCACCCATGTGGGCGTGATCGTTGTGGTATCCGTTTTGATCGCATTGATCGCACTGTCGCTGGGATATCTGCTGTATCGGCGACAACGAAACGCATAACAGCGCATGGAATCAATCATGCCACGTCTTTCCATAAATACAATTTCTGACAAGGGTTTTTGTATGCCCAATTCGCATGCCCATTAGTTTAAATTGAAAAGTCAGGACACACCACGGTGAATGAGCACATAACGCTTGACAAGCTCAGCAGCCATCTTGATTTTTGCAGACAAATGTACGATGCTGTACGGCTGGTGGACCCGATTCGCAAACGCGTACTTGACCAGCGTGGGTTTGAGCCGACCAACGAGGTTTGCCACCACTACTGGCAGGACGGCAAACTGTGTGACAACTGCATCTCCATTCAGGCCCATTTGCACAACCATTGCTACATCAAGCTGGAACAGTCGCCGGAGGCGATCATGTTGGTTACGGCTTTTCCCGTTGACAATGCCGAACGGCCCCTCGTTTTGGAATTGTTGAAAAACGCCATGGACAGCATGCTCATCGGCAACGGCAGCTACGCGGATGGACGGTCCATGCCCCATCTCGTGACAGAACTCAACGAGCTGGTGACAAAGGATGAATTGACCGACCTTTTCAACCGGCGGTACGTCGACGAACGGTTGCTGGTGGACGTCATAAGCCACCATCGATTCAACGCCATTGTCCGTGATATTTGCGGACATGGATGGACTCAAGAACATCAACGACAACCATGGACATCTCGCGGGCGACATCGTTCTAAAGAAGATAGCGGATATAATCCGTCGTTGCATCCGAACGGATACAGATTGGGCCGCCCGATACGGCGGCGACGAGTTTTTGATCTGTTTGAACAACGCATCGCATGAACTGGCCAGCAGCATCGCAGCGCGCATCCGCGACGGCGTACGGGCACTGGATCTGTCCGCCGATGGCATAAGCCATACGCCGTCGTTCTCGCTGGGCATTTACACGATGAACGGCGCATCGCTCACCGCCGAGGAGATCATCCGTATGGCGGACCGCAGGATGTATGAAGCGAAACGCGACGACAAAACCCCAGCGCACGTAAAACAGGACGGCCCCGCATCCACATAAAACACGTTTGAGAAAAGCCCGGTACCGGGCTTTTTTTGTTGTACCGTTGCGTGAAACAGACTGTTCGCGGCAGCTCCTTCATAGGATGGTACGGGATAAAAGGAGGCAAAGCGATGCGGATATTGATTTCGGAGCGGATGAAGCAATGGGGATTTATGGCCGTACTGCTGTGTGTGATGGTAGCCATTGCATTACAGCTTGTCGGCTATGCGTTTGACATTAAAAGCATCAGCGTGTTTGCAACCGCCAAACAGGCCGATGCGCTGGAGGTAAAAAACCGCCTGTTGATGGACGTGATGCAACAGGTCGGCGTTGGCACCGCCGAGGACGCCGCCAGACTTTGGGCTCAGGGCGTCAAGACGCGCAGTGCAGCAATGCAGTACGCTTCCATGGACAGCGCCATGAAAAACGCCTATGAAAAGCATCTTGAAAAATCGGCGCCCGACTGGATAACCGGCGTATCCAACCCGTGGGTCAGCGAATACTGCATTGAAAGTGCAGAAAAGACCGGCAATGGGCAGCAGATTACGCTGACGTTTTCCACCGCCACCTCCGCCGGGGCGACGCGGGAATTGCGCGCCACGCTCATGTTGGTGTGTGAGGACGGATTTTGGCGTATTACCGCCATTGACATGGAGGAAGATCTCCTCCCCTACACCGGGTTCTAACTAAGCGGATAGCTCAGCGAAACCCTACACCGCCTTGGCTGTACAATTGCGGGGCCTTTGCGGCGGACCATTTTGTCGTCAGCGTTGTTTTGTCGTGTCCGGGACAATTTATTGTTTCATGCCCCAAAATCCCCTTTATTCGTTCGTAACCCTTGCTATTTTATCCAAGCTTTTTACGCCAACTCTTTTATTGCACGCTTCCCCGTTCGTCCGGCATCACCGGCAAATTTCACACCCATCACAACGCTGCAGGTCTGATCCATTCGCTTTGTTATTGTTTGACCGTCGGCGCAGATTTCGTTACAATTAAAGCAAGGATAATCCTATCTGCTGTTATGATTCGATCCAAACTTGACCAAAGGCGCACCAACTCTTTGTTCGCTTCCATTGACTCATCGTTTTTTTTGAAAGGAGTATTCCCATGAAAAAATATGACATCGCCGTGCTTGGCGGTGGCTCCGGCATGATGGTAATTCAGCACGCGGTGAAACAAAAGAACCAAAACTTTGCCATCGTGGAACGGGCAAAATTTGGAGACACGTGCCTGAACCGCGGGTGCATCCCTTCCAAGATGTTGGTACATCCGGCGGACATGATACGCCAGGCAGAGCACGCCAAAAAGATGAACATCGATTTTGGCGCACCCAACGTTAACTGGGCAGGCATGTCACAGCGGATGTGGCGAGAAATCGACAAGAATCAAGCCGTCGAGCACAAACTGAAAAAAATCGATAATCTCACGGTAAAGGCACCGCCGAATTCACCGGGCCGCATACCATGCGCATTGCGCTGGGCAACGGCGAAACGGAGGATATCGAGGCAGACAGGTTCGTCGTCGCGGCGGGCGCGCGCTCGTTCGTGCCCCCCATCGAAGGACTGGAAGAAACCGGTTATGTCGTGTCCGAAACGTTCTTCGGTGATAAGTTCCCCAAAAAGCCGTGGGGCAGCCTTCTGATCATGGGCGGCGGCGCCATCGGCGCGGAATTTGCACACATCTTCTCCTCCCTGGGCACCCGTGTCACCATCATCGAAATGAAACCGCGCCTGTTGTCCACCGAGGAAGAGGAGATCAGCGCGTTTGTACAAAAGCAGTTCATCCGCGACGGTATACGGGTGGTGACAAAC
Source organism: Christensenellaceae bacterium (assembly GCA_963674495.2). Lineage (GTDB taxonomy): Bacteria > Bacillota > Clostridia > Christensenellales > QAND01 > RGIG3178. Next base: position 160,338 of record CAXXLG010000001.1, on the reverse strand, counting down.
AGCCGCGTCGTTTCCGCGCATAAAACATCGGGCGGCAAAGCGCTGACCGTGGAAGATATGCAAACCGGCGAGCGGACAACCCACGAGGGTGAGGAGGTTTTCCTGTCCTCCGGCGTGCGCTCCAACGCCGATTTACTTCATTTGGGAAACGCCGGCGTAACGGTAGACAAGCGGGGTTGGATACAAACTGATGAATACCTGCAAACCTCACAGCCCCACATATTCGCCATTGGCGACATCAACGGCAAATACCAGTTCCGCCACAAGGCGAACTACGAAGCGGAGATTCTCAGCCACAATCTCTTTGGCGGACATCCCAAGAAAAAGGCAGTTTACGATACCGTTCCGTGGGCCATCTTCACCCACCCGCAGGTCGCCCATGTGGGCATGACCGAGCAGCAAGCGCTGGAGAAGGGCTTGCGCATCATGGTGGGACGCAACACATATGGCAACGTGGCGGGCGGCATCGCGTTCGGGTATGATAAGAAGGACGAGGACAATGGGTTTGTCAAAGTGATTGCAGGGGAGGACAAAAAGATATTGGGTGCGCACATCGCAGGACCATATGCGGCCATGCTGGTGCAGCCCTTCGTATACCTGATGAACGCCGGACAGACCTGCATCGCGTCCGCCATGCACGCCGATACGGACGATCCCGACGGTGCGCAGCGGCAGATGGGTACCGTGTGCCCGGAAACGGGGACATACATACCGATATTCGATTCGATGGTCATCCATCCATCCCTCAACGAGTTGACCGCATGGGCGCTCGAGCGGATGCAGTGGGTGGATGCGCCCAAGTGAAGCCAAAGGATCGCCCACCGTACGGCGGTGGGCAGATTGCCCAGTTCATTCAAATCATTCTTGTTCGGGAGAGGAGCTAAATTCATGGAAATACCATTTTGGGAAGCTGTTAAATTGAGGCGTAGCCTGTACGGATTTGACAACGGCACAATCGTGCCACAACAGCGCATTGAAAAGATCCTGGCCGATGCGCTGATCCATGTGCCCTCCGCTTACAATTCGCAGAGCACGCGGCTTATACTGCTGTTCGGCACGCACCATAAAAGGCTATGGGACATCACGCTAAATGCGTTGAAAAAGAAGGTTGGCAAGCAGCGCTTTGAAAAAACGCGCAACAAGATCAACGAGGACTTTGCCTCAGGCTACGGCACCATCCTGTTCTTTGAGGATACCGGGGTCGTGGACGCTCTGGCGCAACGCTTCCCCTCCTATGCCAAGACCTTCCCCGTGTGGTCACAGCACACCAACGCCATGCACCAGTATGTGGTATGGACGGCATTGGCCGCCCAGGGGTTGGGCGCGTCACTGCAGCACTACAACCCGCTGATCGACGACGCGGTTAAAAAGGAATGGGATATCCCCAAAGGCTGGCAGCTTATCGCACAGATGCCATTTGGCCAGCCTGTAAACCCGCCGGGTGAGAAGGATGTGCTGCCGCTTGATGCGCGTCTTCGTGTACACAGATGATCGCGTCAAAAGGCGCTGTCTTAAGGAAACCGAAAACCCGGTTCCCTTTTTTATCTACGTAAACTGCATTTTTTCGTATTGACCGCCCAGATGGCATTTTATCAAACGGCATTGGCGGGAAGTCTATAAGTGAAAATTTATCAGGTTTAGAAAACTCTTGAGCGCGTCAAAAGGATGCGGCAGTTTGACGCCGACCTGCTGGAGAATGCAGATGGTAAAGCTTATCACGTAAAGAAAGCTGAAAACAACAAGTTCCCGCCAATATTTCCTTTTGACCAGCGGCACGACGGTGATCGGTGCCATAATAACAAAGCCGAGGATGATCAATATCATGACGCCACCTCTTTCGCTTTGGGCAGTCTGCGAAATTTTGCAGCGGCCAGCGTGATAATGGGGATGAGAAATTCGAACACCGCCCCAAGGACAATGTAGTAGTCGATATATTCATTCATATCAATGACGGAATCAAACGCAATGATCGCACTTACGATGGCAAGGGCCGCCATGGGCAGCAGTAGCGGAATGTACGTTTTGAGTCCGAAAAACTGTGCCGTACTCTTGACGGCGGCAAACTGCCACACGGATATTTTGATAAACATAGCTGCGGTGTTGTACAGCGCTACAAACAGTTCCATGCGCGTTAAAAATTCGCCGATATTGATCAGGCGGACGGCCTGATACGAACTTTCCGCATAGATCGAACGCGACGCCCCCAGCGTTGTTGTACTTTTCATGTCTATAAGCAGATAGGACAACATGGCAATTGTGCAGCCAATCACTGCATATTTCGCAAGGGATTTTCTTAAGGATTTTCCCTTTTCCTTGGTGATCTTGACATAGGGCATGACCATCATCAGACTGATAACTTCACAATACGGAAGAGTAAGCATGATGGATGTGCCTTTAAAGAAGTCCGTAAACGACGCTTCAAACATGGGCAAGTAGTTTGAAAAATCCATGTGTCCCAGCAACAACACCAACGTAACGATGTTCGTAATCACTCCAAAGACGAACGCATAGACATTGATTTTGGCGATGGCGGCTATTCCTTTTTTAACCGCATACGTGCAGAACAGCGTCACAGTCAGATATAGAATAACCGGGTTCGTTTCCTGAAATATATATCCGTTATAAAAGTCAACAATCTGCCGTATGTTGACGGAATACAGAAGGAAGAAAAAACTTAGATAAAGGGCGGACAAGATCTTTCCCAATACCTTGCCATAGACGATATCGTGGATCTCAATCAGGGTTTTGCCGGGGAATTGCTTGGAAAGGGAGAAATACATCACAATAAAAGGGATGCTCAGTGCATAGCTGGTAAGAATGGTCACCCAGGTATCCTGTTTCAGTGAGGAATCCACCAGTGACAGCAGCAGAATGGAACCCTGTATAAACCCAGTAATGAGCAGCGTCCATTGTAGTGGCGTTATTTTTTCATTACTTTCAGTCATGGTTTACTCCTCGCCCTGTGCCGAATTGGTAAGCGTACCTGAACCGACGATGGTCGCTTCGACCTCAATGTTCAGTTCAACGGCTGGAAAAATGGCCGCCCAATTTTCTTCCATCGTTTTCCATTGTTCGTTGTGATACTTGTGCAATATTTCGCCAAAGCCAAAGATATCCGCTCCCAATTCCTTGGCTTTATTAAAGGCAAGCATAATTTCGCTTCGTATCACCTGTTCTACCTGTTGTTCAATCTCATGGAATTTCTCGTCCGTTGCAAGGTTCTCCGCCCCGCTTTGAAAGGCCAACGTCCCCTTTTGTTCAATACTGATGTTCATAACGATTTTCCCGTCCTGAACTTGGCTTTGTATCTTTGTTTCGGAACCTACAATTTCCACGGCCACCTTCTGATCCTCTACAATTACGTTGATGGAACCGCTTTCCACCTTATCCAACACCCAAAGAAGTCCACGCGCTTCGTTCTCGTCGAGCTCTCCGATCATCCGATCCGATGAGAACACCGCCAAGCCCTTGACGGAAATCAGAGATTGGCCTTCCTGCTGTACTATGCTGACTATGGGTGCCAAAAATGCGGTTGTCTCACTCTGCATGGCGTTGAGATAATCCAGCACCGTGACTTCCATGGACTGGGAGTTGTTCACCTGTTCAAGTATCAACTTCGTGATATTTATGGCGGGCAGTGTATTCATCTTAGGCTCTACATTCATCACTTCCGCCGCCGTCGTATCCGCTACGACAATAACGGTTGTCGGGCGCGTTTCCTTGGCGCGCACAAAGAAATCCATATATTGAGCAATACCTCTCTGTGCAATTTCCCGTCCGATCACAAACACCTGGTTGTGCGAAGTGTAGAGTTTGTTGCACACAATATGCGTATATTCGCGTATCGCCTCAAATGTATTCTGTGCGGAGCTCTCCACATTGCAGAATGCTTTTTCTGCGGAACCGGCGGAGGAGCTGCCGGACTCGATTTTGTCCGGCAATACCACCTGTGCAATCAATTTGATGTTGTCAGGGTTTTTTGTATCCTCATCAAAACCGATACCCATCACTACCACCAAATCATTGATTTCATTTGCGTTTTCACACCCTGTTTGGAGACAGATCATCGGGAGTACCAGTAATATAGCCAGTAGTTTTTTTATGCTTGCCTTCATTGCTTGTTAGACACCCTTCCACCCTGCTTCATGGTTGCGCGCCGGATATCGTTCCCGCTTTCTTTTGTAAACGGACGCTTCACCATCTTCCACAGCGGCATACGTACAAAGGAATCCTTTAACCCTTCCTTGGACATAGGCGTGATGGGGGAGAGGTAGTAAACGCCAAAGGATTTAAGGGATACGAGGTAGGTCAAGACGAAAAAAATGCCGGTGATGATGCCCAACCCTCCCAACATCCCCGCCGCTATCAAAAAACCATATCGCAACAAGGAGATGGATTCCGATGGTGCGGGTACCACGAAGTTTGCGATGGCGGTGATGGCCACGATGATGACCATAAATGGGCCGATCAGCCCTGCCGTAACCGCCGACTCACCAATGACCAGGGCGCCCACGATGCTCACCGCCGAGCCGATGGGTTTGGGTAACCGTATACCGGCTTCCTTGAGTATGTCAAAGATCAATACCATGGTAAGAGCTTCCACCAGGGCCGGGAACGGCACGCCCTGCAACCCGGCCGACATGGTAAAGAGCAGCTTTGTCGGGATGAGTTCCTGATGAAACGTAGTCAGTGACACATATAACGCGGGCGCCAGAATGGTAATGAAGTAGGACAGCAGACGGACGCCACGAAGAAATGAAGCAAAATACGGTTTGATGTAATAGTCCTCCGCCGATTGGAATCCCTCCATAAACACCATAGGGGCGGTCAGGACAAACGGGCTGCCATCCACCACGATGGCAACACGGCCTTCCAGCAGCCTGCCCGCAATGGTATCGGGGCGCTCGCTATTGTTCATGGATGCGAATATGGAATAGGGCGCGTCCTCGATGTACGCCCGGATATAACCCGAATCCAGTATGGAATCCGTTTTTATGCCGTTTAACCGCCGTTTGATTTCGTCGATCAGTTCGGGGTTTGCAATGCCCTTGATGTATGCCAAACATACATCCGTCTTTGTTTGTTCGCCGATCTTGAATGCTTCCATGCGCAGGTTCGGACTTTTGATTTTACGGCGTATCATGGACGTGTTCACGCGCATCGTTTCGACGAACCCCTCGCGCGGGCCGTGCACAACCGTTTCCGTCTGCGGTTCATCCACGCTGCGCTTTTCCCATTTTTTGGTGCCGATTGACAACGCCTGTTTCAGTCCGTCCACCAGCAGTATGGTATTGCCGGACAACAGATCGCCTAGGATCTCATCCACGGTGTCTATATTCTTTACCTCGCCACAGGACACAAAACGCTTGCTGATACTGTCCAGATCGGGAATGAATTTGGCAGCATCTTCATACATCAACGGCTTGAGAATTGCCAGATCCACAAGCTCGTTGTTGACCAACCCGTCCACCATCAAAAGCGCGCCCTTGAAGCCATCATTCTGGCCGAAGCGAAATTCCCTAATGATGATGTCCGAGCTTTCGCCCAATGCTTCTTTAAACAGCACCAGGTTTTTTTCAATAGAAGCGGCAAGTTTTTCGGGTGGCGGCTTTGGCGCTTGCTCACGTTCGGCAAACGGCTTTTTGGTATTCAAATATGTATAGATCTTCTTGAAATATCCAAACACGTATCTGTATCCTTTGGTGATGTATTGCGTCTTTATTCTTTACTTGCGCGCGCAGGAATGGAAAAAGACGTTTGTATTCCACGTTGCGGGTTTTCTGATACGTATTTTGGCAATGGCGGATCAATACTATGCATTCCCGGCAACGGCGAAAAACTGATACCGTATGCGTTTGAAAGAAAGCATATCTGTTTTCGGGCTCTGTGGTCTGCCAAAACACCTGCCATGGATGAGGGGTTTTCCTTTATACCGGTTGCCGGATACTTTTTAACCGCCTACCGCGCAATGATGGATTGGGGCTTCTCCCCTTTTACATCGGAGGAAAGCGATGTTTCTCCCATGACCCAGCAATTTCTCGTCTTTGGCTTGTTGCATACCGGCACCTGCTTTTGCTTGTATTTTTTTACAATAAATACATCACTTTATCCAACTTTATAATATTCTATGATATAATAATGATAATCCAAAGAGAAAGGCGGAAGATAGATGGCGGATACAAAGTCAAAAACGAATACACCCAGCCTGTCAAAAGCAATGGAGCAAGCCATTCTTGTTCTATCGCACAAGAAGCCCGGCAATGCCGATGTTGTCTACCGCAACCTGTATACCGCGCTTGCCGCGTCCAAGCGGCTTGGCACAATGGTATCGGACAATAACTTAACGCAAAAAGAGTTGATGGATATATCCCGCCGCCTGTTAAACGCAGGACTATGCTGGGAAAAACATATCTTCATGCCCGTGCAAATATTCTGCCGTATGAAACCGCTTCGGTATGTCCTTGAAAACAAAGAAATCCTGCTTGGAATGCACGGGCAAGAGGTTTTTTTTAACGCGTATAATCATCTGAAAATGTTTTTTATAAACTTTTTGGGATAGTGCGAAGGGCCGCCAATAAAGGTTTACCCAGCATTGAACCGAACTTGATTTTGTGCCTTGAATGGGTTGTCCTCATGCATTGCTCAGCGGCGCTTTATTATCCCTTTTTTATTTTGTATTTTGCATTTCCATAAACTTGATATATGATGTATACAGCAAAGGAGGATTGGCGTGAAAAAGATATGCATTGTTTTTTTTGTTCTTGTCCTATCGATACTGATGATGTCCTGCACCAATGAAGGGACTGCCGGCAGCACTACCAACGCCGGCCTTGATCAAACACCAGAAACAACAGACGGCGCAGATACATCTCCCGCTGTCTCAGAACAGATTCTCTATGATGAAAACAGTATACTCATCAAGACTACCTCGTTACCCGTTGATGGGTCGACCGGTGCGGAAGTCGGTTTGTATATTGAAAACAACGGAGATCTGGAAATCGGCATACGGGTTATCGATGCTTCCATAAACGGGTATATGATCACGCCTCTCATTGATGCAAACGTATTGCCCGGAAACCATACGGATACCATCCTTTCCTTCCCGACAGAGGAACTTTCGGCATGCGGCATCGATACGGTTACGGATATCACGTTTAGCCTATGCATCTATGATGCCGGCATCTATGAAAACCTTTATCAAACCGATCCCATCACCATCCCCATCACAGCTGTAGAGGCGTATACGCAGGTGTACGATGATTCCGGCGATGTGCTGCTTGACGATGCCGGCGTTAAAATCGTATACAAAGAAATGGTAGCCGCTTCTTTGTCGGGGCCTTCCTACAGGCTTTATATTGAAAACAACACGGACAAAAGGATTTCCATCCAGACCCGGGATGTATTTGTCAACGGCACTTCGATCCGCCCCGCTTTTATCTGCTACCTCACGCCGGGCAAGGCGGCCGTGTGTTCGATTGATTTTCTCTCATCCGATTTTGCGGGCAAGGACATCGTAGATGTTTCGGAAATTGAACTGGAGTTTGTCGTTTTTGATACCGATACCTTTGACGACATCGTTATCTCGGAGACCGTAGTCATTCATCCATAGATTTGGAATTGCATCCAAACGTTAAAACCCGCAAGCGCGAACCTGCGGGTTTTTTTGTTTTGATCTATGCAACCTCGGTTTTGACGGACAATCCCTCTGTGCTACAGCGGCAGTCGTTTCCTTCTGAAAATAAATACCGCGCCAACAAAGAGCACGACGATCAAACTTATGTAGATCAGGTTGACACCCAACACGGATGTCCCCTTAATCAGCTCGAGCGGGTCATATAAACCGTATATGGAAATATCCTTGAGGAACAAAGTTTTCTCCGATACGCCGCCAAGCATGTTCATGAGCATAAAAGCAATGGGGATGCCCGCGCCAAAGCTTAGAGACATCTTTGTGCTGTTGAACAGGCAGGAGAAGAAGAAACTGATCATCATCACCGCCATATTGACCAGCATTGTCGTTACGTTGAGCACGAGAAACGCGCCGATATCAAGGTGCCCCGGCAGCATCATTTCGCAGAACACGACGCCCACGCCAAATATAGCAGCAAACAGGGCGGCCACCGACAAAAGTGCATAGGCGCCCTGCGTGATTATGATTTTCACGCGCGAATTGGGCGTGGACAATAGATAGGCAAACGATCCATTGTCGACTTTTTTTGCTACCAGCTTGTTGCCCAGGATGATGCAATATACCATCGGGAAGGCCAGCATCAGAAGGCCGTACAGCCAGCTTGCCAGGTACCCGGTAACATCCGTCACTGCGCTGGAAAATCCCATCGCTTTCATCAAATCCTCCGGAAACAGCTTGATCATGTCCATAATGGCATTCATGTCGTTGGGATTGAACATGCTGATCATGATGCCAAGATACATCGACAATACACCGATGAATATCGTAAACAGCACCCAATTCTTTTTCAGTGTCGTTTTCAATAGCGTTAGGATCATGTTTTATTGTCCCTCCCTGCCGTAGTACTGCATGAATACATCTTCGAGCGTCTGCGTTTTAACGTCAAAATCCAGTATTTGAAACTGTGCGACCGTTTTGATCAAACGATCGACGCTCTCTCCTCTAACGAATACTTCGATCGAATCAAAAGCGGTTTTTTCCACTTCATACCCGGCTGATTTCAGCGTGTCCGTCGCCGCAGCGATGTCCCGGGGTTTGATGATATATCCTCTGCGCTGTGCGCTTTTTAAGCTCTGTACGTCAGATTGCTTTTCAATGCGGCCTTCGCGAATGATCTGCACATTGTCGCAGGTTCGCTCTATCTCCTCAAAACTATGGCTGCTCATCAAAATCGTTTTGCCGCGCTTCTTCTCCTCCAGAATCATGCTTACAAATCGATTTTGCATCAGCGGGTCCAGTCCGCTGGTCGGCTCATCGAGAATCAAAATATCGGGATCGTGCATAAAAGCGGCGACGATGCCCAGCTTTTGTTTCATGCCCTTGGAGAATTTCTTGATCCTGCCCTTTGGATCCAATTCGAGCATTTCGATGAGGCGGTTTTGACGGGTTCTGTCCTTGGTACCCCGCATATCGTTCATGAATCTTAAAAACTCGTCGCCGTTCATCGAATCCAAAAAAGTGATTTCACCCGGGATGTAACCAAGATTTTTTTGGATGGTTGGCGCATGTTGAACACAATCCATGCCGTCGATGGTACACGTGCCTGCATTGGGCCGCATAAAGCCCAGCAGCGCGCGTATGGTGGTGGTCTTACCCGCTCCGTTCGGGCCAAGATAGCCCATCACTTCCCCTTCGCCGACAGTAAAGTCCACGTCGAACACACCCTTCCCGCTCGGGTATGTCAGGGTAAGTCCTTTTACCTCAATCATCGCTCTTCCTCCTTATAGAAGCCTATTTTGAACAAATTCAGGCATGCGTCCACTTCCCTTTGTACTTGGTTCACATCGATTTCTTTGTTCTTTGGCAGCGTGCTGATATAGCCTTCTGTGAAGCAGACCAGTATCTTCATCACAAGCGCGGCATCAACGCCCGGTTTGAATTTGGATACGTCCATGCTATCCATGGCAAGGCCGTTGCGAAACGCCTCACCCCAGGTAAGCATGGCCAAAACGTCCTCCGCCACCTGCGCATCGGTTTCAAAGTATGCGTTTTTGAGAAAGGACAGCATGCCTGGATGTTTTTCCATCACGGAAACCTTGATTTTTGCTGCCATGCGCACCCTGTCAAAGAAATCGGTAACGTCCTTTTCAAACCGCTCGTTCATGGCGATCATCATCGTATCGCCGCACAGCTTCAACAGATACAGATACAGCGCCTTTTTTGTGCCAAAGTAGTGAAAGACCATGGATTTGGATATGCCGGCGGCGGACGCTATGTCGCTGACCGAAGTTTTTTTATAGCCGTTCGCGCCAAAGGCCGTCAACGCGGCGTTGATAACGTCGTTTTGTTTTGCTTTGGGCAGACCTATAAACGTTTCCAACAAACCACCTCCTCCCGCGTATCGACCGGTACGGTCTATAGTATAACACCATGGACCGATTCGGTCAATGGCGCTTTGGATTTTACCATTTTGTGATTTCGGGGGGACGGTGATGTCGCTTCATTCGGTGGCATGTTATGTTAAATCCTGTACGTTTGAAAGCCCTGATTGTATCAATGCTTTTCACAGTATGCGTTCTGTTATATGATGGATCTAAATGAGTACAGGGGGGATGAGCCATGAAACGGATACCAACGATATGCCTGACCTTTCTGACGGCATTTTTCCTCATGTCCTGTTCCGGCATAAGCGTACCGACAACGCCCGGCGGTACTGCAACCGCCGTCACACAGGGGGCAACGGAAAACGCCACCACCGGCTTACAGGCGGGCTTTCAGGAACAGGTGCTCTATGACGGCAACGACGTCCTCGTCAAGGCGACTTCGCTCAACACCGATGGGGCTTCGGGGCCGGATCTGGTAATTTACGTTCAGAACAAATCCGATATGAACATCAGCGTGAAGGCGGGCAACGTTTCCGTTAACGGATATATGATAACGCCGGTCTTCTCATCGAGGGTTCCGGCGGGCCAAGCGAGCAGCGACGTAATGATGTTTTTGCAGGAGAGGCTTGATGTTTGCGGGATCGACGTCATTGCGGACATCACGTTCAACTTGTTCATCTTTGAAACCGGAACGTACGTAGACATAGTGCGTACCGACCCCATCACCGTCACCACCTCGGCGGCATCCGCATACACACAAACGTACGACGATTCGGGAGCGGTGCTCTACGATCAGGACGGGGTTAGAATTGTATACAAGGGCGCGCAGGGCGATTCATGGATCGGTCCGTCCTACCTGTTCTACATTGCCAACGATATGGACAGATCGCTTACCATACAAACCGAGGACGTTACGGTCAACGGGATTTCGCTGAACCCCCTCTTCTCCTGCGACATCGTGCCCGGCAAGGTATCGCTTTGCACCATGGACTTTCACTCGTCAGATATGGAGGACAACAACATTGAAAAAGTGCAGGACATCGAAATGAAATTTGTCCTGTACGATATGGATACGTATAGGCGCATCGCCCAAAGCGGTACCGTTACCCTTTCGCCCTAGAACCACCCTGCGCAAAGAAGCCGTAGCACGGTGTGGATAACGGCGTTTTATTTTGCTTTGAACAGGCCCGATAAACGTTCCAACAGACCGCCCCCTGTTTGTCGGCCGGTCCGGTCTACGCTATGGATCGATGTATCGCAACATTTTTGCGCACATCATTGGGTGTTATCCGGCTTTCACAAAGCATAAAGCAGCCTGCGCGAGGCGGGTATTAGATGCTATAATTCATTTGTATCAATCACATAGGGAAATTTTCGTTTGAATAGAGCAGCTGAAGTAGCCGTTTCACGAATCCAAGGGTTCAATACGCAAATGAGATTATTAGGCAAAAATTGCCAGATTCTTTGCCGCCGCCGTATATACCACGATAAGGAGCATGCCTTTGTCTTTGATTTTGATTCTTGAGTTGATCGTGCTGTATGGCTATGCGGGTCTGCGCACGAGGACAATGCTATTAAAACGGATCCCCCGTTATAGCCTGTGGGCGTGCGGCCTTGTCTATCTGCCGTTCACCGCCGTCAGCTTAGCCGGCATAGCGGGTATTTTTATGCCGCTTGGTCTTACCCGGCTCGTTGCGTATTTTGGCGGATGCAGTCTTGTGTTCGTTTTTTACGTTGCACTGTTCGCCGCTTTGGTGGATGTTGCGACTTTGTGTGGCAAACGGTTTCATTGGTCTTTCATTGAATCCCAATGGTATCAAAGGCTGGGCGTCGTGTTGTTGGCAGCAGCGATATTGATCACGGCTGCGGGTTACGTAAACGCGCTGCATACGGAAACAACCCGTTATGATATCACCGTACGGACTTCCAATATGGAGACTGGGACGTTGAACATCGTCATGGTTTCGGATACGCATTTTGGCGCGCTGTACGATGCGAATGATCTAAGGGTGCTGGTTGAAAGCATCAACGCGCTGTCTCCCGACCTTGTTGTTTTTACCGGGGATGTCGTTGACCGATCATACCTGACGCTGAACAACGCCAAAACATACCAACACGAGTTTTCCAAACTAGACGCGCGCTATGGCATCTATGCCTGCATGGGCAACCACGAGGGTTTCTACGGCAGTGCCGCCATGCGTCAATTCTTTGCAAATACGCCGGTTATTTTACTGGAAGACGAATCGATTGTGATCGACGACGCACTTGTTCTTATTGGCAGGCAGGATGCTTACAACTTGAACCGCGCCACCATGCAAGCGTTGATGGCGGGCGTTGATGAGAATTTACCTGTGATCGTGCTGGATCATCAGCCGGATTCGCTGGACGAAGAGGCACAGGCGGGTGTGTCGCTGGTACTGAGTGGGCACACCCACGGCGGGCAGGTTTTCCCCATGACGCTTCTGTCCGGATTGTTCGACGACGTTTCCTACGGTCTTGCGCAGGTTGGCGATATGCATGTTGTGGTATCGTCGGGATACGGCGCATGGGGCACGCCGGTACGGCTTGGGACAAATCGGGAAATTGTGGAAATTGTGTTAAGAATTGGATGGTAGAGCCAGTATCTAGATTATAGGAACCGCGCGTATTAGAGTTCTGTAAATACAAAATCTCTTAATCCCACAGATCACTAAGCGTCCTGGCCGATAGGAGTTTGGAATAGGTGGCGTATCTAGGGGCTTGAGGTGCTATCCCTCTCTTTTGGCCAGAAAGTACGACTTTATTTATTTTTTTAAGGCTATTTTCCTCAAAATAAACAATGTATTTGTTTGTATCCTTGTACTTCTCAATACTTTGTACTTCAATTACATCGACAGTGATTTTTATCTTGGATAAAACCATATTTAAATCTTCCGATGCTTCATTAATTACGATGATAACCGAAACTTCATCTTCAAAGATCAGTTTATCCATTAATTCATTGATGTTGTTATATCTGGATTGATTGAAAAACTCTTCTATCTTTTTTTTCTAAATCATAATTGATTTCATCTATTAGGATTGTTTTAATCTTGTGTTTACTTGTTTCTGATGAAATGGCAAATCGCAAAATCTGCTCTCCTAAAAATACACGATGTAGCCCTCCGGTGCGTTGACGGATATGCCACCGTCTGTGTAGTACAACACGTTGATACGTTGCAATCCACCCGCGGATAAGAACCCGAATACGATGGCAAATAGCCACGGCACCCAGATAAAATATTTGATGAGATTCAGCCTTTTGCCTGTCGGCTTGTTCTGTATGGATGCACACACCTCCCCCATCGCACCCGCGGGGCACAGCCACCCGCAAAATGCGCGGCCCAGAATCAACGACGTTACCAGCATGGACAAAAACAAAACGCCGCTGCCCGATAAAACGCCTTCAAAGCTGCCCTGCACGATCAGATAGGGCGAAAAATAGTTGAGCGTGCTCGGAAAGATCAGCATTGAGATCAGCAGAATGGTCTTTCTAATTCTCTAGCGTTTCACTCGATTTGTCCTCCTTTGTGTCCGCCCTTGCCATAATTGAGCCGTCCTTCCATCAATGCCAAAAGTATATCATTATGATATAGCTGTATCAATCGCGCCGTGCCCGTTTTACTAAGAATTCTGTGCGCATTTTATAGAATTTTTTTACCGTTTCGCATTCCATGCACTTGACTTTGCCTTTTGCATATGATAATTTAAATAAAACACCAACGAAACGGAGCAACCAAGATGCCCGCAAACTTTGCAGCCATCATAGTCATCCTTATTGGCTTGCTCGGACTCCTCGTAGTAGTCCGGGCTCTTAGACATGGGGATTGGCGAGTAGCTGTATATCGAGGGTGAGCATAAGGAAGTAACCACAGCCCTGCAGTGATTGCCAATCACCGCAGGGCTTTTTGTATGCCGGAGTCTTCGGGAAAGAATACGGGTAGCAAAAAAAGGTTGCGCTGACAATATGGATTTCAAAACATGATTTTTCCGCATTGTCCTTTGCCGAAAACAAAACGCATGGCGCAGTTACCCAAGGCCTTTTGGCAACAGGTACGTCGAAAGTCACTGACAGTTAAAGCATCAGGCACTATAAATCGCTAGGCCGCGCGTCAGCGCATGCTGAGCAGGACAGCGATGACAAACCGAGGTTCGTCATCGAACAAGGAAAGGATGAATGGCCATGACAATGACGGGAGCACAGATTATCATCGAAACTTTGGTCGAGCAGGGGGTGGATACGGTATTCGGTTATCCGGGCGGCGCTGTACTGTATATCTACGACGAGCTGTACAAGAGCAGCGATCGGATCACCCATATCACCACCTGCCACGAACAGGCCGCAGCGCATGCCGCGGACGCCTATGCACGGGTATCCGGCAAGGTAGGCGTTTGCTTTGCCACGTCCGGCCCGGGTGCGACCAACCTCGTCACCGGCATTGCCAATGCGTTTTTAGACAGCACGCCCATCGTAGCCATCACCGGCAACGTGGCCACTTCCCTGTTGGGAAAGGACAGCTTCCAGGAAGTGGACATCGCGGGCGTGACCATCCCCATCACAAAACACAGTACCATCGTCAAGGACGTGGAAGCATTGGCTGATACCATCCGCGAAGCATTTCACATCGCAACCAGCGGACGGCCCGGGCCGGTGCTCATCGACGTGCCAAAGGACGTGCAGGCGGCCAAAACTGAATTTACGCCAAAAGAGCCCAAACAATTCATAAAGGCCACAAAACCCTGTGCCGAACTGCTGCAAAAAGCGGCGGCGTTGATCCAAAAATCCGAGCGTCCGTTCATCTATGCCGGCGGCGGCGTGGTGATCTCGGATGCTGCACGGGAGCTTGTGGCCTTTTGCGAACGCATAGACGCGCCGGTGGGCAGTAGTATGATGGGCCTTTCCGCCATGCCCTTTGATCACCCGAACCATTTGGGCATGTTGGGCATGCACGGCAAATACGCCGCCACGCAGGCGCTGTACGACAGCGACCTGCTGATTGCGGTGGGCACGCGGTTCTCCGACCGGGCGACGGGCAACAAATCCGAATTTTCCGCAGACCGCGCGGTGATACAGATCGACATCGATCCGGCGGAGATGTGCAAAAATATTCCCGCCAACGTGTGCCTAGAAGGCGACGTGAAGGACATCCTTACGCAGTTGCTGGCCTTGGTACCCGAAAAGGCACATGCGCCTTGGCACGCACACATCCAGGAAATGAAAAACAGCAAAAAGAACAGCATGGCGATGAACCCCGATCTTCTAACGCCGGAGTATATCATCGAAAAGGCGTGCGATCACATGGGGGACAACGTGATCGCCACCGACGTGGGCCAGCACCAGATGTGGGCCACGCAATATTACAAATTCAAAAAACCGCGTACGTTTGTCACCAGCGGCGGCCTTGGCACGATGGGTTTCGGCATGGGCGCGGCCATCGGTAGCTGCCTCGGCAACGATCATAAGCGCACGCTTCTGTTTACCAGCGACGGCAGCTTCCACATGAACATGAACGAGTTGGCCACCGCCGTATCCTACAAACTGCCGCTTGTCATCGTATTGCTGAACAACGGCGTGTTGGGCATGGTTCGCCAATGGCAGACGCTGTTCTACGAAAGCCGGTACGCCGAGACCGACCTTGGACGTATCACGAACTACGTCAAGCTGGCCGAAAGTTTCGGTGCGATGGGCTTACAAGCGCAAACACGGGAGGAATACGACCAATGCCTGAAAAAGGCGTTGGCGCAGGGCGGCCCGGTGGTCATCGACTGCGTGATCGACAAGGACGAACAGGTGCTGCCCATGATCCCGCCGGGCAAGGGCATCTCATCGATTATACTGCGCTGAAAAGCGAAATAGGAGGAAAATATGGATAAGGAGCAATTCATCGTTTCATTGCTGGTCAACAACCATTTTGGCGTGCTGACAAGGGTGGCGTCGTTGTTTGCCCGCCGGGCGTTCAACATCGACAGCCTCACCGTTGGCGTAACGGAAGACCCCGCTCTTTCGCGCATAACCATTGTGTCCCACGGCGACGAGGGAGTCAAAACCCAGATCGTCAAACAGCTTGAAAAACTTATAGACGTCAAACAGGTGCAGCTGATGGATCTATCCCGCATTGTGGTGCGCGAACTTCTCATTGTCAAACTGCACATGAAAAAGGCACAGCTGTCCGAAATCATGGAAGCGGTCAACGCGTACAGGGCGTCTGTTGTGGACCTGTCGCCCACATCCATGATGATCGAGATCACCGGCGAACCTACCAAGCTCAGCGCATTTTTGGCGTTCGTTGCGGCGTACGGCATCATCGAGATCTGTAGAACCGGTCCAACCGCTATAGGCAGAAGCACTTACTGCCTGGCGTGCGATAAACAAACTGAGGAGGATTTGGAACATGGCAACGATGTACTATGAAAAGGATTGCAATCTGGGATTGCTTGACGGTAAGACGGTGGCAGTGATCGGCTATGGCAGCCAGGGTCACGCGCATGCGCAGAACCTGCGCGACAGCGGCGTAAAGGTGGTTGTCGGGTTATACGAGGGCTCAAAATCCGCGGTTCGCGCCAAGGCGGCCGGGTTTACCGTCTTGAATGCGGACGAGGCCGTCAAAGCGGCGGATCTGGTGATGGTTCTGATCAACGATGAGAAGCAGGCCATGCTGTATAAAAACGACATCGCGCCCAACCTGAAACCCGGCATGGCGCTGGCCTTTGCGCACGGGTTTAACATCCATTTCGGGCAGATCGTCCCGCCCAGTGACATCGACGTGATCATGATCGCTCCCAAGGGACCGGGCCATACGGTACGCAGCCAGTACGAAGAGGGCAAGGGCGTTCCCTGCCTCGTCGCGGTACAGCAGGATGCGAGCGGCCATGCGCATGACATCGCTTTGGCGTATGCGTTGGGCATTGGCGGCGCACGCGCAGGCGTATTGGAGACCACGTTCCGCGAGGAGACCGAGACGGATCTGTTCGGCGAGCAGGTTGTACTGTGCGGCGGCGTATGCGAACTGATGAAGGCCGGGTTTGAGACGCTGGTCGAGGCCGGATACCAGCCCGAGAGCGCGTACTTCGAATGTCTGCACGAGATGAAGCTGATCATCGATCTCGTTGTTCAGGGTGGCCTGAGCTTTATGCGCTATTCCATCAGCGATACGGCGGAATACGGCGATTACGTCACCGGCAAACGCATCATCACCGATGAAACACGCCGTGAAATGAAACAGGTTCTTACCGAGATCCAAAACGGCGAGTTCGCCAAGAAGTGGATTCTTGAGAACATGGCCAATCGTCCCTATTTCAACGCCCGCCGTCACCAGGAGCAGACGCAACTGATCGAGACCACCGGCAAGAAATTGCGCAAACTGATGAGCTGGCAGAAAGAGGTAGACTATGAATAGCGATCAAGTCAAGTGCGGTGTTGAGCGCGCGCCGCACCGCTCCTTGATGAAAGCGTTGGGATTGACGGATACGGAAATCAAAAAACCGCTTATCGGCATCGTCAACTCGTATAACGAGATCGTGCCCGGCCATATGCACCTGAACCAGATCGCACGCGCCGTCAAGGATGGCGTGCTCGCTGCGGGCGGTACGCCCATCGAGTTCAATACCATCGGTGTATGCGACGGCATTGCGATGGGGCACAGCGGCATGAAGTATTCCCTTGTCACCCGTGAGCTCATCGCGGATTGCGTGGAGTGCATGGTGATGGCGCACAAATTCGACGCGCTGGTGTTTATACCCAACTGCGACAAGATCGTACCCGGTATGCTGATGGCAGCGGCACGGCTCAACCTCCCTTCCATCTTCGTTAGCGGCGGCCCCATGCTTTCGCTCAACGACGTGCAGGGCAATGCCATGGACCTCAACAGCGTATTTGAGGCCGTGGGCGCGTATACCGCCGGCAAGATCGAAGAAAGCGAGCTGGCCTATCTGGAAGATGTGGCTTGCCCCGGTTGCGGATCGTGTGCAGGCATGTTCACCGCCAACTCCATGAACTGCATGTGCGAGGCCATTGGTCTGGCGCTCAGTGGCAACGGCACCATCCCCGCGGTTTACGCCGCACGGCTGCGCCTTGCCAAGGCAGCGGGCGCACAGGTGATGGAGCTATACAAAAAGAACATCCGCGTGTTGGATATCCTCACCCCCGATGCCATGAAAAATGCGCTGACGGTGGATATGGCGCTTGGCTGTTCCACAAACACGGTGCTGCATCTGGCCGCCGTAGCGAACGAAGCGGGCATTCCCTACGATTTGAACATGATCAATGATCTGAGCGAGAAGGTCCCCAACCTGTGCAAACTGGCGCCTGCGGGCAAGCATCATATGCAGGATCTAAACCTTGCCGGTGGCGTGCATGCGGTGATGAACGAGCTGTTTACCCACGGGTATCTGAACGGTTCCCTGTTGACCGTAACCGGCCAAACCGTTGAAGAAAACCTCAAAAGCGTTTCCGTTAAGGATCGCTCTGTCATACGGTCTGTGGAGGAACCCTATTCCAAAACCGGCGGTCTCGCTATCCTGTTCGGCAGCCTGGCGCCCAATGGTTCGGTTGTCAAGCGCAGCGCGGTCAGCCCCGAAATGCTTGCGCACAAGGGCCCAGCCCGCGTGTTTGAAAGCGAGGAGGAAGCCAGCGAAGCGATCTTTGGCAAAAAGGTAAACCCGGGCGATGTTTTGGTCATTCGATACGAAGGGCCTTCCGGCGGACCGGGCATGCGCGAGATGCTCGCCCCCACATCCGCCATTGCGGGCATGGGCCTGGACAAGAGCGTCGCGCTGATCACGGACGGGCGGTTCTCCGGCGCAACGCGCGGCGCGTGCATCGGCCACATATCGCCGGAAGCGGCGGCAAGCGGCCCCATTGCCTTCGTCAAGGAAGGCGATATCATATCCATCGACATACCCAACTACAAGCTGGATCTTCTGGTTTCGGATGAGGAACTGGAAAAGCGCAAAGCGACCACGAAAATTAAAAAGAACGAAGTCAAAGGCTACCTGAAGCGCTACGGCGAACAGGTAAGCTCCGCCGAAAAGGGCGCAATCTTTGAGTGAAAGGAGGATGCAGCGGATGACGCATGCCATTCAGATTTTTGATACTACTCTGCGGGACGGTGAACAGGCCCCCGGTTGCAGCATGGATATCCATGAAAAGGTTGAGGTGGCGAAACAGCTTGAAAGGCTTAAAGTCGACGTGATCGAAGCGGGCTTTGCCATTTCCTCCGACGGCGATTTCGAGGCAGTGCGCACGATCGCCCAAACGGTGAAGGATTGTACCGTGGCGTCACTGGCACGGGCGGTGCAAAAGGATATCGACCGGGCGTACGAAGCGCTCAGATTTGCGGCCGATCCGCTGATTCACACCTTCATCTCCACCTCCCCGCTGCACATGGAATACAAGTTGAAGATGCAGCCCGATCAGGTGTTTCAAAGGGCGGTGGACATGGTCAAGTACGCCAAATCCAAGTGCTCCAAGGTGGAGTTTTCCGCCGAGGACGCTACGCGCAGCGATCCGGAGTTTTTAGCCCGGATATTTGAGGCCGTCATCAAAGCGGGCGCAACCGTCATCAACGTACCAGACACCGTGGGCTATACCACACCACAGGAGTTGTCCGGACTGCTCCGGTATTTATTGAAAAACGTGGACGGTCTTGACAACGTCGTATTGTCGGTGCACAACCACAACGATTTGGGATTGGCGGTTGCCAATTCCCTCGCCGCCATCGAAGCCGGCGCTACGCAGATCGAGTGTGCGGTCAACGGCCTTGGCGAGCGTGCGGGCAACGCGGCACTGGAGGAAGTCGTGATGGCCATGCACACCCGCCGCGATTTCTACCAGACGGAATGCCGCGTTATAACCTCTGAGATCGCGCGCACCAGCAAGCTGGTATACGCCACCGTCGGCATGGCCCCACCGCGCAACAAGCCCATCGTAGGCGTCAACGCGTTCGCACACGAGGCGGGCATCCATCAGCACGGCATATTGGCAAATCGAAGTACGTACGAGATCATGTCGCCCGCAACCATCGGGCTTGCCACAAGCGAACTGGTATTGGGCAAGCACAGCGGTCGCCATGCGTTTGAACAGCGGGTGCGGGAACTTGGCTACCACATCAGCGCGGAGGAACTCACTACGTTCTTTGAGGATTTCAAGGCGCTGTGCGACAAGAAAAAGGAGATACACGACGGGGACATCGAGGCGATACTGCGCGGCGGTTTGATGCAGATCAACGGCTACCGTTTGGTGCGCTTTGATATGCACGCCGCCAGCGAAGCGCGTGGGTCCTGCACGGTGTGCATCGAGCGCGACGGGCAAACCACGGAGGACGTGGCGCTGGGCAACGGTCCTGTGGACGCGGCATACAACGCCATCGACAAGATGGTGGGCGACGCTCCGACATATATTCTGGATGACTACGCCATCCGCTCGGTCACCGAGGGCACGGATGCGCTGGGCGAAGTGGTAGTCAAACTCAAGGTGGGGGACGACGGTTTGGTCACCGGCCGCGGATTATCAACCGACGTGATGGAAGCGAGTATTCTCGCCTATCTAAACGGCGTAAACAAGGTACTGGAGATGAGGATCTACGATGAAGCAGCTGGAAATTCTTGATACGACGCTACGCGACGGCGCACAGGCGGAGGGGGTTTCCTTCTCTGTTTCGGATAAGCTTGGTATCCTTCGTGCGCTGGATGAGTTCGGCGTCCAATATATCGAGGCGGGCAACCCCGGCTCGAACCCCAAGGACATGGAATTCTTTGCGGCAGCGCAAAAGATCGAGCTGCGCCATGCAAAGCTTGTTGCCTTTGGTAGCACGGCACGCATAGGGCTGAATGTGGAGGACGACCAGAATGTTCGCTCCCTGCTATTAGCGGATACCTCAAGCGTAGCGATCTTCGGCAAAAGTTGGGATTTGCACGTGACCGAGGTTCTCAAAGCGAACCTTGAAGGCAACCTCGCATGCGTGGAGGATACGGTGCGGTTTTTTAAGGATCATGACAAGGAAGTCATTTACGACGCCGAGCATTTTTTCGACGGGTACGCGAACAATTCCGCGTACGCCATCCAAACGCTGCATGCAGCGGTACGCGGCGGTGCAAACGTTCTTTGCCTGTGTGACACCAACGGCGGCATGTCCCCTCTTAAAATCTATGAGGTCACAAAGCTGGTGTGCGGCCTGTTCCCCGATCAACGCATCGGCATACACTGCCACAACGACATCGGCTGTGCGGTAGCGAACACGCTGATCGCGGTGGACGCGGGTGCCGTACACGTGCAGGGCACGTTCAACGGCATCGGTGAACGGTGCGGCAACGCGGACCTGTCCGCCATCATTCCAAGCTTGCAACTCAAGGGTGATTACGCGTGCATCGGCGGGCAGATGGAAACACTTCGGCGGACGGCGTTTGCCATCGCCGAGATCTCCAACATCTCCCTGCCCAACTCGAGGCCGTACGTTGGCGAAAGCGCGTTTGCGCACAAGGGCGGCATGCACATCGACGGCGTCGACAAGGTGTCACGCTCATTCGAGCATGTGGATCCCGAAACGGTGGGCAACAGCCGGCGTTTCCTGTTGTCCGAGGTATCGGGCAAAAAGGCGGTTCTGCTCAAGATTGCGGACATTGCCCCGGATCTGACCAAGAATGATGCCAAAACCGCCGAAATACTCAGCAAGCTCAAGGAGATGGAGCATGAAGGGTATCAGTTCGAGGCCGCGGACGCGAGCTTTGCGCTGATGGTAACACGAGTGTTGGGAAGGTTTACGCCGCATTTCAGTCTGAACATGTACAAGACCAGCGGCGAGTTCCCCCCGCCCGATGGCGAGATGAGCGCAAGCGCTCTGATCAAGATCGAGGTGGGCGGACGTACCGAAACCACCGCTGCGCTGGGCAACGGTCCGGTGAATGCGCTGGATTTGGCGCTTCGCAAGGCGCTGTGCGTATTTTATCCAATACTTTCCGACGTATATCTGGTAGACTTTAAGGTGCGTGTGCTGGACACCGGCAGTGCCACCGGTTCGCGTGTGCGCGTTCTGATCGAGAGCACGGACGGCGAGCGGCGATGGACCACAGTTGGCGCATCCACAGACATCATTGAGGCAAGCTTCATTGCGCTGGTGGATTCGCTGGAATATAAACTATGGATGGAGGAATGTTAAATGGGAATGACCATGACACAGAAAATTCTCGCCGCACATTGCGGCAAGGACCACGTTAAAGCGGGAGAGGTTATCATGGCCGACGTGGATTTGGTGCTGGGCAACGACATCACCGCACCCGTCGCCGTTATGGAGTTTGAAAAAGCAGACATAAAAAAGGTATTTGACAAAGACAAGGTGGTGCTGGTACTAGACCACTTCGTGCCCAACAAGGACATCAAATCCGCCGAGCAAAGCAAGCTCATCCGCGACTTTGCAAATAAGTACGGCGTCACCAATTTCTTTGACGTGGGCCAAATGGGCATTGAGCATGCGTTGCTGCCCGAAAAGGGTTTGGTTGTGGCGGGCGATCTTGTCATCGGCGCGGACAGCCACACCTGTACCTATGGTGCGCTGGGTGCGTTCTCGTCCGGCGTCGGCTCCACCGACTTGGCCGCGGGCATGGCCATCGGCAAGGCATGGCTAAAGGTGCCTGCCGCCATCAAGTTCAATCTGATCGGGAAATTGCAAAAACATGTATCCGGCAAGGACGTTATTTTGCACATCATTGGTATGATCGGCGTGGACGGCGCATTGTATCAGTCCATGGAATATGCCGGCGAAGGCGTGGCGTCTCTTACCATGAACGACCGGCTTTGCATCGCCAACATGGCCATCGAAGCGGGCGCAATGAACGGTATTTTCCCGGTGGACGACCAGACGCTGGCCTACATTAAAGAACACAGCATGCGCGAACCCGTTGTCTACGCGGCGGATGCGGATGCCGAATATGCGCGCGTGATCGATCTGGATCTAAGTGCGGTCAAGCAGACCGTGGCCTTCCCCCACCTGCCCGAGAACGCCCATACGTTTGACGACATGCCGGACATTGCGATCGACCAGGTCGTCATCGGCGCGTGCACCAACGGACGGTTGGAGGATCTTGTCATCGCCGCCGATATCCTAAGGGGCCAAAAGGTTGCCAAGGGCGTTCGCGTCATCGTCATTCCCGCCACGCAGACCATCTATTTGAAAGCTATGGAGATGGGCCTTTTGAAGGATTTCATCGACGCTGGTTGCGCCGTGTCCACACCCACCTGCGGGCCCTGCCTGGGCGGATACATGGGCATTCTGGCTGAGGGTGAGCGCTGCGTAGCCACCACCAACCGTAACTTTGTGGGCCGCATGGGTCATCCTAAGAGCGAAGTGTACCTTGCCAGCCCGGCCGTCGCTGCGGCAAGCGCCATCGCCGGTAAAATAGCCCCCGCGGAATAAGCGTGCAAAGGAGAATAACTATGAAACATACAGGAACCGTCATCAAATACGGGGATAACGTGAACACCGACGTCATCATCCCTGCCCGCTACCTGAACATGCAGACCACGGAGGAATTGGCCGCGCATTGCATGGAAGACCTTGACTCCACGTTTTTAGCGCGCGTCAAGCCCGGCGACATCATCGTGGGCGGCAGCAACTTCGGTTGCGGATCATCCCGTGAGCATGCCCCCATGGCCATCAAGGGCAGCGGCATTGCCGCAGTTGTGGCCAAGAGCTTTGCCAGGATATTTTATCGTAACGCGATCAACATGGGCCTGCCCATCATCGAGAGTGATGCGGACATCGACGAAGGCGATACAATCGAGATCGATTTCGACAACGGCAAGATCCTCAACCTGACCAAAAAGACGGAATCCACGTTTGCACCGTTCCCGGGATTCTTGCAGAAGATCATCGCAAGCGGTGGGTTGATGAAGGCCATCGAAGGTGGCTCTCTATGAAGATCAATCTCGCAGTTATTGAAGGCGACGGCATCGGCCCGGAGATCATTGGGTCAGCCATGCAGTGCCTTGAGGCCATAGGCAAGAAATATGGCCACGAATTCAACTTCAATAAAGTGCCCGCGGGCGGCAACGCGTACGACAAGTTCGGCGAGCCGCTGCCCCAAACCACCGTCGACGCCTGCCTTGCAAGCGGCAGCGTGCTGCTGGGCGCGGTAGGCGGCCCAAAATGGGACAATCTGCCCGGGCATTTGCGTGCCGAACGTGCGCTGTTGGGCCTTCGGCAAGCCTTGGAGCTGTACGCCAACATCCGTCCCGCCAAGCTGTTAAACGAGCTGCGCGACGCCTGTCCGCTTCGTGAGGACGTGGCGGCAAAGGGCTTTGACATCGTCATCGTTCGTGAGCTGACCGGAGGCATTTACTTTGGTGAGCGCGGGCGCAGGCAGGGCAAAAACGGCGAAGAAGCGTTTGATACTGAGTGCTATTCCGAAATGGAGATCGAGCGTATCGGTCGCATTGGCTTTGAAATAGCACGTGAGCGCGGCAAAGTTCTGTGCAGCATCGACAAGGCGAACGTACTGGAAAGCTCACGTCTGTGGCGCGAAGTTATGCATCGCATCAGCGCCGATTATCCCGATGTTACGCTTACCGATATGCTGGTGGACAACGCCGCCATGCAACTTGTCAAAAACCCGGCGCAGTTCGATGTCATCGTGACCAGCAACATATTCGGCGATATCCTCTCCGACGAAGCGTCGCAGATAACCGGATCCATCGGGCTTTTGCCCTCTGCATCCTTAGGCGAGACCAAGCGCGGCATGTACGAGCCCATCCACGGCTCCGCACCCGACATTGCCGGGCAGGACAAGGCGAATCCCATCGCCACTGTGCTGTCCTGCGCCATGATGCTGCGGCTCTCCTTTGCACTGGAAGAAGAAGCGCAGTGTCTTGAGGGCGCTGTGTCCGGCGTATTGCAACAGGGATTGCGCACAGCAGACATTGCCAAGCAAGGCGACACCGTACTTTCCTGTACCGCCATGACAAAGGCGATTCTCGAACAGATCGGATAATAATTGACCTTGGGAACGGTGGCCCGGGTAAGTGCGATGAATTCCAAACCCTCTCACGATCCGCCATACACCAATGGCCTCAAATCAACCGGCCCCGTCCCAACTGAAAAAAGCCCGCTTTGCGGGCTTTTTTATTGTAGAAACAAGCGAAGCGAACCCGCCAAGACCATCGCCTTTCAAGGAAAATCCAATTTGCTCTTGAAAATCCCCTTTCGCTTATCTATACCCATCCACCACCCTGATAAGGTATATTAGGCTTGCCCCCTCAAACCCCCAGTCTATCCAGACATTGTATCCCTCCAATGATCGTGGCCGGCTCACCGAACCAATCGGGTTCTTCTATTCGAATCTTTTGTCCCAGTGCCTATAAGGCAAATTATGCAAACACATCTGGTTGCCCAACCAGAATTATACTTTCCATGAAAATGCATGTTCCATGCAACCTGGCGGCGCTTTGATCCGTGTTCTATATGCAGGGAGCCAAAGGCGCGGCCCAAACACTGTGGGTTCGTGGATGTGTGCAAGACCGCATATCCCCAAAGCTACCGGTACGGATTGACGCAAGGCACGACACCGCCAGACACTGCTCAATCATCATAAAAAGGAGGACAGGCATGAAAAGCCGTTTGCGCCAAGACGACCGTTCCACATTGCAGCCGCGCCGGTCGGCTTAAATCGCTGGGTACGGGTGGGCCTGTCTCGTCTTTGATGCGTCCATCGTTGTGCGTAAAATCGAAGCATATTGCCCCACCGTATCATTGGAAAGTCAGTGTATCCGATCGGCAGAAGACCCATTTTATTCAAATCAAAAGACCGCGAAGCACGTGTAGCCGCGCCGTAGACCGCCCTGTCGAGTTGAGCTCGTTAGGACAAGCTCGGCTTGTGTTCTTTGTTGCGGTTAACGGTTACGATAAATCCGCTGCGCGATTCAATCAGAAAAGCCCGCACATGGCGGGCTTTGTAAGTACTGCATGTTGTGCTACGCTGCATCGTTTCCTTCAAAGCGCGTGAATGAGCGCACTACACCTTCTCTTCCATCAGGCGGCGAAGCGGCGCAATGCCCCGATACAGCGGGACCATCAGGCACAGGTGTAGCACGATACCCGCGATCATAAGATACGAGCCCTGTGCCAACAGGATGATCAGCGAAGCCGTATCCAGCGCGTAGTATATCAGGGCGATGATAAGCGAGAGTATGTACGCCTGCCTGGCGAAGTAGCCCAGCACCAAAAATACGATGCCTGTGATTATCCAATACAGCGCGAATGTGCCCACCGCGCTAAAAGCGCCGGTGATTAACACCACCACGCCCAGCAGCATCGTGTACCATCCGATACAGTCTATCACGCTTGTGGCCAGCCGGTATGTGGCAACATCGCTTCGTGCTCTTTGTGTAGGGGATATGATGCTAAGCTGCTTGCCGCTGTGGAAGATCTGCAGACCTTTTTGCTTAATCTGCTGTATGTGTATGGCGCTGCCGTCAGGCAGGGAAAATACCTGTCCCTCCCTCAGCGCTTTTTTGTCCGGGATCACACCGATCTCATTCCCGCCGAGCATGATGTGGATGGGCCGGTCTTGATAGTCGATGCCGTCCCACGACAGTTCCAGCTTTTCTTCATCCCGGGAATCCAAAGAGAATACGTAGGTTGCCATGTCACATTCCTCCTCAATCAATAGGTGTGGGCTATGCCCTGCGATTGGGTTGGTTGCAATATCTTGCGCCGCCGGAAATATTGTTGAACACGACATCAAGAACCAAACGGTCCAAAAATGAAATGGAATTTTACATATTTATAGTATCATATTTTTCCAACGATTGAAATGATCGCGCTGCAAACACAGGCTTTTGCTCCCTTCCTATCGTATGCGACCCTACTACGCATTGTTCGTACAAAAGCTGTGCGAACAAAAAAACGCCCGATTGTCTCGGGCGTTTTGTGCGCTTATCGGATTGGTTTTAGCGCTGTGCCTGCTGTTTTTTGAGCCGGTTGATTGCAAAGATCCCGGTCAGCAGGGGGTACATCAGCGTAATGTGCACCATGACCATAGTCCATATCCACATCTTGTCCTGTAGGGGTAGTATGAACAGGCTGACGGTATCGAGAATGTAGAACAACAGCGCAACCGCAAGCGTAGCAGCGGACCCCCGCTTGACAAAATAACCCAACATCAGAAACAACGCACCAGCGGCCAGCCAATATAGTTCAGCCCCAATGATGGTATTGAAATCGCTGAATAGCGGCATGACCGCAGCGACAAACAACGAATAGCCTCCGATAAAATAGGTGACGTAATACGATCGCATGTGAACATGTAAATCCTTGGGCTGTTCAAAAGCGGGCAGGTATTCTCCGTTGTATACGGCTGTGATATATCTGCCTTCTATTGTGACGGTAAACGCTGTTCCGTCCGGCAGGATAAACTGATGGCCGGTTTTAAGCGCCGCCTTGTCGGGAACGCTACCGATGGCCTCGCCGTCAATCGTGACGGGTAGCGCCCCATCTATGTATGCAATGCCTTTCCAGGAAACACAAACCGTATGCTTGACGCCATCCTGCGTTTCGAGCAAATAATCGATCTTAGCCATTTGTTTCCTCCTTTTTCCGCGATACGGGACATAGGCTTTTACATATTTATTATACCATATTTCTCCAAAGGCTGAGCATCCATGGTGTACAAGCAACAGCGCACTACAAAGGCGGCCACCGTGCGTACGCCTCAGCCCATTAAATATTCCTGTCTATTGACGGGTTTGGAAAGCCTCTCGAACGCCTGTTGAAAATGCGCCGGCATGTCGCCAGATTAAACCGTGCCTACAAGGGATGCAATGCATTTCTTGTTAAATAATATATCATTATATTTTGAGTTTCGTTATAAATCGTTTTTGTAAGACACCACTAAAGTGAAATGCAAATTTGCCTTTTTGACATACGGGACGTACACTGTTTGTCTGCTTTGACCACATGTTAAAGCTTTCAGCCATGTCCGGCAGAAATCGTTCGGTTGAGGCGGCCCATGGCTATAAGTCCCATGATCAGCGGTACGGTGAGGCCAATGTGCACCGCTATGGCGCCCAAGGCCAGACAGGTCGTGCGCATCAGGAAAAGGATCAGGCTGACGGTGTCCAGACAATAGCAGGCAACGGCGGCGGTCAGCGCCGACGCGGAACGCTTATACACAAAATGCGCCAGCACCACAAAGGCGCTGCCCAGGAGCAGGCTGAACACCATTGTCCCGCTCAGACCGTTTGCAAACCATATTCGTATCAATCCCTCCGCCACCGTGTATCCGCCGATGTAGCGGATCAGCCGTCCGGCGAGCCGGACGGCCGACGCATCGCCCAGTGCACTGCCATACGCCTCAGTTTGACGTAGTTTTTCTCCGTTCCGGCTGACGACAAGCGTGCCTATCACCATCTCGAATTGGAGATATGATCCGTCGGGCAGACAAAACACCCGACCCGCCCACAGCGCACTTTCATCGGGTATGACGCCAATGGCCTTTTCATCAAAGGTGACGGTCAGCGCATCGCCGTTGTACATACTCCCTTTCCAGCAAATGCACAGGCTGTGCTTCTGGCCGTCCGATGTTTGGAGCAAATAAGTCGTCTTGATGATGTTTCCTCCTTGCTATCATCGCCGGATTGGCCTGAGTATAACGCTGTATCGTTGCGCGAACACACACTTTTTACCATCCGTATTCGCGCTTGGGTATAGTTTGCCCGTATTTGAGAGAAAAAGCCTGCAAACGCATATTTTTTATTGCCCGTTGGTCGCAGTCACCTTTGTACGTATCCAGATGAATTTTTATTATTTTTTAAGAAACGGTTGACAAAGCGCCCGTTGTTCGCATATGATTGGACCGGGTGGTACAGACCACTCAGTCCAATCACTTTTTAAATGGGGGAAAACAATATGCAATGGTGGGTATGGGTACTGATCGCAATCGGTGTAGTTGTGATCGGCGCGTTGAAGCTATGGGTTTGGAACAAGATAAAGAAGAACAAAGCCAACAGAAGAAGATTTGTAGATGAGGATTGAAACATATGCCGGACAAACGGATAAACACAAATAGCAAGTTCAACTACCACGCAATTCTGGGAGAGGGGAACCCGCTTACGCGCTTCCCTCTCCTGTACGAGTGTGCGGTGGATGAATTTTCGCAGAAAGTGTACGAAGATGCATCGTTAAACGAGATTATAAAAAATGCAAGTATGAGCAAGAGCAGCCTGTACCATCATTTTGGCGATAAGTTCGGGCTTTATTTGGCGGTACTGGACCGGATCTATAATAAAAAAATTGCGTTCTTCATGCCGCGCATACAAAGCAGCATGCGAGATGAAGATTTCTTCAAGAGCATGCGCGAGCTTTCCATAACCACCATGGAGTTCATGTTTGAAGACGAGCGGCTCTACCATTTTTCCAACAAAGCGCTGGAATGCGCCGAGCTGACCGATCTGCTTTTCGAGTACCTCCCTTTCGATTACACCAGCAACTTTGGCGGCATCATTCAGGCGTCCATCAACAAGGGTCAGATCGATAAGAGGTACCCGCCCGAATTCCTGGCAAAGCTGCTCCAAGTGCTTTTGATGAGCATTCACAAGTTGATCCCGTCCAGCAAACCCGAGGACGCCATGGAAACGCTGAATTTGATTTTTGAAATACTTGAAAACGGCTGTGCCAAAAAGGAATGACGAATATGCAAAACGCTTTTACCATCGAACAGTTGACCTTCCGGTACCCTTCCCAGAAGGAGGATACCATCAAGGGCATCTCCTTCGACATCAAAGAGGGTGAAATCTTTGGCCTTTTGGGTCCGTCCGGCGCGGGCAAAAGTACCACGCAGAAGATTTTATCAAAGCTTCTGGATAATTATAGCGGCAAGATATCGTATTTTGGCAAGGATCTGAAATCGCTGAATAAATCCTTCTATGAGGACATTGGCGTCGGGTTTGAAATGCCGGTGCATTTTGGCAAAATGACGGCACTGGAGAACATGAAGTTCTTCTCCTCTTTCTATAAACGGCATGCCGATTTGCAGGAAATCATGGAGCGCGTGGGGCTGTGGGAACACAAGGATGTCAAGGTGATGGATTATTCCAAGGGCATGAAGGTGCGGCTCAACTTTGTGCGGGCCATGCTCAACGATCCCAAGGTGTTATTCCTGGACGAAGTGACCAATGGCCTTGACCCCGCTAACGCGCGCATTTTGAAGGATATGATTGCCGAGTTTCGTGGAAGAGGCGGCACGGTATTTCTGTCCACGCATCTGATGAACGACGTGGAACAACTGTGCGACCGGATTGGATTTGTTGTGGACGGAAATCTTACCGTGACGTCCACACCCCGCGACCTTAAAATCCAGTATGGCAAGCGCGAGGTCAAGGTGGAATACCACGAGAACAGCCATACCGAGGCGGCTACGTTCCCGCTTAGCGGCATCGGCGACAACGAGGCATTTCATACGCTGCTGCGCAACAAGCAGGTCGAGACGATACACAGCGGCGAAACCACCATGGAGGACATCTTCATCATCGTGACGGGGGCAAGCCTGCAATGAATACGACCATGAAACTGTTTCTTGGGGAGCTTAACCGTCTGATCAAGTACATGATCTTGCCCATCAGCCTGCTTGTTTCCCTGCTGTGGGTGGGCATCTTCCTGTTCCTGTCCGCTTCGGAAGCGCTGATGATAGCGCCCGCGTTTATCTTCATGGACGTCGCGCTGATGTCCGTTATTCTGATCGGTTCGGCCTACCATCTGGAAAAGCAGGAAGGCACGGTACGATCTATGATGATGATGCCGGTGTCGATAGGACAGATCCTGGCGGCCAAGGCCATCGCGTCCATGGTACTGGCCATTGAATCCACAATCGTGGTGGTGTTTGGGTTGTATTTCATTCACGGCATATGGGTGGACGCGGGATTGTTGTTCCTGTACGTAATCGTTGGATCGGCGGCCCATGCGGCCATCGGGTTTGCGCTGTCGCTGATGTCACGCGACTTCACCGCTCTGTTGGGGTATATGCTCGGATACATGCTTTTGTTCGCAGTTCCCAGCATACTGAATATATTCAATCTAATACCCGCCACGTTCGAATGGCTTTTGTACATATCGCCGTCGGACGCAGCGTCCAGCCTGATTTCAAGCGCGATAGCCGGTCCCATGAGCACGGGCAGGATCATCGGCTCGATCGCGTATCTTGTGGTTCTATCGGCGGTGCTGTTCCGCTATATCGTTTATCCCATGTTTAAGGACCGTGCGGTAAGGGGGACGTGGGGATGAAAAAATATCTGTCTCTGATGAAATACGAATGGAAGACCATCATACGCGATCCATTGCAAATTTTTCTGATGCTTTTCCCGTTCTTGATGTTGCTGTTGACCGTATACCTGTTTCCTTCAATCCTCAGCGGGATGAGCGATGTAACCAGCGACGCATACCGCGTTGTCATGCTACTCCTTCTGATCATACTGCTGGCCATGGATACGTTTATGGTGGGCGCCTTGGGTTCGTTTCTGCTTCTAGAGCACAAGGATGAGAAGACGATGAACACCATCGGCGTAACGCCCATCGGCACGTCTGGTTATCTGATGTTCAAAGCTGTATACTTGTATATAATCGCGGCTTTAAGCATGGCCATCGTGCTGTTCGGCACCAAATGGTTCGCGGCAGACGAGTTTATAATTGGCGGCGTTTCGCTCTTTGAAAACCTCAGTACGTGGCACATCCTTGCTTTTTGCTTGGTATCCGGGTTGTTTTCGCCTACGCTGTCGCTGTTTGAAGCCTCGCTGGCACGCAACAAAGTGGAAGGCTTCGCCCTGGTAAAGGGCATGGCCATACTGGCTTTGGTTCCTATGCTGATGTTGCTCAGCACGTTTTCCGGCGGATTGCAGTATGCGCTGGGCATCTTCCCGAACTTCTGGGGTATCAAGGCGATGATTTTGCAATTGTATCCCATGGGCTCTGCCAATTTGAGCTTTGCACTGTATATGGTCATCGGTGCCGCATACAACCTGCTGATCATGATCGCGAGCTATAAGCTGTTCTTGAAAAGGGTTCAATTCTAGCTGTCAGAGGGAAACCTTTTTTGCTTCAAAAGCAACCGCCCACTGTTTGCAATCAGCGGGCGGTTTTTTCTGCTTACCGCCTTGGAAAAGAAAAGTTTTTCCCTTATAAAACCCTTTTGGGGATTAAGCTATACCCGATCGCGATAAATAACCGCAACATGGCCTGCCAGACGCGCGCATACACCCTCTATTTGATCAACGAGAGGGGCAGTTTGAACAGGATCATGGTCAAAACCGCAAGTCCGCCCGATACCAGCCAGACAATGAGGGGATTGACATCGTGCAATTTGATCAACGTAAACGCGCACAAGCGCAGCCATGCGGACCACTAAGATTCCAGCCGTGTTCATAGGCAAGGTGCCCGGCCTGTACAGCGATATTCTCAAGGATGATGGCGAACGCCGTCCAACCGAGTATATACGGCGGCGCCCACGCCATTTTTTGGGGAAAATGGGTTAAATACACATTGACCGTACACGGGAACAATACGACCGCGACGGCGATGTCGCTGACCGTATGGTTGAAAATTCCCGTGTACGCCCAGAGGCTGTAGTTGTAGAACAGAAGGTTTATAGCAAAGATCCCCGATGATCGGATAAAGTATCGTCGGATAATATTCGCGCCATCTTGCCCAATCCCCCCATACCAATGTGGCGATGATAAACAACAATACGATGATCGCTCTTCCCATGCGGTTATTGTGCGTATGTTCGCTATTTCTATATTTGCCTGTTTTAACCATATGCAAGCCACAGTTAGGGCGGCGCTGCATTGTCGGATAAATTTGCTTTTGATCATATTTTCTCAATTGTTGACCAATCGGACAGTTTGCCTTACGATAAAATAAAAGGTATGTATTGTGCGATGCCCGATTGGCGTTGCATCGCCCCTTCGGGGGGTACTGCTTTTTCAATAATCAACGCAGAGAGGATTTTATACATGGCTGTGCTGTATCCGGCATCATATCACAGTTGCAGGGCGACTCAACGCAAGATCGGCGCGTTGCTCACCATTGGTCGGCACGCCGCCGTACGTCCATTTGCCCTTATACAAGAGTAAGCACCCCCACGGGGTGCTTTTATGTTTCCATAGTATCGGCGCAAAGTACGCCAATACGTCGAGAAAGGAGGAAATGCAGGATGGTTGACACGCTTGTTTTCGTCTCGTTTGACCTGAAGTGCCCGTACGAAAAGCAGCTCAATGAACAGTTGCGCACGGTGGCGGAATACCGGTGGATGAACAACGACTATTTCTTTTTGGTAGGACTGCGGTGTGAGTTAAAAGACGGCAGCACGTGCACCGAAAACACGGACTGCCCCCAACGGGCTAACTTGCCGCTCACGTTGCTACCCATCGATCTTTCCAAACAGGATTTCTACCTGTGCTACGCCAATTACGAGGAAAAAGAAAATGGCCGCACCAAAGTGGTGGCCGATTGCAAGGAGCAATATAAGCTCAAGAAAGCGCGCTCCGGCGCCTAGGCGGTTGCTCCGTGCGCAATATCCACATTTAACGGGGGAAGGTACAAATGAAGAAATTCGTACTGATCGTTTGCGCTACGCTGCTATTTATGCTGTGCGCGGGCTGCGGCAACGGCGATAAAACGCCTCAGAACACACAGGTTGTCCAAAATACAAGCGGAGCCTACTCGTATTGATGGAACAATTGACCCATAGGGAAAGGATGCGCCCATAGCGCATCCTTTTCTGATTCGGTTTCGCCATCTACCTTGTAAATGACAGGTATTGAAAACAACAAAGCCCGTGTCAATTTGACACGGGCTTTGTATACAGGTCGTCTTTGGCTCAGTCGAATTGCAAACTGATATCCATGGCGCGCACGGTATGGGTGAGCGCTCCGATGGAGATCAGATCCACGCCGGTTTCCGCCACTTCAAACAGATCTTTGTCGCCCATGTTGCCCGAAGCTTCCACGATGGCACGTCCGTCTATCATTTGGACGGCCTTTTCCATGTCATCGATGGACATATTGTCCAGCATGATGATATCGGCATTCACCGAAAGGGCTTCTTTAATCTGATCGAAATTCTCTACTTCCACTTCTATTTTCAGCGTATGAGGCGCTTCGCTGCGCGCCTGGCGTACCGCTTTTGTAATGCTGCCGGCCGCGCGGATGTGGTTGTCTTTGATGAGTACCCCATCGTTGAGGTTGAAGCGGTGGTTTGTTCCGCCGCCCACGCGTACAGCATACTTTTCCACAGCGCGTAGTAGCGGCGTGGTTTTACGCGTGTCGGTGACACAGGCTTTGGTGTCTTCAATTTCATGGACGGCCACGCGCGTACGGGTGGCGATGCCAGAAAGGCGCTGCAAAAAGTTGATCGCAACACGCTCGCCGGACAACATGGGGCGCGCCGGTCCTTTAACGGTACAAAGTAATGTGCCCTTTGCTACCGTGGTACCCTCCTCCACACATGGCAACACTTCTATACGGCTGTCCATCAGCTCGAATACGCGTTTAAATAGCGGTAAACCGCATATCACGCCGGGTTCCTTTGCGATCAGCTTAGCCGTGCTGATCCGATCCTCCGGCACAGTAGCCTGCGTTGTGATATCTCCCGCGCCCACATCTTCCTCTAGAGCGCGTTTTACAAGTTCATCCATGAACAACTGGTCCATATCCAACTTTCCCTCCCATTTATTCATCGCTTCTAAAGTGTGCGCCTACGCTGCGCTTGCGTGCAAGAGCAGCTTTTACAATCTCGCCCGCGACGGTTGCGATATTGTACGTTTCGATAGCCTTGGGATTGCACAACGTTACCCCGTCAAGCTGTGCATATATCTCTCCGATGCGTTTGCCCGCCGCGGTAAGATCCCTGCCGTTGCGGATGATGCTGCATTTGCGTGTCATCAGCTCGCGCATTTCAGTGGAAAACGAATCCAGATCCAGCGCATCCACGCCCTTCCCAAGCGATTGGGGGCTATAATCCGGTTCGCCCACAGCGCCCAGTTGTGCGCCGTTGATATCGCGTGCGCATCGGCGCCCGAATACCAGGCACTCCAAAAGCGAATTACTGGCCAGCCGGTTGGCGCCCTGCACACCGGTGCACGCCGATTCGCCACAGGCATACAGTCCTTGGATGTTGGTGCGCGCCCAAAGATCGGTTGGAACGCCGCCCATGAAATAGTGCTGTACGGGAATGACCGGAATCCAGTCGATGGCGATGTCAATGTCACGCCGCATACACTCGGCATATATGGTGGGAAAGCGTTTTTTCAAGAATACGCGGGATTTGCTGGTGATATCAAGGTAGACGTTGGGCAGGTTTTTCCGCTGCATCTCTTTGATGATGGCTCGTGACACGATATCACGCGGTGCAAGATCCGCTAAGGGATGTGTGCCCTGCATGAACGCTTCCTTGTCCCTGTTTCGAAGAACCGCGCCCTCGCCGCGCAATGCTTCGGATATGAGGAAAAAGCGTCCGTTGCGATCTGGATGCACAAGGGCGGTCGGATGGAACTGGACAAACTCCATGTCCTTGGCTTGCACACCCGCACGAAGCGTCGCGGCGATTCCATCGCCGGTGGAGCAGGCGGCGTTGGTGCTGTTTCGATAAACGCGGCCGATGCCACCTGTACACAATACGACGCGGCTACAAACAAAATGCATGGGCATATTCTGGGCATTGATCGCAATGACGCCCGTTACACCGTTGTCGTTGGTCAATATATCCACGAGCATCATATGGTCCATGATACGAAGATTCCTGCGCGCACACGCCAATTCAAACAACCGTTCGGTCAAATACAGTCCGCTCGCATCCCCGCCGCAATGCAGAATTCGGTTTTCGCTGTGCCCGCCTTCGCGCGTGAGGCTCAGGTTTCCATTCGTCCTGTCGAAGGGGACGCCCCACTGGATAAGCGTCTGTATGTTTTCGTCCGCTTCGTCCACCAAAACGCGCACGGCTTTGGGATCGCAAAGACCGGCTCCCGCTACCAACGTATCCTCGAAGTGCTTTTGGGAATCCACTTCAAAAGGACTTTGTTCCACCACCGCAGCGATGCCGCCCTGGGCATACATAGAATTGCACTGTTCGCTGCCCAGCTTATTGAGCAACACGCAATCCAGCGCCGGATCAAGCTGCAGCGCGGTATACAAACCCGCTGCGCCGCTGCCCACGATGACCACATCCGTCTCCACCTTGGGCAGATCCGCCAATGAACCGCCAAACACAGTTCGTCTCAAAATACCGCCTCCTGTAAAACCGTTATACAGCCAACATCCGTTCCAGGCAACCCGCTGCCTTTCGGATGACTTCTTCGCTAAGTATCATTTCATACTGCATCGTTTCAAGCGATGATTGAACGCTTAAAAGCGACGTCTTTTTCATATTGGGGCATATGATCCTGCTTTTGAGCGAAACATATTGTTTGCCCGGGCCCCACTGTCCGAGCCGGTGTAGCACACCACTTTCTGTACCGATGATCAACGTGTCTTCGTCGCCGTGAATGGCACGTTCGATGATCTGGGCCGTACTGCCCACAAAGTCCGCCGCGTCGATTACTTCGGGCAGGCATTCCGGATGTACCAGCACCGGCGCGTTGGGCCATTGCTCGCGCGCCCTTTGTACATCCTGTGCCGTGATGTTGTTGTGTGTAGGGCAATAGCCCGGATGGAAATAGAACCTCTTGTTTGGGAAAAACCGCGCCACATAGCGGCCCAGGTTCTGATCGGGTACAAAGATGATTTCGTCTTCGGGCAGCGATTTGACCACGTGCACCGCATTACTTGACGTACAGCAGATATCGCTGTGTGCCTTGACCTGTGCGCTCGAGTTAACATAGCACACCACCGCCGCACCCGGATGGCGTTCCTTGAGAGCCAACACGTCGTTTGCGGTGACCATGTCCGCCATGGGACATCCCGCCGCACGCTCGGGCAAAAGCACCGTACGGTTGGGGCTTAATATTTTGGCAGTCTCCGCCATGAACCATACGCCGCAAAACACAATGACATCCGCTTTTGCATCGCGCGCCTTGCGGCTTAGTTCCAGCGAGTCGCCTACGAAATCCGCGATGTCCTGTATCTCGGGCACCTGATACAGATGCGCGAGAATCACGGCATTTTGTTCCTCTTTCAAAGCCCGTATGGTATCGATAATGTCCGACATGGTGTACTCCTTTTATGTTGCGCACAAGGCATGCGTTTAGCCGGATGTATGATGGCTGTTTTTTGTCGCGCGTTTGCGACATTTTCTATGGTTTTACTTTGATACGGCAGCGCAGCTGTGCGTGCATTTGTTGCCTTTTTGACCGTCCCTTTGGGTTAGAGTTTATCATACTCCAATGCCCGTCCTTTTGCAACATTTGCCATTTCAACCGTTATTGTTCTCCATCTGCCCGCTTTTTATCGTTTTTTGCGATTTTGTTTCGAGCACAAGATCCAAAAGCGCCCGACCCTTTTTGGTGAACAGCACATGGGCGAACAGCAACGCCGAGCCTACCGTAACATACGTGTCCGCCATGTTGAAAACCGCAAAGTTGACAAATGCAAACTCAAACATGTCGCGTACGTAACCCCATGCAACCTGATCGATCAGGTTGCCCGCCGCACCGGCTAGAATAACGGTCAGAACCACGCTCAAAAATGGATAAAGGCGCCTATGAAAGCGTATCATCAAAAACAGCAACGCGCCGCTTGTTATAATCCTGGCGGCGGCGAGCATCCATCCCGCATTTTGAAACATACCGAACGCCGCACCCGTATTGTGGACGTTTGTCAGGTTGAGTATGCCCCCGATGAAAGGCACGGATGTACCCACCGGCGAGAGGTATACATCGACAAAATGTTTGACAATCAGATCCAGCGCAATCAGGGCGATGCACAAAACAAAGAGGCCCACAAATGCCCTGGTATAGGTTTTCTTATGCATTTGGCGCCTCCCAAAACGCTTCGACGTTATTCAAATCAATCATTTTTTTAGGCACTTCCCCGTGTTGAGATACCAGATACAGATCAACACCGTTACCGCCAACACCCCAAAACCCGACCAGGCAATGACATTGGCATAAGCGCCCAAAAAGACCGACAACGCGGCCATTCCATAGAATATCCCGGACAGGATAAAAATGAAATTGCCCGTGTATTTGCACAATGCTTCGGTGTCGTACCGCTGTTTTTTTTCTTTGGACGCGGTATTGTATCCCGAGATCAACCACGTCGCTTTCTTGTATTTGATCAAATATCCCATCAGACTCAGAAGCGTTGCGGGAAAAAAGTAGATCATATCGGTACCTCCCCTCTTTGACAATTCGAGGTTATATTGGCGTCCGTTGCGATTGGACATTCATGCATGCTGTAGGGCGGGATCAAAAGTGAAATTGTCGATGAGCCGCGTATTGCCAAAATACACCGCCACCGCCAGAAGCACCGGGCCTTGAATACGCTCGAGTGGTTTGAGCGTATCGGCATCCACAAGTTCAACATAGTCAATGCGCGCCAAGGGCTCACATTCTATTGCGTTATGGATCGACCGGCGCACAAATCCCGCATCCGTTTGACCGTTCATCATCAACGCTTTGGCCGCGGCAAGGCTTTTACTGAGGATCAGCGCCGCCTGCTTCTGGTCGCTGGAGAGGTACGCATTGCGCGAACTCAACGCAAGGCCATCCTGATCCCGTACGATGTGACATGGGATGATTTGAACCGGAATGTTCAGATCATATGCCATGCGACGAATGATGGCCAATTGCTGGGCATCCTTCTCCCCAAAATACGCCTTATCGGGCGCAACGATGTTGAAAAGCTTGGTCACCACCGTACACACGCCTCGAAAATGCCCCGACCGCTTTGCACCGCAAAGATGATCCGACAGTTCTAAAATGTCCACGTAAGACCTGCTGGGCATGGGATACATTTCGGATACGCTTGGCGCAAACACGGCGTGCGCGCCCGCATTTTCGCAGGATTGAAGATCGCCTTCAAGGTCGCGCGGATACTTGCTGAAATCCTCGCCCTCGCCAAACTGTGTGGGGTTGACAAAGATGCTCACCACCACCCGGTCGTTTTGCTCTTTTGCACGCTCGATCAAACTCAGATGGCCGGCGTGTAAAAAACCCATGGTGGGCACAAGGCCCACTGTCATCCCGCTTTTTTTCCAGTCATGGACGATCGTGCGCATGTCCATTATGGTTTCGATGGGTTTCATTCCTCTTCCTCCATGCAAAGGCCCTGCCAGTCTTTAAGTTCGTCCATCACGGCACACCCCATGGAAAACGAATGTGCATCGTCCGGGTACGCGCCGGACTTTACTTCTTCCACATAGGCTTTTATGCCGTTTTGAATCACTTCTCCGGCGTTGGCATAGGTCTTGACAAATTTGGGCTTCATATTATCGTACATATCGAGCATGTCCTGAATGACCAGCACTTGCCCGTCGCAATGATCGCCTGCACCGATGCCAATGGTAGGTACGCTCAACGCGTCGGTGATCATGGCCGCCAGTTCCCGGGGCACGCATTCGAGCACGATGGAGAACACGCCCGCGCCCTCGAGCCGTTTCGCGTCCTCGATCAGCTGCTTGGCGCGTTTGATCTCGCGTCCTTGTACTTTAAATCCGCCGAATAGGTTGACGGACTGCGGCGTCAGTCCAATGTGTCCCATGACCGGGATCTGCGCCTTTACGATGGCCCTGACCTGCGGCACGACATCCGTCCCACCCTCCAGCTTGACCGCTTCGGCGTATCCCTCCTGCACCAGCCTGCCCGCGTTTATCACCGCCTGTTCCACCGATACGTGGTAGGACATAAAGGGCAGGTCACTCACCAACAAGGCCTGCTGCGTGCCGCGCGATACAGCGCGGGTGTGATGGATCATATCCGCCATGGTAACGTGCAGCGTATCCTTATACCCAAGACATACCATGCCCAGTGAATCGCCTACCAATATGCTGTCCACGCCTGCGTTGTCCACCAACTGCGCCATCGAATAATCGTAGGCGGTGACCATGGCCAGTCTCTTGCCTTCCCGTTTGGATTTCAAAAAGGTCGCAACCGTTTGCTTCATGATAATCGTTCCTTTCCGCACCTGCCCGTTAATCTTGTGCTTTGCCCGAAAACGCCGAGCACGCACAAAGCCGAATTTCACTGTATGAAAAAAATGTACGGCAGCGGACGGGTTTTGTCAAGGCAACAGGCCATATGAGTTTTTGAACATACACAATTCTCTGTTGACAAAGCGGACTTCTTTGGCATATACTTTTATCAACTATAAACCGTTGAGCAAGAGAAGTAAATTGCGTCGGGTGTATCAAGAGAGTCGCCGGTGGTGGGATGGTGGCAGCACAGATGCCTTTGAATGGACTTGTGAGGGTGGCTTCAAAACCAAGTGGGAGTAGATGCCAACGGGAACCCCGTCCGTTATCAGTGGGGTGCATATGATGGTATGCAAAACGAGCGGATGATTGATTTCATCAACTTGGGTGGCACCGCAGAAGCTTTGGCTCCTGTCCCATGGGGACGGGAGCTTTTTGTTTTGCCCCCGGCGCTACAAATACGAAAGGGGTTTTCATCAGCCATCGGATGAAAAGCGTGAAAAATATGTACTATCCGGACTGTGATACGATCGTAAAACTGGGCAAAACGTACAACACCATCCCGCTGTGCCGCGAGATCTATGCGGATGTCGCCACGCCCATCGTGGTGCTGCGCCGGCTGCTGATGCGCAGCGAAAAATGCTTTTTACTCGAAAGCGTGGAGGGTGGCGAAACGTGGGGCCGCTATTCCTTTTTGGGCTTTGACCCCATACTGCGCCTCAAATGCAAAAATGGAACGGTATCCCTACAGGGGGCGGAAACCGGAACCATACAAACACAAAAACCCCTCGATGTTATCGAGGAAGTCCTGTCCCGCTACCGTGCGCCTAAAATTGAGGGCATGCCTCCCTTCACCGGCGGGTTCGTGGGCTATTTCGCATACGCCATGATGGCGTATGCCGAACCCACCCTCAACATCAAGCGCGGCACGTTCGACGATTATGATTTGATGCTGTTCGACCGGGTAATCGCCTTTGATCATCTTCGCCAGAAGATCTTCGTTATCGTCAACATGAACACAGAACATGTGATGGAGAGTTACGGCAAAGCGGTGTCCGAAATCGATCGCATCGTGCATATCGTCACCGATCAAACACCGCTGCCCCGCATTGAAGGCGGCGTGACAAGCGATTTCTCCTGCAACATCGACGCAAAGACGTATGGCGACAACGTGGAGAAGACAAAGGCGTACATCGTGGACGGCGATATCTTCCAGGCTGTGATCTCACGGCGGTTTGAAGCCGGATTTAGCGGCAGTTTGTTGAATCCCTACCGCGTGCTCCGCACCACCAATCCATCGCCGTACATGGTGTATATGTGCATGGACGACGTTGAGATCATGTGCTCCTCACCCGAGACGCTGATACGGCTTCAAAACGGGCGGCTTTCCACCTTCCCCGTCGCCGGTTCGCGGCCCAGGGGCAAAGATGAAGCCGAGGACATTGCCCTTGAAAAGGAACTCTTAAGCGACAAGAAGGAGCTGTCCGAGCACAACATGCTGGTGGATCTTGGACGCAACGATCTGGGCAAGATCTCCAAACTGTCCTCCGTTGTGGTGACGGATCATCTGATGGTTCACCGCTATTCCAAGATCATGCACATTGCATCGCGGGTGGACAGCGATATTCGCGATGATAGCAATGCGTGCGACGCGATCGAGTCGATCCTGCCCGCGGGCACGCTGTCCGGCGCGCCCAAGATACGTGCATGCGAGATCATAGAGGAGATGGAAAACGTACCGCGGGGCATCTACGGCGGCGCACTGGGCTATCTTGATTTTACAGGCAATATGGACACCTGCATCGCTATCCGCATGGCGGTAAAAAAGAACGATACGGTTTTCGTGCAGGCGGGCGGCGGTATCGTGGCGGACAGCGTGCCGCAAACGGAATATGAGGAGTCCGGTCACAAGGCGCGCGCTGTAATCAACGCTCTTGAGATGGCATCGGAGGTGAACGGAGCATGATCCTGTTTATCGACAACTACGACAGCTTTACCTACAATCTCGTACAATTGGCGGGGGTGATCACACCGGACTTGAATGTTGTTCGCAACGATGCGCTGACGGTGGACGACATCCGCGCCATGAAACCGTCTCACATCATACTGTCGCCCGGCCCGGGCTATCCGGCGGACGCTGGGATATGTGAAACGGTAGTACGCGAACTCTATATGGAGTATCCCATCCTCGGCGTGTGTTTGGGTCATCAGGCCATCTGTGAAACGTTCGGCGCAACCATAGCACACGCGAAGCAGCTGATGCACGGCAAGACCAGCCGCATCCGCCTTGAAACGGAAAATCCGCTGTTTGCGGGCCTTCCCGGCCATATCCAGGCGGCGCGATACCATTCGTTGATCGCAAGGCGTGATACGCTGCCCGATTGCCTTAAAATCATCGCGGAGGATTCCATCGGCGAGATCATGGGCGTGGCGCATAAAACACATCCCACCTACGGGCTTCAGTTCCATCCCGAATCGGTGCTGACGCCGGACGGACTGACCATCATGCAGAATTTCTTGGAAATGGAG
Organism: Christensenellaceae bacterium; assembly: GCA_963674495.2. Lineage (GTDB taxonomy): Bacteria > Bacillota > Clostridia > Christensenellales > QAND01 > RGIG3178. The sequence goes on along the minus strand of CAXXLG010000001.1, from coordinate 117,679 downwards.
GGGCCCATATGTTAGCACAAGCAATCCACATTCTTGTCCAAGGCACAGATTTGCCGTTTGACGTAGCCCGCGATGCGATGGACGAGATCATGTCCGGACAGGCGAAGGACACACAGATGGCGGCATTTTTAACCGCGCTTCGCATGAAGGGAGAGAGCATTGCGGAGATCACCGCCTGCGCGAGTGTCATGCGCGAAAAATGCACCCGCCTTGAACACGATCAAGCCGATATTGTCGATATCGTGGGCACGGGCGGCGATGGAGCGCACACATTCAACATCTCCACCGTGTCAGCATTCGTGATCGCGGCGGCAAACGTACCCGTCGCCAAGCACGGCAACCGCAGCGTGTCAAGCAAATGCGGCGCGGCGGACGTGTTGGAAGAACTGGGCGCTACGATAGCGCTGAGCGCGGATCAGAGCGCACAGGTACTGCATAAGACGGGGTTGTGCTTCATGTTCGCGCCGGTATACCATCTCGCCATGAAACACGTGATGCCCGTTCGGCGTGAACTTGCCATACGCACCATCTTCAACATCTTAGGGCCGCTCGCAAACCCCGCCCGCGCCAACATTCAGCTTCTTGGCGTGTACGACAAGGCTTTGATTGAGCCTATGGCGCAGACGCTGCTAAACCTCGGCGTCAAGCGAGCGATGGTTGTGTGCGGCGACGACGGGTTGGACGAGATCACGTTGACCACCACCACGCAGGTGTGCGAGGTCAAGGATGGCAAACTAAATAGCTGTACAATCAATCCGCGTGACTATGGACTTTTATTGTGTAAACCGGATGATCTTGTGGGCGGTGACGCAAAGGTAAACGCCGGTATCGCGCGCGATATTTTAAGTGGCAAAAAAGGGCCTAAGCGCGACGTTGTGCTGATTAACGCAGGCGCATGTCTGTTTTTGACGCAAAAAGCGGATACGCTGCGCAGCGGCATGGATTTGGCCGCCCGTATGCTCGATGAGGGACTGGCTCAAAAGAAGATGGAACAATTCGTTTTGGCAACCAAGGAGGTTTTGTCATGATACTCGATACGCTGGCCGCATCGTCCAAAAGACGCGCGGAGGCCGCGAAAAAGAATATTTCACCAGACGAGATGAAACGCAAAGCCCTTGCCATGGACAAAGGGGATTACCCGTTTGAAGCCGCCATGCGCAAAGATGGCTTTTCCTTCATCTGCGAGGTCAAGCGCGCCTCGCCGTCCAAGGGGATGATCGCTGAGGACTTCCCCTATCTTGACATCGCAAAGGAATATGAACAGGCGGGCGCCGCGGCGATATCTGTTTTAACCGAGCCCGAGCATTTTTTGGGCAGCAATGCGTATTTGACGGATATCCACAACGCGGTGCAAACGCCGCTGCTGCGCAAGGATTTTATGGTAGACGCGTATCAGATTTATGAGGCCAAGGTCATCGGGGCGCAGGCCGTACTGCTCATTTGCGCGATATTGAATTTGGAAACGCTGGTCGAATATGCGGCCATTGCAAAACAACTGGGATTGTCTGCGCTGGTGGAAACGCACACACCCGATGAGATCGAAATGGCACTGATGGCGGATTCGGCCATTGTGGGCATCAACAACCGCGATTTGAAAACATTCCAGGTGGATTTGAACAACTGTTTGAACCTGCGTGATTTGGTGCCGAGCGATCGCATCTGCGTAGCGGAAAGCGGCGTGAAAACGGCGGCGGACATCGTCAAGCTGCGCGAGAAGAACTTTCACGGCGCGCTTATCGGCGAAACGCTGATGCGCAGCCCCGATAAAAAACAGGCGCTTGCCATCCTGCGCGGTGATGTTGCGCCATGAAGATTAAGATCTGCGGATTGATGCGTCTGTCGGATGTCGATGCAGTCAACGCAGCGACACCGGACTATGTGGGTTTTATATTTGCAAAAAGCCGCCGGCGCATTTCGCGTGAATTGGCCTGCCTCTTCAAGCAGCGTCTAAACCCGGGAATACAGTCCGTTGGTGTGTTTGTAAACGCGCCGGTGAACAAAATCCACACTTTGTACGAGCAAGGAATCCTCGATGCGGTGCAGTTGCACGGCGATGAGGATGGGGCGTATATGGATGAGTTGAAAAAGCGGGTATCCGTGCCCGTCATCAAAGCGGTACGGGTTCAAAGCACGGATCAGATAAAAAAGGCGCAGGTACTTCCCTGCGATTATCTGTTGCTGGATACCTACAACAAAAAGACCGCGGGCGGCACCGGCGAATCGTTTGACTGGTCGCTGATTCCAAAGCTCGACAAACCGTATTTTTTAGCGGGCGGGCTAGACACCCATAACATTTTGCAGGCGGCCAGTCTTGGCGCGTACTGTCTGGACATGAGCAGCGGCGTGGAAACCGAAGGCGTTAAGGATGCAAGGAAAATTAACGAGGCCATCGATTTGGTCAGGAGGATGGAGCCATGAAAGAAGGAAGATACGGCGATTACGGCGGACAATACATCCCCGAAACGCTGATGAACGCGGTGATCGAGCTGGATGAGGCCTATGCGCATTATAAAGACGACCCCACATTCGTTGCCGAGCTGGACGATCTATTCAATAATTATGCGGGCAGGCCTTCCGGGCTGTACTTTGCAAAGCGCATGACCGAAGCGTTGGGCGGCGCGAAGATCTACCTCAAGCGCGAGGATCTCAACCACACCGGCTCGCACAAGATCAACAACGTGCTTGGCCAGGCACTGTTGGCCAAAAAAATGGGTAAAAAGCGGCTGATTGCCGAGACCGGCGCGGGCCAGCACGGCGTTGCCACCGCTACCGCCGCCGCACTGTTTGACATGGAATGCGACGTCTACATGGGTTTGGAGGACACCGAGAGGCAGGCGCTGAACGTATACCGCATGGAGCTCCTCGGCGCTAAGGTCCATCGGGTGACAAGCGGCACGCAAACGCTCAAGGACGCTGTCAACGAAGCGCTTCGGCAATGGACATCGCGCATCGACGATACGCACTACACGCTGGGCTCGGTGATGGGGCCGCATCCGTTTCCCATGATTGTGCGGGATTTTCAAAGCGTGATTGGCCGCGAGGTACGCGCACAGCTACTGGAAAAAGAGGGTAAACTGCCCGACGTGCTGCTCGCTTGCGTGGGCGGCGGCTCCAACGCGATGGGTTTGTTCTATGAATTCATCGGCGATAAGTCCGTTCAATTGATCGGATGCGAGGCCGCGGGGCTGGGTGTGAACAATCCAAAGAACGCTGCCACCATGGCAAACGGCACCGTCGGTATCTTTCACGGCATGAAATCCTATTTCTGTCAAGACGCCTACGGACAGATCGCGCCGGTGTACTCCATATCGGCAGGGCTGGATTATCCCGGCATAGGACCAGAACACGCCCAGTTGGCGGACACGGGCCGGGCACAATACGTGCCTGTGACCGACGAGGAGGCCGTACAAGCGTTTGAATTCCTCTCAAGAGTAGAGGGCATCATCCCGGCCATTGAAAGCGCACACGCCGTGGCACATGCGCAAAAGATCGCGCCGTGGATGGACAAAAGCAGCATCATGGTCATCAATCTATCAGGACGCGGAGACAAGGACGTGGCGGCCATCGCACGATATAGGGGGATCGATCTTCATGAATAGGATACCCAATGCATTCGAGAATAAGAAAGCCTTTATCGCCTTTTTAACGGCGGGCGATCCCGACATAAGTACGACCGAGCAACTGGTACTGGGCATGGCACAATCGGGTGCCGATCTGATTGAGCTGGGCATTCCCTTCTCCGATCCGGTAGCGGAGGGCGTTGTGATCCAACGCGCCGACGAGCGGGCGTTGAAAGCGGGTACAACGGTGGACGACGTGTTTGAACTGGTCAAACAACTTCGGGAGAAAACGGATGTTCCACTGGTGTTTTTGACATATGTAAATCCAATCTTCGCCTATGGATCGCAGCGATTCATCCAAAGAGCGGCAGACGCGGGCCTGGATGGGTTTATTGTCCCCGATCTTCCCTTTGAGGAGCGGGACGAATTGGCGCCCCTGTGTGATTCCTACGGTTTGTCGCTGATTCCGCTGATTGCGCCCACATCCAACGAGCGCATACGAAAGATTGCCGAAGCGGCCCATGGATTTGTATACTGCGTTTCATCGCTGGGCGTGACCGGCGTACGGGACAACATCGTGACCGATATCGCGTCCATGGTGCAAAAGGTTAAGGCGACAAAAGATATACCCTGCGCCGTCGGATTTGGCATATCAACGCCCGATCAAGCAGCGCACATGGCAAAGATTGCGGACGGCGCCATCGTGGGCAGCGCCATTGTGAAAATTATTGAGCAATTTGGCAAGGATAGTCTTGAGCCGGTTTGCGATTATGTGCGCAAGATGAAACAGGCCGTGATGAGCGCACAGGACTGATACCGCGCGTGACAATACTTACGATATACTCTACTTATTCGAATAGTGCCAATACGGACAAGGTGCCTATCTGCTGGGCACCTTGTTCGTACGTTTGGGTACATGCACATGTAAATTTCAGAGGCGTTGATTTGAAAGATATTATATAATGGATTATCTAAACCCGCCCATCGCCCCATGATGGTTATAAAGAGGCTGTGCCTCCTTGAACCCCCACTGTGATCAGGGTTGCTTGATGTTGAAAAGGCTTTGAGTTGGAACAGCTTTGGATTTTTATCTGTACACGCCCCTGTTTCACACAATCTTATCTGTGCATACGCCTAGACTTGTATTTTTTCACTGCACAAACCATCCGGGTCCAAAGGACCCATACCTATGCAGGCGTCTTTGGAGCAACGCGTGCTGTGATGGTTAAAACCGGAAGCCTTGCTGCCTTGTGCCTTTTTTTCGATACGTCATTGGCAATCCACGAAACAGAAAAAACCGCCAACGATGGACGGCTTTTTACAATGGTACTATACCACAAAACACAACATTTTTCAAGACTACTCTTCCCTTGGCAAACCCCTATAATGGAAACGAGGCGATGAATATGGACCGAACTTTGATGCTATCCCCCATGGATGCGCAACGCATACAGACGCTGGATGAACTCCGTATGTGCAACGATGTGACCATTCGGTACGGGTTATACCTCTCACAACAACAAATGAACAATCTGGTGAGCGAACGCTTTGAATCTCTCAGGCAGACCGGACGAATCGAATTTGGAACGGGCTTGCTGCCCATGCTTATTTTGGCTTTTTGCGATTCTCCTTATATCCGTCAAGATAACTATGAGGATACCGTTGTGGCACTATTGGATGTGTTTTACACGGTCAAAAACGAATCCATGGATTTGCTATCCGACGATGAACTGATAGATTTTATGAAAGCACAGTTTGACGGTGAATGCCAAGGCTCTATGGAAAGTCTGTGCGACGCGACGCTGGAGGGTTTATGCCGTCGTGAACGGTACAAAGGATAGAAATAGACACAAGCGGATATGTTATAAACGGCATTGGGAAGGATGGATGGGTATGAGCGGAACAGGCGATCATACCGCCAACACATTGATGGTTTTAAACGATACGCCTTCCACCGGGTTGACTGGAGGCGATATACAGCGCTATCAAAACCAGCTTTGGGCGCTGTTGCAGGATTTATCATACCGCTATACGATGGGCGATTCCACTTCCCTGCCCATCGAAAAAGCCAACGAACTTCTCAAATCCGCTGTATTCTGCATTGACCTGCATCTGAAATCCTCCGGCCACTCGTTACTGGATTTTGCCCCGTTTGAGTCGGGCATTGTGTCCAAGCTGTTTGCGTACGGACGATGTGAAGCCTTGCGTCAGGTGGCGCTTGGCAAAGAACTTTTTGAAAATGTGATTGAAAACATTTTACCCGTCGGTCAACAATGCTATCTGGATACGCTGCACGCAATTGGGGATTTCTTCAAACTGTATGATGTGCATTTTATGGCGCATGAGATACCCTGTGCCATTGACTATCCGCTTTGCCATCCCATGCCCGAGCTTTATGGTATTGCCTACATCAACGAATACCTGCGGCGGCTCCATCTTGAAAATACATTTTGCAGGCGTTTCCAGTCAGATTTGATACGCCGGATGCTCGTATGCCATTGGCCGGATTATCAACTGGCGCTTATAAATCTTTGTGACCCAATTTTTATCAATGCCATGGGTTTGTGTTTGCTAAACAAGGATGTGTTTATGCTGAACCTGGCCGAACAGGATAAAACGGATTTGGCGGCGCTGCTGTGCTGCTGGTCTCAACAAGAGGCGGCCATGCGGATTGATGACGCCTTGCACCGCTTGTTGGATACGCTTGATATGGCGGATGATTTCGCCGTTGAATATTTCGGTGCATCGGCAAATGATCTGCTTGTCCGCATGTCTGCGCTGATAGATTGGGACGGTTTTTACAACCTCTTTGTCACCATTGACGGCGTTTCCAATGCCATCAGCTTTGATTGAACCCGCTGCGAAGCCATCGCCATTGTCTCTTTTCAAATATGGCAAGTGCATTCTTTTTTTTTTGCGATTCACAACCGTCGCCGCTGTAGTGTCTATCGATTGGGCAGGGCCGCGAATAAATGGCAGGCAATCCCCTCGAATCCTACCCACCTTTTAGGATGATCGAGGCATTGTGTTCCCTAGCGAGTGAGAAAATAGAGCGTGTCGTTTTACAAAAATGCACAGCCAAAGACACATGTTTTGAAACAATCTGTTGAAATGCGAGTATCCTCATGTTTACCTTGGCAGCCGCGTTTGGTAGATGTGTCTGCCCTGTTGTTTTAATTCTTCCTCCCACATGGATTGCAAAACGGCGAGCTCTTCGCTGTAATCATCCCTTGATGCATCTTCGCCATAGGGCAGTTGCTCCAAGACCTCCATGCTGAAGGCGCTTTCACCAAACTCGTTCCATTCCTTTTGCAGCTCCCGATTCGGGTGCATCCCACCAGCAAGTCGCACCAAAATGCCGTTTTTTACCGTTCGAAGATCGTTGGTCGGCTGGATGAACACCTTGTTGTTTTTCTTGCAGCGCACGATAAAAAGACCCATATCCGGCCTTGTCTGCTTGTACTGCCTCTTTAGTTCCCTTTTGCGGTCCATCGGCTTTTTCCTCCTTTCGCGTATAATCTGCAACCATTTCAAAAGACACCTGTCTAGGTTGATAATACTGCAAGTCTGTTTAATTCTTTCTAAAGCAACCCGCCTGGTACATGATCATTCCCATGATCGTCCGATTCAACCACCCAGTATGCTGCCCCGTTGGGGGTGCGCGCAAGGAGCTGGTAATCGACGAGAAGTCTTCTAAGTATAAAATAATCTGAAAAGGTATGCCAATCGTTTATGATTTGATTGACCTCCTTTTCTGTATAGATTCTATCCGCTTCAAATTTATCAGCCAGGTATTTCAATAATGGAATCCTCTTGCGGTTGGGCACAGGAACTTGTTTGATCTTTCCACTCTCATCCAAAAATATGGCAATGCTGTTGCCCTTTCCTGCTCTACCCATTTTTTCAACCCCTTTTCCCTATCATCATCGGTGCTTTTCCGCATTCTTGCGAATGTTGCTAAGATTTTACTAATTTACTAAAATACTAATCATATAAGCCATTATACGTTTAGCCTTTTCGTTTGTCAACCTTGAAAACGGCCGCTGTTTTTTTATCTTTATATGCTTTGGACGTTATAAAAAAACAGAGCTCCTGATTTGGGAAGCCCTGTCTTCTTTCTATCTTTTATGCAATCTTGCGTCTTCTAACAATGAAGATGAATCCGGCGGCCAGGCCCAAAGCGATAACCCAAAGGATCCAACCGCTTCCGCCGGCGCTTTGAGAACCGGGGCCAGCCGGTATCGAGGGAGAGAGCAGAACAACGGTCGTCGGTGTGGCTACAGGCTCCGGTGTGGGCTTGCTGTCATTTTCAATGATGGTGATCGTCATAAGATCCGTACCGATAACGCCGCTCGACGCATTGGTAAGCTGTACCTTGAAGGTTTCGTTGCCTTCATAGGTGTCATCGTCATCAATGACAATGATCAGCGTCGCAGAATCATCGCCCGCCGGGATGGAAAGCGTGCCCGACGACGCCATGAAATCGTATCCCGCTTTGGCCGTACCGTTGAATGTCACATAGTCCACGGTCAAAGCAGCGTCGCACAACCCAGATAAGCTGACTGAAAGTTCCAAAGCGGAAACACCTTCGCTCTGCGATACGGCGGTGGTGTTAAAGCCAAGAGTCGGTACCGCTTCGTCGTCTATGATGGTCACCGTCGCCGCTGCATCTGCGTTCAGCGTCGCGCCGGTGGGATTGGACAGCGTAACGGTGAATGATTCATCGCCGTCATCGTAGAGGTCGTCATTGAGAATGTCGATGGATATCGTGCCCGTTGTGCTACCCGCAGGGATGGTCATCGTGCCGGATTTTACCGTATAGTCGCTACCCGAATGCGCCGTGCCGTTGCTTGTTGCATAATGTACCGTCGTGCTCGATCCCGAAGCGGTGGAGAGGGTGACCGGAATTGTAACGGTGCCTGCGTCCTCGTTGACCGATACGGCGCCGCTTTGGAAGCCTATGGATGGCTGCGCGTCGTCGCTTTGGATGGTCACCGTGCAGGTGCCGTTCTTAATGCCTGCGCCCTGGGAAGGGTTGGATAGCGTGAACGTGAAGGTTTCATTGCCCTCTTAAACAGTATCGTTTGTGATGGGTATGTTGATGGTCGCCGATGAATCGCCGCCGTTGAACGCCATGGTGCCGCTTACGCCGCTAAAATCGCTACCCGATTTTGCCGATCCGTTGTGCGTCGCGTAATCCACGGTGGTTAAAAACGGGAAGGACCGCTCCATTCGGATGCGGACTGCCACGGTACCCGCCGTTTCGTTGACGGTGACAGACGTGGGAGATACGTAAAACACGGGCCCGTATTCAAGCACGAAATTGCCGTCCGTGCTGCCGTTATTGCGCTTCCACCCGGTCGTTGGCGGCAGTGGGTCGTTGCTGGTCGAGGTGGAATAGTAATAGGTATCGTATTGGTATTTTAATATCCATTTTCTATTTTCCCAATACAAAGAACTTGCACCTCCGGGGCCCCAATAGAATACCTTTCCATTGTAGTTAGCACCCGCAAAATAATTGCGTTTAAATCGGAATAGTCCGCGCCGGATATGGTAAACGGTGGTTCATTGCCGGCCAGCGCTGTCGTGGCGGGAATGGTGACAAATACAAAGGTACATAAACATACCAACAACAGTAACAGAACAATCTTTGACCTCTTCATTTCGGAACGTCCCCCAACTTTATTCGGTATTTTGATATCTGCTGCATCGATATGTATTTGATTGTTTATGGTACGTAATCCGTCTTCTCGGATCATCAAATGCGTACAGTCATATGGAGGTAATTTTGTCACAGTTAGATTACATTATTGTTACAATTTTCCATTATGATTTATAAATACATATAACGTTGTATGGCACCTCAAAATCAATCGTTTTGCTTCCGCCTCATAAATCTCTATGTGATGGGCAGAATCTTTGTATCATCTTGCTTATCGTAAACACCTACAAAGGAACACTATGGAAACATTCACAAGGATTCCCACCCACATCGGCATCATTCCCGACGGAAACAGGCGATGGGCACAACAGAACGGATACGAAAAGAAGGACGGGTATCAGTTCGGCATCATGCCGGGTTTTGACCTGTATGAGTTGATGCTGCGCTACGGCGTGAAGGAAGCGACGTTTTACGGGTTTACCAAGGACAACAACAAGCGGGCGATGGATCAGCGTCGAGAGTTTACACAAGCGTGTGTGGATGCAGTGGATCAGCTCAGCGACCGGGACGCGAATCTGCTGGTGATCGGAAACACCGACTCCGATGCGTTCCCCCCGGAATTGATGCGATACGCCAACCAACGCGTGCACTTTGGCAAAGGGTTGATCAACCTCAACTTCCTTGTCAACTACGATTGGGAATGGGATCTTGGATTTTATAAACAGAATCAGCGGCTGGCGTCTTGCGATATCCCGCGGGTGGATCTGATTATACGCTGGGGTGGACGGCGGCGGCTGAGCGGCTTTTTGCCCGTTCAATCGGTGTACGCAGATTTTTATATCATCGACGACTACTGGCCAGATTTTCAAAGGCAGCATTTTATCGATGCGCTCGCCTGGTACCAGAATTGCGATGTCACGTTGGGAGGATAGGAAAGAGGGCGCTTAGGCGTCCTCTTTCCCCAAGGCAGGATGGAATGTGCAGGGCTTCCCTGCACATCTCTTTATATAATGACACATGGCATGTGGCAAAAACGGTGCTGGTTTACTCTCGGTGCATGCCTACCTGTTTATATATTCATCCGACACAAAATATCCGGCCCGCATGGCACAAATATATTTGACATATGCCATTTATGGAGATATGATAATTTTGGAATTGTATATTGATACGGAAATTTTATTGGCTAAGATTTGCTATAACAAAAACCGAAAGGGGCAATGTGAAATGAAACAGTATGATGTGGTTGTCATCGGCGGCAGCGCCGCAGGCGCGACGGCTGCTATTACGGCGCGCAGGCACTATCCGGATAAGAGCATTCTTTTAATCCGTAAGGAATCCCAGGTTCCCATTCCCTGCGGCATCCCCTACGTCATCGGCACGGTGGGCGATGCGAAAAAGAACCTGATCCCCGTGGATACCATGATGGCAGGCAACAAAATCGATGCTACGGTAGACGAAGTTACCGCCATCGACAGGGATTCCTGCACGCTCAGTCTGCTCTCGGGCGAAAGCGTTTCCTACGACAGACTGATTCTATCCACAGGCTCCTCTCCCATTATCCCCAGGCTCCCCGGAACCGATCTGGACAACGTGTTTGCCATCCGCAAGGATGTTCCATATCTTACAGATATGATAGACAAGATTTGTGTGGCAAAGGACATCTGCATCATTGGGTGCGGCTTCATCGGCGTGGAAATAGCCGAGGAATGCAGAATCAAATGCCCGAATGCCAATATTACCATCGTCGAGATGCTCAATCACTGTCTGCAGCTGGTGTACGACGAGGAGTTCTGCGTGTTGGCCGACGAAAAACTCACCGACCAGAACGTCTCCTTAATGCTTAACGAAAAAGTCGAAGCGCTGGCGGGAAACGGCACAGTGGATACAGTGAAGCTCAAAAGCGGCAATACCATCAAAGCCGATCTTGTCATTATGGGCATCGGCACGTCAGCGCAAGTTGCGTTGGCAAAACAGGCCGGATTGGAACTGGGTCCCATTCGGGGCATCAAAGTCAACCGGCGCATGCAAACAGCGGATGATAAGATATTTGCCTGCGGCGACTGTGCCGAAAAGGTCTCTTTCTTTGACGGCGAGCCTTCCCCGTTGAAACTCGCGTCCATCGCCACCATGGAGGCGCGCATTGCCGGTGCCAACCTGTTTGAGCCCAAGCGCATGAACAGCGGCGTAATCGGCGCGTTTTCCACAGTAATTGGCGGCACCGCCTTTGCCGCGGCAGGGTTGACCGAAACACAGGCGCGCAACAAGGGGTTGAGCGTGGTATGCGGCATGTCCGAATCCGTAAACCGCCATCCAGGCTGCATGCCGGGCGGCGCCAAACTGAAGGTAAAACTTATTTTCGATGCCAAAACAAGCATTCTGATCGGCGGACAGATCACCGGCGCGCTGAGCGGCGGCGAACTGATCAACGTGATCAGCATGTGCATTCTACACAAGATGACCGCCGACGATATGGCCATCATGCAAGTGAGTACGCACCCTGCCCTCACCGCATCGCCCATCGCGTATCAGCTTGTCAACGCGGCGGAAGCGGCCATTGCCAAAAAAGGCAAATAAACAAGTCCTCTCCTCAAAGGCCGTCCGCGTAAAAAACGGGCGGTCTTTGTTTTATGGTACCAACATTTGCATTTACCCACTATCCGTATCGTCCATTTATTTAATGATGCTAATAGTATTTATATTGTGTGTTATACTTTACCTGTATTCTAACCGTACATATATTTTGTATTGGAGTTGATCATGAAATCACATCGGTTGACTTGTATGAAATTTCCTGTAATCCTTATAGCCATTGTTATCCTGTTGCTTGCGGCATGCAGTCCACAAGACGCCGTCATCGGCACGGCTTCGCCGGATATAACAGGCCCATCGACGCCCACACCATCCCCCACGCCTCTTCCCTCTGCATCCGAAACGGCGCGCGTAGCACCAACCGCCAAACTTCCTCCTTCCATCACCCCCGGACCGGAGCCAACATACAACGGAGCCAAGCTATACGATAAGCCCGTTTCGGGAAAGATCAACATCGGGATCGTTCCCACCGCGCTTAGAGTCTGGCCCCGGCATTATTATGTGCCAAATGAAGTGCAGCAAAAAGAGTTGCTCGATCTTGTGAAAGGTGCTTCAAACAGATCGGGGCATTATTGCGTGATCACGATCGCCTATGGCGGCGAGGAATGGTACGTCGAAAAGGGCACGGCGCTGTTCGAATATGCGTTCGATCTGGCGCGTAACAGCTGCGGCGGTATCACGTTGATAAATCCTGCAGATATATGCGAGCTTACCAGCGCACAAATGAACTATACCATCAGGGACGAAAAGGGCGTGCAGATGATCGACGATCCGGACCAGTTGTGGTATTTGGCACAACGGTTGTCCTCCGCGACTGAACTGGACTCGGGTACGAAATGCCCGTTTAATGAAGCGTTGCTTACATTGACGCGAAAAGATGGCCGTCAAATCATCATTCGGCTTGCTACGGATTCATGTGCCGTGTATTTTCACGACGGGCAGTATTTTGATTATGGTGGCAGCAACGAGGATGTTTTGATGATGTTCGACGAGGCAAGATGGCCATCCTATTATGATGAATGAGTATAGACATCAGCGATTACCCTAAACCCAGCCGTCTTTGCGGTACGGGCTGTATTTGTTTTAATCGAACGCCTATGAAATGGCGAGATACAAGAGGATGGACAACAGTGTGCTCAAAAGCGTACCGATCAGATAGTACTCGGCAAAGCCTTGATCCTCCTGGATGCGCTTGAACCGCGCGATGGATTTGGCGGTTAACACCAAGCCGATCATGGCGTATTGCCCCATGCTCAACAACACCAGTATAATCAGACGTTCCAGCGTGCCGATGAACGCGCCCGCTTGCCTGTCGTTTTGATTCGCACCCTGCTCAACGGGCTTATAGGTGGACATCAGCGTCTTGATGGTGGTATTGATCGGTTTGTGCGCGAGGAGAATCAGCGTCGTCCACCTGAAGGCGGCGTGCGCATTTATGCCCGTGGTTTGTGCGATACTGCGCAAAAAGGCAGGCGTATTCATTTCATACCCGCTATGCACAAACACGTATGCAATGATTGCCATCACGCCAAGATGGGCAAGCTGACCGACTGCAAAAGCCCAAGCCGTATTTACCTTTTTTCCCTTACGGCGTTTGAACCAAACCCGAAGATACCCAACGGTTTCAATACCAATGTGGACGGCGGCCATTACGGCAAAGGCCAGAACCACTGATGTTGTGTGGATGATCAACAACACGGTGGCAAAGCAGGCTCCATACACCAGCGCACGGCAAAGGATCTTCGGGTACGCATCATCTTCCCTGCCCGGTTCGTTCGCATCCGTAAGATAGAAATCGCCTACGGCATGGACTACCAATAACAGGATGAAAAGATCCTTAAACATTTTGACCGCCCCAGTGGGATGCGATGCCTTCTTGTGCTGATTCCCAGGCATTTATAAATGTATAGTAACCGGAGTTGGTCAGGCTTTTGTGCACGCTGGATTGCGTGATGCCCAGCGCGGCAGCCGCTTTGGTCTGGACGTTGCCGGTTTGCACCATGCAATGCGCGATCTCCCTTTGGCGTTTCGTCCACTTGCCGCGGATAAACGTGCACAGCGAAAATATCGTGTTCAGCGATTGTTCATATTCGCCTTGCTTGCCGGATTGTAGGCGGATGCCTGTGATGATCTGTGTGTTTTTTGATTCGATGGTTTTGATGGCCTCGATGGCGTCGCGTGCATAATGAAATGCCGGGCCGTCCGCGCCGATGGCAAGCTTGGGGTTGATGTCTGTGTTGATGTCGCCGATCCCGATGCCAAAACGCAGTTTTACGTCTTCCTGCTCCATGGCGTTTATAATGGCATACACAATGCGCAACAGATTATCCCCGCGATGGAACAAGCCTTGGAACTCATCGCCCAGCGTTATGGTAAAATTGGCGGCTAGATCATTGGCAAACGCCGTGTTCACATCGTCCAGCGTTGATTTTAACAGGTTCTGGGTTTTGCTTCGTTCAATCATTTTTCTTGAATCGACCATATCGCCGATGACGGCAAAGTACATAATCCACCTCCTTAAACCCGCATTTGCTTAAATGATACTAGAATTTATTTATGCTGTCAACAATATTAGGCATTATCAGATGCATAGTTATTCTTTATTCATATATGGATGTCTATCTTCACGCCATTCATTTGGCAATGCATAACTATGGGCAGGCATTGATAATGGGCTTCCGTTTCCCGCTCTGCTTATACGTATAATTTTTTAAACCAACAAAGCGGCGTACCATTATCCTATTTTTCTTTGTCGTAACTACCTTTTTGCTGTTTGACCAGGAAAAGCTATGCATCGCTCTGTTTGTCGATATAGCACTGCTCTATGTGCATAATAAGATATCACCCAAAACACAAAGTCCAACAGGTATATATATAAAAGGAAGGCCATGGCCCTCCTTTCGTCTTCCCAGATCTTTATGTACCAGCCCGTATGCATCCCAATGTTCGTGCTCGATGAGCGTATCGACATCACCGGGGCGGGATACGATGCAGGTTCCGGTTCATTTCGACGCAAACACTGCGCGGATCACGATGCCGAACACCGTTAAGGTGGGCAAACCCACTACATAGAATCCACCGGAATTCATAAACATATCCCACGTAATGGAATGGTTGGCCACAACCAGTACGATGAAGAACGATAGCAACGTAGCATAGATGGCAACAGCTATGACCGCTGCCCGCTTGCTTTTACCCATCACTTTACGCTTGATTCCATGATGCAAAGCAAAGCTGCTGTGCGTTGCGTACGCCACAACAAATATTGCGCCCAATAGCGCAATGAGCGCCATTGTGGCAGATGCATCGGTGCACAAGCCCAAAAAGACAGCCAGGCCTGCCAATGCGATTGCGATCGTGTTGCCGGATTTTTTTGTGTTCATGGATGCTGTTGCGCAGCTTTTTTGCCTGTCGTTGTAGATTTGATAGTGTACATAGTGCTCTATGGTCCGGTCCATGCCCTTCTCCTCCTGCCTATGGTATGAATGCGGCCTCGCCGTTTCCAACATTAGAATAGCGCACGGTATGCATCTTTTTTGGTGCATGTACGAACACGTGTTGCCCTATCGGCGAATACCCTATATATTTTCTGTTCTTCCTATCGATTTGGTAAAATATATAGTTAGCCCATGCTAATATTTTGTACCTTTTATGTATAATAGTGTCACATCGTTTGACAGCCGATCATACGCTGGTTATAATGGACGCGATCTCTTTGCGCTGCAACATAGGCTTGATCGAATCCGTTTGATTCGATAGCCCTGAATAGTACAGTACAAACTGAGCAGGCGATGAACCTTTTGGTTCGTGGGGCCGGGTCACAATTGTGACAGCAGGTGTTGATGCTTTTCAACCATCTGTGGGACAGTAGTATGTTTCATGGATGGGTTTTTTTCATCTTTTGGGATATACCAACTGTAAGGGATTCAAAGTCTTGTGAAGTGCCATAGAAAACGCTGATCGCACGCCAACTTAGCGAAAATGGAGGGTGTTTTTATGACGATGCCAACAACCAATCCATCCGGGTTGACAATGGACGAAGCATTGAAACTGCAAGAACAGTACGGCAAAAACGAGCTAACGCCGCAGAAAAAACAGAGCTTTTTCCATAAAGTTCTACACATCATATCCGAGCCGATGTTCCTTTTGCTGATCGCGGCAGCGGTGATCTATTTCCTGTTGGGCGAGATGCGCGACGGCGCTATCATGCTGGTATTCGTTGTGGGTATCATCACCATAGACGTGGTTCAGGAGTGGAAAACCGACAAAACGCTGCATGCGCTGCGCGATTTGTCCGCCCCACATATCAACGTACTGCGCGACGGCGTTGAAACAAATATTGCAAGCCGCGATCTCGTGCCCGGCGATCTGATGCTGATCATGGAGGGCGTGAAGATCCCCGCCGACGGGTTCGTATTAAAATGCGCTGATCTTCGGGTGGACGAATCCACATTGACCGGCGAAGCCGAACAGGTATGGAAGGTGCCAACGGACAGCGTAAAAGAAACGTCTGAACACTGGCGAAACGACTACTGCTATGCCGGGACGCTGTGCACACAGGGCACAGGTTCGATTTTGGTGGACAGGATTGGCCTGCAAACCGAATACGGCAAGATTGGCGCGGATGTAGCCGCTGCGCCGGAGGAACAAAGTCCGCTCAAGCGGCAGATCAGCGGGCTTGTCAAACTCAGCGCCGCCGTTGCCGCTGTATTATTCCTGCTGGTCGGCTTCGTGACGTATCTGAATCTCCCGGATCACACGTTCGGAGAACGCATGATCGAAAGTATATTATCCGGCATTACGCTGGCGATGGCCATGATTCCGGAGGAGTTCCCCGTCGTGCTCACCGTATTTTTGTCCATGGGCGCGTGGCGGCTTGCCAAGAACAAAGCGCTGGTTCGCAAGTTACCTGCGGTGGAAACGCTGGGCGCGGTGTCGGTGCTGTGCGTGGATAAGACCGGCACCATCACACAAAACCGCATGAGCGTGCAACAGCTCTGGGTAGCAAACGGCAACGAAATCGAACTGTGCGAGATCACCGGGCTTGCGTGCGAGACCGAGACCTACGATCCCATGGAGCAGGCGATGCTGTCCCACTGCGAGAAGCTGGGCATCGACCGGGGGCATCTGTTCGGCGGCGAGATGATCACCGAATACGCATTCACAAATGAACTGAAGATGATGGGGCACGTGTGGCAGCACGACGGAGAGATCATCGTGGCGGCCAAGGGTTCTCCCGAGCGCATCTTCGATCTATGCACGCTGAGCAGCAAGCAGCGTCAAACGGCGGATAGTATGGCACAAGGCATGTCCGAGCAGGGCCTTCGGGTGATTGCGGTGGGCATCATGAAACCCAAGACCCTGGAGGAAATACCCGCTAATATTACACAAAGCACGCTGACGCTGTCCGGCCTTGTCGGCCTTGAAGATCCGCCTCGTGAGAACGTGAAGGAAGGCATTGCGGCCTGCAAACAGGCGGGCATCCGCGTGGTGATGATCACGGGGGACAACGGCGTCACCGCACAGAGCATCGCGCAAAAGGTCGGTATGGAAACGGACAGGGGCGTTATCACGGGCAATGAACTGGATACCATGACGGACGATGAACTCAAGGTGCACGTAAATGCCGCCAACATCTTTGCCCGCGTTGTGCCCGCGCATAAGATGCGCATCGTGAAGGCGTTGCGCGACAACGGCGAAGTGGTGGCGATGACGGGCGATGGCGTGAATGACGCGCCCGCGCTCAAATATGCGGATATCGGCATTGCAATGGGACAGCGCGGATCGGAGGTATCGCGCGAAGCGGCGGATATGATCCTTTTAGATGACAACTTTTCTACCATCGTGCAAACCGTTCGCGATGGGCGGCGCATCTACGACAACATCAAAAAGGCGGTTGGCTACATCTTCTCCATCCACATCCCCATCGCGCTATCCTCACTGTTGGCGCCAATGCTGGGCGTCGATCCGGTCTGCTTGCTGCTGCTGCCGCTACACGTCGTGTTGCTTGAATTGATGATCGACCCGACCTGCTCCATCGTGCTGGAACGGCAGCCCGCCGAGAGCGATTTGATGCAGCGCACGCCACGCGATCCCCATGCTGCGTTGATCATGCCGGGGATGCTGATAAAGAGCGTGTTGCAAGGACTGCTGATATTCGCCGCATCCTTTGGGGCGTACTATGTCACGCTGATGCAAAATCTGCAGAATGCGCCGCTGGCGCGCTCGATGGGCATTGCAATCCTATTGCTTGCCAACCTGTTTCTGGTGCAGGTAAACAGTTCCGATCACGAAGCGGTTACGACGACGTTCAAGCGGCTGATGCACGATAAGGTGATGTGGACTGCCAACATCATCACGGTTGCGGTGCTCATCGTTGCGCTGTATACGCCGTTGGGCGGTTTTTTGCGGCTGGCGCCGATAACCATCCAACAGATTGGCCTCGTGATCGCGCTGGCAGTTGTTTCAGTGTTTTGGGTGGAGATACTCAAATGGTCCAAAAGGCGGCGCGGTGCAAAGCGTAAACGCGTTTAACGATATATGGGATATACAAACACCGTTGATTTGGCTGCGGTGGTGCGTTTGTCTATACCCACCCGCCGCCCAATTATGGAATTAAAGGGGCATCTGCCCCCTTAACACCTCTATCGCCGATTGATACTTGATGGATAGTTGTCACGATGGGTTTGGATTCGAGGGGATCTGAAGCCGCCCGCCAGGCTTTTGCCTTTTAAGGGGAAAGCCTTTTTTCTTGAGGTTTTCCCTTTCTTTGTCTTTACCCGCCCACCACCTTAATGAGGGATTCAAGGATGCACCCTCCCTTGAATCCCTCCATGGTTGGCCTACGTAGACAAAAATCCTTGCCCTATTGATAGACAAACGGTTGGCATCCGTTTCGGCGGGTTTTTATCTATATCTCTCCGTCGCCTTATTGAAAAACCGGAATTTTCCATTTTTGTTTTTGCAAATCCCCGTATTAATTTTTTTAATTTGCGCATATTTATAGTGCACCGGGCACTGAACGGAAAATCGGTGTTTGCTGAAGGGATTACGCCAGCGTATAGAAAGTGAGCTTGCAGTGCGGCTTTTTGGATGTAATCCCTTCTTGGTGTATCCGCAGCTTTTACGCCGCGCGAATGCACGGCGCTTACGGTACGGCTGTTTTGATGTAAATTCAAACGCCCGGGCAAAAATGCCCAGGCGTGCCCCCTTGGGCCACAGTGTCCGCGATGCATTTGCGCAGTACATGCGGCATCCCATCAATCGTAGCTTTTCATCGTCTTTTCATCATCCATAAACAGCAGGGGCGCCTGCTCGCGCATGTTCATTTTCTCCCAGTAAGGCAGTTTCTTATGCTCCTTTAGGTATTTCATGGGGATCGGATGCGTTCCCACAACGACCTTGATTCCATGCGCGCTCTCTATATATTTTTTGAATTCGTCAATATACGGGCACGGCGGATAGCCTACAACAAACCCCGTTGCCAGATGGATTACATCCACACCGTTTTTTTTCATCTCCTCGGGTACGGTTTCCACGTTGCCTCCGGGACATCCGCCGCAGTTCGAATAGCCTACCAACTCCACTTCCTGCGCGGCGGGATAGTCGGAGAATCCCCCCACCCTTTCCTTTAACGCTCGTAAGCATTTCCCTCCGCCACAGCTTTGGTAACGGGCGCATATGATGATCCCAATCCTTGTCATGTCCTGTCCCCCTCTGATAAAATCCATCGTTTGACAACGCGAACCCCATCTGTTGATACTTCTTTATTGCATTTATCATACCATACATATACGTTGTGTCCAAGAAAGTGGGCTTGACGCCTCACGGTTTTGCAATCATTAAAAACAGGTGAAATAATATTTTGGATTCGAATCAAGCCTCCATCAATCGGTCCGATCTCAAAACACGGATGGAACTACGATGGGACACCGCGCAATACCGATGATCTCCGATACGATACCGCCATAAGACACTTCCCTTTTGGTTGGTTTTCGCAATGGTGCGACCTGTGCTAAGGAAGGAACAAAGCTGTAAATAGTAGCATTATTATACTGTCATAACTATTTAATATATATGGTTATTGATCATTCGCTTTATGTCCTTATATCTATTATTTTAATTTTATATATTTATTTATCCCGTTTTCTATGTATTTCATTTCTTGGTAAGGTGTTCATTATCCTACTCACGCTGTGCTATACTAAAATGTATATATTCAACCAAATAGGGGGTTCATCCATGGCGCGAACAACGATCAAATCGGTTACGGCACGGCAAATCATGTCCATGCGCGGTCATCCGTCCGTGGAAGCGACGGTGGTTACGGAAAATGGATCTGTGGGCGTGGCGGAATGCACAGCCGGATTGTCCATCGGCACGCATGAAATCCCGTTCGCCTATGACGGTGGCGAAAAATGGCGGGGCAAGGGCGTGATGCGCGCGGTTCGCGCCGTTAAAGAGCTGATTGCACCGGCCATCATGGGCATGGACGCATCCCGGCAAATCGAGGTGGACGCGGTGATGCTCAAGATTGGCAAGGATCTGCTGGGCGGCAACGCCACCGGCGCTGTGTCCGCCGCAGTGCTCAAGGCGGGTGCGGTCGCGCTGGACGTTCCCCTGTACCAGCACATCGGCGGGGTCAACGCATTTACGCTGCCTGTGCCCGGCGTCGGTTGTTTGAACAACACACGTCGATACGGATGGGCCATACGTTCGGGCGATAAGCCGTCGCAGAGTTTTATGGCCTATGGATTCGACACGTTTCGGGACGCATCCTACGCCCTGTGGGATCTATCCGACCGATGGACTTCCCTTTTAAAAGAAAAATATGGATTTTCCGGCGCCCGTCCGCTGCTTCCCAAAGGGATGGTACGTAGCGATATGGAGCTGTGGGATCAAATGACCGAATTGATTGTAAAATACGGCTACGAAGGTCGTATCGGCATGCAGATAGACATTGCGGCCGACTGCTATTTTGAACAGGAAACCGGCAAGTTTGAAGGCCTATTCTCCAGCAAAAGCATGACGTTGGAGGAGCTGATCGAGTTTGAGATCGGCATGGTGAAAAACTGGCCGTTTGTCATTTTGGAAGATCCGCTGCCCGAAGACGACTATGAAAGCACCGCACGGCTAACCAAGGCTGTGGACATCCAGATCGTGGGCGACGATCTGTTCACAACAAACCCCGAGCGCGTCAGAAGAGGCATTCAGATGGGCGCAGGCAACTGCGTTCTGCTCAAGGTAAACCAGATTGGCACTATTTCCGAAGCGTTTGAAATGGTGAAGCTGGCGCATGCCAACGATTATGGCGTGATGCCTTGCTCCTCCCGCGGCGAAGGGGTAGCTATTACGGATTATTGCGTGGGCCTTGGCGTGGGCACGGTGCGTGAATCGGGTACCGGCGATCACGGCAACCGCTTTTTACAAATCGAAGAAGAACTGGGAAGCCGGGCGCAGTTTGCCGGCGTTCATGGACTCAAGGGCAGCCGCTTTGCCCTTAAAAACGAGAAGGAGGCGTAACGATGGGCAAATCGACGATTATATCGGTAAACGCGCGGCAAGTCATGTCCGACCGTGGGCATCCCGGCGTAGAAGCCACCGTCGTTACAGAAAACGGTGCCAGGGGCGTGGCGGTGTGCACCGCCGGTGTTTCGGTGGGTACGCACGAGATTGAATTTGCTTACGACGGCGGCGAAAAATGGCGCGGCAAGGGTGTCATGCGTGCCGTAAACACCGTGAAACAGTTGATCGCACCGGCGATCATGGGTATGGACGCCACGCTTCAGTTGGAGGCGGACAATGCCATGCTCAAGATTGGCAAGGACATACTGGGCGGCAATGCCACCGGCGCGGTGTCCGCCGCGGTGCTCAAAGCGGGCGCGGCTTCATTGGGGATTCCGCTTTACTACCACATCGGCGGCGCCAACGCGTATACCCTGCCCGTGCCCGGCACCAAATGTTTGGGCGGCAGCGGACGGTACGGCGGCGGCAGTCGGTCGGGCAGCAAACCGTCGTATGCGTTTATGGCTTATGATTTTAACACCTTCTCTGACGCATCGTATGCGCTTTGGGATATCTCGGACCGTTGGGTAACCTATGCAAACCAGAAGCTGGGCACATCGCTTGGCTTTAACAACTTCATTGTCAACAGCGGGTATGTGGACTGCGACATGCGGTTTTGGGACGCGATGGCGGAGGTCATTTGCAAATACGGCTATGAAAATAAAATCGGCATTCAGGTAGACGTTGCATCCGACACCTATTTTGAAAAGGATACTGGCAAGTTCGAAGGGCTTTTCAGCAGAGATCCACTCACGCCAGATCAACTGCTGGCGTTCGTGATGGATATGCCCAAAAAGTGGCCCTTTGTCATCATGGAGGATCCGTTGCCCGAGGATGATTATCGGAACACCGCCACGCTGACAAAGGCGGTGGATATCCAAATCGTGGGCGACGACTTGTTCACAACCAACCCGGAGCGCGTTATGAAGGGCATCCTGTCAGGCGCGGCCAACACCGTGCTACTCAAGGTCAACCAGATTGGCACGATCAGTGAAGCGTTCGACATGGTGAACCTTGCGCACGCGAATGGCTACGGCGTGATGCCCTGTTCATCGCGTGGCGAAGGCATCGATATTTGTGATTATTGCGTTGGTCTTAAGGTTGGATCGGTGCGCGAGTCGGGCACAGGCTTGGCCGGCAACCGGTTTTTGAGGATCGAAGAGGAACTTGGCAGCCGCGCCAGATTTGCCGGCAAACATGGCCTTAAGGGCAGCCGTTTCGCCTTGAAATAGGTTCCTATGTGAAAGGAGCATTCACATGCGCATCGTAAACTATGAAGACCTGACCTGCCACGGCAACATTGAGGGACGTAAGATTATTGCTGAAATCATGGAGGCCGGCCTGTCCGCGGGCAATCCGTATCAAAACACGCGCAAGCTGATATCACTTGACGGCGATATCCTGACCTTTTATCATCCGGATATGATACCGGAGGGAGATCCGAGATCCGGCCCGGCCATGATCGATTTAAAGGATATCGACCGCATCTATATCTTCGGCATCGGCAAAGGCATCCAGTACATCACAAAGGCAGTCGAGGATGTGCTGGAGGATCGGATTACCGGCGGGCTGGTGCTGGGCAAAAAGGGCGACGACGTTATCATGACCAGAACCGAGGTCGAGTTGGGCGGCCATCCCGTACCCGACGCGCAAAGCCTGTCCGGCTGCCAGCGCATTTTGGACATCATTCACCAAGCCAAATTGACGCCGCGCGATCTTGTCATATCGGTGATGGGCAACGGTTGCTCCTCGCTGTGCACCCTGCCCCGCGACGGCATCACACTACAGGACGTGATGGATTATACACAGCTTTGCCTGATCGACAAGGGCATCTCCACGGACGAGTTCAGCTACCTTCGAAACGCCATCGACAAGATACGCGGTGGTCGGTATATACGTTCGGTCTACCCGGCCAAGATGGTCACGTTGCTGGGCATTGCCCCCGGCAGGCGCCAGGGCGATCTGGATGGATATCAGCAATTGATATACGATAATTTCTGGCTGCCCTGTCTGCCCGACTGCACCACCACCGAAGAGGCGCTGGCCATCTGCGACAAGTGGGACGTGCTGGACCTTCTGCCCGCTTCCATCCGCGAGGCACTTTTGGAGAACGGCCCGGAGAACAAAACGCTGTCGTGGCAGGAGTATGAAACCTACAATGCGCGGGTGTTCGGCGTAATGCCCGAATGCATATCCGCACTTTCCGCCGCCATGCAAAAAGCACAGGAGATTGGCTTTCAAACACACGTGATCACGGAGAGGACGTTGGTGGAGGCCGCGCCCATCGGCCATTTTATGGCGCAGGTGGCGCTGAACATCGCGCACACCGATCAGCCTTTCAAGGCGCCGTGCGCGTTGTTTGTCACCGGCGAATTAATTGTGACGGTGGGGGGTGAAACCGGCATCGGCGGCACCAACCAAGAATATTGCCTGGCAGCCTCGCTGATTCTTGACGGCAACGACCGGGTGGTAATGTCCGCCGTGGATACCGATGGCACCGACGGGCCGGGCGGCGCGTTTCATCCCGATGCGACCGCGCGCGGCATCACGGTGCTGACAGGCGGCATTGTGGACGGTTGCACGGTAAAGGAAGCCAAGGAAGAAGGCGTGGATATCCACCGCGCCATTGTGCGGCACGATTCGTCCCAAGCGCTGTGGCGTCTTGGATCGGGCATCGCTGCGGTGCATGACATATCGGTGGGCGATCTGCACTGTACGCTGATCTTGCCAAAGAAATCCTGATCGTATAGATCATTCAAAAAACAAGGAGCCGTTTGGCCTCCTTGTTTTTTTCTTGCGTACCTGTACCCGTTCGCCGCCCAGTTGGAGTTTGCATAAGGGGCTGCGCGGTCGCCGCGCGGTATATTCTATGCTGCAATTCCAGCCAAACGTTTATAAGAATTGGAGAATTGTTTTATCCGCTTTCAAAAGCCATCGGTACTGCGCCAAAGTCCTTTGTTTATGAATCCAAGAAGCGTACATCTGCTAATAATCCTAAAGCCTTTTCTTCCGCATTATATTTGCGTCCGTCGCTTTATCTCAATGTAATCGATAAGCGGCAATTGTTCCCTGAATTGGTTTGTTACCTGTGTGTATACGGTAGGTTTTGAACCGAGAAATTCGTGTCGAAACGGGCGGCTTGAAACGGGATCTACAGCGTTATTTTAACGCAAGCCGAGCGGATATTTATAGCCAACTTATATATCCATAATTCCGAGATTAAATGATTTTACGGGGCGAAATTGGCAGCATTGGGCTATACCCGCCCATCACCCTATCGAGGATAGGGTCTGCGCTCCCTTCTGAATCCCTGTGCTTGCCGCCACGCGGGTGTTTTTCAAGTAAGGAGGCGGATGGGTTTGCTCATTTTCGGTTGCGCAGGCTGACTGGGTTTAGACAACGGGCGCATAATGCCCTCCGTTTTGTTCAGACTATCATCAGGAGGCGATGATAGTATGATTCGATTGAGCCAAAAAGAAACGATGATTTTGCAGGACCAAAAAAACCAGGAGGAAATCTGCGTTATCAAATACCAGAACTACGCTCAGCAGGCACAAGACCAACAATTGAAGCAGATGTTCACCACGCTTGCCACCGAGGAGCAGCACCATTTCGAGATGGTCAACAACATGCTTGCGGGGCAGGAGCCCGACATGAGCCATCCCTGGCAAAACCAACAACCGGGCAATGGACAGCAGATGAACAATCAAGCCGCACAGATGAACCCGGGCAATGCGAACGACAAGGTGCTATGCGGTGACCTTCTGTCCACGGAAAAATTTGTTTCGGGCACCTACGACACGGGTATCTTTGAATCGGCGAATCAGACGGTACGCAAAGCATTGCAGCACATACAACAGGACGAACAGCGCCATGGTGAAATGCTGTTCAACTACATGAATGCGCATGGCATGTACCCCGTTCAATAGCCGTGTGGCTTGATGCGTGCTAGGCAAATTTAACAAAAAAAGAAGCGCTGCCGCTTCTTTTTTCTATGTAAGCCATTCGGGGAGATCCTCTCCTGCTTTCCCTTTGCGGTATTCTTTCAACATTGCCTGTACGACGCTGTCCGGATGATGGGATTCTTTGAGCGCTTCAACGTCATCACCCAGTATGCCATTGCCCAACGGACAGGCCGCCAAACACATACCGCAATCCGTTCCGCTTATCCGCCACCGCCTGTAACAGTCATCCGAATTGATCTTCCACCGGTGCACACCATCGATATGTACCCGCTCTCCCTTTGGGATGGCCGACGCCGGGCAATGCCTTGCGCACAGCGCACATTCATCGCAAAATTCCTTCAGTCCCCAACTTTTGGGTTCGTCGCAAAGCAACGGCATATCGGTTGTGACCACGCCCAGCCGAACCCTTGGGCCACATGTCTTTGTTATCAGAAGTCCGCTCCTGCCGATTTCCCCAAGGCCCGCATCCTGTGCCACCAATGGCGCTACCACAAGATAGTTGCCGTCCATATGGTTTCGCGCAGGATAGCCGAGTTCACGAATGAAGTAGCTCAGCACCATACCGATGACCGCGGCATCGATATAGCCCTTGGTGACAGCGATGGATTCTGGAAGCCTGGGCGCCGTATGGATCAAATCCCTGTCCATCTCCACTGCAAATGCGATGCCGTACCTATGCATGTCCGTTATACGATACCCATAGTCCTCTTCTTCGCGTCCCCTGTGCGAATAATAATGGGATTCTTTCATTTGGGTAATCCCGACGAGTTTGGCCCCATAATACCGCGCCAAACCCTTTATCCGCCTTGTTATCATGTCGGGTGTGACCTCGGTTCTTTGCGCATTTGGCGTTCCCCCGGCCAAACCCTTACCATCCGACAAAAAGCGAAAAGCCGAATTGACGATGTGCGTATTGATCCGATCATAGAATATCGTTCCCTCGGATCCCATCTCGGGAAGGCTTCTTATTTCATCATCCGTATCCTTGTGTTCCGGGTGACGGGCATAGTAATCCTCATAGGCGGGGCTGCCGGATTTATAGTTCATTCTGGAGAAGATAACATCGCGCTCATCCGTTCTTTTCATGGGTTGCCTCCAAAACTCCGGTTGGTACAAATTGTATCATCATTCGATTGGGGTTACAATGAGCCATCCTGCGCCGATCATACACTATTTATGGTTGCGCGCGCGGCGAATTTATGTTTCACTATCGATAAGAACCGAAATGCATATAAAGGAGCGATTGTGATGGACATCGTACAATACAACCGCAAGGCCTGGACCAACGAAGTGGAAAAACAGAACATCTGGACAATCCCCGTCTCGTCCGAGCAAATTGAGCGGGCACGGGCGGGCGACTTTGAAATGGTGCTCACGCCGACAAAGCCCGTGCCTAAAGACTGGTTTGGCGACATCAAGGGCAAAAAAGTGCTTTGTCTGGCTTCCGGCGGCGGTCAGCAGGGCCCGATCTTTGCCGCATTGGGCGCGGACGTTACCGTGTTTGACAACTGCCCCGCTCAGCTTGAAAAGGATGAAATGGTGGCCAAGCGCGACGGTCTAAGCATCAGCCTGGTACAGGGGGACATGCGCGATTTAAGCGTTTTTTCGGACGATACGTTTGATCTGATTTTTCACCCCGTGTCCAACTGCTTTGCGCCGGATGTCCTGCCGGTATGGCGTGAATGCTACCGTGTGCTCAAAATCGGTGGCGCGCTATTGGCCGGATTTCAAAACCCGTTCGTCTATCTCTTCGATATGGACGAATGGGACAAAGGCAACCTTGTGATCCGCTACAAGGTTCCCTATTCCGATGTGGATCAGTTATCAAAGCAGCGTTTGCAAAAGTACATCGACGACGGTGAGCCCTTGGTATTCGGGCATACGCTTTCGGATCAGATCGGCGGGCAGATCGTGGCGGGATTCTACATCACAGGCTTTTTGGAAGACATACAGGGCCGCGAGGACGGATTGCTCGATCCCTATATCGCTACCTTTATCGCCACGCGCGCCGTCAAATAAGCTTGGTATAAAGTGGGCATTGCGTTAGGCGCCCATTAGGGTTGCCCATATCCGTTCAGGTTTTATGCCTTCAAGATCCGATCTGAATCCGCCCGCCAGACCATCGCCTCTCAAAGGGGGATACAATTCCACCTTGAGCAGCCTCCTGGAACGCCCGTTTAAGACGAGATGGTTTTGAGAACCCTTTGAAAGACATGGGCTTCAGCCTTTACTTACATTCGGCTTCACCACATGCTTTTTGAACCTCCGCTTTGCTTGCTCTGCCACAGGCAACGTTCATCTTCGGTCCCTTATTTATAAGGGGGCAAGCTCCTTTCCATCACTCGCTATACTCAAATGGCCGATTTTAGGGGCGCAAACAGAATGCACGTTGCTTCTTTGCCAGGCCCACTGAAACGGTTGTTTATTTTCGAATGGCGGCTTCGGCGGCGTGTTGTTCCCATGCGTTTACGCTTCTTTATCCAAAGGAAATTTCGGGACATGCACATATCACAACCATTGTCACATGCATGCCAAAGGTCTCTGTCCCTTGGCGAAGATTTCAAGGTGAATCCTCCATGAGGAAGGCTTTGTTGGCAACGGAAAAGGCCGCCGGTATATCCAGCGGCCTTTTTACCTTAATCGCTGTGCGTTTATTTTACGGCAGCTTTGTAAATGGCAAGGATATCCGCTTCGGTGAGTTTCACGAAGTTACCAAGCGTTTCACCTCTGGCTGTCGCTGCTTTTTTCGCCATTTCTTCAATGCTGTCGGTGGGGATTTTGGCATCTGAGAACCTGACGGGCATGTTCATCGATTTGAAGAAAGCCTCGGTTTTGTCAATGCCTTCCAACGCCACCTTTTCTTGATTGTTCGGATCATCTGCAACACCGAACACCTCACGGGCATACCGCGCAAAGCGCGCCACATCCGATTTGTATACGTAGCGCATCCAGGCGGGGATTATAATACTCAGCGTGGCACCATGTGCCGTATCGTATAGGGCGCTCAGTTCGTGGCCCATCCCATGCGACGCCCAATCCTGTATGCGGCCGACGCCCACGGTATTGTTATGCGCCACCGTGCCGATCCACATGATCTCGGCGCGGTTCTGGTAATCCTTGGGATTGGCCAATACCTTGGGGCCAAACTCAAGAAGGCTGCGCATCACCGCTTCGGCCATATAGTCGATGACGCCAACGCTGGTTTTGGGCGCAAAATACCGTTCAATAACATGCGCATACATATCGACCACGCCGCAGGCGGTCAGGTAGGGCGGCAGGGAGAAAGTCAGTTCCGGGTTCATGAACGTGACGATCGGGCGCATAAACGGTCCGCCGACACTGCGCTTGAGATATCCATCTTCATTGGTGATCACGCACCCGGTGCTGGATTCGCTTCCGGTCGCCGGATAGGTCAACACAGCGGCGACAGGCAGCTTTGTTCTCGGATCCGGCTGCACTCCCTTGAAAAAGAAATCCCAGACGTCCCCGTCGTAGTGGACGCCGATGGAAATGGCTTTGGCGGAATCGATGGTACTGCCGCCACCGATGGCCAGAATGTAGTCAACGTTCTCTCTTTTGCAAAGCGTGATGCCTTCGCGCACGAGGCTGACGCGCGGATTGGGCTTGACGCCACCGAGCTCCACAACGTGCAAGCCGGCATCGCTCAAATACTTTTTGATGTTCTCGAGCAAGCCGCTGTCATAGAGAAACTGGCCGCTGTCGTGATGAACCAGAACCGTTTTGGCACCTCTGTTGACCAGCTCGGTTCCCACGCGTTTTTCGGCATCCTTACCAAAAATGAAATTCGTATACAGGCAATGTTCAAAATTTTGTAGCATGTTCATTTCCTTTCTATATTGAATATCCATGTTAGCATGTGCATAAAAGCGGCTGGGAACATCTCCTTTTTTATCCGAATTTGCTTAATGTTGCATTGGAATCAGCGGCGCGTATGGACACATGTAGCATACAAAACAAGCCTTTGGAAAGAGAACATACATAAAAAAAGCGGAATAAACCGCCATTAAAAAGATCAAAACACATGACCTTTGGGTTTTGTCCCTTTCCAAATGCGGGAGGCCCGGATGTTTCCATCCAAACCCATCGGTTGAACCCCATAGGGAAACCCGGTAGAGGCATCAACTCGGAACATCTATGTCCACATTGTATGTGGTTGTAATGCTATAGTAGCAAACCAAAATTGGATTGTCAACAGTATTGTAAGCCAATCGTTCAACCAATGCTACAGTGGGACCGCCGCCTTTATCCACGAAAAAGGCCGGCAATAACCGGCCTTTTTCAATACCCTTCACATTGCGCGGATGCCCTGCTTTGCTCTACATGGTAGCATTATATATTCTCTGCAATTGAATGTTCGGCGAATACGTTTACAAACTTGATGGAATACAGATCCCCTATCAGCAAATCGTTGGTGGGGTATTGCCTCAGTACGATATAGCTCGCGCCCACCTCATGTAATATTCCGACCCGGTCGTTGAGCACGCCGGAGGTGCCCAGTGAAAACTCAACGCGTACCACCTTCCCGATGTACTGCTGTAGGTAACCGGCCAGATAATAGGGACTGGCTACGGTAGACGGAACCTGTTGATCGGTCACCGGCGGGGGGTTGGGCGGTCCGGCGGTGACGGTACGCGGCGGATTGGATGGCGTAGGCGGTGGCGGCGCCTGCTGAAAGTTTTGGTTCATGGGTTGCCTTGTTTGTGTGGTTTTCTGCTGCGTGTTGGTGTATGGGGGCTTTCTGTAATCGTTTTGATCCGGCATGATGCGATGCCTCCTCGTTTATGTTTGTGCGTAATTAGATGTTGGAATGTAAAAACAATGATCGACGATCCGGTTGTGTATGACACCGGACATGTTGTAGGGAAAATAGGTGGGACAGTTCGGGTTAAATGGATTCATATACCATAGGCTTTGATCCACACCCTGTAGGATATTTCCCGACAGCGCCCAGTCGGCGATGTCGTAATGGATTTGATCCGGCGGGTTTGACCATACGGTTTGCGGGTTTGGCTCACCGGATATGGTTGCCAGATAGCAGGTGAACTGATATGGCTGCTCGAGTATACGGCGAAGGTCTCCCTCGCCGATACGCAGGTATTCGCCATAGGCCACGTGAACCCGGTTCATGATCACGGACGCCACCGCTTTCATGCCCGCTTCCCCCTCGCCGCCCGCTTCGCATTTGATCATCCTGGCAAACAATTCCCTTGTATCCATTCTCGCCCTCCGTCCTCGCCACTTATGGGTATTGTGCACTATACAGAATATTTACCTGTAGGCGATAAAATGCCTTGGTTTCCTAAAGAGTTTGCCCGCTTTGTGTTTGTGGGTGTATATCTATATCCGGTCTTTGGACACCTGCTCCGTTTCGTCTTGGCGCATAGCAAATCGACCGCAAATCCATTGCAACGAAATATCAAATACAATACTCTCATACAGGATGATAAATCCGCGGGTGTTGTGTTGTCCACCGATCCTTTCGGGTAAGAAACACGCCCTCCTCCATTTAAACAAACAAAAACACCACCCATGCTATGGACGGTGTTCTTTGCATTGCCCCAGGGGATAATCATACGTTATCATACCCAAGATTGTTCACGTACTGAATAAGCTCGGTACGGTTTTGTACCTCCAGTTTTGCATAAATATTCTTAACATAGGTCTTTACGGTATTTTCGCTGATATTCAGCTCGGACGCGGCGGCTTTGTAGGTATATCCCTTTAAAAGGAGCGTCATAACTTCAAATTCACGGGCGGTCAGTACGCTCATTAAACACTCTTTTTCAATGCCATTTTCCTCAGCCACCTGATAATTAAAAGCCTTGTTGCTGGGGGAACCGGTTGCTCTAAACATTTTGCCCAGAAACATTTGCAAAAGCGGCAGTAGCACCAACGCAACAAATATCACCGAAAGCGCCAGGAATCCCATCAGCTGCATGAAACTATCGGATCCACTGATCAACTGTCCATATATACCACCGATGAACAGACCCAACGCGTTGGCGGATAGACCAAGGCCGAAAGTGCGTGCGGGATTGTCCGTGAAGGATAACATATGGCCCAATATGCCCCATAAGAACAGATGTGTAATGCCGGCCGCGCCCATTAAAAGCGTATCCACCATTAGGTATCCGAAAACATTCTTGGGCAGATTCCAAAACGCCAACAGCGAAAATCCGCCCATCGCAATCGCGATGTATAGCAAATAGAATCGGTTCGTCCGCTCAGGCAGGCGTTTTACAATGACAATTGCAGCGATATAGGGCATCACCCAATAACAGCACGAGAGCGACGTCAGATGCTCATAAAAAGGATTGATCGTTTGAAACATCAATCCTCCCTCAAGGGCCGCCACCGCAACGAACGCATATAAGAGCGCCAGCGTCTTTCCCAAGTTGGTGGGGCGCGTCGTTTCATTTTCTTTTGCGTGTGCGGTTTCTTTTTTGGGCAACAACAAGGACAGTCTCATTGAAACGATAAGCAACACTGCGCCCACGCCCAAACCCACATACGGGGAAATATGCACAGCGATTGAATTCAATACCAGTAGCACCGTATTGGCAAAGACAAGCGTCTGTGCCGCCGTTTTGTTCCGGTCCGCAAGCATGGTTGCATTCTTGAAGAAAAAGCCCCATGCGCCAACGCATAAGCCCGTAACAAACATAGTGGCAGTCAATACGACCGTCCACAAATACGAAGCGGGCAGGCACAATACACCGGATGTAATCAGGCACAATAAAGAAGTATGAAACATCATCCATCTTGCCATTTGGATGCGTTTTATAAATAATCCACTGGTCAAAAGCCCGATGAAGTGTGCGCCAAGCGCGAGATACATCGTTGTATTGATTTGGACCCCATACAGCTTTGCAAGCCCGTAGAGGATATGGCCTTCAAAAGGTACGGCCATCACCCATGCATACAACAGTCCAACTACGACAATGGACAACCTACGTTCGTCTACCCATGGAAATCGTGCGCGCATACGCGCCATGTAGTGCTCCTTCCCATTTTGAGCAATGCATGCTGCATTGTACTTGACAACGGTTTCTACGCCGATCTAATTATATACAAATTCCGTATACTTTTACCATATTTTCCCATTTTTTGCTTTTAACTTTTAAGGTGATTTTATGTTGAGTATACACCCATATATTTAATATAACAAGAAAAGTACTCACTTTCCAAATAATTGTTCAAATCAAACATTCTCCAAATCACCCGAAACGGGTGATACTTTTTTCTAAATATCACCCGAACATGTGATTGTATTAATCCCAAAATAAGCTACTATGATAAAAGGAATCGACACATTTTGATAGATTGGCAACAATCCGCTCCTTGTTTGATACCCGGCATTCGTGCAAAAGGACGGTTATACTATTGGTCCTTTATATATGATTTGATGCATGTTCTGCTTGATCGGCAGTACAGTCGCATTCAAAGGAGAACGACAGAAAGATATCTGCGCAACCTCTCCCGCACAGTTATCTTTTCTGTCTATTCTTTTATGTAATATGTAATTCGAATGACACAGACCTGTCGTCGGCAAAAAACGCTTTGCCCCTCACCCGCCCTCTATATCAGGTTTATATGAATTGCTCTCTCTCCAATATCTACTCTGAGATGGTCATGCCGTTGGGCAACATATCATCGATGGGCAAAATCCCGTTTTCCTTTTTGTACTTTTTGCGTATACAATCATCCTGCCTACTGCCCTTGCAGTACACATCCATGCACTCTCTTACCAGCTCCTCTTTATGCGCCTCATACTTCCTGATAAATCCGCAATAACTTAGATTGACACAGTCACTCATAGTAAAAAGTCTCCCGCTTTGGATGCTGCATAAATTGATTTTTTACGATATGATTTTACTTTGCAATACTATTATAGTACGGATTTTCCGATATGAAAAGATTATTTTTGCATACATATTCATAAATTCTTTGACAGTTTTCAGTTAAAACGATTTGATCCTATATTACCTGTATTATAAATGTACAGCCCTTGCTGCAACGGCACGGAATTACACCATATGCTTTTCCGTATACCGCTCATCAGCCCGATAAACACCATTCTCACCCTTGTAGAATCACACATCTGCCACTTATTCATTCGACCGTTATGATTGTTGGTTGTTGCGTGCGCCCACCGCTTACATCTTGTTTGGCAGTTCGTTGACCGTCACAGATCTTACCGAATTGCCTCCATACGTCGCGGGCAACGCAGCAGTTTACAGCAACTGTTTCATACTACGGAAGGTCTTCTTTATCTTGGATTGGCCGTTGTTGTTTGCAAGAATGGTCTTCGACAGCTTCTTGCCAAAAAACGTCCTCCCATCCGCCCCCTGTACCTTTTTCATGGGCAGCCGGGGATTGACGGATCAGGCCACCCTTTCACCATCAATCCATCCAATATATGATACCAAAATAACAATCTACCGATATTCTTTACATCAAAAAAGCCCGGCAGTCGTTAACGACTGCCGGGCTACTACGCCTTAGTAATTGTCAATATCAATGGGCGCTTCCGTTATCTTTATCTCCGCTTCGGATTTTGGTATCCACTTTGCCGCACTGGCGTGACTGGTCGCCCGATCCATCTTTAATTTGTCGAACTCATCAAGCGTTATATTGTCTATTTCAATATGTAATTTATCTCCCTCTTCTTGGAGAATAAAGCATTCATAGCCCTTATATATAGCTGTAAATCTTCGCCGAAATAATGCTTCCAATTCATTACATTGTACAGTTTTCCCATATCTGATTCCATAGAAGTTAAATCCTTCTTTTTGATCCATAGCATTATCAGATATTAGGTTAATAGTTTTATCTTCATTAATGGTTGCCTCATATTCTTTCCCCTTATAGACCGCTATATTGGAATCATGCATCTTTAATATCTCCTATTTCTTTTGGACAAAGATGTTTTGTCCTGGATCATACACACCCCGTAAAATCCACGTCCCGTCTTTTTGAATTTCGTACAACTCACCTTCGAGAAAATCAGTTAAATGCTCCAACATAAACTCGGGAACGACGTCTCCATTCAGCGATCTGATAAAGCCATTGCCTGAAAATGTCTGATCCAGACCCGCAACAAGTTTGCTGTAAGGTACAATGATGTTCTCCCCCTGTTTCACTCGGAATCTGATCACGCCCATGCTTTCATCCATCGATGGTTTAAAATCCGTTTCGCTATTGGCTTTTTTATAATTCAATCCCAGACTTTGATACATATTATCATACGTCTTAGCATGTTCTATGTCTACCATACGGGATAAGAATCCACGGGTTTGTCTGTATTTCCCCGATAGATACAGTGAAATATTTTTAAATGGTATGGCTTTTTGCATCCACGTGCTCGAATCTGGCATTGGCACATTTACCGTCGATCCGTCCCTCAAGTACGAAGTAACGATCTCCCGAAAGTGCCAGAGGTTTCTTTACATCAAAAAAGCCCGCCAGCCGTTAACGACTGCCGGGCTATTACGCCTTAGTAATTGTCAATATCAATGGGCGTTTCCGTTATCTTTATCTCCGCTTCGGATTTTGGTATCCACTTTGCCGCACTGGCGTGACTGGTCGCCCGATCCATCTTTAATTTGTCGAAATCTTCAGGAGAGATACTGAATATTTCTATAAGTATTCGATCTCCTTCTTCATCCAGAATGAGGCTGCTATATCCCCCATATAAAGCTGTAAATCTTCGCCGAAATAATGCTTCCAATTCTTTACATTGTACAGTTTTCCCATATCTGATTCCATAGAAGTTAAATCCTTCTTTTTGATCCATAGCATTATCAGATATTAGGTTAATAGTTTTATCTTCATTAATGGTTGCCTCATATTCTTTCCCCTTATAGACCGCTATATTGGAATCTTGCATCTTTAATATCTCCTATTTCTTTTGGACAAAGATGTTTTGTCCTGGATCATACACACCCCGTAAAATCCACGTCCCGTCTTTTTGAATTTCGTACAACTCACCTTCGAGAAAATCAGTTAAATGCTCCAACATAAACTCGGGAACGACGTCTCCATTCAGCGATCTGATAAAGCCATTGCCTGAAAATGTCTGATCCAGACCCGCAACAAGTTTGCTGTAAGGTACAATGATGTTCTCCCCCTGTTTCACTCGGAATCTGATCACACCCATGCTTTCATCCATCGATGGTTTAAAATCCGTTTCGCTATTGGCTTTTTTATAATTCAATCCCAGACTTTGATACATATTATCATACGTCTTAGCATGTTCTATGTCTACCATACGGGATAAGAATCCACGGGTTTGTCTGTATTTCCCCGATAGATACAGTGAAATATCCTTAAATGGTATGGCTTTTTGCATCCACGTGCGCGAATCTGGCATTGGCACAGTCTCGCGTATTGCCCTTACAATTGCTTTTTGTTCGTTATTCAATTCTGCCTGATCACCCCAGATACTTACCTTAAATTCATCTACTGATATCCCATATTGTGAAAGTATCTTCTCAATGCTTTTTCCAAAGCTTGTGTCCGGATCCCATTTTTGCTCTTGTACATTTGATGCACTTGCAGAGGTATCAATTCTTTTATTCTGTTTTGCCGCTGCATTCAGCTCATCCAAAATGGCTTCGTTCAGACTTTCGTTCGCTGTCTGCCTCGAATTTCGATTTTCCCTTATGGATTGGCCGTATCCCATCCCACTATTGTTACGATT
The DNA here is from genome assembly GCA_963674495.2 of Christensenellaceae bacterium. Lineage (GTDB taxonomy): Bacteria > Bacillota > Clostridia > Christensenellales > QAND01 > RGIG3178. Next base: position 81,613 of record CAXXLG010000001.1, on the reverse strand, counting down.
CCCATCCGTAAACACGCCCTTTAATCCACCAGTCTGCTCACTTGGAACAAAGTACGTCTTTCCATCTGCCCCCAGAACCTGGCTCATGGGCATTTGCACCGCGATACCCCGCGCTTGCTGCTCAGATATCACATCCTTTTGAATAAGTTCGCTAAGCGTTGCCAGTTTTTGCAATCCGTTGTTGTACGTAACCGGCAGCGCAACGCTTTGCTGCAGTTGCTCAACGCTCCCAAATTCCTTCGTAATCGCCCTGCCATTTGCATCGCTCACGGTAATTCGGGAGGCCTTTGCCCTGTTCTCCGTCTCCAGATCGTTGCTTAATGTACCATCACTGCTCCTCCTCAGCAACGTCGGCTCTATCACCTGATCCGTTACCGGTACATTCACAGAAGCCTGCTCACCAGGCATCTTTTTGAACCAGTATTGCCCAGGCTTGGCTTGTGCACCATCCTGTTGCATACCCTTGTTGCCCCGTGCAGATAGCTCCTGCGGCGCAGGCAGCGCCTCCGATACAGCCATCTGTCGTGTATCTTTTTTCCGTCCTATTTGGTTTGCTGTCTCTTTGTTATTTGCTATTTCCGGAATTGTATAATTTCCAGTGACTGTCTGTACAAGCGCGCCGCCACCACCCAATACGGCGCCCGAAACAGCACCGCCCAGCGCTTGTAATCCATAATCTCCCAAAGAAACCCACATGACCTGTTTTTTTTGCTTCCGCTTCGCTCATGCCCTCTGCCATGTATGCGCGTTTTTGGGTTTCCCACTTCGATGCGTCTTGCATCACCATAAAGTCAACCCAATCGCCCAAAATACCGGACGTTGCCTCTTCTGCTGCTTCCGGAAATAGAGATTTTACAGCCTGTGTCCCTACCGCCTTCCATCCTTTCGCCCCTACGCCCCATGTCTTTTTAATGGCGTCATAACCCATGTTTTCGGTCAGTATCTCAATAAACGCAAGGCGTAGTCCATAATCAAACGCCTCGCGATCTGTCGCGCCACGTATTTTAGCATCACGCACACCATAACCAAGCATGTTTACGCCCATCGTTGTAAGCACACCCGCTTTTCCGAACGCAGCGGACGAAAGAAAATCCGCCACCGACGTACCGGCATCGTAAAAGAACTTGCCCACTGGACCCAAATCTTTTGATACTTCTGCTCTGATTGCATCGCGGGCTATACCCGAGGCATACGCGCTGTTGTGCGGGTTTATTTCTTCGTTTGCCGCCATTCTCCCAATCGTATATGGAAGTGACTGTATACCGCTTAGAAGATTATACCCCACCGATACGCCGGTGCCGAGAACAGGATGTTCCCGCGCATACTCTTCTGATTGTTGCGTTAAAACAGCTGATGCACGGGTGTTCAAACTCTCGTCGATATACTCAATATAGTTGTCTGCCGCTTCTTTGCCTTTTGCTTCATATAAATAATTGTACATTTGGATTTCATCCTGTGTCATAAAATCCAGTACATCGTGCTTGCTTACCCATGGGTCCGGCGCTTCCTCTGCATCGCCTATATAAGCGTGTTTTAGCGCCTGATATGATTCTTCTTTTTCTTTTGTTTTTTCTTCTGTGTATTTCCCGTAATGGTTGATGTAATTATATGTATCGTCGTCGGTTTCGCCTTTTGAAGCGCCCTTAGTCGACAACTGCTCAAAGGCATCGTTGCTTCGTAGCCCCTCGTAGAGGTTGACGCGTCGCATTGATTTCAGCCGTGCTGTCAACGCTTCGTATTCGTCGTCTGGCAACTTAATCTGCGATTTGAGTTGATCAACGTTTTCTTTCGGCATGCCGAAAGATTCCGCCCATTGCACAGCGCCACGTGCCCTCAGCTCGGCATTGACAATCGTTTCAAGATCAACTATTTCCTGTTTCCATTGCTCTATTGACTTCCCCGTTGCATCATATCCAACAAGATTTGAATATTCGTTTACGTCCATGGTTAAGCCAAAGGGCAGTTTTATCTCGTCTTTGCCGATAACTTTTCTGGGGTTATAGGCCGTGGGTGCCATGTTCCAATCGTAAGGTTGGGCCGTTGCGGCGCTATCCGCATTTTTGTTGACGGTTGTTTGCTGTATACCGCCCCTTTTTTGCATCATGCCGGAATTTTGCGCAATGCCAATGTCCTTTACATGCTTTCTTTTCCACGCATCAAATGCCCCAACGGTTGGCGTTTTTGAAGTGGTTGGTTTAAAATCGACAACGTGTTTGTTTCTCCATTTTTCACGCCTTACAACGCCCCTTCTTTCATCAGATTGCCCGTGTTTACTAATAACGATTTCTCACCCATTTATCCGATCCATGTGTTATTCTGCTTAGCAGCGTATACTTCTGATTTTCCGTGATTAATCCATCGCCGTATGCGTCCAGTATGGCATTTGGGCTTCCCACTTGTCCGGTGCTAATATATCCAACAATTTCTTCAAAGTTGGCATCATAATCAACCGGTTTTTTGCTGTTGCGCCGTTTGCCCTTCAAGCTACCAAGCGTCGTCCCCACTTTTACTCCCAGCGCGTCCGCCGCAGCCTGCGTTTTGATCCTGCCAAACGCCTTTAGCTCCTGATACGCCTGATTCATGGCATTCTGCTGATTAGCCAGTGTCAGTTGCTCGTTGAACCGACTCGCTGCTTCTTCCTGTGACGATCGTTGCAGCCCATTATTGGACGCAAACTGGTTCTCCTGTTGCAGCGCGGCGAGCTTGTTCGAATCAATCATTGACATCAGCGCCGCCGCTTGGGCTTGTTGGTTTAATCCGGCCTGTGCTATTTCGCTGTTGATGTCGCTCTGTACATTTGCCTGTTGCATATATGCGTTGTTCAGCGCGTTTGCAAGCGCGTTTTGCTCGTGCATGTGCGACGTTTGAGAATATCTTGGCGCTGCCCCATAAGCATTGCCAGCCGCCTCATTGTTGCCAATGGCGGACAGGTTTGCGTAATCATTGGCTTTGCTGCGCGCCGTTTCGTAAGCCTGCCCAGTCTTTGCATAACGTTCGTTCAGCGCTTGAAGCTGCGCCGCATACTGTGCGTCCAACGCCGAAAGCTGTGCAGCGGCCGTTTCACCATACAGTCCCGCGTAATCCGGCGAATGATGCTGCGCCAGCTCGTCCAGTGCAGTTGTCAATGCGTTTGCCATGATAATTCCTCCTATAAGACAAGGGCTCCAAGTCTACTTTAATGCCCCCCCTAGCCCAACGTTTTATGACAAGGAAAACATCTTTCCCAGGGAATGCCATTTTTTTGTCAATACAATGTCTATCAGCAAGCGGTATGCAAGCATAAAAAAAGGCGCAGGCTGCGCCTTAATTCCTATGCTATGCTTCTATCTCTTTAGCTGCTTGAGCGTCGCACCTACCTTCACACCCAGCGCATCCGCTGCCGCTTGTGTCACAATTCTGCCAAACGTCATGAGCTCTTGGTAGGCCTGCGACAAAGCATTTTGCTGGTTTGTCATAGCCATCTGTTCGTTGTATTGCCGGATCGCCTCCTGCTGTGCCGCCTGTTCCAGTGTATAACCTGACGCGTACTGGTTTTCGCCCTGTATGTTGGCAAGCTTGCTTTGCTCGATCTCATAAAGCGCCTGTGCCAATTGCGAATCCCGCTCCACGCCCGCCGAAGCAATTTGCGTATCGATGTCGTTGAACGCCTTTTGCTGCTGTAGGTTCGCGAAGTTTAAGATGTTGCGCATCGACGTGTCCTGATTGACACGGGACGTTTCGGCATATCCTGATGTCGGCGCCTTGTATGCATTTCCCGCCAATCCTTGTGCCGCCAAAACTTCGTTGTTGCCAAGGGCGCTGCGCCGCGCGCCGGTATACACGTTGCCTCGCTGCGCATCGTAAGCCTGCTCGATCTTGGGCAACTGTGCCTGAAGCTGCTGTTTTTGCGCCTGGTACGACGCGTTGAGCGCGTCAAGCTTTGCCTGATATTGTTTGTCGTAATAAGCGGTCCAATCCACCGGTGTATAGCCGGCGGTGCCCGCCGCATTTGTCAATCTATCCAGTTCATCCGTCAATGCGTTAGCCATCGATTGATCCTCCCATTATGTTGAAATCTCTTTCCATGATCCCCCGGATCCGTAGTACGGCTTGCATAGTACCCACGATCCGCCTGTACCATAGTAGACTTGACACCGCGCATACGATCCGCCCGTGCCATACCCGACCGTCCCGTCATCGTACACAAGCTCGATGTAAGGCCTATCCGACGTGCTGACGGTACTATAGTTGGTAAACAACACCGCGTACTCATTGCCGTATAAAACGATATAGCCTGAGCCGGATTTTAGCGTATTCCATGCGTCGGAGATATTCCATTCGTTCCAAGTATCTCCCGCTATAGTCGGCGTGTGCTCATTGCCATTGAGATGCGTACAGTTGGCCGCATCCGACGACGAATTGTTTGATGTTGCCAATCCTGCACCCAAATACTCGCTTGGCGACGAAAAGGTGTTGGATGCATCGTCAACCTTAACTTTTAGCTTCAGGCTTTTCATGATCTTGTTTGAATACGCCGAAAGGTTAAACGGAAGCGGCCATAAATATGTATAGGACGTTTGCCCTGCATAGGCCCTTGTATACGGACTGTCCGATGTCCATGAACTGCCGCGCCAGTATTGGTACGCTGTTGTTGTTGGATAGATTTTTACTGTGGTCGACAATCAACGCACCTCCTTACGTGATGGGTTTTAGCCAGATCTTCCCCGCCGTATACGAGGGCGTTGAAGATGAGTAGATGATGTTGGCCGTGGGGAATTTTGTATTTATCTGTGATTGAAGAGAGCCTATCTGTGTTTGCACGCTGCTTGTCACACCGTCCATGTACCCTAATTCCGTAGACGTAACCGCACTTACCGCCACCTTTCCACTTGAATTGGATACCAGCGCACGGTTTGTCGTGAGGTTGGATGTGGTAATCAGCGACGCACCGCCGGTGATGGTACCCTGCTTTGCATCAAGCGATGTTTGCAGGTTGGTGATGGCCGATACAGCATGTGTATGCAGATTGGTCTGATCTGGATTGATCAGTACATACCGCGATGTAGTAGGATTGTAAACGATCAGGTATACACCGCTGGTTTTCATATGCCCCGCTTTGATGTTTGTATTGCCCAGCGCAACAATCTGATGAGCAGCGCCGCCGTTGAGCGCAAGCGTTGCGTCGTTCGAGCATCCGGTGTGCACCGTCAATATGAAAAAATTAACGATCTCATCGTCAAAATCCGACAACGTCGCGGTATACGCTGAACCACTACCGCCGGTCGTGCCTGCGTTACCGATATGCAACAGGTAGTTGACGATATGCGCCGCAAAACTCGGTTTGATGTTTCCTTCCGTGCCGCTCAGGTATACGTCGGTGATTGTGTCTTCGGTCAGGCCACTGATGACCGCCTCATCGATCTGTGTTTTCAAATCGCTCAACTGATCGTGCACGGTCGTACCGGTCACGCCGGATATAGCCAAACTGCCGATCTCTTCCGCCCCCGATGTCCCTGTGGACGCTACCAATGCATCAATCAGTGCGTTTAGCCGCACCGCCATAAGTTCCTTCACCAGGGCGTCGAACCGCTCTTGTATTTGATCCGCCGTCCAACCGGCCGACGTCGGGCTGTCCTCCATGCCCATAATGTCCAAACCAGTGTAATCCACTTCCAGAATCTTTAAATCCTCCATGATATCTCTCCTTACTTTACGTATTTAACAGCATGGAATCGCTTGACAAACCCATACACGCCGAACCCTTCATTGGATTCCCTGTTTCGTGCTATGATCTGCAACGTTTTATATTTTTTAACGGACAGACCAAAGGGCATCACGTCCGGAGCATCAATGGTAGAGAATGTAAACCGCTCAAAATCCATATTGTTGAAGTCAAAAATGTCCACCATCTTTTGATTGAGCACGTTTGTATTTCCGCCATCCGTTTTAACGGATATCTCCACGCTCGAGCGTGAATAGGGCTTGATCAAAACGCCGCTGCCCAACCGCTCCATTGTCTTGTACATCATGAAATCCCCGTCATCGTCCTGCTTGGTAGCCCAAAATGCATCGATGGGATCATCTTCGTCGTTGTACTTAAGTCCTGTCGATTCATCCGATCGGAGTTTGCACAGCCGCCCGTCCGCCGTACCAAAATACAATTCGTCTTCCGATTCCATGAACACAACCGCGGGAATGTTCGTCCAGTAATACCATTCGTATCCCGACGCTTCGTTCGCACCCTTGCCCGTCTTCTGCCTGCTGTCCGCCACAAAGCACACGCCGTTTACGCATAGAATGTAATAGCCATTCCACACAACACCCACCGCTTGCGATAAATTCGTTTCCGCCGTCAGCCTTGCGTCCACGTAGTAGGATCGGTTTTGCATGGAACGCTGAGCGTCCGATCCGTAATTGAGCGTCGGTGTAAACACACCCTCTTTGGACAGGAACAATGGATCGTCCCGCAACGTTGCAAACGCATAACGTGACACGGCGCCCACACCGGCCACGCCTTGTTGGATTGGGAAAACTGCCACCGTTTCTGTCGATGTCGTCAAATCGCTTTCCACCGTTTCAACGGTGGTCAGTTCCGCCGTGCGTATGTACATCGTCGCGTCCTGATCGTTATCTTCCTTGATGACAAGAAGGCTGTCGTACTGCCGAAGATATCCCATAATCGCGGACGCATCCGAGCCAATGCGCGTATACCCCGTATCGGGGAAATACGTCGGATCGTACAAACCGCTGTGAAAGTCCCAGCTCTTATAATCGGGGTTGCCGGAAAGAAACACACGCGTGTTTTCCCCTGCGCCAAACCAAATTCCAAACCGGCATTTTTGGATGGTATCCGCATAACCCGTAACCGTCTTTGAAAAAGTGATCACCACGTTGTCCACTCCGTCACCGTCCGACGGTGCCGCGTCGAAGGTGACCTTGCCATTGGCATGATCGACGGTATAGTCCTCCGCATCCACCAGCGATCCGTTTACGTATACGATCAAATTCTCTTCGTCAACATCCTGCGCATCCAGATAAAACGCTGTCGACGTTCCGTTGCCCACAAAGCTGTTCTTGCGCCAGGGAGAGAGGTAATTCGCGCCCTCCAGCAGTTTTCCGCCGCCCGCCGGGGCCCGACCAATGACGGTGGTGGGCACGAAGGCGTTATCCACAACATCGGATAGCGTTGTGCCGTCATAGGATAGATAGTTTGCACCATCGAGTATATACAGTGTGTTGTCGTGGTAAAAACAGGTGGATTTATCATTGTTCATTGTGGTGGACAAATCGGTTGACGTTACATCAAACGTCTCATGCGTAAGCGTTTCACCGTGATGCACCAACAGATGTTCGTTACCGCCGGCGTCCACCAAGCGAAATATGCCGTTGATCGTATCGCCCTCATAGGTTTTGAGGATGCGCCATCCCAGCCTCTTTTCGGGATAGCCGCCGTTGTCGGATATCAGGTTTTGGCAATAGGGGCTTCGTCTTTCGTCGATCAATGCCGGATCTGTGGAAAAATCCACGCCTCTGAATTTTTCATACCGTTTCGTATATGTCGCCATTTTCACCACCCGCTTGAAGTTACAAATTCGTCCGCCGCCAAAATCTCCGCGCTCTTTGCCACTGCGTTCCTGCGGTTGTAGTATTCACCGCGGTAGAACTGCGCAAGGTTGCGGTCATCCTCCAGATACACTACGGAGGCAATATACAGCGGAATCAAATCCGCCGCTTCACCGCATAGTTCGATCTCGTGCCCATCGTCGGTATCCGCCGTAATCGGCGTTGGGTACGCCAGATAATGCAGCTTGATCTCACCTTCGATTACGCACGGTATGCAAAGTGTGTCGATGCCGTCAAATTTAACATATCCCGAGACGTCCATCCCATCCAACCTTGCAGGTTTTTCATCAAACCCCAAAAATGGCAAAGCGTTTTGCGATTCGATCAATTCCACGACCGAATACATCCTATCCTCCGCCGGAGAGGGTATTTCATTTTCACGCTGGTATTCCCAATCATAAAAAGCATAATCCTTAACGCGCACGTTTCCCTCTATCAACACGCGAACGCGGGTACCCTGCGCATAGACATAGCGTACCGGCGCAAAGAATGCATTGTTTACTGCAACCGAATCCAGCCGCACAATGGTATCGTCCTCCTGCACAAACTCAAAATGCACCGTCGCCACGCCGTCGATCTGGCAATAAAATGCCTTGGCGTCGTTTGATTCAATGAGTATCCCATCATCGCTTTCGGTGTACGACGTAACGGTATTTTCCTGCTGGTACTGCTTGACGGTCAGCGTCCTTCTTATGGGACAAACCCCGGCCAGATCCCGCATGGCAAGGTTGGCCGGCGCCGCCATTGCAAGCAGATAATCATCGTTCGCTGCACTTTGTGTTTCATTGCCGCCCTGCGAAAAGCTAAACATCATCTGCAGAGCAGCGTCTTTGATTTGTTTCCAGGTCATGAGTGTACCTCCTGCTCTTTTTGTTCTCTTCCGTACATGCGGGTATAAAACAAGCGCCCTTCGAGAACGCCAATATCCACGTGTCCCATGTGTTATTTCTTATCAAAGCAACGACTCTTCCACCGGTTCGAACAAATTTGGAATAGCGAGGGGTCCAATAGGTCACAGCCTTTTGATTAACTTAATTGGGCGGTGGGTGGGAGTCGATCTTCCCGTACTCAACCCCATCTCAGCCCAACCCATGCTCTTAATCCACTACAGGTCTAAAACGGCGATAGCTGGGGTTCCAAAGGGGGCAATGCCTCTTTGATTACCTTAATTGGGCGGCGGGCGGGTATAGATCCTAGGAAAGGGGTTTTTAAGGGGAACGTTTTCCCCTTAATCGCAATCCATTTGCCGCAAGCTTTGGTTCATGTGAAACGGCAAATCCTTCAACCCGCCATTTATTCGCAAAGAAACGAGCGTCCGGGGGGGGTCTAAAGGGGGCAATGCCCCCTTTAGTTTCCTCAATTGGGCAGTGGGTGTTAAGATAATCTTTTACCCTTTTGCTCGCAATCCACAACCCCAAACCGTGACAGCCGGGGGGTTTCAAAGGGGGCATAGCCCCCTTTGATTACCTTAATTGGGCGGTAGGTGGGTTTTAACGCCCTTACTTTCTAGAACGCCGTCCCACTACTCCCGGTAAAGCTCATCGCAAACGGCCGCCAGTCGTTGAAGCCCGCCATATAGCGCGCGCGGCCCTTGAACACGTTGTTGTCGTTGTCCGCTATCTCGCTTCTCACCGTCAGCCCGATCCGGTCCAGCCACACCGCGCCGTAATACGCCTTGTTATACTCGCCGTCCATCAAAACCCACGGCGTACTCGTCGCTTCAGACGGCTTGTACGCATTGAGGTACGGCCAGATGATTACGTTCCACAGCCCGTACTGGAAGTTCATGCTGTGCGTATCCGCTTCCGGCTCGCCCTCGGCGCCGATGGCGTTGAACACCGCCTTTTTCAGCATCGCATCGTTGGGGATGACGATGGTGTCCGGCGACAGCCCCAACAGGTTCCCGTCGTCGTCGGACATGTTCTGCATCTTCTCCTGCAAATAGCACAGGTTGTCATAGGTAAAGGCGCCCGCATACAGATTGGACTGCACATCCGCACCGCCGGTCTTGCTTGGATGCAATGTGGAGAACAAATTCACACCGTCCGCCGACTTGCACGAAAACGTCTTGCCCAGAAACGCATGCGAACCCGAGAATCCGCCCATCAACATACCCGCGCCGAATGATTCACGCGTACGGTTGTAGGAAAGCGTAAACGCCCCTGCACGCTGTTTCACCTTGCCCATGTGCGCATCCTCCGCCATCTCCATGGTAACCTCAAACTGGTTTTTCCACGTATCCGGCTCGATGACCTGGGCATAGCCCTCCTGGAATCCGTTCTGCGGATAAGCGCCGCCCTCGCCGACCGCCACGAAATTGGGCAGCGCGGTTTCATAGGTAAACTTCTCCGCGAACTTGTCCGTCTTCTCAACGACATAAATGTCGCGAAGGACGCTCTTGCCTTTTTCAAATGCTTCCACGCGACTTTCGATCAGCGCCTTGATCGGCTCCTGGCTCTTTCCATAAATGGAATCGTTCACACCTGAAGCCTTGGAAAATACAATGCCTGCCATATCTCTACCTCCTTATTCAGCGGGGATATCGTCCGGGCGCGCAAACGCCGGATGGAAATACCCGCGCACCACCGAACCATCTTCCGTTCCGTCTATTGCGGACACTTGGAAAACACCGTCGGTGGCGGTCGCCGTGGCCTCCAGCCCATCGGCTGAAATGGTCACGATACTGCCCATCACAACGCCGGACGGCGTTGTGGAAAACATCGTCTCATATTCCTGGTTGGGCATCACCCGCATCACCGGAATGGGCGTCACCGCCGTCGTTTCCGCTGCCTGTGTTTTTTGGCAGATGAAAAGCGGAATGCTTTCGCCCGTTGCCACCGTCAACCTGCCGGAAGATAGCGTCAGCGCTTCGCCCAGGATATACGCCTCGTCGTCCGTTCCCAACAGGTACTCGATGGCGGCGCTTGCGCCAAAGGCTCTTGATGCCAATTTGAATGCCAAAGTATTCACTCCTTTATGTTGATCTTTTGTAATGTTCACGGATCTGTCTGTCCGTCCATTCCGGCATCATCTGCCGGTATGACTTATAGGTATCCCGCGGTACCACGACATCGTCCGCATCGCCACCGCCGGCGTTGGACCTCAGGTGCGCCTTGCCGTATACGGTGTTGAGCGCCGCCTGCTTGGCTGCCGCCGCCTTTTGGTTTACGATTGCGTCACGGTTTGTCAGTGTATACGCTTCGCTGAGCGATAGGCCGTGGTTAACGTAATTGTAAAACGCATCATAGTTCGGCATCTTGATAAAATCCGCCATCGTCTCGATGCCACTTTGCGGGAATTCCTTTGTAAACTCGTCGAACGAAGCCTTAACCTGCGCCTTGTTCTTTTGCTCTCTTGCTTCGCGGATGATTGGGCTCTGTTCGACGGCACGGTGCACCAGCAATTCGATCGCCTGGGGCGTCACGCCCCTTTGCAGCGATTGGGTCACCGACTTGTTCTCCATCTCCTCCCAGGTTGAAAATCCCTGGGATTTGGCAAAGCGTTCCTTCTGGTCCATGTGCGTGGATATCGCTTCGCGGTATTTGTTCTCCGCCTGCCTTCTGGCGGCTGCTGCCGCGGACGCAACGGCGGCGTCCTGATTGCCTTTCTTGTCCTGCGGCGGCCGGTCGGCGATGTCGGCCTCTTCTACGCCATCTTCCGCAGCAACGGTGTCGCTATCGGTTGCAGGTTCAGCGACCTCCTGCTCTTCTACGCTTCCAAATTCAATCTCAGGTTCCATGTTCGTCCTTTCTTTGGGGACATTTATCCCCGGCTACTTTTTGGGTTTTTGTTCCGCACCCTTTTTGGCGCTTTTTCTCGGCGTCTTGTTACTAGGCGCTATCGGCGCTTTAATGGACTGCTGCCCGTTGAGCGTGATACGCCCCGTGTACTCCTCTTTCCCTTTCATGTCATTTCCTCCTTTTTATATCGGCACAGGCCATCGGCCTGGTACCTTCCAAAACAATCCAATTGGATTTTAGTCAAAATGTTATATTCAGCCGCGGATCGTAAGGGGCTTGTCTCTCTTTATCACCTAAATTGGGCGGTGGGAACCGAAAGCGAGCGCATCCAGTGGACGAAGAAGCGATATGGAGGTTCTGAAAGCATGTGGTGAAGCCGAATGGTAGTGAAGGCTGAGTCTATGTCTTTCAGAGGGTTCTCAATCCCTCCACCGTCCCAAACAGCGACAGCTGGGGGTCCAAGGGGGTTTGCCCCTTGCTTACCTCAATGGGTGGCGGGCGGGTATAGATATTCCTTTGACCTTTTCTTCCTCAACCCACACCTTTACATCTTCACCGCCCCAAACAGCGACAGCCGGGGGTCCAAGGGGGTTTGCCCCTTGCTTACCTCAATGGGTGGCGGGCGGGTATAGATAATCCTTTGACCTTTTCTTCCTTAAACCCACGCCTTTACATCTTCACCGTCCCAAACAGCGACAGCTAGGGGTTCAAGGGGGTTTGCCCTTGCTTACCTCAATGGGTGGCGGGCGGGTATAGATATTCCTTTGACCTGTTCTCTTACAACCCACACCCGCGCTATGCGTATAGATAAAGTCCCAGCCGTAGCAACTTTCTCTATTCCTTACCCTCAAAAATCCCCGCTTCAATCTTCGCGATCAGCCACCCATCCACATCTTCCGTCACCAGCGAAAGCGCCTCAAGCGCCGCTTCGCCCATCACCTCAATTGCGATTTGCTTGGCCATCGCAAGCGCCTTCTCCTGCTCATCCTTGGTAAACTTGCCATCTGACTTGAGCGCCTCCACCACCGTCTGCGATACCATATTGACCGCGGTCTTCACAGAGTCCGTCGCAATGCAAAGGTACGTGTTCAGCCTCTCATTCTTGGTTTTGATGGTGAAGTACTGCGCAAACGCCGTCACAATCACCGGGATCGCCGCAACCAGCACCGTGTTCAATAACCCGGACAAAAACTCCAAAAAACTCATTTGTATTCCTCCTTAAATATGGATATGCATCTATAGTCCTCGACCAAAGAAAACTTTCCCCTTGATTCCTCTTCCCCACCCAGCTCGCGGCAGCCGGGGGATGAGTCAAAGGGATCTTGCCTCCTTTATTACCTTAATAGGGCAATGGGCGGGCATAGATAATCCTTTGACCTTTTTTCCTTAAACCCACGCCTTTACATCTCCACCGTCCCAAACAGCGACAGCCGGGGGTCCAAGGGGGTTTGCCCCTTGCTTACCTCAATTGGACAGTGGGCAGGTATAGATAATCCTTTGGCCTTTTTTCCTTAAACCCACACCTTTACATCTTCACCGTCCCAAATAGCGACAGCCGGGGGGCCGAGGGGCAAGCCCTCTCGATTCCTTAATCGAGAGGTGGGCAGGTATAGATTTTATCAATGCCTCTTCGTCAAATATTCCTGCATCTCTTTACGCGCACACTTGATGTTCTCCACGCTGTTGCCGGTTATGGCATTGTCCATCAGCGCGAGCAAACATCGACACACCACGCCAATCCCCTCGCGAGTATCCGAATCATTCTGTTCCACACAATCGAGACGTTCCTTGAGCTTATCCACGTTTTCCTTGATTGAAGCGATTGGTGCCACCCACCTTCTAAGTACATTAACCGCACCGCCCAACGCAATGATGGCCGCACACACGACGCCCAGCGCCATGATGATCTCGTTGACATTCATCTAATACCGCCACCTCGCTTTTCTGCCCCGCGTATCGATGTGCACAATATAATGCGCACCGTAGCCCACGCCGCCCTTGGTGTTCATTTTCAGCGCAACGTTTTCGATCTTCTGTCGAATTGTAGAATTCGACACGCTGGAGCATTCGCCCCACACATCCATGGCATGGCACGCCTTGTGCAGACTGCCCGCCGCACCACCCCGAAGCCTGTTCCATGTGTCGCACCGATACCCGCCTGCAATCGCGCCGTTGGGCGTCGGATGCGCCCGGTTGGTGATGTAAAACCTCGTACCAGGATAGGTCTTCTCCACCTCGCGGAATATCCGTTCGGACAGGATGCGCACGCCCATCGAAACATGCCCCTTGGGGTATCCGTCGCAGTGCACTTGGCATTGACACGCCATCGTCTCTTCCGTGATCCTGGGCACAAAAATCTCACCATTAAGCGACGCGTTTGTATTGGGCCCAACGATACCGTCCACAGCAAGCCCCATCGCCGCCTGAAATTGCTTTACGGCATAGGTGATGCCCTTGGCAGCGAGCAAATCACTAAATCCCCATTCTTTTAGCAGTGCAACGGCATCCGTGAACCCGCCGCTTGAGGATTGCAGCGATGCCCATGTAATCGGCCCGCAAATCCCATCCACCGCCAAACCGTGTGTACGTTGATATTCACGGCATGCAAGCTCGCTCTTTGGACCGAATATCCCGTCTATAACCCCGCAATCAAATCCCTTGTTTGCAATCGTTGTCTGAAACGTCTCAACATCTGTGCCCCGCATATAAGGCCTTTTCAATCTCAATGTTTGCATTGCAATGCCCCCTAAATAAAAAAGCGCCTGTGCGCTTTTGGTTTTGCCTATGCCGTTCGTTTCCACATATAGCAGGTGATGTACGGCTGAAGATTGTTGTGTGCATTGCCGTTGCCGCTGCTGCCGATCGAACCCGCAGCGGTCACTGAATGATGGTGGCTGGCGCTCTGCGCGTTTGACGTATCCGAGAATGAATGCGTATGGGCACCGGCCGTTGACGCAATCATACTGAAAGTGTATACGCTGCCGCTTGAGTATCCCGTGCGATAGCCTGCAGACGAATAGCTTCCGCCATTGTCGCTGCTCGACAGCGATATGGGCCTGTCTCCGTTCCACTCCAAACCGTGTTGATGAGCGCCCGAGCTGCCCGTGGTTCCACTTACATAGTGCGTATGGCTGGCGCTCTGATTGCCGGTACTCACCGAAGACCCCGAAAACGAGTGGCTGTGCGATGGCATTTCGCTGCTTGAAAGTGCATGGGTCTTTTGGCCACCCGTCTCCTCCACCGAATTAAATTCGCCCTGCCCCGCATCCACGCCAACGGGCACGCGCCCCGATCCCCATGCAACCCATGTACCCCCAAACGTCGTACCGGGATTGACGCCCGTCATGTTAAATACGATATCGCCCACCGGATGCAGCGCCAGATACAGCGCACCGATCGTCCCGTTGCCAATCTTTGGTTCGTACGCCGTCGCAGCGGTTGAAGGCGTTAGATAATCGGTATCGGCCACCAACGCATTCTGTTTCGCGTTCCATGTGGATTTCTCCGTGTCCGTTACCAATCGATGTGCGGTATCATCTGAAAATTCCAATAGCGCCGGTGATACCCATATGGTGTCATAGTCCGTTCCACTGTTCTTTTTGAGGTATTGCCCCGTACCACCGCCGGAGGGCACGCCCTCGCCGGGATCGCCCTTGGGTCCAGTCGTTCCGGGCACACCCTGAATACCCTGTACGCCCTGTATACCCTGCGGGCCCTGCATGCCCTCCGCGCCGGACAAATCGGTCAAATACATCCACGCGGCAACGCCCTTGTAATAGAGCTTTGCATTGTCCTCGTCTTCCACATCGCCCGTATCGATCAAAACGAACTGACCAATCTGAACATCCGGGCCTCCATAGTCTGCTTCCATCGCCGCAATGGACACATACGTTTTGGCAATCGCAAACGCTTCGCCCTGTATTCCCTGTGGGCCTTGCTCACCCTGTATCCCCTGTTCGCCCTGTATTCCCTGTTCACCTTGGACCCCCGGCACTCCCGCATCGCCCGTATCGCCCTTTGAGCCCTTGCCACCCGCGCCGCGCGGCCCACGCAACGCCCGAAGCGGAACAAGTGCCTGCCATTCATCGCTGCCGTCACGCCGCCACTGGATATCGGCGTCCGCTACACGGAACTCCGCCTTGCGGTTCGCCTCCTCATGAATGATGGCCAGTTTTTGTTGCACATCATAGGACAACGCCTGAAAGGCTTTTACATTCTCGCGCGACAGGGCGCTGATCCGCTCAATCGTATCCATATCCGCGGTGCGCGCCAACTGTTGTGCCAAAATGCCCAACCCAGCCTTCGCATCCGCCGCCATCTGTTGCGCCTGCATCACGGCAGCTTGCATCTGCCTGAGTTTTTCAACGATCAGGCGCTTCTGCTTCTCATCCTTTTGCTTCGCGCCGCTGATCGCCTTGGCAATGGCAACCTTTTCCCTTGCGTCCCGCTGCTCGCGGGATTTTAAATATCCGACAAGCCGCTTCATCTTCAAAGCCCTGCCAACAACTCGTCAAGGCTCGCGTCGGTTTCCTCCGCCATTCCCTGCGGCATACCACCCATCGCCGGTATACCCTGCATGCCCTGCTGCACCTGTTCCTGTCCTTTCATTTGTTGCTGCATCTGCGCCTGCATGGCTTCCTTCTCAATCTTCTGCGCAATGCCCGTCTTGATGCTGCCCGCCATCGGATAACCCAGCGTCTCCATCAGTCCCCAGAACAAAAGCAGCGTCTGCGGCTCCTGCGGGTTGCCAAACGCGCCTTCCTGCAAGTTCCGCCGCGTCTCCTCCCACATCGCCTGCCGGTTCTGCCCCAGTGCACCCGCGGGATCGGTGGAAAATAAAAACTTATCGTTGTAGTAAAATTCGCCCGCGTCATCCACGCTCAAAAATGCATACCGCGAGAACGCACCAAACTGCTTCTCCCCGTTTGCCCCTTCGCTCATAAACGGGCGCGGTTCGTCGGTATAGGCGAGTTTGAACAAGAACATCGCCTCAAACAGCTCGGCGTAAGCGGCGGCTTTCATCCGCCGTTTGCTCTCCAACCGCCCGGACGACTGCGCAACCTGTATCTGTTTGGCTACGCCCGATACCGCGGTGTTGTCCGGCTTACCCTGAAACGTATCGGTGATGCCCAGCGTACTTTTGGCCTCCATATACGCACGCTCGCGCTCCATGCTGTCATAGCTGATGTTGGGCTGGAGGTTGATGGTCTTGATCATCTCCACTTCCTGCGGGCTGTTGACGTCGATGGTCTTAAACTCACTGTCATCCCGCCGTACCCGAACCCCGCGCGGCAGCGAAACATACGATCCGCCTTTGAGCAGCTTCTCTTCGATCTTGGAGCCCAGCTTGTTCACCAGCATCTGCTGATCGCGTATCTTGTCCACGTCGCTGTCCCCCAACAACTGGCCAAACGCAGACACGTTTTTACGCAAAATCACGGGAAACCGGTTTGGCTTGTAATAGGGTATCTTGGTGCCCGCCGGCACAACATACGGCTGCCCGTTTTTTGTTATCGTGATGTCGTCGATCAGCGTTTCCCAATCCTGATTGTTTTTTTCGAACCGCTTGTTGCCACAGCTGCACAGATCCGTATCGTATGGCCGCTCTTTGCCGCACTTGGTGCACCGTTCCATCTGGCGTGCCTGATAATCGCTCAGATCCTCCAGCACCGTGTCGCCCACCCAGGAAAACATGCCCACGCCGCCCTCGCCATTTTTAAAGTAGCACATCACCTGCGTCACCTTGTCGTCACTCTGCGGTGCCTCGCCGGTGGTGCCAATGCCAACCTCCGTCTCATCCTCGTCAGATACGTCCACACCGTAGCGCCTTTGAATGTACGCCCGCGTCCGCTCCAACCGCACAAACACATGATCCGCTTCGTGCAGGTTATAAAGCCCGG
This sequence comes from Christensenellaceae bacterium, assembly GCA_963674495.2. Taxonomy (GTDB): domain Bacteria; phylum Bacillota; class Clostridia; order Christensenellales; family QAND01; genus RGIG3178. The sequence goes on along the minus strand of CAXXLG010000001.1, from coordinate 64,371 downwards.
CCTGCGGGATCACGTTTTTAGGATGCAGAATGGTGATGCTCAGATCCCCCACCGTCTCATGGGTTTTAATCGCGTTGTCCCACTCCACCAAAAAATAAGACCCGCCTTGAATTGGCGTGGTCCGCTCCTGCTCGTCGTTGAGCGATTCGATGGGGATACGCTCAAGATCCGTCTTCAAACTATCCTCAATCATTTTGGACATTGGCACGCTGTCCTGTGTCATGGTGGTGACCTTGGGCACCGGTATGGTGGAATCGATCTCGCTCTCGATCAGTTCAAACACGATGTTGCGGATGTGGTTGGCCTGCTTGACGTTGACCACGTTTTGGTTCACGTTCTTGTCCACCCGCCGCGTGCCCCTGTAAAGCTCCTCCCGCTCGCCCATCAGATTCAGCACATCGCCGTACGACGCCTTGGCCTTCTCGTACTTGTCCTGCCATCTCTTCAGCGCACCACCCGTTTCCTCAGCCTCCAAATCTCTCTTCCTCTTGTCCTCCAAACGGATCCCCTCCCATTGTTTAATCGTTTATCCTATAAACAACCGTTTCCCTTATGCCTGCTCAAACACCAACGTTGTGCCCACAAACCCGTACGGCGATGTGCCCGGCCCGGGCAGATTCAGTGGGTCTGCCACGTATATCGTCAGTGTGTCCAGCGCCGTCGTATAGGCAAACGCCTCCTCGCCTATGCTTGTCACGGGATGACCGGCACTGCCCAGCGTAAGCACTGTCAAGTCATGCGAATCCGAAAAAGCACCCGTACCAACTGTTTGCACATTTGGCAGATGCAGCGTACCCTCGGTGGAAATGCCCGATAATCCGCACTCCTTAATTGTCACTATGCTCTGTGGTATGTCGTTCCATCCAATAGAGCTGGATGCCAGTGCGCCCACGCCTATCGTCTCTATACCGTCCGGTAACGTCCACGAACTTATTTGTGTTTGACTGTAAAAGAAAAAGGCAGGTATTTCTGTAACGCCTGATATGACAACGTCCAGCATGTACCCATCCTCATCCAGTTCGTTCCACGACGCACCCTGCGCGGCAGCCTGTGCAGAAGCCTGCGGCATGAAAGCCTGTGCCAGTAGAATATCGAATATCTTCATTTCCGTTCCCTCCTAATAAAAAAGCCCGCCACTTGGCAGACTCATCGTCCCTATTCATTTGTTTCTACATTACCGTTTTACCACATATCATTCGTCATTTTCGTCAGATTTAAATTTCCAGATACACATACGGAATTGGGTGAAAATACGGCTTCCCTGTCCCTCGGATAACATCATCCAAATAATATATATATCATCAAGATAATTATTAAAGCTATATTGATATATTTATTCGTCCGATCCGCATTAGGTATTCTATTAAAAATTATTTTTCTCGCGTATAATCCCAAGTTAGATACTATCAATACCACTATTGAAGCAATGATTTTTTCACCCATAACAATACCCCTTACTGATAATATTCTTTCAGATATTTGAAATTAATGCCTGTTGAATCCATCAAATCATAAATCTGATCCCAATCAATATAGTCTATCGTATCGACAAATCCGTTCGCTTTGGTTGTGTATCCAATCATATCTTGCTCCATAGCCAACCTTATAATGTTATTATATGCATTATAGTTTGCAGTGCAACTTTCACAACTGTCAAGCACGGGGACTCAAACACGGGTGCGCTTCTTTTGTTTATTTGCCATATCTGCTCATGGTTAGCTTTGTATTTTTGCCAAGGGGCCAGGGAGGGATTCCGATCCCCCCCTTAGGCCCCTTAACAATCCCCTAACCCCCTTGAAACGGGGCCACTGCGTGGTGCTTTACTTCCGAACACGAGTGTTGCCGGGGGACAAGGAGACAATGCCTTGATCTCCACCCCACATGGCGACATCCGGGGGTTCCAAAGGGGGCAGCGCCCCCTTTCTATTCCACAATTGGGCGGTGGGCGGGTATAGATCCTCTTGCCCTATAAAACAAAATCCCGCCCTTTGGCAGACCCGCATTTCATCTCAACATTACCGTTTTACCACATATCATTCGTCAGCTTGCATAATGTGGGGCAATGCCCCCTTGCTTGCCTTTATAGATCTGCGTGTGGCATCAGACTTTACCAAAATATTTTTGTTCTATGTGACCCAATCACAGCAAACATCCTCGCCTTTTTATACAATACAATTACAAGGAAACCGCAGCGCGCGTACCAACCTCCCACGCCGACGCTGTCAATATACAAAAGCCTGCCGCCTGGCAGGCTTTTTAGCTTTATATCCATTGTAACGCCGATCGAATACGCTCTTCTCCTATCTGCTAAAAGCCTCGAGATGGCTTTCTGACGCCCTTTTTAGCTGCTCAAATACCGTCCGAACATCGTCGGGTACTTCCTGCTCTAAAAACACCTCATACATATCGATGTTATAGACTTCCGCCTCGGCACACAGACCAAGTGCTTCCTCAAACGTATCGGGAATTGTCACAAGTCCTGCGGATTCATCGTCAGGCACACGATAATCATACGCTTCAAACAATGGGATCAAAGCGTTGATATGCGTCTGCTCCGATCCAACAATGTTGGAAAACGGACGGACATCGCCAAATTTATCAAGAATCATTTCATATTCAGTGTGCGCGTAATATTCATCCTCAAGCGCGTAGGTCAGCATTTCTTCCAGCGTCAGGTTCTCATCGGCCAAAGCGCCCATCGAACCATATCCGGTCAGGTCAACAGGTCCGTCCAATACACCCGCACCGGCGGTAGCATCCGGCGCACTTGTTTGTGCGCTCTGTTCCGGACCCATTGCCGATTGCTCGCCCTGTACGTTGCTTGAAGTGCACGCCAACAACATCAACGTGCCCAAAAAGCAAAACAACACAGCAAGGACAGTCTTTCTTTTCATGTCACCCCACCCCTTTCACCTTTCTTTATTGTACAACATTTTTGTATATATTTCTTTTTTCAAAGTTATATTGCTCTTTTCTTCAGGCAGCTTTCAAAGAGCACACTTTATATCTGTTCATTGGGCGGCGCGGCCACGGAACCCTGCTTTAACATACGATAAGAGGCTCCCGTCTCCGTTTTCCCGCCACGGCATAGCTCAGTCATCACCTTCAAATGTCAATACCGGCCTTTTAATGGCATTGAAAATCATAGCGTGCGCGCCGGCAACCGGCACAAAGGCAACGGTAAGCAGTAACATACCAACCTCATAAACAAGGCTGCTCTTTTTCGCGGGATGGCCTTTGATGCGGTGGCGCAGCGCACTGTACGCAATGCCGGATATATTGCCAATCATGATCATCCGAATCGCACCCAATACGCCAAAAGAAACAGCCTCTCCATATTCTTCAACAAACCTGTCCCAGGATTTCTTTGTCGGATTCCCTCGCGTATCCGCGTAATGCTGCGCAAAAAGCACCGCAACAGCTTCTTTTTCAGGAACGCCCTGCGCGCGGCCGCTCAAAAGAGCTTCAATCTCCTCCCGGCTCATGCCGCTTTCCAGTGCCACTTTGGTATGAAAATACGAGCAAATCTCGCATCCATTCACCTCGGTTACGGCAAGCATAATCCGCTCCATAAAATCCTTGGGGATCAGATGGTTCTTCCTGCTTCTTCTCAGGTACTTTACCGTGCGCAATCCATTGAATATCGCCGTATAGAATTCCTTCGGGGAATACGTTTTGCTATTATGATATTCCATCCTCTTCATCCTTTTCAATTCGCTCTTCGCGCATTCACACAATCCAGTTGTAGACCTTTATGTACATCATAGTAACAGATTATTCAAAGTTATGGTGTGATCCGATTACAATATCGGACGACGGAGGAGTCGATACTCTCTTTAGAATTGTAAAGAGCTCGTAACCCCCTTTGATTCCTTATCACAATCCATCCCCGTACTTTAAAAACAAAGCTCTCTCCCAAACAGCGACAGTCGGGGGTTAAAGGGGGCAGCGCTCCCTTGCTATTCCATAATTGGGCGGTGGGCGGGTTTAGATAATTCTTTGTCCTTTTATATCCATGCTCCACACCCACGCTTGTGAACCTCTCCGTCCCAAACAGCGACAGCCGGGGGTTCAAGGGGGCAGCGCTCCCTTGCTATTCCATGATTGGGCGGTGGGCGGGTATAGATTTTTTGCCCTAATAAATAAAAAGTCCGCCAATCCGGCGGACTTCCCGTTCCCTACACTGCTAATACTTACCCCCAATTATGCCAGTAACATATAAAACCATAAAGATAATCAATGTTATGTTAGAAATTAAAAATATTTTTCGATAGTCTTTAAATTCTCTTTTAAAAATTATCCGATTTCTGACATATATACCAGCGTTTATCAACACGAATATTAAAATGATCCCTGCAACATTTAATAACATATATTGCCTCCCTATTCATAATAATTATTTAACTGTTCAGTGCTTATTCCAGTTGATTTAATAATGTCACTAATACCAACCCAGTTAACTGAATCAATAGATGTAATATTATCACCAAATAATTTAAATGTCATATCATTTATTGTTGGTCCTTCATCAAAAAAACAATCAGCAATTTTATATATATTGTAATAATTATTAAAATCGTTTACGTTCTCCCCAATACTTTCAAGTAATGGTTCTGGTGAATACTCTAATAATGCCAAGGCATCAATTGCTGTATCTAGATCGTTCCGAGTTAAATACGGATTCCCTGTGAACAGCGTATGAAAGAATGATTGTATTGAATCTCCAAATGGCACATATGATGTTGCCGCTGTATGTATCGCATTTTGCAACTTATCAGGATATACTATTGTAAATTCTCCATCAACCTTCTTTGCATAACAGTTGTCACATGATGGCATTATAAATTCGTGTTCCGTTATTAAATCATCGGGAATCGGATTCTCTTTTACCGAAGCGGAGTCTGTTTCCTTTTGAGGTAAATCAATATTGTCCGCGTCGCCAATACTTTGAAAATATTCATGTATTTGTGCAACCGATAAGGTAAGATCGGATTGGTAGCCATGCCCGATCTGATCGACATAGTTGCTCGGGTCATAGCCGGCATACGTATTCGATAGTTGCGTTCCCGTTCCGGTTTTTTCATCCGTGCGGATGCCCTGCAACCGTGCCGCCTCGTCAAGTGCGTTCAACAAAATGGTGTTGTCCCATATCTTCGGCGTTCTTTTGTAGCCATTTGTTGTATCATAATTGTCAGTATGCGCAATATTATCTGTAAATATTTTATTGTTTTTGCTCTAATTCTTCTTCACATTGTCAAAATACTCAATGCTGATCGTTTCATCTGCATTCTTTCGCGGCAGCCATGCGATCGTTGGTTTTAGGCTGATTGGCTTCTGCACAACTCCCTGTGCCTGCTGCAACGCCGCCAACAACACGTTGTATTTGTCTTTTTGTATATAGCCCGCCAAGCCGGCCTCTTTTGCCAGCTTGTCCAGTACGTCCATCGATATGTTTGCCATTTTATTTGCTCCTTACCAAAATCGGACGGTTGATGGGTTTCGATCCTTCCTTACCCAAACCCCGTCACAATCTACCCCCGTACTTCCGCACCAATCCCGTCCCAAACAGCGACAGCCCGGGGTTCAAAGGGGCATCGCCCCCTTTGCTATTCCATGATTGGGCGGTGGGCGGGTTTAGATAATTTTTTGCCCTTTTATATCCATGCTCCACACCCACGCTTGTGAACCTCTCCGTCCCAAACAGCGACAGCCTAGGATTCAAAGGGGCAGCGCCCCCTTTGCTATTCCATAATGGGGCGGTGGGCGGGATTCGATCCTCCCTATCCCATCAAAACACCTTTTTCGCACAGTACAGTTTCATCTCATCCCCAGGTGTTTAAACCCAACGCTCGCGCCCCCTTTCTTTCTTAATAGCACCAAGCCGTAGTCTTCCACCACAAAACAAAAATAGCCCGCCATTCGTCAGACCCGCGTTCCATCTTTACGCTACCGTTTTATCACATATCATTCGTCATTTTCGTCAGGTCTGAATTTCCGAATACACGGGAAAGCAGAGGGACGGTTTGAAGTGCGCCCCCTTTTCTATTCCATAATAGGGCGGTGGGCGGGTCTGGATATAATTCATCATCCATACGGATCCCCCCATCTTTGAATCAATACTTCCCTGTCGGGCTCAGACGCGTTGTTATAATCCTCCCACTGATCCTTGTGCCACTTCACCGCCGCCTTGTGCGCCTCAACCTGCGCATCATGATGGATAAACTGGTTCAGCGCCTGCGTCATGGCATCCACCCTGTCATCGTGCGCCCCGTTGGGAAACGCCGCACATTCGTCAATGAGCGCATACGCGCCCGGCGTCCTTGGCAAAAACACGTTGCCACTCTCGATGGCGGCGGATACGGCATGCGCCCGCGCGATCTTCCCGCCCTGCGGGTTGACAGGGATAAGCCCCGCAATCTCGCTGTGCAACATGCTGAGTATCGCGGGGCCGTTTGCCTTATCCTCTATGTACACACACCGTGGCTTGTGCTTTTGGTGCATCGCGCGTATCGCACGCAACGTCTTTGGAAAATCCATTGGTTGCGTATCATCATCCAATAGGTACATGTACGCACCGCGCTTGCCCCATGCTTGTATGGATACATTGTCAGCATCCTCGCCCCCCTTAAAGGCCGCATCCACGCTGAGCACAACCGTCACCATCTCGGGCAACTCATCATAGAATTTCCACCATGAGCGGCGTATCAACCCGCCACCGGCGGGCGCGGGGCGTTGCTGATACAACGCGGCAAAGGCATAGCTGCCCACGGCGCGCTGCGTCTGGATTGCCCAATCCTTGTCGTACCCCATTTGGGGCCACAGCGGTTCACCCACCTTACGTCCCAGCGTATCGCCCTGTTCGGCCAACGCGGGCAGGCTTAAAACCTCCCATTCGTCGGGGCTTTGCGCCAGCAACCGCCCACAAAGATCGTCCTCATGCCAGCGCGTCATGACAATGATAATGGCCGCACCCGCCTGTAGCCGCGTATACGCGGTGGACTGGTACTCGGCAAAGATCTTGTCGCGCATCGTCTTGCTCTCGGCTTCCTCGCGGTTTTTCACAGGATCATCAATGATCAAAAGATCCGCACCCTGCCCGGTGATACTGCCCCCGAAGCCGACGGACAAAAGACCGCCGCGGTGATCTTTTATATCAAACGCCGTAGCGCCTGCATTTGTCTTGGATAAAGCAATATCAAACAAATGACCGTACTCCGCAATCTTCGCCCGGTTTTCCCGGCCAAATCGCGCCGCCAGATCCGAGCTATAGCTCAACACGATGACGCGCTTATCGGGATACCTGCCCAAAAAGTAGCTTGGCAGACATTCGGTGATCTGCATGCTCTTGCCGTGCCTAGGCGGCATAAATACCATCAACCGGCGGCAGCTGCCGTCAAGCACACGTGTCAGCACGTCGGCAACGATCCTATGATGCTGTGCCGGTTGCCACATCCCGCGGTATACCCGCTTTGCATATGCCGTGAAATCTCGCCTGCAAAGCTCGTCGCACAGCGCTCTAATCAACGCCTCTTTCATATCCATCTCCTTCTTGTATGTAAAAAGGACGTCATACAACGCCCTGTCGTGTTTCAAAGTCTCCTTGATGTGCTCCCCTTCATCCACCAAAAAGCCTTTATCAAAAGCTCGTGGATCATGCGAAAATCTGATCGTCTTCCCACTTCTAATGGCATCATCGAGTGTGACCTTTCCCCCGAAAATGTATCCAGAAATAAAGTTAGGAATTTACGGGAAACAGCCATCGCGGGTACAATAAAACAAAGCGAGGGGAAAGGTCAATCACAAAACCAGTATATTTGGACTCTTCATGTAAAACGATTCTCCGACAATCCCGATAAGTCATTATCAGCGTTTGTTGATCGGGTCCATTATTCCATTTTCGTAATTCATCCCAATCCATAAAAGCCACCAAAAAGCTTTCGCCCATTGAGTTGCTCAACGCAATGAGCTGTATTGCGGTGTCTTGCCCCAACGTGATTTGCCCATCTACATTCTCGGTTGTATTTTCCAATGATATAATAGCTGGGCACAGGAGTTTAGCCTTAAGCAATTTATCCAAAAACCGTTGTTCTTTAGCCCCGTCCTTTTTAATTTATCTCATAGCTTCAACCAACTTTGTATTGATAACAGGTTTATTGATGTCCATCATCATTCTCCTATTCGCACGGTATATTTTCCGTCTTTGAATTTCCTGACAAACCCTTTCGCCGGGAATTCAGGATGTTGAAATTCCCACAGGCAACAACAAGATTTACACTTATACCATTTTGATGCAAACCACTTAAGTTCCACTCCATCACTATATCCTATATAATATGGGCACTCTACTGAAACGTTGGTAAATAAGTCTTCTTGCACTCGATTCTCAAAAAACTGCTTAAGTTCTTCAAATAGTGTGTCCGAATTAATCTCAATGCCTGTTCTCTCGTCACAATCGCATGCTATTTGATAAACCAACTGGGGTCCACCTCCAAAATATAGACTTGATTCCCGCCACCGATTAAGTATCCTGCTTTCTTGTCTACATTTAAAAAAGGAAATACTCTTGTAAGTACTTCTTTCTCCTCTTCGTTTTAGCATTCTTCATCAATTCATCCAGCGCAAGTTTCAAAACATTTGCCATCGTAACCTCCTATCAATTGACCACCGTCCAATTCAATGCCGAATACATTACGTACCGATCGCGCTTCACAAAAAAAGCTGCTATCCTACGTAAACCATCTCCCCAGTAGGTTTAAAACCAAAAAAAGCCATCACACTGAGATTCCAAAAGGGGCTTGCCCCCTTGTTTCCTCAATCGGGCGGTGGGCGGGTTTTGATCCCTTCGCACCCTCCCCGTCTTTGCTCAAATCCACGCTTTCAAACCTCCCCGTCCCAAACCGGCGCTAGAAGAGGGCTTCAAAGGAGGATTCTCCTTTTTCTGCCTCAGCGGGCGGTGGGCGGGTTTAGATAATTCCCTTCTGTACCCAAGCCCATCTCACTACACCCCTCACCTTTGCACTTCTCCCCTCCCAAAACAGCGATAGCAACAAATTCCTAAGGAGGCCCCCCTTATATTCCTCATCGGGTGGTGGGCGGATTATAATAATCCCTTGATTGCAGCAAACCGCCTTTCCCCATGTCCTATACGCCAGCCCCGTCTCACTTCGATTTATAAATCATCACGAGAATGGGCTAAATATTTACAACAACGACGTATTGCTTTATGCGGGTATCCACCGGGCAAAATGCGCAACAATTTAGCCAAATATCCCCCAATACAGGCGTATATAGCCATTGTTTTTGTCCGCTGCAGGTGTTACTTTATATTTACAGGAAGGTTGGCATGCGTCCACTTTTCGAGCACGACAAAGGAAACTCTGTCGGAGCATCATCTATAGGGCGCACCAACCTTCTTTTTTTACCAAAAAAGCGCCGAACAGCGCTTTCTGCGGCCATTTCTTGTCGGTCATCCCAACGCTTATAATCAAAATTTACGCCAAGCGCCATTCTTCGATGCACCGCTTCTCCTGCCTTTGCCGATATTCATGCAAAATCAAGCCGACCTCATACGTGCCCGTTCACAGCAAGGATGGATCGTATCTCATCCGTACTTAGCCCGCTCAGATCGGCCTGTCCTCTTCTGCCTGTATCCATATCCTTCATCCGTTCATACATCGCGTTGATGGCGTTCATCATGTCGCGCATATCCGGCTGCGCCATTTTAGCAATCGCTTTTGCCGTGTCCACCCGCTCTTTCTGCGGCGTATCATCGTCGTAACGAATTGCCAAAAGCAAAGCATCCAACTCGTCTTGCGAGCGCAGCGCCGTCTGCACCTGCCGTTGCATCAATAACAACGCATCTGCCATCGCTTCGCTGGCGCAGTGCAAAAAATCTTGGTTTTGGTCGGCCTTTCTTTTTTGGCACGAACGACTCGTATCATCCCTCTGTAAGGAAGCTTTTTCACTTGTTTTTTGTGAAGGTTGAGGTTCGCCTACGCCGCTCTGCCTGATCCAATTGCGCAATGTGCTGCGCGCCACGCCGGTTTGAATCGACGCGGCGCGTATGCTGCCGGTATTTTGGTACAATGCAACGGCACGTGCCTTCTCTTCTTTGCCGTATATATGCCCGCTCTTGCATTCCAAATGCACGCCCCCCTTTTTGGTGCATCCGCACTGTAAACCTATCGCATCAAAGTAACGATATAAACAGTTTCCCGGTTTTCCTTATCGAATCCAAGCCTTCCTCCCAAGGATACGCCATCCGCCTTCATCTTCCTGTTTTTCGCGCTCTTGCCAAACATCATCCGTTTCGGTGATAACTACGGATTGTTCCACGCCATCCCGATTCAACACCTTGCCCTCATTCGCCTCGATGCGCTGCATGATATGATATCCGCGTTCGGGACGGCGTATGGTATAGGTCACGCGTCCGTCTTCCACAATCTGATAAATTGCTTCCGATTTCATTATTCCGGATCCGCCTCCTCGAATGTCAATGTTGTACCCGCAAACCCCCACGGGCTGCCCGCAGGCGGGTTGAGTGGATCGTCCACATAGATGGTCAGCGTGTCCAGTAAGCTCGTATCCAAAAACGCTTCAACCCCAATGCTTGTCACCGCGTGTCCGATGCCGCCCAGCGTAAGTTCGCTCAAGCCGTACGAATCATAAAAAGCGTACGCATCAACCCATTCTATGTTCGGTAACACCAGTGTACCGCTACTGCCAATACCGGCCAACGCGCCCTCCCCGACCGATACGATGCTCTGCGGAAAATCATCCCATCCGGCATTGCAGTAGAGAAAAGAATCCTCGTGTAGTGTTGTTATCTCGTCGGAAAGCATCCAGGTATCGGCATACACGCCGCAAAACATGCTTTTGGGTATGCTCGTTACACCTAACACTGTGATTGTTCCGATACATCCAAATTCATCCACACCGTCCCACGAAACACCGGTGGGGCCGAGCATATTTCCTGCTATAATCAAGTCCAACAACCTCATGTCTGTGACCCCCAAGCCGTCCACGCGCCTGCGCCGCTGAGAATATAGATCGTCGTATCCTCCAAACACAGCGCACGGCTGCCAACACCTACCGGCTCAAAACCGGATGCACCCGCGGTATTGGTGGGTAGATCCAAAAGATCATCCACCTCGTCCACATAGAAATCCGCCGTGTTCTGCCTGTTCAGATCAGTCAAACTGATCGCCATAAAAACCCCTCCTTTTTCATTTATATTGCACATATTTCCCCACCCCTGCGCGGCTCATCGCCTGTGCTGCGCGTTCCCTGCACCCGCCAATTTTGTTTCATTCATGCGGCCGCTCCAAAAAAACATGGCCGCCCCATGGCAGCCATCCTACGCTATCAACATACACTATCCGTTTCGTCATTTTCGTCAGATTTATTATTCATTGCATATGACCACCCATGAACATGCGCTATCACACCGTCATCAAACTTCAGAAATCGTTGCTTTTGTCAGATTCAACAAGCTTGGATGTTCCACTCTCCTCCCAATCCGCAATAGCCGGGGAGCCGAAGGGGGCTTGCCCTCTTGATATCCTCAATCGTCCTAAACGCCACCAGCCGGGGGTCCAAGGGATCTTGCCCCCTTTATTTCCATAATTGGGCGGTGGGTGGGATACGATTCAGCCTCCCCGAAAAACATCTTCCTTTCAATCGCAGTACTGTTCCATCGAAACCTCTCTGAAAGACATGGGCTCAGCCTTCACTCCCGTTCGGCTTCACCTCATGCTTTTAAGAACCTCCACATGCTTTTAAGAACCTCCACCTTGCTGTATCTGCCACAGGCAGCGCTCGGCTCCGGTTCTCTATAGGGCAATGGGCGCGTATAGATATTCCCCCTTACCAAATTCCATCTCAACGCGCACTCGCGCCAATGATCCACGCTCATCCCAATCCGCACCAGCCATGGGTCCAGGAGGATTATCCCTTTGATTTCTTCAAATAGGTGGTGGGCGCGTATAGATAAAATCTTGAAATGCGATAATCTGGCGGTGGTTTGGATTCGGAATAACCTATTGTTAAGAAACAACATCCCGCAATCCCCGGCGGTAAACGCATTTTATAAACTGTAAAACCGCCATATAAACGTATATATATGAGCCCTGTCCGATATGATTTGATTCGTCCTCTTTCGATGACGCAATGTGATTGGATCACCGCACCAACAAACCCCGTGCTGTACAATACAACCATCAGCAAATGATTCGAAATCCACAGCGAGCGTAAGCAACCCTCCTACGCCGTGCTGTCAACATACAAAAGAGCCCCCTGTGGGGCTCTTTTCTTTATGTCTTTAGCCTCCGTAAAAGCACGTTATAAGCATACAATCAGTATATATCCACATTGAACGCATGGTCAAAATATTCATTGTCAGACGCGACGATGATGTGCCATTGGGCCATTTCGTCAGTGCCTGGATTGGGCACGGTGCGCTTGATGTTGATGTTCACAACATTCCCTTTGGCCACAACGGATGTCACCTCATGGCGGTTGGCGCTGCTGGTTTCTTCCACAACCACCATCACCAGCATATTTTCCTCGAAATACGCTTCATCAAACGGCATAACAGCCTCTTCGAATTCGTCGCCGAATTGATACGTATCCTCGTTGGCTTCCACATACGCCTGAAGCGCCTCCACCGATGCAATACCAGTTACAACGGTGTACTCGTTCTCATCAACATGTCCGTCGGTGCGGACGTATTCGCATTCAAACACAACGCCCGGGTTCAACGTGGGCACAGCATTTGCATCCGGGCTTTTCGCATCCACCACAGCCGCCTGCTTGCATCCTGCCAACAACAGGCACAGGCAAACGATCACAACCAAATTCCTCGTTTTCATAGGTCGCCTCCTGATTGTTTTTATGTGCTATACAATGTATATCCCCGTTTTTTCGTATTATACCTCTGTATATAACACCATGCAATGCACAATAAAGTTGCAACAACCTTAAATGCTTCTTTATTTTATTGTATAATATGATATCGGCATACTGCGCTCACCGCATATCGCACAGTTCCGGGAGGTATACATCATGCGCATTGTTCTTTTGACAATCAAACTACACGCGCCCTTTGTCCATTCGCTCAAGGATAAGCGCACACAGGTCAAAAGCCTTATAAGTAAGCTTCGATCTAAATTCAACGTATCCGCAGTGGAATCCGAACAACAGGATGTGCATCAAACCATCGTGTTGTCCATCGCCGCTTTAGCGGGGGACACACAACAGGCGGACAGCATCATGGACCATGTGCTTAATTTCATCGAACAGAATACCCAGGCGCACATCGCGGACGTACTTCGCGAGTACCGGTAATCGGCTCGTACCCAAGCCACCCCTCCTTATGTATCAAACCGCCCCGCGGCAGACAACATCTGCAGCGGGGCACAATGATATTCAATAGCAGTATCTGCGTCTACCCCGGTCAAATAAACCGAGTAGTAGATGCATTCTACAGCAACTGTGCAGTACATTTTCATAGCCGCGCTGTTGCCGTCGACTATAGTCATAGTGGTCATAATAATTGGGTTGGTATAGCCTGTTACGGCAGCACTTTCGTGTACAGCACCAGTTTCCGTAGGCGTTATAGCGCCCCATCCCATCGCCTCCTCTTCAGCTGTCTTCTCTACTATATATGGTCAATTTGTACATTCAGTGAACGCGACAGGCTTCAATCTTTTGCGAAGGATATAGACAATTTCCTTGGATCACCTTTGCCGGGCGGTTGACGGGTTTAGATAACCCCTCCACACTGCTGAAAAATACCCCTATGCCGACACCATTACCAGCACCCCACTTTCTTTTTCTACAATAGCCCGTCCCAACAATGGGAGTTCCAAAGGGGGCTTGCCTCCTTTCTTTCCATAATTGGGCGGCGGGTGGGATTCGATTCAGCCTCTCCAAAAGTCATCTTCCTTTCAATCGCAGTGCTGTTCCATCGAAACCCCTCTGAAAGGCATGGGCTCAGCCTTCACTACCGTTCGGCTTCACCTCATGCTTTCAGAACCTCCACCTCGCTGTATCTGCCACAGGCAGCGCTCAGCTTCGGTTCTCAAAGGGCGGTGAGTGGATTTAGATAATCCCCACAAACCGCTTGCACTAAGCGGAAGAACACAGTAGAATTCTAATTGTATGTATCAACCGCCAAACCAGAAGACAACGAGGAAAATAATTGTACACAAAAAGCCCGTACAACCATCGCTATCTTTTTGCCATCCTCTACACGCTTGTTTTGCTGTCAACATGCGTATACATCTTGCTAAACGCCTTTGTTTTCCAGCGGGTGGAGGAAGCCCTCATGCCCATTGCCTCGGTCACCTTCACGCCCGTGCCGTCAACGCCTAGTGCTACGCCGGTTAAAACGGTGTATACAGACACGCAATATACGGACGAAAATATACAAATCAGCGTAACCACGGTGGAACAAGCGGATCTTGTATACTATGTGGCAGACGTCAAACTGACCAGCCTTCAATATTTTAAAACCGCTTTTGCCAATGGCGACTACGGACGCAACCTGCACGAAATCACATCCAGCCAGGCAAAAAACAACAACGCCATCCTTGCCATCAACGGCGACTATTACGGATTCGACAATACGGGCCTTGTCATACGCAATGGCACGCTGTACCGTGACAACCCGGTGGGCGAGTCCATCGTTCTGATGCTCAACGGAGAAATGCGCATCGTGGATGAAACCGTTACGGGCAAAAGCCTGATTGCACAAGGTGCGCTACACAGCTGGTCATTCGGGCCCACACTGGTGATGGACGGCCAATACGTGGAACGCAAGAGCAACGTAAGCATCGCCAATCCGCGCACCGGCATCGGTATTGTCGAACCATACCACTATGTGTTCATCGTCGTGGATGGACGCGGTGTCAACGGCAGCAAAGGACTGTCCATGCAGGACTTCGCACAGGTGTTTGTGGATCTGGGCTGCACCGTTGCCTACAACCTGGACGGCGGCGGAACCAGCACCATGGTAATGAACGAAAAGATCGTCAACAGCCCTTGTTATGGGGAAGAGCGCAGCATCAGCGACATCATCTATATAGGACTTGATTAGGAGGACGGCATGAAGCGTTTACTCAAAACCGTAAACATCTTTGCCATTGTATCCGCGTTCATATGCGTGGCGGGTGTGGTGTACCATCATTTCGGCCGCGGCGTATTTTCTCAGTACATGGCACACGCGTTCTACTATCCGCTGTTCCTCGGGACTTTTGTATATCTGCTGTTGATGAGCATTCAGCAGCGCCTCCCCTTTGTCGGCACAACCGGCTATCGAATCTTTAACAATCTCCACAACGCCGGTATAGCAGCGCTAACCCTGTACAGCATCCTGATGGGTGTGTTTGAAATTGCAGGCGGTTCGTCCGCCCTCGTCAAGATCCTTTATTTCACCGGCATCGTCCTTGTCTTCGCAGGCCTTTGCGTGCTGTGCTCCCTGCTCTTCTCGGCGCGGCGGCATGCACGACGAAGGCGGTAAACACAACAAATCAAATCATCGACTATAACATTTGCCGGGGGTTGTCTGTGTGCAAATCCCTGTCCCTTTGTTTTTACTTTGCTCAATCATGTAGAACAAGGCGGATTACCCATCAAGCCAAACATTCGAATCATATTAGAAAATGAGCAACGCGCTTGAACCCTCGCAAGAAGTAAAGTATAATCGTAAACAAATAAAGTCCAAATTATTACTGAAACATCAGCGAGGAAACCAATTGCTTAATCGAAGCCCCTACCGCCGCCGGTATGTCTTTGCGGTTGTCTATGCAGTGCTATTGACCCTGACGAGCGTGTTCATTCCTTTGGATGCGTTTGTTTTTGCGAAGGCGC
Organism: Christensenellaceae bacterium; assembly: GCA_963674495.2. Classification (GTDB taxonomy): domain Bacteria; phylum Bacillota; class Clostridia; order Christensenellales; family QAND01; genus RGIG3178. Next base: position 48,501 of record CAXXLG010000001.1, on the reverse strand, counting down.
AAGAGCCTCTGATGCCCATCGCCTCCATAACCTTCACGCCTGTTCCGGCACCGCCGGCTGCAACGCCGATCCAACGGATATATACGGATACCGAATATACCGATGAAAACATAAGCATCCACGTCACCAAGGTGGAACAGACCGATCTCGTCTATTATGTTGCCGATGTTAAACTGACCAGCGCGCAGTATTTTAAGACCGCGTTTGCCAACGATACCTTTGGGCGCAATCAACGTGAAGATACCTCCAAGCAGGCAGCCCGGCACAACGCCATTCTCGCCATCAACGGCGATTATTATGGTTATCGCGATACCGGTCTGATCATACGAAACGGCACTTTGTACCGGGATAATCCCACCGGCGAATCTTTGGTTTTAATGCAAAATGGTGAAATGCACATCGTGGGCACGGACGTATCGGGCGAAAGCTTGATAGCGCAGGGTGCACTGCAAAGCTGGTCTTACGGTCCAACATTGGTTGAAAGTGGAGCATATGTGCAACGCAGCAGCAGGGTCAGCGGACTGAATCCGCGCACCGGCATCGGCATGATCGAGCCTCTTCACTATATCTTCATCTGCGTAGATGGGCGACGTGCAAACGGCAGTTTGGGGCTGAAGATGCAGGACTTCGCGCAGCTGTTTGTGGATCTTGGCTGCACGGTCGCTTATAACCTCGACGGCGGCGGTTCTTCCACCATGGTGATGAACGACAAACTTGTCAACAGCCCTTGTTATGGGGAAGAGCGCAGCATCAGCGACATCATCTATATAGGACTTGATTAGGAGGACGGCATGAAGCGTTTACTCAAAACCGTAAACATCTTTGCCATTGTATCCGCGTTCATATGCGTGGCGGGTGTGGTGTACCATCATTTCGGCCGCGGCGTATTTTCTCAGTACATGGCACACGCGTTCTACTATCCGCTGTTCCTCGGGACTTTTGTATATCTGCTGTTGATGAGCATTCAGCAGCGCCTCCCCTTTGTCGGCACAACCGGCTATCGAATCTTTAACAATCTCCACAACGCCGGTATAGCAGCGCTAACCCTGTACAGCATCCTGATGGGTGTGTTTGAAATTGCAGGCGGTTCGTCCGCCCTCGTCAAGATCCTTTATTTCACCGGCATCGTCCTTGTCTTCGCAGGCCTTTGCGTGCTATGCTCCCTGCTCTTCTCGGCGCGGCGGCATGTGCAACGAAGGCGGTAAACACCGCCTATCAAACCGTTGATTATAACATTTACCTGGGATTGCCTCTGGGCAATCTTTTCTCTATCCTCAACCTGCCCCTATCTATAATAAGGAATTCCAAAGGGCTTGTCTGCTTATCCCGCTTGTCTTTGGGGTTCCAAAGGGAGCCTGTCTTCTTTGTATACCTTAATCGGGCGGTGGGCGTATAGATAATCCCCTCCCCGCCGTAGCGGAAACGCCCCCTGCGCCAACCCCAGACCCTATGCTCTTTTTCGTAAACAACTCGTCCCAAACAAGGAGTTCAAAAGGGGCCTGCCCCCTTTGACTACCTTAATTGGGCGGTGGGCGGGATTCGATCCTCCCCTACCAAATTCCATTTTAATCCACATCCACGCTTTTGAACTTGCCCGTCCCCAACGGCGACAGCCGGGGTTCCAAAGGGGCCTGCCCCCTTTGATTACATTGCTTGGGCGGTGGGCGGGTTTAGATCAACCCCAACACCCGCGCCGCACTCGCAACCAAAAAGCAAACGATTGCCCCGACCCCCGTCGGCACCAAAAACGACACAGCCGTCCACTTGACGCTTTGCGTCTCTTTTTTAATGGTCCAAAGCGCGGTGGCGCATGGCCAATGCATCAACGAAAACAACATGGTGCATAGCGCCGTCAGCCACGTCCACCCGTGGGCCACCAACAGCGTATGCAGCGCGGACAACGAATCCAATTCAAGCATGCTGCCCGTAGCCATATAACTCATGATAATGATGGGCACGACAATCTCGTTGGCGGGAAACCCCAGTATAAACGCCATCAGTATAAATCCGTCCAACCCGATCAGTTTGGCAAACGGATCAAAGAAATGCGCGCAGTGCATCAATACGCTCATATCACCGATGTATATGTTGGCCATGCACCAGATCAAAACGCCCGCCGGCGCGGCGACCGCAACGGCTCTACCCAGAACAAACAACGTCCGATCGAAGATGGACCGTACGATCACCCGCCCAATCTGCGGTTTACGATACGGCGGCAGCTCCAGTGAAAACGACGATGGCAGGCCTTTGAGTATGGTTTTGGACAAAAGCTTGGATATGAACAACGTCGTCATGATACCCAGTACGATCACACCGGTAAGCATCAGCGCGGACAGCGCCGACTGGAACGGCCCATGCGCTGTCGTTGCAAAGAACATGGTGATAATGGCAATCAGCGTCGGGAATCTCCCGTTGCACGGTACGAAGTTGTTGGTGATGATGGCGATCAACCGCTCTCGCTTGGAATCGATGATCCGGCAGCCGATAATACCCGCGGCGTTGCAACCGAATCCCATGCACATGGTCAGCGCCTGCTTACCGTGTGCGCACGCATGTTTGAAAAGCGTGTCCAGGTTAAACGCCACACGCGGCAGATACCCGAGATCCTCCAGCAGCGTAAACAGTGGAAAAAAAATGGCCATCGGCGGCAGCATGACGGACACAACCCACGCCACCGTGCGGTATACCCCCAAAATCAGCACGCCGTGCACCCATGACGGCGTGCCCAGCCATGCAAACAACGCTGTCAGCTTATCTTCGATGCCAAAGAGAAGATCGGACAGAAGTTGTGAAGGATAATTGGCCCCCGTGATAGTCAACCAAAAGATCAGCCCCAACAATCCAAGCATCACCGGAATGCCAAACACTTTGGATGTCAAAATCCGGTCGATCTTGCGGTCGGTTTTGTCGTACGCAGCGTCGTCAAATGTAACGGCCTGCCGCGCCATGCGCTGCGCCGTTCCCACCAAGGCAGACACGATGGCATCACGAAATCCGTCACCGTCCAAGCCCGCTTCTTTCAGCGCTTCGCGTACCTCGCCGATGCGCAATAAAAGCGACTCATCCCCCATGATATCAAAATCAAGATATTGGTTGATGGCATGGTTCAGCGCCCCGTCACCGTCCAGCAGCCGCAGCGCCACCCATCGGCTGTTCAATCTCCCGCCAATGAGATCCTTAACAATCGGCTCGATGCATTCAAGCGCCCGCTCGATTGCCTCGCCGTATTGGATTTTGATAGGCGGCTTTGCATCATGAATGCATACACCCCGCACCGCATCCATCAACGCAATCAAACCGCCTCCGCTGCGCGCGTTTGTGCCCACCACCGGAACACCCAATACATTTGACAACGCATTCACATCGATGCGCATCCGCTTTTTCTTTGCCTCGTCCATCAGGTTGACGCATACCACGGCCTTGCCCGTGATTTCCAACGTCTGCAGCACAAGGTTGAGGTTGCGCTCCAAGCACGTCGCATCCGCCACCACAACCACTGCGTCGGCGTCGCCGAAGCAGATGAAATCCCGCGCAACCTCCTCCTCCACGGAGTTCGCCATCAGCGAATACGTGCCCGGCAGATCCACCAATATGTAATCCCGATCCTTATGCCGAAAAACGCCCTGTGCGTTTGTCACCGTCTTACCCGGCCAATTTCCCGTATGTTGCCTAAGCCCGGTCAGACTGTTGAACACCGTGCTCTTTCCCACGTTGGGATTGCCCGCCAATGCGACGATCCTGTCCTGCGCCAACGCGCGTTGAATGTGCAATTCTCCGCCCTTGGCGCCCTTGCCAGTCGATTGATTTGTCAGCCCCATAGCCATTCCCCCGTCATCAATTCATTTTTACCAATATATTGCCTGCTTCCTCGGATCGCAGCGCAATCACCGCGCCGCGTATGCTATAGGCGGTCGGATCGCCAAACGGGCTTTTTTGCAGCGCCTCCACCACCGTGTCCTCTATCAATCCCAAATCCAGCATGCGCCTGCGTGCGCTGCCGCATAGGGTCAATTCCTTAACCTGTGCTTTTGCGCCGATCGGCAGATCGCACAGCGGCACATTCGTCGTTCTATCCATCCGTTTCACCTCGTTTCCTTTCGCTTTTTTAGCCGCGGGAAAAATTCATGTCACCAGCACAATATGACGCATGAAAAAAAACCGTTCCGAATTGAGCGATGAAGACTGAAAGTGGGCGCATCCAGTGGACGAAACAGCGAATCGGAGGTTCTAAAAGCATGTGACGAGAACGAGCGGTAGCGAAGATCGAGTCCATGTCTTTCAGAGGGGTTACGATGGCTAACGAGCGCAGAATGCAAACGTGTCCATTGCGCACTGTGGGGCTTTATCGAAAACTATGCATAAACCCCTGTCTTTCAGAGGGTTTTCAATACCTTCTCCGTCCCAAACGGCGACAGCGGGGGAGGTTAAGGGAGCACCGCCCTCTTTGAATACCATACTTGGGCGGTGGGCGGGTATAGATAAAACGCTCCAGTATCTTTTAATCCTCCCACACCCCCTATAAACAAAAACCCCCGGCATTATACGGGGGTTTCAAAGGGGCGCAGCCCCTTTGAATACCATGCTTGGGCGATGGGGCGGGATAAGATAAACCCCGCCGCAGAAAGATTGTATCCGGCCATTTTGCCTTTTTTAGAACTTCTTTGAATAAGATAAAACTATGAAAATAATTTATTAAGATAATGCCCTGTTGCTTGTTAAAGAGCAGATTTCCCTTTGAATTTCCTTTTGGGGGTTCCAAAGGGGGTACAGCCCCCTCTATTACCTTTCTTGGGCGGTGGGCGGGTATATATCCTCACGAAAGGATGCGTTACCATTGGACCACAACGGCTTTCATACCGTCAGAGGCTATCAGCTTTTGGGCCATAACAAAAAAATAACCTCCGCAATGGAGGATTATCTGGAGATGATCTATAGAAACCGCGACAAAAACGGCGGCATGCGCATCAACGATTTGGCCGCCCTGCTACACGTCAAAGCCTCGTCCACCACCAAGATGGTGCAAAAGCTGGGCGCATTGGGTTTTCTGCACTACGAAAAATACGGAAATCTCGTTTTAACCGACGAAGGCCAACAGTTCGGCGCGTACCTGCTGCGCCGCCACAAAATCATCGCAGAGTTTTTAAAGCTCATCGGCACCAAAAACGCCCTTTTGGAAACCGAACTCATCGAACACAACGTCTCCCCGCAGACTTTGCAAAATATTGATAATCTCCTTGCGTTTTTTACTTCACACCCAGACATCCTTGCTCAATACAAACACGTTGCTTTTGACGCTACAATACTTAAAATATAATAATTATATAATTGTTATGATTGTTGTTATCTTCGTAATTTTTTATTGTTTGTTTAATAATATTATTTCATAATTGTTTATTTTGAATATTGTTATATAATGTTTTACCTCTCCGCATGAGTTATCGGTACCCAAATCCTCCCTGCATACCTTGCCCGCTCATACGTCCCGCGCCGTTTTTGCCAGCATCAAAGATGGCCTACGGACTGATCCACCACATGGTGTATTTTTTGCATGCAGCAACGCTGTAATGCTTGCATACATAACGCGCATCGCCTTCATTTTTTAACCCTGTTATTTTTGAATACTTCTAGCGGTGTTTTTTGATTTAATAGATACCAATTAATAAATATTCGAATATATTTATTAATTTATTTTTAAATATATAATATTAATAAATAATTATCTTTTTATTTTGTATTTTATCCTTCAACAACAAACACGATGCTTCATCAGCTCAGCCTTGTTTGTTTTGGCATGTTGCGAAATATCCCTATAATCCTGTGTTTTTTGTTCTATATAATCAAAATGCTCAGTGCTACAATAAAGCATATATTTTATAAAATAAATATGACTATTTATTTTTTTTTACTGATTATTTATTGTATAGTATCCAGATATGTATATATTATTAAACAATAACGCTCATATTTTTTCCTATTATTTATGCATTTTATATTTGTTATTATTGGATATTTATGTAAACTTTTTATTCCCCACATAAATCACCTCGATCCCATCCTGCTTTTGAACCTCTTTCGTCCAAAGCGGCGACAGCCGGATGTTCCAAAAGGAGGTTCAAACACCTTTTTGCTGCCTCTATTAGGCGGCGAACAGGTATAGACAGCTCTTTTTAATGCTTTTTTTATCTTCAAAACCGTTTGAACGTATAGAATCCGCACGTATCAGGGCTCCCAAAGGGCCATCGTTCCCTCTGATTGCCATAATTGGGCGGTGGGAACCGAAAGCATGAGGCGAATCCAAACGGGCGTGAAGGCTGAGCTTATGTCTTTCATAGGGGAACCTCAAGGGGGAATTAGATCCCCTTGAAAGGCAATAGCCTGGTGGGCTGGTATAGATAAATGAAGGGGCACGCTTCCCCCTCATATAAAACCCAAATACCCGGCAACCACCACATCTGCCGGTTTATCCGCAATTCTCCTTCATTTGTTTTATCCCCATACAACCCAATGCCCAGCGGAAACACGCTTGTATCATCACCTCACCCTTACAATGCTCATACGCCATCGGTCCATGTATCGCTACGCCCTGTAAAATCCATATTCACAATATTTGCAATATGTATAAAGCGCGATGTCTTTATATCCGATATATAGTATAGGGATTATACTGCTGCTCCTGTATCGGTAAGCAGCTCTTGCGGAGGTGAGCATCATGAGCGAAGGCGTACAGCAATTGTCTGTCGATGACATAGATACAAATGATTCAATGCCCGAGCTCGTTCCGACCGAGATCATCGTATCCCTGTCAGACGACAAGACACAAGCCTATGTAAAGCTTAAACCGCCGATAAACGGCGGCAGTACGCCCACGCCGGAAGATTTGGAACGCGCGCTGGCCGACCGCAAGATTATCTATGGCGTAAATGCAGCCGTACTCGAACGTCTTGCAAACAATCCTCTTTACGAAGAAGAAATACTCGTTGCCATGGGTATAAAGCCGATACATGGACAAAACGGAACGCATACGTTTCAATTTAACATCGTCAAAAATTTCAAGCCCAAGGAGCGGCCGGACGGTACCATCGATTTCTATGACCTTGACATCGTAGAAAACGTTTCGCAGGGACAATCGTTGTGCATCATCAAAGCACCCATTGAGGGTACGGATGGCCTTACGGTGACCAATCAAACGATCCCCTATAAAAAAGGGAAGCCCGTCCCCTCCATGACCGGCAAAAAAACCAAATTGAACGACGATGGAACAGCTATCCTTTCCGTCATCGATGGACAGGTTGAGTTTGATGGCAAAAAGATACATGTCAACGAATGCTTTTATGTCAAAAATGTCGATCATACCACCGGCAACATTAAAGTCAACGGCAATCTCATCGTGCACGGGATTATTCAGCAGGGGCTGTCCGTTGAAGCGGGCGGTAATATCGAGGTGAAAGGCACGGTCGAATCCGCATCGATTAGCGCTTCGGGCAACATCATCCTGCGTAGCGGCATCACCGGCAGCGATTTACACTGTGACGGGGATCTGACAAGCCGCTTTATCGAAAACTGTACCGTGTTTGTGAAGGGCTCGATTCACTCGGAATACAGCCTAAACAGTCAAATCCGGTGTGGTAAATGCCTTGAGATCAAAGGATCGCGGTCAAAGTTCCTAGGTGGCAGTTGTCTGGTCGGGCAGGATATCATATCAAGGGACATCGGTTCGGTGGCGGGAATCAAAACCGATTTGGAACTTGGAACGGACCCCCAAATCATCGAGCGGCAGCAGGAAATCGAAAAAACGATTCCCGCGCTTGAAAAACAAAACGAAAGCCTGAAGCCTCTGATCGATCTTCTGCAGCAATTGGAAGCCATCAATCGTTTGTCTCCGGACAAAAAGCATCTCCTTGAAAATGTTTTGGCCAATCGCGATGCAAACAACGCAAAGCTGAAATTGGAAAAGGAAGAATTGGAAAAGATCAACGAGACGATCCGAACAAGAGGCTATGGCAGAATCGTCTGCACCGGCGTCATATACCCAGGAACCCATGTTAAGTTCGGTAACGTCAACATGGTCATTACCGATTCACTGCAATGCGCATCCATCTATTATGCACAAGGCCAAATCCACCAAGGCTCTGCGTTATGATGGCATAGCCATCATGTAAACTCAAAGACGATGGATACTATATCCATGTTCGGGTATCTGTTTGGACAACAGCGGATAATATGACGGCATGCTTGACAAGCCTGATAAAACCGGTATGCCTTATGGACACGCTGGTTTTTATATACTCAGTCTTCGGGGGATTCCAAAAGGTAATCCCCCCTTTTCTAACCTCAATTCATTCGCAATGCTGTTCCATCGAAACCTATCTGAAAGACATGGGCTCAGCCTTCACTGCCGTTCGGCTTCACCACATGCTTTCAGAACCTCCACCTCGCTGTATCTGCCACAGGCAGCGCTCGGTTCCGGTTCTCAATTGGGCGGAGGGCGGGTTTAGATCTTATTGAAAAGGCCTTACCTTTCCCTCAACGGAACTGCAATTCTACCGGCATCCCTTCTACATCGTAAGCAGCAGGCTCATCGCGTGGATTTGGCCGTGATAATAGGTCTCCACGAGTTCGACGGCTTCCTCCGTCAACTGCATCCAAATGGCGTTGTCGTTGTGTTTCATCCGGTTGATCATAAACCGCTGCTGTTCGGTCAGCGGGATGGTGACAAAATACAAAAAATAGCGGCCTTTACGGGTCCCTTCCAGCGTACCGATGCCAACCTCCGCCATCTGTTCCCATCGAATAATTCCGTTTGTCTTTCCAAACGTTTGGGACACAACGCCGTTCGCATCGATGGTTACGCTGCTCATCATCGACCGCCCGATGGTCAACATGAAGAAAGTCGGCGCCAAACCCGAAGCAATAATCAGAATTAGCCGCAGGGGTGATATGGCAGAAAATAAGCTTACCAAAAACAGACTCATCGCAGCCATGCCAACGCTCAGCGCGATCATCTTCCAAAACGATTTTGGATCCGTCCTGAATTTCATGTGCTTCTCCTTTGGTGCACCAGATATTATATTTTATCATACAATATCCTTGTGTGCACCCTGTCCATATAACAACCGAAGACGTTCTGCTCCGATCATTTATCGTTCATACACATTGCGCAATGCCGGGCTGAATTTGGTTCAAAAAAGGCCAGGATATCCTGGCCTTTGCTCTTTGTCACATTACTGTACAATGCCCCTGCTGATTTCTTCACATACTGGCCTTGCGTTTGAGAACCGCAACCACGTTCCTGGTGTGTCCATACCCGGCGTTGGATGCGATGCAGGACACCAACTCCCACCCCTGGCTGCCCAGGTTGTTGAGCATTGCATCGAGCTGGTCGATATCCACAACGCCTCCCATGATGCCTCTGGTTTTAAACTGGATACTCTTGTATTCCCATCGATCCATCCTATTTCCCTCCCGATATTGTTACGCCAACCCAGCTTCCTTCAGATATCGGATCTTGCCCTTATAGTACTTTTGCATCTCTTCCAGAACCCCGGGGGTGATCTCCGCCCAAACGCTGCGGTTGTTCTGTTTTTGGCGCATAATGCGGATGCGCTTATCCTTGTTCCACGGAATCATGGAAAAATAGACATAGCGGCGGCCCTGCGTATTCTGCGAACCAATACCCACCTCGACCATGTCCTTCCATTGGATGGCGCCCCTTTTCACGCCGTACATCCTAGCGCTAACACCCACGTCGTCGATGATGACGGTGGCAGTAAACGGCTGAAATGACGCCAACACAAACACGACCGTCGAAACATAGAAAGCCATAACCGAAATCACGCCTGCAAGCCAAAGCACCAGCCCTGCAGCCACCAGAACACCCAATAAAATCCGATATATTAACCCGTATTGATACGCCGCAACCTTCATTTTCCCGCTTCCATTTCTCCCATATTTAAATCCATCAGGATCTCGTCGTCAAACGTACCGTTGACGTTAAAATAGTTCTTGTGCGTCCCGATCTTATCAAACCCGAATTTCTCGTACATGCGGATGGCGTTGATGTTGCTCGCCTTGACGCCAAGATGTACATTATAAATGCTCTTATGCTGCTGCGCAAAACGGATCATCTCCTCCATCATGGACTTTCCGATGCCCAGGCCCCAGTGCGCCTTTCGCACCGTGATGGAAAGCTCGGCGTTGTGGTTGTTTCTTGTTCTCGCCAAACGTCCGATGTGTCCTACGCCCACAAGTTCGTTGCCAATAAACGCCACGATGAAGTGTACGCCCGTATCCGCAGACACCTTTTGGATGTATTCCCTTTCCTGTTCCACCGTCAGGTGAAACTCCCCTTCGCCGAACAGAAGGTTATCGCTTTCCCCGCCCACCTTGTTGAGGTATTCAATCATCTTTTCGGCGTCATCCGACCGGGGTTTGCGCAGAATCAGCATCTGTCCGTTTTCAAGCTCGACTTCCTTCAGTACCGCCGTCTTTTCGCTCATTCAACTCACCCTTCCCAATGGCTGCCGCCTTGTAACATCATAAAGCATGCCAACCCATTCTACAACACCCTTCTTGTTGACCGCATCATTTTCCGCACTTGATCAACGCAAAACCGGCTCATACACCGGCGTTCCGGCCCCACCCATGCCAAGCGCTTAGTACATACGGCCCTGCGCGTTCATATAATATTATGGGCAAAGGGGGTGTACACATGGAAACAACATGGAAGGTTAACGATGAAACGACAAGGCGTCTGCTTGGCCGGTTATACCGGCAAAGCGACGAGATCATGCGCATCAACGCCAGCATTTTAACCCTGCAAAAAGACCCGGCGTTTTACGCCAATGAAAACTTTTGTCAATTCGTATGGAGCTTCGATGAAGGCCGCTACTACCATTTTCAATGCCAGGGATACATGGAAGGTATCGTTGTGACAAAAGACCAGTCCCCCCAGTTCCTCCGTTATTGGTTCAACAGGCTTTTTGCGCCGGCGCGCGATCATCTCCATCGAGCGCTGGCGTACTTTGATCGGATGCAGGCAAAACTGGAATCAGACGGGAATGTCGACTCGGCCATGCTCAACCGGCAGATACAGGCACTGCGTCAAACCTCGGGAATCCGTCCAACGCGAGGTCGGCCATTTCAATATGCCGTAGATCATGATGCGCGATGCCGCGCGATCAATAGCGTTGCATGCCCTATCCCTTTACATTACACCGTTTGTATATTATTATAGACATATAGTCCATCTACTATCACTTTCGGTATATTCTATGCCATCAGGAGGCGCATCCATGTCCATTGGAATCAACATCAAAATGCTGCGCGAGCAGAACCACATGACCCAACAGGATGTCGCTGGCATCGCCGTATGCTCCGTTTCCGCGGTATCCTCCTGGGAGCAGGGCAAAAAAACGCCGCACATGCGCACCGTGAAACGCTTGGCCGAACACTTCGGCGTACCCGCAAGCGCATTGATCGACGGCGACGAAGAAACCATCACGCGCCTGTGCCTTTCCCCGGACGAGTGCCTTCTTCTGGATGCCTACCGTGGCGTACCGGATAAGGATAAAGCGCTGGTGCTAGCCATGGTACAGACCGCGCTTGAAAACCGGCAGTAATGTTGATATCTGCGTGCATTTCTCCGCTCTTTGGGCACATAAAAAGAGGCTTTGCTCACGTGCAAAGCCTCTTTTGCTCAATTCATCCGTGGCGTTCCCTGATCAGATGTGAAACATCCGCCCGAATTCCAAAACGACGGTTTTACGCGCAAAAAGCACAAGTATTATGGTTGTCACACAGGACCATCCGGCTGCCACAATGCTGGGTATCATAGGATTTGTTACGCCGCACAGTACCAATATCAAGGGAATGAACACCATCAAGCACAGCACAAACTGGTAAAGGAGATACTCGCGCATGCGTTGTTTTTGTATCACCATCACAATACTGATGGCAGCCGTAAAACATATCAGCACGATGGGCATCGCATAGGAAACCGACCATGTGATTTGATGGAACGGTTTCGCGTTGAAGGCAAACGCGTTGACAACCACCAGCAATAGCGAAATGCTCAGGGCGTGACCCAAAAGTTTCAGTCCGACATGCACTTTCCTCCGGCAGGTAATCCACCCCATCAGCCATGCGTACACCACGCAGGCGGACAATACCACGCACCACAACGTCCCGCTCCATGTCAGCACGTTGACCGCAACGGATATCGCAATCGATATGAGCGCCGCCACGGAAACCGCTTTGATGATCCACCTACGTTTGCGTTTGGCAGGCGGGTCAACGGGATACGTTTGAATCAAATGATGTTGATGCGAAGCAGACAACGCCCCATGGCATAGCGGGCAGCGGTCCGTTTCGGTTGATATTTTGATGTTGCATTGCGTACACATCTGCATGACTTTCTCCTTATGCATTGTTCTCCAAAGGTTGCTCTGGATCTCAACATCCACATCGTGCTGCGTCAAATGGGAGAAAAAATGCTTTTCAATGTCGGTCTCTCGTATCTTTCTTGAAAAGCTGATGGTCGTTCTGCCGTTGCAGGACATGATGCCAATACCATGGCTGGCATCCTTGCCCACCGGCATGTTGCATTCAAAATCCCGCACAAACCGCTTCAAATCCGTTGGCAGCGCTATAACGCCCAAATTTGACAACGTGCACGTTTTCAGCTTGCCGAAAAGGTGCTCGCTGCCGATGCGCATGCCGACATGCTTGATCCAAAGCGGGCAGAGCCTCAGCGCCATGTTCTTTTCAAACGCCACGTTCGCATTGAGGCTGTGCTGGAGTTTTTCCAATGTCAACTCCGACACAAAATCCTTCTTCACGCTGTCCAGTATCTCCTCAAAGCTCATGCTCTCATTTTGAAAATGCGTTGACGTATGAAAAAACAGCGAAAAATTGCGTAGCGTATTCGATGGAAATACCTTGCGCAGATTCACGGGCACGCAGACGTTCACGGGCGACTTCCATTCGTTTTGCACATCTTCGGCTTGCCGGATGGCATAGGTCAAAACAGCACAGAGATACTGCGTGATCGTCGCCTTGTTGCGTCTGGCCAAATCGATCAGCTGCTTGGTTTCAAACTTTCCGTTGATCACGCCCAGGCCGTTTGCAAACCGCGTCCCGCGTATGCGATACGCCCTGTCCACCGCGCTCCTGTGATGGGGGTCGGGCGTAAAATATCTTTGAAAGCTGTCCTCCGCTTCATCTTCCCGGGGCGTTTGATGCACCGTCAATACGAGGCCTTCGTCATCGCAGACTATCCCTTTGAGCTCAAAATAACGATACACGATGGCTTTGAGGTATTCCATCGCACCACTGCCGTCGCACAGCCCGTGAAAAACCTCCAGGCTGATCCGGTTCCGGTAGTGGAACACGGTAAAATGATAGCCACGGTTGGCGTGCGCATCGATCAGCCGGTTGACAAACGGCGATTCGGGTAAAACGACGGGCGTCTTCTCGTTGCTTTCATAGTAATTCCAAAACAAACCGCCCCTGAGCTTAACATACATGGACGGAAACCTTGTCTTCAAATCCGTGACAACCTGCTGCAAAATCCCCTCGTCCACATCCTGCAAAAGATTGACCGCAACGCGAAATACGCAGCTGTCCTTGGCGCCGGCAATCGCGGGGTAGACCTTCGCGGCATTGTCCAGTTTGTACCATTTGCGCTCCAGTGCTCTCTCCATACCGTTTGTCTCCATCCTCATTGGCGATAAAGCGCGCTGTCAAACGATCCTGTATGCGCCAATATCCATTTTTCAATCGTGGCCGATGCCCTCATTCTTTTGTATGCCCTATAATTAAATCCGTTTCACATCCATCGTATCAACAGACTGTGCCCTCAAGCGCCACATACACGGTTCTGTCTAAGCCGGCCCATACGCCCCTTCGGCTTTGTTCTATCCCGTATCATTCTATGTCCTCAAAGGCACGCCATCCGGCTTGTCCGAGTATTTTATTGTGCTCAATCCACAAACAGGGGCAAACCATGCCGCCATCCATACAAAATCGCGCGCAGCGCACCATGCATCCATACAGGGCATGGCCTATACCATCGCTGCGTATAAACAAATATGGCACAACGCGCATAGCGCCCGCCTCGCGGGCCCGCCATTTCCACGTCGTAGCCTATTCAAAATCGCCGAATCCTCGCTTGCATCCTGCTGTGCCAGACTCATTTTCCGTCCATTGCTTCAATTGGGTCGATTCTTAGCACATTAATTGTATCCTGTAATCGAAATTTCTGCAATGAAGTTGTTACAACCACCCACTTCACCCACATTATGGAACAAAACTATTGAGCCCGAGGGGACAGTCGCACAAGCCGTCTTGCGCACGGTATCCACCGTATCTGTTTGGGATTACCGCCTATGCGCATCGGTTAAAAGCCGATCAACCCGCCGCCAAGCGGCATGCTGATTTGCGGCATTGTTAAACAGCGGATTATGCCGGGCGTATCGCAACGGATACGCGTACCGTTTGCTTTATACGAAAAGGCCCCGTACACCGCGGGACCTTTTTCGCCTTATCTCTTGGAGGGTACATTCATGCCCGCTGAGGGGGAGGTTCCTCACTGCGGGTTTTTGTTCTGTCCGTTGTTACTCTTGGGCTTGCTTTGTCCCTGTCCATCGCCATCATCGCTTTGGTTCTGGTCGCCGTCATCTTGACCCTGTTGCTGCTCATCGGTATCCTCAACGTCCTGTTTATCGTTCTCTTCTACGTCCTGCTCATCCGCTTCGCCGGCCGCAAACTCTTTTAAAAAGGCGTGGAATCCCTGTTCCTTGTCGATCTCGTGCGCGGCGATATCGGTGATGTATACGGTAAACGCTTCCATGTCCAATGGTACATCCGCAACCGCCAACAGTGCCTTTGCCGCCGCAGCGTTCACGGCTTTTTCCAGCACTGCCAATGCCGCGTCGCGTTCTTCGACCATGTTCTGCATCTGCGCCTCGAGCTGCATTTTGAGCATCTCGGCATCGTCTTTATACTGCTTACGCATATTCTTGATGGTTTGGCGGTACCGCGATTGGATCTGTTTGAACGCATCGTGGTATGTCTTCTGTGCAGCCTGTAAATCCTTCTTGAACGCTTTGATCACCGCGTTGACGATCTGCACTTGTTCGTCCGTCAAGCCTTCCAAAAATGTGCCCCGGCCATTGTTGCTGCCGTCCTCGAACAGATCTTGTGCGCCCTCGTACATCTCCATCAGTGCGCCGATCTTCATCGAACCATATGCCACAATTGCCTCTTCCAGCGATATGTTTTCAACGCCCGCAATGTATTGCATCAACAGATACCGGCCCACGGACAATCCCAGCGCTTTCGCCGCTTCAACGTCCTGTTGGTTTACATCTGCGGTGCCAACCCTGCATCGAAGCGCCTGTCCGCTTAACATATCTTCGGCGCCATCGCGCAATTTATCTGCAATTTCGTTGTCCTCATCTTCACTCGAGCTTCCCGATACCGTAATGATCAAATACGACTCCGCTTCCTCGGCATTGTCGATGTATCCGCCATCGATCAGTGCCTGTAGCACCGCCGCCACCGCCGCATCGGGGTCAAGCCCCTGAACATCAGTGCTCAAAAGCAGCACTTTTCCGTCATCGTTGTAGGCTACGGCCTGCGTCACAACACCGTCTTCCACCGTCAGTTCTATACTGGGGTTGATGTCGATGGTCACCGTATAGGACGCGACCTCTGCCAACGCTACCTCCGCTGTCTGGGTCCCCGCATCGTTGGTGCCGGGCAACGCCGCCGACGTACAGCCCGCAAGCATGGAACACACCACCGTCAGCGCCAGTACGGCCGCCATGAGTCGCTTTCTTTCGTTGTATTTCTTCAACATGTTCGTCATCCTCTCCTCTGTGTTCAACTCTACCCATAGTACGAAGTACGTACGTGAAAGGAATTTAAAAAACACAAACTCCCCTTCGGAAACTGGCTGCCGTAGACAAATGTCGTTAGGCCCTGTAGCTTTGCGTCACAGCCTTTCGGCTGTTTTGCCATTATCGGTGGGAGGAACACAAATCCTCTTCTGATGTATATAAAACATACAATATTACCAGTATTTATGCAACAAATCGTGGAATTGTTTACAAAATAAGCGATTTTTATCGTGCTATTTCACCTTTTATGAATTCGTATATATGCGAAAAGTATTACATGATTAACATTTCCCAATACATCATGCACAATATTAGAAATCATGTCTATACAAATCATAATGCCTGCTTTTTCAAGGAATAAACCTCAAGGTAAAATTCTTGCTTCTTGCATTTCCAATCATATACGCGTATGATTGTATGATATAAGTTTTGATTTAATAATTAATAATCAGGTGATAATTGTGCGTATGCCCCTACTATTCAACAAGAATTCCGAACACGCCAAGAGCCCTCCCGAATCAAATAGGTTTGGGAGTTCCCTGCAGTTTAAGTTTTCCAGGCTGACGATGATCTTTTGGATGTTTATGGCCACACAGAGTTTTGTCCCAACTTATTTGTTATTAAAGGGTTTCTCATCCATCCGTGTTGGCACCGTCACAGCCATGATCTCATTATTGGGCATTTTATCCCCGCCCATATGGGGCATGCTTGCCGATAAGATAAAATCGTCAAAAAAGACCTATCTAATCTGTCTGAGCTGTGCAACGGTTTTCATCGCGCTCGTTCCCATCGCGGGCGAGATGAAAATTGCAGGGATACTGCTTATGACCGTTCTTCTGCCCATCATACAGTTTTTTCGAATCCCTTCGGATTCCATCATGAACAACTGGATCATGCGTATCTCTCAAAGGCATGATCGCATGGATTACGGTTCAATCCGTCCGTGGGGATCGTTTGGCTACGCGATGATGTGCACACTTTATTACTTTTTGATGCGCATGTATTCCCCTGATGCCATATTTATCATTCCGTTGATACTCATCATCCCCATCGTGTATTTCGCCATGAAATTGCCTGATTCTCATGAAAATACAACTGAAAATACACATAAGGAAAAACTCCATCCCGCACGTCTTTTTAAGAACTATTATTACATGGCCTTTCTGGTGTTTATCTTTCTGCTTTCAATCCCTCTGTTTGCCATTTTTGTGTTCAGAACCTACTTGATTGTGGAAGTGGGTGGGGATCCCGCCATCATTGGGCTGATCATCGGCGTAAAAATTCTATGCGAAGTACCGACGATGGTCATGTCCCGTCGGCTGATCAACCGATTTCGCCCACCGGTTGTCCTGTTGTTTGTCGGCGCGATCTTTTTAACAGAACATTTCTTGTATACAATATGTGCCACAACCTTACAAGTGATTCTTGTTCAAATGATCCAGAGCCTCGGCAATGGATTATACATTCCGACGTTTGTCAACTATATCAACAAAATCGCCCCCAAAGAATTAACCGCCACCGCCCAGTCGATACAGGCCATGGTACGCTCAACGGGCGGTATCGTTGCCAGCTTGCTGGGGGGATGGGCCATCGGTGCATTTGGCATAAGAACGCTCTTTTTGATAACTTTCTCCATGATGTTATTGGCCGTTGTCTTCTTCGTCTTATCGTTTGTATTTGGCCAAAAGGTGCTGAAAATAGAACCTCCGGTACCGCTGTTCCGCACAAAGAACGCGCAGTAGGCTTTAATATTAACGATAAGCCCGTGAATGCGTTCAGAAATAAAGACCCGGCAACCATGATTGCCGGGCTTTCAACTCAATGCTATTCCTAATTGGTGTTTATTTCAAATTTCTACTTTGCATCCGAGACAAGGAACCTATCCCTTAAGTGAAACAAAAGAACTGAACTGCGCCCCAAAAGCGGGACAGAAATTGAAGGGGACACCCCGATGGGATAGAATACAAACGAGGGGTGTTTTGTTATGATCAAAAGAGCGTACAGCGACGAGTTCAAATTGGAAGTGGTAAGGGCGTATTTAAATGGTCCCCACGGGGTCCGGGTGGTAAGTTCCAGTTACGGGCTTCCGTCTAAAAACTACATTCCCAGATGGATCGTTTACCTACAGGAAAAAGGGCTGTTGCACCCGCTTGAGGCAAAGAAGAAGAGCATGAGTGGTTCAACAAAGCGGGAAAAAGGTTATCAAGGCTTTTCTTCCGGCAAGAAGAGCGAGCGGGAAAAGATGCTAGAAAAGGAGAATTTACGGCTGCGGGCGGAGAACGCCTTTCTAAAAAAGTTGAGAGAGATGAGAGGGGGCGAAGGCGTAGAATAGACTGTTTTCGCGCAATCAGCGCCCTTCGCTCAGCGTTTACCACGGAATTGCTGTGCGCCGTGGCAAAGGTGAGCCGGAGTGCGTATTACCGTTATGTCTCACGGCCTGAGCGGTATGGATCTTTGAAGGACGTCCTGATCAAAGAGCAGGAACGGCTCCGCTACATCTACGGCTACCGGCGGATGAAAACGCTTCTGCGTGACAAATATGGGATCGTGATCAACCATAAGGCATTACGGAAGATTATGAAGGCGACCGGCACGCAAGCGGTGATCCGGCGCAGAAAAACCAATGCCATGTACCACCCGGAAGGCGCTCCCTTCGTGGCGAAAAACAGGCTGAACCGGGTATTTACGGCGAAAACGCCGCAGTGCAAGTATGTGACGGACATCACCTACATTCCCATCCCGGGTGGGATGACCTATCTGTCGGCGATGCTGGATCTGTACAACCGGGAAGTGGTTTCCTATGTGGTGAGCAAAACGCAGGACGCGTCGCTTTCCTGCCAAACGGTAGAACAGCTGGCGCGCAAAACAAGCCTCAACGGCGCGATGATACATAGCGACCAGGGCGTACATTACACCAACAAAGAGTTCGTCGAACTGCTTCAAAGATACGGGGCGGTTCAAAGCATGAGCCGCAGGGGCAACTGCTGGGATAACGCGGTAATGGAGAATTTCTTTGGACATTTCAAGTGCGAATGCATCCGAATCAGGAAAAAAGCATTGAAATCCTTCCAGGATGTGGTGTATGTTGTGGACGAATACATGGCGTTTTACAACCACCGCCGCCCGCAGTTAAAACTAAACCAAATGGCGCCCGTTGCATACAGACGCCGTTTCGCATAATCCGATTTAAAAACCATGGGGACACCCTTCTAAAAATTGTCGCGTTTTTGGGGCGCACTGCAAACCGTCCCTATGTTTCATATGTTTCATGCCTATATTTCTACCTCTCTATTCTTACTACCAGCGATGATTGTGGTTATATAAATGTTATACTGATCAAGTTGTTTTGATATCATATCCAAAAATTCTTTACATTTGTCCGTTATTTCATACTTAGAGTGTATTTCAATAACATACTTGTCAAAATTTCCATCGGGATAGACGCTTAAATACTGTTCTGTTGTAATATATTCAATATAAGTATTTATCTTCTCTTGTAACAACAATAAATGTTCATACTCATCATTCCAATCAAGGTGGTCAGCTATCATCAGATACAAGCCTAAACCATTTTTTTCTTTCCCCAATCCGTCTATTTTATTACTTTGATCTACTGACATTGTATATTATCTCCTTTATTTCTTTGGCCTAATTATATCAACTTTTGTTCCTTTTTGAATATTGGTGCCTCCTTTGAACTTCCCTTTACCTTTACCGACAACAATTCCTCCATCTTGGTATAACTCCGGAAAACCAGTCCTCTGATTCTTTGTGAGCCCTGCCGTTGCCGATGACTTATATTCATTGATAATAATTTCTCCTGTTCTCTTGTCTATTCCTATAGCATCAAAACGCACTTTCGTTCCTTTATTTGTTATTGCTGTAATCTGTTCTTCTGCATAATCCACTGTTTTACAAAATTTTGAAAACTCTTGTTGTTCAAAAGCTCTTCCCTCTATTCTATTTCTATGTAAAACATCAGCCTTTGATTTATCATTTCCTTCCTCACCGGTTGCCTCTTCATCTTGAATAGCTGAATCTTTCGAGTCTGCTATATCGCTAATTATACCGCCATATCCGCCTTTCGTAAACGCACCTGTCAACCCATCTGCTTGGTAACTCGGCACATAGTACGTCTCGCCGTCCGCCTGTACCTCGGTCATGAAAACCTGTTTCGTGATGCTTCGCGCATATTGATCGGAGATCATGCCTTTTTCAACAAGCTCGCTGAGCGTTATCAGCCTTACCGATCTGTTTCCATATACCGCAAGCAACGCGACCGACTGCTGCAAGTCCCCAACGCTGCCGAATTTCTTCGTGGCCGTTTTGCCGTTTCCGTTGTTCACGGTAATTTTCGATGCCGCTTTTGCGTTCTCTTCCGCAAGATCGTTGGTGATCGTCCCGTCACTGTTCTTCCTCGACAATATTTTCTCCATCACCGATTCCACAACAGGCACATTTACCGAAGCATCCTCGCCCGGTATCTTTTTCAGCATATTCTTCTGAGAATTTATTTCCGTGCCGTCCTGCTGCACGGTGTTGCTCACCTGCCCCACCGACGGTGTATTTCCCGCGTTGTCTTGCATCGACTGCGGCACGGGCAGCGCCTTTAGAACAGCGCTGCTATCCGCCGCGTTTTCCCCCTGCATATTCCGCCCTACATTGCCATACCACGCTTTTTCTGCTTCTGCGTCCAGCGCCGCCTGCAACGGGTTGTTTGCGCGGGTATTCTGTGCCGCGGCATTCGTGTTGTCATACAACAGGGCATTACCCGCCGATCTCTGCCCTTGCGCCTGGACCTGCCTGTTGACCTGCCCGTTGTCCGCGTCCGCCACCGCCTGCGCCGCCGCTATACGCTGCATTTTCTGTTCCTGCGCCAATGCAAAGGACAATACGTTGCCCTGTTGCCCTTTGTTTTGCTCCTGAAGTTTATAATCCTGCTCTACGTTGTCTGTAGCAGCGCGTACCGCCGCGCTCAGCTTTATATCCGACGCGATTTGGATTTCCGCTTTTGCTTTGGATACATTTGTCGGCCCACCGATCACTGTCGCCAATGCCGCAGAACTGGCAAACGTTTCCATTAGTTCACCCATTGTCGGCAATTGGGCGTTCGGATCGAATGTCGCCTGCATCAGTGCCGGCGTCAGTGCTTCCGATGCAACTTCTTCCAAGCCTTCACCCACAGCCCCCGATACCGTCATGACCACCCATTTGCCCGCCGTCGTGTTGACGAATTTGGATACCGTCTTTGCAACCGCCGTATTGCTGACCTTCTCGACCAGCTTACCAGATAACCCCTTCATCGGTGACAAACCCACCATACCGCCGCTTACCGCTTCGATCAATACCTCCGTCAGCCCTACCGCGTTGCCGTACATCTCCGCCGTCGCAAGGTCCGCGCCCGCCGCAACCGCCTGCGTTATGCCGCCTCCCTTTGCCTGTGCGAACAACACCGCACTGCCCGCCGCAGCATTCACTGTGGCCACGCCGATGGCAGGCAACATGCGCCCGCCTGCATAACCGATGTTTTCGCTGATCCATTTCCCGCTATCGGATACATCGCCGTAGCGTGCGCCCAGAAGCGCACGGTCGTTTGCCTGCTCCCGTGCGGATTCACTCAGATGCTGCTGTGCATTTGCGACCCTGGTCTCGCGTATCCCGGAAAGGGCCTGCTCTGTTACGTCATACTGATACTGCGCGCTGTCTTTCAGCCACTCCGACACGCTGAATGCAATGAGCACCTAAAAAAGCCCGGCAACTGTTTCGTTGCCGGATGACTTTATATCACATATTAGAGTGAAACAAAAGAACCGTCCCAGTGTTTCTATAAGTCCCCCGTGCTTGCCCCGTGCTTACCTCCTATGCTTCCTTTGCTTTCTCATTTGCGGCTATCTCTTTTATTATGCAATTATTCATACTAAACTTTTGCAGAACACCCAATGCTTTCTTCGTTACAACTAGATAAGCATTTTGTGAAATACTAAGATCATGACCTGACCAATTATTATATTTGTCATCTGTTAATTCGATTGATCCTTTGGGAATTAATTGCACAAAGTTTGGAAGATCCTTTTGAGGATAAACTTCTTCAAATTCATCACTCTTGGATAACTCTATTTTTCTAAATTCAAAGCCGTTTAATGAATTACCTTTGATAGCTTCCGCTAGTCTTTTGGTAACAATAAAACATGGTGTGCATTCTAATATCTCATCTCCAAGCCAACCTAAAAAAAGATAATGAAGATGCGTTACTTCAGGCCTCTCTAGCTTATTTCTTACATTATTAAAATTTTCAATAATGGTGTTTTCACCCAATTCACCTGCTACCTCTGGTTCCAATAAATATAGCATTTATATTCACTCCTTAATTCTCAATTTGAGGATTGAATCGCTCCCCATATTTCATATCAATTTCTAATCTCTTCTGTAATAATTGTCGTTTTGTCGGGTCAGGATTTTCTTTGTAAAATCTATTCCATTCTCTCCTTATTTCTGATAGATGTAGCGAGGAGTTATCATCAATCGGGATTCCTCTTAAATTCTCATAGGAATGAATTTCATCTTCAGAAAATAATCCTTTTGTTTCTGGGCGATTTAGTACTTGCTGCTCAATACCATGATGCACATAGACTTTACCCTTCAGCTCCGGATTCTGCTCAAAGAATATTTTACGATAATCAGTTCTTGATATTCTTTTGCTATGTGTATTTTCTTTTTTCGTATTACTATCTTTATTATTAATTATACCTCCGTAATTCATATACGTAAACGTCCCCGCAAGTCCGCCAACCTGCTCGCTCGGCACATAGTACGTCCTGCCATTTATCTCTATTTCGGTCATGGACAGTTGCTTCGTGATGTCCCGCGCATGTTGCTCGGTTATCATACCTCTTTGGATAAGTTCGCTGAGCGTTATCAGCCTTGCCGATCCGTTCCCATATTCCGCAATCAACGCGACCGACTGCTGCAGGTCCTCAACGCTTCCGAATTTCTTCGTGGCCGTTTTTCCGTTTCCGTTGTTCACGGTAATTTTCGATGCCGCTTTTGCGTTCTCTTCCGCAAGATCGTTGCTGATTGTCCCGTCACTGTTCTGTCTTAATAGGATCGGCTCCGTATCCATAGTTTTTACTTGCCTCTTGCGTCATCATGCGGATATTAAAAAGCCCGTCAACCAATTGGTTGACGGGCTAATTGAAAAAACGTCAAGATGACTTTTCATACTCTACACTTCAAGCTAAACAAAACAAGGAATAACCAGGCAAATAATCAAGCGGAACAACGGAACCATCCTTATGTTTCTGTATAAACTGGAAAGCAAATGAACCGTCCCCGTGCTTGCCTTATCTCTTCTATCCTTGTAACCTCTATATTACTGTATTAATTAATTTGAAATACTTATCATTTTCTTCGAAAAAAACATCCTCTCCTCCGCACATATAAGCTTGCAATAAATATTCTTTTGCCTTGTCTTTGTTTTTAAGCTCATAAAAACATTCACCAATTCTTAGTAAAACAAATGGATTGCCAAGCCCGTTTGGACATTTTAGTGTTTCAAAAAAGTAGTTAATCGCTTTATTATAGTCGGGAATTTGATAACATGAATCCCCTAAAGCCGTATAAATCCAGGTACTTGCCTCCCAATCATATTTAGGCTCTGGTATTAATTTTAATGCTTCTGAGTATTTGTCTATTGCTTTATTGAAGTCTCCTTTTTCTATGAATACATTCCCATCTTCACAAAGCTCTACAATTTTTTGATAAACTTTATCTTTTAATTCCAACTTATTTTTCCTCCTCAACTGTTGGTTGTAAATATCTTTGTCTTAACTTCGCTCCTTGAGAACGATTTATACTATAATGCTCAAGATAATAATTATCTGGGTTAAGCATAAATTGCCTTGCTTCCTTTGACTTCGCTCCGTATTTCCTACCTGTCTCATTCCACCATGTTACAGCATCTATCTTATGAGCCATATCTGCTTCCTTAATTGGATACCAATTATCGTTACTCGCTAAAAATTGTATTTGTTCATTTTGTTTTTGTATTTTGCCCTCATTGCTCATCCTGTTTATTACAGAACTTCCTGTTTTTGACATTTTGCTCGGTGTTTTACCCATATATTGTAATCTTTTGCTAATTGCTGATTCTTTATTATTATCCGAAACAACCTCGTTGTCTGTCCCGGATTTCTTATTGGAAAACTTATTTTCTATTTCAGCATTGTTCATATTCTGAGCAATACCTATGTCAATACCTTTTGTATATTTTATTATACCTCCACCACCGCCATCCGTAAACGCACCCGTCAACCCATTTGCTTGGTAACTCGGCACATAGTACGTCTCGCCGTTCGCCTGCACTTCGGTCATGGACAGTTGCTTCGTGATGTCCCGTGCATGTTGCTCGGTTATCGCGCCTCTGTTGATATAAGAAAGCCCAGCAATGAAATGCCGGGTTTTCTTATTATAATCTTTTAATTTTATTTAAAAAGTGCTGTGTAGTATTTTTCATCTTCACGCATTCTGTTTAAAAATTCAACCAATGAGTTTGCGATCACCACATCATAATAATAGATTTTATTACTTCCTTTCCCTTCGCTCTCGATTTCTATTGACATAAAAGCCGATTCATTCGCCTCAAAAAATATAAGTTTATTGTCTTCGCAATCATCATACAGTTCAATGTCCGTAAAATTCTCAAAATAGTCCTGCCTTAAGCGAAAATCTCGAACTGTTAGTGGTCCCATAATAAGGTTTGTATTATATGTTGGACTGTATAAAGTTCCATAACCGATTTGTTTGTAAAACTCTTTCAAATCCCGTGGTATCATTATCTTCATATCCTTTTCTGCTTTTTCAATGTTTCGAATATCAACAGGAAGTAATTTATCATTATTTAATACTTTAAAATTAATAGACATTCTATTTTCCTCCATTAAATAACTTATTTGCTATCGATCCTTTACCATGGATTCCCTTCTGGTGTACATCTGGAAACCTGGCTGGGTGTAGATTCCACCATATATTATCGCCACCAAAAGATACCTCTATAATATGGTGTGCGTCATATCTTTGCCTTAAACTTTTTAATAATTCTCCCGATTTGCTATATACATTCTCTTTATATGTAGGCCATGTTCGCCCTGTCATTTTCTCCCATTCAGCAATAAGTGTATCTCTCAAATTATCATAGGTGTTTCTATGCTCTCTTGTTTCAGCAGGGCTCAATTTTCTATATGTCTCGTTTTCCATTGCATTCTCTAGTTCAGCTCGTTGATTACTTGGTATTTTCATTCCCGTTTTATCTTCGACATCCTGTAGATACTCACTGAATAGATCTTCATCAATGTCTAAAGTGTTGTTGTCTTCTGCCTTGTCTATTGTATCGTTAAGTTCGTAGTTTGTAAACGCATCTATCTCTTTGTCGCTTTTTGTTGATCCAACGTTCCCTCCCGTTGGCATCATCATGTTACCGGTCTGCGTTCCGATCCCATCCGTAAACGCACCCATCAACCCATTTGCTTGGTAACTCGGCACATAAACCGTCCTGCCATTTATCTCTATTTCGGTCATGGACAGTTGCTTCGTGATGTCCCGCGCATGTTGCTCGGTTATCATACCTCTTTGGATAAGTTCGCTGAGCGTTATCAGCCTTGCCGATCCGTTCCCATATTCCGCAATCAACGCGACCGACTGCTGCAGGTCCTCAACGCTTCCGAATTTCTTCGTGGCCGTTTTTCCGTTTCCGTTGTTCACGGTAATTTTCGATGCCGCTTTTGCGTTCTCTTCCGCAAGATCGTTGCTGATTGTCCCGTCACTGTTCTGTCTTAATAGGATCGGCTCCGTATCCATAGTTTTTACTTGCCTCTTGCGTCATCATGCGGATATTAATTAGCCCGTCAACCAATTGATTGACGGGCTAATTAAAAAATGCGAATATGTTTTTTCACGCTCTGCGATTCAAGCTAAACAGAACAAGGAATAACCCGGCAAATAATCAAGCGGAACAGCGGAACCATCTTTATGTTTTCGTGAAAACCAGAAAGCAAAAGAACCGTCCCCGTGCTTGCCGTGCTCTCCATATATATTATGGCCTAGTTTGGTTATTAACATCTCTATCGATGTGCTATATTAAAGACCAACATCAATCGGTTGTCGGGTTTTTCTCTGAATGCTTGTATACTTTCATTTCTTAGTTGCCTTTTTATCTATCGGTTCGAATCCGATGCCGTTATTACACTCTGGTATTTTTGTTACGTCTACTCTTTTCAAAAATCCCTTTGGAAAACCGTTCGGAAAAGCATCGCATGCCATCCGCCATCCATCGATATTCTTTCGCAGATGGATACATTCTTCGCATTTTGAAAAAGATAACATTTTAATATCCTCCTATATACTTTTTATAAAGTTGCATTGCTTCTTCAGGAACTTTGGATCCTCTATATAGAAGGATTTCTACTTCCGCCATACATTCAACACCATCATCATATGCAATTTGACTGATACCGTCAACTCCTCGATTTTCTAGATCAGCATACAAAGCAGCGATATCTTCACGTCGATGATTATAAACAAACTTTGCGTGTCCAATCTCGTGAATTGCTGCCTCTTTAAGGCTATTGGCTATAGATTTTGGTGACATTGCAATCCGAGTATCTAATTCCTTCAATGACTTCCCGGCTATTACATCCGTATTAAAGGCCAATTGGCATCCATATTGCTTGCCCATCCGGACTGCCCGCGTTTGCATAAGCACTATCGCATCTTTATCCCTTGGAATGCTTTCAAATACCACATCGTTGATAAAATATTCATTTGCATCCTCACCCTCTTTAATAATATGCGATATTTCGTTAAGGACATCGGGGTGAATGTCTTTACCGTAAGCCGCATCTTCAAAATCCTCAAGTGTTATATTTTTGGATATTTTGCCATCGCTTTTTGTTTGATTCTCTTCAAGATATTCATTTTGCGTATCCAGTAATTCTTGAAAACTAAGTGCTCGGTTGGATCCCTCTGTTCCCCCTAATACCTCTGCTGTATTTATATCCGTAAACGCACCTGTAAATCCTACAACCTGCTCGCTCGGCACATAAACCATCCTGCCATCCAACTTTATTTCGGTCATGGAGAGTTGCTTCGTGATGTCCCGTGCATGTTGCTCGGTTACCGTACCTCTTTGGATAAGTTCGCTGAGCGTAAAAAGCTGCGTAGTGCCGTTTTTATCGCCAGTCAATGCAACGCGTTGCTGTAACTGTTCAACGCTGCCGAATTTCTTCGTGGCCGCTTTGCCGTTTTTGTCCACGGTAATTCTGGACGCCGCTTTTGCGTTCTCTTCCGCAAGATCGTTGGTGATCGTCCCGTCACTGTTCTTCCTCGACAATATTTTCTCCATCACCGATTCCACAACAGGCACATTTACCGAAGCATCCTCGCCGGGTATCTTTTTCAGCATATTCTTCTGAGAATTTATTTCCGTGCCGTCCTGCTGCACGGTGTTGCTCACCTGCCCCACCGACGGTGTATTTCCCGCGTTGTCTTGCATCGACTGCGGCACGGGCAGCGCCTTTAGAACAGCGCTGCTATCCGCCGCGTTTTCCCCCTGCATATTCCGCCCCGCATTGCCATACCACGCTTTTTCTGCTTCCGCGTCCAGCGCCGCCTGCAACGGGTTGTTTGCGCGGGTATTCTGTGCCGCGGCATTCGTGCTATCATACAACAGAGCATTGCTCGCCGATCTCTGCCCTTGCGCCTGGACCTGCCTGTTGACCTGCCCGTTGTCCGCGTCCGCCACCGCCTGCGCTGCGGCAATGCGCTGCTCCTGCTGCCCCTTTGCCAGCGCATAGGACAAGACGTTGTTCTTTCCTTCTTTCTGCTCCTGAATCTCGTATTCCTGCGTTACGTTTTCCGTAGCCGCCCGTACCGCCGCATCCGTTTGCATGGTGGAGGCCTGCCGGTAGGCCTCCACCATATTGCTCGTCCCGCCAACCACAAAAGACAATGCTGCGGAACTGGCAAACGTTTCCATAAGTTCCCCTAATGTCGGAAACGGGGCGTTTGGATCGTACGTCGAGCGGATCAGCACCGGCGCTATTACATCCGATACGACTTCCTCTAATCCTTCGCCCACAGCGTTTGCTGCCATTTTCACCAGCCATTTCCCTGCCGTGGTGTTCACGAATTTTGATACCGTCTTCGCTGCCGCCGATCTATAAAAAAAACCCGGCAGCATTTATTAGCTGTCGGGCTTTCCATTGAATATTTGAGTTTTATTACTTTTCTTTAACATCTTCCATTAAACTATCAAAAATTAAACGGGCCCATTCCGTTACTTTTTCAAGATGTTCTTCATTATTTTTTTCTTTTTTATATACCAGCCAGTTTCCGATCATTGAATCATATTCAATATCAACCCTGATCCCATCCTTAATAAAATAACCATGCATGTCAGTAACACCGCGGTAATGAATTTCGTCTGGTTTAATTCCTTGTTTAGCAATCTTAATGATTTTATCAAAATCTGTCCAATTATCAAATCCAATAAAATCATATTCAATCGTATTTTCTTTGGAATCTGATATAGTCAACCGATACTCCATAATTAACCTCCCTCACTTTATCCCAAACAAAATATCAATTTTTTGTCTAGAGGACATAGAACTTTTAATAATCATATTCCATAAATCATCTCCAGCATATCCTCTCTTTTGATATCTCGCTATAATTTGTTCAAACGTACGGTTTTCTTCTTCCTCCATCAAATACTCGGCCCAACCCTGATCATCCATTGCCATTCTGGCATTTGTTCGTATCGCATTTCTCCTGTCACAAGCTTCCCTTGATATTTGCTCAAGCGGTTTGCTGTAGTCCAAATTTTCGGATATCAATGACAATTGCCATTTGTACCATACTCTCGCTTGATACGTGCTCAGTGATTCCTCTTTCGGGGTTTGTGGCAGGTTGTATCTTGCTATTAATTTTACTGATGACCGTTCCCAACATGTACAGAACGAACTGTGTTGTATCCTTCGCCCAAGGCGTTTGCTGCCATTTTGACCAGCCATTTCCCCGCTGTGGTGTTCACGAATCTTGATACCGTCTTCGCTGACGCTGATATAAAAAGCCCGGCAACCATGATTGCCGGGCTTTCAACTCAGTGCTATTCCAACAAAAGAACCGTCCCTATGTTTCTTTTAAGTTTCTCCTATGTTTCTCTACCACCTTGTAGCATGCTAATTATGTCGCCAAAGCTTTTTGTTACCCAATAAGTATTACATTCATCATTAGATTCTTCAAAGTTATATGCATCATCCCAATAATAGATACCCATATCATCCCCTTCACAAATCATAATGATTAAACCTTGCATAAGATCACTGCCAATGATTACTGTATTAGCTATCAAGTCATCTTTTAACATATCCATCCATTTATTAAGATCGGAATTGTTGCCCGTTCCAATGCCAAAAAGTACATCAATAACGATATCAGTTCCTAAATCTTCAACTCGTATTTTATTCGATTCATCCTTCCGAACAATACCGCCATTTGTTTCCAGTAAAAATCTCTTATACTCTTCTGGTAAATGTAAAGACCACTTTTTTTCAAAATATGCAATCTGCTTCTTTGTTGCAACCCCAAAATTTTTGAGTATCATTACTTATTTACCTCCACATACTTTTTTAGTGAGATTCCGCCCCTATGCGTAAATCTTTTATGGAGAATTGAATCTATCTCTTGTAAAGTTTTACCATCTTCATGGTGGTGCCAAGTATTATTCGCAGCATCTCTTGGTCCATTAGGTGCTAATAAATCTGCTTTTTTATAATCACTCGTTCTATCTACAAAACTCCCTATATCAACCTCTTGAATAACCATCCCTGCTGATTTGAACTCTGGATATCCATTAGGATAACTTACTGAATGGCCTTCCCAACCATGATACGTCCATATGCCACTATTATCTATGGAAATTTTCCCATTCCCATTGTACCATTTATTAATATCTGGCGAATTCTTGGGTTTCCCTTGCCTCTCTTTTTTGGGGATTTCCTTAGCACTATTATAGGTTATTGCGTTGTCATTCTTACCTCTATCACCACCCGTCGTGTTACTAATTATACCGCTATTATTCCTATCCGTAAACGCACCCGTCAACCCATCTGCTTGGTAACTCGGCACATAATACGTCTCGCCATCCAACTTTATTTCGGTCATGGAGAGTTGCTTCGTGATGTCCCGTGCATGTTGCTCGGTTACCGTACCTCTTTGGATAAGTTCGCTGAGCGTAAAAAGCTGCATAGTGCCGTTTTTATCGCCAGTCAATGCAACGCGTTGCTGTAACTGTTCAACGCTTCCGAATTTCTTCGTGGCCGTTTTGCTGTTTTTGTCCACGGTAATTCTGGACGCCGTTTTTGCGTTCTCTTCCGCAAGATCGTTGGTGATCGTCCCGTCACTGTTCTTCCTCGACAATATTTTCTCCATCACCAATTCCACAACAGGCACATTTACCGAAGCATCCTCGCCCGGTATCTTTTTCAGCATATTCTTCTGAGAATTTATTTCCGTGCCGTCCTGCTGCACGGTGTTGCCCACCTGCCCCACCGACGGTATATTTCCCGCGTTGTCTTGCATCGACTGCGGCACGGGCAGCGCCTTTAGAACAGCGCTGCTATCCGCCGCGTTTTCCCCCTGCATATTCCGCCCCGCATTGCCATACCACGCTTTTTCTGCTTCTGCGTCCAGCGCCGCCTGCAACGGGTTGTTTGCGCGGGTATTCTGTGCCGCGGCATTCGTGTTGTCATACAACAGGGCATTACCCGCCGATCTCTGCCCTTGCGCCTGGACCTGCCTGTTGACCTGCCCGTTGTCCGCGTCCGCCACCGCCTGCGCCGCCGCTATACGCTGCATTTTCTGTTCCTGCGCCAATGCAAAGGACAATACGTTGCCCTGTTGCCCTTTGTTTTGCTCCTGAAGTTTATAATCCTGCTCTACGTTGTCTGTAGCAGCGCGTACCGCCGCGCTCAGCTTTATATCCGACGCGATTTGGATTTCCGCTTTTGCTTTGGATACATTTGTCGGCCCACCGATCACTGTCGCCAATGCCGCAGAACTGGCAAACGTTTCCATTAGTTCACCCATTGTCGGCAATTGGGCGTTCGGATCGAATGTCGCCTGCATCAGTGCCGGCGTCAGTGCTTCCGATGCAACTTCTTCCAAGCCTTCACCCACAGCCCCCGATACCGTCATGACCACCCATTTGCCCGCCGTCGTGTTGACGAATTTGGATACCGTCTTTGCAACCGCCGTATTGCTGACCTTCTCGACCAGCTTACCAGATAACCCCTTCATCGGTGACAAACCCACCATACCGCCGCTTACCGCTTCGATCAATACCTCCGTCAGCCCTACCGCGTTGCCGTACATCTCCGCCGTCGCAAGGTCCGCGCCCGCCGCAACCGCCTGCTTCATCCCGCCGCCCTTCGCCTGGGCAAACAGCAGCGCGCCACCCGCCAATGGATTCACGCTGGCTGCTGCAATGGCCGACGCCATCCGCCCACCCGTATACGCGATGTTTTCGCCAACCCATTTCCCAGTATCGGACACGTCGCCATACCGGACGTTTAGTGTCTCGCGCTCATCCGCCTGCCTTTGCGCAGATTCGTTGAGCTGCTGCTCCGCTACGCCGATTTTATAGGTGCGAACGTCGGATAGATACTCGTCCGTCGCATCGTACAGCGGTTGTCCGTATCCTTTGAGAAAATCCGGGGCGTTGTTCATCTGCTCCTGCGCCTGTGCCAACCAATCATAGCCATAGGTTGCCACGCCGCTGGTATTTACCGTATTCCAGATGTCTTCAATACCGTGGCCAATGCCTTGCACAAGGCTTTCTGCAAAGTACTGGAACGCATTGTCGTTGACCATATCGTATCCAGCCGCTTCGCCCAGTTGGATGAATTTGCTCTGATCGTAGTTGGCCTGCTTGGCGAGTTGGAGCAGCTCATTCATGTCCCAACCATAGATCAGCGCATCTTTTTTGATACTCTCTTCAAAATCGATGATCTCTTGGGCCGTGGGTTTAGCGGTGGCTTGTTGTTCCTGCTCCACAACGATGATGCCTTTTTTAATTCCATCGTCTACCAGCGCCTTATACTCGTCATAAACAGCTTGCTGATTCTGTCTTTGTATCAGCGCCTTTTGCAACTCATCCGTATATTGCTTGAACTGTGCAGTATTGCTCAGGTTGTATTTAGCCTGAATCCTCTGCGTAAGGTCATATACGCTCTCCACCTGTTGCACGGGATTTTCGATGGCTTGAATGTATTTGTTAATACCTTCCTGTGTGTAGGTGGGGGTGGTGGAAGAATACCCCGATGAATTCACATTAATATACTTTTTCTTCCAGTCTTCCCATGATAATTTGGATGTGGAATCACCTATTTTATTTGCCCGCTCTTCAAAGGTTTGAGTAGCAGGTTTATAATCCTTGACGTATGTTTTTCTCCAGTTTTCCAAATTTCAATGCCCCCCTAATTTATAAGGAACTGCTATTTATAGGTTATAATGCTTCTTAACCCAATCTTCCGATCCGTGTGTAAGCCTTGACAATAATTTGATCTGCTGATCAGGCGTAACATGGTTTGCATCCGCAGCGGCCATTATGCCATTGGCGTCAACCTGTCCGCTGTTTATATATTTGACGATCTCTTCATAGTTTTTTCTATAATCGGTGTCGCTGCCTCCCCTGGAGGATCTCACCTTCAAGCTACCAAGCGTCGTCCCCACTTTTACCCCCAGCGCGTCCGCCGCAGCCTGCGTTTTGATCCTGCCAAACGCCTTTAGCTCCTGATACGCCTGATTCATGGCATTCTGCTGATTAGCCAGTGTCAGTTGCTCGTTGAACCGACTCGCTGCTTCTTCCTGTGACGATCGTTGCAGCCCATAATTGGACGCAAACTGGTTCTCCTGTTGCAGCGCGGCGAGCTTGTTCGAATCAATCATTGACATCAGCGCCGCCGCTTGGGCTTGTTGGTTTAATCCGGCCTGTGCTATTTCGCTGTTGATGTCGCTCTGTACATTTGCCTGTTGCATATATGCGTTGTTCAGCGCGTTTGCAAGCGCGTTTTGCTCGTGCATGTGCGACGTTTGAGAATATCTTGGCGCTGCCCCATAAGCATTGCCAGCCGCCTCATTGTTGCCAATGGCGGACAGATTTGCGTAATCATTGGCTTTGCTGCGCGCCGTTTCGTAAGCCTGCCCAGCCTTTGCATAACGTTCGTTTAGCGCTTGAAGCTGCGCCGCATACTGTGCGTCCATCGCCGAAAGCTGTGCAGCGGCCGTTTCACCATACAGTCCCGCGTAATCCGGCGAATGATACTGCGCCAGCTCGTCCAGTGCAGTTGTCAATGCGTTTGCCATGATAATTCCTCCCTGTTGTTATTTGCCACCGTGTACAAACCACAGATTGTATGAACAATTGGAATCAAAGGGAACGCTATTTCTCCCTAATCTTTCCTTTTGTTTTCGTTCTGCATATTTTTCATAGATTTCAAATCCTGTGATGTGCCCCCGGCATAGGGCAAGAGGGTTTAATTTCTCTTTATAAAAGCTGGAAGGCGCTCATTATTAACCTTTGTGCATAATCCCTTTGCACTCCGTAAAGTTGATGAGCATTGACCGATTTTATGCGGATACAACTGAAAATAATATGTACCATGATATGCCGTACTTTCATTGTCACTGTACACCATATACTTCGTCATTTTCGTCAGATTTTCCGACATGCTCCCTGTTCTATCTTTGCTGTTTTGAGGGAATCCAAAAAGGGCAATTCGCTTTTGAATGCCTCAATCGGGTGGTGGGTGAGATTCGATCACACTGTAGAAATCCCGTCCCAATCCATACTCCTGCCTTATTGCACTGCCCCGTCTCATACGGCGATAGCCGGGGGTTCCAAAGGGGCTGCGCCCCTTTGATCACCTCAATGGGCGGTGGGTGAGATTCGATCACACTGTAGAAATCCCGTCCCAATCCATACCCCTGCCTTATTGCACTGCCCCGTCTCATACGGCGATAGCCGGGGGTTCCAAAGGGGCTACTCCCCTTTGATCACCTCAATCGGGTGGTGGACGGAATTCGATCACACTGTAGAAATCCCGTCCCAATCCATACCCCTGCCTTATTGCACTGCCCCGTCTCATACGGCGATAGCCGGGGGTTCCAAAGGGGCTGCGCCCCTTTGATCACCTCAATGGGTGGTGGGCGGGTATAGATAATACTTGGATTCCCTATGTCCCAATCAACAAACAATGCGCCATGAAAATACTCGTGTTGCACATATTTAAACACAAAAAAAGAGCAACGCTCGGTTGCTCCTTTTGTATCGCTTCTATAACCCTTTCCTATTTGCTGGGTATAAACGGTATGATCAACGATGCAAGACCCGGTAAGGTCATGGACTGCAGCCAAACCTTGCCCGGCCCGGTCACTACGGTATCGAACATCCCCTCGCCACCGAACAGTACGTTCTTCACGCCCTTAACCCGCTCGATCTCCATGTTGCACGTCTGTTCCATCATGGCTACAACGCCGGTGTCGCAAACGACGCGCTCTCCCGGTGCCAACGAATACTCAACCACATGACCGTCAAACTCCAAAAACACCAGGCCGGGGCCGGTGACGCGCTGCATGATAAAACCCTCGCCGCCAAACAGACCCGCACCAAACTTCTTTTGGAAAAATACGCTGAGCTCCACGCCCGCGGTCGCGCACATAAATGCCTTTTTCTGGCAGATTATGCTCTCGCCTGGCTGAAGTGGCTTAGCAATGATCTTACCGGGAAACGACGATGCAAACGCGATCTGTGCCGGTCCCTGCGCTGTATAAACGCTCATGAACAGGCTCTCACCACTGATCATACGCCCCAAGCTCTTTTTCATGCCTCCGGCGGAAGAAGTTTGTGTCGTGATGTTGCCGCGCACCCAAGTGCGTCCGCCCGCCTCGCTGACCAGTTGTTCGCCGGGCTGCAAATCGATGATCGCAACGGGCAGCGTGCCCCCTTCAATGGAATACTTCATGATCATACCTCCTGTTTGATGTTGTTGGATGTTGGCCTCAAATAACAGCTATGTTCTCTGTATAAAGTATTTTACCATGATGTATTGTTCATTTCAAAGGTTGTGCACACGATTGACACCTTTTTTTATCTCCCTACACCCAATTCCGTCCCAATCCATATCGACATCTTACATCCTGGCGATCTCAAACTGCGACTGTCAGGGTTCCAAAGGGGGCTTGCTTCCTTTGCATACCTCAATTGGGTGGTGGGCGGGATTCGATCTTCCCGAAAGGGGATTTTTAAGGGGAAACGCTTTCCCCTTAATTCAGTATCATTTGCCGTAAACTATGCTGTCTGCGCAGCGGCAAATCCCTTAACCCGCTTGCTTTTCCGCAAAAAAGCAGCGATCCAGGGGGTTGCTCAAGGGGGAATTGGATCCCCCTTGAAAAGCAAAGCGTGGTGAGCGGGATTCGATCCTCCCGAAAGGGGATTTTTAAGGGGAAACGCTTTCCCCTTAATTCAATATCATTTGCCGCAAGCTATTCTGTATGCACAGCGGCAAATCCCTTAACCCGCTTGCTTTTCCGCAAAAAAGCAGCGATCCAGGGGGTTGCTCAAGGGGGAATTGGATCCCCCTTAAAAAGCGAAGCGTGGTGGGTTAGGATGGATAATCCCTACGGCCTATACTGTTCCTCCAAATTCTCCACTACCCCGTTTTTTACGTCCACATGCATCAGCATCCGTCCATCGGCAAGATCATACGCCTTCAGTTCGGCAAGCGTAATCTCAATCATGGCCAACCCGCCGCCAGCCCCGGAGAAATCAATGATACCAATGGTGCACTCCCCACTCAGCGGGAACGTACGCAGCGCGGGGTTGTCGTTGGCAATGTAGTAGTCGTTGGGCACATACCAGGTTCCATCCATGTCCTGCTCCGCCATACCGTCCTCTTTGGCCTTTTCAACGGCATCGTCACCGGTGAGAAAACTGACATAATCAATAACGATGTAGTCAATCCCGTCGTGCGTGTACGCATCCCGTACAAACCCGATGCGCTTCTCCGTTACCGGCGTGGGTGTGGTTATGAGCGTAGGCGTGGGCGTTTCCATCGCGGTCGGACTTGGTGTCATCTCCACCGTCGCGCTGGGCGCTGACACGGGCGTACCGCACCCCGCCACAAGAAGTACCGCAAGACATGCCATGCAAATGGAATAAACTCGTTTTTTCATAACAACCTCCCCATCGTTTTTTTCTATGTTGATGTTTTCGTCAGCATATCGTTATGCCACGAATTGCAAACATACTGATCGTCGTGTTTTGTTGAGCACCGCTATGGGATCAAAATAGTTTTCGTTATGAAATTCCCTCGTTTGTTTATCGGTATGACAATGACATATATATGCAAAGATGTCCCTATCGGGTCATAGTGTCTTGGGGGCTTGCCCCATATTCCAAAAAGGGCAGTGGGCAAGTTTAGATAAAATGCCTTGCCCTTTATAGCTTTATTGTAAAGCAAGAAAAGATAAAATGAAAGCATGTACGAAATTTATCCCATTCAAACCAATATCATTGTTGTGTGGATATTACCCCAATGCGTAAAATAAAAAGATGCGGCCTATGCGATCGCATCCTTTTACCATTCAATCCCCCTACCCTCTCTCCAAAAACCGGTCGTGCTTTCGTCTGGGATACTGTTCGTCATGCTCGCCGATGGCATAGGCGACCTTTTGCCACGTCAGTCCGTCCAAATACCTAAGCCGCATGATGCGCCTTAGCTCGCTGTCTTCGATGGACTCGATAAACCCAAACGCTTCACGGTATGCGTGCATGCAACGCGCAATGGCATTGTCCATCATGATGTCAAGATACGCGAGTTCGCTCCCGTAATCGCCCACCCGGTCTTTTAGGCCGCTCTCCCGAGGCATATTGCCAATGATGTGGGTTATGACCGTTGCGCGTTGCTCCAAGCGTTTCTTCCGTTTGGCAAGCGCGTCGATCTCCCGCCTCAGATGTAAAAGCTGTTTCAATGCATGTTGATCCATATCCGTACCTCACCCTCCTCATGATTTTGTCTCATTCGCTCACACAAACCGTTTGTATCACCCATGGTCAAATCCAATGGATACCGTCGCCGTCGTCCGAAACAATCTCGCGCTGTGGGTAGTGCAACGCTGGGTTCATCGGCTTGTCCTTTTGCATGGCGGCACGCGTGCCGCCCCTGTCCTGCTCGCGGGCGAGCCATCCGGTGACAAAGCGAAGAATACCTGATTTTGTCTTGCGCTTATTTGGTGCGGCCTCACACCATCCAACCATCTTGCGCAGTTCCTGTAGTACATCCACCGCGGGATACAGCGTTGCCCACCGCTTCTGTTGGCTGTGCCGTATGGGATAATCCGTCCCGTCGCACAGCGGCAACGATATGCATACGGGATCGTTCGTGGAATCCTTCTGATCCGGCGCCATAAACCTTCCGTTCTTTTTTTTTATCTTCTCTTCTATTCTATTGGACACAACCGTTCGCCGATCATTCGCCGACTCTTCGACGATGCCTCCGCTATCCATCGAAGACCCTTTTCCATCCGCCCCATCGCATGCCGCCGTTTCATACGTCACCACCGCGCCGCCGTCGTCCGCGCTCACCGTCACGCTGCTTGCCGCCGTCAGCGCATACGACGTTCCGCCTTTAACCTTGCCGCCTGTGCATGCGTGCAAACCGTCCGTCCCCATTGCATTATCCCTTCCAACATCACCCGGTATCGAACCGCTTTTATCCACACCGCCTGCAATATTCGCATTCACGTTGCTGTTTGTATCGTCCTTATTGCCACTGTGCGCTGTTTTTTTATGTGTTTTGGCGTTCATCCCGCCACCAATGCACATGTCCGGCTCCGCGGCCTGTCCACCTACGCTTACGCCACCTTTCCCGCTGTTCGCATCCTGATCCGCATCCGCTATGCCCGCCACTGTGTTTCGCTTTTCGCGCTCCTGCGCGATGCCATCCTGTCCATACCCGCCCGCGCCGTTTTCCTTGTTCCGCATGCCATTATCTTCCGCCGCATCATCGTCCCCCGGCAGCTTTTCCTTGTCCTTTGCTGTACCGCGCGCTGTGCGCCGTGCACGTTTAACGCTTATGACCTCATCCCCCTTGCGTATCCGTTCGACATGTTCATCACATGGCGGTAGTTTGCTCTTTTGCGGCTTGTCCACCCGCTGCCATACCCGCCAGTTCACAAGCTGGTAATACTCGTTGCCGTTGACCCTATAGAACATCACCGACATGTACCGCGCAATGTCACAAAGCGCCTTATCCACATCGCCCACCCGCATGCCGCGCTCATAGGGAAACAGTACGGATTTGATGTACGCCGCCTTGGCCCGTCCGCGCCCCTCGTCGTCTGCGTGAGAGAACATGCCGATGAAAACCATCTTACCCAAAAGGGACAACTTGGCAAAATCCTCACTCTGCCATATCTCCGGACTGATCATCCGTTTTCTCGCCAAGACATCCACCTTCCACCGTTGTATACATTGTTTGCATCTTTTGACCTTTTCTATATACCATCGCTTTTTTCGTATGAATACTGCCCAGCATCACACCCGCGTTTGTATCAACAAAATTGTTTATACCTCAATTGGGCGGTGGGTGGGTATAGATATCCCAAAAAGGCAATCTAGGGGAAACGCTTTCCCCTTAATATCAATCCGTTTTTGCAAGCCAAGTTTCTTGCAAAGCGGCAAACCTCCTCACACAAACACATCCACACCATAAAATCGCGCGTTCAACAGATCTTTCTCCGCCTTGGTCAGCGTATCCGCAAACGCGCCAAACCGCTTAACCACGCTCAGCGCACAGGCCGAGCAAAATCCTTCCTCCGCCTTGTCCGCCTGCACATAGAACCCGCAAGCTATGCACCGCACTGCCCGAACGATGTTATCCGCCCCGCACAAGGGACATGCATCGAACTCCTCCCGACACGGATGCCCGAAATGTTCCAAATACACATCGTAACCGGTCTTCGGCTGCTCAAACACGCCCCCGCACTCATTGCACAAAAACATTGCCTTTCCTTCCTGCTACATCGTACATAGAACCGCATCTTTAGTATTATGGCGTATTGCAATGACCTTAGTACATCGCGTTCTTGCCCAAAGCCGTAACATTCAACGTAGATACGCACCCGTCCGACCCTATCTCCGTCCAGATCTCATGGCACTTCGCGTAATATAATCGCTATCTGCGTTTATATTACCACTACTTTACGCGATAGTCAACGCTTAATGCGATTATTTCCGGGATTTATTTATCGCATCTTGCGATGGTGTTCACGATATGGTTAAATGTTTCTGAAAGGAAGATGCCTATGTTCCGCATCAGATTAAAATCCCTTCGGGAAGCCGCCGGTCTTTCGCAGGCAAAGCTCGCCACAAAGCTGGGCGTCAGTCAATCCACTGTAGGCGGTTGGGAGAGCGGTAAGCGCGAGCCCAACTTCAACACAACCATACGCATTGCTGATTATTTTGGCGTATCCGTGGACTATCTGCTCGGGCGAACTGATGATCCCCTGTTTGCGCAGGATATCGAGGTGAGCGGCCAGCGCATACGGACATACGGGCCAAAAAAAGAAGCCCTTCCATCGGAAGAGCGCGAGGTGATTCGGGATGCTATTTTTGAGGCCGTTCCGGCTGAACCGGGCGTTGCGAAAACAGCGGACATACGTTCGTACATACGTCAGATTGTCCGCGAAGAATTGGACAGAAGCGGGGACAGCGGCAATTCACGATGATATGCTCATCCGTTACAAATACCCTTTGACGAGTCTTTGCACAGGTTAACAAAATCCTTTTATTATACATCATGTGAATACCTCCCCGGTTTGGTTCCGCATGCACATAAAACTCAAACCTGTCAGTTTTTGTAGTTCCATAATAAAACAAACCGGCCAATTTTGGAAATCTCCAATTAGAACGCACAAATATTCGCATAACGGGGGCCAAAGAGGGCAAATCGTCTACCCGTGCCATCGTCGACTTTTCCCGCGGCATATTGTAAACACTCTCCAGCACCCCAATGCCCGCACTGCTTTATGGGAAATATGCGAACATATGTTTGTGTTTTAATTGTATTGCTCTAAAAAGCCATTGTCAATATAGTGTCTGCCGCCTGCACTTTTTTTGGCGCATCTTTATTGAACATGTACAACGCTAATCCTGCAGCTATCCATACGTAGGCGCATGCCCTGTTTCGTTCAATATCATTTGCCGTAAGCTACGCTGCATGCGAAGCGGCAAACCCCTTCCCCCTAATCCCAATCCATAACCCGCCTTTGAATACCTCAATTGGCGGCGGGAACCGCAAATGAGCGTTGCCAGTGGCAGTAACAGCGAATCGGAGGTTCTGAAAGCATGAGACGAAAGCGCGTGAATAACGAAACCTGAATCCATGTCTTTCAGAGGGTTCTCAATACCTTCTTGTCCCAAACGGCGACAGCCGGGGTTCCAAAGGGGGCTTGCCTCCTTTGCATACCTTAATTGGGTGGTGGGCGGGATTCGATCCTCCTGAAAGGGGATTTTTAAGGGGAAACGCTTTCCCCTAATTCAATATCATTTGCCGTAAGCTATGCTGTATGCGCAGCGGCAAATCCCTTAACCCGCTTGCTTTTTCACAAAAAAGCAGCGATCCAGGGGGTTTCTCAAGGGGGAATTGGATCTCCCTTAAAAAGCGAAGCGTGGTGGGCGGGTATAGATCGTTCCATTCCACCGTATATGGCCTAACACGCCATCTTCGTTGTATTTGCACATTTCAACGGGATTAAAGTATTTCATATTTTGCAATCTGCGTTTATACTAATAGAAATGAATTCTTCAACATCGGATACGCAGAATCCAAGCACCACAAGCCCTGCCCTTTCATCTGTGACAAATAACAAGAGGCTATCGAGAACAATCAACCAACACAGGAGGAACCCAATGACCATCGCATCCGTTCTGTTGTTTCTTGCCGCCGTTGCATCCGGCATCTATCTATGTATAACCGGCGCGCCGTACCCAACACTTTTGATCACGGTACACAAGCTCATATCATTGCTGGCAACAGCGGGCCTGGCCTACACTTTGATACGTATCGTTCAAAAGACCGGCGTCAGCGGCTTTATCATAAGCATGATGGTGGTGGTAGCGGTACTGGCCATCATGCTGTTCGCATCCGGCGCTTTGATGACCATTGGTACTCCTCGGCATGCAATGTGGCGCATACTTCACATCGCCGCTTCCACCGTCATTACAATTGCCCTTGTCCTCGCCGCTACTCTGGTTATGCGCGGTTAACTGTTCGCTGTATCGCACACATCCCCATCCCATTTCAACAACTTGTCTATCGACGCCAATAAGCAGGATTGTATGTTTGTTTTCTAAATGTTATATTTACTATAAATAGCCTTTCATGTTTTATCATATACCATCTGTATTAAACATCTATTTTACTATTCTCATACATTCATATTGCTATACGGTATATATCATATATTTATTGCATTTATAGTACTGTTTTCGCCATCGTATTATAACGATAATTCACTACCATAACGCATGTGTCAAACAATAGTTCATATTTTGAACGTGTATTATGGTGCCCTGTGTAGAAATACAATCTTTGCCTATGGTAAAATGTTTGTATATTGCAGAAGCCAAAAAATAGGAGGTACACGGATGACCCCACGCATTGAGGATATGCGGGTAGTTCCGGTTGCTGGACAAGACAGCATGCTGCTCAACCTCAAAGGCGCTCATGCCCCCTTTTTTACGCGCAACATCATCATAGTAACGGACAGTGCGGGCCACGTAGGCCTGGGCGAGGTACCGGGCGGCGAAATGGTTACCGACGCGCTCAAGGCGAGCATTCCGCTGGTGGTGGGCACGGATCTTGGCATGTACAAAAACACGTTGCTTGGCGTGCAAACCTTCCTGCAAGAGAATAGCATCATAAGCAGGACACAGGTAATGCACGTTCACGCCTACGTTTTCACCGGCATTGAATCCGCGCTATTGGATCTGATGGGCCAGTATCTTGGCGTTCCGGTGGCGGCGCTGCTGGGCGACGGGATACAGCGCAAGAGCGTGCCGTTTTTTGGTTATATCTTCTGTATCGGCGACCGCAGAAAAACCGATCTTTTGTATAAGGAGGGCAGCGACGAATGCTCTTGGTACCGCATTCGGCGCGATAAGGCGTTAACACCGGGCGCGTTGGTGACACTGGCCATCGCCGCGCGGGAGAAATATGGATTCCGCGACTTCAAGCTGCACGGCGGCGTACTGGATGGGCGTACCGAGATACAAGCTATCTGGGCGCTCAAGGCTGCGTTTCCGGACAGCCGCATCACGTTGGACCCCAACGCTTGTTGGTCGCTTGACGAGGCGGTATCGCTGTGTCACGACATGAACGGTATCCTAACCTATTGCGAGGATCCCTGCGGCGCGGAAAACGGATTCTCCGGCCGTGAAATCATGACGGAATTTCGCAGGAAGACCGGTATCCCCACCGCCACCAACATGATTGCCACAAACTGGCGGGAACTCTGGCACGCCGTGGCGCTGCAATCGGTGGACATTCCGTTGGCCGATCCGCATTTTTGGACCATGTCCGGCTCGGTGCGCGTGGGTCAGCTGTGCCACAACTTCGGACTGACCTGGGGCACACATTCTGCCAACGCATTCGATATCTCGTTGGCAATGGTGGTGCATACCGCCGCCGCCGTGCCCGGCGAAATCAACGCCTGCGATACACACTGGATATGGCAGGAGGGCGACGAACGGTTGACCAAACAACCGCTTCAAATCAAAAATGGCTGCATCGATGTACCGGACAAGCCGGGTCTCGGTATCGAACCCGATTTTGAGAAGATCGAGCAGGCACACCAATTGTATCTGACGCATTCATTGGGCGCGCGCAATGATACCCTCGCCATGCAATATCTTATCCCCGGCTGGGTATTCGATCCGAAGCGCCCATGCTTGGTGCGCTGAACCAAAACCGGCCAATGGTATCCGCAGACACAGCGTCGTCGTTTTTTGCGTTGTATCCGTTTGTTTTGTCCGATGCGTCTTACATCGGCAATATATGAATCCCACAACACATGCCACCGGGCATGTAAAATTTGTTCTTTCAACGTAATACGTTTCATGTATAGTACAATACTGATAATCAACACATTTAGGAGGACAGACCATGACCCCTACCATCGTCGATATGCAGGTGATTCCCGTTGCTGGACACGACAGCATGCTGCTCAACCTCAGTGGCGCGCATTCGCCTTTCTTCACGCGCAACATCGTTATACTTACCGACAGCACGGGCCGCGTGGGCTTAGGCGAAGTACCGGGTGGCAAAAGGATTACAAACGCGTTGATTTCGTGCATTCCGCTTGTTGTGGGAACGCGGCTGGGTGGATATAAAAACACGCTTCTTACCGTCAACGCATTCCTTAAGCCAACAAACGAAGAACGCGGATATCAAACATATGACATTCGCACCGGTGTGCACGTTTTTACAGCCATCGAAGCGCCGCTTTTGGACCTGATGGGCCAGTACCTGGGTGTACCGGCTGCGGCGCTGCTGGGCGACGGATTGCATCACAAAAATGTGCCGTGCCTGGCCAATATCTTCTTCATCGGCGACCAGAACAAGACAGATCTTTCCTATGTCTCGGGCAACGACGAATGTACCTGGTACCGCATCCGCCGTAATCCGGCGTTGACGCCGAACGCATTGGTGGCATTGGCAATCGCAGCTCGGGAAAAATATGGCTTTCGGAATTTCAGGATCAAAGGCGGTGTGCTCGATGGCAGCACGGAGATGCAGGCCGTATGGATGCTCAAAGGTGTGTACCCGGACAGCCGCATCACGCTGGATCCCAACGCCTGTTGGTCACTTGACGAGGCGGTATCGCTTTGCCGTGATATGAACGGCATCCTTTCCTATTGCGAGGATCCCTGCGGTGCGGA
The DNA here is from genome assembly GCA_963674495.2 of Christensenellaceae bacterium. Taxonomy (GTDB): domain Bacteria; phylum Bacillota; class Clostridia; order Christensenellales; family QAND01; genus RGIG3178. The sequence continues at coordinate 4,548 of CAXXLG010000001.1, read as the reverse complement.
AAAAGGGTTCTCCGGCCGCGAGATCATGACGGAGTTTCGCAGGAAGACCGGTATCCCCACAGCCAGCAACATGGTCACCACCAACTGGCGGCAACTTTGGCACGCCGTGGCGCTGCAATCGGTGGACATCCCGCTGGTCAACCCACATTATTGGTCCATGTCCGGCTCCGTGCGCGTGGGACAGCTATGTCACAACTTCGGACTGAAATGGGGCAATAATTCCGCCAGTCACTTCGATATATCGCTGGCCATGATGGTGCACACCGCCGCCGCCGTACCCGGTAATATCAACGCATGCGGCATACACTGGATTTACCAAGAAGGCGAAGAACAGCTTACCAAACATCCGCTTCAAATCAAAGATGGCTGCATCGATATACCGGACAAGCCGGGTCTTGGCATTGAACCGGATTTTGACCGGATTGAGCAAGCACACCAGCTGTACGTAGAACATTCGCTGGGTGACCGGGACGATGCCATCGCCATGCAACACCTCATCCCAGGTTGGGTATTCGATCCCCATCGCCCGTGTTTGGTTCGCTGACCAAAGTAGGCCAATGTCTATTCGGATGTACAGTGTCGCGGTTTTTTGACGCAGGCGCCATCCCTGTTTGCCCGATGCATCTGACGACGATACGTTATACCCTCTAACGCATACCACCGTGTAAGTGAGCTTTTTTATTGCTACATCATCCGATGCGTATGGTACAATTCTGATAATCGACACATAACGGAGGACAGGCTATGACCCCTACCATCGTCCATATGCAGGTGATTCCCGTTGCGGGACACGACAGCATGCTGCTCAACCTCAGTGGCGCGCATTCACCCTTCTTTACGCGCAACATCGTTATACTTACCGACAGCGATGGACATGTAGGATTGGGCGAGGTTCCGGGCGGAAAAAAGATCACGGATGCGCTAAACTCGTGCATCCCATTGGTGGTGGGCACACAACTGGGTGAATACAAGAATACGCTGCAAACCGTTAAAGCATCCTTTCCCCTGCAAAACGAAGTACGCGGATTGCAGACGTTTGATTTACGCATCAGCGTTCACGTTGTAACGGGAATCGAAGCGCCGCTTCTGGACCTTTTGGGCCAGTATATCGGCGTACCGGTAGCCGCCCTGCTCGGTGACGGTATGCAAAGGAACAGCGTCCCGTTTTTGGGCTATATCTTCTATATAGGAGATCACAGAAAAACCGACCTGCCCTATGTTGAGGGCCATAAGGAATGTTCCTGGTACCGCATTCGACGCGAGCAGGCATTGACATCGGGCGCGCTGACGGCACTGGCCATCGCCGCACGGGAAAAATACGGGTTCCGCGATTTCAAACTCAAGGGCGGTGTTTTGGACGGTAGCACGGAAATACAATCCGTGTGGGCGCTCAAAGCGGTGTTTCCCGACAGTCGTATCACGCTGGATCCCAACGCCTGTTGGTCGCTTGACGAGGCGGTATCGCTGTGCCACGATATGAACGGCATCCTTTCCTATTGCGAGGATCCCTGCGGCGCAGAAAAGGGATTCTCCAGTCGCGAAATCATGACGGAGTTCCGGCACAGAACGGGGCTGCCCACCGCTACCAACATGATCGCCACCAACTGGCGGCAGCTTTGGCATGCCGTGGCGCTGCAATCGGTAGATATCCCCTTGGCCGATCCACATTTTTGGACGATGGCGGGCTCGGTTCGCGTAGGCCAGCTGTGCCACAACTTTGGACTGACGTGGGGCAACCATTCCAACAGCCACTTTGACATATCGCTGGCCATGATCGTGCATACCGCCGCTGCTGTACCCGGAAAGATCAACGCCTGTGACACGCACTGGATCTGGCAGGAGGGTGACGAACGACTGACCAAGGAACCTCTTCAAATCAGAAACGGCTGCATTGATGTTCCGAACAAGCCGGGGCTTGGCATCGAGCCGGACATGGATCAAATCCAAAAAGCACATCAGCTGTATCTGGAACAAGATATGGACATACGCAACGACACCATCGCCATGCAATACCTCATCCCGGGGTGGGGCGTTCGATCATAGGAAACCTTGCCTTGTGCGCTGATATCTCCATCGGCATACTGCGCGTGTTCACCATTCACTGTCCATCGCCATAGCCAGTTTATACATTCCATCCATGCGCTTGTTGGCGCCAGCGTCTTTGAGTTTTATTGGTACGGTTCGAACAAATAAGGACCTCGTATGTACGAGGTCCTTATTATATTCCAATTCCGTCGGTATCCTACCAAATGTAAGCCTTGTACAATAAATTGTAGCCATGCCATGAGTTAAAGCGTCATCATCTGTATTCGTGTTTGTTGCTCCCACCTTGAAAAGCAAAGCCTTGGGGTATCCAAGAGGGCAACGCCCCTTTGCTTACCTCAATTGGGCGGTGGCGGGTTTAGATAATTTCTTTGCCCAGCGGTTTAAAGCGGAAGCAACAGGGCCATGTCTTTCAACACCCTCTCTGGTTGGCTAGCGAGGATCCAAAGGGGCACCGCCCTTTTGCTTACCTCAATTGGGCAGTGGGCGGGTTTAGATAATCTCGAAAGGTTTTTTAGACAAACGCTTTCCCCTATTAAGGCGAAGCCTGGTAGATGGGTATAGACAATTCCAATTCTTCTCATACGCACTTCGCCTGTTTAATCCCCCCCGTACTCCGCCGGAATATCCGGAAAGGACACATTGCATCCCATTTTTCGCAGTTCATCCAACATGCGCTCGTCTTCCTCCGTGAGCTTAAGCGGCCCAAACAGGCCGCCTCCCGCCGTGCCCCCAACCCAACCGATCAGCAAATCCGGAAACTCAAACCCCTTTTTGTACACCTCATATGCGGTTGGCACATCACTCATCAACACAAAGGCCGGGCCCACCGGCCCGAATCGATCCTTCTTCCATGATTGCGCCGCCTGATCAATGGTCAATGTCAACAGTTTTGTACCCAGTGGTGTTGCCAGCCTGTAAACCTGCGACACGATCGAATCCGCCGCAATATTATCATCGATGATGACGATGAGTTTCGCGGGGTAGCGTTTGAGCCAAACATTGCGTACCTGCCCGTGAATCAGATGGGTATCAACGCGTACCAGTGAAAGCTCTGCCATGTTCAATTCCTCCCAGTCGATGTGATTTTAGCGGTACTACATCCGTGCATCGGATACACAGAACGCCCTATCTCGCGTGTTTCCCAATTGCTATATACACGCATGCGCGCAACAAAGCATATATGCGCCAACATTCTCAAACAAGCGGTCTGCATACGCCGCTCCACACCCGGCCATCACGTCGGCGGGGTCAAACTTCGGTACAGCTGTTCCAGCGTACCCCGCTCATACGCAGCGATGTCCGCGTCGTGCCTGTTGATCATACAGGGCAAAACCAGATAGGTCTTGATGCCCAATTGCCCCGCGATCATATCCTCATCCACATCGTTTCCCACCATCATACACTGCTGCGGCCGTTTGCCAACCTTTTGCAGCACCTCCTCGTAATATCCGAGGCTGGGCTTGCAATGGGATGAATTCTCCATGGTGGTGATCAACGCAAAATCAGCCGGATCCAATCCCGCGGCTCTCATGCGCGCAATCGTTCCGGGACGTGGCGAGTAAGGATTGGACGCCAACACGACCGTATAACCCAAGGCTTTTGCGCGTTTTACCAGTTTGTCCGCATATTCGTCGACAGACACCGCATCCATGAGAATATAATGCTCGGTGTCAAAGAAGGCACGGATCAAAGCATCCATCTTCTCATCGTAAGGCGCGAACAGCCTGAAAATATTTCTTCAAACCGTCGGGCGTTGGACATGGCACCGTTGTTTAGACGCATGGCTTGCGTACCCGCCATCAACGCCTTCATAAACCGGGGCGTATCCAGCCCCTTTTGGGCAACGTATTGAGCCACCGCTTGGCCATAATGCTTTTCAAATGCCGGCATATCCATGGGCAACAACGTGCCGTCCAAATCAAACAGGATGGTATCGATCATTTCAAACCCCTTTTTATCATTTGCTTACAGTATATCGGACCGAATCACTCTACGCAACGCAACCGCGTTCCAAATTGCGTGGTTTGGCACATCTGCGCCACAGCGCCATCCCCGTCGTTAATGGCATTGACTACCCCGTACTGCGTTTTAATCGTATCGAGTTTGCCCTCCAAAAACGCCCTGAAAATCCTCGGAATTGAGCAGTGTATGCAGCTCGGCAGCTTTTTTGCCGATATACTGGGGCGGATTAAACCCAAGCAAGACATCAAGATTGCTCATCAAAACCTTGCTTCGACGATAGAACTCCTCGTTGTGTTCCTCGTACGCAAAATCACGGCTCAACATGATTTTTTTATGCAGATCCGCTCTCATCCGGTCCATCATGTGCAACTGTGATACGTCACTTAAATCCATCATTTGATTGAGCATTTCCAGGTATTCGTGCTCAAGCTTAAACCCCCTGTTTGGCGCACTCATCGTACATATCCCCTTCCCATCATTGCGATCTCCAGTTCTATTGTGCAGTTCGATCGTAGCCAAACGGCGCATGCAATACGGTTG